>NZ_LGKO01000002.1 GCF_001306145.1 Thermanaerothrix daxensis
GCTGGGCGTGGGGGCGGAGGCGGTGGGGAAACAGGTTCCTGGGGAGGAGGGGGTGGGGAGGGGGCGGATGCCAGCCGTGCGTTGATGATGCCTAGTGCTTTGGCAATATTCACGCTGCGCGGAAGGTGTTTTTGGGCTTCGCGCAGGACGCGCAAGCGGGCAGCATCATCAGGCTGGGTATCGGCCAACCACAGCCAGGCCGCCTCGTTGGTCGGTTCGGCCCGGACAATGTCTTCCAAAATTTCGCGCGCCGCCGTTTTGTGCCCGCTACGGGCCAGGTCAATAGCGCGGATCAGACGTTCGGAGGGCATAATGCTATTATAGCCCCGTTCATCCTTACCGGGAGTTCGTGCCTAGCCGGCGATGACCCCAAGGCGCTTGCCGACGCGGGCAAAGGCTTCTAAACCGCGGTCGAGGTCCTCGCGGGTGTGAGCAGCGGAGAGCATCACACGAATGCGTGCCTTGCCCTTGGGCACGGTGGGATAACCAATGGCCATGGCAAAAACGCCTTCGCTGAAAAGTTCGCGGCTGAATTGCTGAGCTAGCGGGGCTTCGCCCAGCATGATGGGGGTGATGGGGGTGACGCTCTGACCGGTGTCGAAGCCCAGGCCGCGCATCTCGGCTTTGAAGTAGCGTGCGTTCTCCCAGAGGCGATCCACCAGTTCGGTGGATGCTTCCAGTACGTCAATGGCGGCGATGGTTGCAGCCACATCGGCGGCGGGCACTGCCGAGGAGAAGAGGAAGGGGCGCCCACGCTGACGCAGCCATTCCACCACCAGGGAATTGCCGGCTACGGCGCCGCCAACCACGCCAAATGCCTTAGAGAAGGTGCCGACCTCCACATCTACCTTGCCGTGCAGGCCAAAGTGATCCACAATGCCGCGTCCGCCGTGCCCCAAGACGCCTTCCCCGTGGGCGTCATCCACCATCAGCATCAGGTCGTACTTACTGCTGATGGCGTAAATCTGGTCCAGGGGGGCAATGTCGCCGTCCATGCTGAAGACCCCGTCGGTGACCACCAGCCCCCGGCGGTAGGTCCCCTGGGCTTCCAGAATTTTTTGTTCCAGGTCATTGGGGTCGCAGTGGGCGTAGCGAATAATGCGTGCGCCAGAGAGGCGACAGCCATCAATGATGCTGGCGTGGTTGAGTTCATCCGAGAAGATGACATCCTCTTTGCCAACCAGGGCGGGGATGGCGGCCAGGTTGGCGCAGAAGCCCGATTGGAAAGTAACCGCGGCTTCAACATGTTTGAAGGTGGCCAGACGGCGCTCCAGTTCCAGGTGCAGGTCCAGCGTCCCGGCGATGGAGCGCACCGCAGCCGGGCCGACCCCGTAACGATCGAGCACCTCTCGCGCGGCGGCAACCAGGCGGGGGTGATTGGCCAGCCCCAGGTAGTTATTGGAGCAGAAGTTTAGCACGCGTCGGCCGTCCACCTCCAGCCAGGCTCCCTGCGCGGAGGAGATGGTGCGGATGGTGTTGTACAATCCGCTGGCTTTCAGGGCTTCCAGTTCGTCCTGAATCCAGGCCAGACGTTTGGAGACCTGTGCCTCTTGAGATGCCATGAATCACCTCGGAAAGAATCAAAGGGTTGGTCGGGGCGGAAGCCGGACACGCCTCCCACGGGCTGCCGACTTGCGCCGAACGGCTATGAATGATTATAGCAAGGATTGCGGAAACCGGGTTCACGGGGCGCCTTCCTGCGGGTCGGGGGCGGCGCCTTTTCAGTGCCTGAGCGTCTTCCCCTAGCCTTCCAGGTTGACTTCGGTCAGGTAGCCACTTTCGGCCAGGGCGCGGCGCAAGCGTTCAACCTGCCCCGGTCTGACCACAGCCAGGGTGGGCGCGAGGACTTCGGCCAGACAGCGGGCAGCCGGCCCACGGCGCAGTTCGGCTAGGATTTCGGGACGGCTGACGCGCAGGAGGATCACCCGCCGGATGTGGGCGGGGGTGCCCTGACTTTCCCAGCGCCGCAGGGCTTGCACGACTGCAGGTGGGATGGGGCCTGCCGCGTACTTCTGAAGCAGGCTCAGCAGGTGCTCTACCTTCAGCCCCTGCTGGCGCGCACGTTGCAGAGAGGTGGGGGTGAGGCGGTAATGGTGTCCCTGGGCATCTGGGGGCAACCACTCGCCAAAGCGCGCAATCTGGTAGCGCAACCAACGCGGGGTCAGCGGCGGCAGGGTCAGGCGGGCGTCGCTGTGAATTACGAGGTGTCCGTTCTCCTCGGCCAGTCCCTGCGGCGGCTGTCCGGCGAGGAGGGCGCTGGCCCAGGCGGAGAAGCGGAAAGCGGTGATGGGCGCAGTAGCTTCGGGGGCTGCGGCGGCCAGGTCGAGCAGGCCCAGCCAGTGCAGTGGCCCGGTGAGGATGAAGCGTACCAGCGCGCCATCCACTTCTTCCCAGTGGGCAAAACCGCGCAGGAACTGCTCGCTCCCGGCGCGGCGGATGAACCACGAGTCATAATCCCCGGCGGGGCGCTGAAAATCGGGTTGGGTTTCGCGCACCGCGGTAATGAACCCTTCCAGCGACCACCAGGTGGGTTGTGCGGCAAGAGGGCCGAGCAGCGATAGCAAGGCCGTCCGCGCGCGTAGCGGGTCGTTTTCCCACTGACCCTCAAACGCCAGGTGGGGCAGAAGGCGCAACTCGTTGAAGGTGCGGCTTCCTTGCCATGCCTGGAAAAGGACGAGCAGGGCCTCCCCGCGCGGGGCCTGCAAAAAGCGCTGTACCCCTTCTGGCAGAGGACGGGCGTGCTCATCCAACAGTCCGGCGCTCTGCAACAACGCCTGCAAAGCCGCTGTTGGAATATCGCCGAGTGCCTCTGGCAGGGGCAAGCCGCTGCGCAGGGCAGCCAGCAGGGTGCAGGCGTGATCCAGAATGGCATCGCTGGCCAAGCGGGGGTGCGCCGCTTCGGCAGGGGTGGCCGGGCGTACGTTCAGCGTGGGAGCAGGGGCCGGGGTGGTGTTCAGCCAGGCCAACCACTCATCGGGGATGTAAGCATACTCCTGGGGTTCGGCGGGGGGCAGATCCAGGAAAGCGCGTCCGATCAGGGCGCGGTACCACAGCATCTCAGCAGGTGAAACCGGATGAAGGTCGGGGCGCTCGCGCTCGCGCCGGGCGGCGCCCATCGGGCGGATATCGCCATAGCGCCGGCTGAAAGCCGCCCAGGGCAGACGGCCGCCGCGCTGGGCCAGGTCTTCCAGTGCCTGGCGAGCGGAAGCGGGCAGGCTTTCTACCATCTCCCAAAAAAGGGCCTCATCCTGTAGCGCGGCGATCAGACTCTGGAGGACGCTGCGTTTGTCCCCTTCCCCCGGGTCCACGCCCCACAGGCCGGCCACCAGATGCAGGAAGCCCAGATCGTGACCTTGTAGCGTTTGGTGTAAATCCGGCATGGCAGATGGACTAGCGGGCGTGAATGAAACGAATCGCCCCAGGGATGGATTCTACACTCAAGCGGTGAATCGTGGAATCGAAGCCGGCATAGATCTCGCCATCGGTGTGGATGTAGAGAGGGCGGTCGGCTTCCAGAATCAGGTGGCAGAAGGCCCCGTGGCGCGTGTAGGGCAGGTGGGCGTGCCGACCGCGCATGAAAAAGGGCAGGGTGTAGAGCATTTTGGGGCGCGAGATGGTGCGCACCCCGACGTAGTCAATCTGCCCATCGGTGGGGCTGCCCTGGGGCGCCATCCAGAACATCCCGCCCTGGCGCCGGCCGTTGCACAGGGTGAGCATGAGCAGGTCGTCTTCCCAAACCCGCCCATCTTCTTCCACCCGCAGGTGGTAAGGGTGGTGATTGAGCAAAATGGTTTGCAGTGCGGCCACCAGGTAGACCCCCAGGCCGCGCAAGAAGTCGCGCACCTGGCGGGTGCGGATATTGACCACGGCGTCAAAGCCGATGCCCAGGGTATTGGTCCAGTATTCGCTGTGGCCGCGGTCGTCGTAAATGCGGGCTACATCGGTGGGGCGGGGCGTGCCTTCCAGCGCCTGGCGCAGAGCCTCGGCAGGGCGCGGGCTGATGCCCAGGCTGGCGGCAAAATCATTGCCCGAACCCACCGGCACGATCCCCAGCGCGGGGCGCTCTTCGGGCGGAAAGGCCATCAGGCCGTTGACCACCTCGTGCACGGTGCCATCACCACCCATGGCGATCAGGCGCTCGACCCCCTCGGCGGCGGCTTGCCGAGCCAGGTGGATGGCGTGCTGGTAGTAAGCGGTCTCACACCATTCGGCGCCATAGTGATTGGTTGCCAGAGGGCGCAGGGCTGCTGCCAGGCGGGCGGCGCGCCCAAAATTGGCGTGGGGGTTGCAGATAACGCGCACGGCAGGCATGATGGGATTATTTCTCCGTTATGGAATGGGGGGTTCTGCATATTATAACCCCACGTCGGTGGAGCGTTGCGCCGGCCACCGCCTGCCCCGAGGGCGCCGTGCCGGAGGAGCGCGCGGCGCAGTCTTCCCCGTTGTGGATGTATCCCTTCATTGTTGAGGCACCACCCCGGCGGGGTGAGTGCCGAGGTGGTGTGTGCATCGTTTGCAGTTAAATTTTTTTAGCCTTTGAGAAGCCGAAGGACGCGGTCAAAGGAGAGCAGGTAATGAAGGGCAATAATGACTCCGAAAATCCAACTCAGCGTTATGGCACCTGAGCGGTAAAGTGCCCAGACCGAAAAGCCGAAAAATACCAGTTCAAGCCCAAGGCGTAACATACCCGGTATGGGAACAGGCACCCTCCCGCTGGGGCGATCATTGGCGACTCCAAAAGTTACCCAAATGGCAGCAGCAATGACCGGAATGCCTAGGGCTAACACAAAGCGGAGGACACCCCTGCCCTGATTCCAGCCCCAGACGCCCATGGCGATCAGTCCTGCCACCTCAAGTAAAAAACGAACTGCCAGGTTGATCGGGTTTGAAGCCATTAAATGCTCCTTGGTGAGGAAATATGGTTTCAGTACGCAAGGCCTGGCTTGCGTGCTTTGGGGTGACGTTGAGCGAAGGGGGCCTTTTCTATCCCGATCTCATTATTTTTTCTAGCTCGTAGGTCGGGCGGGTTTGTAAACAATCGGCATCCCCACGGTGATGACCAGGGCGGGGAAGAACCCGATGAGGAGGGCCAGGGGCAACGGCATGGGGGATAGAAAAAAGAACTGGTAGCCCAGGGGGACGAGGGTATCCACAGCCCAGAAGAGGAGGAAGACCTGCCACAAAGCCATTTTGTGCGCCAACCACCTTTTGGAGACCCCGAAGATGAGGATGACGTTGACGACGAACGCCACCACAAACATCATTTGCGTTCTCCAATCGGAGGCAGCGGCTTCCATGTCTATCTGAATCCGCGCTATGGCGGCGCTCAGCAAACTGCCGGCGGCGTAGCCCATGTAGGCAAAACAGGCCACCACCACGGCTTTGAGCACCTCACTTACGCCGGTGCTCGGGCGCGGCGCAGGGGCCGGCTGGTAGCGCCTTTTTTCCCACCAGGTCAGGAGAAGCGAAAAAGCCAGGGTTTGCAACAGCATTTCGGGCAATCCGATCAGATGGTACCAGAGGGGGAGTTTGGAGTAGATTAGGCCTTCCAGCGAAGAGGGGGCCGCCGCGGGTGTGCTCAGGATGCCAAACACGATGAAAATTCCCCACAGGATGAGCCACCCGCGTTTGTTTTCCAGGAGGGTGTTGCGGATGGGCCACAGCCCGATGGCGAAGAGCAGCCCGCGGATGGGTTGAAGGAGGGGGCCCAGGAGCGTGGCTGGGGAGTCAATGGGGCGCATAAACTCTCGAATGACGTCTTGCTGGAAAATGCTGCCGTAGTCAAAAAGGTTGGACATGATCAGGCCGAACACGAAGTAGGTGACCGTCTGGATCAAGGCCGCCCGTCCCGCGAAACCAAGAAATTCTTTGAACGAGTTTTTCATCACCGACTCATCTATCTGAATGACCCCCGGGCTGCAAAGGGGCACCACCCTGCTTTGGGGCAGGCGTTCGGTCCCAGGGACGCGCTTGTACTGCCATCCGGTTGGACGGGATGGGCCGGAGCGGCGCTTAACGGCAAAAGTGGTTGCTCAATGGACGGGGGAGGATAGGTTTTCTATCCCAATTATACATCCGGACCCTGGTGAAAGTTTCTCCCCGTTAAACCTGCCACCACTTTTGTGATTGCCCGGTTGTCTGCCAGCCCAAGGGAGGGTGCCCTTTATCTACGCCGTCACACGTATCACCCGGGCCTGGGTGATGCGTTGCAGGTCGGTGGGGGCGATGGGGAAGATGGCATTGGGCGTGCCGGCGGCGGCCCAAACGGTTGGGTACTGTAGCAAATCCTCATCCATGAACGTGGGAAGCGGAGTGACGTGCCCCAGGGGCGGCACACCGCCGATGACGAACCCCGTTACTTCACGCACAAAATCCGCAGCGGCTTTTTCCAGCGGCTCGCCGATTTGAGCGGCGGCGAGGTTCAGGTCCACGCGGTTGGCGCCGCTGGTGAGGATGAGCACAGCCTGCCCACTGTGTTGGCCGCGAAACACCAGCGATTTGACAATCTGACCGACGGCACAGCCCACTGCCTGTGCGGCTTCTTGGGCGGTGCGGGTGGAGACGGATAACTCCTGTACCGCAAGGGTCAAGCCGTGCGCGTGCAAAGCCGCCTGAACGCGTTGGGCGGCAGGGCTGAGGGAGGTGGGGGAGGGTTCAGCCATTGGGCGCCTCGCCGAGTGGGGCCGAAGATGTGCCAGGGCGAGCCTGGCGGGCCAGCAAGCACAGGTAAAGCGCAATGGAACCGGCCGCCGCCGCGTTCAGCGAATCCACCTGACCGCGCATGGGCAGGCGCAGTAGAAAATCGCACTGGCGGCGCACCAGCGGGCGCATCCCCTCGCCTTCGCTGCCTACCACCAGCGCCAGCGGGGCATCCAGCGGCAGGGCTTGCGGGGGTTGGGCGTCGGGGGCCATATCCAGCCCCACGACCCACACACCGGCGCTTTTCAGGCGCTCCAGCGCCTGGGCCAGGTTGGCGCGGGCAATGTGCAGGTGTTCGCTGGCTCCGGCAGATGCGTGCACCACCGCCGGGGTCACTCCGACGCTGCGCGCCAGGGGCAAAATCACGCCGTGCGCTCCCACGGCTTCGGCGGTTCGCAGCAAGATGCCCAGATTCTGGGGGTTCTGGATCAAGTCCAGGACGAGCAAGAGCGGGGGTTCGCCGCGGCGGCGCGCCTCTTCGAGGAGGGTGGGCAAATCGCTGTAGGGGTACTCCCCCACCTGGAGGGCCACGCCCTGGGGGTTTTCACCCAACGAGTCCACTTGCGGCCGCGGGGTGGTTTCCACGGGGATACCCCCACTGCTGGCCAGGCGCACAATCTTGGCCAGGCGGCCCTTGACCTCCGCCCCCTGGGCCAGGCGCAGGCGGTAGATCGGGCGGCGGCGCGCGCGCAAGACTTCGTAAACGGGATTACGCCCGGTGATCCATTCGCGCATGGCGGCGGGCCGGGGGTCAGGAAGTCTTCCAACGCCAGGTAGTGCCCTCGCGCGAATCTTCGAGGATCACACCCAGTTCGGCCAGGCGGTCGCGAATGCGGTCGGAGAGCGCCCAAAGTTTCTGCTTACGCAGTTCGGTGCGCACCTCGACCAGCAGGTCAATGAAGGGCTCGGCGGCGCTGGGAGCGGCGGTGGGTTCGGCCAGGGTCAGGCCCAGGACGCCGGTGAGTTCGCGCAGGGTGGCTTGAGCGGGAGCAAGTTGTTCGTTGGTTGCTCCCTCACTGCGCGCCTGGTTGATGGCGCGCACCAGTTCAAAGAGCGCCGCCAGCGCGCCGGCGGTGTTGAAATCATCGTCCATGGCCTCGATGAAGCCCTGGCGGGTGGCCTCGATCTGAGCCTGCAGCGCTTTCAGGGTGGCTTCGGGGGCACCGCCGGCATCCGGCAGGGCAGGGCGCAGCGCCGAGCGCAGGCGCTCCAGGGCGCGTTCGCTCTGCTGGACCACTTCTTCGGTGTAGACCAGCGGACTGCGGTAGTTGGAATTGAGCACCATCATGCGCAGGACATCTGCGGGGTGCTGGGCCAGGAATTCTTCAATGGTGATCAGGTTGCCCAGCGATTTGGACATTTTCTCGCCGCCCAGTTGTACCATGCCGTTGTGCACCCAGTAGCGCACAAAGGGTTTGCCGGTCAGGCTTTCGCTCTGGGCAATTTCGTTCTCGTGGTGCGGGAAGATCAGGTCGTTGCCGCCGCCGTGGATGTCTATCTGCTCGCCGAGGTGGTGCAGGTTCATCGCCGAGCATTCGATGTGCCAGCCGGGGCGGCCCATTCCCCAGGGGCTGGGCCAAGCCGGCTCGCCGGGTTTGGCGGCCTTCCACAGGGCGAAGTCCATGGGGTGCTCTTTGCGCTCATCCACCTCAATCCGCGCCCCGGCCTGCATCTCCTCCAGGCGCCGCCCGGAGAGTTTGCCGTAATCGGGATCGCTGGTCACGCGGAAGTACACATCCCCGTTTACCGCGTAAGCGTGCCCCTTCTCGATCAGCCCCTGGATCATGGCAATGATCTGCTCAATTTCCTGGGTGGCGCGGGGGTTGACCGTGGCGGGTTTGACATTGAGGGCTTGCAGGTTGCGGCGGTAATCTTCGATGTACCGCTCGGCCAGGCGAAAGGGGTCTTCGCCCAGTTCCTGGGCACGGCGGATGATTTTATCGTCCACGTCGGTGAAGTTCATGACGAATTTCACCTCGTAGCCACGGTACTCGAGGTAGCGGCGGATGATATCGAATACCAGCGCCGACATGGCATGCCCGATGTGGGCCTTATCGTAAACCGTGGGCCCGCACACGTACATGCGCACCTTGCCCGGTTCCAGGGTCTCGAACGGTTCTTTCTTGCGCGTGAGGGTGTTGTAAATGCGTAAAGCCATGGGGATCTCCTGCGTGAAATGGGCTTACTCCAGGCGTGCGAAAATCATCCGTCCAGCCGAGGTCTGGAGGACTTTGGTGACCACAACCGTCACCTGTTGGTTGATATAATCTTTTCCGTTTTCGACGACCACCATCGTCCCGTCATCCAGATATCCCACGCCCTGGCCGGGCTCCTTGCCCTCCTGGATGATGCGGATGGAGAGGGTTTCGCCGGGGAGCAGGGCGGATTTGACCGCGTTGGCCAGTTCGTTGACATTGAGGACGCGCACCCCTTGCAGTTCGGCCACCCGGTTGAGGTTGTAGTCGTTGGTGAGGATGGGGCAGCGCAACTGCCGCGCCAGGATGACCAGTTTATCATCCACCTCACGCACGCCCTCGACATCAATGTCGGTGATGCGCACCGGCACGCCGCCGGGTTCCTTTTGCAGTTGGGCCAGCACTTCCAGGCCGCGCCGCCCGCGTTGCCGGCGCAGACTGTCGGAGGAGTCGGCGATGTACTGCAATTCGTTGAGCACAAAACGCGGGATGAGCAGCGTGCCGGGGATGAAACCGGTGCGGGCGATATCGGCGATGCGCCCATCAATGATGACGCTGGTATCCAGCAGGATGTTGCGGTTTTCGTACCAGGATTTGGGTGACTCGGCTTCGCGGGCTCCGCCTCTGGTAAAACCCGAGAAGAGATTGAAGAGATCGTGCTGACGCATGACGAAGACGGTCACGCCCAGGTAGCCGAAAACCAGGACACCGATGAAGGGAAGGACTTCCCCCAAAGGGGAGGGCAGACGCGAGAGCGGAAAAGCCAGCAGCGCGGCAATGATCAAGCCGGCAATAAGTCCGAAAAGTGCGGCAAAGAGGGTTTGCGCCGAGACGCGGGTCAGGGTTGAACGAATGGCGCGCATGGGGCGCGTGGTGATGTAGGGGGTGAGGATAAGACCGACCAGGGCACCGACCATCCCAAGGGTGAGCGCATACTGCTCCACGGTGAAGGTGGTGGGTGTGGGATTGAGGTTGGCCAGTTGGCCGAGTTGGGTGCCCCAAATGACACCCAGAATACAAAAGACAACCATGCCAATGAGACGAGCAATGAAATCGGCGCTCATGATGACTCCTTTCTAAATAACCTCGGTTGTTAAGGTGCGGGATGAACGACCAGATGGAAAGATACAGAGGAATAATTCCGGAAGTAATTGAATCATAGCATGCCCGCGGGCCAAAGTCAATGACGCGCAGCAGGTTGAAAACCGGGCCGGGGTGGCGATGAAAGGGAGGAGCCAGGCGCCTAAAAGGGTAAAACGGAGGTATTAGAGGGGTTTGGTTAGATATTAGGTGTAAGTTAATGTTTTAAGTTTGTTTGGCTTGACAAGTCGGGTTTTTTTATGCTAAATTAAGGCTGTCTTTACGCCGCTTTTACGCATTTTTTATGGAGGTCCTCGGGGGTGTGTAAAACGCAAAGCCAGCCATCAGCCTGTCAAATGTGAATCGGTGTGAGAAGAACCCCTTGCTCGGCGAGGGGTGTTTGGGTATTGGGTCGAAAAGGGCGCATTGCCCTTAGGGCTATTCCAAACCATTTAGGGAGGTCATTAGAAGGAGGCTCAATATGAAAGGAACTGGTTGGGTGCGTTTTCTTGTTTTGGTTGTTTTGCTGGCATCGCTGGTGCTGGGGGGAGGTCACATCTACCGGGTGCAGGCAGAGGGTGCGCCAGTTACGGTGGTTTTAGGGATTGACCGAGCCCAGTTGGCTAACGCCAGTGCCGTGCAATTGTCAGACAGCCCGCTGGGAAAGGGGGCATGGTGGTTCAATAAAAGTGCCACCAAAATGGAATTGTACATAGATCCCACAATGTCACCGTTTGATGATATCCTGGGATCATTCACAATTGATGACATTGCCAGCATTTCATACCAGACTAAAAAGCCCGGTGATGCGGGGTCTGTAGATTTCTACCTGGCTATTTACACCACGCCGGATGGGGAAGATGATACTACCGGTTGGTACGGTTACCGCCTAAATGCCGAGCCCTATCTCTCAAACAATTTGAACGCCCCTGCCAATAACTGGAATACCTGGAGCACTGACGAGGGGTCCAATCAATTGACGTTCTTCGACACCGCGAAGACGGGAGGATACGGCTTCTACGGTCAGCCGACTCTGCAGGATCTGCAAGCGGGGGCGATTAATTGGTCCTCCATCCCAAATTGTGCACCCTCCTGTGTGGATCAATCCATTGATTACGGTGCGGAGACGGTCAAGTATATTTCCATACAAACCGGGAGCAGTTGGAGTAGCACCTTCGAGGGTTATCTGGATAACCTCTCAATCCGCTTGAAGGATGGCAAGAAGGTTACCATTGATTTTGAGGTCTTTTACGACCAAACCTGGGTAGATGACGATGCGGATGACCCATGGTACCTGGTTCCGAGTCACTTTAAGACCATTCAAAGTGCGATTGATGCAACTGCTCCGGGTGGGACGGTGTACGTGCACCCGGGGGAGTATCACGAGACGGCCACTAATCGAAAACTCTTCAATAACTCGGGCCCTTACCAATTTGGCCTCTTCATCGGGCAAGATAAAGCGGGCCTAAAGGTCATGGGCGTAGATGAGGACGGTAACCCCATTGCCGATTACGGGAATGTGGGGGCCCGCGTAACAACCTATGCCACTAACTCCTTTGGTTACTCCGGCATATTCGTAGAAGCAGACAATGTGACCTTACAGGGCCTGGAAATTAAGGACAACATTGTCAACGACCAGGTTAGCAACAATAAGACCATTGAGGTCATAGGAGACAACTTTACCCTGCGCTACTGCCACATCAACGTTGGAGCAGGAGAGGAGGACGGAGGCTCGGTTTACATTGGTGATTGGCGCTTTGACAAGAACACTTCCACCTCGCATATTCGTGGTTACACACTGGAATACAACTGGTTTGATCACGGCACCAGTGTAGATATTGCCAACGGTGCGGGAATTTCGGGAGAGGTGTCACAGCGCCAGATCGTCCATAATAAGTTCACCAACGACTCGGATGACTACTGGCCCTTTATTTCATTCAACGGCTCGGGAACCGGTGTGCCTTGGTTCGTGTACTCCGTGGGCGGTGCTACCATCAAGGATAATAACTTCACTTACAATTACAAAGGAATCGGTCCTGGAGTGGCTCATATCCGTGCTCGCGGAACTTACGATAATTCGCAATTTGACTGGGCTTCTTACTGGCAGGATAACACTTTCAATCAGGCAGTGGTGGCCGGGAGCAATCCGCCTGCCGATCTAAGCACTTATAGTTATGTCTCGGGGTCCTATCAATTCGACAACGTGCGCCGAATCGGGGTTACCATTCAGAACGAAGTGGAAAAGGCTACAAACGGCGATACCGTGCTGGTCAAGCCCGGCACTTACGAGGAGCAGGTAGTCATCAGCGGCAAGGACCTGACCTTGCAGGGGGCGGGGCAAACACCAGAGGACGTGGTGATTAAATCCCCAACCACGCTGACGGCTAAATTTACTACCCCCTCGGGGGATAACAAACCGGTTGTGCTGGTGCAGAGCAATGCCGATGTAACCCTGAGTAATCTCAAAGTGGACGGCGCCGGGAATGGTGGGAATAATTATCGCTTTGTCGGCATTGGCTTCTACAACGCCGGCGGCACGGTCGAGGGGGTCACCATCACCGGCGTGCGTGATAATCCCTTATCGGGTAGCCAGCACGGATTGGGGCTCTATGCCTACAATGGGGATGGGCAATCCCGCACGCTGACCGTGCGCAACGTCGCGGTGAGCGACTTCCAAAAGAACGGCATCACCGTGGTCGGCAGTGGCCTGGAGGTTACGATCGAAAACAACGAGGTGACGGGCGCCGGCAGCACCGATAAGATTGCCCAGAACGGCATTCAGGTCTCCTCCGGGGCCGCCGGAACGGTGCGCAACAACACCATCACCGGCATTGCCTACAGCGGCAAGGACTGGGTAGCCTCGGGCATTTTGGTTTACGGCGCTGGTAGCACCACGGTGGAAGGCAACACCCTGACGAACAGCCAGGCTAATATTTATGTAGTAGATTCCGGCGCCACCATCCGGGGCAACCGCATCGGTAACCCTGCCTGTGTGGGAGATGGGTGCTACGGGATCGTCGCCAGCGATCCGCTGACGGCGCACCCCAGCCCGCTGGAGGAGGCGCTCACCACCCCCGCCCTCCCGAGCCGCAGCGGCACCTTCGCGAGCCTGAGTGCAACCAACCCACTGGATGAGGTGACCGTCACCGCGAATGAAATCCGCGGAACCGCCTACACCCCGGGTGAGAGCGTGGGGTTGGGGATCTACGAGGGTTATGCGGATCGTGACCTGAGCGTCAGCGCCAGCCAGAACGTGATTTCGGGGTGGTCCCACGGGGTTTACGTGGGGACCTGTAGTGGGGACGGCTGTAAGAGTGGTCGCTTGCGCGCCCTGCTCCTCAACGAAAATGCCATCACCGAGAACGGCGTGGGCATGGTCACCGAACTCAGCCTGGGTCTCAATGCCGAACGCAACTGGTGGGGCTCGCCGCGCGGTCCGCAGGTGGCGAGCAACCCCGGTGGGGATGGGCAGTCCCTCCAGGGGAGCGGGATTGACTACGTGCCCTGGCTGTGCGATGGCACGGACGCCCAGCCGGGTACAATCGGCTTCCAGCCCCTG
This sequence comes from Thermanaerothrix daxensis, assembly GCF_001306145.1. Taxonomy (GTDB): domain Bacteria; phylum Chloroflexota; class Anaerolineae; order Anaerolineales; family Anaerolineaceae; genus Thermanaerothrix; species Thermanaerothrix daxensis. The sequence goes on from NZ_LGKO01000002.1 coordinate 13,534, forward strand.
AGCAATGCGGCTACCTGCACCAACATCGCCACTCGCCTGCGCTTCGTGGTGCAGCCGCCGGCCACGGCCTTCACCAACGAGCCGTTTGACCCACAGCCGGTGGTGCGGGTAGAAGATAACGCGGGCAACCTGGCGATTAATTATGATTTTCCCGTCCGCATCGAGCTGGCTGTTAACCCCCCAGCCGGCCATTTGGGCGGCACGCTCTCGGTGGTGCCGGACAATGGTCTGGCAACCTTTGCCAATCTCTTCCTTGACAAGGCCGGCGCGGGCTACCGTCTGATTGCAACCTCGACCTCGGGCGGCCTCTACCCGGCATGGAGTGAGTTCTTCTCCGTTGTAGACCCCAGCGCGGATCTGGCGGTGAGCCTGAGCGCCCCGGCCAGCGTGAACGCGGGCACGGACTTTGCCTACACCCTGATGGTGAGCAACGCCGGGCCCAAGCCCGCCAACGCTCTGACCCTCACCCTGAGCCTGCCCACGGAGGTGGCTTACCGAAGCGCGAGCGGTAGTGGCTGGACCTGCTCGCACAGCGCCGGTACGGTTACCTGCACCTTGGGCAGCCTGGCCAAAGGCGCCCCCTCAACCCTGGTGGTGAACGTCACGGCGCCGGCTCAGGCGGGCGACCTGACGGCGAGCGCCAGCCTCCAGGCGGCGACCCCTCCGGATACCAACCCGGCCAATAACAGCGCCAGCGCCTCCACCACGGTAGTGGTCCTGCCCCCGACCGGCGGTGTGCAGGTGTACCTGCCGCTGATCATGCGCTAAGCCCATCTTTTCCCCATCCCGCCTAAGCCCCGCCGCAGCCCCCGCGGCGGGGCACCCTTTTTAAGGCTCCGGCTCGGCGATGACGAAGAGCCGTCCCCAGGTGCTCAGCCCATCGCGGGCGATGCAGGTTTGCAGGGTCAGATGGGCCGGGCCCATGTAGTGGCGGGCAAACACCTCGGCGGCGGTGAGAACCTCGCCGGTGGCAAGGTCTTTGAAATCGCTGGTGGGGCTGTTGGGTTGCAGGGCCTGGTACTCGTAACGCCGGCTGACGCGGTAGGCGTGGCTGCGCCCATCGCCCTCGATGAGCCAAACCTGCGCTCCCTCTTTTAGGTCAAAGAAGCGGGCGCCGGCCAGCGTGTTGTGGGCCAGCAGACCGATCACCGGGGGGCGGGCCAGGCCGAACTGGGTGACGGTATCCGGCTGGGAGGTGATGTACGTGTAATTGTCGGCCGGCTGCTGGTCCACACGGTAAGCCAGTACGTTCTCCACGTACACCCCACGCAGGACCCCGGCCTGACCATCGCTTACCTGGGCGATAAAAGCCTGCAAGGTGAGGACGGATTCGGCGTGTCCCCCGGTAGTGGGGATTTCATCGCTGTTGAGATTGAGGATGACGGGCAGGTAGAGGCGCTGCTCCCCGCCCTCCGCAGCGTGAGCAGTCAGCGGCCAGGCCACCACCAACCCGACTGCGAACACCCATCCCGTTATTAACCACTGCGCGAGGCGCTTCATCATTTCCCTCCTGGACGACAAGAGCGCCCCGCGGCGAACGGCACGGCAGTCCGGTCGGTTTCAGGCCGGCCTGGCGCGGGCACAAAAAACCGCTCGTTTTCGGCAGCCTGGCAATCATAGGCCTGCGTTGGATGCAGACCCTTAGACCCATGGCTTTGCGTCGCCGGCTTTCGCCGGGTTTGCCCTTGTCGAACGAGTCGTTACGACGTTATACGTTTGTAGGGGCGACCCGGTTAATTCGGGAGATTAGCCGGGAAACCCTCTATTTGCACTATAGGCTGTGCAAGGCGATTCTGAAGGGGAATTTTTGTAATCGGCCTTTACACTTTTGTAAGGCAGGTCGGTTTCTAAGGCGGCCTAGGCTTCCGGGGGTAGTGGTGTGGAGGATTGTGCCTGGCACGCCCGGCACAGCCCGAAGAGGATCAGGTGGTTGGTTTGCAGGCGGAAGGCGTAGGTATTCTCGATGGCGGCGAAGAAGGGCCCTACCTGAGAGTGGTCAATGGTTAATACCTGCCCGCACCCCGTGCAGACCAGGTGGTGGTGGAGGGGCTGGCCGACGCGTTCGTAGAGGGTGACCCCCTTGCCCATGTCTGAAACCGAGACCAGACCCTGCTGGGTCAGGCGCTCCAGGGCGCGGTACACCGTGGAGGGGGCGATGGCCGGCAGACGGGCTTTGAGGCGTTCGTAGATCTCCAGCGCGCTCAAGTGGCTGTCTCCCTCACCTGCGAGCACATCTAAAATGGCCAGTTGCACTGAGGATTGTCGCATCAGGATTATTTTATCCTAAGTTACCCACGGCAATCTCAAAAGGAAGCGTGCAGGATGTCATTTGAGTTTTGTCATTAATTGCATTTGCAAATTTTTGCATTATTTTTTATACTCGAAAGAGCGTTCGGAATGCCCCCTCACGCCGGGCTTTTTCCCTGACCGGCGAAGGAAGCGCTCCCTCATGAGGATAAGGGGCACCGAATGCATACCATAAAGCCATTATTTTTCCCCTGGAGGTATCTCCCATGCTTCCTCTCATTCTTGCCATGCATATCCCGGATGGCTTCTTATCCCTGCCGGTGGTGCTGGGGTGCTGGTTGCTGGCCGGCGTTGCCATTGCCTGGGCCCTGCGCGCGCAGGATGGGGATCTGGCGGCGCAGCGCCTGCCGCTGATTGGCGTCATGGCGGCGGCCATTTTTGCCGCCCAGATGCTCAATTTCCCCATTGCCGGCGGCACCTCCGGTCATCTGCTGGGGGCGGCTCTGGCCACCCTGGTGCTGGGGCCCCGGTCGGCCATGCTGGTGATGACCACGGTGGTGGGGGTACAGGCGCTCTTCTTCCAGGATGGGGGCTTGCTGGCGCTGGGCGCCAACCTGCTTAATATGGCCGTGATCGGGGTGTGGGTCACCTATGCGGTGCAGCGCCTGCTGAACCGCTTGCTGGGACGCTTTGCCTGGGGTCACAGGATCGGCGAATTTGCCGCCGCTTGGGCCTCCATCTTCACCGCAGCGCTGGCGTGCGGGTTGGAACTGGCGCTCTCGGGTGCCTCGCCAGCGGGGCTGGTGATCCCGGCCATGGGTGGAGTACATGCCCTGATCGGGCTGGTTGAGGGTGGTATCACCGTGGGGGCGCTGGCATTTTTAAGGGCGGCCCGTCCGGCGCTGGTGCAACCGGCACCGTTTTCTGCGGCCGAGCGAGGCGGGGTGATGATTGGGGGCGTGCTGATCACCCTGGTGTTGGTCATCGCGGCACCGCTGGCTTCCACTGCGCCGGATGGCCTGGAGCGCGTAGCCGAGGACCTGGGCTTTCTGGAGCGTGCCGCCCAGCCGCTTTACCATCTCTTGCCCGATTACACCGTGCCGGGGCTGGGCGAAGGGGCGCTGAGCACCATCGTGGCCGGCCTGATTGGGGCGCTGGTGGTGCTGGGGCTGGTCTGGGGGCTGCTGGCCGCACGCGTGCACCGGGCGAAGATGTGAGCTCCACCGATGCAGCGATTATCTCCTCCTACCCCTTCACGCCTGCGCGAGGTGGACGCTCGCCTCAAAGTGCTCCTGGGGCTGGCAACCCTGCTCGGCCTAGCGCTGACCCCGTCGGGGCGCTGGGGCGCTTTAGGGGGGTATGCGGTGTTGCTTCTGCTCATCTGGCGCTGGGGCGCTCCCAATCTACCGCTCCTGCGTGCCCTTGTCTGGTTTTCGCCACTGGTGCTGGCGGTGCTGCCCTGGCTGTGGCTCACGCCCGGTGATGCCTGGCTGAGCCTGGGTGGGAGCAATTGGCATCTGGTGATCACCCGGGAGGGGGTGATGCGCTCGGCCGGCCTGATTCTGCGCCTGGTGCTCTCGGGCACCGTGGCGGTGCTTCTCGTCCACACAACCCCCTGGACGGCCCTGTTGGGGGCGTTGCGTAACCTGGGGGTGCCCCAACCGCTGGTGACCACGGCCGGGCTGGCATTGCGCTACCTGAGCAATCTGGGGGAGATGGCGCAGGCCCTGCTACGGGCGCGGACGGCGCGTTCGACAGAGTTGCCCGGGCGGCGTGCGGGTGGGAGTCTGGCCTGGCGCGCACGGACCACCGGCGGCATGGCGGGCAACCTGATCCTGCGCGCTCTTGACCGCAGTGAGCGCATCTACGGGGCCATGCTGGCGCGCGGGTTTGATGGCCGCTTGCGCTCCCTACCTGCGCCGGCACTTGGCTGGCCTGCCCGGCTGGCGGGATTTGGGCTGGGACTTTTGATCCTTCTGCTCGGGCAGATACTCCCCTGAAAAGGTGCCCCCCCATGCTTTCCCCCGCCGTTGAGATCCTTCACCTTTCCTACACCTACCCCACCGGTCAGGTGGCTTTGCGGGATATTTGCCTGCGCATCCCGGTGGGTGAACACGTGGCGCTGGTCGGGCCAAACGGCGCCGGCAAATCAACCTTGCTTCTGCACCTGAACGGGCTCCTGACCGGGCAGGGGGAGGTGCGCATTTTCGGCGTCCCCCTCTCGCCCGCCACCGTGCGCCAGATTCGCAGCCAGGTGGGGCTGGTGTTTCAATCTCCTGACGATCAGTTGTTCTGCCCAACCGTCTTTGAGGATGTCGCCTATGCGCCAATTTATGCCGGTTTGTCGCCAGCAGAGGTAGAAGCACGGGTGCGGGCAGCGCTGGCGGTTGTGGGCATGAGCGCCCATGCCGAGCGCTCTCCATTTCACCTCAGCCTGGGCGAGCAGAAGCGCGTGGCACTGGCTACCGTGTTGGTGATGCAGCCGGCCATTCTGGCGTTGGATGAACCCACTGCCGGCCTGGATCCGCGGGGACGACGCGAGTTGATGGCGCTGTTAAGAACCCTACCCCAGACCCTGCTCCTGGCGACGCACGATTTGGACCTGGTGCGCCTGATTTGCCCGCGCACGGTGGTGCTGGAGAGGGGCGAAATTGTGGCCGATGGTCCCACCGAGCACGTGCTGAGTGACCCGGCGTTTCTGGAAGCGCACGGGCTGGCTTAGCGCACGGCCAGGGCGACGGCCGCGCGGAAACCCCGATAGGCGCTGAGGGCATCCGGTGCTGTGAAGGCGATGGTACGCCCGTCCACGCGCTCTGCGCCGGGCAGCAGCATGGCGCCATCTGCCATTTGGGAGGCCATGAACTCCACCTGCACCCGCAGTGGGGTTTCCAGGCGCAGTGGGCGCGGCCCTTGGCCTTCGCGGAAGCGCCGCACAGCCCGTTCCGCGCTCCGGGCAATGCGAGCCTGGGCCTCGGCCAGTGGTAGGCATTCGGCAGCCCAGCGCCCCACCGCCTGTTTGACCTGGGCGGTTTCCACCTCAGGCACCCATTCGCGCGCTTCGGCACACACGGCCTGATCCCCGGAGACCATCAGCACCGGGACGCCGAAGTGCCCGCATACCGCGGCATTAAAGCCAAACTCCCCGCACAGGCGGCCATTCAGCCACAGGTTGGTCACACGCGTGCTGGACCAGGTATGGTCGAGAATGGCATTCGGCGTGCCCGCACGCGCATGGTAGCCGATGAAAAGTGCTGCTTCCACGCCGCTTTCAACCCCCTGCACCATGGAAAGCGGCGCCGGAGTGCCGGCGGCCAGGTAGGCCCGGGGGTCCAGGGTTTCGATGAGCAGGTTGCTGCTATCCCAGTGCCCATCGGCAACGATGAAAGCGGTGGCACCGGCCTCGGCGGCGCCCCGAATGGCAGCATTGACATCCTCGGTCATGATCTTGCGGAAACGCTGGTACTCGGCATGGTCGGGGTTGACTTGATTCCAGTTCACCACCCCGGAGATGCCTTCCATATCTACGGCAATGAGCAATTTCATGGGGTTGTTCCTCCCGTTTCAGTATGTAAAGAGGGTCAAAGCATGGAAGAAGAGGGCAAGAGGACGAACGAAAACGGGTTAGCGAAACCAGCATAAGAAACTTGCGTGAGGATGGGCTCGGGCACGAGATGTTGCAGAGCGGTTCAATCTTACTCCAGAACGGGACGCAGAGCAAGCCCGGGGAACGCGAGTAAATCGGAGTAAAATTCTCGATGAAAAGGTGTGACAAATTCCATCCTGCGGCTGTGAATCATGTATAATCGGGGCAAGGAGAGAATGAGCGATGCCGAACGAAGCAACTCGTCAACGCGTTGATCCTCAAGTGATGGATACCACGCCGCGCCGCCGCCCGGAATGGATTCGCGTGCGTGCCCCGAGCGGCGAGACGTACGAATGGCTGCAAAAATTGATGCGCCAGAAGGCGCTGCACACGGTCTGCGAAGAGGCTGCCTGCCCCAATATGGGGGAGTGCTGGGGGGCAGGAACGGCCACGTTTTTAATGATGGGCGATATCTGCACCCGCACCTGCGGTTTTTGTGATATCAAGCGCGGCCGACCTAACGCGCTGGATTGGTTGGAGCCGGAACGCGTGGCGCAGGCGGTTAAGGCGATGAACCTGCAGCACGCGGTTATTACCAGTGTCAACCGCGATGATCGCCGCGATGGGGGCGCGCCCATTTTTGCCATGGTCATCCGCCGCATCCGCGAGATTCATCCGGGGTGCTCCATTGAGGTGCTCATCCCCGATTTCAAAGGCAGCGCTGAAGCCCTGCGCATCGTCATGGAAGCACGGCCCGAAATTCTCAACCACAATGTTGAGACGGTGCCGCGGTTGTTCAAAATCGTTCAGCCGCAGGACCGCTACGAGTGGGCACGCGCCACCCTTTCCAACGCTAAAGCCATGGACCCGGAGGTGCTGACCAAGTCCGGTATCATGGTGGGCTTGGGAGAGACCATGGACGAGGTTAAGGCGGTGATGGAAGACCTGCGTTCCTGGGGGGTGGATATCCTGACCATCGGGCAGTATCTCCAACCCAGTCGGCACCATTTGCCCATTGCGCGTTACTACACCCCGGAGGAATTTGCCGAACTAAAGGCCTTTGGGCTTTCGATTGGGTTTAAGTGGGTGGAAAGCGGGCCCCTGGTGCGCTCGTCGTACCACGCCGCCGAACAGGTCCGCGCACTGAGCATCGTTCATCGTAAGTTGTACGGTACCGCGATGACACAGGCGGCAACGGTATAAAAAGGGAGCGTTGCCTCGGGTTGAGGGTCAGGAGATGCCGCTTGCCATCTGGTGGATTCGCCGCGACCTGCGCCTGAGCGATAACCCCGCCCTCGCAACCGCGCTACGCGAAGGGTATGCCCCACTGCCGCTCTTCATCCTTGACCCTCGCCTGCTCCGGAACCGCTTTACCGCCCCAATGCGCCTGGGGTTTCTCATGGCGGGCTTGCGTGCGCTGGAGGCGGATCTGCGGGCACGGGGCGCCTACCTGCTGGTGCGTCGAGGGGACCCCGGCGAGGTTTTACATCAGGTGCTGGCCGAAAGCGGTGCCGAGCGCATTTTCGCCGAGGAGGATTACACCCCCTATGCCCGAGAGCGGGATGCCCGGGTGGCACGCGCTTTGCCCTTGCAGTGTGTTCTTGGGTTGACCGTGCATCACCCCTCGAATGTGATTAAGGCGGAGGGTGAACCTTATACCGTTTTCACCCCCTTCAGCAAAGCCTGGAAGGCCCTTCCGTTGCCTCGACCGCTGGGCGAGGTGCCTGCCCGCTGGCCTACCCTGCCCCGCCTGCCGGGAGAGTCCCTACCCGTGCTTCCCCCGCCCGCTTTGTTTCCTGCCGGCGAGGCTGAGGCACGCCGTCGTTGGCGCGCTTTTCTGGAGGATAGCATTTGTGATTATGCCAGGGCACGCAACCGCCTGGACCTAGAGGGTACTTCGCGCCTTTCCCCGTATCTGCGCTTCGGGATGCTCTCGGTACGTCAGGTGGTGCATGAGGCGCTGGAGTGGGCCTTAGAGCATCCGACCGCACGGCACGGCGTAGAGGCCTTTGTCAATGAGATTATCTGGCGCGAGTTTTATCAGGCCATCCTCTACCATTTTCCCCACGTCACCCGTGAGGCGTTTCGCCCTCAGTTTCGCCATCTGCCCTGGCGCGAAGCACCGGAGGATCTGGGCGCCTGGCAAGCCGGGCGTACGGGCTACCCCATCGTGGATGCGTGCATGCGCCAGTTACAGGCCACCGGCTGGATGCACAATCGTGGGCGAATGATAGCGGCTTCGTTCCTGGTCAAAGACCTGCTAATCAACTGGCAGGCGGGAGAACGCTGGTTCATGCAGCACCTTGTGGATGGCGATGTGGCTGCCAATAACGGCGGTTGGCAGTGGACGGCGGGGGTGGGCACGGATGCTGCCCCTTATTTCCGCATCTTCAACCCCGTCCTGCAAGGCCGCAAGTTTGACCCGGAGGGACGCTTCATCCGCCGGTGGCTGCCGGAACTGGCTCGCGTGCCCGCTGCTTATGTGCATGCACCTTGGACGATGCCGCCCGATTTGCAGGCACGGTTGGGGGTGCAGGTGGGGCAAGATTACCCTCTGCCCATCGTGGATCATGCGCTGGCCAGGGCGCGCGCTTTGAGCGTTTATCGTCAAGGATAACTTGCAAGGTTTTACTTGCGCCCGCGTAAACTGGAACCGATTACCACTGCCAGCCCCAGCGCACTGATGATCAGCAATCCCCAGCCCAGGTTGTGGCGCTGATCGGGATCATTGAGCACACTCGCAGGCAACCATGGGCGGGGGGTAGGCGTTGGCGTGAGAGTGGGAGTACGGGTTGGGGTGGGTGAGAGGGTAGGGGTGAAGGAGGGGCGTACAATGAGGTCCTGCCCGGCCCAGAGGATGGGGGTTGGTGCCAAGCGGTTGAGGGCAATCAAATCCGCGATTTTGACGCCGTAGGCAATGGCAATGCTCCATGCGGATTGGCCGGGCTGGACTTTATGGATCATCGAGCCATCAGCCTGGGGAGTCACGGTCTGGACCGGGATGATGATCTGGGGTGTGCTCGCACCGGTGGCGCCCGTGGCCGGTGCGCGCGGTGTGTAACCGCTGGCGGCACCGGCAAAGTAGGCTGCGTGCAAGACGTAGTAGGTGCGTCCATCACTGGCTTGCACCACCCCCGCTCCTACGTGCACGTAATTGGCGTTGGTCATGGGCAGCATGTGGGAGGCATCTGCCCAGTCCTGGTAGACTACTTGCTCCGCCGTGCGGTTGTAACCGCAGGAGATGTTTTCGGTGGCAAAGACGGTGGCGCCGCCGCCATAGCCGGCGGCTGCCACCCGCCCGCTGACATTGCCGATGTGGGCGCAAATGCCGCTGCTTGCCATGGTCTCTGCGGTCGCCTGGGCGGTGGCCATGAGGATGGGGTCCACGATCAGGGCAGGCAGCCCGTTGGCAGTGCGTATCTGATTGACCAGGTCTATGATCGCCTGGGCACTACCGGCCTGCGCCTGTACCTGAGGAGCAGAAGCCAACCAGCCCAACAGGAGCAGGCCGGGGATGAGGAAGCGGAGAATTGCGTGCCGCATCATGCCTGATGATTATAAACGAACTGCCGGGGTTTTTATGGCAAATGGCCAACCCCGGCAGTGGGTTTTTAATCTTTTTAATCAGAGAGCCCAAGTCGTTTGGGCAGAAGTCCGTGGCTCAGGAGAAAGCGCGGTCGCTGCCTCCATGCCCCATGGTCTCGGCAATGAAGAGAAAATCTGTGGCGGATATCATGCCAATCACGTTGCCATGTTCGTCAACGACCGGAAGATGGTGAATGCGCTTTTCCATCATCAACCTGGCGCAGTCCTGCACGGTGGCGTCCTTTGGCACGGTGATGAGGGGAGTAGTCATGATCTCACGCACTTTAAGTTCGGAGGGGTTGCGCCCGTGGGCCACGATTTTATCGCAAATGTCAATGGAGGTCACAATGCCATATTCGGGGTTGGTTTCGGTCTTTCGGACGATCAGGCTGTTGACGTAACGGCGGCGCATCAATTTGAGGGCTTCGGTGACGGTCACCTCCGGATCCACAAAGACAACCAGATCGTTCATCCAATCACGGACGGTGTTCTGCATGGTAACTCCTCTCCTTGGGGTGATTCAGGGTGACCCTGTGGGTCAAAATGAGTATAGCATAGGCGAGCCGGGAGCGCAAAGCGCCGACGGCGGAGAAACTTTTGCATGTGCTGGGGGAACGGTAGGCGATTTATTGCCACCCAGCCTGCCCTTAGCCCCGGAAAGCGCATGGCGGATAGGTTCGACACAGTCGGTAGGGCTATTGGTGGTAGGGGCGTCAGCGGCTATAATTGAGATACGGAAAGGAGCAGGCAATGCGCCGATTCTGGCTTGTACTGGCTTTATGGGTGGTGGGTTGGATGGGGTTGGTGGTGATGCCCACGGCGCCGGTGGCGGCCCAACCTTCTGGGGAGCAGCCCCTGGTCCTGGTGTTGACCGCTGAAGGCCCCCTAACTCCGGTATTGGTGGGCTACATTGAGCGCGGTGTGGAGACGGCGCAGCGCGAGGGGGCAGAATTGCTGGTGCTGCAATTAAATACCCCCGGTGGCAGTATTGACCTGATGAATCGCATCATCCAGATCATTCGGGGCAGCCCGGTGCCGGTGGTGGTTTACGTGGCTCCGCGCGGTGCAATGGCCGGTAGTGCCGGCACCTTGATTACTCTGGCCGGGCATGCCAGCGCCATGGCTCCCGAAACGGCAATTGGCGCGGCCAGCCCGGTGGGTGCTCAGGGGGAGGAACTGGGCGAGACCCTGGCCACCAAAGAAAAGGAAATCCTGCGTGCTACGGCGCGTTCGCTAGCCGAGCGCCGCCCTGCCGAGGCCATTGCCCTGGCGGAGGATACGATTGAAAAAGCGCGTGCGGCATCTGCCTCAGAAGCCCTACGGGTGGGGCTGGTAGATTTCATCGCCACCGACCTGAACGACCTGCTACGCCAGTTGGATGGTTATACCGTGACCGTTCTGGATTCCCCGCGTACGCTGCGCACTCAGAATGCGGTGGTGCGCCCGCTTGGTCTGACGCTGGTGGAGCAAGCGCTGCAATTGCTCACCAATCCCAACATTGTCTTTCTGCTGCTGACCATTGGGGTGCAGGCCATCTTGATTGAGCTTTCGAATCCCGGTGGGTGGGTGGCCGGGTTTATTGGTGTGGTCTGCCTGGCGCTGGCGATTTACGGCCTAGGGTTGCTGCCGGTCAATTTGTTTGGGTTGCTCTTCATCATCATGGCGTTTGTACTATTCGTGCTGGAAGTCAAGGTGGGGTTCTCCGGTGCGCTGACGATAGCCGGCGTGGCGTCTTTCATTGCCGGAGCGTTGATTCTATTCAATTCGGTGCGTCTGCCCGGCTTTCCCCGCATTTCCATCCCTCTGGTGGTGGGAACGGCAATCATTGTGGCAGTTTCTTTCCTCACCATTGTAGGCTTTGCCCTGCGCGCCTTGCGCCTGCCGCCTGGCATGGGCAAGGAAACTCTGGTGGGCAAGCACGGTGTGGTGCGCGAGCCTCTCGACCCGGTGGGTAATATCCAGCTGGAGGGCGAGTTGTGGACGGCGGAGGTGGTGGAGGGCGAAGCGCCGGTGCCGGTGGGGGCGCGGGTGGAGGTAGTCGGCGTTGAGGGCCTGCGCCTCAAGGTGCGCCGCGTGCGTTGAGGTTTTGAGGACGCCTTTTCGCCAGAAGGCCCTTCCCCTGAAATTGGGGAAACCATGAGCCGTATTTTTTCCATAAGCACGAGCAAGGGGCTGGCTCACTATGGGCTTCTCGATGTGCTTTGTGTGGGGGCGGGAATGGGGGTGCCCATTTTTGCATTTTGTTGGGGGCGCGGTGGGATGATACCTCGCCATGCGCATCACTCACCGCTTCTTCGATCTTCAATCGGTTCTAAGGCGAGTCATGGCGGGTCTCTTCGTGCTCCGAAACCGGGGAGCCAATTGGATCCTTCCGGGATGGCTTGGGTTGATCGGGGGCTTTTTCCTGCTGAATTGGGGACTCCGGCGCAGGTAAACCGGCTTTTACCCCTGTTTGAATATATCAAATCGGATTGACTTGCTTTCTTTTAGGGCTTCACTATAATGAAAATAAGCCCCTGGATGACAGGCAGGGGGGCCTAAACCAGGAATCGCCCTTTTCAGGGGCAAAGGAGGATAAGATGGCAAAATTAATTTATGTCGAGGGCATCGGGGAAGCCTATGCCCGCAAATTGGAAGCCATAGGCATTGACACCACGGACAAACTGCTCAAGGCCGGTTCAACGCCAAAAGGGCGCAAAGAACTGGCCGAAAAAGCGGGCATTTCGGAGAAGTTGATCCTGGAATGGGTCAATCACCTGGACCTGTTTCGCATAAAGGGGATCGGTTCGGAATACGCCGATTTGCTGGAAGAGGCCGGGGTGGATAGTGTGCCCGAACTGGCCCAGCGCAATCCCGAGAATCTGTTCAATAAATTGATTGAAGTGAATAAAGAGAAGAAATTGGTGCGTCGGTTGCCCACCCTCTCACAGGTGGAAGACTGGGTGGCCCAGGCCAAGCAATTGCCGCGGGTGATAGAGTATTAGGAGGGGTCTGTGGATAAAAGCCGGGTTCTGCTCCCTGGGAGTAGTCCCGGCTTTCCTATGGGCTTGAGGGACGCCTGATCCTGCAAAAAAGCATTGAGCGGTGGCGCGCATTGTTTGCCTTGAGGGATATCGAAGGCAACCCTGCGGAGGTCTGTTGCTACGAAAGCCCATAAAAGCCCGGCGCAGAGATATTGACGATTCTTTGACTTCTTGCTATACTTTGAAGCGCAGCAGGATTGCGGGCGTGGTTCAGTTGGTAGAACGTCTCCTTGCCAAGGAGAAGGTCGTGGGTTCGAGTCCCATCGCCCGCTCTGGCCCCCAAAAGGGGGCTTTTTGTTTCCTGACTTGTGGAGGTGAGCCATGCAAGCCTGGCAAGTGGTCCGGCCCGCTCCAATTGAAACCCACCCCCTGGTAATTGCAGAAATTGCAACGCCCCAACCCGGTCCCGGACAGGTGCTGTTGCGGGTGCGTGTCTGTGGTGTGTGCCACACCGATCTGCACATTGCCGAAGGCGATCTCGTCCCCCCGGCTTATCCGGTGATCCCAGGGCATCAGGTGGTAGCCGAGGTGGTGGCACGAGGAGAGGGAGTTGAGGGGGTGCAGGTGGGTCAGCGTGTTGGGGTGCCCTGGCTGCATTGGGCCTGTGGCGAATGCGATTTTTGCCGTCGGGGGGAGGAAAATCTGTGCCCCTCGGCACGCTTCACCGGCCTACAGGTAGGGGGCGGCTTTGCCGAATGGATGGTGGCTGAAGCAGCATTCGTACTTCCACTGCCCGACGTGCTCAGTGACGTGGAAGCCGCGCCGCTCCTCTGCGCCGGAATCATCGGCTACCGGTCGCTGCGCAAGGCAGAGGTCCAGCCCGGCGAGCGCTTGGGGCTATTTGGTTTTGGGGCCAGCGCGCATCTGGTGTTGCAAGTGGCCCGTCATTGGGGGTGTGAGGTTTACGTCTTCACCCGCTCAGAGGCCCACCGCCGGCATGCCCTGGAATTGGGAGCGGCCTGGGCGGGTGGGGCCGGGGAGACGCCTCCACACCCGCTGGATCGTGCCATCACCTTTGCCCCGGTGGGTGAGATTGTCCCCCTGGCCCTGGCGAAACTGCGCCCGGGCGGCACTCTGGCGATCAATGCCGTGCATCTGACACCCATCCCGCGCCTGGATTATCCGTTGATCTACGGCGAGCGCACCTTGCGTAGTGTGGCCAATGCCACCCGTCAGGATGGCGTGGAATTCCTGCGCCTGGCTGCGGAGATTCCCATTCGCCCGGCGGTGACCCTTTACCCATTTGAGGCGCTTAATCAGGCACTGGATGACCTGAAACACAGCCGTTTCAACGGCCAGGCTGTGCTCCAGGTGGGGTGAGAATGCTTTCAGGGCTCGTCCGTGGGCATCGTCAGGCCAAGTGGGCGCATGCCGTTGATGGCCACCAGCAGTGAGACACCCATGTCGGCCAGCACGGCCATCCACAGCGTGGCCTGTCCCAGGGCGGCTAGCAGGACGAAGGCTAACTTGGTGACCAGGCTGAAAGCCACATTCTGACGTACCAGGCGGTAGGTGAGATCGGCCAGGCGAAAGAGAAACGGCAGGGGCTTGAGGGTGTCGTTCATCAGGACCACGTCGGCGGTTTCCATGGCCTGAGCACTGTGTGCACCCCCAACGGCGATCCCTACCTGAGCCGCGGCCAGGGCGGGGGTATCGTTGACGCCATCCCCGACCATGGCCACCGCGCCGTAGCGCTGGCGCAATTCGCGCAGTGCCTGCAATTTCTCTGCGGGGAGCAGCGGCGCGTGCACCTCGCCTATCCCCAGAGCGTGTGCAATCGTCCGGGCGGCGGCAGGCTGATCGCCGCTTAGCAGAGCAGTATGCCGTCCATGGCGCTGCAGCCAGGCAACCGTGGCGCGGCTTTCGGGGCGAGGGCGGTCCATGAAGGTTAGATAACCGCGCACCTGACCGTCGAATTGGAGGAGCACGGCTGTATGGCCGTGGGCTTCCAGCGTGCGGACCTCCTGGCAAAGCGTTTCGGGATGAGGATGGGCCTCATCAAACCAGCGATGGTTGCCCAGAAGCGCCTCATGGCCGTTGAAGCGGGCTTTCAGCCCCAGACCTGGCAGTAGTGTGACCGCCTGCGCGGGTGGATGCTGCCTTTCTAGACCGCGTTCCACTGCGGCCTGCAATACTGCACGTGCCAGGGGGTGGCGACTCTCACGTTCCATGGCTTCTGCCAATGCCAGTAGATCGTCACAGCGGTCGCACCGCTCGCCTCCCCGGCAGTCCACCGCGCGCACCCGGGTGAGGTGCGGCGAGCCCAGGGTGAGCGTCCCGGTTTTATCAAAAGCGACCACCCGGACCTGGTGCAGGGCTTCCAGGTGGCGGCCTCCCTTGATGAGAATGCCACGCCGGGCGGCAGCCGTGAGGGCGCTGAAGTAGGTGATGGGGGTGCTCATGACCAGGGCGCATGGGCAGGCGATGACCAGTAGAGCCAGACCGCGGTAAAGCCAGCCGCGCCCACCTTCTGGGGGATTGAGAAAGGGCTGTCTAAAGAACAGGGGGGGCAGGGTAGCGATGAGCACGGCCAAGATCACCACAGCGGGAGTGTAATAGCGTGCGAACCGGTCCACAAAGCGCTGGAAGGGCGGACGTTGCGCCTGGGCTTCCATGACGCCCGCCAGGATGCGCTGCAAGGCGCTCTCGTGGGCAGGGCGAATGACCTCAATTTCCAGGCTGCCCCGTCCATTGATGCTGCCGGCGAAGACCTCGTCGCCCGGGTGTTTTTCTACCGGCAGGCTCTCCCCGGTAATTGGCGCCTGGTTGACCTCGCTGTTCCCCGCGCGTACGCGCCCATCTACGGGGATGCGGTCATCTGGGCGGATGCGCACGCGGTCTCCCACTCGCAGACTGGTGACCGGAACGCGCTCCTCGCCTTCAGGAGTGAGGCGGAGGGCCTCTTCGGGTAGCAGGGAGCGCAGGCTGTCGAGGGTACGCCGGGTGCGCTCGGTGGTGTAGCCCTCCAGGGCCTCAGCCAACGCAAAGAGGACCACCAGGGTGGCCGCTTCGGTCATTTCCCCAATGACCACCGCCCCAACAGCCGCCAGGGTCATCAGGGCGTTGATGCCGAGTTCACGGCTGTAAAGCCATCCCATCAAGGCATGACGGGCCAGCGGATAGCCGGCCAGGAGCAGTGCCGCCGCCTGGAACCATAAGGATAGCGGGCGCAGTGTGGGCCAGAGCAGCAAGGCGAGCCCGATGATCAGCAGGAGTGCCCCCCAGAGCGTCAGACGTGTTTCAGGGGTGACAAGAAGGTAACCCAAAAAGCCACCTGACCGTTTAGGACGTGCGGCTTGTGGAGATGGGGCCATTTCAAGCCGATAACCCAAGGCGCTCACCCGCCGCTCCACTTCCGAGGTGGGGATGGTTTCTCCTTCCAGGGAGAGCCATCCACTGGCAAAATCTACCTGCACCCGATGCAGGCCGGGTAGATCATAAAGAGCATGTTCAACCTCACGAGCGCAATCAGCGCAATCTAAGCCGTAAAGACGATAGCGATGTTCAGGCATGTGGGCGCTCCTCAGCAATGGATGGGGAGGGGGTTTGGTGGCGAATGTGCTCCAGGCCGCGTTCAAGCAGATCGCGGATGTGTTCGTCATCCAGGGCGTAGAACACGGTGCGCCCTTCTTTGCGGTAGCGTACCAGGTGCAGGGCGCGCAGGAGGCGCAACTGGTGTGAGACGGCGCTCTGACTCATCCCCAGGACCGCCGCCAGATCGTGAACGCACAGCTCGGCCTCGGCCAGTGCCGCCAACAGGCGCACGCGGCTGGGATCGCTCAAGGCGGCGAAGACCTCAGCCAGGCGGGTGGCCGTCAGCCCATCCAGCAAACTAGCCTGCACCTGGCGCACCAACGATTCGTGGATTTGATTATCTTCACAGTGGGGAGAAACCCCATTTTTTCCCATGCTTTCCTCTTGTAGATACAATGAATACATGAACAATTCTTCATATATTATAGGCAGAGAAAGGCCCCTGTCAAGGGGTAATCTGATTCTTGAACCGACGTCGGGACCTTGGGAATAAACGAGCCTCAAAGCCGGAAACTTTAGTCTGCTAAACTGGCGGGAGGTTCCTCGGGCCTAAGTTGAGGTGTGAATGGCACCGCCTAAAATCGGGCTGTTCGCACAGGGCATGAAGTGGTTCAAGAGGTCCCGGAAGGACCGATTAGTCCCGACCAAAGCGGGTGCTGAGGAACCGCGCTGCTCAAAAATTCCTGGCTGGTTTTTCACTTCTCTGCGCGCCAACCGGAAAGCCGCAGATCGAAGCCCAGACCGCGTACCTGTTATATAATTATGCATATGCTCTACAAACAACAACTTGCCGATTTGTGCAGGCAATTTTCTATAGAGATTTTATATGCCTTTGGTAGCCGTGGACGCGAGGCAGGCAGATTTGTATTGGAAAACCAACCGATGTTGACCAGCGACAGCGATCTGGATATTGGTGTGTTGCCCGCCCGCTCACTCAGCGCCCGCGAGAAAGCCGAACTAACCCTTTTGCTGGAGGATTTCTTCGGGGTCAACCGCGTTGATCTGATCGTCCTGCCCGAAGCCGATCCCTTTTTGGCGGCCAATATCGTTCGCGGGGAGCGTCTGTATGAGCGCGATGTCTACCTGGCCGATGAATATGAGCTGTTCGTTTTACGACGGGCGGGGGACTTAATTCCACTGGAACGTGAACGCTTGGCCTTGATCGAGGAACGGCTTAAATGAGGCCTGGTAAAGTCTCTCGTCGAATTGTCCTTGATCGTCTTGCCATGGTGGAGCAATTGCTGGCCCGGATCCGGGCTTTGCCGTTGGAGAATCGCGAAACCTTTTTCTCTGATGAGCGCAATCTTGATGCACTCGAATCTTGCTTGCGCCGCGCGTTGGAAGCCTTGTTGGATGTGGGGCGGTACATCCTTGCCAAAGGCTTCGCGATTGGCGTGACAGAATACAAGCAAATTGCGGTTGAATTACAGCGTGTGGGTGTTCTATCCGCCGAAGAGGGGCAAATCTTGCGCATAATGGCGGGATACCGCAACCGCATGGTGCATTTCTACCATGAGATTGGGCAAGAGGAACTCTATCAAATTGCCCAGGAGAATCTGGGGGATTTTCATCGCATCATTGCGGCTTACGGGCGCTGGATGGATGAACACCCACAAGCCTTGCACGATGACCTGTGATCCTCTTGCTCAAGCGTTAACAGCCGCCCTCACCGGGTGAGTGGAAACGGGGCTTTTCCGCGGCCTGGCTGTCTTTTCTTAGGCTCGCCCTCCTCCCCAACGTTCATCCCTGCATTTTGAGTAATACGCCGGCGGGCAAAATTGAGGGGAATCTTGCGGGGGTAAATGCGCTACAATGGCGATGGGCGGGTTGTTTGGACAGGTTATCCGGGGAGGCATGGGCGATGGAAGCGACGTTAACTTTTGAACTGGCAAAGGATGAGCAAATTGACGAATTCCTGGAACTGATGCGCCAGGAGGCTGCCGACTACGTGCATCCGACATTGGAGAAACTGGGCTGGTCGTGGGAAGAATTTACCCAACGAGCCCGAGGGGTGGGTTGGGTATATTGCATCTACCGTGCGGGGAAAAAAGTCGGTGCGTACTGGATCGAAGAGCGCGAGCGGGTGGTGCACCTGCACGGCATTGTGGTGGCCCCTGCCTACCAGGGGCAGGGCATCGGCACCCAAGCGTTGAAGCATTTGATGGCACAATATCGGGGTCGGGTGGAGGCCATTGAACTGGGGGTGCATGAATCCAATCGGCGCGCCAAAGCGCTCTACGAACGGCTGGGCTTTCGCACGGTCAGGGTCCTCCCCGAGGTAGGCTTTTACATCATGCAGTGCCCACTGGAGGCCACGCCTGCGCCGGATTAGGGGGTGTGAGTGGGTGGGTGGGCTTTAAGAACGAAAGGGCACCATTTCCGTCTTTGTGATGCCACCCAATCGCCCCAGACAAGTAAGGTCAGCCATCCCATCAGGCGCAACTGGACGCCGATTTGGGTGGCATGACGCTCAATCTCGAGCGGATTCCCATGCCAGGTGATGAGCATCAAGGGGTAGAGACTGACCAGAAGCACAGACACGACCCACCCGAGCGCTCGGAGATTTTTCCCGGTCCAATACCCCACCAGGCTTGCCAGGCTTAGTCCAATGAAGATGAGCAGAACCGTCATCTGGCGGGGATAGAGGATTCGGTCAATCAGTAAGAGGCGCTGGGGCAAGGCATCCAAGGGGCGGCGATATTCCCGATTATCGCCATTGAGCAGGTGGAAGGCCTGTTGCAAGGGTTCGATCAGGGTGGGTAGAGGACGCGAAAGCAGGTAAGCCAGATAGGTGGCACGCCCTTTTTGTTCAACCCAATCGCGAACAGATTGGAGTGCGGGCTCAGTGAACATGGCTTTTTGGTAATCACGTTGGGAAAGGGATTGAATCTCTAAGAAGCGAGGGGTAAGCGGAAGGCCAGCGTTAACAAAAAACGCGCGTGCACTAGGGTTGGGTATAATGCGGACTTTGAGATTGTCGTAAATGTGAATTTGCCAACGGTTGCCGTGAATGAGTGTGAAATTTTGGAATGCGAATAGTGCCAGTATGAACAGGGTTAACCCGATAAGAGGCCAGCGTAGGTGTAAAGTGACTCTTTTCAACATTGTCAATGCTGCGAGGGCTGCCGCCCCAATTAGCAAGAAGTAAAGGTTGGTATCGCGGGTGAAACTGTAGAGCCCCATCAACACCGCAATCACCAGGGTCAGTCCTGCTGTGGCCCCATGAGGTGGGCGTTGTAGAGATTCGAGGAGTAGCAAAAGCCCTAGCCAGCCAGCCAATGTTAACGCCAGGAGCGAAAGCGAAAGCGATTCGGAGAGGAGGAGGAAATCCCACAGGCTGACTTCCAGGCTGAGGCTAAAGCAAAGGATCAAGCCGAATCCAACCAGACGCACCCAACGGTTGCGTAATGCCATGGCGACAACGCTGGCGAGTATGCTCCAGGCAACGACCGAAAACCAGCGCTGCACCAGGGCCACTCGGGCCATAATGCCGGCATCTCCGTAGTTTGCAGTGTTGACCCCCAACATCTTGTAGAAGAGCGGTAGGGTAAAGGAGCGATCAGCGATCCAGAACGCAGAAGAGGTCAGAGGCTTTTCGGCTACGGCTACGTAGGAATAGGTGTCATAAAATGCCCGGGGTGAATCACTCCACCCGTAGGTTTTTTTCAGAGCGAGAAAAGCCCCCCAGCATCCCAAATAAGCCAGCCCAAGGCAGAGGGAATCTAATATGCGGAAGGCGGCGCTATGGTGATAAGCATGGACTTCTTCAGCCGGGACGTGCCACAGAGAGATCCAGGTCCGTTGGAGCGGTGAGTAGGTCAACAGGAACGCCAGAAGTGCCAGTACCAATCCCCCGCCTCCTAAGGCTTTCCAGTTTGTGAAGGGGAGGATGTCCACTCCCGGCAAGTTTTCCAGGATTACTAAACTAATCAGCCCCAGTCCCAGTAAAAAGATCAGATGAGGCCCCATGAGGGTAAGGTGGTGGCGCATTGAAGGAGAGCGGCTCATACGATGATTCCAGGCGTGCTTTGGCCCGACCTGCGTATACCGGGCATTTGGCTCCAATTGTAATGCACTCTGGAGGCAGGGGAGGCTATTCGTATTTTAGTGCGTTGACCGGTACCAAAGTGGCGGCACGCAGGGCGGGGTAAAGGCCCGAGATCAGTCCAATGAGGGTGGCGAAGGCCAGGGCAAAGAGCGGAAGCCACAGGGGGGTGAAAGTGGCCGTTGTCGGCGGCGGTCCTCCCTGGCTCTGGCTCGCCAGGTAGGTAATGGCCACCACGTTCAGCATGGCGCTGCCCAGCCACCCGATGAGGACGCCCCCCAGCCCACCCAGGAAGCCGATTCCCGCGGCCTCACCCAGGAAGATGCTCAGCACATCACGGTTGGTGGCGCCCAGTGCCTTCATCAATCCGATTTCGCGGGTGCGTTCCAGGATGGCCATGGTCATGGTGTTGGCAATGCCGATGGCGGCCACCAGCAGGGCAATGGCGCCCACGCCACCGAAGATTAACTGCAAGACCAGGTAGAAGTTGTTAATCCCCTGGACGAAGGATTGGGGGGTGGAGGCCATGTACCCCATGGCATTGATCTGATCGGCCAGTTCCAGCACGCGATCGGGGTCGCGGGCACGGACGATCAGCATGTTGTACCCCTCCCGGTTGCGGTTGATGCGCTGTCCGCGTGCCCACTCTTCCCAGGCGGTTGCCTCGTCCATGCGCACAAAGAGGGCGCCATCGGCTTCACTGCGGCTCTCGGCCAGAATGCCCACGATGCGCAGATTGACCGTTTTGGTGACCATCTGACCGTCTTGGGTCCACTTTTGCAAGACCAGGCGCACTTGTTGGTTGAGCAGATCCGGTTGGGGAGGGGGTTCCTGGCCGGGGCGCTGGCGGGGGTCATAGAACTGGCGCGCCGCCCAACTGCCGATGATGGCTGTGCCGCGTTCAAGGCGAGTGGTGCCCGCTTCAAGGGGGTAATCGAAGATGGCCAGGTCATCCGTGTCTACCGCCAGCAGAGAGGGGTAATTTTCCAGGCGACCCACTTTGAGCACAGCACTGACGCCCACCCAGTTGCGAGGGATGGCATACTCCACCCCTTCCAACGCGCGGATCTCCTCGATAGCAGCCGGGGTCAGCAATTTTTGCCCGCTTGGGCTACTACTACCGATGGCACCCGGCCCAATGGCTACCGCAACAGGGCCACCCTCGCCACCGCCATAGTTAGGGTAAACTTCAATGCGGCGTAGATCACTGATGCCCCACAACTGACTGGTGGCGTTGCGTTGTAATCCCAGGCCCAGTGAGACCAACAAAATCACAGCGGCGGTCCCAATGATGACCCCCAGGGTGGTCAGGGCTACACGCCCTTTGCGCCGTCCCAGATTGTAAAGTACCAGATTGAGTAGATCGCCAAAGCGCATGGTTTTTTATTCCTTATCCCACACTGCGCGCTAATTTATTTATCCCTTACCACCGGGCCTGGCAGGTAGCGGTACGGGCATCTCTTCTGGCGGCATTTCCGGAACCATGGGTGTGGGCTGTGGGCGCCCGCTGCCCAGGCCAAGCAGCCCCTTAATGAAGCGCCACACGATATCCCAAAAAGTTTCCGGAGCTGAGGGTTCAGCCGGTAAGCCCCCTTCCCCGGGGAACATTGGCGTTTCCATCACCGGGGCTTCCATCACTTCGATGGGCAGGCTCTGGGTGATGGTGCGGGGTTGGTTGAAATCATCGGTGTAGGTGATTGTGACAATGATGTCCTGGGGACCAGGCTGGAAGGGGGTGAAGTTAACGTCCAGAGTGAAGTAACCGCCTGGCTCCAGGGCGCCCACCAGAGAAACGTTGTTGCTCAGGTCGGCGTTTTCGGCACTTACTTTCATATTGCCCAGCACAGCCGATTTGCGCCCCAGGTTGGTGACCTGCAGAGGCAGCACGGTGGGCATACCTGCCTGGAACGGGCCCGGATCGCGGTAGAAACCCACCTCAATCTGAGGCAGTGAGTACACCAACAACGTGATCACCTGGTCATTGACCTGGCGGTTACCCTTTTCATCGTCGTAAACGAAGGAGATTTTGAAGGGATAGGCGCCGGGGTTGGCGTTGACGTTGACGATCAGTTGCACGGTGGTCTTGAGCGTTTGTCCCAGCGGCACATCCCCCAGATAGACAATGTTGGAACTACCTAACGGGGCAAAAGTTGAGAGGTCACTCCCGCTGGCGGAGATTCCCCCTGGCCCGGGCGTCCCGCTTTGATCACTGCTGGGGGTGCCGCCCCCCAGGATCATGGCTACGTTGCGCGCATTGCTGCTGCCCAGGTTTTGAATTTCCAGATCCAACGCGAAGGTGGAACCCGGTTGTAAGGGGTCTACACTGCTCTGGTAGCCCATCACTACCAGTTGAGGGCGACTGATGGCCGTCGGGGTGGCGGTTGGTCGAGCCGGTCCTGAAGCATAATAAGGGGGTTTGAGGTCAATGGTGATGGTGAGTGTGGTGGTGTACGCTGTGCTTGCCGGGTCATTGTAAGTCACGTTCACGGTAAGGGTGGCCAGAGTGCCGCTCAGGGTGGGGCTGGCAAGAAAGCGCTGAACCACATCCTGACGCTCGTTCGGGGCCAGACCGCTCAACGTGCGCATGCCGCCCGTGTTAAGAGGCAAAAAGCCCTCTCCGCTAAAGGTGAAGATGATATCTCTCGCAGCGCCCAGGCCCACGTTGGCCATGCGCAGGCGCAGCCCGAATTCCTGTCCGGGCGTGACTGGACCGCCTTCTTCAATGCCGTAAGATTCCATGACCACCAGAGGGCGCCCGCTAGGCGGGTAGGTTGGAGTGGGCGGAACCACGGCCTGGGTGGTCAAGGCAACGCTTGCCAGGCCGGTTGCGGTGGTGGCATCCAGAAACTGGACCGTGGTGACTTCGGTAGCGCCGTTGGTGGCGGTAGCCGGCACGGCTACGGCGACGATAACGTCCTTCTGCCCCCCGATCGGGAGGGTGAAGGTGAGAGGGTCGGTAGTAACTGCCCAGGTGTTCAGCCCCTGGGTGACCACTTTCAGGTTCAGGTCGGTACCCCCTGTGTTAACAACCGTCAGGGTGTAAAAGACCACACTGCCGGTGGGGCCGCTTTTCTGCGTGGCATCGGGGGTAATGGTGAGGGGGCTGGACTGGGCAAAAATTGGGTAGGATGGTATCAACAGCATCAGGCTCAGGGCCAGTATCAGCCAGGGAGAGGATGAGAACAAACGCTTCATGTGGCAGGTCCTCCTTGAGCAAGCGCGGCGAAGTTGGCCGCGGCTTCGTAATCTTCGCGCGTCACCACCCGCCCGTCCAGTAGGTAGACCAGGTGGGTGGCAAAGCGGTGCATGCGCGTATCGTGGGTGACCACAATAATGGTGTGGCCGGCACGGTGTAGTTCAGAGAGCAACTGCATGATGCTGTAGCCACTGGCCGTATCCAGGTTGCCGGTGGGTTCGTCGGCCAAGATGATGCGCGGTGAATGTGCCAGAGCGCGGGCGATGGCGACGCGCTGCTGCTGCCCGCCGGAGAGTTCGGTGGGACGATGATGGGCGCGATTTTCCAGGCCAACCTGGCGCAGGAGATGCAGCGCCATCTGACGGCGACGCGCTGGCGGTACCCCGGAGAAGCGCAGGGGAAAGGCCACGTTTTCCAGCGCTGTCATGGAGGAAACCAGGTTGAAAGCCTGGAAGATGAAGCCAACCATTTTACGCCGGTATTCGGCCAGCTGGTTCTCATCCAGCGTTTCCAGGCGCTGTCCGTTAACCTGGATGCTGCCTGCAGTTGGCCGATCCAGCCCGCCGACCAGGTGGAGCAGGGTGGATTTGCCCGAGCCGGAAGGCCCCATGATCACGGTGAAACTGCCTGCCGGGATGTCCAGGTCTACCCCGGCCAGTGCCTGTACCGCCTGCTGTTTCCCCATTGGATAGACTTTGCGCAAACCGCGAATGGCGATCAGGATGGATTCGCTCATATCCGTGGCCCGGCTAGAAAAAGAACGGACGTGTGACAAACAAATTACTCAAGCGGGCGGAAAAGTAGCCCGGCAGGGCCTGCAAGCCCAGGGTGAGGATCACCGCCAGCAGGGTGAGCAGCCGGGCTTTGGAGCGCTGGATCCCGGCAAAAAGGGGCGTCCCGATCAGCAAAAGGCCCACCATCCACAACCAGTACAGGTCTACCTGGGCCAGAAGTGCGCGCCCGTACAGAACCAGGCCGGTAGCATCGGCGGGAAGAAAGCCGGAGAGTCCGGGGGCATTAATCGGTTGGCGGGTGATGAGGAGGGCGATTCCCTGGACCAGGAAGCGCAGAGCCAGGGGGAGACTGCACCAGGCCACCAGATTGAACGTAGTGATGCCATTGCCGCGGCTCCCACCCAGGGTCAGTGCCAGGTGGAGCAGGCTGCTCAGGATCAGCCAGGGCAGCCATACACCGGCCAGGTTGGCCAGTCCCGGAAACACAATCACGAAAAGGGGGTTAGCGCGTTGCTGTTGGGCTTGAAAATATTGCTGTTGCTGCTCCTGGGGCCAGTATTGAAAATCTGGCGGTAGTTCGGAAACCACCTGAGCCTGTTGCTGGCGCGCCGGTGCGCTGGCCAGGGTCAGGAAGAGTGCCAGCAGGGTGAGGACCACCATGGGGGTGATCCACGTGGCGTTTTCTTGCTCGCGAAGGTTTTGCAGGGTGCGGCGCGGACGGAGGAAGAGGGCGGGGATCCATTCAAAGCGCCAGCGTCGGCGTGTCGCTTCAGGCGAAGGGGGGAGGGTTTCGATTTCACTCATAGAGTCTCCTCTGGTCGAGAGGTGGGGGAAGAGTTTCTGGCCGATCACCTATTTTATATAACGCACACCCCCGCTTGAAAGTTCCCGTTTCGTGAGCTGAACTCTATTTTACCCTGGTGGGGAAAATTTCAACACACTCCCTCATAAAGTAAAAATGGAATGGCCGAGCGTGTAGGCTCGGCTACGTTAGAGAAGGAGTTTAGGGTAAACCCTCTAAGGTGACGGCAGAGTTAATTCGAATTCAAACGGCCCAATGGGTGGGGGCGCAGAGATGGGGTTGAGTATCTGCAAGCCATTATTAGAGGGGGGTGTGCTATTTTCGGATGGGATCAGGGAAACAAGCGATCTTTTTGCATACACCGAGAAGTGGAGACTGGTGGGAACCCGTCTGCATGTATTCTTGAAAATAGCCAGGTAGGCCGTTTCGTTGGAGGAAGAACGCAGATTGAGGAAATCCGATTCTCCTACAAAGCCATAGGTTCCTTCCCAGGTGTAGCATGAAGTGCCTTTCAACTGCTCACGATAGGGCTCATAACGTTCCTCCTGTGGGCTGTGCAAAAGGTATCCGATGAGCACATACTTCTCATCAGCGTAGACCCATTTCACGCTCAGGTCAACTCCTTCCCATTTCTGTTTTAAGTCAAGCTGTACCCCGCGACTGACATCAATGGTGCTTAACCGATCATCGGATTGGAAAACCCGGGTAATGAAGGGAACGGCAGCCTGGACCTTGGGGTTAGAGACGGCAAAAGCCAGCAAACCGAAGATTATCACAACAATCCCAATCCAGCCCCAACGAACGAGAAATTTGGACATTTGCCGAGATGGGGTTTCATTTTCAAGCCGCTTGCTGAGCCTGGGCCACAGGTCCACAGGTTTAGAAACCCTTTGAGAGGCTAATTTGTGAAGCGCTTTTTGTAAGGATTGATCGTTCATACTCAAATCTCCTTTCTGTCTTTCCAGTTTTTATTCGGGGTTGATTTCCTCTCGTTGTAAAAATTGGCGTAGGCGTTTGCGTGCAATATGAAGCCGCCACTTGAGGGTGCCCAGGGCAATTCCCCAATGTGAGGCAATTTCCGCTTCGCTTAAGTTCAGGTAATAGCGTTGCACAAGTGCAGTTCGCTGCTCTGGGGTGAGCGCGCCGAGGGCTTGCCACAAGGCATTGAGCAACTCTGTGTATTCGAGGGACTCTTCAGGCCGCTTAAATTCGGGGGGATTGTGTACCCGCCTTTCTTCATTACTTTCATCCTCCAAGGAGCAATAGCGTTTACGGTTGTGGGCCGCTCGCCGAGACATGTTGAGGACAATTTTCATGAACCAAGGCTCAAAAGCGCGCTGAGCGTTAAATTGGTGGATGCACCGATAGACCTGTAGAAAGGCTTCTTCAACAATGTCTTCGGCCAGGTTTACATCCCGCACGATCAAATACGCGCTGCGGATGGCCTTGGTCTGGTATTGCCTTACTAAGTACTCCAACCCGCTGATATCTCCTTGCTTCAAGCGTTGGATGGCTTCATTTTCTTCCATCAAACTCCTCGGTCAGGCTTTCTGTATTTCTATAAGTAATATACATTCTCCCCCCAAAAGGTTGGGTTGGCCTTCAAATCAGAAAAAGGGCTATCGGATTTGCCGATAGCCCTGGCACACAGAAAAATTCT
This sequence comes from Thermanaerothrix daxensis, assembly GCF_001306145.1. Classification (GTDB taxonomy): domain Bacteria; phylum Chloroflexota; class Anaerolineae; order Anaerolineales; family Anaerolineaceae; genus Thermanaerothrix; species Thermanaerothrix daxensis. Next base: position 39,943 of record NZ_LGKO01000002.1, read on the forward strand.
CAGAGTGATCAGGCGCCGATCAGACGCTGAAACTGCTCAAGCATCTGTTCCACGGTCAGCGTGCCGGGATCGAAGCCCAGGTGTTGGCAGCGTTGGGCCAGTTGGGTAATTTGAGGCGGTTCAAGATGGGTTTGAGCCAGCACCTCGTGCTGCTTGAAGACCTCGGCGGTTGGACCATCGGCCAGGACGCGCCCCAGCCCCATGACCACCACGCGGCGGGCATAATGCGCCACAATGGGCATATCATGGGTGATGATAATGATGGTATGGCCGTGGTTTTCATTGAGGTCCTTGAGGAATTCCATGATCTCGAACGACTGACGGGCATCCTGGCCGGTGGTGGGTTCATCCACAATGATCACCTTGGGGCGCAATGCCAGGATGGAGGCAATGGCCACGCGTTGGCGCAATCCTTTGGAGAGGAAGAAGGGATGAGACTCAAAGTAAGCCTCGGGTAAACCCACCACTCGTGCGGCTTCGATGACGCGTTCTTTGACCTCGTCCTCGGGCAGTAAAATGTTGCGCGGGCCGTAGGCAATTTCATCCCAGCAGGTGCTGTTGAAGAGCTGATGATCGGGGTTTTGAAACACATACCCCACCCGTTTGACCATCTGGACAATGGGGGTGGTTTTGGAGTTTAAGCCATCTACGATGACATCTCCCTGAGTAGGTTTTAACAAACCGTTCAGACACTTAGAGAGCGTCGTTTTTCCCGATCCATTTTGCCCGATCAGAGCTAAAAATTCTCCCTCGTGAATCTCCAGGTTGACATCGGTGAGCGCACGTGTGCCATCGGGGTAATCGTAGGTGAGGTGAACAACGCGAATGTAAGGTTGAGTTGTTTCCATCATCGCCTGTTACGATCCTTGATAAGTGGAATGGCGAGGCATCAAAACGTGTTCCAGCCTCTCAGCAGCCTCGTCCAGGGTGAGCGGAAGATCGCCGTTGTACCACTGCCTTTGGACAAGGCGGTAAAAGAATTGCATGGCTTCCGGTGGGTAGATGCCCTTCTCGAGCAGGAGAGCAATTTGTTGAAAGAAGGTCCGCGTCGGTCCTTGTAGAGCCACCTGGCCTTCGGAGAGCAAAATCATGCGGTCCGCCAGGGGGATCAGGTTTTCCAGGCTGTGCTCGATGACGATGACGGTGTTGTTCTGTTCGCGCTTAAGGCGGCCCAAGACCTCAAAAATGCGCTTGCGACTGACGGGATCGAGCATTGAAGTGGGTTCATCCAGCACCATGATCTTGGGCATCATCGCCAGTACCGCCGCCAGAGCCACGCGCTGCTTCTGGCCGCCGGAGATTTCATAAGGCGGTTTGGGAAGAAGGGATTTGAGCGCTGTGAGTTCGGTTACCCATTCCAGGCGCTCCCGGATCTCGGGAATGCTCAGACCGAGGTTTTCCAGCCCAAACACCAGTTCATCCTCTACCGTCATGGCAGTGAATTGGGCCTCGGGATCTGAGAACACCACGCCAACCTGGCGTTGTAATTCCCCGCGCGGGTAGGCTTCCACTTCTTTGCCCATCACTTTGACCGTGCCTTGCTTGACCCCGTGGTATTGGCCGGGAATCAAGCCGTCCAGGGAAAGCGCCAGGGTGGTCTTGCCGGCTCCGTTAGGGCCGATGATACCGACAAACTCTCCTTCGTAGATGTCTAGATTGATGCCGTTTAATGCGGGGTTCTCAGTATTCAGATATTGCCAGGAGTAATCACGGATTTCAATGATCGCTGACACAATGGCCTCCCTCAATTCACACCAGGACGGAGTATAACCAGCGAATAAACCAGGAATCATCCAGCCCAAAATAATTAAACCCATAGCGGGCAACCAACAGGGCAATGAAGGCCAGAGTGATAATGGCCGTGAAGACAAAGTCATGGGGTTTGAACGTATAGTGGGTCAGGATGTAATCGGCGCGTTTGACCCGACTGGCTTCGCCGGTGAAGGCATAGCCGCGTGCGACCAGGGCATTGGTGAATTCTTCCGAGCGACGCAGCGAAAGCGCGAAGAGCGGGATCATGTACATAATGTACTTGCGAATTTTGTACGTCAGCGGCTTGCCGGTGGTATCGAAGCCGCGCGCTTGTTCGGCCTGGCGCACAATTTGGAAGTCTTCCAGCACCATGCCGGCAGCGCGCAGGGCCATGGCAAAGACGTAGGTGACCACGAAGGGCAAACGAATCGTGCGCATGGCCACAATAATGTCGCGCTCGCGGGAGGTGCTGAGGAAAAACACCATGGTCGCGATCATGGGCAGGATGCGAAAATAGACCACCAGGGCATCCCGAATGCGTTCCCAGTAGATGGGAAGCCCAAACAAGTTGAAAACCACCTGAAACTCGGGGTGGCGTCCTCCCAGAATGGTGTAAGAGATCAAAATAATGCTTCCCATGGAGATCGCTACCGGGATGTAGATGCGCACGATGCGGATATCTACCCGGCTGATGACCATCAGTCCCAGGATGATCACCAGCAGGAGGAAATTCCACTCCGGTGCGGCCACAAACATGGGAAACAAACTAACAATGAGGAGGAAATACAACTTGACAAAGGGGTGGACTGCGTAAATGGGGGATTCTTTGGGCACATAGCCCAGCATGGTTTTGTTCATATGGCCTTCTCGCTATGAGAGTTAATCCATCTTATTTGCCCAATAAGCTGGATGGGGCAAAAATTGCCCCATCCAGCAAGCGCTACTGAGACGGTCAACTAAGCCCACCATCGCTTCACAAACGCAGGGGTGCGAATGACCACGGGAGAGAGCGCTTTGAGCAAGATAAAGTTGAAGACAATGCCCGCGATCATGTTGCCGCCAAACCAACCCCACACAAACAGGGGCAGCGATTCGGTGGTCAGCAGGCCAAAGCCGCGCAGAACGACCAGCGGAGACCACAAGGCGCCAAAGGCATTGGCTACCAGCATCGAAAGGAAGAGGATGAGGTAGTCGCGGCCGCTCTTCAAGCGCGGATCTGCCTTAAAGCGGCGGAAGGCCCAAGCAGGGAGGAAAGCCTGGACGGCATTAGCAGGTACGTACCCCAACGAAACGTAAAAGGGGGTGCCTGCAATGGCGTTGGAGAAGAAGGGGAAGATGGCGCCCGCCAGCACGCCCCAGCCGCCGAACCAGATTCCTCCGACCTGCTGCACGGCGATGCCGGTCCAGAAGAAATTGACGCCAAAGCCCAATGGGAAGGAAATGCTACCAAAAGCGCCTACCACGAAGCCAATGCCGATCAGCAGGGCCAAAATGACGATATGGATGACGCCCACCGAACGGCGCTCACCGGGCTGAACAAGTCCAGATTTGCTCAGCGGTCAGATCTTTAGATGTAGCCATGGGAAACCTCCGTTCAGGGTATGAAGATCATGAAGATACAGCCAAAGGGGGATGGTGCGATGAGGGCAGAAACGGTGAGATATGGACCAAAATTAAAAGGTTAAATGGGGCTTTCTAGATGAGCCTATCGGAGCGTTGCACCACCTCCTCCGGGGTTGAGAATGTATGAAGAGATGTAAGGATAAACGCCCCCTAAGCAAAGTGGGACTTTCCAACGCTTATTATAACAACCTCAACTTTCTTGTTCAAGTGATAATTGTCAGATATCTGAGGTGTGGTTAGAGGGATTGGGACTTTTATCCCGTACTTTCAAGACTAAAAGATTTGCTTTCCTTCCTGGCGGGTTATATAATGAGGATGTAAAACCTCTTCTTATAAACCAGATGAGTCCTGTTGAGAGGTAGCGATGGCGGAACGGCGTTGGGAAGTCCTAAAGGTGAAGTTTTGCGAACGGGCCGGGTGCGAGGTGGCGTTAGAGGCGCAGGTGGTTTATCCGGCGGAAGTGTTGCCCGATCAGCCACCACGCTTGATCTCGAAGCGCTGTTCGCGCGGGCTGGAGTGTAACTTCTGGGAGCATATGACCTGCGTGTGGGCGGGCACCAACCCGGTGTACGACCCGTTTGAAGAGTCGCGCTAGAAAAGCGGTGCCCCTATCCCAATACCCCCCTGATAAGGGGGATTCTCCCGAAACCCCGGTTTCAGGTGATTCGGCGGTTTTTTGCTGGCTTGTCGGGCGGTTTCTGTGCTATGCTATCATTAGATCAGCGTAGGAGATTCCGTCAGGGATTGCCTAAACGGAGGTTCATATGCCCAAGACGTTCGAACAGATCCTGAGCGAATTAGCGGTGCCGTTCCACAGCACCTCTGTTGAATGGAAACCCCAGGCCATCAGTGCGGATAAGAAGCGCGCGCTGGCCGCTGCCTATGTGGATATGCGCGATTACGAAGACCGCCTGGATAAGGTCTTCCCGCAGTGGACCTCGTCGGTGCAGTTTGTGATGACGGAGAAGAAGGTGGCGGCGATTGTCTCGCTGACCATTGCCGGGATCACGCGGGTCAATGTAGGCGAGGCCTCATTGGAAGATGAGAATGCTTTCACTTCGGCCTATGCTCAGGGCTTCAAGCGCGTCTGCTCAGACTTTGGCCTGGGGCGCTATCTCTACCGCTTGCCCCAGGTATGGTGCGACTACGATGAAAAGAAGCACGCCGTTATCGGAGTCCCCGAGTTGCCGGAGTGGGCACGTCACCCGGAGGAGGGGACGGCGCCCGAAGCCGCTGCCGAAGGGGCGCCGCCGTCCCCGCCTGAAGAGGTTCTCTCACCCCGTGAGCAGGTCATCCCCTTTGGGCGCTACAAGGGCAAGCGCCTGGGCGAAGTGGACCGGAACTGGTTGGAATGGCTGGCGCACAAGTTTGAGCCGCGCTCGCCGGCGGAGGAACGCCTGAAAGAAGCCGCGCGCGAGATCCTGGCGGGCGAAAAACCTGCGGAGGGGGCATAAACGCCCGAGGCGGGCTAATCCAGAAAGCGCGAACGATCCAGCAACTCGCGCAGGTGCTCTTCATCCGCCTGCGATGCAGTCGCGGATGAGGCGGAGCGGGTGACCTGCTGACGTTCGGCTTGCTCGGCGGCTTCTAAATCCATCTGGGCGGCGCGGCGCATCACGCTCCAGCCCCCACAGGCCTCACAGCGATCCAGGCGGTACGGTCCTGCGTGGATGGACCACCAGTGCAGGGGGGTGGCACGGCCGCAACGGGGGCAGATGGCGCCACCCAGCAAGCCGTAGTGACGCGGCGCGCCCAGGGGCAGGGCTTGCCCTGGCTTGCGACCCAGTGCCAGCATCTGGAGACCGACCCCAATCAGCATGACCACCAGCACACCCCCCAGCAGGGGTACTACGATGCGTAGCATGGCCTGGCGCTCAACCTCGGCGCTAACAAATTCAATGCGGTGTGGAAGTGTCTGGAGTACGCGCCCATCGGTGGTCGTCACTTCGGCGCTCAGTTCATGCCATCCCAGGGGGTAGTTGCCAGTGTTGAAGCGAAAACGAAACGGAGGCGCGGTGAGGGTTGCCAGGGGCTGTCCATCCATGAGAAAAGTGACCTGGCTGACCCCGGTCTCGGGTATCAGGCTGAGGGTAAAATCGCCGCGAATCTGGCTGCCTCCGCCATATCCGAAATTGCGCCGCAGTCCCAGCCGGTAGCCTTCGACGGAAGGTGTGGGGGTGGCTGCCAGCGCACTTATGATCAGCCCTGCGCTCAGGATTAACCCTGTGAGTATGGCTTGAACGCGTTGAGACATGGGAAAACCTCCTTTAGCGCCAGCGGGTGAGAATGGTTTCGCGCTGGAACAGACGGGCACCCAGGTAGATCAGCGCAATATCCACCAGGATCAGGATGGCAATCATCCCCAGCATGAGGGTGGGGTTGAGGATGATGATGCCGATGATCTGGGCGAAGAAAAGAGCCAGCAGGGGAACGATCAGCACGGCAGAGAGTTGCTCGGCCACCCGGGGATCGTTAACCCGTGAGGAGACGATGACCGCAAAATTGACCGCCGCCACCGCGATCAGCGGCCCAACCACAAAAATGCCCAACAACCAGGTGGTACCCAGGGCGTGGGCCCGCGCTGCCTCCCCCGTCCCTACCAGCGGCAGCCCGAGCAGGAAAATACCGAAGAAGAGCCAGGTGACCCCAATGGCGGGGATGACGGCGGCCAGCGCTTTGCCCGCCAGCAGGGTTTCGGTGGTAATGGGGGTTGCCAGCAATGGCTCCAGGCTGCGGGTGGTCTTCTCACCGACGATGCTGTAGGCCGCGATGGTGATGGGAATGATCAGGGGCATCATCATGTAGAGGAGCATGAATTGATCAATCAGGTAAATCTGCAAGCAATCCCGCGCCGGCAGGCTACCGCAGGCCAGCAGGAAGGCCTCGGGCACATCCGCGGCATCGGCGCCCTCCGCAACGCTTCCGCTGATGAAGTGCAGGCTGATCAGCGGAAGGGCGGTCAACAGCAAGGGCAGGACCACGAGGGTGAAGAACACAATTTTGTTCTTAAAGACCTCTGACCATTCTTTATCAATGATGGTGATCAGGTGCTGCATGGTTATGCTCCGTGTTGTCCTTGAATCGTGCGCAGGTAGACATCTTCCAGGGTGTGGCGCAGTTCACCCACAAATTGGATCTCGGCACCGGCTTCGACCAGGCGGCGCACCAGTAAGGGGTTTTGCCCCTCAGGATCGGACAACCCCACTACCAGGCGGTTTTCAAAGGCGCTCACCTCTTCGACAAAGGGGAAGGTGCGCAGAAGGTCCACAAATTGGGGTTGGACGTGACGCAGGTGAAAGACCACCTTGCGTCCGAAAAGGCGCTTGCGCAAGTTTTCCGGCGTGTCCACGGCGATCAGGCGGGTTTTGAAAATGGCCACGCGCTGGCACAGGCGCTCGGCTTCATCCAGGTTGTGCGTGCAAAGGATGATGGTGCGTCCTTCCGATTCAAGTTCTTCAATGAAATCGCGTACCAGTTTGGCGGCTTCCGGATCCAGCCCGCTGGTGGGCTCATCCAGGAAAAGCACGCGCGGCTCATGGAGCAGGGCGCGGGCGATGGCCAGTTTCTGGCGCATGCCTTTGGAGAAACTCCCCACCGGGTCAAAACGGCGCTCCCACAACCCCAGCATGCGCAGGTATTTTTCCACCTGACCCTTGACATCGTGCACGTTATAAAGACGGGCGTAAATAGTGAGGTTTTTCTCGGCGCTGAGGGCTTCGTACATGCCCGGCGCTTCGGTCAGCAGGCCCACGGCCTGGCGAATGTGGCGATCATCTCGCCCCACCTTCCAGGGACCAATGTAGGCTTCTCCTGAGGTTGGAGCGATCAGGGTGGTCAACATGCGAACGGTGGTGGTTTTGCCGGCGCCGTTGGGCCCCAGCAGGCCGAAGACCTCACCCTCGTTGATCTCCAGGGTGAGGTTCTCCACGGCCACAATGGGTGGCTGTTTGCGATGAGCGTTAAAAACCTTGGTCAGATTCTCGGTGGTGATCTTCATGGTGACTCTCTTCTCTGCGGGTTTCAGCATTTTGGGCGAATGCGGTAAATTCGACCGGCATCAGGATGGCGGCAAACAGGCGGGGCGTGCGCTCCGGTGCGGGTGCTTTTTCCAGGAAGGGGAGCAGAGCCTGATTGAGCGCACGGGCAAAAGCCCGGAATTCATCCTCGCTCAAAAACAGCACGTACTTATGATACCCCACCCCGTCGGCGCGCAGGTTGGGTGTGGGGCGTGCGGCGAGGTAGCGCGCGTAGTCGGCGAGCAGACTGCTCAGGAAAGTGCTGAAAAATTCCAAATGCTCCTCGCGGCTGAGACGGTTCAAGGTGGCTTCGTCCAGACTCAAGTGCTCTGTAACCAGGGCATAAATCTTTTCTACGGTACCGCGTACCGCATATTGCGAAGCCACTTTCACCAATCCGCCCTGCACCAGGCGGTGCAGATGGCGGTACAGCGTGGCCCGTGAGACCTGCGGGATGGCAGTGTGCAAATCGTCCACGCTACGCTCACCTTTCGCCAGTTCCAGGATCAGGCGCAAGCGCACCGGGTGCAGAACCAGTTCCAAACGATCACGCCATTCCATCTTCGGGCCAACGTGCTACGAAGAAGAGATACACGGCGATGAGCAACCAACCGGCTGAGCCGATCAGTGCAACCGGTAAGGGCCCCAAAATGGGGTTGGGCTGACCCCGCACGGCCAGGATGGCGGTGCCGCTGATGCCGTTGATCACCGCGTGCGCAATCACGGCCGGCCACACACTGCGGCCGCGTAGGGTGATCCAGGTAAAGAACACGCCCAGCAGGACGCAAGCCCAGGTCATGGTCAGGATGCCGAGCCAGGGGAACCCGGGATAATCCAGGCCGTAGTTATGCCCCATGGCGATGACCGGCGCGTGCCATACTCCCCAGATTAAACCGCTGATCAGGGCCGCTCTGCGCGCGCCCAGGGGAAGCAGTTTTTGCACCAGGTAGGCTCGCCAGCCGAATTCCTCGCCGAAGGTGAACAGGCTGTTGATGACCGTGGCGATCACCATTCCCTGCAGGGTCATCAGTAAAACCACCAGCCAGGGATTGAGGGTAGCCAGGGGACCGCTACCGGCCAGCAGGACCCGTAGTTGGAGCAAGTCGGGGTCGAAGTACTTTGGGAAGAGCGCGAAGAAGATTGCGGCTCCGACCACGGTGGCTACGAGGGGGGTGAACCAGGCCAGCAGCCAGATGCGCCAATGCTGGCGAAAGTGGGGGCGCAGCCAAAGGTCCTGCCAGCCTTCACGGGTGATCAGACGGGTGAGCAGGTGGGCCAAGGCAGGGGCCCACATGTAGCCAACGGCAATAAGCACAAAGGCCAGGCTGAGCCCACCGGGGATCGGGGGGCTGTTGGCAATGCCGCCGGTGAGCGCCACCACGCCACCAACCGCCCAGGCCAGGCCGAAGGCGAAGAGAACGAAAATCAATGTGCGCCGACGATCGAATGCGGGGTTCATGAAACCTCCTTTTATGATCATTGGTGATTATATTATCAAAAATGAAAACAATCAAGAAGTTGAAAAAGAAACGCGCTGTTCCCTGCGCCTTGAGCAACGCGTTACCTGAGCGCACCGGTGGGGTTTTAGGCTAGGGAAGGCGGTGTTTATAGTACACTATTTGTAGTGAGACACTCCACTTTTTGAAGTTGGATCGCATCAAAGGAGGCCGCGAATCATGCATTTGTCGGAACCCAAGCAGGTTGAGATGTTCTGGATGATGTTGCTGGCGCGCCGGCTGGATGAGCGGGCGTGGGTGCTCCATCGCCAGGGAAAGATTGCGTTTCATATTTCCGGCATTGGGCAGGAGGCCGCACAAGTGGGTGCGGCCTTTGCTTTGCGCAGGGGGGAAGATTGGGTGGTGCCTTACTACCGCGACCTGGCGCTGATGCTTTGTCTGGGCTACACCCCACGCGAGTTCATGCTCAGCCTGATGGGGAAACGGGAAGACCCCAGTTCGGGCGGGCGGCAAATGCCCAGTCATTGGAGCCTGCGCCGCGTCAATGTGGTCAGCCACTCGGCTCCGGTGGCCACCCAAACACCGCATGCGGTGGGGGTGGCGCTGGCCATTAAGCTGCGCCGTGAGGACAAGGTGGTGCTCACCACCATTGGCGAGGGCGCCACCTCGCAGGGCGAGTGGTACGAAGCGGTCAACTGGGCAGCCGTTCACCGTCTCCCGGTGGTCTTTATGGTGGAAAATAACGGCTATGCCATCTCCGAGCCGGTTGAGAAGCAGATGGCGGTGGAGGGGGCTGCGGCCCGGGCTTGCGGCTTGGGCCTGGAGGGAGTGGCGGTGGATGGCACGGACGCGCTGGCGGTCTATGCTGCCGTAGCCCGGTCGGTAGAAAAGGCGCGCTCCGGCGAGGGCCCCACGCTGATTGAGGCGCGCATGTATCGCCTGACGCCCCATTCATCGGATGATGATGATCGGACGTACCGCACCCGGGAAGAGGTAGAAGCGGCCAAGCGTCGCGATCCCCTGCTGCGGATGCGTCAACATTTGGAAGCCCAGGGTTGGCTCACCCCCGAAGGCCTGGAGCGCATGGAGGCCGAGGCCAAAGCCCTGGTGGAAGATGCAGTGGACTACGCCACCCGTGCCCCCTATCCGGCACCTGAGGAGGCTGCCTACCCCGTCTTTTCTGCGGAGGTGCGCCGTGGCTGAGATGACTCTGGTGGAAGCCATCCGACGGGCAATGGACGAGGAGATGGCGCGGGATGAGCGTGTCTTCATCGTAGGAGAGGATGTGGGGAAGCGGGGCGGCGTTTTTCGCGCCACGTTGGGCCTGTATGAGAAGTATGGTCCGGAGCGGGTCGTTGACTCCCCTCTGGCCGAGGCCTCCATTGTGGGGGTGGGAATCGGCGCCGCGTTGTATGGCCTGCGCCCGATTTGTGAGATCCAGTTTGCCGATTTTATTTTCCCCGCTTTCAACCAGATTGTGAGCGAGGCAGCGCGGATGTGCTATCGCTCCAACGGTGAGTGGACGGTGCCCCTGGTCATTCGCGCGCCGTACGGCGGGGGAATCGGGGGCGGGCTGTATCATTCGCAGAGCGTGGAGGCGTTCTTCGCCCATGTGCCGGGGCTCAAAGTGGTCATTCCCTCCAACCCTTACGATGCCAAGGGACTGCTCAAAGCCGCCGTGCGCGATCCTGATCCGGTGCTCTTCCTGGAACCCAAGAAGGGTTACCGCCTGCTGCGCGGCGAGGTGCCGGAGGAGGATTATGTCGTCCCAATTGGCCCGGCACACATTTCGCGCCCCGGTCGGGATATCAGCCTGTTCACCTACGGGATGATGCATTACTACGCTCTGCAGGCCGCCGAGATGGTGGCTGCCGAGGGCATCGAGGTTGAAGTGGTTGATCTGCGCACGCTAGCGCCGGTGGATCGCACCACCATCCTGGAGTCGGTGCGCAGGACTGGTAAGGCGCTCATTGTGCATGAAGATAACCTGACCGGTGGTTACGGCGCGGAGGTAGCGGCGACCATTGCCGAAGGCGCGTTTGAGTTCCTGGATGCACCGGTGCGCCGCCTGTGCGGGCCGGATGTGCCCGGCGTGCCTTTCAGTCATCCGTTACAAGATTGGTTCATGCCCAACGCGCAGAAGATTGCCGATGCCCTGCGCGCGCTGGCGGCCTACTAAGGAGGACGACAGATATGGCAACTCAAGTGATCATGCCGCAATTGGGAGAATCGGTGGTGGAAGGCACCGTCCTGCGCTGGTTGAAGCAGGTTGGCGAGCCGGTAAACGAACTTGAACCCCTCCTGGAGGTGAGCACGGATAAGGTGGATACCGAGATCCCCAGCCCGGCCAGCGGGGTGGTGATGCAAATTCTGGTGCCCGCGGGGCAAACTGTGCGTGCCGGCACCACCCTGGCCTGGATTGGGGAGCCCGGTGAGGCACCACCCACTGAGAATTCGATGGAGAAGCAAGGTGCTGCTTCGGTTGTGCCTGGCGGAGCAGCGCCGGCAGTTTCTGCGACCTTGTCCGAAGGCACCGCTGCCCTCGCCCCTGGGCGCGACCGTGACCTGGGGTTCATCTCGCCGGTTGTGGCGCGCCTGGCACGGGAGCACAACCTTGACCTGCGGGAGGTGACGGGCACTGGAGAAGGAGGGCGCATTACGAAAAAAGACGTGCTGCGCTATTTGGAAGCGCGCAAAACCGCCGCTGAACCGGCCCTGGCACCCTGGGAGACGCCAGGAGAAGGCGATCTCTTCCGCCCGACCGAAATGCTGACCTCCACCGAAGTGCCTTCGGCGTCACCCACCGCCCAGCCACCGACTGAGGGGCGCCTGCTCCCCCTGACCCCTATGCGTCAGAAGATTGCTGAGCGTCTGACCCACAGCGTGCGCACCATTCCGCATGTTACGACGATCATGGAAGCCGATCTCAAGCGAGTGGTGGCTCATTACACGGCGCACAAACCCCTCTTTGCGCGCGAGGGGGTCAATCTCACCTATACGGCCTACTTTGCGCTGGCTGCTGTGGCGGCGCTGCGTACTCACCCGCTGCTCAACGCCTCCTGGACGGAAGAGGGCATACGCATTCATGAATCCATCAACCTGGGGATCGCGGTCTCTCTGGGTGAGGAGGGTCTGGTCGTGCCGGTAATTCGCCAGGCAGATGGGCTTTCGCTGCTTGGCATGGCACGGGCAATCAACGACCTGACGGCGCGGGCGCGGGGACGGCGTCTCTCGCCGGAGGATGTGCAGGGTGGCACCTTTACCCTGACCAATCATGGGGTGGGAGGCTCTCTGTTTGCCACGCCGATCATCCTGCCGCCGCAGTGTGCCATCCTGGGGGTGGGTAAGATCACTCCACGTCCGGTGGTGGTGGAAGACGCCATTGCCATTCGCCCGATGGTTTATCTTTCCCTCACTTTTGATCACCGTATCCTGGATGGCGCGGCTGCGGATGCTTTCCTGGGTACGATTGTGCAAACTTTGCAGATCTGGCCGGAGGTCTGAGACGCTTGCAGGTATAATTAGCACGATTGAGCCTGCGCTTTTCTTCACCTTCTGAGGGGTGGAGGGAGAGCGGCGAGACCATCCTGCGGAAAGGGAGTGATTATGAGCGACTACGATGTCATTGTCCTGGGCGCCGGTCCAGGTGGCTACGTGTGTGCAATTCGCGCCGCCCAATTGGGGCTGAAGACGGCAATTGTGGACAAGCAATGGCTGGGTGGGGTCTGCCTGAACGTGGGATGCATCCCCTCCAAAGCCTTGCTCAAAAACGCTGAAGTGGCCCACACCCTGCGCGAACGGGGTAAGGAATTCGGTTTCTCGTTTGAAAACCTCCGGCTGGATTACAGCGTGGCGGTTAAGCGTTCGCGCCAGGTCTCGGATCGTTTGACGCGCGGTGTAGCCTTTCTGATGAAGAAAAACAACATTGCCGTGTACATGGGGACGGGGCGCCTGACCGCGCGGGATACGGTGCGGGTCACCGACAAGGACGGCAAAGAAACCGACCTGAAGGCCAGGCACATTGTGATTGCGACCGGAGCAAGCGTGGCCGTTCCCGCTGGCTGGCCGGTGGATGGCGAGAAGGTGGTTACCTACCTGGAAGCCATTTTGCAGGAAAAGTGCCCCTCCTCGGCCGTCATCATCGGGGCTGGCGCGATTGGGGTGGAGTTCGCCACCATTTGGAGCGCCTACGGCAGTCAGGTTACGATTGTGGAGATGCTGCCGCGGCTACTGCCTCTTGAGGACGAAGAGGTCAGCGCCGAACTCAAAAAGGCCTTTGAAAAACGTGGCATCCGCTGTCTGACCGGGCATAAAGTGGAAGCCGTGGAAACCACCCCGAACGGCGCGCGGGTGACCGTCTCCACCGATGGGCAGACCCAGGTGCTGGAAGCCGAGCAGGCGCTGGTGGCGATTGGTTTTCGCCCCAATTCGAAAGGGCTGGGCCTTGAAGAGGTGGGAGTGCGCCTGGATGCGCGCGGGTTTGTGGAAGTTGACGAACGCATGGCTACCAGCGTCCCCGGCATCTGGGCCATTGGCGATGTAACCGGGAAACTGATGCTGGCGCATGTGGCTTCGGCGCAGGGGATCGTGTGCGCAGAGGCCATTGCCGGGGTTGAGACGGTCTCCTTGGATTACCGCATGATGCCCCGTGCCACTTACTGTCAGCCGCAGGTGGCTTCGTTTGGGCTGACCGAGGCCCAGGCGCGCGCCGAAGGGTACGAGGTCAAGGTAGGACGCTTCCCCTTCCAGGCCAATGGTAAGGCGCTGGGGCTGGGAGAATCGGGCGGTTTTGTCAAGATCATCACCGATGCAAAGTACGGTGAGATCCTGGGGGCGCACATGATCGGCCCGGAGGTGACGGAACTCCTGCCCGAACTGACCCTGGCGCAGCGCATGGAATTGACGCCGGCAGAGATTGCGCGTAACGTTCACGCTCACCCAACGCTGAGCGAGGTGATCATGGAAGCCGCCCACGTGGCGGAAGGGCACGCCATTCACATTTAACGTGCTGGCCAGGCGGCCAAGTACAAACTCTGGAGCGGGGGTTGGAGTCGGCAAGGCCCCCGCTATTTTCTTGCTAACCGGAAAGCGAGTTTAACCATGGAATTACTGACATCATCCCAGTTTAAGCAACGGTTTACAGCCCTGGTGCTCAGCGCCAGGGATTGGCCGCGCCGACCGCAGGATCACCACGTCCTGCTAATCAGCGCTGTGGTGGGACTGGATCCCGAACGTTCCTATACCGAGGCGGAAATAAATCAACATTTGCAGCGCTGGTGCCTGCACTTTGGGCAGAATCTGCCCATTGACCATGTGAGCCTGCGGCGCTATCTCATTGACGCGGGGTATCTGCAGCGCGACAGCGCCGGTCAAACGTACCGACGGGCGCATGGGCCGCTCAGTCAGCCGTTTGATCCTGAGATTGAGACGCTGGATCTGGAAGATTTGATCTTCCAGGCGCAACAGGAGCGCGAAGCGCGGCGACGTGAGCACACAGGTGGAGCGGGTTCGCGCTGAATCCAGGCGTTAAATCCTTGACGTTTTAGGGGTGTTCTGATAAACTCTGCCCGCACAAAGGACAAGCCTTTGGCGGGCTATCTTGTCATGGCCTTTGGGCTTTGGTATAATAAAAACCGCCAGGCTGAAACTTAACAATTGAATGCGCCGACGTAGCTCAACCGGCAGAGCAACCGCCTTGTAAGTGGTAGGTTATGGGTTCAAGTCCCATCGTCGGCTCAGTTGTGGGCTGGCAGGTGGGGTTGGAGGCTTCCCAACCTCGCCTGCGAGCCGGCAACGGCTCACCTTAACATGTGGGCGGTTACCCAAGTGGCCAAAGGGGACTGACTGTAAATCAGTTGGCGTCACGCCTTCGGAGGTTCGAATCCTTCACCGCCCACCTGCTCGCAAGCGCGCCAGCGCAAGGCGGGTTATTTGGAGAACGGCAAGCCCTCATAGCTCAGACGGTAGAGCACGCCCTTGGTAAGGGCGGGGTCATGGGTTCAAGTCCCATTGAGGGCTCTTTTTGCCGATAGTCTCCGTAACCTTCTTTTGAGATCAAAAAAGAAGAGAGGAGTCAAGGAGAAACGACATGGCTAAGCAAAAGTTTGAGCGGACGAAGCCGCACATGAATGTAGGGACGATGGGTCACATTGACCATGGGAAGACGACCCTGACGGCGGCGATCACGAAGTACTGCAACTTGTTAGGGCGAGCGGAATTCAAGGCGTACGATCAGATTGACAATGCGCCGGAAGAGAAAGCGCGTGGGATCACGATCAACATAGCGCATGTTGAGTATGAGAGTGAAAAGCGGCACTACGCGCATGTAGACATGCCGGGGCATCGTGACTACATCAAGAACATGATTACGGGGGCGGCGCAGGTAGACGGAGCGATCCTGGTGGTAGCGGCGCCGGAGGGGCCGATGCCGCAGACGCGGGAGCACGTGCTACTGGCGCGGCAGGTAGAAGTGCCGTATATCATTGTGTTTTTGAACAAGATCGATCAGATGGATGACCCGGAGTTATTGGAGTTGGTGGAATTAGAGTTGCGGGAGATGCTGAAGGAGTACGGGTATCCTGGGGATGAGACGCCGATTATACGCGGGAGTGCGCTGAAGGCGTTGGAGAGTCCGTCGAAGGATCCGAACGCGCCGGAGTATGCGTGCATCAAGGAATTGTTGGAGACGATGGACAGTTACTTCCCGGAGCCGCAGCGGGATGTAGACAAGCCGTTCATGATGCCGATTGAGGATGTGTTCTCGATCAAAGGGCGTGGGACGGTGGTGACGGGGCGGATTGAGCGTGGCCGGGTGAAGGTAGGGGATCCGGTGGAGATTGTAGGGTTGCGGGATCGCAGCCTGAGTTCGGTGGTGACCGGGGTAGAGATGTTCCACAAGACGCTGGATGAAGGGATTGCGGGGGACAACGTTGGGTTGTTGCTGCGCGGGATTGAGCGGACGGATGTGGAACGTGGGATGGTGGTAGCGAAACCCGGGAGCATCACGCCGCACAAGCGGTTCATGGCGGAAGTGTACGTGTTGCGGAAAGAAGAGGGGGGGCGGCACAAGCCGTTCTTCAGTGGGTATCGGCCGCAGTTTTACATTCGGACGATGGACGTGACGGGGACGATCAAGTTACCGGAAGGGGTGGAGATGGTGATGCCGGGCGACAACGTGAACATGGAAGTGGAGTTGATCGTACCGGTAGCGTTGGAGCAGGGGTCGAAGTTTGCGATCCGCGAAGGTGGCTTGACCGTGGGTGCCGGCGTCATCACCAAGATTCTGGATTAGGGTAAACGAATGTGCCCGTGAGGGCTGAACGAGGTGAGAGAGTATGGCTTCTAAGAAGAAGGACATTCGCCTGGTGATCACGCTGGCGTGCACTGATTGCAAAGAACGCAACTACACGACCGAAAAGAATCGCCGCAACGATCCTGGGCGTCTTGAGATCAAGAAATACTGTCCGCGCTGTCGTAAGCACACCTTGCACCGCGAGACAAAATAGCAGGATTCAGGCACGTTACAACTCAATTTTTGAGTTATAATAATGTAACGCAATGCAGGCCAGTAGCTCAATTTGGCAGAGCGCCTGTCTCCAAAACAGGAGGTTGTGGGTTCGAGTCCTGCCTGGCCTGCCTCAATGAAGGGGACGCCGTCGGTG
Organism: Thermanaerothrix daxensis; assembly: GCF_001306145.1. Lineage (GTDB taxonomy): Bacteria > Chloroflexota > Anaerolineae > Anaerolineales > Anaerolineaceae > Thermanaerothrix > Thermanaerothrix daxensis. Next base: position 56,452 of record NZ_LGKO01000002.1, read on the forward strand.
AGGTGACGGCGTCTGCCCTGAAAACAAGGAGTATGTCGTGGCTGAGAAAACGGTGAAGTCCAAGCCCAATACGAAACCCAAGGCTGCAGCCCAACCTGCGGTGGCTGAGAAACCGAAGGCGGTTGAGAAGGCGCGGGTCGCCGAAAAGCCTAAAGCCGCTGAAAAAGCCAAGTCGCCAGAGAAGAGCAAACAGCCCAATGCGTTGGTGCGCTGGTGGCGCGAGACCATGGGCGAATTGCGCAAGGTGACCTGGCCAACTCCGGAGGAGGCCTGGCGCTTGACCAAGATTGTCCTGGTGGTCATGTTCGGAATGAGCGTAGTACTGGGGTTGTTGGACTTCCTGTTCTCCTGGCTGATTCGTTTGATTCTGAGTTGAACGATTGGATTTGAGCGGGCATATAGGTGATGATGGTGTCGGAAGCCGAGACGACTGAGAAGAAGCGAAAATCTTCGCGACGGAAAGCCCAGGAGGTTGTGCCTGAGGCGACTTCTGACCTTTCTGCGAAGATGGAAGGTGGCGGTGCGTCCGCAACAGAGGGCTATGAACCTCTGGAGCAGACCAACAAAGAGCGCGCCTGGTACGTGATTCACTGCTACTCGGGCTACGAAAATAAGGTGCGCCACAACCTCGAGCAGCGCATTGAAACCATGGGGATGAAAGACAAGATTTTTGAGGTCATCGTCCCCACCCAGGAAGAGATTGAGGTGAAGGACGGCAAGCGGCGGGTAGTCGAGCGCCATGTCTTTCCGGGATACGTCCTGGTCAATATGATCCTGGATGATGAATCCTGGTTTGTGGTGCGCAATACGCCCGGTGTGACCGGGTTTGTGGGGATGGGCAATCAGCCTACCCCCCTGCGGCCCGAAGAGGTGGCGCAGATCCTCAAGCGGATGGAGGCTGAGGCGCCGCGGGTCAAGGTCACCTTTAAGGTGGGAGAACGGGTGCGCATCATTGATGGGCCGTTCAATGATTTCCGCGGCACGGTGGCTGAGATTGACCAGGAGCGCAACAAAGTGCGCGTGATGGTGAATTTCTTCGGCCGTGAGACGCCGGTGGAACTGGACTTTTTGCAGGTGGAGAAAGCGTAAACAACGGGCGCCAGCCCGTTTTTAGTGGGAGGGTGATCCCTCAAACACCCGCTAAAACCACGAAAGGAGTAAGGTAAAAGTGGCGAAGAAACTAAAAGCAGTGGTACGGTTGCAGTTGGTGGCGGGTAAAGCCAATCCGGCCCCGCCGGTCGGGCCTGCCCTGGCCGGGCATGGCATTAACATTATGGCGTTCTGCAAAGAATACAATGCTCGCACGCAGAACCGCGCGGGAGAGGTGATCCCGGCCGAGATTAGTATCTACTCGGATGGGTCGTTCACCTTTGTTCTGAAATCGCCGCCCGCTTCGGTGTTGCTGAAGAAGGCTGCCGGGATCGAGAAGGGCTCTGCGGCTCCGAATCGGCAGAAGGTGGGCAAGGTAACCCGGGCTCAGATCCGCGAAATTGCGGAGATCAAGATGAAGGACATGAACGCCGTTGATCTGGAAGATGCCATGCGCCAGATCGAGGGTACGGCCCGTAATATGGGCATTGTTGTCGTTGACTAATCTTAGGTGGGAGGGCGTTTCGCCCGTCAGAACCACGAGGAGAGACTATGGCAAAACACGGAAAGAAATACCTGGCTGCAAAAGCAAAAGTGGATGCTGGTCGCGCCTACTCACCGGAAGAGGCGTTGAAACTGGCAAAAGAAACCTCGATTACCAATTTTGACGGTACGGTGGAAGTGCACCTGCGCATGGGGCTGGATCCACGCCAGGCCGATCAGCAGGTGCGCGATGTGGTGGTGCTCCCGCATGGCCTGGGTAAGACCGTGCGTGTGCTGGTTTTCGCCCAGGGCGAAGCCGCGAGTATTGCCCAGCAGGCCGGCGCTGACTATGTGGCCGACAGCGATGAGTGGATCACCAAGATCCAAAACGGCTGGACGGACTTTGATGTGGCAATTGCGACGCCGGACATGATGAGCAAAGTGGGGCGCTTGGGGCGCGTACTCGGCCCGCGCGGTTTGATGCCGAACCCCAAAGCCGGCACGGTGGTGCCTGCCGACGACCTCCCGCGCGTCATTCGTGAGGCAAAGGCGGGGCGCGTGGAGTTCCGCATGGATAAGACCGCCAACATTCATGTGCCGATTGGCAAGGTTTCGTTCGATGTGGATAAACTTTACGCCAACATGGCCGCACTGATGGACGCAATCAAAAAAGCCAAGCCCGCGGCGGCCAAAGGCACCTATATCAAGCGTGTGACGGTGACAACCACCATGGGGCCTGGCATCCGGGTGGACCCGGTGCAGGCGCAATCTATGGTCGTCAAGGAGTGAGGTTAAGGCATAGGAACGAGCGGATCGTTCGTCCTGTGATTAACAATTGAAATTGTGCTTCACCGTAGAAAGCAGGTGCCCCTCCTGGGGCTTAATATCCCGCCGAGGTGGAGACCGGAAGTGTGTGAAAGCGGCTACCTTTGAGGTAGTTTCCAGGTCTTTGCCCGGCGCCCTGCAGGCAAAGACCTTTATTTTTGTGGAAAGGAGGTGACATTCATTGGCCTTTACAAGGAAAGAAAAGACCCAAATGGTGGCGCGCTACGTCGAATGGATCAAGGCCAGCCAGGCAATGATCGTGCTTTCGTTCACCAAGATGAACATGAAAGAGATTGATGCCTTGCGGGCTAAGGTGCGTGAGGCGGGCGGCGAGCTGCACGTGGTCAAGAACACACTGGTCAAACTGGCGCTCCAGGAAGTGGGCTACCCGACCGATGGGCTGTTCGAGGGCTCATCGCTGGTGGGCTTTGCCTTCCAGGATGCCCCGGCCCTGGCCAAGGTGCTGAACGAGGCTGTGCGCAACTCGGAAATTTATGCGCTCAAGGGTGGGTACTTGGGCCCGCGGCGCATCACCGCCGAACAGGTCAAAGCCCTGGCCGATCTACCGCCGTTGCCGGTCATGCGAGCACAGTTGCTGGGCGTTATCACCGCGCCTGCCGCACGTCTGGTTCGCACGCTGGCCGAACCGGCGCGCGCCCTGGCTTCTGTGGTCAAGGCCTACTCCGAGAAGGAAGCCCAGCCCACAGCCGCTTAAGTGTGTCGTTCAATCCGGGCGAGCGGCGGTACTTCAACCGCCCAAGGGCCTGGCATGTCGTGTGTGAGTTTACAAACTAACCTGATCACGTTTTAGGGTGAAAAATCTTAAAACAACTAGAAACTAAAGGAGATGTATAACCATGGCTGATCTGGAAAAACTGGTCGAAGAACTGAGCCAACTGACGGTTTTGGAAGCGGCCGAACTGGTCAAGAAACTTGAGGAGAAGTGGGGCGTCTCGGCGGCGGCGCCGGTCGCAGCAGTGGCTGCCATGCCCGCCGCAGGTGCGGCTGCAGCGGCTGAGCCGGTCGAGGAAAAGACCGAATTTGATGTGGTGATCAAGGATGCCGGCCCCAAGAAGATCGAGACCATCAAGGTCATCCGCCAGCTGACCAACCTGGGTCTGGTTGAGGCCAAGCAGATGGCCGAGACCGCGGGCGCCAAGGTGCTCACCGGCGTGAGCAAAGAGGTGGCGCAGGACGCCAAGGCCAAACTCGAGGCCGCTGGCGCTGTGGTCGAGATCGTCTAAGCCGATCCCACGATTTCCCGGAATCAAAAAGCGGGCTACCTGGGTTCAGGAAAAGCCCGCTTTTGTGTTTTAAGATCTGCCCTCAGGCGGCCAGATCGCTTAATATGAGGCGGGCCGCTTGTCGGGCAATTTGTACGGCAAAATTGGTGCCCCGGTCCCAGGGATATACCTGGCTCATGCTGGCAAAGTACAATCCGCGCAGGGGAGTGCGGATGGCCGGGATGTTGCGGCTGTGGTTGAGCAGGGGGATGGGTTGTGCGTAGGGGGTGCGGAAGAGCCAGGATTGGCGCACCCAGTCGGGTGAGAAATTAGGGTTAAAGCGGGTGAGGCTGGGGAGAAAGCGTGCCAGGAGTTCCTCATGGCTGAGGCGGAAGTACTCGTGATCGGGATCAAGGTAATCGCCGCAGTAAACGATGTGATCGCCTCCGAAATGCTCCGGTGAGACGAAGTTGGTGTGTTCCACAAGCGCCAGGAAGGGAAAACCGGCGCTCTTGGGCAAGTTGAACCAGTAGTAGCCCTCCTCGGAGAGACGGTGGCGTAGTGCCAGAACCAGTGCAACTGCGCCCATGCTCTTCAGGCGCAGCAGGCCGTCCAGGTAGTTGGCGGGCAAATCCGGAGCAAGGCGAGCCAGGATGGAGGGACCTACCGTGACCAGACAAGCGGCGAAATCCTCGTGCCCGCCGCCGGGCAGTTCCAGGGTTAGCCCTCCTGCGGGGTTGGGGCGGATGTGCTCAACCGGGGTGTTCAGGCGCACGGCCACGCCTTGGCGTTGCAGATGAGCGGCAAAGGCGTCGGCAAAAGCCTGGAAGCCTCCTTCGAAGGTGCCCAGACGCGTCGTGCGGGCTTTGAGGCGTGCCCAGAACCAGGCCATGTTCACTTCGGCGTAGTGAGGACCGAACTTACCCACCAGCAATGGCTCGTAGAGAATGCTGTAAAGGCGTGCCCCGTAGTACTTGCGCAGCCAGGCATCGGCGGTGTATCGCTCCAGGGGCTGCCAGGGCGCCAGGTAGCGCAGGTAAGCCGTCACAAGACCAAAGCGGGCCTTATCCAGGAGGGTAAAGCCGGGAAAAAGTAGGGCGGCCAGGGGCGAATCAAGCGGATAGAAACGCCCATTGTAGTAGACCACAGTCTTGGGGCGGGGAAAGATGACCTTATCCTGCCACCCCAGTTCGCGAATCAGGCCCAACATGTCGCGGTCGCTTTGGAACCAGTGGTGGTAAAAACGCTCGACCGACCAGGACCAATGCGGGGCTTTGAAACCCGCCGAAAGCCCCCCCACGTAGTCCGCGGCCTCGAAGATAGTCACCTCGTGACCGGCTTTGCGCAGGTCATAGGCTGCGGCCAATCCACCAAAACCCGCTCCGATGATCGCAATCTTCATGCAAAATTCCTCGTCTGGATGGGATGGTTTCAGACGGTTACCTGACGCTCACCGCGCATTTGCTCCACTTCTTTACCCCAACGCAGCGGTTGCCGCAGGTAGTAGTAAAACCCCAATGCAGTGATCGGCAGCCATAATGCGGCATGCAGCACCAGGGTGTAGCCAGCCGCAATTTCTCCCGGAACGCCGTAGGCGACAAGCAAGGCAATACCCGGCGCATCGAACGTACCCACATACCCCGGCGCCGAGGGGAGCGTTGTTGCCAGATTGACAATGCCGTTCATCAGCATCAGGGCAAAGAAAGAGACTTCAAACGAAAAAGCGTGCATGACAAACCAGTATTTGCCGGTTTCCAACAGCCAGATGATCACCGTGGTGATGAAGATCATCAGGGCTTCCAGCGGCGAACGCAGGGCCTCCAGCCCGCTGAGGAAGCGCAGGGCCAGATCAAGCACACGTGCACGCAGACGCAGGGGGAGCAGGTGGTTGACCAGCCAGGTGATCAGCCGTTCGGCGGGTTTGGGAAACATGGCCGCCAGCAAAAATGCCAGCAACGCCCCTACGAAAATGGTGGTTCCCCAAAGCGCTACGTCTCGGATGCTCAGCGCGCCGATCACCCCCGAGCCGTGTGTGAGGCGCGCCAGTTCGGGCAGGTTAAGGAAAACGAAAGCCAGCATGACCACCCCGTCGTAGATGCGTTCAACGATGATGGTGGCCAGGGAAGCAGAGATGGGAACACCCTCACGCTGCTTGAGCACCGCGGCCCGCAAAACCTCACCGGCACGGGCGGGGTAGATATTGTTGCCCATGTAGCCAATGGCAACGATGGGGAACATGACGCGTGTGGAGATGGGCTTGAGCGGGCGCAAGAGGTAGTGCCAGCGCCAGGCACGCACCCACACGCCGAGAAAGTACACTGCCACACCGGGCAAGATCCAAATGTAAGCGGCTTGTTTGACCGTCTGCCACACCAGGGGCAGGTGGAGGTTGCGCAGCGCCAGGGTTAAAAAGACCAGGCTGATCACCAGCCCGAGCCAGAACTGCCAGCGTTTGAGGATGTTCATGCCGTGGCTTGTTCCGAATCAGTGAGATAAGATGAGCGGCGCGGCAAATCGGCCTAAAACTGCACAACGGCGGTGATGATCATTGCCAGGATGATCATCACCGCAAGCGCGGCAAAGACGTATTGCTGGATTCGCAGACGCCGCTGTTCGGCCTCTTTACGCGAAAGTTTCGGGCGTGATTTGGATGCCATCAGTTAACCTCCAACGGGACTGATTCTACCCCAAAATGATCCCGCGCGGGCAAATGAAGGGGCGGGGCATGAAAAGACCCGGGTGTGCCCGGGTCCGGATGAAGCAGAGATGAGTAAGGGTCGGTCGCGAGGTCAATCGTTGGTGTTGCTGGCGCTGCCGGTTTTGCCGCTTTCTGCCGTGCTTTCGGACGCCTTGCTCTCGCTGTGGTGAGAGGTGGAACGGCTTGCCCCTGAGGGCGAACGATGATCGGTGGCGTAAAACCCCGAACCCTTGAAGATGATGCCCACCGGGGCATACACTTTGTGGAGAGACTTCTTCCCGCACTCGGGGCACCAGCTCAGAGGCGGATCGGAAAAGCGTTGATTGCGTTCGAACTGAACACCGCAGTTTTCACACCGATAGGTATAGACCGGCATACGCTCACCTCCTTAAAAAAGCCAGTCAAAAAGACCCTGACACAGGCATAAATTGTAAGACGTTTGTGTCAGATTGACAAGGTTTTTAACGTTTCAATCCCCTTACAATATAGACACAATGCCTCTGCTTTTTGCACTTACTTCTAAAAAGCATCCTGGCTGGTATCTGCGGCAAGAGGATGCCTTCACGCCCCCGTGAAGCCGTTCTAGTGGGGCTATAATTTTGGTTGGAAAGGCGCACTAATACCGCAGAGTCATCCCTGGAGAGCTGGCCTTCTTCTTACCTTCCTTTTTGCGCCCGGCTCGGATCTAAAAGGAGGTGTGGGCGATGAGAATGGCTCGTGTGGAGGCGGCCACCCGTTTGGTCCTGGCTTTCAACGAGGCTTTCAACCGGCATGATGTGGATGCCATGATGGCCTTGATGAGCGAGGATGTGGTGTTTGAAAATACCAGCCCGGCACCGGATGGGAGCGTGTACCACGGCAAGGAAGCCGTGACCCGCTTCTGGGAGGAGTTCTTCCGTCAATCGCCGCAGGCACACATTGAAATTGAAGAGATTTTTGGAATGGGCTTTCGGTGTGTGATGCGCTGGCGCTATACCTGGGTGGATGCGAGTGGGGCAGCGGGACACGTTCGTGGCGTAGACATTTTCCGTATCAAGGAAGGACGCATTTGCGAAAAGCTTTCTTACGTGAAGGGTTAGGGGGCTTCCCACTCCACCCGATTGCGCCCGTTGTGTTTGGCGCGATACAGCGCCAGGTCGGCGCGCTTAATCAGGCTATCAGGGGTGTCCTGCTCGCGGCTCAGGGTCACTCCAAACGAAGCCGTTACCGGGATGCCCTGGTTGAAATCAAAGCCTTCCACCGTTTCGCGCAGGCGCTGTGCCAGTTGTAGGGCGCTTTGCGCCTCTTGCTCGGCTGCCAGGATTAGAAATTCCTCACCGCCCCAACGCCCGATTACATCGCCAGCACGGATTTGGCGTTGCAAGCATTCTCCCACCTGGCGCAGAATGACATCACCACTTTCATGTCCGAAGGTGTCATTGATGAGTTTGAAGTGGTCAATGTCAACCAGGATCACCGTGAAGGGTTTGCGGCGGGCGAGATGCTCTTCCAACAGGCGATTCAGACCGCGCCGGTTCGGCAATTGGGTCAAACTGTCGGTGTGTGCCATTTGGTGCATCTGGTTGGCCGCCAGTAGGGTTCGGCTGAACTCGTCTTTGGTGCGGGCAAGCACGAAGAGTAAGAAGGAGAGCCCGGCGATGCGCACCTCTAGTCGCAGGAATTCAACCCCGAGCAGGCTGGGGCCGTCCCAAAAACGCCACAGGCCGAGTACCGAGGTGACTACCAGGTGAAAAACGCTTAACCCCAGGGCCAGATGGCGCGGCAGGGCGATGTAACCGATGACAAAGATGAAGGCAAAGACCCAAAAAACGGCTTCGACCTCAGCCCAGACGCTGGCCAGATTCGGGGTGAAAAACAGCAGGTACACCAGTTTGCTCAGGAAAAGCAGGCTGATGGTGAGCAAAACCGTGCGTTCAATCCATGCCAGGGGAATGCGCGGCCAGAGCAGGGCGGCGCTCCAGGCCAGGCCAGCCAGGATCAGCACCGGGTACGTGATGGCAATGAAAGGGTTATCGGTATGGTGCTGAAGCCAGACGGCCAGGATAGATGGAATGCCTGCCAGGCTGGCGAAAAGGTAAAAGTAGCGCCGTCGGCGTTCCCAACGTCGGGTGATCTCGAAGGGGGTTTCGGCGGGAGCGGGAATCTCGGAGGAGGGCCTATCGGTCATGCAGAGGGATGCTATCCAGGGTGTTTTGCGTGATGCTATTATCGCACAGGAGTAGGGGGTTGCACAAGATGCGATTATTACGATGTGAATAGTGTTATATATGATCGAGGGCTGAAAGTAACTTCTGTCAGGGGGGCACATTGCAAAATTGTAAGGTGTGCCTGTTGTGGTCGGGTGCTTGCCCCTCTGGTCAAAGCAGGCTAGAATAGAGGGCATGAACATTCCTTATGGCCCGATCCTGGTTGTTGAGGACAATCCCAATGTGCGGGAATTGCTCGAGGTAACCCTGCACTTTAAGGGCTACCCGGTGGTGTCGGTGGAGAACGGGCAGGCAGCACTGGAATTCATTGCCCGTGAGCACCCGGCGTTGATCGTAACCGACATCCTCATGCCGAAAATGGATGGGTTTGCGCTGGTGCACACGCTGCGCAAAGACCCGCGCACCACGCGCATCCCCGTCATTTTTATCTCAGCCACCTACATCACCCCCGAGGATAAGGCCTTTGCCATGAGCCTGGGGGCGGTGCGTTTTATTGAGAAGCCCATTGATACCGAGGATTTTTTGCTCACGGTGGCAGAGGTGCTGACCGAAGATCTGGCCGTTATGCCGCCACCGTTGGATGACCTGGAATTCTACCGCGGTTACCGGGAGCGCTTGGAGCACAAACTGCGCCACAAGCAGATGCAACTGACGCGCATTGAGCGCCTGCTCCAGACCCTACCGGAGGAGCAGCGTCCGGCTTTTGAGTTGCTGCGAGCACGCACCCTGGAGGACCGCGATCAGATTCAACGTGAACTCAATCAGCTTTACCGCATTCTGGATGAACAGGGGCGCTTATCCGCCGCCGGTTCTTTCTAATTCCTTGTCAAACTTAGAGGTGGAACATGCCGATGCTTCCGAACGTGGAAGAGGTGATTGCCTGGGCGCGTGAAGCCGGAAACCTTCTGCTGGAGGGATTGGGCCGTGCCCATGAAATTCGTTATAAAGGGGTGACCGATCCCGTTACCGAGATGGATCGCGCTTCAGAGGCTTTGCTGATTCAGCGCATTCGCAGTGCCTTTCCGAACCACACCCTTATCACCGAGGAGAGCGGCACGCTGGGCGAGGAGAAGGCGCAGTGCTGGTACATTGACCCGCTGGATGGCACGGTCAATTACGCGCATGGCTTGCCCATTTTTGCCGTCTCGGTGGCTTATGTGGAAGCCGGGGTGCCCCAGGTGGGGGTGGTCTTTGATCCGACCCGCGATGAGTGTTTCTACGCTGTGCGCGGCCAGGGCGCTTACTTGAACGGCCAGCCTCTGCGCCCGACCGAGACGGCGGATTTGATCCACAGCCTGCTGGTGACGGGCTTCCCTTACGATATGAGCGGGCGCGAGCCAGATAACCTGGATTTGTACGCCCACTTTGCCCGCCGCACTCAGGGGGTGCGGCGCCTGGGTTCGGCAGCCCTGGATTTGTGCTACGTGGCGGCGGGCCGTCTGGATGGTTACTGGGAAATGGGTGTGGCGCCCTGGGATATTGCCGCTGCAATGGTCATTGCCGAGGAAGCGGGGGTCGTCGTGACGCGCCTGACCGGCGAGCCGGACCCCTTGCGCTCCCCGTGCAACCTGCTGGCGGCGAATCCGCGTCTTTATCCTTCTCTGCTGGCGGAAATTCGCGCCGTCCTGGGCCTTGCGGAGCCTCTCTCCACCGAGATCAGGCGCGGCGACGGCCGCGGCGCGCTTTGAGCCAGACCCACAGTGTAATCAGCGGCCACACCCAGGCCAGATCGCCCGGGCCATTGGCCCCGGTGCGCGGTGCCACCCGGCGTAAGCGAATTACCCGGTAGTGGGCAGTGCGTGAGGAGAGGGCGGTTTCATCTTGGGGGGAGGGGGCACCGAAGAGACGTGCCATCAGGCCGCCGGAGGCCAGCACGGCTCTAATGGCCTCCTCGCGCAGGGCCGGCTCGAGAATCTCTTCGGCCAGGCCCACCCACCAGCCATCCGGCAGCCACAATTCGACCTGCGGGTTGGCAAGAAGGTTGCGGTACCAGTCGCTGGTGGGGCCAAAGCCAGTGACACAGTAAATCTCGCCGTTGAGCAGGGCGTAGTTGAGTGGGGTGAGGTAGCGTTTTCCGCTTTTGCGTCCGCTGTGGATGAGGATCAGGATGCGTCCGCTCAGGGCAGGCCAGAAGTTGAACCAGGGCCCCAGGCCCAGCCGCCACAACAGGACAATTAAGGTGTTGAGACGGTGCAGAAGGCGCGCCAGCAATGGGCGCTTATCAAGTTTAACCTTTGGGGATGTCTCCATCATAAAATTTATTGTACCTGCTTTCGGGCTTTCTTTTACTTAACAAGGGGCATTTTTTCACTTTGACATTCTGACCGGGGAAGGCTAAAATCAGGCATGAGGACGCTCAGAGAGGGGGGCCGTGGCTGGTGGGGCTGCCATTCCTGCAAGAGCAAATGGGTGCGTTGCCCGGGAGGTTGTGAGAGAAGCCGTGAGTCAATGGCCTGGTAAGTATGTCATCGGGTTGACCGGTAATATTGCCACCGGTAAGAGCGTGGTGCGGCGCATGCTGGAGCACCTGGGTGCCTACGGCATTGACGCCGATGCCCTCGCGCATCGCGCCATCGCACGCGGGGCGCCGGGGTATCAGCCGGTTGTGGATCTCTTCGGGCGCTACATCCTCGGCCCAGATGGGGAAATTGACCGACGCCGCCTGGGCAAAATTGTTTTCAATGATCCGGTGGCGTTGGCCGATCTGGAACGCATTGTGCATCCGCTGGTGGCCCAGGCCATTGATTTTCTGGTGCGCCGCGCCAGCCAGCCGGTGGTGGTGATCGAGGCCATCAAACTGGTTGAGGCCAATTTGCACCGCGCTTGTGATAGTTTGTGGGTGGTGTATGCGCCGGCGGATGTGCAACTGGCACGCCTGATGCGCACCCGCGGCCTGACCGAGGCCGAGGCCCGTCAGCGCATGGCCGCCCAACCCCCGCAGGAGCAAAAGATGGCGCTGGCGGATGTGATCATCCGCAATGCGGGCACGTTTGAGGACACCTGGAAGCAAGTGGTGGCCGCCTGGCGGCGTCTGGTGCCGATGGCCGAGGCGGGTGCCCCGGCGGCAGAGACGGTGAGTACCACCCCGGTGGCGTTAGAGGTGGTGCGTGGGCGCCCGCGAGATGCGGCTCAGATTGCCGCACTCATTAATCGCCTGCGCCCGACAAACCCACCGCTTGCGGCGGATGATATTATGGCGGCGTTTGGCGAGAAAGCCTTTCTCCTGCTGCGCGCCGGTAAGACCCTGCGGGGGGTGATGGGCTGGCAGGTGGAGAACCTGGTGGCGCGCACCACGGATATCCTGCTGGAAGCCAACCTGCCGCTGAAGTCGGCCCTTGCGCTGTTGATCCAGGAGATGGAGCGTGCCTCCAAAGACCTGCAGTGTGAGGCCTCCCTGGTGTTTGTCACGCCGGAACTGGCGCGGCAGGATCTCATCTGGCGCGAACTGGGGTACGTGCCGACCACGCCGGAGCAACTGGAGGCTCTGGCCTGGCAGGAGGCGGCCCGCGAATCCATGCCGCCGGGGACAATCCTGCTGTTCAAAAAACTGCGTCAGGAGCGCATCTTGCGCCCGATTTAAGGTCGTAGATTCTGATGGGCGAGGAAAAGGGTTGCCGTGCCGGATATACTGGGTGAACTGCTCTTCATTTTCCAGCGCTTCAACTGGCTAAGCGCCCTTGACCTGTTTCTGGTGACCTTGGTGTTCTTCGGCATTCTGATGCTGCTGCGGGATACCCGGGCCCTGGTGCTGATGCGGGGTGTGCTCTTGCTGATCGTCTCGCTTAGTCTGGTCACCAGCCTGATTGACCTGCCGGCATTCTCGTGGCTCATCCGCACCGCCCTGCCGACCCTGGTGCTGGCAATCCCGGTCATTTTTGCGCCGGAGATACGGCGCGGTCTGGAGCGCCTGGGGCGGGCCGGTTCGGCCCAGGGCTGGCTCTGGCGCGCCCCGACCTCGACCGAGGCTGCGCAACGCACCATTCGGGCGGTGGTGAGCGCGTGTGCTCGCCTTTCGGCACGTCAGCACGGTGCGCTAATCGTCTTTCAGCGCGGCGATAGTCTGGAGGAGTACGCCCGCACGGGGGTTCCCCTCAATGCGGAGGTGACGGCAGAACTCCTTCTGCAAATTTTCTACCCCAATACCCCGCTCCACGATGGGGCGGTGATCATCGCCGATCAGCGCATTGTGGCGGCGGCCTGTGTGATGCCGCTTTCCTCTAGCGGCATTCTCAATCACTCGCCTGAGCGTCAGATGGGCTTGCGGCACCGCGCGGCCCTGGGTACTTCGGAGGCCACGGATGCGGTGGCGGTCGTGGTCTCTGAGGAGACGGGAGCGATCTCGGTGGCGCACGGCGGGCGTATCATCCGCCGCCTGGATGCTGAACGTCTGGAGAACATCCTGCTGGCGTTTTACCAGCCGGTGCAGAGCTCGCGCAATCTGCTGGATATGATCCGTGCCGCGCGGCGCTCCACCCCTACGCGACCGCGGAAGGAGGACTGAGCCATGGTTTGGAACTGGCTACGGCGTGCCTGGCGCATGGTTCCGGCGTTTGTGACGGCCTTCCTTCTGGCGCTGGCAGTGTGGGTCTCGGCTGTGACGGCCAATGATCCCAATGAAGAGGCGATATACCCACGCCCTGTTTCTATTAGTGTGGTGGGTAAAGACCCGAACCTGATCCTCAGCCCGGAAGATCTTTCACCGGTAACGCTGACGCTGCGGGCGCCACGCTCACTATGGAATGCGCTGACCAGCGAACCGGAGGCCGTACGGGCTGTGGTGGACCTGACCGGGCTGGGGCCCGGGACGTATGCCGTGCCGGTTCAAGTTCAAGTCGGCCTGCGTCCGGTGCGTGTCATCTCCTACTCACCTAAGACGGTGACCCTGACGCTGGAGCGCCTAGAATCGCGCGAGATGCCGATCCGACTGGTGGTCAACGGCACACCGGCAGGCGGGTTTAGCGCTGAGGCTCCTGTGCTGAATCGGGAGAGGGTGGTGGTGAGCGGCCCGGAATCCCGCGTCAGCAAGGTGGCCGAAGTGCAGGCCGTCCTGGATATCAGCGGGGCCAGTGAGAGCCTGACCCGCACGCTCCCTCTCCAGGCTTTGGATGCCAGCGGCAACCCGGTTAGCGGGCTGACCCTGGTGCCGGATCGAGTGACGGTGAATGTGGCCATCCGTCAGCGTTTCGGCTACCGCAATGTGGTGATCAAGGTGGTGCTCCAGGGGCAGGTGGCCAGTGGCTACCGCCTGACCAACATCGCCGTTTTCCCGCCGGTGATCACAGTGTACTCGGACAATCCGCAGAGCGTCACCGATTTGCCGGGCTACATCGAAACAATGCCGCTGGACATCACCAACGCCAAAGATGATCTGGATGTGTTGGTGCCGCTCAACCTGCCACCGGGAGTTTCTGTGGTGGGAGATCAAACCCAGGTGCTGGTGCGGGTGGGCGTTGCGGCCATTGAGAGCAGTGTCACCCTACCCAATCTGCGCGTGGAGGTCAGCGGGTTGGCGCCGGGGTACACGGCGACCGTTTCTCCGGAGGCGCTGACGGTGATCCTCAGCGGGCCGGTGGCGCTGCTAGACCGTCTCCAACCGGGCGATGTGCGGGTGGTGGTCAACGTGCAGGATCTGCCGCCTGGCACGCATCAGGTAACGCCCACGGTCGAGGTGCTGTTGAGCGATCTTCGGGTAGAATCCATCCAGCCGGAGACGGTGGAGGTGGTGATCAGTCGCGCTTCGGCCCCCACCCCCACCCGCCGACCCTGAGATGGAGGAGATGATATGGCGAAACCCCTGGTAGCCCTGGTGGGTCGCCCGAATGTGGGCAAAAGCACGTTATTCAATCGCCTGGTAGGCGAGCCGCTTGCCATTGTGGATGGCGTTCCCGGCACCACGCGTGATCGCCTGATTGCCGAGGCCGAGTGGACGGGCCACCCCTTCCTGGTGGTGGACACAGGGGGCATTGACCCGCGCGTGGGGGGAGAGCGCCCCCTTTCGGTGGGTTCGGCGGAGTACATTGAGCAGATTCGCGCCCAGGCCGAGATGGCGATTGAAGATGCGGATGTGGTGCTTTTCCTGGTGGATGCCAGCAGTGGCGTGACCCCCGCCGATATGGAGGTGGCGAATCTGCTGCGGCGCAAACAGCGCATTATTGAGGGGAAACCCCACCCGCCAGTGCTGTTGGTGGTCAATAAAGCGGATCATGAGAGTTTACGCCAGCAGGCGGCGCAGTTCTACGAGCTGGGGCTGGGCGAACCCCACGCCATCTCGGCACTGCACGGGCTGGGCATCGGCGACCTTTTGGATGAGGTGGTGGCGCACCTGCCGCCCGCGGCTGAGGCCGAGGAGGAGGAAGCGGTCAAAATTGCCATTGTGGGGCGGCCCAACGTGGGCAAGTCCAGCCTGCTCAACCGTCTGGTGGGAGAAGAGCGCGCCATCGTCAGCCCCATTGCCGGGACCACCCGCGATGCCATTGATACGCCCATTGAGTACCAGGGCATCCCGATCACGTTGATTGATACGGCGGGCATTCGCCGCCGCGGGCGCATTGAGCCGGGGGTGGAGAAATACAGCGTCCTGCGCACCCTGCGCGCCATTGAGCGCTGTGATGTGGCACTGCTGATGCTGGATGCCACAACCGGCGTCACTGCCCAGGATGCCCACATTGCTGGCTACATTCTGGAAGCCAATAAGAGCGTGGTCGTCCTGGTCAACAAATGGGATGCAGTGCCCAAGGACAGCCAGACCATGCAGGAATACACCCAGCGCATCCGTCAGGAATTGAATTTCATGGACTACGTGCCGATTTTGTTCATCTCGGCAAAAACCGGCCAGCGGGTGGACCAGGTGCTTCCGCTGGCGCTCAAGGTGCAGGAAGAGCGCCTGGCACACCTGCCCACGGCCCACCTCAACCGCATTTTGCAGGCGGCACAAGACGCGCACACCCCCACTTCACGGACGGGCAAGAGCCTGCGCATCTACTACGGCACGCAGGTGCGCACCGACCCGCCCACCTTCCTGATTTACGTCAACGACCCCAAACTGGCGCACTTCACCTACCTGCGCTACCTGGAGAACTGCATCCGCCGCGAATATCCCTTCACCGGGACGCCGATCCGCCTGGTACTCAAGCCGCGCCGCTAGCCGGCAATGCTCACGCCGATGAGGCGACCAATGCCGAAGGTGACTGCGGCGGCCAGCAGACCGAAGATGACCATGCGCAGGCCGGAGTAGAGCACCGAGCGCCCGGTGAAGAGGGTGATGGCCGCGCCTAGCCCGAAAAGGGCCAGAATGCTGAAGAGGATGCTGGCGATGACGGCGCTGAAGCCGCTAAAGAAGGCGAAAGGCAACACCGGAAAGATGGCGCCGAGGGCAAAGAGCACGAAGGAGGTCAGCGCGGCTTCCCAGGCCGAGCCGCCCAGTTCCTGCGGATCCACGCCGAGTTCTTCGCGTGCCAGGGTGTCCAGCGCATTTTGCGGGTCGCTCAGGATCTGCGTGGCCAAGGCGCGGGCCTGTTCGGGGGCCAACCCGCGCGCTTCGTAGATGAGCGCCAGTTCCTCAGCCTCTTCTTCCGGAGCGTGGGCAATTTCTTCGGCTTCGATGGCGATCTGGTGGCCGTAAAGTTCGCGAGCGCTTTGCACCGAGAGCCACTCGCCCAGGGCCATGGAGATGGCGCCGGCCAGCAGGCCGGCCAGCCCGGTAATGAGCACGGTGCGATTGTCCAGGGCAGCCCCGGCGACGCCCATTACCAGGCTAAGGTTGGAGACCAGGCCGTCATTGGCGCCGAGCACTGCCGCGCGCAGGGCGTTGCCGCCGGTGGCACGGTGGCGGCCCTCCAGTTGCGCCAGGGCGCTGCCCGAAAGCCCGCCGCGAGCCAGGCGGGCAATCTGCCCCAGAACCAGGGCGTGGCTCTGCTCCTGGCGGCTCATGGCCGCCGGGGCGCCCTGCTGGGCGTAGCCGCTGGCGCCGCCGCGTTCCATGCCCTGCAGAGCGGGCAAGATCAGGGCAGGGCCGAAGCGCGCGGCCAGCCAGAGCAGCAGGCGCGTGCGCAGGGGTGGGTGGAAGGTGGGCACCTGGCCGCCGGCCGCGCGGATGCGCTCGGCCCAGGCCGCGGCATGGCGCTCTTCGGTTTCGGCCAGGCGCTGGTAAATTTCGCGCAGGCGCGGGTCGGCTTCAGCGGCGGCCAGATAGCGGTAGATATGCGCGCTGTTGCATTCATCCAGGTAGTTTTCGATCAGCGTGGGAAGGGGCAGGAAAGCGTTCACGGCTCAACATCCTCGGGGAAAAATTTGGGTACGCCTCTGATTCTACCCGCTGTGGGCGCGGGTGGGGTGAAAAAGGGGGTATAACTTGACCCCCGCGCCGGGCTATGTTTATAATGAGCCCACGGATGATGGAGGACGAGGTGAGCATGCGACGACGAAAGCGCATGAGGTGGGTGGTGGGAGTGATTCTGGTGCTGGCGCTGGGACTGGCGGGGTGGGTGGTAGCGCCCGTCCGCGCGGAAGATGCCCCCTGGCGCGAATCCTACGGCGGGCGCCCACTGTGCCTGCCGGGGGTGTACCTCAGCGACCCCGGCGATTGCCTGCCGTTGGGGCCGGCCCAGCGCCTGACCGAGTGGGCGCGCCTGGGGCTGACCCTGCCCCCGCGGCCTCTCCCGGCCACTTCCCCCGATCCGGCCCTGAATGAGAGCCCGGCGCTCATCGCCCGCATCAACCTGCCGGCCGAAGAGCCCGCTCCCCTCTACGCCAGCCTGGAGGATGCCGTGGCGGGACAGAACCCGGTACGCTTCATTGACCCCGGGCCACTGCGCTACGTCTCTTACGTGGAGGTGCAGCGCGTCAACGGCAAGCCCTTCGTGCGCCTGCGCTCCGGTGAGTGGCTGCGCGCCTCACCCATTGCCTACGCCACCTTCCAGGGGCTGGTCTTCCACGCCACGCCGACGCACGATTTTGGCTGGATTGTGGATCTGGCCGGCCCGGCGGAGGTGCGCGCGGCGCCGGGTTATGCGGCGCCCAAGACCGGCACGGTGCTTAAACGCTACCAGGTGGTGCCCATCTACACCGTCCAGCGCGTGGGCAACATGGATTGGTACATGATCGGCCCCGATCAGTGGATTGAGCGCACCTTCATCCGCCAGGTGCGCGTCAACCCCACCCCGCCACCGGGCGTGGAAGGTAACCGCTGGATCGAGGTCAACCTCTACGACCAGACCGTGGCGGTTTACGATGGGGGGCGGTTGGTCTTCGCAACCCTGATTGCCAGCGGAGGCGAGCCGTTCTACACCCGGCCGGGGCTGTTTAAGATCTACAAGAAGAAGATGACCGAGACGATGAGCGGCGCATTTGCCGCCGACCGCTCGGATTACTACTACCTGGAAGATGTGCCGTGGACGATGTACTTTGATGAGGCGCGCGCCCTACACGGGGCTTACTGGCGGGCGTGGTTCGGCTTTCCGCAGACCCACGGCTGCGTCAACATGTCCCTCGGTGATGCCCACTGGCTCTTTGAGTGGGCCCACGAGGGGGATTGGGTGTACGTGTGGGATCCTTCTGGCCAGACGCCGACCGATCCTTCCCTCTACACGCCGGGCGGGGCCTGAAATCGCCCTCAGGCCACCGGGGTTGAGGCTAGTGGCGCCGGCGCGGTCTCATCCGCCTGGGCGATCATGGCCTCCAGCATCTGGCTGGTGATGGACTTGGGGCGCTCCAGCGGCTTGTAAAGCCCACGCGACCACACCGTCTGGGCGGTGACTCCCAGCATGCGGCTGATGCCGAAGAGGACGGTGTAGAAATCCAATTGGCGCACGCCAAAGTGATAGAGCAGGGCGCCGCTGATGGCATCCACGTTGGGCCAGGGGTTCTTGACCTTGCCCAGAGAAGCCAAAACGCGCGGCACCACCGCATAAACGCGCTTGACCAGGCGGTAGAGGGTATCCTGCGGGAAGTAGGTCTCGGCCAGATCGGCCAGCGCGGTAAAGCGGGGGTCCACGGTGCGCAGGACGGCGTGCCCGTAGCCGGGGATGGTCATGCCCCGTTCCACTTGCTCACGCACGTAAGTTTCCAGTTGCTCTTCACTGGGCAGTCCGCCAAAGTGGTGCAACACCCGCAGCAGCCAGCGCGTGCACTCCTGATTGGCCAGGCCGTGCAATGGGCCGGCCAGGCCGTTGATGCCGGCGGATGCGGTGAAGTAAATATCGGCCAGCGAGGAGGAGACCACGTTGGCCGAGTAGGCGGTGACATTGCCGCCCTCGTGGTCGGAGTGGAGCACGAAGTAGAGGCGCATCAGTTCAACGAAGATGGGGTCATCGCTCCGCCCGATCATGTAGGCGAAATTGGCGCTCCAATCCAAATCGGGATGGGGTGGAATGTGCTCACCCTGCCGGTATTTGCGGTTGTAGATGTAGGCGGCCAGGACGGGCAGTTTGGCGGTGAGGTTGAGGCTGTCTTCCAGGTAGTAGCCCCAGAAAGCCGGTTTGGAGATGCCCTCCTCGTAGCGGCGGGCAAAGATGGATTCGGTTTGCAGAGCCAGAATGGCCTGCGAAAGGAGCGTCATGGGATGGGTCTGGTGCGGCATGGCATCAATCACCCGAAAGACGTGCTCGGGGACGGCCATGCGTTCTTTCCAGGTTTCTTCAACTTCCCAGGCCTCGGTCTCGTCCGGTACCTCGCCCGTCATCAGCAGGTAGTAAAGCCCGCCAGCCAGGGGAAAGGCCGAATTGCGGGCCTTGGGCAGTACCCGGAGCAGTTCAGGGATGGTAAAGTCGCGAATGCGGATGCCCTGATGAGGATCTACGTAGGAGGTGTCGGTGATCAGCAGAGTGACCCCGCGTATCCCGCTGATGATCTGCTCCAACGTGACTTCACTGATTTTGAACTGCCCGTAGTGCTTCTTGAGGTAGTCCAGACGCTGGCGCTGCTCATTGAGGTGATAGGCCAGGCGTTCTTTCATTCTGTGGCTCATGCGGCATTCCTCCTGATGGAAAAATGATAAAGGGGGGTGGTTTGAAGGTAGGAGATGGTCTTAACGGGCGTGCTCATGGGCACCTCCGGCCGTGGCCAGGGAGGGAAAGAGCGGGTTGGGGCGCCAGCCCATTTCCAGTGAGATCTCGCGGGCGGCGGCCAGCAGTTGCGGCAGGTGGGCGGCAATTTTCTCATCCGTCAGGCGCTGGGCCGGGCCGGAGACGGTGATGGCGGCGTGGATGGCGTGAGTGCGGTCGAAGATGGGCACCGAAACGCCATTGGCTTCGGCGATCCATTCGCCGTGGCTGATGGCATATCCCTGGGCGCGGATGAGTTCCAATTCCTGCAAGAGGGCGCGGCGGTCGGTGATGGTATAGGGGGTCAGGGGCTGCAGGTCGGTTTGTTCCAACAACGCCTCCTGTTCGGCGCGGGGCAGGAAGGCCAGCAGCACTTTACCGGCCGAGCCTGCGTAGAGGGGCAGGCGTTGCCCTAGTGGGGCGACCAGGCGCAGGCTGTGGGGACTTTCCAGGCGTTCGACGCAGATGCGTGCATCGCCATCCAGGATGTAGAGACTGACGGTCTCCATGGTCTCGCGGTGCAGGGTCTGCAGGTGGGGCAGGGCCAGTGTGCGCACATCCAGGCTGGCCAGGTAGGCATCGGCCCAGGAAAGCACTCGCGGCCCGATCCCGTAGAGCGAGGTGGTGGGGTCCTGCACCAAAAGCCCCATTTCGCGCATGGCTTGCATCAGTCGGCCGGTGGTGCTGACGGAGAGGTTGATTTTGCGTGCCACCTGTCGTACCCCCATTTGGCGTGATTCGGCATTAAAGCAGTCCAAAATGCAGGCAATACGCTCAAGGAGTTGCACTTTTTCGGGTAGCATGCTTGCGCTCCTCAGTCAGCCGGCGTCCCACAGAGAGGGACGCTGTCCCGGTGACTTAAACACATTATAGAGAGGCCCCTGATAAAAGTCAACAAAAATCATCCTAATTGTTCTAAATTTCTCAAACCCGGTGCATGCGCTTTTCAATGGCCTTGACGATGAACGATAGCACCATGGTCATGGTCAGGTACATGACGGCCAGTGTGGTATAGGCTTCCTGGTACTGGAAGGACCGTGCAGCGTAGAGGCGGGTGACCTGGGTAATATCGCGCACGGCGAGCACGGAAACCAGCGACGAATCTTTGAGCATGGAGATGAAATCATTGCCCAGAGCCGGCAGAATATTGCGCACGGCCTGAGGCAGGATGACGAAGCGCATGGCCTGGCCGTAGGTCATGCCGAGTGAACGCGCCGCTTCCATCTGGCCCTTGGGGATGGATTGAATGCCGGCACGGAAGACCTCCGCCAGAAAAGCGCCGTAGGTGATGGAAAGGGCGGTGATGGCACGCACGCCCATAGAGATGGCATTGTTTTCCAGGCTGCTCAGACGGCTGCCCAGCTCGCCGGCCCCCACCCCGCTCAGCCAGTGTCCCAACTGGTTGAGCGCGCTGACCACCCCGGGCATGCCAACCAGGGCAATGTAGAAAATCAGGACCAGCATGGGAATGCCGCGCACCAGTTCAATGTACAACGTAGCGAGGTTTTTGAAGAGGAGGTTATTGGACAAACGCCCCAGCCCGGTGATCAGACCGATTACCACGGCGATGCCAAAGGCAAAGAGGGTGGTGCTGAGGGTGATGCTCAGCCCGACCTTGATAAAATCAAAGGCTTGGCGGTACGAGGGACGGCTGTAGATGGTAATGGCGGTGTAGATGGCAATCAGGCCCATTGCCACCAACCACCAGGGAATGGCCTTCAAGCGCGCACCCCAGTGCAAGCGCGGCCACGACACCCCAAAAATGGCCTGGAACCACTTAATAGATAAGCGATTAAGCATTGCCTCCTCCGTTTGGCAACCGTATGGGGCTACCGCCTGCGGGCAAGGCAGGCGGTAGCAAGGGGAGCCTTAAGGTTGTTTGAAGTCCGGGCCGAAGTATTTGAGATTGTATTTTTCCAGCGTGCCGTTGGCTTTCAGAGCGGCGATGGCCTGGTTGACCGGGCCGACCAGGTCACTGCCTTTGGGGAAGGCAAATCCCAGTTCATCGCTGGAGATGGGCGGGCCGATGAGTTCAAGTTGATCGGCGTTTTCGCCCACGTAGCCCAATCCGATCACCTCGTCCATGATCACGGCGTCCACATCGCCAGAAAGCAGGGCTTGCACGGCAAAGGGGAATTGCTCAAAGCCCTTGATGCGCGTTTCCGGTAGGTACTTGGTGGCGGTTTCGTAGTTGGTGGTGGCAATCTGGGTGCCCAGGATCAGGCTTTGATTAGCCACAAAGGTCTCTAGGCTGTCAAAGCGATTTTCGCCCTTGCGCACCAATAAACGCTGCTGAATTTGCAGGTAGCCATCCGAGAAATCTACCATCTGCTTGCGTTCTTCGGTGATGGTAATGCCATCCGCGGCCACATCGTACTGCCCCAGGGAAACGGCTTGGATCAGCCCATCCCAGGCGGCTTCAACGAAGACGGGGGTGCAGTGCAGGAGGGTGCAGATCTCGCGCCAAACGTCGTAATCCCAACCGCCCGGTTCACCGGTTTGGACGGAAATGTAATTGAAGGGTGGGTAGGCGTTTTCCACCGCAATGGTGATCTTGCGGCAGTTCAGATCTACCAGGGCCGTCTCCGCACTGCCCAGACAGCCTTCAGGTTGAGCAGCGGTTGTTGGGGCGACTGCGGTCTGGGTTGAAGCCGCCGTGGGCGAGGGGGGCACCGGGGTGGCGGCAGGCGCACAGGCTGAGAGCAGGATGGCCGCCAGGGTTATTCCAACCAGGATCTGTCGAAAAGTTTTCATTGCTGTCTCCTCCAGAGGTACACCGAAATATAAGAAATATAAAAGCCCTTCCTTTGGCTTCGGAAGGGCTTGTTGCACCACGTTGGATCAAATCGGTAACGGCTTCAGCCAAGCGGCACCAGCCCTTCCACGGGAAGGGTCTTTGGCTTTGGTTGACGCTTGACTTCGAGCCCGATTAACATGCCATTTTTATAGCAAAGGTTGCGTGCTTTGTCAACCGCTGACGCGATTTTTTAAGGTGAATTTTGTCTTATTCAGCGGGACACCGCCGCATCCTGATGGAGTGGGGTTACCTCCTGCACCATCTTCAAGAAGAAGCGGTGAAAGCGCGTGTCGTCCGTAAGTTCGGGGTGGAAGGAGGTGGCCAGCCAATGTCCCTGGCGGGCGGCGACGATGCGTCCATCTGAGAGAGTGGCCAGGATTTCAACCTCTGCTCCTACTCGCTCAATGATGGGGGCGCGGATGAAGACGGCGTGGAAGGGACGCGCCGTCTCTTCAACCTGGCGCAGGGCAGGCACGTCGAGATCTATCTCAAAACTTTCCACCTGTCGCCCGAAGGCATTGCGCTGCACCTCGATGTCCATCAACCCCAGCAGAGGCTGGGGGCGACGCGCATCTTTGGAGAGAAAGATGGCGCCAGCGCAAGTGCCCCACACGGCATGGGAGCGGGCGAAGGCGCGCAGGGGTTCCATCAGGCCGAAGTCGGTGGCCAGTTTACCGATGGTGGTGGATTCGCCGCCGGGGATGATCAGACCATCCAACCCTTCCAGATGGGCAGGCAAGCGCACCTGGCGCGTTTGAACGCCCAGGCGTTCCAGAATGTGCTGATGCTCGATGAAATCCCCCTGGAGGGCGAGGACGCCGATGTGCATACTCACCTCCTCCCAGGGCTTACCAGCCGCGCCCGGCCATCATCTCATGTTCGGCCAGGCTGGCCACCGTGCGCCCGACCATGGGCTCGCCCAGGTTGCGGCTGACCTCGGCCAGGATGTGCGGTTCGTTGTAGTGGGTCACCGCTTTGACGATGGCGGCGGCGCGCTTGGCCGGATCGCCGGATTTGAAGATGCCCGACCCGACAAAGACTCCATCCATGCCCAGTTGCATCATCAGGGCAGCATCGGCGGGGGTTGCAATGCCACCAGCGGCAAAATTGACCACCGGCAGGCGACCTAAGGCGCGGGTTTCCATGACGAGTTCGTAGGGGGCGCCAATCTCTTTCGCGTAGGCCATCACCTCTTCTTCGGGTAGGCTCTGCAGATGACGGATTTGCCCCAGGATGCGCCGTGCATGGCGCACGGCTTCCACCACGTCGCCGGTGCCGGCTTCGCCTTTGGTGCGGATCATGGCGGCTCCTTCGCCGATGCGTCGCAGGGCTTCACCCAGATCGCGCGCGCCGCAGACGAAGGGCACCTTGAAAGCGTGTTTGTTGATGTGGTGCTCTTCATCGGCGGGGGTGAGCACCTCGGATTCATCAATGTAGTCCACCCCAATGGCCTCTAGAATTTGGGCTTCGACAAAGTGTCCAATGCGCACTTTGGCCATGACCGGGATGCTAACTGCGTCCATGATTTTGAGGATCAGTTCCGGGTCGCTCATCCGCGCCACCCCGCCCTGAGCGCGAATATCCGCCGGAACGCGTTCCAGCGCCATCACCGCGACTGCCCCGGCATCTTCGGCAATGCGCGCTTGTTCCGGCGTGACCACATCCATGATGACTCCCCCTTTCAGCATTTGCGCCAGCCCAACCTTGACCTTGAACGTGCCTTTTTCTGCGTTCATGAGAGTCACCTCCGTTTTCAAATCCTGCGATTGACTGACATTTTACCACTCTAATGAAAGATTGGCGCTCTTTCATTATGACCCAAGCGCTCCACTTTCGCGCTATAATTTGGGCATGGCTTACGAATACCCTTCCCCTCCCCCTCATGGCGAACCCATCACGCATGCAGATGGGCGCTGGCAGGTGCCGGATCGCCCCATCTTGCCCTTCATTGAGGGCGATGGTTCCGGCCCTGAGATCTGGCGCGCTACGCGCACGGTCCTGGATGCGGCTGTAGAGGCGGCTTATGGAGGCCGCCGTCAGATTCAGTGGTACGAGGTCTTTGCCGGTCAGAAGGCTTTTTGGCGTTTTGGGGTGTGGCTGCCGGAAGAGACCCTGCGCGCTTTTGAAACCTACAAGGTCGGCATCAAGGGGCCACTGGCCACCCCCATTGGCGAGGGGGTACGTTCGGTGACGGTGGCACTGCGGCGCACCCTGGATCTCTACGTCTGCCAGCGACCTGTGCGCTGGCTGCCCGGCGTGCCCTCGCCGGTGCGCCACCCCGAAAAGGTTAACATGGTGGTGTTTCGCGAGAACACCGAAGACCTGTACGCCGAGATCGAATTTCCTGCCGAAAGCGAGATTAACCAGGCGTTTCAAGCCTGGTTGCAGGCTCATTACCCCGAAGCCTATGCGCGCCTGCGCTTCCCGGCCAGCACTGCCTTCAGCCTTAAGCCGATCTCGCGCCATGCCACCGAGCGCCTGGTGCGCGCCGCCATCCGCTGGGCGCTGGCCAACCGCCGCCGTAGCGTGACCCTGGTGCACAAAGGCAATATCATGAAGATGACCGAAGGTGCCTTCCGCAATTGGGGGTACGACCTGGCCGAGCGTGAATTTGGTGATCGGGTGTACACCCAGCGCCAGTGGGAACGCACCCGCCTGGCTTACGACGAGGCCACGGCCAATCAGGAACGCCAGGCTGCCCTGGAAGCGGGAAAATTGTGGGTGAAAGAAGTGATCACCGATGCGGCATTTGAGATTGCCATTACGCGCCCGCATGAATTTGATGTGCTGGCCACCCCGAATTTGAGCGGCGATTACCTCTCCGACGCGCTGGCAGCGCTGGTGGGTGGGCTGGGTATTGCGCCGGGTGCCAATTTCAACGAAGAGACGGGGGTGGCGATCTTTGAAGCCACGCACGGCACCGCGCCCACCCTGGCGGGCAAAGATGTGGTCAACCCCACCTCGCTCATTCTTTCGGGCGAGATGCTGTTGCGGTATATCGGCTGGCATGAAGCCGCCGATCGGGTCATCGGTGCGCTGGAGAAGGTGATTGCGGCCCGCCAACTGACCCAGGATTTGTACCACCTGACCGAGGGCGCAACTCTGCTCAAGACCTCGGAGTTTACGCGTGCGCTGGTGACTGCCATTTATGAGAACTTCTCGGCAGATGAGAGATCTGGTTTGGAAGAGGTGGACGGATGACAACCTTACCCCAACCCGCAATTCTGACTCTGGAAGACCGCTCTTATCGTTATTATCCCCTGGAGGCGTTGTTGTCGCCGGATCGCCTGGTGCGCCTCCCCTTTGTGATACGCATCTTTCTGGAAGGTGTGGTGCGGCAAGCCGCGCAGGGGCGAGCCGGGCTCGAGGATGTGGAGCATTTGGTGGCCTGGCAGCCCCAGGCGGAGCAACGCCCTAGCCTGCCCTTCTTCCCCGGGCGGGTGGTGATGCAGGATTTCACAGGTGTGCCGGTGCTCAACGATCTGGCCGGGATGCGCGCCGCGGTAGCACGATTGGGCGGTGACCCGGCGATGGTTAATCCGCAGGTACCGGTGGACCTGGTCATTGATCACTCTGTGCAGGTGGATTACTACGGCATGCCCGATGCCTTTCGACTTAATGCGGAGAAAGAGTTTGAGCGCAATCGCGAGCGCTATGAGTTCTTGCATTGGTGTCAACGAGCCTTCAAGAACCTGCGCATTGTACCGCCCGCTTCGGGCATCGTGCACCAGGTCAACCTGGAGTACCTTGCGCGCGGTGTGCTGACCGTTGAGGAGGCGGATGGGCTGCCCATGGCATTCCCGGATACCCTGGTGGGTACCGATTCGCACACCACCATGATTAACGGCCTGGGAGTTGTTGGCTGGGGGGTTGGCGGGATTGAGGCCATTGCCGCCATGCTGGGTGAACCCATTGAGATTGTTGCGCCGGATGTAATCGGTTTTCGCCTGAGCGGAAAGTTGCCCGAGGGCACCACCCCCACTGACCTGACTCTGACCATTGTGCAGATGTTGCGTCGCTTCGGGGTGGTGGACAAGGTGGTCGAGTTTTTTGGACCTGGCCTGGATCATCTGACCCTGGCCGACCGGGCCATGATCGCCAACATGGCGCCTGAAAGCGGTGCCACCATGCTTTACTTCCCGGTGGATGCCCAAACGCTGGATTACCTGCGCTTTTCGGGGCGACCGGAGGCGCTGGTGCGCCTGGTTGAAGCCTATTACCGTGCCCAGCACCTCTTCCGCACAGCGGAAACGCCCACCCCGACCTACACGGCGGTGCTGGAACTGGATATGGGGCAGGTGGAGCCCAGTCTGGCCGGGCCGCGTCGTCCCCAAGATCGCGTGGCGCTGGGAAACGTGCCGGCTAGTTTCCGTCAGGCGCTTACGGCGCCGCGCACGGCGAACGGCTTTGGGGTGCCAGAAGCCGAGCAGGCGGCCGAGGTTGCGGTCAACCTGGATGGGCAGACGATGACCCTGCGCCACGGTTCGGTGGTGATCGCGGCCATAACCTCCTGCACTAACACTTCCAACCCGTATGTGATGGTGGCCGCCGGGCTGCTGGCAAAGAAGGCTGTGGAGCGCGGTCTGCGCACTCCCCCTTACGTCAAGACCAGCCTGGCGCCAGGTTCGCGTGTGGTGGTGGATTACCTGGCAGCAGCCGGGTTGCTCAAGCCCCTGGAGGCGTTGGGCTTCCACCTGGTGGGTTTCGGTTGTACCACCTGCATTGGCAATGCCGGACCATTGCCCGAGCCGATTGTGGAAGCCATCAAAGCCCAGAATCTGGTGGCGGTGGCGGTGCTTTCGGGCAACCGCAACTTTGAGGGGCGCATCAGTCCCCATACCCGCGCTAACTATCTGGCTTCGCCGCCGCTGGTAGTGGCCTATGCGCTGGCCGGTGAAATTGGGCGCGACCTCACACGCGAACCGCTTGGTTACGATCCACAGGGACAGCCGGTCTACCTGCGCGATCTCTGGCCTTCAAGCCAGGAGGTGTTTGAGACCATTCAGCGGGCAATCACACCGGAGTTGTTTGCGCGAGATTACGCTGACCTTTATGCCGGCAACCCGCTCTGGAACGCCATCCACAGCGGTGAGGGATTGCTTTATACCTGGGATGCGCGCTCGACCTATCTGCAAGAACCGCCTTTCTACGAGGTGCCGCAGGAGGCTACCTGGGTGGCCGATATCCGCGGTGCGCGGGTGCTGGCACTGCTGGGCGATTCGGTGACCACTGATCACATTTCGCCGGCTGGCACCATCCCGGTGAACACCCCTGCCGGGCAGTATCTGATTGCGCAAGGCGTGCCACCTTCGGAGTTTAACTCCTACGGCTCACGGCGCGGCAATCATCAGGTCATGGTGCGTGGGACGTTTGCCAACATCCGCCTGAAAAATCTGCTTGTGCCGGGGGTCGAAGGGGGCTACACCCGTCATTTTCCCGAGGGTGAAACGATGACCATTTACGAGGCGGCCATGCGCTACCAGGCTGAGGGCGTGCCACTGCTGATCCTGGCGGGCAAGGAGTACGGCACCGGCTCCAGCCGCGATTGGGCGGCCAAAGGCACGCGCTTGCTGGGCGTGCGGGCGGTCATTGCCGAGTCTTTTGAGCGCATCCACCGTGCCAACCTGGCTGGAATGGGGGTCCTGCCTCTGCAGTTCCTGCCCGGGCAGAACGCCCAGAGCCTGGGACTGAGTGGCGAGGAGGTTTATGATCTTCGCGGTCTGGCCGGGAACCTATTCCCGGGAGCCCGGCTGGAGGTGCGGGCACAGCGTGCAGATGGCAGTGAAGTACGCTTTGAGGTCATCCTGCGCCTGGATACCCTCAACGAGGTGCGTTATTACCGTCAGGGCGGGTTGCTGCCGGCGGTGCTCAACCACCTGTTGGGGCAGCGGGCGGCAGCCAACCCCTGAAAGGTGCCCACGCAGTCCGTTATTATGTTAAAATCCAACGGCGTAGAGCCTCTACGCCGTTGATTTTTTGCTGAGGGGTTGAAGGATGAAGAGTTATCGCAAAGAACTGTGGTTCAACGTGCCCTCACGACGGGCGTTTATCAACATCACGCCGCAGGTGGAAGCCTGTGTGCGCGAAAGTGGGGTGAAAGAGGGACTGGTGCTGGTTAATGCCATGCACATCACCGCCTCGGTCTTCATCAATGATGATGAGCCGGGTCTGCACCAGGATTTCGAACGTTGGCTGGAAAAACTGGCTCCGCATGAGCCGGTTTCACAGTACCGCCACAACGATACGGGCGAGGACAATGCCGATGCTCACCTCAAACGTCAGGTAATGGGGCGAGAGGTCGTGGTGGCGATTACCAACGGAAAACTGGATTTCGGACCGTGGGAGCAGATTTTCTACGGCGAGTTTGATGGACGGCGTCCCAAGCGGGTGTTGGTGAAGATCATCGGCGAGTGAGGCCCTGATGTGCACGGAGCGTCCCCCCCGTGGCTGGGTCTATTTTGGGGATAATCTGCCCATTTTGCAGGCCTTGCCCTCCGAGACGGTGGATCTCATTTACATTGATCCGCCGTTTAACACCGGGCGGGTGCAGGCGCGCCCCCGCCTGCGCACCATTCAGGCGGAGAGCGGGGATCGGGTGGGATTCGGGGGGCGGCGCTACCTGACGGTCAAACTGGGTCAGCAGGCCTATGCGGATGTTTTTGACGATTACCTGGGTTTCTTGGAGCCGCGCCTGCGCGAAGCCTACCGCCTGCTTAAGCCGCATGGTAGCCTGTATTTTCACATTGATTACCGTGAGGTGCACTACTGCAAGGTCCTGCTGGATACCATTTTCGGCCGCGAATGCTTTCTGAATGAGATTATCTGGGCTTATGATTACGGCGCACGCACGCGGCGTAAATGGCCGCCCAAGCACGATAACATTCTTTTTTACGTCAAGGACCCCAGGCACTACACCTTCAACTACGAAGCGGTGGAGCGCATCCCCTACATGGCGCCGGGGCTGGTCGGGCCGCAAAAGGCCGCCCGGGGCAAATTTCCCACGGATACCTGGTGGCACACCATTGTGCCGACCAATGGCAGTGAACGCACCGGCTACCCAACTCAGAAACCGCTGGGCATCTTGCGGCGCATCATTCAGGCCTCTTCTAATCCGGATGATCTGGTGTTGGATTTCTTTGCTGGGAGCGGCACCACCGGGGCTGCCTGCCTGGAGTTGGGGCGGCGCTTCATCCTGATAGACAACAATCCGCAGGCGCTTGAGGTCATGCGCCGACGCTTTGCGGGAGTGGAAGACATTCAGTGGATCTTGCCGGAGGCATCCTCCGCGCCGACGTCATTTTAGTCTGCCAACGGAGTCACCAAGATGTCGGATCTACCTCCCTGGCCCATCCTCGAATACGACCCCGACCCACGCGCCATTCTGGAACCCTCACCCCCCTTACCCGCTGCGCCAGTGCCCCGGCGGGCGGTGCTGTGCTTCTTCCAGGAGGTGCTGGAGCAATTGCAGGCATGCAAACGGCTACGCGTGATCGGTCAACTTAAATCTGAGATCGGCCCTAACCCGCTTTACCTGCTGGAGGGAGAGGCTGAGCCGGTGCTGGTGCTTCACCCGGGGGTGGGGGCGCCGCTGGCAGCGGGGTTCCTGGAAGAGGTGATTGCACTGGGGGTGCGCAAGGTCATGGTGTGCGGCGGGTGCGGAGCCCTGACCCCGGAGATCACCGCCGGGCATGTGATCGTCATCACGGCTGCGGTGCGCGATGAGGGTACGTCGTATCACTACCTGCCCCCGGCGCGTGAGGTGGTGGCTGATCCGCAAGCCGTGGCGGCGCTGGTTGCAACGCTGGAACACCATCGGGTGCCTTACCGCCTGGGTAAGACCTGGACGACCGATGGACTTTATCGCGAGACGCCGGGCCGGCGCGCCCGGCGGGTGGCTGAAGGCTGCCTGGTGGTGGAAATGGAAGCCGCTGCGCTGATGGCGGTTGCGCGTTTTCGCGGGGTGCCGTTAGGGCAAGTGGTTTATGGGGGCGATCTGGTCATCCCTGAAGGTTGGGACGAGCGGGAGTGGTATCTGCGTGCCAGTGACCGCGAACGGCTCTTCTGGCTGACGGTAGAGGCCGTGCGGCGCCTTTAAAGGCAAACCGCCCACGCGGGGCGGCTTGCCGGGGGTCGGGCTGCGGCTCCCTAAACGATCAAGAGGAGGGATGCCGCAGCCCTTCGTTGACGACTACTGTCCATTGCTCGACATCACCTCCTCTCGTTTGGGATGGCATTTTCAGGTGCAGGGCGAACCCTGCTTGCGGTCAGTATCCCATAAAACGGGGTGGCTGTCAAGCCGAAACGCGCTAGGGTTGTACAGACTTACCAATCCCGCCCAAAGGTGAAGCGCCAGGTGTTGCCATCATTCTGGACGCGGGTGGAAAGGCCCATCACCTCAAACCAGGTCTGCCCGGGCTTGAAGGGCACCGGGTGCCCGGCATCATCCACCAGTGTCAGCACGTCTTCCTCGCGCAGGCGCTGCCAGTTGACCTTGTAGATTTGCCCGTCTCGCGCCAGGTATGCCGGGCCGATGCCCATGAGTTTGAAATCCAGCACCTCCACATCGGGGCGAGGATCCACTTCTTCATAGCGCACCAGGAGAATGACCACGTTATCGGCGGTTATGGGCTGTTTGGTCAGTGCGTCGGTGAGGGGTTCATAGACCTCATTACGCTGATCTATATCGTTTTCTTTATCTACGAAGCGCTGATAGCGTCCGGTGGTAGGGTCGTAATCCCAGCGGTTGTAAATAGCGCCGGAAAAGCGAGCAAAGACGCGCTCGGCGGGCTGGCCGCCCGTGGGCGGGGTGAGGTCGAAGGCCATGCCATCTAGGTTGGGGCGCGTATTATCAATTCCACGCTTGCTCAGCAGGGCCTGCAGGGCTTGGGTGTTGGCGGCCAGGTAATTGCGTCCGTTGGGGTCGTAGCGGCACAATGCAGGGCAGGTATCACTGCCTTCGAGGATGAGCCGCTCGCTGAATTCAGAATTGGCCAGGCGGCGAAAGACCGGTTCGTAGGCACTGCCGAAGACAAACACGGCTTTGTACATGCGGATCAGGTTAACATCCGGGTAACGCGCCGAGCGGATCGGCATGACACGCTCGGCATCCTGGCCGTAGAAGAGCGCCGCGTAGCGGGTTGAACCGTACTCGGTGTAGAGTTCATAAACGATATCGGCGCGCGAAAGCCCCGATTGGGGGCGATCGCTGCGCGGCAGGTTTTGCACCTTGATCAGGATGGGGCGGCGGTTGAGCAGGGCCGGGTCACTGGCGGGCAGGCCGGTGAGCGGGTTGATATTGGGCGGGAAGTTGGTGGGGCCGTAACCCTCCGGTGGATAGGGCGGGGTCGCCGTAACCTCCGGGGTGGGGCTGGCGGCGGGGGTTGCCGTGACGTTCGGGTGGGTGGGCAAAGTTGGGCCGGGTTGAAACGGCGTGGGTGAGGGGCTTGGGGTAGGCTGTGGCGTGGGGGCAGTGCAGGCGCTCAACAAAGCAATTAGCCATAACCCCACCACACCTGCATGCAGACGAATTTTCAACCTCATCGGGACATCACCTCCGGCGTTCCAGGGGGGTACCAGGGAGAGCAGATGCCTGTATGGTAATGCGGAGGGCAGGCTTTGACAAGGGAAAAAACGCACCCTGCGGGCGGCTGGGAGCCCGCAGGGATGAACGGGTGCGCCACAGCGGGAAGCGGCGCTTTCCGGTGAGGGTGTGCTAATCGCTGGGCACAGGTTGAGGTGGGCCGACCGGTGGTACAGGGGTTTGGGTAGGGGTGGGGGTTTCAGCAGGCGTCGGGGTTGGAGGCGGAGTCTCAGTGGGGGTGGGGGGAACTGTGGGCGTTGAGGTGGAATTTGGTGTGAATGGAGTGGGGGTTTCGGTAGGAGTGGGTTGTGGGGTGAGGATCTCGGTGGATGTGAGGGTGGGGGTGGGTGTGAACGTAGAGGTGGGAGTGGGCGAGAACGTTGGGGTGGCACTGGGCTGCCAGCCGCGCGGCAGAGGCGCCTCAATGTCGCCCTCATCGCTCGGCGCGGTCTGGGTGGGCCCGGGGATGATCTCCCCCGTGGTGGGTGGCTCAAACCCGGCGCGGCAGGTGGGCCCAAAGGGGCACGCTTCTGGGCCGGGGCAGTGCTTTCCACCCGGCAGCCACCCCGAATGATTGAGGATGGTCGTTTGGGCGGTGTTGCGGTAGGCAGTTCGCTCCATCCATGGCACGGCGATTTCGTAATCAAAGCAGCGCATCTCACCAGGGGCAAGTTGTTCGGCTGGAGCGATCTCCAGACGTGCATTTTCCAGAGGTTGCCAATCGCCTTGTTGGGGCTTGATCTCCACCTGATCTAGAATGCGCAGGCCAACGGTGGGGTAGTCGCCCTCGTTGGTAACACAGATCTGGCCGTAGACGATGAAGATGGAAAAGTTGGTGCCTTCCATCCAGCGCGTTTGGGCAGTTTTGGTGGCTTCCAAAGTGGTACCAGCCTGGGCAAGCCACGTGGGTGTGGAAGTTGGGGTGGGGGTCTCAGTGGGGGTCTCGGTAAATATCCATTGGCCGGTTTGAACCTCACCTGAGATGGTCAGCACCTCGGCCCACAGAGTCTGTCCGACCGGTATAAGGAAGGTCAGTATCCAGAGCACCAGCACGCCCAGTGCCAGGCTCCACAGCGGGGGTGTGTGGATGAGACGGGAATGAGATAAACGGCGTAAAAAGGTTAGAAGAGCCATTGCAGCACCCGTTTAAGCACCAGGGTGGGCCAGCCAATCTTGGGAATGACCAGCACAACTTTGCCCTGCACCTGATCGGCGGTGACGGGATCATCGTCCACGTTGTTGTTGTCACCGCGGGTGATAAAGGTGAGAGTGCCGTTTTCGGCCCGAATGGTTTTCACCCGGTGCACCACCGAGCCACTGAGGACTCGGAACTGAATGATGTCGCCCTCACGAATGGTCTCGGGAGCAGTCGGCTGGATGATCACCAAGTCGCCAGCCATCAAGGTGGGTTTCATGCTGTAGCCGCTGACCACGAAGGGGCGCACTCCAAAGAAGCCAGTGTTGAACCAGAAAGCGGTCAGGGCGATGAGGAGCACCCACCACCAGGCATTCAGGGTGGTAGAGCGCGAAGGTGAGGCGGGGGCCTCGGCTGAGGGTGCGGAGGCCGTGGCCTCAGGGGCCGGTAGAAAGCCCTGGAGGTAAAAGAAGCCGATCAGAGGCGCCAGGCTGCCGATGAACGCCTGCACCAGCCAGGTCAGGTTGGGTAGAACGGGAGAGAACCATTCGAAGAGCAGGGGCAGGGCACGGTAAAGCAAGGCTGGGAAAGGCCCACCCAACCAGGCCAGCAAGGCGGCTACCAGTCCCTCGGCCAGAGAAGGGAGCAGGCGCGCGCCCGTAAAGGCGATGATGGTCTGGGGGGTGCTCAACGTGGTCCAGCGGGTCAAGGGAACGATGTACAAGGCGGGGATGAACGCTCCCAGTGCCACTGCCAGAAAGAGCGAACGCTGTCCCACATAGCGGACCAGGGTGGCCCGAGCGGTCTCCAGCCCGACCAGGCCGGCAGCCAGGTACCACAGGTTGCCCAACACGGCCGGAAAGCGGTGGGCATAGGGGGAATGTCCCAATCCGAAGAGGAAGCCTGTCAGCAGAAAGGCGGCGGTCTGGATGAGTCCAAGCAGAAGGGCAAAAATGAAGAGCAGGCGACTCGGGTGTGGCCAGTCAACCCACCCGCCCCAGGCCAGGAGAAAAGCCATCCCGCCCAGCATCACCCAGGCCAGGGGCTGAAGCAGGTACATGTCGAGGCCGGGGGGCAGGCGTGGCGCCACCAGATTGACCAGCAGATAAGTCAGAAAAGCAGCCGCCAGCAGTACCACCAATCCGTACCGCTCAATGGCTGGCCGCCAGATCGGTGGCAAGGAGATTGGGGTGGGGATGGTAGTAAGCGGTTTGTGCATTAACACACCTTGTGGGCTGGGGCGGGGGATGGGTGAAAGCACCCGGATCCCCCGCCAGTTGCGCGGCTCAGCCGATCACTCGTTCCATTGCTTGGCGAGGATGGTGTATGTGAAAGTATAGGTTGCGTTCTCTGCAACCCCGTCTTCGTTATCAAAGTGCACTTTCAATTGGCAGCGTACTTTTTCACCCTTGTGCAACTGGATATAGGACGGGGGTTGTGGAGGCCAGCCCCAATTCAGTTCCTCGGAAGCGCTTTCACTGGCCGTATAAGATTTGGTGAAATCACAACTAATCTCAGGCCATGTTGGATTGCCTACTGCTCCCTTGGGCTTGAAGACGTGCACCGGCACCGAGCCAACGCTTTGGATGTAGAATTCTACGTAGCAGCGCCAGGA
Source organism: Thermanaerothrix daxensis (assembly GCF_001306145.1). Classification (GTDB taxonomy): domain Bacteria; phylum Chloroflexota; class Anaerolineae; order Anaerolineales; family Anaerolineaceae; genus Thermanaerothrix; species Thermanaerothrix daxensis. Next base: position 91,143 of record NZ_LGKO01000002.1, read on the forward strand.
AGGATAGGCGCCTTCGGCTGTGACGACCAATGTTTCTTCATCGGTGCCAGCATCCTGGATGAACGATGTGCAGTTCGCGGCATTTGCTTTCTTTTCTGGCTCATCAATTTCTTTTCCAAGGTTATAGTCATACACCTTTTCCCAGGTTTTGACGTCAGCGAACTGCACATCCACATTACCAGTGTAGACCGTGCCGCTAACGGTCAGGGTCTCCGACCACAAACCGTAGGCCACGCCCAGGCCCGCCAGCAGGACGATCAACAGGACGGCCAGAAACGCCAGAGGCAAACGCTTCGTCATGGCTCAAATCTCCTTTCTTTTGTCAAAATTTTGAAGGTCAGTTTTTATGAAGGTACATGCGTTTCGCAATGCCGGCTTAAATCAAACATCCCGTCACTTTCCCTGTTATCGAGCGGTGTCTCACCTCCTCTCATTGCTCTGGGATTGGGACGGGCAGCAGGCCTCTGGCGCCTGTAGGGGGGGCGGGGGTGCCACGGCCGGTCCGCCACCCGGCCGGGCGATTGCCTACGCCTGGCGCTCGTGCTATAATCAGAAGATGCACAGAGGGCGCTACCCGTGTCCCTGTGTCCCTGCCCTTGCCGGGGCCGCCACCCACGGCAAGGGTTTTTTGATGGAAAAGTCTGTTAAGGTGCGCGGGGTAAAATTACCTGTGCGGTGAGGGATAACTGCCCCCTCGCGCTCCCGGTCAGGTCGGTGGCCCCCCTCCGCCGCTTTGCTTGTTTAGTCCATAGAGACCAAAAAACCGGCCTGTGCTGTGGCCGGTTTCGCCATTGGCTCCCTGCGGGATGTACCCCCTCTCCCTGGGCGGATCGGCGACCAGAAACACCACCCCGCAGTTAGTCGCCGCCACATTGACTTACTCTAGTTGCACCCCATCTGCATATTATGTTAGCAAGTGCTAAGGGGCTTGTCAAGCATTGTGGAAAAATTCTAAGAAAGTTCTAAGAATTTTTTGTACAAAAGAGAGTTGATTCATAATTATTTGAGATAGAGGTTCTAGCCAACCTGGAGCCTGGGCCGACGTTTAGGATCTCAGGGGACGGTCGGGTGGGAGGCCCTCAGGGACAATCGCCGTAAGGCAGCAGCGGCACATCCAGGGGGTCAGGTCCCCAGGCAATGGCAAAGGGAATGGTTATGGGGGGCTTTTCGCGGCATACGACGGTAAGTGTGCCCTGGCCTGTGCTCCCCATGACCACGCTGGCGCGTCTTTCCTCCGAGTAGAAGGTGATTTCATACCGCAGAGGATCATTGACGGCCGGGATGCTGCAACTTGACCCGGCAACGCTCCCACTACCGCTGAAGGGTGCTTCCCCCATGACCGAAAGGCCTTCCGGCGGGAGGCTGAACTCAAACTTGCCCTCGCCGGTAATGACCATTTGTCCGGCGCTGAGCGTGATTTCAAAGGCGCCTGCCCAGGGCCCGGCTATGCCACTGCAGGTGTGGGCGGCAACGTGCAGCGTTGCCATTCCGCTGGAGACCTCCCGAGTGAATTCCAGGAGCCATCCAGCGGCTGGCGAAGGCGCAGGACGCGTCGGTGTGGGTGCCTGGGGGAGCGGGATCAGAGTGGGGGTGGGGGTGAGAGTGGGGGTGAGGGTCGGCGTGAGGGTGCTTGGTGAGCGGCCGGGAACGCAGGCGGTAATGGTGCTCATCCCCACCAGGATGAACAGCCCCAATCGCCATCTCCATGGGTGGCGCATTGCCTCCCTCCTTTCTTCGAACACGTCGTGTTCCCCTGCTGTGGGGGATGGTCTCCCTTGCCAGCAGGTCTTCTGCTCGCAGCGGCAGGAGAGGCGGGGGCTCCACACGGGCGCAGGGCATCAGAAAGGAATGGCATGGAATTGGGGAGGCGTGAATCTGGTGGCACGCCGGATCGTCCCACCGCCGAGGGCTATGGTCATTATGACTCACTTCGATAGGGATTTCAACCTCTCTCCAGCCGTTAGGAGTATTTTGGGATCGGTGGTTTGACCTGTACTACCAGGCCGACTAAAATAAACCTGAGATGTTCCCCTCAGACTGGTCATTTGATGGCTGGCGATTCATCCTGGCGGCAGATGCGCGCCTGGGGACGGTCTGTTATGCTGATGATGGCATCTGGGAGTGGGAATTGGGAGGGGGAGAGTTACCCTCTTTAGCACTTCGCACCAGTCTGGGGCTGCGGGTGCGCGACCTGCGCCTCTTTCCTCGCTTTGTGCAGGGGCGCTGGGCGGTGAGCGATCCGCGGCGGTTTTATCGTCCGCCGCAGGTTGAGGAGATCCAGGCAGCGTACGCGCGGGTGCGCTGTGCCCCTTTCCCCGGCCTGGAAGTGCGGTTAGAGACCTGGGTGCCCGATTCATTCCGCCTGGTAGGGCGCCTCACCCTGCACAACAGCGGGTTGACTTCGCGCACACTACGGGTGGAGTGGGCCGCGGTGGTGCGTTTACTGGATGTTGGACGCCCCTTCCGCCCACGGCGCAGTGGTGGGCGGTGGTGGCTCGAAGGTGAGGGTCAGGGGCAGGCCTGGGTGGTGGGGCTCAGTGCACCCGCGATCCAGGCAGTAGAGACACCCTGGGCGGCGCTGGGCGTGGAGATGACATTGGCGCCGGGGCAGCAAGAGGTATTGACCTGGGCGCTGGGGCGCGGCACAACCGCAGCAGAAGCGCGCCAGCGTGCCCAGGCAGGGCTGCAGGCGCCCTGGGAGGCGCACATAACCCGCTTGCGCGCTCAGCAGGCTGCTCAGGAGGTGCACGTTGTTACCGGCAACCCCACCTGGGATGCCGTGCTGCGCCAGACACAACGCACAGCGTGGGGGTTTCTGTTCCCGGCCAGCCAGCACTTGCCGCAGGCTTCGTTTGTGCGCACCCGCCAGCCAGATGAGGGCTTTTCGGCGCGCGGTGATGGCGGTGATTACTCTTACCGCTGGGCCGGGCAAACGGTTTTGGAGGCGTGGTGGTTGAGCCGCAGTCTGCTGCCGGGCGGAGCGGCGTGGGTGCGCGGGTGGGTGGACAATTTTCTGGCGATTCAGGCGCCGGACGGCTTTGTGGATTGGCGGCCGGGGCTGGGCGGGCAGCGCGGTCGCTTTCTGGCTCAGCCTTTGCTGGCAACCCTGGCCTGGGAACTCGGACCTTACCTGGATGACCCCACGGCCTGGTGGGAGGAGATTTTTCCGCACCTGCTGGCCTTCTTTCAGACCTGGTTCACGCCGGCACATGATCGCGATCAGGATGGGTTCCCGGAGTGGGATCATGCTTACCAATCGGGGCTGGAGGCAGCCCCCATTTTTTACCGGCCGGGTGCGGCGGGCTACGGTGCCGGCACTCCCTGGGTGGAAAGCCCGGCCCTGGCGGCCTGGCTCTACCAGGAGGGACGCTCTCTGCTACGCATGGCGCAACACCTACAGGTGGAAGATCCCCTACCCTGGCTAAAGGCGCGCCTGGCAGCACTGCGCCAGGAGGTCGAAGCCGCCTGGGATGGCGTAGTGGCCACCTATCGTTATCGCGATACCTTCACCCACCGCTCACCCTCTGGCGAGGTACTTCTGGCCTTTGAGCGGGAGGGGGTCTTTGGCCTGGAGCGGGCCTTCGCGATCCCTCAACGGATCACCTTGCTCGTGGAGGGGGGTGAGGGCACCACGCAGCCGTTGACTCTGGTGCTCCGTGGCGAGGGCCTGGCGGGGGCCTGCGAGGAGACAATCTCCCCGCGGCAGTGGTCGTGGCGGGGGGGCTACGGGATGGCCATTGTGCCTTCGGCCTTCACCCGGTTGGATTTCGTTGAGGTGCAGGGCCTGGCCAACGGGATGCGCGGGCGGGTCATTGGGGCGGATTACACGTTCGAGGATGTGAGTTTGCTCCTCCCGATGTGGGCGGGCATTCCCTCACCGGCGCGGGTGGCTCAGCTGGTAGAGCAAACGGTAAAGTCGCGCTACCTGCGCCGCTACGGGTTGAGTCTGTGTCCGTCGGGTGGGCATGCTAGTGAGGCAGAGCAATTTGTTTGGCCCCTCTGGAACACTTTTGTGGGAGAGGGGTTATTGCGGTACGGCTACTGCGACCTGGCGGCAGACCTGGTGGGGCGATTGTTGGATGGGATTGGGCGCTCGCTGGCGACCAGCGGGGATTTCTACTCAGCCTATGACGCCGAGCGCGGGCAGGGCCAGGGAGAGCAGCATGCTGTGGACGGTCTGGCACCGCTGAGCCTCTTTCTGCGCACATTGGGGTTGGTAGCAATCACGCCGGAGCGCGTCATTTTGCAGAATGGAAACCCCTTCAATCGACCAATTACGGTACAATATCAGGGAATAACGGTGCAATTTCATAGCAATCAAACCTGGGTGACGTTCCCGGGGCATTCTATAATCAAAGTAGAGGGTCCGGGCACGTATCAAGTAGTGCGGAGTCGTTCATCCCAAGTGCGGAGGCTGCTGTGAACCCCGAAGCGAACCCCACTTTCCCTGTGGATCGGCTCTTGATGGTGGTGGTGCAGGCTCAAGATGCCGATAGTGCGGTCATGGCCCTGGAGCGGCATGGTTTTACCATCACTCGTTTGCCCAGCCAGGGCGGTTTTTTGGGACGGCGGAACGCAACCCTTTTGATCGGGTTACCTGCGGGCCGCGAAGAACAAGCCTTGCAGGACCTGCGGGAGAACTGCCGTCAACGTGTGGAGTACATTGCTGTTCCACTGGAGAGCGCTCCTCTGGCTCTGCCCGTTCCAACCCCGATTACGGTGGGTGGGGCGACCGTCTTCAGCCTGGTGGTGGAACACTTCGAGGAGGTTTGAGCCATGATGAAGATGATCATTGCAATTGTGCGCGATGTGGACAACGATCCGGTCTCACGGGCGCTGACGGCGGCCGGCTTTGGGGTGACCTGCATTGCCTCGACAGGTGGGTTCTTGCGCCGTGGCAAGTCCACCTTACTGGTTGGGGTGGAGGCCGAACGAGTGGAGGCGGCTCTTCAGGTGATTCGCCAGGCTTTGACTTCCCCGACGGAGCCAGGCGAGCAACGCGCTATCATCTTCGTACTGCCCATTGAACGTTTTGAGCATTTTTAACCCCGCCGTGTGCAACCCTGAGGGGGTTTTTACGTAGATACCTCTGGAAGCCCCACCTGGAGGGGCCATTTGATCAACCTGAGAGGAGTTTGGAAATTATGAGCGAATTTTCGTCATATCCTTCCACCCGGCCGCCGCTGGAAAAGCCGGGCATGGTGACAGCCTTGGGAGTGCTGACCCTGGTCAGCGGTATCGTTAACATTCTCACCGGGCTGGGGCTAACGGGAGGCCTCGTGCTGGGCACCTTCGGGATCGGGCTACTGTGCGCACCGATCACGGTGCTGCCGGCGATACTGGGGGTTTTCGAGATCCTTTACGCCATCAAGATTTTGGCGAACCCACCGGTGCCGGTGCAGTTTTCCCAGACGATTGCCATTTTGGAGATCTGCTGCATCCTCTTTGGCAATGTGATTGCGCTGGTGGTGGGTATTCTGGCGCTGGTGTTTTACAGCGACGCTCAGGTGCGGGGCTACTTTGACGCCCTGAACACCCCGGCGGCGTGACGTCTTCGGCTGGGCGTAAGAGCGGGTGCAAGGCGTCAAGACTTGCGCCCCAGTGCGTTCATTGCTATGATGAAGACATCATCTTGATTTTTTGGAGGAGGCAGCGATGGATTTTGGAATGGCATTTGGATTTGTTTTTCAGGATAAGGATTGGTTGCGCAAGGTTCTCATTGCGGCTCTGGTGAGTCTGATCCCGATCATTGGGCAACTGGTGGTGCTGGGGTGGGGGCTGAGCGTGACCCGCCGGGTAATGGCACGTGACCCGCAACCCCTGCCGGATCTGGATTTCGGTAACGATCTGGCGCGGGGATTTCAAGCCTTTGTGATTGGGATTGTGTATAGCCTGCCGATCATTCTGATCTCTGTGATGTTCGGCCTGTTCGGTTCGCTCCTGGGCGTAGATAGCGGCAGAGTTTCGGATGCCGTGAGGGTGCTTTATACCTTGCTTTCGGTCTGCTTTGGCCTGTTCAGCCTGGTGTATGCCATTTTCATGGCGCTGGCGCTGCCCGCGGCATATGCTAATTTCCTGGCCAAAGGATCGCTGGGGGCCGGGCTGGCTTTCGGAGAGGTCTTCCGTCTGGTGCGGGCGGCACCGGGGGCCTACTTGCTGGTGCTCCTGGGTCAGTTCATTGTTGGGTTGATTGCGCCCTTGGGATCCATTTTGTGCTTTATTGGGGTGTTCCTCACGTATGTCTACGGCCTGGCCGTCATGGGGCATCTCTACGGCCAGGCCTACAACCAGGCCGTTGAAAACCTCGGATTGGCGACTGCCTGATTCCAGATAGATTTTTGGGGCTTTGCCGCCCACTGCCGACCCCGGTGGGCGGCTTTTTTTTTCGCCCAGACATACTTTATAAATAACCTCAAAAATGTCTTGATTGCAAACGTTTTTTCGAGTACACTTTTTGTGCGGAATATCACAAATAGAAGTAGAGGAGTTGCAATGAAAGCACGTTGGTTGGCCGTGTATCACCAAATAGATCCGCTTATTACCGGCTGGATGGCCCGTTACGGCATTTCTCTATTACGCATCAGCCTCGGGATTGTCTTTTTATGGTTTGGCGTGCTCAAGTTTTTCCCAGGGCTCAGCCCAGCGGAAAGCCTGGCAACCCGCACCATTACCACCTTGAGCCTGGGCCTGCTCTCGGCGGATGCAGCACGCATTCTGTTGGCCCTGCTGGAAACCCTGATCGGTTTGGGGCTAATGCTGGGGCTTTACCTGCGGGCAACGCTGTTTTTGCTCTTCTTTCAAATGCTGGGTACGATCACCCCGATTTTCCTCTTTCCCCATGAGGTGTTTACGCATATTCCCTACGCCCCCACGTTGGAAGGGCAGTACATTTTCAAGAACCTGGTCCTGGTCAGTGCGGGGTTGGTCATTGGGGCTACCGTGCGCGGTGGGCGGTTGGTGGCAGAGCCGCCTCGGGAGGGGGAGGCGCGGGGTGAGTCAGGGAGTTAGCCCCCAGGCTTCGCAGATGCGCGTGGCGGTGTGGCGGGCCGAAACCAGTGCGGTCGGCATGCCGGTGCCGGGGTGGGTACTGGCGCCGGTAAAGTAGAGGTTGGTGTAGTGTGGATGACGGTTGCCGGGGCGCAAGTAGCCCAGTTGGGTCAGGTTGTGGCAAAGCCCGTGGGTGGCTCCCTTGCTCAGGTTATAGCGCTTTAACCAGGAGGGGGGCGCGAATACTGTTTCAAATTGGATGTGCGCTTCCAGGTCGGTGATTCCCAGCAGAGACAGGCGGCGAAAAACCGCGCGACGTGCCTGGTGGATCAGGACGGCCCAATCTTGAGGGTTGTGCTCATTTATGTGGCCTACTGGGACGATGGCGATCAAGGTATCCTCACCGGGTGGTGCCATGCCCGGGTCTAACCGCCCGGGTGCATGGAGGTAGAGGCTAGGATTGGCGGGCAGGTCAAGACGCTTCACGATGGATGCAAAGTTTTCCCGGTAATCATCGGCCAAAAACAGGGTGTGCGGGCCCAGGGCAGGATAAACGCGGTCCAGCCCCCAGAAGAATGAAATCACCGAGCAGGAGTAGCGTTTGCGTCTCATGCGCATCGCGTGGGAATCCGGAGGAAGCAGGTGGGTGTAGACGTAGGGAAGGTCAGCGTTGGCTACTACCAAATCTGCCTTGATATGCAGACCATCCCTAATCGCACTCCGCTGGTTTGCTGCCCCTGCACCCCGATTTGCTCCACCCGCGTAGAAAAGGCGAATTCCACCCCCGCTTGACGGGCCATTTCGAGCAGGGCTTCCACGATCTGGTACATCCCCCCACGCGGGTACCACACCCCGTGGGCGATCTCGGTGAAGGGCATCATGGAAAACGTGGCAGGTGCCTCAAACGGGCTGAGCCCCATGTAAACATCCTGGAAAGTGAAAGCAGCCTTGAGACGCTCGGTGCGGAAGTAGGTTGCCATGTGGGCGTAATGAGGCACCAGTGGCTTAAGCGTGAAAAGAAGGGGAAGGTTGCGCAAATTGAAAAACTCACTGGCGGTACGAAAATCGCGATTGACCAAAGCGGTCATCGCTTGGTTGTAGTGGCGGTAGCCCTCGTCCAGGTAGCGGAGGAATCCCCGAAACGCACCCGGCTCCAGAGCTTCTAGTTGATCGTGCATGTCTTTCAGGTCGGAGGTCAGGGTGAGGCTCTGCCCATCGTCAAATACCAGACGGTAAGTGGGATCTACGCGTTCCAGGTCAAGCAAATCGTGAAATGGCGTGCCCAGAGCCGCAAATTCGGCCTCGAAGACGTGGGGCATGATCAACAGGGTGGGACCGGTGTCGAAGCAGTGTCCCTGGCGGGAAAAGCGGTCCACACGACCGCCTGCGTGAGTGTTCTTCTCCAGCACAGTCACATGGATACCGTGCCGTGCCAGATGGATGGCGGTGGCCAAGCCCCCCAACCCTGCCCCCACCACAAGTGCGGAGATTTGAGACATGGAAAGTTAACTCACTTTCTAATTCTAAGGTTGAAGTGCGCTCCGGCGAGGGGCAGGCGGGAAGAGAGCCTGATGAAGGGCGCGAGTCAGCAGGCTCAGCACGGTGCGCAGATGCGTGCGTTCGGGGTATTCGGGGCGCAGCAGGTAGCCTTCGTTTTCGATGCTTCGCAGCACACACTTAAACCGACCGATGTAGGCAAAACCAGCCAGCCGGCAGCGCAGATTTTGAATCCGGGACAGGTAAATCTTACCTTGCCCAAAGAGATGCCGCGCCTGAGAGACCCTATACCTGACCCACTCCCGGTAGGGTGGGCTATGGAAATCCTGGGGGGTGATGTGGCCGGCCTCGGCTACCTCGCGTGGAAGATTGTAATAACCCAGGCAGGTGTCTTCGAAGGTGTCTCAAAGCATGTGGACGATGTGAGCCGCGGTGACGGCCTGGTAGCGGGTTTCATCGTGGGGGGTGGGGCAGCGGTGACCAATAAAAAATAATGCAATGCCTCGGTGACGGCCACGGCTAGCCAGTGAGTGTAGGTTCCCAGTTCGTCTTGCGTGATCATTCGACCGCGCCGCTCAGTATCGAAGCGCATGACAGCCATCATATTCTGAATGTAAGCCCGTAACCCGCTTTGGGGGTTGGGGTCGGAGCGTAGAAGATCCACCAGCAATTTTTCCTCGGCGCTCAGGTTGGAGGGAAGTTGCCCCACTCGTACTGCTTGACCAGATCTTCCTGGCGTTTAAGGAAGGCCAAACGCTCGGTTTGAGAGCCAGCCGGCTGATCCAGATGGTCATCTACCCAACGAAAGTAGGCATAGGCTCGAAAAGCCTCAGCAACCCGTTCTCGATCCACCAAAAGGCGTATGGTCAGGTAGGTCTGATGGCTGCTGCGCCGTGTGATGGCAACCGCCAGAGCTGAATTTGAAAGATGCACATACATGGCACGCCACTCCCAGGGGAAACTTTGGAAATCAGGCCCATGACGGGTGGTATGGAATGACCGAGCACGACCTCCCCCCAGTTTCCCTCGCTCATCATATCACATAAGAGAGGAATTTTCTTGACAACTTACCACTTTTGCCTATAATAGGCTTTGATGATTATGAAGACAATTATTGTAAGATTAACGATGTTTCGGAAGCGCCAGTGCGCGTGTCCAGGGCGGGGCTGCGGATAGTCGCCGCCTTGCTCTGAGCGACCGCGCTTTCTGTTTACGATAAGCGACCAACAAGCCAGGTGGTGAACCGCAGCCCCGCTTCACAGCGGAAGAGAGGTTGCGGTTCACCCCTTTTAAGGGCTTGTTGGTTTTTTATTATCTCAGTTCATCTGTTCAAGGAGGCTCAACCATGAAGATTTATCACGATGTGACCGAACTTGTCGGCAATACTCCGCTGGTGCGCCTGAATCGGGTGACCGAGGGGTGTGTGGCCGAGGTCGTTGCGAAGTTGGAGTTCTACAACCCGGCGCACAGCGTCAAGGACCGCATTGGGGTTTCCATGATTCAGGCCGCCGAACGCGAGGGCAAGATTGGCCCAGATACGGTGATTGTAGAGCCGACCAGCGGCAACACGGGCATTGCGCTGGCCATGGTTTGCGCGGCGCGCGGTTATCGCTGCATTCTCTTTATGCCCGAAACGGTGAGCAAAGAACGCCGTTTGGTATTACGGGCCTACGGCGCCGAGGTGGTCCTGACCCCCGGCAGCGAGGGAATGCCCGGCGCCATCCGCAGGGCTGAGGAACTGGTGGCCAGCGACCCTCAGCGCTACTTCATGCCTCAGCAGTTCAAAAATCCGGCCAATCCGGAGATTCATCGCCGTACCACTGCTGAAGAAATCTGGCGCGATACCGACGGCCAGGTAGATATTCTGGTCGCGGGGGTGGGCACCGGCGGGACGATCACCGGTGTAAGCGAGGTCATTAAAGCCCGTAAACCCTCGTTCAAGGCGATTGCTGTGGAGCCGGATGCTTCGCCAGTGCTCTCAGGTGGACAGCGCGGACCGCACCCCATCCAGGGCATCGGTGCGGGCTTCATCCCCGAGGTGCTCAACACCTCAATTTACGACGAGGTGATTCGCGTCAAGGCTGAGGATGCTTTCAGCACGGCGCGTGAACTGGCGCGCAAAGAAGGTTTGCTGGTGGGCATCTCTTCGGGTGCGGCAACCTGGGCCGCCCTCCAGGTGGCACGCCGACCGGAGAATGCCGGTAAATTGATCGTGGTCATCATCCCCTCGTTTGGCGAGCGCTATCTGAGCACGCAACTCTTCGCCGATTTGGTGGAGGAGATGACTGCAAAGGTGGCTTCGTGAGGAGTGCGGTGAGAAACCATGATAGGAAGGATGGTGCAACTCTTGCGTGAGGATATTGCGTCCATCTTTGAGCGTGACCCGGCGGCGCGCACCACGCTCGAGGTACTGCTGACTTACCCCGGCTTGCATGCTATCTGGCTGCATCGCCTGGCGCATTGGCTGTGGCGGCATAACCTCAAGTTGTTGGCGCGCCTGCTTTCGCACTTTAACCGCTTCCTGACCGGGATTGAAATTCATCCCGGTGCCCGTATTGGCCGGCGCTTTTTCATTGACCATGGCATGGGAGTGGTAATCGGCGAGACGGCTGAAATTGGCGACCATGTGACCATGTACCATGGAGTGACCCTGGGCGGCGTCAGCCTGGAAAAGGGCAAGCGCCATCCCACCATTGAAGATGATGTGGTCATTGGGGCTGGGGCGAAGGTCCTGGGTAATATTGTGGTCGGGCGCGGCAGCCGTATTGGAGCCAACGCGGTGGTCGTTAAGTCCGTACCGCCCAACTCGGTGGTTGTGGGCGTGCCGGGACAGGTGGTGGTGCGCAGTCAACCGCGCCCGGCGACGCCGGATTTAGACCACAACAAACTGCCCGATGCCATTGGTCAATCGCTGGCCTCGGCGCTGGTGCGCCTTGATGCGCTGGAAAAGCGGGTCCAGGAACTGACGGCGGTGCTCGCCCCTCAGGTTGAGGGCAGAAATGGGAACGGCCATCGTCTCATTGGTGGTTTAGATCAGCCGCCCCTGGTGCATCCGCCGGAGTACGGCTACTGGCGCGGCGAGGATTTTAGCATTTAGGCGAATCGGGTCCTTCAAGGCACGCCGAAAGATGGAATGAGCGGGAATCCTGGTGGCCTCTCAGCGAGCCACGAGGTGCCCCGAGGGTCGAATCTTGCTGGTGGACGGCACCATCCTCGGTTGGGAGTCCTCTCAAAGGTTTATCAGTAAATGGGAACCTGAAAGGCGCAGGCTCAATCATTAACCTAACTTCTGAGCATAAAAAGGAGGAGCGATAGCCATGACCCTTAAAACCGTCGTTGTGGATGCGACTCAGGTGCATGGGTTGAAAATCGAGACCCGTGCCCGTCACCATGTCATCGTGGTGGACCAACCCCCTGAGATGGGTGGAACTGACACCGGGCCAACCCCGTTGGAATTCCTGCTCATTGCTCTGGCCAGTTGCTTGCTCACCGTTGGAAAAGTTGTCGCCCAACAGCGCGGTTTGCCAGTACGCAGCCTATCGGCCCACGTGGAGGGGGACATTGATCCGGATGGATTCCTGGGCAGGAATCCCGAGGCGCGGATAGGAGCTTCCCAAATCCGTGTGCGCCTTCAGATAGATGGAGATCTGAGCGAGGAGGAAAAGGCGGCCTTTGTCCGCGAGATTGAAGCCCGTTGCCCAATTTCGGACAACCTCGGTAATCCGACGCCGATTCGTTTTGAAGTGGCCTTAGAAGCCCTCCTGGCCTGAGCCCCTTCGATATCCATGGGCCTGCCTCAGCCGATCTCTAAGCCTGCGCGCCGGCGGGGCAGTCCTTCTCGTCCCCGGCCATACCTTGTAGCGGCCCCTGCCAGCCCGCTCGCACAAAAGAGCACCCTCTGGCAGGGGCTTGCGACTTTGCAGGACTGCCGGAGGGGTGGCGCTTTGTGGCGGGATGAGCAGGCACCGGGCGTTTGCCCGATTGGGTGGAGGCTGGGCGCGGTATAATGGGGGTAGGCTTCAGCGGAAAGCGTAAGGAGGGGCCCCGCCGGAGCCGGAGATGAGACCATGAAAGAAAAAGCGTTGGCTCCCTGGTTTTCTCTGCTCCTGGTTGTGCTGTTGGTCGGGTTGGGCATTGGCCTGGGCATTTATTCCGGACGCCGGGCAGCGGCTGCTTCTCAGGAATCCCCTTCCTGGCAGCAGCGCATGCTGGCGCAATTCACGCAGACGCTGGCGGTGGTGCAAGATGCGGAACAGCGCGCCTTCCTGGAAGCAAAAATTGCGCCGTTGCAGACGCAGGAGGCTGCGCGGCAGCAGGCCCTGGCGCAGCCTGCACCGACCAAGCCCGCCAACCCTGAGGCAATGCGCCCGCCGGAACCGCTGGCCGTACAGCAGGCATCCCGCGAGCCGGGTATTCAGGAGGGGGTGGCCGCGCCGGTGAGTCCGGATGACTTTACCACCCTCAACGCCTGGCAGGGTGAAGTGGATGGGCAGTGGGTGCGTGTTTTTGCCGGTGTGCGCACCTACCAGCCGGAACAGGGGGCGCTGATTATGCTGCCCGAAAATGCAGCCGTTGAGACGTGGGTGGATGGGCCTTCCGGCGCAGGAGCGCTGCGCATTGTGGCAAAGGTGGATGAAACATTGCTCGTTGAAGCCGCCGATGGCAGTCGCCTGACTTTTGACCTGCGCACGCACGCCCTGACCCCAGTGAGTCCCTGAGGGAGATTAATCGGGCCGCCAGATTTGATAAAGCCCCAAACGCCCGCCCTCACCATCCGACTCGAAGGTCTCTTCCACTTCGAAGCCACTGGCTTGTGCCAGGTGGTGTAATTCTTCGTGGGAGAAGGCGTGCACGTAGCGCAATCCGACTTGCTCACGCTGGCCGGGCAGGGCATGACGCCAATCCAGCAGGGTGTCGCCGGGTTCTAAGTCGGCAGTATCTATGCCAACCCGCGCCCAGGGTTGGCGGCGGGCGAGGAGACGGGGGCTGTTTTGGAACTGCCATACCGAGAGCACCAGATGCCCCCCTGGATTCAGCCGCGTGCGTACCTGGGCCAGCAAACGCTGGCGATGAACCTGGCCGGGGAGATGATGCAAGACGGCGAACATCAAAACCTTATCAAAACGTCGGTCTTCCAGGGCCTCAACCCAGGCCGGATGGCCCAGATCGGCCTGGCGGAATGCGAAGCGAGCCGCGAGATCGGGCTTGAGATGGGCGGCCCAGGCCTGGGCCTCGGCCAGCAATGCCTGGCTGAAATCTAAGCCCAGATAGGTGCCCCCGAAGTTGTGCTGTGCCAGCCAGCGCGCGATGCCGCCATGAGCACAGCCCAAATCGAGCCAGTGCCCCTCGAGGGGCCACCGAGAAAGCACACGCAGAATGCCCGGTTGGAGGCGCTGACGGGTGCTGGCAAAGGCCAGCCCAAAGGTTTGATAAAATTGGGCATTAAGCGCGAGTAATTTGCTCACAATCTCGGCTTTCACGTTTGAGATTATACTTGGATTGGCAGAGTACTTAGCGGTGGAATGAATGGGGTAGTGGCAAGATGATTGAGGAACGTTTTGAAATGATCGGTGAGAAAATTCGACGCTGGGAACATCACTACGCTCTGACACCAGAGCGTCTGGCATTGGCGCAGAAGATCATCGCGGCGGTGCAAAGTGGCGAGGAGGTGGCGCAGGCCATTCGTCGTCATCCGCTGCCGGAGGGTGGGCATCTGGCGAAATCGGTTCTGGTGGCAGCATACCGCTATCTGGTACAGCAAGGTAGTCTCGCGGATGATCCCGACCTGCTGGCTCGCCTGCGCATGAAGCCGGTGCGCACCCTATCGGGGGTGACCACGGTGACGGTGCTGACCAAGCCCTACCCATGCCCTGGCAAGTGCATCTTTTGCCCGACGGATGTGCGGATGCCCAAAAGTTATCTCCCTGATGAGCCGGGGGCTCAGCGAGCCCTGCAGAACGAATTCGATCCTTACCGTCAGGTACGTTCACGTTTGCTTTCCTACGAGGCCAACGGTCACCCGACGGATAAGATTGAACTGCTCATTCTGGGTGGCACCTGGAGTGCCTATCGTCGGGATTATCAAGAGTGGTTTATCAAGCGCTGCCTGGACGCGATGAACGAGGTGGAGTCGGCGGATCTGGCCGAAGCCCAGCGGCGCAACGAGACCGCACCGCATCGGAACGTGGGCCTGGTGATTGAGACGCGCCCGGATGAAATCACCCCGGATGAGTTGCGCTGGTTACGTTACCTGGGCGTGACCAAGGTGCAAATGGGGGTGCAGTCGTTGGATGACCGCATTCTGGCGCTTAACCAGCGGGGGCACACGGTGGCCGAGACCCTGCGCGCAGCGGCGCTCTTACGCGCAGCCGGGTTCAAAATCGTGATGCACTGGATGCCCAATCTGCTGGGCGCCACACCCGAATCCGACCGTGCCGATTTTGCCCGCCTGTGGACGGATTTCTGTCCAGACGAGATCAAGATTTACCCCACGCAGTTACTGGCGAACACCGAGCTTTACGCTTACTGGCAACGTGGGGAGTATGAACCCTACACGACCCAAACCCTGATTGATTTGATCGCCGACATCAAGCCCACCATCCCGGAATACTGCCGGGTCAATCGGGTGGTTCGTGACATTCCCTCAACCTACGTGGTGGCGGGCAATCGGCGCACCAGCCTGCGCCAGGATGTGCTGGCCGAACTGGCGCGGCGCGGACAGCAGTGTCGCTGCATTCGTTGTCGTGAAGTGCGCGACCGCCCGGTGGCTCCGGAGCATCTGACTTTCAAAGATATGACGTACCGCGCCGCCTATGCTGAGGAGCACTTCCTGCATTTTGTGACGCCCGATGATCGCATTACCGGTTACTTGCGCCTTTCACTGCCCCTGCCGGAGGCCCCACGGCTCCCGTTTGCCGAACTTGAAGGCGCCGCCCTGATTCGGGAAGTGCATGTGTATGGCCAATCGCTGCCGGTTGGCGCAGAGCAGCGCGGTGCGGCTCAGCACATTGGCCTGGGAACGCGTTTGCTGCGGGCGGCCGAGGCGGTGGCGCGCGAGCGGGGATTCCGTCGCCTGGCCGTCATTGCGGCGATTGGGACGCGCCAGTATTACGAGCAGCGTGGCTTTGACCGTGGCGAGTACTACATGGTGCGATCCCTTGCTCAGGGATAGATCAGGCGGCGCACCGGGCGGGGAAAGCCCCAACTGTGCAAGCGCACTTCACGTGGGTCCTTAGGCCAGATGCCCGGGATCTTGTGGCCACATTGAGGGCAGGTGCCTTCGGCGGTGAGACGATAATCCAGGATGACGTAGCCGCGCCGTTCGATCAACAGTGCCTGGCAATGAGGGCAGTAGGTGTTTTCCAGGCTGCCAACACGGCCTGGCAAGTTACCTGCATAAACGAAATGCAGGCCTGCCTCCTGCCCGATTTCGGCGGCACGCAGCAGGGTGCGCGCGGGGGTGGGGGGTGGATCGGTCATCTTGTAGTCGGGATGAAAAGCGGTTACGTGCCAGGGGATGTCGGGCGAGACCGAAACCAGAAAACGCGCTGCTTCCCATAGTTCCTCCGGGCTATCGTTGAAGCCGGGGATGACCAGCGTGACCACCTCCACCCAGAGTCCCAGCTCATAGGCATTTTTGATGGTATCCAGCACGTGCTGCAGCACGCCGCCCAACTGACGGTACTGTTTGTCCTGCATGGTTTTGAGATCCACCTTGTAAGCATCCAGATAGGGGCGCAGGTACTGCAACACTTCGGGCGTGGCGTTCCCGTTCGAAACGTAGGCACACAGCAGACCGGCTGCGCGCGCTTGCTTGAAGATGGCCACTGCCCATTCGGAGGTGATCAGGGGCTCATTATAGGAGGAAACGATGGCCGCAGCACCGGAACGGCGCGCGAACTGTACCATTTCCTCCGGGGTGACTTCCAGCAGGGATTCCACGGGGATACCAGCAGCGGGGTCGCGCAGGGTTTGTGAGGTGAGCCAGTTCTGGCAAAAACTGCAGTGAAAATCACAACCCAACATGCCGAAGGTGAGCGCATCGCTGCCGGGCAACACGTGAGCAAAGGGTTTCTTTTCAATGGGGTCTACCTGTAAGGCCGCCACGTACCCCCAGGGCACGTAAAGCACCCCATCCCGATTGAAGCGTACCTGACAAATCCCGCGCCGCCCGGGTTTGATCCGACAGCGGTGGGCACAGGCGTAGCACTGAACCGTATTATCCTCCAGGCGGGTGTAAAGCTCGCCGGGGTGCGTCATGGCATCTAAACGGTCAGCCAGAGTGACCATTTCAGCCTCCTTTCCTCTGAATTTATTATACTGCCGGGGTCAAGGGGGTGGATGCGGTCAGCCTTTGAGGCGCATGGGCAGGCCGGCGACCATGAAAATGACCTCATCGGCAACCCCGGCCAGGCGTTGATTGACGCTCCCCAGCAGGTCGCGGTAAAGCCGCCCCAGAGGGTAAGGTGGGACCAGCCCCATCCCCACTTCATTAGAAACAAAGATCCAGGCGGCACGGCTTTGCTGAATACACTCCAGGAGACGCTCGGTTTCGGCCATCACCAGCGCAGTAGCCGCCGAAGGATCCGGGGGATTGGGCAGGCTAAGGAGGAGATTGCTGACCCACAGGGTGAGGCAATCCACGAGGATAAGGGCAGGTTCGGGCTGCCAGGCCGAAATAGCCGCAGCCAGGCGGCGAGGTTCTTCTAGCGTGTACCAGTGAGAGGGCCGGGCAGCGCGGTGAGCGGTAATGCGGGCTGCCATTTCTTCATCGCCAGCCTCCGCCGTGGCAACGAAAAGCACAGGAGAGGTGGCCGAGGCTTCGGCCAGGTTCTGCGCATAGCGGCTTTTCCCACTGCGCGCTCCGCCCAGGATAAGAGTTATTCGGGTGGCCATAGGACATTCATCGGTTTATTTCGGTTTTTCCCAACACGGGGTAATCCCAGAGTCATCGGTTGGGGGCTCTTTACAATCATGGAATTGAGAAGGCTAACAACGTCAGCACCTCGCTGACCTCAATGGCGGCCCCCAGTACATCGCCGGTCACGCCGCCGAGGTAGCGTCGCGCCAGGCTTCCCAATGTAGTCGTGGCCAGAGCGGCTAAAAGCAGCGCCACCCCACTGCGCCAGCCCCCCAGGGGAAGCAGGATCAGAGGCAGCAGACTGCTTACCCCCAAAATGCGCGGGGTGACCGCACGGGCAAAGGCGGCGCCTAGTCCCTCAGGGCGGGCGGCGGGTAGCAGACCCAGCCACAAGACCAACCAGCGTCCCAATACCGGCGCCAGCAGCAGGCCAATGGGATGCAAACTCAGGGTAGATAGCAGAGTTGCCACCTTGAGTAACAAGTGTAGCACAAGCCCGGTGACGCCGAAGGCGCCCAGATGAGGATCTTTGAGCACCTGGTGACGCTTCTCGGGGGGCAAGGGTGGAAAGAGGGCATCCCAGCAATCCGCCAGGGCATCCAGATGCAGGAAGCCGCTCAATCCAGCCCAGGCAAAGACCCCCAGCACTGCCGCAATCAGGGGTGAGATGACCAATTGGGCAGCCTGGACCAGGCCGAAGAGGATGGCGCCCATGCCCAATCCCACCAAGGGGAACCAGGGCAAGGCACGGGCAAAATCAGTTCCAGCGTGGCTAGGGGAGGGCAGGGGCAGACGAGTGAGAAAAGCCAGTGCCTGCCGAAGGTCGTTCCAGAAAGAAGGTGAAGGGGAAGACATTGAAAATGCTCCGGAAACGAGGGCACGAGGCGGTAAAATTATACCCGGAGGTTGGTTTTGACGTTGGCATCTCTGCCTCTTGACCCTTTGGCTTTTCGCCAACGGCGCTACCTTTTCGGTGCCTTAGTTACCTTGGGGATCATTGCCCTGGTGGCCGTATTGGGGCCCAGCGAACGTGTGCTGGGGGCAGCTTTGCGCCTGGTGCTTTTGCACGGCGCCTGGGTGTGGGTGGGAAAAGTGGCCTTTGCCCTGGCCGGGCTGGTGGGGCTGGGTTTCTGGCTGATGCGGCGACCGGCCTGGGCCGCGCTTTCTCAAGCGCTGGCGTGGACGGGTTTTTTGTTCTGGTCCACCTATCTTCCCATGTCCTTGTATCTACAGGTTCGTATCTGGGGAGGGGTGTTCTGGGATGAACCACGCTGGCGGGTGCCGCTGATGCTGTGGGGGGTGAGCCTTTTGCTTCAGGTGGCGATGCTGGTGATGCGCGAGCCGGGCCTGGCGGCGGTTGTAAATGCGGGGTTTGCGGGGTTGTTGTGGTGGCAATTGGGGATGACCGGGACGGTGTTGCACCCGCAGTCTCCTGTCTTTGGCGGAGACGCGCTCCGCATTCAGATCCACTTTGTTGTGCTGCTGGGACTGTGTGGTGGGCTAATGGTGCAGATAGCGCTCTTGCTGTGGCCCTATGCCCGTCGCCTCTTTTATCCTGCATAGAATAGGATCAAACCATGAAACGATCATCGCTTTCCTTAGGGGTCCAGGTTGGGCTTTTCACGCTGATTCGAGTGCTGATCAATACCAGTTATCGCATGGTATATCCGTTTTTTTCGTTCTTCCAGGGTGGGTTAGGGGTTTCCGTGGCCGCTTTCTCGTGGGTGCTGACCTTGCGTTCGTTCAGTGGGGTGGTGGGGCCGCTACTGGCCCCCCTGACCGATCGTTATGGCCGACGGCCGGCCATGCTGGCAGGCATGGGGTTATTCGTCCTGGGGAGCGGCATGGTGGCGCTTTTCCCCCGCTATTTGAGTTTTTTAATCGGCTTATTTCTAATGGCGAGCGCCTACCAGATTTTTCTACCGGCCATGCAGGCCTTTCTAGGAGATCGGGTGCCGTATGCGGGTCGCGGACGAGTGATGGGGCTCACCGAGTTGGGCTGGTCGTTGAGTTTCATTCTGGGCATCCCGGCTGTGGGCTGGCTGGTGGAGCGGGTACGGCTGTGGTGGGTGCCGTTTGGGTTTTTTGCGCTGGGGGGCATACTCTTGTTGGGAGCGCTTTTGTGGGTTGTGCCGCGCGATCCACCCGGAGAACGGCACTCAGCGGCCATGTCGCGGTTGCAGATTCGGGGTCTGCTGCGCGCGCCACATGTGTTGACTGGGCTGGCGATGGGGCTGGCGCTGACCAGTGCAAATGAGATGGTCAACCTGGTATTTGGGCTGTGGTTGGAATCGCGCTTTGCGCTTCAACTGGCGGCGCTGGGGGCGGCTTCGATGGTCATCGGGGCTTCAGAATTACTGGGAGAGGGCATCTCTGCCCTGTGGGTGGATCGGTTGGGCAAGCAGCGTGCCGTGGCAGTGGGCGTGGTACTGAATAGCCTTGCCGCGGTAGCGCTTTTTCTGCTGGGCAGGACGGTGGCCGGAGCATTGATCGGGTTGTTCTTTTTCTACCTGACTTTTGAGTTTGCGCTGGTCAGTTTTTTGCCGCTGATGTCGGGCACGTTCCCCGCGATGCGGGCAACTGTGATGGCAGGGACGATTGCTGCTTTCTCGCTTGGGCGAGCGGTGGGGGCGCTTTTAGGCCCACTGACCTATCAGGTGGGTTTTGGCTTAAACTTGGGAGTGGCGATCCTGTTCAATACATTGGCTTTGCTGGGACTCAGGCAGGTCCATGTGGCAGAACCTTCCCACGCGCTAGATGGGTTGGGAGGAGAAGATTAGTGCACGGTTAGTGGCAGCCGGATAAGAGATGCTTTATTGGTATAATCATAGCGAACGTTGGAGGACGCATGGAGATTACCTGGTACGGTCATTCTTGCTTTCGAATTGTGGAGCGCAACCTGGCTACGCTGGTTACCGATCCTTACGACCATCGTGCCGTGGGGTATGCGCCGCTTAAGCTCAAAGCCGATATTGTGACGGTGAGTCATGCCGCGCCTGGGCATAATTACCTGGCGGCGGTTAAAGGCGAGCCCTACGTGATCACGGGGCCGGGGGAGTATGAAATTGGTGGGGTGTTCATTACCGGGCTGCAGACGAACGGCACGAAGAAATCCCTGGACGAACCTCGCAACACGTTATATCTGATTGAGTATAATGGAATTAACATTCTCCACCTCGGCAATCTTAACCGCGTGCCTACCCAGGCGGAGGTGGAAGCGCTGGGGCCCGTCCACATTGCGCTAGTGCCCGTCGGTGGGGGAAGCACGCTTAACGCCGCCAAGGCAGCGGAGGTGGTCAGCCTGCTGGAACCGAATATTGTGATCCCGATGCACTATGCCACGCCGGAAAGCAACGTAAAACTGGATGGATTGAATAAATTCCTCAAAGCCATGGGATTGAATGAAGTTAATGCGCAACCGACGCTGAAGATCAACAACGTGAATGCTCTGCCTGAAGAAACGCAGGTGATTGTTCTGGAGTATCAGCATCATTAGAGGAGTTAGCCTTGGCCGTCAAGTTGTTGATGTCGTGGGATATCCGCCCTGATCGCGAACAGGAATATTTTGAATTCGTGGTGCGCGAGTTCATTCCTGGGGTGCAGCGCTTGGGGTTTGAACTTAGCGATGCCTGGGCAACTGTCTTTGGGGATCACCCTCAGATCCTGGTAGGAGCCGTGGCGTCCTCGGCCAGCAAGGCGCGCCAAATCTTGCAGTCGGATGAGTGGAAAGCCCTCAACAGTCAGTTGCAAGATTTTGTTAAGAACTACTCCTTCAAGATTGTAGAAGCCCGGGGTGGTTTTCAGTTTTAGAGCGGGGGAATGGTGAGCGAACTGGCGCAGCGCCTGCTGGCCTGGTTTGACCAGAATGCTCGAGCTCTGCCCTGGCGTGAATCTCCACCTCATCCTTATCGGGTGTGGGTTTCAGAGGTCATGCTCCAGCAGACCCAGGTAGAGACGGTTTTGCCCTACTATCAGCGCTGGATGACGCGCTTCCCCGATTTGGAGACGTTGGCCGCTGCCACAGAGCAAGAGGTACTGCGCCTGTGGGAAGGATTGGGCTACTACCAGCGCGCGCGGGCACTGCACCGGGCGGCGCAAATCCTGGTCCGGGAGCGGGATGGCTGTTTTCCGCAGCGGGCAACGGAGTGGCAAACCCTGCCGGGGATCGGACCCTACACCGCGGCCGCCATCGCTTCTATTGCCTTCGGCGAGGTCGTTTTGGCGCTGGATGGCAATGTGCGGCGGGTGCTGGCGCGCTTGTTTGACCTGGATCTGCCTGTGGATAGCCCGGCAGGTGAACGCGAATTGAGACGCATTGGGCAGGTGCATGTGCCGATTGACCGCCCTGGCGATTTCAACCAGGCGTTGATGGATCTGGGTGCAACGCTGTGTCGCCCTCAGACACCCCAGTGTGAGGTTTGTCCGGTGGCGGGGTTGTGTCTGGCGCGGGCACGGGGAACCCAATCCCTTCGTCCGGTTCGGCGGCGCGGCGGGGCTGTGCCTCACTACATTGTGACGGCTGCCGTCATCTGGCGTGGTGAGCAGGTGCTGCTGGCGCAACGCCCACCCCAGGGGTTGCTGGGCGGTCTGTGGGAATTCCCCGGGGGTAAACAAGAGCCCGGCGAGAGCCTGGAAGAGGCGCTACAGCGTGAAATTCGAGAGGAATTGGGGACCACTATCGTAGTTGGGGAGAAGGTGGGCGTCTTTCGGCACGCCTATAGCCACTTTCGGGTCACTTTGCATGCTTTTCACTGCTGCCTGGTTGGCGGGGAACCCCAACCTCTAGAAGCCACAGCACTGGAATGGGTTCCTGTGACGCGCCTTACCCATTACCCAATGGGAAAGCTGGACCGTCAAATTGCCCAGACCTTAATGCAGGCCCGTCCTTCGGCCTCGGCGGGGTAAAGCCGCAGAGCGACTATCCAACGAAGAGGGTATATCCCCAACCTTTGGAATTATGTACAATATCAAAGGGAGGGGGGCTTTCCTGTGTGGGTTGCGAATGGGTACAGGATGGGGTGATGGCTCAAGGAGAAGCCGGCATGACGGACGAAACGATCTTTGCTGAGTGGCGCGAAGCCATGGTGATCGAGCAAATTGAGCGGCGCGGGATCCGGGATCCGCGCGTTTTAGAGGCCTTCCGGCGTATTCCTCGCCATGAGTTTGTACCGCCTGCGCTTCGCTCGCGTGCTTACGATGATGGGCCACTACCGATTGGCAAGGGACAGACCATTTCACAGCCCTTTATCGTAGCGCTGATGACCTCCTTACTTCAACTCAAAGGGGATGAGAAGGTGCTGGAAGTGGGAACGGGTTCGGGGTATCAGGCGGCGATTCTGAGCCTGCTGGCGAAGTGGGTGTATACCATCGAACGGTATGATGTGCTGGCCCGACGCGCGGAAGCCACGTTCAAGCGCCTGGGCCTGAAGAACATTACGGTGATATGCGGTGATGGTACACTGGGTTATCCGGAGGTTGCACCTTACCAGGGCATCATTGTCACCGCGGCAGCAGCGGCGCCTCCGCCTCCACTCCTGGAACAACTTGATGAGGGAGGGCGCCTGGTGATACCCATTGGTGATTATCTGGGGCAGATACTGCAGGTCTGGACCAAGAGTGGTGGACGGGTGGATTATGAGGATATCTTGCCGGTTAGTTTTGTGCCCTTACGGGGGCGCTATGGATGGAGCCCTCAGGCCTGGGAGCGTTACGAGGAAAATGACTTTGAGGCCGACGAGTAGACGGAATAAAACCTGATTTGGGTGTAGATGAATTCGCCTTTATGTCCGAAAACCCCTGATAAGTTCCAGAACGAAGTTTATTTACAAAATACGCCATATGAATTTATTTACTTTACGGCTCCGATATGAAAACCGCTATCTTAAAAAATTATGGTCAGATAGGAGAGAGGCATTTTCTATCTTTACCATCTCACTAATCGGATTGATTTTACGTATATATAAGCTCGGAAAAAACAGTTTGTGGTTTGATGAAATTGGTGTCGCATTAGCGATTCAGCCAAGTGACTTTGAAACGTTATTGGGCAACGTGCGTTCTCATGTTATGGCAATGCCGCTGGATTATGTTGTTAGGTGGGTATTTTCGAGACATTGCCTGAGTGAGGCTTGTTTACGATTTCCATCGGCTTTATGGGGTTCGTTGACGATACCCATTAGTTTTTTTCTGTTTCGGCGTTTAGTTGATACTAGGAAAGCCATTATTTCAACGTTGTTCTTAACCTTAAATCCTCTTCACCTTTATTATTCACAAGAATTACGTTTTTATTCACCGTTGTGCTTTTTTACATTCTTTCCACCCTAGCCCTTCTATCTGCAACACAGAAACCTGTTTTTATAAATTGGTTGCGTTTTGTATTGATATATGTTGTTGGGTCGTATTTTCATGTTTATGTAGTTCTTTCCCTCCTGAATGGTGTTTATTGGTCATTATTTTCTGAAAATCGTTACTCCGACCAGAGAAGGGTTTTCAGGGGCTTGTTGGTGAGTGCTTTTGTTGCGTTTCTTGTAATTTTTCCGGGTTATTTGTTTCTTAGATCTACCGTTGAGTATCAAATGTTTTCGTTTTCTGAAGCGATCGTGAATATATTGATTGGCCTTGGTTGGTTCCCCATTAACCTAATGTCGCCACAGCACATCTATGTTTTTCATCTCCTCAATATATACTTTCAGGTTCTTGGTCTGTGGTTGTATGTAAAGACAAATAATAAGAGGACTGTCTCATGGGTCCTATCCAGTTTATTCCAGGTTCTAATGATTTTTTTAGTGAATCTTTCCACGGGTTATGCTTTTCGAGCAAGACAGCTCATATTTGTACTGCCAGTTCTTTGTCTTTTATCTGCAAGCGGGGCTATTGACATATATCAACGCGGATATCATTTTATAAAAAGGTGTTTTCTGATAAAGGTGTCGAGGTTTTTCAACATTAAGCACATCTATGTGTTTTGCGTAATGATTATTGTGTTGGGTATTTCTGGCAGTTGCTTGCAGGAGTACTATCGTTTAGAAAAGAGCAGCAGACGGGAAATCAGTATTGAGTTGATACAACGATGGAAGCCAAATACGGTTATTTGGACTACGCCGCATTGGGAAGATCAGTATTATTCGTTCTACCTTACATTACTAGGACATCCTGAAGTTAAAAACGCAATATTTGGAAAAGAGAATATTCAAGGCTCAGAAGATGTAACCCTACCAATTTGCTGGATAACAGATGGAAATATCTTACCTGAGGAAGAGGATATTATGAAAGAAATGGGTTTTGAGATAGTTCCACTTCGATCCAGTCCAATCCTTGATGCCCAAATTCTTTGGTGCCGTTGATGGGTTGGGCTTTGTTTTGACCGAGAAGTTCATCTTTCCCCACAGGGATCGTCGGTGCTAACGTTGGGAACTGGGGCAATGTTCGGGAGGTGCCCATGTCTCGTATGCGCTCTGGTTGGTACATCTCTCCCATGGTCATAGGGGGGATGATATTAGGATGGCTCCTGGTTGCCTGCTCCCCGCCCGGACTTGCTCAGAATACTCCTACTCCGTCCCTTGCGGTCACGTTGGGGGTGACGGTGTTGCCCACCCCGGCGCCGGCAACCGCCTCCCCCGCGCTGTCTCCAACTCTGCTGCCGACCTCAACGGTGACCCTCACACCCACTCCCCAGCCCCTGGTGCCGGCCTTTCGCCACATTGTCATCTTAATCTTTGAAAATCGTGAGATCACCCGGGTAATTGGCAACCCGCAAATGCCGGTATATAACCGATGGGCCAACGATTACACCCTGCTGACCCGCTACTATGCTATCACCCATCCGAGCCTGCCTAACTACCTGGCGCTCATCGGGGGCGATACTTTTGGCATTCGGACCAATTGCATAGATTGTTACATTGATGCCCCCAGCCTGCCGGATTTGATTGAGGCCAGCGGGCGCACTTGGAAGACCTACCAGGAGGCCATGCCTGCGCCGTGCTACCTGCAGTATACGCTCCGTTATGCGCCCAAACACAACCCTTTTATCTACTTTGATCCTATTCGCACCGATCCGGAGCGCTGCCAGGAGCGGGTGGTGCCGCTAAGCGAATTGGAGGACGACCTGCTGCAGGGCCAGTTACCCGATTTTGTCTTCATCACTCCCGATCTGTGCCATTCGGGGCATGATTGCGGACTGGATGTGGTGGATGCGTGGTTGGAGACATGGTTGACTCGCTTGTGGGCATACCCGCCCTTAGCCGAGGAGGGATTGGTCATCCTTACCTGGGATGAGGGTCAGGGAGAACAGGGATGTTGCGGCTTTGAGCCAGGCGGGGGACGCGTGGCTGCCGTGCTGATCTCTGCTCGGGTAAAGCGTGGTTTCCAGGACGAAACGCCCTACACCCATTATTCCCTGCTGAAAACAATCGCCACAGCCTGGAACCTGCCTCTATTAGGCCATGCAGCAGATGCCCAGACAGCGCTGATCCAGGCGCCCTGGCAGGGGCCATGAGACTTTCTCTCAGGGACTAACCGCCCTCACTGGCGGGGGTTGGTACCTCGGTACCCGGGCCGTACTCATAAACGGCCTGCCAGGGGCGATAATGGGTCTTAAAGGTGTCCCGCAGATAGACTTCGCCGTTGCGGTAGACGGTGCGTGTGACGATCACATCGGCGCCCTGGGCTTCCCAATCTACCTGCTTAATCTCGCCGGTGGCGAGGTCGGGGTTTTCGCGGTAGAGCGGTGGGGGTGGATCCACGACATTAATGGGGCCAGTCGTATCCCACTCTACCCGGCGGCCATCTGAGGTGGAATAGAACTTCCAGGTGAGCGTGCTAGCGGCAGGGTTGACGTAAGTTTCCATCAGCAGCCAGTAGGGGGTATCGTTTTTGAATTTGAAATCCACCAGCGGGACGAAGACGGTGGCATCCAGGCCTGCCAGACGCGGGTTAATGCGATTGCCAGCGACTTTCTCGTAGTAATAAACGCGGTAAGCGTGCGCATGACGTTCGACGATGGGAAAACCGGCAAAGAAAGCCGCCCGGAAGAGGGTGGTGCTCACCTGACACACCCCTCCGCCTACCCCTTTGATGGTTTGGTTGCCCACAATGATCAGGGCTTCGGCGTAACCGTTGTCCAGGGTGATATCACCCAGAGCCTGGGCCATGGAAAAGACCTCACCTGGGGCAACCAGCAGTCCATGGAAGCGCGCGGCAGCGGCCTGGATGTTCTGCACCCGTTCGCGACTGGAGCCGTAAAAGTAACTGGTTTCTGCATGGATCAATTCGCGAATTCCCAATTGCTCGGCAGTGGCTTCGTCGGTCACTGGGGGTGGGTTGTAATCGAACACCAGGGGAATGGTGTGCTCGCCCTGCGTTGCTTTTTCCTGGATGGTACGCAGGCTTGCCTCGATGTTGAGGCGGCGCCCGATCACAGCATGCTGAATGAGTTCAAGTTGCCGTGTGTCGTCATTGAAGATGAAGCGTGCATTCTGAGGGTCTTTGGCCAGTGTCGGGGCCAAATTGCTCAGGAAGTTGAGCAGAGCCTCACGCTGCAAGGTGACCCGGTAAGTGGCGCTATGTTCATCCTGAACCCGCTCGATGGCCAGCATGCCGGCTAAAGTAGGGGGATCAAACACCCAGGGACCCACTTGACCGTAGTCGGGCTGGTCCTCGGGCAGGGTGATGGTCAGGGGCTGGCTGAGGATGCGCCGGGCCACTTCAGCCTGGGCGCTGGCATCCAGAATAAGGGGTGGGGTTTCGCGCACGATCAGCGGAACCACCCCGTCTTTTAGTGTTTGCAGTTGGGTGGTGAGCAGAATCAGCGAGGATTCAACATCCAGGGTACGGCCGATTTCGCCCGAGCGCACGATGACCTCAGTGCCCTGGAGCCCTAGGCTGGCTTCAATCACCGGGCGATCAATCTCTTTGGCCAGGGTGAGTAACTGCTGTTGAGCAATGCGTTGGTCAAAGATGAGGACTGGTGAGAGCGTTTTACCGGAATAGAGAGCCTGAATTTGATCTCCCAGACGCTCCAAAAGCGGGCCGGAGCGCCCCAGGCGGAAGGCCTGCTGAGCAGAGGCCTGGGCGTCCAGAAACAGCCCCAATTCCTGGGGGGTGAAAAGCCAGATTTTATCCTTATCCTGAAGCAGGACGCGCCCGCTCTGAGGGAACGTCCACTCGGCGGCCAGGCGCTGAGCAGCCGCAGTGGGGGTGAGGCCGCCCAGGGGTACGCCTGCCACGCTTACGCCGGGGAAAATGCGCCCAGCGAACCAGAGTTGGAAAAATAAAGTGGCTCCAAGTGCCAGGCCGATAAATGCCAATGCGGCGGTTGCCAGAATCACCAGCGCCTGGTGCAGGCGAGAATCGAGTTGAGGGAAGGAAAGCGGTTCAGCGCGCATAAGTATCCTGAATTATACTTTGAGAGAGCAAATCTTTATTAGAGACGTTTCTCTTAAGCCGGGGGTTCCCCCAAATGAACTGCAATCTGCGTGCCAGAACGAGATGGGAGCCAAGCCAGTCCTAGATGAGCGATGAGGGTTCGAGACCTATGCCTCTACCGCATGTTCCTCCTCATGCCTGGGAGGTAAGCCCGGAAGAAGCGGTAGCCATTCAGATGCAATGGCGCGAACGGGTTATTCGTGTGGATTGCCTGGGCGAGGTCCGAACCATTGCAGGGGTAGATGTGGGGTTTGAGGATGAGGGACGAGTAGCGCGCGCGGCAGTGGTCGTGTTGGATTTCCCAGGGCTGGTCATGCGAGAGCAGGTGCTGGCCAGGCGGCCGGTTACCTTCCCTTACGTTCCGGGATTGCTCTCCTTTCGGGAGGCGCCGGTGATTCTGGAGGCACTGGCTCGTTTGCGCCTCTGGCCGGATGTGTTGCTGGTGGATGGGCAGGGAATAGCCCACCCGCGGCGCCTGGGCATTGCCAGTCATTTGGGGGTGTGGTGCGACCTGCCCACCGTGGGGGTGGCGAAATCGCGTCTGGTGGGACAGCACGCCCCGGTGGCCGAGGCCGCGGGGGCATGGCAGCCGCTTTATGAGGGGGATGAGGTGATTGGAGCCGCCCTGCGTACACGGGCGGGGGTCAGGCCGGTTTATGTCTCGATTGGTCATCGCGTGAGTCTGGAAACGGCGATAGATCTGGTCATGCGTTGTACGCGCGGGTATCGTCTACCGGAGCCACTGCGTTTGGCCCATCATCTGGCTTCAGTAGTTGAAAAAGGTGGAAAAGAGGGCCGTTAAAACCCTTGACATAAGCAAGCGGGAGAGTATAATCAAGCCCGCTGCCTCGGAAAGAGGCCCATTTCGCCGGGCAGCCGGCAAATGGATGACAAGTGGATAAAGAGGGCCCAGCCTTCCCGCTGGCGGAGAAAGAGCGCCAGGGTGAGCAGAGCGCCGAGCAAAGCGGCAGACATCGCAAATAGGCGCGTGAACCTCTTGACAGCCTGAAGGGAACTCGGTACAATAAGAGTCCCAAGGTGAGGGCGATCTTGCTCGCAAAGAGCGGATCGGTAACAAGTGAACAGGTTGTCTCAAGAGGGACCAGGCCTGACAAGGGTGTCGTGCGAGAAGCCGGTGTTGACCCCGCTAGACGAAAGAAAAGCGAAGGATTGACATCGGCGGTTTTATCGGCAGACCTTGACAGGAGCAAAGAGGATGGGTAAAATCTGGCCCTCGGAGACCAGCACCTTAACAACTGAAGAGTGGTAGGAAGACACCTGTCGATCCGGCGAGTTTAACCTTGACGCCTGAAAAGGCGATATCAAACTCTTGCGGAGAGTTTGATCCTGGCTCAGGATGAACGCTGGCGGCGCGCCTAATACATGCAAGTCGAACGGAGTGTGTTCTCGTAACGCACTCAGTGGCGAACGGGTGAGTAACGCGTAGGTGACCTACCCCGAAGAGGGGGATAACAGCCCGAAAGGGCTGCTAATACCCCATGTGGTTCTGTGGGTTAGAGGCCGCAGAACTAAAGGCGTAAGCCGCTTCGGGATGGGCCTGCGTCCCATCAGCTAGTTGGTAGGGTAACGGCCTACCAAGGCGATGACGGGTAGGGGGCCTGAGAGGGTGGCCCCCCACACTGGCACTGAAACACGGGCCAGACACCTACGGGTGGCAGCAGTAGGGAATATTGGGCAATGGGCGAAAGCCTGACCCAGCGACGCCGCGTGCGCGATGAAGGCCTTCGGGTTGTAAAGCGCTTTTGGAGGGGATGAGGAAGGACAGTACCCTCCGAATAAGCCTCGGCTAACTACGTGCCAGCAGCCGCGGTAAAACGTAGGAGGCGAGCGTTATCCGGATTTACTGGGCGTAAAGCGCGTGTAGGCGGTCCGGCAAGTTGGATGTGAAATCTCTCGGCTCAACCGGGAGAGGTCGTTCAATACTGCTGGGCTAGAGAGCGGTAGAGGGGGGTGGAATTCCGGGTGTAGCGGTGAAATGCGTAGATATCCGGAGGAACACCAGTGGCGAAGGCGGCCCCCTGGACCGTCTCTGACGCTCAGACGCGAAAGCTAGGGGAGCAAACGGGATTAGAGACCCCGGTAGTCCTAGCCGTAAACGATGTGGACTTGGCGTTGGTGGGTTAAAATCCATCAGTGCCGAAGCTAACGCGATAAGTCCACCGCCTGAGGACTACGGCCGCAAGGCTAAAACTCAAAGGAATTGACGGGACCCCGCACAAGCAGCGGAGCGTGTGGTTTAATTCGATGCAACACGAAGAACCTTACCAGGGCTTGACATGCAGGTGGTAGGGATCCGAAAGGTGACCGACCCTTCGGGGAGCCTGCACAGGTGCTGCATGGCTGTCGTCAGCTCGTGTCGTGAGATGTTCGGTTAAGTCCGCCAACGAGCGCAACCCTCGCCGCGTGTTACATGTGTCACGCGGGACCGCCGGCCTTAAGCCGGAGGAAGGTGAGGATGACGTCAAGTCAGCATGGCCTTTATGTCCTGGGCTACACACACGCTACAATGGTCGGTACAATGGGTCGCGAAGCCGCGAGGCGGAGCCAATCCCCCAAAGCCGGCCTCAGTTCAGATTGCAGGCTGCAACCCGCCTGCATGAAGACGGAGTTGCTAGTAACCGCAGGTCAGCCATACTGCGGTGAATACGTTCCCGGGGTTTGTACACACCGCCCGTCACGTCATGGGAGCTGGCAACACCTGAAGCCGGTAGCCTAACCCGCAAGGGAGGGCGCCGTCGAAGGTGGGGCTGGTGACTGGGACGAAGTCGTAACAAGGTAGGTGTACCGGAAGGTGCGCCTGGATCACCTCCTTTCTAGGGAGCGCAGAGCAACCCTCTGCGGAGGGGCGCTCAACCGCGCAAACTGTGATCCTCTAAATCCTCGCA
Source organism: Thermanaerothrix daxensis (assembly GCF_001306145.1). Taxonomy (GTDB): domain Bacteria; phylum Chloroflexota; class Anaerolineae; order Anaerolineales; family Anaerolineaceae; genus Thermanaerothrix; species Thermanaerothrix daxensis. The sequence continues at coordinate 121,812 of NZ_LGKO01000002.1, forward strand.
GCGGTGGCGAGGTCCGGTCGCAGGACGATCTTCCTATCACTTCTCAGTTGTTAAGGTGCGGGCGGCACCGGATGGGCCTTTAGCTCAGCTGGTTAGAGCGCGCCTCTGATAAGGGCGAGGTCTCAGGTTCGACTCCTGAAAGGCCCACTGCCCCGAGCGCGGGGATGTAGCTTAGTTGGGAGAGCGCCGCCTTTGCACGGCGGAGGTCAGGGGTTCGAATCCCCTCATCTCCACTGAGTTACACGGAGGAGGCCGGAAACGGTCGAGATTGACGAACGAGGTGTTTGGATAGCGTGAGTCGGAACGAAGCGCAGGTCTGAGTTACAAAGGCGAACCGCAAGGGATCAATTGTAGACGACCCGGCGGTGAGCCGGGTCGCCGTGTGAAAATTAACAAGGGTATAGGGTTGTTAGGTTGGCTTGTGCTGAGTGGTCCTGACCGTAAGGGTGAGGGGCACTGAGCGCCAGCCAACGGCGCCCGATCGCAAGATCGGAACTGCACCTTAAAAAGTGAATAGTGTGATGTAGGCCAAAACAACGTAAGGCCCAATTTCGACGGGACAAAAAAACAAAGAGTCCTGGGTTCTCCGTATCACGTACGGAAGCTACTAAGGGCTTACGGTGGATGCCTAGGCGCCAAGTGCCGATGAAGGACGTGGGTCACTGCGATAAGCCTCGGGGAGCCGTGAACAGGCGTTGATCCGGGGATCTCCGAATGGGGAAACCCGCCAGTGTGAACCACTGGCATCGCCCGCTGAACACATAGGCGGAGCGAGGGGAACCTGGGGAACTGAAACATCTAAGTACCCAGAGGAAAAGAAATTATTCCCTGAGTAGTGGCGAGCGAAAGGGGAAAAGCCCAAACCATCTCGGCTTGCCGGGGTGGGGTTGTAGGGCCTGGCGTATGGGAGTGACAAAGCAATTCGCTAGCAGAAAGGTGTGGGAAAGCCTGCCAGAGAGGGTAATAGCCCCGTATGCGAAAGCGAGTTGCCTCCCGCCAGGACCCTGAGTACCGCCGGGCACGCTAATCCGGCGGGAAGCTGGGGAGTCCACTCTCCAAGGCTAAATACACTTGGCGACCGATAGTGAACAAGTACCGTGAGGGAAAGGTGAAAAGTACCCCGGCGAGGGGAGTGAAATAGAACCTGAAACCGTAAGCCTACAAGCAGTTGGAGGGCTAATGGCGGGTCGGTGCTCCGGCGAAAGCCGGGTGCGCGCCGCTAGGCCTGACAGCGTGCCTCTTGGAGAATGAGCCTGCGAGTTAATCTCTGTGGCGAGGCTAAGGGAGTGACACCCGGAGCCGTAGCGAAAGCGAGTCTGAATAGGGCGTTGAGTCGCAGGGATTAGACCCGAAACCGGGTGAGCTACCCATGGCCAGGGTGAAACGAGCTTAACCGCTCGTGGAGGCCCGAACCCACTAACGTTGCAAAGTTAGGGGATGAGCTGTGGGTAGGGGTGATATGCCAAACGAACCCGGAGATAGCTGGTTCTCCCCGAAATAGCTTTAGGGCTAGCGCCACGCGTTCAGTAGCGGAGGTAGAGCACTGAATGGGCTAGGGGGCTTATTGCTTACCGAACCCAATCAAACTCCGAATGCCGCTACTCCATAGCGTGGCAGTCGGACTGCGGGTGATGAGATTCGTGGTCGAGAGGGAAACAGCCCAGACCATCGGCTAAGGTCCCAAAATTCAGGCTAAGTGGGAAACGATGTGGGGTTACTGAAACAACCAGGAGGTTGGCTTAGAAGCAGCCATCCTTTAAAGAGTGCGTAATAGCTCACTGGTCTAGTGACCCTGCGCGGAAAACTCAACGGGGCTAAGCCTGATACCGAAGCCATGGGTCTCAGCGAAAGCTGAGGCGGTAGGGGAGCGTTCTACTCGCGGGGAAGGTCGACCGGAAGGACGGCTGGAGCGAGTAGAAGTGAGAATGCAGGCATGAGTAGCGTAAAACACGTGAGAACCGTGTTCGCCGTATGTCTAAGGTTTCCGACGCCAGGTCAATCCGCGTCGGGTTAGTCGGGCCCTTAGCCGAGGCCGAAAGGCGTAGGTGATGGACATCCGGTCAACATTCCGGAACCACTCGAGAGGAGCGATGGAGGGACGCAGCGAGGTAGGCCAGCCTGCGATTGGTCGTGCAGGTGCATGGCGTGTCAGGCGATGAGGCCGGCAGGCAAATCCGCCGGCTGAGCTGAGATGCCGTGGCGGGCCGTAAGGCGAAGTGAGCTGAGCCTTGCTGCCAAGAAAAGCTTCTAAGCGTTGAATCTCGAGTGCCCGTACCGCAAACCGACACTGGTAGACGGGTAGAGTATACCCAGGCGAACGGGAGAACCCTCGTTAAGGAACTAGGCAAATTGGCCCCGTAACTTCGGGAGAAGGGGTGCCTTCTGGCGTGAGCTAACCGCGTAGCGCCGGGAGGTCGCAGTGAAATGGCCCTAGCGACTGGTTACCAAAACCACAGGTCTCTGCTAAGCCGTAAGGCGATGTATAGGGGCTGACGCCTGCCCAGTGCCGGAAGGTTAAGGGGAGGGGTTAGCGCAAGCGAAGCTCCGAACCGAAGCCCCGGTGAACGGCGGCCGTAACTCTAACGGTCCTAAGGTTCATTCGCGAGCCTTAGTAAAACCGAACTATATGCGGGAAACTCCTCGTACAGCCACGCGGTACTCGTTCATCCTGAGGATGGGCAGTAAAAATCCGCTGGACATGGGGACAATCCGCAGGGAAGGCTTCCATGAATGACACAGAGTGGAATGAAAATTTGGAAGAACCCTCAGAGACTTTACGTTCGGTCCCGTCTGGTATGAAACTTGAGGCGCAGTGGGTAGTGGGCTTTGTGGATGGCGAGGGATGCTTCTATGTGGGCATCAATCCGCATCCGGAGACGAGCACGGGCTATCAGGTGCTGCCGGAATTCACGGTGGTTCAACACGAACGTGATGTGCAGATCCTGTATGCTCTCAAGCAGTTCTTTGGGTGTGGGGTGGTGCGGCGTAATCACGGTGATCGAATGGCGTACCGCGTACGCAAGATTGAACACCTGCGTGAACGGATCATTCCGTTCTTCGAGAAGCATCCGCTTAAAACCAAAAAGCACCTGGATTTTCTCAAATTCCGTCGTGTCTTGCTCCTGATGGAGCGCAATGAACATCTCACGGCGGAGGGCATTGAAAAAATCCGCGCCATTGCTGCCACGATGAATACCGGGCGGGAAAGATAAAGTCCGGCTCCTCTGGAAACAGAGCGAGGTAAACCGAGCGAAATTCCTTGTCGGGTAAGTTCCGACCCGCACGAATGGCGTAACGACTAGGGCACTGTCTCAACGAGGGACCCGGCGAAATTGAAATGGCTGTGAAGATGCGGCCTACCCGCAGCAGGACAAAAAGACCCCGTGGAGCTTTACTGCAGCTTGGCATTGAGTTTGGGCATGGTCTGTGTAGGATAGGTGGGAGGCTGAGAAGCTGGGGCGCCAGCCTCGGTGGAGCCGCCGGTGAAATACCACCCTGACCATGTTTAGACCCTAACCCCACGCCGTTAACCGGGTGGGGGACCGTGCCAGGTGGGCAGTTTGACTGGGGCGGTCGCCTCCTAAAAGGTAACGGAGGCGCCCAAAGGTTCCCTCAGGCTGAATGGAAACCAGCCGTAGAGTGTAAAGGCACAAGGGAGCTTGACTGCAAGACCAACGCGTCGAGCAGAGACGAAAGTCGGGCTTAGTGATCCCACGGTACCGAGTGGAAGGGCCGTGGCTTACCGGACAAAAGCTACCCCGGGGATAACAGGCTGGTGAGGTCCAAGAGTTCACATCGACGACCTCGCTCGGCACCTCGATGTCGGCTCATCGCATCCTGGGGCTGGACAAGGTCCCAAGGGTCGGGCTGTTCGCCCGTTAAAGCGGTACGCGAGCTGGGTTCAGACCGTCGTGAGACAGGTCGGTCTCTATCCGCTGTGGGCGCAAGGGATTTGAGGGGAGCTGCCCCTAGTACGAGAGGACCGGGGTGGACAGACCTCTGGTGTGCCAGTTGTCGTGCCAACGGCATCGCTGGGTAGCCATGTCTGGCAGGGATAACCGCTGAAAGCATCTAAGCGGGAAGCTCGCCCCAAGATGAGATCCCTGTAATCCCGTCAAGGGAGTAAGGCCGCAGGTAGACTACCTGCTTGATAGGCGGCAAGTGTAAGCGCAGCAATGCGTTGAGCTTAGCCGTACTAATGGCCGAGGGCTTCCGACGTGGTGCGGAGAACTCAGGTCTCTTTGACCGGTTGGGTCTTAGGTAGGCCCACTCACACTATTCACGGCAACTTAACAAACGACCAAAAAGTCTCTTGGTGACTTGAGCGACGGTGGTACACCCGGTTACATCCCGAACCCGGTCGTTAAGCCCGTCAGCGCCGATGGTACTTGGGGGGCGACCCCCTGGGAGAGTAGGTCGTTGCCAAGAGACTTTTTTGGTTTAAAAGAGAGCCCCCTGCGGGGCTTCTTTATTTGCATTTCCCGTTTTATACTATCCTCAAACTCCATAACCCTTTAGCCGAGGTGAGAGATGAGCCCTGCAACGGTCTATTTCGGTTCACCCCGTCAGGCCCGCCTGGATTGGCGCGAAACCCTGCCGGCGAAACTGGATTTGATTCTCGAGCGCCTGAACCTGCGCGAGCGTCTCAAGGATGAATTGGTGGTCATCAAGATGCACACCGGCAACAACGTGGGCTATTCGACCGTGCACCCGGTTTTTGTGCGCCGGGTGGTGCAGGCGGTGAAGGAGGGCGGCGGTAAGCCCTTCATTGCTGATGTCTCTTGGGATGTGGCGGGTGCGGAAACGCGCGGTTATACGCCTGAGGTGGTGGGATGTCCGATCTACCCCGCTGCCGGTCCTCAGGAACGCTACTACTACGCGCATCACCGGCCCTACAAGAACATTCAAGACTGGAAAGTGGCCGGACTGATCGAGGAGGCAACTTTCCTGATCAACCTGGCCCATGCCAAGGGGCATCCTTCCTGCGGCTATGGCGGTGCAATCAAGAACCTGGCGCTGGGCTGCATGGTTGCCGAGACGCGCAGTGCCATGCATGATGTCTGTCATTATGATCCCTACTGGTTTCCGGAAAAGTGCCCCGACCCGGCTGTGCGCCAGAAGATCATAGAATCCTGCCCCCATGAGGCGCTGGTGCAAGATAAAGAACGCCCGGATCATCTGCACCTCCACGTGGATAACTGCAATCAGTGCGGGCGCTGCTTGCAGGTTGCGCCTCCGGGCAGCCTGAAGATTGACCCGGTGAACTTTGCTTCGTTTCAAGAAGCCTGCGCTATCAGTGCCTCAATTGTGATGTCTACTTTTGCGCCTGGCAAAGCCGTGCACATCGTCTTGGCCACCCACATGACCCCAGTTTGTGATTGTTTTGGTTTTACTGGCATGCCCATCTTGCCCGATGCCGGCATTTTTGGTTCGGATGATCTGGTTGCCTTGGATCAGGCCGTGCTGGATGCAACAGCACGCACACCCCTCATCGAGGAGAATATCCCCACCTCAATGGAAGTGCATACACGTGAGGGCCACCCCTTACGCTGGCTGCATGGGCCCTACAAGGATCCTTACCTGGTCACCCAATATGCAGAAGCCCTGGGCGTGGGTACCCGCCAGTACGAACTGGTGGATGTTCTACCGGTTGAGTCGTTTGTGCGTGGTCCTCTGCCGTATGTTTCGGCTTCAGGACGATAGACATTCCTCATAAATATGTCAGACAAATTACCCGGTTTTCTTGATTTTCTTCCTATCCTGGGAGATAATATGAAGTAAAGCCGTAAAGCCAAAAATTTACCCCAGGAGAAAGCAGCCATGTCACAAAAAGCCGGCCTCATTAAGCGCCGTCCGTTTCAGCCTACACCCCTGAAGCGGCGCAGTCCTGTTCCGCCTGATTTTGAAATTGCTCAGGAAGCCGAATTAAAACCCATCACCCAGGTGGCTGAAGAACTCGGTCTCTTACCTGACGAGATCGAGCTTTACGGCCCGTATAAGGCAAAGGTGCGCTTGGAGGTGTTGGAACGTCTTAAGGACGTGCCCGACGGCAAGTATATTGACGTGACGGCCATTACTCCCACTCCCCTGGGAGAGGGGAAAACCACCACCACGGTGGGGTTGAGTCAGGCGCTGGGTGCTCATCTGGGTTATAGCGTGGTGACCTGTTTGCGTCAGCCCAGCCAGGGCCCGACTTTTGGGATCAAAGGTGGGGCGGCAGGAGGGGGGTACAGCCAGGTCATCCCCATGGAAGAATTCAACCTGCATTTGACCGGTGATATTCATGCCATTACTGCGGCTAACAACCTGCTGGCAGCCGCCATTGATGCGCGCATCTTACACGAAGCCGGTGCCACGGATGAGCAGCTTTTTGAGCGCCTTTTCCCCAAGGATAAGAACGGCAAGCGCCATTTCGCCCGCAATATGTGGAACCGCTTGCGCAAATTGGGAATTGACAAAACCGATCCCGATGAGATGACCCCCGAGGAGCGCAGTCGGTTTGTACGCCTGGATATTGACCCCGATTCCATTACCTGGCGGCGGGTCATTGATACCAGTGATCGCTTTCTGCGGGCCATCACCATTGGCCAGGGCCCCGAAGAAAAGGGTATGGAACGTAAAACCGGCTTCGATATCACTGTGGCCAGTGAATTGATGGCGATCCTGGCCCTGACCACCGACCTGGCGGACATGCGCCGCCGTATTGGGCGTGTGGTGATCGGCACCAACCGCAAAGGCGAACCCATAGACGCCGATGACCTGGGCGTTGCAGGCGCTATGACCGTCCTAATGAAAGATGCTATTAAGCCCACGCTGATGCAAACCCTGGAAGGGACGCCGGTTTTTGTCCACGCTGGCCCGTTTGCGAATATTGCCCATGGCAACAGCAGCATCATCGCGGATAAGATTGCCCTCAAACTGGCCGATTACGTGGTCACCGAATCCGGCTTCGGTTCGGATATGGGCATGGAGAAGTTCTTTAACATCAAATGCCGTTACTCCGGCTTGGTGCCCAATGTGGTGGTCATGGTGGCAACCGTGCGTGCGCTCAAGATGCACGGCGGGGGGCCCAAGGTGGTGGCCGGCAAACCCCTCGATCATGCTTATACCGAGGAAAACCTGGATCTCCTACGCGCGGGTTTAGGCAACCTGCTGGCGCACATCGGCATTGCACGCAAATTCGGTGTGCCAGTGGTCGTGGCGATCAACGCGTTTGCCACCGATACCCCGGCTGAATTGGAACTCATCCGCAAGGTTGCGGTTGAAGAAGGCGGGGCTGAGGCGGCGGTGGTCTGCCGCCATTGGGAACTGGGTGGTGAAGGTGCGGTAGAACTGGCGGAGGCGGTGGTCAAAGCGGCTGAAAAGCCCTCTCAATTCCGCTTCCTCTACCCGCTGGATTTGCCGATTAAGGAAAAGATTGAGATCATCGCCCGCGAGGTTTACGGCGCGGATGGAGTGGATTATCTGCCCGAGGCGGAGGCCAAGATCGCCGAATACACCCGCATGGGGTTTGATAAACTGCCCATCTGCATGGCCAAGACCCATCTGAGCCTGAGCCACGACCCCAATTTGAAGGGTGTGCCCAAGGGCTTCCGCATCCCGGTGCGGGATATCCGCGCTTCGGTGGGAGCGGGCTTCCTCTACCCGTTGCTGGGTACCATCAGTACCATGCCCGGTTTGCCAACCCGTCCCGCCTTTTTCGATATTGATATTGACCCTGAGACCGGGCGCGTACTGGGGCTTTCTTAATGGCTTGATGCATCGTGCAAGCGCCCGCCTCCGTTGGGGCGGGCGCTTTTTATCCCGGTTTGGCCGGACAAGCCCGCCGGGCATTGACGATTGCCCTTGGGGACGGTATGATTCTGCCCTGCTTGAATTTGATACCTAATCTTGAGGAGAGATCATGGCCAGAGCAATTAAAATCGGCGACCAGTGGGTGGGAGAAGGTTACCCAACCTACATCGTGGCCGAAATTGGGATCAATCATAATGGCGATATTGAGATTGCAAAACGGTTGATGAACGCCGCGTACCTAGCGGGCGTAGATGCGGTCAAGTTCCAGAAGCGCACTCCCGAGTTGTGTGTACCCCCCGACCAGCAGAATGTGATGCGGGAGACCCCCTGGGGGTATATTACCTACCTGGAATACCGCCGCAAAATGGAATTTGGTGAAGCAGAATACCGTGAGATTGATGCTCACGCGCGTGAACTGGGGATCACCTGGTTCGCTTCGGTCTGGGATGAACCCTCGGTGGATTTCCTGGAGGCTTTCAATCCGGTGGCCTATAAAATCCCCTCGGCGGCTTTGACCGATCATGGGTTGTTGCGCAAGGTGCGCGCAACGGGTCGGCCAATCATCCTTTCAACCGGTATGTCCACCTTTGAGCAAATTCGAGAAGCCGTCAAGTTGCTGGATGCCGATAACCTGCTGATCTGCCACACCACCAGCACCTACCCCTGCCCGCCGGAGGAACTCAACCTGCGCATGATTCAGACCCTGAAGCGCGAGTATCCTGACATCCCTGTGGGCTATTCCGGGCACGAGGTGGGACTGATTCCCTCGGTGGTGGCCGTAGCGCTGGGCGCCTGTCTGATTGAACGGCATATTACCCTGGATCGGGCAATGTGGGGGAGCGATCAGGCGGCCTCGGTAGAACCGGGCGGGTTCGAGCGTTTGGTCAAGTACATTCGCGTGACCGAGCAAGCGCTGGGCGATGGTGTTAAGCGCGTGTATGAAAGCGAGTTGCCCTCTCTGCGTAAACTACGCCGCTTTGGAGTTTAGCCCTTGCCTGCTGTGCTTCAGAGGGTGAATCGGTTACCGCGGGCTCTGCGCACGCGAGCGCGCCGCTGGCACTATAACCTGCAACTGCGCCTGCTGGCACGCCGGGTGGCGGCTCAGGCTCCTGCCGAAGCGCGCACGCCGCCGGTGATTCTATTCAATGCCTCAACCCGTTTGGTGGGAATGAGCCTCAATGCCGCGTTTTCACTGCTCACCGGCTGGGCTTTACGCCTGAGCGGGACGCCAGTGGTGCATTTTGTCTGTCAGGGGGGGCTGCAGCCGTGTGTGTTGGGCACTCAGCGCGATGACCCTGCCCAACCGCCGCCGTGCGCGGCCTGCCAGGCCCAATCGCGGGCCACTTACGCCCACGCCGATGTGGCGACGTTTGTCTATCAGGAAGATGCGGAATTACAGCAAGCCATTCGTGATCTGCCTCTTCCGGCGCTGATGAACTTTACTTACCACGAGATGCCGTTGGGGGCGTTGGTCTTGCCAGCCATCCGCTGGATTTTGCGCCGCCACACCCTGGAAGATGATGCGCCTACACGGTTGCTTTATCGTCGTTACATGCTCTCGGCATGGAGTCTGGGACAGCAGTTTGCGGCGCTCCTGGAACGCGTTCACCCCATGGCCGTGGTGGTCTTCAACGGGCAGTTTTACCCCGAAGCCACTGCTCGCTGGATCGCCCGGCAGCGCGGCATTCGTGTGATCACTCACGAGGTGGGGTTGCGTCCTTTTTCGGCTTTCTTCACCGAGGGCGAAGCCACGGCTTATCCCATTCACATTCCTGAGGATTTTACCCTTACGCCCGAACGGGAGCACCGTCTGGAGGCGTACCTTTCCCAGCGTTTTCAGGGGCAGTTCACCATGGCCGGCATTCGCTTCTGGCCCGAGATGCGCGACTTGGATGCAACCTGGCAGGAGCGGTTGAGCGCTTTTCAGCAGGTTGTGCCCGTCTTTACCAACGTGATTTTTGATACCAGTCAGCCCCACGCCAATACCCTCTTCCCGGATATGTTTGCCTGGTTGGATGCGGTGCTGGAGGTGATGCGCGCCCATCCTGAAACCCTTTTTATCATCCGTGCGCACCCGGATGAATTGCGCCCTGGCAAAGAAAGCCGCGAGACGGTAGAAGCCTGGGTGGAACGCCGGGGGGTGCGCACTCTCCCCAACGTGGTTTTTGTGGGCCCGCGCGAATACCTCAGTTCTTATGCGTTAATCCAACGCTCGAAGTTCGTCATGGTTTACAACTCCTCAATTGGTTTAGAGGCCTCTATCATGGGGGTGCCAGTGTTGTGTGCCGGACGGGCACGCTACACCCAATATCCAACGGTATTCTTCCCACCTACGGCAGAGGCCTATCTGCATCAGGTGGAGGATTTTCTGCGTGCCGAACACATTGAGGTGCCGCCGGAATTCATTCGGGAAGCGCGGCGTTTCCTGTACTACCAGTTATTCGTGACCTCATTGCCCTTCGATGCCTATCTGGAAGAAGATAGCATCTGGCCGGGCTTTGTGCGTCTCAAGCCGTTCGCCTGGTCGGCGCTGCTGCCCGAAAATTCACCCACACTGAAAGTGATCGTAGAGGGCGTCCGTGATAGGAAGCCCTTTATTCTCGAGGAGATGTCGGCGTCTCTGTCGTTATCGGGGTAAATTGGGTTGGGAGCGAGGACCTAGCCATGCCGTTGTGTTCAGTGGTTATTCGCGCCTATAATGAGGCCCAACACATTGGGCGGCTGCTGGAAGGCATTCGCCATCAGACTGTGCGCGATGTCGAGGTGATTCTGGTTGATTCGGGCTCAACGGATTCTACGGTTGCCATTGCAAGTCGCCATGGGGTTAAGATCACCCACATCAGCCCGCAGGAGTTTACCTTCGGACGTTCGCTCAATTACGGCATTCGTGAAGCAACGGCGCCGTTCATTGTGATTGCCAGTGCTCATGTGTACCCGGTTTATCCGGACTGGCTGGAGCGTTTGCTGGAGCCCTTCAATGATCCACAGGTAGCGCTGACCTATGGCAAGCAGCGCGGCCATCCGGTGACCAAATTCTCGGAGCACCAGATTTTCCGCCGCTGGTATCCCGATCATTCCATTCCTCGCCAACCGCATCCCTTCTGTAACAATGCCAATGCGGCAATTCGACGGTCGTTGTGGGAACAGCATCCTTATGACGAATCACTGCCCGCGCTGGAGGATCTGGCCTGGGCACGCTGGGCGCAGGCACAGGGGTATGCCATCAGTTACGTGGCCGAGGCCGAGGTCATTCACATCCATCGCGAGACCTGGCACGGGGTGTATAACCGCTATCGTCGGGAGGGAATGGCTTTCAAGCAGATTTACCCGCATGAGCGCTTTGGCATCCGGGATTTACTACGCCTCTGGCTGAGCAATGTGTGGAGCGATTGGCAGGTGGCCAGGCAGGAGGGAGTCTGGCGGCGGGAGTGGTGGAACGTTGTGCGCTTCCGCTGGGCGCAATTTTGGGGGACCTATCACGGCTACCGTCAAAGTGGACCGCTCACCTGGGCACTCCGTCAGACGTTTTACTATCCCCAAATGCCGGCACCCGCGCAGCAGAGGACGGAAGTGCGCCGTGAGGTTGCCCCGATCCCCTATCACGAGGTAGAGGATTGGGAGGTCTGAGGTGCAGGGGCACAACTGGCTTGGGATTATAATAAATATAATAAAAAAAGAGGGGTCAGTAAAAAACCTTGATTGTCCGTCCAAATTCAGTGAGGGAAAGGAGTGAGCCATGAAAGGAAGTCCGAAGGTCATCGAGGTTCTTAACCACCTGCTGGCGGATGAATTGACCGCCATTAATCAGTACATGGTGCATTCGGAGATGTGTGCAAACTGGGGGTATGCGAAATTGCATGAGGCCATTGAGAAACGCGCTATCACCGAAATGCATCACGCTGAAAAATTGATCGGGCGGATTATCTTTCTGGAGGGTAAACCCATTGTCAGCCAGTTAAATCCGCTCTATATCGGGGAGGATGTGGAATCCCAGTTGAAGGATGACTTGCAAGCCGAATATGAAGCGGTAAAAGCCTATAATGCCGCTATCCGGCTGGCCGTGGAAGAGAGTGACCACGGCACTCGGGCTTTGCTGGAGAGTATCCTTCAGGATGAAGAGGAGCATGCCGATTGGATCGAAGCCCAGTTGGATCAGATTGCTCACATGGGATTGCAGAATTACCTGGTTGAGCAAACCGATTAGTCAAGGCGCTGGGTGTGATTAAGCCGCTTATTGGTATCACATTAGGATCCAGACAAAAAGAATCTGAGCGCTCGTTCGTTTTGAATGAGTTGTATGTAACGGCCATCGAGCAGGCGGGAGGCATTCCAGTATTGCTTCCCGCCTTGCTCGAAGAGGCGGCGGTTCGCGAAGCCCGCCGGCGGCTGGATGGCTTGCTGTTGACCGGTGGAGCGGATGTGGATCCCACCCTATATGGGGGAGCGCTACATCCCAGGGTGTACGGGGTGGATGCGCGCCGCGACACCACCGAAATTGCTCTGGTGCGCCTGGCCGTTCAAACCGGCTGGCCTTTCCTGGGAATCTGCCGCGGCATTCAGGTCATCAATGTAGCGCTCGGCGGCACGCTCTATGCGGACCTCCCCGATCAGTTGGGCCAGGTAGTAAACCACTGGTCGGAGGAGACAGGGCATTCGGTGCGGGTTGAGCCGCAAAGCCGATTATCGAGCCTAGTGGGGGCGGGCGAGTTCAATGTGAATAGTTACCACCATCAGGGCATTGAACGCCTGGCACCGGGGCTGAAGCCCGTGGGCTGGGCGCCCGATGGTCTGGTCGAGGCCGTGGAGATTCCGGATTATCCTTTTGCAGTGGGGGTGCAGTGGCACCCCGAGCGCCGGCAGAATTCACCCCAGCATCGGGTGCTGTTCGAGGCACTGGTACAGGCGGCGCATGATGGGCGACGGGGTTAAACCGGCTTGCATTGGGGTATTTGATTCGGGAGTGGGAGGGCTTTCGGTCCTGCGCGCCATTCGCGCCCTTTTGCCCCAACACCCGGTGCTTTACCTGGCCGATCAGGCGCATGTGCCCTACGGCCCACGCACGCTTGAGGAGGTGCGTGGGTTTGCCGAGGGAATCACCCGTTTCTTGCTGGCGCAGGGGGCCCGGGTGATTGTGGTGGCGTGCAATACGGCTTCGGCCGCGGCTTTGCATTATCTGCGTGCAGCTTTCCCGGAGGTACCCTTTGTTGGCATGGAGCCTGCGGTTAAACCCGCTGCTGAGCAGACCAACAGCGGTCGTGTGGGGGTGTTGGCTACTCCGGCTACCTTTCAGGGGGCACTGTATGCCTCGGTGGTGGAACGCTTTGCCCGTCACGTTCGTCTTTATCAGGATACCTGCCCGGGCCTGGTTGAAGCCATTGAGGCCGGCGATTTGGAAGGAGAGCGCGCACGTCACATACTCGAACAAGCCCTGAAGCCCATGCTGGCGGAGGGAATTGATACGGTGGTTTTAGGATGCACGCACTACCCCTTCGTCATCCCGCTCATTCAAGAAATCGCTGGGCCGGGGGTGCGTGTGATTGATCCGGCGCCGGCGGTTGCCCGCCAGACCCGGCGCGTTTTGGAGATGCGGGGGTGGCTGGCTCCCGAGGGAGGCCGTGCGCCGATGCGTTTCTTTACCAGCGGCGATGTGGACAGGTTGCAGGCGCAGGTACGGCGCCTTTTGGGGGATGAGCCTTGTGAGGTTGAAGGCGTGCTCTGGGAGCGGGGGGACTTAAGGCGGGCACCTTTCTAGAAGCCTTTGAACAACACACGTTACAAGCGGGCCATACTCTCAGAGGGGTGGATACGTTAAGCAAGTGCGTGTTTAAGGGCGCGAGGTCGGGTATACTGGGTATACTATATAAACAGGACTAAGGAGGCTCAACTTATCCTATGCCGCGCACTGAAATTGATTTAGATCCCGTAACGCACATAACCGCGGATGCGATTGGCAAGCCCGGGCAACGCGTCTTTTATCTGCAAGCCTGGCAGGGAGCGCAATCGGTCACCCTGCTGATTGAAAAGATACAGTTGCAGACTCTGGCGCTGGGTGTGACCCAGTTTCTGGAAGAATTGAGCCGTCGTTACCCTGACCTGCCCCCGGCCTCGCCGCTTTATCAGGAGGCAGCAATGCACATCCAGCCACCAGTAGATCCGCTGTTCCGTGTGGGTGAAATGGGACTGGCTTACGATCCTGAACGTGATCTGGCTTGTCTGGTGGCTTATGAACTGGTGACCGACGAGCGTAGTGAGGAGGAGGGCTCGGTGGTGCGGTTCTGGTGTACGCGCTCCCAATTACTGGCGCTTTCGGCATGGGGGCTGGAAGTGGTGAATCGGGGTCGTCCGATTTGTCCGCAGTGTGGCGAGCCCATGGACCCGGAGGGGCATTTTTGCCCCCGCCGCAACGGGCATAAACACTGATGCCGAGGTGGCTGACCGAAATCAGGGATGAGTGAAGGTCAGGAGGTAGTGCCCATCATCCAGGCCCTGGAGCAGGGAGAGATTACCCTTCAGGGGGAGTTGCTACTGGGCTCCAATTACACCTTTCTGGTCCGGGTGGTCCATCAAGGGGGCGAGTTTCTGGCGGTGTACAAGCCCACGCGGGGCGAACAACCCCTGTGGGATTTTCCACCCGGCACACTGGCGCTGCGCGAGGTGGCGGCCTATGTGGTCAGCCAGGCGCTTGGCTGGGACCTGGTGCCACCAACGGTATATCGTCGGCGGGGGCCCCTGGGCAGGGGTTCGCTTCAACTCTATATTGAGCACGATCCGGAGTACCACTACTTTACTTTTACTCCCGAGGATCGCCAGCGCCTGCGCCCGGTAGCATTGTTTGATTACCTGGTCAATAATGCAGATCGCAAAGGCGGGCACATTCTCTTCGATTCCGAGCACCATCTGTGGCTAATTGACCACGGAATCTGCTTCCATGTTGAAGATAAGTTGCGCACGGTGGTGTGGGATTTTGCAGGTGAACCCATCCCGCCAGAATACTTGCAGGCCATTGAGACCTTTGGCGCTGGTTTGAAGGACATCTCCAGCCCGCTGAACGCAGCGCTGGAGCGATTACTCAGCCCGGCAGAGGTGCGGGCGCTGGCCCGGCGGGCTCAACGCCTTCTGGAGAGCGGGCGCTTTCCTCTTCCCCCTGCAGGACGGCGCTATTACCCATGGCCGCCGGTCTGAATTTGACATTCTGGGGGTTTGTGGTACAACATGCATGACATTTGCTTCGATCTCAATGATGTGGAGGGCAAAATACGATGGCGCGACAGGTGACCCTGGCAATGGTTGGTTTCGGTAATGTTGGACGAGCGTTTGCGCGTCTGCTTTTGCGCAAGCAGCCCGAACTGCTTAAGCAATTCGGCTGGCAGGTCATTGTGACGGGAATTGTCACAGGGCGACATGGGGCGGCCATTAACCCCGGGGGCATCAACCTCAACCATGCGCTGGAATTAAGCGAGCGCGGTCAGTCGCTGAATGTGCTTTCGGCACAGCCGGTGCCACAAAACACGCTGGAATTTCTGTATGCCAGTTCGGCAGAGGTGATGATTGAGACCTCGCCCGTGAATCACCTGACCGGCCAGCCCGCCATTGACCATATCAAGGCGGCGCTGCAGAAGGGCATGCATGCCATTACCGCCAATAAGGGTCCGGTGGTGCACGCTTACAAAGAGTTGACCGAAATGGCCGCGACGCGGGGGAAGCGTTTTCTCTTTGAGGCCGCCGTCATGGATGGAGCACCGATTTTCTCGCTTTTCCGCGGGTCGTTGCCGGCGGTGAACTTACTGGGCTTTCGCGGCATTCTCAACTCCACCACGAACTACATTCTTGGGGAGATGGAGCAAGGGCGTACCTTTGAGGAGGCCGTGCGCCAGGCCCAGGCCATTGGTATTGCCGAGACCGATCCCAGCGCGGATGTGGATGGCTGGGATGCGGCGATTAAAGTGGCGGCACTGGTGACGGTGCTCATGGGCATTCCGCTAAAGCCCCAGGAGGTGGAACGGCAGGGAATTCGCGACCTGACGCCGGAGCACATTGCAGAAGCCCGCGCAGCGGGTGAACGCTGGAAACTGGTCTGCACAGCGCGTCGCCAGGGTGATCTGCTGCTAGAGGCACGCGTGCGCCCAGAGCGTGTCTCGGCGGATTCGCCCCTTTACGCTATTGGCGGCACCAGTTCTTACGTGGAGTTTCAACTGGATGTACTGCCGGGTTTGGGGATCGTAGAAAGCAATCCTGGCCCTGAGACCACCGCCTACGGGCTGCTTGCCGATCTGATCAACGCGCTACGTCATCAATAGGGGCTTATGGGTGAGGCTTACTGGGTTGCGGGCGGGGTTGCCACCGAGGCCGGGCTGGTACATGCCCTGGCAGAGGCCGGTTTGCGATCTGCTTGGATGGAAGAAAGTCATGTCTGGGGCGTTCCGCTCGCACAAGCCCTGCCCGGCCTAATGTATGCCTGGCCGTTTCTGCCTGCCCCCAGCGCATTGCGGTGGCTACAAAGTCAGGTCGCTGCGCTGCGGCACGGTGAACGTGAGTGGCTTCTCTTGGTGCAATCAGAAGAGGGCAAGCCACTTGTTTGGAGTGCCCTGGCCAGCGCAGGAGGGGTAGGCCGTTACAATGTGCTTCCACGGACGCGCTTACGTGATCTTCCCCCCTGGCAGTTTCAGGCCTCTCCGCAGGCCTGGCGGGACTGGCTTGCAGAGGGTGGGGTGGAGGCGGCCCACCTCCGTTACCTGGTCGCCTTGGGGGCGCCTCCGGCTTTGCCCGGCGAGGAAGAAATGGCCTTGACCCGCCTCTCAGTGCCCTGGCCGGGAGACTCCTTGCCGGCTGTGCTGACGCAATGGGGTGAACGGGTTGAACACGAAGCCCCTGCCGTTGCGCTGATGATGAGCCAGGTTGGTGGGGCCATGGTTGCCGTGATTCTGGAAGCGGTTTAGTCCAGTTGGGTTGGTCCTATGGGAAGATATCCGATCATCGTTTATCTGGCACTGGGGACGAACCTGGGGGATCGGCTCCAGAATTTGCGGCAGGCGCTGGCGGCCCTACCGCCGGTGGCTCAACCGCGCCGGGCCTCGGCGGTTTACGAAACCCTTCCCTGGGGTATTACTGACCAGCCCCTCTTTCTCAATATGGTAATTGAAGCAGAGACCTATCTTGCCCCTCAGGCTTTGCTGGGCGAACTTAAGGCTCTGGAACGGCGCCTGGGACGAAAGGAAGGGATACGATACGGCCCGCGCTTGATAGACCTGGATATTTTGCTCTACGATGAGGCCGTCATTGATCTGCCCGATCTTTGCATTCCGCATCCTCGCATGGCGGAGCGTGCCTTTGTGCTGGTGCCGTTGTGCGATCTCTATCCCCACGGACGTCATCCCCACTTGGGGGAGACGTTTGAGGCGTTGCGGGCGCGCTTGGATTGCAGTGGAGTGAGGTTTTGGGCGGGACCGGAGGCCGTGTGGCCGTTTGGGCCATATTCTGAGCAGGAGGTGACGTAATCATGTTTGCTGTTCCTCTGCCACGCTGGGGAGAGCGTACCTATACCATGGGAATCCTCAATGTGACGCCAGATAGCTTTTCGGGAGATGGCTTGCTAACCGAGGGTCAAGTAGTGGAAAGGGCGTTGGAACAGGCTCGCCGCTTTGTGCAGGCAGGGGCGGACATTTTAGATATTGGCGGGGAGAGCACGCGCCCGGGATCAAGGCCGGTCAGTGCCGAGGAGGAGATGGCACGGGTCCTGCCGGTCATTGAGGCTTTGGTCAAACAGGATTGGGGGGTGATCCTTTCGGTGGATACCTACAAGGCTGTGGTGGCGGAGGCCGCTCTGCGTTTGGGGGCTCACTGGGTGAACGATGTGTGGGCAATGCGGGCGGATGAACGCATGGCCGAAGTCGTGGCGCGATACGGGGCAGTGGTGATTTTGATGCACAATCGTAGTCAGCCCGAGAACGCGGAACTTCGTGAACGGCTGGGCGGGCGCTATGTGAATATCGCCTACACTAATCTGATCGAGGATATCAAGGCGGAATTACTGGCAAGCGTGGATCTGGCGCTTGCGGCCGGGGTGCCCCGTGAGCATATTATCCTCGATCCGGGCATTGGGTTTGGTAAGACGGTGGAGCAAAACCTGCATTTGATCCGCCACTTAGATGCTTTCAAAACCCTGGGTTTTCCCCTTTTGTTGGGACCTTCACGAAAATCGTTCATCGGCTATACCCTCAATCTCCCACCCGATCAGCGTCTGGAGGGAACGTTGGCGGCGGCGGTGCTGGGGGTGGAGCGAGGTGCAGACATCTTGCGCGTGCACGATGTGGAAGCCGTGGTGCGGGCTGTGCGCATGACCGAGGCCATCCTGCGCGCGTGATCGAGCAAACTCAGTGCGGGGGTATCGCTGAGGGCGGTCCTTGCGCCGCCCTCAGCGATTTTGGGGTTTGAGTTTTACGGCGCGATATTGTTCCAGAACCAGTTGAAGGCGTAGTAGCCAGCGGGGCTATCCAGGCGGATGGCAATGCGGGTCTGGCCTTTCAACTCAGCCGGGATGGTGTAGGTGAACTCCAGTCTGCCTCCCGTGCCCGAGTCGCTGATCCCAACTACAATGCCGCCAATGCCTTTCGTGCCATATTTGCCCATGCGCACGGTAAAGGTCTGGTTGGCAGGGAAGTTGTTAGTGCGGATGGTGACCTTATCATCCTTTACAACGCTCAAGATGGCAAAGGTGGGAATTCCACTGTAACCGCTACTGGTGGGTTTGGGTGTGGGGGTGGGGCCGGGGGTGGCCGTTGGGCCGGGGGTTGCGGTGGCGGGGGTGCTCAGATTGTAGAACCAGTTGTAGGCATAGTAGCCGCCCGGTTTGCTATCCATGCGGATCGAGATCTGGCGCAGTCCTTTAAGGGCAGCGGGAATGTTATACGTCAGAGTCTGAGTACCACCGCTTCCTGAGGTAAACTGCCCCACCTCAATACCGCCTATGGCGCGGGTGCCAATCTTGCCCATGCGCACAGTGAAAGTTTGATTGGGGGGGAGATTGACGGCTTTGATGGTCACCGATTCGTCGGGCTTGACCGAGACAATGTCAAAGGTGGGGTAACCGGTGTAGGCCTGCACCAACCCGGTGGGCAGCACCAGGGGGAGAGCCAGGGCAAGGATGAGGCCCCAACCGATCCAGAAGCGGCGGTTAAGGCGCACACGGAAAAAAGAAAGGGGTTTCATGGGTTTACTCCTGGGCACTCAGGCCCACTTTGAAAATTCCGGCCCCCGTTGTTGCAGAGGGCCGGGTGGAAGGGTTTTAGCGCACCACACGTGGCGCCAGCCAGAAGGCCAGGTCATCCTGGGAGTTGCCGTTGTTGAGCACTTTGAGGATAAACTGCACCGACTTGCCATCCAGGCTGCTCAGGTCCACATCCAGGCTCTCCCATTTGCCGTCGTAAGTCTGCGTCCAGGAGCCCAGGTTTTGTTCAGCGCCACCATCGGCAACGTAGTTCAACTGGAACATCACGTTGCAATTCGAGGCGCCATCCAGACAGCCGATGATGGCCTTGAAGCGATCCCCTTTGGCGACTTTGAAAGTCGGGAACTTCCCACTGATGAAGCCTCCATCCCCGGCAGAAGGCACGGTGATGAGGGCCGGCTCATCTTCCTGGCGGCCTCCTTCCAATTTGGGAGCGTTGTTGATGGTGATGGAGCCGTTGGTGGTGTCAATCCCGCTTGAGGGGCAGGTGAGCACACCGGCGGAAGTGCGCCATTCGGCTGCACAGTAGTTTGCTGCCAGATCAAAGGCCACCTGCGAGGGTTCCCGCACTTTAATCTTGACCCAGAAGGGCTGGCTGGCATCGCGGCCCAGGCCAAAGATGACGCCATCGGCGCTGCGCAGTTTCCAATTGCCGGTATAATCGCCGGGTTTTGTCGGAGCCTTGAGGTTGACGGAGATATCAACCGTCTCGCCCGGGCGCACGGTGGTGCCAAGTTTTTGTGAGGCCGGGCCGTCCATGGCGTTGCCGCTGGCGAAGACGAGGGCGTATTCTGCCGTCCAGGTACAAGAACCGATGTTCTGCAAGCGCCAGGTCTTGGTGAAGGCTTCACCCGGGCGGAATTGGGCGCCATCGGGCACGGTTACGTCCTTGACGAACTTCGCCCAATTGCAGGGGATGGGGGTCGCCGTGGGTGTGGGCGGCACCAGAGTGGGCAGAGCGGTGGGAGCCGTCGTTGGGGGTGCTGGGGTTGCGGTGGCCTCCTGCGGGCCAGGGGTGGCGGTTGGGAAGGGACTGGGAATGGCTGGCGTTACTGTCAGTTGAGCGATGAGGGTTTGTAGGGCCATCTCGGTCAGGCGGGCTTCCACGGTTTGCGCCGCGTAGGTGGCAGCCTGGTTGGTGGTGGGGCGCGGCTCACGCGGGAAGCACCCGCTAACCAGCATGGCCAGGATCAGGATGCTCAGTGTGAGCCATGGGAATGCCTTTTTCATAATCTTCTCCTCCTTGCCTTCCAGATATTGGCATCATTATTCAGGATAAAAACACGGGATCTTTATCTAAATAATGACGTTGGATCCCCAGCAATAGTTCCATTGGGGGTCTTGTGAATGATTCAGGAAGAAGGGGAAATGCAAGTTGCGATGCCCCCGCTAACAGGATTATAGCAGAGTAAAGGGTGGAGGAGCGAGGGAATCGGATGCTGGGATATGGAGGGTGCAAGCGGGGTGGAGCAAAGGGATAAAAAACAAAAGCCCTTTGGCTTTTTGATTCATCCACCAAAGGGCTCTTCCTGGTCGGGGCGCTGGGATTTGAACCCAGGACCTCTTGCACCCCATGCAAGCGCGCTAGCCGGGCTGCGCCACGCCCCGTGACGACCTTTATTATAGCCGGGAAACCCGGATTTGGCAATCCTTTCTTGACAATACCCCTTTCCCTGCTTACAATCACTTTAGTTTGACAACCTCATAACACCTGCCGGGTGCCAGTCTTCCCGGATGGAGCGGCTTAAAGGCGAAACCGGTGCAAGTCCGGTGCTGTCCCGCAGCTGTAAGGAGGGCGAATGCCCTCCAAGCCAGATCGCCCGCCCGGTAGGGGTTCGCCAACCTCTCGCGGAAAGGAGGTGGGAACCGATGCTCTGGCGGCCTTGGTCTCTCACCTCCCTGTCCTCACGACAGGGAGGTTCCGTTTTGATTGCCGGAGCCGCGGCCAAGATCATACCTATCCTCATGTAACCCCCACCTGGTCAGTTGGCCCGCTGGCCGGGGGCAGTATGCCTTACGAGAGGGCCAAACCTTAGTAAACCGACACGATTGCGTTGGTAAATGCAAAAGGAGAAGTGGACAATGAAGCGATTTTCTCAACTTTTGATCATCTTCGTGTTACTTGGGTGGGTCCTTGGCGCGTGTGCTCCTGCAACACCCGAGGTATCTACGCCAGGCCCAACCCTCACTGAAACGGCGGTTCTCCTGGCAACGGCAACGCCAGCACCAACGGTTACGCCGGTAGCGCAGATCTCGGCCACTGATGGGCTGGGACGTGAGGTGACTCTGGAAGCACCTGCCCAGCGCATCATCTCTCTGGCGCCCTCAAATACCGAAATCCTATTCGCGCTGGGGGCAGGGAGACAGGTGATTGCCCGGGATGCGTTCTCCGATTATCCTCCTGAGGTTGCCTCTGTGACGGATATTGGCTCCACGTGGGAGGTGCTTAACCTGGAGCAACTGGTTGCATTGCAGCCCGATTTGGTTCTGGCTGCGGGCATCCAATCTCCAGAGCAGGTAAAAGCCATGGAAGAGGCTGGATTGACGGTGTTCCTGGTCCCCAATCCTGTAACCCTGGAGGACCTTTATGCCAATCTGGACGTGGTAGGACGACTGACCGGGCACGAGGATGAAGCCGCCGCTCTCATCGAGAGTCTCAAGGCGCGAGTGGCTGCAGTAGATGCGAAGATTGCGACGGTGAGCCGGAGGCCCAGAGTTTTTTATGAATTGGATGCTTCGCAAGACCCAACCAAACCCTGGACGGCAGGGCCAGGCTCGTTCCACGATGCGCTGATTGCTCGTGCGGGTGGGATCAACATTGCAGCAGTGTTGGATAGCTCCTGGGCGCAGATGAGCCTGGAACAAATCGTGGCTGCCGATCCTGATCTGATTTTGCTTGGGGATACCAAATGGGGCACCACACCCGAGGCGGTGGCACAGCGCCCTGGCTGGGGCAATCTGCGTGCAGTGAAAAGTGGACAGGTCATTCCCTTTGATGATGACCTTATCAGCCGGCCCGGCCCGCGTTTGGTGGATGCCCTGGAGAATCTGGCTAAAATCTTCCACCCCGAATTGTTCAAGTAAAAGACGCTGGACCCCATCCCGAACCCCGGGTTTGGGGTGGGGTCAACCTGATATGACGATGAAAAAAACAATTTCCTGGTATGTGCTTCTGGTTGGGTTGGGACTGGCGCTTGGGCTCAGCGCTGCAATGGGTTCGGTGAGCATTCCGCTGCCGGAAATCTGGCGCACGCTCATCGGGCAGGCCACTCATGCGGCCCACCACACCATTTTGTGGGAGATACGTTTGCCCCGCACGGTGCTGATTGCGTTGACCGGGGCGGCGCTGGGCGGGAGTGGAGCGGCCTATCAGGGGCTTTTCCGCAATCCGCTGGCCGATCCCTACTTGATTGGGGTGGCCTCGGGAGCCGGGCTGGGTGCGGTTGTGGCAATGAGCCTGCGCTGGCCCTACTCATTTTGGGGGTTGATGGCTGTGCCGGCCATGGCTTTTGTTGGGGCCATGTTGACCGTGCTGGTGGTCATGGCATTGGCCCGCAGTGGTCACGCTCTGCCTACCGCCAACCTGATTCTCGCGGGTGTAGCGGTCTCCTCGTTTGCCTCGGCATTGACCTCCTTTTTGATGTTGCGTTCAACTGGTGAGTTACGGCGGGCCCTGGCGTGGCTGTTGGGAGGCGCCGCTCTGGGGGGGTGGCCAGCGGTGGGGGGCATGCTGCCTTATCTGATCGTGGGGCTAGGTGGTCTGATGATCAGCGGGCATGCGCTGAACGTGCTCCAATTTGGTGACGAGCAGGCTCAGCAATTGGGGCTGAACGTGTCTCGGGTGCGAACCTGGATTCTGCTTGCCGCAGCGCTCAGCACGGCTGCCGCAGTCTCGTTTGCGGGCATCATCGGCTTTATCGGGCTGATCGTGCCGCATGTGATGCGTCTGATCTTCACACCGGATTATCGTTACCTGATCCCGTTGAGCGTTCTGGGTGGATCAACAGCATTGCTACTGGCGGATGTGCTGGCACGAGTGCTTTTAGCCCCTCAAGAACTGCCGGTGGGAATTATCACCGCATTAGCGGGGGCACCGTTCTTTCTCTGGCTTTTGCGCCGCAGCAAGGTGCAGGGAGTGGGATGAGATGGCGACTAAATTGCGCTTGTTTTGTGATCCATTGGGGCAGAGGGTGGAACTGGCTTTTCCGCCTCAGCGGATTGTGAGCCTGGTGTCGGGGCTGACTGAGGCGCTTTTTGCACTGGGGTGTGGAGAACGCGTGGTGGGGGTTTCAACCTACTGTCGGCGCTATGTTCCGGACCTACAGGCCGAGGTAGTGGGGGATTACCTTAAAGTGGATCTGGATCGCTTGCAAGAAGTGCGTCCGGACCTGATACTACTTACCACTGGGGTGCAGCGATCATTGGCGCTCCACCTGGTGCGGCAGGGGTGGCCTGTGTTTGTGTTGCCACTGCCCAACAGCGTGTACGGGATTTGGGAGAATCTCGTGATGCTGGGGGGATTGGTAGGGGCGGTACAGGCCGCGCGCAACCTGGTGGCGCGCTGGCAGGCTTGTTTTGCCGACCTGGCGACGCGGGCGCTTCAGCCGCGCCCACGGGTCTACGCTGAACTCTGGTTTGGCCCTCATCCACGCACACCGGGGGCGCTAACGTTCATCCACGATTTGATTGAAGCGGCGGGAGGGGAGAATCTTTTTGGGTCTCAGCCTGCCGGGTATCTCCCTCTGGATTTGGATGCTGTGATGCAGCAAAAACCCGATATATGGTTGCTTTTCTCGGAGCCAGAGTATCCGGTTGATGCGGCGGCGCTTATGCGGATGCGTGGGTGGGATGTCGGCTTACCGGATATGCGGATTGTGGTCTCAACGGTGCAACGAGGGCAAAACCTGATCCATGATGGGCCCTCAATGATGGAGACGGCAGCCTGGTTGCAGGCTCGTTTTGCGGAGGTTGTGGCATGAACACCCCATTGAAATCAGAAAATGCTTCCCAGGCCGATGTAGGTCGGCTATACCTGGAAGGGGTGACAGTCATCTTGCAGGGGCAACACATCCTGGAGGATGTGTCTATGAGCCTTGAGCGAGGGCAGGTGGTAGCCCTCATTGGGCCAAACGGCGCCGGCAAATCCACCCTGATTCGGGCTATCAGCGGCCTGATCGCCCCCCAGGCAGGGGTTATTCGAGTGGGTGACTTGGACTTGATACGTGCGACCCCCTGGCAACGTGCCCGGTATCTGGCAGTAGTGCCCCAGGTCAATCAGTTACCACCTGCTTTCACCGTGTGGCAGACGGTGCTCCTGGGGCGCACTCCCTATCTGAATTTCCTGGGGCAGGTTTCTCCGCGTGATGAAGCCATGGCCCGCCAGGCCCTGGAGCAGGTGGAAGCCCTGCATCTGGCGGAGCGTTGCCTGTCCGAACTTTCCGGCGGAGAGTTGCAACGAATTTTGCTGGCGCGCGCGCTGGCTCAGCAGACGCCTTTCCTGCTTTTGGACGAACCGACCACGCATCTGGATTTGCAGTACCAGATTGCCTTACTAACCCACCTGCGTCATCTGGCGGATAACAGCATGACCTCAGATCTCCCCCGTCGAGGGGTGCTGATGGTGCTGCATGATCTGAATCTGACGGTACGCTACGCTGACTGTGTGGCGCTTCTGGTCGGAGGTCGCCTGTGGGCCTGGGGCACAACCCGTGAGGTCCTCCAGCCGGGCTTGCTGAGCCGCGCTTTTGGGGTACCGATTTCGATGACCGAGACCTCACCCGATGGCTACCCGTTATTCGTGCCACTCTCCCCGGCCCAAAGCGGGATAGAGCATCTTTCTGCCCATCCGGAGGCTGAGGGGGTGCTGACTTTTGCCGAACTGCCCCCATCCGCATAGAAAAGTGTTCCGATGCGGTCTGTCTGAAGGTTTAGGGGTAATTCACCTGCTCGAGAACTCCTTCCTTGAGGGGCGTTCTGCGGCGGTAAAATCCTGTATAATAGGCTCAACCGAACCTTGCCAGGGGAGTGCCTATGGCCGTGCGCCGGGTATTGATTGTCGAAGATACGCTAGAACTGGGGCGCATGTTGCGCAGCGCCCTGCTGACCCTTGACCCCGCTCTGGATATCCAGGTAATGCCCTCGGCAGAGGAAGCCCTGTTGGAGATATCGCGCCAGCATGCCGATCTGTTGATCGCTGATATTCGCCTTCCGGGAATGTCGGGGCTGGATCTGGTCAGCAAATTACACCAGCGTTTTCCTCAAACTCCCTGCATTCTGATCACGGCATTAACGGAGGAGGGATTGGCGCACCGTGCTCAGGAGGCGGGCGCGGTGTATTTTCTGCGCAAGCCGCTGAGCATGGGCACGTTTCTAGATGCGGTTGCCAAGGTACTGGGAATAACCCCGTCTGCGCCGTCGCTTGCTGAAGCCAGGGTAGAGAAGGAAGAAGGTCCTCGTCTCTCGATGCGGTTGGGGCGTTTGCGCCAGACCTTAAACGCGTTAGCCGTGTACTTGCTGGATGATCGCGGTCACATTGTGGCCCAGGCGGGAGATTGGTTACCCTCTTACTTCGAGCCCGAGTGGATCCCTCCACTGATGACGGCGCTCAGTGCGGGAATCAAGGTCTCACGCCTGATTCGTCCCGGCCCACCCCAGGGGGTGATGGCCTTCAAGGGCACTGAAGTAGATGTGATTTTTGCGCCGGTGGGGGTCTTTGGACTGGTGCTGGTGACCCCGGCCGCGGAGAGCACCGTACGTCTGCCGCTGGCTTTTGAGGCGGTGCTCCAGGCGGCGCAGGAGGTGGCGCGGATCTTGGACGAGATGGGCGCACCCTATCTCACCGTGACTACCGCTACACCGCCTCCTGAACCGCCCCTGACCCTGCCCCCCGGTGTGGAGGCAGAGGTCATTCCAGAAGAAGTTCTACCGGCCGAAGCACCCGAACTGGAGCCTTTGATGGAAAGCCTGCAGCAGCCCCCTCTACCGGGTGATCCGCAAGCGATTGATGCCTTCTGGGAGGCTGCTGTTGAAGGGGAAGCGGCGCCTCCGCTCACGCCCGAGGCTCTGACCTACGAGCAGGCACGTCGTTTGGGCCTGGCTCCTGAAAGCGAATCTGAAACCGAGGATGACGACACACATGAGTGAATCAATGCCGCTACCGGAGACTCCCGACTCATTCAGTCCCCCTGTTTCTACGCCACAGCCCAGGCCTTCCCGGCGTTGGGTAGTGGTGGGGCTTGGCCTGGCCGCTTTCCTGCTGGGATTGGCGGCAGGTTATGGAATCTGGGGGCGCGAGGTTGCCAGTCTGAAAGCCCAACTGGCTGCTCAACAAGCCGAGGCGGACACACCGCGTCAGGTGACTCGTTACGATGTGCCGGTGGATGATGACCCGGTATATGGACCGGCGGATGCGCCCATCACGATCATTGAATTCAGCGACTTTCAGTGCCCGTACTGCCAACGTTGGCATGTTCAGGTCTGGCCGAAGATTCAGGCGGCGTATGGGGATAAGGTGCGCCTGGTGTATCGCGATTTTCCGCTGTATAGTATTCATCCGGAGGCTGGGCCGGCTGCCGAGGCGGCGAATTGTGCCAACGAGCAGGGCAAATTCTGGGAGTTCCACGACCTGCTTTTCAGCGGGGAACTTACTTTGGGGCGAGAAGCCTATTTGGCCTATGCCGAGCGCCTGGGCTTGAAAATGCAACAGTTCACCACCTGTCTGGATGAACGGCGCTACCAGGGCGAGGTGGAAGATGATTACGCCTATGCGGTTGACCTGGGCATCAATTCCACCCCCACCTTTTTCATCAACGGGATTGCCCTGCTGGGCGCACAGCCGTTTGAGGTCTTTCAGCAAGTGATCGAACTGGAACTGGCAGGGAAACTCAGCAAATGAAAAAATATATCATTGTGGCAGGTAATATTGGGGTGGGAAAATCTACCCTGGTGCGCTTGTTGTGCGAGCGCATGGCCTGGCAACCTTATTACGAGCCGGAGATCGAAAACCCCTACCTGAGCGATTTCTACCGTGATATGCAGGCGTGGGCGTTCCATTCGCAGGTGTTTTTCCTGGCTCATCGCCTGCGCATTCACCTCCAAATTCAACGTAGTCCTCATTCAGCCGTGCAGGATCGCAGTCTGTATGAGGATGCGGAGATTTTTGCTCACGGGCTTTTCTTGCAAGGGGCGCTAAGTGAACGTGATTATGCTACGTACTGGGCGCTCTACCAAGCGGCATGTGATTGCCTGACCCCGCCCGATCTGATGATTTACCTGCGCGCCTCAACCGCGACCCTGCAGCGGCGCATTGCTCAGCGCCACCGTCCCTATGAACGAGAAATCCCACTCGGTTACCTGGAACGGCTCAATGCGCTTTATGAGGCGTGGGTGGCAGGTTTTACCCTCTGTCCGGTCTTGACGGTACCCGCCGATGACCTGGACTACGTTGCACGCCCCCGCCATTTTGAACTGGTCCTGCAAAAGGTTCAGGAGAAACTAACCGGTAAGGAAGAAGTACGGTTTGATCCGGCAGAGGTCGCCTGAACTTTGCTGGTTCACTGCGCGCTCAGGGGAGGCAGGGTTCAGCGTGGTTCAACAATCAGTTTAATCGCGGTGCGGATTTTCCCTTCGATGTCCACATCCACAAACTCGGGGATGCACACGATGGAGATACCATCCTCCATCAGATACCCCCTGGCCAGCACCAATGCTTTGATGGCCTGGTTGACGGCGCCGGCGCCGATGGCCTGCACCTCGGCACGTTTGTGCTCGCGGACTACGCCAGCGATGGCTCCTGCTACGGCTGCGGTGCGGGAATTTGCCTTGACCTTGATGACGTCCATTGCGCGCTCCTTTTCTTCGGTGTCTAGCCCACGTGCAACATGCTCCCTGCATGCAAATTTAATGTGTATTTCATTGTAGCGAAAATATTTTGTGCATTCAAGTCAAAATGCGCAGGAATTTTTTTGGGCCGCCTCTTGCCGCGCTGGCCAGGGGGATCTCCTTGCTCTGCCTTAATCTGCCATATGGTGGATGATGGCATCGCCAAATTCGGAGCAGCGCACTTCGGTGGCATCGGGCATTAAGCGGGCAAAATCATAAGTCACCGTGCGGGCTGAAATGGCGCCCTCCATTCCCTTGATAATCAGGTCTGCGGCTTCGTGCCAGCCTAGATAGCGTAGCATCATCTCCCCCGAAAGAATCACCGAGCCCGGGTTGACTTTATCCAGGTCGGCGTATTTGGGGGCAGTGCCGTGGGTGGCCTCAAAGATGGCATGGCCACTCTCAAAGTTAATATTGGCACCGGGGGCGATGCCGATTCCGCCTACCTGTGCCGCCAGGGCATCGGAGAGGTAATCCCCATTCAGATTGGGGGTGGCTAGGACGTCGAAATCGCGTGGGCGGGTCAGCACGTGCTGGAAGGTTACATCGGCGATGGTATCTTTGATGAGCAGGAGGTGCTTCCATTTGCCGTCCCCATGGGTGGGCCAGAGGGTGGCCAGGGTGTTTTCAACTTCCGCTCGTATTGCTGCTTGCTGGTCAGGAGGGAGCATATCGTAGCCCGGTTCGATCAGGCGGGCATTCTCCTCGATGCTCAGATTGGGATTCTGCTCGCGGTTGGAAAGAATCCAGGCTTCGCGTTCGGTGACGATTTGGTGCCGAAACTCCCGCTTGGCCAGGGCGTACCCCCAGTCACGAAAGGCTCCCTCGGTGAATTTCATGATGTTGCCCTTATGCACCAGCGTCACACTGCGGCGGCGGTTTTCCAAAGCCCAGCGAATGGCGGCGCGCACCAAGCGCTCGGTACCCTGCACCGAGATGGGCTTGAGACTGAAGCCAGCGGTCTCTGGAAAGCGGATTTTGGCAAACTGATCGGGGAAGTGCTCTCGCAAGAGGGCCTTAAAGCGCTCGGCGTCGGCGGTACCGTGCTGAAATTCGATCCCGGTGTAGATATCTTCAGTGTTTTCACGGAAAATGACCATATCTACCAGTTCGGGCTGGCGCACCGGCGAGGGAACGCCTTCGAAGTAGCGAACCGGACGCAAGCAGACGTAAAGATCAAGAGCCTTGCGCAGTGCCACATTCAGGGAGCGGATGCCGCCCCCGATGGGTGTGGTGAGCGGACCTTTGATCCCTACTCTGAATTCTTGAAAGGCTTGCAGGGTTTCATCCGGCAACCAGGTGTGGAACTGGCGGAAGGATTTCTCGCCGGCATACACTTCCATCCAGTAAATCTTGCGTCGGCCGCCGTAGGCGCGGGCAACGGCAGCATCAAAGACGCGCACGGCGGCGCGCCAGATATCCCGCCCTGTGCCATCTCCCTCCACATAGGGAATGATGGGGTTATCGGGAACGTGAAGTCGTCCTTCTGAGAATTGAATGGCTTCCCCGGCGGGGGGAACCTGAATCAATTGGTAGGCCATGACACCTCCTCCAAGCCGTGATTTAACCGCGGATTATATCACGGCTGATTGGGTCAGATTAGCCCGTATTCGGTTGACCGGGGATGAAGCAACCGGAAAAGCCACCTGGGGAAGATGCGGGGCTCGTCGCACCCCATTCTGCTACCGGGTGGAGGTGCGCTCGGCACTTTTATAGTCGTTTCAGGAAGCGCTCAATGCGGCGCAGGGCTTCCTCGATCTTCTCGTAAGCGGTGGCATACGAGCAACGCACAAAGCCCTCCCCACCGGCTCCAAATGCTGAACCGGGCACCACGGCAACGTGTTCTTCCTGGAGCAGGCGCTGGGCGAAGGTTTCATCATCCAACCCGGTCACGCTGACCTTGGGAAAAGCGTAGAAGGCTCCCTTGGGTTCAAAGGTGGGCAGCCCCATGCGATTTAGTTCGCTGACGATCAGACGGCGTCGGCGGTCGTATTCTTCAACCATCATCTGCACTGCCTCATCGCGGTCGTAAAGGGCCGTCAGTGCGGCAATCTGCGACATGGTCGGGGCCGACATCACCGTGTACTGGTGCACACGGAGCAGACCCTGCATCAGATGCTGGGGACCACAGGCATAGCCGATGCGCCAGCCGGTCATGGCGTAGTCTTTTGAGAATCCCCCCAGCAGGAGTGAGCGTCCTTTCATCCCTGGCAAGGAGGGGAAGCAGACGTGCTGATGACCCGCATAGACCAGGCGGTCGTAAATCTCATCTGAAATGACGATCAAATCGTGTTTCTCGGCCAGGCGGGCGATCTCCAGCAGGCGTTCACGGGTGGCGACGGCTCCGGTGGGGTTGTTGGGGAAGCCAATCAGGATGGCTTTGGTGCGCGGAGTAATGGCCGCCTCGATGGCTTGCGGGTTTACATCGAAGTTGTCTTCCATGCGGCAGGGAATTTCAATGGGTACCCCACCCGCCAGGTATACCTGGGCCTGGTAGGAGACAAAGCAGGGTGTGGGGATGATGACCTCATCACCCGGGTCAAGCAGGGCGGTGGCCGCCAGATAAAGAGCTTCCGACCCACCCACGGTAATGATGATCTCGGTTTGGGGATCGTAACTCACGCCGTAAAGCCGTTCCAGATGGGCGGCCAGGGCCTGGCGCAATTCCAGGATGCCGGCATTAGAGGTGTAATGGGTTTGACCACTGCGCAAGGCCTGAATACCCGCCTCAATCACCGAGGGGGGCGTATCAAAATCGGGTTCGCCGATGCCCAGGGAGATGACGTCTTTCATGGTGGCGGCAATGTCAAAAAAGCGCCGAATGCCGGAGGGCTTGAGGCTGGCCACGCGCTGTGAGAGGTAGGTGGTGCGTGTAGAGGCGGTGGGAAAGGTGGAGGAAGTGGAAGACATGGTGCTCTGGCTCCTTCTTACAATAATGAGATCTTATAACGGATTAACCCGCCACTCGTCGTAAAGTTCGCCGTAAAACAACTCAAAACGCCGTCCATCGCGAACCCGAATGCGAAAACACTTTCCACCGGGGATGCGCCAACGCTCCTCGATGACGTCAACCTCCAGGCGTTCCCCTTCCCAATGAATGGCGATAGGGCGTTCGGCATATTCATAACCGGAATGACATTCCACCGGCTCGGGGTTCATCTCACCCATGCATCATCTCCCAGATTCGCGCGCTGGGCCGATCCCTCAACGCGCGTGCGTCGCCCCAGCAAGGAGGCTTTCAGCACGACCTCGCGTACCTGGGCTTCCTCATCTAAAATGCTATCGCTGATCACGCACGACTCCAAAACGCACCCACGTCCCACCGATACGTGTGGCCCGACGACCACGTTTTGCAGGTGGGCTTCGGGGTGAACAAAGACTGGCGGGATCACGGCCACGCCGGGGCGTTGCGCCACCTCGGCGCTGTTGTCATGCCCGTGTTCGAGCAAGTAGCGATTGGTTTCCAGCAGGGCATCGGGGATACCGGCATCCAGCCAGACCTCAACGGTCTGGGTGCGGAAGCGCGCGCCGCGCTCGAGAAGAATGTTGATGGCATCTACCAGGAAGAACTCATTGCGCAGTGCCAGTCCGCGCCGCATTTGCTCCTCAATGGCCTCTACCAGCGCCTCGCCGCTGCGGAAGTAGTAGAAGCCCACCACCACCAAATTGTTCGAGAGGTCTTGGGGCTTCTCAACCAGCCGGGTGACCCAGCCCTCGGCGTTGACCTCAGCCACGCCAAAGCGCCGTGGATCCGGCACCGGTTTCACCCAGGCGATCCCGTCTACATCGGTGTGTGAGAGGAAGGATAGATCGGTTTCAATGAGGGTATCGGAGAATGCCATCAGCACGGGGCCGTGCAAGAACTCGCGCGCCAGGTAGAGCGCATCTGACTGTCCACGCATGACCTCCTGCACCACGTAGTGCACCTTCATGTCGGGGTGGTGCTGGCGCATGTGGGCTTCTACCGGCGCCTGCTGACCGGGACCTACGATGAACACATACGTCACGGAATAGTGGGAAGGCACGGTATTGAATTGGGCCAGCACATAATCCAGAACGGTCTTACCCGCCAGAGGAAGAAGGGGCTTGGGTTTGTTCCAGGTGTGGGGGCGCATGCGAGTGCCGAAGCCGGCCATTGGGATGGTGATCGTGAGCGTCTGAGTCAAGCCTGCCTCCAAAGATGAGGAATGAGAGGGATGTGTGTTAATTGTATCATTGCCGCTCAACGTTGTACCTTACGCATTCCTAACACTGCTTTGGTGATCTCGGCTACCACAGCAGGCAGAAAGATCAGGGGCAAGATGAGTTTCCAGTGCTCCCAGGTGAGAGGAACCGTGGCAAAGATGGGGTTAAAGAAAGGCACATACACCACCATCAATAGCAGGGCCATCGAACTGAGTACCGCCAGGTTCATCCAGCGATTGCTGAAGACCCCGATTTTCAGCAGTGGGTAGCGCTCGGAGCGGGCGGTGTAGGCGCGCAGTAATTCCGAACTGGAGAGGGTGACAAACGCCAGTGTCCCTGCCAGGGTGGTGTCCTGGCGCAGGCCCAGGCTAAAAGCAAGCAGGGTGGCAGCGGTAATGGCAACCGTTTGCGCGGCTACCCCGATTTGCATGAACCGGTTGATAATGGGCTCCTTGGGGGGGCGAGGTGGGTGGTCCATGATATCGGGTTCGCCTTTCTCCGTGCCCAGCGCCAGCGCGGGCGCGCCATCGGTGATGAGATTGAGCCAGAGCAGTTGGATGGGCAGAAGCGGTGAGAGCACCCTTCCCGCCACGGGGAAGAGCCAGCGTCCAAAGGCAGTGGGAAGGAAGATGATAAATATTTCAGCCAGATTGCACGAGATAAGGTAATAAACGAATTTGCGGATGTTGCTGTAAATAATGCGCCCCTGCTCTACCGCGGCGACGATGCTGGCGTAATTATCGTCCATCAGTACCATGTCGGCGGTCTCTTTCGTAACATCTGTGCCGGTAATGCCCATGGCAATGCCAATGTCGGCCCGCTTGATCGCCGGAGCGTCGTTGACGCCGTCGCCGGTCATGGCTACGATTTCCTCATTAGCCTTGAGGGCTTCAACGATGCGCAATTTGTGTTGGGGCGAGACGCGTGCGAAAACATCCGTGCGCTGCACTTCATGTTGTAGGGTGGCATCGTCCATGGCATCCAGTTGCGCACCCGTCAGCACTTGATGGTGCGGGTGCAGTAAACCGATGGCCTCAGCAATGGCGCGGGCTGTATTGGGGTAGTCGCCGGTGATCATGAGGGTGCGGATGCCGGCACGGGTGGCCTTCTGCAAAGCGGGGATCACCTCGGGGCGAGGCGGGTCAATCATTCCGATCAGGCCCACAAAGACCAGATCGTGCTCCAGGGCTTCAGGCTCGGTGTGCTCCGGCAGAGTGGGGACCACGCGGTAGGCCACACCCAAGACCCGCAATGCCTCGCGGGTCATGGCGTCATTGGCTTGCAAGATGCGCTGACGACTCGCTTCATCCAGTGGTTGGGGCTGGTCGTAACGATCCTGGTAGTAGCGGCACAAGCGCAACACCTCATCGGGTGCCCCTTTGACGGTAATTACATGCACGTTAGGGGAGATCGTCTCATTAAAGGGGGAAGCATCATCAGCACGAGGGGCGCGCACGGCGTGGACGGTTACCATGCGTTTGCGCACCGAATCGAAGGGAATTTCGTCCTCGCGTGGGTAAGCCATCTGCAGTTGCTCTGGAAGCGCGCCGGCTTTGGCCGCTGCCACCAGCAGAGCGCCCTCGGTGGGATCGCCCACTACGCGGTAGGCATTTTCGCCGTTGTTGGGATTGACCTCAAGCACAGCATCATTGTTGAGAGCGCCGATCCACAGCGCGGTAAGGACGGCGGGGTACTCATTGAAATCAACGGGTTGGCCGTTGATGGTGAATTCTCCTTCGGGCACATATCCCCTGCCGTTGATCTCGATGAAGGTCCCATCTACCCATAAGCGGGTGACGGTCATGGCGTTTTGAGTGAGCGTGCCGGTTTTATCTGAACAAATGACCGTGGCAGAGCCCAGTGTTTCTACCGAAGAGAGGCGGCGGATCAGCGCGTGGCGCCGGATCATCTCACGCATACCCAGGGCCAGGCTGATCGTCACAATGGCCGGCAGACCTTCCGGTACGGCGGCAATCGCCAAACTGACTGCCACCATGAACATTTCCAGGATGTTGCCCCCTTGCAAGATGCCGGTGAGGAAAACCAGCCCACAAATGACCAGCGCAGCAATGCCCAGAGTCCGGCCCAGTTGATCCAGTTTGCGCTGCAAGGGGGTTTCTTCTTCTTCCATGCTCTGAAGCAGGGTGGCAATCATGCCTAGTTGGGTGCGCATTCCGGTGCTGACCACGACCCCGCGCCCGCGGCCATACACCACCAGGGTGCCCATGAAAGCGGTATTCTTACGATCGCCAAGCGGTGCGTTTTCCTGGAGCAGGCTGGTCGCGTCCTTCTCGACTGCGATGGATTCGCCCGTTAGTGCAGCCTCTTCAATGCGCAGGTTGATGGCTTCAAGCAGGCGCAGGTCAGCCGGGACGTAGTTGCCCGCTTCCAGAAAGACAATATCACCGGGTACCAGATCACGTGCGGGGATGGTCTGGCGTCGTCCATCTCGCAAGACCTGGGCTTCCGGCGCTGCCAACTGGCGCAGGGCAGCCAGAGCCTGCTCGGCACGGCTCTCCTGGATCACCCCCAGCACAGCATTGAGGATCACAATGGCAATGATGGCCGCCGAATCTACCAGAGGCTCATGTTGTGAAATGCTGATGATACCCGAGATCACCGCGGCCACGATGAGCAGGATAACCACAAAGCTCTTTAGTTGGGCAACGACCATCTGCAGGAAGGTACGACGCCTGGCTTCGGCCAGCTGGTTAGGCCCAAACTGCGCCAGACGGCGCGCCGCTTCTTCGGTGGTCAGCCCGCTCTCCAGGGGAGTGCGCAGGCGTCGAATGGTTTCATGTGCGTTGAGGGCGTGCCAGGCAATGTTTAGGTCAGCGGGTGGCAGCGATGAAGCCAGTGAAGGGGTGGGGGTGAGTGAATTAGCCGTCATGCGCAATCTCCATGTCGTAATCGCTGAAGCAGGACAAAAGGAAGGCTTCCCTCAGGGAGGTAACCTGGGGCGCCCCAACGGTTAATTCTACTCTCATCTGCCGGGAATGAATACCACCACCCCACCCGCTGTTGGTAGGGTTTCTCCCTATAAACGTTGTTGGGATTGAAGGAGGTCAGGCTTTTTCTCCTGCCACCTGCACCTTTGGTTCTGAGGGTTTGAGTTCCGGGCCAATATAAGTTCCGGGTTTGATCAAAGCGTCTTTGGGAATCACCACGATGCCATCACGCACCACCCAGCCATCTCCATCCAGGTCGGTACCGCGCGGGAAGGGGCGGATAATCACGCCACGCCCAATGCGGGCGTTCTTGTCAATAATTGCACCCGAGATTTCGCAGCCGGGTCCAATGCCGATGGGAATGATCCCCAGCATGGTTTCATCGTAATCCTCACAACCGACCTTCTCATAATAATCGGCCCCCATGAGCACGGTGTTCTCGATGCGCGCTCCGTTGCGGATGCGACTGCGCAGGCCGATGACCGAACGGCGGATCTCCGCGTTGCGAATGCAGCACCCCTCTGCCAGGAGCACGTTTTCCAGCACACTGCGCTCAATGGTTGAACCGGGGAGAAAGCGAGGATGGGAATAAATGGGAAATTCTGGGTCGAAGAAGTTGAAGGGTGGATTCGGATCGGTCAAGGCAAGGTTGGTTTCATAGAAGGAACGGATGGTTCCAATGTCTTCCCAGTAGCCATCGAAATCGTAGGAGTAGACATGATGATAATTAATGGCATAGGGAATGACCTCCCCGCCGAAATCATCGAATTCCGGATGCTCTTCCAGTAGTTTCACCAGCACTTCAGTGTTAAAGAGGTAAATGCCCATAGAGCCGATATAAGGGCGTTCGGGATCGTCGCGGCTCACCATTTCAGCCAGCAAGTCGGGGTCTTTGGGCTTTTCGGCAAAGCGCACAATGCGCCCGGTCAGGTCGCGCTTGAGAATGCCGAAGCGTGGGGCTTCGGAGGTGGGCACGGGTTTGACGGCCACGGTGATTTCAGCCCCGCTCTCCAGGTGCTGGCGGAACATGGGCGCGTAATTCATGCGGTAAAGGTGGTCACCGGCCAGGATGAGTACATACCGTGCTCGGGTGGCGCGGATTTCAAAGAGCTGTTTGCGCACTGCATCGGCTGTACCCTGGTACCAATCACTGCTGGAAAGGGTTTGTTCTGCCGCCCAAATCTGCACCCAGCCGCGATGGAAGTTATCGAATTGGTAAGTATTGGTGATGTGACGATGCAGAGAGACGGAGTTGTACTGAGTGAGCACGGCAATGCGGAAAATGCCTGAGTTGATACAATTGCTAATGGGAATATCAATCAGGCGGTACTTGCCAGCAATGGGTACGGCCGGTTTGGAGCGCAGCAGGGTGAGCGGGAAAAGACGGGTACCCCGCCCGCCTCCCAAAATCACGGCTAAAACCTCATCTAATGCAGGCATGGGGCCTCCTTTTCAAACCGTTTAACCTTATTTTACAG
The DNA here is from genome assembly GCF_001306145.1 of Thermanaerothrix daxensis. Taxonomy (GTDB): domain Bacteria; phylum Chloroflexota; class Anaerolineae; order Anaerolineales; family Anaerolineaceae; genus Thermanaerothrix; species Thermanaerothrix daxensis. The sequence continues at coordinate 158,321 of NZ_LGKO01000002.1, forward strand.
ATTTTTATCCCCCTAGCACAACCGGGTATGGGGCGATTTTTTATGTCAAATCGTTCCCGGCCGAGGGCGCAGTTGGGGTCTGGCGCGCTTCCAGTTCGGTAATCTGTGCCAGGCAAGCATCATCGGTGGGGTTGGGCTGATAGCGGGTTTGAAACCAGGTCGTGAGGATTTCCTTCGCCACTGGCCAGGAGGTAAGGCGCAGCGACAAGCACAGCACGTTGGCATTGTTCCAAAGGCGGGCGCCCCGGGCCGTTTCGGCATCCACACACAGCGCGGCGCGAATGCCGGGTACCTTGTTGGCGGCGATGCTAACGCCGGTACCGGTCCAGCAAAATAAGATGCCCTCATCTGCCGCCCCGCTGACTACCGCTTCGGCTACGCGGCGGGCCACTGCGGGCCAATACGTCTCGGGTGTGGTGTAGCTTTCACCCACCGGAGGCCCATAATACGTGACCTGATGGCCTTCTGCCTCTAAGTACTTAAGCACCTCTTCAACCACGTAGATCCTTTCATCTGCTCCAACCGCCAGTTTCATCTTGACCTCCTTCTCGGCCTACGCTTAAAAAGTACGATAAAATAGGAGCGCTATGCGCGAGATCCACCCGCGTCTTCTGGCAAGCGAACCCCTTCGTCGCTGTGACTGGCCGCAGTGCAAAGCGGCGTGTTGTGCCTACGGAGTATGGCTGGATGAAGGCGAATGGCGGGAGATCCTCGCCCATGCGGCTTTAATCATACCGCATTTACCGCCGGGCTGGCGCGATCCGGCTCGCTGGTTGGATGGTCGTCGTGAGGCGGATGCCTTTGTGCCCAGCGGGTGGGTATTACATACACGGGTGCGACCCGATCCCGGCCACTATGCGGGGAGTGCGTGCGTATTCCTGCGCTCCGATTATAAATGTGCACTTCAGGTGGCGGGCGAAGCGGCGGGTCAGCACCCCTGGCGCTTTAAGCCCTTTTATTGCATTCTGCATCCGCTGGACCTGGACGAAGATGGCCGTATCACGCTGGATGAGGCGGCGGCATTGGCTGAGGAGCCGGGCAGTTGCCTGCGCTGGGCAGACCAGGCGCAGCCTCTTTTAGACCTCTTCGAGGAGGAACTGCGCTATTTGTTGGGGGATACGGCATACCAGAACCTGCGCACCCGGCTCAGCCCTAAGGAACACACGTCTGGATCAGAGGATTAGCCCAGGGTTTGGCGGCGCAAATCCCACCCCTGATGGCTGCCCTTAAGGTTTGTGCGGCTGGAGTGGGCAGGAAGGAGCGGTTTTTTAGAGAGACTTTCTAAGAACGGGTGTTAGCCTCTTTCAGCGCGCCAGAACAGCACCAAAGAGATAACCTGCCAGGGTACTCAGGACTGCTACCAGGCCAACATAAGTGGCGGTCTTTTTCCCCTTCATAATCCCGTTGAGCACCAGAATGGACTGGAGAGAAAGTTCCGGGTCAGCCAGCAAGTAGGCCAGGAGCGGCCCTCTGGCCATGCCGAGATCCAGGAACATGCGTGCAACCGGCACCTCTACCAGGGTCGGGAAGTACATGAACACACCAAAAAGCACCCCGGCCAGGTTCGCCCAGAGGGTGTTCTGGCCTGCCACGGCCCGCACCCAGGCCTCGGGGATTAAGGCTTTGGCAGCGCCGGCTAGAAAAACACCTACAATCAGCAGGGGAAAGATTTGCTTGACGAACTTCCAGGTTTCAGCAATCCAGTTGCTTATCTCGTCTCGGTCAAAAGCGCGTGTGGCCACCCAACTTAAGGCGATGACAAGCGCCAGAAGGGCAAAAAACCGCCCTGTCAACCCAATGGTCAGGCTTCCGCTTTGAGTCACTGTTGCTGCCAGTAAGATGGTTGCGCCGATGGCAAGGATGGCGCCCACGGCCCAGCCCGAGAGGCCTCTTTCAATGGCCTCAAAACCCCTCCACGCCAGAAAGGCGATGAGAAGGAGTAGGCCAATCAGCCCCGCACCCTGGATTGTCAAGTGGGCCTGTTCCAGCGCGGTGAGAAGCCCCGGTGAGAGATGCCAGGGAAGGTGCAGGGTGGCGTAAACACTCGTCAGGGCCGGTATTTGCAGGGTTCCGGCAATCAAGATGGCGATTAGCAACCCAAAGACCACCCAAATCGCCGGACGCACCTTGACCTCGCTTTCAAAGAGTGCGGTGCCTGTTCGGGCGAGCGTCTCTTCTTTGCGGAAGAGCCAGGCCATGATCAAGCCGATAATGATTCCGAAGAAGATGGACAGGATCAAGCGGGCGAGCGCCACATCAAACCCAATGGCGGCACCTGTGTAGGTAAGTGCCAGGATGTTAATGGCCGGGCCTACGAAGAGAAACGTTACGGCGGGTCCCAGGCCGGCCCCGCGCTTCCAGATGCCGGCGAAGAGGGGGAGAATGGTGCATGAACAAACTGCCAGGATGAAACCCCCGAAGGCGGCTGCAGGGTAACTGACCCACTTAGAGGCTTGAGGACCCAGGTAGCGCGTGATGGCTTCCTTGGGGATCATTGCGCTCATATAGCCGGCAATTATGAAAGCCGGTAAAAGACATAAAAGGACGTGGGCAGCCAGGTAATCGAGCAGGCTGATCCATCCCGACCAGAAAACAGACTGTAAAGTGGAGCCCCAATCCATGAAATTTCTCCTCGATGCGTTTTGTTTAAAATAATCTTCGCAAAAAGATGAGCCGGTGGGATCTCTGCCGGCTTCAACCGTATGGATGCGTACCCCCAGAAGTCACTGCATCTGGGGAGCAATACGGCATTTCGGACAGGTGCACTGGCTTGCTGGTGTGCGCGGTAGAGGTGGGAGCGGGGCGGGCAGCATGGCTCGGGCCTGATCCAGGACCTCGAAAACGCGCGGGTCGCTGATGTAGTAAAACACGTTCCAACCCTGACGCCGCATGCTCACCAACCTGCTCTGACGCAGGAGCATCAGTTGCTGCGAAACGTAAGCCTGGCGGAGCCCCAGCAACGTCTCAATGTGGCACACGCAGGCTTCGCCCTCGCGCAGCACCTCTAAAATCGCCAAGCGTGCCGGGTGAGATAAGGCGCGAAAGAGGGCAGCAAGCGAATCATAGGGATCGGTAAAGGCGCTATTCTCATTCATATTCATCATATTGAATGTTATCTTAAATCTAAACGGCGCTGTGTCAAGCGCCGTTTATCACCGAAATAGGGTGAGGTTTGACCCGTTCCCCGCGTTCTGGGGAGATCGGGCCATCAGACCATGTTTGGGGTGGCTAGGCGACCTGGCGCAATTCGGCCAATTCGCGTTCCACCGCCTCGATTTCAGCACGCAGTTCGCGCAGGTAGGCTTCCAGGCGCTGGATATACTCTTCGCGCGTGAGGGCAATCATCGCCCCGTGCTCACCGCTGCAACCACACTGACCACCGCAACCGCAAGCATCGAATTCAGCCTCTGGGTACATGAGCGGGCTCCTTTTAGGGTCGGGTTAATAGGACCGTATTTATCGTAATTATATCATGTCTTCCTGGCTTTGCCAGGGTGATTTTCATGCCCGAATCTCGTCTGTGATCATGGTGAGGTGGGGCCAGCCGAGGAGCAGAGTTTCTCCCAGCAAACGGGCGTTTAGATTGGCATCCAGGTAGGCAATCCCTTGCTCCAGCGCCGCCAGACATCGCGCCGCCTGTCCCTCATCCAGGGAATGGGCTAGCGTACGGATGGAGGTCTCGAAGGCCAGGTTGGTCAAAGGTACTGGGGCATTCGCGGCGCATAACCAGAGATCCCGCCAGAGCGTGGTCCAGGCTTGAAATGCGGCGCGCATTTTCTCGCGGTCTCGGCTGAGATTTTCAATGTACTGAAAGCGTTCCAACCGCTTTTGACCTAGCAGGTAAAGCCCATCGTGAATCCAGCGTTGGTGTTCTTGATAGCGCTCCGGCTCGGTGTAAAAACGCAGCGCCAAACCGGGGCGTCCACCCGCAAGGTGGGCCAGTTCGCGGGCGTATTCAGGGGGCAGACCCTGAAGGGTACAAAGCATGGCCTCAAGGTCAGCAATCGGTAGTGGGCGCAGGCGCAGGACTTCGCAGCGCGAGACAATTGTGGGTAATAATGCCTCAGGGGCTTCGGCGGTGATCAGGAGAATCACATGGGCGGGGGGCTCCTCCAGCGTTTTCAGGAGGGCGTTTTGGGCGCTGGGAGTGGCCCGTTCCAGGTTGAGTAGCAAGGCAACCCGGTAGGGGCTTTCGTAGGGGGCCAGTTGCAGATCGTGCTGAAGGGCACGCACCTGCTCGACCTTGAGCATGCCACCGCCTTCGGCCTGGACAGGGAATAAATCCGGGTGGGCCATTTGGGCAATCTGGCGGCAGGTGCGGCAGGTGCCGCAGGGCTGTCCGGCTTCCGGGGCCGCGGGGCAGTTAAGTGCTTGAGCGAAGCGCAGTGCCAGAGTGCGCCGGCCTACCCCCGTCGGTCCGCAGAAAAGATAGGCGTGACGCAAGCGCTGTTGGTGTAAATGCCCCTGTAGCAGGTTAACCGCCCAGGTATGGCCCCAAATCTCCCAACCCATAGCGTTACGATTTTAGCCCAAGGGGTGGGTTCTGGCAACGTCTTTCCCTTGACAACCCCCGGCTTTTGCCGATAATAAAGCCAGGTTTTCTAACACCCCTAGGAAGTGAATGGCGCTGACGGAGGAAAGTAAGTCGGCGGAACGCGCCAGAGAGGCTGGGGCAAGGGCTGCGACCCCGGCTCGCCGGAAACCGACCGAAGTTCCCTCCTGAGCCGCTCAGGTGAAACCTGCCCAGAGATGGCACTGTACCGCGCAGGCAAGTAGTCTGAGCCGATTGGCCCCCGTTAATGGGCACACCAATCGCCACCCCCAGGTGGCCGTTGGGTTGAGCGGGCTGTGTCGCTTCACAGCCAATCAGGGTGGTACCGCGGGCATGTAACCCCGTCCCTGGCCGGGACGGGATTTTTATTTCGTGGAGGTTACTCGATGAGTGAGATTCCCGAGATCAATGAACTGGACGCCTTACAAACGCGTGCCCTGGAAGAGTTGAAAATGGTCAGCGACGAGGCGGCTTTGCAGGCCTGGCGCGTGGCACATTTGGGAAGGAATGCACCTCTGATGCAGGTCTTCTCGCGCCTGGGCCAATTGCCTAAAGAGTTGCGCCCCCAGGTCGGTCAGCGCGCCAACCAGGTTAAGCAGGCGCTGGAGGCGGCACTGGAAGAGCGCGCGGCAGCCCTTCGGGCCGAAGCCCTGCACCGTGCACTGGAAAGTGAGCGCCTGGATGTGACCCTGCCGGGGCGGCGGCCAGAGCAGGGGAGACTGCATCCCACTACCCGCACCCTGCGCCGCATTGTGCGCATCTTTGCCGAAATGGGCTTTCAGGTTTACCGCAGCCGCGAGGTGGAGAGCGATGCATATAACTTCGAGTTGCTGAACATGCCGGCTCATCATCCGGCGCGCGACCTGTGGGATACCTTTTACACAACGATCCCCGGCGTGCTACTGCGCACCCACACTTCGCCGGGGCAGATTCACGTGATGCGCGAGCGGGCACCCGAGCCGGTTCGGGTGATCCTACCGGGGATGTGTTACCGCTATGAGCAGATCAGTGCTCGCTCCGAGATCCAATTCAACCAGGTGGAGGTGCTGGCGGTTGGGCGGAACATCACCTTCAGCGATCTGAAAGGCACTCTGAATACCTTTGCCCGCCGTCTCTTCGGCGAGCAGGCGCGCACTCGATTGCGTCCCTCTTACTTCCCCTTCACGGAACCCAGTGCCGAGATGGATGTGGAGTGTTTTGTGTGTGGGGGTAAGGGGTGCACGGTGTGCAAAGGTTCAGGCTGGTTGGAGATCTTGGGCTGTGGGATGGTCCACCCTACCGTGCTCCAAAACGGCGGTTATGACCCGCAGGTCTTCAGCGGATTTGCTGCTGGGATGGGGCTGGAGCGAATCACCATGTTGCTCCACCGAATTGAGGACATTCGCTACTTCTGGGCGAATGACGTGCGCTTCTTGAATCAGTTCTGATCGGTTATCTTCTCGCATGGCATGGAGGTCACATGAAAGTTCCTCTCTCGTGGTTGAAGGATTTTGTGGAGATTGATCTCTCGCTGCCCGAATTGGCTTATCGTCTGACCATGGCCGGGCTGGAAGTGGAAGAAATTCGCCTGGTGGGATTGCCCATGCCCGAAGGGGCCCACGAGTTTAAGATCGAAGGCCTCTCGTGGGATCCGGATAAGATTGTAGTTGCGCAGATTGAAGAGGTCATGCCGCATCCCAACGCGGATCGTCTGGTGCTGTGCCGCCTTAACGATGGTCGTGAGACGCTTACCGTGCTCACCGGTGCGCCTAATCTGTTCCCGTATAAGGGCCAGGGGCCACTGCCCAGGCCGTTGAAGGTCGCCTATGCACGCGAAGGGGCGCGTATTTACGATGGGCATCAGCCAGGTTTTGTGCTGACCACTCTCAAGCGGGCTAAAATCCGCGGCATTGAATCCTTCTCAATGGTATGTTCGGAGAAGGAATTGGGAATTTCCGAAGAACACGAGGGCATCATTATTCTAGATGAGGAAGCCCCTGTGGGGATGCCGCTGGTGGATTATATGGGGGATGCGGTGCTGGAGATCGCCATCCTGCCCAATATGATTCGTAATGCCAGCATCCTGGGCGTGGCGCGTGAACTGGCGGCTCTGACAGGCAAACCCCTGCGTCAACCACCCCTGCCTCCTTTTGAACGGGGGGCTTCCATCGAAGGGCGAGCAGCGATCCAGATCACCGATCCTGAGCTCAACCCGCGTTTTGTGCTGGGGCTGATCGAGGGGGTCACCCCGCGCCCCAGTCCCTATTGGGTGCAACGGCGTTTGCGCCTGGCAGGTATGCGACCGATTAACAGTGTGGTGGATGCGACCAATTACGTCATGCTGATGCTGGGCGAGCCGCTGCACGCTTTCGATTACGATGTGCTCACCGCCCGCGCCGGGGGCAAGCCCCCCACCATTATCACACGGACGGCTCGGGAGGGGGAGCGCCTGACCACTTTGGATGGCGTGGAGCGTGTGCTGGAGCCCTACATGATCCTGGTTACCGACACGGCCGGTCCCCTTTCGCTGGCGGGCATCATGGGAGGGCTGGAAAGCGAGGTGACCGAAAACACGCACAATGTGCTCCTGGAAGGAGCAACCTGGAATCCGGTCAATGTGAGGCGTACGGCGTCAGCCCTGCGTCTGAGTTCTGAAGCGGCTTACCGCTTTGTCCGCGGTGTGCACCCTGCCCTGGCCCCCGAGGCAGTGCGCGTGTGCCTGGCTTACATGGCGGCCTGGAGCGGTGGTCGGGTGGCGGAGGGGCTGGTGGACGCCTACCCGAAACCTCAGGTGGATCCGGAAGTTACCTTGAGCGAGGCGGAAGTCCAGCGCTGGCTGGGGATTTCACTCCGGGCTGAGGAGGTAGCGGATCTCTTGCGGCGTCTGGAATTCACCTGCCGGGTTGAAGGCGAGACGGTGGTTGCAAGGGTCCCGCCGCATCGCCTGGATATTGGGGAGGGGGTGATTGGCAAGGCAGATCTGATTGAGGAGATCGCGCGCCTGTACGGTTACGACCGTTTACCGGAGACCCTGCCCGCCGATCCCCTGCCGTGGCAGCGCAACCAGCCTTTATTAGAGGCCGAGGAGGCTTTGCGTGATGTCCTGGCAGGGCTGGGATTGCAGGAGGTCGTCACCTACCGGCTGACCTCGCCGGAGCGTGAGGCGCGCTGGTTGGCGCCTGCCGAGGGTGAGTACTTGCCGCCAGATTACGTGCGCCTGGCTAATCCGATTGCACCGGAGCGGAGCGTCATGCGCCGCAGCCTGCTCGCGGCGGTACTGGAAGTGGCTGAGCGTAACGCCCGCCTGACTGAGCGGCTGGCATTTTTTGAAATCGGGCCGATCTTCTTGCCGTTGGCCGGGCAGGACCTGCCTGAAGAACCCTTGCGTCTGGCCCTGGTGCTCAGTGGAATGCGTCATCTGCCCGCCTGGGATCGGGCTGAGCCCCCATTGGCCGATTTCTTCGATCTCAAAGGAATTTTAGAGGGGATGGCAGAGGCCTTGCATGTGCCTCAATGGCGCATTGAACCTGCTTCTCATCCCGGCCTGCATCCTGGCAAGTGCGCTGCACTTTACAGCGGTGAGCGTGAATTGGGCTACCTGGGTGAGTTGCACCCTCTGGTTAAGGCGCGCTACGACTTTGGGCCGGTGCCTGTGCTGGTGGCTGAACTGGATGCCACGGCGTTGCTTTCCCTGGTCCCGGAGCGCTTTGAGGTCCAGGGGGTGCCGGTTTACCCGCCCGTGATTGAGGATATTGCGGTGGTGGTAGATGAGGCGGTACCGGCTGCTCAGGTGGAAGCGGTCATTCGTCAGGCGGGTGGAAAATTGCTGACACGGGTGCGCCTGTTTGATGTTTTCCGCGGGGAGCAAATTGGGGTCGGAAAGAAGAGCCTGGCGTATAATTTGACCTATCAGGCGCCGGATCATACCTTGACCGATGCCGAAGCGGCGCAAATTCGCCAAAAGATCATCCGTCGCCTGGAGCAAACCTTGGGTGCACGCTTGCGCGGCTAGGAAACGGGAGGCTTATGACGGATCTCAAGTGGTTGAATTGGGCGCAGCGCATCCAGGCGCTGGCCCAATCCGGCCTGGCATACACCCATAACCCCTATGATGTAGAACGCTATCGCGCTTTGCAGGCCATTGCGGCGGAGATCATCGCCGCTCACAGTGACGTTGAGCCAAAGGCGGTGGCCAAGGTGCTGATGCGTGAGGCGGGCTATGCCACGCCCAAAGTGGATATCCGTGGGGTGGTTTTCGACGACCAGGGGCGTTTGTTGCTGGTCAAAGAGCGCGTGGATGGCGGTTGGACGTTGCCTGGCGGTTGGGTGGATGTGGGTGAGCCTCCCAGCCATGCTGTGGAGCGCGAGGTGTGGGAAGAGTCGGGATACCGCGTGCGGGCGGTCAAATTACTAGCACTGTACGACCATAAGCGCCATGGGCACACACCCTATATTTTCCACCTGTATAAAATTTTCATCCGCTGCGAGATTTTAAGCGGTGAACCCCAGAGCAGTTTGGAGACGGATGGGGTGGGCTTTTTCGCTGAGGATGCCATTCCAGCGCTCTCGCTAGGGCGCACCACACCGGATGAGATTGCACGCATGTTTGCTCACTACCGCCACCCCGAATGGCCGGCCGATTTTGATTGAGCCATGAGGCGGCGGTGTTCCCTTGCGTACGTGGCGCTACTTCTCTGGCTAATTGGGCTGGCAGCCTGCCAGGGGCCTCAATCACCCACGCCTCCCCTCCCTTCCCCACCCGCATCCACCACTGTGTCGCCTCGTTTGCCCTCCCCCTCGCCGGAGGTAGGGGTGACGCCAACCCTTGCTGTCGAGAGCCTGCGGGGAGTGGAGGTGCACGTCTGGTATCCCTGGGTGGGAACTCTGGACGAGGTGATGGGACGTCTGGCAGAGCAATTCACCCGTGATAATCCCTGGGGTATTCGCGTGCACGTGCGTTCGGCAGGGAGCAGCATGGTGCTGGCCGACTGGGTGGAGAGCGGTCAACCCGATGGCGAAACTCCGCATGGAGTCGTGGCGCCCCCGGCCACCCTGCTGACCTGGCACCTGCGGGATGGGCGCATGCGCCCGCTCAATGATTGGCTCAACGATGGCGAACTGGGGCTGAGTGAGGCGCGGCGAGCAGAGATTCCGCTGGTTTTTTGGCAGAGCGATCAGGTGGATGGCTGGCAGATTGGCCTGCCTGCTCAGCGCAGTGCGACCGTGTTGGTTTATAACCTGACCTGGGCCGCTGAACTGGGCTTCCATGCCCCGCCCCAAACGCCCGAGGAATGGCGAGAACAAGCGTGTGCTGCGGCGGCGGCCAATCGCCGTGATGCCGACCGCACCAATGACGGCACAGGGGGCTGGCTGGTGAACACCGATCCCCTGGCGGCGTTGACCTGGATGCGCGCCTTTGGCCTGCGACATGAGTGGGATGCTTCCACCGAGCGCCTGCGCTTCAATCAGCCTGCTGCGCTTGCCGCGTGGACCTTCCTGCGCGATCTGGTGGATAGCGGCTGTGCCTGGGTGGGGCGGGATCCTTCTCCTTACGCTTACTTCGCACAGCGTCGGGCGCTTTTCTACAGCGGGGAGGTGCTGGATCTGGCCTTTCAACAGCAAGTCATGAGGCGCCAAGAAAGTGTGGATGTGTGGACGGTGCGCCCCTACCCGGGGCAGGACAAGCCTCTGGTGATGATAAGCGGACTTTCGTACGGCATCCTGCGCACCACCCCGCAGACCGAGCTGGCGACCTGGCTTTTCATTCGCTGGTTGATGGAACCCGCCCAGCAGGCGGCGCTGGTGAGAGCCGGTGGGGGCTACCCAATGGGGCCATCTACGGCCGCACTGCTGGAGGATTACCGAGCGTCCCTTCCTGTGTGGAACGAGGCATTAGGCTTGATCCCCATTGCGCAGATCCCCCCAAACACCCCGGCGTGGCGCCAGGCACAGTGGGTATTGCAGGATGCCTTTGCCCAGGCACTTCAGGGTACAACCCCGCGGGAAAGCCTGCCGGCCATTCTGGAAGAATTGGATGCTACTCTGGCCGAGGTGGTGCAGGGGTTTTGATTATCGTTCCCCCTGAAACCAGGCCCAGGCTTCGCGAATGGCCGTTTCTACGGTGTATTGCGGAGTATAGCCGAGTTCGGCCTGGGCTTTGGCGTGGCTGTAGTAGAAATAATATCCGGCCAGGGCGAGCGTACGTGCCTCCACAGGTAGGTTTACATAGGCCTCTAATGCTCTTAACGGGAGGCTGAGAGCACGAAGCAGCCCGGCTGGCCATTCTAGAGTGGGGGCTGGAACGCCGCACACCCCGGCGATGGTGGCGACCAGCGTGCCCAGGGTGAGGTTTTCACCGCCCAGCAGGTAGCGCTCCCCGCAGCCTCCGCGCTCCAGTGCCAGCAGGTGACCCTGAACCACATCCGCAACGTGGACGGCATTCAGGCCACCAGAGGTAATAAAAGGCAACCGTCGCCGGGCGACCTGGACAATGATGGAGCGGGTGCGACGGTAGTGGTCGCCGGGGCCGATGACCAGGGTGGGGTTAACGATGACTGCATCCAGCCCCAGTGCCACCGCACGCTGCACTTCCATCTCGGCCAGGTATTTGGCATAGGCGTAGGGCCAGCGTTCCGGCGGGTAGTTCCAGGTATGGGTCTCGTCCATCAGATACAAATTTGGGGCCTCGTTTGCGCGAGGCGGACCGGGGGGAATTCCCAATGCCACGGCGGAACTGGTGTGAACAACCCGCTGTACCCCGGCGCGCAGGGCGGCCATGAGCAGATTACGGGTTCCCTCTACCGTCACGGCGTAGTGCTGGGCCGGGTTGGCCCGATCGCCCAGGAGAGCCGCGGTGTGGAAGACCACCTCCACACCTTCCAGCGCGGACTCCACGCTCTCGGGCTGGGTCAAATCGCCCACAACGTGCTCCACTGGCAGGTCGGCCAATAAACGCAATGAACTGGTGGGGCGGTGAAAAGCGCGCACGGCATGCCCGCGTGCGATCAATTCGCGGCACAGATGCCCACCGATGAACCCGCTGGCACCAGTCACCAGGACGCGCATGGCTCAATCCACCCATTCCACCAGCGTGGCCTCGCCCTGGCCCACGCCCACGCAGAGGGTGGCCAGGCCGTAGAAGGGGCGCGGCATTTCCGAAGCGCGGCGGCGCATTTCATGCACCAGGGTGGTCAGGATGCGTGCACCGGAACAACCCAGCGGGTGGCCCAGGGCAATGGCACCACCGTTGACATTGACAATCTCTTCATTGAGCCCTAATTCCCGTATGACTGCCAGGGTCTGGACGGCAAATGCTTCGTTAATTTCTATCAACCCGATCTGATCCAGGGCCACGCCGGCTCGCTTTAGGACCTTACGCGTGGCCGGCACCGGCCCCAGGCCCATCAGGCGCGGCACGACTCCGGCAGCGGCGCTGGCAAGGATGCGTGCCAGGGGGCGCAGGCCCAGGTCCCGGGCGCGCTCCTCGCTCATGATGAGCAAAGCCGCCGCTCCGTCGTTCAGCCCGGAGGAGTTGCCGGCTGTCACCGTGCCCCCCGGACGGAAGGCGGGCTTGAGCCGAGCCAGGGCTTCCAGAGTGGTATCGCGGCGCGGGCGCTCATCCGTGGTTGCCAATACGGGTTCTCCCTTGGGTTGAGGAACCGGCACCGGAATAATTTCTTCGGCAAAACGACCCGAGTCAATGGCGGCGATGGCGCGCTGATGGCTGCGCAAGGCAAAGCGATCTTGCTCTTCGCGTGTAATACCTGTCATCTCGGCAATGTTTTCAGCGGTCTCGCCCATGGACTCAATGCCGTACATTTCCACCATGTGAGGATTGGGGTAACGCCACCCCAGTGCGGTATCCCAGGCGGTCAGGTTGCCAAAGGGGAAGGCTTTTTCGGCTTTAGGGATGGAGTAGGGTGCCCGGGACATGCTTTCAACCCCGCCAGCGATGAAAATCTCACCTTCCCCCACGCGAATGGCACGCGCGGCCATGTTGACCGCCGTTAGGCCCGAGGCGCACAGGCGATTAAATGTCACCCCAGCCACTTCTACTGGCAGACCTGCCAGTAACCCGGCCATGCGGGCAATATTGCGGTTGTCTTCTCCGGCCTGGTTGGCACAGCCGAAATAGACTTCCTCGATCTGGGTGGGGTCAAGGTGATTGCGTTCGACGATGGCCCGGATGACCAAAGCGGCCAGGTCGTCCGGGCGCACGGCGGCCAGAATGCCGCCCAGGTTGCCGATGGGGGTACGAATGGCATCCACGATGACAGGGGTAGGCATAGGAGATCCTCCGGAAGGGAAGCAATTGGAATGGGTCTTTAAGGAATCCTGAAGCGTGCTGTTGCCAGCGCCAGGATGCGTCCATCCGCTGCGCTCAGGTCGGCAATTTCAAGCACGTACTCATCCGCAGGCAGGTTGCCGATTTGCAGACTCTCGTCGAAAGTCCCCGGCGCGCCAGGGTCAGCGGCGTCCACCATGAGTGGCCCCACCTGCCAGGTACTGCCCTGGGCGGTGCTGAGGCGATAGCGCAGGGTATTTTCAAAGGGGGCAACGGTCACCCGACCGCGCACACGCAGGGTGCCCCCGCTTATCACCGCGCCGTCAACGGGTTCATTCAGATCAATGCGGCGCTCCTGGCCCGTGGGGGTTTGCGAGGTGGCCTGAGTGAGCATTAAGTTGTTTCCCACCAGGCGGAAGGTATACGTCATGGGCAGGGCCGGGCAGCAACCGGGGTCATCCGGGCCGTGCACCGTGGCCGCCAGGTGAATAAGCCCCTTGCGAATGTCCAGTGATTCCAGGATGGGGCGGTCATCAATAAAGTAAGAGGCCACGTGACGGGGCAACCCGTTCTGGTTGAGGAGGGCCACGAGATTGACAAAAACGCCGGTTCCCCCGTAATTTTCGGCAATGGTTGCCACGGCATCTCCCAGTCCATCGCCATTGAGATCTCCAAAGGCCATTAATTCACCCAGGCGCACCGTCCAAAAGTCGGGTTTAGCCGGGTCATTGCCTGTCTGGTAGGTCCCGTCGCTCAAACGGATGGTGCGTGGGTTGCCGCTAGAATCCAGGAGGGTGTATTCGGCATTGAGCAGGTCCAGTGCGGTCAGTGGGGCGAAGACAGGGGTGGCGGTGAGGGTGGGTGTGGGAGGAAGCGGCGTAGGCGAAGGGGAGAGATATGTGGGCAGGCAAGCCACCAGGGAAAGTGAAACAACCATCCAGGTAACCAGGGTGCGAAAGCGCATTTTTATCTCCGGATTAGATCAGTTCCACGTCGTGGGCGCCGGATTCGACTTTACCGGCCGGCGTAATGCGGATGAACTCGGCTTTTTCCCACAATTCGGGGAGGTTGTGAGCCCCCACGTAACTCATTCCAGAGCGCACTCCGCCAACTATCTGATGGAGAATGTCTTTGACCTTGCCGCGGTAAGGCACCAGAGCCTCTACACCTTCGGGGACGACCTCACTCCATTCTTCTTCCTCCACGTCTTCCTCATTGCGTTCCAACCGACGACGCTGAACATTGGCAGTGAGAGAGGCCATACCACGCACGATTTTGTAGCGGCGCCCCTGGCGCACGACCTCGGGCCCGGGGCTTTCCTCGGTGCCGGCGAGCATGTTGCCCAGCATCACGGCGCTGGCCCCGGCGGCCAGGGCCTTGGTGACATCACCCGAGGTGCGCATCCCGCCATCGGCAATGATGGGCACGTTCAGACGGTGCCCTTCGGCAGCGCACTCGGCAATGGCGGTGAGCTGGGGCACCCCGCATCCGGTCACGATGCGGGTTGTGCAGATGGAACCTGCCCCCACCCCCACTTTCACCGCATCGGCCCCTGCTTTGACCAGATCGCGCACGCCCTCGGCAGTTGCGACGTTGCCGGCCATGAGCGGCATGTTCGGGAATCTCTGTTTCAGCGCACGCACCATGCGCAGGGCGTGCTCGGAGTGCCCGTGGGCAATATCCAGCACCAACAGGTCAGCACCAGCCTCCACGCAGGCCTGAGCACGTTCGATCTCTTCTGGCTTCACCCCAATCGCCACCCCCACACGTAAACGTCCCAAGCCGTCTTTGGTTGCGTGAGGATGTTCCTGAATTTTGACAATATCCTGAACCGTGATCAGGCCGGCCAGGCGATCTTCGGCATCTACCAGAGGCAGTTTTTCAATGCGGTGGGTGTAGAGTTTGTGGCGCGCGGCTTCCAGTGTTTCGTTTTCGCGGGCAACGATCAGGCGCTCGCGTGGGGTCATCACCGTGCTGACCGGGGCACTGGCATCGGGTGCCAGGAGCACGTCCCGCGTGGTGACCAGCCCCAGCAAGTGCTGGTGCTCATCCACGACCACCAGCCCGCCAATGCCTTCTTCGGCCATCAGGTGGCGCGCTTCGGCAACACTGGCGCTGGGGAGAATGGTCAGGGGTGTCAGGACCACCATGCTCTCGGCCCGTTTGACTTTGCGCACCATCTCGACCATGCGCTCAATGCTCATGAAGCGATGCAGCACACCCAGCCCGCCTTGCTGGGCCATGGCGATAGCCATGCTGGCTTCAGTGACGGTATCCATGTTGGCCGAGAGGATGGGGATGTGCAGGCGAATGCCCGGGGTCAGCCAGGTGCTGGTATCCACGTCTTTACGGCTGCGAATATCAGAATATTTGGGGACCAGCAGGACATCATCAAACGTCAAGCCGGGGTCGGGGCGCAAGTTCATGGACACCTCACAAACTGTAGAGTGGCTTTTTCATTATAATGCTTCCACTTATTCCAACACCGAGATTAGAAAAAATATGCGACCGTTGCCTGCGGATTTTTACCTGGATGACGTCACTCGCGTGGCGCGGGCGCTGTTGGGTCAGCGCCTGGTGCGCATTCTGGAAGATGGACGCCGCCTGGCCGGCTACATCCTCGAAACAGAAGCCTACGCTGGTGAGGAGGACCAGGCCTGCCATGCCAGCCGCGGGCGCACACCGCGCAACGCGGTGATGTTCGGCCCGCCCGGACGCGCCTATGTCTATTTTACCTACGGCATGCATTGGTGCCTGAACGCCGTGGTCGGCCCGGAGGGTCAGCCGGCGGCGGTGCTGATCCGTGCGATTGTGCCCTGCGAGGGGGTGGAGCAGATCGCTCACAACCGCGCCGGGCGGCCGCCTGAGGAATGGACGAATGGCCCGGCGAAGATCTGTCAGGCGCTGCAGATTGACGGACGTCTTAACGGCTGTGACCTGACTATTCCGGAAAGCCCCCTGCGTATTGAACCCGGCTTTGCCGTGCCGGAGGCATGGGTGCGGGTGGGCCCGCGGGTGGGCATTGACCGTGCTCCCGAACCCTGGCGTTCCATCCCCTGGCGATTCATCGCCCGCCTTCCCGCTGAGGCTTACGTTGCCTGGGGCCTTCCGCCGCTCGTCTGGCCCGAGCGAGAAAAGATGACCCCCCGGCGGCGAGAGCAACACCGGGGGGCAAAGCACGAGGAGCCAGGTGATTACTCGTAGCGCAGGGCTTCAACAGGTTCCAGGTTAGCGGCACGGTTGGCCG
This sequence comes from Thermanaerothrix daxensis, assembly GCF_001306145.1. Classification (GTDB taxonomy): domain Bacteria; phylum Chloroflexota; class Anaerolineae; order Anaerolineales; family Anaerolineaceae; genus Thermanaerothrix; species Thermanaerothrix daxensis. The sequence goes on from NZ_LGKO01000002.1 coordinate 174,383, forward strand.
GGTAAAGCCCGAAGAACAGACCCACAGCGGTGGAGAACATGGTGGCCAGCAAGATGGCATCTATGCCCACCTGGGGGTTGAGCGGGGTGTTATTGGCGGCGGCAATCTGCCCCACCACAAAGGCGATCAGCCAGCCAAAGGCAATTCCGATCAACCCGCCGAAGAGGCTGAGCAGTGAGGATTCGGTGAGAAACTGGATCAGAATATCGCGCTTGCGAGCACCAACGGCCTTGCGCAGACCAATTTCGCGCGTGCGCTCGGTCACCGAAACCAGCATGATGTTCATAATCCCAATGCCCCCCACCAGCAAGGAGATGGCCGCAATGCCCCCCAGGAAGATGGTGAGCACCCCGGTGATGGTTTGAGCAGTGCTGACGAAATCTTGCTGGGAGAAGATGGTAAAGTCATCCACCCCCAGTTCGGTGCGGTGACGGGTGCGAAGGACCTGTGCAATCTCCTCGATGGCCTGGGGGACGAGTTCAGGCCTGCTAACCTGGGCGTAGATGAGATCCACGCGGTTGCGGTCGCGCCGCAGGACGCGCACCTGCGCCGTTGTCAGGGGAATGAGGACAATATCATCCTGACTGCCGAAACTGCTCCCGCCCTTGGGGGCGGTGACGCCAATGATACGGAAGGGTTGCCCTTCAATGCGAATCGCCTCGCCGATCAGTCCCTCGCGGTGGCCAAACAGCCGATCCGCGACTTCCGGGCCGATCACGGCAACCGAAGCCTGCCCCAGGATGTGCTCTTCATTGATAAATTCGCCTTCCAGTAGGCTGTAGTTGCGCACGGCTGCATAGTTCGAGGTGACCCCAAAAATCTGCACGCTGGTGCGCTCGCTTCCGAATGTCACTTCACGCGTGCCGCTTAATACGGGCGCCACCGCCGTGACCGAAGGAACCTGAAAGGGATCTGCCAGAGCCTGCGCATCTGCCAGGGTGAGGGGCTGGGGATTACGCACGCGTTCGGTGAAGTTGCCGGGGAAGATGAAGAGCAGGTTGCTGCCCAGGCCGCTGATGGAGCCGGTGATGACGTTCTGGGCGCCGGTGCCGACCGCCAGCATGGCGATCACGGCAGCCACGCCGATCACGATGCCCAGGATGGTGAGGCCGGAGCGCAGTTTATTGGCGCTGAGGCTTTCCAGGGCTTCCAAAATAGCCTGTCCCAGGTTCATAATCCATCCTCCACCACTAATCCATCCTGAATGCGGATGATGCGCTGGGTTTGCTGTGCCACCGTAGGATCGTGGGTGACGATGATCACGGTAGTGCCCAAATCACGGTTCAGGCGCAGGATCAGTTCCAGGATTTCTTTGCCCGATTTGGAATCCAGGTTTCCGGTGGGCTCATCGGCCAGGATGATGGCCGGATCGTTGACCAGGGCGCGGGCGATGGCCACCCGTTGTTGCTGGCCGCCGGAGAGCTCAGTCGGACGATGGTGCAGACGGTCGCCCAGCCCCACCGCCTCCAGCGCCTGACGCGCGCGCTCACGACGGTTGCCGTTGTAACCCGCGTAGCGCAGGGGCAGTTCCACGTTGGCGAGGGCGGTTGCCCGCGGCAGCAGGTTGAAGTTTTGAAACACAAACCCCACCTTGCGGTTGCGGATGCGCGCCAGATCGTCGTCTTTGAGACGTGAGACATCCTCGCCGTCCAGGATATAGGTGCCGCTGGTGGGTTTATCCAGGCAGCCCAGGATGTTCATCAGGGTAGATTTACCCGAGCCGGAAGGCCCCATGATGGCAACCACCTCACCACGACGGATGCGCACATCCACGCCGCGCAGAGCGTGCACCTCAATCTGCCCCATTTTGTAGACTTTAGTCAGGCCGTAGGCCTCGATGACCCAGTCCTGCTGTTCCACCATGGCTATTGCTCTCGACTAAAAGGAGGTTGGCCGCCGAACGTCGTTGTCGTGGGCGGGTTCAAAATGACCAAATCGCCCTCGCGCAGGTCCCCTTCCAGCACCTGGCTGTAAGTCTCGGAAGTGGCGCCCAGGCGGATAGGCACGGGTGTTGGCAGGCCATTGCGCAGCACATAAACCACCCGCTGGCCCTCGCGCAGACGCACAGCGCGGTTGGGTACCAGCAAGACATCTTCCAATTGCTGAACCAGAATGGTCACGGCTGCGGTCATACCGGGTTTAACCTGCTCATCGGCATCGTTCAATTCCAGAGTGACGTTGAAGTTAACCACACCATTGACCAGGGTGCCTACGCGCCCCACCTCAACCACCTTGGCGGCGTACTCCTTACCGGGGATGGCGTCGAAGGTCAGTTTGGCCGATTGGCCAACCCGAATGCGGTTGATGTCCACCTCCAGTACCTGGACCTCCACTAACAGGCGGCTGAGGTCGTCAAGGCGGAAGGAAACGGTGCCGGGGGCCACCTGATCCCCGACCTTGGAGCGCACCTCGGTAATCACGCCTGTGAAAGGCGCCTCCAGGCGGGCCAATTTGAGGGTAGCTTCAAGCGCGGCAATGCGTGCCTGCGCAGCCTGAATATCCCGCGGGTCAGGGCCGTTTTTGAGCCGTTCCCACTCGCGCTGGGCGTCTTTGAGTCTGGCTTCTGCCAGCGCCACGTTCGCGTCGGCCTCAGCCACTTCCAGATCATTGGGTTTGCCCAGCAGGTAGTTCAAATTCGCCAGGGCACGGTCGCGAGCGCGTTGGGCGTTGGCCAGATTGGAAAGCGCCAGAGCCCGGCGCGGATCATCCTCAGGCAGGCTGGCAAAGCCTTCGTAAATTTCTTTCTGCTTTTCATACTCATTCTGTGCCAGGATGTAGTTGGCGCGTGCCTCATCAATGGTGGCCTGGCTGGCACGGGCGTAATCCTTGCTCTGACGACGCTTTTGCGCGTCTTCCAGGTTCTTCTGCGCCTGCACCAGGGCCAATTGTGCCTGTGCGCGTGCCAGATCGGAGTTGAGCAGTTCCTCCAGGTTGCGCCTGGCAGCGACCAGGTCGGCTTCGGCCAGGATGATGTTTTGCGCGAGCGAAGATTTTTCCAGTTCAGCCAGCACCTGCCCGGCGGTGACGGTATCGCCGACTGCCACGGTGATCTTGCCAATCTGACCGCTGGTTTGCCAGGCCAGGAGAGCGCTTTGATTGGCCCGCACACTGCCGGTGGCACCGACCGAGGCGGTCAGGTTACCGCGCTGGATGGGTTCGGTTTGAAAGGCGGTGTTGAGGGCTGCACGGGCATTTTGCCAGGCACGCAAGCCCAGAAATGCCGCAGCAATGATGCCTGCAATGACCAGGTAGAGAATCCACTTCCGCTTCATAGCGTTGCTCCCTTGTTTCCCAGATCTACCTCTTATTATTACCACAATTAATCAGCCTGGGCTGAGCCATTTACAGGGTTGGCGGTTTCGAGCGCCAGGATCTCACGGTAGGTGAGTGTCCACAGGCTGGAAAGGAAGACGTGCTCCCATCCTCCCAGCAGCCCCAGCGGTGCGAACACGATCAGGAAGAACAGCGGAAGCACCAAAATGAGGGTGGTGAGAACGGCCAGAGGTTGGGCCAGGAACAGCGAAGTGAGACCGTAGATCAGCAAGCCGGGCAGGCCGGCCACAATCAAAGCCGGGAAGGCGAGGAGAAGGTAGAGGGGGATGAGCAGGAAGAGAAGAATCAGCGTCACAATGCCCAACCCAATTCCCAGTCCAAACACGACCAGCCACATCAAGCCGACGTTCTTCCACTGGCGACGGATCAGGCCAAATGCCTGCCCCAGCGCGTCCAGGACGCCTCTCTCTTGCAGTACGCAGATTCGACGGGCCATTTCCCCGACGACATTGAGCACAACGCCAACCACGATGAGCAAAAGCACCAGCACCACGAGCGCCCCGATGCCGATGAGCACGGTGGGCACGGTCACCACGGGGGTTTGGGCAGAGGCACCGGCAATCAAAAGTCCAACCACCAGCAGCATCAGTACCACCAGGAGAAAGATGGGCACGCCAAGCAGAAGGTCAATCAGGAAGAGGCGCCAGGCCGAACGCGACCACCCAAGGCGCCAGCCCTCGCGGAAGGGGAGCCGCAGGCCCCGGGCTTCGTAGTCATCCACCAGGCGGATCAGGGCGACCCGGCTGACATAAGCGGCTATGGTGAACAGAACCCCCACCAGCAAAAAGACGCACAGCAAGGCCATTCCAATGCCGATCAGAGTGGAAATCAACCGCTCTTCGGGAATCTGGGCCAGCGGGGCAAAGAAGTTCTCCAGCCAGCGCTCGAATTCACTGAGCGGGGGCTGACCGCTTTCACGGTAGGAAAACAGGTTGCTGAAGTTGCCCCCATTCCCGCCGCCTCCTGAGGTGGTTAGCGCCAGGATCAGCCCAAAGAGCCAGAGTGTGCGGTAATTCCAGAGGATGTGCCAGGAACGCTTTAAGAGTTTGATCGGGTCTATCATGGTATCTCTCCTTTTTCACTAAGCCAGAAGGGTTCCGTTGGTCTTACTCGGCACCGAGGGGGTGCGCGGGTGGCGCAGGAGGCAGAAAGCTAACCAGAGCCAGTAGAGGAAGATAATCCGCCCCTGCCAGGTCAGCACCCCCAACCAATCCCCCAACCAGCGGTCGGCTTGAAGTAGCCAGTGCAGTACCGGTTGCAAGCCGGGCGCAGGGGCTGCGCCTCCCAGAGCCGAGAGCAGGCCAACCCACAGGCTGTTGCTCCCGGCAGGGCGAAGGCCGGGCAGCAGATGGCTCAGCCAACCGCTGGACACTCCTAGTTGAAGCCATGCGTTCAGGATCGAGATGGCTTGCAAAAGGCCCCAGGCCAGCAGCAGGATCAGGGGCAGTGCCCAGGGAAGGAGATTGGGCGGTGTGGAGGCGACGGGAGTGCGGCGCGCGGGTAAGCGGAGCATGACCTGGGCGGTGAAGCGCTCGGAGGGCGTGAGGGGTAGGTCGGCGGGAAGATCACGTAACCAGGCGCTCAGGGCCTGGCGAGCGGCGAGTTCCTCCCGACACGCTGAGCATTCGGCCAGGTGGGCTTCCACCTTTCTGCGTTGGGAGGGGCGCAGTTCTCCATCCTGGTAGGCATCCAGCCAGGCAGTGACATGCTCGTTCATGAGGTTACCTCCTGAAGGGCGAGCCAGGGCGCCAGTTGCTCACGCAGACGTTGGCGGGCAGCACTGAGGCGCGACATCACCGTGCCAAGCGGAATATCCAGCGCCTCGGCGATCTCGCGGTAGGAAAGACCGCCGTATTCCCGGAGCACCAGCACGGCGCGGGTTGCCGGTGGCAGGGCCAGGATGGTCTGGCGCACCCGGATCTCGCGCTCTTTCTGTTCCAGGTGTGCCTGGGGGTCGGACTGTCCATCCCGCACGTCTGAGGTCGCATTGAGGCTGCGCAGGTGGCGCTCGCGGCGCAGTGTGTCCAGAGCCGCATTGATGGCAATGCGGTAAAGCCAGTTGCGCCAGGGCATGAGGGGGCGGTAGGTGTTAAGGTTCAACCAGGCTTTGATGAAAGCCTCCTGGGCGGCGTCTTCGGCCAGTTGCAGGTCTCCGCACAGGCGGTAAACCACCCCGACCACACCGGGGTGGTAGCGGCGCACCAGTTCGGCAAAGGCACTGCGATCCCCTTGCTGTGCCCGGTGCACCAGGTCCGCATCCTGTGCAGAGAGGGGGGTGATCTCCATGCCTGACCCTTTCGGCTTGCCTGATAGCTTCATAGGATTAAACGAATATTACCCTCGATTTATTCAGGAGGATGGAGTCTGCGGGGATGTTGCCTGAAAAATCGGATTTTTTAATCCAATCTGCTTGCTTTTTGGGTGCCATCCCTTAATAAAAGACCTTACAAAATTGTAAGGTCGGAAACCTGAGGATCGTACCGATTAGCCCTGGAAAGGGGTGCAGATTAAGGCGCTGACTACATTGATAAACCGAATAGATAACTTGTTAGTTCTTCTAACGTTACGATCCCAACGAGACGTAGCGGAGTGGGTGCTTTGTATTGGCCCCGACTGCCGGAAGCCGGAAAGGGGGTGATGTAAAACGGGAAAAGGGAAGTATCAGGTTTTACCCCACCACTTCAAGTGCCTCTCAGGGAGGCGATGATCTGATAACTCCATTGGTCGTACGAAGTTATCAGGGAGCCAAAGTGAAACCGGCCCGTTGTATCGGATTGTTGTTTCACCGGCGAAAAAAATTGGTCTGGAATCTAAAAATTAGGAGGTAAGCCATGAAAGACAAGGTAAAGATCTTCCTCAGCCTGGCGCTGACGCTGATGCTCCTGGCGGGCTATGTAGGTGCCGCGCTGGCTTTTGACTCGGGAGGAACCCCCGAAGCCACAGGCCCTGATACCATTACCTGGACAGGGCAGGGAACCCAAAATGGTCGGTTGGAGGACGTAAAGTGTTCGTCAGACTACACCCCCTACCTGCACTGGATCCTCACCACCGATGGCGGTTCTGCAGACTCGGCAACCCTCTACCTTGGTGGCACGGGAAGTGGTACCTACTCTGGCAGCAATACAGGTGGGGCTTTCCATTTCGAGACACCTTATTTTTGATCTTAGCGGGCTTACGGCTTACGCGGGGATCAATGTTACCGATACGGGGGAAGGTGCCTGGATCTTGACCATCAGCCACGGCTGTCCGGGTAAACCGGACTACGAGAAACTGACCGTTTCTAAGACCGTCACAACCTCCTACACCCGCACTCACAATTGGTCCATTGCGAAGTCGGTTGATCCGAGCGACATTTATCTCTACATGCCCGGTCAGGGGGCTAATAAGCCCAGCCAGGCGACCGCCACCTGGACCGTTGATGTGACCTACGAAGGCTATACCGACAGCGATTGGAACGTTTCCGGCACAATCACCATTAAGAACACCGGCACGCTGGACGCCGTCATCACCGGTGTGGAGGATGTTCTGGCGGGCACTTCTATCAGCGTGAACTGCGGGGTGGGCTTCCCCTATACCCTTCCCAAGGGCAGCACGCTTACCTGCACTTACAGTGAAGATGGCTACGTTACGGGCTCTAATGTGGTCACCGTTACTACTGAGCGTGCGACTTATTCTGATGAGAAACCCATCGTTTGGGGCGCTCCCACCAAGGAAATCAACAAGACCGTTACCATCAAGGATAATGGCACTGAACTGGGTACGGCCACTGCCCCGAATGACGCGCAGTTCAGCTACACAAAAACCTTTGAATGGGGAGATTATGGGGAGGCCAACTGCGGAGATCACACCTACGCCAATACCGCCAGCGTAATCAGTGATAATGGTGAGGTTCTCGCTTCGGCCACCGCTACGCTCACCGTTCATGTGCAATGCTACGTGTACGAAACCGCCTACGGCCAGGGGAGTGGCTCCATCTGCTTTATCCCCACCTTCTCCAACTGGGGCTGGACCACGCCCATTGCTCCTGGATCTACCACGGTCTTGGACCTGTGGGCCGGGGCTGGCCAGTGCGACACCGGCAAGGGCACCCCAGTCGGTAGCGTGGAGGTCACGTACTATAATGGTTACGTAACGGCATACTACAGTGTCTCCTCGCCTCACATCATCAAGGAAACCCACTTCTACGCCGGCACTACGCCGTTCCCGAAGTTCGGTAAGAGCTACACGGTCGCGCCGGGACAGTACACCAATAAAGGGCCGTTCTCCGGTACGGTCTACGTGATCGCCCATGCGAAGGTCGGAATACCTGACCCGAACTTTCGGTAGGGCTTAGGCCCCTGATCCCCGCGGGTGCGGCCTGCCGCGAGGATTGAAACAGCCGGATTCCCCCTCATTGGGTGAGCCGGGCAGCGGTGAGCATGGATTGCCGCCGCTGCCCCGGCTTTTAAAGCCGCGCCTTTCGCCGTTGTATCTTCGCCGGCGGCAGGGGGCAGCGACCGGAAACCCGCGGCCGCTCCGCGTTTGCACAGTGCGGTTTTGCCATGGCGATCTTGCCGGGCCCCCATGGCGAAGCCGGTTTGCTGTGGCGCCGGATCCCCCTCTGGCCTGAAGGGACGGACCTGGGAACCCGGCTGAGGAGCGGTTGCCCGGGGCACTTTTCGGGAGGGGGGCTCTCAGGGTTCGGAGAGGATTGTGGTGGCGTTGCGCGCCGGCTTCGGCGCGGGCGTGCTCAGGTTGACCAGGTAGATGCCGCTCAGCACGATCATCCCGCCCAGGATTTGGGTCAGGTTGAGCGGCTCACCCGCCAGGGGGATGGCCATCAGGGCGGTCAGCACGGGCTGGGCGACCATGGTGGGAGCAACCACTGCCGCGGGCAGGTGGCCCAGGGCATATGCCACCGAAAAGTAGCCGATCACCTGTGAAACCAGCCCGGCGCCCAAAAAAGCCAGGTAGGTGCGGGGGGCAAAGCCGATGAGCGGCTGGTGGGTGCCCAGGTTGATGCCCAGGAGCACCAACGAGGCAGTCAGGGTCACCAGGAAGATGTAAACCAGGGCCGCAAAGTGCTCACGGCCGCGCTGGGTGGTTAAAAAGTAGGCGGCGTAAAAAAGGCTGGAGCCCAGCGCAAGGAAGTTCCCCTGATTAAACTGGGGGCGGTAGATGAAATCGCTCCCCAGCACCAAGGTGGCGCCGCTCAGCGTCAGCGCCAGCCCCAGCCAAAAGCGCCCACCCAGCGCCTCACGCCAGATGAGGGCGGCAAAGAGCCCCACCCAGAGCGGTGCCAGGTTGTTCATCAGGGTTGCCGTGGCGATCCGGGTTTCGTGCAGGGCCGTGCTCCAGGTGGCATGATCCAGCGCGGTAAAGGCGCCTCCAAGGAGTGGCAGGAAGAGCCAGCGCCGGGCATTGCCAAGCCCCCGCATTTGCACTTCGTGGATGAAGAAGGGGGCGAAAACCGCCGAGGCGACGACCATGCGGTAGAAGGCGGTGACCGTGCCGGGGGCATCGCTGGCCCAGCGCACGAAAAGTGAGGACAGGCTGAGCGCCAGAATGCCGCTCAAAAGGGCCAGATAAGGCAACCAAGGACGCCGCGGTTTCATCTCCATAGCGATCCTGCGCGTAAAATGGCCATGATGGGCACGATTATACGCGGGCCAGGGGCATTGTGCCAGGGGGAAATGAAAATCACAGCGTAAGGGCAGGCGCGTCTGCGGTAGGGGGCTTGGGCAGCAGCCGATAGACTTCAATGGGCTCCTGCTTGCCGGGCACCCGCTGCTGACCCAGGGACTGAAGATCGAAAGCCCGGGCGTGCTCGGCCAGGGCCGTGTGGGTGGCGTGGCTGATCAGCACGCCACTGCCCTGAATGAGGGTGCGGGTCAGGGCTTCGATGCGCTGGGTGGTGTTCACCGTGTCGCCGATGATGGTGTAATGCAGGCGGTCCCGCGCGCCCAGGCCGCCGGCGATCACCATGCCGGTGTGGATGCCAATCCCGGTGATCAGAGGTGGGTCCCCCCGCTCGACACGCTCGCGGTTGAGGGTTTCCAGGGCTTCCAGCATGCGTGCCGCGGCGCGGCAGGCGGCCAGCGCGCTCTTCTTGGGGCTGAGGATGCGCGGCAGGATGCCGAAAAATGCCAGCAGGGCATCCCCGTCGAATTTATTCACCACACCCCCCTCTTCAACGATGATCGGCACCAACCGGTCGAAGTATTCGTTTAGCCATGCCAGCACGCGCGCCGGTTCCACCTGCTCGGAGAGGGTGGTAAACCCGCGGATGTCGGTCATCAAGACGGTGGCAACGGCTTCCTGACCTTCCAATCGCAGGTTGCCAGAAGCGAAGGTCTGGCGCAGTTGTTCGCGCACCTCCGGTGAGACGGTGCGCCCAAGCAAATCGCGGTAGATTGAGCCTTCTTGCAGACCGGCGATCATGGCGTTGAAGGCGTGCCCCAGGAGGGCCAGTTCGTCGTTGCCGGGCAGGTTGACTTTGATGTCCAGGTTTCCCTGGGCCACCTGGGCCGAGGCCTGCACCAATTGGGCCAGCGGGCGGGTGATGCGGTTGGCCAGGTAAACGCCGATCAGCACGACCAGGAGGATGGCGATCATCACCAGGCCGAATACCTGCCAGCGGGTGGCCTGGCTGGTGCGGAGGACAAAGGTTTGGGGCAGGGCAATTCCCAAAATGCCGAGGTCTTCGCCGCCACGGGCTTCCCAGGGGCGGAGGAGTTCTCCGTAGGTGAGACTGCCCAGCCTCAGGGTGCGGCTCAGGCTCTGCTGATCCTGGTGAATCAGGACCTGGGCTACCTCATCCAGCCGCAGCGGGAGGGCCGGCTCGGCCTGATACAGCGTGGTGCTGAGCAGCTGGCCGTTAAAATCGTAGAAGGTGACTTCGCCGAACAAGTCTTCCCGCATCTCACGCGCCAGGCTGGCGATGGACTTGCCGACCACGACCGCTCCCACGCGCTCATTCCCGGCGTTGAAGACCGGCCCGCTGACAAAGAAATAGCGGCCCCAGGGGGTAAGCAGACTGCCGGCAAATTTATCCCCCTGGGCGTCCACCAGCCCTTCCAGGACCTTCTGAACGAAACCGGCGGACTGAAACGTGGGGTCCTCGCGCACGGCCTGATAGGTGGCCGGGGGACTTCCTTCGGGGTGAACCAGCACCAGGGTGGCAAGCCCTTGGGGGTTGATCAGTGCCACGATTTCTTCGTTGCTGTTGATGGCCAGCGGGAGCGCGCGCAGGCGCAGGGCTTCCGCATCGTTGGCTTCCAGTGCGGCCGCTACCCCTTCACTGTTGGCGACCAGACGCAGGGTACCCAGCAGGCGATCCTCCTCGTTGGCCAGCCAATTCTGGCTTTGCTGGGCCGTGCTGATTAACTGATTCAAAAAGCGTTCCTGGACTGACTCAAAAACCACACGGGTAACCACGTACGCTGCAGCCAGGGTAAAGAGGACGGCCAGAATGAGGTAGGGTAAGATAATCTTCAGGCGCACCGGGATGCGCACCCCAGCCCGGCCTTGAGCCTGCAGGAGGCGCGCCGAGGGTTGGGTGGCGGCCCCCACGCCCTCGGCACGGCGCAGGGCTGCCTCGATCCAGCGCGGGGTAAAGGGCTGGCGCAGGAAGTTGTTCACGCCGTAAGCCCGGGCCTGCATCTCGCGTTGTAGGTCGGGGTGACGGCTGGTGAGGATGAGGCGCACTTGCGGATGATCCTGGCGCACAAAGCGCAAAGTTTCCAACCAGGTTTCACCCGGAAAGTGAAGATCCAGAAATACCAGATCGGGGTCTATGGCGGCCCACTGAGCGCGGATCTCATCCGGTTGGGCGCTGACCCATACCTGGTGGCCGCGGCTGCGCAAATAGCGCGCCAGCCCCTCACAAGCGCGGAGATCGTTTTGCAGCAGCAGGACGCGCACGCCGTCTCCGGGAAGGGGGGTGGAATCAGGTCAGGTATTCGCGCAGGTGGCGGCTACGGGTGGGATGACGTAACTTGCGCAGGGCTTTGGCTTCGATCTGGCGGATGCGCTCACGAGTCACATTGAAGTAGCGGCTCACTTCTTCAAGCGTGTGGTCCTTGCCGTCAATGAGGCCAAAGCGCAATTCGAGCACCTGGCGCTCGCGTTCGGTCAGTGCTCCCAGCGCATTTTGCACCTGTTGGCGCAGCATCTCGCGGGCGGCGGCATCCATGGGCTCCAGGGCTTCTTCATCTTCAATGAAATCGCCCAATTGACTGCTTTCTTCATCACCGACCGGGCGCTCCAGGGAGACAGGCTCCTCAGCCGATTGGAGGATGCGCTGGACTTTTGCCGTGGCGGCTTCCCACCGCCGCTGGAGTTCGGGGTCGAGGGGTTGATTACGTGAGCGGGCCAGGAGAATGGCCTGCACATCCTCTTCGCTGAGCAGTCCCGATTCCAGGGCCAGTTCCTCGTAGGTGGGTTCGCGCCCCAGTTGCTGGATCAGCGAGCGCTGAACGCGGAGTAGGCGGGTGATGGCCTCGAAGAGATGCACCGGAATGCGGATGGTGCGCGCTTGCTCAGCAATGTAGCGGCTGATGGATTGGCGAATCCACCAGGTGGCGTAGGTGCTGAACTTGTAACCCCGGGTGGCGTCGAATTTGGCGACGGCGCGCAGCAATCCCAGATTGCCTTCCTGGATCAGGTCGAGGAAGGAAACTCCCCGTCCCAGGTAGCGTTTGGCGATGCTGACCACCAGGCGCAGGTTGGCGCGGATGAGCACGTTGTTGGCTTCTTCAGCGTTCTGGTGAATCTCCTCGCGCTGTGCGCGCAGGACCTCTTCATCGCTCAAATACGGGAAGAAGAAGGACAAATCGGGCAATTCCTTCTCGCTCTCCATGCGCTGGCTCAGGGCATTGGCTGCCTCTGCGGGGAGGAGGTAGAGATCCAGGAAGAAGTTGAAGACATTGCGCACCAGCCCGTCCCAGAACGTATCGCGTCCCCAGGGGCCGCTATCCATGTAGGAGCGCACGTAGGAGGGGGATTTGCTCTGCCAGGTTTGGCGCAGCAAGCGTGCCTCGGCCAGCACCAGTTGTGGGTCGGGGGGCAGGGTATTCTCCAGGCGGGCAGCATCTTGCTTGACACGCTCCCACGAGGTGAGCAGATCCTCGCACACAGCCAGGAAGAGGGCTTTGTAGCGCCCGTTTCCATTACCGCGCGCGTCAATGTGCTTTTGCAGTGCATCCAGGCGTCGGTCGGCTTCGATGCAGGTGGCCAGGCGGAACTCGCTATCGGCATCCAGCAGACCAATCTGGCCGATTTCGCGTAGATAGAGCCGCACCGGGTCTTCTGAGAGTTCGGCGGCCAGCGCGGGATCCTCTAAAATCTCCAGCGGATCTTCCAGAGCCAAGTCCGACCAATCCTCGCTGGAAGGAGCGGCAATTGGTTCTTCTAACTCGGCGGCAAGCCCTTCTTCCTCGCCTTCACCCAGGACCTCGGGCAGTTCGTTTTCATCGGGGTGAGGGGCTGGCTGAGAGCCGATTGCCCCCGCCTGAGGCTTACGCGTGTTCTTGCCCTTGGAGGTTTGAGATCGCGTTCCAGAGGTGGTCTTTTTTGCCTGTGACATGTTTAAAATCATACCATGAGGCCGAAATTTGGGCAAAAGAAAACCCGCGCCAATTTTCTGGAGCGGGTGGCGGGTGTTTCTGAATCCCATCCAGGACTTATCCGGCCATGCTGCGCCCGTAGAGAGCCTCGCGCACCTGGGAGACCCGGCGGCGCAGGTAATCATCACGCTCGATCATATCGGCGACCTTCTCACAGGCATAGAGCACGGTGGTGTGATCACGTCCTCCCAGCACTTCGCCGATCTGGGGGAAAGACACGTTGGCTTCCTCACGCAGCAGGTACATGGCCACCTGGCGTGGAAGCGCCACTTCGCGCGAGCGCTCGCGGCTGAGCAGACGCTCGCGTGAGATGCCGAAAACCTGTGCTACCGCATTGACCACCTGGCCGGGGTCAATCTGGCTGCGCTGGGGGATGAGATCGGCCAGGGCGATTTCAACCAGCGCCGGACTGAGCGGTCGCCCGCTCAGGTCGGCGTATGCCAGCACACGCGTCAATGCCCCTTCCAGTTCGCGGATATTGGATTGAATCTGACGCGCAATGGTGTACAGGATTTCCACGGGCACTTCTCGCCCGGCGCGCTCGGCCTTGGAGCGCAGGATGGCTACGCGGGTTTCCAAATCCGGTGGCTGTATATCTACGGTCAGTCCCCACTCAAAACGGGAGCGCAGACGTTCTTCCAGGGTCATCATGGCCTTTGGAGGCCGATCGGAGGAAATGACCAATTGTTTTTCCTGACCGTAGAGCGTATTGAAGGTGTGGAAAAACTCTTCCTGGGTGGATTCCTTGTTGGCAATGAATTGAATGTCGTCAATCAGCAGTACATCAATGTTGCGGTAGCGCTCTCGGAAGGCGGTTGTGGTGTGCGTGCGGATGGCATTAATCAAATCGTTGGTGAAATCCTCTGCCGATACGTAGAGGACGTGCAACCCGCGTTCAAGCGTAGCGTTGCCGATGGCGTGGAGCAGGTGGGTTTTACCCAACCCCACGCCGCCGTAGATGAAGAGCGGATTGTAGGCCCGGGCGGGATTCTCGGCCACGGCCAGGCAAGCCGCATGAGCCAGGCGGTTGCTGGCCCCGACCACAAAGTTCTCGAAGCGGTAGCGGGGGATGACGGTGCGGGGCTGAGGAGCATCGTTGCGCCCATTAGCCGGGGCAAATGCCGGGGCATTGGGGGAGGCCTCGAGCGGTGCCTCTTTATGCCAGACAATAAATTCAACCCGTTGGGGCGATTCCATGAGCCCGCTGAGCAAACGCGTAACGGTGCTGGTTAGGCGGTTTTCTAACCAGTCTCGCGCGTAGGCGTTGCGGACGCCGATGGTGAAACAATTATCGTTCCATCCCACCAGTTCGGCATTCTTCACCCAGGTGTCGAAAGCGGCTTTGGACATCTCCATTTGCAATTGGCCCAAAACGACTTGCCAGGCTTGTTCGGCTTCCATGGCTTCTCCTCCGCTCAGCATTGAATGTGCGCACCCCAGCGCGGCGCAATAGCCAACAACACCCCCTGCGCCTTTGCAGAGGGTCCACCCAAAGCAGGTCTCGTTTGGGTTGTTACCAGGAAAAGGGGGGACGTCGGTCCGCCCTAAATAATCGGTGTGTGAGTTATTCTAGCAAATCTCACCGTGACTCACAAGTCGGAAAACCTACGCTGACCTAAAAAATTGATGATCTTTAAAGTGCCGCAACCTTAAAGAGCGCCAGGCAAAATTCATTCGCTCTCTGGCTCAGCATGCACATTTGTTCTTGCCATGCTTTCCAAATGTCTTCTCGGATACCCCCACATATGGGGGGTGGTGGTTGGTTTTTCCAATCTCTCCGCCAAATTCAAAAGATTCTTAGATTCCTTGCCCGGGGATTTGGCACGGCTCAAGACCAAGGCTGTGAATCTGGCTGGCAAAGCCTTTTTTAAGGTTTCAGGTGGGGGGTAACCCTTGACATTCCCCTTCGATTGAGATTATAGTTAGAATATCTAATCATTAGGAATTCGAACTATGACTGCTGATCTTGAGCACTGTGTGCAGGAAGTGGTTGACGTGGTGATGGGAGTCAGCCGTGTCATCCGCAGTCAGATGCGCCGTCATCGCGATCCACGCATGAGCGTGCCGCAGTTTCGGGCGTTGATCTTCATCCGCCGGCAGATGGCCTCAGTTTCAGACCTGGCGGAGCACTTGGGGTTGACCCGACCCACCACCACCGCGTTGGTGGATAAACTTGTCCGTATGGGCTGGGTGGAGCGGGTGGGCGATGCTCGCGATCGCCGCCGCGTGCGCTTGCGCCTGACCCAGGCCGGGGAAGCCATTCTGGCTGCTGCCCAGGCGCGGACCCAAACGTACTTCCTCAGTTTACTGGCCGGGTTGTCGCCGAGCGAGCGAGATTGCGTGCTTCAGGCCATGCAGATTCTGCGGCGGTCTGTGCTCACCGAGGCGCCCGAAGTTCCCTCAAGAATAGAAGGGGAGGTGGCATGATCCTGCGGACCCAAAACCTTACCCGACGCTACGGGACCCTGGTCGCCGTGGATCACCTGAATCTGGCCCTTGAAGAGGGTGAGGTGTTCGGGCTTCTGGGGCCCAATGGAGCCGGGAAAAGCACCACCCTAAAGATGCTGACCACTCTGCTCCCACCGAGCGAAGGAAACGCTTGGGTGGCCGGATTCGACATTCGCCGCCAGGCGGCGCAGGTGCGGCGGATGATCGGCTATGTACCTCAGTTAATCTCCGCCGATGGGGCTTTGAGCGCATACGAGAATTTACTCATTGCGGCCAAACTCTACGATATTCCTCGGGGCGAACGCGAACGGCGCATTGTTGAGGCGCTGGAATTCATGGGGTTGCACGAAGTGGCAGATCGCCTGGTGCGTGAGTTCTCCGGCGGAATGTTCCGCCGCCTGGAAATTGCCCAGGCCATTTTGCATCGTCCGCGCCTTCTCTTCCTGGATGAGCCAACGGTGGGTCTGGATCCGGTGGCGCGCCATCTGGTGTGGGATTACATCCGTCAGATCCGCCAAAATTTGGGCACCACCATTTTGCTGACCACTCACCTGATGGACGAGGCAGATGTTTTGTGTGATCGGGTGGGGATTATGCACCTGGGGCGCTTGGTGGCGTGTGATGCCCCCCAGGCCTTAAGGGTCGCCATCGGGAAGCCCGAGGCGACTCTGGACGAGGTTTTTATCTACTTCACTGGCAATCAACTACAAAATACCGCAGGAGGTTATCGTGAAGCCGTCCGAACACGGCGGGTCGCCCGTCGTCTGGGTTGAATCTGCTTCAACGCCACCGACTGCGCTGGGCTTTCGTCCCTGGGCAGTCCTCTGGGAATTTTTGTACAAGACCTGGGTGATTGCGGAACTGGAAGCGCGCAAGTTGCGCCACGATCCCACTGAGCTTTTCACCCGGGCAGTGCAACCGGCACTCTGGTTGTTAATTTTTGGGCAGGTTTTTGCCCGTGTGCGCGCCATCCCGACGGGAGATCTTTCCTACCTGGATTTCATGGCACCGGGTATTCTGGCGCAGAGCGTTCTGTTCATTGCCATCTTTTACGGTATTTCGGTCATCTGGGAACGTGATTTGGGAGTCCTGCACAAGATCATGGCCAGCCCGGCCCCGCGGGCGGCTCTGGTGAGCGGAAAGGCGCTTTCGGCGGGAATTCGCGGGTTGACGCAGGCCGTGATCATCTATGCCTTGGCAGCGATCCTGGGAGTGGGTTTGAACTGGCAGCCCCGGGCCCTGCTGGGGGTCACGGTGGCCGTGATTCTGGGCGCGGCCAATTTCTCGCTCTTCTCGCTCATCATCGCCTGCCTGGTCAAGACCCGAGAGCGCTTTATGGGAATTGGGCAGTTGCTCACCATGCCGCTCTTCTTTGCCAGCAATGCCATTTATCCGATTGCCATCATGCCGGACTGGTTGCAAGTGCTGGCGCGAGTCAATCCACTGACTTATATCGTAGATGCGCTGCGAGCACTGATGCTCTCCAACGGTGCGCCGACCTTTCCGCTGGGGGTGGATTTTGCAGTGATGAGCGCAACTACCCTGATTCTGGTCATCGTCGCCGCTCGCCTTTACCCCCGTGTCATCGTCTAGGGAGTTGGCGGATTGGTTTCCTCCGAGGGCGTTTTTTCACTGACGGGGCTGACCAGGATACAGCGCGCAATTTGGGGTTCGAACGCCAGTTCGGTGTGCTCCACCTGCACGATGGTCACCGGGCGCTGTGCCAGTACACGCACAGTGCGCCCGGGCATCAGGCCATAGGCTTGCAGGTAGTGCTGGAAATCCGGGGGAAGGGCTTCAAACCCGACTATGGTGACCTCCTGACCTGGGGAAGCGTGCCACAAAGTGGGGCGAGCGGGGTGTCGGCCCTGCCCATGGCGGTGGCGACCACGATGCAGACGAAACCGGGGAATAAGCATTGCGCGAAGCCTCCATTTCCGTTTCATAAGTGTGGGGTACCTTTGGGGGTAGAGGATGAGCGGCGTGGTTTGAGCAGGTGCTCGGCCCAACGTGCCCATCGGGAAGCCCGGGGATTGATCACGCTGGCGCCGCAGTTTGGGCAGCAGGCCATTTGACACCCTGCGTGCAGGGGACAGTGGGCGCAGGCCGGGCGCTCACCCGCCTGGAAATGGGTTCCACAAACCGGGCAGGTCAATTCGGTGAAGTCGTCAGTTAAAGAGGCGCTTAAAAGTGGTTTATCCATGCCAACCTACCAGGCTCAGGAAGCGGTAGAGCACCCCCCCTACGAACAGGGCAAATGGGAAGATGAACACTAGCATTCCCAGTGCTGTTTTCAGCCCCCGTTCCTTGATGATCATGAACACGCTGGCGATGCAGGGCACAAAAAGGGTGATGGTTACCATGGCCACAACTACCTGGATGGGAGATAGCAAGCCCTGGGATTCCATGACAAAGAGGTTGGTGGCGGCGAAATCGCGACGGAGGAATCCCAGCAGAAAGGCAGCAGCGGCTTCGGGAGGTAGGCCCAGCCAGTGAGTGACAATGGGTTCGGCGGCGTGAATGAAGCCCGGCAAAAGGTGAAACCAATCCAGCAAAAAGAGCAAGAAAGTTCCCAGCAGGAAGAGCGGTACTGCTTCCTTGATGTACCATTCCAGCCGTGCCAGGGTCTTGATCAGCACATTGGAGAAGAGCGGCCAGCGCAGGGGTGGAAGTTCAACCATAAGGGGGGTGCGCTCGCCGGGTAGAAGGCGAGCCGCCAGCCAGCCAACGGTCAGCAGAACCAGCACCACCACTCCCGCCCAAATCAGCGTGGCACTAAATGAAATTCCCGCCAGCATCCCCATGACCACGCCTAACTGGGCAGAGCAGGGGATGGCCAGCGCCAGCAAAAAGGTCACCAGGATGCGCTCGCGAGGCCGGTTGAGGATGCGCGTGGTCATGGTGGCCATGGTTACGCAACCCAGGCCGAGCACCATTGGGAGTACAGCCTGCCCGTTCAAGCCAATGCGACTGAAGAACTGGTTGGTCAATACGGCCAGGCGCGGCAGGTAGCCTGAATCTTCCAGGATGCCGAACGCAATGAAGAACGTAACCACAATCGGGAGGAGCAGGGCCAGGGCATAGGTGATGCCCATGGTCCACAGGCCGTACTCGCCTACCAGCATCTGGCTCAGAAACGGCCAGGGGATCCAGCGTTCCAGATGGCTCACCATCCAGGGATTAATGATCTTTCCGAACAGTGTTTCCTCCAGAAAACCGACCAGCGTGCCGGCGCCGAAGACGCCTACAAACCAGTAGAGCGCGTACAGCACCAGTGCCAGGATGGGAATGCCCCACAGCGGATGCGTGGTCAGATGCCCCAAGCGCACACTGAAAGGCTCCTCACCTCGTTGCTCCTGCGCAAGAGTGCGGCCGACCAGGTTGCGGATGAAGTGCTCACGCGTGCGTTGGAGTACACTGGTAATGGGTTCGGGCAGGCGGGCGCGCAAGTCTTGGCGGATCTGCTCCAGGAGCGCGTAGTCGGCGGAAGAGAGGTGATCGCGGAGCCACGTCTCCACACTGGCATCTCCGCTCAGGAAAAGCAAGGCCAGTCCGCGGCCAGCCACTGGTGCGGGGGGTAAATGGGGGATAAGGGCTTCCAATGCCTCCTCAATGGGCGGTGGGTAGGTGAGGTGGAGCAGGGTGGGTTGTACCTTTTCTAATGCGCGGAGCAGTTCTTCCACTCCCTGACCCCGAGTTGCCACCGTGGTGATAACCGGAATGCCCAGGGTGCGGCGCAAGGATTCCAGGTCCAGCTGCATGCCGTAGGCTTGTGCTTCATCGACCATGTTGAGCACCAAAATCAAGGGCAGGCCGAGTTCGGCCAGTTGCAGGGTGAAGTGCAGGGTGCGCCGTAGATTCTTGGCATCTCCCACCTGAATGACGGCATAATGCTCATCCTCCAGCAAGGCACGCACAGTGACCTGCTCATCCTCACTGCGGGCAGGAAAAGTGACAATGCCGGGAGTATCCACTACCAACTGATCGGGGCGGGTGCGCAGAGCGCCTTGCGCGACCTCGACCGTTGTACCGGGATAATTGGAGACAATGACATACTGCCCGGTCAAATGGTGAAAAAGGGCTGACTTTCCAACGTTAGGATGCCCGACCAGTAGAATGCGAGGGTCTTTCATGAGGACCGGTGATGGCGTTGGGGTTGAATGACAATGGGCCATAAGTTTCTACCTTTTGTAAGCAGGATTCACACAACCCGTAAAAGATAAGCGAGGCACTTTCAATAGTGCCGCCGTAGTGGGTGATGAAATCTTGTTTGAGCACCTCTAACAGCGGTGCGGGAAACTCAATGATGGTATTGCACAGGCGACAGCGGAAGTGGTGATGCTCGGGTTGGGCCGAGACGGCGGGATCGAAGCGCTCCTGAGGGCGTTCGCCTTCAAAGCGCTGGGTGCCCACCACGCCCAGGTCTTCCAGCCAGCGCAGGGTGCGGTACACGGTGGAAAGATTGAGATCGGGGGCGCGTTGGCGGGCTCGTTGGTAGATCTCCTCCGCCGTTGGGTGATCGGTGCACTGGGCAAGGGTTTCCAGAATTAAACGCCGTTGGGTGGTCATGCGCCCACCGGTAGCGCGCAATCGTTCAGCAACCTGGGTGATCCAATCCATGTTGTAGCCCATTATTGCAAATTATTTGCAATTAGTGTCGCCCCCTATTGTAGGCGCCTTCTCTTGGGGAATGAAGTGTATTTAATCCCCCTGTGGCGTGCTAAATGTCACTCGCAATCTCAGGGGAAATCCCCAAAGTATCCCGGCTTTCGGGGATTAAGCCTGTTCTTTGAGCAACGTGACTGCGCGGGCCTGCTCCTGCTGAATGCGTTGAGGGCGCACGGTAAGCCAAATAATGGGCAGGGTTATCAGGAGCATCAACGCGTTGATAACAAAGGGCCATTGGGGGCTCAAAACCTCCCACATCAGTCCTCCTAGGTAAGGCGCAGGGAGGGAAAAGAGCCCTAACGTGGTGGAAAGCAGTCCAAAGGCCAGTCCTCGCAGGTGACGCGGTGCGACTTTAGAGATGAGCGCATTGAAGGCTGGGGAGTAAAGAGCCTGTCCTAAGCCGAAAAGCCCCCACACCAGTGCCTGGAGCGGAAAAGCACCACCCCCCAGGAAGAGCAGAGTGGCCACAGCAAAGATGCCCAGCCCGCCCACCAGCCCCCAGCGCTCACCGTACCGGTCTGACAGCCACCCACCAAGGGTGTTGAAGAGCGCGGCGGTAAGGCCCATAATGGTGTATAGGGACCCCACGTTGGTGGGGCTGTAACCGTAGAGGTCCTTGAGGTAAATGGGGTAGAACTGGTCGCTGAGGCGGAAACTGAAATCCTGCAGACCATCAAAGACCAGAATCCAGGTGATCAGGGTGCCAGCCGTCGCTAATCCGATCATCTGAACCAGGTTGGCTTTAAGTTGGCGCAGGTTGAGGTGCCCTTTGGGTTCCTGGGCAGCCGCGCGGGCAAGCCGGCTCATGCTCACGCGAATGAAGGTTGCGGTAGCATACAGCCCGGCGGCGACAATTAGCATGCCCCGGAAGCCCAGCCGATCCGCCAGGAAGCCCCCCAGCGAGGGTCCCAAGATGTTAACCACACCAAAAACACTATCGAACATACCATAGACCTTCCCACGGTTGTCCTCGCTGGTATGTTCGGCAATGAAAGCGCGAAAGGTGGGCGAGATCAGTGCACCGGAGATGGAGGCGGCAATAATGGCGACCAGAGCCCACTCCCATGAAGGTACAAAAGGCAGCCACAGAGAGCCAACCAGGCCGATGAGACTACCAATAGCGATGGTGCGCAGGTAGCCTAGGGAATCCGAAATCCATCCCCCGAATACTTGTAAGAGGAGCGGAGCAAACATGCCGACGGTGAAGAAAAGCCCAACCTGTTCCACGCTGGCGCCCAGATTGCGCAGGTAGAGTGAGAGCATGGGCGATTCCATGCGCGAGGCAATGTTGGCAAGGATCATGGCAAACATAAATAGCGCGAGGGTGGGGGATAAAGCGCGCAAAGCCGATATATTTAGCCTTTTCATGGATGCCCTTCGACATGGGAGAATGGTATTTCTGAGATAGGGGCAGCAGGGTGGGCGGCGTTGGTATAATTATAGTCACACTTTGAAGATTGTTTTTTATAAAAAGTTTTCTGTTTGTCTTCTTTGTTCTCCTGTGGAGTGTGTCGATGAATCCGGTTGACCTTCAAGTCGTGGCGCTTCGCCTGCGCCCTGGCCAGGATCTTAAGCAGAGTCTGGATGCCTGGGCGCGTGTACAACACATCGAAGCCGCCATCGTGCTCACCTGCGTGGGGAGTTTGCGGCAGGCGGTGTTACGTCTGGCTGATCAATCTGCCCCGACTTCCTACATTGGTAAGTTCGAAATCGTCTCCCTGACCGGCACACTTTCCGTCCATGGGTCGCATTACCACATTGCCATTTCAGATTCAACTGGACAGACGCTGGGCGGGCATCTGATGGAAGGCAGTCTGGTGTACACGACAGCGGAAATCGCTCTCGGCATTTTACCGGGAGTGCATTTCGAACGGCGCTTCGATTCGGCAAGTGGTTATGAAGAACTCTATGTTGCCTGCGAAGGAAATTGACCATGTCCATGCCTCAACGCATCCTGATTGACACCGATCCAGGCATTGATGACGCTCTGGCGATCCTGCTGGCTCTGGCCTCTCCCGAGGTACGGGTGGAGGGTATCAGTGTGGTCTTTGGTAATTGTGCGGTGGACCAAGGCTTGCGCAACGCATTGGCCATACTTGATCTGGTCCGTGCGCCTCAAATTCCGGTTGCGCGGGGGATGGATCGTCCGCTGGTACAGCCCCTCTTGCTGGCACCTGAAACGCACGGTGACACGGGGCTGGGGTATGCCCGCCTGCCAGAACCTACCCGCCAGCCCGATCCGCGTCATGGAGTGGACCTGATCATTGAAAAGGCGCGTATGGCGCCGGGTGAACTGACGCTGGTGGCGTTAGGACCGCTGACCAATCTGGCTATGGCGCTCCGCCGCGAACCACGCCTGGTGGAGTGGCTGCACCGGGTGGTTATCATGGGAGGGGCAATTCGTCATCAGGGGAATACCACACCGCTGGCCGAATTCAACGTGTACTGCGACCCGCATGCGGCACACATTGTCTACCACTCTGGGCTTCCCATCACCCTGGTGCCGCTGGATGTGACCTACCAGGTGGTGCTCAGGCCGGAGCACGTTGAGGCTTTGCTGGCGCTAAATTCCCCTGTGGCGCGGTTTATCGCCGAAGCCACGCGTTTCTACATGGAATTTCACGATGCCTACCAAAACATCGAGGGTTGTGTCATCAATGACCCGCTGGCGCTGGCGGTGGTTTTTGCCCCTGATTTGGTGGGTGTGGAGAGACACTACGTGGATGTAGATATCAGCGGGGGGGTAAGCCTGGGGAAGACCTTTGCCGATTTTTATCGGCTGACGGGAAAGCCTGCCAACATGGAGGTGGCGCTTAAGGTCGAGAGCGAACGCTTTTTGAATCTTTTCATGGACCGGATGGCGCAGTTATGTCGAGCGCTTTCGGAGTAGGAATTCAGATTCAAACCCAGAGGAGGATGCGATGAAACTGATTGACTCCATTAAGAAAGATTTCAACACCATGACACTGGTCCTCATCCCGGTGGCCATTGCCATCAATGTGGTGATTGGGCAAATTGTGGTACTGTTACGCCTGCCAGTCTACCTCGATTCCATCGGTACAGTGCTGGTGGGGGCGATTTGCGGACCCTGGGCAGGGGCGCTGACGGGTACTCTCTCTAACATCATTTGGGGCTTGCTGATTGATCCCAATGCCTTTCCTTGGTTCCCTGTGGCGCTGTTCATCGGATTTGTCTCGGGCTGGTGTGCCCGCTTTGGACTCTTCCGTACCTGGTGGGGGGTCATCATCACGGGTTTTCTGGTGGCCATCACTGCTGCTGTGGTGTCCACCCCCATTGCGGTTTACCTCTACGGGGGGATTACCGCCAGTGGTTCTTCCTTTATCACCGCTTTCCTGCTTCAAACCGGGCGCGATTTGGTCACTGCCGTTTTGAGCACTAATTTCCTGGTGGAGCCGGTGGATAAGATTGCCACGGCATTGCTGGCTTATGCCATCATTCGCGGCCTTTCGCGGCGGTATCTGATGCGTTTCCCGCGCGCCGAAAACGTGCTGCCTGCTGAGTCCAAGAAATAACCCTCTTTTTCGACCCGGCTTACATCCAGGCACATGGTGGAGCGTCTTTCTTTTTACCTGGAGCGGAGCAGTCCGCTCCACCGCTTGAATCCCACCACTAAATTGGTGGTGGCTTTCACCCTGATTCTGGTAGCGTTTCTGGGGCCGGGCTTGCTTCTGCCCAGCCTGATCTTTCTACTGATTTTGACGCCGTTGAGTTTCGTGGGGCAGGTGGGGCGCGAATTTTTGCGCACCACCGTGCGCCTGCTTTTGCCTCTGTTCGCGTTTCTCTTTGTCATGCAGAGCCTGTTCTACCCGGGTGGCAAAACCGTGCTCTTTGGGTTTTGGATTTTCTCGGTCAAATTGGAGGGGGTGCGCTTTGCTTTTTTGACGGCTACGCGGGTGCTGGTCATGGTATCCTCGTTCCTGCTCTTGTTGTTCACCACCCACCCCGGTGTGTTACTGCTTGACCTGACTCAGCGCGGGCTGCCGGCTTCGGTGGCCTATATCCTGGCCTCCACTCTTCAGATTATTCCGCAGATGCAGGCTAAAGCCGCCACCATTCTGGACGCACAACGATCGCGCGGGCTGGATACGAGCGGAAGTTTGGGACGGCGCATTCGAGCGCTGTTGCCCCTGGTGGGACCGCTGGTGTTTGGTTCACTGGTGGATGTGGAAGAGCGTGCCATTGCTATTGAGGCGCGAGGGTTCCGTTCCTCGCGTCCCAAGACCAGCCTGGTTGAGATTGAGGATCGCCCGTTGGAGAGAGCCCTGCGCTGGCTTTGCCTGCTAGCGATCATCCTGGCCCTGGGGAGTCGCCTATGGCCGTGATTGAGATCCAAAACCTGACCTACACTTACCCGGCCACGAGCCACCCGGCCCTGCGCGAAGTCAGCCTCACCGTTGAAGCGGGAGAGTTTGTGGCCATTATTGGGCCGAATGGTGCGGGAAAATCCACGCTTTGCTACACCCTGGCGGGTTTCATCCCGCACTTTTTCAAAGGGGAATTGCAGGGAGAGGTCCGTGTTGCCGGCCAGGACATTCGCCGTGTACGGCTGGAAGACTGGGTGCTTAAGGTGGGTCTGGTCTTTCAAAATCCCTTCAACCAGATTTCGGGGGCCAAATTCACCGTATATGAAGAGATTGCGTTCGGCCTGGAAAACATCGGTGTCCCGCGTGAGGAGATGAAGCGCCGGGTAGAGGAAGTGATGGCGCTGACCGGCATTGAAGACCTGGCTGATCGTTCTCCCTATGCGCTTTCAGGAGGGCAGCAGCAACGGGTGGCACTGGCCTCGATTCTGGTGATGCAGCCAGAAGTGCTGGTGCTGGATGAACCCACCTCGCAGCTGGATCCGATCGGTACTCGGGAGGTTTTTCAGGTTATTCGACGGCTGGCACATCAGGGAGTGACCATCATCATGGCCGAGCATAAAGTAGAATGGATTGCTGAATACGCTGACCGGGTCATTGCGTTGGCCGAAGGGCGGGTCATCGGTACCGGAACGCCAGCCGACGTTCTAACCGACCCGCGTTTGCCAGACTATGGGATAGGCATCTCGCGTTATACGGCAGTGGCGCGCCGTGCGGCGGGGGAAGGCCTCTGGCCTGCGGAGCGGCGCCTGCCGGTTACCCTGGATGAGGCTGAAGCCGGTTTTCGCGCGGTGGAGGAAGCTCATGCGCATCTCCATTGAGGACGTGCACTTTGTTTATCCGGGGGGCGTGGAGGCCCTGCGAGGGGTTTCGCTGAGTATTGAACCGGGTGAGCGGGTGGCAATCGTTGGGCAAAATGGGGCTGGCAAGACCACCCTGGTCAAGCATCTTAACGGCCTGCTCCGCCCGACCCGAGGGCGGGTCAGGATTGGGGATTGGGATACCGCGCAGGTGGAGGTGCATCGCCTGGCCCAGCGGGTGGGGTATGTCTTCCAGAACCCGGATGGTCAGCTTTTCTGCCGCACGGTGGCGGAGGAGGTGGCTTTCGGTCCCCGCAACCTTGGGTATACGCCGGAGGAAATTAGCCAGCGGGTCGCGGAAGCCCTGGCGTTGGCTGAGTTGGAAGATAAGGCCGAAGCCAATCCGTATGACCTCTCCCCTTCGTGGCGTAAAATGGTGGCGCTGGCGTCGGTCATTGCCATGGATACCCCAATTGTGATTTTTGACGAACCGACCACCGGTCAGGATGTGCGCACCATTCGGCGCATTGAGCGCATGATTGAGATGCTAAGCCAACGGGGTAAAACCATTCTCACCATTACCCATGATATTGACTTTTGCGCGGAAAATTTTGAGCGCGTGGTGGTCATGGGGCAGGGGCGCGTGCTCCTGGATGGCCCCAAAGAAATGGTGCTGGGCATGGAGGCCATCCTGGCCCAAACCTACGTTGAGCCCCCTCAGTTGACGCGGCTGGGCATGCGTCTGGGGTTTGAGAAGACGGTGTGCACCTCAGAGCAGTTTCTGGAAACCCTGCGCCGCCGATTGGATCATCCCCAGTCAGATCCACGCGCCGAAGGTTAAGGGTCTAACCATCCTTCCTGGCGAAGCAGGTCCAGCACTGGGGTGAGTAGCCCGTGCGGCCGGCGGTCAATCAAACGATGGGCGTGAGAACGCGCCAGCGGTGAGGCGTTAAGTGGGGCAATGGCCAGATCGGCGCAGGAGAACATGGGTACATCGTTGTCTCCGTCGCCGACGGCAACAAGCCTGGCGTGTGTCAGACCTAAGCGCTGTAAGAGGATGCGGAGCCCGAAGCCCTTATGAACTCCCTGGCGAGTGACTTCGTAGATCACATCCAGACTGTAACTGCCCTCTACGGGCAAATGGCGGGTTGCGGCGGCAAAGGCTTTCAGCACTTCCGGCCGGTCTGAGAGGCACATCAATTTACCGAAGCCTTGCCCGGCCGGGGCCTCGCTCAGGGGGCGGGGGAGGAAGCCAAATCGCCCCGCGGCTTGCAGGCCAAAGGGTGTGATCTCCTCAAGGTAGGCGCCATCCAGCCCTTGCCAGAGGAGGGCGGCCTCGGAAAACTGGGGGGCCAGGGCGTGTAATTGGGTCTCGGCTTCGGGAGGAATGGGAAAATAATCTTCGAGCACTTCTTGGGGACGGTAAATGGCGGCTCCGTTTTGCAGGACCAGCGGAAAAGGCAGTGGCTCGTGGCGATAAAGGCCCGCGCGCTCCAGCACGCGCCGCGCGCTTTCGAGGGATCGGCCGGTAGCCAGAATGAGGGTCACTGGCAGCGGATGATGGAGCAGGTGAACGTCTTCGGGATGCACTTCTCGCTCTTCGATGAGCAAAGTTCCATCCAGATCTATGCTGAGGACAATGGGGGTGGTTGTCATGGAGGTCTTCCAGGCTTCGGATTCAGGGTGCATTTGTCCCCGATTTTAACCCAGTCTCTGGCTGCTTCGGATGCACGTTTTCGCGTTTCAGGGTTAACAGTTGTACGCCTTGTACCTGCGGGAATATTGCACCCTGTTGAATGGTCAGCAGAGCGGCTTTTTCATCTACCACACGTGCTCCTGAAAGCATGGCAAACCCGAAGTCGAAGAGGCGGGGGGTGAGCGGTGTGCTGGGACCGAGGAGCATCCGCCATGCGTGGGGAGAGCACAGATCCAGCAGATCATCCAGCGTATGGTTGATGAGGGTGGTTGCGGTAATGGCAACCACATCTGCCTGAGGCAGGACCTCTGGAGCAGCCGTTGCGGGCAGATCGCCGGGGGCAGGGTGCAGTTCGAGCACCCACAGGTTGCGCGTGAACGGGCGCAACTCTTCGATGAAAGGGAAATGCCCGACGATGGCAACGTTTCGGCCAGCTCCCTGTTTTTTAAGCACCTCGACCGCGTTAATCGCCTCAAAGACGAGACCTTCAATCTCCAGGAGGGAATTATAGGCCGCCATTCCAATGCTGGCTTCGAGGGGGTTCTCAGAAGCCAACCAGGTGGCCAGTTCTTGGGCGCTGTGGGTGTGCAATCGCCCTACCTCACGCACCCGCTGATGACCATGGGGAACATGGGCATCCGTGAGGGTGGCGGCCAGGCCGCAGTGAAGCGAACATACCATTGTCCAGTGCACACCCACATAGACCCCGCGCACGGGGATAGGGATTGGGGGCATATCCGCCAGCAGGGCTTCAATGATTTTCGTTGGGCTCACGTTCTCTCTCCTTGCGGGGATCTCGTTATGCCGATTATAGCCGAAGGCTATGCTGGGGATGAAGATCAGAGGAGGGTTCAGGCAGGGCAAACAACCGGGAAAGGGCTGAGGATTTTGCACTTCTGGCGCTTTGAGGTACAATTTGGCTCTGTGATGAACCCAACTGAAATTGATCCCGGTTTAACCCAACCCGCGGCCGGACGCGGACCCGAGGGCGAAAAGACGCGCCCGCGCCTGACCGAACCCATGGCGCGCTTCCAGCCGGTGCCGATTAAGCGGCGCCGCCGTCAACCCGGATTGGGGTGTTTGGGCCTTCTTCTAATTCCCCTGGTGGCGCTGTTTGCGGCGTATTTTCTGACTCCATTCCAAACGCGCATTTTGCTGATGGGGGTGGATCGTGCTCCTGAGGGCAGCATGGTGGCCCGCACGGATACGATCATTCTAGTGGGCATTGAGCCGCTCCAGCCCCGCGTGCGCATGCTTTCCATCCCCCGTGATCTGTGGGTAACCATTCCCGGCGAGGGCGAGAATCGCATCAATACCGCTCACTTCTTTGCAGAGGCCAAAGTGCCCGGCAGCGGTCCACGTGCCTTACAGGAGACACTGCGTTACAATTTCGGCCTGAATGTTCCTTTTTACGCCCGGGTGCGCTTTGAGGGGTTTGTGGCTCTCATTGATGCGATGGGCGGGGTTACCCTGGATTTACCCGAACCCATGGCCGGTTATGATGCCGGCCAACATCATCTTGATGGAGCCCAGGCGTTGGCTTTTGTGCGCAACCGCACCGGCAGTGATGATTTCTTCCGCATGGCGCATGGGCAATTGCTGCTCAAGGCGGCTTTTCGCCAGATGCTCAAACCCGCTTCCTGGCCACGCTTGCCGGCGGTCTTGCTGGCGGCAACTCAGGTGGTAGATACCAATGTGCCCTCGTGGTTGTGGCCGCGCCTGGGGTTGGCGCTCTTGCGGGCCGGCCCGGATGGAATTGAAACTCATGTCCTGGGGCGCGAGATGGTTACCCCCTTTACCACCAGTGGAGGTGCGAACGTGCTCCTGCCCAATTGGGATGTCATCCGCCCCATGGTGCAGGAGATGTTCGGTTCCTAGTTGGGTTAACGTGGGAAGAGCGTCAGCAGTAAAGCGATCAGGGCGCCCAGGCCGGCCAGGGCAGCCACCAGGTAGCGTTCGTTCAAAGCCAATTGGGTGGCGCTGAGGAGTAAGGCGGTAAACACCAGGGCAGTGCTGATCTGCCGGGCCGAATGTTCCAGGCGCTCAAGCCGGCTGCGCAGAACAGGATCACTGATCTCCAATCGTCCTTGAGCCAGGCGTGCCAGCACGGCGTCGGCACGCTGGGGCAGAGCAATCAGTGTTCGCAGTAATTGTAGTGAGGTTTTGAGCAGGGGGCGAAACAGGTTTTCCTGTTCGGCACGCATCAACCGCTCGGCATAAGGGACGACGCTCTCCCATACGTTGAACTGGGGGTCGAGCCCCAGGCAGATCCCGTTGAGAATGGAAAGGCAGCGCCCCAAGAGAAGCAGATTTTGGGGCAATTGGAAGGGCATCTGATAGAGCAATTGCCGAAACTCCACCAGCAGGTTGAGTATTTCTTCCTGGCTCATGCTGATTTCCGCCAGGGTCTTGCCCCAAAAGCGGTCGAAGACCTCTTGAGTGGCTTTTTCGATTAACTGCAAATCGGCATTGGGGAGCAAAATGCCCATGCGCTGGTAGGCCTGCACCAGGCGCGCGGCATCGCGGCTGGCTACCCCAACCAGCACTTCTTGCAAGGCCTCCATTAGATCCGGTGGAACGGTGCCGGTCATGCCGAAATCCACAAAAACCAGTTGCCACTCGGGGGCGGGTTCAGGTTCTGCTTCCTCTGCACCGGCCAAAGGATGCACAAAGAGGTTGCCGGGATGAGGGTCGGCATGGAAGAAGCCATCTTCAAAAATTTGCTTGAGGTAGGTGGCAATCAGGCGCTTGGCGACTTGGGCACGGTCAATTCCCGCTGCCTCGATGGCCGGGTAGTCTGTGATTTTGATGTCCCCAACATCCTCAAGGGTAAGAACGCGACGGGTGGTGTACTCCCAATATACTTTGGGAATCCGCACTTCGGTATGCCCGGCAAAATTGGCGGCAAAAATTTCAGCGTGGCGGGCTTCACTGAGGTAATCAATCTCTTCGCGCAAAATGCGACTGAATTCATCCACCAGCGCAGGCACGTCCGCCCGTCGCCGCACCGGGGGAAAGAGGTTGACCCAGCGTGCTACGACGCGCAGGGCTTGTAAATCGGTTTCCACGATCATTGGGATATTGGGACGTTGTACTTTGACCACCACTGCCAGGGGCAAGGACTCGACCGCCCCTGCGGGGGGAGCGAGTAGGGCGCGATGCACCTGCCCAATGGAGGCGGCGGCAAGGGGAGTTTCCTCAAAGGCGAGGAAACGGGTTGCCAGCGGAACACCAAATTCGGCCTCCACTACGGCGCGGACAGCCTCGAACGGTTCAGGGGCAACTTCGTCTTGTAAACCGCTCAATTCCTCGGTGATCTCCGGGGGCAGGACATCAATGCGGGTTGAGAGGAATTGCCCAACCTTGATCATCACCCCACCCAGTTGGATGGCTAACCGACGGAAGGAGGCAGCCAGGTGGTGCAGGCGTTGGGGACGGGTTTGGCGGGTCAGACGCCCCAAGCCCAGCCTGGGCAGGAGAATATCCCAGGCCAGCAGGTGCAGGATGACCCCGGCAAAAAAACGCAAAATGCGGCGGTAGCGCGCACGTAGCATCTCGTTAGGATTATAGCATTCAAACCAAACGCCGCCCCTGAGTCTTTTCTGCCAGGGGCGGCGTTTCAGGCTTCTAGGAAGCGCTAGGGTCGCGCAGGGCTGTTCCCATGGCGTGGAGGCTGAGCGGTAGGCATCATGGGCCCACCAGCGGGAGTACAGGTTGCTTCTGGGCCGGGGCCGGGTCCGTAGCCACTGCCGGGGGTGGGGGTGTCCTGGGTCCAGGGGTTACCGCCCTGCCCGCTTCCATAACCACTGCCGGGGGTGGGGGTGTCCTGGGTCCAGGGGTTACCGCCCTGCCCGCTTCCATAACCACTGCCGGGGGTGGGGGTGTCCTGGGTCCAGGGGTTACCGCCCTGCCCGCTTCCGTAACCACTGCCGGGAGTAGGGGTGTCCTCAGTCCAGGGGTTACCGCCCGGCTGTCTGCGGGTGGGCGGCATCTCTTCAGGCATGCCCTGGCGCAGTCGCTGGCGCAGTAACTCGGGGTCTTGCAGACCTTCCTGAACGGCTTGCAGGTGGGTTTGGATCATCGCGCGGGTGCGCTGGAGTACGGCGCGGGCGGTTGGGTTGGAGATGTTGGCCTGTTGCATGAGGCGCTGATACTGAACCTCCAGGCGTTGGCGGATCCGTTCCAGCGCCTGAATGGCTTGAGCATCATTCTGAGCCGCGGCTAACTGCAAAGCTGTTTGCAGATGGGTTTGTAAACGCTGGAGGACAGGTTCCGGGGGTACCTCCTCGCGGTCCAGCATCTGGGAGATCTCAGCCGTGCGCCGTTCAGCCAGTTCAAGGTTAAGGTTAATGCGTGCCTGAGGGGTGCGCGTTAACTCACTCCGCAGGTCTTCACTCCAGGTCTTAACCGGGTAGAGCCAGTCTTCCGGTAGGCTGGACTGCGCCGCGGCTACGGTGATGCCGCTCCCACCCAGCAGCAGGGAAACCACCAGCAAAATTGTCGTCAAGGCACTGAACATTGGTGAAACCTCCTTTCGGGGATGGGTTAAGCCTATCCAAAAGGCTTTCCACTGATTCAGACGCCGTGGTGAGGATTCAGATACGGCCAGACGACGGGCTTCAGCCAAAAAGGCGGTGCGGGCGCGTGCGGCTGCGGTTGGATCGCGCGGGGGTACCTCGCGTAGGGCATCCAGATGAGCGCGCACCTCAGGATCGGGTTGGGGGTCGGACCAGGTCTTAGACATGCTCTACCTCGGGTTTCAACAGGCGTTTCAGGGCGGCCAGCGCGCGGTGTTGCAGGGCTTTTACGGCGCCTACCGGTTTTTGCAGGGCGGCGGCCACGGTTTCATTATCCAGGCCCTCCACAAAGCGTAGCAAAATCGCCTGACGTTGCTCCGGCGTGAGTTGCCACAGGGCCCAGCGCAGGCGCTGGCGCATCCATTGGGCCTCAGCAGCCTCTTCAAGTGGGGGGGCCGGGTCGCTTAATGGGTGGATTTCTATGTTCAGGTTGGGCGGAGGCTCGCGGCGGTAGCGATCCGTGATCCAGTTGTGGGCAATGCGGTAGAGATAGGCCTGAAGATGCTGACGCGGCCCGTGCCCGGCATGCAGGGCCTGTAAAAAGCGTGCAAATGTCTCTGCGACGCACTCTTCTGCTTTATCGGCATCTCCCAGTAGGCGCATAGCATAGGCATAAAGGCGCGGGCT
Source organism: Thermanaerothrix daxensis (assembly GCF_001306145.1). Taxonomy (GTDB): domain Bacteria; phylum Chloroflexota; class Anaerolineae; order Anaerolineales; family Anaerolineaceae; genus Thermanaerothrix; species Thermanaerothrix daxensis. The sequence continues at coordinate 206,519 of NZ_LGKO01000002.1, forward strand.
GTATTGATCATAGATAGCCGCCAGCGCCTCCATGTCAAAGCGCTGCGCCGCCTGCAACCACTCTTGCTCCTCAGGTGAGTTCATTCTCTGTCAATTCAGACGCCAACGCCGCAAAAAAGATACGCCTTCGGTGGGTGAAATAAAGCGGTTTAGGGAGTCTGCCGGGGAAGCGTGAATTGCAGACGAGTTCCGTATCCCCGGCCTTGAGCATCGGTGTAGATAGGACTTTCAGCACTTACCTCACCCCCGTGCAAGTGCACCAGTTGCTTCACAATTGCCAGACCCAACCCTGAGCCACCGCTGGCGCGGGCGCGCGATTTATCGGCCCGGTAGAAGCGTTCAAATACGTGGGGTAAGTCCTCGCGCGGGATGCCTGGCCCACTGTCGGCTATGGAGATGCTCACTGTGCGCTCATCGGCTCCGGGAACGACCTCAATGCGGATACGCCCGCCAGCGGGGGTGTAGCGCAACGCATTATCCAGCAGGTTGACCAACACCTGTTGAATGCGCTGGGGGTCCAGGAGAAGCGGGGGCAGATTTTCGGGGGCGCTGATCTCGAGGGTTACTCCCTTCTGGGCTGCTGCGGCTTCAAATTGCCCAATCACTTTTTGGATGAGCGGAATCAACGCAGTGGGTTGCTTTTCCAGGGCTAGGTGTCCGGATTCGGCCAGCGAAAGCAGACGTAAATCGGCCACCAGGCGGTTAAGCAATTGCACCTGATCGTAGAGCACCTGGACCTGTTCCAGGTCCATTGGCAGCACTCCATCTTGCATGGCTTCCAGGTTGGCCTGTAGAACGGCCAGGGGGGTGCGCAGTTCGTGGGCAACATCGGCGACCATCTGACGACGGGCTTTCTCGGCGCGTTCCAGGCTGGCGGCCATCTCATTAAAGGCCAGCGAGACCTCGCCCAGTTCATCATGGGTGAGGATTGGCACCCGTTGTGAGAGATCCCCTTTGGCGATGGCCTGAGCAGCACGTTGCAGGCGACGTAAGGGTGAGATTACCCGGTAAACCACCAGCGCCACCAGGAGCAGGGCAGCCGCACTGGCGATCACGACAGCACCGAGAACGGCGCGGTTCACAGCACTGAGGAATTGGCTTTCCAATGTGATGACACCTGCCTCTCCCGCCGGCAGGACCAGCAGGGTTCCCACCTGAGCATTTCCAACCCGGATCGGCGCTCCCACTGCCAGGGCATCGGCGGGTACGGTCTGACCTTCCCAGACCCCTTGGGTGTCCAGGATCACTTGCCCATCGGCATCCACCAGAACCAGCCGCTGAGCCAGTACGCGGCCCAGGAGGGCACTCTGGAATTGGGTCATGTGGCCGGGGAGGTTATTGCCCATCATTCCCTGACCCATGTGCCCTCGCGGCCACATTTCCGCCATATGCAGGAATATATCCACCCCCGCCCAGGAGCCAGTGCGTTGGTAATAATCGGCCAGGACGGGGGCCAGACGTTGGGCCCAGGCCTGGGCACTGCGTTCGGTGTAGGTGCCAAAAGCCAGCCGGGTAGCCCGGCGGGTTAGAACGACGGTGAGCACGGCCACCAGGAGCAGCACCCCCAAAAACGCAGCGACCAGTTTAAGGTAAAGGCGGCTGGGCATCTTCGACGACCTCCAGTTTGTACCCCACACCGAAAACGGTCTGGATGTAAGTGGGACGGCGGGGGTTTGGTTCGATTTTGGCGCGCAGGTTTTTGATGTGGGCGTCAATGGTGCGCTCGTAGCCGGGGTAATCGGTACCCAGCGCCTGTTCCAGCAGTTGCAGGCGGGTAAAGACCCGACGCGGGTGACGGGCCATGGTCACCAGTAGCGCAAACTCGGTTGGGGTGAGGTTTACCGGTTTCCCGTCCACGGTGACCGTCCGCTGGGTGAGATTAATTGCCAATTTGCCCACGCATAGGAGTTCGTTCTCCTGGGCGGTTTCTGCGGCACGCCGGAAGATGGCACGTACTCGGGCGACAATCTCGCGGGGGCTGAAGGGCTTGGTAACGTAGTCATCCGCGCCCAATTCCAGCCCGGTGATGCGATCCACTTCTTCTACTCGCGCCGTGAGCATCAGAATGGGCACATTAGATTCGCGGCGGATGGCGCGAGCCACATCCAGGCCATCCATGCCCGGTAAATTCAGATCGAGGATGACAAAATCAGGATGTTCGCGGTGGAAGAGGCTCAACGCTTGCTCGCCATCCCCGGCCTGAACCACCTGAAATCCGGCTCGCTCCAGGTAACCTTGCACAACGCGCACAATTTGGGGTTCGTCATCCACCACCAGAATTTTCTTCATCTCCATACCCTACGATTTTAAGGGGAAGTTGTGAAGAAAGCGTGAATTTTGGCAGGCTTTTGCATTGTCAGTCGGAATCGGATTGAATATACTAAAATTATCGCATAAACAGGTATTGATGGTCCCCCCGGAGTTGCTCCCCATGGAAGAGGCATATTTCATCTCTCACGAGGCGACCCACCCCCAGGCTTTACCGACGGAGGGCTGGCGACAGGTTACCCTGCCGCATCAGTGGACGCTAGAGGGTCTGGAGGCCGAGGTGGGGTGGTACCGGCTGGATGTGCCCCCCGCAGAGGCGGGTCAACGGCGCTGGGTGCGCTTGTGGGCCGATTATTATGCCGAAGCATGGCTGGAAGCAACGTACCTAGGCCAGCATGAGGGCTACTTTGAACCCTGGATTCTGGCTTTGCCTTCTACCGGCACAAGGCTATGGGTGCGTGTGGCGGCGCCGCGGGAGCCCTATGGTGAGGTGTGGCCACGTTTCAAGCGCCAGATCAAAGGCGTTTTTGGACAACACGATTGTCGGCCCGGCGGGACAGGCCCGCGTGGGCAGGAGCGTGGCACGGGTGGGCTGTGGGGTGGTGCGGAGGTGATGCTCAGCGGGGCTGTTGCGCTGCTGGGGCTGCGCGTTTTGCCCCTGCGCATCGCGGGGGGCTGGCGCCTGCAAATTGAAGCCGAGGTAGATAGCCCTCATGTTCAGACGGTGCGGGCCTATCTCGAACTGACACCGGAGAACTTCGGGGGAGAAAGTTTGTACAGTGAGCGGGAGTTGACCCTGGCGCCGGGTCGCCAGCGCTTGCGCCTCTTCTGGCAGGTGCCGGATCTCCCCACCTGGGAGGTGTGGGAGCGCGGCTTTCCGCACCTCTATCGTCTGACCTTGCGGGTGGAGGAGGCCGAACTCGCGGTCACCACCGGGCTCCGCACGGTGTCGCTTGAGGGGGATTGGGTGTGCCTGAATGGCCGCAACCTTTTCTTGCGCGGGACAAACATCATCCCCACCCAGTGGCTGGCCGGTTATACCCCGGCTCAAGCAGAATCCGATGTGCATCTGCTCAAGGAGGCGCATCTCAATGCCGTGCGTGTGCACGCTCATGTGACTCACCCCTCCTTTTACGAGGTTTGCGACCGTGAAGGGGTGTTGGTTTGGCAGGATATGCCTCTGCAGTGGGGCTACGCCCTGGATGATGCTTTTACCCAGGAGGTGGTACGCCAGGCGGAGGCGCTGACCTGGATTTTGGGCAGTCACCCCTCAATTTTTCTGTGGTGTGCCAGCAACGAACCCACTCACAACCGTCATACCACGGTTCCAGCCGTGGCAGCAGCGTTGCGTGGGAGTGATCCTACCCGCCTGGTCAAAGAAGCCTCCGACTTTCGTGAGCACACCTACCCGGGCTGGTACTGGGGGCATTGGCGGGATTTCCTGGCGCTGCCGGCGGCACCTCTGCCCTCCGAGTTTGGCGCTCAGGCACTGCCCCGCGTTGAGACGCTGCAGCGCACTTTGGCAGAAAACGCCTGGCCGCCGCGCTGGGAGGTGTGGGCTTACCACAATTTCCAGGCTGAGCAGACTTTTCGTGTTGCGGGGGTGGAAATGGGTCCCAGCCTGGAAACTTTTGTGGCCAATTCCCAAGCCTATCAAGCACGACTGCTGCGTTTTGCCATTGAAACCTACCGCCGGGCCAAAGGGAAGGTAACGGGTTATTTCCAGTTCATGTTCGTTGAACCCTGGGAGGGGATTACCTGGGCGGTCGTTGAGGTGGATCGCACGCCAAAGGCCGGGTACTACGCCCTCAAAGAAGCCTCCAGCCCGGTGCTGCTCTCGCTGGTTCCCTACCGTGAGGTGACTGAAATTGGCCAACCGCCAGTAAGCGAGATTTGGCTGATCAGCGATCTAGATCGTCCTCTAGATGTGCTGGTGCGGTTACGCCTGGAGGGACCCGTGAGTGGCGATTTGGGAGAACTACCGGCTCAACTGGCTCCGCAGGAAGCACGCTGTCTGTTCAACCTGATGGAGGGGTATGAAATGCCGCCGGGGGAGGGGGAGTGGATGGAACGCGTTGCTCGGTTTTTACGCAGCCTGGTGCCGGGGGAGTATCGTCTGATCGGAGAGGTGTGGGAGGGTGAGACCCTGCTTGCCACTTCCACATTACCTGTGACCTATCTTCCTCCAATTGTGCCAACGGGGAGTGCATGGTGAGCCATCTCTGGGAGTCGCTAGGTCTGCATGGAAAGCGGGTGCTGATTTTGCACCATGATGATTTGGGCTTATTACACGCCCAAAACGCGGCATACGAAGTACTTGGGTTTCCAACCGGTTCGATCATGGTACCGGCTGGCTGGGGGGCCCAATTGGCGCATCGCCCGCACCTGGACCTAGGTGTGCACCTGACGCTCACCAGCGAATGGCGGGCACCGCGCCTGCGACCGTTGACCACCAGTGCCAGTTTGCGGGATTCCAGCGGCCACTTCTGGTCAACTGTCGAGGAGGCCTGGTTACACATCCGGACCGAGGAAGCCGAGGCTGAATTGCGAGCGCAGATTCACGCCGCGCTGGCCATGGGCATTGATGTGACCCACGTGGATACTCACATGGGCGCCGTTCTGCGCCCTGACCTGGCGGAGATTTACTTGAAACTGGCGCTCGAGTTTCGCCTCCCTGCTTTTATTCCCGAATCCCTGGAGGCCATCAACCTGCCGGCTCCGCTGCGTCTGCCGATTGAGAGCCTGCTGGATCGTGCACCGCTGCCCAAGGTGCGCTGGCTGGATAGTTATCCGGTTCCCCCGGATCAGCGGCGGGCGTGGTATCTGGATACCCTGAGTCGGGCTGGGCCGGGGGTTTATCATCTGATTCATCACTCAGCCCTCCCCACTCCCGAGGCCCAAAGCCTGCCGGATTGGGAAAAACGTAAAGCGGATTATGAAGCCCTCCAGGATGCCGAAGTGCGGCGGGTGATTGGGGAATTTACGTTGCTCACCTATCGCCAGGTGCGGGAGGCGTTGCGCAGGGTTGGATGATCCGCGAGGGGCCGGCTTCGACCTATCGTGCTAATCCCTGGCGTTATGCGCTGGGAGAATTTGGGCTGAGCCTGCCCGGCTTTGCGATCGGTACCTACCTGGTCTTCTTCTACACCGATGTCCTGGCGCTGCCGGTGACGCTGGTCGCTGTGGCACGGGCCATCAATTCCGTGTGGGATGGTTTCAATGATCCTATTTTTGCCCACCTCTCCGACCGCACGCGCACTCGCTGGGGGCGCCGCCGCCCGTGGCTGTGGCTGGCCCTGCCGTTAAATCTGATGGTCTGGATAGCCTTGTGGATGCCGCCGCAACGGGCTGGGATGGATGTTCTATTCATCTGGTTTCTGGTGTTTCTGCTCGCCTCTGAAACGGTTGCAACCCTCAGTTGGGTGAATTACAATGCGCTCTTTCCGCGCCTTTTCACCTCAGAGGCGCAGCGCGTGCGCGCCAATGCCGTGCGCAAAGCCCTGGGCCAGGTGGCGCTCATCGGTGGGATTGCTCTTAGTCCTCTGCTTTACAGTCGCTTTGGGTTTGCCAGCATGGGTGCAATTTGGGCTGGTGTAGGGGGGCTGGCGTTTTTGCTTTTCCTCCTGGATTTTCGCGAGGATGCAGAGGCCTTACCTGAGACGCCGCCGAATTTTCTCCAAAATATTTGGGACTTGCTTAGAAACCCGGCTTACCGCCTGTATCTGGGCATTTTTATGCTGAGCACACTGGCCAACTCATTACTCATGGCCGGGATGCCATTTTACGCCAAATACGCGCTGGGGCTGGCCGAGGCCCAGACCTCCTTGCTGTTTGGGGCAGTCTTCGTGACGGCCATCCCGGGTGTGGCGGTCTGGATTTATATCACCCGGCGCTTACGCGCCACCCGGGCCTGGCAGGCAGCGCTGGGCTGGCTCATGCTGGCTCTCCTGCCCCTCATGCTCATTCGCTCGCTTGGAGGGAGCCTACTCACGGCAGCAGTAATCGGACTGGGATTGAGCGGGGGCATGGTCTTGGGCGATGTGGTGTTGGGGCGGATCATTGACGAAGATGCTCGTCGTCACGGGCAACCGCGCGAAGCCATGTTTTATGGTTTGGCGGCTGTGTTGGCGCGGCTCTCGGGCTTGCTCAACGCACAAAGTTTTGTGCTCCTGACCTGGTTGTTTGGGTATGTGAGCGGGGAACACCCCGGCCCGAATCCTGACCTAGCGTTTCGGTTCTTCATGGTGGTGATTCCGGGATTGGCATTGCTCCTGGCGGTAGTCCTGGCGGGATGGTTGAGCCGCCGGCTTGACTCCAGTGGCAAATTGGGGAAAGCCCTCTTGGATTAACGGATGATTTCACTGAATAGGTTTTTTGGCGGGCAGGCCAACTCGACGCGGATAGCCGGGTGGGGTAGCGCTCTGCTTACGGATTACGATCAGGTAGCGCTCCTCGACCACGCCCGGTAGATAAACCGGCAAGATTTGCTGCAACTGCCCCCCAAGAATGTGAATAGCCCGCTCTGCCACCTGGGTTTCGGCAGGGCCGCTGGCGCCCTTCTGTGCCAGCGCAGCACCCCCTATGCGCACCAGGGGCAGAAGGTATTCCACCAGGACCGGCATGTTGGCTACCGCGCGGGCCACGGCCCAGTCATAGCGTTCGCGGTGTGCTGGGGTTTGTCCCAGTTCTTCAGCGCGCCCCTGGATTAAGGTCACTTTTTCCAGTTTTAATACTTCCACCATGTGGCGGCAGAAAGCCAATTTTTTACCCACCGAATCCACCAGCGTCACTTCCAAGTGGGGCAGGAGGATCTTAAGGGGAAGGCCGGGAAATCCGGCACCGGTGCCAATGTCAATGAGTGTCTGAGGCGGGTTATTGCGCCAGGCCAGGATGCAGGTGAGCGAATCCAGGAAGTGCTTAGTGCGAATGCTTTCAGGATCTCGAATGGCGGTGAGATTAAAACGTGCGTTCCAGGCCAGTAATTCTTGTTCGTAAGTAGCAAAAGCCGCGATCTGACGCGGCGTCAGTTTGATCCCTAAAACACTCTGCACATCCTGGGCGAACTTCTCCATGCGCCGCCATTATACCGAAACTTGGGCACTTTGGGGCTTTGAACTCACGATTTTATCGCGGGTGTGGTTATAATCTGAGCATATTCCTTTGTTGGAGGCCGGCCACGGTGAACGCACCTAAACACTGAATTTCAGATGTGCGGGTACAGGAGCGTACCCTCAGGGCGGACACGCCTGTGGCGGCCAGAAGGGCCCGGAAGGAGCAGGGAATTGACAGACCTTCTGCCAGATCATGGGCCGAGATGGGGCTAGAGGCGGTCTGCTCAAACAAGAATCAACCATTCTCACTGGCAGGAGGTTGGGTATGTCTACATCCGATACGGTGTGGCTTTTCACCCGTTATGGTCTGGGTGAGGGGCCAGCAGAATTACAACAGCAACTGGTTGTCAAGTACCTGACGCTGGCACTGGAAGCGGGAGAATTACCGGCTAAAGTGCTCTTTTACACCCACGGAGTGCGGTTAGCCTGTGCGGGTTCTCCGGTACTGGATCTATTGCGCGAATTTGAGAAACGCGGCGTTGAATTGGTTCTCTGTCACACCTGTTTGAGTTACTTTGGTTTGCTGGACCAGGTGCAGGTAGGTGTTGTGGGAGGCATGGGAGATATCCTGGAAGCGCTTAATCGTGCTTCCAAGGTGGTTGCCCTGTAAGAAACAAACAGTTGCTTTTCCGTGGCCGGCCAGATCTTTCAGGACGTTTGACGCGCTTTTAACTCGGCTAGCTGACGCTCCAGTTCGGCGCGCAGGACTTGGGGGTTGGCCTTGCCGCCCACTGCGCGCATGACCTGGCCGAAGAACCAGTGGGCCAGGGTTTCTTTGCCCCGCAGGTAGGATTGTACCTCGGCCGGGTTTTCAGCAAGGACCTGGGCCACCAGAGCACGCAGGGCCTCAGCATCCGAGACCTGGCGCAAGCCGCGCGAATTAATAATGGCTGCGGCGCGTCCTCCGCTTTGCAACATTTCCAGAAGCACAGCCTTGGCGGTGGTCTGGTTGATCTCGCCACTCTGGAGGTACTCCAGCAATTCGACCAACGCCTCGGGGCCCGCTTTCAATTGCTCGATACTCTCACCGCTCTCGTTCATCCAGGCGAACAATTCGCCCAGGACCCAGTTGGCAATCATGCGCGGGGGCAGGTGAGGCGCTGCCTTGACGGCTGTTTCGTAATACTCAGCGACAGCGCGTTCGCCGACCAGGAGTGACGCATCGGTGGGAGAGAGCCCGTAGGTTTGGATGAAGCGTTGACGCCGTGCATGGGGTAATTCCGGCAGACCGGCGCGTATTTCGTCAATCCAGGCGGTTTCAACCACCAGCGGAGGCAGGTCGGGCTCGGGGAAGTAGCGGTAATCATGAGCCTCTTCTTTGCTGCGCTGAGAGTAAGTGCGGGCGTTGGCCTCATCCCAGCCAAGGGTCTCCTGCTCGATAGGCTGACCTTGACTGAGCAACCGACTTTGTCGCTCAATTTCGTAGGCCACGGCACGTTCCAAGGCACGGAAACTGTTGAGATTTTTGATCTCGACCCGTGTACCTAATTCGGAACTGCCCTTGGGACGCACGGAGACGTTAGCCTCAAAGCGAATGACCCCTTTTTCCATGTCACCTGAATTGACGCCCAGGTAGCGCAGTAATGTGCGCAAAGCCATGGCATAAGCACGCACCTCCTCGACGCTGAACAGGTCCGGCTCCGAGACGATCTCAAGCAGGGGCACGCCTGCGCGATTGAGGTCCACCAGCGAATAGGTTTCACCCTCTGGTGTGGTGACGTGGGTGAGTTTGCCGGTATCTTCTTCGAGGTGTACGCGGCGAATGCGTACGGCGCGTTCACCAGCGCTGGTAAAGATGGGCAACCGGCCATGCTGGGCCAGGGGGTATTCATACTGGGAGATCTGGTAGCCTTTGGGCAGGTCGGGGTAAAAGTAGTTTTTGCGTGCAAAGAGACTGTGGGTGGCGATTTCGCATTCCAGCGCCAGCGCCACTCGCAGGGCATACTCCACAGCGCGCTGATTAATGACCGGTAAAACTCCCGGCATGCCGGCACAGACCGGGCATACGGCAGTATTTGGCTCGGCTTGAGTGGCATCTACCACCGGGCAGGCACAAAACATTTTAGAGCGGGTTTGGAGTTCGGCGTGGACTTCTAAACCAATGACGGGCTCATATTCCATGATTCCCTCACCATGCTAAACTTTACCCCACCTCCCTGCTGGAAGGCTCGCGGGTGATTTTACCACTAAACCCAGCCTTGCCGCGGCTTATTGATAATTCCAGATCAGATAACTGTCGCTGGTGCAAATAGGCTGATCGGAGGGCAGGGAGAGGCAAACCTGGTAGGCAATGACGCTCCCATTCGGTTGCTCGGGGATCAGGGGGGCTATACTCAGGTGTGCCCGCCCCTGGGTATCCGTGGGGGGCAGGCGATATTCCAGACGCGTGCCGTCGGCCAGGGTGAGCCACAGACGCGATTCAATCCCTGCCAGCGGGCGCTGGTCGCGCGCATCCAGGACAATGATCTCAAACGACTGGGGTTGATCGGCCGGCACTCGGCTCGAGGCAGCCGTGGCAAAGAGGCGAATGGTCTGGGGAGAATAGAGCAGGGGCAACGCACCGCTTTCATGCTGGATGCGGCGCAGGTACTCCAGCCCCAAGGGGAGCAGGCGCACGCGCAAACTAGGGGCGGCAGTATGGTCGTAGAGCAGGCAGTAATTTTCGAAGCATTGACGGTAGCGCTTCTCACCCACGGCGGCAATTTCTTCCAGCGGATTGCCCGAAATCTCTCGCCCGCCGTGCTGAGCGATGAACTCATCGAACACCCGCGGGACGTGGAACCCAAGGTCACCGTGAACGGGATAAAAGACCATCCCATCGGCTTCCCCGTAGATTTGGGGCCCGGGTGGATAATCGGGGAAACCCAACATCCGACTGAGTGGGCGCAGGCGCATGGCGTTAGGATTATCGGCGGGGGCATAGAGCACAACCGTCTCATAAATCTGCTCGGTGGCGCCATCGGGCGCGGTGTAGGGCTCACTCAGCGGACGCCCAAAGGCTGCCAGTCCTCCCAGACGCGCCAGGCGCGAGAGGAACGGTTGCGCCACCTGGTTGGAAAGCGGGGTTACAATCCCGTTGAGGGGCGCCTGATAGCGGCAGTAAGCATCACAGGCATACACCCCATAAGCGAGCAAGCGCACATTCCCGGGCGGTTCATCCAGGCTGCGATAAAAGCCCACGTTTTCAAAGTATTGTTCAATTCGGTTGTGAGTGGCGTTGTAGCGGGGTTGGGTCAAAGGGCGACCGGCATACAGTGAGCCCCCTAAGCGGTCGTAAAGCGGTACAAATTCTTCGTAAATCAGGTAGCCGTTGACGAGGGGACCTTCACCGGAGACCACGCCCGGATCTTCACGCAGGTTGAGCACCTGTCCAAGAGGAAAAAGGTAAAAGCGCCGGCGCTCTTCGGCATAGGGATTGAAGCACATCAGCGCGTTTTGGGTGTACTGGCATAAATCGGCCTCGAAGCGGAACGCACGGGTAATGGCAGGACCCAAAATTGTTTCACCCCCCAGCATGCGGTAGAATTCGCGGAATACCGGGTCAACCTCGAAAATCCCGGGGTGAGAAGTGGTCTGCGATCCGTAAGAAGAGCATCCGCCCAGGATGAGGATGACAACCAGCACAAGCCATCGGTGCCACGAGCGTATAAGATCAGATGTGGGTTTGCTTTCCCCGCTTCTCATTCCCACTCTTCCTCAAACTTGTACCAAAATAGGGTGGCGCCGCGCCGGAGAATGTTTCATGTTGCCCCCTGCTCCCCGTGTTTGGGGGTGCCATTGCGCCGCCTCAGGCGCGGATCGCGTTCCAAGGTCAGTCGCAACCCCTCTTCCAGACTTATGCGGGGTCGGTAGCCGAGTTTTTCGGCGGCCAGGTGGATATCGGCACACATTCGCGGGGGGCCACCATCTGCACGCGGGTTATAGACCACTTCGGGCTGGGTACCGGTTACTTCGAGCACCAGCCGCACCAATTCGCGCACGCTGGTTTCACGCCCGCTTCCTACGTTGATGATGGCCTGATTCACCTCCCTGGCTGTTGCCGCCGCGACCATGGCTTCAACCACATCGTCTACGTACACATAATCACGGGTCTGGGAGCCGTCACCATGGACGACCAATGTGCCCTCTTGAATTGCCTGGCGCAGAAAGTTGGGGACAACCGGGGCATGGACGGGAGGGAGATGCTGGCCCGGTCCGTAGGCGTTGAAGACGCGCAAACATATGGTTTCAATGCCCCACAGGGCACCGATGGTGCGCACGTAGTACTCGGCAGCCAATTTAGAGACGGCATAGGGTGAACGCGGGTTGGGGATGGCATCTTCGCGTACCGGTTGGTGTTCCTGATAGCCGTATACGGCGCCGGAGGAAATAAACACCACCCGGCGCACCCCCACGTCGCGCATGGCTTCCATCAAGGTGACGGTACCGCCCACATTGACGAGGTTGTATTCGCGAGGGTAAAGAATCGATTCGGGCACCAGTACGCGTGCGGCCAGGTGATAGACGCAATCCACTTCCTGAAGCAGTGTCCAGAGCTTGGGGCGGTCGTTAACATCCCCGCGGGTAAAGTGAACCTCCGGGGAAAGGCTGGCCGGGTCCCCGGTGGAACAATCATCCAGACCGATGACGGTGTGACCCTCGGCGACCAAACGATTTGAGAGCGCTGATCCCAGGAATCCGGCGGCTCCGGTAACCAGAAAACGCATTGAACCTCGTTGGGTATAGGCTAAAAATTATTATAGCATCGGCTTGGTTAGTGTACCACGCCCAGCAGTCCCATGGTCTCAAGCATTTCCTCATTGGTGGCAAAGCGATATTCCTCCAGGCCGAGTGCCTGGGCACGTTCAGCCTCAGCCTGATACAAGCGTGCCAGATGCTCTTTGGTTACCACGGGGTGGGGTAAATCCTGGATGGCCTGTTCAATGGCAGGCAGTAGAGGGGTGGGCAGGGGGGTAAGGTTGCCGAGGTATTGAAGCATGGCCCGTGCGGCATTGACCCCGTCCCTACGAGCCACTCCCACCAATCCGCTGCTGGCTTTGCGCGACCAGCCGGCTACGAAGACCCCTTCAATGGGCTCGTTGCGCTCACTATCATAGGCTTCGTAAGATTCGCCCTCGATGGGGAAGCGCGGGTGGGGGTTTTTGTCGAATTCGTAGCGGTGGACGGGCAGACCAATGCTTTCATCTACTCGATCGCCGATGGCAAAGATGAGGGTATCCACCGGCATCACCCAGGTGTGACCTAGCCCCTTGGCAACAACCTCGCCATTTTGAAGCACCAGGGTGTTATCCTCCAGTTCAACACCCCCGACGGCACCTTGTCCGTTATCCAGGATGCGGCGCGGGGAAGCCAGGAAACGGATCCACAGACGGGTGGTGGAGCGGCGAGGACCGGCCTTGGCGATGGCTGCACGCACGAATTCGCGTGAGGTTTCGGGGTCCTGCCCAAGCGCGCGCATGATTGGCGCCACGCGTTCAAGTTCAGCCTCAAAGGCCTGCCAGTCCAGGTTGGCCGCTACGCTCTCCAGTTCACGGCGGTCAAATTTAACCTCTTTGGGGCCGCGGCGCACAATGACCACTACCTCACCCACTTGGCGAACCTCAATCAGGTAGCGCGCCACGTCCACCATCACGTTGCCTCCGCCGACAATGGCCACCTTATTCCCGATCCGATACGTGCGCTGGCTATATGGAGGGAGTTTGTTATAATGGTACACAATATCCTTGGCGTGATAAACGCCTTCCAGGTTTTCGCCAGGGAGACCCAGCCATTTGGTGCCCTGAGCACCGACGGCGACCAGGATGGCCTGGAAGCCCAGGCGGCGCAGGTCATCTAGAGTGAAATCACCATCTCGCCCGATGCGGACATAACCATAGTAATGCACTTCGGGCAAAGAGAGGATTTGTTGGAATTGAGCACGCAGGCCGTTTTTGAGGCGCAGTTTATCGGGATAGATACCGTATTCGGCCAACCCCCCTGGCCGAATGTCGCGGTTGAACAGGACAACCTGAATGCCGTGTTCGGCAAGGTGCTGTGCGGCGTAGAGGCCGGCAGGTCCAGCACCGGCGATAGCAACCCAATAACGGTTTTCAAGGTTCATCGCATGCTCCTGAGCGGCAATTTGGGCATTCCCTCTTTATTATAAATGGTCTTTGAATTGGAGATCACGGGTAACTTGGGTGTGATTCAGATGAAATGAGGAGGTTTCGATTTTTATGACGAACGAGGCATCGGTCACGCGGGCACAATTATCCAATAGATTGATGGTGTTGCTAAAAGAGGTGCACACCGCGCCGCTGATCAGTTTCTGGGTCTGGTACCGGGTGGGCTCACGCGATGAATTGCCCGGCAAGACCGGTATTTCGCATTGGGTGGAACACATGCAGTTCAAGGGCACCCCGCGTTTTCCCTCCGGATTGCTGGATCGGTGGATCTCGCGGGAAGGGGGCATGTGGAACGCCTTTACCTACCTCGATTGGACGACTTACTTTGAAACCTTGCCGGCGGATAAGATTGACCTGGCCCTGGACCTGGAAGCAGATCGCATGGTCAATAGCCGCTTCGACCCTGAGGAGGTGGAGGCAGAACGTACGGTGATCCTTTCGGAACGCGAGGGAAGTGAGAACGAACCGCTTTTCTTGTTGGGGGAGGCCGTGCAGATGGCAGCCTTTGACCGGCACCCTTACCGCTACGAAGTGATTGGCTTGAAGGAGGATCTGCGCCGGCTGACTCGGGATGATCTTTACCAGCATTATCGGCGCTACTACACACCTGCGAACGCACTCATTGCCGTGGCGGGCGATTTTGAAACCACCCTCATGCTCGAAAAGATTGAGAAGGCCTTCGGTGGTCTTCCGGCGGGTGAAGCGGTGAAGCGGGAGATCCCCCCTGAGCCGCCTCTTGAGCAGGAGCGCCGGATCACCGTAAAGGGGCCGGGATCCACGGTCTTCATGCATCTGGCTTATCGTGCGCCTGCTGCCAGCGATCCGGATTTCTTTGCCTTTACGGTGTTGGATAGCCTGCTTTCAGGACCAAGCAGTTTGAATATGTTCGGCGGGGGTGGTGTTTCGAACAAGACCTCACGTCTTTATCGGGCGCTGGTCGAACGCGAACTGGCGGTCAGTGTGGGCGGTGGGTTGCATGCCACGATTGATCCATACCTCTACGATTTGGTGATCACCATCCACCCCGAGAGTTCACCCGAAGCGGTCCTGAAAGCCATTGATGCCGAAATCCAGCGCCTGCAGGAGGAACGTGTGCGGGAAGAAGAGATCCAGCGTGCCCTCAAGCAAGCGCGTGCGCTCTTTGCCTACGGCAGTGAAAACATCACTAATCAGGGATTCTGGTTGGGGTTCTCGGAGATGTTTGCCACTTACGATTGGTTTGCCCACTATGTGGAGAATCTTTCGGCAGTGCAGGCTGAGGACGTACAGCGCATTGCCCAGACCTACCTCCAACCCCAGCGGCGCGTTGTCGGCATTTATCAACCCACCGGAGAGGAGACCCCGGCATGATGGCGACCCTTTCACCTGCAACCTGGCGTTCCCTTCCCGGGCCAGAGGATATTACCCGGGTTGAACTTCCCAATGGCATTGTGGTGCTGACGCGCAGTAATTTCAACAGCTCTTCAGTGGTCATTAATGGTTATCTCCCTTGTGGCAGCCTGTACGACCCACCCGATAAACTCGGGCTGGCGGGTTTTACAGCGCGGGCGTTGATGCGTGGGACGGCACGCTACGATTTCCAAGCCCTTCATGAGGCCCTCGAGTCTGTGGGGGCCAGCCTGGGGTTCAGCGCCAACGTGCACACCATTACCTTTGGGGGCAGGGCGCTGGCCGAAGATCTGCCGCTCTTGCTGAACCTGCTTTCCACCTGCGTGCGCGAACCCACTTTTCCCCATGACCAGGTGGAGCGTTTGCGTGCTCAGCTTTTGACCAGCTTGGCAATTCGGGCACAGGACCCGGCTGAAATGGCCGAACTCACCTTCGATGCCCTGCTCTTTCCTGATCATCCCTATGGACGCTCCGAAGATGGTTACCCGGAAACGGTCAAATCAATTCGCCGTGAGGATTTAGAGGCATTTCATCGTGCCTACTTTCGGCCTCAGGGGATGGTATTGGTTGTGGTGGGGGCAGTTGCGGCTGAGGAGGTCATTGCCCAGGTTAACGCCGTACTGGGGAATTGGCTCGCTACGCCGGCCGACGAAAATCGCATTGTGCCTCCGGTGGCACCCCCGCGTCAGACTGTGCGCCAGCACGTTCCCCTGCCTGATAAGGTCCAAACCGAATTGGTGATCGGCACCTTAGGGCCTAAGCGCAACCACCCCGACTACCTGCCAGCCTCGTTGGGCAACAACATTCTAGGGCAATTCGGCATGATGGGACGCATTGGCGAGGTGGTGCGCGAGAAGGCGGGGCTGGCCTATTACGCCATGAGCAGTCTGAATGCCTGGATGGTTGCCGGTTCCTGGGAGGTCAACGCTGGGGTGAATCCGGCTAACCTGGACCGGGCCATTGAACTGATCCGGGAAGAGATCCGACGCTTTGTTAGCGAGCCGGTCACCGAGGAAGAGCTCAGCGACACTCAGGCCCATTTCATCGGGCGACTTCCGCTTTCGCTGGAATCGAATGCGGGGGTGGCCGGTGCACTGCTAAACATGGAGCGTTTCCAACTGGGGTTAGACTATCTACAACGTTATCCACAACAGGTCCTTGCCGTTACGCGGGAGCAAATTCTGGAGGTGGCGCGTCGCTATCTGGATCCGGAGCGCCTGATCATTGTGAGCGCGGGACCGCCGGCCGAGGGGTGACCCGATGACCTTGCGGTGTGGAATTGACCTGGTTGAAATTCGGCGTCTGGAGCACCTTGATCCTCAAATTCGCCAGCGCTTCCTGCACCGCGTCTTCACCCCGCAGGAACTCGATGATGCTCAAGAGGATCTGATGGTGTTGGCGGGGCGCTTTGCGGCAAAAGAGGCTGTGGCGAAGGCGCTGGGGTGCGGCATCGGCCCAATTTCCTGGCAGGAAATCGAGGTGCAACGTGGGCCGGAGGGTCAGCCCTTGCTTCGTCTGCATGGTCGGGCGGCGGAACGGGCCGCGGCGCTTAACCTGTGCGAATGGTCCATCAGCATCACGCATACCCGAGATCTGGCAATGGCTATGGCCGTGGCGCTGGGACCATCCGGGTCGCCTTCGGACCTACCAGGGGCTTGAGCCCCATTGAATGGTGTGCTATGATGAAGGCGCGGATGGCCATATGAACATCCTGGCGGTCAGTGATGTGGAACTTGGGTTTATCTACGACGCGAACATTGTGAACCGTTTTCGCCACATTGATCTGGTGATCAGTTGCGGCGATCTACCCCATTATTATCTCGAATTCATTGTTAGCATGCTGAACCGCCCGTTGTATTACGTATTGGGCAATCACGTTAGTAAGACTGAGGTGGGGGTAGGAGGTGAACGCCGGGCTCCCTGGGGGGCTATTAATCTGCATCGGCGCGTGATTCGCACGCCGGAGGGTTTGCTACTGGCCGGTATTGAAGGGTGCTTGCAGTATAATTACGGGCCGCACCAGTACTCTCAGGCCGAGATGTGGGCGCTGGTGCTGGGGCTGGTGCCGGGCTTGTTAATCAATCGCCTGATTTACGGGCGCTACCTGGATATTTTTGTCACTCACGCGCCACCCTGGAAGATTCACGATTTGGACGATCGTCCGCATCGTGGCATTAAGGCTTTCCGCTGGCTGATTGAGACCTTTCAGCCGGCATATCATCTGCACGGTCATGTGCATGTTTATCGCAATGATATTCCCACGGTCACCCGCGTGGGTAAAACTGTGGTGATCAATGCTTATGGGTATCGAGAGATAACCTATGAAGTGCCGGCTCCACGGCCATGGTTCTGGCAGCGGCGCGTGGCACAGGAGGCTCTGCATGAGCGAAATACCCCCTCGGGACGAATCACTGATTGAGCAAATCGCCAAAGCCGATTTTGAGGCGGCATTGCGCAAAGGCTTCTGGCGTTCGGTACTTTCGTGGTTTTCTCAATCCAGCAACCGCCTCTTGCCTTTCGATGAGGTACGGGCCCGCCTTCCAATGCGCGGCCAGCGTTACATCGGTCTGAGAGAAGTCCCCATTGAAAAGATCATCGGCAGTGTGGGGCGTTATCAGGATTTTGACCGGGCTTTTCTGCCACGTCATTCTCGCACAGCCTCGCGCTGGATCAGTATTGACGCGGCTCATCTCCAGGAGATTGACCTCCCGCCAGTGGAACTCTATAAAATTGGCGAGGCGTATTTTGTGAAGGACGGCAATCATCGCGTTTCTGTGGCGCGGGAACGGGGCCAGAAATTCATTGATGCCTACGTCATTGAAATTGACACACCGGTTCCCATTGATGAGCATACCGACATTGATGAGTTGATCACCCTGCATGAGAAGGGAGAATTTTATGCGAAAACCCAATTGGATCAACTCCGTCCCGGCGCTAAAATTGATCTGACACTGCCCGGCCAGTATGCCAAATTATTGGAACACATAGATGTACACCGCTACTTTATGGGCTTAGAGCGTGGGCAGGAAGTGCCGTATGAAGAAGCGGTGACGTCCTGGTATGATGAAGTTTACCTGCCTCTGGCGCGGGTCATTGAGGAGGCCGATTTGCTGAAAGAATTTCCCGGCCGGACGGTGAGTGACCTGTACTTATGGATCATCGAACACTTGTGGTATTTGCGGGAGCAATACCGCCGTGAGGTGACTCCTGAAGAGGCGGCCAATCACTTTCGTGAGCAGTTCGGAGGGGCGAAGTCAGCCACGCCCCTTGGGGTGTTGCGCCGCCTCTTTCAGGGTTTAGCGGTCCATTCGGATCCATCTCCTTCTTCGAAGGGAGATCCAGCGGACTGACCGAGCGCGGCTATCCTTGCATAGATGGAGCAGGGTCACCCAGTTCGAGCAGGCCCAGCCAGAGGTGATTACGGAGCACGCGCCGGTTGGTGCGTACCTCGATTTCGTTGACTTGCATTCGTTCTTGTCCAAGCATGCTGGGATGAACGTAGCACAGGTTGGGGCGAATGCCGTATTTCTTTTGGTAATAGTCCGCCGCGCGGTGGACTTTGGTGCGCAAATCGGCTTTGGGATCATCGTCATACCAGAGCATTCCCATTTTCATGCTTCACCTCATTCGTGCAATTTCGGGCAGCCAGAGATGGATCCATTGGCCCTGGCTGCGTAAACTGAAACAACGTGTTTGGGGTAGAAATTGGCTCAGTGGGTTCTCAGGAACACTAAAATGCTTTTTTTGCGCGGAGCTCAAATCGGCTCCCCAGATGAGGGTTCGAAAGCGACGCAACCATCGCAACAAGTGAGTCTCCGTTTCGGTCGTTGTTGCCACAATGGGCCAGATTTTCTGCGCCGGCCCATAATGGAGCAGGTGCTCAAAGGCCCATATGGCTTCGTGATCGATTTGAAGAATCCATTCTAACTTGTCAATCATGAGGACGACTGAGGGGCCATTCCATCGCCCGTGTTGGCGAGAATCGGAAAGATCGGCGAGTTCGAGTAGCCGGGTTTCTAAATCCCGCTCAAATGGATTTATCACGCGTTCCAGAGGATGAAGCGAGGGGGTTTTAGTATCAGTTGCCCGGAATATCTGCAATGAAAAGGGAGCATTCGCCACCTGTAAAGATTGGCAGATGACGTCTAGCATCTCAGATGAAGTGGAGGTCTGAGCGGCAATGACTAATAATGCCCCCGGTGATGGATTGCGAAGATCAAGCAACAACGGGATACCGTCCTCACATACTCCCAGGAGAGCCGTTTCGTGACTTATAAAGGGCAACCCGGCAAGCACCTCGTGCAGGTTGGGTAGTTGCGCCTGAATCCGATCGGAGGTGAAGGATTGAGGGGGAAGTGGAATCTCTCCGGTTGCAACCATGGAAGAGCCAATTTGATATTTCTGGGTCAGGACGGTCATGGTTTTCTCCTTTTGTCGTATCGAAGCCATTTCTTTATAAAGGGCTATTTCAGTATAACAGAACATTTGTTCTAATACAAGGGGAAAACTGGGTGATTTCTGAAACAAATTTCAATTCACCACAACGAAAAGCGGGTATCATAACCGGGTAAAATCAAAGCGGGAGGCATTGCGGCATGAACCTATTACAATCCTTGCTGTACAGCCGTTTGGCCGTTGTGCTTGGGCTGGGGATCAGCCAGAGCCTGCCCCCGTCGTTGGGATATCGAATTGCCGATTTGGGGGCTGCGTTGGTGGCTGCGCGCTCGCAATCTGCCATTGTGCGGGCGATTTACGTTAACCAGTGGGTTGTGCGTGGGGGGAACCTAACGCATTCGGAAATGCGCAAACTGACGCGCAAAATATTGCGCCTCCACGCCCGGAATTTGTATATTTACTTCCATACTCTTAATCGCCCTCAGGAGGTTCTGGAAAGGGTTTCGTTTTCGCCTGAGTTTCAGGTCCTTTTTGATCGTTTATTGCAGGAAGGGGGACCTGCCCTCATTGTCACTCCCCACCTGAGTAATTTCGATCTGGCAGGACGTGCGTTAGCGTTGCGGGGCTTGCGGTTTCAGGTGCTTTCTTACCCTCAACCTCCTGGAGCATACCGCTGGCAGAATCGCTTGCGTCGCGAAAGCGGTATTGAGGTCACCCCCATTTCGATGAGCGCCCTACAACAAGCCCGCGCACGCTTGCAAAATGGGGGGGTGGTGCTGACGGGGATTGACCGTCCGGTAAGTGAGACGCGCTACTTTCCCCGTTTTTTCGGGCGCCCCGCACCTCTACCGGTTTTTCACGTGCGCCTGGCTTTGCAACTCAATCTGCCCATTATCCTCGTGGCATGTGTGGGTGTCGGAGATGGACGCTATGCGGTTGTTGCACGGCCCCCGGTGCCCATGCAACCGGCAGAAACCCTGGAACGTTCCCTGCTCCAAAATGCCGAGGCTGTTTTGCACGAAGCCGAGGTCTTAATCCGTCAGGTGCCCGATCAGTGGGCCATGTTTTACCCGGTCTGGCCTGAGGTGGCATCCGTGCTACCTTTCTAATGGAGTGGGGTTATATTTTGTGCCGGTTCTCTCCGCTCCGGTTTCAAAATGAGAAGAATGGTTTCATCAGATCTTCAAAATTAGGGGCTGGTTTTTGCCTCGCATTCGTTCTATAATGGGGTTAAACCACCTATCCAGGAGTATGCTTATGGACCAACCCAACTTGAAAGAGCATCAACGTATTAACGATATCCTGCTGGGGCCGCTTGAACGCCCGGCGTTAGCCTGGTTAGCCCGCATCATGCCCGCCTGGGTCACTCCCGATTTATTAACGGCGATTGGGTTTCTTTCCAGTGTGTTGGTTGCTGTGAGTTACGGATTGACCTCCGTGCATCCGGCGTTTCTATGGTTGGCCTCGCTGGGATTTGTTTTGAACTGGTTTGGCGATAGCCTGGATGGAACATTGGCCCGCTACCGCAAGATTGAACGTCCGCATTACGGGTTCTTTATTGACCATTTGGTGGATACGGCCAGTGTGGTCCTGATCTTTATTGGGCTGGGGCTGTCGCCGTATGTGAATCTCACCGTTGCCCTGCTGGGAGCCATCAGTTATCTGCAAACTTCCATTGTCGTGTATCTACTGATGATCACCAAGGGGGTTTTCCGCATCTCGTTCGCTAAAATTGGGCCCACGGAAGTGCGTGCCATGGCCATTCTTGCCAATGCCATCATCTTCTTCATCGGTAATCCGACTTTTACCACTTCCCTGGGCGTAGTGGCCCTTTATGACATCATCGTCGTTTTTGTAGCCACCTTGTTACTGGTGTTCTCGATCATTGTGGCCGTCCAGACAGGCGCCGAACTGGCTCGTCAGGACGATCTGGCGCGCGAGAAGAAGGCCACCGTGCGTAAGGAGCGCCGCCGGACCAAGGTCAAAACGACACGACGTTCAAGCACGGCGCGAGGGGCCATTCACGGCATGCCGCCTGCCTGATCGCCTCCAGGTAATATTTGAGCACCTTTGCGTGGACGTCCGCGCCGTGGTTTTACCGGCGCGGACGTCTCTTTATCTGGGGCTTCCGGGGGGGTAGAGGGCAACACCCCTGAAGCAGGGGGGGTTTGTGCCGGGTGCGGAGGCTCTACTATAGCCGGGTTGGCGAGAGAGAACGCTATTGACTCCGCATGTCTCTTTTGAGCGGTACGTCGCCGCCGAGGGGGTGGGGGTGCTTCTCCAACCGGGGCAGGCTCAATGAGATTGAAAGAGCGCAGAAACGTTTCAATCCGTTCGAAGTAGGCGGCCGGATTTAGCGTGTAGGCCTCTACGTGACCGGCCCCTTCAACAACATGAAGCAGGCATTGTCCTTCAGGGGCAGCATGCCATAATTGCTGAGCGGCTTCCAGCGGAATCAGATCATCGGCACTGCCGTGAATGATCAGGACCGGCGCGTGCAATACAGGCATAACTTCTACAGGGGCCACCTGACGCGGGGAAAATCTGCCGAAGATCCGACACATAACACTGGTCAGGGGATAAAAGGGGAAAAGGGGGAGATGGTAGTCTTTTTGGAGAACCCGCTGAAAGACTTCTTCCAGGCGGGCGTAGGGACTATCGGCAATGACAAAGGACACCCGCGGATCCAGGGCTGCATGCAGCAAACAGGTGGCTGCCCCCAGAGATTCGCCCATCGTCCCGACCTTCCCATTGGGGCCCAGGCGTTCCAGCGCCCAGGTGGTGAGGGCTTTCAGATCATGACGTTCGAAATAGCCATAGGTGCAGGTTGTACCGCCACTGAGTCCGTGCCCTCGTTGATCGAACAGCAGGACATTGAAGCCGAGGCGATGAAAGAAGGGCACAAGTCTGATTCCCCCGAAACGACTGTAGCCGTGCCCGTGAGCGTAAATGAGAGTGTGCCTGGCGTCGGGCTGGGGAAAATAGGTTGCGGCCAGGTAGTAGCCCAGCGGAGAGCGAATTTTAACCTCTTCCTTAGGCCAGGCGCGATACGCCTTCTCATCGAGCCGACCGTGCTCGACTTCAATCTGGTAGGTCTTGAGTAAAGGAATGACGCGCGGATGCAGCGCGCGCCAGCACAGGTAGGCACTGAAAAGCACCAGCGCAAGCAGAAGTGCACTCGCAATTGTTGCCACAACCAAAACAATTGTCAACCCAGCCTCCGTTGGGCGTATCCGAGAAAGGCCGTGCCTCTATTGTACTCGATTTGACCCTACTGCGAGATAAAAAATTTGCACCTTCCCGTGTGCGAAGGTTGTGGTATAATTTGCCTTCGCCTTGACCAGGGGCAACCGGGCACCTGGCAGAGCCTGTGAACTGAGGGTGTTGCGATGAATGATTTGATTAAAGCCATTGAACCCGCGCCTAATCCCAACATTCCGCCTTTGCGGCCGGGCGATCAGGTTTCGGTGCACGTGAAAATCGTGGAAGGTGGGCGCGAACGCATCCAGGAATTTAAGGGTACGGTGCTGGCTGTTCACAATAATGGGGCCGGTTCAACCTTCACCGTGCGCCGTATCGCTAGTAACGGGATTGGGGTAGAGCGCACTTTTCTTTTCACTTCTCCGCGCATTGAAAAGGTGGTTGTGGAGCGCCACAGCAAAGTACGACGCGCCCGTTTGTATTACCTGCGCTCGCGCACCGGCAAGAGCGCGCGGCTCAAGCAGAAGTTTGATTGATACCCAGATAGTGGGTCTTCTTCTCCCCTAAAGGCGCAGATGCGAGGTGGGCTGCGCCTTTTTTTCGTTAACCCAGCCGGATGGAGTATAATACGCGTTGCTTTACCCGAACACTCTGAATTTATGGAGGCGTAGTTCAATGAATGTGCGAATGTGGATACAAGCTTTGCGCGTGATCCCGCGAATCAGCCGTGAAGAATGGCAACGGCTGGATATCATTTCGCGCTGGTTGATATCTACCCGGGCGGCGGTATTGATTATGACCTTTACCTCGGCCGGGATTGCCGGTCTTTTGGCCGCCCACGCCGGAAAGTTTGATCTCCTGCGCTGGTTCTTGCTCACTATTGGGTTGATCTTTGCCCACGCCACTAACAACCTGCTCAATGATTACACCGATTACGCCCGCGGGGTGGATGCCAACAACTACTTCCGCACCCAGTACGGCCCGCAGCCCTTGGAGCAAGGGCTGATGACCAAACGTGAGCATCTGACCTACGCAGCCGTGACCGGCCTGATTGCCCTGGCGGCCGGGGCGTACCTGGTGGCCGTCAACGGCCCGCTGGCGCTGGGGTTGTTGCTGATTGGCGCCTTCTTTGTGCTTTTTTACACCTACCCCCTGAAATACGTGGGTTTGGGCGAACTGGCGGTTCTGCTGGTTTGGGGACCTCTGATGATCGGGGGGGGTTATTATGTCATTACAGGACAGTGGGATTGGAATGTGGCCCTGGCGGGCCTGGTCTATGCCCTGGGACCAACAACCGTGATTTTCGGCAAGCACATTGATAAGCGGGCCGAAGATGCGGCCAAAGGTATCCGCACCCTGCCTGTGATCCTGGGTGAAACAGCCTCGCGCTATGTGGTTCTGGCGATGATGGCGCTGGAGTACCTGGGAGTGATCGCCCTGGTGTTGATGGGGTATTTCTCGCCGGTGATGCTGGTGGTGCTGGGAGCCCTTTACTGGTTGCGCCCGGCGCTGACGGTGTATCGTCGGCCTCGCCCTAGCGAGCCCCCGCGGGAAGAACCGGCGCGCAGTGCCTGGCCGCTCTATTTTGTGGCCGCCTCGTTTTACCAGAGCCGGGCTTACGGCCTGTTCTTCATGCTGGGGTTGATTTTGCAACTGATTGTGCGATAGGTCGCTCGCTTGCCTTCTCGACGCCGGGGTTTGCTCTCTGCGGACCCTGGCGTTTCTTTGGCTGCCTGGCAGGCCAGAGAATACGGATACCAGGTCAATTTCTGTCGGTTTGCGCTTGTTTACATCCTCTCACTCTGCACGCGCACTTCCCGAATCTCCAGCCAGGCCGGTGGGGTGGCTTCTAACCCGAAGCGCAACTCGCCCTGGGGAGTGAAGGCTGCATACTGATTGTCAATCCACATCACCAGCCCCAATCGCCCGCGGGGCGTCACGGAGGTTTCACAAACCGTTATCCCATCAACACTGAAGCGGCTTCTCTCTGCCTGCCAGTATAGAGTGTAATGGTGCCATTCGGTCACGTCTATCTCAAGATGGAGGGCGTCCTGGTGAATCCACAAGCGCAGCAGACGGCGCAGGAGGCGCGCGGTTGGCGGCCAGAGCAAAGCTGGCAGGGCAATGAGAGCGGGAGCAAGCCATGCGGCTGACCAGGTGGGGGCGGAAAACACAGCGGCCAGGAAGCCGTTGGCCGGTTGATCATCTTGCAGACTGAGAAAGTTCCGGGGAGAGGCGTGAAAAAACCAGAGGGCCTGCGGCCATGTGGGCAGATGGCGGGCCGTGCCACGCACCCCTAATGGCATGGCAAACGGATCATTCCACAACCCAAAGCCCCAAGTGCCCGGTAGGGTAGAGGAGGAAACCCGCGCCGCAAGGTCCAGGCGCAGTGGGGGCTGCCAGGGAAAGTAAGAGCGCGGTAAGAGCAGATAGTCATCCAACTGGGCCAGAGCATACGTAGTGGGTGAGGTTGCGGGTAGTTGTAGTAACCAGCCCTCAGGCGCCATTGGTAAGACCTGTCCCCCGCCTGTCTGGCGTGCTTCCAGGTGCAGGGGCCGGGAGCAAGAGAAATGCGGTGTGGACATGCTGGAATCTTATTGTACCTGCGAACCGCCGGCCTGCGCGAGAGGCAGTGCTTCGCCTTCTTCATCCAGTAACTCAAGAAAGGCTTCCACAATCCGGGGGTCGAAGAGAACACCCGCCTGCTCTTGCAGGTAGGCCCGAGCCCGCTCCGGTGACCACGCCGGGCGATAAGGTCGTTCGCTGGTTAGTGCATCCCAGACATCTACCACCGCGAAGATGCGGGCGCCCAGCGGAATTTCCTCGCCCTTCAATCCACGTGGGTAACCACTGCCATCCCAGCGCTCGTGGTGGGCGTAGAGAATCTCCACGGCTCGTTTCAAGAAGGGGATATCCTTGAGCAAGTCGTAGGCAGTTTGTGGGTGCTGGCGCATGATCTGCCATTCCGCTTCGGTTAGGGGTCCGGGCTTGAGCAGGATGTTATCGGGAATGCCGATCTTGCCGATATCGTGCAGCAAGGCCCCATAGCGCAAATCGTCCAAATCCGACCCCTGAATGCCCAGGCGGCGCGCCAGCGCCAGGGTGAGGCGCACCACGCGTTCAGAATGGCCCTGTGTCTCGCGGTCACGCAGTTCTAGGGCGCGTGACCAACCCGAAAGGGTGGCTTCAATGGCCCCTTTCAATTCGCGGTTTAACTGCTCGGTGGTCAAAAGCAGTTGTGCATTTTCCAGGGCAATGGCCGTTTGGAGTGCCAAGGCCTCAAAAAAGGCCCTCCACTCCTCATTGGCAAGCGGGGGAGGGGTTTCACGAATAACCAGCACCAGCATCAGGCCGTAGTCGTGGTCATATGTCCGCAGGGGAGCCAGCCCCACTAGGCGGATGGGCGGAGCGCTTCCATTGCCCAGAAGGGTCGCCAGAACCTCGGGCGAAAACACTTTGGCATGCCCGCGCCTCTGAGCAGCCTGGAGCAAGTCGGTCGGTAACTGCCGGAGCAGGGGTAACACCTCATGCGAGAGACCCTCTGAGAGCACCGGGCCGGGCAATGCCAAGGAGCAGGTCTCCAGAGGAAGCAGAACCACTCCATCCACCGCCAGTGCCTGGCGTATGAGGTTCAAGATGGTGTGCAGTTTGTCCCTCAGGCGAATATCGCTGGCAATGGTTTGGTCAATCTGGTGCAGTACGCTGAGTCGCTCCAGGCTGGCCTGAGTGATTGCCAGGCTGCGCTGCAGGCTGCGGTTACTTTCCTGCAGGGAAAAGTGGGATACGGCTAAATCGCGGGTGAGATCATTGATGGTGCTGGCTAGGATGCCAATTTCATCCTGGCCATTAACTTCCAGCTGCCGGTTGAGGTTCCCCTCGTGCCGAATAGCGGCGACGCCTTCCATTAGTCGCTGTAAGCGTCGGCCGTAGCGCATCTGGAGCAAGGCCAGGATTGCCCCACCCAGGAGAGCCTCGAAAAGCACCAACAATCCCCCCAGAACACGCAGGCTGGAAACGCCTTGCAGATAAACCTGGCGGGGGTGAATGACTTTGAGCACCAGGATCGGTTGTTCCCACACATCCTTTAGGATCAAGTAGCCCCACAATTCTGCCGGGGGGTGAAGCAGACCTCTTGAGGGAGCCAGATGAACGTGGGGTTGGTCGGAAACCTCCGGATCGGTCAGCATGGTGCGCACATCGGCAGGGAGGGGATCGTAGACCGACCAATGGTCAAAATGCTGACCGCTCCATACGGCGATGCGTTCCCATTCGCGGTCATCCAGCCAGAGCCCGGTAATGTAAGTGCCCGCCACTGGCCCCGTGCGGTCGCTACGTAAAATGTGGCGCGCCGAGATGATGAGCGCACCCGCTTCGGTGAGCACAATTCCTTGCACTTCCGAGAGGGGGTCGTGGGGGGAAAGGCGGTAACGCACACTGCCGATGCGTTCCAGGGCATTTGCGCTTAATGGGACTTCAGTCCCTGGCTCTAAATCCACTGCGCGTGCCAGAACCAGGCGGTCCTGAGCGTCGTAGAAGAGCATGAGGTTGATCTGAAGACCTTGGAACGATTCGGGGGCCAGGTTTGCTTCAACGTACTCGGGAAATTCCCCCCGAACAAAGGCATACGTGTCGTTCCAGTAAGCCCAGTCGGCCGTGGAGGCGTTGAGGCGGTTCTGCTCAGCGGCCAATGCCCCCACCACCCGATCCAGGCGTTGGTGAAGATATTCATGATCGAGCCGGTCAAATTGGGGTAGAAAAACGGCATAAGAAAGACCGAAAGCCGTGCCTGCGGTGAGAATCAGAACTGCCAGGAGGATGTGGAAAACACGTCGGCTCAGAGTCACAGGGGCTCTTCCCGGAGAGTCAAAGCCTTTGCATGCACCCGGTTAGTCTACTTGAAAAGTCGGTTTTGCGGGTTTAGAGTTACTTAACAATTTTGTAAGAAAATCGTTAGAGAAATTGTTGGGGTTGAAGATACCCGGGTTACAAACTCCCATGGGGTTGTTGAGTGGCTACCCAATCCCCCATGAGTTCCGTATAATTGGCTGGCATTGTCATTTTTTGCAGGAGGTTATGGGATGAATACCCAACGATCACCCTGGTTACCCCTTCCGCCGGGTTGGACGCTGCAGACCTGGGTAAGGGGTCTGGATTTTTCTTGGAAGACGATTCAGGAACATGCCTTTATCATTCTAGGTGGGCTGGTGCAGGCTTTCGCCATGCGCCTCTTTTTAGTTCCTGCGCAATTGGTTAGCGGTGGGGTTAGCGGCGCCGCGCAGATCATTAACCACTTCACCCAATGGCCGATTGGCTTGATGGTCTTTATAGGCAATGTTCCTTTGTTCATCCTAGGCTGGCGCTATCTGGGCGGGATGCGCTTTGCCTGGCGCACGGCGCTGGCCATCGTGTCTTTTTCGTTCTTCACCGATTTTCTGGTCCTTTTCATCCCCCCCGAAGGCGTCACCCAGGACCTGGTGCTGGATTCCCTGTATGGGGGAATTCTGTTGGGGATCGGTCTGGGCATGGTCTACCGTGGGCAGGGCACCAGTGGGGGAAGTGACATTCTGGGGCGCATTCTCAACCATCGGTTGGGCATTTCGATTTCCCAGGCTTACTTAATCACCGATACTCTGGTTGTGCTGGGGGGTGGCCTGGCCTTCAATTGGGAACGGGCTTTATACGGCTTGCTGGTTATCTACGTCAGTGGGCTGGCCGCCGAGGCGGTTTCGGAAGGCTCGGGGGTCTTCCGCATGGCGCTCATTGTCACCAATCAGCCAGAGGCAATCACGCAGCGCATTATGACCGTCCTGGAGCGTGGGGTGACCATTCTGCCCGGCACGGGTGGGTATACGGGTGCGCCGCGCCCAGTCCTCTATTGTGTCATCACCCGCTCGGAAGTGAACCAGTTAAAGGAATTGGTGCGGGAGGTAGATCCGCGCGCCTTCATGGTTATTGGGCAGGCCCATGATGCTCTGGGGGAGGGTTTTCGCCCGTTGGTGCAATGAGGGGGTTCAGAGCAGGCCGGCCTGGCGAAGCACGCCTGCGATGAACAGCGCCTGGCCGAGGTGGTAAGTGACGATGACAATGATCCCCCCATGTCTGACCGGGGCGATCAGGCGGTGATTGGCGAGGGTGAAGTCGGAGATGAAAAAGAGGGTGGCCCCCAGGCCCACCAGCAAGGCGGCCGGGGACGGCCAGTTGGGACGCCAGAGCGTCAGCCACGCGGAGAGGGTCATGATACCGATGGCCAGGGTGTACACAAGAACCGCCGGCAGTAGTAGGGTGGTTTCGGGACGCTGGCTCAGCCGACGGGAGAGGTGGCGGAAGCCCAGCGCGGTGATGGCGGCCAGGGCGGCAGTGGTCATCAGCGTTTCGGCCTGCGCCGGGGGTGGGGTGGGGTTGAGTCCGATTATATAGGCAATGTGAGTTAGCAGGAAAGCCAGCAAACCCATCAGGAAGTAACGGCGCGGTAGAAGCAGCGCAACATCCCCGATCAGTGAGAATAGCAGGCCAATCCCAAACCAGCGGGTGTCGGCCTTCCAACCTCCCAGCGTGCTGAATGCCAGGATCAGCGCCAGCAGAGCGCCGGGTTTGGCAAAGTAGCGCACCTTCAGACGCTCGTGGCTGACTGCCCACCAATCCATAACGGCCAGTACGGCCATCACGCCAAACCAGATCATTGCCTACCCTCCTTTCGGCTCAGCGTCGCCCCAGGGAATAACCCAGCCAGCGCAGTGCCTCGGGTTGGTTGCGCCAATTTTTGTTGACTTTGACGTGCAGATCCAGGAAGACCTTGCGCCCGCTCATGGCCTCGATTTCCATGCGCGCGGTTGTGCCGATCTTCTTAAGCATCTCGCCTCCCTTGCCGATGACGATGGGCTTCTGGCTCTCTTTTTCCACGAACAGGGTGGCGTGAATGTAGGCTGTGTTCTCGTCGCGCTCTTCATACTCATCAATACGAACTGCAACAGCGTGGGGCACTTCGTCGCGCAAGTGCAGCAGGGCTGCCTCGCGGATCAATTCAGCGGCAATATCGCGCTCGTAATAATCGGTGATCTGGTCGGGGTCGTAATAGGGCGGGTGCGCGGGCAGAAAATCCAGAATGGCCTGGAGTAAGTCCTCGCGCCCCTGGCCGGTGGTGGCCGAAAGCAAGATCGTCCGCGCCGCCTGCGGCGCCAGTTCGGCGTAGGCGGCTTGCTGACCCGGTAACGCTTTGGCGCTGACCAGGTCAACTTTGTTGAGCGCCAAAATCAGGGGGGGAGCATTGCGCAATTGCTGCAGGCGCTGGGCGATGAGACGGTCTTCTTCGCCGGGTAGGCGGTGGGCCTCGACCAGCCAGACCAGAACGTCGGCGTCTTCCAGGGTTTCTTCGGCCACGCGATTCATGTACTCGCCCAGTTTG
Source organism: Thermanaerothrix daxensis (assembly GCF_001306145.1). Lineage (GTDB taxonomy): Bacteria > Chloroflexota > Anaerolineae > Anaerolineales > Anaerolineaceae > Thermanaerothrix > Thermanaerothrix daxensis. The sequence continues at coordinate 236,449 of NZ_LGKO01000002.1, forward strand.
TGCACCGGGATGTGAAGGCCGGGCGTGTCCATGAAGATGATCTGTGCATTTTCCAGGGTGAGGATGCCCAATTGCCTTCTGCGGGTGGTCTGGGGTTTGGGCGAGACGGCGGCAATCTTTTGCCCCAGGTAGGCGTTCATTAAGGTAGATTTACCCACGTTGGGGCGCCCGATTAAAGCGACGAAACCGGCTTTGTAGGAGGATGGGTCTGGTTTCATTTTCAGGTCTTCTCTCCGATTTCTGCAAGGTTACGCGTGTTGGGGCGCAGCAGGTTGACCACGGCTACACCGCTGATAATCAGTGCTCCTCCAACCAGGAGGTGCCAATCCGGGCGTTCGTGCAAAAAGAGGACTCCCAGGATCACCCCAACGAGCGGAAAAATGTAGGTGACCAGGGTGGTGCGGGTGGGGCCGATGGACTGCAACAGAGAATAATAAAGCAGGGTTGCCACGCAAGAACCCATCAGACCCAACCAGAGGACGGAGACCCATGTGAGGGGATGTTGGGGGAATGTGAAGGGGCTTTCCAGGCCGAACGCCAAAGGGAGCATGACCAGGGTTGCCATCAGGGATTGTCCCAACGACTGTACCTCAGGAGTCAGGCCGCGTACCTTGCGGCGAGCGTACACGGCCGCCGCGGCGTACGAGATGGCAGCCAACAGCATAGTGAATTGCCCAATTTTGAGGCGGGTCAAATCCCCCTGTACCTGGTTTGACATGAGCACCACCACCCCCAGGAAGCCGACTAGCAGTCCCATTCCCTTGGGCAAGGTCCAGGGGTCATCCGATAAAAAGAGTGGGGCCATTAAGAGGGTAAACAGCGGTACGGTGCTGTTGAGAATGGCGGCCATACCGGAGGAGATGTATTGCTCGCTCCAGGAAATAAGGACGAAAGGCAGGGCCATGTTGAGTACTCCCAAGACGATGAAAGCAGGGAGGACCTGCCGCCAGGGCATGGAGGCCCGGCGCAAGCGTGCAATGAGCCATAAACCCAACGTGGCAAAGAAGACGCGCAGAGTCACCAAGGTGAAGGGACCCAGTTCCTGCACACCAATTTTGATCCACAGGAAGGACGAGCCCCAGATCAGCCCGAGCAGAATAAACTTAAGCCACTCTCTGATTGACAATTTGATGTCCCTCTAATTGTAAGAGCCAGACTTTGGTGGGAAGTCCCTCGCCCGCACCATAACCGTGCAGTGTGCGGTCACTACCGATCACACGGTGGCAGGGAATAATCAGAGGAATAGGGTTGTGCGCCATGGCACTGCCGACTGCCCGCGCTGCTTTGGGCCTGCCCAGGTGGGCGGCAATCTCGCCGTAGGTACGTACTTCCCCAAAGGGAATTGTGTAGGTGTATTCCAAAATGGGGCGCGAGGATGGGGAAACTACCAGCCAGTCCAGAGGCACCCGAAATTGACGCAATTGGCCGGCCAGGTAGGCGGCCACCTCATCCAGGGCCTGGTGGAGGATGCTGCGAGCTTTTTTGAGGCCAGTGCCCTCAGAAGAGATCTCGATAATTGAACCCCCAATGGTCAGACGGATGACACCATTTGGGGTCGCCCAGATGCTAATTGGCCCGATGGGAGAGTTTGGGAGATGCCCCACGACCAGGGCCATTTTGGGATCCGCTAGAATGGGCATGGGCTTCCACGAATCTTTTGACATTTTGCGCGCTCCTCTTTTGGAATCAGTAATTTGAGGTGTAGTCAATGAGCCCACGCTCGCGAGCCAGCCGCTCACACCAGCGAAAGACGACCAGACTGATGATTCCCAATGCCAGGGTCATCAAGGCCAGCAGTGCCAGCAGTTGCCCGTCGCTCAGGGCACTGAAAGTGGGGAAAGCCTGAGCCACCCGTCCTACCAGGGCGCGTCGCATCAATTCCAACCAGTAAGTAATGGGCAGGGCATAGCCAATCGGGCGCAGGTAGGCCGGCAGAACCTCTAATGGGAAAATGGCGCCGGTAAAGAGGAATAGCGCGCCGGCAACGGCATCTCCAATGTAGTAAGAATGGCGGGCGGTAAGCAGGGTGATCCCCGCCAGGATCAACCCCACCAGTCCGAGCATCAAGGTACCCAGGACCAGGCTGACGATCAACAAAGGCCATTGGATGGTGGAGAGGGCCAGGGGCATCTTCAGGAACCCAACCCCGAAGAGGATAATGATCAGCACGGCAAAGGAAGTGGTGAGGAAGCGTGCTACCCCACGCCCGAAAAGATAGAGGGGAATGTTCAACGGCGCCACGTAGATGTACTTGAGGGTGCGGTAGTGTTCACGATCATCAATGACCGCCCAGGAGACCCCGGTGGTGACGGCGCTAACATATTGATAAAAGGCATTCCCTAGGTAAAGGTAGGCAAACATGGGGGTATCAAAGGCTTGCTGGGTGACCACACGGTACATTACGACCAGGATGCCTGCTGCGGCCAGGGGTTTAATGATGGAGTAGATGGCAAACAGGAACGGGTCCGTCCAGTTGGACTCGATTTGCCAGCCCAACCAGGCAGCCATGCGGAACGAGCGAAATGCGGGAGATCGGAGCATGCGAGGTTTCCCTAATCAAGGAGGTTAGCGTCGGTTTTCGGTCAGGCGGGCTTCTTCGCGCGCCAGACGTTCCAGCGTCTTGAGCAGCCAGCGGGCCGCTACCAAAAAAACAACCGAGAGAACGGATAGGATGCCGATTTCGAGCGGGACGCTCAAGAAGCCCAGACTGGGGCCACTGCGAAAAGCCAGCTGGCGCATGGCGTCCAGCCCCAGGGAGAGGGGGATGATTGAGGCCCCCAGGGCTACCCAGAAGCCCAGATTCTTGAGCGGGAAGTAGAACCCCGAAAGCAGGTAAACCGGTTCCATGGCCAGGTTGACGTAATGCCATGCTTCTCGGCTAAAGAGCAGAAAGACCGAGGCGGTCATCATTCCCAAACCATAAAGGGCAACCATGGTCAGCACAAAGACAGCCAGCAATTGCCATGGGTTCATCACAACATACTGGACATTGAAAAGCCATGTGCCCAGGGCGATGATAGCACCGGCACGGAGCAAGGTGGCAATCATGCCGCCAACGGCCATGCCCAGTAAAATGGCCATGAGGGGTGCTGGAGAGATGATATATAACGCCAGATTGCCCTGCTCCTTCTCCCAGTAGAGCTGGCTGGACATGCTCCACAGCACATTCATCCAGAAGGCGATCATAGCGCCGCCAATCACCACAAACCCCACATAGTCTTCCGGCGCGCCAATGGCCCGATAAACGTAAACATAGGCGGCCACGTTGATCAGAGGCAACAGCACCTCGAAAAACATCCATGATTTCTCCCGCTGCTGTCCGATCACGCGCGGATAGGCGCGACCGATGACGGTTTGCAGGAAGAGGCGCCAGCCGCTATTCTTGCGTATTGGGGTGGTAGCCGTTACCACGCTCACGTTCGACCTCCTCCATGCGCAAGCCCACCAGTTGCACAAAGACATCCTCCAACGAGGGCTGGCGTTTTTGCAGGCTGCGCAAGTGCGCCTGCTGGCGTTCCAGTTCCCCGATCACCAGGGGTAGGACCCCCTCTTCGGCCAGGGAGATTTCGAGTTGCAACCCGCCGTTCATCCATTGGTGATGCAAGCGCAGCACCCCCGGCAGATTTTCAAGCGCAAGTGAGTTGAGAGGTTGCTCGGTTTCAACCAGGAGCTGGAAAATGGCCTCGTGCTGGACCTCCTGCTTCAGATGGTCGGGGGTGTCGCAGGCCAGGATGCGCCCCTCGTGGATGATGGCAACACGGTCGCACAGTTCTTCTGCTTCCTGCATGTAATGGGTGGTCAGCAGGATGGTGCGGCTGGGATTCTCGTCCATCCAGCGACGAATGAAAGCGCGCACCTCACGGGCGGCTTGTACATCCAGCCCCAGGGTGGGTTCATCCAAGAAGAGCACCTCCGGGTCGGTCATAAACCCCCGTACAATGTTCATTTTCTGGCGCAAGCCAGTGGAAAGATCGGAGGATTTCGTATTGGCACGGTCGGCCAGGCCAATCATTTCCAGGAGTGTTTGAATGCGCTGATGAGCCTGGCGACTGGGAATGCCGTAGAATTGAGCGAACATCCACAGATTTTCGCGGACAGTCAGCAATCCATAGCCAGAAGTTTCACCGCCTGATACCATGTTGATCCGCGGGCGCACCTTATCACTTTCGCGCACCACGTCAAAACCGGCCACCCAGGCACGGCCACGGGTGGGGGAGAGCAGGGTGGTCAGAATTTTGATCAGGGTGGTTTTGCCGGCGCCATTGGGCCCAAGCAAGCCAAACAATTCGCCGCGTGGGATGCTGAGGTTTATGTCTTCCAGGGCCACGCGCTCGCGCATTTCGCCTTTCTTAGCGCCGCGAATCTTGTAAATGCGACTCAGGGCTTCAGTTTTGATGGCCAGATCATCGAGATGGGTTTCAGTGGTCACAGCAATCAAAGCCTCCGCGGTTGATTGTAGAAGGAATGTTCAATATCGTCAATGCCCAATTGAGAACTCCAGGCAACCAGGTTTGTTAGATGATGGGTATAGTAAAGTTGCCTCTTCTGTGCGAAGATCCGTGCACTGTCAGGCGATTGTAAGGTGAGCGTAGGGTAAGCGTAGGTTTTGCGTCAAGAAAGGCGATCTGATTTGTGCTAATATACAGGCAAGGGCGACTTCTCTTCTTCTCCTCCTTAAATAGCGAGCCGGGGTCGGCGTCTCCGGCTCGCTACGATTTAACTCCCGTTTTCCCCTTCTTCCAAAAGTCCGAATCCACGGTCCAATCTCAACCCGGTTTTGGGAAGTATCCCCTATAATTATGGCGTTGCACTGACCCCTTGGGGGAAGGGAGCATGTCCACACGCCAGCGACAGATCCTTGGGCTTGTTGTCATTGTAATATGGGTGCTGATGGGGTTGGGGTTATATTACCTGACTCACAAGCCAATCACCCCCCCGATGGCGGCCAGCCTGCTTCTGGCACTGGGACGGCTGAGCGGCGTAACTCTCTTGGTGGCCTGGCTGGGTGGGCTGGGGCGACGCTTCTTCAACCCGGTTGAAGTCTCACCACTCGAACGACTTGCCTTACAGGTGGCCGTGGGAGGCGGTGTTCTGGCGCTGGCAACATTGGCAGTAGGGGCAACACTGGGGTTGAAGGGCGGCTTTCTGGTAGCGGTGGGTCTGGGGCTTGGATTGGTTTTACACCGGGAGATCATCGCTTGGTTACGGGATTGGAAGGCCCTGTATGGGCTTTGGGCGCAGGCCACGCGACCCGGTCAGGCACTGGCTTTGGCCAGCGCGTTGTTGTTGATTCTGGCGCTGTTCATGGCCCTGGCTCCACCGCTCAAGTGGGATGCGCTGGTTTATCACCTGCTACTACCTCGGGTGTACCTGGCAGAGGGGCGTATTGGCGATCTGGCCTGGCTGGTGCGCAGTGGTCACCCGCAAAACGGTGAGATGCTTTACATTTGGGCCATGGCCTGGGGAGGAGCGGAAGCCGCCACAACCCTGGGCTGGGCATTGAGCCTCGTAGCCGTGGTGGGACTGCTCGGCTGGCTGAGTCGCACTTTAGATGCTCGTGCGGCCTGGATCGGGGTCAGTGCACTGCTGGTGGGCCAAAGCGTGTGGGAAGCTACAGCCTGGGGATATGTGGATTGGCTAACGCTTTTCTATGGGGTGGCTTTCTTGATCGCCCTTTATACCTGGCAGGAAGAAAACGATCCCAAATGGCTCGGGCTGGCAGGGCTCATGGTAGGGCTGGGTTTTGGCGTTAAGTACACGGCGGGCATTCTGGGAATTAGTGGAGGGGTGCTTATTCTGGTTCATGCGCGCCGCCGTGGAAATTCGCCCTGGCCGGCACTGGGACGCTTTGTGGGGCCAGCGTTTTTGGCGGGTTTGCCGTGGCTGCTTAAAAACTACCTTCTGGTAGGCAATCCGGTTTATCCATTGCTCTTCCCCTCCGGAGCCATGACATCGTTTCGCCTGCGCCTTTTCCAGTATGGTCCCATTTTCGGCCATCCGGTATTAGATACTTTGTTCATGCCGCTCCGGGCAACGTACCTAGGTTTGGAAGGCGCAGAGGGTTACGGAGCCGATATCGGTCCGCTGTTGCTGCTATTAAGCGGGCTGGCTGGGCTGGCCTGGCGCCGGGGTTCTCCCGCAATCCGAAGGCTGTTAACAACCCTGGGACTCACGTTTTTGAGTGGCTGGCTGGTTTGGGCTGTGGGTGGGCGTCTCTCGGGCTTGTTACAGCAAACGCGTCTTTATTTCTGCCTGCTCCCGGCCTGGGCTGGACTGGCGGCTCTGGGGGAGTGGGGTAGTCGTTCGGAGGTGTGGTTGGGGGTGCGTCTGCGCCGCCTTGTGATGGCTGGATTGGGCGTGGGCATGGGTCTGGGGCTCTTTCAGGCACTCTCTACGGCTTTGGAGAGCCGGGTGATGGAGGCCCTTTCAGGTCAAATCCCCGAAGCGGCCTACCTTGTTCATCATCTGGGGGGCTTTGGGGAAGCCATGCAGGCAGTGTGGGTTTTGCCGGAAGAGAGCCAGGTTTTGATGATTTACGAACCACGTGGCCTCTATTGCTGGCCACGCTGCCTGCCTGATGAGGCCATTGACCGTTGGCCGGTAGATTGGCAAACCTACGGCAGCCCAGAGGCGGTACTACGCGCCTGGCGCGCCGCTGGCTTCACGCATGTGCTTGTCAACCAGGACGGCGTTGCCTTCTTGCACCAGGACGGCGTGCGGCCTTATCCGTTAACGGTTTTGGAGGGGTTGGAGCAGACGCTGGCCGATTTGGTCCTGGTGCAGGATTTTGGCACCCATGCCCTTTACTATTTGCCGGCCCAACCGTAGGAGTTTTTCAAAGGCTGTCGGTCAGTCCATTTCCTGGCGGCCTGCCAGGGCGCGTAATAAGGTGTTTTGATCGGCGTATTCCAGGTCGCCACCTACCGGCAACCCCCGGGCCAGTCGTGTCACCCGCACCCCGAGCGGCAAGAGTTGCTGGCGCAAATAAAGGGCAGTGGCGTCCCCTTCCAGACTGGGATTGGTGGCCAGGATGATCTCGCGTACCCCGCCCCGCCGCACGCGATCCAGGAGCGGCCGAATTTTCAGGTCCTCTGGGCCGATACCTTCGATGGGTGAAAGCACCCCATGCAGCACGTGATACCGCCCCTTGAACGCCGCCGTGCGCTCAATAGCCAAAGCATCCAGAGGCTCCTCGACGACGCAGATCAGGCTCTCATCGCGCTCGGGATCGGAGCAGATCTCACAAAGGGATTGGCCGGCACGGGTGATGTTGAAACAATTTTCGCACAAGGCCGTTTGGCTCTTAAGGGCCAGTAACGCCTCGGCTAACTGGCGTGAGACCTCTTCGGGTGCGCGTAGCAGGTAAAAGGTGAGACGCGCGGCTGTTTTAGGGCCAATTCCCGGCAGACGTTCAAATGCTACGGCCAGGTTTTGTACCGGTTCGGGCAGAACTGCCATGAAAAACCTTCCATTTGCGAGGATTTCTTAAAGCCCTAAGTTACCCAGGGCGGCGCTCAAAGGCCCCAGGCGCTCTTCAGCCAGTTTGCGCGATTGTTCCAGTGCCAGGTTGATCCCGCTGACCAGCAGGTCTTGTAACATCTCCACATCGGCTTCCTTGAGCAGGTCGGGGTCAATCTCGATTCCCCGGCATACCTGGGCGCCCGTCATGGTGACCTTGACCGCGCCCCCACCCACCGAGGCTGTCACCGTCTCTTCGGCCAGTTGGGCCTGAAGGGCTTCCATTTGCTCCTGTAAACGCTTGATTTGGGCCATCATGCTGCCTCCTTGGGAGGGGAGGCCGCTAATGCCGCGCGGGATGCCTTTACCTTTTGCCATGCTTCATTCACTCCTGATCATGAGTGGGGTTTATTTCTTTCTTGACAATTTTTGCCCCCAGGCTGAGGGCTGTGCTGACCATGCCATCGGGTTCGATTCCGAAATCCTCAGGTAAGGCAGTGGCCTTACTGCCCACCACGGTACATATAACGGGCAAATCGACTCCCAAGACTTGCCGAACGGCGGCACGGGTAAGAGATATGTTTTCCCCGGCTTCCATTTTGGATTTGAGTAACTCCGTGGCAAATCCCAGTACCAGCATCCCATTGTGCACCTGAACCACCTTGCAGGAATTCAGCAGGGCCTCAGTCTGGGTGCGACGGCTCTTGACCAGCGCGCGGATCCGCGCCCAATTTTGCAGTACCTTGCGCGTATCCGGCAGGTTCTCTGCCGGGGGGGCCGGGGAGGTCGAGTCTGAGGGGGGAGCCTCAGAGGAGGCTGCAGTAGGAGCCGGGGCGGGGGTCGCAGGTGCACGGGTTGGTTGGGAGGAGGCGACGCTGGGACCGCCAGGGGGAGTTGGGGCGGCGGTCATCTGCTCCGCTGCTCGTCTGGGGCTGGGAGCAGGGGATGGGGAGGATGCGGTTGGGGTTGCCCCAAGGGGCGTGGGGCTGACTGAGCCCGGGAGTGGGGTGGTGGAATGTCCCTGGGGTTCAAACGCCAGGGTTTGAGCCAGAGCCAGTTCCAAAAGCAAGGTCGGGTGCCAGGTCGAGCGCGCCTCGGTGGCTGCCTGATTGAACCGCTGTATGGCTTCCATCAAGTAGGGTAGCGTGAACCGGCGCGCGTGGTTGGCCATCTGACTGCGTTGCTCTGGGGTGGCTTCGATCTGGTCGGCACTGCCCATGGCGATCAGCATCAAGTTGCGCAAATAGTCTACAACCTGGCGGGCAAACTGTCGGGCGTCCACGCCGCTCTCCAGGGCCTGGTGGATGCATTGGAGACCGCGGGCAGATTCGCGCTGTAAAAGGGCTTCGATCAAATCCATGACGCGCTGATCCGTGGCGGTTCCTAGCAGGGCTTGCGCTGCGGCCAGGGTGAGGGCCTGACCGCTGGCTGCCAGTTGATCAAAAAGCGAAATGGCATCTCGCAAACTGCCGGTTGCCTGGCGGGCGATCAGAGAGAGAGCTTCGTCTTCGGCCTCAACGCCTTCTTGCTGTGCCAGTGATTTAAGGTGATTCACAATTTGGGGCAGGGGAATACGGCGAAACTCAAAGCGCTGGCAGCGCGAGAGCACAGTAGGCGGGATCTTGTGGATCTCGGTAGTCGCCAGGATGAAGATGGCATGGGGTGGGGGCTCTTCCAGTGTCTTGAGCAGGGCGTTGAAGGCAGCGGTTGAAAGCATGTGCACTTCGTCGATGATATAGACCTTATAGCGCCCTTCTCCTGGTGCCAGGTTGATCTTGTCTCGCAGGTCACGCACATCATCCACGCTCGTATTGGAGGCCGCGTCTATTTCAATCAGATCTAGAAAGCGCCCTTCATTCACTGCCTGGCACGGGCCACACTGATCGCAGGGACGTTGAGCCGGATCGGGATGCAGACAGTTGAGGGCTTTGGCCAGCAGTCGCGCGGTAGTGGTTTTGCCGGTGCCGCGTGGACCAGCGAAAAGGTAGGCGTGGGCGATGCGCTCGCTGCGTACGGCATTGCGCAGGGTTTGCACGACGTGTTCTTGCCCAATCACCTGTTCCCACAGGCGGGGCCGCCATTTACGGTAAAGTGCTTGGGCCATGTTTTTCCTCATCCGGCGGGTTCGGAAGATGGGCTAGCCGGCGTATCCGCTCAATTTCCTCGTCAGGGTTCAGGAGCGGACGCTGAAACCGATCCACCGGGACTTGTAAATTGTAATTGAAAATGCGCTTGTTCAAGGTGGTTAAGCGCGTTGAAAATTTATGTTGTGCTACCTCCCAATGGGGCTGACCCACAGCCTGTGCCAGTTCTGCCCGGGCCGCATTAAGTTCGGTTTCGATTTCGCGACGGAGTTCAAGCCAGGGCAGGGTCAACCCATTGGAACGCAAGAGGTGAAACGCCAGGCGCCACTCGTCCGGTTCGTGAGGATTTTCAGGCAGGTGAAGAGGCTGACCGCGTCCGGGCAGGTTATCAAAAGCCCCCGCCTCTATGGCGGCACGGATCTTCTCTTCGGCCAGGCGTTCCAGGATATCCATAAGTAACCTCTCTCAAGGAATCACATATTCGGCCCGTAAATTGCCCTCGGGGTCTAGCAAGCGCACCTTATCACCGCGGCGCCATGCCGCTGTTTCCAGACCCCAGTAAAGTTCGATTACCGTGTTGTTGCCGCGCCGGGTGTAGATACGAATGGAGCCGTTCTTACTCAGGGTTAAGTTGGGAAACTCAAAACTCTGCCCGCGCGGGGTGAGCAGGCGCCAGCCCATTAGCCACAGGTCGCCATCTCCCAGGCGTTTGAGCAAGATGGCTTCGTGCTCCAGGTCGCCGGGGGCCAGCACCTCGGCAATGGTAATCCAGGCCCGGTCTAGGGATGGGAGCGTCGGCGTAGCAGAAGGGAGCATAGCCATGGAAGTTTGGAGTTCCAGCACGGCCTCCGGGGTTGCCGAGGCCAAAGAAGCCGGGTTCTGGCCGATGAGAGCCGGGCGTTGGGCCCGATCCCACAGGCTGAGCACAATCAGAGTGGTCAGTGCCGAGACCAGAATATTGAGGAGGATGTAGGGTAATAAGCGCTTGAGCATAGAGTCTTCTGTGCTGAATAATAGCATAAATTGGGCTAAAATGCAGAGGGGAGGGTCATATGGCATATTTAATTGATGGTCACAATTTGATCCCCAAGATCCCCGGCTTGAGCCTCTCGGCGCCGGACGATGAAGAGCGCTTGATCGAAATGATCCAGCGCTTCTGTCAGCGTCAGCGCAAGAAAGCCGAGGTGTTTTTCGATCAGGCGCCCCCGGGCTTTGCTGGCGCTCGACATATTGGCCTGGTATTGGTGCATTTTGTCCGTCAGGGGTTGACCGCAGATGAGGCGATTGCGCGTCGGTTGGAGTCTTTGGGAGGCGAAGCGCGGAATTGGACGGTGGTGACCTCCGATCATCGGGTTCAGCACGAGGCGCGCGTTCGCCGGGCGCGAGTGGTGTCCTCCGAAACATTTGCCCGGTGGTTGCAGGAGATCAACCAATCGCGTACTTCCGAGCCATCGCCTCGGGAGACTCCCCTTTCCCCCGAAGAGGTGGATTACTGGCTGCAAGTGTTTAAGAAAGGGAAACGCGACCGGAACTCTCCGAAGTAGGAAAAAGTAGCCCTCCTCGGCGTACGTTATGACAGGGGAGGACTAAGGAGGAGAGAGACATTTATCAGCAGTGAGGCAGGGGGCTCAAGCCCGCTGGCGATGAAGGTGACGTGAAGCCACTCGTATCAGCAACTGAAACATCACGACTGCGGCTGTGATTAGGAGGATCCAGACGAGGCTACGTCCCATTTCATCCACCCCTCGGGCTAAGGAGATTCGGCCGCGAAACTCACGTCCTTCAAAAGCCTCTGGATCCCCGAACTCACGCGTGAACGGGGCTGTGCTGGTCTCTGAGCCCCGAAAGCGGGACGCATCAAAGCGCCTTTCAAATCCAGATTCACCCTCGCGATTCACTGTAATCACCGAACGAAAGGCCAGTGGGGACAACCAGCCTGCGTTCACGGCATGATAGAAGAGTAAGGCGATGCTGGTCGCCGTGGCTAGAATAAGCAGTGTGCGCCAGAGAATTTTGACCATGGCAGAACCTCTTCATTGGGGTGTGGAAGAGCGGGGATTCTCTTTGATTGCGGCGGCTTTGCTTGTCTGAAAGGCCCGTATGATGGGGTTTAGGGCATACCTTCGGAACATACCAACCACCCATTCCCAGTTGAGGGCAAAATGTAGCCCTACCAGGGACAGGGTCAGGTTGGCTGTGAGGTCATGCAAACCTCGCCAGAGTGGACTTCGGGTACTTTGAATCCCCAGGGTTGGAAGAACACTTCGAGAAATCAGCAGACCGCTCGTCATTGTAAGGGTAAAGGCAACGAACAGCAGCACATCTACAACAAATTTCAGCCGGGAGTGATGGAAAATCTTCCTGAAGAAGGTTGCTCCAATCCGCACGATCCATTCCCAATGGAGGAGGAGATGGAGGATAATTGCGGCCGTAAGGCCTATGGCCAGCCATTCGTGCCACGGAACACCGGTCAAGGAGGGGGACATAATCATTAGAAAGGTGATCAACAGCATGAAATCGAGTAGCAAATTTCTTTTATGCATAGGCGTTTCCTCTCGATTTGTACGTTTCAAGATGAGATATTTTTACAAGACGACCATTAATATTCAATTTAGAAGGTGTGAGTTTATTAAGAATTCTGCGGGTTAGAGGTGCTTAAACCAATCCGGAAGGCAAAGATCACTGCCTCCCGGCGGAATATATTGGGATCGGATGGAATTTATTGGGCTGCTTTCTTTTCCAGCATTTGGATCAGAGGATCCAGGAAGAGGCGACTCAACCCCAGGTTACGACGCACAGCCATTTGGGTGGGATCGGGGGTACGCTGGGTAGTGGTGTCCTCAACCGGAGGTGCAAAACCCGGTTCCCCTCCGGGTCCTCCACCGGGCGCCATTCCTGGTCCACCAGCGGGCACCCCCTCGGCAGAACGTTGCGCCTGGAATTGAGCGATGCGTGTGGCACGTTCTGATTCGGAGAGATTCTGCCCGCTGCCGTTTCTCTCACCAAAAGAGTCCTGAATACCCAAAGATTGCATCATATCTTGCAGGTCGGTACCCGTCATTTGCAATTCCTCAATGTACTTGCGCTGGTCGGCAGTAAGTGTCTCTTCGATTTGACGGTAAAGGGCACTTAGTTCCTCGGCTGAGGCCGTTGTGCTGGTAGATAGTGTTTTGACAGCTTTCCACAGCGGCAGCAAGGCTTTGGCTTGTTCCGAAGTGATGGCCAGGGAAGTCTCCTCCATTTTCAAGATTCCGATGGCTAATTTGCTTTCCGGGGACTGGTTGGCAAAGTTGAAAAGTTGGGGCGTGCCTTGGGATGCGGCGACCCGACCATTGGCTGCATTCGCAGTGGTATTGCCGCCAGTACAAGCACTTAACATCCAGACAGCCATGGTTAGAACCAAGAAAAGCCAAAAGATGGGCTTTTTCATCATTGTTCTCCTTCCTGTTCGTTGTGATAAATTTATTCGTAACGCAGAGCCACGATTGGATCCAGACGGGCGGCCCGCCGCGCAGGTAAATAGCCAAAGAGAATCCCCACCAATGCGGCCGACGTGAAGGAGATTCCGATGGCGGAGGGCACGATGACGGTGCGCATTCCACTAAGGGTGCCAAAGAGATGGGAGCCCGCAATACCCACGCCAATGCCTATGACACCGCCCAGCAGGCTGAGTACAAGCGCTTCGACCAGAAATTGGATCTGGATATCTTCGGGGGTGGCGCCGACGGCCTGGCGCAACCCAATTTCTCGTGTGCGCTCGGTAACGCTCACCAGCATGATGTTCATGATCCCGATACCGCCTACCAGTAGAGAGACACTTGCTACCCAGATGAGCAGGTTGCGAAAAGTGGCTGTGGTGGATTCGCGAGCCTTGATGATATCGGCCTGGGTGCGGATGCTGAAATCCGGACTATCCAGACTGACGTTGTGACGATTGGCCAGGAGAAGGGAAATTTGCTCTACCACCGTGTCAATGTTGGCCTTGGGATCAACGGCGACCGTGATTTGACGCACCCGATCCCCCATGAAACGGGCAAATTGCGAAGGGGTAAACTTTTGGAAGACAACTTTGATGGGAGTGTAAATGAGTTGATCAAAGTCGGTGCCAGCAACCAGGCCTTTCTCCGCTAAAACGCCGATGACGGTTAACTGGGTTTTATTGACGGTAATGGTTTGCCCGATAGGGTCCTCTTCTCCGAAGAGTTTTTCGGCGATTGTTTTCCCCAAGACGGCCACTTTCTGCGCCCGCTCAACCTCGGTCGAAGTGAAGTAACGGCCTGTAGCGACGCTCAGTCCGCGCACAATAGGGTAGTCGGGCGTGGTTCCCATGAGCATGACGCCGTCAAGGGTGATGTCTCCACGGCGCACTGTGACACTGGCTTGTTGATCCACGGTGACCCCAGTGACCCCCTTGATTTTTTCGCGGATGGCTGCCACGTCGTCATAAACCAATCCACCTGCATTTTGAGGACGTTCGCCCGGGCCAACCCGGCTGAAGGTGGATGAAATGAAGATAAGATTTGAACCCAGGCTGTAAATCGATTCAGAGATGGCTGCCTCGGTACCGGCGCTGATGGCCATCATGACGATGACGGCAGCAACGCCAATGATGACTCCCAGAGTGGTGAGTAGAGAGCGCAATTTGTTGGCGCGCAGGCTGCGCCAGGCTTCCTTGGCTATCTCAGTGATCATGGTGCACCTCCAGGGTTGTGCTGGCAGGCGAAGATGAGAGCGCATTGGAAGGGGGCGTTGAACGGGTGCGTCCGTTCGACTGGTCTGAGATCAGGTGTCCATCGCGAATTAACAAGATGCGCTCCGTATGCGCAGCGACCTCGGGGTCGTGAGTGACCAGAACAATGGTGCGCCCTTGCGCGTGGAGGCGTTGTAAGAGGTCCAGGATTTCCTGCGAGGCGTGGGAGTCCAGGTTTCCGGTGGGTTCATCGGCCAAGATGATCGCCGGGTCATTCACCAGGGCGCGGGCAATCGCCACACGCTGTTGCTGCCCACCGGAGAGCTGATTGGGGTAGTGATGCGCGCGGTCGCCCAGTCCCACACTTTCTAGCGCCGCAAGGGCGTGCTGACGGGCGGCTTCAGCAGGAAGGCGCTGTTCACGGCGGTAGAAGATGGGCAGTAGCACGTTTTCCAGCGCGGTCAGTCGGGGTAGCAGGTTGTAAGACTGAAACACCATGCCAATTTTGCGTCCGCGGATCAGAGCCAGATCGCGGCGTTGGTACTGACTCACGTCAATGCCATCCAGGTAATAACTGCCCTCGCTTGGGCGGTCCAGGCAAGCCAGGATGTTGAGTAAGGTGCTTTTTCCTGAGCCACTTGGTCCCATGATAGCGACAAACTCTCCTTGTCGGATGGTCAGGTTGATTCCTGCCAGAGCGATGACCTGGGCTTCCCCTGAGCCGTACACCTTCTTTAAGTTTTCGGTGCGGATGATGATGGGTTCGTTTTCCATTATTGCGTCTCCACATTACCGGTAGTTACCACATCACCCGGGTTGAGGCCCGACTTAATCTCGGCGTAGGTGCTATCTTTCAGTCCCACTTCGACCACCGTCAGGCGGGGCTGACCGTCGGCCCCAACCACGAAGACACCGTATTGTCCATCGCCAAGATCCCGCAGGGCTTCGATGGGCACGATCAGTACGTTCTCGGCTCGTCCGGCAATGAGCGTGACAGTAGCGCTCAACCCCTCTAGGAGCGTTTCGTTCTCATGGCCGCTCATATCCAACTGGATGGCGCCTTTGAGCACGGAATAGCCATTGGCTGTTTCCAGGCTTGGGTTCAAGCGAATGACGATACCTTTGAAAGTGCGATCTGGGATGGCGTCAAAAGTGATTTCGGCTTCAGCCCCAATGACGGCCTTGTCTATGTCGGTCTCATCAATGGCAAATTCCACGATGGGATGGAAAAGGTCTGCCAGCGTTATAAATGTGGCCCCTGCGTTCACCGAATCACCTGCCTGACCATTGATAGCCGTCACTACGCCAGTGAACGGAGCCTTAATTACCGCCCCTTCCAGGTTCTGCCTGGCTTTTTCCAGGGCTAGTTTGGCGTTTTGTAGTTTGCTCTGGGCCTGGGCCAGGGCGACCGGATCTATCCCATTGTTTTTCTCCAACAAATCTACCTTGGCCTGAGCCTGCTTAAGGGTGGCTTCCGCTACGGCCAGGTTGGCTTGTGAAGTTTCAATCTCGTACTCGGTGTACCCCAGGCAATAGGCGTAGTTGGCGTAGGCAGTGGCGACTTGATTTTTTAGCGGCAGAATGCGGGTGAGGTAAAAGTCGGAATCGTACTGACCACTGAACGAATCGAGTTTTTCTTTCAGGCGGGTGTATTGGTCATAATAGGCCTGAATGGTATCCTTGTCGCAGCGTGTCCAACCCTGCTGCTTGAGTTGGGATTTCGCGGTGTCATAAGCCTTCTGAGCATTGGCCAGGGCCAATTTGGCGTCAGCAAGGCTGGCTGCCGCGTTATCATAAAGGGCTTGTAATTCATTTTCTGCCACGGTCACCTGTAACTCGGCATCGGCAACAGCGACCTGGAGCGAGGTTGTATCCGCCAGTTCGGCCAGGCTCTGCCCTTCAGTTACTTTGTCTCCCACCTGCACCAGGACCTTAGCTACCTTTCCGGAAACCGGAAAGGATAACTGGACTTTCTGTCCGGCGGTCAGGGTGCCGCTACCGGTAGCCGAAAGCACAATGTTGCCGCGGCGCACAATGGCGGTTTTGTACCCGGCTTCAGAGGTGGCAGTAGGGCGAGCGGCCTGACTTCGCATCACAAAACCAAGGCCGATGATCAGGATCAGCGCCAGGGCAAGGATGGGAAGGTGGATTTTTCTGGAGAATTTGATTTTGGAGAAGAATTTTGATTTTGTATCCATGGGGCACTCCTTACAAGTGACGGTTGATCCATTGCTTAATCCTAGCCCGGTGGTATTTAGTTTTGATTTAGAGGGCATAAATTTTGCTCTAATCCGTTTTCCGCCCTTGAAGGAATTTGGCACCTTGCTAAATCAGATTTAAATCATTCTGTGTTACGCTATAAGCAGCCACGTGTGGAGGAAAACTGGAATGACAACGACCATTCTGGTAGTAGATGATCAGGCCAGTGTGCGCCAGTTATTGCGTGAGTATTTGAGCGAGCATGGATTCAAGGTTATTACGGCAGCAGATGGTCAGAGTGCGCTTTACACCGCGCGTCATGAAAACCCCGACCTGATTTTGCTCGATCTGATGATGCCGCGCATGGATGGATACCAGTTTATCAAGCAATTTCGCCAGGAACGTCAGACCCCGATCATTATCATCACCGCACGTGAGGAGGAGTCTGATGCAGTTCTGGGGCTTGAGTTGGGGGCGGATGATTATGTGGTTAAGCCCTTCCGTCTGCGTGAACTGGTGGCGCGTATTCGGGCCACTTTGCGTCGGATTTCGGGGGCGGATCAGCGCATGGAAATTCTGCATGTTGGAGATGTGTGGGTGGATTTGCAATCCCGTGTGGTTAAGGTACGTGGAAAGGAGGTCTATTTGACCCCATTGGAATTTGATCTCCTGGTAACCCTCATGCGGGCGCCTGGACGGGTTTTCAGGCGTGAGGAACTGGCCAACCATCTGGCAGAGAGTGGTTTTGCGGGGCTCAACAGCACATTGAACGTGCATGTCCGCAACTTGCGCTGTAAGATCGAGAAAGATCCCGCCCATCCAGAATGGATTGAAACGGTATTTGGAGTGGGGTATCGTTTTCACAGGTTAGAGTGAGGGGGAGATCCATGCGTCAATCTTTGTACTGGAAAATTACCTTTGCATTCATCCTGGTGGCGTTCACCTCTGCGGCCCTGGTCACTCTGGTTATTCGCGCCAGCAGTCCCGACCGCTTAAGCCGTTTGATCATTGATCAACAGAAAGAGACCCTCAAGCAGCTCTTAGTGGATTACTATGAAAGCCATGGCTCCTGGGCGGGGATCGAACAGGCCTGGTGGCGTTTGGAGGGTCGAATGGTGGCAACTCCTGGGGTTTCGGTTACCCCTTCGTTTCCCCTGCCCCTTGGCGAGCCCGGTGAGGGGATGGGGTTTGAGCGTGATCGGCGCAATCTCTTTGGGTTAACGGATGCGCAGGGTCGTGTGCTGGTGAGCGCAGATCCCATCTATCCGGTCAACAGTGTGGTTCCCCCCGATGTTCTTCAGCGTGATGGTACGGCGTTAAGCGTGAACGGTACACCGGTAGGTTATTTAATCAGAGTTCCCCGCGCTCCTAATTTCAATCCTGCTGAGATGCTCTTCCTGCGGCGCACTTACCAGGCGTTGGCAATGGCGTTAGGAGGGGCTTTAATCGTGGCAGTTTTAATAGGGCTGTGGTTGGCACGGCGATTGACGCTTCCGTTGCAGGCCTTGACGGAAGCAGCGAAGAGGATCGCCCAGGGGAACCTGGAACAGGAGGTTGCCGTGGTGTCGGGGGATGAACTTGGGCAGTTAGCGCGGGCGTTCAACCAGATGAGCCGTGCTGTAGCGCAGGCCAACCAGATGCGACGCCAGATGACGGCGGATATTGCCCACGATCTCCGTACCCCCCTGACCGTCATTGCTGGCTATATCGAGTCTATGCGGGATGGGATCCTGAGCCCCACACCGGAGCGTTTTACCATGATCTACACCGAGATCGAACGCTTACAGAAGATGGTGGAGGACTTGCGCATCCTCTCTCAGGCGGATGCGGGCGAGTTGCCGCTTAACTGCCAGGCTGTACCTCCCGCAGCCATCCTGGAACGAACCGCGGCCATCTTCCAGCACCGCGCCGAGCAAAAAGGGGTGATCTTGCGGGTGCAAAAAGAGGAGAATCTGCCGCCAGTATGGATGGATGAAGATCGCATGATGCAGGTCATGGATAATTTGTTGAGCAATGCCCTGCGCTACACCCCGCCGGGAGGCGAGGTCTTCCTACAGGTCCGCTCCTCCGAGGCGGGAATTGAATTTGTGGTCCGTGATACCGGGGAGGGTATTCCCCCGGAGGAGATTCCCAAAATTTTCGAACGCTTTTACCGGGCCGACAAATCGCGCCATGCAGAAGCGGGTGAGAGCGGATTGGGTTTGACCATTGTAAAGGCCATTGTAGAAGCCCATGGGGGTCGGGTTTGGGCGGTTTCGGCGCCGGGTGATGGCTTGGCCGTCCACATCCAAATGCCGGCTGTTCCCGAAGAGCAGAAAAAGACGGAAAATTCTTAGGCAATTTTAATGCAATCTTGACAAAAATGGTGTATATTATCCATAGACACCGCAAAAGAATTTACTGGTAGTTGGTGTCCCACCAGAACTGCAAGCCAGCGTGTCCCCCCCACGCTGGGAAAAAAAGGTAGATGGTGGCATTCCCTCCCTGAAGGGCGTCAGGCATGTCCCCCCCATGCCTGACTGCTCTTTTTAATGGCGTTTGCGTTGACTGGGGTGATCATACATGGTCTGGCTGTTTTTGCTGGGGTGATCGCCTGGGTGTAGAAATCTGCGCAACCTCCGGCATGAGTGGTCGCGGGTTGGGTCTGTGCGTCTGATCAGCCTGGGAATATGCGCGCGGAAATAAACCCAAAAGCAGCATAGCATTTGCATCCTCCTGATCACCGTGTTAAAATAGGTACAACGGTGGTTCATCCGGGTTACCCAACGTGTAGAGGTCTGGTATGCCCAAAATGGTAGAAGTTGTTATTGATAGCGTTCGCGTCAGCCTGACCAACCAACAGCGCATTGTGGTGTTACGTGAGATTAACGCAGAGCGCTATTTACCCATCTGGATTGGTCCGTACGAAGCTGAAGCAATCACCATTGCCCTGCAGGAAATTGAAGTAGCGCGCCCTCAGACTCATGATCTGCTCAAAAATGTGTTGAGTTCTCTTAACGCGCGACTCTTACGAGTTGAGGTGGTGGCTCTGCGCGATGATGTGTTCTACGGCAATCTGGTCGTGGAGCACAATGGGGAAGTCCTCAACATTGATTCCCGGCCCTCCGATGCACTGGCTTTGGCCGTGCGCGCCCATGTGCCGATCCTGGTTGCTCGTGAGGTCATGGATGCTGCCAGCATCACTCCGGAGAAAGACCTGCAAACCCCTGAAGAGCCTCGCGAGGCAGTGTCCAAGCCGGAGGTGCTTGATGAAGAGGCGGATGAACGGCTTTCCGTCTTTGAGGACTTTCTGCAAAAATTGAACATCGGCGATTTGGATGAATCCGAGGGTGGCGAAGAGGGTGATGAAGAGAACCCCGACGAAGAACCTCCCAAGAAACGCTAAAAAGAAAGAAAGGGACCTGCCCGGGGTCATTGAGACCCCGGTTTTTTATCCAAAATCTCGTTAGGTGCACCCGTTGTTGTGCGGGGACGATTCGGAGTATCATTATTACGAGCGTGGCTTTTAATGGCGGTTTCAGGAGTGTAGCAGGACGATGAGCGAATTACCCCCGGTAATTGAAACAAGCACTTCCTCATTTGAGCAGGTTCATCCCCATAACCGAGAAGCCGAGGAGGCGGTGCTGGGGGCTGTGCTGATCAATCCGGAGGTGTATTTTGACCTGGCGCAGATCCTGCGCCCGGAGGATTTTTACATTGCGCGTAACCGTTGGGTATGGGAGGCGTTCGTTCACCTGACCGAGCACCGCATTCCGATAGATTACCTCACCGTAAGTCAGGTGTTAGAGGAAAAAGGGCATCTAACCGAGATAGGGGGGCAGGCTTACCTGCTGGCGCTGATCAACCAAACCCCGACCTCGCTTCATGCGGAAGCCTACGCCCGCCTGGTGCAGGAAAGCGCCATCCGCCGGCGGATGCTGGCGGCGGCCAATGAACTGGCGCGCCTGGCTTATGATCCCCGTCGTTCAGTAGATGTCATCATTGACGAGGCCGAGAAAACGGTCTTCAGTTTGAGTGAGCGCCGTCTGCAACGTGATATTCAACACATTCAGACGGTACTCAGCAGTTACTACGACCGCATTGATCAGCTTTCCCAACGCAGTGATGAAATTTACGGCGTGCCCACCGGCCTGATTGACCTGGATCGTCTGCTGGGTGGGATGCAGCGCTCCGATTTGTTAATCGTGGCCGGGCGCCCTGGCTCTGGTAAAACTGGTTTTCTGCTTTCGGTGGCAAAAAATGCTGCTCAGCGTCATCGCAAGCACGTGGCCATCTTTTCGCTGGAAATGTCGGCTGAGCAATTGGTGCAGCGCTTGATCGCCCAGGAAACAGGTATTGACACACAGCGACTACGCACAGGCAAACTGACCGATGAGGAATGGCCCCTCTTCACCCACGCCATTGAGGTGCTTAGCGATACCCAGATCTGGTTAGATGATACCCCGGCCATTACCCCACTTCAACTGCGCACAAAATGCCGTCGTCTGCACCTGGAATACCCCCTCGACCTGATCATCGTGGACTATTTGCAGTTGATGGCGGGGGATACCCGGGCGGAAAACCGGGTTCAGGAGGTTTCTTACATTTCGCGTAATCTCAAAATTCTGGCCCGCGAGTTGAATGTGCCGGTCCTGGCGGCAGCGCAACTTTCGCGTGCGGTTGAACAGCGCGCCGATAAGCGGCCCATGCTCTCCGATTTGCGGGAGTCGGGCAGCCTGGAGCAGGATGCCGATGTGGTGATGTTCATCCATCGTCCCGAAGGTCTGGAGAAGGATAGCCCCCGCCGTAACCTGGCTGAGATCATCGTGGCTAAGCATCGTAACGGCCCCACCCATGGGGGGATTGAGGTGGTCTTCCTCAACAATCTGGCTCGTTTTGACAATGCGGCAACTGTGCGCACGTCGGGTTACTAAAGGGGGCAGGAGTGACTAAAATGGCAAGTTTTGCGGGTTTTCCGGCGGGCAAGGTTGGGATGACACGCATCCCCAATCCCTTCTTTACCGATTTGCTGCCCGAAATTGACCACCTTGGCGAACTAAAAGTGACTCTCTATGCCTTCTGGTTTCTGGAGCACCTGGAAGGGACGATCCGCTATCTTTCGTATGAGGATTTCGCAGGAGACCGGCGATTGCTTGAGGGCCTGGGCGAAGATGACGAACGTGCCCGTGAGGCACTCCGGGAGGCTCTGGAACGAGCCGTGCAGCGGGGTACCTTTCTGCAGGTACGTTATAAGGATCGCGAACGGGAGACTACGCTGTATTTCCTGAATACACCGCGCGGGCGAGCCGCTGTTGAAGCCTTGCAACGTGGGGAGTGGCAACCGGAGCATCTCAGCCATCCGGAAGTAGCACTGGATCTAGAGCGCCCTAATATCTTTCGCTTGTATGAACAGAACATCGGCCCTTTGACGCCGATGCTGGCCGAGGCGCTACGTGACGCTGAACGGACCTACCCAATGGCGTGGATTGAAGAAGCCATCCGGATTGCGGTTGAGAACAACGTGCGTCGCTGGCGTTATGTTGAAGCCATTCTACGAGCGCGTATGGAGCGGGAAGGTTATGGAGCCAATCGGAGAGACGCTGAAACGAATCGCCGCAAATATATCGAAGGCGAGTATGGACAATACGTCCAGCACTGAAAGCCCGGCACCGCGGCAATCCGGGTTCCCGGGCGACCCAAACTGCCCCATTTGTCACGGTGTGGGGTTTGTGCGCCAGGATTTGCCGGTTGGACATCCGGATTTCGGTAAGTTGCAATTGTGCGTGTGTCGGCAGAAAGAGGCCTTGCGTAGCGAGCGCGAAGCCCTCTATCGCTTGAGCAATCTGGAAGCCTTCCGCAACATGCGTTTTGAGACTTTTCAGACCCAAGGGCGATATGGATTGGGGGATCGTCAAGTGCGGTCCCTGGAGCAGGCCTACAACCTCAGCCTCCATTTTGCCCAGACCTTGCAGGGGTGGCTGCTGTTGATGGGCGGTTATGGCTGTGGCAAAACCCACCTGGCTGCGGCAGTGGCGAATTTTGCGGTTGAGCAAGGGGTGCCCGTGCTCTTCTTGACCGTGCCCGATCTCCTGGACTGGTTGCGTTTTGCCTTTGAAAGCCCAGATGAGAACTTCGAAGCGCGGTTTGACGAAATTCGCAACATTCGTTTGCTGGTTTTGGATGACCTGGGCACCCAGAACACAACCCCCTGGGCGGCAGAAAAACTCTATCAGATCATCAATTACCGTTATACCCTGCGCCTGCCTACTGTGATCACGACCAACCTGGGTCTGGACGATCTGGATGGACGCATTCGCTCGCGCTTGCTGGATGCCGAGCTGGTCACCCGGGTGGAGATACAAGCGCCGGACTACCGCGTCCCACTAAGCGAGGAGACGCTTTCCCCGCTTTCTTCACTGGATGTGCTGGCTGATCGCACGTTTGGTAATTTCAGCCTGCGCGAAAATGAGGCCCTTTCCCCGGAGGCGCTGGAAAGTCTGCAAAAAGCCTACGAAGCCGCCATGGAATTTGCCGAAGCACCCCAGGGCTGGCTGGTGTTAATGGGGGATTATGGGTGCGGCAAAACCCATCTGGCCGCCGCTATCGGTAATTATCGCAAGGGCTTGGGAGAGGATCCTCTCTTCGTGGTCGTACCCGATTTGCTGGATCACCTGCGGGCAACCTTTGGCCCCTCCAGCACAATTTCATACGACCGGCTGTTTGAGCAGGTGCGCAATGCTCCCTTGCTGATCCTGGATGACCTGGGCACTCAGAGTGCGACGCCCTGGGCACGGGAGAAACTCTACCAGATCTTCAACCACCGTTACAATGCTCGTCTGCCCACGGTTATCACCACTTCCAGCACCTTGGACGACCTCGATCCCCGGATTCGTAGCCGCATGCTGGATCTGCGCTTATGCCGTATTCACGCCATTCTGGCACCGGCCTATCGAGTGGTACCGGCAGCGCCTCCCTCAAAGAGTGGGAAGGCCCAGCGACGCCCTCGCCACACTTGAGAACCCTGTCCAAAGCGCTTAAAGACACTCGCCCCCATTACGGGGGCGAGAACTTTGGTTTCAGCTACACAAATTAGCCCTGGTGAATGGCGCCGTTGGGGCACACCTCAGCGCAGTTGCCGCAATCCTGGCATTTGGCAGGATCAATCACGTACACGCCGTCTTTCTCGAAAATTGCGCCGTGTTCGCACTCGGTTTCGCATGCCCCACAGGCAATGCAATCATCTGCGTTGATCACGTAAGCCATGGCACAGTCTCCTTCAAATTGGGATTAATCCGATTAATTTTCGCAATCACTGTGTGAAGGATAGCACAAAGACGAAGCCCTTGTCAATCAGGAGACATGGGCCAATTGTCATAAAAATCAACCTGAAAATGTCACCATTTAGAGCAGGCGTAACCAATCTGAGAATCCCCGATAAAGCGCTGGGGCCAGGACGTGATCACTCTTCTGCATGATCCATCCCAGGAGAAGACCCTGGAGAAGGGCAACCCCGAGTGCAGGCCAGAGCACATTAGGCGCAGTGTTGAGCACCCACGGCAACCGCCAGAGGGCAAAGGCCAATCCATTGATCAACCACCCCGTCCGCGGACCCAACCACGCCGACCAGCGGGGGAGCAGGTAACCTCGAAAGATGCTTTCTTCCCCTGAGGCCAGGAGTAGACTCAGCAGCAGGGCCTGGCCTTGCTCGGGTGGAATGCCTGCCAGCAGGCGCGAAAACTGACCGCGCAAGAATAGCGTGATGAAAATCAACCCCAGACCCAGTTGAAGGGCGGGAAAGAGCGTGGCCCGTCCCCACCCCGCACTACGCAGAGGCTGCCCACGCGCGACCAAAGCCCCCAGGTAAAGCAACAGCGCCATGCCCATCAGGTTGATTTGCCCGGTGAGCGGTGCTGAGACCGCTACCCTGGTGGTATGCAGGTACAGAAACGATCCGATCAGGGTCAAACCGAAAAGTGAAAGAGCGATTCCACCCTCACGGCGTGGGTAGCGAAAGACCAACGGGGCATGGCGGAATCGCGGACTGAGGGTGAGCAGCAGCGTGACTGCTACCACCCCCATGACCTCAATGAGCAGAAGTAAAGCGTCCCGGAGGCTCATGCCGAGGAGGGACTTCTCTCCTCAGGGGGATTTTCAGCCGCAGTTGGAGATTCGGGCGCCTCTAGTTGCAGGTCCACTTTTTCTTCCATGCGTACCTGTCCACGGAGAAAGGCCCCTTCTTCAGTGGTGAACGTTACCACGGTCACATCTCCCCAAACCCTGCCGGTGCTGCGAATCTCCAATTTTTCGGCCAGGATGTTGCCATAAAGGGTTCCGGCGACAACCACCGTATTGGCCCGCAGGGTTTCACAGGTGACTCGACCGCTTTCGCCAATGACGACCAGGCCGCGCACGTGAATCTCACCTTCAAAAATACCTTCAATGCGCACACCGCCGCTGCCGCGCAGGCTCCCCGACCAGGTCAGGCCGGGACCGAGCACCGAGGTGACGCGTTCGGTGGGGGTGATCCCCGTTGTGGGAGGGGGAGAGGGTTTGCGAAACATGGCTTTCGACCTCCGTCTTTACCAGCACGATGAGCCGGATAAACGCATTATACCCTTAAGGAACCTGGTTGGGGTCGGCAACGTACTGCCACCAGTTATAAGCGATTCCATCCCGCTGGCCAGTGATATGGGGGAACAGGCTTAACCACCACAGATGATGAAGACGCATGTCGCCATTTCCCCATTCGCTGCAATCCACCCATTGAGGTGGGCCGGAGAGGTCGGGGAAGTTGCGCCAATTGCGGCAACGGCTGAGCACGGGGGTGGGATTGCCCCAGTCGTAGTCAGTGCGGCTGTTGGGTGCATAGTGAACGGTTCCGCATTCTGCCTGGCCAGGGTGGGCCTTTTCGTAGCGGGTGAAGCGCTCCCATAGATTGGCTTCTCCATAGGTGCGCTGGAAGACGCGCGAGAGGATGAACTCGGCACGGTGGGCAAAGGCTTCCAGCATTTCGCCAACGCCACGTTGATAATTGAACCCCATGATCAAAAAGCGCCGGCCTGCCTCCTGAGTGTTCGGCAGGGGCGGGGCATTGCAGAAGAAGGCGTTGGGACCGGCCATGACGGACTCATAAAACCCAAAGTAGGGCCCACCAAAACACCACACTTCGTCAATCTGTCGGCCGCGCACTTTATCCAGAATGCGGAATGTGGTGAGCAGGCGGGTATAGTCCACCGTATCTGGTTGGTGACCCTGACCACGCTGGAGAGCCTCCAGGTAGGCTTCGGGGGTGTAGATAAACCCATCTATCTTGGCAGGCAAACCATCCACCACAATTCGTTCAGCGATTTGATAAGTGAGATAACCGTAACTGACAGATTGAATGTCGCTGATAAAGGCGCTGGCCAGGTTTTCGGGTGGGTTCCAATTGAGTAACTCGGTAAGGCGCTGTCCGCCCTGGGCTGGAAACTGGGGGTTGAAGGTGATCATTAGGACACGCCGGCGCACTGGCGCTGGAATGCCTCCCACAGGTTCAGGGGGCGTCGGAGGCAGCGGGGGAGTCGGTGGCGGTGCCGAGGGGCGGAAAAGGGTACGCAGGAGTTCGAGAAGGGCTCTGAAGAAATCCATGGCGATTAATCCGGTTGCAAGGGTTGGGCCAGGGCCTTTTCCAGCCGAGCGCGCAGTTGGATGTACTGGGGGATGAGAGCCGCAATCTCATCGGCTGGACCGCTGGCTTCGTTTTGGGTCTGCTCGTGTAAAAAGCGGTATTGTTGAAGTGTGGCGTTGACGCGGGCCAGGCGAATTTTTATCAAGGTCCGTGCAATATCTTCCAATTGTTGTTCGGGAGTGGGTTCCCCGTGAGGGAGAGGGGCAAGAAGCGCTTGAAGCAGGTCTTGGAGGGCTTCATCGGCATGGTGTTGAAGGTACTGTAAGGGCTCCATATCGTCCTGCTCCAGCGCCTGAAGCAGCCATTGTATCAGCGCCTGGTGTGAACCCTGTTCAAAATCTTGGGGCGTCAGGCGGGTAAGGTTGGCTTGCTGCAAGATGCGGTTGAGCAGATAGAGATTTTCGGGGTGACGCAGGAGCAGGCGCAGGCAGTGCGTTTCCATTTCGTGTAGGGGGGGCTGGTTGCTCAGCAACGTGGGGGTTGCTTGTGCCGGGGGCGTTGCCGGCCTACGGCCCGGCCGCGGACGCGGCCGGGCGGGAGTGGTCTGGAGCAGTGCCCGTTCATCCACACGCAGCAGGCGCGCCAGACGCTGGCGGTAATCTTCACGCTCGACGGCATCAGGCACTTCTTCAATCAGGGGCAGTACCTGGGCCGCAATTTCCCGCTTAACCTTGGGGTCGTTCAGGTCTCGCTCGGCGGCGAGTGTTTCCATGACGTGGACTACAATCGGTTTAGCCGCCGCAATCAGGTTGGCCCAGCGTTGAGGATCGGCCAATACCACTTCGTCCGGATCCTGGCCCGGAGGGAGAGTGGTCACACGCAGATCGGCTTGCAAGCGAGCCTCGAAATGCAGCAGGCCGCGGGCATCAAAAACGAGTTCCTCAGTGTGGTCCATGGCCTGGCGGGCAACCTCCAGGCCGCGCAGGGTGGCCTTTTGTCCAGCAGCATCTGCATCGAGCGCCAGCACGATGTGACGGGTGAAGCGCTTGAGCAGGCGCAATTGTTCTTCGGTAAGAGCGGTGCCCATTGGCGAGACCACATTAGTGAACCCGGCCTGGTGCAAGGCAATGACATCCAGGTAACCTTCCACGATAACCACCTGGTCCTGGGCACGGATGGCCTTGCGTGCCTGATCCAGGGCATACAAGAGTTTCCCTTTGTCAAAGAGGGGGGTCTGTGGGGTGTTGATGAATTTGGGGAGGTCTTCTGGGTTGAGCACTCGCGCGCCAAAGCCGGCCATGCGCCCCTGGGGATCGCGAATGGGAAAGGTGATGCGATGGCGGAAGCGATCGTAAAACCCCTGCCCGTCCTCGCGCTGAACGACCAGGCCGGCTTGCAATAAGTCGTCGGGGCTATAGCCCTTGTCCAGGAAGTAATTTAAGAGCGCATCCCAGCGGTTGGGAGCATAGCCTAGCCCAAACTGCAAGATGGCCTCATCGCGTAATCCCCGCTTATGCAGGTAATCCAGGGCCTGGCGGCCTTCTGGGGTTTGGGTGAGATAATGCTGATAAAAAGTGACGGCGTTTTCAAGCAGATCGCGCAGTCGTTCCAGTGCCTGCTCTTTCTCAGGCGGGGTGGTTTCGATCGCGCGCAGGGTGACGCCAGCGCGTTCGGCCAGGTAACGCAGGGCCTCGTTGAAATCCCAGTTTTCTTTCTTCATCACGAAACGGAAGATGTCACCCCCCTCGTTGCACTGCCCAAAGCAGCGCCAGGTGCCCGTTTCGGGAAAGACGACAAAGGAAGGTGTGCGGGTGTTGGGGTGGAATGGGCAAAAACCGATGTAGTTTTTACCCGTGCGGCGCAGTTTGACCGTCTCGCCGACCAGATCAACGATATCAAGGCGTGCTTTAATTTCATCAATGACTGACATACGTCTTTACCCCCGCGAGTGAGCCCTGGGGTGAAAGAGGGATTTTTCTCTGTGCCTCAAATATAACATACCGATTTGGCTTTTGTGATATAAAAAAGTAGCATGGATTACGCGAATCTGCCCGACTTGAACTGGGAATTTGATCCCACAGCCATCATTCTTTACGGTGGGGGAGGGCACGGCAAGGTGCTGATTGAATTGATCCGAGCCTTGGGGTCTTATCACCTGGCAGGTGTGGTGGATGACGGCCTGGCGGTGGGTGGGGAGGTGTTGGGTTTGCCGGTGCTGGGGGGCGCAGAGATCCTGCCTGAACTTTATCGTCGGGGGGTGCGGCTGGCGGTCAATGGCGTGGGAGGTATCGGTCGGCCAGAAACGCGCTGGCGGGTCTTTGAGGTTCTGGCTCGGGCGGGTTTTCTATGCCCGGCGCTGGTTCACCCTGCGGCTTATGTGGAGCGCAGCGCGCATCTGGAGGGCGGTGTGCAGGTCCTTCCCCAGGCGTACATCAGCAGTGCGGTTAAGGTGGGGTTTGGTACGGTCATCAATGCGGGCGTGGTTGTCTCGCATGATTGTGTGCTGGGGCGCTGTGTCAACCTTTCGCCTGGGGCGCTACTGGCCGGAGGTGTGCGGGTGGAGGATTTTGCTCAAATCGGCATGGGGGCTACCATCAACATTGGCATTACCATAGGACGCGGAGCGCGGGTTGGCAATGGGGCTACCGTCAAAGCCGATGTACCACCCGGTGGTGTGGTGCGTGCGGGGACCATCTGGCCGCCCCCCGCGCTCTCGCAGGGAGGGTAAGGGCCAACCCTCCCTGCGCGTATTGCGGTGAGGAACAAAACTCAGGGCTGCAGCACCCGTCCGATGAAGAGGATACTTCCGCTCTGGTGATCGCGGATGAGGAAGATGAATGGGCGATCAACCCGTAGGGTGGCGGATTGTGCCGGTAATGAGGTACGTTCCATGATCACGGCGGTTGCGGCGGCGGCCTCCGTTCCGGCCTCGTCCACCGCCACAAAGCCCTTGTGCAGGACATTACCGATATACAGGCCGGGCATCTCGCTCATGGCGGTGAAGTCGGCGCGTTCCGGATCAAAGGCAATTTCCATGCCCATTTTAGGGAGCGCCTCTTTGAGGCTCAGGCGTGCCTCATAACGGAAGCGGGGCAAAGTGAGATCTAGGTGGACCGGTGTGAGCCGCTCCAGGATTTCATTCAGACGTTGCAGGCTCAGATTTTGCTCAAAACTCGCGAACTGCCCGGCGTTTGGCACCAACAATACCATTTCATAGTCGCCACCGGCGTAGGGCAGTGCTGCCGCCTGGTAGCCCTCACCCTCGGCATAAGCCAGTTCTCGGTTGAGGTGCATCATTGGTACACGCACCTTTTGCCCGTTCAGCAGGATGAAATCTCCCTCCCGGGTCTCCTCGACTTTGAATGGATAGCGCCAGGCGGCTTTGAAGTAGATAGCATTGGTCAGCACCAGGCGGGTTTGGCGAGTAATATCCCCTTTTTGCAGCAGATCACGGATTTTCTCCCGCGTTTGTTCTGCAACCCAGGCATTGATGCGCTGGCGCGCCCTTTCAGGGTCGCTGTGGAAGTCCAGGGTCTGCATGCCAGCCGCATAATTTTCGGCCAGCACGTCCAGGAAGGCGGAACGAAAGGGCTCGCCTTTCTGTCCCCACAGGGCATTGGCGATATGGAGTTCGAAGGGAGGTTCCTCGGGGTTGGCAGGAGCACCGGGGGTGGTCAGGCGCTGGCTCAGCCCGTTGAGTGCCGGGTGAAGGCGTTCGGGGGGCAGGGTGAAATGAAGGGTTTTGGCCATTGCCTCGGCGGTTGACCCAGCAGCGCCGGCATAGGTCATGGCCAGGGCTAGTGAGATGCTGTAAGGTGAAAAGAACAGATTACCTTCTTCCCCCCGAATGTGTTGGTAGAGGTCGAGAGCGAAGGCTGTGTTGCCTTCCACCAAGCTCTGCAAATCGGCTTCGGGAATGCTAATCGGAGTACGATAGGGCTTATTTGAGCGTACGGGGATGATGTCTCCAGATGCCGGTGGGATTGTGGGTGTGGGTCGGGGCGTTTCCGGCGCACAGGCACTTAATAACAGGGTGAGCATGATCAACCCAAGCAAGCCTGTTTTCCAGACGGACATGGCGATTCCTCCTTGAAGGGGTAATTTGACATTGTGTTATCCTTAAGACGTCCACCGATAAAAGAGGGTTCCTCTTTGAGGTAAGTCTCCGAACCGCAAGGTCGTTTTCGTTGACAAACCCCTCGCACACATGATAAAATTTGAAGCGCTTTAGCGCGAAATGCACAGGCCCCCATCGTCTAGCGGCCTAGGACGTGGCCCTCTCAAGGCCAAAACGGGGATTCGAATTCCCCTGGGGGCACCAGATGGATAAGCCGCCGTCAGAAAAGACGGCGGCTTATTATTTGAGACCTCGCTTCAGAGGTGCATGAAGCCCAGGTAGAGCCCGGCGGCCAGCAGCGCTGTGACCGGGATCGTTAACACCCAGGCTAGGGCGATTTGTCCGGCCACGTTCCAGCGCACTTTGCTCACCCGGTGAGCCGAGCCCACGCCCAGGATGGTTGCGCTCACCACCTGGGTGGTGCTCAGGGGCCCCCCTAGCAGGGCGGCCCCGAGGATTACGATCGTTGAAGCAACCTGAGCGCAGAAGCCATCTACGGGACGGATCTTGTAAAAGCGTCGTCCCAGGGTGCGGATCAGACGCCATCCGCCGATGGAGGTGCCTAGCGCCATAACGCCTGCACTGGCTGCCACCACCCACAAAGGCACTTCAAAGCGGGTTAGGCTACCATGAGCCAGTAATCCCAGGACGATGACCCCCATGGTCTTTTGCGCATCGTTGGTGCCATGACTAAGTGCCAATCCAACGCCGGTCAGGATTTGGGCATTCTTAAAGAGCCAGTTGATGCGCAGAGGAGCGTTGCGTGCCAGGAAGAAGACCAGGCGGGTAATCAGGTATCCGCCTACCAGCCCGATTATTGGAGCAAGGAAGAGTGCCAAAAGGATCTTGATCAGACCGGCATTGCGAATGGCATACACCCCAGCTGCCACGAGCGTGGCCCCAACCAGACCGCCGATTAGAGCGTGAGAAGAACTGCTGGGAATGCCGAAATACCAGGTAATTAGATTCCACAGAATGCCGGCCAGCAGTGCGGCGGCGAGTACCTGAGGATTTATTGCCTCAGCCTGAATGACATCGGCGCCGATGGTCCTGGCAACCGCAACCCCAAACAGAAAGGGACCGCTGAATTCCGCCAATGCGGTTAGCAAGAGCACCCAGCGCGGCCCCATTACCCGCGAAAAGATGATGGTCGCCACGACATTGCTTGAGTCGTGGAAGCCGTTAAGAAAGCCGAAGATCAACGCTAAGACGATAAGAAGGGTTAGCCAGTCCATAGGCAGGTCAGGAGATCTTCATGATCACATCGGCGATGACGTTGGCTGCAGCATCTTCACGGTCAGCAGCATTACTCAGGTGACGGTAAATTTCGCGTACCTTTAGGATGGTCATCATTTGTTTGAGGTTTTTGGGTTCGCGGAACAGGCTAGCGAGAGCCTCACGATAAACGGTCTCTACCCGGTTTTCTAATGCCTTGGCCCGCTGGGCATGATCGCTGGCTACGCCGTAGTGACGCGTGCTCAGGCGCTGCATAGCAAGGTCAATCTCCTGGGCTGCGTCGTGGAGCAGGGAGACCATACGGATCATGTAAGGCGTGGTGGGCACATCCAGGATTTCCATTTCGTCCACGGTGGTATAGGCGTAGTCCAGGACATCGTCAATTTCACGCGAGAGGGCAAAGATGTCCTCCCGGTCAAGGGGAGTGATGAAGGTACGCATCAGTTCCTCAATGAGGATGCGGCGCACCTCGTCGGCTTCTTTCTCCACTTCAGCAACCTTGCGGGCCAGTTCGGTATTCCGTTTTTCCATGTAATTGCGGAGAAACAACAACCCCTTGACCGTGAGTTCGGTTTGGGTCATCAGCAGTTGTAAAAATTTATCGGGTTTGGGGGTGAAAATTTTACGCAGATTCATGCTCTCATGATCCTGGCAGAAGGTGTTTTATGCGCTGATGATGCGAACGAGGTGGCTTGATTATAGCAGAGTTTAACAAATGGTTAACACGCCCCTTTGCTACGAATTCGGCAAACTTTGTTTCCGAAAGTGGCTCTTGACTTTGGGATGAAATTTTTGTATTATCAAACTGCTAACACGTGTTAGCAACCATTTGGAGGCGCAATGGCCACGCGAAAACGGGTGACGGCGCAAGATGTAGCCAGGTTGGCGGGGGTTTCACGGACCACAGTTTCCTTTGTGTTGAACAATATCACCGATATGCGCATCAGTGAGGAAACGCGCCAGAAGGTGCTTGAGGCCGCCCGTCAGTTGAACTACCATCCCGATGTCGTGGCGCGGCGTATGGTCACGGGGAGGACCCGCGTGCTTGGATTTGTGTTGCGCCAAAGCCCCGAACAAGCCTTTGCAGATCTTTTCTTGCCCCAAGTGCTCAATGGCCTGAGCCAGGCGGCGGCCCGTCAGGGGTATCAGGTGCTATTTGAACCCATTGCACCGGGTCATCCCAACACCATGTATGCGCGCCTGGTTAACGAGCGGCATGTAGACGGCATCATCCTCTCGGGTCCGCGGTTTGATGACGAAGACCTGCTGCGTCTGCATCGCGAGGGCGCGGCAGTGGTGTTAATTGGACGCCTACCAGATGTGGAGATCCCCTATGTGGACGTGGATAACGTCGGGGGGGCTCGCATGGCCACAGAGTATCTCATTGGCCTTGGGCACCGTCGAATTGGTTTGGTCACCAATGCGCCACTTTTTTACACTGCCAGTGCGGAGCGTCTGTCTGGTTATCGGCAGGCCCTGGAGGCGGCCGGCCTTTCGTTTGAGGAGGGCTTGGTGCGTTACGGCGATTTCACGCCTCAAAGTGGGTACCAGGCGATGATGAGCCTGCTTCAGGTGCGCCCGTTGCCCACGGCAGTTTTTGTGGCCTCGGATACGGTGGCGTTGGGAGCCTTACAGGCGATTCGTCATGCTGGCTTGCGTATTCCTGATGATATTTCGCTGATTGGCTTTGATGATATCCCTCTGGCCGGCTTTCTCGACCCGCCCCTGACCACCATCCACCTGCCCGCCTTTAACCTGGGATGGGAAGCGGCTGAAATGCTTTTAAGTCGCTTGCACGGTGAGGAAATTCCCTCACCGGCGGCCCGGTTGCTGGCTACGCACCTGGTCGAGCGCGAGTCGTGTGCGCACGCTAGGAGATGACCTGTGGTTTCCCATGAAAGGAGGTGGTGTTTAGGCCATTTTTTGTCGTTCCCTTTCTTTATTACCCAACTACCACTCTTAAGTTCCCCAAAACCACTAGGAGGAAGAGATGTCTAAGCGTTTGTGGAAAGTCATTGTCGTGTTGGCAGGGCTGGCGCTGTTGATCGCCGCCTGTGCCCCGGCGGCAACCCCCACGCAGGCGCCCACTCAACCACCCGCCGAGCCGACCCAACCGCCTGCCCAACCCACTCAACCGCCTGCGGAACCGACTCAGCCCCCGGCGAGTGGGATTGACTGCATGGGTGCCAAGCCGGGCGATGAACTGACCATGCTTTACCAATGGTCGGGCCAGGAAGAAGCGCGCCTGAATGAGATCCTCAAGCCCCTTGTGGATGCCTGTGGGATTGTGATCAAACCCGAATCCACACGAGATCAGGCATTGCTGGATACCAAGGTGCAGGCAGGCACGCCACCGGATATTGCTTTCTGGAATGTGGCTCAGTTGGTGCAGTACCAGGATAAACTGGTGCCCATGGATGTGCTGGGTGCTCATCGCGAGAACTATGCGGATTTCTTTGTCCAACCCGGCACCATCAACGGCAAGTGGCTGGGCCTACCGGTCAAGGCCGATATCAAGACCATCATCTGGTACAGTCCGGCTGTCTTCAAGGCCAAGGGCTACACCGTTCCGACCACCTGGGAGGAACTGGATGCCCTGGTGGAGAAAATGGTGGCCAACGGCGATGTGCCCTGGAGCATGGGCTTTGAATCGGGCGATGCCACCGGTTGGACCGGCTCCGACTTCATCCAGGACATCTTGCTGGTCAAGCAGGGACCCCAGTACGTCCTGGACATCATTGATGGCAAGGTGCCCTACAACGATGCTGGCGTGAAGGAAGCCTACGAGATTTACGGCAAGTGGGCAAAGGATCCCAAATACACTGTCGGTGGTGCCCAGGGCACGCTCTCCACGGGCTTCCTGGATGCCATTTACAAGGTCTTCTCCGATCCGCCCGAGGCGATGATGGTGCGCCAGTCTGGCTTCGCGGGTGGCGAGATTGCCCGCAAGTACCCGGATCTGGTTTACGGCGAAGATTATGACTTCTTCATGGTGCCGGGAGCCAAAGGCCTGCAGGGTGGTGCGGACTGGATGATGGCCTTCCGCGATACTCCGGCTGTGCGTGCGCTGGTGGCCTACCTCTCCTCGGATCTGGGTGGGGCAAATTGGGCCAAAGCCGGCTTTGACCTCTCCCCCAACAAGGGCGCGACCGGCAACTACACCGATCCTTCATTGCTCAAGAAGGGTGAAATGCTGGCCAACACTCAGGGCTTCACTCCTGACATTGGCGATACCATCCCCGGCGGTTTTGGTAAGGCCGAGTGGACGGGTATCATCGAATTCATCAACGGCACCAAGGACCTGGATACCGTCCTGGCGGAGATTGCCAGAGTTCAGGCAGAGGCTTTGGGTAAGTAAACCCGGTGGCAACATAACAATCGGATGAGTTTGAGATCCCCGTGGCCCCTCACACCTGTGGGGGGCCCGGGGAGGTTGCCAGAGCGAGGTGGACATGGCAAAAGAGGCGGCGTATGTCCCCAATATTCTTCGGCAGGGGCGTTGGGTGCCCTGGCTCTACCTGGGACCGGCCCTCATCTTGATGAGCATTTTCATCCTTTATCCCGGTCTCAATACGCTTTATCTTAGTTTTCGCAATCAGAACGGGAGCGATTGGGCTTATACCACCTGTCTGGCCGGACAACCATGCTGGGGGATTTTCGAAAACTATCGCTACGCTCTGACTTCCTCCATCATGCGTACGGCCTTTGGCAATAATCTCAAGTGGATTCTTTTCATGGTCAGTGGTACGGTCTTGCTGGGGTTGCTCATTGCAACCTTGGCGGATCGGGTGCGTTACGAAGCCCTGGCCAAGGCCATCATCTTCATGCCCATGGCCATTTCGTTTGTCGGCGCTGGTGTCATCTGGAAGTTTGTCTATGATTACGGTTCCAGCCAGGTGCAAATTGGTTTGCTCAATGCCTTGATCACCTCGTTAGGGGGGCGGCCGGTTTCCTGGCTTACCGAGCCCCAAATTAACACGCTGGCATTGATCGTGGTGGGGATCTGGATGTGGACGGGGTTCTGTATGACCGTGCTCTCAGCGGCCATTAAGGGCGTGCCAGCGGAATTGCTGGAGGCGGCACGCGTGGATGGTGCCAACGAGTGGACGGTTTTCTGGCAGATCCGGGTGCCGCTGATTTTACCCACCATTGCGGTGGTCATTACCACCATGATTATCAATGTACTAAAAATCTTCGATATTGTGTATGTGATGACGGGTGGCAATTACGGCACGGAGGTCATTGCCAACCGCTTGTATATCGAAATGTACACCAGTTACAACACCGGCCGCGCGGCTGCCATTGCGATGGTGCTCACAGTGATCATCATCCCGGCCATTATCTTCAACATCCGCCGCTTTCGGGCTCAGGAGGCGATGCGATGAATCTGGAACATTTCAAACGTTGGCTGGGAAATCTGCCCGTCCATGTGGTCTTGTTGGGCCTGTGTTTCATCTGGCTCCTGCCCACACTGGGTTTATTAGTGACCTCCTTTCGACCCTTTCAAGATGTCAATGAAACTGGCTGGTGGCAGGTGCTTGATCCCCCCAGGGGGGCCAGGGAATATCAGCAGTTTTGCGCCGCCTGCCATGGGGGGAGAGGGGATGCAATCCCGAACGCGGATTTGAGCAACCCTGACCTGGTCCAGCGCTATCGGCGCTCGTTCACCCTGATGGCCGCCCTGACCCAAGAGTTCAATGGGCAGCCCCATATGGGAGAGGTGCCCCTTCCCAATGAGAATCAGGCGGCTTTGATTGCCACTTACCTGCGTCGCCTTTCGGGTCTGGAGGTGCGCCCACGTTTCACACTGGACAATTACATTGACGCAATCGTGGGCTACCGCGGCACCCGCAACTACCGTACCGATTGTGCCGAAGGGGTGCAATCGGTGGATCTTTTCTGCGATTGGCGCGATCTGGGCAACCCACGGGGAATGGGACGGGCCTTGATCAACAGCCTCATTGTGACCATCCCGGCAACGATTTTCCCCATCCTGGTGGCCGCCTTTGCGGCCTATGCGTTCTCGTGGATGGAGTTTCCTGGCCGGCAGTGGCTTTTTGCATTGCTGGTCGGTGTGCAGATTGTGCCTTTGCAGATGGCACTCATCCCCGTTTCGCGTCTTTATGCTCAGGTGGGCTTAAACGGCACGTTCCCGGGTATCTGGATGTTCCATACCGGCTTCGGACTGCCTTACGCGATCTTCCTGACGCGTAACTTTATGGGCTCCCTGCCGCGCGAGTTGTTTGAATCAGCGTTTCTGGAAGGGGCTTCGCACTGGACGGCTTTCACCCGTTTGGCCATTCCATTGACAGTGCCGGCCATTGCCTCACTGGCGATTTTCCAGTTTCTGTGGGTTTGGAACGACCTGTTGGTGGCGCTGGTTTTCCTGGGCGGGACCAAGCCGGTGCTGACCTACCAAATCAGCAACCTGGTGACCTCACTGGGGGGCGGCTGGCACTTGCTTACGGCAGCGGCTTTCATCTCAATGATTTTGCCCATGATGGTCTTCTTTGCCTTCCAGCGTTACTTCATCCGCGGACTGCTGGCGGGCTCCATCAAAGGTTAATCCTATTCATTTCATTGAGGACTACATGACGGCGACCTACTGGTATAAAAATGCGATTTTCTACGAGGTATATATTCGTGCGTTTGCCGATGGTAATGGCGATGGTCATGGTGATTTCATCGGCCTGACCCAACGGCTTGATTATTTCCATGAATTGGGAGTGGATTGCCTGTGGCT
This sequence comes from Thermanaerothrix daxensis, assembly GCF_001306145.1. GTDB lineage: Bacteria > Chloroflexota > Anaerolineae > Anaerolineales > Anaerolineaceae > Thermanaerothrix > Thermanaerothrix daxensis. Next base: position 273,562 of record NZ_LGKO01000002.1, read on the forward strand.
TTTGCCGATGTATCCTTCGCCACTCAAAGACGATGGATACGACATTGCGGATTATTACAACATCCATCCCGATTACGGCACCCTGGAGGATCTTAAGGTTTTTCTGCGTGAGGCTCACGCACGGGGGCTACGCGTTATCGCTGATCTGGTGGTCAACCATACTTCTGATCAGCATCCCTGGTTCCAGGCTGCTCGCGCAGATCGCAATTCGCCCTATCGTGATTACTACGTTTGGAGCGATACCGATCAAAAATACCAGGGCACGCGCATTATCTTCCTGGATACCGAGCGTTCAAACTGGACCTGGGATGAGCAGGCCGGGCAATACTATTGGCATCGCTTTTATGCGCATCAGCCCGATTTGAACTATGATAACCCCGCCGTCCAGGAGGAAATGCTCAATGTCATGCGCTTCTGGCTGGACCTGGGGCTGGATGGCTTCCGGGTGGATGCAGTGCCCTACTTGTTTGAGCGCGAAGGCACCAACTGCGAAAACTTGCCGGAGACGCATGCTTACCTCAAGCGAATGCGCCGCTTTGTTGAGGAACATTATCCGGATGCAATACTCCTGGCGGAAGCCAACCAGTGGCCGCACGATTTGCGCCCCTATTTCGGCGATGGGGATGAGTTTCACCTGGCGTTTCACTTTCCGCTCATGCCTCGCCTCTACCTGGCGCTGGCCCGACGCGAAGCAGCCCCCATTGTGAACATCCTGGCGCAAACACCTCCCATCCCCGAAAACTGTCAGTGGTGCACCTTCTTGCGTAATCACGACGAACTGACCCTGGAAATGGTGACCGAGGAGGAACGTGAATTTTTGTGGAATTACTACGCTCCGCATCCTCGCATGCGCCTGAACCTGGGCATTCGCCGTCGCCTGGCGCCTTTACTGGATGGCGATACCCGGAAAATCGCCTTGCTTCATTCTTTGCTGTTCAGCCTGCCGGGCTCACCCGTGCTTTATTACGGTGATGAAATTGGAATGGGGGATAATATCTGGTTGCCTGACCGCAACGGCGTGCGCACGCCCATGCAGTGGGATGCCAGTCCAGGGGCTGGCTTCTCGTCGGCGCCTCCGGAGCGATTTTATGCGCCGTTGATCCAGGAAGGTGAGTTTGATTATCGGAGGGTCAACCTGGCGGCCCAGAAAGCCGACCCAAATTCTCTCTGGCATACCTTGCGCCACATGATTGCCATTCGAAAGGCACACCCTGCTTTGGGTGCGGGAGACTACCGGCTGCTATATCTGGACAGACTGCCGGCATTCCTGGGGGTGCTGCGCCAGGATGGCCAGGAAACGCTATTGGCCCTGCATAACCTTAGCGAGCATTCCCTGGAATTTGATCTGCCGCTCCCGGGGTTGAGTGGACGGCAGTGGGTGGGCTTGCTCGGCGCAGGGGAAAGTAGGCAGGTGGAAGGGGGTTCTTTGCGGGTTTGTCTGGGGCCCTACCAGTATTGTTGGCTAAAATTGATGTAAGCCGAACCCTGGGGAGATGCCTGAGTGGCATCTTGCAATATCATCTTACAAGAACCTTACAGATTTGCAAGCTGTCGAGTTTTCAAGAGGGTTTCCCGCCCCAATCATGTACAATCAAGCATGTACTGGTGGGCTTTACTGAGGATTTAAGGGTGCTAAAAGGAAAAATTAGGGGTGAGGTTGAACAAACGATCCGTGATTGAGGCGGACATGACCCAGATATTACCGGGGTGGACACAGGCACTGTGGGAAGCATCGCCGTTAGCGGTAGTGGTCTGGCAAGAGGGGGATGGGATGGGCCGGGTTGTGGCATGGAACCGGGCGGCGGAGCATCTTTTTGGCTGGGAGCGCGAGGCTGTACAAGGACAGTCGGTATATGCTCATCTGCTGGCCTCGGAAGACGATGCCACCCGCCTGCGCGAGGCCGTTCAGCACCTGGCAGAGGGCCCGGGCACAACCCTTGCGCTGGCCTGCCGGAGTAAACTCGGACGCACCTTGTGGACGAACTGGTCCCTGAGCCTGCTGCCCGCGGCAGGTTCATCTGCGCCGCTCTTATGTCTGGCTTATATCGAGGAGAAAACGGAGCCCCATGTGCTGGCTGAGGCACTACAGCACAGTGAGGCCACGTTTGAAAGCCTTCTGGCTAATCTGGAAGATGGGGTGACCATCTTGCGTTATGGGCGGATTATTGTGGCCAACCCGGCCATGGCCAGGTTGCTGGGAGTTTCTACGTCGCAAGCCCTGCTCGGTAAGGACTGGCTGGCATATCTGACTCCCGATTCGCGCGCGCAGGTTGAGCGCGAACTTCCCCGCTGGCGCGAAGCCACTCGCACCAGCCACCGCCTCGAACTAACCTTCCAGCGCGCTGATGGACAGCAAGTAGTCACTGAAAGTACCTTCCTTAACGTGCCCTTTGCCGGGCGTCCTCACACCATTGCCATTCATCGGGATATCACCGAGCGTAAGCAGTGGGAAACGCAACTGCGAGCCAGTGAAGCGCGTTATCGCACCCTTTTTGAGTCAATGCTGGATGGTTTTGCTCTGCACGAGATCATCCTGAATGAGCAGGGTGAGCCGGTGGATTACCGCTTCCTCCAGGTCAACCCGGCCTTTGAACGGTTGACCGGTTTGCAGGCGGACCAGGTCATCGGGCGCACGGTGCGGGAGGTCTTTCCGCATCTGGAACCCCACTGGCTGCAGGTTTACGGGCGGGTGGCATTGAGCGGCCAGCCAGCCCATTTTGAAGAGCACAGCCGTGACCTGGGACGCTGGTTTGAAGTCACGGCTATTAGCCCGCGCCATGGCCAGTTTGCGACCTTTTTCAACGACATTACCGCCCGGGTGCAGGGAGAGGCCATGCAGCGCCTGCTTAACCGGGCCTTAGAACAGGCCGACGTGGTGCTGATGCTTGCAGACCTGGAAGGCAATTTGGCCTGGGCGAACCCGGCATTCACCCGTCTAACGGGGTACAGCCTTGAGGAGGCACTGGGCACCCCGCTTCTGCGCTACTGCGGTCAGCCCGCGCAGATGGAGGCGATTTTCAATCAGGTAAAGCAGACGGGGGAAGCCTGGGATGGAGAGTGCAGTGGATTACGCAAAGGGGGAGAGCCTTTTGTGGCCCGGATAAGCGTTTCGCCAGTGGATGAACCCCGTGGCGACCTGACCCATCTGGCCATTGTGGCCTGGGAGATCACCGAGCAGAAGCAACATGAACAACAGCGCGAGGCCTTGTTGGCTCTGGCCGAGGCCCTGAGGGGCACTGAAGTATTGGAAACCATGCTCCCCGTCATCGGTGAGACCATTGGCCGTGCCATGGATGCCTCTGCGCTGACCATTTCCCTGTATGACTCTGAACAGGATGCTTTGGTGGTGCAGTATGCCCACGGGTTGTGGAGTAACCTGGCGGGTCAGGCCATTCGGGCAAGCCAGGGAATCACTGGTTATGCTTTCAGCCAGGGCAAGCCTTACGTACAAAATCAGGTGTTAGAAGACCCTAACCGGTTATGGGATGGGCGGGTGCGCTACCCCTCCTGTATGGTGGTAGTGCCCCTGGTGGTGGGCGAACGTCGCCTGGGCGCAATTACCCTCGGGCGCGAGCGCCCCATTCGCCCCCCGGATACCATGATGCTGATCAGCCTGAGCGAGTTTGCGGCCAATGCGTTGCATCGGGCCATCCATTATCGGGCGCTGCAGCAGGCGCTGGGGCGCCTGAATGCCCTGCGCCAAATTGACCTGGCCATTTTGAAACAAGGCCTCAACCCCGAGTCCATGCACGTCCTGGCACGCGAAACTCGTGAGCACCTGGAGGTAGATGCTGTCAGCATCTGGATTTACTGGCCAACCGAGGGAGTCCTGCGTTTGAGTGCGGGAAGCGGTTTTCGTTCTATGCTACCGCTGGGCCTGGTTTGCCGCCCGGGTGAAGGTCTGGCGGGGGCAGTGGTTGAACAACGTGCTCCTTTGTGGATTCGTGAAGGCTTGCATAAGAAGCCGTACGCTGTAGATTATCCCTTCCCTGAACGCGAGGAGGGGTTTGAAGCCTATTATGCATTACCTCTGTTGGTGCAGGGAGAGCCCAAAGGCGTGCTCGAGATTTTTCAGCGCGCTCCGCTGACGTTGAATGCTGATCAGGCTGAATTCTTGTTCATGCTGGGCCAGCAGGGGGCCATTGCAATTGAAAACGTGCATATTCTGCGCGAATTGCACGGGGTGAATCAGCAACTACGTCAGGCTTACGATCAGACGTTGGAGAGCCTGATCGGTTTGCTCGAACTACGCGATGATGAAACCGAAGGGCATAGTCGCCGGGTAGCTGAGTTTACTTTGCGTATCGCGCGCGAGATGGGCTTGAGCGAAGAAAGCCTGGTGCACATCCGACGCGGGGCGCTGCTGCATGATATCGGTAAAGTGGGGGTTCCGGATGCCATCTTGCTCAAAAAAGGACCCCTCACGGCCGAAGAATGGGCGATCATGCAGCGCCATCCGGTCATGGCGTTTGAGATTCTCTCGAAAATTCCCTTCTTGCGTCCGGCATTAGATATTCCCTATTGCCATCATGAGCGCTGGGATGGGAGTGGCTATCCACGAGGGCTCAGAGGGGAGCAGATTCCACTGGCGGCACGCATCTTTGCGGTCGTGGATGTGTGGGATGCTTTACTTTCTCAGCGCCCTTACCGTCCCCCTTGGGAACGCGAACGGGTACGCGCCTACATCCGTGAGCAGGCCGGCAAACTTTTTGATCCTGCGGTGGTGGAGGTTTTTCTGCGTCTTGAAGCAGAATTTGCTCATCCTCAGGGAGCATGACTCTTTTTGAGATTGGAGTCTCAAAAAATTTTTCCATCCGGTCGGGGCGTTGGGAGCGTTGCGCGATTGCGCTACGGGGTGCGCTATGATAGGATTTAACTCAGGAAGCCCGAGGCCCCATGGAAAAGGCTCGTCTGCTGATTGCCGTGGAAAGCCAGGCGCCGACCTACCCGGCGCTGGAATTAGGTCTCCTGCTGGCCGAACTTCTACGTTGGCCGGTAGATCTGCTGGGTGTGGGTCGGGCATCGGTGGATGCGACTTTAGCCCGACGGATCGAGGAAGCCACCGAGCAGTTGGGGGCAGCAGGGCTGATGGGAGATGTCCTCTGGGAACGTGGACCGTTCGTACCGGCCGTTTTGCGTCACCCCCGGGCTCGGCCAGATACGTTGCTGGTATTCAGCGATGCCCATCGCCCACGCTGGCGACGCCTGGCGCACTCGGGACGTTTTCGGCAATTACAAGCCGCGTGGCCAGGGCCATTGCTGAGAGTACGAACCCTACGCTGGCCTTTGCGGCGCCTGCTGGTATGTAGTGGCGGGCTTGATTACACCCTCCCTCTTGAAGCCTTCATGCTGGATTTGAGCCAGATCACAGGGGCACACCTGACCGTTCTCCATGTGATTGAACCGGTTACCCTGGATTATCCTCTGGCGTATAATGTGCAGCGTCACTGGTCGCACCTGCTTGAAACAGACACTCCCCAAGCGCAGCATTTTCGGGCCTTGCTGGCACGGGCTGAGCACACCGGGGTGCCTTGTGAATTAAAGGTGCGCCATGGGCCTGTAGTGCATGAGATACTGACTGAGGTGCGCACAGGCGGGTATGATTTGATTGGCATGGGATCTCCATTTAGTGCGCATAGTTTACGACGGCTCTTCCGCCCTGAAGTCACCACTCTGGTGAGTGCCGGGGCAGAAGAGCCGCTCTTGATTCTACGTTACATGCCAGATCCGCCGTAGGCGCTTACTCGCGCGCCGAGGTCACGTAGATCAAGGGACGGCGGCGGGTTTCGTTGAAGAGGAAGTTGCTTAGCGCTTGTTCAACATCGCGATTGAGGTTGCCGTTGGCGCGGGCAGCTACCTCGGCCACCCGTTTGCGAGCGCGCGCCAGCACTTCGTCTGCGTCCCCTGCAGTCAAGAAACCGCGGCTGGTGATCACTGGCTCACGGCGCAAACTGCCGCTATAGCGGTCCAGCACCAGGTGCACCATCACGATGCCATCTCGGGCCAGCGCTTCGCGTTCGCGCAGCACTTCTTCGTCTACCTCGCCCACGCCCGAGCCATCCACAAAGACATAGGAGGTGGGGACTCGTTCACCCAGGCGCATTTGCCCGTTGATGAATTCCAGTACCTGGCCGTTTTCCAGGATGGCTACGTTCTCGCGCGGGATGCCCATCTGCTGGGCGAGGATGGCATGCCGGTAAAGATGGCGCGGTTCACCGTGGATGGGAACGAGGTACTTGGGCCGGGTCAGGTGGATCAGCAACTTCATCTCTTCCTGGCTGGCGTGCCCCGAGACGTGAACTGGGGCAATGGCTTCGTAAATCACATTGGCGCCGAGCTGGAAGAGTCGGTTGATGGTTTCATAGACATTCTCTTCATTCCCGGGGATGGGGTGGGAGGAAAGCACAACCGTATCGCCTGGGATGATATCAAACTGGCGGTTGGTGCCGCGTGAGAGTCGGCCCATGATCGAGGTGGGTTCTCCCTGCGAACCGGTGCACATGATAACTACTCGCTCCGGGGGCAGTGCCAGCGCCTGTTCCAGGCTGATCACAAGGTCATCCGGCAGGTTCAGGTAGCCCAGTTTGCGCGCCATGCGCATGTTATCCACCATGCTGGTGCCCACAAAGGTCAGTTTGCGGTTGTGGCGCTGGGCAGCATTGGCGACCTGCTGCATGCGTGAGATAAGCGAGGCAAAACTGGCGAGAATGATGCGCCCGGGGGCTTCTGCGAATACCTGGTCCAGAGCCGCGTCCACAACCCGTTCAGAGGGGGTCCAGCCGGGGCGCTCCACGTTAGTGGAGTCGGCCAGTAACGCCAGCACGCCGCGCTGAGAAAACTCGGCAAGCGTGGCGTAATCGGTTGGCCAGTTATCCACGGGCGTCTGATCAAATTTGTAATCGCTGGCGTGTACAATTAGCCCGACCGGTGTCTCGATTCCCAGTCCCACGGCATCGGGGATCGAGTGACAAACATGGTAGAACTTGACCTTGAAGGGGCCAATTTGCACCGTTTCGCCTGCCTGGACGGTGTGCAGTTCACTGCGCTGCAACAGCCCTCCCTTGGCCAATTTGACCTCAAGCAGGCCGCGGGTCAGGGGGGTGGCATAAACGGGGGCCTGAATGTTTTCCAGGACATGGCGGATGGCGCCGGTGTGGTCCTCATGGCCGTGGGTGATGATGATGCCCTTGACCCAGTCTCGCTTATCGAGCAAGTAGGTGATATCAGGAATGATGTAATCAATCCCCAACATATCGTCGTTAGGGAACATCAAGCCTGTGTCCACGATGAGGATCGAGCGTTCGTACTCGTAAACCATCATATTCCGCCCGACCTCACCGAGACCGCCGAGGGGAATGATACGCAACTTAGAATGTTTCATTGCTAAACCGTACTCCAATTTCTTTCCAAAAGATTTTTTCAAAACGCCAAAAGAGCGTCTTAGATTCAAACGAAAACCCCGGCAACCGTTTCACCGGGGCCCAATGAGGGTGGGCTGTGCTGCTGCAGGGCAGCCTGACCTCCGCACACCCCCATGTGTGGCCGGAAGACCGGCGAATTCCTCAAAATTCATTGATTGAATTTTAGCATAACCTCCCGGATTTGTCAAAACAAATGGGTGTTCAAAAAAGCCACTTTACCCAGCCGAGGGCTTTTTGCTGCCAGGGTACGCGGTGGGTCACTCCGGCTTTTCCACTGAAGCGTTCTTTGTTGGCCAGGTACCAGCGAAAGTTGCGCACCAAAGCCTCGCGGTTAGAGTAGCGAGGTTGGAATCCCAGGCGTTGTTGGGCTTTTTCGATGGAGACAAACGAATCCCGTGCCGCGGTTTCGTAAATCCAGGGGTACAGCGGGGAAAGGCGGAGCGCTTCCAGGACTTTAAGCGCCAGGATGGCTGGACCGGCTGGGAAGGGGATGATGCGCTTACCAAAGCCCGCTTCATCCATTACGGCCTGAAAATCCTCGCGCATGGTGCTGAACTCAGCCGCCCCGATATTGAACGTATCGTTCACCCTTTCTTTATCCAGGGTCATACACGCCAGGATGGCCTGGCATAGGTCTTCAACATCCAGTAACTGGTAGCGGTTTTTCCCCGAACCAATCATTGGGAAGTTGCGGCCCTCACTGGCCCACTCATAGAGGATGGCAAAGACCCCTAGGCGCTCGGGCCCCACAAAAGATTTGGGGCGTAAAATGGGTACGCACATGCCGCGCTGGCGGAATTCTTGACAAACCGCCTCGGCCTGTACCTTGGCCTGTCCGTAAGGGCCCACGCCATTCAGGGGATCATCTTCATAAATGGGATGGTGGTCAGGGACTCCGTAGACCGCTGTGCTGGAAATATGGATGAAGCGTTCCACTCCGAGGGCTTGTGCTTCTTCCAGGAGCAAGCGGGTACCCACTACATCGGTACTGAAAATATCCTCGGGGGAATAAAGCGGGAGGGCTGCGGCGGTATGGACCACGATGTGAGCGCCTTCCATGCTCCGCCGCACGGCCTCGGGATCACGAATATCTCCCTGGAAAAATTGGACCTGGGGCCGTTCGGGATAGGTAAAATCCACCAGGTCTATCCCGGCTATGTCGGTATAGCCGTGCTGAAGCAGGTAACGCACCAGGTTGATACCCAGAAAGCCGCTTATTCCGGTGATGTAGATGCGCATGATTCACCTCGGAGTGCGGATCAGGTATGTTCAAGATGGGAGGAGGGAGGATCTCCCGAGGGCGACCCCAGGAGACGCTGGAGCAGGGGGCGCGCAGCCTGCAGGGCCCGGGCGCGATGACTGATGCGGTTTTTGACCTCAGGAGGCAATTCGGCCATGGTTTGGTCGTACTCAGGCAGGTAGAAAATGGGATCGTAACCGAACCCGTGCTGGCCGCGTTCCTGCGTGATAATGTAGCCGGGGCAGGTACCTTCGGTCAGGTAGATCTCGCCGGTGGGTAGTGCCAGGGCTACCACGCAACGAAAACGAGCTGGCCATCCCGGCATTCCATCGGGAATGGGGTGTGAACGCAGGCGTTCGAGCAAGTAGGCTCGGCGGTCGGCATCGGTGGCGTTGGGTATTGGTGCGTAGCGGGCTGAACGTACCCCGGGTTCTCCACCCAGGGCTTCTACTTCCAGCCCTGAATCATCCGCCAGGCTGGGCAGCCCGCTGGCGCGGCTGAAAGCCAGGGCTTTAAGCACTGCATTTTCCTGGTAGGAACCTCCAGTTTCTTCAACCTCGAGATTTAACCCCGCCTCCGCGGGGAGCACCAGGGTGAGCGGTAAATCGGCCAGGATAGCCTGGATTTCAATACGCTTGCCAGGATTGTTGGTGGCGATGAGAAGAGAGGTCGGCATGGGTTTTTATCAATTTTATCATATTAATGAAGATAACTTGACTTGCCTGTATGAGGGTGCTATAATCAATTTGTCCTAAAATTATAGCATTATTAAGCAGCCACCGTGACCTACCCACGCTTCCCTCTCCGCATTAATGTTGGTTTTCTCATTCACCAGTCGGTTGGGACAAATCGTGATTTTACGTTCGATTTCCCGCTGATTCAATTGGGCGCGGATTTTGAGCTGACCACCTTTCAGGGGACGGCGCACATCAGCCGTACCCAGCAGGGACTCCTGGTTGAATCGGAATTTAGCGGGTTTGTGGCATTAGAGTGTGTGCGTTGTCTGGAGATCTATCCCCAGCCGCTATCCACGCACTTCTCGGAACTCTATTCATTCCGTCATCGGCGCAATGCCCCGACGGATCTCTTTGTTCCCGATGATGGTTACATTGATCTCACGCCCCTGGTTCGGGATTACCTGATTCTGGAATTGCCGATCAAGCCAATCTGCCGCCCGGACTGTCGTGGGTTGTGCATGTATTGTGGGACTAATCTTAACCTGGCTACCTGTGAGCATCAAATGCAGGTCATGTTGGATGGATAGGCGTCATCTGTTGGAAGGGGGCGTTTGAGATCCGCTTTTTGGATTCACCCCAAGCCCATACAAAGGCAGGAGGGAAACGAGTGTTAAACACGGGCAGGCCAAAGCACAGCGTAGAAATTTTGGATTTGCTATTGGAAAAGGCCGAAGTCCAGGGATTTTTGACCACCGAAGATCTGCTTGAGGTATGTCCGGAACTGGAACAGGATGCTGATCGGTTTGAAAATTTGCTAACCCTGCTCCGCCGTCAAGGTATCGAATTCTTTGATCGAGAGAACGAAGCCCTGGAGGGGGAGATGCTCTTCGATGGTGAGGCAGAAAGCGAACTCCCTCTGGAGATGGATTGGATTACCAACGACGATACGGTGGGGCTTTACCTCAAGGAAATGGCTCGCGTACCGTTGCTGACGGCGGAAGAAGAGCGTGAATTGGCCCAGCGGATCGAGCGTGGGCGACAGGCGCGCCGCATCCTCGAACACCTTAACGGGCAGGCTACCCCCCAACAACGGCAGGAACTGGAACAGCAGGTGCTGGAGGGGCTGCAGGCGCGTGAGCACTTGATCAAAGCCAACACACGCCTGGTGGTTTCAATTGCCAAGCGCTATATCGGGCGTGGAGTGCCCTTCCTTGACCTTATCCAGGAGGGCAACCTGGGGCTGATGAAGGCTGTGGAGAAGTACGAGTATCAGCGAGGTTTCCGCTTCTCCACATACGCGACGTGGTGGATTCGCCAGACTATCACCCGCGCCATTGCCGATCAGGGGCGGACGATTCGCGTGCCAGTGCATATGGTGGATCGGATTCGTAATTTGTACCGGGTGGCCCACGAATTGGAACAGCGCCTTGGACGTGCCCCCACCCAGGCCGAACTGGCTGAAGCACTCAACGTTTCGCCAGACAAGGTGGATTGGATGCTGCGAGTCTCATGGTTGCCGCTATCCCTGGATAGTCCGGTGGAAGAGGACGAGGAAGATACCGAACTGGCGATGTTCGTGGAGGACCAGAGCACGCCCTCCCCCATGCAGAGCGCTTATGATAAGCTCCTGCGCGAAAAGGTGGAAGCCGTGTTGGATACGCTGCCCCCACGTGAGGCGCGTATCTTGCGCCTGCGTTTTGGTCTGGAAAACGGCCACACCTACACACTGGAAGAGGTGGGGCAGAAGTTTGGTCTGACCCGCGAACGCATTCGCCAGATCGAGAGCAAAGCCCTGCACCGCCTGCGTCATCCCCGGCGATCACGTCAGTTGAAAGAGTATTTGTAGCCGCTCACGTGCTTTCTTCACGAGAATCGAGCGCTTCAGCGTCCTTAGGATAAGGTAGCCACGTGGGCGTCTCAGATGGGGTCATGGCCCGAGCCAGAAAAGCGCGTAAACGGCGACTGACCATCCCTGGCTGTTCCAGCCACACCCAGTGGCCAGAATCGGGCACAATTTCCACCTGTAGCCAGCCAGGTGCGCTACGACGAAGTTGCCGTACCAGAGCAGAGGGGACCAGAGGGTCATGGGCGCCGAAGATGGCCCATGTGGGTACACGGAGAGTGCTCAAGCGCTCACGTACGTCAAAACGTGCCAGGGCTTTCCAATCGGCACTTCGCACCTCCGGGCGTTGATGCGCCAGGGTCTGGAGAACCAGGTGGGCGATTGAGCGGGGCGTCGTGGCGAGCAAGAGATGACCCTCCAGGCTGCGCAGAGCTTCGGCCCGCAGCAGGGGGCTTTCAAGCGCTTCAAGCCATGGGGCGGGCAGTGAAACACAAGGGCCGCTGCTGATGAGCCCTACGGCTCGAACCAGGCCCGGATACTCTAACCCCAGGTATAGAGCGACGGCACCGCCCAATGAGGTGCCCACCAGGCAGGCGCGAGATAGCCTCATGGTAGCCATAAATTCCGTGATGACTTGCGCATAAGTCTCTACGGAGTGCAGTCCTGTGCCGGGTGAACGCCCATGGCCGGGCAGATCCACAGCAAAGACTCTGTACCCCTCTAAACGACGCAACATAGGTGGCCAGAGGCTGGCTTCCTGGCCATTGCCGTGAATCAGGATCACCGGTATGGGATGGATGGGATTGCCCCCTTCAAAGTACAAGTAGTGAAGTGAACTTTGCAGGGGCATGCCTCCTTCCGTGTGAAAAGGGGATCTCAGGCGCGCTCGCGAGTGCCGATCAGGCCGCGGTGGAGTCGCTCGGCTGCCGAATCGGTCAGCGGGATCACAATATATACCCGGGTGCCCTTACCGGGGGCAGAATCAATGTAAAGCAAGCCGTTGAGAAGTTCCGTCCGCTCGCGCAGGTTGACCATGCCCAGGCTGCCGCGGTGTTCGTAGTTCGTCTCAACTTCCTTGGGATCAAATCCCTTACCGTTGTCAGCGACCTCGACAAAGGCGATTTCCTGCTCGCGGGGCAGGAAGCGAATGCGCACTCGAATTTCACTTGCTTCAGCGTGTTTGCGGGCATTATTGACGGCTTCTTCAATAATGTAGAAGATGACCGTTTGGCGATTGGGGTCCAGGCGCTTGACAACATCAGGGTCGGCATCCAGGGTCACTTTTTGCTGGTACAACGCCCACATTTTCTCGCACATAACCTGCAGGGCAGGGATCAGGCCCTCCGATTCCAGGATCAACGGGCGCAGGGTAAAGAGCATGTGCCGGATTTCCTCGGTGGTGCGCCGGGCCAGGGCTTCGATTTGCTTGAGCTCCTCGGTAACCTGGCCGTTGGTGGCGCCGCTCTCCAGCCGCTTGCGTAGAATGCTTAGCCGCATGGCAATTGCCGAGATGGATTGTGTGGGACCGTCGTGGAGGTCACGGGCCAGTTTTTTGTGCGCTTCCTCGGTCGTTTCGATGAGGCGTTGACGCTCCTCTTCAAGTTGCTGGAACAGGCGGGCATTCTGAAGGGCTATGGTGACCTGGTGGCCAATGATCTCGAGCAGTTCACAGCGGTCGGGGGTGAAAAAGTCGGGGTCGGGATGGGCAAATAGCATGGCACCGAAAATCTGCATTCCGCGTACCAGGGGCAGGCAATATGCCGAACGGCAGTTTTGCAGGGCTACCAGACGATTTAATTCGGGGTCCTGCCCCAACTGTGTCAGGATCTGGGGCTCACCGCGCTGGAGGATCTCGGCCAAGACACCCTCGCGAGCCCGTAAGATGACTCCCTGATCAGCAGGGGGCAGGCCGCGCGCTGTCCCGATGACCAGCCCTTCTTCGCGGAAAACCAACACCAGGCTGACTAGGGGTTGGATATCGGCCTCTTCGCTCAATGCGGCCAGGCTCAGATCCAGCGCAGCATCCAGGACAACCTGATGGTTGAGGGTGCCGCCCAACGTTTCGACCATGTCGTAGAAAGTTTGAATGCGCCGCCGCTCCCTTTGCTGGGCCTTACGCTCGGCCTCGCGGCGCAGTGCCAGTTGGGCTTGATACCGCTTGCGCACTGCACCGATCAGACGGGTGCTCAATGCGCCCAACAAGCCCCCTGTGAGCAGATTGAAGGCGAGGGTGCGCCCTAAGGGCAGAAATGATTCCAAGACAAGCGTGCCCCCCGTGCGGGTATAGAATGCTCCCCCTTGCAGCAGACTCAGAGCCAGTGCAACGCCCAGGCTGCCTCGCCACTCATAGTAGATGGCGCCGGAGAGCAGGGCCAGCAGACCAATCCAGAATAGCGGCCCGCTTTCACTCCCGCTAGCCAGGAACATGCCTATACTGATCAGGAAGTCTATCAGCACATTTATGGGGCGGTGGAAGACTAAGCGGCGATTGTTGATCGCCAGCGAGGAGGAAGCCAGATTCCACCCAGCACCAAGTGCAAGAAGAAAAATGAAAGGCCAGGTGGCACCTGTGCTCAAGGCCAGCACCAGGGTGGCAGTGATCAGCATCACCCACCGCAGCAGGATGGCAATCCAATCGGCCAGGTAAGGAAACTCAGATTGACGCACCACCTGAAAATATACCCCAAAAATGGGATTTCGCCCGGCACCTGTAAGGTAACTGCAAGGCGCCGGGCGGGAAGGACAGCACTAGACCCCTTTCATCTCGCGAATATCCACCACCTTCTCAACAACAGGCTGGACGGCTTTTTGCAGGTCGTCCAGGCTGACACCACTGACTTTGACCGTCACGCGGCGGGTCTCAGTAGATTCACCCAGAAATGTGCCCAGGGCAATAATATTGCCACCAGTGCTCTGGATGGCGCCGGTCAGCTCATGCAGTTTGCCCGGCATTTCCCTTAGTTCCACCGTTAGGCGCACACCGGGCATGCGCGCTCCCAGCATCTCCAGGAAGATGCGGAAAAGATCCGTCTCGGTGATGATCCCTACCAACCGGTCGCCGCGCATCACGGGTAGCCCACCAATTTTATTATCGGCCATAATGCGCGCCGCTTCTTCCAGCGGCGTATCCTCGGTTATGGTAATTACATTGGTGGTCATGACCTGTTCAACGGTGATTTTGCTGAGCAGGTAGTTGATCTCCCAGACGCTCAAGGTGGTGGCTTTCGAAGGAGAAGCGTTCATCAGGTCCAGTTTGGAGACGATGCCTACCAGTTTGCCCCGTGAATTGACCACCGGATAGCGGCTGACACGATCACGGCGCATTTGAGCCAGGGCATCCTGAACGGGCATGTTGGGCGGAACGGTAATGACCGGGTGGGACATGCGTTCACCGACTAACATCGCCATACCTCCTCATCAATTTTCCTAATTGTACAACAGGCCTTGTAAACTCATTTTAGCGAGGTTATGTCAATTTTGTGTTTGAGACCTACAGGTAGGTCAAATGTGTTTATAATCGAGATAACTTTCACAAAGAGGAGCAATCATGACGAGTCGGGCGCAGTACTTGGGGATCAACACGTTGGTCAATCATCTTGGCGAACACGCGGATGGCTGGGGAGCACATGTGCTTCCCATTTATCAAACATCCACTTTCCGTTTTCCAGATGTGGATACCGGCGCGGCCTTGTTTAAGGGTGAGACCCGAGGGCACATCTACACGCGGTTGAGCAACCCCAACCACGACCTTTTGGCTCAGAAGTACGCCGCCCTGGAGGGACTCGATTTGCTCCGGGCTGCCCCTGAGCACCCGCTTGAGGAGACGGTTGCGGCGCAGGTCTTTTCCTCGGGAATGGCCGCGGTTACCACGGCCATTTTGGCATGTGCCCGGCAGGGAGATGTGGTAATTGCCCAGAGGACGCTCTACTCGGCGACTTATACATTTTTACAGCAATTTGCTCCGCAGTGGGGGATTGAGGTCGTATGGATAGAAGATCCGCGCCCTGAGGGCTGGGAAGCCGCTTTCCGTGCTCATCCTCATGCCCGCCTGGCTTATGCCGAAACCCCCGCTAACCCCACCCTCTTGCTGGTGGATTTGCGGGCTGTGGCCGAAATTGCTCATCGTTATGGGGCCTGGCTGTTGGTGGATAACACCTTTGCAACACCCTACTGCCAGCGGCCACTGACCCTGGGGGCCGATGTGGTTATTCACTCCACGACCAAGTATCTGGGTGGACACGGGGTCGTTGTAGGGGGTACGGTGATCAGCCCCCATGTGGACTGGGTGCGGGGTGATTTGCATCGCCTCTACACCTGGTTGGGAGCAGTGCCTTCGCCTTTTGATGCCTGGTTAGCCGATTTGGGATTGCGCACCTTTGCCCTGCGCATGGAGCGCCATTGCCAAAACGCCATGACCCTGGCCCGCTACCTGGAACAGCATCCCAAAGTGGCCCGGGTGTACTACCCGGGCTTACCCTCGCATCCGGATCATGCATTGGCGCAGAAGCAGATGTCGGCTTTTGGGGGGATGATCGCCTTTGAACTGGCAGGCGGATTCGAGGCCGGCAAGACCCTGATGAACAACCTGCGGGTGATGACCCTGGCAGTGAGTCTGGGAAGTGTGGACACGCTGATCCAGCATCCTGCTAGCATGACTCACGCAGCCATGTCACCGGAAGATCGCCGAAAGAGCGGTATCAGTGATGGTCTGGTGCGGCTTTCAGTGGGCATTGAAGAAGTAGAAGACCTCATGGCCGACCTGGATCAGGCATTGGCTTTGCTTTAAGTCCCGAAACTCAGGGTCTTAAAAAGTAGCGCGATTCTTGACTCTTGGTATAATAAACCCGCACCGATTGTTAAAAAGCCCACCCACACTGCCTTAAGGATGATATAGAAAGAACAGCATGACGTAAGGGGTGGGACTTTCCGGGTAACGCCGGTTGAAAGGCATACGACTCATATTGGAGTTAAGGCCTGGAACACGATGAGGCGCTTTACCAAGGATTTATTTTTTATTCTGTTGATCGGTCGGCAGGCTGGTTTCCAAAGGTGGGGAAGCCATGTGGATGACATCGGCAAGGAACCCCAGTTTTACCCAAATCACCAGCCTGGGCAATTGTTGCTTTCATCGGTAGCGTAAGTCATCCAACGCTTGAGAGATGATGGTGGTGATGTCGTCAAGCGAAGTCAGGATTTTGTTAATAGAAGGAAAACGCTCGGATCGAGCTTCTTTTGCGGGTGGATTGACCAGGAAGAAGTTCCTGGTTGATTGCGTGGCCAATGGCTCGGCGGCGCTTTCGTATCTGGCGAAAAATTTACCGCACCTGATCATTGTGGATGCGGCCTCTATGCGCACCAGCGGGCGGCGAATCTGCGCTACCCTGCGCAAGAATGCTCCGGAAGTCCCGATTGTGCTAATTGTAGAAGAGAAGGCTTCTGACAACCCCGTTCCCGAAGCCAACGTCATTCTTAAGTTGCCCTTTACCTTGCAAAAACTGATCAATCGTATCCGGCCTTTTTTGCCCCATGAACCCCGCAAAGTTTTACAGGCCGGGCCGATCATGCTCGATTTGGAAAAGCGTCTGGTACGATGTGAAGATCGTCAGGCTTCCTTGACCCCGCGCCTGGTCACATTATTGCGTTTGCTCATGGAGCATCCGGGGCAGGTGGTAGATCGGGAGACCCTGTTCACTCAAGCCTGGGAGACCCAGTACATGGGAGATACGCGCACCCTAGATGTGCACATTTCCTGGCTGCGCCGCGCCATCGAAACCGATCCACGCCACCCACGGTACCTGAAGACGATTCGGGGGATCGGGTACCGGCTGGATATTGAGCCGGATACGCGCCCGCTGGATGTAATGGGTGTCATTCAGGCGGATGGCCAAGTTTCTGGCCAGCGCAATGCGGCTTGAGGAAGGCAAACCGCCCGTTTAGTGCAGAATTCCCAATGTCAATGCCAGGAGCAGGCCGCCAGCGATGACACTACCCAGCTGTCCGGCGGTATTGGCCCCCATGGCATGCATTAGAATAAAATTGTCAAAGTCCTCTTCTTTTGCCACCTGAGCCGCCAGTCGGCCGGCCATTGGAAAAGCGCTGATACCGCAGGCACCGATTAATGGATTGATTTTGCCACGGGTGATCAGGGCCATCAGTTTTCCAAAAAACAAACCTGCCACGGTATCCAGCACAAACGCCAGGAAACCCAGTCCGAGGATCATCAATGTGCGAATGTTAAGGAAAGATTGGGCCGTCATCGTGGCGCCAATGGTCAACCCCAGAAAGAGAGTGGCTATGTTGATGATTTCATTCTGGGCGGCTTTACTCAATCGTTCAACCACTCCGCTTTCGCGGAGCAGATTGCCTAGCATTAACGTGGCAATGAGAGGGGCTGCATCCGGGGCAATCAGGCTGATGGCGATGGTCACCGCAATAGGAAAGGCAATGACCACACTGCGCGGGACCGGCCGAGGGGCATATTCCATGCGGATCAAGCGTTCCCGGCGGGTGGTGAGCAGTTTCATTACCGGCACCTGGATAATGGGTATCAGGCTCATGTAAGAATAGGCAGCCACTGCCACTGGAGCGAGAATCTCCGGGGCCAGTTTCGTGGTCACAAAGATTGCTGTTGGACCGTCAATGGCACCGATCACCCCAATAGAGGCCGCCTGATTGAGGGGAAAGCCCAGAAGCAGCGCCAGGAGCAGGGTGCCATAGATGCCGAATTGCCCGGCGGCCCCCAGCAGGGCCATTTGGGGCATGGCCAGCAATGGGCGAAAATCAATCATCGCCCCGACCCCGATGAAAATTAAGAGGGGAAAAAGTTCTGAGGCGATGCCAGCCTCATAAAGCACTTTGAAAATGCCGTGCTGGGTGGACATGCCCACATTGGCCAGTACACACCCAAACCCAATCGGCAGTAACAAAACTGGCTCGTATTCCTTTATGACCGCCAGTGCCATCAGGCCAAGGCCGGCCAGGATCATAATGGCGTTACCCCAGGTAAAGCCGGCAAAGCCGCGCGTGATTTGGGTGACCAGTTCGCTGAAATCCATGGTTATCCTCTCAGTCGGCGAATTCCAGCAAGACCTGTCCGTGCTGGACTTGCTCACCCACCTGAACATGCACGGCCGCGATGGTACCGGCACGCGTGGCGCGGATGGCGTTTTTCATTTTCATGGCTTCAAGGGTAAGTAGTTCTTGTCCGTATTGGACCTGGTCACCTGCGCGTACGGCAACGGCGGTAATCACGCCCGGCAAAGGTGCCTTGACGCAGTGTTTACCAGCCTGGTTAGAGGGGGCGGGTGTCGGTGAGGGGGCGCAAGGTGCCGTAATGGGGGGCGGTGGGGGAACGGGAAGGGAGACGGACGTCGGGATGTTTTCAGTTTCTTCTTCGGGCCAGACTTCAAAGACCTCACCGTCTACCGTCACGCGAATGGGGCGAGCGGTAAGGTCTCCCACCTCTACCGTGAAGATTTGATCGTCTATTTTGATGCGCAGTTTCATCGGGCAGTACCTCGGGGTTTGCGTAAATGGGGTTGTCCGGTCGGAGCGCAGCGGCTCAAGCGATCCGCCAATTGCCAGGGGCTGGGAGTGGATGAATAGGGGGAAAGGGGTGCGCGTGCACGTTGGTGGGGCTGGAGGCTCAGGGCAACGCTCACGGCAGCTACTGCCGCTCGACGGCGGCGCTCTCTGAGAACTTCCGCAGTTTCAAGTGGTGTGGCTTCCGTTTGGACCTCTTCTGGTGCGGATGTTTGCTTTGACCTAGAGAACATGCGTACCATAACATCCATAAGCAGCCACATTAAGAGCAAGGCCAGAAAGACTAAGCCCATGCCCACCAGGGTAATCAACAAGCCTTGAGTTATCGGCGTTTCCATACGCACAACCTATTCTCGTGTTTAAAGTGGCAGGTTGCCGTGCTTGCGCACCGGGGTGGTGCTTTTCTCACGCAAGGCGTGCAGGGCTGCGATCAGTTTAGGACGTGTCTCGCGCGGTTCGATCACATCGTCAATGTAGCCGGCGCTGGCAGCAGCATAGGGGGTCAGGAAGCGTTTCCGGTACTCCTCGACCAGGCGCACTCGCTCCTGTGCAGGGTCTTCAGCCCCTTCGATTTGCTTACGGAAGAGGATATTGACCGCCCCTTCCGGGCCCATAACAGCGATCTCGGCGCTTGGCCAGGCGAAAGCCAGGTCGCCGCCCATGAACTTGCTGCTTAAGACCACGTAGGCGCCGCCGTAGGCCTTGCGGGTGATGACGCTGATCTTGGGTACAGTGGCGACGGAGTAAGCATAGAGCACCTTAGCACCATGGCGGATGACCCCGCGATGCTCCTGGTCTGTGCCGGGCAGGAAACCCGGCGAATCCACAAACGTGATCAGGGGAATGTTAAACGCATCGCAGAAGCGCACAAAGCGGGCAATTTTATCTGAGGAGTCAATATCCAGCACGCCCGCCATGATGGAGGGCTCCTGCGCCACTATTCCGACTACGTACCCGCCCAGGCGCGCCAGGCCGATGATGGCGTTTTGGGCAAAGGTGGGTTGCAACTCAATAAAGGTACCCCGGTCCATAACACGCGCGATCACTTCGTGCATGCTGTAAGGCACCGTGGGATCCAACGGCACCAGCGCATTGAGGGCTTCGTCCATGCGTTCCGGATCATCTTCCGGTTGGGTGTAAGGTGGATTTTCCATGCTGTTGGCGGGCAAGTAAGTGAGCAGGCGGCGGCAGAGGGCAATGGCTTCCTGGTCATTAGGGGCCTTGAGGTGTGCCAGTCCGCTAATACCAAGATGAACGTCAGCGCCACCCAGGGTTTCAAAGTCTACCACCTCGCCCGTTACTGCCTTAATCACGTCCGGGCCGGTGAGGAACATGTAGGACTGCTTTTCAACCATGATGATCAAGTCGGTTACGGCGGGAGAGTACGAGGCACCACCCGCACAAGGTCCCATTATCAGGCTAATTTGCGGGATCACCCCCGAATAGCGAGCATTGCGCAGAAAGACCTGCGCGTAGCCGCCGAGACTGCGCACGCCCTCCTGAATGCGGGCGCCGCCGGAGTCAATCAGACCCACAATGGGCGCGCCACTGGCTACCGCCAGATCCATCACGCGGGCAATCTTTTGCCCGTGCATTTCGCCCAATGAGCCGCCCTGGACGGTGAAATCCTGGGCGTAGGCATAGACCACGCGCCCCTCTATCTGGCCGAAACCGGTGATCACTCCATCACCAAATGTTTTATCGGCCTGTCCTGTCAGCACATCATCGCGCTGCTGGACGTAGGGCTCCAGTTCGTGAAATGTGCCGGGATCGAAGAGCAATTCAATTCGCTCGCGCGCAGTTAGCTTGCCGCGGGCATGCTGGCGGGCGATGCGCTCTTCGCCGCCAGCCAGGCGCACCTTCTCGCGCATGGCGCGCAGTTCGAGAATTCGAGGATCTTCTTCGGGCATCGCAGTCCTCTCAACCGGAAATGGGGATGGCAAGATTATTATACGGGGGGTTGTCTCTCCCCGTTAGTGAAGAAGATAGAGGGATAATCCCTGAACGGGGTGACGTTTATAAGGAATCTGAGCCGGGTATGAAGTGACAAATAACCTGTAGTGGTATGATGTTTGTCATGTCAGCAGAACGCTACCTGCCGTATTGCCCCTCCAGGGTCGCTGAAAACAGAATGCGATCCTTGATGGCACGGAGCAGGGAGGTTCTGTCCAGCCCCTTGGGTAAGGTAGCGGGGAGATTCAGCCCGTAGAGGATAAAGCGATAGCGATGGGGTGGCCCTGGGGGTGGGCATGGGCCGCCGTAGCCGAATCGGCCAAAGTCGTTGCGTCCCTGCACACCGATCCCGGGCAGGGTTTCCTGCGCGGGGAGTCCTTCTGGCAATGACTGACGCTCAGGGGGAATGTTGTAGAGCACCCAGTGAGTGAACGTGCCCAGCGGCGCATCGGGATCCTCCATGATCAGAGCGTAACTGGTTACCTCTGGCACTGCATCCCAGGATAACGCGGGTGAGAGATCTTTGCCATCGCAGGTGTAGCGAACGGGAATGGTATTCCCCTGAGCAAAGGCAGGGCTGCTCAGAAGGAGGCCGCCGGGTTTGAGGGGGATGAGCGCTCCTGAAGGGTAACGCAGGAGTTACGTGCAGAGAGAGTCCGATTACCCCTGCCAGCAACGCTGCGCTGAGAGTGCACATTGCGTTGACGCCATCATTGCTCAGCCAGCGCCAACCGCGCAGGTAGGTGGTCTGCTCACCGCAGCCATGATGTGGATGGCGCTCAGTTTCCTTGCGGCAGGCGGGGCAATAGTACATGGCTTGCACGCTGGCGCCGAGCAGTGAGTCCACCAGACTGCCGAACAGGCCGCTCAGCGTGATGAGGAACAGCGTTACCGGGGTGGGGAGTTGAAATTTCAAAAGGGGTGGGGGAAAGAGAACCGCCAGCAATGCAATCCACATGGCACCGCCCAAAGCAGCCAATGTGCCCAGCAGGGTGATGCCGCCAGCACTGCCCGGTTCAACGCGCTGTCCACCCAGAATGCGGCGGGGAGGCGCGGACGAAAGTACGCCTAACTCTGTGGCCCAGGTATCCGCATTAGCGGCTGCCAGGGCGGCTGCACCCGCCAGCCAGGGCCAGAGTGATGCGGGTTGCCAGGCGTGGAGGATCACGGCCAGCCCGGCGATCCCGCCATT
This sequence comes from Thermanaerothrix daxensis, assembly GCF_001306145.1. Classification (GTDB taxonomy): domain Bacteria; phylum Chloroflexota; class Anaerolineae; order Anaerolineales; family Anaerolineaceae; genus Thermanaerothrix; species Thermanaerothrix daxensis. Next base: position 295,430 of record NZ_LGKO01000002.1, read on the forward strand.
CGCCAGCACCTGCCAGGCATCTCGTCGGTCACCTTTGGCATATTTTTCCCCCAAGGTGGCTTTGCGGGCGCGGGCCAGGCGCGAGAAGAAGGTGGAGGTAGTGAAGAACCCCAGGAGCAATACGGCCCATGACAGGCCTCCCAGGCCAAAATTGAGCCCCCCGAGCAATGTGGCCGCAAGGGCGCCGCTTCCGCTGAGTGCGCGAAGACGGTAGGCCAGCAGGCTGATGATCAAGGCCAGGCCGAGTCCCAGGCCTATTTGTAAGGGGTTGAATATAAACATCTTGGGCATAGGGACGTTCTTTCGGAATTCATTTTCTCGTATGGTATGGCAGGCGGATATTTGGTAAATTGGCGCAAAATATCTTATGCCCAAATGGTCAGGGCACAGGTGATCAGCAAAAGAGTCAGGGTCACGATTCCACCCCCCCACAACAGATAGGCTTTAGCCCGTCCCTCTTCCTGGCGGTAGAAGTAAAGCCCCAGGGCAAAGCCGCTGCCATAAGTGAGGGCGCCCAAGATGGGCAGCAGCATCAGGCGTTGGGCAGGCACCGGAGGTAGGGGTTGGCCTTGAGGGGTGTATCCCAAGCTGATGGTGAGGCGAGAGGCGGCCAATAAACTGGCAAGGGTGAGCAACCCCACGAGGAGCATGAGACCTGCGATGATGAGCAGACGTGCTCGGGCATCTTGCCACAAATGTCCGAGAAAGGCAGCCGGGCGGGCAGAATAAGGGGCTAAGGGGCTAAGGCTACCCATTTCCAGAGCCTGGCGGAAGGCACGCATAAAAGCCCGCGGGTCGGCAGGAGAGATGGCCAGCACCCGCTGAGGGGTTGCAATGAGCAATAAGGTGTCTGTTTCGGAGGCCAGAAATTCTACTTCCCCCAGTTCAGGTACCTTTCGACTGCCAAGGATGGCCCCGGGCCAGGCAAAGAATGGCAAGGGCAGGGCAAAGCCCAGTTCGCTACCAGGGCGAATCCACTCCACCTCTTCGAGGGGAAGGTGCTCAACACGCAATCCCCACCGCAGGCGGAGACCATCGCGTTCAATGTGGTAGGTGGCTCGCCAGAGGGCTCCTAAGCGGTAGCCGAACCACAGGCTTCCCAGTCCCCCCGTCGTGGCCAGGATCAGCCAAACCAACCAGCGTGGGCCAGGGCGTTGCTCCACCAACTGGCTGAGGGCAAGGCCCACGAGCACGAGGCTGAGCACGAATGCCAGGCCGTGGATCCAGGTACCACGCTGACGGGGAGGATGAAAAACCCAGAAGTCGCTTTCGTTCATGGCGCCTATAACACTTGTCGTAATGCATCACAGACATAATCCACCTGGTCTTCCGACATTACGCCGGAGAAGGGCAGCGCCAGGCCGCGTTCGCCCAGGTCTTCGGTCACCGGAAAATCTCCCTGCCGGTAGCCAAAACGGGTCTGCATGTAAGGCTGCAGGTGGATGGGCAGGAAATAGGGACGCACCGGTATACCTCGTTCGGCCAGACGGCTGGCTACCCCGGCGCGGTCAATGCCGGGAGCCAAGCGGATCACATAAACAAACCAGGACATGCGAGTCGTCTGGGAGGCAATATAGGGGATTTCAACGCCCGGGATGTTTTGCAGGCGCTGGTTATACCAGGCAGCCACCTGCTCGCGCCTGCGAAGAAGTTCTTCCAGACGTTGCATTTGAGCCAATCCCAGGGCGGCGCTGAGTTCATCCAGGCGGTAGTTGTATCCCAGATAAGTGTGCTGCAACCAGGTGTCGCCAGGAGCACGCCCCTGGTTGCGCAGTGCGCGCATCAGCGAGGCTCCTTCGTCGTCGTTGGTCACAATCATTCCGCCTTCACCGGTGGTGATTTGCTTATTGGGGTAGAAGCCAAAAGTGCCGTAATCACCTAACAGCCCGACTTTCCGCCCCTTATACTCGGCTCCCAAGGCTTCACAAGAATCTTCGATCAATTTAAGCCCGTAAGGAGCAGCCAAAGCCCGTAAGGTGTCCCAATCGGCGGGTTGCCCGAACACATCAATCCCCAAAATGGCTTTCAACTGCCCTTTTCGTCGTCCCACTCCCCGGCGAGGTAGCCAACGTCGGGCTGCGGTTCCCCCTTCGATGAGATCTTGGATGGCCTGAGCGGCTTGCGTGAGATCAATGTTACCAGTGGTTGGCTCTACATCCACGAATATAGGGAGGGCGTTGACATAAAGGATTACGTTTGTGGAAGCCACGAAGGAGAAAGGTGTGGTGAGCACCCAATCGTCGGGACCAATGCCGGCTGCTAAGAGGCACAAGTGGAGCGCGGCGGTGCCGGAATTGACTCCGATGGCATGTTTGGCCCCCAAGTAGCGACAAAACGCTGCTTCGAAGGCCTCAATTTGTTCCCCCATGCTCAAGGTGGGGGTATGCAGCACCTGCATGACGGCCTGTCGTTCCAGGTCGCTCAAGTCAGGTGAGGACATGGGAACGCGAATCATGGGAGAGGTCTTCATACTCCCAATTCTACCCCGAATGGGCCGCCGTTGATTCTACTACGGGCTTGGAAGGGCCAAAAAACTCTCCTTAGCGTCGGTCTTCCAGGGTGGCGGGAGGGGTGCGGGCGTTTAGTTCCTGCCGTACGGTGTAGTAGAGGTTTTCGGCGCGCATCTCCCCGGCAGTGTAGCAGGGGGCTTTGAGGTGATCGGCCAGGGCTTGTGCCAGCCCCTGGTCGAAGGCCATGTGTTCCATGTTGATCACAATGCTGTGCACACCTTCTCGGGCGATCTCATCGGCGTATAAATAGGCTTCCTCAAGCGGCGGAAGGTGGCTGATGGAGACGTTACCCGCACCATCGGTCAGGACAATTAACAGGGGCATCACATCGGGGTGGCGCAAGCGCTCGCGCTGGAGCACTTCCAGGGCCAGTTTCAAGCCGGCGGAGAGGGGGGTTTTTCCACCCACCGGGATATCGGCCAGCGCGGTTTGCGCCAGCGTCACGGAGTTGGTAGGGGGGAGAACCAAAGTTGCGCGGTCCTTCTGAAAGACAATTAAGCCCACACGGTCACGCCGTTGGTAGGCATCATTAAGCAGGGAAAGGATCGCGCCTTTGGTGGCTTGCATACGCTCAGCCACTGCCATGGACCACGAGGCATCTACCACAAAAAGGATCAGGTTGGCAGCGCGGCGCACGCGAATTTTGCGCATCAGATCACTGCGGTGGATCGAGAAGGCCACCTGCTTGCGTTCCTCACTACGTTCTTTCTGAAAAGGGGCGGCGGCGCGGAGCGTGGCATCAAATGCCAGGTCATCGATGGGGCCATTAGCGGGGCGGGCTTGAATGTAACGCCCACGCTTGCGTTCGGTGCGGGTGCGCGAACGGCGTCCGGCGAAGCGACGCATCATCTTATCCAGTGGGGTATCCAGACGCCGTGGTTCAAAGGGTTGCGCGGCCCGGACGACCTGGCCGCCATCCCACCATATGGCGCTATCCTGACGAAAGATATCCTCTCGTTGCGTCGGTTGCGGTGGGGCCTGTTCCTGCGTTTCTTGCCCCAGGGTCTGGTCAGTTAAGTTTTTTTTTGCCGGGCAGCCTCTTCTTCACGCGTGGGCATTGGCTCGGTGTGTTTGCCGGTGCTGCTCGCGCCTTGCAGTTGCTCGATGCGATCTTGCAATTCTTCCATGGTCATTTCGGCTTGCTGGAAGGGCGCTCGCTTGAGGCGATGCGGCAGGGCCAGTTCGGCGGCTAAGGCAATATCGCGGCCGCTCACGCTGGTGCGGCCCTCGAAGGCAGCATGAGCCCGGGCGGCTTTGAGAATGACCATATCGGCGCGATGACCATCCACGTTGAGAGAGGCCGTGAGGGAGGCAATGGCCAGCAGGTCACGCGACGTGTAGGTGACTCGATTAAGCAGTTGCCTGGCTTGCTCAATCTGGCGTGAGAGTTCCTGTTCTTTGGGTAACCACTCCTGGCGGAAGCCCTCCGGGTTGGCTTCGAAAGCCAGATTGCGTTCGATGATCAACACCCGCTCGCGGGGGTCACGGATACCACGGATTTCGACCGAAAGTGCAAAGCGATCCAGTAACTGCGGGCGCAGTTCTCCCTCTTCCGGGTTCATCGTTCCCACCAGGATAAAACGCGCGGGGTGACTGAAGGAAATCCCCTCACGTTCGATAATGTTGACCCCCATGGCCGCCGAATCGAGCAGGATATCCACTACGTGGTCATCAAGCAGATTGACTTCGTCAATATAGAGCAAGCCGCGATTGGCGGCAGCCAGCACCCCCGGTTCGAAATGTCGTTCCCCTTTCTGAATGGCTTTCTCGATATCAAGCGTTCCCACCACACGGTCTTCCGTGGCCGAAATGGGCAGATTCACGAAAGGAATGGGCCGTGTAGTTACCGGAAGTTCCTCGCCTCGGGCGGCGCGTTCGCGGCATTCCGTGCACCAGGTGGCGGGGGTGTCCGGATCACAGCCAAAGCGGCAGTCTGCGATCACTTTGATGTGCGGGAGCAATGCCGCCAGTGCACGCGCGGCAGTGGACTTGGCCGTGCCACGCTCACCCCGGATGAGAACGCCCCCAATGCGCGGATCAATGGCGTTTAGGATCAGGGCGCGTTTCATTTGCTCCTGACCCACAATGGCAGTAAACGGATAAATCACGGGCATGGGTGATCGCCTCTCTTGCTACCAGTAGACTTCAGCAGAGTAAGTTTACCACGTTTTGGCAGCCTGAGGCGAGCCTGTCCATTCTTCCTAAGGGTATTGGAGCGGGCACGAAACGCAGAGAGAAAAAACTTTATCCGGGTGTGTTGGTCAAAAGGCCCAGTTCATCCAGCCAGGCGCGGATACGTGCCGCAATCTGGTCTCGGACCTGGCGAAATTTCTGTAGTCGGACCTCTTCACTGCCCTCGCACGCGGCTGGGTCTTCAAACGGCCAGTGCAGGCGCACCCCCTGGCCGGGAAAATACGGGCAATTCCTCTCAGCATCTGCACAGACGGTGATCAGGTAATCGAAGGCTAATTTCCCTTGATATACTTGCAAGGATTTGGAGGTCTGCTGGCTGGCGTCAATGCCCAATTCAGCCAGGACTTTCAAAGTCATGGGGTGGATGCCCTTGGGCTCAATCCCGGCGCTGTAAACCTCGAACCAGTCCCCAGCATAATGGCGCAGCAGGGCTTCTGCCATCTGACTGCGGGCAGAATTGCCGGTGCACAAAAATAGAACGCGTTTCACGCTCATGGGGCAAATCTCATTGGAATTTTTTTTGATTTTAACGATTTCTGGTTAAGAAAAATCAAATAAAAGGTTAGGGTCAGGTTAATTCCGTGAAAAAATGGCCCCAAAATATTGACATTTTAGGCAATATCGTTGAAAATAAACCTCCGACTGCAGACGATAAGGGGTGATTTCACCTCACTGCTGCCCACTCCCCGCTCGGGCAGCGGCGGGGCAAGGGGAAGGGGTTTTGGTGGGTTTCCTACCTGCTGAGGCCCCCTCTATCTTTTATCCGCCTTCCTGAGCGAGCGGGAGGAAGCCTGCTGGCTGACCACCCCGGACGTTGCAGCCAATCTATTCCAAAAAGAAGGAGGTTTATGGACAGTTGGACGGGCAGCTGCGCTTGGGGGAACACTATATTTGTGATCTCTCAAACTGCAACCGAGAACTGCTCTACGATAGCGAGCGTTCCCGCGATTTGTTCTTCCAGGCAGTGAGAGATAGTGGGTTAACCATTATCAGCGAGGGCTACTATCCTTTCAGCCCGCATGGTTTCACGTGTTTTCTCTTGTTGGCCGAGTCCCATGCGAGTTTGCATGCGTGGCCGGAATATGGTTACTGCGCTATCGACCTGTTCACCTGTAACCTGGACCTTGATGTCAAGCCGTTGGTGGACAAACTGATTAGCCTGTTCGGTGCTCAAGACGCTCAGATCAAAGTGGTCAGCCGCTCTGCGGTCTGCCGGGAGGAGTGCCCAGCATGAACGCCTCGCTGGAATCCCCAATCCTGGTCCGCTACATCATGGAAGAGCCGGGGGTGCCGGCTACGGGCGAAAAGCCGTGGGGATGGCACCTGGTGCTTAACCTCTACGAATGCGATCCAGAGCGCATCACCTCAGCGGAGGTCATCCGTCAGTTCGTCATTGACCTTTGCGACTTGATTCACATGCGCCGTTTTGGCGAGCCGTTGATTGTTAATTTTGGTGAAGACCCGCGTGTGACCGGGTATTCCCTGGTTCAACTCATTGAAACCAGCAATATCACTGGGCACTTCGCCAATCAGTCCAATGCTGCTTACCTTGATATCTTCTCGTGCAAAGAGTTCGATCCCGAAGTGGCCACACGCTTCTGTGTGGAGACCTTCCGAGCCAGAAAATTCAGCGGAGTGTTCATCAACCGTGGCTGAGACCTGGATTACCGAGCAACTCCATTCCTTCTACCGCCAGTCGTTGCATGTGAAGAAGGTGCTGGTGGACGAGCAAACGCCCTACCAGCACCTCCAACTGGTGGAAGCCGAATTCTTTGGCAAGGTGCTGATCCTGGATGGGATCATTCAGCTCACCGAGTATGACAACGCTGGCTACCACGAGATGATCACGCACGTACCCATGCTGGCGGTTGAGGATCCGCGCACGGTGTTGATCGTCGGCGGTGGAGATGGCGGCAGCCTGCAGCAGGTTTTGCGTTACCCTTCGGTGGAGCGCGCGGTCGTGTGTGAATTGGACCGGCGGGTGGTGGAGGTCTCACGTGAGCACTTCCCTGGCTTTGGCGATCCCTTCAGTGATCCGCGGGCAGAGGTGGTCTTTCAGGATGCCTTCACCTACCTGGAGAATCCCCCTCACACATTTGATGTGATCGTCTCAGATACCACCGACCCGATCGGACCTGCGGAGAGGCTCTTTAGCCCGGATTTCTTCCGTCGGCTGGCGGCAGCACTTAATCCGGGCGGGGCGATTGCCATTCAAAGCGAGCAAATGTTTTTCGACCAGGCGCTGATCCGCGATATTTACCGCTTTGCCAAGACGTTATTCCGCTCCCCCGCCTACTACTACACCCTGGTGCCCACCTACCCGGGTGGTGGGATTGGGTTTATGTATATGTCGGATGTGCCCTGGACGAACGGGCTCAACAAACCCTACCCGCCTGGCCAGATGAACTATCTCAATCCGGAGGTGCACCGCGCGGCCTTTGCTTTACCCGAGTTTTTCCGGCGGATTCTGGAGGGCTAGGCACGGTTCACATTGAGGGTGGCCCTTTCGGTGGTAAGGAACGCGTCTCTCGCAGGTGCCCCCTGCGAGAGATTTTTTCTCTCGCGCACCGGGTGCGGTATAATCCTAATGTTGCCTAAAAACAGGTTTATTTTTTGGAATGAGAGAAAACGATGGAAGTAGGCACGGTTTTCCCGGTAGATATTGATGAACAGATGCGCTCGGCGTATCTGGATTATGCAATGAGCGTGATCGTAGCCCGGGCATTGCCCGATGCGCGCGATGGTCTCAAGCCGGTGCATCGGCGCATTCTTTATGCCATGCACGAATTGGGTTTGCGCTCGAACGCTCCCTATAAGAAGTCTGCGCGTATTGTGGGTGAGGTATTGGGTAAGTATCACCCCCACGGGGACATGGCCGTCTATGATGCCATGGCGCGCATGGCACAGGATTTTTCCATGCGCTACCCGCTGGTGGATGGGCAGGGCAACTTCGGTTCGGTTGATGGCGACGCCCCTGCAGCCATGCGTTACACGGAAGCCCGCCTGAATGCCCTGGCTGAGGAGATGCTGGCGGACATTGACAAAGACACTGTGGATTTTACCGATAACTTTGATGGCTCACTCAAAGAGCCGGTTGTTCTGCCTGCCCGCTTGCCCAATCTGCTGCTCAATGGTGCTTCGGGAATTGCGGTTGGAATGGCAACGAACATCCCGCCGCATAACCTGAACGAACTCAGCGCCGCCATTGCGTATGTCATTGATCACTACGATCAGATTGATGAGATAACCGTAGATGACCTGATGAAATTCCTGCCCGGCCCGGATTTTCCCACCGGGGGGGTGATTGTGGGGCAAGAGGCCATTCGTCAGATGTATTCCACCGGGCGAGCCCGTCTGACGGTGCGCGGGCAAGCGCACATTGAAGAGATCCGAGGTGGGCGCTTTGCCATTATCATCACCGAAATACCCTTCCAGGTCAATAAGGCCAGTTTGATTGAGCGGATTGCCGAGCTGGTGCGTGAAGGACGCATTGACACCATCTCCGATTTGCGAGACGAATCGGATCGGCGCGGTATGAGCATTGTGATCGAACTTAAGCGCGGCGCGCAACCGCGGAAAGTGCTCAACCAGTTATATAAATTCACACCCTTGCAGATCACCTTCGGGGCGCATTTGCTGGCCCTGGTGGAGAATGAACCGCGCGTACTCTCGCTAAAACGTGCTCTGCAAATCTACATCGAGCACCGGCGCGAAGTCATTGTCCGCCGCTCACGCTTTGAACTGGAAAAGGCGCGTCAGCGTGCGCATATCCTTGAGGGTTTGCTCATTGCTCTGGCCAATCTGGATGAGGTGATTCAACTCATTCGCCAATCCTCGGATGCGGATGTGGCGCGCAAGCGTTTGATGGCGCGATTTAAACTCAGCGAAGCCCAGGCACAGGCTATCCTCGAAATGCCCTTGCGCCGCCTGGCGGCCCTGGAGCGCAAGAAGATTGAGGAGGAGCACAAAGCCCTGCTTAAGCAGATTGCTACGCTGGAGGAATTGCTGGCCTCACCCAAGAAGGTGCTCAAAGCGATCAAAGCCGATTTGCAGGAATTAACGGAGAAATACGGCGATCAGCGCCGTACGCGCATCGTGGTCGGTGAGAAAGAGGATTTTGAAGAGGAAGATTTGGTCCAGGATGAGCCTGTGTTGATCATCCTGACGCAGAAGAACTACATAAAGCGCGTCTCTCCCCTGGCCTTCCGTACTCAAAATCGGGGTGGGCGAGGCGTTACCGGCCAGGCCCTGAAGGAAGAAGATGAAACCCTGATGCTTCTAGCGGCCCGCACGTTGCACACCGTGCTTTTCTTCTCCGATCGGGGCAAGGTGTATGCTGAAAAGGTGTACCAGATCCCAGATGCCGGGCGTACCGACCGCGGTTTGCCAATTACCAACGTGCTTTCGCTGGAGAGCGGTGAGCGCATCACCGCTGCTGTGGCGGTGCCGGACTTCTCGGCTGCTCAGTACTGCACAATGACCACGGTGCGCGGCAAGATCAAGCGGGTAGCGCTGGATGAATTTACCAATGTGAGGGCTTCTGGGTTGATTGCCATTACGCTGGAAGAGGGGGATGAACTGGGGTGGGTCCATCTGACCAGCGGGAAGGACGAACTCATCATCCTCACGGCTCAGGGGCAGGCTCTGCGTTTTCGAGAGGAAGAAGTGCGTCCGATGGGTCGTCCGGCGGCGGGCGTGATTGCCATGAAACTGCAACCCGGGGATCGCGTGGCCTCTATGGACGTGGTACGCCCGGATGCTGACCTGCTCATTGTGACCGAAAAGGGCTTTGGAAAGCGCACTGCACTCAAGGATTTTCCGCGTCACTCGCGAGCCAAATCGGGGGTGGCTGCATTGCCTTCAGCCTCAATGAAAACCAGTGGTCCTGTGGCTGCTGCCCGGGTGGTGCAGGAAGAGGATGAAGTTACCTTGATCTCTGCTGGCGGGGTGATGCTGCGGTTGAAGGTCAAGGACATCCGCCGAATGACGCGTACCGCGCGCGGGGTGCGTCTGATGGAGCTGGATAAAGGCGATACTGTGGCCTCCCTGGCCCGAATTGCGGCTGCCGATTTGCGCGCGGGCGGATGATCAGAATAACATCATCCGCCCGGTGACCACCAGACACAGCATGCCCAGCACTACGGTCATCAGGAAAAGCAGGAGCGAAAGGACAAAGCGCTGGGCAGCCGTCATTCCTAAGAACTGGCCTCTGCGCCGCCGGCGGCGCGTTGAAGGGGGAGTGGGTTCCTCTTCTTCAGAAAACGAAAAGTCAATCGAACTGCGTAAATCGTCAAGCATCCTCACCTCCTGAGGATTCGGCGAATGATGACTCGAGTGGACGAATCTCACCGGCGGTCACCCAGTGATCACGCCCATCTTCCAGGTGCAGGTGCAGGTGTCCAGCGGGGCTCAATCCTACCAGGCGCCCGATCAGCGGTGGGTTCAGCCCATCTTCAATCTGCACCCACTCATTCCGAAATGCCAACCGGTTTTCCCAGGCGCTCATAAATTCGGGGGAAGCCAGATGTGCGCGCCAGGCAAGGTAAGCCTCGAGTACCTGGCGCAGTACCTCCCAGCGCGAAATCGGACGCCCCAGGGCTTCTTCCAGGCTGGTGGCAGGGTAGCGGAGCAAATGGCTAGGCGGGACGGCGGCACGTCCTACATTAATCCCAATCCCCAAAACGGCCCCCTGCAAGCGATCATCGGCCCAGGCCAGTTCAACCAGAATGCCGCAGACCTTACGTCCGGTAATCAGGACGTCGTTGGGCCATTTGATTTGTGCATTCAAGCCGTACCCCCTTTCAAGGGCTTGGACCACTGCCAGGGTCCCCAATGCCGTCAGACGCTCCGGTGGCAGGGGAGATCCTGCGTCAGGGCGTAAGATCAAGGTGAAAGCCAGCCCTGCTTCAGGAACGGTGACCCAGGTACGCCCCAGCCGGCCACGTCCCTGCGTCTGAGAACCCGCGATCACCAATGCCCCATCCGGCGCACCGCCTTCCAACCAGGCCAGAGCAACATCATTGGTGGATCCTACTTCCTCATAGTAATGCCAGGCGGGCAGGTTGAGATCCGCAAGCATTTGCTGAATTATGGGATCTTCCATGCAAGTAATTATATACCCTTTGCGTTTGAGATCGGCCTTGCTGGCTGAGCAGGAGAGTGTATTAGCGGTTTATTGGGATAACCAGGAGACACCTTTACATTATTACGTAATACTGATATAATATAATTGATATGGAAAACCCGTCTCTCACTTCCAAAAAGCGCTATTTGATTCACGAACTGGCGGAAATTAGTGGGGTGACTCCGCGCACCATTCGTTACTACACCGATGTGGGGTTATTGCCTCCACCCTATACAACAGAAGGACGTTATGCCCTCTATGGCGAAGAACATCTGGAACGTTTGGAGGTGATACGGCGGTTAAAGGAGGCCTTTCTTCCACTGCGCGAAATTCACGTACTGCTCAATACCCTCAACGCCGAGCAACTGCGTGAATTTCTTGACCAGATTGAACAAACTCGACAGGAGACTCCATCAAAGCCAGGAGAGAGCGCACTTCGCTACATTGATGCGATTCGAAAGGGGGAGGTGCCTATCGAAGAGCCTGCAGAAGAACCATTTTATGACCCAAGAGACAAGATTCGTGTCCAACGCCTGCTATACCGTCTGCGGGAGGAGACCAGCGACCCCGATACAGCCTCGCCGAATTGTTGGGAGCGCATTGTGGTGACCCCCGATGTCGAGGTCCACATTCGGGTAGGGAGTGATCCCCTGCTAAGGAGCAAGGTTAATCGGCTGATCGAGTTCATTCACCGTTTGTTCAGGTCCTAAGTCTTGTAAATTTTCATAAGGAGGTGTCGCATGAGTGCTTCTGCGCTGCACCTGCGCGTAGCAGGTGATGGGTATCGAATTGCCCGTGAGGCCCCTACTCAACGCATCCTTGAAATCGAGATCACGGCCCCTGCATCATCAGCCGCAAAGGACGAACGTCCAGCGCTCAATTTGACCCTGGTTATTGACCGCAGCGGTTCGATGAGCGGTGGGAAGTTAGCATATGTCAAACGTACGGTTATCAATCTGCTGGATTTGCTAAAGCCTACAGATCGTCTCGGGCTGGTGATTTACGATGACGAGGTTGAGACTCTTAGCAAGAACGAATTCCTCACCAGTCGCCACCGCCTTTTCCTGGGCGAGCAGATCCGCAGAATCACGAGCGGGGGAATGACCAATCTGGCTGGTGGATGGCTGACGGGGTGCGAGCGTGTCGCCGAGGCAGCCAGTGACAATGCCATCAATCGCGTGCTGCTGTTGACCGATGGTCTGGCCAATGTGGGGATGACCGATCCTGAGGAACTTGCCCATCACGCGGCTCAGTTGGCGCAACGGGGGGTATCCACGTCTACCTTTGGAGTTGGCGAGGATTTTAACGAGCACCTCCTGGAACGCATGGCCACACAAGGGGATGGGAACTTTTATTACATTGACTCCCCCGAAAATACTCAGAAGATATTTGAACAAGAATTTGGTGAGTTGCTGACCATCACAGCCAAGAACCTCGCCCTTCAGATGACTTTGCCCAAAGAGGTTACCTTTAAGGTCTTTGGAGGATGGCGTCTTTACGAAGAACAAGGCGGCTATCGGCTTGCCTTGGGGAATCTAGCGGCAGGGCGCTCACTGCGGTTGTATGTGCAATTGCAATTTCCACCGGCTGGGAATGAAACTGCACTTGCGATGTCGTTTAAAGTGCATGCCGCCTCCTGGGACGATCGGCCCCTCGAATCAGCAGCGGGTTTAACGTTCTACTATGCGAGCCAGGCGGAGGTGGTGGCAGACCCGATTAATCGGGGGGTGATGGAGCGCTATGCCCGTGTCCGATTGGCAGATGTCAGTCTGGAGGCGTTAGCACTGGAACGAGATGGCAGGTATGAAGAAGCGAGCCGCTTACTAACAGGAGTGTATCGTGAACTGGCGAAATATTTGCCGGCTGAGGAGAGATCCCACTACGAACACCTTATCCAGCGCATGTCTCACGGAATGCAGGCGATGGAACGAAAAGTGCTTGCCCGCGGAGCCAATCTCCTACGCCGCTCTCGTGAAGACCTTTTCGACAAATGATAGATGGTTTAGAGGTGCTTGTTTTCTTGTCTGATATCCGCTGTGCCGGCGTTTAGGGGGAAGCCGTTGCATTGTACCCGACGGGGTAAGGTTCAGGCAATGACCTTGCCCCGTCGGGCGATTTTGTCTCTGCGAGTCCGGTGTTACTTTGTCATCAAGACCGGTGGCTTGTCTCCATTGTGAGTTGGAACCTTTCCGCGTCGCAAGCCTCAATAATAAAAAATACAACTCCCACACTTAGGTGGGAGTCAGGAGGGGAGGGTTATCGGCTCACAACTTTAATCGTACGTGGGCGGGCAGCCGCGGCTTTGGGCACGCGTAGTGTCAGCACCCCGTCTTTGAGGCTGGCTTCAGCAGAGGCAGCATCCAGTTCATCCGGCAGGTGGATCACTCGCATGAAGCGACCTTGAGGGCGTTCCCGCAGGATGTAAGTTGCCTTTTCGTCGGCTTCGGTCTTGAGCTCACCCTGTAATGTGACCGTATTATCCTGAATCTGGATTTGGATGTCTTCGGCTTTCACGCCGGGTAGGAGAGCGGTGATCTCATAGCCGTTATCATCTGCACGCACATCCACCGGCACCCATACCGTTGGGGATTCCTCAGGCCATTCCTCGTTCAGAGCACGATCCAGCCAGCGCCGCATCATCCAGCGACCATAAGGCATGCGCATGTACATCATCATAATCTACCTCCTTTACTTTTTCCCATTGACTTATTGGGCTTGTTCCTTTGCCCAATCTTGCTCTGATCATAGGGGAGAACTGTTGGAATTTGGCTAATGAAACATAAACGTTCTATATGAATCTTCTAGATAAACGAAAACGCCCGGTTGGGCTACCAGGCGTTCGGCAGTTTGGATTTTATGTGGGGATCAAGCCTCGCTAATAATCCAGCAGGCATGTGGAGGAAAGTTGATTATGACCTGGTCACCGGGGCGAGGCAAAGCCAATTGGCGCTCATTGAATAAATCGGCCAAAACCTCGCGTCCTTGCAGGTCTACGCGTACCCGCACAATGGCACCCAGGAACATGACATCCAACACCCGGCCCTCAACGTGATTACGCCCCTCGATATGTCCCAGGTTCATCTCTTCTGGGCGCAGTGCCAGGGTCACGGTTTGCCCGCGATTCAGGTGGGGGGCGGGATCAACCTGGAGGAGCGAATTGCCAAAGCGAACCAGTCCGCGCTTGGGATCTTCGACAGTAACCGGGATGAGGTTGAGTTGCCCGATAAACGAGGCCACAAAGCGGGTCTGGGGGTAGTTATAGACCTCAAAGGGTGTTCCCACCTGCTCAATTTTGCCTTCGTACATGACGACAACGCGATCCGAAAGCGAGAGAGCCTCTTCTTGGTCGTGGGTCACGTAAATGGCAGTGATTCCCAGCGTCTGTTGAATGCGACGGATCTCCGAGCGCAATTCCACCCGGATTTTGGCATCCAGGGCCGAAAGCGGCTCATCCAGCAGTAGCACCCGTGGCTGGATGGCTAGCGCCCGCGCCAGCGCCACCCGTTGCTGTTGCCCACCCGAAAGCTGGTAGGGATAGCGATTTTCAAAGCCGCTCAAGCGAATCAGGTCGAGCATCTCCCCCACCGTTTTGCGGATCTCCTCCGGGGGGCGTTTGGCGACCTTAAGCCCAAAGGCGATGTTATCGGCTACGGTCAGGTTGGGGAAAAGTGCATAGGATTGAAAGACCATGCCGATGTGGCGGCGGTTCGGGGGTAAGAAAGTGATGTCCACGCCATCCAGAATGATGCTGCCACTGCTGGGGGTTTCAAAACCGGCAATCATCCGCAAGGTGGTGGTCTTACCGCAACCGCTGGGGCCGAGGAATGAGACAAATTCTCCCCGCTCGACCTCCAGGTTGAAATCCCGGACGGCCAGGGTTTGACCGAAGCGTTTGGAGAGATTGCGAATGCTCAGATATGCCATATCCCCTTCACCGAAAAGGATTTAACGTGCGCCAAAGGCCTGGTCGCCACCCAGGGCACGCCGGCCCACGAACTGGAAAAGCATGGTAAACGCCCAGGTGAGGGCGAAACTGATCACTGCCAGCGCTGCGCCTTCGTAGGCGCGATTTTGCCCAACCTGAGACATATATGGCCCAAAGGCTCTTAACCCAACCAGGAAACTGGCCATGGTTAATTCGCCCATCACAATGGTAATGGTCAGGAAGGCGCCGCTGAGGATGGCGCTGCGCAGGTTGGGGAAGATAATCTGGGTGATGATCACCCACCAGCCGGCACCCAGGCTCTGCGCGGCTTCGGTCAGGGTGCGGATGTCAATGGCTTGCAGGCCCGTATCCACAGCCCGGTAGAGATAAGGCAGCACCAGCACCACGTACCCGGCTACCAGCAAAATCTGTGTGCCGGTGAAGGAGTTGGTGAGCAGCAGAGGGGGGCGGCTAAAGACACGTATCAAGCCGAAGACCAGCACAATCGCCGGCACGACAAACGGCATCAGGGTAATAAATTCCACTACCGGGCGCAGTTGGGGGAGGCGCAGGCGAATCCAATACGCAGTGGGTACCACGAGGATCACACCCACCACCACCGTTAGCAATGCCATTTCCAGCGAGAACGTAAATGCGCTGGCAAAGCGGGGATCACTGAGCACGCGCTGGTAGGCCAGGGCACTGAGCACGCCTTTGCGTGCTCGCAATGAGAAATCAATGGTGGCAATGAGCGGTACAAAGAAGTAAAGACCACCTAAGAAGAGGATGAACCATGAAACCAGGCGCTGGCGCAAGGGGGCACGCTGATTTTGATCCATAGAAGCCTCCTAATCCCTCATCAGCGGCGCAGCCAGCGCTCGCTTCGCCGACGTAAGACGTAATAAATGGCCATGTTGATCGCCATGATCACAATCATTCCGAAGGACAACGCATAGCCCAGCCCAGGGTTGTAGAGCACATCTCCCATGATTTGCGCACCAATGAGGATGGTGATCAAGTTAATTAGACCGCCAGTCAATGAGAGGGCTGTGGCATAAGCACCAAATGCATTACCGAAGAGCAGAATGATAGCTCCAAGGATGGAGGGGGTGAGGATGGGCAGGGCGACCATACGCCAGTAATCCCAGGTGCTGGCTCCCAGGTTCTCTGCCGCTTCGCGCCATTCGCGTTTTAGCCCTTCCAGGGCAGGGGCAATGATGAGCACCATAAGCGGAAATTGAAAGTACATGTAGGTAAGGCTTAGGCCCCAGAAGGAGTACAGATTGAAACCAATCTCATAGATATCCACTCCCAGCGTTTTGAGCAGTACGGTGACCATTCCCAGGCGGCCCAGCGTAGCCACAAACGCAAAAGCCAGGGGCACGCCGGCGAAGTTTGAAGCCACCCCGGAAAAGGTGAGCAGGGCATCACGTGCCCAACGGGGTAGCCCGCCCAGAGTAACCGCATAGGCCAGGAGAAAACCAAATAGCCCGCCCCCCAGCGCGGTAGTCAGGCTAATGCGAATGCTGATCGAGTAGGCGCTCAAAATGGAGGGGGTGAACAGACTGCGGATGTTATCCAGGGTGAAGTGTCCCTGGGTGTCGCGGAAAGAGCCTACCAGGAGCGAGAAAGAGGGCAGTAGCATGAACAGGGCGGCGAAGATGAAGAAAGGGGCTACCCCTATCCACACCATTAGCCCGCTGCCGGGGCGGGGGCGGGGTGGAGAGAATTCTGGGGAGGGCTGCACAGTGGCAGCCCTCCCTCCGGAAGACGTTGGGACGGCAGGGGATGAAGGCGAGAGACCACTCATGGTGGTTTAATTTTACTTCACTTCGGCTCCAACGACCTTGTCCCAATTTTCAGCAATGTAGGTCTTTGCCGCATTCAGTTGCTCGATGGTGGGGAATACGGCTTTGGCATATAACTCGGCAGGTGGGAGCTCCGCTAGAAGGTCCGCCGGGATGACATTGCGCTTGAGCATGTCGTCAAAGCGGATGGGGTGGCAGCCGCCTTTGAGCCAGATCAATTGACCCTCATCTGAGTAGAGGAACTCCATCCACAATTTCGCGGCATTCGGATGCGGGGCGTAAGCGCTGATGGCCTGGATGTAAACCCCTGCAATGACACCGCTCTGAGGAATGACGACCTCAATTTCGGGGTTGCCTTCCAGAGCTTTCTTATCGGCCAAGGCGTTGTAATCCCAGCGGAAGACCACCGGGGTCTCGCCTTTGGCGATGGTGGACTGTTTGGCAATCACCGGGACAAAGTTGCCCACCTCGTTTAACTTCTTGAAATATTCCAAACCGGGCTGAACGTTATCCAGTGAACCCCCATTGGCCAGGGCGGCGGCATAAACGCTCATCTGCGCCTGAGCCGAGAGACGCGGATCCCCTGCCAGCGCCACCTGATTCTTGTACTCTGGCTTCAACAGGTCTGCCCAATCCTGGGGGACATTCTTGACCACATCTTTGTTGACCTCGAAAGCCATCACGCCGTAGTAATCGCCGTACCAGTAACCATCGGGGTGCTTGAGATTCTCGGGGATGGTGTCCCAGGTTGAGACCTTGTAGGGCATGGCCAGTTGTTCGTCCACTAACTGGGGGCCGAAGGCATAACCGACATCAATGACATCTGGGGCTTGAGGGCCTTTGCTCTCTTTATTGGCCTTAATGGCTTCAATTTCCTCGGCCGAACTGGCATCGGGGTTCAGTTCGTTTACTTGAATGCCGTACTTGCTCTTGAAGGTTTCGATGGCTTCGCCGTAGTTGCACCAATCGTGCGGCAGGGCAATGGTGGTGAGCATGCCTTCCTTTTTCGCTGCAGCGACCAAGTCGGCCAGGGGACCGCTCTCACCACCGGTGGTTGGGGGTTGGGTTGGAGCGGCGGTCGGCGTACCCGCGCAGGCGGCCAGGAAGGCCACCAAGACAAGCAGGCTCACCCAGCGGAAGAGACGAGACAGCATGGGGGCTTTCATATTCTTTTCCTCCTTTTTGGGGGTTTGGGTATGGGGAATACATTCATTTTATACCAGATTGTGCGGCTGGATTTTAGATATACCTGGTCAAATCTCGGTTAAGATTGGTTAAAAGAGCGGTTGTTAGGTTGTTAAAGTTCCTGAAATCCAGGTTTGGAATAGCCTGCATACTGCCTGAGAGGCTGTGCTATAATCGCCTCGATCTCAATTCTGGGATTTGGTCATGTGCTTTGACTTTTCTTCCTTCTCCCTACCCTCTGAACCCGACCCATGTCGGGGGGACATGCACCCTCAAGCCCGGTTGGGGCTAGACTACTTTGATGCGGGGCAGTACTTTGAGGCTCATGAGGCTTTAGAGACAGCCTGGCGCGAAACGCCAGGCCCACAGCGCGCCCTTTACCAGGGAATTTTGCAGGTGGGAGTGGCTTATTACCACATCTTGAATGGGAATTTTCCTGGAGCGCTCAAAATGCTGGCCCGCGCCCAGGAAAACCTGGAGCCTTTTAGTGGTCCCTGCCTGGGCATTGACGTGCCCCAATTACGGGAAGATGCCCGGCGGGTCGAGCAACTGGTGCGTGCCCTGGGCGAAACTCGCTTGCATGAGTTCAACCGGGCGTGGTTAAAGCCCATCCCCTATCATTCTCGTTCTTGATGAGGTGGCTAGCGATGGTGGTACAAACGCCGTTTGAAGATAAAGTGGTTCTGGTGACCGGGGCTGGACGGGGAATTGGGCGGGCTATTGCCCTTTATTTCGCTGCCCGGGGCGCGGATGTGGTGATCAACTATGTACGCAACCAGGGTCCGGCTGAAGAGGTAGCGGCCCAGGTGGAGGCTCTGGGACGGCGAGCACTGCTCGTCCGGGCTAATGTGGGATACCTGGAAGAGATTGAAAAACTTTTTACCCGCATTGCCGAGACCTTTGGTGGTCTGGATATTTTTATAAGTAATGCTGCTACCGGCTTCAATCGGCCTGCCTTGCAGCAGAAGGTAAGCGGTTGGGACTACACAATGAATGTCAACGCCCGTGCCTTTCTTTTTGCGGCGCAGCAGGCGGTGCCCCTGATGGAAAAGCGCGGAGGCGGTCATATGGTGGCCATCACCAGCCCGGGGTCTCAGCGCGTTTTGCCGGATTACGTTGCCGTAGGCGCGAGCAAGGCTGCTTTGGAAGCCCTCACACGCTACCTGGCTGTGGAACTGGCACCCAAAAATATTATTGTCAATGCCGTGGCTCCCGGAATTGTGCTGACAGATGCACTTAAGCATTTTTCGGCGCTCAGCGACCCGCGTGTGATCGAGCGCGCCATTGCCAATACCCCTGCCGGGCGTCTGGTGACACCCGAGGATGTGGCCGGAGTGGTGGGTTTTCTTTGTTCGCCAGAGGCGGCGATGATCCGCGGTCAGGTGATCACGGTGGATGGGGGGTACACCCTGATCACGCCTGCCTGAGGGTTAAAACTGCAAACCGAAGAGACGCAACCACGGGCGCCCATGGGCAAAGAAGGGCCATGGGATGGCTGCCAGGGTGAGGAGTAGTGCCAACCCAAATCCCAATGCAGCACGGCGGTGTTTCTGGAGCGACGTGGGCGCTTTTCGACTCAGAGTGCGTCCCATGTGGGCAATGCCGAGTGCAACCAACATAAGAAAAATGTGCTCTAAGGCAAAGAAGCGGAGGGCGGGTTCGCGCATGGCGGCACCAAAATCACCGAGTAGTACCCCGCCCCAGCCGCGGGTCAGGTATAAGATCAGCCCAAGCAGAATCTGCACATCAAATGCAATTGTAAAGAGCGCCCCGATGCGGGCATCGGCGGGGGTGAAATCGGTTTGCTTCACCCAGCCGCGGGCAGCGCGTATTAACGCCACCCCTCCCAAAAGCAACACGACCCAGCGGGTCAGGTTGTGCAGGGTGAGTAGAACCAGATTGAAACTAGCCATGGGATTCCTCCGTGAGACAAAATTGGGTGGATAGGCGTTCCAGTAGATGTTCTAACCATTGTGCCTCAGCAGCCAGATGGTAGCGTTGATGCTCCAAGGCCAATGCCGCTGTGCCTGGATGCACAGGGGCATTTTGCAACGCCCGTTGCCTGGCCCTTACCTGTTCCAGGCGACTTTGGAGCAGAGAGCGCGCCTCATCCGGTGAGAGAACATCTAGAAAACTTAAGCCCACATCACCAGCAAAGTAAACGGGCTGGTGGGTGCTCAGGTTTTTTCGCAACAGATGCCAAAAGGCTATCTCGCCTTCCGGCGTCAGGTGGTAAATGCGTCGCTGGGGGCCGCGGCTTCTTTGATCTTCATCCCAAGTAACCCAGCCCCGATGTGTCATTTTGTTTAGTAAATAGTATGCAGTGGGCTTCTTCAACGCGGTGCAGGCTTCCCAATTGTGGGCGATCCAGGTGTTCAGCGCATAACCATGCATTGGCCCATGGCGCAGGATCCCGAGTAAGAGCAATTCATGGGCTTCATCTTCAGGCAGGGGCATGCAAGATCCTCTCACTTTTATTGGATTAGTCAAAATTGACTATTGGAATTGTACAAGAACGAAAAAGTATGTACCAGTATGATTCCGGCCTCACCCCGGATGAATGCGGGGTCATCCGGGGTGAGGAATGGAGATACAGGGATGCGGTAATTGGTGTGTAGGGGCTCAAGCCGAGGAGTCGGCTGAGACCATGTGGGGAGTGGACTGTGTTTCCAGGTTGGCGGTGAGCGGCCAGCTCAGGGCAATGATACTCATCAGGACACATCCCGCGCCGCCAATAATGTACCAGGTCTGTAATCCCAACCACTCGGCGACTGGCCCGGCAATAAGCATTCCCACCGGGGTCATGGCGGCGGCCAGGCTATGGATCACGGTGAAGACGCGTCCTTGTATCTCCGGGGCTACCCGCGATTGCACCAGAGCGAAGAGAGGCCCATTCGTTATTGGATTTGCCACACCCAACCCAAACATCAGTCCCAGGGCGAGAGGGTAAGCCGAGGAGGGTAATAGCCCCATACCGATAGCGCTGGTTCCCAGGAGGAATAGGCCACTCATGGAAGTCCACAATTTGCGTCGGAAACCGCCCCAGATGCTTAAAATCACCCCTCCCAGGACTACACCGATCCCGTAACCTGACTCTAGCCATCCCAGATGGAGGGCCCCTCCGTGGAAGTGGCGGGTCACCAGCAGGGGTAAGAGGGCAAAGGCAGGGTTAAGCAAGAAGTTAATCAGCGTGGCCATGAGCAGGATGGCCAGCATACCCGGCCAGCCCACCAGATAACGTAGCCCCTCATGCACATCTTGGAAAACTACCCGGGGGGTTAGTGTTGTCTGCGTATCGGTGCGCTTGGGCTGAGGAATTTGAACCAGTCCAAGCAGGCCCACTGCAATGAGGGCGGTGACAATATCAATGGCAAGGACGCTTTGGAGCGGAAGCACGTCTAAAAGGAGTGCCCCAACTGGTGGTGCTGCGATGTTGATCAAGCCATTGAGGGCTTGGTTGGCGCCTGCCACACGTGCAAGGTGGCGTTCGGGCACCAGCAAGGTAGTGGAAGCCTGCAGAGCGGGCCAGTGGAACGCGCCTCCCAGACTGCGCAGGAAGAGGATGAGATAAACGTGCCAGGGCTGTGCCAGGCCTAGCGCGAAAAGAAGCACCAGCCCCAGCGTAGCCAGCGCGATCCCGCTGTCGGACAGCATCATCACCCGGCGGCGATTCCAGCGATCTACCAGCGCACCTGCAAATGGACCCAGGACGACCTGAGGCAGAAACCCAACCAGGGAGGCGGTTGCCAACACCACTGCCGAGCCCGTTGTTTGAGTCAGCCACCAGATGAGGGAAAAGTGGACCAGTCCACTGCCAAAAAGGGAGAAAACCTGTCCGATCCAGATGGGAGCAAAGCGACGCAACCAGCGGGGATCTTCTGCAGGGGTAAGCGGTGGGGGAGTGGGATTCATAGGAGACCTCGAAAAGGCAAAAAAATCCTCTCCCAGGCTCACAATGAGCCGGGCGTTTGTCGGAGAAGCGGATAAGGAAGATCAGGCGCTACTCGATAAATACTTCGACGTGTTCGCCGTCTTCTTCGTCAAAAACATCCACCAGGGTGCCGGTCTCACCGGAGCGAATGAAGTCCATCAGGCGGTTTACGTCTAACCCCTCGACCTCTGGGGTGAAGCGCATGCCCATTTTGATGCCGGCAGAGACCAGGTTCAGGGGCAGGCGGATGTTGGCGCGCACTTTTCCGGTATCGGTATCGGTGATGCGCACGCGCAACCAACGTCCGCTCCCGCCTGGCGGGGAGGTGGGTGGCGGTGGTGGGGGCGGTGTCTTAGGGCCGGGAGCAGCCTCCAGCGCTTCCAATAAACGGGCCGCTTCCTCAGCCGTTATCTTGCCCTCTTGCAGCATTTCTAAAACTTTTAGCCGTTCTTCCCGCGAGATCATACAAATCTGCTCCTAAGTTGTTTCTTCACGTTTGCCCAACAGGCGGCGGCGCGCCTCCTCGGGTGTGATGAGCCCCTGGGCCAGTTCATCCAGGATGCGCAGGCGCTCTTCGCTTCCGGGGCGGGGTGGGGGCTCCTCGCGCCCGGGCTCAAAGCCCAGGGCTCGAATGACTTCGTTGAGGCGATTGCGCAGAGTGGGATAAGAAAGGTTGAGCTCTTCCTCCATGCGCGTGAAGCGTCCCTCACAGCGGATGAACGTAAGCAGAAATTGAATCTGCTCTGGGGTTAATGCAGCAAAGGGATTGCTGGTGGGGTAAAAGCTTCCCTCAATGGTGGTTTGACAATTGGGACAATGTAAGCGGGTGACGACCAACTCGCTGCGACAGACCGGGCAGCGTTCCAAAGTGGGGTTCATAATGCGCTCCTGCGGACGCACATCCGAGCCATGGTGGCCAGGATGATCAGTCTATCTTGTAACTATATTGTAATAAAACTTTTAATTTTGTCAAGTGGTTGTTTAATAAATCAAAAGTACAATTAAGAAATATTGAAATGTCTGGCGTTGTAGAGTCGTGTAGGGCAGGTATGACAAAAAGTGCTTTGCCTCTGACTTGTGGAGTATAATGCGCAAGGTTGAGGTATTGGCGATGAAGTGGATATTGCACACACAATTTCCCGAATATCTTAAAGATGCCTGGAACACGCTTCTGGAAGAAGCGATCACCAATGTGCCGTTTCTGCGCTATGAATATCTGGCTGCCTGGTGGGAGACGCGGGGAGGGGGCGAATGGCCACGGGCGCAACTGGCGTTGGTAACCGCCCACGAGCAGGAGCGTTTGATTGGGGTGGCCCCTCTGTTTTTTGTCCCCGAGCCTCAGGGACGCCCGACTTTGCTATTTTTAGGCAGTGTCGAGATCTCAGATTATCTGGATTTCATTGTGCGGCCAGCCGATTTAGAGCGCTTTGTGGATGGACTCTGGGTTTTCTTGACGCAGGAATTGCCCTTTGAGTGGCAAGCCCTGGATCTTTACAACCTCATTGAAACTTCGCCCACCCTTTCGGTTTTGAATACGTGGAGCCCACAACATCATTTGACCCTGCAAGTCGAGCGCCTGCAGCCTTCGCCTTATATTCCCTTGCCAGGAGACTGGGAGGCTTACCTGGCCAGCCTGGATAAAAAGCAGCGTCACGAGATTCGTCGGAAGCTGCGCCGTGCCGAAGGACATACTTCGATGGTGTGCTGGTACTGTGCCGGGGAGAACGTGGAAGCGGAAGTAGAGGCTTTCCTGGACCTGATGGCACAGGATGAGGACAAGGCGGCTTTTCTAACTCCTGTGATGCGCCAGACGCTGCGCCGAATTGCGCTGGCCGCGGCGGCTCATGGCTACTTGCAACTGGCTTTCTTGGAGATTGGAAAAGAGAAGGCTGCCGCCTATTTCAATTTTGATTACCACGGTCGCGTTTACGTCTATAATACCGGTTTTAATCGTCGCTTCAACGATCTTTCTCCCGGTTGGGTGCTCCTCTCCTACCTCTTGCAATGGGCAAATCAGAACGGACGGAAAGAATTTGATTTTATGCGCGGGGACGAGGCGTACAAATATCGCTTTGGGGCCATTAATCGGTATGTGGTGCGGGTAACTTTGTTGCGCCAGCCCGCTTCTGCCAGCGCCCTTGGTGCGGCTTCTACCTCTGTCCAGGAGTGATACCGGAATGCTGAATGAAACCATTTTGCGCGAGGTTCTACGCCAGGTTATTGACCCTGAACTGGATCGCAATATTGTGGATTTGGGTATGGTGCGTGATTTAACCTGGGAGGCAGCCAGTGGGCGGGTGCGCTTTACCCTGGCCTTAACTACGGCAGCATGCCCACTGCGTCACCGCCTGGCCGATGAAGCACGCACAGCCCTTCTGCGCCTGCCGGGGGTTAGCGAGGTGGAGGTGGTGCTGGGGGTAATGAGTGACGAAGAGCGGCAGGCGATGTTGGGAGGATCTCATGCCCAGGCACCGAAACTGGCCGGATTCAACCGCATCGGTCAGGTGATTGCAGTGGTGAGTGGTAAAGGGGGCGTGGGCAAGTCGTCGCTGACAGCCCTGTTGGCCGTTGCTCTCGGCCGCCAGGGGCAGAAAGTGGGTGTGTTGGATGCCGATATTACCGGTCCAAGCATTCCTAAGTTATTCGGACTGCCTGCGGGTGGGCTGCGCGGCAATGAGGCGGGGATTCTGCCTGCCATCACCCGCACCGGGATTCGCGTGGTCTCTGCCAACCTGATGCTTCCCGAGGAGGATGCAGCCGTTGCCTGGCGAGGGCCGCTCATCACCGGTTTGATTCAGCAATTCTGGGGGCAGGTCCTGTGGGGTAAACTGGATACCCTGTTGGTGGACCTTCCCCCCGGGACTTCTGACCCGTTATTAACGGTAGTGCGTCAAATGCCGCTAAGAGGGGCCGTGCTGGTCACTTCTCCTCAGCAATTGGCGGCACTGGTGGTGCGTAAGGCGGTCAATTTACTGAAGACCCTGAACGTCCCCGTATTGGGTGTGGTTGAGAATCTGGCGTATTATCCCTGTCCCCAGAGCGGAGAACACCATGAGGTGTTCGGGCCCAGCCATGCCTACGAGGTAGCAGTGGCGGCGGGGTGTGACCTGCTGGTACGTCTGCCAATTGATCCTTCCCTGACCCAATTGGGAGATGCAGGGCGGATCGAAGAGGCCGAATTGCCCGAACTGGCGCCTCTGGTCGCGCGATTATTGGGAGTTGTCACCCAGCGCGCACAGGCGTGAGATTTAGGGAAGTGTCATCATATTCAACCGATTGGCCAGCCGAGGGGGACGGGTTGGTCGGGTTGTAGCAAGACCACATCGTTGTCGGGGCCCATGGCACCCAGGACGAGCACCTCGGAGACGAAATCAGCAATTTGGCGTGGGGGGAAGTTGACCACGGCAACCACGAGGCGCCCCTCCAGGTCTTCTTTGCGGTAGCGCCGGGTCAGTTGGGCGCTGGAGGTCTTGATCCCCAGCGGTCCAAAGTCTATCCACAACTTATAAGCGGGTTTACGGGCTTTGGGGTGGTCCTCTACGCGGATAACTTTCCCGATACGCATGTCCACTTTGGCG
Organism: Thermanaerothrix daxensis; assembly: GCF_001306145.1. Taxonomy (GTDB): domain Bacteria; phylum Chloroflexota; class Anaerolineae; order Anaerolineales; family Anaerolineaceae; genus Thermanaerothrix; species Thermanaerothrix daxensis. The sequence goes on from NZ_LGKO01000002.1 coordinate 320,684, forward strand.
AAATCATCGTAGGTGATTGAGGGGCTCATTGCATATCTCCGTAGGGGTGGCATTTAGGGAAATAAGCGGCGTGCTTTGATCTCGGCGATTGCATCCGGGCGGTAGCGGTAGAGGCGTGCAGGGCGCCCTTCGCCACTGCGCACATGTGGTGTGGGTTCAATCACGCCCGCCTGGAGCAGTCGGCGACGGAAGTTCCGTTTATCCAGGCGCTCCCCCAGGATGAGTTCGTAGGTGTGCTGTATCTCGCTGAGAGTGAATAATTCGGGCAGTAATTCGAATCCCACGGCGGTATATTCCAGTTTGTAGCGCAAGCGGCGCAGGGCATAGGCCAGGATGCTGGCATGATCCAGGATGAGCGGGGGCAAGCGGGTGAGGGGGAACCAGGCGCCAGTTGGGGTGGTGGGAGCAAGGCGGGCAATTGCGTCCATGGCAATCAGAGCAAAGTAGGCTACCGAAATCAGACAATCATGAGGATGTCGGTCGGGCTCACCGTAGGTGTATAGTTGCTCTAAATAGGCTTCGCGCAGTCCCAAGCAGGTTTCCAGGCATTGGTAAGCGGTTTGCTCCAGCGAGCACCCGCCCTCGAACGGTTTTGCGGGTAGCGCCCACTGGCCCTCTGCATGCGCTTCATGACAGGGTTGCAGCCAGACTTGTAGAGCCTCATCTTTGAGGGTGAAGATGACCAGCAGGACTTCTAGATTGATGGTATGGCTCATTTGTTTGTAACCTTGCTTACCGCCTCAGGTTAGGCACCGGCATCTTATGATATTATATATTTGGAGCCTGAAGCGCGGCTTGGGACATGTGATTTGTAGGGGTTTGCCGTGGTGAGGGGGAACTTCGATGGCAAGTGCAGCGTCTATTACCCAGGCCACCTGATTGGGCTTATGCAGTGGAATTCCGAGTGAGGAGGAGAAACCGATGAACCGCAAGCGTTCCCTCTATGTGGGTTTTATCATCATTGGGTTGGTGGCATTGGCGTGTAATCTGCCCGTAGGCGGAGGGGGACCCACCGCTGTACCCACCCCCAATGCAACTTTGACCGCCCTGTTTGCACTGCTGACGCCTCAGGCCACTACGCCCCCGCCGGTGATCGCCAGTCCCACATTACCGCCCCCCACAGCCGTTCCGCCCACCCCGACGACCGCGGCGGCCTCACCCACAGCAGTGCTGCCCACACCTACTCTGACTGCCACACCCCTTTTGCGCACCGGGGGCAGTTTTAAGGCCGTCTATTTCAGCCAGCCCCCCAAACTGGATGGCATTTGGGATGAGTGGCCGGGCAGTGCATATTCCTGCGAAAACGTGGTCTTTGGCGCCAAAGAACGCAAGAATCGAGAGGACCTCGGGTGTTCATTCCGTGTGGGTTGGGATGGCAATTACCTCTACGTGGCTTATAAGATTTATGATGATGTCTACGTGCAGAATGCCAGTGGCGCGGATCTTTATAAGGGGGACAGTGTGGAGATCCTTTTCGATGCCGATCTTTATGGCGACTGGGGTTCACAGGTGCTCAGCGGGGATGATTACCAATTGGGCATCTCGTTGGGTCGTCCTGACCCGGAAGGCGCCAAGGATGTCTATCTGTGGTTCCCGCGCAGTAAAGCCGGTGCACGGGATGATGTGAAGGTAGCCGTGGCCGCCCAGGATGGCCTTTATCGCGTTGAGGTGGCGGTACCGTGGAGCCTGTTTGGCATCAAGCCGGCTTCAGGACAGCAGTACGGGTTTGCCGTTTCTGTATCGGATAATGATAAGCCGGGGGAAAACGTCCAGCAAAGTATGGTCTCCAGCGCGCCGTTCCGCCGCCTGACCGATCCAACCACCTGGGGCATTCTGACCCTGACGCGCTAAGTAAGTAAAAAAGGGCAACGGGGGCCTGGGTGCCTCCCGTTGCCCTTGACACTCCTCTCTGACTTTCAGAACAGGATCAGCGCCAGTTCATTGCGGTACTGGCGGGTGAGCGGGTTTTCTTCACCCAGGATTTCCAACAGGCTTAAAACGACCTGGCGCGCCTGATCGTCGCGGTAGCGCTTGTCCTGGCGCAAGATATCCAACAGACCATCCAGCGCAGCCAGGATGTTGCCTCGGCTGGCAAGGCGAATGGCATTCCAGTAGGCAGCGGCCAATTCGTCCTCTTCCTCATCTACACGGTGCTGGCGTAGTTCGACCAGGGCATGGGCGTAGGGCTTGAGTAGCATTGCCCGAGTAAACTCGCGGCTGGCGGGGAATGCCTCCAGGATGGCCAGGGCCTCATAGCCTTTACCCTGTGCCAGCAGAGACTTGACCAATCCCAGCAGCGCGCGCGGATCTTCGCCTTCTTCCCCCAGCACCTCACGGAAGAGGGTCTCAGCCTCTGCCCATTCGCCATCTGTCAGCAGGCTTTCAGCCTTCTCCAGTTTCAGCGCAGTAGGGCTGGGGGGTTGCAGGCGTTCCAGAAACTCGCGCAGGCGGGCTTCAGGGATGGCACCAACGAATTCTGCTACCACCTGACCATTGACAAAAGCCTTTACTGTGGGAAGGCTGCGCACTCCGTATCGCAGAGCAAGGTTGGGGTTTTCATCTACATTCACCCGTGCCAGACGAAAGCGTCCTTGTGCTTCACCCGCTAAACGCACCAATAGGGCTCCCAGGTCGCGGCAAGGCCGGCACCACGCGGCCCAGAAGTCCACCACGACCGGAATATTCTGCGAGTAAGCCAGTACCTCGTATTCAAAATCGGCTTCACTTACATCGACAATGTAATCCGGGCTCATCATCATTAACTCCTCATCACCCAGTGACTCAAACGCATCGTCGTTTTTACTGTATTGTACCCGTGCTTTGTTAATTTTTTGTCGGAACGCGGGGGTGTAGTCTCACTCTTCGTCTTCATCACTGACCACCCCCGGTTGCTCTACGCGGAGTACCTCCCCGTGCAGGTTAATCACGACCCGAAAGCCCATCATACCCAGGTAGGCACGTCCTTCTTCGGGTATACCGGTTTGCAAGAGTTGTTCAAATTGTTTATCCAGGTTGCGCAGTTGTGTGTAAATTATGGCGCGGGAGAAGGGATCTTCCTGCCCCAGCATTTTGGCGGTTTGTTCACTCAATAGGTCTTCGTGCCCTTCAATCTGCTGGCGCATGATTTCTAAGACCTGGCGATCAACCTGCTCAGAAGGAATGTGGCGTCGAAATCCCCGGTCATTGACCACATAGCAGGGTTCATCGCCCACGTAAGCCACTTCAACGGGTTGTTCATTCTCATCTACGACTAAACCAGCAAACAGAGGTTGGCGCATTGCGAATCTCCTCACACCTAACTGCTTTGTTTACCTTTGATGATGGCGAAAAGGATGGCGGCAGCCAGCCCCAGGCGGCGATCCAATTGTCGGTTGGGGTCTGCTGAAAAGTCAATTTCCATTTCATAACGGAACAGGTGAAAACGCTGACGAAAGTCGGCCACTTTTACGGTGCCGAGAGTGGCCTCGTAGTGCTGGGGCAGCCATGCTCCCAGCAGAAAGCGGCGCAACAGAGCGCGTCCCAATGTGTCTTCCTGAATGAGGCCGATCGGTGTGTCATCTGCGGAGAGAATCTGCCACTCATCACGTGCCAGGGATTGCCATCCGCGGCGACGTAGTGCTCCTACCTTGTGACCGCTGAGGCTATCTACCACGTCATAGGCGGCTGAGAAATCCAGGACTTGCCGGGCACGAATTTGCAAGATTTCCTGGCTCATTTCTTCATCCCGATAGACGCGGATATCCTTTTTCAGGCGGAACATGCGCTGGCGGGAATAAAGCAACATTTCGCCCTGGGGATTGTAAATCCGCACAATTCCTGTCAGGGCCAGAATCTGACGTTTGAGGCGGTATTGAGAGTAACCGAAAAGCGGATTCATGCGGGCTCCTTGATTTTGTCTCTACTGTTATTCTACAACGATCACGAGGGTTCCGGTATCAGCAACAAAATAGGGGAAGTCTAACGGCACAGTGGGATGGGTCCAGCGGTAGATCCACAGGGCATCTTGTGGGCTCAGGTTGATGCAACCGTGGCTGCGCGGGCGCCCGAAATCGTTGTGCCAGTAGGTGCCGTGGAAGGAAATGCCGTTGTCCATCAGATAACTGACCCAGGGCACGCCGGGTAAATCATAGGAATTAGGGGCTGCGCGATCACCCGCTGCCATATGCCGCGAAGGGCGCTTTCGGTGAGTCTGGTAGCGACCTGGCGGGGTGCGGTAATCGCCATCATGGAAGCGCGCCCCGGTTGCAGCACGCGCAGCAAACACAGGGCGTTCTCCTTCCCAGGCAATTACCACCTGATCTGCCAGGCGGACCTCAATGCGTTTTTGCTCTGCTGGGACCTGAGGTGAAAGCGGTGCTACGGCTTCAGGCGATACGGCGCGCAGGTGAGGGGCTCGCACGAAATAAGATACGGGCCATTTGTCGTCGGCAATGCGGTACCACCATTGCCCTTTGTCATCCTGCAGTACCTGGGTGACCCAAAATGTGCAGCCGTAGTAAAGGCGGTAGGCCAGACTCCAGGTCAGGCGAGGATTCCACAGAGCATCGGTATAGGGAACGCTGACCTCAAACAGGCGCCCCTGAGGGGGGATCTCCGTTTCTACGGGCTGGGGCATTAACGCCACGGGCTGGACTTCTCCTGAATGCACGTAGGCTTCGTCATTAAGCAGGTACCAGATGCGATTGTGGCTGGAGGTATCATCTCCCAGGGTAACGCCCGTGATGGGAAGGACCAAGTCGCGCCAGTAGGTTTTGCGGATGTTGCCGGAGAATGAAGGTCGGTCAAACCCCTCGGTTTTTGGGGGGATGATGCGGCCAAGGGAAAGGTTGAAATCCTGGGGGGCGAAGACCTTTCCCGGATGGGCTGGCAAGCGCCACCAGGGCCAACTCACCAGTGCCAGCAGCCCTCCTGCGCACCAACGCAGGAATTCGCGACGTGTGAGTGGAGGCAAGTCGAGGCCGGGCATGAACATAGCAGTTAATCATGAATGTTGACCAGTGTACCCACTGAGGCCCAGTTAAACAACCAGGCGGCGTCCTCGGTGCGCAGATTGATGCAGCCGTGGCTCATGGGCGTGCCAAAATTGTTGTGCCAGTAGGTGCCGTGCAAACCATAGCCCTTGTAAAAGTACATCACGTAGGGCACGTCGGGGAGGTAGTAACCCGGACCGCGCATATCGGCGTAGCGGTATTTGACGTAGATCCGATATTGCCCGGTCACTGTTGGGTAGCGCCAGGTGCCGGTGGAGACCAGGAATTGGTTCACCAGCGTTTGCCCCTCATAAGCGTAAACCATTTGCTCACTGAGGTCCACATCAATCCAGCGCTCGTCACCCTCCACCTCGGGCCAGGTAAAGACATCTGCGCGAGGTGGCGTGGTGGGAGTGTGGGTTGGAAGGGGAGTGGGCGTCTCAGTCGGTGAGGGTGTCGGGCTGGGGGTGAGGGTGGGTTTGAGCAGAGCATTCGCCGGGCGCGCCAATGAGGGACTACGGGCAAAGGCAATCTGCCATTCGGGTACCAGGAACCAGGCCGTTAGAGCCAGCCCTGCCATCAGGGAAAGCAAAATCGGCACCCAAAGCCAGGCGTGGAGCTGTGTAGTACGGCGGGCCGAAGCCGTTGTTGTGATGGATGAGGCCGTGGTCGTGGGGCGAGGCTGGCGGATTGGTACAGGCTGGGTCTGGGCTAATGCCTCAGCCCTTTGTAGGTCAAGCGCGTGTGGTGCTTTGGGAGCGGCCTGGCTCTGGCGCAAACGGCGCACAGCCCAGTGCATCCCGCGGCGGGCAGCGCGGCTCTGGGGATTGATGGCTAAAGCACGTTCCAGGTAGGCGATGCTCTGACGGGGTTCCGCTAGAGCCGCCAAAACCAACCATGGGGTTTCCTGATCAGGGTGCTCCCGAGTTGCGGCTTCGGCCAGGTGCCGCGCTTCATCAAGACGCCCTTGTTGCAGTGCCTGGCGGATGTGGCTCAACCAATTGGGGGGGAGACCCTGTACGACTGAGGTCATGGTGCGTTTTCGCTTTGGCCAATAGGTTCATTACGCAAGAAGCACACAATGCCGTCGGCCACCCCTTGTGCGACGCGATCCGGTTCTTCGGTGAGAATACGGCGGTCTAAGTTTAGAAAGCCGGTTTCAATGATGGCAGCTGTGGTTTCACTATTGATCTCGCTAAATGTGTGGTATTCGGTCATGTCGCGGGTAATGGTGTTGGGGTGATAGCGCAGTCCGGTGGCTTTCGCATAACGATCTACCAGGCAGGCGGTAAGACGTTCGGCTTTTTCGGGGAAGCGGCTGGAGGAGGCGGCGGCGACTTTGAAGCCAGTAGCCTCGTCGTTGATAAAATTGCACGAGTCATTATGAATGGAAACCAGGACCTGTGCCTGATAACCCGCCAAACGTTCATCAAATTCGTTCAGTAAATCCACCTGGTAGCCCAGCGCAAGCAGGCGCTGTTGCACTCGCAGGGCAATTTCCAGGTTGACCTGGGCTTCGGTGAGGCCGTCCGGGCAAACCGCCCCCGAGTCGTTACCGGCATGCCCTGCGACAATGCCCACCCGTGGCATGGGACGGGGCGTGGGAGTTGGGTAAGTGAGTGCCGGATTGGACTGAAGCGCTCGAAACATGGCTTCTAGTGAGCGATTGGAAAACAGACTGGTAGGTGTGAACAGCGTCAGCAGGGTGGCCATGATCAGGCCCACGCTGATCACGGTCCAGATCATTGAAAGCGGAGCGGGCAACGGGGAAGGCGTAGAGGTTTCGGGGGTCTCGTCAAATGCGTTCTCATCCATAGAGAGCCAAGTGCCTTATCCAGAGTTAAAAAGATTATATCCGTAAAAGGGGCATTTTATCTCCTGATTGGAGAAGGAAGTTCATTCCCAGCGATTGTAGAATGCCTCAAACCGAAATCCATCTTGACGTCGTTTCCGCAAACAGGTATAACCGGGGCTGCCAACATGGGTTGGCCTATTTTACGGGTTGGTGCGGAGGTTGCAACAAAGATGCCAGTCTCAGCCGAAATGCTTCGTCAGGCCATGCGCAATTGGACCACGGGTGTGAGTGTAGTAACTAGTTGTGCTAATGGCGTGTGCCATGGGATGACGGTGAATTCCTTTACTTCAGTTTCGCTGGATCCCCCGCTGGTCACTGTGACGTTAAATCGGAATACACGCACCCAGGCGCTGGTCGCCCAATCTGGGGTGTTTGGTGTTACAATATTACGAGAAGGGCAGGAAGCCATCTCCAAGCGATTTGCCGGCCACTCTACCGAGGCGGTGGATCGGTTGGCAGGGTTGGAGACTTTTCATCTGGTAACCGGGGTGCCATTGCTTAAAGATGGGTTGGTGGCGCTGGATTGCCGGGTGGTTTATGAGTATCCTCTGCCGAATTCAGTGCTGTATATCGCCGAAGTGCTGGCCATTCAATCGGGGGAACCAGGGCAGCCCCTGGTGTATCATAATCGGACGTATCATAAATTGGTGCGATGACCGACGAGAGATTGAGTGAGGAAGAGAAGCGCATTCTACTGCGCCTGGCACGTGAAGCCATTGAGGCGGCAGTGAATCGCCGTCCGTTGCCTCCTCTGAATTGGGAAGCATTGCCACCGCGTTTGCGGGAGCCGGGAGCCACATTTGTCACGTTGACGCGACGGGGACAGTTGCGTGGTTGCATTGGTGCGCTGGAGGCCTATCAACCCTTAGCGGAGGATGTGCGCGAACATGCTGTGGCCGCTGCCCTAGAAGATTATCGCTTCCCACCTGTGCGCCCCGAAGAACTACCTGAATTGAAGATTGAAATCTCTTACCTGACCCCTTTGCAACCACTGGAGTATGAAACCCCGGAGGACCTTCTGCGTAAGTTGCGCCCGGGCGTGGATGGAGTGGTCATCCGAGATGGATTCCGGCGGGCCACTTTTTTGCCCCAGGTGTGGGAGAAACTCCCCGATCCGGCGCGTTTCCTGGACAATTTGTGCATGAAGATGGGTGCGCCGCGCAATTTGTGGCGCACCAAGCCCCTGGGTGTCTTTACCTACCAAGTGGAAGAGTTTCACGAATAAGGGTTATGTCCCATTGGGGGAGAACTTGAAGAAAATCCCGTAGGCGGGTAAAAAACGCTTCGGGGTGTTGTAATTCGCTTGTTATGTTGTTATAATGATTGCAAGACTTCTTATATCGAGGGCGACGATGGTCATTCCGCATCCTCAACCTTTTACTCCCCTTTATTACCAGATCGAGCAACAAATTCTTGAGGAAATTCATCAGGGGCGGCTGAAACCGGGTGACCGTTTGCCATCGGAGCCCGAGTTATCACGTCGTTTTGGGGTGAGTCGTATCACGATTCGGCGTGCGCTCAAAGATTTAAGCCAGCAAGGGATCATTTACTCGCGCCAGGGCAAGGGTACCTTTGTGGCACAAGCCCGCATCCGTGAAATTTCGGGATTTCGCTCGTTCAGCGATGATATTCGCGCGCGCGGCCTGACCCCGAGTTCCAAGGTGGTGGAGTTCACCCGGCTGTCGGCAGATGAGGTAGTAGCGCAGCGCCTGAATGTGGAGGTGGGTGAACCGGTGTACTGTCTTCAGCGGGTGCGTCTGGCGAACGACCAGCCTGTGGCCTTTGAAATTGCCTACCTGCCGGTGCGGTTGTGCCCCGATTTGGAGCGTTTTGATTTCAACACCACCTCGCTGTATGCGGTGTTGCGCGAGCACTATCGTGTTTTCCCCACCTGGGCTGAGGCAGAGATTGAAGCCAGCGCGGCTTCACCAGAAGTTGCCCACCATTTGGGAATGAAGATTGGTGAGCCAGTGCTGACGGCTTACCGTCAGACCTATACCGAGCGTTTCGAGGTCATTGAATTCGTAAAATCCATTTATTGCGGGAAGCGCTTCACTTTCTATGTGGGTCGCCAGTACATTGGCAATTGATCTTGTGTCTCATCAACCCTATCCCAAATTTCAGTTCCTGGAGGTGTTGTATGCGTGGCTTGAGTCGTCTTCTCGTATTTGTGGTGTTGGTAGCACTGCTGCTAGCGGGCTGTGGGGGGCAGGCTGCGGCGGGTCCTAAGGTAGTCAAGGTACTGGCGATGCAGCAGGCTGGCCCGACCCCCGAAGAAATGAACGCCATTGTGGCCGAATTCAACGAAAAGAATCCAAACGTCAAAGTAGAAATTGAATACGTTTCCTATGATGCGTTGCACGATAAGATCGTTACCGCCATGGCCACGACCCCGCCTTCATACGACGTGATCCTGGTGGATGACATCTGGTACGCCGAGTTTGCTAAGGCGGGTTATCTGTGGGATGTCACGGATCGGGTGGATGCCCAGACCAAGGAGAAGGTCTTTGCAGCAGCCTGGGATATCACCACGGTCAACGGACGCATCTACGGCATGCCATGGTTGCTAGATGCCAAGTACTTCTACTATAACGAGAAGATCCTCAAAGAGGCCGGTTTTGATCACCCGCCTGCTACCTGGGAGGAACTGGTGGAACAGGCACGTGTGATCAAGGAAAAGGGGCTGGTTGAATACCCGATTGCCTGGTCGTGGGCACAAGCCGAAGCCGCCATCTGCGATTTCGTGGCCCTGCTGTATGGCAACGGTGGTCGCTTTGTGGATGATCAAGGCAAGCCAGCGTTCAATGACGAGAAAGGCGTCCAGGTGTTGGAGTGGATGGTCAAAACCATTGATGAGGGGATCTCCAACCCGGCTTCGGTCTCCTACGTTGAAGAGGATGTGCGGAATGTCTTCTCCCAGGGGAAGGCGGCTTTTGCACTCAACTGGCTCTACATGTATGACCTGGCCGCGCTCGATGAGAAAGAATCTCAGGTTGTGGGGCAGGTCAAGATGAGCCTGGTGCCGGTTTTCGAAGCCATGGCCAAGCAAGGGCTCAAGAGTGCGACCATCAATGGTTCGATGGGCTTCTCGGTGGTGGACAAATCACCCAATCGCGAAGCCGCCTGGGAGTACGTCAAATACCTGACGAGCGAGGACGTACAGAAACGCTATGCGGCCCACCTGTTGCCGATCTGGAGCGCCAATTACGAGGGAGAGGCGCTGGAAGCCCTAAAGGCGCTCAACCCGGCCACGCCGGTCACGGTGCCGATGTTCAAAGAGCAGTTCCCCTATGCGCATGTACGTCCTAAGGTGCCGTACTACCTGGAAGGCTCTAAGGCGCTTCAATTGGCTCTTCAGGAAGCCCTGACCAAGCAGAAAACGCCGGCGCAGGCTCTTAATGATGCCGCGGCCAAGTGGGTGGAACTACAGTCCAAGTGATGGGTTTATGCTCATTTTAGCCTGGCAGGGGGGTCTCCCCCTGCCAGGGTTTATAAGGTTGTGTGATTGCCATAACTCAAGCGACTATGCGCTCGCCCAAAACGATTTCGCTTTTACAGCATGAGATTCGCGAGGGGGTGCTATTTCTGCTACCGGCAATGGTGCTCATCTTCGGGATCACGCTATTCCCGATCTTATTCACGTTCGTGCTCAGTTTTACCGATACGCCGCTTTCAAATCCTTCGCCACAGAATTTTGTGGGGTTGAGCAATTATCTGAGTTTTCTGCGTAGCACGCAGTTCTGGCAAGCCATTTGGCGTACGCTTTATTTCACAGTAGTTTCGGTGGGGGTAGAACTGTTATTGGGGCTTGGAATTGCCCTGCTTATTCACGCTCGTCCGCCAGGTTGGGCTTTTTTGCGTACCAGTCTGATCATTCCCTGGGCCGTTCCGACCATTGTCAACGGCGCGCTGTGGCGCTGGATTTATAACGCCGATTACGGGGCTTTGAATGGCTTGTTGTATAGCCTGGGGATAATAGATAAGTATCGCCCCTGGCTCACTGAACCCATGCGAGCGCTCAATTTAGTCATCGTCGCGGATATCTGGCACAGCGTTCCCTTTATTGCTTTGATTCTGCAGGCAGCTCTGGCCACTCTACCGCTGGAACTGGATGAGGCCGCTGCGGTGGACGGGGCGAATGCCTGGCAACGCTTCTGGCTCATCCGGTTGCCATTGCTCCGTCCGGCAATCCTGGTGGCACTGGTCATCCGCACGGTGGAGGCGTTCCGCGTGTTCGATATTATCTACGTGATTACCCAGGGGGGACCGGCGTTTGGTACTGTCACCATTTCTTATCTTACCTACCTAGAGTCGTTTTCATATGGGCATCTGGGCAGCGGTGCAGCGCTTTCGTTCTTGATCACCCTCTTCACACTGGCGATGGCGCTGATTTATGTACGTTTACTTTATCGGCCGGAGGTGCAAGGATGAAGCACTGGCGGCGTCGTTTGTCCACCCTGCTGATGATGGGGTTAATGGGATTGGTGTTGCTCTTTATCTATGCACCAATTGTCTGGCTGGTCCTTTCCTCGATCTCCACGCGGGCCGAGTTGCTGGCGGTGCCTCCTCACTGGATTCCTCAGCATCCCACCTTGAAAAACTATCGCGATATCCTGGTCCCGGGTACCGCGGTTTCGGAAGTGGCGCGCACCTTCAAGGTGACCTTGCGCAACTCTTTCATCGTGGCTGCCTCGACAACACTGATTTGCCTGGTGGCCGGATCGCTGGCGGGGTATGCGCTGGCGCGCTTGCGATTACCGTTTCGCAATGCTCTCTTCATGAGCATTCTGGGGGTACGTATGGTGCCCGAGATCTCGTTGGTGGTGCCTCTGTATATCCTAGCGGCGCGACTGGCACTGCTCAACAAACCCATTGTTCTGATCATCACTTATCTGTCTTTTGCGCTTCCCTTTGCCATCTGGATGTTAAGCACCTTCTTTGAAAGTGTGCCACGCGAATTAGAGGACGCAGCGCTGATTGATGGTAGTTCGCGCCTGGGGACGTTGTTCCGGGTGGTGCTTCCAGTAGCCGCACCGGGGATTGTATCAACGGCCCTGTTTACCTTCTTGCTGGCCTGGGACGAATTTTTCTTTGCTCTGATTTTTACCAGCACCATTGCGGCCAAGACGGTGCCGGTGGCTATTGCCGAGTTCACCGGACGTTACGCGGTGGACATTACGGCAATGATGACCGGCGGTGTGCTGGCGGCCCTGCCGCCCGTTCTTTTGGCTCTGGTGTTCCAGCGCTATATTGTCAGTGGGTTGTCAGCGGGAGCAATCAAAGGATGAGCGCGAGTGTGCTGGTTGGCATTGATCTGGGGGGAACCAATGTGCGCGTAGGGGCGGTTGATTGCCAGGGGCAAGTGCTGGCCTGGGCAGAGGCCCCCATTGAAGCCTCGCGCGGTCCGCAGGCCGGATTGGAGCGTATCGTCGGGTTGATTGAGCAGGTGCTGGCAAAGACGGAGGGAAAGCCCCTCAAGGCAATTGGGATGGGAGCGACCGGACCCGTTGATCGTCAGCGGGGGAGCATTCAAAACCCCTATACCCTGCCAACTTGGGAGGATGTTCCCATTGTCCAACCTTTGCGTGAGCGGTTTGGTGTGCCAGTTGCTCTTGAAAACGATGCCGACGCGGCGGCCCTGGGAGAAGCCTGGGTGGGAGCCGGATGTGGACGTGAGCGTGTGCTCATGGTGACGGTAGGCACGGGGATCGGGAGTGCTTTTATCTACCGGGGCGAGGTGTATCGCGGAATCGGCGGTGCGCACCCTGAGGCAGGACACCTGGTCCTCGATGTGAACGGTCCCCCATGCTACTGTGGCGCACGGGGCTGTTGGGAAAGCCTGGCAGCAGGTCCTGCGATTGCTCGGCGCGCCCAAGCCCTGGCCCAGGGAGCGCATACCCGGATGCTGGATCTGGCCCAGGGTGATTTGAGGGCCATTGACGCGCGGATCGTCGTAGCCGCTGCCCAGGCCGGTGATGCGCTAGCCCAGCACGTGGTTGAGGAGACGGCTACTTACCTGGCTTTGGGGCTGGTGAACCTGCTCATCGCCTTTCTCCCCGATGTGGTGATCCTGGGGGGAGGAGTGATGCGAGCCTATCCGGTTTTTGCTCCTTACCTCCACGCTTTCATCCAGCAGCACAGTGTGGTGGCTCCCCTTGGCGCAGTGCCCCTGGAAGTGGCTCGTCTAGGCACTCAAGCGGGTGTGGTGGGCGCGGCTTATGCGGCCTTAAAACTTATTGAGGGAGGATGATTCTCAAATGCCGGTGCCATATATTGACGACATTCTTTCTCAAGCCGAGGGCCTTAAGGAGGCTCTGGAGGAATTTGATCCCCAGCCTCTGGAAACAGTTTGTCGCTTCATCGAGATGGGAAAGTATGACCGGGTGATTCTAACTGGCATGGGAGCGTCCTTTTACGGTGCCTACCCTGCCTGGTTGAAGTTGTGCGGGCTCGGCCTGCCGGTCATTTTGTGGGATACAGCAGAACTACTTCATTATGCCCTGCCCCAAGTCGGTTCTCGCACCTTACTCTGGGTGATCTCCCAGTCGGGAGAAAGTGCCGAAATTCACCGCCTCCTGGAACGATTAACGGCGCCCCGTCCGGGGTTGTTGCTCGGCGTTACCAACAATCCCACCAGCACCCTGGCACGCGCCGCGGAGGTCGTTTTGCCCCTCCATGCCGGAAATGAGCACATGGTCTCAACGCGCACTTACATCAACACGATTGCGGTGACACTGCTGGCAGCAGCAGCACTATCGGGGGAGTCCGTCTCGGCCTGGAAGGAAATCCTCTGGCAGGGTCAGGCGGGGATGGAAGCCTACCTGAACGCCTGGCCGCAGCATTTGGCGGCGTTGCGTGAACAGGCTGGAAAATTGAACCGCCTCTTTCTTCTAGGGCGCGGACCTTCCCTTGCCAGTGCGCAGGAAGGGGCGCTCGTGCTTAAGGAAGCCGCCAAGTTCCCCGCAGAGGGGATGGGGGCGGCACAGTTCCGGCATGGCCCGTTGGAGATTGTTGAACCGGGTATTGCGGTGTGGCTTTTCGGCGGCGCCCAGGCTACCTACGAGTTGAACCGTGGGCTTGGCCTGGAGATTCAGGGCTATGGTGGGCAGGTCACCTGGCTCAGCCCCACCTCTGTGGAAGGGTTGCCCTGGTTGTCGTTGCCAGCAGTACCTGAAGCCGCTCTGCCGTTAGTAGAGATTCTGCCGGTTCAAGCCCTTTCGGTTGCACTGGCGGAAGCAAGTGCGCGTGAACCGGGTCAGTTTCGGTATATAGGCAAGATCACCGACCAAGAGTGAGAGGTAAGCGGTCAGAGCGTGTAGCGGTACAGGTTGGTCTCGCGGCGCACAAAGCCAATTTTCTGGTAAAGGCGGTTTGCGGCTTCACGCGAAGGGCGTGAAGTCAGATCTACTGTCTTGACGCCCAACCGGGCAGCATGGTCGAGGGCGGCGCGCGTCAGGGCTTCGCCGATGCCGCGCCCGCGTGCGGCTTCATCCACTACCACATCCTCGATCCACGCGCGGAGACCTGTGGGAATGCGAAAGACCACCAGAGTCAGAGTACCCACGATTTGTCCATCATCATCTCGCGCCAGAAAGAGAATGCTGGCATCGGAATTGACCATCTCTTGCAGTTCTTCGTGTGTGGGGGGCAGGCTGGAATTGGAAAGCTGGGGAATAAGGCGGGCAAAGGCTTCCACTATTTCCTTAGTGACAGTCCGAGCAATTTCAATCTGCATATTTCTCTCCCAAGATCAGAGTGTGACTCTGCTTGAATTTTACCTCAGAGCCGTCAAAAACTTGACGTTCGGAATTTGCCGTGCTAGACTTGGGCCATGCCGTTCAAAATGTTCTTTCACCGCCATCATGCTCATCATGAACCGGCCCGTAAGTTGCGGGTGGCGGCGCCAGGCATTCTCTGACGGCAGGTGAACTTCCCCAAACTTTTAGCCCCCGCAACGCGAGGGGCTTTTTATTAATTTTCTCTGGGAGGACCTATGAATCTGCGAATTTATGACCCTGATGCGGCGCGCCAAACCCTTTTATGTCGGCAGCCCCCAGATGTGCAAACCGTTCCCCCAAGTGTGAGGGAGCGCATTCAGGTGCTCTTTGGCGAGCCGCTGACCCCGGCGCAAGCAGTGGCACGCATCCTTGCCGAAGTGCGGGAGCGGGGAGACGCAGCATTGCGCCAGTGGAGCCAGCGGCTGGATGGATGGTCGGCTGAATCCTTTCGCCTGCCCCCAGAGGCATTGCAGAATGCGTTTGAACGCCTGCCTGTGGATCTTCGTCAGGCCCTTCAGGTGGCTGCCAGCCGCATTGAGGCTTTTCACCGGCGCCAGCCCTTGACTTCGTGGATTGCTCAGGATTTGGGCGGAACGCTTGGGCAGTTAGTGCGTCCCATTCGCAGGGTGGGGATTTATGTGCCAGGAGGCTCAGCACCACTGCCCTCGACTGTGCTGATGAGCGCGATTCCCGCGCGAGTGGCCGGGGTGCGTGAAATTGCGCTGGTGACACCACCTCAGCGCGAGAGTGCTCTCCCAGCGGATGTGATCCTGGCGGCGGCAGCCATCGCGGGCGTGGATGAGGTTTACGTTCTGGGTGGGGCTCAGGCGATCGCGGCGCTGGCATACGGCACGGAGACCATCCCACGCGTGGATAAAATTGTGGGTCCCGGTAATCTGTTTGTGACGCTGGCCAAGCAGCAGGTGTATGGGGTGGTGGGCATTGACGGATTGGCTGGCCCCACCGAAACGGTCATCATCGCAGATGACACGGCCCGACCCGAGTGGGTGGCAGCAGATTTACTGGCTCAGGCCGAGCATGATGTGCTGGCAGCCGCGATCTTGCTAACCCCCAGCCCCACCCTGGCGCACCAGGTGCAACAGGCGGTGGCCCGTCAGGCAGAAACGCTGCCACGGCGTGAGATTTTGGCGCTTTCGCTGGTTGAGCGTTCGGGCATTGTGCTGACCCGTGATCTGGAAGAAGCGATAACCCTTTCTAATGCGTATGCCCCCGAACATCTGAATCTGGTGGTGGCTGACCCGTGGCGCTGGGTAGAGAAGATCGAATCCGCTGGCGGGATTTTTGTTGGTGAGCGCTCCTACGAAGTGTTGGGGGATTACGCGGCGGGCCCCAGTCACGTCATGCCGACCGGTGGTTCAGCCCGTTTTGCTTCCCCCTTGAACGTTTGGGATTTTGTGCGCTTGATCAGTCTGGTGGCGCTGGATCCGCAGACGGCTGAGGAGGTGGGGCGAGTTTCGGCCTGCCTGGCGCGCGCCGAGGGCCTGGAAGCCCATGCTCGGGCAGCCGATTTGCGTTCGAGCGAGGTATGTGCTGGATAAAAGATCGTCAGCCGCAGGATTTTCAGTACCAGATACGGTACCAGGTCTGAGCCTCGGCTTCCTGGCCCAGCACCTGAACCTTAACTTTCAGGGTGATGACGGTTTGGGGGGCAAAGCGCCCGGCAAAGAAAGATAAATGCGTGATCCCGTCTGTGTTTGTCTCGGTAGCGCGGTAGGTAAGGCGTAGCCCCTCAGGCCCAAGCAGGGTCACTGAGACACTGGCGTTAGAGATGGGGCGACCGTATTGATCCCGCACGATCACATACAAGGTTTGCTGGTCACCCGATGGAATGAGCGCTTGAGCGACGAAGGCCTGGGCTTGGGGAATGATCTGAGCGATGATGGCGTTGGGTGGGACCTCAGGGCGGGTCAATTCGGGATCGCGCACGACTAGGTCAAAGTGGCGCTTGCCCAGGTCTGTCAGCACAACGCGCTCACCCGGTGGGTTTTCGGGCCACCACTCGAAGCGCGCTCGCTCAAAATACTGCACGTAGCGCCGTTCGGCTATCTCTAGATCGGAGATAGGCAGGCCAAAGTTGGTCAATCCATCATTGGCTTCGTAAAACTGACGAAAGGCGTAACAAACCGCCTTGCCATTCTCAAAGCGGCGGCAGGCCAGTGGGTCAGTAGGGACGGGCGCCAGCGGGCCAGGTCCTGGGTACAGCAGGCTGCCCAAGTTAGCGATTTCGATCCGCTCGCGCCCGCTGGGGTCAGTAACCAGATCAAAACGTGCGCGCTGGAAGTACTGCACCGTTACCCACCCGTGTTCGGTGAGCATTTGAAATTCGCCGGTAATGGGATATCCGTACAGACGCAGGGGATCTGCCACGCTGTGATACTGTTCTAGAAAAGCACCACGTACCCCATGGCCGTTGATATACTCAAACCCCGGAGTGGGGGCCTGGGCATACCCGCTGCTGATGAATACTGTCAGGCAGAGCAGAAAGATCAGGGCAGTGGCGTAGCGTGAAACTCCCCGCATACTTTACATTATAGTGAATTTAACGATAGGTGCAACCCCCAACCGACCGGCTTTTACGCAGTTTTTACAGCATTTTTAGCCCCAGGTTGGCAAAAATCCTACCAAATTTGCCAACGGATATCGGTTATCCAGCGCAGGATTGGCTGGTAGGTCAGCGGATCGGCATTTAATGCGTTGCGAAGTTGCGTCCAGCCTGCCTCGGGTGTGTTGTTGATGCCATTGCACCCTCCCCGTTGCTGGCAGGCCTGGTACTGGGTCATTACCCCGGCAAATTCCATGGGCCAGCCCAGGTAGAGGGCACCGTAGCGGCTGATGGCCTGCCACTGTTGGGCATTGACACCGCTGGTGGCGTAGATTTCCGGCAGCGGCCAGGCAGGCTGGACCCCATAGGAGACCCTATACACGTCATACTGTGTCCATGGGTTAGCAGAAGAATAAACCCAACCGGGATTAGGACTGGTGGGACAGCCCACGCAGGCGCCAAAGTTGTAGTAGATGGCCTGATTGTTATCCCAATCGTTAAAGCCGTTGACCCACCCGTAGGTGACATAGGGGGTGTTCCAACCCGTTAGCTGCGCATCCCATTCAATATCAATAGCCCCCGCCACGCTGACCTGACGGCCGTAACCGTTACTCCACACCCACTGCAAAAGACGCACGACCATTTGCGCCCAGGCTTTGCCATGGGCATAAGCATAGGTACGTCGCGTGTCCTGATTGGTGGAATTTGAACCATAACTTCCATAGTTGTTGGTGCCCACGGCTACCATGACCTGAGACGTTTGATCCTCGGCACTGCAGACCCAATACCCCTGGATATAGGCTTTGACCGCCGTTTCAATGGCGCTGATGGGCATGTAGTGCCAGTAAGGGCTAAAAGCGCCAGCGCCGGGTCGGGAAAGATCACCGCCTTCGAACCAGCCCTGGCCAAAGTTAAGCACCACCAGGCTATCTTGCGCGCCGGGGTTCTGACGGTCGCGTGTGCCCAGGGCACACCCTAAATCATACAGGCGGGCAGGAGTCTCATCTTGAATGTAATAACTGGTGGCATACAGTGGGAGAGGTTGGTAATCGCGGTAGATCACGGGCAAAAAAAGCCGCTGCGAGGCGCTAGCGCTTTGGGCCCACGAGGGAGGTGGTTGCACCAGAATCAGAGACCCCCACCAAGCGATCAGGAATAGAAGCAGGGCCAGCCTCTGAATTCGTTTCATCGTGTCCTAGGAGAGAGGAAATGGCGCATTTGAAAATTTGAGGTTGCAAGAAGAAGGCCAGGGTGCTGGGCAGGGATCGCTTTGGGGTGGGAGCATTATAACACGGTTGGCTTACCATTTTGTAAACTCAAGCGGGCCTCTCAAGGGCAGAATACCTATTGCCAGAATGCCTCCTTTCACATAAGATTTAAGCAACCGGTTCAGGCACTGTGAACGGCAGGTGGGAGAGGGCGTCCACAGTGTGGTTGTGACTGGGAGCATGCACCCTTAAGGAGGCCGAATGAGCAAAGCCCGTTTACTTATTGTGGAAGATGATGTGGATATTGCTAATATGCTCCGGCTCTTTTTCAAGAGCCAGGGATACGAGGTAGAGGTGGCCATGCGCGGGAGCGAAGCCCTGGAAAAAACGCGCCAGGGGCTGCCTCATCTGCTCGTGCTGGATATCATGCTACCGGACATTGATGGGTATGAAGTGTGCCGTGCTTTGCGCACCAACACCCGCACCAGTCACATCCCTATTCTCTTTTTGACCCAGAAGGACGAGCGCAGTGATAAACTCAAGGGGTTGGAACTGGGGGCTGACGATTACATTACCAAGCCCTTTGATATCGAAGAACTCAAATTGCGCGTCCAAAATGCTCTGGCCCGGGCAGAGCGCGAGAGTCTGACCGATCCCCAATCTGGCCTGCCATCTGGGCGCCTGATTGAGGACCAATTACGCAAGATCATTCGCCAGTCAGACTGGGCTTTTATGGATATTCGGATAAATTATTTTGATGCCTTCCGCGATGTTTATGGGTTAATTGCGGCGAATGATGTGGTGCGGTTCACGGCCATGCTGCTGAGCGAAGTTGTGGATGAAGTTGGTACACCCTCTGATTTTATCGGGCACGCAGGCGGGGATAATTTTGTCATTTTCACTACCAGCCAGGCTGCTCCGCGTCTAAAAGAACGCCTTAAACAACGTTTCGCTGAAGCAGTGCTCAGCCATTACAATTTCATTGACCGTCAGCAGGGCTTCATTCTGGCGCCGGGGCGCGGTGGAGAAATGATTAAAACACCGTTTATGAGTCTGGCCATCGGTTATGTCACCCCGGCCATGCAGCCCTTTACCGATATTCGGGAGATCACAGAAGTCGCGGCTGAAGAGCGTCGTCGCGATGCTCTGCTTGCCGCCGGGTAGGCGGTTAGGCGGGTTATGTCGCTTGTGCCTTTCGTGTGGGGTTTGCTCTTTATCCTCCTGGGTGGTGTCGCCTGGATAGCGGCGCGCTGGTTGTTACGAGCCTTTCCGCGCACCCGCGTGGCGGAAGTTTCGATGTGGGCGCCGGAAAACGGCCCCATGCACTCTGAGGCTGTTCTCGTCATCCACCCGGGCGGACGTGTAGTCTGGTTGAATGAGCGCGCGCGGGCGCTTTTTGAACTCCCACGCGAGGCTACCGCGAATCTTGAGGCTTTGGCGCGCAAAGTGCGTCCTTCCGAGCTCTTCCTGGGGCTGTGTGCCAGCGGTGGGCAGGATTTGCTGACCCTGGGGGGGCGTACAGTGGAGGTACGCGTATTTCCGACGCCTTTGGATGGCCAGGTGTACCGTTTGCTCTGGCTGCGCGAAGCCAACCTGGCTGGGGAACTGACCCATGAGGCGGCCATGCCAGCCCAAACCCTGCAGACATTCTTGCAACTTACCCAGGCAATAGCCGCCAGCCTGGACCTCAATGAGACGCTCCAGGCTGTGCTGGATAGCCTGGAGCGTTTATTGCCTGCGGATATCTGGGAAGTGACGATTTGGGATGCCGAAGCCGGGGTGCTGTGGCCTTATCGGCGATTGGCGGGGCACCGCCTAGAACGGGTCCCGCGGGGGTATGCGCTGGATGAAGGTTATTCGGGCTATCTGGCACGCACGCGGCGGCCTCTCCTGCTCGCGCGTGTGGAAGAGCGCTCGGATCTCCATCAGGCTATTGACCGCCAGACGTATCCCCTGCGCTCATACATGGGGGTGCCGTTAATGGTTGGGAAGGAATTGATTGGAACGCTGGAAGTGGGTTCGCTGACGGCGGATCATTTCCAGGCTTCTGATTTGGAACTCTTGCGCCTGATTTCGGGGCAGGCGGCCATTGCCATTCATCATGCCCTGCTTTATCGCCAGGAACAGCGACGAGCCATGGAACTGGCCGGCCTGGCGCAACTGGCGCAGGCGTTCAGTTCGGTGCGTGATTCGCGGGAGCTTTATGATCGTCTGGTCAACAGCATTTTGCCCTTGGTCCAGGTCAATGTGCTGGGGTTCCTGATTTTCAACGAGAACACGCGCCGACTGGAGGCTCAGGCTCCATTTATCGGATTGCCTCCTGAATTTTTGGAGATGTATCGCGTGCCAGTGGGAGCGAATTCCCCTCTGGAACGCGCACTGCTGGAACAGGATGTGTTAATCACCGAAAACGCTGCCGAGGATGTCCGTTGGCGTGAATTGGGCTTGCATAATCTGGCTGTTGCAGCCGGCCTTCGCGAGACCGTACTGGTGCCACTGGCTTCGGTCGGGCGGGTGCTGGGTTACATGCAGGTTTCCAATCGGATTAACGGGGGGACGTTCACCCAGGACGAAATTCGCCTGCTAATGATCATTGCTAATCAGGCAGCGCCGATCATTGAGAATGCAACCCTGGTGCAGCAAACCCGACAGCGTGCTCAACGAGCCGAGGCCTTGCGCCGCATTGCCAGCCTGGCCGGTTCGGCGGCCACACTGGATGAGATCCTGAAGTATTCATTGCAGGAATTGGTACGGCTTCTACATGCCGATTGTGCGGCCGTTTTTCTGCTGAATTCCAGCCGTACCGCTCTGGAGCTTCATCCCCCCTCTTATTTTGGCGAGAAAATCCAGGAAACCGGCTTTACCCCACGTTTGCTGGTGGATGATCCCCAATTTCCTTTTACCGTAACGGGCGGCCAGGATGCTTTATACAGTGGTCAGTTATCGCTTGAAACTGCACTGATTCCCTTTTACCAGCAATTACGGCAAGCCTGGGGGGTGGAGTCGGCCATTGCAGTGCCTCTGGTGGTGCGCAATGAGGGAATTGGCGAGATTTGGGTGGGAAGCCGGCGCAGCGATCAGTTTGATCATGCCGACTTACAACTGATGTTCACGGCTGCCGGACAGCTGGCCGGAGTCGTTGAGCAGGCCTCTCTGGCTGCTCAAACCGATGAAACGTTGCGCCAGAGGCTGGAACAATTGACGGCGCTCAACCGAATCACGCGTGAACTGAGCGCCTCTCTTGATCTTGAACATTTGATGGAAATTGTGTATGAGGAGGCGTTGCGCATTACACGCGCGGAGTGTGGCAGCCTGTTGCTCTTTGATTTGCAGCACATGTCCCGTCCTGGCACGGCGCCGGTGCGACTGATTTTGGGCGAGCCGATGCCCACCGAATTGAATGCGCTTGAGCAACGGGTGCTGCAGAGCGGTGTGCCTGCAAATATTGCCGAAGTACCTCCAGATCTTGCGACTACGCTTCACGAAGGGGTGGGCTCGCTCCTGATCGTGCCAATATTCTATCGCCAGTATCCGGCGGGACTGATCCACCTACATGCACGTCACCCCAATCACTTTGGGCCAACGGTTGTTGAAATCGTGCAGTCCCTGGCGGCGCAGGCCAGTGTGGTGCTGGGCAATGCATTACAGTACGAGGAACAGGTCCAGCGCAGTGAATTGGTGCGGCGGCAACTGGAAACTTTTGCCGAGCTTTATCGGGTTTCGTCCTTCCTGTGGCCCGATCAGTCCCTCGAAGAGGCGCTGGCAGCCATTGCCCGTGCAATTACTCAGGCGACCCCGTTCCGGGCTGTGTTGATCAGCGTGTATGATCCCCAAACGGAGTGTCTGATTCGCACTGTGAGCCGTGGCTTGACGCCGGAGCAATGGGAAGAGTTGCGTCAGCGCTCACTCCCCTGGTCAGCGCTGGAGACCTTGCTGCGGCCCGAGTTTCGTCTGGATTCTCTTTATTACATTCCGGCAGATCGCACACCGGTGTTGCCTGAGTCCCTGCACTCGGTCAACGTATTGCATTCTGAGGATGAATTACCCGCCGAAGGAGACCTCTGGCACCCTGATGATTTGCTGCTGGCGCCCCTTTATGATGCTTCGGGGCGTCCGTTGGGGCTGATTAGTGTGGATGATCCGAGCGATGGTCGGCGCCCGGATCGGGCTACCCTGGATTCCTTGGGACTTTTTGCATCTCAGGCTGCGCTGGCGATAGCCCGTCATCGCTACCTGCAATCTCTGCAACAGCGTTTGGCTCACTTTGAATCTTTGCAGAGTGAAGCGAATCGTCAGCGCGAGGCCTTGCGGTGGCAACGTGTGCGCGAGGGTTTTGCTATTGTGGAGCAGGCTTCGCAACAGCAGGATGTCATGGGGGTATTGCGAAGTGTAGCCACGCAATGGTTGGAGCGGTTAGGTGGACGGGCGGCGCTAATTGCAGAGCAGAGTCCGCAGGGGCCTCGCCTGTTGGAGATTGTTGGTGTGCTCCCTTCGGATCTCAACCCACAAGCGTTGCTGGGACAACGGAATCCCCTGCTGCAGGCTCTTAATGAAGGTGCGCCCCTCGCGGTTGCGGATCTTCGAGAGACACCTGTTTGGCAGAATAATCCGCTTTTGCAGGGCTGGGAGGCGCAAGCATTCATGGCTCTGGTGTTTGAGCGCGCCGCCGGGCAGCGGGTTGGAGTATTGGTCCTGGTGGATCATCCTCTACCACCTTTTGATGCTGAAGATCTGGTTTTCTACGCTCAGCTCTCGCGGCAGATCAGTATTAGCCTGCAAAACCTCGATCTGTTGGAGACAACGCGTCGCCGCTTGCGAGAGGTCAACCTGCTCCTGGAGTACAGCCGCAAGTTGGGCAGCCTGAGTGAAGTGGATTTGTTGCGTGCCTTATGTGAGACCGTCCTTGAGGTCATTCCAGAAGCAGAAGCCGCCTGGGTCGCACTTTTGGATCCGCGCGAAGGAAAGTTGGTACCCCGTGCTGCGCGGGGATACTCCGATTGGGCGTCTCTGGTTGCGGTGCGCTTTGCCGTTGACCCGGAGGTTCAGTCCATTCCAGCGCGGGTTTTCCACCAGGGGCAGGTGGTGAATATAGCCGAGGTCAACTTCGTGCGGGATTATGCCCTGATGGGTGAGGATTTGCTTCACTATCGCCGCGCGCAGCAAGGGCGACTGCCATTAGCGGCACTGGCTGTGCCGCTGGGAGGCGGCGAGCGAATCTCGGGAGTCTTGGTGGTTGAAAATTTCAGCCAGAGCGGTGTCTTCGGTCCTGAGCATCAGCGTCTGGCTCATTCGCTGGCTCAGCAGACGGTACTGGCTCTGGAGAATGCGCGCTTGTTCCATGCTGCTGGTCAACGGTTGGCGCAACTGCAGGCACTCACGCAAGCATCCGCACGTTTGGCGGCAGGTCTAACACGTGAGGACGTTCTCTCAACGCTGATGCATGCATTAGGCGAGGTCATTTCATTTGATACTGCCGTGCTTTGGTTGCGTGACGGCGAAACGTTGCGCCTGACAGCCGCCCAGGGGTTTGCGGATAGCGATCAGCGGGTGGGCCTGGAGGTTCACCTGGAGGATAGTCGCCTCTTCCAGGCCATGCGTGAGCATGGGCAGCCCATTCTGGTTGCGGATGTGCGCCAGGATGAGCGCTTCCCTACCTTCATAGAACCGGAACGCTTGTGCTGGTTAGGCTTACCGCTGATGGTGCAGGCGGACTTAATCGGCGTGCTGGCGCTGGAGAAAACCGAAGCAGGCTATTACACCTCAGAGGATGTACAGGTGGCGGCAACATTTGCCAGCCAGGCAGCCCTGGCGCTGGAGAAGGCTCGCCTCCTGGAAGATAGTCAACAACGCGCGGTTGAACTTGACCAGCGCTCGGAGCGCCTGGCTTTGCTCTATAACCTCTCCAATGAGTTAGGAGCCTCGTTAGATACCCAATATATTCTGGATCTTACCTTGCGGCGTTTACAAGAAGCGCTGAAGGGCAATGCAGTTGCCCTGCTGATGTGGGAGGAGGGCCAAGCAAGATTGGCACGGGTTTCACCAGAAGGGGAGGCGACCTTACCTCAGGCGTTGCCGGACTTCCCCCTTTTGGATCGCTTGCAGGAAACGCAGGGCGTCTATATTGCCGGGGATCTCCGGGGCGATGCAGAGATGGCCCCACTGGTTCAGGTCTGGCCGTTTTTGATAACGATGCGCTCGCTCTTGTTGGTTCCGCTGGCCAGCGCACAGACACTGCATGGATGGATAGCCCTGGCATACGCCGATGAGCGCCGCCTGGCATCTGCCGAGATTGAACTGGCCCGGACGATCTGTAACCAGGCTGCTACGGCGCTTCAGAATGCGCGCTTGTATGCCGAAACACATGCGCTAAAGGAAGACCTCGAGCAACGTGTGGCCTTGCGCACGGCTGAATTGCGTCAGGCCAACCTGGAGACGCAAACGCTTTTGCGGGTGATCACGGAACTCTCGGCTAGCCTGGATCTCCATCAGGTGTTAACCCGGGCACTTGAGGTGCTCAACCAAGCGCTTGATGTGGAAGCCAGTCTGGTGCTTTTGACCCAGGGAGAGAGTTACCTGCGCACGGTTTCCGGTTTTGAGGTGGACGCGAAAGCATTAATCGAAGCGGCTGTACCGCTTCACCGTCAGGTCATGGCGCAACGTGCTCCGGTCGTGGTCGGGATGAATGCACAGGATGCGGGTAAAGAGACAGAGGCCTTGCTTGCCCATGGGGTCAGAACAATTCTGGCGGTGCCGCTTATCCTTGGGGAGGAAGTCCTGGGCTCGCTCGTATTGCTGCATCGTCAACCCGGGCATTTCCAATCCACCCATGTCAACCTGGCCCAGGCCGTTGCCCGTCAAATGAGCATAACCCTGAGCAATGCCGAGTTCTTTGGATTGATTCGCGATCAGGCTGAGAGCCTGGGGCAGATGGTGCGTGAACAGCAGATCGAAGCCAGTCGCTCGCGGGCCATCCTCGAGGCAGTTGCCGAAGGGGTTATGGTAACGGATGCGGATCTCCGCATCACCCTGTTCAATGCCTCAGCAGAGCGAATTTTGGGTCTGCGGGCTGATTTGGTGCTTAATCAATCCCTGGAGCGTTTCAGCGGCCTCTTCGGTGAGGCTGGCCATGCCTGGGTGCAAACCATCCAACGCTGGTCGGAGCAGGCTGAGGCGGCGGATGCCAGTGAGACCTTTGCGGGTCAGATGGTCTTAGAGGATCAGCGGGTTGTGGCCATCCATGTGGCACCTGTATTCTGGCGCGATCACTTCCTGGGCACGGTCTCGATCTTCCGAGATGTGACCTATCAGGTGCAGGTGGATCGTTTAAAATCGGAATTCCTGGCGAACGTCAGTCATGAACTGCGAACCCCTCTCACGGCGATCAAAGGTTATGTAGACGTGATACTGATGGGCGCCGCCGGCACGATCACCGAATCTCAGCAGCGCTTCTTGCGCATCGTTAAGGAAAATGCCGAACGTCTGATTCGCCTGGTGAATGACTTACTGGATGTCTCGCGCATTGAGGCCGGACGAGTGGAACTCAATCGTGTAGCGTTCGATCTCGCCGAGGTGGCACGCGAAGGCATGAAGGACCTGCAGACGCGCGCACGCGAGGAGGCTCGTAGTTTGGAGTTTCGGCTTGATCTTGTGCCGGATCTACCCTTGGTTTACGGGGATCGTGAACGTGTACGGCAAATTGTGGATAGTCTGCTCTCGAACAGTTATCATTACACACCCGATCAAGGGTGCATCACTCTGAGCGTGCATCCCTCAGGCGAAGGTGAGGTGCAGGTGGATGTTCGGGACACAGGGATTGGTATTCCCCTGGAAGATCAGCCACGCATTTTTGAGCGTTTTTATCGCGGGAACAATCCCCTGGTCATGGCAAAGGCTGGCACGGGGTTGGGGCTGGCGCTGGCCAAGATTTTGGTGGAGATGCAGGGCGGTCGCATCTGGTTCCAGAGCAGTGGCATCCCTGGGGAAGGAAGCGTTTTCTCGTTCACATTACCTATTGCGGAGCGTTGAAAGCCCATGACTCATATCCTGATCGCTGAAGATGAACGTGATATTCGTGAGTTGATTGCTTTTACCCTGCGTTTTGCGGGTTACGAGGTTACGATGGTTAGCAACGGTGAGGAGGCGGTTCAAGTGGCTTCGCAGATTCGCCCCGCGCTGATCCTGATGGACGTACGCATGCCGCGCATGGATGGCTATCAGGCTTGCCAGGCTCTCAAAGCGAACCCTGATCTGAAGGACATCCCGGTTGTTTTCCTATCGGCAAAGGGGCAGGAATCTGAAATTCAGGCTGGTTTGGCGGCGGGAGCCACGGATTATCTGCTTAAGCCGTTTGCACCGGATGAACTTACCCGGCGAGTGCGCGAACTTCTGGAGAAACATTCTTCAGCGCCTGAGACATGAGTGCCGTTTTACTGGAAGATGCCATTGTTCATTATGAGGTACTGGGGAGGGGCCGCCCGGTAATCTTCTTGCATGGCTGGGTGGGCTCATGGCGCTATTGGATTCCGATGATGCAGGCGATTTCCTTGAATTACCGTGCCTATGCATTGGATTTGTGGGGATTTGGAGATACGGCAAAGAACCGGCGCTACCGCCTGGATGACCAGGTGGCCCTGTTGGCTGCCTTTATAGAAAAGATTGGTATTCTCAAAATGGCGCTCATTGGGCACGGACTGGGCGCGCTGGTTGGCTTGCGCTTTGCCACCCGTTACCCAGAGGCGGTAGATCGGTTGATGGCAGTGAGCCTACCGCTTGGCCGCGATCAGGTTAGCGGTCGTCTGCGCACCGCCAGCCCCGATGACCTGGCACATGGGTTACTTAGCGGCTCGCCACTCACCGAGCCAGTGCTAACAGATGCCATTAAAACCGATCCTCAGGCCGTGTTGGCCTCACTGGAGGATCTGCGAGAGCTAAATTTGACGGCTTTGTGGCAAGTATTCAATTTGCCTTGCTTGCTGGTCTATGGTCTGGATGACCCTCTGATTGAACCGGCTTCTGCCGAGCAGGTCTCCAACATGCCTGAGAGCATGCACCTAATTTACTTTGAGGAGGCAGGGCACTTTCCAATGCTGGATGACAGCAGCAAATTCAATCGCCTGATGCACGATTTTCTAGCGCTCCCGTCCGGGGAGAGCCCACGTCAGTTACAACTTAAGGAGGAGTGGAAGCGCCGGGTGCGCTGAAGCCGAATTTTTTGTTGATGGGTGGGTCATCCTATAATCCGCAAGCATGTCATCACAAGTAGGAAGCCACCATGTCCATTACGGCTTTGCAAGGGCGCAAGTATTTGAGGTGGTTTCTTAATCGCACTTTCCGGGCATTACGCCATCGAAACTATCGCCTCTGGTTCGTGGGCCAATCCATCTCCCTGATCGGTACCTGGATGCAGGCGGTGGCTCAGCAGGTCCTGGTCTACCGGCTGACTGGCTCGGCGGCTGCATTGGGGATGGTCAATTTTGTGGCACTGATCCCGCTGATGCCGTTTTCTCTGTGGGGTGGAGCCGTTGCGGATCGTTTGCCCAAGCGTCAGGTGGTGTTGATGGCTCAGGTGGTCATGATGGTTCAGGCGTTTGTGCTGGCCGGATTGACCTGGAGTGGCCAGGTGCGCATAGGGCATATCTATGTACTCGCTTTTATCCTGGGGGCTGCCAATGCAGTGGATATGCCCGCACGTCAGGCCATGACGGTTGAACTGGTAGAGGGCAAAGAGGATCTGACTAATGCCATTGGGTTGAATTCTGCCATGTTCAACCTGGCGCGGGCTGTTGGGCCTGCGGTGGCTGGTGGGTTGGTGGCAACGGTGGGTGAGGCTGTGGCTTTTTTCATCAATGCGCTGACCTTTCTGGCTGTCATTGCCAGCCTGCTGGCCATGCGTAATCTGCCTTATGTTTATAACGGCTCGATAGAAACCCGGGATGGCGCTTATCTTTGGCAAGGATTACGCTTTGCTCTGGGGCAGGAAATCCCGCGGCTTCTTGTTGCTCTGGTGGCTTTGAGCGCTTTGTTATCTATGCCCTATTCCACCTTGATGCCGGTATTTGCACAGGATATTTTGCTGAAGAGCGCACGTCCGGTTGTGGCAGCATTGTGTGAAGGCCCTTTGGAGGTGTTCTCTTGCCGTGCGCCAGAAGCCCTTCCGCTCGGATTGCTCTTGACTGCTGTCGGGGTGGGTGCGGTGCTGGCCGCCCTGACGGTTTCGTCTTTCTCTTCCCGTACACAGCGGGGTGCCTGGCTCACGTTAGGTAGCCTGGGGTTTCCGGCCACACTGATCGCTTTTGCGTTTTCGCGCTCGTTTCTACTTTCGCTGGGTTTGATGTTCTTGGTGGGGTGGTTCTTTGTGTTGCAGAATGCCCTGGCAAACACGCTCTTGCAGTTGCACACCCCGGATGCATTTCGGGGGCGCGTCATGGCGGTCTACACAATGACCGTTCAGGGGATGATGCGTTTAGGCGGCTTGCAGGCCGGACTGATGGCAGATTGGCTGGGAGCCCCGCTGGCCATTGGATTGGGGGCTTTGGTATCGTTGACTTTTAGTGCACTTGTTGCGTTCCGACGCCCTGTTCTGCGGTCTTTAGGGTGATCCTACGGGCTTCCCAGGATTTCACGTGCCAGCATGTAGGTCTGAAGATGGGCTTCTACCGTGAGTTCAATGGGTTTGGCGTAACCGCCGGCCATGACCAGCACGATGGGAATATCATGGGCGGCGCAGGCTTTCAGCACCATGCGGTCGCGTTGCTCCAGGCCCGCCAGGCTTAGGTCCAGGCGTCCCAGGCGATCGGCTGCCAGAGGATCGGCTCCGGCAAGATAAAGCACCATCTGCGGGCGGAAGGCCAGGACGGCGGTCAGGGCCTCTCTCAGGGCCGCCAGATAGGTTTCGTCGTCGCAGTGATCGGGCAGGCCAATATCAAGGGTGGAAGGAACTTTACGGAATGGGTAATTCTTCTCACCGTGCAGGCTAAGGGTGAAGACTTCGGGGCGTGCCGCCAGGATCGCGGCTGTGCCATTTCCCTGGTGTACGTCCAAATCCACAATGGCGAGGCGTTGCACCCACCCAGCTTCAAGCAAGGCGAGCGCAGTCACTGCAACATCGTTAAAAATGCAAAACCCCATTCCCTGATCGGCTAAGGCATGATGCGTTCCGCCGGCCAGATTGCCGCCAATGCCCTCACGCAGAGCCACCTGGGCGGCCTGCCAGGTGCCCCCTACACTCAACAGAGAACGCCGGGCTAATTCTGGGCTCCACGGCAATCCGATCTGCCGTTCGATCTGAGGGGGGAGATGCCCATCCAGAACGGCTTGTATATAAGCACGTGTGTGGGCCAGGGCAAGCACTTCCAGAGGCACAGGATCGGCCGGGTGGAGTTCATAAGGGGCAAGCACTCCACGATGCAACAATGCCTCGCGCAGGAGGCGGTATTTCTCCGCTGGAAAGCGATGCCCTGGAGGCAGAGGAAAGGGACAGTGATCGGAGTAGAAAACTTGCATCGGGACTCTTGGCAAATTGGGCTGAGAAGGATTATAGTTAATCCCGGAAAGCCTGTCTATCCCTAAAATGGAGGTGTAAAACCCTTGGAAAAGCGCTTTGGGGCTTTACGCGTAATTGGCATCATCTTCAAAGTTTTGGGAGTCATTGTGTTCTTTGGTGCGCTGATTGTGGCCGTAGCCATGTTTGTGGGGGGAGCAGCGCGAATGTTCGGTCCGGGAGAGTGGCGCTTTATGATGCGTGGTTTGGGGGTGCTCAGTGGCTTATGGGTGCTCCTATGGGGAGCGATTAGCGCTGTTTTTCTTTACGGCGCAGGGGAAGTTTTAGATCTCTTGATTGCTGTGGAAGAGAATACCCGCGCCACTCGTCTATTGCTGGAACGCGAACGTGGGGATAGGTCATAATCCCTGTCGGGTGAGTTGAAAAGGAGGGAAAAATAAAGGTGTGCGTTTCTTACCGCACACCTTTTTGATTTAAGTATTGGCCGTAACGTTTATCGCTCTCGTAAATGTGGTTGCGCAGCCAGTCTTTGAGAAAATTCATGACCGGGATGGATAGAGCAATTTGCCCATTGTGGTACTTATCACGTAACTCGAGGACTTGCCGGGTCAGGTCCTCATGCTGTAAACGATGAGCCTCGTAATCCGGGTAGGCATAGCGCACCATGAGTGCTTCCTCGGAAGCAAAATGGGTGCGGGTGTATTCAATCAGTTCGTCAAAAATTTCGTTCAGTACCGCCCGTCCCTGGCCAGCACTCATGGCATCGTAGAGTTTCTGGGCAATGGCAAATAGGCGCTTATGTTGCTCATCGTATTGTTCTACACCGATGCTATAGATGGGACTCCACGCAAACACGGGAACACCCCTGGCTCAGAATTTCTATAATAGAGTGTGCCACAGAAAGCCTTCCCGTGCTATAAAACGGGCGTTAATTTGGCTCATTCGTCGCTCAACCACCAGGCAGCGCCCAAAACACCCGGCCCGGCATGGGCACCGATGACGGGGGTCAGTTCGGTTAAGTAGTGTTCACGGGGTTGAAGCAACTCCACCAGGCGCTGATAAAGGGCTTGACCTTCTTCAGGGGCGTCGGCGTGGAAGCAAATCAGAGCGGTGATCTTCCCGCCCAGGTGTTTTTGCAGCCACTCAACCATACGCTCAACGGCTTTCCTGCGTGTCCGTTCGACGCCTTCCAGGCGGATATGGCCCTGGTGGAGCGAGAGAACAGGGTGCAGACGTAGCGCAGACCCCAGGAGTGAATTGATGGCATTGACGCGTCCGCTATGAGCAATGAAACTTAGGGTGTCCAACACCCCCACAATTCCAATACGAGGAATCAGTGCCGGAAGTGCCTCAATGATTTGCTCAGCACTGGCACCGCCTGCCGCCAGACGAGCCACCGCCAATGCCAGCAATCCCTGGGCTGGTCCGGCCAGACGCGTATCTACTACGCGGGCCTGGAGACCCTCTTCGGCTGCCATTTGAGCGGCCAGGTTGGCGCTGAAGAAGCACTGGGTCAGTTCCGCCGGGGGGGTTAGAATAAGTGCTACCTGGTCGGGTGCCACCAATCGGCGAATGGCTTGCAGGTATTCGCCTGGTGCGGGAGCGGAGGTTTTGGGCAATAATCCATCGCTGCGCAAGCGTTGATAGTACTCGCGGGTGTCAATGCCCATCCCATCCTGCACCACGCCTTGGGGCAGAATCAGGGCCATGGGGAGCAAGTGAATACCTTCGCGCTGGCACAGTTCTGGGGGCAAGGAGGCAACGCTGTCGGTTATGACCACGGTGGTCACCTTGGGTACGGCGGTCACCCGGGGGTGAAGCAGATCAAAGAGCAAGCGCCGGGCATCGCGCGTTTTCTGCCAGCGCGCCAAAACTTCGGGTAGGGAGCATACAGCGGTGGTGAACGCCAGAATGAGCGGTGCGGCGACAATCCAGGCATCGTAGCCATCCCAGTAGATGAGTAGCATCAACACCGGAAAGGCGAGCAGAGTGGCCAGGATGCCACTTCCCCCGCTCCCCAGGTAGATCATTCCGTACAAGGGTAAGGCCATGAGCATCTGCCGTGGGACCAGGGCCAGCAGAGCCCCCAAGGTTGTGGCCAGCCCCCGTCCTCCGCGGAAGCGGAAGTAAAGGGGGAAGCGGTGTCCCAGCATCGCCGCCATGCCGGCCAGCACCATGCAGGCTTCGGGGGCTGAGAGTGCGCGGGCAACCAGAATGGCGATCCCGCCTTTGGCGATATCTACAATGGCTACCAGAGCCGCTGGTTTGATGCCCAGGTGGCGGGCCACATTTGCAGTGCCGGCGTTCGCGTCTCCCAACGTGCGGATATCGCGTCCGCTCCACCAACGGCTGATCGGGATAGCAGCAGAAAGCGAGCCGATCAGATAACCAGCAAGGATTACCCACACGCAGGTCATGGCCCCTCTCCTTCTGATGCAGGTGGGATGGAACCAGGCTTTAGCCGCACTCCAATTCTACTGCGGGGGTGATACCACAGATCGCCTCCCGCATCCCTTTCTAAATTATAGCCGTTGAGGCGCAAGTGCGATTGAACCCGTGCCAGGTCAGTCACCTCAAAGGTTAATTCTATTTCTGGGAATGATGGATTAGGCTCAGAAAGACTGGCTTCTTGTAAGGTAAGGTACAGATTATCACCAAGACAAAAGGTGACTTGCTTCTCCTTAAGTGGGGGTAGCAAGGGTAGTCCCAGGGCTTCGTGAAAGAGGGCGCGTTGCAACGGCAGGTTTTCCACCCGCAGGCAGATTTGGCGCAACTGCCCACGGGTGGGGTTTGCCGAATTTCCGAGTAAGCGACGCAACCAACGGTAGCCCAGAAAACCGGGTGTCATGGGGCCGATTTCACCTCCGATGAGGCGAATTCAGGGGTCAGGTTGTCTGAAACCTCGGCAGGACCCCCTTCCACGTAGGTGCGCTGCCAGACGACATCTGCCAGGCGTTGGAAGGACTGGGCGTAGTTTATCAATCCCTCGGCGTAGGAAGGGTCCAGCAACGCAGCGCGGGCGTTTTCGTCACTGGGTTCGGGCTCGTGCTCCTTGATGAGTGTGCGTAGCACATCGTGGTGGTCACGGATCAGACACGGGGCGAGCAGGTTCTGATGCTGATAACTCGTTTGCCAGCGCCGGATTCCCGCGAAGAAAGGCTCGCGATAGACATCGTTGAGATTGCCCCCGCGGGCATAGACCTCTTTGATGTTGATGGCGGTGTAGGGCACAAACACACAAGGACTGACGTTTCCATTCCAGTCAATGTAGAAATAACCTCCCTTGCCATAACCGCCCGCCGAGATACATCCGCCTACCAGCGTTCCGTGGTTCCAGAAGTCGGCCAGAATGATCCGCTTCTGGCGAATGAGGTACCATGACTGTCGCCACATCCACAGGCGCTGTTGAGGCGTGGGCATCAGATCCAGGGTGAAGGCACGCCCGATGGGCATGTACTGGAAAATCCAACCATACAGGGCATGTCGTTCAAAGAACAGAAAGTCAATGAATTCCTCTGAGAGAATGGTCTGGACGTTATGACGCGTGGCGGTGAGGGAAACGCCAAAAGGTACACCTGCCTGATAAAGGCGATCCATGGCCGCCATCACCTTGTCAAAGACTCCAGGGCCGCGGCGCTGATCGGTCTGCTCGCGCCATCCTTCCAGGGAGATGGCTGGCGTGAGGTTGCCCAATTCGCTTAAGCGTTGGGCCACAGCCTCTGTGATCAGGGTGCCGTTGGTGTACATCAGGAAGAATGTATTGGGATGATTGGCCGCCAGATCCAGGATGGTCTTGCCCTGGGAACGATAGGCCAGGGGTTCACCACCGCTGATCACCATGAACTGAGCGCCCCATAAAGTTTCTGCCTCAGTGACCAGGCGATCTACAATGTCCCAATCCAGTTTCTGGGTATTGGCTCCGGAGTCGGCGTAGCACCCAATGCAGCGCAGGTTGCACCCTTTGAAGGGACTGATGGTGAGAAAAGAGGGTTGATCGTATCCGTATTGGGCGCGAAAGGTTTCGGCGGCTTCGCGACGACGTTTCTTTTCGATAAACAGGTCGCGCATTAGAATGGAAAACAACCCGCGCAGCCAGGGTTTGGACAGATGATATTCGGTTAGGGCGCGTTCACCCACGCGGAGCAGGGCCAGGGCAAAAGCCTCTTGATCGGCGATTAGACCGGGGAGTTCCTGGCCTGCTTTACGCTGTAATTCAGCCTGCTCGTGGATGCGATGTTCCAGAGTATGCACAATCCAGCGGCGCGTGTTCTGGCTGCGGGCCAGGAGCGGGGCCAGTTCGACCATGCGTTCCACCAACAGTGTCAAATAGCGTGGGGAATTTGCTGGCAAAGCCGGTTGGGCGTTGGTTATCATAGAGCACCTCCAAGGCTGAGTAGAATGGCAACGGTTGTGTAATCTGCTACATAAAAAGATACTCTTGATGAAGTGAGGCGTCTTGCATCGAAAGTGTTATTTGGGTGTTAAGTCGGACTGACCTTGGAAGGCTGAATTTATTAGCCAAGGAAGTTGTTGGAGAGGAGCGCGGATACCCAACGTAAAGATTCATCAGAAGGGGGCTTGACAATCTTCCCGATTTGTTTAAAATGATTACAAGGTAATAATTGATATAAAATTAGAATGATTACAGGGAAGAAGATGACCGAGAAAGCAATTTTGTTAGATTCGTTACGCAAGGCAGGCCTGCGACTCACACCACAGCGACAGGCCATTTGTGAATTGTTGGCAGAGAGTCGTGAGCATCCCACCGCAGCGATGATTTATGAAACTCTAAAGCCGCGCTTCCCATCATTGAGCCTGGCTACGGTGTATAACACACTCGAAGTGCTGGTGCGCTTAGGAGCGGTTAACGTTTTGGGTAATGCCGGGGATGGGATGGCCCATTATGACGCCGATACCGATCCTCACATTAACCTGGCCTGCGTTTCGTGTCATAAAATTGTAGATTTTCCCAGCCAGTACGTGCAGTTCCTGGATGAGGAAATCAGCGCTACCTCAGGGTACCGCGTCTTGGGAGCGCGGGTGTTGTATTACGGGTTATGCCCCGAATGTCAGCAGAAGACATCCATTGCACGGAAGGAGCCTGATTATGACCACCGCGGAAACAACGCCTGAACGATCCTTTCCCAATCTGCCTGTTTCGGGCTTACGATGCACCGATGTCTTTGCCGATACCCTGCAAGGGTATGCCGGAATTAAAGCCGTTCACTACGATTATCATGCAGAACGCCTGCGCCTGGTGTACGATCCTGAGATCATTTCCCCCGAACGGGCTCTTCTGCTTGTGAACGAAGCGGGCAAAGTGGCGGCTGGACGAAGCGCACAATGTGCAGCCCGCCGTGAAATGGGAGGCGCTGCCTGTGCAATTTGCGCGCTGCAATTGGGCCAGGCTTTGGGGCTGGATCCCTCACGGGTGACCTTTCAGGGAGACGCTCTTGAAATAGGATGGGGTGAGGTTACGCGGCCCGCTGCTGATGTCGAGGAAGTTTCGGCACCTCCTGCCGGTCTTGAATCTCCAACTTCTCCTCGATACGATGAGCAAAAGGTTCAAATTCTCTTTACCATTCTCACGGCTTTCTTCACACTGGCAGCGTTGTTGCTCGAACGCTTAGGGGCTGCACCGATGGTGAGCGCGGGGTTGTTTGCTCTGGCGTATGTTACCGGTGGATGGTTTGGGGTGCAAGCCAGTCTGGAAGCATTACGCGAGAAAACCCTCAATGTGGATTTGTTGATGATCCTGGCGGCGCTGGGAGCGGCCGTCATTGGTTCGCCCGCAGAAGGGGCGGCCTTGCTTTTCCTGTTTTCTCTTTCGAACACGCTCCAAGCCTACGCCATGGATCGTAGCCGTAAAGCCATTGAAAAATTGCTAGACCTGCGCCCCAAGGTGGCCACAGTGCGACGGGGATCGCGTCTGGTGACCGTGCCGGTGGAAAAGTTGATCCCGGGGGATATCATCGTGGTGCGTCCGGGGGAGCGTTTCCCCATTGATGGGGAGGTGATCAGCGGAACCTCGGAGGTCAATCAGGCCACAATCACTGGGGAGTCCATGCCGGTAAGCAAACAAGTGGGTGATGCGGTTTTTGCGGGCACCGTCAACGGCAATGGCAGTTTGGAAGTACGGGTGACGCGCCTGGCAAAGGACACTACCCTGGCACGCATTGTTCAAATGGTGGAGGAAGCCCAGGCCAGTAAAGCGAAAACCCAGCGTATGCTGGATACATTTGAGCAGTATTATGCCTTTTTTGTCCTGGGGATGGCGGTTTTGCTCATCCTTATCCCCTATTTTGTCTTGGGTCAGCCTTTCTATCCCACCTTTTATCGTGCGATGACGTGGCTGGTGGTGGCTTCTCCATGTGCTCTGGTCATTTCAACCCCTGCCAGCATTCTCTCGGCGATCGCAAATGGAGCGCGTAATGGCGTGCTTTTTAAGGGTGGGGTGCACCTTGAGAAAGCCGCTGCGCTCAAGGTGGTGGCTTTTGATAAGACCGGTACTTTAACCCATGGCGTGCCTCAATTAACTGGCATTTACCCCCTGGCCGATCTGGATGAGACCACCCTCCTGCAACAAGTGGCGGCTGTGGAAGCGCGTTCTGAGCATCCGATTGGGGCGGCCATTGTGCGCGCGGCTCAGGAACGTGGCCTGGTTCTGCCAAGTGCGCGGGAATTCCGGGCCTACCCGGGGCATGGGATTGAGGCGCAAGTAGATGGATACCGTTGGCTGGTTGGGAATGTGCGCCTGTTCGCCGAGCGAAATATGGCTCTCCCCGAGTCGCTCCAGGTGCGGATT
Source organism: Thermanaerothrix daxensis (assembly GCF_001306145.1). Taxonomy (GTDB): domain Bacteria; phylum Chloroflexota; class Anaerolineae; order Anaerolineales; family Anaerolineaceae; genus Thermanaerothrix; species Thermanaerothrix daxensis. The sequence goes on from NZ_LGKO01000002.1 coordinate 357,363, forward strand.
CGGCAATTGGAAGATGAGGGCCAGACTGTGATGCTGGCCTACGCTGAGCCACTGGATGGTCATGAGGCGGGGCAGGGGCATTTTGTGGGCTTGCTGGCGGTGGCGGATGCTCTGCGGCCTGAAGCCGCTCTTGTAGTTAAGGCGCTCAAGCGAGTTGGGGTTGAGCGTGTGGTCATGCTAACCGGCGATAACGAGCGTGTAGCAGCGCGCATTGCTGCCCACACGGGTGTGGACGCGTACTATGCCAATCTGCTGCCCCAGGACAAGGTTCGTGTTTTGCGTGAGTTGCGTGAAACTTACGGGGCGGTTGCTATGGTAGGCGATGGAGTTAACGATGCGCCCTCTCTGGCCGCGGCCGACCTGGGGATTGCGATGGGAGGCGCCGGTACCGATGTGGCCATTGAAACAGCGGACGTAATTTTGATGTCGGATGATTTGCAAAAAATTCCTTTTGCGTTGGGTTTGGCGCGACAAGCGCGTCGGGTCGTATGGCAGAATCTAACCTTTGCCCTGGCGATGATTGTTGTGCTGGTTGTTACAACCTTTGGGGCAACTCTCCCCCTGCCATTGGGAGTATTGGGACATGAGGGGAGCACCGTCATTGTTGTGCTGAATGGACTGCGCTTGTTGGGATATCGTGGGTTTTCCGGGGTGGCGCTTCACCCCAAGGTTCCTTCGCGGTTACTTCGTCAATTTTCTTCCTGATCCACAACCAGTTTCTCCCGGGGTAATCAATCGCCTGCCGAATTGATGAATGGCAGGCGATTGATTCTGCCATGGGGGTTATAATCTTGCCATTCTTCCTTGTTCACCTGCGTTATACTTACACCATACTCAACCCAGTTTCGTTTTTTGGAGATGCGACTGATGAAAAAACATCTCGCTTTTTGGTGGCTTGCTTTGATTCTCGTTACTGGTTGTACACTGGCAACCCCCGCCGAGAAAATAACCATTCGGGTGGCGCTGCTTCCCATTCTGGATGGTTTGCCTATTGTGGTGGCTCAGCAGGAGGGCTTGTTTAAGAAGTACAATGTGCAGGTGGAGTTGATCCCGGTGGGCTCAGCCCCAGAGCGCGATCAGTTAATTGCCGCCGGCCAGGCAGATGCAATGATTAATGAATTGACTTCCGTCATGTTTCTCAATAAGGAGACTCCTCAGGTGCAGGCGGTGCGTTTTGCGAGAACGGCTACGACGGATCAGGCGCTTTTTCGGATTTTGGCTGCTAAAGGAGCGGGCATTCAGGGGGTCAGTGATTTGAAAGGTATCGCCGTCGGTGTTTCTCAGGCTACGGTGATTGAATACCTGACCCAACGTCTATTGGAGCAACAGGGCTTCCAGGCGGGGGAGATCCAGATGGTCTCAGTTCCCAAGATCCCTGACCGCATGGCCCTGTTGGCAAGTGGGGAACTCAAAGCCGCCATGCTTCCGGAGCCATTTTCCACCCTGGCGGAACAACAGGGCGCCATTCCGATTCTGGATGACACTGTAGCACCGGAATATTCTTTCAGCCTCATCTCTTTTCGTAAAGCCGTGATTGATCAGCACCCCCAGGTGGTCAAGGGCTTTCTGGCGGCGGTAGAAGAGGCTACCCAGCGAATTAATGCCGACCCCCAAAAATACAGCACACTGATGGTGGATCAGAAAATGGTTCCCGCGCCACTGGCGGAGAGTTTTCGTGTACCCACTTACCCCTTGAAGGGTGTGCCTACTGCCGACCAGTTTGCCGATGCTCTGGCGTGGGCCCAATCTAAAGGGTACTTAAAAGTGGACCTGGTTTATAGTGATTGCGTAAACCCCAATCTGCTGCCCTGAGGATGATGATTGAGGTTGAGGGGATCACCTTTGCTTATACGCCCGGCAAGCCCATTTTTGAGGATTTTACCTGGACCGCCGGGCGCAACGAAGCCTGGGTTATCTTGGGGCCCTCGGGCTGTGGCAAAAGCACCTTGCTCTCGCTTCTGGCGGGGTTGGTGCGCCCCCAGCGCGGGGTGATTCGGGTTGACGGCCAGCTTCTGACGCGCCCCCGCCCGCAGACGGGATTGATCATTCAGGATTATGGACTGCTACCCTGGGCCACAGTGCGCGAGAACGTGCGTCTGGGCTTGCGCATCCGCAATTTCTATGGTGCAGATGGCATCCATGCTCCGCGTGACTATCAGCCCACGTTGGAGGTCGAGCCCTGGCTTGAGCGTTTGGGCTTGTTATCAGTAGCCGAGCACTTCCCAGGGCAAATCTCCGGCGGCCAGCGTCAACGCACAGCCATTGCCCGCACGCTGGTTTTGAACCCGGATATTTTGCTCATGGATGAGCCGTTTGCTTCGTTAGATGCGCCTACCCGCGATAGCCTGCAACGTCTGGTGCTGGATTTGTGGGTGGAACGGGGGCTGACCCTGATTATCGTCACACATGTCATTGAAGAGGCGGCCCTGCTGGGGCAAAAGATCCTGCTCTTGGGGCATCCACCTAATCAGACGGCCCATGTCATTGAAAATCCTGATTTTTTGCACCCTGAGTACCGGGATTCACCGGCCTACCGGGACTTGTGCCGTGAGTTGCGTTCGCGCCTGGAGGCGTTATGAGTCGCCGAAACCTGCTTCTGGCCGGATTGGCGTTATTACTCTTCTGGCAGGGCATTGCTATGATAATCCGGCAGCCCATTCTGCCCCCGCCCTCAAGAGTGGGAGTGGTATTGTGGGAGGAGATCACGCGGGGGGCGCTGGGGGTGCATTTTCTGGCCAGCCTGTGGCGGGTGGTGGCGAGCACGCTGTTGGCCATTTTAACCGCCGCACCGGCTGGTTTGGTGCTGGGTCAATCCAAGCGCTTAAACGCCCTTTTCTCTCCGCTGATTTACCTGCTCTACCCCATTCCCAAGGTGGTTTTTGTGCCGGTTGTGTTGCTGTTTCTCGGCATCGGCGACCTTTCGAAAATCACCGTGATCTTCTTGATCCTCTTTTTCCAGATTCTGGTCCTGGTACGGGATCAGGCCATGGGGCTTCGCCCTGAATTGGTGCTCAGTGTGCGCAGTTTAGGGGCCGGACGTCTGGCATTATTTCGTTTTGTGTATCTCCCGGCGAGTTTGCCGGCTGTTCTCACCGCTCTGCGTCAGTCCATCGGGACGGCTGTGGCAGTGCTTTATGTGGCTGAGCTCTTTGCAACGCAGAAGGGGCTGGGATATTACATCTACCTCAATGGGAGCGCGTTGTTTAACTACCCCGCCATGTACGCAGGTGTTGTGGCGATGAGCCTGCTGGGACTTGGGCTGTATTTTCTGGTGGATGGGTTGGAAAAGCGGTGGTGCCGTTGGCAGATAGTTTCTTGAGGCAATGTCGAGTTGGACCGGAACGAGGCTCACCCGAACAGCCACTTTTCGATCACGATCCCAAGTGAGAACAACAGGCTGAAGGCCAGCGCCAGTTGGGCGCTGCCTGCTAAGCAGCGATTCAACGCACGGCCTTGGAGGTGCCAGATCTCCTGGGTTAATCGAATGGCCAGAGGCAAGGAGAGCATAGATAAAAGCCCTCCTTTAGGTAACCAGCCAAGGAGAACCGTCCCCAGAGTGATCAAGTAGGTCAGGACTGCAAGGACCAGGTACTCGCGCCGCGCCCAGGCTTCGCCAAAGCGGGCAGCCAGAGTGTACTTGCCGGAAGCACGGTCGGTGGGAATATCTCGCAAATTGTTGACTACCAGGATGTTGACGATCAGCAGACCAATGGGGATGGCAGTGACCACCGCTGAGAGGCTGATCTGCCGGGCCTGAACGTAATATGTGCCAACCACTGCCGCCAGGCCAAAGAACAGGAACACGGCTACCTCGCCCCATCCGCGGTAGCCATAGGGGCGCGGTCCCCCGGTGTAGGCGAGCGCTGCGAGGATGGAAGCCAGGCCGATTAGCGCTACCGGCCAGCCGGCAATGGTTAACAGGTAGAATCCCAGCAAGCCGGCCAGGCCGAAGACAACCCCCGCGCCAGTAAGCACCTGGCGCGGGGTCAACAATCCGGCCTGAGTGACCCGCAAAGGCCCCAAGCGCTCAGGGGTATCGGCTCCCTTTTGATAGTCAAAGTAATCATTGGCTAGGTTAGCGCCAATTTGCAGCAGAAGGGCGCCCAGCAGAGCCGCCAGCGCAGCATCTAAACGGAACACCCTTTCGGCCCAGGCCAGCGCAGTTGCCATGATAACTGGCGAAGCGGCGGCTGGAAGCGTCCTTGGACGTGCGGCCAGCACCCAGGCCTGCCAGGTGGAAACTTGTGGGGGGTGATTGCCTTCCATCGTAAATCGGGCTGAATTATAACCCGATCGTTTCTCCCGTTGCCAGTGTTGTGCTGGATATAGAAGGCCAGCTTCATGGAGCTTCTTTTGAGGAGGCGGCCATGTTTTGCAAGGGTACGCCGGAAACCGCCTGCGGGGCTGATTGGAGAAGCATGTTGGCGAAAATTTCTCCCGGGCGGTATACAAACAAGTATTCTAAAAGTCGGTCGCGCTCGGCCAATTCTAACTCATCAAAGGCAGCCCCTCCCTCCAGCCAGCCTTTTGCGTCGGCGCGCCGGAACACAATGGACTTGAGGGGCACCCGAATGCAAGGATGATAAGGGGTGCTGAAAGTCAACCAACTGCCTGTGAGTCTGGTGTTCGCTTGCAGAGAGATGGGTGCCCGTAAACCCGCTCCACTGAGGGAGAGATTTTCAATTTGGACCGGGAAGGTCTGTTCACCTGTTGCCAAGTAACCGCTGAGATTCACCGGGAAGCGGTAATGACGGCGCTCATGGCGGCGGCTGAGTACTTCCCGCACACCCATGTAGATCACACTGGCGTTATACAGCCCCCAGAACAAAACAATCCAGAAGGCTTCGCGGCTTAAACCGGCCGCTCCCCATACCAGGAGGCGAAAACTACCGAACAACAGCGCCCCGATCATTGCACCCAGCAGAGCAAAATGCAGACGCAAAGCACTACGTTCTTTCTCGTAAACCGAGCGATCCACAGACTTGGGGGTGACCCGGAATTTGAGAGGCTTGTTGATCGCCAGCACCAGCAGGGATTGGATGAAGACCACCATGCGCAGGAAAGCGTAGATCTCGCTTTTGAAGTAGCGAAAGTACCCACGCCCTCCAAACTGGTTGGCCAGGATATTCAAGATAAAGTAGGGGGTCCAGAAGAACAGGAAGCGTGGCAGCTCAACCCGCATGGGTAATACATTCAGCAGAAGTATCGCTACCGGCATCATCAGAAAGATGAATTTCTGCACCGACTCTATGTAGGCCAGAAAACTCGCCAAGTAAGAAAGCCGCTGAGAGAGAGTCAGCCCCCGAATCCAGAGCGGGCTTTCCTTACTGCGATAGAGTTGCATGGTTCCCTGGGCCCAACGCAGACGCTGCAATAAATATGCGGTGATGGTCTGGGGGGCAATGCCAAAAGCCAGGGATTCATTGACAAAGAGCGATTTCCACCCCCGGCTATGCAAACGCACCGAGGTGTGGATGTCCTCAGTGATCGTTTCGGTGGCGACACCTCCCACTTCTTCCAGGGCTTTACGTCGTATCACGGAGGGACTTCCACACCAGAAAGCGCTGTTGCTGTAATTTTTACCCGGCTGAATAACGTGGAAGAAAAGAGATTGCTCGTGCCAGGTGGGTTTGCTCTGGTCGTGTTGCACAGAATCCAGGTTGTAAAATTCTTGGGGTAATTGAACGAAAGCCAGCCGCTCATCTTCGAAATAGCCCAGCGTGCGCTCCAGGAAATTGGGCTGGGGAACCATGTCGGCATCCAGGACCACAATAAACTCTCCGTTGGTCTGCTTCAGTGCGTGGTTGAGGTTACCGGCCTTGGCATGACGGTTATTCGGGCGGGTGATATAGCCTACCCCAAAACGCTCGGCCAGTTTGCGTACTTCTTCGCGTCGCCCATCGTCCAGCAAGTAGGTGCGGTGCGGGTAGGTCATTAAGCGGCAGCCGGTCAGCGTGGCTTCCAGAATCTCAATGTCTTCGTTATAGGTCGGGATGAAAACATCTACATTCAGCCCGGGGCGCGGTGGTCGGTAGGGTACGGGTGGATCAATGCGGCGGGTCATCCACGAGAAAAGGAGGTAATTGACCACGCTGAAGGCTTCGGCTCCCCACAGCAGCCAGGAGAGGACGGGCACCTGTGGGTTAATGGTCTCAAGCGCGCGCCAGATCAGATAGAACACCATGTAGGCGCTGACCAGCGAGGGGATCCACACATGCCAGTCAATCCGTTGTGCAAAGCGTCTTAGGTGCGTAAGCCATTCACTAGAAAAGCCCAACATAACTTGATACTTATCTCCCGCTGAATTTAACTGTAAATGTAATAGTTGAGGCTCATAATAAAAAAGGAGTTAGAGAGTTATAAATATAATATAAAATTTTCGAATTACGGTCAAAATACGGTATTGAACTGGTTGTTGATTAGTGTGCCCTTTGAGTCGTTGGTTGGGCTATATTTTTCAATTGAGGGGCAAACCCGGTAGAATCCCTTGGTCATACATGCGCTGAAACAATGGGCCGTTCACGGATGGTGGGTCAGGGTGGATTGAGGTGACACCTTGGTGGGTTTTGCGCTTTCGTTAGAATGTAATGTTGTAAAAGGGTGCGCCGGCTTTTTTAGTAACGAGCCATCCCACGCCCCGGACATATGTGGGACCTGGTAGTCTGTGGACGGCGCACCTATTCTCTCGCCCTGATCAAGGAGCCCAAGATGGTATAATCATCAATGATGACCTCGCTTGTTGCTCTTGATCTGGAGACTACCGGAACTGATCCAACGCGCGACGCAATCATAGAGATTGGCGTCGTGCGTTTTAATGGTCCTCGGGTGGAGGAAACGTGGAGCACGTTGGTCAATCCGGGGCGTCCCATTCCGCCTGCGATTACCCAGTTGACCGGGATTAACGATTTAATGGTGCGCGATGCGCCTCCCATTCATGCGGTCTTGCCGCGCCTGGAAAGTTTTGTGGGGGACTCTGTGGTCGTCGGCCACAACATTGGCTTTGATCTCGGCTTCCTGCGTCGTCAGCGGGCACTGACCCTGGTAGAAGCCGTGGATACCTACGAACTGGCGGCAATCCTGATGCCCTCGGCCAGCCGTTATAACCTGGGATCGTTGGGACAATTGTTGGGTATTCCTTTGCCCAATTCCCATCGCGCCTTAGATGACGCTCGTCTGACGCATGCGGTTTATCACCGGCTTTACGAGAAAGCCCTGAGTCTGCCTATTGAAATTGTTCAGGAACTGGTGGGCTTGAGCGAGTCTTTGGATTGGATGGGGTATTGGTTTTTCAGCGAGGTCCTCCGTCAGCGGGCTCGGGAAGGCATCCAGGCTCGTCAAGTCCCCCGCCCATCACGCGGGTGGTTTCAGACCGCGGACTCGGAATGGATGGCCCGCCCGTTGGAGCTACGCACTCCTGCGCCCGTGGCACTGGATATTGACGAGGCGGCGGCGTTGTTGGAACCCGGTGGCGTCTTCTCGCAGTACATGAGCGGCTTTGAATATCGTTCTGAGCAAGTGGCGATGCTTCGCGCCGTGGCACAGGCCCTTTCAGAGGGTTACCACCTGTTGGTTGAGGCAGGCACCGGCACAGGGAAGTCTTTTGCCTACCTAATCCCCGCGGCCTTGTGGGCATGGAAGAATGGTCGTCGTGTGGTAATCTCGACGAACACGATTACCCTGCAGGAACAGTTGATCAAAAAAGACATTCCCGATCTGCTGGCGGCGCTGGGTTTGGAGATTCGCGCTACGGTAATGAAAGGGCGAGGTAATTATTTGTGCCCACGCCGTCTGGAGGCTCTGCGTCAACGTGGACCTCAGAGTGTGGAAGAGTTGCGCATTTTGGGCAAGATTTTAGTCTGGCTGTGGGAAGGGGGGAGCGGTGACCGCAACGAGATCACTTTGCACGGACCAGTGGAACGTGAGGTGTGGCAGCGGCTTTCCGCAGAAGACGAGGAGTGCAAAGCGGAAACCTGTCTCAAACGAACCGGAGGTGCTTGTCCTTTTTATCGTTCTCGTCAGGCTGCTCTGGCTTCGCATTTAGTGGTGGTCAATCATGCTCTGCTCCTGGCCGATGTCGTTGCTGGGAATCGGGTGATTCCCGATTACGAGGCTTTGATTGTGGATGAGGCGCATCACCTGGAAGAAGCTACCACCAATGCCCTCAGTTATCGGGTTACACGCGAGGACCTGGCGCGTATGCTGCGGGAATTGGGAGGGACATCCAGCGGAATTTTGGGGCATTTGCTGGTGCAGTTGCGCGGCATATTGCGCCCTTCCGATTTTGCGGCAGTGAATCGAGAAATGCAAGTGCTCACCGACCTGGCGTTTCAGGTTGAGCAGGGGTTGGTACAGTTTTTCAATGCCCTGGAAATGTTCCTAGAATATGAACGGGAAGGGCAGCCGGTGGGGATGTACGGACAGCAGGTGCGTTTGTTGCCGGCCAATCGCCATCAACCTGCCTGGGAGGCGGTCGAACTGGCCTGGGGAGCCGTGCATGAACGACTGGTCGCCTTGCTGGCGCGGAGCGAGCAACTTACCCGGGCACTGGGTGAGGTGTTGGGGTTAACCCCCGAAGAACTGGAAGATGCGCTGGGAACACTCAATGGCGTATTGCGGCGTTTAAATGAGGCTGATCATTACCTCACCACCCTGGTTAGTCAGCCCGACCCCGCCTACGTCTATTGGGTAGAGACTACGGGGAGCAATATTAGCCGTGTAGCCCTACAGATTGCCCCAATTCATATTGGGACGTTGATGGAGAAATATTTGTGGAATGAGAAGCGCAGTGTGGTGCTCACCTCTGCAACGCTGACCACGCAGGGTAATTTTGACTATCTGCGCAGTCGTTTGAATGCCTACACCGCGGATGAACTGGCGCTCGATTCGCCCTTTGATTACCAGAACTCGACTTTACTCTATGTGGTTAATGATATTCCCGAACCCAACGGGGGTGGGGATTATCAGCGCAAGGTGGAGCAAACCCTGGTGCGATTGGCCAAGGCCACGGGTGGGCGTATGCTGGTGCTTTTCACATCCTACGCTCAGTTGCGCCGCACCTCCGAAGCCATCACCGCGCGCCTGCTAGAAGCCGATATTCAGGTTTATGAGCAGGGAGAGGGTGCTTCGTCCAACCTGCTCTTAGAATCGTTCCGCGAGAGCGAGCGTGCGGTTTTACTGGGCACACGAGCCTTTTGGGAAGGAGTGGACATCCCCGGGGAAGCGCTCTCGGTATTGGTGATCGTGCGCCTGCCTTTTGATGTTCCTTCCGACCCTATCGTGGCGGCGCGGGCAGAAACGTTTGATGATCCCTTTAACGAGTATCAACTGCCCGAGGCTATCCTGCGCTTTCGGCAGGGATTTGGCCGGCTAATCCGGACCCAAACGGATCGCGGGGCGGTAGTCATTTTGGATCGGCGCGTTATCACGAAAGGGTATGGAAAGGCATTCCTGGATTCCTTGCCGCAATGCACCATGCGGATAGCGTCCATGCAGGAACTGCCGGCGGCAGTAGTGCGCTGGTTGAATTTGTAAAAATGAAGGGGGCTTGAGCACAAGATGTGCTTTTGCCTTTTTCGAAGTGATTGGAGGATTTTGTGAACAACATGGGGTTTAATACGGCCGTTTTTTACGACATTGAAAATCTGCTTAAGGGGTATAGCTTCTCTCAGCAGATGGTGGCGAACCTGTCTCTGAAGGATATTTTGGAGACTGTACGCCAAACTGGCAAAATTGGGCAGATAGCCTTGCAACGGGCTTATGCAAATTGGAGTGATCCACGCCTGGCGATCATGCGTGGCGAGATTAATGAACTGGGGATTGATCCGATTCAGGTCTTTGGTTTCTCGCGAGATCAGAAAAAGAATGCGGCTGACATTCAACTGGCGATTGATGCTATTGATCTGGCTCACGTGCGCCCTTCTCTGGAGGTCTTTGTGATTGTTTCCGGGGATGGGGGATTTGCAGCCCTGGCGAAGAAACTCCATGAGTATGGTAAAGTGGTAGTGGGGTGCGCGTATCGCACAGCCACAAACAAGACTTTTCAGGCGGTGTGTGACGCCTTTGTCTGGATTAATGACCCGGACGAGGGTGAAGAGGAACGGCCGCAACGGGCAGCCGCCTCCGCTCCCTCTGGGGTTTCTTCTATGGTAGAAGTCTATGACCCCCGTAATGTACGGCTGGCCCAGCGGATCAAGCCGCTAAAGACGCTTACACCGGATGGAATTGTGGCCAAGACCCGTGAAATCCTGGAGTGGTACGCGCGCGATCCTACCTCACAGACGGATCTGACGCGAAGCGGGATTTACCTTTCGGTCATCCAGGAAGCGATCAAATACGCGGTGCCCGGCTTTCAGCCAATTCGCCTGGGCTTCGCCAAGTTCATCGAGTACATGCAGTATGTCTGCAAGGGGACCGATTTTTGCATAGCGCGTCCTCTGAATTCGCAGGCCGTGCTTGCCCTGCGCAGTGCAGTGCAGAAGGGCGTGGAAATCCTGCCTGATGTGGACAGGCGTGAGGTTCACACTCCGGAGACCTATCGCAGTATCTTGGCCACGGGGAGCCCCATCTTTCGACTGCCGTCGGCAAGTGACTTTTACGCCGTCGTTTCCTGGCTGGCCCAGCATCCTGTGCAGCAGAGTGATATTGGTTCGGCCATTGAAGCCATTGTGGCAGGCCTGGATGGTGAGATTTCTTCAGAGGCGGTTAAACTCGCCTTGCTAAGCCTGGTTTCGGCTAACGTGTTCCTGCGCGAGCCGGAGGGAGTTTCTCTCTCCGAGCAACGGCTGTCTCTGCCGTTGGAGAATCGCTCGGCTGCCGTCATCCTGGATAAGGTGCGCAAAGCGGCGCGTCAAAAATTGACCGGTGTGCTGGGCGAGGTTCGGGAGGAGGTTCTACAAGGCCTTATTCCTGAAATAGGTTGAGATTGGGGGGAGTTTCGGGCGATACTTACCTCCCTTATATGATATGATAAAGACAAAAGGGGGATCATTCTTTCATCCCTGGAGCGAATCCTAGAAAAGGAGAACCTATGTTCGCCACAACCCTAATGGACCAAATTGCTGCCCACCTAGACTTCTTGGGCTACGAAACGTCGTGGGGTGAGGACCGGGTGCTTTTCGCTCGCCATCCTCGTCACTTTAACCTGATTGTGAAAGATTATGCGTTTGGGGTGTTGTTTACTACGTTCTTCAAGGTCAATGACAAGGGATTTACACATCGCAATGAGGTTCATCAGGCCGTCAACACCTATAACCGGCTGGCCCGAGTTTGTCGGGGGTATCTGGATAAGGACTTTGATTTGGTAGTGGAGGCGTACTTTCCCAATTACTACGATAAGGGTGTTTTCGGCTCATTCATGGATACTTTGAATGAGGATCTACGTGCGCTGGCTGATGAAGGGGTGGGATTGCGTCAGTTTGTGCTTTAACTCCTTGGAAAATTTTGTAGCCTCTTGGGCAACCCCCGAAGATTTTGGTGATTAGGATTGGACTGGAGGCAGAACAAAGGTACAGCGCGGTTACTGGACCAGGTTGGGTGCTATCTCAGCCTCGCCCAGGATTCTTCTCAGAGCGAGTGCGTTATAAGGAGCAAATGCCTCGAAATCGTTATTGAAGAACACATAGACGGTTTGTGCTCCCTGCTGGATGGCGCGACGGATCCAGTCAGCGATTTCGCTTAATTCCTCTTGCGTATAGTTGTGGTAGTACCAGTGACTGCGTCCGTGGAGGCGGAAGTAAGCCACAGGGGCTGTTACCCAGCCCAGAGGACGGCTCTTGGGTGAATCTGCCTCACAAAATGCAGCCCCCAGGTCGGCGAGTAGAGCCCGTGTCTCCTCGGTGAGCCAGCGGGGATGGCGAAACTCAACGGCAACCCGGGAAGGATTGCCAAACGCCAGCAAGGCGCGGTGCAGGCGGGGCGGATCGTAGGGGGTGCCGGGAGCCAGCTGAAGCAGGATAACTCCCAGTTTATCTTCGAGATGCCTGGCGGAAGCACAGAATGCCCGAATATCTTCTTCTACGTCTTCAAGGTATTTGCGGTGGGTGATGGTTTTAGGGGCTTTGACCACATAGCGAAAGCCCCCAGGGGCTTGGGCGGCCCATTTCATATAAGTTGGCTCTTTAAATGCGCGGTAGAATGTGGCGTTGATCTCCACCGCGTTGAAGTGCCGGGCATAAAAGGCAAAGCGCTGGCTGGAAGGCAAGTCGGGAGGGTAAAAACGTCCTCGCCAGTGGGGGTAGGCCCAGCCAGAAGTGCCGATATAAAATTGAGGTGCACACGCAGGCAAGGTCATCTGAGGATTCAGGGAACCAGACGGTTAAACTTAGTATAGCCCTTAACCGGTCTTTATGTACATGGTCATGTCGCGATGTCGCGCGAACGCTTGACGAACCGACAAGTCCTCATTATAATAATGGTCGCGCTGCGGGGTAGAGCAGTGGCAGCTCGTCGGGCTCATAACCCGGAGGTCGGTGGTTCGAATCCACCCCCCGCTACCTGAACAAAAAAGAACCAGGGTGTTGAGATGCCCTGGTTCTTTGGCTTAATTCGGTGAGAGGATTGTTTCATTCTAACCCTATGCCCATCCGACGCAGGGTTTTCTTCAACTGTTCGGGTGACCTGAAAAGGACGACCCGGAAACCCAATCCTCTGGCCACGGCGATATTCTCTTCGTTATCATCAATATACACACACTCTTGGGCAGGACGTCCGATCCGCTTCAATAGCAATTCAAAGATGGCGTGCTCGGGTTTGATCAATCTCACCTCTCCGGAAATGACCAGATCGTCGAACCAGGCAAAAAACGGATATATTTGGCGTACAATTGCAAATTTCTCCGCCGGCCAGTTGCTCAGTCCGTAGAGCGGATAGCCCTGCTCCTTCAGCGCTCGCAGAATCTCCACCACCGGCTGTATAGGCCCACCGATGGTCTCCAGGTAGCGTTGGTCATAAGCCAGGATCAAATCACGGTATTCTGGGAAGCGGTTTGCCAGTTCGGCTGTGCCCTGTGCCAGCGTGCGCCCCCGGTCGTTTTCCCGATTCCACTCGGCAAAATTCACTGCCTGCAAGAACCGTCGGGTTGCCTCCGGATCTTCTCCCAGAAAGTGGCGGTAAAGATAATACGGATTCCAGTCTATTAACACCCCACCAAAGTCAAAAACAATGGCTGGTTTTTTGCTTTCGTTTGTGTTCATAAGCCCGTCTGAATTTTTGGGTAGTTTTTACATGCCGGGAGGCATTTTATCATAAACGGGCGTTTGCCATTGGATTCTGGGGGCATAGCGTGGAAGGGACTTCTCAATGGTTCCCACTGGCCCATTTCTCCGTGCTGGGGGAAGAAATGGGTAAGGTGTTGGCTGAATCGAGGATACAAGTAGTGCGGAGTAAATTGACATCTCTTGTGTTGTTTGTAATATATAATCAGTTGTACAAAACCCAGACACAGGTGAAACCATGATAAGCGATTCCTCAAAAACTGTGGTCGTTGTAGGTTCCGGGGCTGCTGGGTTGACCGCTGCACTGGCGGCCAAAGAAGCGGGCCTGGAACCGCTGGTGGTAGAGAGCATGGACCGGGTAGGGGGCTCCTCGGGCATGTCGGGTGGGGGCATGTGGATCCCCAATAACCCGCTAATGCTCAGGGCGGGTGTGCATGATTCCTTCGAAGAAGCGCGCCTCTACATGGATACTGTGATTGGGGATGTCGGGCCGGCCAGTTCACCAGAGAGGCGGGAGACTTATCTTCGTGAAGGCCCCCGCATGGTTGAATGGTTGGCGCATCTCGGTTTTCGCTTTTACTACGCTCCGGGCTATGCGGATTATTATCCTGAACTTCCTGGGGGAAGCGTGCAGGGACGTTGCGTCGAACCGGACTTCTTCGATCTCAACAAATTGGGCACATGGAAAGACCGGGTGAACGGAGCTCTTCCCCTTGCCATGCACACCCTGGATGGTGCGCGGATTGCTCTCTCCATGCGCACCTTGCCCACTTTTCTCCACACGGCCAACTTGATCGGCATCCGGAGTATCGGAAGCCGGTTGCTCGGAAAATCGCTCACGGGTCTGGGAGGCGCACTGATTGGTCAGTTACTTCTGCTGGTTTTGCAGCGCGCCATCCCCATATGGCTCGACAGCCCGATGGTTGAACTCATTTACAATGCGGGCAAGGTCCAGGGGGTAGTGGTTGAGAAAGAGGGTCGGCGGACTGTGGTTGCGGCCAAAGCAGTCATCCTGGCGGCGGGGGGTTTTGCCCATAACCATGAGATGCGGCAAAAGTATCATCCTCACCCCATCACAACCGATTGGACGGTGGCCAGTCCCGGTGATTTGGGTGGTGCCATCCAGGCGGGAATGGCAATTGGAGCAGCAACGGCGCTTATGGATGACGCCTGGTGGGGACCGGTGTTCATTGATCATCAGGGAAGATCGCGGTTCATGCTCTGGGAGCGTTCGTTCCCATTCGGGTTCATCGTGGATAGTTCGGGCAAGCGCTTTATGAACGAGTCCGCCTCCTATGTGGATTGTGGGCACTGGCAATACGAGCGCAATAAAGTGGTGCCCGCGATCCCGGCTTTTCTCATCATTGATGCACGCCACCGCAAATATTACCCATTTGGGACCTTGTTGCCAGGTGTTACCCCCAAAGCAGTCTTTGAGTCGGGAATGATGGTTAGGGCAAACTCCTTGCCGGAACTGGCCCGTGCTTGTGGCATAGACGCCGAGAATCTGGTGGAAACTGCCCGACGATTCAACCACTTTGCACAGACCGGCAAGGACCTGGATTTTCACCGCGGCGAAAGTGCGTACGATCGGGTTTACAGCGACCCAAAGGTTAAGCCAAATCCGAATCTCGGCCCAGTTGAGCAACCGCCGTTTTATGCTGTCCGTGTGTGGCCGGGTGACCTGGGGACCAAAGGTGGTCTATTAACGGATCAGTTTGCCCGTGTTTTGCGAGAAAATGGCGAGCCAATTGAAGGGCTGTACGCGGCTGGAAATACCACGGCTTCGGTGATGGGGCGCACGTACCCGGGTCCAGGCTCTACCCTTGGCCCTGCGATGGTATTTGGAATGATTGCCGGGCGCCATGCTGCTACTCTGGGATGAACCTTTCTGTGGTGCTCAAATCCATTGAGATTGAAAGGAATTCAGAAATTGGTGAGAGAGATTGAAGCGCGAAGAAAGTGTCTCCTCATAATGGCGCGTGATGAAAGTTGAATCGGGTAAACCGGGCGCGAAAGATGGGTCCTAATCGCCTGTACGGTGGCTTTGCCAGGCCCCTCAGTTGGGTCTCGCTCATACCCAGAGGTGCTTAGAGACTACTTGGGCGGGTCTGGTCAGGGTTTTCAGGTAAGGGCCCTTGCGTTGGCGTGGATTCAGACGCAGGTAAAGACGTTTTGGTGAGCATGGGCTGGTGGTGGTCACCTGTGGTGTGGCATTGTGTTCATCGTCCAGCCCCGTGCTATAATCAGCCCAGAGCCATGGCTGACACCGAACCTCTGCCTGAGGCTTCTCCATCTTTACGGGGGCGCTCGACCCTGCGTGAGGTCAATCTGCGCCTGGTTCTTCGCCCGGGTGAGCACTATTATCTTCACATCACAACCCTCACTCCGGAAGGCGAGCCCCTTGAGACGCGAACTCTCTCGCTGAGCAACCCGCCCGCAGAAGCAGAGGCGCTTCCCCTTCCAACCTGGCTGGAAGAAACCGAGCCCCGGCCGCTCATCCGTTTCTGGCAGCGCCTGAGAGTGCGCTGGCAAACTTACCCCTGGGTCGGGATCTTGACCGCCCTGGCTCTTCTGTTTTACGCCCTGACCCGCCTGATCGGGTTGGCGCAGTTCCCTATTTATTTTTTCAGTGATGAAGCAGTCCAAACGCTTTTGGCGGCTGACTTTCTGCGCGATGGTTTGCGGAACTACGATGGGGAGTTCCTGCCCACATACTTTGAGAACGGTGGCCAATATAACCTGAGCCTCTCCGTGTACCTCCAGGTGGTGCCTTACTTGCTCTTTGGTCGCTCGGTAGTGGTGACCCGGGCAACTTCGGTGTTAATCACCAGTCTGTCGGCCTTGTGGGTTGCCCTACTTCTACGCCGCGCTTTCGGGAGTCGCTTTCCCTGGCTGGCTACGCTTGTCCTGATGGTCACCCCTACCTGGTTTCTGCATTCTCGAACCGCGTTCGAAACGGCTTTGGCAACCAGTTTCTATGCGGGTTTTCTCTACTACTACCTGCGTTATCGCTTGGAGCAACCCCACTATTTGTTTCATGCGGTCTTGTTAGCCGCGTTCACTTTTTACAGTTATAGCCCGGCCCAAATGATCATTGCGGTGAGTGTTATTCTTTTGGCAGCGGTAGATGCTCCTTACCACTGGCAACAGCGTCGTACGGTGATGCGCGCTTTAGGATTGGGGCTCCTGTGTCTCTTACCGTATATCCGCTTTCAACTCACTTATCCGGGGGAAACGCTACGCCATCTGGAGATCTTGCGTTCGTACTGGCTGCAGCCCATGCCGCTGAGTGAAAAACTCGGCTTGTTTTTCCAGGAGTACCTGCGCGGTCTCAATCTCCTTTATTGGTTCCGCCCTGATCCCCCCGATTTGATTCGACATGTGATGAAGAATTACGGGCATCTCTGGCGCCCCGGCCTTTTGTTTACGCTACTTGGGGTGGCTTTGGCGCTACGGCATATTCGGCAGCCGAGTTATCGCACGATGCTGATTGCAGTATTGGCCGCACCGAGTGGGGCCGCGCTGGTGGGGTTAGGCGTGACACGCGCACTGGTGATGGTGATTCCCGCGACTCTTCTGACAGCGTTGGGTCTGGAATGGGCAATGACCCGCCTGAGCCAGGTGCTGGCGGGTTGGATTCCTTCGCGCATTTCTCTCAACGCACTAGGGGCGCTTGCTTTTGCCGGCCTGAGTCTTCAAGGAGGGACGATGCTTCAAGATGCGTTGCAAAACGCGCCCCTTTGGTATCGCAATTACGGGCTGAACGGGATGCAGTATGGGGCTCGAGAGATCTTTGAGGCGGTTCAGACCTACCTGCAAGCCCATCCCGAGGCCAAAATCCTGGTCTCGCCAACGTGGGCCAACGGTACAGACAATCTAGCGCGCTTTTTCGCTGGAGATCCGGTTCCCTTTGCATTAGGCAATATAGACGCTTTCATGGATGAATATCATCCCGAATTGGAAAACCTGGTGCTGGTCATGACGCCTGAGGAGTATGAGCGGGCGCGCAATAGTCCCAAGTTCACCGACATCCACGTGGAGCAAACGCTGCCCTATCCGGACGGTCGCCCGGGGTTCTACTTTGTGCGCCTGCGCTATGTGGAGAACATTGAGGCGATTCTGGAGGCTGAGCGCCAGCAGCGGCGTGCCCTGGTTCAAGGCCAGATAACCCTACCCGATGGTACTCTGGCGCAGGTGGCTTACTCTTATTTGGACATGGGCGAAATCCAGCATGCTTTCGATGGTGATCCCACCACACTGATCCGCACATATGAAGCCAACCCGTTGCGTGTCAACTTATTCCTTGCTACCCCTAAGGTGGTGAGCCGGCTGATTCTACGTGTGGGCGGCACACCGACACGGGTCACGGCGCGCTTGTGGTCACCAGAGGCAACCGAGCCAATGGAGGTCAGTCAGGAGGTGGGTGAGACCCCCTTGCCCCGCGATGTCACGCTGGATCTTCCGGCTCCGTTAGAGGTCGTGCGCATGGAGATCGAAGTGTTCAGCATGCGTGATGGCGAGCCGGCGCACGTCCACTTGTGGGAGGTGCGTTGGCAGTGAGTTCCTCGATTGTGCGTTCGCGGCGCGGCAGGTGGGGATGGGTGTTGCTTCTGGGGCTATTCTGGTTGACTTTAACCCAGGTGTTGCGCTTTCTTCAAGCAATCATATTATGGGATTGGTTAGCGCGAATTGGGGTGTGGCCTGGGCCGGCTTATCTGGCGCTGACCGGGTTGGTGTTTGCCTTATTAGGTGGTGTTGCCGTGCTGGGGGTATGGCGACGGCGTGTCTGGGGATTGTATCTAAGCGGAATCACCCTGGTGGGTTGGAGTGCATGGAATTGGGCAGATCGCCTCTGGGTGGCGGTATCTCCAACTGCCCTGGAAAACTGGCCTTTTTCACTGGGGCTTAATGGGTTATTGCTGGTGGCCTTTTTCTTCATCCTTCACCATGAGAGTGCATCAGGTGCTTATGAAAAACACACTTCATCTCGAAGAAGAAATTGAAGTTAAGTTTTACCTAAGTCGGCCTGCGCGCCTGCATCAACGGCTTCAGGCTTTGGGGGCTCGGCAGGTTGAACCCCGTCAATATGAACTCAACCTGCGTTTCGATTTTCCAGATCGGCATCTGACCCGTGAGCATCGGGTGTTGCGGTTGCGCCAGGCCCATCAGGCTACGCTGACTTATAAGGGGCCGACCCAACCCGATGCGCCGGTTAGTATGCGCCAGGAAATTGAGGTGGGGGTCAGCGATTTTGAAACCACGCGCCATTTATTAGAAGCGCTGGGTCTGGAGGTTAGCATCATTTACGAAAAATGGCGCACTACTTATCAACTGGGGCAGGTGGAGATTGTGGTGGACGAGATGCCCTATGGCGTTTTTTGCGAAATCGAAGGTCCGGATGCGGCTACCATTGAAACAACGGCTCATCAACTGGGTCTCGACTGGACCGCGCGAGTGCGTCAAAGTTATCTGGCATTGTTTGAGACCCTCAAACAACGCCTGGGCTTGAGTGCCCCTCACCTGACGTTTGAGGCTTTAGGCGGGGTTTGTGTTAGTGCTGCCGATCTGGGGGTACGTCCGGCCGATGTTGACTAGTTCGATTGAGATTCTGCCAAAAACATGCCCAACACCCGGCAAAAGGTGACCGGCTCTTCACGCTGGGGCCAATGCCCACAACGGGGTATGATCGCCAGGCGAGATCCGGGCAGGCGCTGGTGAGCTTCGCGTGCCGCCGCCAGCGGCACCAGGGGATCGTGCTCGCCGTGGATGAACAGGGTGGGCACGGAAATCTCCCCCAAACGCTCCAGGTAAACTGTTCGCAGACCTGTTTTGAGCACTTCGTGGCGCTGAAACGAACGAAAGGCCCGGCCAGCATGGGGTTTACGAACTTCCTGCAAAACGGCCTCTAGCAGGGCATGGTCTATTTTATGGGGATCGTAAAAAATCTGCTGGAGAGATACTCGCACTAAGAAGCGGCTACGTGCCATCAGCCACCAGGTGAAGCGATTTAACGTTTCCAGACGCACAAACCAGTAGGACCAGCGATGGCCCGGAGCCTGGCGTTGCAACCCGTAAGAATCCACGGGCACCAGGCGCTGCACACGCTCGGGATGAGCCAGGGTCAACCCAATGGCAATCCCGCCGCCCATGGAGATACCCACCAGGGAAGCCCGTTCCAGGCCAAGCGCATCCAGGAGTTTGGCCACGAAGTTAATGTAAAACTCCATAGTGTAGGGGATGTCTGGACGGGCGCTTTCGCCGTACCCGGGCAGATCTGGGGCCAAAACATGGTGCCTTTCGGCCAGGTCAAGGAGGATGGGCTGCCACGAGAGCCAGGCTGAGTCGGTACCTCCGCCATGTAATAGCAGGATAGTGTCTTTGCCCGATCCAGCGCGGAGCGTGTGAATGGGCAAACCTTCTACTTCGACCCACTGATGCGTTAGTTCGATCATGAAGCCCTCCTGGTGGGCTCGGAGTTCACGGTCCCGGGTACCCTGAACCGGGAGTACTTGTGAAGCCGGGTTCGGGATATCCGCCTGGCTGAGTGGGTCCCGGGATGATGGGAGGATAGTAACCTGGTGCAGGGGTTGTTGTAGGACCGCCGGGTGTGGGAGTGCGATCTGGGGTGGGTGCTGAGATAGCCGTTGGGGCAACCACCAGTGGGGGTGAGGGAGGCGTCTGACCGGGATAGACCCATGAAGTGGGGGTGGGCTGGATCCCGCTCAGGCGTTCGCTAATGTCGCGAACATAGTCAATGGCGCCCTGACAAGCCGGCTCAAGGTGGGCAGCCACATGCTCCCAGTCAAGTGGATCACCTGCGCTGTAGGCCCCACGCAAGGCGCGCAACAGGCAGCCCGGTCCGGCATTGTAATTGACCAGGGTGAAGCGCCAAAGGTCGGTATAGGAACTGACCTCGCCGGCCATGCGTCCGGTCAAGTTGCTGATCAGCCGCCCCACCTGCTCACAATTTGCTTTTAGCCCCTCGGCAAAAACGTGTACACTGTACCGGGTTTGGGTTAGATCAATCCCGGCAGGACAGTCTGGGCAACTGGCGTTGACCTGGCGCACCAATGCTCCTCGTAACATGGCCTGTTCCTCGGCCTTGAGATTGCCAAACCCCAGGTCACAGCGGGACTGATGAAGCACCAGCGGGCAAAATTGGGCAAAGAAGGTGGGATTCCACAGCAAGAGCGTATCGGCGCCGTTCTCGGTCAACTGTCCCAATCCGGCCTCACGGTAGGTACGGTAAATGCCGGGCCAGAACTGGCTTTCACGGGTGAAGATGTTCTTGAGCAACTGGGCCGGAACGCCACTTTCCTGGGCGACACGCCAGATCTCCTCATCAAAGCGATTTTGCCACTCCAGAACAAGATCATAGGCACGCTGCATCCCACAGGTGTTTGCCACCAGTGGTTCTTGCAGCCCTCCAGCGGGACAATCGCTGGCGTCCACTTCCCCCCGGCTGATTAGAATGCCCGCCAGGTAGTAAAGGGTCAGGGAGGAGTACAATCCCTGAGGATCATTGGGGGTGCTTAGCCAGGGGGGTGGGCCGCCCGGTTCAGGAAACGATTGCCATGTCTCGGCACAACTGGCCTGCGTGCCCCCGCGCCACTGCGAACTCAGAATGTCAACATAATAGTAGGGGGTTTGGTCTGTGCGCCCTTCTGGCGCCATAAAATCGCCTCGTGGGAGTACACGCACCAGGGCTGTGTAGCGAGGGCTGGAATCCCCATAAGAAGAGTCTGCCCAAAACTCCAGTGTTTCCCCTTGCAGGCCGGTTGGGCGCAAGGGTACGATGCAGGTGGAACCGCGGCAGGCAAAGGGCTCGTCCCCCAAAATGCCGTTGATGGCGATGATCATTTCATTGGGTAAGGGTTCCTCGGCCTCCAGGCGCAGTAGAGGCAAACGGTCACACTGGCCGGGTGGCAGATCCGCAGTGCAGCCATCCAGGCTTAGCCACACGCTGGGAAGGGGCAGTTCCACCTCTACCTCGCGGCTGGCCTGCCACTGCTCGGCCAGGTGCAGGTAGTAACCCGGGCAGGTTGTCAACGGCTGATCGGGGGTGGCAAGGACGCAGGGCTGAGTATTGCGCCAGAGATTGTACACGTGGGATGCGCACCAGGTCCGTATCTCGTCGGGGAAAGGCAACCCCTCATGCTCGATCACCAGTTCACAGGCGATCCAATTGGTGCGCCATTCGACGACCCACCAGCGGTAAGCGGTGTAATCGTAGGTCAGTGTAGTGCGGCGGGCATACGGTTCCGGGGTAGGGGTGGGATCCTCAGCCTGGACGGCTCTGAGGGGCAGTATAATCAGCCATATTAGCGCTATTAACCCTATTCCCCCGCTCCAGGTTAATTTGCGTATCATGTCCAACCTTGCCCTTCTAATCCGTCTCTCCAGGCCTCCCATGGGTAAAGTTTACCATATCACTGGGATATCAAGGGACGTCCCCTTCCTCCCCCGACTCAAGCCTGGCCTGTCCCCATGTGCGCATAAGAGCCGCGTAGAATTGGATCATTTTTCCCAGCGTTTCAATAGAGAGGTGTTCATTGACACCATGGATGCCCTCGATTTCCAACGGGGTCAGGTAATAGGGGGCAAAACGGTAAACGTGGGGACATATCTGGGCGTAGTAACGTGAATCCGAAGCCATCACCATGAGATAGGGGGCAACGAGGGCCTGAGGGTAAACACTGGTGATAATTCGCTGTAAAGTGGCGTAGGCCGGGGTGCGAATTGAGGCCAGCGGGGAGGGGGCCCAAGCGGCTCCCGGTACAATCTCCACTTGTACTCGCGGATCTCCCAGCACCTGGCGGATATGTTCCAGTACCTCCGTCAGGCTTTCGCCTGGCAAGATGCGCACATTAAGCCAGGCTTCAGCCCTGGGCGGCAGCACGTTTTCTTTCAGGCCGCCGCGGATCAGCGTGGGGGTGATGGTGGTGCGAATGAGAGCATTGGTACGCGGATCGGCGCTCAGTCGGCGGGCAATCCAACCACCGAAGAGCCAGCTATTGGCAAGCACAAACTGTAGCCCGGGGCGGGCCGCGCTCCCCACTGCCGCATACAGGTTTTGCACATGCTCAAGATGGGCCGGCAGAGGATGGGCAGCCAAGCGGGTCAGGGCACGCGCCAGAATCGAGATAGCGTTTTCCTGAGGGGGTAGGGCGGCATGACCTTCGTCCCCCTCGACGCTCACATGGAGGACCGCAAAGCCTTTTTCGGCAATCCCCACCAATGCAAGGGGTCCTTGGATTCCACGAATCATTCCCTCTACGACGGCCCCTCCCTCATCGAGCACGGCCATGGGCTGGATGCCCTGCTCGGCTAACCAGGTTGCAATTCGAGCCGCACCCTGGTGTCCCCCACTCTCTTCATCCTCACCCAAGGCCACCAAAATCGAACGTTGGGGGTGATACCCCTCACGCAAGAGCATTTCCATGGCTTCAAAAATGGCAATCAGGGGTCCTTTCATGTCCAGGGCGCCACGTCCCCATATGGCTCCCTCGGCAATGAGGCCATCAAAGGGCGGGAAGCGCCAGCCACCGGATGATCCTTCTTCGGCTGGTACAACATCCTGATGGGCTGAAAATAAAACTGGAGCAGGATTCGGATTGCTCCCGTGCCAAATGTAGAGCAGACTGTGATTTCCAAAGCGCAGGCATTCCAGTTTGGCGTGCACCCTGGGGTAATGGCGTTCCAGCAACCCGTGTAGCGCAATAAATGCAGCCGGATCGGGGCTTGCTTGCCCCGCCAGGGTAAGTGTACGGCAACGCAGAGCCTCGGCCAGATGCTCCGTGGCCACTTCCGGCTCACATTCGGGCAGGGGAAGGGGAGGGTGAATGGCTGGTGGGCGCATGAACAGCGCGGTACGCACCAGCATTACCGCCACGATCAGGAGCAGAACGGCCAGCACCAGCGCTAGGGGTAGCGGCATGATTTAGCCCCCGGTCATCATAAGGAGGTTCAGATGAAATTATTATAGATCACCCATATAGAGAGTGGGCACGTCTAAAGGGGGGATTCTGAGGAAGAGGTGGGAGGAAGATGATTTGCGGGATTGAGGGGCTGACGCACCTGACGCAAGAATTCGGGGCTGTTGAGACGTGTTTCCAAAATGTAACTCAGGTAGTCCTGAAGCAGGCGTTCCATCTCACCAGCGACGGTGGGAGCCGGGCGAGCGCGACGAGCCTCTGCGTAAGTGCTGCGCTGCAGATGACGCAGATAACGCAAAGCGTTCATGGAAACCGGACGCGCGGAGGGTTCCAACTTGCCGCAGGTTGGGCAGAGCACACCCCCCAGTGCGGACGAGAAATATTGATCTTCGGGCTGGATCGGCCGACGACAGGTAACGCACTCCTTCAATTCAGGGCGAAACCCGGCCAGGTCAAGCAGATGGAGTTCAAAATAGCGCAAGATCAGGGCAGGTGGGTCAAGGTTTTCATCCAGGTGGCGCAGGGTTTCGACCAGTAAGCGGTAAAGATCCGGATTGGGCCCCTCCTCATAGGTCAATCGCTCCAGGAGTTCAACCACATAACTGGCGTAGCCGATACCTTCCAGGTCGCCGTGCAGGGCCAGGTTGGCTTCCAGGGTTTCGGCCTGGGTAACAATCCACAGATCGCGCCCTCGGGCTAACACCAGTGCCACACGGGTAAAGGGTTCCAAGTGGCCGGCTTTGCGCGAGCGGATACGGCGCACCCCCTTGGCCACGGCTCGCAATCGTCCGTGCTCACGGGTGAAAAGGGAGAGCAAGCGATCTGCCTCTCCCCATTCATGGTGCTCTAGCACCACGGCTTCAACTTTGAGAATGCGCTCCTGAGTCAAGTTCATGGCCGTGGCGTTCCAGTCGTAAGCATCCCCTTAATCCAGCAGGTGTTTGGGCCCGAAGGGGCGGGGGAGTAGGTCCTCTACGCTGGCTTCTTGGAGGATTTCGCCGTCGGTATTGGCGATGATCACTCGGGTGTCCAGACCAAATTCGCTGAGCACCTGACGGCAGGAGCCGCACGGAAACCCTCCGTTTTGGCTGACCACTGCGATGGCGACAAACTCACGCTCCCCTTCAGAGATCGCCTTGAAGACGGCCACCCGTTCGGCGCATATGCCATCGGGATATGCGGCGTTCTCCACATTGACGCCATCGTAAATCTTGCCTGAAGCCGTGAGCAGAGCGGCTCCGACAGCGTAGCCGGAGTAAGGGACGTAAGCCCACTGCCGGGCTTCAAGCGCTGCGGCTACCAACTGCTGGCGTGTCGTGTCGTCGAGTGTCATTCACATCCTCCTCGGTATTGGCTTGCGGGGCTCGGCGGATGGCGCGAACGCGCCGAATGCGCCTTCCGCTAACCTGTTCTACAATAAGTTCCCAATCGCCCACCTGGATCTGTTCACCTTCCACCGGCACTTTGCCCACTACGCTGAAAATATACCCCCCTAATGTATCCGCAACATCGGTATTCAGGTTCAAGTCGAGCAAGTCGTTGACGTCATCCAGCGAAAGGCGGCCATGGAGTATGTACTCATCTGGGCCGATTTTCTGATAAGGCAGTTCCTCACTCTGGTCGTATTCGTCCCGTATCTCACCAACGATTTCCTCGACAATGTCTTCTAGCGTGACCAGACCTGCTGTGCCCCCGTATTCATCCACTACAATTGCCATGTGAATGCTTCGCATCTGCATTTCTCGCAGCAGGTCGTCCACCTTCTTGGATTCGGGGACGAAGTAAGCCGGGCGCAGGAAGGGGCGAATATCGGGGGGGATTTCGGCATCCAGTTGAATGCGCAACAGATCTTTAGCATAGAGCAAGCCGATGATGTTATCAATGGTTTCTTCATACACCGGCACCCGGGAGTGCCCGGATTGGGTGAAAGCGCGGATGGCTTCTTCTACCGTTGTGCTGGCTTCCAGAGCCAGGATGTCAATCCGTGGCACCATGATTTCACGAGCCAGAGTGTCTCCGAACTGAAAAATCGAGTAGATCATCTCACGCTCGCCCTTTTCCAGGCTGCCGGGGGTGTCCTCATTTTTGACCCAGGCGCGTAATTCATCTTCGGTGACCGGATGAGGCGAGGTCTCCAAAGCAACCCGCCCACCCCGCAGGGCAATAAGTAGGGCGGCCAGGGGATGGAGCAGGAAGGCTAATAGACGATACAAGCCATAAAGACTCAGCACCCAGGATTCGGCGTGGGCAACCACGGCGCCCTCAAGAGCATGCTCCAGTGCCAGCACCAATCCCCCGGCCAAAAGGATCCACAGCCAGTTGGCGGCTGAGGAGGGACTTAAGGCAAATAGCACCTGCCAGAGTACCCAGCCCAGGATCAGGTGCAGTAGAGACAAGGCAAAGCGCAGCCCCACCCGCAGGTGGGTGTCCTCTAGCAGACGCACGGCGCGCTCAGTTTCTCGCTCGCGCCCTTCGGCGCGCAGTAACAAACGCCCTCGCTGGGCATTGAGTAAGGCGGCACGTAGCAGGGCAATGCCCCCATCCAAAAGCAGTAAGCCAGCGAGTCCAATCCCGAGGGCGCTACTCATAGTGGGGGGATAAATCTTCAGATGGCGGGGTGGCAGAGGAGGGGCTGGCTGCACTTATCGGCCAGGTGAACATGGCTCCCCCCGCAGGCAAAAAGGAGGTTCCGGGCTCCAGGTGCATACCTTGCAGAGCGCACCCGACCAGATGACAATCGGGTCCTGCGGTTACGTCCTGGAGCAGGGTGAAGGGACCAATGCGGCAGTTCGGCCCAATGCGAGTTGTCCCGCGCAAGGAGGTGAAGGGGTAAATAACGGTATCAGGCCCGATTTGCACATCAATTTCAATGTAAGTGCTGGCAGGATCTACGATGGTCACCCCATTTTCCATCCAGGTTGTGGTAATGCGGTGGCGCATCACGGCTTCGGCTTCGGCCAGATGAACGCGGGTGTTGATCCCCAGGGCTTCTTGTGGATCATCCAGCACCAGAGCCTGCACGTTCTGCCCCTCTTGGACGGCAAGGCCGACGACGTCGGTCAGGTAGTACTCCCCTTTCGGGGATAGGGGAACACGCCGCAAAGCTCCCCATATCCAGTTAGCATCGAAGCAGTAGACGCTGGCATTGAGCTCCCGGATGGCTAATTGTTCGGGTGTTGCCTGGGCTTCTTCCACAATGCCCTGGACGTTGCCGTCGGGCCCGCGCAGGATGCGCCCAAAGCCATATGAATTTTCACTGATCAGGGTAACGAGACTCAGGGGGCCCGGGTTAGCGGCTTGCAGGGCGATTAACCGGCGAAAAGTGGTTGGCGTTAGCAAGGGCATATCCCCTGTGACAACCAGTATCAAGTCGGTTTGACCAGCCAGCAGGGGCTCTGCCATTTGCAGGGCGTGCGCGGTACCCAGCTGCTCGGCCTGATAGGCGAAGCGTACCCCGTCACTAATCGCCCGGCGCACCTGTTCTGCGCCGTGACCGATCACCACCACAGGCGGTTCGGTGGAAACGGCCCGCACGGCGCGCAGCACATGATGAATGATGGGCAGGCCGGCCAGGGGATGAAGCACCTTAGGCAGGCTGGATTTCATTCGCTTGCCATGGCCGGCGGCTAAGATGACAGGGGTCAGACGTACGTCCATCAATGCAACGAACCTCCTGAAAACAAACGAGTCTTGCCAGGCGTTGCCCTAGCGGCAAGACTCATGAAATAAGCGGAGACGCGGTCTACTGGGAAATAAAAAGGCGGGTCTTGGGCTTCGTTCATTGCCGACCAATAGGCTGGGGCGCCTGGATTCGAACCAAGATCCACGGATCCAAAGTCCGGTGTGCTGCCATTGCACCACGCCCCAGAGTTTTTACGCGAGCGCTCTCTATTTTAATCGCAAATTGGAGCGCTGGCAATGCCCTTGACAGAATCAGCGTTCGTTGTAGAATTACCCCCAATCTGCTCAATGTGTAAAGGCGTTGAGGGGAAAGAGTAAGCATCAAAACGGCAGTCCAGAGAGCAGGGGAAAGGTGCGAGCCCTGTCTGTACGCTGGTGCTGAATGGTTCCCGGAGCCGCAGGGCGAACGGCAAAAAGCCCAGTAGCCCGTGCCGGAGGTGCCACCGTTATCAGGGCAAAGAGTATATCCGGTTGAATCCGGCGTACTCGCAAGAGTGAGGCTGGCCTTTTCTATCCCGTCGCATCACCGACGGGATTTTTGATAAATGGGCCTGCCTAAGCAGGGTGGCACCACGGGAAACAGTCCCCTCCCGTCCCTGAGGCGGAGGGGACTGCGCGTTTTATCTAAACGGAGGTGTACCGATGGTCTCCCTGCGTCATTTCCCGTTGGTGATCCTTGCCGATGGCACTCGGATATGTGAGTTGCCGGCTGATATCGAGACCCCAGTCTCGGCCTTTCTTAAAGTCGCTCACCAAGGTCCGGCGTTTTTGCTGGAAAGCGTTGTTGGGGGCGAGCGTATAGGGCGCTACTCGTTCATCGGTGTGTTACCGGACCGAATCTGGTCCTTGCACTCGGCGGAGTGGAAGGTGCATGTAGCGGGTGGTTTGTCGCAACGGCTTTCCCTGGCCGATGGTGACCCGTTGGCCGTTTTGCATCCCTATCTTCAAGCCAGACACTCTAACCCCCTCACTCCTCTTAACTTACCCCGCTTTACCGGGGGATGGGTGGGTTATCTGGGTTATGAACTGGCGCGCTACTTTGAGCCTACCCTTGATCTGACTCCTGATCCTGCCTTGCCCGAGGCCATTCTGTTGGAAACGAGTACATTGATCGTTTTTGACCATGCGTACAACAAAATGCTTTTAATTTCTCGCCCCGGGATATTGGGAGAGAGCGAGGCAGAGGAACGGTTGAGTGAGATCATCGCCCGCTTGCACCAGCCCTGTGCGGTTTCGTTGCCTTCTTCCACCGATCATGGTGTAAGTGCGGAGGTGCGTTCTACGTTCCCACGTGCTGAGTTCCTCGCTGCCGTGGTCCAGACCAAAGAAGCGATTGCAGCCGGGGAAATCTTCCAGGCAGTACTTTCGCAGCGTTTGCTTCGTCCGGCTCGAGTGCATCCTTTTCAGATCTATCGTGCATTACGCCGGCTCAACCCATCTCCCTACATGTTTTACTTTGATTTCGGCGAAGTGGCTGGTGAGCCATTCTATCTCATAGGGGCTTCGCCAGAACTGCATGTGCGGTTGGAGGGTGGAAAGGCTATGATGCGTCCCATTGCTGGGACGCGGCCACGTGGCACCACTCCGGATATGGACCATGCCTATGAAGCCGACTTGTTGCACGATCCCAAAGAGTGTGCTGAACACATTATGCTGGTGGACCTGGCAAGGAATGATCTGGGACGCGTGTGCAAGTACGGGAGCGTAGAGGTGACCGAACGGTTGGTGGTTGAGCGTTACTCTCATGTCATGCACATTGTTTCTCAGGTTGAGGGGCTTCTGCAGCCGGACGTGAATGCGTTGGACTTGCTGCGCGCCACCTTCCCAGCTGGCACAGTCAGTGGTGCCCCAAAAATCCGCGCCATGCAGATCATCCATGAACTGGAACCTCATCCTCGTGGTCCCTATGCAGGAGTCACTGGTTATGTGGGTTGGGATGGGAACATGGATACATGTATCACTATTCGTACGCTGTTTTATCGCGGAGATCAGTTGATCGTTCAGGCCGGAGCAGGGATTGTGGCGGATTCCCAGCCAGAGCGGGAATATGAGGAAACCCTGAACAAGGCTCGAGCGTTGTTAGTAGCGGTGGATATGGCAGAAACGCAATTTCAATAGATACGGAGGATGGATGATGATTGTGGTGATTGATAACTACGATTCATTCACTTATAACCTGGTGCAATATCTGGGGGCATTAGGGTCGGAGATCCTGGTCTTGCGCAATGACGCCGTAACCTGTGCCGATTTACAGGAACTTTCGCCTTCTCATATTGTGATCTCGCCGGGTCCGGGTTCGCCAGAGGACGCAGGGATTTCGGTGGCGCTGATCCGTGAATTAGGACCGCACGTGCCGGTATTGGGGGTGTGTTTGGGGCATCAATGTATTGCAGCGGCTTTTGGGGGTCAGGTCGTGCGAGCCGGGCGTTTGATGCATGGGAAGACCTCGCTTATCCATCACGATGGTAGCCACCTTTATATAGGATTGCCTAATCCATTTGAGGCTACCCGCTACCATTCTTTGATAGTTGATCCGCTCTTACCCCCGGAGATCGAGATTACAGCCTGGACAGAGGAGGGAGAAATAATGGGCATTCGCCATCGAAATTTTCCCATCTTTGGCGTGCAATTTCATCCCGAATCCATTCTTACGCAAGAAGGAAAGCGGTTGTTACAAAATTTTCTGAGCATCCGTCCAAGATGAGGTAGTAAGGAGGTACGAAATGCTTAAACCCTATATTGCCCAACTGGTCAAATTTCAAAGTCTGAGCGAAACCCAAGCGGAGGAGGCCATGAACCTGATCATGCAGGGCGAGGCCACCCCCGCCCAGATCGGGGCTTATCTGATTGCCCTGCGCATGAAGGGTGAAACCCCTGAAGAAATTTTGGGTAGTGCGCGGGCGATGCGTGCTCACGCAACCCCAGTACCCCTGACTCAATCAGGCCCACTGCTGGATACCGCCGGCACAGGTGGTGATGGGCGTCACACCTTTAACATCTCCACCGCAGCCGCCTTTGTCGTGGCTGGAACTGGGCGGCGGGTTGCCAAGCATGGGAACCGGGCTGCTTCTTCGCAATGTGGAAGCGCAGATGTTCTGGCGGCCTTGGGGGTGAACCTGGATTTGACCCCCGAGCAGGTAGCGCGCTGCATTGAAGAGGTGGGGATTGGATTTCTTTTTGCACCCCGCTTCCATCCAGCGATGAAACATGCGGTGGGTCCACGCCGAGAAATTGGACAGCGCACGGTATTCAATTTGCTGGGACCCCTAACCAACCCTGCAGGGGCCACCCATCAGTTAATTGGAGTGGCGGAAGCCCAATGGACCCAGGTTCTCGCGGAAGTATTGGCAGCCCTGGGGGGCAAGTCGGCGCTGGTGGTTCATGGATACGGAGGTGTGGATGAGTTGACCACCCTGGGCCCAAACCGAGTCAGTCACTTGAAGAATGGGCGGGTGGAGACCTACGATCTGGATGCACGTGATCTTGGATTGCGCCCGGCGAGCCTGGCCGACCTGCGGGGTGGTTCTCCGGAAGAAAATGCGCGGTTACTACGGGCAATCCTGGTGGGCGAGGATCGTTCTCCTCGCCGGGACGTGGTTCTGCTCAATGCGGCGGCCGCACTAGCAACAGAGAACGGTGATCTGGCAGCAGCATTGCACGAGGCCGAGGAAGCCCTAGAAAGCGGAGCCGCGTTACACCGACTGGAGGCTTTGGTTGCTTACTCTCATGAGGTGGTGGTATGAGTCGCCTGCATGAAATTTTTGCTACTCGAGCCCGAGATCTGGAGATTGTAAAACTCCAACGTCCACTTGCTGTGGTGCGCCGGGAGGCAGAAGAGGCGCCCTTGCCTCGTGATTTTTTGGCCGCGCTGCGCTCGACGCAAAACAAACCAGCCATCATTGCCGAGATCAAACGTGCCTCACCTTCGCGTGGGGTTCTATATGCAGACTTGGATGCCTTAACCCAGGCGCGGCGGTATATGGAGGGCGGTGCTGTAGCGCTGAGTGTACTTACCGAGCCGCGCTTTTTCCAGGGCAACCTAGCCGATCTGCTCGCCGTAGCAGGAACAATTCCTTTACCAGTACTGCGAAAAGATTTTATCCTGGACCCATATCAGATTTATGAGGCACGTGCTGCTGGTGCAGATGCGGTGCTTCTAATTGCGTCATACCTGGAGGAGCCCCGGCTTCGTGATCTCATGGCATTGACCGATACCTTAGGCATGGTGGCTCTGGTAGAGGTGCATACACTCGAAGATCTGGAACGAGCATGGCGGGCCGGTTCACCCCGGCTCATTGGGATTAATAACCGTGATTTGCACGATTTCTCGGTAGATCTGAAAGTTACACTAACGCTGCGCCCTTGTATCCCCCCGGAGATTCAAGTAGTAGCCGAAAGCGGTATTCATACATCTCAAGACCTACGACGCCTGCGTGCGGCGGGAATTACCGCCTTTCTGATTGGGGAAGCACTGGTGCGTGCCGAGGATCCGATTGCTCTGTTGCGCGATTTGTGCTCAGGAGGACCGGAAAATGATTAAGATCTGCGGGATCACAACGTTAGAAGATGCGCTTGAAGCCTTGGCGGCGGGGGCAGACATTTTGGGTTTCAACTTTTACCCCCATAGCCCGCGCTACATCTCTCCAACGGTGTGCCAGGCTGTTGTGCGTGCAGTCCGTGAAGCCCATCCTTGGGCGATATTGGTGGGGGTGTTTGTGAATGCCCCGGCTGCGCAAGTTCTCGACACACTGGATACGTGCGGGCTTGATCTGGCTCAATTGAGCGGGGATGAACCTCCTGAAATATTGGAGCAGTTGGGTGAGCGTGCTTTCAAGGCCTTCCGGCCGCGCTCGCAAGACGAATTGGAGTCGCTACTTCGCGTCTATCCCTTACGCCGCGAAGGGCCAGCCGCTCTGGTGGACGCGATGAAACCCGGGCTTTACGGGGGCAGTGGACAGATGGCGGATTGGCGAGCGGCAGCCTGGTTGGCCCAGCGTGCCCCTATCTTGTTGGCTGGGGGCTTAACGCCCGAAAACGTGGCCATGGCAATTGCTCAGGTTCAGCCTTGGGGAGTAGATGTGGCTTCAGGGGTGGAAGCGGCTCCGGGGCGCAAGGATAAAATACGCCTGCGGGCGTTTGTGCAGCAGGTTCGTAAGGCTTATGTGGCACTTTCCACCATCAATCAGGGAGATGAATTATGACCGTATCGTCGTTATCACCCCGTTTTGGTCCCTTTGGTGGTCAGTACGTTCCCGAAACCCTCATTCCACCGCTCCGGGAATTGGAACTTGCTTTCGAGGAGGCGCTTCGGGATCCTGGATTTCAGCGTACGTTGAGGTATTGGTTGGAAACGTATGTGGGTCGCCCGACGCCGTTGACGCACGTCCGCCGTCTGAGCGAGGCCTTAGGTGGGGCTCAGATTTACCTAAAGCGTGAGGATTTGGCACACTCCGGAGCGCATAAGATCAACAACGCATTAGGACAGGCGTTGTTGGCTCAGCGGATGGGTAAACGGCGGGTGGTGGCCGAAACCGGTGCCGGTCAGCATGGGGTGGCTACGGCGACAGCATGTGCTCTGCTGGGATTGAAGTGCGTGATTTACATGGGAGAGGTGGATATGGCGCGCCAGCAGCCTAATGTCCTGCGCATGCAGTTGTTGGGTGCTGAGGTGCGTCCGGTAGCGAGTGGCAGTCGTACCCTGAAAGACGCAGTCAATGAAGCGATCCGGGATTGGGGCACGCATGTCAGGGACACCTATTATTTAATGGGATCGGCTCTGGGACCGCACCCTTACCCACATATTGTGCGGGAGTTCCAGGCAGTCATTGGCCGAGAAGCCCGCGCACAGGTGTTGGAGCGGTGTGGGCGCTTGCCGGATGTGGCCATTGCTTGTGTTGGGGGTGGATCTAATGCTATTGGCTTGTTTTCTGCTTTTCTAGAGGACCCTGATGTACGCCTGATTGGGGTGGAGGCCGGTGGCTTAGGGTTGGCTAGCGGGCAACATGCCGCCCGGTTAGCGAGTGGAGCAGGAGCACGCCCTGGCGTGTTACATGGTAATCTCACTTATCTACTTCAGGATGGGGATGGACAGGTATTGGAAACCCATTCAATCTCGGCAGGACTGGATTATCCCGCAGTAGGACCAGAACATGCTTGGCTACGTCAGCAAGGACGCGTGGAGTATACCATAGCGACTGATGAGGAAGCATTGAGGGCTTTTCAGGATTTAGCACGCCTGGAAGGCATCTTGCCGGCATTGGAATCCGCCCATGCTTTGGCCGAGGCCATCCGCCTAGCCCCTCGTTACCCGCGAGAGGCTATCTTCCTGGTCAATCTCTCTGGGCGGGGAGACAAGGACCTTGAAAACGTGACCAGGGCTCTTACTACCCAGGATCGGGGTGTAGAAGAAGCAGCCTCCTCAACCCTCTTTGTGCCTCCCCCTCATTTAGCATTCCCTGAGCAACGCGAAATACCTCCTGGCCGGGAGCGCATCGCCGCAGCTTTTGCACAGGCTCGGGCCGCTCAGCGTCCGGCGTTTATTCCCTATTTCCCTCTGGGATACCCCACTCTTGCAGATTCGCTGGCGGTGATCAAGGCATTGGCGCAGGTTGGGGCGGATCTTATCGAGCTGGGTATTCCGTTTTCGGATCCCCTCGCGGATGGGCCAACCATTCAACAGGCCACTCAGGTGGCCCTGGCTCAAGGGATGAATGTCCCCAAGGCCCTGGAGATGGCTTGGGCGTTACGTCGCCAGGGGGTCACTCAACCGTGTCTCTTCATGGGGTATCTCAACCCGTTGCTCGCTTATGGCCTGGAAACCTTTGTGCGTGATGCGAGTCGGGTAGGCGTGGATGGATTGATTGTGCCAGATTTGCCGTTTGAGGAAGCCACATATTTACGGCATATGTGTCGCGAACAAGGACTGGCTCTGATCCCATTGATTCCACCCAACCTCCCCCTTGAGCGAATCACCCAAATTGCACAAGAGGCCGAGGGCTTTCTTTACCTGGTCTCGGTCACAGGAGTAACAGGGGTGCGGGATTCTTTTCCTGAAGAGACCGAGACATTTATCCGCTGTGTGCGTCAAATTACTCACTTGCCCCTCGCAATTGGCTTTGGCATTGCTTCGCCCCAACAGGTTCGGGCTCTTTATCCTCTGGCAGATGGGGTGATTGTGGGCTCGGCGCTGATTCGAGTCGTGGCCCAGGCCAGCGAACCGGCTGAGGCAGCGGCGGTTTTTCTGCGAGCACTGGGGCAGCCGTTTGCGGTAAGCCCTTAAGACCGTCTTTGGATCGGGGCAGAGAGGTGTGACAAATGTCACTTGCCTTTTTGCAGGGTTCACAAGTATAATACTCACCGAGTGAGTATTGAGTTCCGATCTTCTGGCTCGGGCCCCTATGCGCCGATCACCTTCCCCTGAATATCCTCTGCTAGCACTTTTGTTAGCACGCCCAATGCATGGTTATGAAGTACACCGCGTTTTCAGCCAGGATTTGGGGCAAATCTGGCACATCAGCCAGAGCCAGTTATACGCCTCACTGGCACGCCTGGAAGCCCGTGGATGGGTGCAAGGGGTGGAAGAGCCGGCGGAGCGGGGTTTGTCACGTCGAGTTTTTGCCTTAACGCCTCAAGGGCGGGTCGAGGCAGAAACCTGGTTGCAAACTCCCAGCCGTTGTAGTGTGCAGATCATTCGCCTGGAATTGCCCACTCGACTCTATCTCTTAGAGCAGGTAGCCCCCCGGGCAATTCCGGAGTTTCTCACCCGCCAGCGCGCCGAGATAGTCCGAGGGTTAGCCCGTTTGCGCGCCCAGTGCGAGACCATTCCACCCAACCAGGTTTACAACCGCATGGCCTGTACCCTGCGCATTCACCAGGTAGCGTCCCTGTTGGAGTGGTTTGATCAAACCTTTACCAGTCTTGGAGGCTAAGCATGAAAATCCGTCTCAACCTTACTGCTCTGTTCTTTTGTTTCACTTTGGTGCTGGCATCCTGTGCAGCCCCCATGTCGGTTCCGACTTCGGTTTTACCTTCCGCCACCCCTGATACTTCGGCGGTCACGGCAACGCTCGTAGAACTTCCTACACCTACCTCAACCTATGCCCCCATAACTTTTACCGATGCCCTGGGGCGCAAGGTCATTTTACCCGCGATCCCCCAGCGTGTGGTCATTGCCGGGCGCGCTGTATCTATGCTGGCGGATGCCGCCTACCTTTTCCCTGAGGCTGTCGAGAGGGTGGTGGGGCTTTCGAGCACCAATCAGGGGCAGGGAGATTTTCTGACCCTTGTGGATGCCGCTTTGGAACAGAAGATCGCCTTTGAGACGAATGTGGGAGCCGAGCAAGTGGTTACCACCCAGCCTGATGTGGTTATTATGAAGACATATATGGCCGAGTCGCTGGGAAAACCCCTTGAAATCCTGGGCATTCCGGTGGTCTATCTTTCCCTGGAGACCCCCGAAGAATATCAGCGAGATATTCGCATTTTGGGGCAAATTTTCCAGAATCCCCAGCGCGCCGAAGAGGTGGCGAATTTCTTTGTCGAACAGGTGCAGGCAATCACCCAACCTCTTCAAGACCTTACGCCTGAGCAAAAACCGCGAGCACTGCTGCTCTATTACTCTGAGCGAGATGGTCAGGTTGCGTTTAACGTGGCGCCCCAAACCTGGATTCAAACGATGATGACGGAAATGGCCGGTGGTCGCCCCGTCTGGACGGATATTGATCTGGGTAATGGATGGACTCGCGTCAACCTGGAGCAAGTTGCGGCCTGGGATGCAGATGTTATTGCGATTATTGCTTATACGGCTGATCCCGAAGCGGTGGTAGCACGGCTCCAGGATGATCCTCAGTGGCAGGCCATGCGAGCCGTACGCGAGGGTCGCCTGTATGCATTCCCCAAAGATTTCTACTCCTGGGATCAACCCGATGTCCGTTGGGTGCTAGGACTGCGCTGGCTGGCCTGGCGCTTGCATCCTGAGGTTTATCCTGAGCTAAATATGGTAGCCGAGGCACAGTCCTTCTTTGAACGCTTATATGGGATTGACGCGGCGACTTTCGAATCCCGCCTGCTACCACTTCTGAAAGGGGATCTGCGGTGAGTGTAGCACCGTGCACCCGCTCCATGGATCTGACAGCGCAGGTGCCCATCTGGCTTGAAAACCGGGTGCGGGCTCGGCGGCGCCTGCTCTGGATGAGCGTGCTGTTGGTTGCTGTGGTTGGGGTTTCGGTATTTCTGGGGCGGTATCCCCAGGTAGGGTTGATCTCACCCACCCAGGTGCTGGAGGACCCTCTGGCCCAGCGCCTGATTCTGAATTTGCGTCTGCCACGCCTCCTGGCTGCCGTGCTGGTAGGGATGAGCCTGGCAGTGGCGGGCCTGGTGCTTCAAATGGTTTTCAGCAATCCCCTGGTCGAGCCGGGCTTTCTGGGTGTTTCGCAAGCGGCTGCTTTCGGCGCCGCTTTGGCGATTGTCCTCTTCGGCGGCATAGCCTGGCGAGTTCAAATAAGTGCGATTCTTTTTGGAATGGGCGGATTGGCACTTTCTTATCTTTTGGCGCGGAGGGTGCGTTATGGTGGCTGGGTGCTGCGTCTCCTGCTTTCTGGAATTGCCGTCTCGGCCTTTTTTGCTGCGGGGGTAGGATTGATCAAGTACCTGGCCGATCCCCTGCGTCAATTGCCAGAAATCACGTTTTGGCTATTGGGTGGGTTGTGGAGCGTAACCTGGAAGCCCTTGCTTTCGGCCTTGCCCTTAATAATAGGGGGGTTGTTGATCCTGTTCCTGATGCGCTGGCGGTTAAATCTGCTCGGGCTGGAAGATGAAGTGGCCTTTTCATTGGGCGTAGCGGTTTGGCGTGAGCGTTTGCTAGCGCTCTTTGCGGCTGTCATGGTCACGGCGGCTTCGATCTCCATCGGGGGGCTGATCGGCTGGGTGGGATTAATCATTCCCCAACTGGCGCGCCGATTGAGTGGGGCTGATGCGCGCGATACTCTGCCCACCACCCTGCTTTTGGGAGGAGCATTTGGGGTGGTTTGTGATGACCTGGCACGCGTGGTGAGCGCAGGCGAAATCCCGCTTGGCGTGCTGACCTCCATTTTAGGTGCGGTAGGCTTTCTGGTTTTAATGACTCGGCCCACGATCAGGGTGTAGAGAGAGATGGATGCGCCGATTCTCCGCTTTGAAGCTGTGGCGTTTCGCTACCCCGAAACCCCTGCAGACGCCTTGCAAGGACTGACGCTGGAGGTGCCTCGTGGGCAGGTCACGGCCATCCTTGGACCAAATGGTGCCGGGAAAACCACCTTGCTTCGTCTGGCCTACGGGCGCTATCTTCCGCGGCGAGGACAGGTTTGGCTGGATGGACGTTTGTTAACATCATATACCCGCCAAGAAATCGGTCGCATTGTAGCGCTGGTACCTCAGCGGGAGGCCAATCCTTTTGCCTACTCCTTGCTCGAATATGTGCTTCTGGGGCGCGCGCCTTACCTGCCGCCCTTACAGATGCCCACCCCTTCGGATGTAGCCATTGCCTGGGAGGCCCTGGAACGGGTGGGCCTACAGCACTTAGCCCGACGTTCGGTGCAGGCGTTGAGCGGAGGGGAGTACCAGTTGCTCCTGGTGGCGCGAGCACTGGCTCAACAGCCGCGGCTATTGCTTTTGGATGAACCCACCTCCCACCTTGATCTGGCCAATAAAAAACATCTGATCGAATGTTTACGAGGTCTGCTCGCGGAAGGGGTCACCATTTTGATGACCTCCCACGAGCCCGAGGTGGTTGCAAGGCTGGCTCAGCAAGTGGTGCTCATGCGTGAAGGGCGGGTGTTGAATCAGGGGTCGCTAGAGGCGCTGTGGAAGGCCGAGATCTTGAGCGCAACCTATAATATTCCCTTGAGGGTGTGGGAATTTGATGGACACCGACTTGTGGCTTGGGAGTAAGGTTAGGAAGCGCCAGATTCCACGCTTGTGGGTGTTCACCGGGGAGGTAGGTGCCGGCAAAACTCTGACTTGTCAGCATCTGGTGGAGGAGGCGCGTGAGCAGGGATGGAATGTGGCGGGGATTCTCAGCCCAGGGGTTTATCAGGAAGGATATAAGGTTGCAATTGAGGCCGTGGATCTGCGCCGTGGTGAACGCCGCCTGCTGGCTCGGCGGCGCAAAACCGGCGAAGTCGCTGGCGTGCATACCCGTGAGTGGTGGTTCGATCCTGCCGCCCTGGCTTGGGGAAATACAGTTTTTGAAACGGCTGTGCCCTGCGACCTTCTGGTAGTGGATGAGGTTGGTCCTCTGGAACTGGAATACGGCCAGGGCTGGGTAGCGGCACTGGCGGCGCTGGCTTCTCGCGCTTATCGCCTTGGGGTGGTCGTCCTGCGTCCGTCGCTGCTACCGTTGGCAGCGCGTTGGGCACCAGTGCACGTCCTGGCGATCCGCCAACCCAACCCCGCCCTGAGGTTGCCGGATTTAATGGGGTGATTCCAAGGAGTACTCAGCCGGTGAACTCGTGGGGCTGGGGCAGGGTGCTGCGTTCGGCCAACCCGCGGCGCACCCATTCAAGCACTGTGGCCAGAGGAAGGGTCTGGCTTTCGGCTTCCTCGCGCCATTTTACTTCGACGGCTGCGGCCTCTAACGTGCGAGGGCTCAGGGTAAGGCGTAGGGGCAGACCGATCAGGTCGGCATCGTTGAATTTGACCCCGGGGCTGACATCGCGATCATCGTAGAGCACGCTCACTCCCGCGGCTTGCAGCAACCCGTAGAGCCGCTCGCCTTCTTCGAGCACCTGCGGTGCCTTGCGTCCGCCCAAAACGATTAGATGGATGGCGTAAGGGGCAAGCACGACAGGCCATTTTAAGCCGTGGGCATTGTGATGTTGTTCAGCCAGCGCCAACAAGGCAGCATCCAGGCTCAGGCGCGAGTAAACCCCGTAGGAGGTGTGAGACCGACCCTCCTCATCCAGGAAAGTTATC
Source organism: Thermanaerothrix daxensis (assembly GCF_001306145.1). Taxonomy (GTDB): domain Bacteria; phylum Chloroflexota; class Anaerolineae; order Anaerolineales; family Anaerolineaceae; genus Thermanaerothrix; species Thermanaerothrix daxensis. Next base: position 396,142 of record NZ_LGKO01000002.1, read on the forward strand.
ATTTCCAGCGCGCCTAGCGCGGCCACCCATGCTATGGCGAACCCCATCTGTCTCTCCAGTGGGGCCTGGCAGTACGGGCACGGATCACCTGCCTCGGCCAGGCTCAAATCGGTCACCTGATCGGCACTAAAATCGCGTCCAAAATTGACATGGCGCATATGCGTATCGAGACGGTTAGCGCCAGCAACCAGGTTGGGAGAGCGCGGAATCCAATCATCTACGAGGATACGTACCCCTTCCTTCAGACCGATGGGTGAGGCGTAGCCGGGTACAGCGCCAATGGCCGTGATGGCTTCAGGGGGTGCGGGGCGCAGGTGGTGTGCCCCCAATGCCGTCGCCAATTTGGCTTCACTGAGGGCGCGATCACCCCGCACCAAAGCCAGAACAAGGATTTCTTCTCCCTCTATCTGGGCCAGGTAGAAAAGGGCTTTGGCGAGGCGCGCTTCCGGGAGTTTAAGGAAGTCGGCCAGATCGCGGATGGTCTGTACGCCAGGGGTCGGGATGGGTTCCAGGGGGAGCGGCGGTTCTGGGGTCGGCTCGGACTTGGTGAAGGTCGCAAAGGCTTCCAGGGCAGCGTAATCGCTGTGTGGGCACGAAAGAACGGCCAGATCTCCTTGGGGATGGGGTACCCACAACATTTGCGGCGCGGGCGGCGTTGGGGGGCCCGCCAGGGCCACACGCACAGGTACGCCCAGGCGGTGAAGCACGTTCCAGAGCGCCTGGAGATGGCGGCGATGTGCGCCCTCCAGGGCTGCGGGGGCACCGGCTAGCGTGAAAGATTCCAGCACAAGGCCTTGGGTAAGGCGTAGCGGAGCCAGGCGTTCCCAGGGGGTGGTTGTCAGGTATGCGTAGGTATAAAGCGTGCAAGGCAATTGGCGATAAGTCTGGAGATCGCGCTGGGCAAGTGTCTGAATGGTCTTGAAGTGGGTCGGCGCAAGAGAGGTCTCATTCTCGGTTGAGTTCCAAGCGCAAGTCAGTCCTTTCCAAGGAATGAGGGGAGCGCTCAAGGAGACATCGGCCCCAAGTGGGGGAAGAATGACCTGTTGGGCTCCCAAGCGGCCCATCTCTTCGTCCACAAGGCGCTGGAAAGATGCCAGGACGCGTTGCCCCAGCGGGAGATAGGCCGTTTTGCCTTCCACAGAGCGCAGGTATCCGGCACGGACCAGCCAGGCCTGGCCAGTTGAGATGGTGTTGGCCGGCATCTCACGTCCGGTGGGAGGGAAGAGGTTCGATAGACGCATGGTGTCCGGGGTGATTTAGAAAGTTGAAAGATAAGGTTTCAGTCCGTCCAGTCGTCGGGCTCGATGTGCACGTAGGCGCGGTCCACCTCAGGGATGGCCTCGACGCGGGCGATGACCTCATCGCAAATGCGATGGCTTTCCACCAGGGGTGTGGAGCCATCTACGTTGATATGCAGATCGGCCACCAGGCGAGGCCCGGCGTAATCGGTCATCAGGTGATGGACGCGCAGAACGCCCGGTACGGACTGAGCGGCTTCAACGATTCTGTGGCGCAGTTCTTCGGAGGCTCCTGCGCCAGTGAGATAGTTCAGATTCTCGCGCCCAGCGCGGAAGGCAGCCCGAAAGATCCACAATGCAACCAAAAAGCCGGCAATTGGGTCAAGGAGTGGGTGAACTAACTTAGATCCCGCCGCCCCCACAAATGCGGCGGTGGAAGTGAGGACGTCGCTAAGATTATCTTGCGCGGTGGTCTGCAAGGTGGGGCTATGGAGTTTAACCGCCAGGTGTGTAATGGCCAGGTACATTCCGGCTTTGACCCCAGCACTAAAAAGGAGTACCAGGGTGGGCAGACCGGGTTCAATCGCCAAACCACCGATCAGGAAGCGCTGCAAAGAAGCGCGTGCGGCTTCAAAACCAGCGAAGGTCATAGAGAGGGTGACCATCAGCCCCACCAGGGGTTCAAAGCGACTGTGTCCTTGTGGATGCGTGAGATCAGGAGGTCGTTGGGCTAACCACAAGCCGAAGACCATAAGTAATGAATAAACCACGTCTGAAGCGGAGTTGGCTGCATCGGCGTAAAGAGCCACGCTCCCCGAAAGATAGGCTGCCAGGGCCTTGATGGTGACCAGAAAAATATTTCCCCCCAGCGTGATCCAGAGCGCTTGACGGTACCACGCCTGCACTTGGGGTTGAGGTTTATAATCGCGTACCCATCGCATCAGGTTTATGTTGCTCCAAATCAGAATCCTTTCAGCGCATAGTTTACCATAAAGCATTGTCAGTGCAGACGGATGTTGAACCTTAGCCAGCGGCGAGGAGAAACTGATGATTCGAGATAGGTTTTTCTCTTGCTTTTCTGCGCTTTCGCCTATATAATTTGTGACACTTCATATCCAAAACGCGCTGACCAGGACGAGTAGCCGCAGTGCGTGCCGACAGAGAAGGGGCATCATGGGCTGAGAGTGCCCTGCGGACAGGCAGCGGTGAAAACCCCCTGCGAGCGGAAGCCTGAACGGGAACGACTCCCCAGTAAGGTGAACGGTTGACCCCGTTATCGGTCGTAATGAGATGGTCGGTGATGACACCGGCTAATCTGGGTGGAACCGCGAGCGCCGAACGCTTGCCCCAGAAGGGGCAGGCGTTCTTCGTTCTAAGGGTTTTGAGAACCAAGCCGATAAAAAAGGAGGTTGATCATGGCGCAGGAGAAAGTGAAAGAGCGTTACGAGGATTCATGGCTTTACCGGATTCGCCACTCAGCGGCGCACATCATGGCGCAGGCCGTATTGGAGATGTTTCCTAATGGGAAGATCGCCATTGGGCCGCCTATTGAGGATGGGTTCTATTACGATTTTGATCTGCCGCGCCCTCTGACCCCTGAGGATCTTGAAAAAATTGAGCAACGTATGCGTGAGATCATCCGGGGTGATTATCCGTTTATCAAGAAAGTGGTGACGGCTGAGGAGGCGCGCCAGATTTTCCGTGATCAGCCCTATAAACTGGAGTTAATTGACGGGCTGGAGGCTGGCGGGATGGATGAAGACGGAAACCCGCTCACTGAAAAGCCGGAAATCTCCATCTATGCCCATGATAAGTTTGTGGATTTGTGCCGTGGGCCGCATGTTGAGCGTACCGGTCAGATCAATCCGGAGGCCATTAAACTTCTCAACGTGGCAGGAGCCTACTGGCGTGGCGATGAGCGGCGCCCCATGCTTCAACGCATCTACGGCACGGCCTGGGAAACACCCGAACAACTTCAGCAATACCTGTGGAAACTTGAAGAAGCCAAGAAACGAGATCACCGTAAACTGGGAAGAGATCTGGACCTCTTCAGCATCAATCCAGATGTTGGGGCTGGGTTGATCCTCTGGCACCCCAAGGGGGGAATGATCCGCCACCTGGCCGAACAGTATTGTAAAGAGGAACATCTCAAGCACGGTTATGTGCCGGTTTACACCCCGCATATTGGGCGCAGTACGTTATGGGAAATCAGTGGCCACTTGCACTGGTACCGTGAGAACATGTATCCGGCCATGCAGGTGGAGAATGAAGAGTATCTCCTTAAACCCATGAACTGCCCCTTCCACATCATGGTTTACAAGAGCCAGATTCGGAGTTACCGCGATCTGCCGATCCGCATGGCGGAATGGGGTACGGTCTATCGTTACGAGCGCAGTGGGGTCTTGCACGGCTTATTGCGGGTGCGGGGTTTCACTCAGGACGATGCGCACATTTTCTGTCGCCCGGACCAAATGCCGCAGGAGATTGACAATACCCTGCAGTTCTGCCTGCACATTTTACGCCGCTTTGGTATGGCTAACTTTCACGCCTATCTCTCCACCCGCGATCCAGAGAAGTTTGCCGGGCAGGTTGAGGATTGGGACAAAGCCACCGCGGCGCTGCGTCAGGCCCTGGAGCGTGCCGGCCTGGATTACGACATTGATGAGGGTGGGGCAGCTTTCTATGGTCCCAAAATTGATCTAAAGATGATTGATGCGCTTGGACGGGAGTGGCAGTTAAGCACCATTCAATTCGATTTCAATCTGCCGGAGCGCTTTGAATTGGAGTACATCGGCGAAGATGGCCAGCCGCACCGTCCCCTCATGATTCACCGGGCGTTGTTAGGTTCCATGGAGCGTTTCATGGGGGTCTTGATTGAGCACTATGCAGGGGCTTTCCCTGTCTGGCTTGCGCCAGTTCAGGCTGTGCTCATTCCGATTGCCGATCGCCATCTTCCCTATGCGCGCGAAGTGGCCGAGAAACTGCGTGCCCAGGGACTGCGAGTAGAGGTGGACGAACGCCCTGAACGCATGAATGCCAAAATTCGGGATGCACAATTGCAGAAGGTGCCTTACATGCTGGTTGTAGGGGATAAAGAGGCAGCGGATGGGAAAGTGGCGCTGCGCCTGCGCAACGGCGAGAACCCGGGCCCCATGCCGCTGGAAACCTTCATTGCGCGCGCACAGCAAGACATCGCGGAAGGGGCTTAGCCTGCTTTTGGCTCCTGGTGGGGGGTATTAAACCGGTCAGGCGCCTTGGGTCATGCGACTCAGGCGCCTGACGGCTTCTCCTCCTCGCTATAAGCCAGGCGTTTAGGGTAAGAAGTCGTGAGGATTGACTTTCCCGTAAACGTCGTGGCGCATTTCAAAGTGCAAATGGGGGCCGCTGGAGCGCCCAGTGCTACCCATTAACCCGATCAGGTCACCCTGGTAAACACTTTGTCCACATACGACATTGATCTGGCTGAGGTGGGCATAGAGGGTTTGCCAGCCGTTGCCGTGATCAATCACAATGACGTTTCCGTATCCCCAGTCATTCCATCCGGCATAGACAATGACCCCATTATCGGCTGCGTAGATGGCTACCCCAATGGCTCCCCCAATGTCAATCCCATAATGGTTGGTTGAAGGCGAGTAATCGTAGCCCGAAATCCATTTAGAGGGGGTTGGCCAAATGAAGGCCCCGGTTCCCACGGCTCCCTCGGTAATCACCCCACAAGCGCCTGGCCCCATGATCTTTGCTACCCCCGGGTTTTGGCGGGTGATGCGAGGAGCGCTCCAGGTCACGAATTCACGCCGACCGCCGGGCACAAAGATGCGGGTGCCGGCCTGGATGTTGGGGCGCGAGTAATCACCCAAGGTAGCGGGATCCAGATGATTCCCTGGCCAGTTGACAATGTCCTCGGGCTTGACCTTGAAGAACTCCGCCACTTTGTTGAGGCTGTCTCCCTCATGCCAGGTGTAGAGCAGTCCGTCGGTGGGTAGGATGTTGAGCACCTGACCGGGTTGCAGAAAATGGGGGTTATCGAATAGCGTATCGTAGTTGCCCCAGAGAATGGTTTCAGGCTTAAGGCCAAACTTCTCGGCGATTCCAAAAATGGTATCGCCCTTCTGAACTTCGTACTGGGTGATTTCAAAGCGAGGACGGCTGGGCAGAAGGGTCTTCAATTGTGCATGACGTACCACCCCTGTAATGGCCGCAGCGGGTTCGGGGAGAGTAAATGCAGGCATGGCCACGGTTGGGGTGGCGGTTGGCAAAGCAGCCGCCTGGGCAGCCACGCCAACTGCAGGGCTTGCCGTCTGGATGGACAGGTTGCCCATCAGTGCCACGACGATCAGGATTAAAACGAGTGAGGCCATCCCGGAGGCTACTCGCAGGGTCACCTCGCCCAGTCCCATCTGGGTCAGGCGGTCCCACCAATCAGGCAATGATCTATGTGAAGTTGAGGGTTTCGGGGTATTCTCCCCGTCTATGTCCGAATCTGAAATGTCAGGTTTGTCGGGTAAAGGATGCATGCCATGCACCTCGCAGTGTCAATATAACACAAAAATTGGAGGGTCGTCAAGCGCCACCCTCGTGGGCTGACTCCTCCTTCGATTTGCCATAGGGGATCAGCAGTAGAAATCCCAAGGCGATGATGGCTTGTCCGATTTCCACACCACGAGCCTGCCAGGGGCCAAAGTAGGGCACTCCCGGTAGAGGATGACTCCCAATGCCGAAGACATCTGCCATTCCGGCGAAGACGGCAATCACATAGCCAGTGCTGACCAGGCGCACACCAATATCGGCGGCGATGCTGGGCTGTCGCTTCTTCCACAGCGCCATCAGGGCGATGTAGCCACCCAGGCAAACAATGGCTAACCCGATCAGGAAGACAGCGATCTGCACGAAGCCGATCACCGGGCTGCGATCCAGACCGAACAAACTCGGACGCGCACCGATCAGGAAGATCAGGAAGCCGATCAGAGTCAGCGAGAGTCCCAAGCGAATCCGCCGCCGCGAGTAAGGAAGTGGACCGGTCGGGGGCTCCTGACCAGCGGCTAAACCATCACGAGGGGTAAGAAGCGATTCGGACATGTGCAAGATCACTCCGGCAAGACCTTCTCAAGGATGCGCTGCCAATTGGCGTGGAAGATTGCAGCGATGTCCGCAGGGGTGTAGCCACGCTGGTGCAGACCCTCGGCTAACCGGGGTAAATCGGCAATGGTGTTGATCTCCAGAGGGACCGCCGGATAGCCGAATCCCCCATCAAAGTCGGTACCCAGGGCCACGTGGCGGGCATTGCCCGCCACTTGACAAATTGTGTCAATGTGGGCAATTAAATGCTCAAGGCGCACCTGTTCGCGCGGATCGCTATTTTTCCATTCAGGGCGTAGGTAGCGATTGAAAGGCAGCACGCCGATCAAGCCATCTCGCTCGATCAACAGACGGATTTGGAGCGGAGAGAGGTGACGCTCGTGGGGGTCTTCGGAAAGCAGCGTGCGCACATTGCTATGGGATGCTACCACTACTCCCTCGTAGCGTTCTAGCGCCACCAGTGCGGCGGCCTCGCTCATGTGGGTAATGTCTAGAATGAAGCCTGTCTCCGCCAGGGCTGCGAGCCAACCCTGGCCTTCACGGCTCAAACCATTGCGCTGGTACATCCCACCGCATCGCTCATCACCCGCCCAGACCATCCCCACCAGACGCACCCCCGCCTCGTACCATGCGGGCAGTTGGGCCGGGTCGGTCATCCACTCGATGCCTTCCAGAGTCAGCACCAGCCCAACCGGGTGAGTGACTTCGGGGTAGATGGCAGGTTGCTGGAACCAGGGAGTCAGCACGGCATCAAGGTCCTTGCGTGTGGATACCGGTCGGAAAAGATCCGGATCGCGCTCAAATAATTGACGGTACCAGGCCAGTTGTGCTTCCGCAAGGCGATGCCCTTCTTCCGGCATGGTGTAAGCCTGAGTTTCCCATTCCCCCGCTTTGTACCGGGCGGGGGTGAGGAAGATCGTAGCAAAGATCAATCCTACCTGGGCTTGCTGATACTCAGGCCAGCCCAGCAGGGTCTCACCGGTCACCCGTGGGATCCAGGTATTGGCCTCGCGCTGGCGAGTTTCCAGCACCGAACGGCGCACATCTCGACCGAACGTCAGGGCGTTATAGGCGATATCTTGATGACCATCTATGATTAATGTCATGGGGAATTGTGCCTGGATGTGAGGAGCGCACATACGCCGTGTGCGCTCCTCCATTTTGGCGGAATTCTTCAGGCCTCAGCGGTTTCGTCGTGAGCCTGGTCTTCGCTTTCGGTGTCCACTTCCTCAATGACTTCTTCCAGAGCCGACCAATCCATGTCAGCGTAGGCCAGCGAATCCACGCGGCGCAGGCTCAGGCCAATACGATGGTTCTCGGGATCAATGCGGATGATGCGCAAGGTCACAACCTCGCCCTCTTTCAGCACCTCTTTGGGATGCTCCACCCGCTTCTCACTCAGTTCAGAGATGTGGATTAACCCTTCCAAGTCTTCCTGATCCTCAATCTGGGCAAAAGCACCAAATTTGGTCAGGCGGGTGATCTTTGCTTCGACCAATTGTCCTACTTTATACTTGGAGACGCGCTGCAACCAGGGATCCTCCTGGAGTTGGCGGATCGAAAGGCCAATGCGCTTCTTCTCACGGTCAATGGAGATGACCTTAACCTGAACCTCATCTCCCACTTTGAGCACTTCGCTGGGGTGGTTAATCTTCTCCCAGGAGATTTCCGAGAGGTGGACCAATCCATCTGCACCGCTGATGTTAACGAAGGCACCAAAATCGGCCAGGCTGGTCACCCGACCAGTGACAACTTGCCCTTCCTCCAGTTCCTCGATCACGCGTTCTTTGATAGATTCGCGGGTCTCGGTGCTGGCGGCGCGTTCTGAGACGATCAAACGGCGGCGCTCACGATCTACCTCGATCACGACCACATCAATTTCCTGGCCAATCATCTTGCTCCAACGCTCTTCAGGTGTATCCCCGGCCGCCATTGCGCGACGGGAAAGGCTGACCTGAGAAGCAGGCAGAAAACCACGCAAGCCACTCACCGGAACGATCAGACCGCCTTTGTTGTACCCCACAATTTTGGAGCGAACCGGCTTTTTAGAACGCAGCAATTCCTCAGCCTCACGCCAGGCGACCTCGTCACGGGCGCGGGTGTAAGAAAGGACGACATTCCCATTCTGATCTTCCGGATCGAGGACATAGACGGGAATGCGTTGGCCCACCTGGAGCTGTGCCAGTTCATCATGGGGGATTTGCTCGAATTCGCGCCCGCTGATGACACCCTCGGATTTGGTGCCAACGCTGACCAGAATCTGCTTCTGCTCTGGGTTAATGCTGGCTATGATGCCTTCGCGAATCTCCCCGCGTTTGGGAAAATCTATTGCCAGGCCTTGCTCAAGGAGGGAGGCCATATTGTTATTTTCGTTTGAAGGGGTCTCGGGGTTTACCCCCTGCTCCGGTGAGGTCTCATGGTAGTTCATACGATTCCAATACTCCGCCTGAAAAGATTGCATCCATTATAAAGGTGAATAACGTGATTGGCAACCCTCGCAATGCGATTTTAGCCGCATTAATGGCGGCGGCGCTTCTTGCGTGGGATGGCGTTCTCGGCCCTTGAATCCGTTTGGCCGGGAGCATTGGGCAGCGCCGCCTCGGCCCGTTCGCGCTCTACAGTGGCCGTCATGTTGCGGGTGGGTTGGGCGGTGAACATGCGTGTGACCACACCAGCGCGAATCTCGCCAAGCAGTTCTTCAAACATCTCCGAAGCCCGGCTCTTGTACTGCACCAGCGGATCACGCTGAGCGTAAGCCTCCAGTCCGATGGAGACGCGTAAGGCTTCGATGCGCGTCAGGTAATCCACCCACATCTGGGAGATAACGCTGAGCAGGAGCTCCCGGTAAATTTCGTTTTGCAAGCGCCATCCCAATGCTTCGATGACAGCCTCGCGCTCTTCCTCGCTCAAAGCCTCCAGGGGCTGGTCGCGCAGTTGTTCCAGATACGCATCTCCCTGCCGGTCACCCAAGCGCCGCAGCACACGTTCATCGAGTTGCCCAACCGTGGCGCCACTTTGTGCCAGGCGGTTGAATTCGAAGCGTCCCCAAATCCGTCGCAAGACCTCTTGAGCGGTTTCCAAGTGGTGCAGGATTTTCTCGGTAAGTTCCTGAGGGGATTGGTCGGTTAGCAGCCGGGCGGCATAGTAAATGTAAGTAAAGCGCAGGTAGCGCATCTGTCCGCGGCGGTGCGTGCGTCGGTCGAACGCCAGCCGAGTGCCCTGCATCATGAAAAGCAGCAAGCCCATCAGGCTGCGCTCGTCTAGGATAATATTGCCATCCACTTTTTCAAAAGCCGCGTTCAAATCGCGCAGAATTTGCCCATCTTCCCCCACCAGCAGGTTCAGACGCTGATCGAAGGCCGCCTCAAGTGCTTCCAACACCTGATGGCGAATCTCGTCCCAGGTCAGGCCCAGCACGTCGGGGGTGCGCAGATTCCAGTTCTCTACGCGCTGCTGCAACGCTCCCAGCAAGCGGTTCAGGGCAGTACTCTGCAGGTGGGTTTCGATTTGTTCACGCAGAACGATTTCAATGTCTTCGCGTCCATCTTCTCCGGTAATCAGGCGGCGTTGCTGCTCGGGGCTTAGGCGCAGGGGGGTACGCACCAGGGCTTGCAACTCGTCCAATAGAGCCTGAGGGCGGAGAGGGGCTTCACTCTCGGCCAAACGATCTTCCAGCCCTTCCAGATAAGTCTCCAGGGTTTCGAGGCGCTCGCGAAGTTGTGCGTCAAAGGTCTCCTCCGCCCGTTCTAAGAGCGTTTCCACAATGCGGCGCAGGTGATCGTGCTCAGCCTCCAACGCCCGGCGCGCTACACCCAATAACTCGGTGATGAGTTGATCGCGGCTCACTGCCCCTTCGGGCAGGCGTTGACGTAGATCATCCAGCACGAGGCGTAAGGTGTAAGAGGGGTGATACAAACCATCCACATCAATAGGGGGTTGTATCTCTTCCAAGTAGGCCAGCAAACGCCAAGGGCCCTCTTCATCACGCAAGGCGGCTGGAACCCGAGCCTGGATCTCATTACGTAGCATGTCGGTGACATCATCGCTCAGGTCTTCTTTGCTGAAAACGCGGTCTCGCTGCGCGTAGATGCGTTTGCGCTGCAGGTTCAGCACATCATCGTATTCCAGCAGGTGCTTGCGCACATCAAAGTTCATCCCCTCGACGCGCGTCTGAGATTGCTCCACAATGCGCGAGACCAGGCCGTGCTCAATGGGCAGGCTCTCGTCAAAATTGAAACGGCGCAGCATGGCCTCTACCTGCTCACCTCCGAAAAGGCGCATCAATTCATCTTCCAGAGAGAGGTAAAACCGCGAGGAGCCAGGGTCACCCTGACGGGCAGCGCGCCCGCGTAACTGGTTGTCAATGCGGCGCGCTTCGTGCCGTTCAGATCCGATCACGTGGAGACCGCCCAAAGCGCGCACCTTTTCCATTTCATCCATATACTTCAAAAAGGTGTGCACTGCTTCGGCATAGATGCCGTATTGCTCTTCGCGCAGGCTCTGCAGCGCCTGGCGGCGTTCTTCATTGCTCATTTCATAAGCGTTGGTAAAACCATTGCGTCGCAGCACGCGCACCACGTCACGAATGATCTCCTCGCGCAATTCACCGCCCAGTTTGATGTCTACGCCGCGCCCTGCCATGTTGGTGGCAATGGTCACGGCGCCGTAGGCCCCCGCACGGGCAATGATCTGAGATTCCTCGTCGTGCTTGCGGGCATTGAGAACCTGGTGCGGTACTCCGCCTTGTAAAGCGCGGATCAGACGGGGGCGATCTTCTTCACGCACTTCCAGCAACTGCATCAGGCGTTCTAAGTTGGCGCCCTCTTCCGGATTAAGGGAGGTCACACCCACACCCCGTGCAAACTGGCGCAGTTCGCTAACGTTCAATTCGGGCAATGGCTTATTGAGGAACTGCAACTCGGGAATGGCAGTCTCACCCTCCTGACGATTGTGCTTTTCCAGCCACGCCTGACGCACCAGCAGTACTTGCATCAGGCGGCGCAAAAGTTCCGGCTGCAGGCGCTGAGAGAGGCGTTCGGAATGTTCTACCGAGGTTGTGCCCACCAGAAGAGGGCGTCCTAGCACATGATAGCGCAAGATCTCCAGCGTAATGGCACGGAGTTTGGCCTCCTCTGTGCGATAAACGATATCTGGATAATCTTTGCGCTTCCAATAGACAGGCTGCTTGAGAGGGTCATCCCGGCGCGCGTAGTAGGTGTATTTGTACCCATCTGCGTCTTTCGCCGTCACCTCCACGAGCGGGGAGTCGGGTTGCATGGCCTGATACTCCAGGTTCGTGGGAATGGGTACAACTTCCAGTTTGTAGATCTTGCTGAATTCTTCGGCTTCCGTCAGCGCCGTGCCGCTCATTCCCGCCAGTTTCTGATACATGCGGAAGTAGTTCTGAATGGTGATAGTGGCGTAGGTGACGTTCTCGGGTTCAACACGGACCCCCTCTTTGGCCTCCACGGCCTGGTGCAAGCCCTCTGACCAGCGTCGTCCGGGCATCAGCCGCCCGGTGAACTCATCCACAATAATAACCTTGCCGCCCTGAACAATGTAGTCTTTGTTGCGCTTGAAAAGGAATTGGGCCTTGAGAGCCTGTTCCAGGTAACCCAGGATGCGCGCTTGTTCGGGTGTGATGTCCTCAGGGCGGTCGGGATCACCCAGAGCCATATCCAGAAGCGCCTCCACATGGGCTTTACCCACCTCCGTCAGGGTGACTGTACGATCGCGCTCGTTGATTTCGTAGTCCTCTTCGCGCAACTGACGCACCACCTGTGCCATGCGAACGTACCATTCGGTTTCTTCAGCCGCCGGCCCGGAGATAATGAGCGGGGTACGGGCTTCGTCAATAAGGATGTTATCCACCTCATCCACAATGGCGTAATAGTGCCCGCGCTGCACCCGATCTTCCAGGCGCATCGCCAGGTTGTCGCGCAGGTAGTCAAATCCAAACTCGCTGTTGGTACCGTAAACAATGTCTGCGCGGTAAGCCTCTGCGCGATCAACCATGCGCAGTTGATGCTGGTCCTCAAACGGCGAGGATTTCTCCAGGTCTACCAGAAAGGCTTTTTTGCCATTCTCGGTGCGGGCGGCCATTTGTAGCACACCCACCTTGAGCCCCAGCAGATCATAGATGGGAGCCATCCAGCGGGCATCGCGCCGCGCCAGGTAGTCATTGACGGTTACCAAATGCACGCCACGGCCGGTGAGAGCGTTGAGGTAAAGCGGAAGCGTGGCCACCAATGTCTTGCCCTCGCCCGTGCGCATCTCGGCGATTTTGCCCTCATGGAGCACAATTCCACCCATGAGTTGTACATCGTAGGGGCGCAACCCCAGGGTGCGTTTGGCGGCTTCGCGTACCACGGCAAAGGCTTCGGGCAGGAGTTCATTCAACGCCACCTGCTCGGCCTGGTAACGCTCCTGCTCATCTTCAATCCCGGCGGTGGCTTCACGCAGCCGCTGACGGAATTCCTCGGTCTTGTCGCGTAGCGCCTCGTCGCTGTAGGTTTCGAAAGTTTTTTCCAGTTCGTTAATGCGCTCCACCAGACGCATCAACCGATTAAGTTCGCGCCGGGTTGGATCGCCACTTAGCACACGAATAAGATTCTTAAACATACGCCCTCAGTTCTTTTCTTAAAAGACTTTCTGAGGGGAGATTATAGCACATACTGAAATTGGCTTCTGGCACCAGCCGAAGACTGCGTCAAGGGGGTGAGGTTTGCCATTGAGCCGCGTACCACCTCAAGTAATCTTCGAGGTGTGCCTGCCAATAAGCCGCATTATGCTCGCCATCGTTAAGGTGCCATTCGTAGGGGAGCCCCAGGCTCTCCAGGCGATCCACAAATGCCTGAGCGGCCTTGAGATAGCGGTCATACTTTCCACTATCCAGGTAAAAGCGCGGCCATTGGTCGGAGGGGATCTCAGATGCCCGGTAATACAGGCGCAAGTCGTCACCCCAGAAAGGCGCCGGACTGTGGGCGCCGATGGCAATGAACTGATCGCTATGCTGTATGCCCAGATGGAGCGCCCATCCGGCACCACGCGAGATGCCCCCAAGCGCCCGACATCCTCGTTCGCGGCAGACGGGGAAATATTCTTCGATCCAGGGGATGAGAACTTCCATCAGCGTTTGCCCGAAGGCCGATTCCTGAGGGTCGCGGAGAGCGTATTCCTCATAAGGCATGACGACCAGGAAGGGCTTCACCTGACCGGTTTGTATGAGTCTATCCAGCAGGCTGGGTAAACCCAGGGTGAGCCACAGACTTTCATCACTGCCCTGGCCGTGCAGGAGGAAGAGGACGGGGTAACCCGGCTTGGCTTGAGGATTGTAGCAGGGGGGCAGATAGACCTGGAAGCGCAGGGGTTTACCAATGGGAGTGGGTTCGATAATGTGGGACTCCACTTGCGCGGCCCCACAGGGAGTGGGGGTAGGAGTGGGAGGAGATGTGGGGGTTAAAGGAGGTTGATGGGATGTGGCTGTAAGTGTGGCGGAGGGCATTATCTGTGTGGGGAGCACTGAGGAAGTCTGCGGGTTGCAAGCGACCAACATTCCGATCAGCCCCAGGCTCATCCAACCCCAAAGCGACCGGTGTGGAAATCCCCTAGTACCCTTTTCCCTCATAATTCTGATTTCGAAGTGAACAGAATACCTTTGGCTTTGAGCAGATCAAGGAAAACGCTCACCACATGCGGGTCGAATAAACGACCACTTTCGCGGCGCAGATACTCGGCAATGGAATGATCATCCCAGGCCGGACGGTAGACACGCGGGGTTTGCAAAGCATCCCATACGTCTACCACCGCAAAGATGCGTGCGGCCAGGGGGATCTGCTCGCCCTTTAACCCTTCCGGATAACCGCTACCATCCCAGCGCTCGTGATGGTAGTAGGGGATATCCAGCGCAGGTTTGAGAAAATCCACCGCTTCTAGAAATTGCCTGGCATATTCGGGATGGCGTTTCATGATCTCCCACTCCTCGGAGGAGAGATCATCTTCTTTCTGAAGGATGGGGTCCGGGATGGCCATTTTGCCAATATCGTGGAGCAAGGCGCCGTAACGGATATATGTTAACTCTTCGTCTTTAAGTCCCAATGCCCTGGCAAGTTCGACGCTCAACTCGGCTACCCGGCGGGAGTGCCCGCTCAGGCTGCCATCCCGTAATTCCAGTGCCGCCGCCCAACCTTCAATGGTGGCCTGGTAAGCCTGAGTGAGGCGAAGATTAGCCTGTTCGAGTGCCTGAAACAGGCGAACGTGCTCCATGGCCACCGCAGTTTGAGTACTCAGGTTTTCGAAAAAAGAGAGCCAGTCAGGGGGAGTTGGTAATGGAGCACGATGGTAGAGTTCAAATACACCATGGGTCTCTCCCCGCGCAACCAGAGGGGCTACCAAGTAGGCCTGAAATCCCTCGGCGGTACATAGCGCGTAGGTTTCAGGGGAAAGCGAGGCCTGATCGAGGCTTGAGCGTTGCACAACCCGACGGGTCAGGATGGCCTCATATGCACACTCTTCCGGCGTGAGGAGGCGCCGAGGAGATGGAAAAGCATGTTGGAAGCCCTCAGTAGCGATCAGATTCAGGGATTGGCGGCTTTCATCCAGAAGCCAGACAGCGGCTGCATCTACCGGGATAGCGTTGCGAGTCTGCTCCACGATTATTTCCAGGAGGGTTGCCGTTTCCGAGTTGTTGATAATGGCCGCATCAATTGCACGCAGGGCAGCCATCTGGCGTAGTTTCTCGTTGATATAGATCTCGGCTTCCTGGCGTTCGGTGATATCGGAGAACATCACCAGAATTGCGGGTTGAGCCTCCCAGGTAATACGTTCGGCATGCAGGAGGAGCCAACGGGTGGCGCCGCGCATTGTGATCACCCGTAACGTATAACGCGGGGGTGGATTCTCACCGCGCAAACGGGCAGCATAGCGTGCCATGACCTGAGCGCGATCTTCCGGGTGGATCAAGGTTGCAACAGGGATACCTTCCAACGTGACCAGAGGCTGACCCAAAATTTCTGCCGCCATGGGATTGGCAAAAACGATGCGTCCCTCTTGACCTGCGATGACCAGAATGCCCTCAGTGGCGTTTTCCACCAGGGTACGGTAGCGGGCTTCGCTATTACGCAGCGCAGCCGTTTGTTGCCGCAGGCGATGCCGTAACCCGAGCAGCGCGACCAGACTAATTGCTAAAAGTACGGCCAGTAGACCGGCCGCATAAATGTAGGGCTTTAGAGTCTCCCAATTGGATAACACCAGTTCCAATCTGGAGTAATCCTGTAGGAATACCTGGAAGAATGCACTTCTACTTTCCCCCGCAAAAAGTAAACTCCTCAGCAGATGTGTGCTGTGTAACAGGGCAGTAAAAAGGGGAGAAGTATCCATCGAGTAACCCGTCACCACTGCTAAAATCATCATGTAGCCGCAAAGGTGTGCTTATACTCCCTCTGTCTAAATTTGAATGAAATTTTTGAACAAGCCCGTCCGTTTCAATGGCTGCCTGTTAAGATATCGTTTCACGCGACTCTTCTATTTTATACCCGTATCTCTTAAGTGCTCTCTATTACGCATATGTTAAAATGGAAGGTAGGTATGGATTTATTCGAACACGCCATGGAGCAGGAAATGGCCTCAGAGGCGCCTTTGGCAATGCGCATGCGCCCGCGCACCCTGGATGAGATTGTGGGGCAGGACCACATCATCGGCCCGGGCCGCCTGTTGCGCCGGGCTATCGAGGCTGATCATCTGATGACCTCTATCATCCTGTATGGGCCGCCGGGAAGTGGTAAGACCACTCTGGCACAAGTGATAGCCCATCACACAAAAGCGCATTTCGAGCGCATCTCGGCGGTGCTGGCTGGGGTGGCGGATCTGCGACGGATCATTGAAGAGGCCACTGAACGGCGAAAACTTTACCGTCAGCGCACCATTCTCTTTATTGACGAAGTGCATCGCTGGAACAAAGCTCAGCAGGATGCTTTGCTCCCCCATGTGGAGAGTGGATTAATCACCCTAATCGGGGCAACCACTCAGAATCCTTATTTTGATGTGATCCCGGCATTAGTGTCACGCTCACGTATCTTTGAATTGCGCCCATTGAGCGAGGACGATTTGAACGTGGTGCTGGAACGTGCGTTGCGCGATCCAGAGCGCGGATATGGGCAGCGTGCTGTTCTGATTGAACCAGAAGCCCGCGCTTTGTGGTTGCGTGCGGCGGGGGGCGATGCGCGCAACCTGCTTAATGCGCTGGAACTGGCCGTTGAAACCACTCCTGCAGATGCAGAAGGAGTGATTCGCATCACCCGTGAGATTGCCGAAGAGGCTATTCAGCAACGTGCCATTCATTATGGGCGTCAGGGGGATGCCCATTACGATACGATTTCTGCCTTCATCAAATCAGTGCGCGGCTCTGATCCGGATGCCGCCCTCTACTGGCTGGCCACCATGCTTACTGCCGGCGAGGACCCTCGCTTCATTCTGCGGCGTCTGATTATCCTGGCTGGTGAAGACATTGGCCTGGCCGATCCGCGCGGATTGTTGGTAGCCACAGCAGCGGCGTATGCCTTTGAGTACATCGGAATGCCCGAAGGAATTTACCCGATTGTCGAAGCCACCCTCTACCTGGCGACTGCGCCAAAATCAAACACCGCAACCACCTTCTTTGAAGTGCAGCGCCTGGTGGAGACGGAAGGCCCCGGTGCTGTGCCGCGCCATCTTATGGATAGCAGTCGCGATGCTAAGGGATTTGGACACGGGCAGGGATATCAGTATCCCCACGGCTTTCCTGAGCATTTCATTCCCCAGCAATATCTGCCTGATCACCTGTTGGGGCGGGTATTTTACCATCCTTCGGATCAGGGATACGAAGCGGAAATTGCGGCTCGCCTGGCGCAGTGGCGGGCGGCTCAGGCCGCGGGTCTTCAATCCCAACCGGACACCGGAGACACCGATGCCCAAGGTACTACTTCTGATACGCCACGCCGAGAATGATGTCATGTACCGTCGTTTGGCGGGTCGACTGCCGGGTGTCCATTTAAATCGCCGTGGGCAACAGCAGGCATTGGCGGTAGCCCGAATGTTGTTGGGTGCTCCCGTGCAGGCACTTTATAGTAGTCCCCTGGAACGTGCTCTGGAAACCGCCGAGCCTCTGGCACGCGCTTTGGGTTTGCAGATCGAGGTTCGTTCGGGTTTGAATGAAGTGGACTTTGGGCGCTGGCAGGGACGCTCTTACAGGCAACTGCAACGTACTCGGCTCTGGAAACTGCTGCAAACGGCGCCCGCGCAGGTGCGTTTCCCGGATGGGGAATCGCTGGCAGAGGCGCAGCAGCGTGTGGTGAGTGAACTGGAAAACCTGGCGCTGGAGGGCATGATCGCCTGCGTGACCCATGCCGACGTGATTCGTCTGGCGTTGCTCCATTACCTCAACATGTGCCTCGATGATCTTCACCGCTTGGTGATTACACCGGCATCTATCTCCATAGTTATGCTGGGGGAAAGACCGCAGGTGCTCACCATTAATCGGACGTGTGAGTTTGAATGGGGTGGGTTATCGGCTCAGGGGGCTGCGCCGGGTAGTCCCTCCGCTTGACCCTGATACACCTGTGCAATCTGTGCTAGGAGTTGCTCCGCATGTGCCACTCCCCGATTGACAAAGCGCGGATACCCCTTTACATCCAGGATGAAGGTGGTGGGAATGCTAAAGACACCCCACTGATCGGCGAGTTGGGGGTGTTCGTAAGCGTTGATCTCGATGATTTGGAGAGCCTCTCCCGCCTGCTCCCGCACGCGTCGTAGCGCCGGACCTTGCAATGTCTTGCAGGGCACGCATTCCGGCGTAGTGAAGTAGAGGATGGCAGGACGACCGGGGCGGAAGCCCGGAGGCAAGGACTGGCTACGTCCGGCCCGCCACAATAGCCAGCGATTGACCAGGGTGAAGGCGATACCCCCCATCCCCAGGATAAGCAACGCCAGCAACAAACGGGTCAGAACATCGGAGGTCATAGAGCCTGCCGCGGAGGACGGAAACCAGGGCGTGTACCCGGCGGGGGAGCCTGATTGAAGCCAGGTACTCCCAGGCGATTGAGGAGATAATAGACTGCGCATCCCGCGCAGAAACCAAGAAACAGGTTAAGTGCGGCCAGCCCAACTACCAGCCAGGCCAATACCCATCCCAGGGTTGGAGCACCAGCCAGGAGAGCCAGGGTGGCGGCGGCAACGACCGTACCACCAAATCCCTGGGCGAAGCGGTGGGGGGTGGGATTGTCATGCAAGATTTCGGGCTTGAGCCAACCCAGGGGTTTGAGAATTTTATGATACAGCCAACCAAAGCCCGGTTGCCCAACCAGGGTGCCGCCGAGCATAAATAGGGCGACGACGCCAACCAGAAGGGGCTGGTCGAAGACAAATCCCAAAACCAGCAACAAGATGATGACGGCTTGGTTGGTGCGTAAAGCAGTGTGATCAACAGGTTTCAGTGCAGTCATGGATACAAAACCTCCAGAGAAGGAATCAAACGAGCGGTTGCTTTTATTTAGGTTAGGTAGCAACCGCTCGTAGCAGGCCCATGGAACGTCCAAATACTAAACCGGCGGTTGCCACCTCCACGGCTTACACAAACACATATTCCCCATTTGCTTCTGCGATCTTATCATGATAAAAATTATATAATATGTCGCTATAAATGCAAGGGGTGATTTCGGGGGAAAATAAATTTTGAAATCTGAAAGTTTCGGCTTGACGAAACTTAATGAGCATGCTAATGTTTTCTCTAGCCTAAGGTTTGGTTTGTTCAGCCCATTTGATTGTCGCCGGAAGGTGGTCATTCCGAAAGTAGAGTTTGTATAGTATCTTTTCACTGATTAAGGTTGGGAAAGGATGTGAAAAAAGTTCATCTATACACTCTCTCCATTGGACTGGGAGTTCTTGCATTTTCGATTCCCCTAATTGCGTATGGGGTTAATGGGGCATTTATGCGTTATAGCGGAGATGATTATTGCTATGCTGCCGTGCTCTCTGAGTATGGCTTCTGGGAGGCTCAGCGGCGCTCTTACTTTGAAGTGACCACATATCATGGGAATCGTTATTCCCTGACCCTCTTCTCCCACCTTGCCGACTTATTTGGTCCTAAAGCCAATGGTTGGTTGCCAGGTCTAGCGCTAATCCTTTGGGTGGGTTCCTTGTATTTCGTGTTTCGCAAAGCTGCTCAACTGTTGAATCGGCCTATTAGGGCTATTGAGGCCATGTTGCTTGCCGAGGCCGTTGTGTTTCTGGTGCTACATAGAACACCGGATATTGCTCAATCTCTATATTGGCGATCTGGTATGTTGCCTTATTTGATGCCTTTGGTGTTCAATGCTATCCTCCTGGGAGCGTTTCTCTCGATTTGTGGGCAAAGTGGGCGCCCATTATTACTTTATGGGGGGATATTATTCTCTCTTGCTGTTTTGGGGGGCGGGTTTTCGGAAACAGGGGTGGCTTTTCAGGGAGGGTTCTGGACTTTGATAGTATTGGGTTCTTATATCTTTGCCCATAGAAGTTCCTGGCGCTTTCGTGCTCCTCTATTCTTAAGCGCTGTGATTTGGTTGGGAACCCTCGTGGCTCTGGTTTTATTGGCTTTTTCACCAGTAGTAAAAGCAAGATTGATGGATCTCCCTTCCCCTCCTAATCTCTTGGCTTTGCTCGAAATGTGTTTTCGTTATGCTGCGATATTTACATTAAAGACGATGAAGCAGGTATATGAAAACGTAGTGATTTTAGCATTTTTCTTCTTTTTTGGTTTTTATAGTGCTACTCATCACCCCTTAAGAGTTACAACTTTGCGCTTGCTACCTTGGAAATTATTTCTCGTTGTAGGAAGTGGAATATTACTATTGCTTTGCTGTATGGCTCCCTCTGCTTATGCTGAGTCAAGTTATCCAGAGTTAAGGGCTCTCATTTTGGCTCGATTTGTTGTTGTGGTTATTATGGGGATTGCGGCTTGGGTTGTGGGGGAGATGGTTGGGTCGTTATCGGTACGCTTGTCGCAACCCTCTCGCTTTTCTGCGATGGCTCTTTTATTTCTTAGCATATTGTATGTGTATCCTATATTTCATATTACTGAAATACGGACTAACACTCCCTTGTATCAGAAATGGGCTCGGTTTTGGGATGCACGAGATCAGAGGATTAGAGAACTTAAGCAGCAGGGTTTTTCAGAGATCCATGTCATGGAGATAGATCACGTTATTCCTAATGTTATGGAACTTTCCCGAGACGCAGCACATTGGTATACCAACTGTGCGGAAGTCTACTATGGTGTTCGTGCCATCTATGCTGATCAGCCTGGCTGGGATGAGAAGGTACCACCCTAGAAAATAAAAGGAGTCCTGCTTGCTGGAGTAAATGATTCCTGTAACCAGGGTAACTTCGTTTAGATATGGCAAACATAATGAGATACTACGGCTAAAACATTGCCAACCTTGCACCAAATGCACTGCTAAGAAAAATTAACCAGATTTCCTGGGGTTTTGGTTGTGCTTAGTGGGTTTGCCTTCCATCTTGGCAACTCTATGCACTTGGTGCCCTCGGCTCTCTGCTAATAGGTAATAGGAATCTATATAAGGCAGCCCCAACCTCACGCTAACTTGGTACGAAAAGCCGGGCTTGACCGATCTGGGGGGCTGTTTTATAATTCAGCCGTTGAATATTAGCAGGTGTTTATGCCGCTTTCTTCTGAATCTACGCGTGATCTGATCATCCTGGAGCAAATTGAGCAAGACCCGGATGCTACCCAGGCCTCACTGGCAACGCGGCTGGGCGTGGCGGTGGGGACGGTAAACTGGCACCTCAAGCGTCTGATAGCCAAGGGCTATATTAAAGTGCGGCGTGTAGAGCGCCGCAAACTGCGTTATCTGATCACCCCTGAGGGGGTGGCTTTGCGCACTCGCCTCACCCTGGATTATATCCGCGATTCCTTCCACCTTTACCGTAAGGTGCGTGCTCAGGCACTGGGGATTATCGAAAAGGTGCGACAAGATGGTTATCAGGCGGTGCGCCTGGAAGGCGAGGGCGAGGTGGCAGAAGTTTGTCGTTTAACGTGCCTGGAACAAGGGTTAACGCTGGTGGATAACGGTCGTGCGCCGGTGATCCACGTGCGGCATCTCACCATTCAACTCGAATTCCCGAACGAGGCTGCTGATGAACACTGATTCGTTTTGGAAGAAGCGTTTTTGCGTCACAGGTGGCGCGGGTTTTCTGGGCTCATTCGTGGTGGAGAAATTGCGCCAGCGCGGCGCCACCGATATCTTTGTCCCTCGTAAACGCGATTATGATCTGGTGGATCCTCAGGCGATCCGCCGGATGCTGGAAGATGCCCGTCCGGATATCATCATCCACTTGGCGGCGCATGTGGGGGGCATTGGCGCCAACCGGATGCACCCGGCTGAATTCTTTTATGACAACCTGATGATGGGCGTCCAACTCATGCATCAGGCCTGGCAGCGTGGGGTGGAAAAGTTTGTCGCCATCGGCACCGTCTGCGCATATCCAAAATACACGCCGGTGCCGTTTAAAGAGGATGACCTGTGGAATGGCTATCCTGAGGAGACAAATGCGCCTTATGGTCTGGCCAAGAAGATGTTGTTGGTACAGGCGCAGGCTTATCGTCAGCAATACGGTTTCAATGCCATTTACCTGCTGCCGGTTAACCTCTATGGACCACGGGACAACTTTGATCTGGAAACATCTCATGTCATTCCGGCCCTGATCCGTAAGTGCATTGAGGCTCAAGAGCAGGGCTTACCAGAGGTCGTGGTGTGGGGAGATGGCTCGCCCACGCGCGAGTTCCTGTATGTGGAGGACGCGGCTGAGGGCATTGTCCTGGCTACGGAAAAATACAACGGTCCCGAACCTGTCAACTTGGGCTCTGGCATGGAGATCCGCATTCGGGATCTGGCTGAGATGATCCGTCGCCTGACGGGTTTCAAGGGGCGCCTGGTGTGGGATACGTCGCGACCCAACGGCCAACCACGGCGCGCCCTGGATACGACGCGGGCTGAGCGCTACTTCGGCTTTAAAGCCCAAACGCCTTTTGAGGAAGGGCTGAGGCGAACGATTGCCTGGTACCGCGAAAATCGTCAGGCGGCGCGAGGTGTGGCATCGGCCTGAAATGGGATGAGCCTATGGCATTACGTGAACAAACCGCTGTCACCATCATTCGCCCCTCCCGCGGGTGGGCTGCATTAGACCTGCGCGATCTGTGGCTTTATCGCGAACTGGTTTATTTTCTCACCTGGCGTGATCTGAAAGTTCGCTACAAACAAACTCTTCTGGGGGCTGCGTGGGCTATCTTGCAGCCTTTTCTAACCATGGTGGTTTTTACCATTTTCTTTGGCAATTTTGCCAAAGTCTCTTCCGAAGGCCTGCCTTACCCGGTTTTTTCTTACACGGCTTTGCTCCCTTGGGGGTTGTTCGCCAAAGCGCTAAATGATGCCAGCCGTTCACTGGTGGGTAACAGCCACATGCTCACCAAAATCTATTTCCCGCGGTTAATTCTCCCTCTGGCATCCGTGCTCAGCGGTGTGGTGGATTTTGGAATCGCATTTCTCTTCCTCTTGGGAATGATGGCCTACTATGGCATTTACCCCACCTGGGGCATTCTGATCTTGCCTGTGCTTTTATTGCTGGCGCTGGTAACGGCGCTTGGGGTGGGGTTGTGGCTCTCGGCTTTGAATGTTCTCTACCGGGATGTGGGATATGCCCTTCCTTTTCTAACCCAATTGTGGATGTTCGTCTCGCCGATCATTTATTCCATCAATACGGTCCCTGAGCAGTGGCGGTTGCTTTATGCCCTTAACCCTATGACGGGTGTGGTCCAGGGTTTTCGTTGGGCGCTCTTGGGCAGCCAGACGGAGCAGTTGGGTCTGATTCTCGCCATCTCTAGTGGAATGGCGCTGTTCATTTTGATCAGCGGGTTGTTCTATTTTCGGCGCATGGAGCGCCTGTTTGCAGATCGTGTCTAATTTAGGTTGGTGGAAAAACCAGCATGAGCCGTTACGCTATACAAGTCCGAGACCTAGGTAAGCAATATCGTATTGGGGCTGTTGTGACCCGTTATCCCACATTGCGCGAGGCCATGGCAGATCGGGTGCAGTCCATCTTTCGCCGCAACCATCATCCGGCTGAAACCATCTGGGCACTGAGGCATGTTTCCTTCGAGGTGGAACACGGGAAAGTACTGGGAGTGATTGGGCGTAACGGGGCCGGGAAGAGCACGCTGCTCAAAATATTATCCCGCGTTACCGAACCCACCGAGGGAGAGGCGGAAATCCGCGGACGGGTGGGTTCGCTGTTGGAGGTGGGCACGGGCTTTCATCCCGAGTTGACCGGGCGCGAAAACATCTACCTCAACGGAGCCATTCTAGGGATGAAGCGGGCAGAAATTGACCGCAAATTTGATGAGATTGTGGCTTTTGCCGAGGTAGAACCCTTCATTGATACGCCAGTGAAACGGTATTCCAGTGGGATGTATTTGCGCCTGGCATTTGCTGTGGCGGCGCACCTTGAGCCTGAGATTTTGGTGGTGGATGAAGTGCTGGCAGTGGGCGATGCCGAGTTTCAGCGCAAATGCCTGGGCAAGATGGGTGAGGTTGCGCGTGAAGGACGCACGGTGCTATTTGTCAGCCACAACATGTCTGCCATTCTGCGTCTGACCGAGGAGACGTTGGTGCTGGACAAAGGGCGCCTGGTTATGCGAGCCCCAACCCCAGAGGCAGTGGATTTCTACCTCTCGCAGGGGTTTTCGCAGACTGGTGAACGGATCTGGCACCCAGATGAAGTGCCCGCCTCAGCGGTACCTTTCCGCCCGATTGCCCTGCGCATCCGCAATGCACAGGGACAGGTGGTGGATACCATTCGCTCGGTAGAACCCAGTGCGATCGAGATCGAATATGAGCTGAGCGCGCCCATTCCCGGATTGCGAGTTGGCCTTTACCTAATGAGCACACGCGGCGAGTACGTCTTCACCTCATTCGATACGGACGATCCAGAGCGCTATGAGCAGTTTGCGGTGCGTCCGGCTGGACGTTATGTGAGCCGCTGTTTGTTGCCGGCTAACCTCTTGAACGAAGGCCGCTTCGTGGTGGGTGTGAATGCCAGTGCTTATCGCGTGCGACGTTACTTCCAGGATGAGCAAGCATTGACCTTTACGGTGGACGCCACCGGTGCGCCGGGCACCCAATGGCCCGAGCCGCGCTTAGGCGCTGTGCGTCCCCGTTTGGAATGGCAAGTTGAGGTTGCTTGAGATGAAAACCAATGGCAAAGAACTGTTAAAAGAGGTATTGGGGAGTCTGCCTTTTGCGGCAGAGCTGTACTGGATGGTGCGCCAAGGGGGGAACAAACCGATCCAGAGCCGTTTTGTGCTACGCAACTTGCAGAATGCCTTGCCCCAAATGGTGGCACAGGCTCAGGTACTGCGCGAAAAGGCGTCTCCGGGGCGGGAGGTCTTCATCTTTGCTACCCTGCATTACTGGATTGAGCATGCGGCTTTGCTGGCCATTTCGTTAGCCGCGCAGGGGCATCGAGTTACTCTGGCTTTTCTGCCCTACGGGGACTGGTACACGCCGATTAACCGGTTTGACCTGCGTCGTCAGAACGCCTATGCACGCAAGGTTCTTTCGGGTGCAGAGGGGCTAATTAATGTGGTCTCCTTTGTGTCCCTGCGTGCGCCCTATACGCATCTTCCCCCTGAACTTGAGGAGGCCGTGCGCCAGGTCTCGGTCTTTGATACGCAGTACACTCTCCAGGTTGAGGAAGTAGATCTGGAGAGCGATCTTTACCGTTTGCGTTACCTGCGTAATAAGGATGCTGCGCAGGCTGCGCTGGCCTGGTTGAAGCAGCATCGTCCGGATGTGGCCATCATTCCGAACGGCACGATCCAGGAACTGGGGGTCGTTTACCGGGTTGCACGCTATTTGAAGATCCCTACCGTGACCTATGAATTTGGCGATCAGCGTCAGCGCATCTGGCTGGCACAGAATGCCGAGGTCATGCGCCAGGAAACGGATGCACTGTGGCAAGCGCGTAAGGATATTCCTCTGACCGATGATGAACTGGAACGTATGCGTGCGCTCCTGATGGCACGTCGCCGTGCAACGCGTTGGGAGAACTTTGCCCGCTTGTGGCAGGGTGTGCCGGCTCAAGGCGGGATGCAGGCGCGGGCAGCGCTTGGGTTGGATGAGCGTCCGGTGGTCTTGCTGGCCACAAACGTCTTGGGTGATAGCCTGACCCTGGGGCGCCAGATTTTTAGCAAGACCATGACAGAATGGATTAGCCGTACGGTGCAGTACTTCATCGGCCGCCCGGATGTCCAGCTGGTCATTCGGGTACATCCCGGTGAGGTGCTGACCCGGGGGCAGTCCATGGCGGATATCATTCACCATCTCCTACCCCGCCTTCCTGAGCACATTCGGCTCATCCGCCCCAAGGATCCCATTAATACATATGATCTGGTAGAAGTGGCAGATTTGGGGCTGGTCTACACCACTACGGTGGGGCTGGAGATGGCCATGCATGGCTTACCGGTCATTGTGACTGGCCAGACGCACTATCGGCAACGCGGCTTTACCTATGATCCCGATTCGTGGGTCAGTTATTTCAAATTGCTGGGGCAGATCCTGGAAAACCCGGCTGCCTACCGTCTAAACCGCGAGCAGATTCAGCTTGCCTGGCAGTATGCCTACCGGTTTTTCTTTGAATATCCCCAGCCCTTCCCCTGGCACTTGGTGCGCATGTGGGAAGATTATCAGACGCGGCCCCTGGCCAGCGTGTTAGAGGGTGAAGAATATGACCTCTATGCGCCAACCTTCCGCTACCTAATCGGTGAACCGATTGAGTGGACCGTCTCGCCTCAGATGGTGGCTTACAACGCGCGTGAGGGTGCCAATGCATGAACGTGCCTGACTCGGTTAAGCAGCAGGTACAGCAATTCTACGATCAGATAGGTTGGCAGCAGGTAGCCGAGGGGGTCTATCAAAACATGCGCTACGAAGACCTGCGGCCAGTTTCGGCCGAGTACCGGCGGCGCTGTCACCTGCGTGTCGGGCGCCATCTGGCGCCACGGGGGCGCTTTTTGCTTGATGCGGGGTCGGGTCCAGTCCAGTATCCAGAGTATTTGACTTACTCCCAAGGCTATACCTTTCGGGTGTGTGCCGATATTTCGTTGGTGGCGCTCAAAGAGGCTCGACGGCGCCTGGGTGAGCATGGGCTGTATGTGGTGGCGGATGTGGCCGACCTGCCCTTCTGCGCCAGTGCATTTGAAGGAGCTGTGTCTCTGCACACCTTTCATCACCTCCCCCTGGATGAGCAGGAGAAGGCTTACCACGAACTCTACCGCGTCTTGAAACCGGGTGCCAGTGGGGTGGTTGTCAATGGATGGACTGAATCCCCCCTGATGCGACGGCTTGAAGGGGTAATGCGGTTAGCAGAAACCTTGAAAGGCCGTTTGCGGCGTTCTTTGTCTCCATCGGTTACTCAGTCCCCTTCGGCGCAGGAGGATGTTACTCCCGCGGGTACCTATGTGGAGAAGATGACCCCCGAGTGGCTGAAAGCCCGCATTGGTACGCAAATACCCCTGGAAATTCGGGTCTGGCGCAGTGTGAGCGTGCGGTTTCTCCGCGCGGTGATTCACGAACGTTTGCTGGGGCGCTTCTGGTTGCGGCTGTTATACGCGCTGGAAGAGCGTTTTCCACGTTACTTTGGTGAAAAAGGACAATATCCTTTAATCATCCTACGTAAACCCTATTGAGGAGCCTGCATGAACTGGTCGGATAAAGTGGTGTTGGTTACCGGAGGAACGGGATCCTTTGGACGCAAATTTGTCCAGGTGATGCTGGAGGAGTACCATCCAGCCAAAATCATCGTTTTCAGCCGGGATGAACTCAAGCAGCATGAAATGCGTGTGAGCGGATTTGATCACCCCTCACTGCGCTATTTTATTGGCGATGTGCGCGATTTACAGCGTTTGCGCCGTGCCTTTGAGGGTGTGCACATTGTAGTACATGCCGCGGCGCTTAAGCAGGTGCCAGCGTGTGAATACAACCCGATGGAGGCGATCAAGACCAATATCCTGGGGAGCAGCAATGTCATTGAGGCGGCCCTGGATGCTGGTGTGGAGCGCGTGATTGCTCTGAGCACAGATAAGGCCGTCAACCCGGTTAATCTCTATGGGGCTACCAAACTGGCGGCAGAGAAACTATTCGTGCAGAGCAATGCTTATGCGGGTGGAAAAGCAACCCGCTTTAGTTGCGTGCGCTATGGGAATGTGGTGGGCAGCCGTGGTAGCGTGGTGCCGGTGTTCTTGCGCCAGCGTGAGAGCGGTGTGCTCACCATTACCGATGAGCGCATGACGCGCTTCTGGATTTCGCTGGATCAGGGTGTTCGCTTCGTCATCCATTGCCTGGAACAGATGATGGGTGGTGAGGTGTTTGTGCCCAAAATCCCAAGCATGCGGGTGATGGACCTGGCACGGGCCATTGCTCCTGAAGCGCGACTGGAAATCATCGGAATTCGGCCCGGCGAGAAATTGCACGAGGTGCTGATTTCAGAAGATGAAGCCCGTTCGACGGTCGAACTTGAGCACATGTATGTGGTGCAGCCCGTAGAGGCTTTCTGGTTTGGTCGCAAATGGGAAGGGCGGGGTAAGTCCTTACCGGATGGCTTTCGTTACGCCAGCAATACCAATGAGGCATGGCTGACGATTGAGGAATTGCGGCAGATGATTGCCCCCATTGAGGCGGAATACTTGCAGGGTAAACTGCTATGAAACACTGGTTGGTCACCGGGGCGAGTGGGTTATTGGGCTTGAACTTTGCCCTGCATTTTGCCTCGCGCTTTCATATCACTGGTGTGGTCAATCACCATCCCTTACGTCATCCCCCTTTTGAGGTGGTTTCGGCGGATTTGACTCGCCCGGAGGCGGTAGAACGTTTGATTGAAGAAACCAAACCCGAAGTTGTGTTGCACACAGCTGCGCTGGCTAATCTGGATGTATGCGAGCAGCATCCCGAACTGGCCTGGCGCCTGAATGCCGAAGTGCCAGCCGAACTGGCGCGGGTTTGCGCTCAAAAGGGGATTCGGTTGGTGCATATATCAACCGATGCGGTCTTTGATGGGCAACGGGGCAACTACACCGAAGAGGATGTGCCTAATCCGCTGAGCACTTATGCGCGGAGCAAATTGGCCGCCGAGCAGTATGTGCTGCAAACCTATCCCCAAGCCCTGGTTGCGCGGGTAAATTTTTACGGGTGGAGTCTGCAGGGACGTCGGAGCCTGGCTGAGTTTTTCTTTTATAATTTGAGTCAGGGACACCGTGTAAACGGATTTGTAGATGTGATTTTCTGCCCACTGGAAGCAACCCAACTAAGCGAAATTCTGGTAACCCTGGTGGAACGCGATTGTCAGGGGCTGTATCACGTAGTCAGTCGTGAGTGTTTGAGCAAATATGCTTTTGGTTGTGCCCTGGCAGAGCGTTTTGGGCTGGATGCCAGCCTGATTACCCCCATCTCGGTTAATGACAGTCAACTCCGTGCACCACGCGCTCCGAATCTGACCCTTTCCACCGCCAAGTTGCAGGCAGTGGTGGGCGAAGTGCCAGGGCAGCGTGAGGGCCTGGAGCGGTTTTATCAGCATTATCGAGAGGGACGCGCCGCCTATCTAAGGGCGATGGCGCTTGATTTGGAACACCCACAGGCTTGATCCCTTTATGAAAGGAGTTGCTGCTATGGATATTCGGATTGGTCAGCGTTGGATCGGGGATAATCATCCCACCTACTTTGTGGCGGATATTGCTGCTAACCATGATGGAAGCCTTGAGCGCGCCAAGGATCTGATTCGCCTGGCAAAAGAAGCCGGTGCCGATGCAGCGAAGTTTCAAAACTTCCATGCTCCTAAGATTGTCTCGGATTATGGCTTCCGCGCGTTGGGTTCTCAGCGATCCCATCAGGCGAAGTGGAAGAAATCCGTCTTTGAGGTCTATCAAGATGCTTCCATTCCACTGGAATGGACATACGAGTTAAAAGCCGTCTGCGATGAGGTGGGGATTGATTATTTCTCCGCCCCCTATGACTTTGAGTCAATTGACTTCCTGGAGCCCTTTATGCCGGTGTACAAAATTGGTTCCGGCGAGATTGATTGGCTGGAGGCGCTTGAACGGATTGCCAAAAAGGGGAAACCGGTCATGCTAGCAACAGGTGCAGCCAATATTGGGGAAGTCCAACGGGCGGTGCATACCATTCTGAAATACAATTCGCAATTGGTGTTAATGCAGTGTAATACGAACTATACCGGTAGCCGCGAGAATTTCAAGTACGTTAATTTGAATGTCTTGAAGACCTATCGGGTGATGTTCCCAGAGGTGGTTTTGGGGCTTTCTGATCACACGCCGGGCCATGCGGCCGTATTGGGCGCAGTAGCGTTGGGGGCACGGGTGATTGAGAAGCATTTTACTGATGATAATACCCGCGAGGGCCCAGACCATCCGTTCTCATTGACTCCCGCAACTTGGCGTGAGATGGTGGAGCGCACGCGTGAACTGGAGTGGGCACTGGGATCAGCGGATAAGGTGGTCACCGAAAACGAACGCGAGACGGTCATCCTGCAGCGCCGCTGCCTGCGTGCCGCTCGCGACATCAAAGCCGGCGAAGTCATCACCCGCGAAATGATTGATGTGCTACGGCCGGCTACGCCGGGTGCTATTCTGCCTCCGGAGATTGATCGCGTGATTGGAACGCGCGCGCTGGTGGATATTCCTTACGGTAAAGAACTGCGCTGGACGGATCTGGGAAGTTAAGTGGCTCGCGTTCTCTACTTTAGCCGTGATTATACGCCGCACGACCATCGCTTCCTCTCGGCGCTGGCTTCCACTTCCCATCAAATTTACTACCTGCGTCTGGAGCGGGGGCCGCGCCAGTTGGAGGAACGGCCATTGCCGGAGGGTGTTACCTATGTTCAGTGGGCGGGTGGGCTGCAGCCTTTCACCTGGATGAGTCTACCCCGGCTTCTACGTGAGTTCCGGCGTGTCCTAGACGAGGTTAAGCCGGATCTGGTTCATGCTGGTCCTATACAATCTGCGGCTTTCCTGGCGGCGCTGAGCGGTTTCCAGCCTCTGGTAATAATGTCGTGGGGCTCTGATTTGCTGCGGGATGCCAACCGCAATCGTTGGTGGCGCTGGGTCACGGCAGCTGCGCTGCGCCGTGCTACCGTTCTGGTGGGAGATTGCCGTGCCGTTCAGGTAGCGGCTCAGGCTTTTGGCGTGCCTGCCGAACGCATCATCCTTTTTCCCTGGGGGGTGGACTTAACCCATTTTAGTCCCGGGGAGGATGGTGGGCTGCGTGCACGCCGTGGCTGGCAAGAGGCTTTCACCTTGCTTTCGTTGCGCTCCTGGGAACCCATTTACGGGGTGGATGTTGTGGTGCGGGCTTTTGCGGAAGCCGCACGAGAACTGCCCGACCTGCGCCTCTTTCTACTGGGCGGGGGTTCGCAGGCTCCATTGATCCAAAAACTGCTTTATGAGAATGATCTTCTGGATCGAGTTTACCTGGGAGGCCAGGTGGGATACGAGCGCCTGCCGTCCTTCTATCGGGCAGCGGATGTGTATATCAGCGCTTCACACAGCGATGGTTCTTCGGTTTCGCTGTTAGAGGCCCTGGCCTGCGGTCTGCCCGCGCTGGTTTCAGATATTCCAGGTAACCGTGAGTGGATCGTGCCTGGGGTGCATGGGTGGCTCTTCCCAGATGGAGATGTGCATGCGCTAGCCGAAACCATCCGTCAGGTGTATGCCCAACGGGAGGCCCTGGCGGAAATTCGCCGTCAGGCACGTTTTCTGGCCGAGGAGCGGGCCAATTGGAATAAAAACTTTGCCCGATTGCTCCAGGCTTATGATCTGGCCTGGCAGATTGCAGCGAGGTGAGAATGTCGGATGAGGCGGCTTTCAACGTTGTGGCCATCCTTCAGGCGCGCATGAGCTCCAGCCGCCTGCCGGGTAAAGTGTTGATGGATCTGGTTGGGCGGCCAATATTGGTCTGGGGGGTGGAACGCACCCGACGGGCGCGCCGGGTCAACCAAGTCGTTGTAGCCACCACGGTGGACCCTGCGGATGAACCGATCGTCTTTTTATGCCAGGAACGGGGCTATCCGTGGTGGCGCGGGCATCCTTACGATGTGCTGGATCGTTTCTACCAGGCGGCACGTCATTTTAAGGCGGATATCGTTGTGCGGGTGACGGCGGATTGCCCATTAATTGATCCGGGTTTGATTGATGCGACAGTAGAGGCCTTGCTGCGGGAAAAGGCAGACTTCGCGGCTAATCGCCTGCCCCCGCCGTGGCAGCGTACCTATCCGATTGGTTTGGATGTAGAAGTTTGCACCTTTGCTGTCCTGGAGCGCGCCTGGCGCGAAGCTCAGGCACCACATCATCGTGAACATGTCATGCCTTACCTCTATGAGGTCCCTGGACGTTTCCGTACGGTGGTCCTGGATGCGGACGCCGATTATGGCCAGGTGCGCTGGACAGTAGATACCCCCCAGGACCTGGAAGCGGTGCGCCAATTGGTGATATTACTGGGTGGGCGGGATGATTTCACCTGGCGCGAAGCCCTGGCCGTCTGGCAGGCTCACCCCGAATTAGCAGCACTGAATGCGCGGGTCAACCACCATTCTTACAAGGATGTAGATGCTCGCTTTAATTCCGGACGTGCGTCCCAGGGGGACAATTCGCTGTGACTTACCTCACCCTTTTCACTACCCCCAAACCATTCACAGACCCGCACATTGCTCGGATTCAGCGCAATGCAATTCGTTCCTGGATGGCGCTGGGGGATGAGGTGGACGTGATTCTGGTCGGAGATGAGGTTGGAGTGGCAGAGGTTGCTCGTGAACTCGGGGTGAGGCATGTTCCAGAGGTTGCGCGTAATTCCTACGGCACGCCCTTAATTCCGGCCATTTTTGAGCAGGCGCGCCTTCACAGCCACTCCCCGGTGCTGGCGTATGTTAATGCGGATATTCTGCTTACCCCCAGTTTTCTGCAAGGGGCGCGTGTTGTGCACAACGTCATGCCGCGATTTCTTATCGTGGGACAGCGCTGGGATCTGGAAGTCCAGGATGATCTTGTGATTGAGGCGGGGTGGGAAGAAGCTCTGCGCCAGCAAGTGCAAATGCACGGGCGGCGACACCCGCCAGGGGGAAGTGATTATTTTATCTTCCCACGCGAGTGCTTTCAAAACTTGCCCCCTATGGCAGTTGGTCGTGCTGGCTGGGATAACTGGATGATCTACTTTGCCCGCCAGCAGGGTTGGCCTGTGGTGGATGCATCACGCTCAATCTTTATCGTTCACCAGAATCATGACTATCGGCATCTTCCGGGGGGTCAGCCCCACTATCGCCTTCCGGAGACGGAGGAAAATGTTCGCCTGGGAGGTGGGCGGCGCACGATTTTTACTCTCCTGGATGCTACGCACGTGCTATGTGAAGAGGGCCTGCGGCGTGCGCCGCTTACCTGGAAAAAATTCTGGCGCGAGGTTGAAATTTTTCCATTAATCAGCCTGCACTCACGTGTGCTGGGGTGGTTGACCTTTGCTCTTTTTCATCCCCGCAAGGCCTATTATGAGACCTATGCCTGGTTGGCGGCTGTCACACGCCCCTGGCGGAGGCGCTGAGCATTTAGCGGCCTGGTGTAAGCGTGGGCGAAGGGGTTGGCGTGGAAGTGGGCAATAAGGCTGGGTCAATTGCGTAGATTCTCAATCGGCGGAAGCTGACCGAGAGAGCGGAGTCACCAGCGGCACGTGCAAAAACACCCACCCGACCGCTGGCGAAAACCGGGTCGCGCAGGCTGAGTTCTTCGAACCCATTGACGAACAAGCGCAGACGGTCTTGATACATCCAGACCCCCAATCGTGTTTCCACCAAAGGGTTAACTTGAACCTCACCCAGGGTAATCCACTCGCTCAGAGGCAGGCTGCGCCCGTCCTGGAGGCGCTCCAGGCGCATTTGCCCCTGGCAAGTTATGACCCAGCGATAAGCGTTTTGCTCATTGAGGGCACGCAATAGCAACCCAAAAGCATCCTGTCCCTGACACAGGTTGGGTTGGAGGGCTAAATCCAGAAAGGCATTGTCTATTTCGGGAGTGCTTCGCAGGCTGGTTAGGTACCCTTTGGAAGCAATGACTGCCAGGGTTAATTGGTTTTGCTCGTAAGCCGCACTGCCGGTGGGGTTGCGGTAGATTTGCCACGCACCTGGGGTATCGAAATCTTCGCGTAGTAATTCACTCCCTAACCCCAGGGCAGGAGTTGGTGTGGGGGAGATGGCCTGGGTGGGCAACGGTGTGGGAGTGGCGGTAGGAGGAAACCACACTGGCGAGGGGGTAAAGGTGGCCGTTGGGGGTGAGAGGGTAGGGGTTTCCGCCACCGGGGTTATAGAGGGGACGCATCCAGCCCATAAGACGACAAGGGCTGTGAATAGCAGAGCATAACCCCAGCCCTTCATGGAGCCACTTGGACCACCTGGCTACGCTCTGGGCCAACCGAAACGCGGCGCACAGGCACGCCGCACAGGTCTTCAATTCGGCGCACGTAGTCACGCGCGGCAGTGGGTAAATCCTCCCAACGACGTACCGAAGTCACATCTTCCATCCAGCCGGGCAGTTCTTCATAAATCGGTTCAAAGGGCTCCAAGTGCGCTGGACCTAGCGGTAAATCCTGAAGCGTTTGCCCGTTGTAACGATAGGCCACACACAAACGCAGTGTAGAAAGCCCACTGAGGATGTCCATTTTGGTGATCATTAACTCGGTGACCCCGTTGACCCGCACCGCGTAACGCAGGAGAACTCCATCCAACCACCCTACCCGGCGTGGGCGTCCGGTGGTCGTGCCAAACTCGTCCCAGGGGTTCTTGCCTGTGCCCCGCAGCCGTTCAGCGGTTTTGCCAAAGACCTCGGTTGGGAAGGGGCCAGCACCTACTCGGGTTTGGAAGGCTTTGGTGACCCCAATAACGGCGCGGACAGGAACGATGCCCAGCCCCAACCCTAATAAGGCGCCGGCGGCGGTAGGAGTGGAACTGGTTACATAAGGATAGGTGCCCAGGTCAAGATCGAGGAGGGTGCCTTGTGCGCCTTCCGCCAACACTTGCTTGCCCAGGAGCAGTGCCTGATGAAGTTCTTTGCCCACGTCGGCGATGAAAGGTTGGAGCAAGGTGGCGTAATGGGTGTATTCACGAACCACGGCCTGGACGTCCAGAGGATCGGCTTCGTAGATGCGTGTCAGCCAGTTATTGACCGTGTGGACATGGTGTTCGAGTTTCTCGCGAAAGGTGTCCAGGTCAAGCATGTCTTCCATGCGCAGTCCGTGACGTGCTGCCTTATCGGTATAAGCCGGGCCAATTCCACGGCCGGTGGTGCCAATTTGTCCGCTACCTCGGGCGCGTTCCTGGGCTTGATCCAATGCCCGGTGGGCGGGGGTGATCAGATGCGCTGCGTAAGAGATGCGCAGTCGTTCTGGCGTAACGCTGACTCCCGCGGCTTTCAGGTTCTCAATCTCCTGAATCAGCGTGGCGGGGTTAATGACCATGCCATTGCCCAATACCCCAATCGTGTGGGGATGAATAATGCCCGAAGGGATAAGATGAAGGCGAAATGTGTGCCCTCCTACATTGACGGTGTGCCCGGCATTATCGCCTCCATTGTAGCGAGCCACCAGATCGGCTTGTGCAGCCAGCAAATCCACAATACGTCCTTTGCCTTCATCCCCCCATTGGGTTCCAATGACGATATCCAAAGGCATCTCCCAGCCCTCCTCAAAAGCGAGAAGACCATCCCCCGCTTTTTGTTTAATTATACCCTGCCCAGCTCTTGGTAAGGCAGGTGGATGGCATATGTTATAATTTGCCTGAGTTCATCTATGAAGCGTCTTGCCTGGTTATTTCTCAGTGTTGTTTCGTTTTTTCTAATGGCGGCACTCTGGCCGTTGCCCTCGGCACGCCCATGGGCACAGGTGAGTTACGCTACCCCGACGGCTTTGCCCGATGGGCGTATTTTGTATGTTGTTCAACCTCAGGATACTTGCATTCGAATTTCACTGCTCACCGGGGTATCTATTGATGATCTGCGTTTGTTAAACGGGTTGGATGCGAACTGCACCCTGCGCGAGGGGCAAAGCCTTTTGCTGGGTACGGTTGCGCCCACCCCCACACCCTTTGGGCCCACAGAAACGCCCACACCCCTTTTGCCTTCTCCTACTCCTTTCCAGGGGAATGGACGGATTTGTGTTTTCCTTTTCAATGACATTAACGGGAACGCCTTGGTGGAGGAGGGGGAGTCGGGAATTGCCGGGGGGGCAATTAGCGTCACCGATCGCCTGGGAAGGATCTCCCGTGAGGGGGTTAGCCAGAGCGGAACCGACCCGGTGTGTTTCGAGGATCTTCCCGAGGGAGACTA
This sequence comes from Thermanaerothrix daxensis, assembly GCF_001306145.1. Taxonomy (GTDB): domain Bacteria; phylum Chloroflexota; class Anaerolineae; order Anaerolineales; family Anaerolineaceae; genus Thermanaerothrix; species Thermanaerothrix daxensis. The sequence continues at coordinate 431,905 of NZ_LGKO01000002.1, forward strand.
CAATATCAGCGTGGCCGTGCCGGAAGACTATAACCCAACGACCCGCATGAACTACGCTCTGACCTTGCGTGCAGGTGATACCTCTACTCTGGACTTCGGGGCCCAGTTGAGCTCGCGTGCGCAACCCTCAGATGTTGCGGGGACGCAGCGCTCCCCGCTCCTTGCCATCCTAGGGGCCGTGCTACTGCTTTTCGGGGTAGGACTGGGGCTCTACGCGCGTTTCATAATGCGCCGTTGAACGTTCCTCACACAACCCTCTTGCGGGAATTTGATCGTTTAGCATTTCGGGAGTGATTTGGGCCAGGAAATTCCAGAAAGCCTCCTGAGCGCTGCCAAGAGGATGGAGACGGTGGCGGCAGAAGAAAATCTCTTCCACTAAATCCACGTCGCGGATACGTACAATAGCGACTTTTCCTTTTCCGACGTGGTCCACTGCAGATTGGGGGACAAAGCCCACACCAATTCCTTTCTCCACCGCAATCACAATGGCTTCAGAATTCCCCAGGGTCAGTACGATTCGGAGGTCATGGATGTTAAGCCCTCGCTTCGCCAGAGCATTGTGGACAACCCGGTAGGTACCTGCACTTTCTTCGCGCATGATAAAACACTCGCCCAGCAGGTCGTCCAGGGAAACCTCACGTTGTGCTGCCCAGGGATGATCAAGGGGGGCAATAAGTAGCACGGGTTCGTGGTAGAACGGGCGAAATTCGATATGGCGGTCCAATTCATCAAAACTGCTTGAAAAGGAAAAATCCACCTCGCCTTTGCGTAGCATTTCCAGCGCCATGGCACGAGGAGTAACGTGAACAGTGGCTTGAACGCGGGGATGCTGAGCCATGAAACGCCCCAGGATTATGGGCAACATGTATTTACCTGGGGTAGTACTGCATCCAATGGTCAGGTGGCCAATAATCTCGCCGCGCAGGCTTTGCATGAGTTCCTCGGCGCGCGAGTGGACGAGCAGAATTTGCCGTGCCAGTGGCACCAAGGCCATCCCGGCTTCGCTCAGGGCCATTTTGCGCCCTTTACGGATAAACAGGGGAACCCCCAGTCGGCTTTCGAGTTGGTGGATGTGTTGGGTAATTGAAGGCTGGGAAAGTCCGAGTTTCTCAGCAGCGCGCGAGAAGTTAAGAGTCTCGGCAGCGGTCAGAAAAACCTGAAGTTGATAGGGATTCAGCATTGGCTTGCCTCCATATCGTATTTTCTTCTCAATAATTTTTTCTAATTATAAACCATAACCAAGTCGTTGGCGTATTTGTGATAAAAGGCACTAATTGTTTCGAGGATGATTCCCTAAAATAGGGAGAGTGGAAATGAGAATTTGATTGAACCAGGAGAATAGATTATGCGGCGGGTAGGGATGCTTTTGCTTATCCTTGGTGTGGGTGTGTTCCTGGGAGCGTGTGCTTCGCAGGGGATATCCACGCCCACCCCGGTGCCGACGGCACCTTTGCCAGAGGCGGTGCTAACGCCTTTGAGTCAAACTGATTACTGCGTCCAATGCCATACAGACAAGGAGGCGCTCATTGAAACGGCAAAACCAGAGGAGAAAGCTCCTAGTGAATCTGAAGGGGTGGGTTGAGGGGGCGAGGTGGCTCCGTTGGAGCCTTGGGAGAAAGTGCTGATCAGTGCTGATTTCACTCAGAGCATTCATGGGCGTGCCGGCTGTGTTGCCTGTCATCGCGGCCAGCAATCCCCTGATAAGGACACGGCGCATGTAGGATTGATCCCTGATCCCAGCCAGGATGCACAGCGCGTTTGTGGAGTTTGCCACGGCGAAATTGTGGATGGGTTTGGCACCAGTCTGCATGCCTCATTGCAGGGCTATCGCACGATTGTGTACTCACGCAGTGTCCCCGAAAATCATCCGGCATTGGACACCGCCATGCAGAATCACTGTTTGTCGTGTCATACCACATGTGGTGATTGCCATATCAGTCAGCCCAAGCCAGTGGGTGGGGGGTTGTTAAACGGCCATAACGTGGAGAAGACGCCCTCAATGACGCGAGTTTGTACGGCGTGTCATGGTAGCCGTGTTGGTGCGGAGTACTTGGGTAAGCATGAGGGAATCCCTGGAGATGTGCATTTCCGGGAAGGGCGCATGAATTGTATGGCTTGCCATGCGGGTACCGATTTACATGCAGCCGAGGGGGATGCGGCAAAGCATCGCTACTGGGGGGATCAGCAGCCTGCTTGCAAGGATTGCCATGCTCAGGTTGGGCGGGCGGATGACCCTATTCCACAGCATACCATCCACGGAAATAAACTGGCCTGCCAGGTCTGTCACGCCGTGGAATACACCAGTTGTGATGGGTGTCATGTTGCCATCAGCGAGAAGACAGGCAATCCATTCTTCAAGACTGAAGCCACTTACCTCTCGTTTGTAATTGGTCATAATCCCTGGCCGAGTCGTGAACGTCCATATGAGTATGTGGTTTTACGCCACGCGCCGGTTGCTCCTACCACGTTTGAGTATTATGGTGAAAATTTGTTGCCCAATTTTGGGCTTTTGCCGACCTGGACCTATGCCACCCCGCACAACATCCAACGCCAAACGCCTCAAAACCGTTCTTGCAATACCTGTCATGGTAATGCAGCCCTCTTCCTGACCGCCGATAAGGTCAAATCTGAAGAATTGGAGGCCAATCGCCGAGTGATTGTTGAGAACATTCCTGCTGCAATTCCAATTCCCTAAAACTCTTAAAGTCACGGAGGAAAAGAAATGGTACAAAGTAAGCGAACACAATTCCTGATCCTGTTGGTTCTTCTCAGCCTGTTGCTGAATGCGTGTGCCACCGCCGCGCCCACGCTTGCGCCAACAAACGAACCTGCTACAGCGCCAACACAGGTGCCTACAGCACTGCCTTCACCGACGGTTGAAGCCCAACCAGATGTTGTAAGCCTGTGGACTCAGTTAATTGCCGATTTACCGGCCGAAAAGGGTTTTGGCACGGTCAGCGCTGCCAAATTGAATGAGGAACTGGCTGACAAACCCCCTTTCTTGCTGGATGTGCGTGAAGCCGCAGAGATCGAGAAGGATGGTTATATTGAAGATGCGGTGCATATCCCGGTACGTGACGTTCTCAAGAACCTGGACAAACTTCCGGCACAGGACCAGCCCATTGTGATTTATTGTGCCTCGGGTCATCGGGGGGCGCTGGTTCAGGCTGCGCTGAAATTGCTAGGTTATTCCAATGTGCGTAACCTGGGAGGCGGTTTGGGGGCATGGAAGAAAGCCAATTTGCCTGTGGTTACCGGAAGCATGCCACCAGCACCAGCGGCTGGTACAGCCCCTGAGATTAAGGACCAGGCTCTCTACACTCTACTGGACGGCTTTCTAAGCAACCTGCCCGAGGGGTTCTATGCCATCAAGGCGGATAAATTGAACACCGACCTGATTGAAGGCAAAAAACTGGTGCTGGTAGATGTGCGCACGGCTAAAGAGTACGAAAATGACGGGCGTATTGCTGGTGCCATTAACCTGCCATTCAATGAGTTTATGTCCCATTTGGGAGAATTGCCCAAAGATGTGCCACTAGTCATTTATTGCGCATCAGGCCATCGGGGCGCCATCCTCATGATGGGCCTGCGTTTGTTGGGCTATGATGCGCTCAATCTGGCAGGCGGTTTGAATGCGTGGAAAGCTGCTCAATTGCCAGTTGAAGGCTGGGTGGATTGGAACGCCACCTGGAAAGATTTTCTGAGCAATTTGCCCAAGGATTTCTACACCATCTCGGCTGCCGATCTTAATGCGGCTTTGGCTGACAAACCGCCTTTCTTACTGGATGTACGCGAGACTGCAGAGTTAGAGAAAGAAGGGTATATCAAGGGGGCAGTTCATATTCCGGTGCGTGAGGTGCTCAAAAATCTGGACAAACTCCCAGCCCAAAATCAGCCCATTGTGATTTACTGCGCTTCCGGGCATCGCGGGGCTTTGGTGATGGCTGCGCTGCGTCTGTTGGGTTACAGTGAGGTGCGTAATCTTGGGGGTGGTCTGGGGGCGTGGAAGAAGGCAAATCTACCGGTGGAAACAGGCAGCCTGCCCGAACCACCCGTGCCCGGCACGGCTCCAGAGATCAAGAATCAGACTCTCTTCAAGGGATTGGATGACTTCTTGAGTAATCTGCCCGACAACTTCTATACCATCAAGGCCGCTGATTTGCAGGTGGCTCTGGGTGAAGCCAGTAAACCTTTCCTCTTGGATGTGCGCACAGCCGAGGAGTTGAAGACAGATGGTTACATCGAGGGCTCAGTCCATATCCCGGTCAACGAGCTTTTCACCCGCCTGAATGAGTTGCCTCAGGATAAGGCCACACCCATTGTTGTGCTGTGCAAATCAGGACACCGCGGCGCTCTGGCGCTCATGGCTCTGCGCATGATTGGTTACAGCAATGTATCCAATCTGGCTGGCGGATTGAATGCCTGGGTGGCTGCGCAATTCCCCGTCGTCAAGTAATGACTCATAAAATAGCGTAGAGGTGGCCGGGTGGGAGGTGATCCTCACCCGGCCAATTTTTAAGAGGATGTGGGGGGAGGCAGTTCTCGTAACAGCTTTTGTAGGGCTAACTCGTATTCGGCTTTGTTGGGAGGATTGAGGGCAATGATTTCACGAACCATTCGAATGGCCTGAGGGGTTTCACCAAGTTCGATGTAGGTATCTGCAAGTGCATCAAGTTCTGCCACAGCGTGCTCAATTTGTTGAAGCTGGCGATACAGGTGAGCCAGGCGATAGCGTAGCAGTAACTTTTTCTGGGGATGTTCAAGAATCAGGTCGTGCAGGAATTGAACTGCTTCGTCAATACGATTAGCGCTGATCAGAAAGTGGATGTAGTTGTCTATTTCATTAAGGGCGGCTGTTTCCTGACCCAGGCGGAAGTGAAGTTCGATAATGCGTCCGCGCAGGTCACGGTCGTCCGGTTGTAATGTGCGCATTTGCTCGTACGTGCTCACGGCTTGTCGCCAGTCCAGGCGCTGCTGATCAATGTCTGCTACTTTGCCTAAAATGAGCAGCGCCCAGCGTCGGTACTCGCGAGAAGACTGGGCAATGTGGAGCGCTTCTAAATACGTTTGGCGAGCCTTGTCCAATTCGGCTAGGTGGTAGTGCGTATCGGCCAGGGCGATGCTTTCCTGGACGGCCTCGTCGGTGCGTCCCTGGTTTAGTAACAGTTCAATTAATTGATGGCGAATAGGGAGTTCCATCGGCGCCATTTGAGCACTACGCTGTAACAGGTTTACAGCTTGGCTCGTTTCGCCTCGCAAGTGATACAGTTGAGCCACCAGGCGGTACTTATTAACCGCTTCCTGGGTCATGCCCTTCTGCATCATCAGGTCGCCAATTTGGATGTGCAAAGGCAGGTAAGTAGGTGCGAAACTCAGGGCGCGAAAGGCTTCTTCCATGGCCGAGTAGAGCATGTGGCGGGCAGCCAGTTGCCGAACCTGCTCAAGGGCTTCAATCACCCGCGCACTGCGGGTCTCAAGCAGCATTTCGGCCAGCAAGGGTGGGGGGGTGTTCTCGCTCACTTGCTGCTGCAATTGCTGGCGCGCCTTTCTCAGAAGGTCTCGCCAGTTGGGTTGGGCAATTTGGTGTTCGATGCTCTCACAGAGGGCCTGCAACTTTTGAGGATCTTTTTCATTACGCTGAGCCTCGATAATTGACTCATAGGCCTGATTAATTCCCTCTACCTGAGGCGGAGGAACAGTCTGGGCGTCGGCCAGGCGCAAGGCCTGGAGGTAAGCCGTGGCTGCTTCGCCGTAGTTGCCTAATCGGGCAGCGATGCGCCCAATCAAAAGGAAGGCAGCCAGGGCAAAATCGGGGTGAGCCGCCGCCCGGTAGAGGTACTGTAAGGCGCGGGCCGGATCTCGCTCGGCGAGTAACAATCCCAGATTGTAGGAGAGCGCGGGGTGAACGAGTCCCAGTTTTTCTGCGCGTTCCAGTTCCTGCAGCGCCTGAGTGTCATCGCCGTGGGTTTGGGATTCAATGGCCTGGTTGAGATGAAGTAGCAACCGGGTTAAATCGGCCTGGTTTGTGGGCAGGAGCGTTCCTGTGCCGCGGGCCAGGGCGCTCAATCCCCGGCGTGAGGAGGAAGGTGCTGAGGGATTGGCGACGTGCTCGGCCTGATCAAAGAGCAAAGTGGCCAGTTGCACCAGCGCCTGCTGGCGCGCCTCAGCGATGGGATCAAGGGGCTGACGATCTTGGTCTTCGGTGTCGGTTTGGAGAATTTCGGCCAGGCGCACTGGACCAGTGCCGCCACGTGGTCGGGTGGGTTTAGGTAGGGGGGTGCCGTTGCGCAGAGCCTGTAAAGCCTGGGTGGCTTCGGCGCTTCCGGGCAAGAGTTCCAATGCATGCTGGACCGTCTGGATGGCTTTGGAAACCTGGTTGTTTTGTTGCAAAAGGCTGGCTACGGCCAGATAGGCTTCTACGGCTTCGGCTTTACGTCCCAAACGTTCGTAGATAAGGGCCAGCCGGCTGTGGGCCGTCAGGTTTTCGGGTTGCAGACTCAGGACCCGCATGAGACTGGCAATTGTTTTCTCAACATCACGGTTCTTGAGGTACAGATCAGCCGCCTGTAGTCCAAGCCGGACGGCATCTTTTAGCCGCCCCAGCCGTTCGTAAATGCGTGCCATCTTCTCATATGCCAGGGGATCCTCCGGCTGTAAAGCAGCCAGGCGCTGATAGATTGAAAGGGCTTCGTTAAACTGCTGTAACTCAAATAGGGCCAAACCAAGGTTACTTAGTGCCTGCGGATCATCCGGAAACTCTTCTAGAGCGCGCCGATAATGTTGCGCAGCCAGTTCCCAGTTCTGATCCCAGGCCGCCGAATGTCCCTCGTTCATGGCTTGTTGATAGAGCTCGCGATTCCCGGCCACGTTTCCCTCGTTCTATCCTGGAGTGGGCATACCTTGAAAAAGTTAGGAGGAGGTTTCATCAAAGGGGGTCATTTCACCCCAATTCAAGCCCCAACGGGCCTCAGTCAGGAGGGGCACGACCAGTTGGTAAGCATTCTCCATCACATTCTTTACCACTTGGGCGGTGGCGACTTTCTCTGCTTCCGGGCATTCCAGGACCAGTTCGTCATGCACCTGAAGCAGCAGGCGGGCCGAAAGACCTGCTGATTCCAGCGCTGTTGGCAGACGCACCATGGCAATTTTCATAATATCCGCCGCTGTGCCCTGGATGGGGGCATTTATGGCTTCGCGCTCTTCGCGTTGGCGAACGGCAGGGTTGGGGGGATTCTTGAGGTTGGGGAAGTAACGTCGGCGCCCTAACAGGGTTTCCACGTATCCCTGGCGAGCAGCCAGGGCGCGGGTATTCTCAATGTAATCCTTGACACGAGGAAACTGACGGAAATAAGCCTGCACAAAATTCTCTGCCTCAGCCAGGGTTAAATCGGTGGTGCGAGTAAGCCCAAATGGGCTCATGCCGTAGATCAGGCCGAAGTTGATGGCTTTGGCGTGTCGGCGTTGTTCTTTGGTGACCTGCTCGAGAGGTACGCCGTAAATGGCCGCGGCCGTAGCGGCGTGAATGTCCTGGCCTGCCAGGAAAGCGTTGATCATGGCTTCATCGCCAGAGATGTGAGCCACGATGCGCAGTTCAATCTGAGAATAATCCACCGAAATGAGCACCATTTCGGGTGCGGCAATAAAGGCGCGCCGCACCAGGCGGCCTGTTTCAGTGCGGGTGGGAATGTTCTGCAAGTTGGGGTCCGAGGAAGCCAGACGCCCGGTAACTGAGCCGGTTTGATTGAACGATGTGTGTACCCGCCCTGTCTTGGGATTGACCTGCTCGGGCAGTGCGTCTACATAGGTGGATTTGAGTTTGGAGAGCTCCCGGTATTCCAGAATCATCTCAATAATGGGGTGTGCAGAGCGCATTTCTTCCAGCACTTCGGCTGAAGTGGAGTAGTGCCCGCTACTGGTGCGCTTGCGCCGATCCGGGGGTTCTAAACGCAGGGTTTCGAAGAGGGCTTTTGAAAGTTGCTGAGTTGAGTTGAGGTTAAAGGGATACCCCACTATCTCAAAGATCTTAGATTCAATCTCGGCCAGCCGCTGGCTCAATTCACGTGACATTTGGCGTAAGAAGGGTACATCTAATGCGATACCGGCTTGCTCCATGCGTGCCAAAACCGGCACCAGTGGCATCTCCACCTCATTAAATAAGCGCAGGGCGTTGACTTCTCTCAGACGTTCTTCGAGTAGGGGCTTTAAGCGCAAACAAATCTCCGCATCGGCGGCTGCATACGCAGCAACAGTTTCAATCGGCACCTCAGCCATGGAGCGCTGTTTTTTACCTTTGCCGATGAGTTCTTCGATGTGGGTCATCTGGACGCCCAGGTAGGCCTCGGCCAATCCTTTGAGGTTGAGGTTGTAGCCTTCAGGATTAAGCAGCCAGGCAGCGATCATGGTATCAAAACTTAAGGGAGAAACCCAGATTCCCTGCTCGGCCAGGACCAGCAGGTCGTACTTGAGGTTATGGCCTACCTTGCGCCGTTGAGGGTGGTTCAGGTAGGGTTGCAGACGTTCACGCACCAGTGCCCAGGGCAATTGGGTTTCCCCGGTGGTGTGTCCAAGTGGGATGTAGTACCCCTCACCTGGTTCAACAGCCAGGGAAATACCCACCAGGTCGGCTCGAAGAGGATCCAGGCTGGTTGTTTCGGTATCGAGCGCAAACTCGTCTGCGCGCTCCAGCCGTTCGCAGAGTTCATCGAGCGCCTGGGAGGTGTTCACAATATGATAGCGGGTTTCAGGTGCTTCGGGACTACCCACTTGAGTGAACGGCAACCCAAAGAGGGGAAGTTGTGTGGTCGCCGGGGGCGTTTTCTGTTGCAGGGCTTTGAGGCGTGGGATCAAACTGCGGAATTCGAGTTCCTGGAAAAAACGTTCTGCCGCATCAAAATTCAGGTTACGGGTGCGTGCCCGTTCCAGGTCAAGGGTGATTGGAACGTCGGTGCGAATGCGTGCCAGATCACGGCTAAGGTAAGCCGACTCGCGCCCCTTCTCCAGCAATGTGCGCAGGCGTGGGGGCAATTCATCCAAATGCGCATAGATTTCATCCAGGGTGGGGTATTGGCTTAGCAATGTAACAGCAGTTTTCTCGCCGATACCTGGCACACCTGGAATGTTGTCAGAAGTATCACCCACCAGAGCCTTGTAATCCACAATTTGCCACGGGCGAATCCCCAGCAGGGCGACCACATCTTGAGGGCCATAGTCTTTGGCCTCAGAGAGTTTGTTACCAGCCAGGTTTACGATCACACGCTCGTTTACCAGTTGAAGCAAATCGCGATCCCCAGTGATGATCTTAACCCCCAGCCCATTCTCAAGGGCTTGGTGAGTAATGCTGCCCAGAACGTCATCGGCCTCGTAGCCCTCTTTTTCCAAAATTGGCAAGCCAAAGGCCTCCACCATTTCGTGCAGACGATCAATTTGGGGGCGCAGTTCATCCGGCATTTTGGCCCGTGTGGCTTTGTAATCTGCAAACAAATCGTTACGAAAAGTTCGCCCGGTATCAAATGCCACTGCCAGGAATTCGGGCTGTTCTTGATCCAGCAGGCGCAACAACACACTGGTAAAACCGTAAATGCCCGTGGTAATCTCGCCCTTCGTGGTCATCAGGTGCTGACCACCCTTAAGGATGGCAAAGTAGGTACGGTAAGCCAGGGCATGACCATCAATCAGATATAACGTTGGAGGCATGGACGGTTAACCTCAGGAAGCGGCACGATTTTGAGCGATCAGGGCTTCGATTTCTGCATTGCTTGGAGGAGTCTCATCGGCGATCGCCAGATGCATGGGGGCCCAAAAAGAATCTGGGGCCAGGTCGGCCAGGGCCTCAGGTACTCGATGAAAGAGCCTCCAGGCGCTGTGATGTCGTACAATGTGCACCATGTGGCGAGGGGTAACAGAGGAAGGAATGGCAATTGTCCATAGGAGATAGTTCGAGGTGACGACCAGGCGCTTAAGCGTCCATCCCAGGCGCTGGCACCAGTGCGGCATCCAACGTGTCAGTTCCATGGTCACCTTGGGGTTTTGCAGGGCTTCCGGGAGCGTGGTGACCAGGACGGCTGTGTAGGTGAGATAAAGGGGTTTCTCCGCGGCAGGCTGGTTGAGGGCGTCCAGGGTCAACGGTTGGGTGTCTTCTACAGAAAGAGTAGGTGAAGAACTTTCAAGGTCTACAGGGTGTTCAGAAGGAAACCCTCCGGTGGCCACTGCTAAGGCCTCAAAGAAATCCGGGGGTGGCTCAAACGCACCCTCATGTGCTTCTTCGGGAGGCTGAACATCTACCTCGCCGGGTTCAAACGTCCAGACTTCCGACCGGATTTCTCCCCTCTCAGATGGACCTGCCTCGGCCATCAAAGTTTCCTCTAACGCAGGGGGTTCAGAAGAAGACACTTCGGGAGTAAACGCTACTTCGGGCAACCAGTCCGCCTGAAAATCCGGCATTTCCGCACGAACGGACTGTTCCGGATCAGGAGGTGGGGCTTCGGCCAGCCATTGTTCCAGTAGACTCAGATCCGGAAGGGAAATGCTTTCGTCTTCCCCCTCATCCTCGGGGGTTTTCCATCCATCTGCTTCCATCATCCAGACCAGGGACTCCGCTTCCGGGGTCGGGGGTTCGGTTTCGCCAGTGCTTTCTTCAGGGGGGCTGGCCGGGGAGGTGGCGGATGCTTCGGCGAGCAAGAGTTCGGAAGTCAGCCAGGGGGAGGCTTCGAGAGATTCTGCTAATGCTCGACCTTGTTGCCGTGCCCGGCTCAGGAGTGTGGAAGCAGCGAAGAAGACCAACAATAGCGTATGGGAAGCGAGGGGGTGGGCGTAGAGCAGAATTGGCTTGCTTTGTCCCAAAGGTGTCACATATCGCAGCCATTCACCGTCTCTCAAAAGGCGCTGCTCGCGCTGTTGCACCCAGGCTTCCAGGTACTCATGAAGCGAGGTTTCGAGGTCTCCGGTTTGGACAAGCACGCGTCCGGCGCTGTAAATCCAGGTCGCTTGTGCGTCGCTTTGACTCAGGAAGGTAGTCAAGTGCTGGTGAAGTGCTTCCAAGGGCTGAGGCATTTGGGGCGGGGGCGGGAGGATCTTTTCGCCTCGACAAAGGGTCTCCACGGCGAGTAACAAATCGGGCAGGTAAAAAGGTTTGGACAGATAGGCCCAGGCAAGGATCGCAGAGGCTTCAGGATGATAAGGGTCGTTCTCCGGTGGAAAGAGTAGGAGGGGAACATGAGGAAACTGATGTGAAAAAGCCTCCAGGTGTTCCCGCAGCAGGGTATCACCGGTAGGAAAATCTGCGATCAGCAGGTCAACCGGTTCTTGGGCAAGGCGGTCAAAGATATCCGCCGGAGAGGCACATAGGATGACCCGGTAGCGTCCGGTTTCCTCCAGGCTGAGACGCAGCCATTCGGCAAATTGGGCTTGAGGGCTGAAAACCAGGAGATTCTTCACGTCGTTGACCATGTTTTTAAGTCTATCACGGCTAATAAGGCTGAGCAAGCACAATGGTGGCTAAGTTCGCTTGAAGTCTTGGCAACCCTTGGCGGATATGGGATAATTCTGGGCTGGCTCGGCATTTTTCGAAGGTGAGGGAAAACTGCGTGAAATTCAAAAAAGTATGTGTTTTGGGTTTGGGCTATATTGGTCTACCTACCGCCAGCACACTGGCCACGCATGGATTACAGGTCGTGGGGGTGGATGTAAACCCCCACATTGTGCATGGCTTGCAAAACGGCAGGCTTCACCTTTATGAGCCTGGACTGCGCACACTGGTCCAGGCGGCTTTGCGCTCGGGTAATCTCGTGGTGCGCAGCGAACCGGAGCCTGCAGATGCGTTTATCATTGCCGTACAGACCCCCTTCCTGGAAGATAAACGAGCAGATTTGCGATATGTACGGGCAGCCAGTGAAGCCGTTGTTCCTCATTTGAGGACGGGAAACCTGGTCATCCTTGAATCCACTTCTCCGCCCTTGACCACCCGAGAGGTGGTAGCACCCATCCTGGAACGTTCAGGATTGAAGGCTGGAAAGGATTTTCATCTGGTTTATTCACCGGAACGCGTTTTACCGGGGCAAATACTGCGTGAATTGATCGAAAATGCACGCGTCGTTGGGGGCATTGATCGGGCTTCGGCCGAGGCTGCTCGTGATCTGTATGCCACGTTTGTGCGGGGTGAGATTGTGCTGACCGATTGCACCACCGCCGAGATGGTCAAGTTGATGGAAAACACCTTCCGCGATGTTAACATTGCGCTGGCAAACGAATTTGCCCGATTGGCAGACCGTCTGGGCATTGATGTGTGGGAGGCCATTGCGCTGGCGAATCGCCATCCTCGGGTCAATATTCTGCGCCCTGGTCCTGGGGTGGGGGGCCATTGTATCAGCGTGGATCCCTGGTTCCTGGTTGAAGCGGCGCCTGATCTGACACGCCTGATTCGTTCTGCCCGCGATGTCAATGACTCTCAGCCCGATTTTGTGGTGGAATGGGTGGAGCGCAACCTGGGGCGCCTGGAAGGACGGCGTCTAGCCGTTTTGGGCCTGGCTTATAAGCCCGACGTGGATGACTTGCGCGAAAGCCCGGCCATTGAGGTGGTTCATCGCCTGGTCCAAGCCGGAGCGCACGTGTGCGCTTACGAACCGTTCAAACCTGAAGCCCAGATTTCAGGCGTGCCGACCGTAACCACGTTGTCGGAGGCGCTTAAGGATGCTGAGGCGTTGGTGCTGCTGGTGGGCCATTCCAGCCTGCGCGAGATTAATCCACATGAGATTCAGACCCAGACCCCGGCGCGCCTGGCTTTTGACGCGGTAAATGGTTGGGATAAGACAGCCTGGCAGGCGGCTGGTTTTCGGGTCCTGCGATTGGGGGATGGACGCGGGGATGCCTGAACGGTTGCGCGTGGTTTCTATCTTCGGCACTCGCCCGGAAGCAGTAAAGATGGCGCCCGTGGTGCAGGCGCTGGCGGCTTGTCCGGACATCGAATCACGAGTTGTGGTAACCGCCCAGCACCGCCAGATGTTGGATCAGGTGCTTGCCGTTTTCAATATCCAGCCAGATTTCGATTTAAATCTTATGCAGCCCGACCAGTCCCTGGCCTCGCTGACGGCTAACATCTTAATCCATCTTGATCCGGTGTTGGAAAAGTTGCGTCCGGATTGGGTGTTGGTCCAGGGAGATACCACCACTGTCATGGCCACGGCATTATTGTGTTATTACCACCGTATCCGTGTGGGTCATGTGGAGGCGGGTTTACGTACGGGGGATAAGTGGCAGCCCTTCCCGGAAGAGGTCAACCGACGTATTGCAGGGGTGGTGGCCGATTTACATTTTGCTCCCACCGAGCACAGCCGACGCAATTTACTGGCAGAGGGGGTGCCAGATTGGCGGATCGTTGTCACCGGGAATCCGGTCATTGATGCTCTTCATCAAATTGTGCGTCAGCCGATGCCGGAAGAGGTCAAGGCTTTGCTGGCGCGTCATGGCATTGGGCCAGGCGGCAAGCGCTTGATCCTGGTGACCGCCCATCGGCGTGAAAATTTTGGACGTCCTCTTGAAACCATCTGTCAGGCATTGCGCCAGATTGCCGAGGCGTTTGCCGATTCGGTGCACCTAATCTACCCGGTACACCTTAATCCCAACGTGCAAAAACCCGTATATGCCCATCTTTCTGGTGTTCCGAACATTACCCTCATTCCTCCTTTGGACTATTTGCCGATGGTACACTTGATGCGTCAGGCTACGCTGGTGCTCACCGATTCGGGGGGCATACAAGAGGAAGCCAGCAGTTTGGGCATTCCCACACTAGTGCTTCGGGAAGTGACCGAGCGCCCTGAAGGCGTAGAAGCGGGCATTTTGAAACTGGTGGGCACCGATGCCGAGGTAATCGTGAGGGAGACGGTGCGTCTGTTGGAAGATGAGCAGGCTTATGCTGCCATGGCTCAGGCAGCAAACCCCTTTGGGGATGGACATGCAGCCGAACGTATCGTGGGGGCTTTACTGGCTTTTCGCGAGCCCGGCATGGGCCGGACCGATGGGGGAAAGCGTGGTTAGGAACATTTGCATCTGGCCGAAACTGGACAACCTGGGAGGACCGACTTCGTTTCAGCGTCGCCTGATGGCGGGTTTGCGGGCTCAGGGCGTGGTTGTGCATCACGATCCTGAGGATCCGGGTTGCCAGGCGATTCTGCTCATTGGAGGGACGCGCCATGTGGGTGTGTTGTGGCGAGCCCGCCAGCGGGGTCTCCGTATTCTGCAGCGGCTGGATGGAATGAACTGGATCCATCGGCGACGTTTTCAAGGGCTGCGTCATGCTCTACGCGCCGAGTATGCCAATCTAAATCTGGCCTTCATTCGTCGTTTCTTGGCCGATGGGGTGGTGTATCAGAGCCGGTTTGCCCGTACCTGGTGGCAACGGGTTTACGGGCAGGGGGAGAAGTGGGAAACTGTAATTTACAACGGCGTGGACCTGGATCAGTTTGCTCCCTTTGGTATGCATGAGCGTCCCGCCGAACGCTGGCGGGTTCTGGTGGTTGAAGGCCACTTGCGCGGTGGAAGTGTGCTGGGCCTGGAAAGTGCTGTGCGCCTGACGCGTGCCCTACAGGAGAAGGCCCCCCGTCCGGTGGAGTTATGGGTGGTGGGAGAAGTCCCGGCAGCGGAGCAGGCCTTCATTTCATCCTTGGCCAAAGATGTGACGCTAAACTGGGTCGGAGTAGTTTCACCGGAACGGATTGCCTATCTGGATCGTTCGTCGCACTTGCTCTTTTCGGCGGAATTGCATCCCGCCTGCCCAAATGCCGTGATCGAGGCCCTGGCGTGCGGTCTACCGGTTGCAGGTTTTGATACCGGAGCACTGGGTGAAATTGTGACCCCGCTGGCCGGGCGGGTGGTTCCATATGGCGCTGACCCCTGGCGCTTGCAACCCCCGCAAATCGAGCCGCTGGTAGATGCCAGCCTGGAAATCCTGGCTAATTGGGATGCCTTCTCGCAGGGGGCGCGGCAGCGCGCAGAAGCAGCCTTTGGGCTGGAGAGGATGACGGCTCAATATCTTGAAGCGCTCCGGGCGATCCTGGGTTAACCTGCCAGAGACCTCATAGCCCACCCAGGATTAGCCCTTGAGTGCCGCGACTGATCTCCCACGGGTAGACAATGTACGCATCGGTAATAGCGGCGTAGTAATCCGGACGCGCTGTACCGAAGAGATTGCGGTAGGGGTTGAAGTGCAAGACGCAGGTATAGGGGATTCCCCCTGCGCCGGTGATGCGATTTTTTACCGCAGTGATGGTGCGTCCAGACCCCCAAACATCATCTACAACCAAAATACGGCGGTTGCGCAACAGGTGATCTTCCGGGAATTGCAGAAATTTGGGCCAGGCCAGCAAGCGGGATTTATCTTTCTCTTTTTCCTTGAGGCTCTCGTATTCTAACTCGGCGGGGAAATCCACCGAAGCCGTAAGGATAATGCTCATTTTCAACGCTTCGGCCAGCAGACCCCCAGGAATAATGCCGCCATGGGTGATCATCACCATGGCGTCAAACTCTACTTCGAACTGAGGAATAAGGTGGTCAATTAACTGTTCAACATCATTCCAGGTCAAAACCTCACGCCGCATGCCTGGCTCCTGGTCCGTATTTAAGGTTGGTCATTTCTCAATTATACTCGCCGCCATCTTTCCCGGCTAAGGCTGGGCGAATTCCAATCGCCATCCGCCGATAAAAGTTTGACCGTCCGGCGCCTTGCATTGAGGGGGTTGGAGACCTCGCACGGTTTCACCCACATCGCCAGGTCGAACATCGTAGGTGAGATTGGGATCCAGCAGGGCATCCGCATAACCGGGACTGATGGCGGGGTAAAGCCCAGTGTAGAAGACGTTTTGCCCACCGCTCCAAAACAATGTAATTGGAACTCCGGCCAGGGGCTGCCCGGCGTTATCGGTCAGGTAAATCTGGAGCAGGCCTGCGGGTACTCCATTTTCGCATAATGGACGTTGGTCAACCAGTTTAAAGGGTGCTTGTAGCGCCGGGCGCTGAGTAGGTGAAGGCCGGGGGGTAAACGTAGGCCAGGGAGTTAGCGTGGGGGTGGGGGAGGGTGTGGAGGTGGGTGTGGCAATGGCCTGGCCGAGACCGAGGGTTGGTAAGGAGACTGTAGAAACCAGAGATCCGGAAGCCGGCGTAGGGGGTGCCGGTGATGAAGACGGTGGGGTGGGCTGGGCGAGAGCGGCTACCAATTCGGCCAATGCCCGCGCCGCCTCGAGGTTATTCCCTTCGGCCAGCCATTGCTGAGCCTGACTGGCCAGGGCTTGTGGCGCGAGGTCACCATCAAGCAGGTGCAAGCGCAGGCGGGCGCGTTCGAGATTGCCGTTGGACTGGTAGGCCTGGGCGATTAACAGGCGGTAGGTCGCCTTGTAAGATTCGCTCAGCATGGCGGGAGCGGTATCCATATAGCGTAGAGGGCTGAGCACCCGTGCAATGAACAACCCAAGCAGGAGCCCCAGTACCAGGCCGGTGAGCAGGTACAAAGGCGGTTGCGAAGAGGATGCTTCGTCAGGATAGTTGTCCAGGTCGTCGGGAGTCATGGCGCTACTGTGGGTTGAATTTGAGGCTGGGTCTGGAGGGCCTGGAAAAGACGCGCCAGGGTTTCAACATCCTCGCGTGCGTATCCCAGTTGCTGGGCGGTTAAGATGGCTTCCTGCACTTTACGCAAAGGCGATTCTCCGAGCAAGGCCAGGCGCTGGGCGGCGGCGTTCACATCCCCTTCATGTTGATAAATCTCGGCCACCATCAGGACATAATCGGCCTGGTAGTCGGCCCGCAGGGTGTCGGGCGTTGTGTTTTGGGGTTGGGCAGCCATGATGCCCCATCCCAGGTAGAGTCCCAGCCCCAGTCCTACTGCCAGGGTGAAGAGGAACCCCAAAATGCGCCAGAGCCGCACGGCTAGGGTGTCTCCTTAAGCATGGGGATACGTAGGCCGTGGCGACGGGCCGCAGCAATGGCTTCTGGGTAGCCTGCGTCAGCGTGGCGCACAATGCCCATGCCGGGGTCGGCGGTGAGAACACGTTCCAATCGTCGGGCCGCCTCGGGTGTGCCGTCGGCCACAACCACCATTCCGGCGTGCTGGCTAAAGCCAATCCCAACGCCACCCCCATGGTGAAAAGCAACCCAGGTTGCGCCAGCGGCTGTATTAACCAAGGCGTTCAAAATGGGCCAGTCAGAGATAGCATCGCTCCCGTCGCGCATTCCTTCCGTCTCGCGGTTGGGGGAGGCAACTGAACCGGCATCCAGGTGATCCCGTCCAATGACAATGGGGGCTTTAAGGATGCCCTGAGCCACCATCTCGTTGAATTTCAGCCCGGCTTTTGCACGCTCGCCGTAACCCAGCCAGCAAATGCGGGCGGGTAACCCCTGGAAGGGGACTTTCTCGCGTGCCATGCGCAGCCAGCGATGTAAGTGCTCGTCTTCGGGGAAGAGTTCCATGATGGCTTCATCGGTGCGATAAATGTCCTCGGGGTCGCCTGAAAGGGCCACCCAGCGGAAGGGGCCTTTACCCTCGCAGAAGAGGGGGCGGATGTAGGCAGGTACGAAGCCGGGGAAGTTAAAAGCATCTTTGACGCCAGCATCGTAGGCGCGCTGGCGCAGATTATTTCCATAATCGAAGACCTCGGCCCCGCGGCGCTGAAATTCGAGCATGGCTTGCACGTGCCGGGCCATGGACGCCATGGCGCGGTGCTCGTACTCAGCGGGGTCTGTAGTGCGCAGGACGGCCGCTTCTTCAACGCTTAGCCCGCTAGGGATGTACATAAGCACATCGTGTGCGGGCGTTTGATCAGTGACCACGTCGGGGGTAATCCCACGTATCACCAATTCCGGGTAGATGTCTGCTGCATTGGCGATTAGCCCGATTGAGCGTGGAATGCCTTTATCCAGGCATTCTTCCACCCGTACCATCGCCTCTTCAAGGTCGTTCACCACTTCATCAACATATCCAATTTCCAGGCGGCGGCGAGCGCGTGCGGGATCCACTTCTACGATCAACCCCACGCCTTCATTCATGGTGATCGCAAGGGGCTGGGCACCTCCCATCCCGCCCAGGCCTGCCGTGAGTACGAACTTCCCTTTCAACGACGGCCAGCCGCGTTTGCGCGCCACGGCTGCCAGGGTTTCATAAGTGCCTTGAAGGATGCCCTGGGTGCCTATGTAAATCCACGAACCGGCGGTCATCTGGCCAAACATCATTAAGCCCTTAGCGACCAGTTCATCAAAGTGCTTCTGGGTTGCCCAGTGTGGTACAAGATTGGAATTGGCAATCAGGACACGCGGTGCATCCGGATGGGTCTTGAAGATGGCCACCGGCTTGCCCGATTGCACCAGCAACGTTTCATCATTTTCCAGTTCACGCAGGCACTCTAGAATCGCCTCAAACGCTTCCCAATTACGGGCTGCTTGGCCGCGCCCGCCATATACTACCAGATCTTGGGGGCGTTCGGCAACTTCAGGGTCCAGGTTGTTCTGAATCATGCGATAGGCGGCTTCGGTCTGCCACGATTTGCAGGTGAGTTGGTTGCCGCGAGGGGCGCGAACAACGCGCAGTTGAGCCATAACCTTCCCTCCAGAATCTAGCCAAGAAATTACCCGCGGTGGAATCACCAGGACATTTTTCATTTTACATCAGAAATGGACAATGAAGATGGAGTGAACCTTGCTCTTTGGCGGCTCTCAGGGCATAATCCAGACAATGAACACTGCATGTTCCCAAGCCCTGAACCTTCCTCATGGGCACCTGACCTTTCCTGCCTTTCTCCCCGATGCCACGTGGGGTGTGGTGCGCAGCGTGGATGCGACCGACTTGTTAGCCATTGAGATACCAGCGCTGATGATGAATACATTTCATCTGGTGCAGAAGCCCGGCGCCATGGTGGTGGAGGCGCTAGGTGGGTTGCATCGAATGAGCGGGTGGCAGCGCCCCATTTTTACCGATTCGGGGGGCTTCCAGGCTTATTCGCTCATCCAGCAACAACCTCAGCGGGGGAAAATTAACCCACAGGGCATTCACTACCAGCCCGAAGGACGGCAGCGGAAGTTTCTTCTTACTCCCGAAAAGGTCATTGAATGGCAATTGCGGTTTGACAGTGACGTGCTCTTTTGCCTGGACGTGTGCACCCATGTGGATGCGCCTCTGGCTGCTCAGCGCGAGGCGGTGGATTTGACAATTGCCTGGGCCCGCCGCAGCAAAGTGGCTTACCTGCGCTGGCTCGATCAACATCCGCCGGAGGATGGCAGGCGCCCGCTGATTTTTGCGGTCATTCAGGGAGGCGGATCTTTGGAATTGCGCCGCCTGTGTGCTGAGGCACTACTGGAGATTGGATTTGATGGCTTTGGCTTCGGGGGCTGGCCGTTAGATCGTCAGGGACATTTGCTCACCGACATTCTGGCATGGGTGCGCGAATGTGTTCCACCGGAATACCCGCTGCATGCTTTGGGGATCGGTCATCCGCAGAACTTGGTCAGCGGTTATCACCTGGGGTATGGGCTTTTTGATTGCGCCATGCCCACCCGAGATGCCCGGCATGGGCGGCTTTACCGGTTCACCACCTGGCCGCCCCGCCCTCAACCCGAGGACGAATCCTGGTGGGAATTTGTGCATATGGAGAGTGAACGCCTGACTCGCCAGGAGGCACCCATTTCTCCCTATTGTGATGCAATTTGCTGTCGCCACTACAGCGCAGGTTACCTGCGTCATCTCTATTTGCTGGGGGATAGTCTCTACCTGCGACTGGCGACACTGCATAACCTGCGCTTTATGCAGCAACTGAGTATGTCCTTACGCCATGGGGGAGTATAGCGTGAACGAAGAAATGCATTTAGAAGCAGTGGTTCGTCAGGTTTTGGCCCATCCTCGCTATCAGCATCTGGAGCGAGGGTTGGTACAGGCGTTGGCACGACAGGAACTGGCAAAAGGACGCACTTCCCGCGAGGCTGTTAAGGCCGTGCGTAGCAAACTGCACCAGGTAGCCGCCTCCTATCTTGAACGTCCCATTGACTATTCAGCCTGGCTGGAACGTTTGCACACGTTACCTCGAGATCGGCAGCACCCGCAGGTCAAAGCATTTTGCCTGGAGATGATGCGTTTGCACACTTCGACGCGCGAACGCCTGCCTTACCTGGAGGCTTTCTACCAGCAGGCTTTGACGCCGGTGGGTCCGATTCATTCGCTGTTGGACCTGGCCAGCGGATTGAATCCCCTGGCGATTCCCTGGCTGCCCCTGGCACCCGATGCACAGATAGTGGCCTGGGAAATTTTTGCCGATATGGTAGATTTTCTCAACCACTTTTTCACGCATCTGGAAATAACGGGACAGGCGGAACTACGTGACTTAAGCACGACCCTGCCCACGCAACCGTTTCAAGTGGTCTTTTTGCTGAAGACCCTTCCCTGCCTGGAGCAACTCGACAAAACGCTCAGTCGCCGACTGGTGGAATCTATTCCGGCAGATTACCTTCTTGTTTCGTTTCCCACTTATAGCCTGGGGGGACGAGGGAAGGGTATGCGTGTTAACTATGCCCAGCGCTTTGAACAACTGGTTGCCGATAAGCCCTGGACCATCTGGCGCTTTGATTTTCCGACTGAACTGGCCTTCCTGGTGCATAAAGGGGGATGCGGAGGATGAAGCCCGGAGCCGGAGAAAATCCTTGGGTGGAGCGGTTTATTTACCAGGTGCGTCAGTCTGCCAAATACCGCCATCTGGATCTGCCGGAGCCCCTGTTGCGCGATGTGATCATTCGCGCCCTGGCCCGTTATGAAAAACCGGCCCAGGCCATGGCAGCCGCGCGGCGGGTGTTGCATCAGGTTGTTGCCCCTTACCTGGGGGATCCAGATTACACCTGGGCCCTTCAGGCGCTGGAGGCTTCGGCTAATAAGGGGTTGGATGCAGTACGCCAAGTGTGTCTTGAGTTGCTTCGTTCGCATGCCTCTACCCGCGAGCGTTTACCCTTCCTTGAGACCTTCTTCCAGCGTTTATTTGAGATAACCGGGACACCGAGTACCGTTCTGGATCTGGCGTGTGGGCTTAACCCTCTGGCCTGGCCCTGGATGGGCTTACCGCCGACGACGCGCTACCTGGCTTTTGATATTCACCGCCCTCGCGTTGCTTTGATCAATGCATTCTTTCAGCGGTTGGGAATTGAGGGAGAGGCTTTTCACCAGGACATTTTGGTACAACCTCCCCAAACTCCGGCAGAGGTGGCTTTCTTTTTCAAAGAAATTCATCGCTTTGAAGAACGGCAACCCGGTTGTGCCCGCCCGTTCCTGGAAGCCATACCGGCACGCTGGGTGATGATCTCGCTCCCCACACGGAGTCTGAGCCAGCGGCGCGATCTTTTATCCCTCCATCAGCGTCTCATGACCAGGATTCTGGAAGGCCTGGAATGGGAAGTGAGGGAGATCGGCTTTGAGAACGAAGTGGTCTTTTGTGTGCGTAAGACATGAGTCGTGTTCGGTCGTCTTCCCCGTCTGCCGCAGAGCGTGCCCTAGAAGAGGCGCTGGCACGCTTTCGCCCGTTGCTTTCGGCTGAGGAGTGGCAGGCGCTGCTGGAGGAATTGAAGCGCCCACTTGCGCCTGCCCTGCGTCTGAATCCCCTTAAGGCGAGTCCCTCCGATGTGCAGACCTGGGCAGAGTGGTATGGTTGGCGCCTGCAGCCGGTACCTTTCTGCCCAACCGGTTGGTGGGTTTGTGAAGCAACTTACCCGGTCAGTCAGACGATTGAACATCGTCTGGGGTATTACTATATCCAGGAAGCGGCCTCCATGTTGCCAGTGGAGTTGTTTGATTTCTCTCCCAACGCACGTCCATTGATCCTGGATATGGCTGCTTCACCCGGGGGTAAAACCACGCACTTGGTAGCGCGTACCAGCGACCGGGGGTTGATCATTGCCAACGACTCTTCGCGTGAACGGCTCACCGCCCTACGCTTGGTTTTACAAACCTGGGGGGCCATCAACCTGGCTGTAACGGGATTCCCGGGTGAACGGTGGGGCGGATGG
Source organism: Thermanaerothrix daxensis (assembly GCF_001306145.1). Lineage (GTDB taxonomy): Bacteria > Chloroflexota > Anaerolineae > Anaerolineales > Anaerolineaceae > Thermanaerothrix > Thermanaerothrix daxensis. Next base: position 453,916 of record NZ_LGKO01000002.1, read on the forward strand.
TATCCAGAAACATTTGATGCTGTCCTGTTAGATGCCCCTTGCAGCATGCAATCCTTGCGGCCACTGGAAAGCCACCCGATGCGCCCGATTAGTCCTGGGGAGCAGCAGCGACTGGCACAGCGCCAGGTGGCGCTGTTGATCAGCGGACTGCGCGCGCTCAAGGTGGGGGGGCAAATGGTTTATGCCACCTGCACCCTGGCACCAGAGGAAAACGAGGCCGTGCTGGAAGCGGCTTTACAGCGCTATCCCGGAGTATTTGAGATTGAACCGGTAGACGACCGCTTGCCTGCTCCTGCCCCGGCTTTGGAAGCAACTCCCGACCACTCCTTCCCCCCACAGGTGCGTCATGCAGTCCGCCTCTGGCCTCATCGTTTCCACACGGCAGGATTTTTTGCCGCCCGCTTGCGTAAGGTGGCCTCGTTCCCCTCGGAGTTGGTCACTACCCCACCGCCTAAGGTAAGGATGCCCCTGGCCTGGTTGAAGCCAACCGAGGTACGAGAGTTGTATGAAGCCTTAAAGCGTGACTATGGGTTGGATTTGCAGCCCCTGCTCGAAATTCAAGCCGCGGGGTTGCTTCGGCGGCAGAGTTATCTTTACGCCATCCCTCGGGCTTTTGAAATCCATTTTGGTAATTTACCGGTTGTGACGTTGGGGTTGGCTCTTCTGGAGTCCACTCCTGAGGGCTGGACGCTGACCCATGAGGGTATGGCGCGTTTTGGGCGGCATTGCGAACGGGGGCGGGTGGTGCTCCCGGAGGAAATGGTGCCCGCATGGCTGCGGGGGGAGGATGTGCCTCTGGTTGTCCCGCCCCCCTGGCCGGCATCGCGGGTGGTGGTGGTCACCGATGCGCGTGGGCGCATCCTGGGACGGGGGCGCGTGCAGCGGGCTCAATTGAAAAACCTGCTCCCGCGGCGGGTTGTGCTGCAGCGCGCGCCTTTGACATCCTAGAAATCATTCAACTCATAAAGGATGAATGCAGCGCCAAGAATGGCAGCGGTTTCCATGCGCAAGATGCGTGCCCCCAGGGAACAGGTTAGCCATCCGGCTTGCTGTGCCCGAGCAACTTCTTCTGGGCTTAACCCTCCTTCTGGCCCAATTATCAGAGCCACCTGGTGCGGAGGTGTACTCAGGTTGTGGATGGCCTCTCGCAAGGAGCGCTGATTTTCACCTTCCCAGGCCATGAGACAAAGGGAGCCAGTGGCTTGGGCGTGCTCGAGTGCCTGCCCCAGTTCGAGAGGAAAATGAATGTCGGGGATGCGCCCTCGGCCGCATTGTTCGGCGGCTTCCTGGACAATGCGCTGCCAGCGGGGGTGCTTTTCTCGAGCAAGGGTGGCATCCCGGACCAGGGTGCGCTGGGTGATTAGAGGGACAAAGGCGGTTATCCCCACTTCGGTTCCTTTTTGCAAGACCCATTCGAATTTTTCCCGCTGGGTCAAGCCCAAATAAAGCGTCAGGCGGGTGCGGGGTTCGCTGGTGATGGGCAGGGTTTCCAGAATGACTCCCGTAACTGCGGAGGGGCGGATGTTTTCCAAACGCACCCGAAAAGCCATCCCGGTATTGTCGAGGACGATAACTTCCTGGCCGATTCTCATCCGCAGGACCGCGTGGATTTGATGGGCGGTTTCGGGCGGAAAATTCACTTGTGTGCCGTGTATACAATCCGGGGAAACAAAAAATCGGTGCATGGGTATGGGGTGAGAAAAGGCGTTGTGGAATTTGCGTTAATTGGATTATACTTGGGGCGCGGTTTTTGGAGGCCGCCTCTGAGCCTTGTGGGAATAAAGGATGAATCAGCAACGGACTTCGGAACGTTCCTACCGCTATCTCGACCTCATTACGGCGCTTTTTGTCACCGTACTGATCGTGAGCAATATTGCTTCCTCTGCCAAGATTGTAGATTGGGGAGTTTCTATTTTAGGAGTTCGTCTGGCATTTGACGCCGGTACTTTGCTTTTTCCCATCAGTTACATTTTTGGCGATGTGCTGACCGAGGTTTACGGCTTTCGCCGTTCGCGCCGTGTCATCTGGACGGGCTTTGCCATGCTGGGGCTGAGCGCGCTGATTTTTTGGGTAGTGCGTGGCTTGCCGGGAGAGGCTACTTGGCAGCAATATGCTGGTCAGCAGGCCTATGATGCCATCCTGGGTGGCATGTTTACCGGGGGGATCGTCATTGCCAGCCTGGTGGCTTACCTGGCAGGTGAGTTCAGCAATTCTATTGTGTTGGCGCGAATGAAAGTCTTGACGCGCGGGCGCTGGTTGTGGACGCGTACCATTGGGAGTACACTGGTAGGTGAGGGGGTGGATACGGCTGTGTTTATTCTGGTCGCCTCACTGACGGGGGTTTTCCCCTGGTCTCTCTTCGGCACGTTGGTACTGACAAACTACCTCTTTAAGGTTGGGGTGGAAGTGGTCATGACACCGTTGACCTACCAGGTGGTTTATGCCCTCAAGCGGGCCGAAAACGAAGATTACTACGACGTCCATACACGCTTTAACCCCTTTGCCCTAACCTGAGGTTGAGGGAAGGGGACTTAATCCGCTTCCTCGCTCAAAGCAGAGTCGGTAGCCCCCGTGTAGCCCTTACCGGCGATCACCACTACGTATTCCCCTCTTAGGGGTTCGCTTTCAAAGCGTGCTCTTAATTCGGCGAGGCTGCCGCGGTAAATGGTTTCGAACATCTTGGTCAGGTCGTTGGCAATAGCAGCGGGGCGGTCGCCATAGACTTCGAGGGCATCTGCAAGAAACTCGCGAAGGCGATAGGGGCTCTCATAAAAAATCAAGGTATGGGGACTTTCGCGATCCACTTCCAAAAAGCGGCGGCGTGCGCCAGGTTTGCGGGGCGGGAAGCCGCGGAAGGTGAAAGAATGTACGGGCAGACCGGAGAGGATGAGAGCCGGGATAAGCGCGGTTGGGCCAGGAATGGCGGTTAATGGGATTCCGGCGGCGATGGCGGCGCGCACCAGCACATAGCCAGGATCGGAAATGCCCGGAGTGCCCGCATCGGTCACCAGCGCCAGGGACTTGCCCTCCTGAAGCAGTCGTATCAAGCGCGGTAGTACTTTCCTCTCGTTCTCCTCACGGAACGAAATTTGGGGTTTATGAATATCGTAGTGCTTCAGGAGAATCCCCGTATGGCGGGTATCCTCGCTGACAACGTAATTCACCTGGCGCAAGATCTCCAGGGCTCGCTGAGAAATATCACCCAGATTACCAATGGGGGTAGAAACCAGATAGAGCATTCTGAACCTTTGATTAAGAATTGGCGCTTCTAATTGTATCCCAAACGCCTGAGCCTGCTGGAAGGCAATGGTTATATAATACACGCCAATATGGGCTTTGCCCCTATGAGCAAGCCGGAGAGAGCAGCATAATGAGCAAAAAGGGTTCCTGGAAACGTTTTTGGGAAGGGGTTCGGAATGAGGTGCCATTTTGCTAATGGGAGTGGCACCTTTTGGCATGATCTACGGTGTTATTGCCCTGGAAGCCGGGTTATCTCCGCTCCGGGCACAGGCGATGTCGGCGATTGTGTTTACCGGATCGGCGCAGTTTTTGACTGTTCAGCTCCTGGCAAACCTGACCCCGGCTCTAGTAGTGATCTTGACAGGTTTTGTGGTCAATTTGCGTCATTTGCTTTACAGCGCGTCGGTAGCGCCGTGGTTGCAGGGGCTCTCCGGCCCCTGGAAAGCGCTCCTCTCATACCTGTTAACGGATGAGGCCTATGCTGTGACCATTATCAATTATCGGCAAAATGGCTAGCGGGTGGGTGAACATTGGTTCTTTCTTGGTGCTGGCCTGGCGCTGTGGACGACCTGGCAGGTCAGTACGGCGGTTGGCATCCTGCTGAGGACACTGGTACCAGCCTCGTGGGGACTGGATTTTGCTTTACCACTCACTTTTATTGCCTTGGTGGTTCCCAGCCTGCGCCATGCGGCAGATGGGGTAACGGCTATAGTGGCAGGTGGGCTGGCCATTGTGTTGGCGGGATTGCCTTACAAACTCGGCCTGATACTGGCCAGCCTGGTAGCCATTGCAGTCGGTCTGGGATGGGAGAGGCGGCGATGACAACCTGGTGGATCATCCTGGGATTAGGCGGGTTGACTTATCTTATTCGCCTGTCTTTCATTGCATTGTGGAAATACCTGCACATGCCCGATTGGGTACAGCGGGCTCTCTATTTTGTCCCCGTGGCGGTTCTCAGCGCCATTATTGGGCCTGAACTGGTAATGGTGGATCAACGCATCAACCTTACCCTGGCGAACCCACGCCTGCTGGTGGGCGTTGTGGCCATTGGGGTGGCTTACCGCACACGTAACGTTTTCATCACCATTCTGGTAGGGCTGGCGACATTTTGGCTACTCCGTTTTAACCTGGCGGGAATGTAAAAAACGGCCGTAATCAGAGGGTGATGTGTAGACCTATCAAGAAGGCTTATACTTATCAGTGGAGCAAAGTACTGAGCTATTTGTTCATCGAGGATGCTTATGAAATTATCGCCTTTCAAACTCGAACGCTTTTTTGCTCGCTATGAATTCAATGTGCGCCATGTGTTGTGCGCCTCGGACTGCGAAACGTTTAGCGTGCGAGATCTTCTGGCGTTGGAGCCCGAGGCTGAAGCCCGTTTGCTAGACCTGCGTCTGGGCTATACCGAATCCGCAGGTGCACCGAGTTTGCGTCAGGCCATTGCCGGGCTCTATTCCACGATAGAACCGGATGAGGTCCTGGTGCACAGTGGCGCAGAAGAGGCTATTTTCGCCTTCATGACAGCCGTTCTCAAACCCGGCGATCACGTCATTGTCCACAGTCCGTGTTATCAATCGCTGGCCGAGGTAGCACGCGCGCTGGGCTGTCAGGTTTCTTTGTGGCAAGCCGATGAATCTCAGGGGTGGGGATTGGATCCTCAGGACCTGCGACGTCTGATTCGACCCTACACACGGGTGGTGGTGATCAATGTTCCTCATAATCCCACCGGCTATCTGATGCCTCGCGAGGTGTTCGATGAAATTCATCGCCTCACCCAAAAACATGGCCTGATTTTATTCTCCGATGAAGTTTATCGCGAACTCGAATACGATCCGGCACAGCGTCTGCCGGCCGCCTGTGATGTGAGTCCGAATGCCGTGTCATTGGGTGTCATGTCAAAGGCTTACGGCTTGCCGGGCCTGCGGATTGGGTGGGTTGCCACGCACCGTCAAGACCTCCTGCAAGCGATGGCAGTGGTCAAGGATTACCTCACAATTTGTAACAGCGCTCCTGCGGAAGTGCTCGCTGAGGTGGCCTTGAGGCATCGGGAGACGTTGCTGGAGCGCAACCGGGCCATCCTGAGTCAGAATCTGGAGCATTTGCATCAGTTCTTTCAGCGTCACTCCGAACACCTAACCTGGGTGCTGCCTCGGGCTGGTTCGGTGGCTTTTCCGCGTTTGTTGGAGGGAGATGTGGAAGCGTTTTGCGAGGCGCTGGTGGTTAAGACCGGCGTTTTACTGGCACCTGGGCCGCTCTTTGACGACCCGGGGAATCATTTTCGCCTTGGGTTGGGGAGGCGAAATCTACCTGAGGCGCTGGGCCTGTTGGATGCTTTTCTGGAGGAATGGCGGGCATTACCCACCCTTTAGGGCATAAGCAGGCGGTCCACGGCTGCTGCGAGTTGGGCCAGGCTGGCAACTTGAAAGATGTGGGTGCAGAGGGGTGCATAGAGCAGCATATCTGAATCACCACTGCCCCATAACCAAGGCGGTTCGGGGTTGAGCCAGATCACCTTGCGAGCGCGGCGCGCGAACGCTTCCAGCAGGTCGGTACGCGGGTCGTTGTAATTGTTGCGCCCATCCCCCACCAGAATCAGGGTCGTGCGCCGATCTAAGGTGCTCAGGTAACGCTGTTGAAACTCGGCTAGGGCCCGACCAAGATTCGTGTTGTAGTAACCAGGGGGCATGCGTTGCAAAACCTGGTGAATGGCTGCTTCTACTGAGAGATGCTCAAAATCCGGCGATATGTATTCCAGGTGGTCAATGAAGGCAAATGCATGAGTATGCCCGAGTTGATCCTGAAGAGCGTAGAGCAGGCTCAGCATGAGTTCAGAGCAAAAGCGCATGGAGGTGCTGATGTCGCAGATTGCTACCAGTTTGGGCTTTAGGGTGTGGTCTTTGCGACGCAGTTCAAGCGGTATCAGCCCGTATTTAAGACTGGCGCGCAAGGTGGCTTTAGGGTCGAGTTGCCCATTGCGGGCGCGATGCATGCGGAGGGCAAGGCGGGTACGTAACGCTGCTGCCAGACGGCGCACCTCGCGACGCAGCCGATGCATTTCATCGGGGGTGAGGTGCTGCAGGGGGCGCTGAAGCAAGCCGTCTGCTGTGGGTGAACGCGGGGCTTCGGCCATGGCCTGAAGAATGCGCTCACCAGCATGCTGGCGGAGTTGCTCTTGCCAGGCACTTAAGTTCTCCTGAAGGGTACGGCGCACCTGGGCGATTTTATGGCGATTAAGCCCCATCTCCTGCAGGTGTTGAAACAGGGCTTCAAGAGCCTCGCGGACTTCGCGGAAGCGCAAGGCTTGCTCAAACTGCCGTGTCAACCAGTTTTGCAAACGCGGGTCGAGCGGGGTCGCTTGATTAAAAAGGTCATCCAGGTAGGCTAGTTCCTCAGGAGACAAAGGCTGCCCTTCCAGCAATTTTTTAAGCATTTCTTGCAGATATTGCGAGAACTGGCGTAGGGCTTCGGCTAATTGGCGGGCTTCCTGAGGGGTTAGCCCAGACAGCGCGTTTTGTAAAGGAGGGGGTTCCTGAGCCTGGAAGAAGAGCGGGAAGAGCCTTTCAAAAATCGGGATGTCGCGGGCATCTTTGATCAACGTGGCACGGAGGCTCAACCGGAAGCGTTCACGGTCTTGCACCCCCAGGCGCTCAATGGCCTGAAATGCATCAGCGCTTTCAGCCAGGCTAATGCGCACGCCACTGGTACGCAAAGCGGAGATAAACTGAGCAATTCGCCGTTCCATCAGATACCCTCAACTGAAAAAGTCCGAACGAAGGGAGATTAGTTCTGCCAGCGGGGACGGGGCGCCGGGGGATGTGTGGGGTGAGTGGTGTCGTCATCGTCAGGATGGAGAAGCATTCGGCGGGCACGCTGGAGATCAGCCTCGTGCTTGAGCAGGACGCTTAGCGTGGTTTCCAGGGTGTGCGCGTCCAGCGCTGTGGCGTTGAGCGAAACCAGGGCTTTGGCCCAGTCTAGCGTCTCACTGATGCTGGGAGATTTACGCAGGTCGAGATGGCGCAGACGCTGTACCAGTTCCACTGCCTGGCGAGCCAGTTTGGGCGCCAGTTCAGGGACTTTGAGGCGTACCACGGCTAATTCCTGTTCCAGGCTTGGGTAATCAATGAAAAGGTACAGGCAGCGCCGCTTAAGGGCTTCGCTCAACTCACGGGTATTATTGCTGGTCAGCACGACCAGGGGATGGTGACGGGCTGTCAGGGTGCCGATTTCGGGGATGCTGACCTGAAAATCGCTCAGGATTTCAAGGAGGAAGGCCTCAAATTCGGCGTCAGCGCGATCAATTTCATCAATAAGGAGAACGGTGGGGGTTTCAGATAGAATGGCTTTGAGCAAGGGACGGGGCAGCAGGAAACGTAAGGAGAAAAAGACGTCTTCTTCCTGGGCCAGTCGGTCGGCGGCCTCGCGCAGACTTTCGCTGGCTGCCAGAAGGTCCTGCAATTTATCCCGCAGCAACTGGGTGTAGAGCATCTGTTTAGCATACTCCCACTCGTAGAGGGCCTTTGTTTCATCCAGGCCCTCGTAACATTGCAGGCGGATGAGTGGGTAGCCAGTGGCACCGGCCAGGGCCTTTGCCAGTTCAGTTTTACCAACACCAGCGGGCCCTTCTGTGAGAATGGGTTTTCCGAGCGCCTGGCTGAGGTAGAGAACAGTGGCAATCTCGTCGCTGGCAATGTAATTCTGGGCGCGTAACGCTTCTTTCAGGGTTTGTGGGGAGTCGAAGAGGGACATGGGGTTACCTCTAAAAGCACGAACCAAACGGAACCACACCGGTTAACAGGGGCTTTAATGATTGTTTGTGGGCACGTGAGTGTAGGGGCCGAGATGATGAGGCAGTTCAAAGATGTCTAAATCATACCATATTCCACCAAATATATCTTTATTTGTAAAGGGGTAGCCGCGAGCAGCTGGAGAGAGTGGAATGCCGACTGCAAGGGCAAAATCGAAACCAACCACAATGGTGAAGATTTGTTACAATCCACACGGAGCAAAAGGTTATGGAAGATTATTTCCTGGGCGTAGATGTGGGGAGCAGTAAAACCCATGCCCTGATTGCAGATGGGGAAGGTCATATTTTGGCCCTTGGGCGGGCGGGAGGCGGCAACCCTGATGTGGTTGGTTACGCTGAACTTCGGCATGTGGTAAGTCGAGCAGTTCACCAGGCGTTGGAAGCCGCCTCTCTATCTGTTGGTCACCTGCGGGCGGCTGGTTTTGGCGTGGCTGGCTATGACTGGCCCTCACAACGCGAGGGGTTGCTCAGTGTGCTCAAAGAGACCCTGCAACAAGAGTTGCCAATGGAGGCCGTGAACGATGCCGTGCTGGGATTGCTGGCCAGCCCACGCGGCTGGGGCATTTCTCTGGTTTCAGGCACTGGTTGTAATTGCTGGGGACGCAGCCCCCAGGGGGAATATGCCCATATGACCGGTTACGGGGCTCTGATGGGGGAATACGCTGGGGCTACGGAATTGGTTGAGCGCGCTGTTCATTGCGTGGCTTACGAGTGGACAGGACGGGGACAACCGACTGCACTCAGTCGTGTTTTCATTCAGAAGGTGAAGGCCAAAGGGTTGGAAGATTTGATTGAGGGCTTGTGCCGGGGCTACTACACCTTGGGCCCGGAGGCGGCGCCTCTGGTCTTTGAATGTGCAGCACAAGGAGACAAGGTGGCGCTGGACCTGCTGGCCTGGGCGGGTAGTGAACTGGGGGCCATGGTCAAAACGATAGCACGACGGTTGCGGATTATGCATCTGGCGCCGGATATCATTTTGATAGGAAGCCTGTTCCGAGGACATCCCTCTCTTCAGAAATGGGTGGAGGAGGCGGTCTTGCCGGAGATTCCGGGGGCGCGCTTTGTGCCGATTCAGACCTTGCCGGTCATCGGTGCTGTGGTGCTGGCCATGGAACAACTCCACTGGCCGCGTGAGCGCATCCGGCAGGCTTTGGAAAGAATGAATTCTCAAGCAGCAGTTTGGCAGGAGGGTGAGCGATGAAAATCACGATTATTGGTGGTGGGTCAACTTACACCCCGGAACTGGTCAGTGGTTTCCTGGAGCGGTTGGATGTATTGCCGTTGCGCGAATTGTGGTTGATGGACATTGACGCGGAACGCCTGGCCATTGTGGGTGGTTTCGTCCAGCGTATGGTGGAAGCGCGTGGCCGACCCTTTCGGGTTATTCTGTCCACCCACCAGCGCGAAGCGATTGGCGGCGCTTCATATGTCTGTACGCAACTGCGGGTGGGTCAAATGCAAGCCCGCCGTGAGGATGAATATCTGGGCTGGCGGCATGGTCTTATTGGACAGGAAACTACGGGAGTTGGCGGCATGGCAAAGGCTCTCCGCACCATCCCGGTTTTGCTGAATATCGCTAAGGACATGCGCGAAACCGCTCCCGGGGCTTTGCTGATCAACTTTACTAACCCTGCCGGGCTGATTGTAGAAGCGCTGAGCCGTTACGCGCCGGATGTGCCCGCGGTAGGGGTGTGTAATGTGCCCATCACCACCAAAATGCGCTTTCTGGAATGGCTAAAGGAAAGCACTGGGCAGGCGATTGCGCCAGAGCGGGCAGAGTTGAAAACCCTGGGTTTAAATCATCTTTCCTGGCACTATGGGCTTACGGTGGATGGGAAAGATGTATGGCCACAGGTGCTGGCGATGGCTATTCGGCAGGCAAAACAGCAAGCGCATCCTGATTGGGAACCGCGTTTTCTGGAAAGCACGCGAATGATTCCCAATTATTACTTGCAGTACTATTACTACACTGAGGAGAAATTGCGCGAGCAGCGCCAATGGCCACCCTCACGTGCCGAGCAAGTGATGCGGATTGAGGCAGAACTTTTGCGCCAGTATGCCGACCCCGCCTTGGTAGATTTGCCTGTGGGGCTCATGCAACGTGGGGGAGCGTATTATTCCACAGTAGCGACTCAGTTGATAACGGCACATTACAACGATCTGGGAGAGACTCACATCGTTAATATCCCCCATGGTGGGGCGGTAAAGTCGTGGGATGCACGGTGGGTTCTGGAAATGCCAGCACGGGTATCGCGCCACGGAATCACCCCGCTTCCGGCGGATCCCCTGCCACCATTTGCGTTTGGTCTGCTGGCTGCGGTCAAGTCTTACGAAATACTCACCGCTCGTGCAGCGGCTGAGGGGGATTTAGAAGCGGCTTATCAAGCCCTTCTGGTTCATCCGCTGGGACCTGGCCTGAGGAAGGTGCAGGCCGTTCTGGAGGATATGCTGGCCACTAACTGGCCGTATCTCCCCCAGTTCCATGGGTGGGTCTCTCCGCCAAAAGCCAGGTGAATGGACGTACTAACTAAGGGGCGTGGGAACACGGGGTTGAGAAAGGGGTATCAAAGTGGTACAGGTTGGCGATCAGGTAAACCGGCCAGTACACCATGGTGAAGGCAAGGGAAATTGCGGGTGAGAAAACCTCCGGTTCAACCCATTCACCTTGAGCAAGGCGCGCCTCCCGGCAGGCGGTGGCCTCTATTTTCCACCCCGCATAGAAGCCTATTCCCAGGGTTGCGTAGATCAGCCCGCCGATGAGAAGCAGGCGAAGGAAGGTAGAAAACAATTTTGGCACGGGCACCTCACTAAATGTGCTAACCGCTCAGGTCTCATTTTACATTAAATTTTATGCCTGGGATGCAATTTCCCCCCTGAAACATTCTTAATAGAAAACCGAGCAATGTCCTTGACAGGGTGGCAATCTTCCTGTAATTTTATGCAACCCGTTGCGTGTAGAAAAACATTGAACGGAAAGGAGGGAGAATGCTGGTCATTATCCTGTCGGGGTTCATCTTTGCTGTTTTCATCCCGTGGCTTTATCGGCGCTTTGGCGCCCGCAGTGGGTGGTTGTTTGCATTGCTACCCTTAGGCTGGCTGTTCTATTTAGCCGGCCAGGCGCCTCTCGTCTTGGGGCAGGGGCAAGCGATTGAGGAGCATATCCCCTGGGTGCCTTCGTTGGGTGTGGAATTGGCTTTTCGCCTGGATGGGTTGGGGATGCTCTTTGCCCTTCTTGTTACCGGAATTGGGGCGTTGGTCATCATTTATGGGGGCGGATATCTGTCCGGGCACCCTTATCAGGGGCGCTTCTTCCTCCTCATCACTCTGTTCATGGTGGCTATGCTGGGGGTGGTGCTCAGTGATCACCTGCTTCTGCTCTTCGTTTTCTGGGAATTGACCAGCATTACCTCATTCCTCCTGATCGGTTTTGAGCATCAGCGTTACGGTGCACGTGCTGCTGCCTGGCAGGCTCTGTTAGTCACCGCGGGGGGCGGTCTGGCCCTTCTGGCAGGATTGGTGCTTCTCAGCCAGGTGGCGGGGAGCGGGCTGATCAGCGTCATCAATCAGAACGGGGCGGCGATTCGTAGCAGTTCGCTTTACACAGCCGCTTTACTTCTGATCCTGATCGGCGCTTTCACCAAGTCGGCTCAGTTTCCGTTCCATTTCTGGTTGCCCAATGCGATGGTCGCACCTACGCCGGTGAGCGCCTATCTGCACTCGGCAACCATGGTGAAGGCGGGGGTATTCTTGCTGGCCCGGCTGACCCCGGCTCTGGCTGGAACTTCGCTGTGGCAGGCACTGGTGAGTAGTGTGGGTTTTATGACGCTGTTGGTCGGGGCTCTGTTGGCACTGGGGCAACGGGATTTGAAGCGTCTGCTGGCCTACACCACCGTTGGAGCCCTGGGCACGATGACCTTTCTGCTGGGGCTGGGGGGAGATCTGGCTATCAAGGCTGCGGTAGTGTATATTCTGGCCCACGCGTTTTATAAGGGAGCCCTGTTCCTGGTGGCCGGGGCGGTTGATCACAGCACCGGAACCCGAGATATCGAACGATTGGGAAATCTGGCCTCCATTTTGCCTTGGGTTACCCTGGCAGCACTACTGGCCGGGATCTCAATGGCCGGTTTACCGCCGGCGTTGGGGTTCCTGGCTAAGGAACTCTTCTTTGAGAGCCTGATGGAAAGCACCTGGCCGCATTACCTCAGCCTGGGGGGCGCTATCCTTGCTGGGGCCATCACCTTTGTTGTGGCGGCGCTGGTCGCGTTCAAGCCGTTCTGGGGGCGCACGCAGGATGTTCCTCATCCTCCCCACCCGGTTTCAGTTGAATTCTGGCTGGGGCCCGTGATCTTAAGCGGTTTGGGGCTGGTGGTCGGTATTATGCCCGCTCTGGCAACTCCGCTTATTCAGGGCGCCGTCCAGAGCATTCTCCAATCTTCTCTCAAGGTCAAACTGGCGCTCTGGCATGGGATCACGCCGGTATTAGGGTTTAGCCTTCTAACTTTGGGATTAGGTGGACTGGGTTGGGCCTTTTATCGGAGGCTGTGGCAAGGAGGAGAGATCTGGCGCAAATTGGCTCCTTGGGGTCCGGCTCGTTTGTATGAGGTGGGACTTAATGGACTGCGCCGTTTTGCGGCCTGGCAGACGCGCGTTCTGCAGAATGGGTACTTACGTTTTTATGTAATGACCATTGTCCTGACCACAGTCCTGCTGACCGGCTTCACCCTGCTTAGCCGCCTGGCTTGGTTGGGAGTGGGAGGATGGGGCGATATACGCTTTTACGAATTTGTGGTGGTCGTACTTATGATTGCGGCGGCGGTTGTCATCCCGCGCTTGCGCTCGCGCCTGGCAACAGTGGCAACGATGGGCATGATTGGTTATGGCCTGGTGCTGATCTATCTAATATATAGCGCACCTGATCTGGCCATGGTGCAATTTGCGATTGAGACCCTGACGGTCATCCTATTTGTGCTGGCGGTTTATCGCCTGCCTAAATTTACGCGTCTGACCCCCTCACCGACACGCTTTCTTGACCTGCTGGTTGCCATTGGAGGGGGAATGTTAATGACTGCGCTGGTGCTGATCGTAACGGCACGACCGCTTGTACCGCATATCTCTGATTATTTTGCACAAAACAGTCTGCTCCTGGCTAATGGGCGCAACGTGGTAAATGTCATTCTTGTGGATTTCCGTGGGCTGGATACCCTGGGCGAGATCACAGTGCTTGCCCTGGCTGGGATTGGGGTCTATGCTCTGGTGCGTCTGACGCTGGGCCGTTTGATGGTTTACTTCGAAGGATTAGAGGAAGAAGAGGAGGCAGAACATGAGAGGGCGCTCTGAGATCCTGGCTACGGCGGCACGTTACCTGATGCCACTGCTGATTGTTTTTTCTGTTTTCCTCCTTTTGCGAGGTCACAATGAGATTGGGGGGGGCTTTGTGGGTGGTTTGGTGGCTTCGGTGGCGGTTGTGCTCTACATGATCGCGGAAGGGGTACAAGCCGCTCGCGACCTGCTCAAAATTGAACCTCGTCTTTTGATTGCCACGGGGCTTCTGATTGCACTTAGCAGTGCTGTATTTGCCTGGGTGGTCAATCGGCCGTTTATGACCGGCTTATGGTGGAAGTATCCTCTGCCGGTGTTGGGAAAAGTCGGTACTCCCCTGCTTTTTGATGTGGGAGTTTACCTGGCTGTCATGGGAACAACATTGATGATTCTTTTTACGTTAGCGGAGGATTGAGATGACACTGGCTTTAGCCCTTTTGATTGGGGTGCTGTTTACCGTTGCTTTATATCTAATGATGCGCCGCAATCTGGTCAAAGTGCTCATCGGGCTGATTATCCTGAGCAATGCCATCAATCTCTTCATCTTCACATTGGGGCGTCTGGTACGCGGGCGCCCGCCGTTGATTCCAGCAGGAGAAACGGCCCTGCAGCCTCCCTATGCCGATCCCTTACCCCAGGCGCTCATCCTGACTGCGATTGTTATTAGTTTTGGGGTCACAGCATTTGCCGTTGCGCTGATGCGTCAGGCTTATCAGGTTCTGGGTACAAGTGATTTGAACGAATTACGAGATACCGACATTCAGCCGCGCTATCATCCTGATCATTACCATGCCGAAGACGAAGCGGAGGGTCATTAATGGGCGATTATCTGGTGTTGTTTCCCCTCATCGTGCCGCTTTTCTTTGCGATTCTTTCGCTGTTTGCCTGGCGGGCGATTACCTGGCAGCGGGGATTGGCCGTGGTGGGGACTCTGATCCTCTTTTCCAGCGGCATTGCCCTGCTGGATGTTGTTATCCATGAGGGGATTCGCACCGTCCAGATTGGCAATTGGCCGCCTCCCTATGGCATTTCGCTGGTGGTGGATGCATTTAGTGCGTTTATGGTCGTTATTGCGGGAGGATTGGCTTTTCTCATCGCTGTGTTCTCCCTTGGCAGTATGGATGAAGCCCGCTTACGGTACGGGTTTTATCCGCTCTTTTTTGTACTACTGATGGGTGTGTGCGGGGCGTTCATCACTGGCGATATCTTCAACCTCTATGTGTGGTTTGAGGTGATGCTGATGGCCTCGTTCGTGCTGATGGCTCTGGGAGGCGAACGCGCCCAATTAGAAGGGGCGTTGAAATATGTGATATTAAACCTCCTATCCTCGGCTCTGTTTCTCTCGGCTACTGCGGTCCTTTACAGCCTGACCGGTACGCTCAACATGGCGGATTTGTCTATTCGTCTGCGCACCACAATCGCACCTGATCTGGTCACCACGGTTGCGGTCATGTATTTGATCGCATTTAGCATTAAGGCCGCGGTATTCCCCTTGTTCTTCTGGTTGCCGGCCTCGTATCATACCCCACCCGTGACAGTAACGGCGTTGTTTTCGGGTTTGCTGACCAAGGTTGGGGTGTATGCGCTCATCCGGGTTTTTACACTGCTTTTCCTAGCAGATGTGGCCTTCACGCACACTCTTATCCTGGCGTTGGGGGGCTTCACCATGGTAACCGGTGTGTTGGGGGCGGCTGCCCAGTATGATATCCGGCGCTTGCTTTCCTTCCACATCATTAGCCAGATTGGCTACTTACTCATGGGGCTTGGCCTTTTTACCCAGTCGGCTCTAGCCGCAACGCTCTATTTCATGGTCCACGTGATCATTGCCAAGGCTGTTTTATTCCTGATTGCCGAGCTCTTGTATCGCATGGGGGGCTCGTTTGACCTGCGCCATTTGGGTGGGTTTTATCGTGCATACCCCTGGTTGGCTTTGGGTTTTCTGCTGCCGGCTCTTTCGCTGGCGGGTGTTCCACCGCTCTCAGGCTTTTTTGGAAAACTGGCTTTAGTACAGGCGGGTTTGGTGGAGGGACAGTTCGTAATTGTGGGCGTTTCGTTGGCGGTCAGCCTGCTCACGCTGTTTTCAATGACCAAGATTTGGAATGAAGCGTTCTGGAAGCCGGCTTCAAAAGAATTGCGATCCCTGTCTGGTTCGACTGGACAGCGTATGGCGCTGATTCTACCGATTGTCCTGATGGGGCTAATTACGCTGGGTTTGGGGTTGGGGGCGGAGCCGGTTTACGCCCTGGCCCAGCAAGCAGCAGCCCAGTTGTTGGATCCCGGTGCTTATGTGGCGGCGGTCTTTGGAGGGTTGCCATGAACCTGCTCTTGTTGAACGTATTGCTAGCCCTGGCCTGGGCTGCCCTCATGGGGCAATTTGACCTTTCCAATCTGATCTTCGGGTTTGTGTTGGGGTACTTTGCACTGTGGCTGACGGCCCGGCACATTGGTCCCAATTATTTTCGCAAAGTGCCTTTAGCCCTGTTGTTCCTGGGGTTTTATCTACGGGAACTGGTGTTGGCAAACCTGCGAGTGGCGCGAATGATCCTTTCACGGGATCTCAAGCGGCTTTTACGCCCGGCCATTGTGGCGGTGCCTCTGGATTTACACAACCGTTCTGCGGTGGTGTTTCTTGCGAACATGCTTACCCTGACGCCGGGGACCCTTTCTGTGGATGTCTCCAATGATTTGAGAACCCTTTTTCTGCACACACTGGCCCTTGAAAGCCCCGAGATTACACGTCGCGAGATTAAAGAGGGGTATGAACGCCGTATCAAGGAGTTATTTGAGTCATGAGCCTGACACTGGTTGCACTGATTATCCTCTCGGTTTTGACCGCTGGCATGATCTTTACCTTCATCCGTCTGCTGCGCGGCCCCAGTCTTCCAGATCGCATTGTGGCTCTGGACCTGCTGGTGACGCTTCTTATCGGCGTCATTGCCACCTACGCCATTCTCAATGATCAGTCAGCCTTTCTAGATGTGGCAATCATCCTGGCGCTGGTTTCGTTTTTAGGAACGGTGGCCTTTGCCTATTACATTGAGCGGAGGGTGTGATGGCGCGTGAGGTTCTTGTTGATGTGCTAATGGTGGGGGGAGCGGTGTTCATGTTTCTGGCCAGCCTGGGGATTCTACGCATGCCTGACCTCTACACGCGTATGTCAGCCACCTCTAAGGCTGCCACTTTGGGCAGTGGCCTGGTCATGTTGGCCGCTGCCGTTTACTTCAATGAATTCAGCATCACAGTGCGAGTGCTGGCTATCATCGTTTTTCTGCTTCTCACTGTGCCGGTGGCGGCACACATGATTGCCCGCGCCGCCTATTTTGACGGTGTGCCCTTGTGGGAAGGCACGGTGATGGACGAACTGCGCGGGCACTACAGCCGGGTGGATCACCGTTTGGAAAGTGAAGTGGTGCCCTCGACCGAAGCAGTTGTCCCCGAAGGGGAAGAAGGGGATGATTTTACCGCTTGAGGAGCGCTTGATCAGGCACTGAAGAGGACATGCTCTTTGAGAAAGGCTTCTACGGTTTGTAGATAATCGCTCAGCGTTTCGGCTTTTCGAAAACCGTGTCCCTCGCCTGGATAGAGGCGATAAATGCAGGGCACCCCACGACGCCGTAGCGCTTCGACAATGGTTTCAGATTGATTAGGAGGCACAACGCGATCTTCAGCCCCCTGGAAGACGGCCAGCGGGCGTTTTATTTGATCGGCGTAGTAGATGGGGGAACGCTCGCGGTAGGCCTGCGCGGCCTGAGGCAGGGGGCCAACCAGGCCATCCGTGTAGCGGGATTCGAACTTGTGAGTTTCCATGGCCAGCGTGAAAAGGTTGCTTACACCGTACAGGCAAATCCCTGCGCGGTAGCATTCGGGGTAACGGGCCAGGACGTTGAGCACGGTGTACCCTCCGGCACTCCCGCCGCGAATCACCAGGCGCTGGCCATCCGCCAGCCCTTCTTCGTCAAGCCGTTGGGCCAGTGCCACGGCATCCTCGACATCGCTCACGCCCCATTTGCCGTTTAGCGCAGATTGATACGTACGGCCAAAGCCGCTACTTCCTCGGTAATTGAGTTCCACCCAGGCATAACCGCGCGAGGTGAAGTAGGCGATCTCAGGATTGTAACGGACGTAGGCCACTGAGGTTGGGCCTCCGTGAACATTGACAATAGCAGGAGGCCGACCTTCGCCCCGGACTTGCGGATGAGTAGGAGGGTAGTACCATGCGTGCACGGTCAAGCCATCTTCGGCCTGCCAGGTCAGGGGCTGGGGTCGCGCCAGGTAGAAAGGAGGCAGGTGCTCACTGTCGCTGTGGGCTACGATGTGCCATGATTCCCCATCCCAGCGGAGGATGCGATCGGGAGTATCGGGGGCGGAAGCCAGCACAGCAACTTCCTCACGAGAAGGGGAGACCGCAAGTTGTGCCAGCCAGGTGTAGGGGGAGGTCTCTACAAGGTGAGCGTGTCCGCTGGGTACCTCTACCCACCATAAAGTTGCCTGACCGCCATAATTGCGCAGATAGTACACGCGCTGCCCGCCAGGGCTCCACCCCACCGAGCGCATACCCTGAACCCAGGCCGGGTAACGCAGGAGCACCCCCTCGCCTTCGACCAGTACTCGGCGCTGGTGCGTTTCCAGGTCCAGAAGAATTAATTGATCCCAATCTCCTTGATTGGTGATATAAGTCAGAAAGCGCCCGTCTGGCGAGAATTGTGGATGAGTCACGGTCACCTGGCCGTCGCCTGCCAAGATCTCCTCGCGTTTCAATTGGGGAGGGTTGCCTTCCAGAGTGCCGATTTTCAGCCAGGTGGCTTCCCAGGGCATGTTGGGATGATACCATTCCACCCAGGCCAGCATTTGACCACTGGGGTGCCAGGTGGGCTGCATATAAAAATCAGCCCCCTGGATTAGTTTTATTGGCCACAGATTGCCTTTCAAGTCAACCAGGGCGAGAAGATCGGTTTGGTGATCTGTCCACACATAGACAACCCACTGCCCATCGGGGGAGATGGCTGGTGCAGCCGCATACCCAAAAGCAGGGGTAAGGGGTTGTGGAGCCTGATGATGCAGACCACAGCGATAGAGGCGTCCTTGTTTTTCTGCAAAGACAATCTGGTCTTTCCAGGTGGTGAACTCGCCTCCGCCATAGCCCACCCCGCCACGTACCCACTGTTCCGTGGTCAAATCGCGTCTGGCTCCTCCCGGGGTGGTGGTCACCAAAACACCCTGGCCGTTGGGGCGTCCTTCCAGCCAGATCAGGTGCTCTCCATCCCCGCTCCATTGCACATCGTCCAGGCGTAAGCGGTGGGCAAGAAAAGAGCCGGTTACCGGGCTGGGCCATAATCCGAAAGGTAGGATGGGCGATGTTTCGGTCATATTGCCTCCACAAAGAATGGGGAGTTGGGATCAGCTGTCGAAGTAGGGTGAGAAAATCTCCAGTAATCTGGGATAGGGCTGATACCCGTTGATGCGGCCCCGCGGTTCGCCATTTTGAAAGAGAATTACCGTGGGCACGCTAAGAATCTGGTAGCGGAAGGCCAGGTCGGGGTTATCATCTACGTCCACTTTATAGCACTGCACGCGATTACCAAGCATTTTGGCAAGTTTATCCAGTTCGGGCTCCAGGCGTCGGCATGGCCCACACCAGACGGCGCTGAATTCAACTAGCACTGGCAGTGAGGCGTTTAGGACTTTCTCGTCAAAGTCGGCCTCAGAAAGAGGGGGGAACTCACTCATAACGGGTAGACTCCACGCATAAAGAATAAGAGATATTAAGTATAGCGCATTCCTCGGATTGTGCGCAGATTGGATATAATTAGAGCAATTCCTTGTCAATACAATTTTTGATCCTCAAATTTTCGCTCAGGAAGGAGAGAAAAACATGATCGTCACAACCAAGAAATTGTTTGAGGCCGCTTATGGCAAATATGCAATTGGTGCTTACAACATTAATAACCTTGAACAAGCCATGGGACTTTTCCGCGGGAATGTTGAGAGCCAGGCTCCGTTTATTATTCAGATCAGCAAGGGGGCACGGTCTTACACCCACAAGTCCATGTTGGAAGCCATTATTCGCGCCGCTGATGCGCTCTTCCCAGAAGCCGTATTTGCTGTGCACCTGGATCATGGGGATGAAGAAACCTGCTACGATGCGATCAACAGCGGTTTTTACTCCTCGGTGATGATTGATGCCAGCCATGAGGATTTTGAAACCAACGTGGCCATTACCCGCCGTGTAGTGGAAGCCGCACATGCCAAGGGGGTGGTGGTCGAGGCGGAGTTGGGCCAGTTGGGAGGCGTGGAGGAGCATGTGGCCGTGGATGAGGCCGGTGCCAAACTGACCGATCCCGATAAGGCAAAAGAATTTGTGGAGCGCACCGGATGCGATTCCCTGGCCGTGGCCATCGGAACCAGTCATGGGGCGTATAAATTCTCGGGAGCACAAACGTTGCGCCTGGATGTGCTGGCCGAAATTCAGAAACGCTTGCCGGGCTTCCCGCTGGTGCTCCATGGCGCCAGTTCGATCCCTCAGGAGGAGGTGGAGCGGATCAACGCTGCGGGTGGTAACCTCAAGGGCGCCAAGGGTGTGGATGAGAATCTCTTCAAGCGAGCCGCTGAGTTGGGGGTGACCAAAGTTAATATCGACACCGATGGGCGTTTGGTGTGGGTGCGTGTGCATCGCGAATACTTGAAAGAGCATCCCGAGGTGGTGGATTTCCGCCCGATTGGGAAGATCTTCATGGCGGAATACGCGAAAATGATCGCCCATAAGAACGAGAAACTGGGCAGTGCCGGACGGCTACCGGAAATTCGCAAATTGTTGGGTCTGGATTGACCTCCGGGCAAGCCGCAGTATACGCCAAGAATGAGCCATGGCAGGCATTATTGCCTGCCATGGCTCATCGCTATTTTGGGACTAAGGGGCACTTCAGGCCAGGCTAAGCGATTTGAAGGCTTCGACCTGAGAGCGGATGGCGCGTTCGACCGGCAGGCGCTCAATGCTGGAAGCACCGAAGAAGCCAACCACGCCGGGCATGCGCTTGAGAGCCACCCCGACGTTGTCGGGTTCATCGAACGGGCCGCCGTGGCAGATCACCATGATGTCCTTGCGCACTTTGCGCCCGGCCTCGGCCATGCGCATGGTGCGGTCAATGGCTTCATCCAGGCTTAGCGCCACACCAGCCCCAATGCTGCCCGAGGTGGTCAATCCTACGTGGGCTACCAAAATATCCGCACCAACTTCGGCCATGGCTTTGGCCTGGTCTTCGTCAAAAACGTACGGTGAGGTGAAGAGATCCATCTCATGGGCCAGTTTAATCATCGCAATTTCTTTGTCGTAGCCCATGCCGGTAGCCTCCAGGTTGGCGCGGAAGTTGCCGTCAATCAGACCCACGGTGGGGAAGTTCTGCACGCCCGAAAAACCAATTTCCTTCAACTGCTTAAGGAAGACCGGCATCAGGCGGAAGGGATCGGTGCCACAAACGCCGGCCAGGACGGGCGTGTTCTTGACCACCGGGAGCACTTCTGAGGCCATCTCCACGACAATGGCGTTGGCGTCCCCGTAGGGCATCAGGCCAGCCAGCGAACCCCGCCCTGCCATGCGGTAGCGCCCTGAGTTGTAGATGATGATCAGGTCGGCACCTCCCGCCTCGGCAAATTTGGCGGAGATGCCAGTGCCGGCACCGCACCCCACAATGGGGCGCCCCGCTTTGACCTGGGCTTCCAGACGATTCAGAATTTCCTGACGTGTGAATGCCATAAACCACAACCCTCCCTTCTTTGGAATTATTGAGATGATTGTTTGCGCAGCATCTCCAGCAGAGTTTCTGCAACTTTACCGGAGAATTCAGGATCGTTAATGTTGTAATCAAGTTCTAGGTAGGGGATGTCGGGGCGCAGATTGCGTTTGATGGCGTCAAAGCAAGCGCGATCGGCTTCCGGATCCCAGAATGCACCGCCAGGGCTATCCAGCATGGAAACGCCCTTGAGCGGAACTAATACTGCCACCGGCCCTTTGGATTCATTAGCCGCGCGAGCGATCATTTCGCCTATCTTGATGTTTTCCTCCACGTTGGTCCGCAGTAGAGTGACATTGGGGTTCCACTGGTAGAGTTTGCGGTTGCGGTATTTTTCGGGCACGGTGTCCATGCCCC
This sequence comes from Thermanaerothrix daxensis, assembly GCF_001306145.1. Taxonomy (GTDB): domain Bacteria; phylum Chloroflexota; class Anaerolineae; order Anaerolineales; family Anaerolineaceae; genus Thermanaerothrix; species Thermanaerothrix daxensis. The sequence continues at coordinate 475,423 of NZ_LGKO01000002.1, forward strand.
AGAAATTGGCCATATCTACACAGCCGGGCACCAGAACCGTCGGAATGCCGGCGCGTGCTGCTGCCAGGCAGCGCTCCGGCCCAGCACTCAATACGCCGCCGCAGACCTCATCAGCCAGTTCAGTGGTGGTAATATCCAGCGACCCTACGGCGTAACCATCGGTGATCAGGGATTCCATCACCCGTCCACCTGTGCCGGTCGCATGGAAGACTAGAACCTCATATCCCTCTGCTTCCAAGATGCTCTTGGCATGGTTGACAGCAGGGGTGGTATTGCCAAACATGGAAGCCACGATGATGGGCTTGGCCTCGGCCGCTGAAGGTCGCTCCATTTTGACCATTCCGGCGATAGCGCCAGCGGCATTTGCATAGATGACACGGCTGATGCGGTTTAGACCGGCAACGTCTACAATTGAGGGCATGAAGGTAATATCTTTCGTGCCGGCATAGGCCGAGACATCTCCACCTCCGACCGTGGAGACCATGACCTTGGGGACCCCAATGGGCAGTGCACGCATGGCTGTTGTGGCGATGGAGGTGCCACCACTCCCCCCCATGCTGATGATGCCATCCAATTTGCCTTCGTCGTAGAGACGACGCACCACCACTGCCAACCCCTCAGCCATGATGCGCATGGCTTCGTCTTTATGTTCGCCCGTGGCAAGGTAGGCAATGTCGCCTCCACCGGCTTTGGCGACCTCGGCCCGGGTGATGTCAGGCGGGAAGGCGGGTTCGCCCATGACCCCGAAATCAACTACCAGGGTGTTAACACCCTCTCGTTCAATTAATTCTTTCAAATAGGCAAAGTCTGCCCCTTTGGTATCCAGGGCACCGGCAATAACAACGGTTTTGGCCATAAACACCTCCTTCCTGTTTTCTGTTTTTGTGGGTGGGTTACGACGGGCTTTTTGCTAATGCCCGTTGTGTTTGATCGGGTTTAAGGTAACTCACCAGGTGGCAAGATACGGCAATCAGGAAGTTCGCGAAGGGCAATTTCAGGACAATGATAAGAGGTGATTTCGTCTGAAGCAACGTTATCAGGTTTGAGTATTTGGTTAGATCAAACCACTCTCCTTCATTTTCAATGCTTCCTGCAGGTTGGGCGCGGACAACACAGCCCTGCTGCCCTCGAACTAAGATGATAGTGGCCATCTGATGAGGAACAATTCGTTGGATTTCGGCCAAAATACGATCCAGTACCTCATTCAGGTTAAGGGTGCTGTTCAGAGTAGCCGAAATGTCTCTCAAGGCTTCAGCGAAGGCGCGCTGTTCGCGTTCGGCAGCCGTTCGTTCTTGGACGCGAATCTCTAGTTCTTCGCGTGCTTTTCGTAACTCTTCTTCTTTCAATTTGAGTTCGGTAATATCCTCGTACGTTCCCAGAACTCCTACGACATTTCCTTCGGGGTCATGGAGCGGGATTTTGTTAGTGACAACCCAGGTGAGTTGACCGTCCGCATGTGTTTGCGTCTCATAGAGTTGGTAAATAGGAGTGTCGGTTTCCATGACCTGTTGGTCAATTTTGCGATACCATTCCGCTTCTTCACGTGTCCAAGGCAGGTCAAAATCTGTTTTCCCAGACACTTCTTCCGGATCCTCGTAACCGGCATCATTCGCGAAATTGCGATTGCACCATACATAAACAGAATTCCGATCCTTCCAAAATATGGCCTGTGGGATGTTATCCATGATGAGACGTAAAAGTTGGACAGCGGGATGTGCCAATCCATCCTGCCAATCAATGTCTTGCATCATCAATCCCAAAGCCACAGGGTCAATGGATGAATGGGGTCTACCAGAGCGTCGTTCAAGGATTGCCTTGCGTGCCATCGCCTTGGCCTCCTGCTCTTTTTTACGCTGGACAAGGGGGTTAGGGGTGAACGAGTAAGATAACTTCCTTAGGGTCGCTCCTCTAATTCGCCTTTCGCCCTCCTTTTATGATTATAGGCAAATTCTAAGCCGGTTCAATTCAAATTCATTATGCGCTACAATTTTCACACGATCATCTTTCTGTAGATCGCTTTGTCCCATGCTATAATCATCCCAAGGGAGTCCCTCTTATGCTAGAGCCAGGTATTTTGAGCAACCTTGTCCTGATTCTGACCGGCTTTGCAGCGGCGTTTGTGGCCGCTCTCTGGCTCAGCCTGATTTTTTGGACCTACCGCGATATTCGCCAACGCACGCGTGATCCCCTGGTGCACATTCTGGCAACGTTGGTGGCGGCGGTTCTATTTCTGCCGGGCGTGCTGATTTACCTGATTTTGCGTCCCACCCGTACTCTGGAAGAGGAGTATCAGCGCAGTCTGGAGGAAGAGGCTCTGCTCCAAACCCTCGAAGAGGTTCCCCAGTGCCCGGGGTGCGGGCGCAAAGTGGCTGCCGATTGGTTGGTCTGCCCGAGTTGCTATACCCGTCTGCGCAAACGGTGCCACCAGTGTGGGCGCCTGATGGAATTGGCCTGGAACATCTGCCCCTATTGCGGGACAGCGGTTCCCGGCGCGCGCCGGGAGAACATAACCCTGGACGAGGCTTTGCAGACCTCAATGGCGAGTGATGAGGCCTCCTCGATTGAGTCGTCCCTTTAGAACCTTCTTTTCATTATAATCGTTATAATTACCGCCATGCGTTATACCCTTTTTGTTCAACCCGTTGATTATCTGGTTATTGGGCACGTGACCCAGGATCTCAGCCCGGCAGGGCCGGTTTTGGGTGGAACGGCGGCTTATGCCGCGCTTACCGCACGGGCAATGGGCCTGCGTGTAGGGGTGGTAACGGCTTGCCATCCGGAGACTGATCTAAGCCCCCTGAGTGAGGTTCAGGTATTGGCCTGGCCTGCGGACTACACGACGACGTTTGAGAACCTCTCGCTCCCGGAGGGGCGGGTGCAATATTTGCATCGTGTAGCGGCACCGTTGCAATTGAACATGATCCCGGAGGCTTGGCGTAAGGCCCCTATTGTGCACCTGGCACCGGTCGCGCAGGAGGTAGATCCCAAGCTGGTGCGCGCATTTCCCGATTCGTTCGTTGGGTTGACTCCTCAGGGCTGGTTGCGGGGTTGGGATGCTCAAGGCCGGGTGCATTTCACCGAATGGCCTGAGGCTCGTTATGTGCTTGAGGCAGCCAATGCCGCCGTGCTGAGCGTGGAGGATGTGGGTGGGAACGAGGCCATCATTGAGGAGATGCTGGCTTCCATCCGCGTTCTGGTGGTGACCGAAGGGGCGGCAGGTGCGCGCCTGTACTGGAACGGGGATCTGCGGTATTTCCGCCCTCCCGCAGTGCAAGAAGTGGATGCCACCGGCGCTGGAGATGTGTTTGCAGCAGCGTTTTTCATCCGCCTGCACCAGACCCGTGATCCCTGGGAGGCGGCACGGTACGCTACTCAACTGGCGGCCATTTCGGTGACGCGGCCGGGATTGGCGGGGGTGCCCACAGCGGCCGAAGCCCGGGAAAAACTGGTCGAAATTATTCCCTGAGTCGGGGTGGTTGAAAGATGGGTCGAATTTATACGTTTGTTAATCAGAAAGGTGGGGTGGGTAAAACAACCTCTGCAATTTCCCTGGGGGCTTACCTGGGTTACTACGGGCAGCGTGTCTTGCTGGTGGATCTGGACCCACAAGCCAATGCTACTTCATCGCTTGGGATTGATAAACGTTCCGTGCGCAGTGGCACTTATGAAGTGCTGTTGGGACTCCAGCCAGCCGGGGCAAACATCCTGCACAATCCGCGCTTTAAGCTCTCAATATTACCCTCTTCACCAGCGCTGGCTGGGGCTGAGGTTGAATTGATCGAAGTCAACAAACGCGAGCACCGATTGAGCCAGGCTTTACAGCCTCTGGTGGAGCGTTATGATTACATTCTGATTGACTGTCCGCCCTCCCTGGGGCTACTCACTGTGAATGGAATTGTAGCGGCACGGGATGGCGTGATTATCCCGGTACAATGTGAATACCTTGCACTGGAGGGACTGGGGCAATTGATGCAAACCATCCAGCGTGTGCGCGCTTCAATTTTTCCTGATTTGAGTGTGCGCGGGGTTATCCTCACCATGTTTGATGGACGCACCCGCTTGGCATTAGATGTGGTCAATGAAGTGCGACGCTTTTTCCCCACCCAGGTTTTTCAGACCCTCATTCCACGCAGTATTCGTCTGGCCGAGGCCCCTTCCTACGGAATGCCCATTTCGGTCTATGCACCCGATTCCACGGCTGCCAGGGCGTATGCGGCACTGGCACGGGAATTGCTCCAGGGAGATGGGATCACAATTCCGATTTTTGAGACGCAACAAGGAGCAGCATGACGCGTAAGGGCGGCTTGGGCAAAGGGTTGGAAGCACTCATCCCCGGCGGACCAGGGACGTCCCCCGAGGGTGGCATCCTGTATGTGCCGATTGATCAAATTGTGCCTAATCCGCTTCAGCCCCGTGGTAGCCTGGATGCTGAGGGACTGGATGAATTGGCGGCCTCGATTCGCGAGCATGGGGTTTTACAACCGCTTCTGGTTAGCCCGGAGGGGGAAGGACGGTATGTGCTGATTGCCGGGGAACGGCGCTGGCGTGCTGCACGCCAGGCGGGTTTAGAAATGGTACCAGTGCTGATTCGACCAGCCAGTGACGTGCAACGTCTGGCATTGGCGCTTATTGAAAATCTGCAGCGCGCTGATCTCACCCCTTTGGAAATGGCCGAGGCCTACCATCAGTTGCACGAGTATTTTGGTCTCTCGCATGAGGAGATTGCGCGCCAGGTGGGGAAGAGCCGTGTTGCTGTGACCAACACCTTGCGTTTGCTCAAATTACCGCCTCCGGTGCGCGAAGCGCTGGCGGCGGGAAAGATCAGTGAAGGACATGCGCGGGCACTTTTGGGCCTGCCAACCGCGCAGGCGCAGGTGGCGGTTTTGAGAGTTGTACTTGGTCAAAACCTTAGCGTTCGCCAAACTGAGATGCTGGTGCAGCGCTATCAGGGGCAGCGCCCGGTTGCTAAGGAACGGAGCCCATCGCCACCGGAGGTACGCGAACTGGAAGCCCGTCTGGAAGAACGCCTTGGCACGCGCGTGATGCTGCGCCGGGGTCGGAAAGGGGGTAGCCTGGTGATCCGCTTTTACTCGGATGAAGAGTTGGAAACTTTGCTGAAAGTACTTTTGGGTTGAGAGAGGAGACGGTGCTGATTCTACACAACGCCCGCATCTACACATTGGATCCTCAGCAGCCAATCGCGACGGCGCTGGCTATCGAGCAGGATCGTATTATTGCAGTTGGTGAGACCCCTGATATCATGGCGTTAGCGCGTTCTGGATCCGTCATTCAGGACATGGCAGGAAAGGTCATCTTGCCGGGGTTGGTAGATGCTCACATTCACCTGCAGCATTTTGCCCTCAACCTTCAGCGAGTAGATTGTGAAACACCTACGCGGGCAGAGTGTTTGCGGCGGGTGGCAGAACGTGTCGCCCAAACGCCGCCAGGCCAATGGATTCTGGGGCATGGCTGGAACCAAAACGAATGGCCTGAGGGCTTTGGCTCTGCGCAAGATCTGGATGCGCTGACCTCAGCTCACCCAATTTTTCTTACGGCCAAATCACTGCACGCGGCCTGGGTGAATTCCACCGCCTTACATCTGGCTGGGATTGATGCTCATACACCTGATCCCCCGGATGGTCGGATCCAACGCGATGCGCGCGGTCAGCCAACCGGCATTCTTTTTGAAGCGGCAGTGGAGTTGGTGCAACGCTGTATCCCCCAGCCAGGGGTTCAGGAGGTGGCACAGGCGATCCAACAGGCTCAATCTACCTTGTGGCGTATGGGCTTAACCGGGGTGCATGATTTCGATCAGCGCACGTGTTTCCTGGCCTTGCAAGCCCTGCGCCGCGAAGGTCGTCTCATGCTTCGGGTGCTCAAAAGCATTCCTGCTGAGTTGTTGGACGAAGCAATTGCTCTGGGGCTGGGCAGTGACTTCGGAGATGCCTGGTTGCGTATTGGCGGAGTGAAATTGTTTTCGGATGGCGCGCTGGGGCCCCAAACCGCCGCCATGTTTGAGCCGTATCTGGGACGCGAAGACCGGGGGGTGCTCTTCCTGGATGCGGATCAAATTTATGAGATGGGATGCAAGGCGGGTGAGGTGGGATTGAGCCTGGCCATCCATGCCATCGGGGATCGCGCGAATGCGGAGGTGCTGACAGGGCTGGAACGCTTACGAGCCTGGGAAACCTCTTTGGGTAAGCCTCACCTGCGTCATCGAATTGAGCATGTTCAACTTCTGCGCCACCAGGATTTAGGGCGCCTCGCGCAGGCGGAAATCATTGCCTCTGTTCAACCCATTCATGCCACATCGGATATGTACATGGCCGATCGCCACTGGGGGGAACGAGCCCGTTATGCTTATGCATATCAATCGCTGTTAGCCCACGGAACTCGTCTGGCGTTTGGTTCAGATGCGCCTGTGGAGTCCCCTAACCCATTCTGGGGCATTCATGCTGCCGTGACGCGGCAGCGCCCGGATGGCCAGCCGGGGCCGGAAGGGTGGTACCCTCAGGAACGGCTCACCCTACAGCAGGCACTAGAAGGCTACACCCTTGGCCCGGCTTATGCAGCGGGTTTAGAGTGTTGTCTAGGGCGCTTACGTGAGGGCTATTATGCTGACCTCATCGTCCTGGAAGAGGATCCGTGGAAGATGCTGGCTGACTTGCTCTATCAACTTCAGCCATGGGCTACCATGGTGGGAGGAAAGTGGGTATGGATCGAGGGGGAAACCGCGTGAATGTAGCGCCTACGCCGCTTACACCGGAAATCCTGGTCCCCCGTTTGGGGGATTACCTGGTTGAACGGGGATTTCTCTCTCCCGAAGACCTGGAGGCGGTGCTTAACTATCAGGCTGTTTTGCGTGAGCAGGGGCAGGAGGTGCCACTGTTGGGGCAGCTCCTGGTCCGGCTGGGCAAAATCAGCCAAAGCCTGTTGGATCATGCGATCACGGAGTATGTGCTTCAATTGCGCACGGCCCTGGAGGAGAGCAACCAGCAGCTAGAGCAACGGGTGCAGCAACGTACGGCGGAACTGGAGCGGGCGCTACAAAAACTGTCCGAACTTAACCAGTTAAAAGCTAATTTTGTGGCCAACATCTCACATGAACTGCGCACTCCCTTAACTCATTTGAAGGGATATCACGAGCTCTTGATGTCGGGGGATTTAGGCGCACTGAACGAGACGCAACTGCATGCCTTGCGCACCATGCAAAGAGCCATTGAGCGTTTGGAGCGTCTAATTGAAGATTTGATCCTCTTCTCCACTACCGAACGGGGCAATCTGCCGGTTACGATTCAGCCGATTGATTTATGTGTGCTATGTCGCAATCTGGTCGAACAGGTTTCCCCGCGAGCCCGTGATCAACGTTTATACCTAGAACTGCGTTGCCCGATAGAAAGTGAGCTGTTTGTATATGGGGACTGGGAAAAAATTGGCTGGGTGATTCATCAGTTATTAGATAACGCGATCAAATTTACCCCGGCGGGAGGGCAAATCGTCCTTGCGATAGATCTCATGAACGAGCACGTAGAAGTGAGTGTGACCGATACGGGCATCGGCATTCCGGCAAATCGTATCCAAGAACTATTTGAACCCTTTCACCAGTTGGATGGTTCTTCCAAGCGTCGTTACGGAGGTACGGGCTTGGGGCTTTCGCTGGCACAGAAGATCATTGAGGCCCATAACTCGGTGATTTCAGTGACCTCGGAATTGGGGCGCGGCAGCCGTTTTTCCTTCTTGCTGCGGCGCGTTCTCCCTCAGGATAGACCGGAATGGGGTGGGCATGCCAACCAGTGAGTCATCCTCCTCATGGCTTCCCATTGAGGTCATTTTCACCCTTAGCCGTCTGTTTTGGCAGGCTTCTTCCTGGCGCCAGGCGATGGATGAGGTAATCCAGGTCGTGCGCCCTCATTTTGTGTTCGATAATCTGGTGGTGTATGGGCTGGATCCCGATACCCTTAACCTGGAGGTCGGTTATGCGCGAGCGACCGGGCGCGGGAAATCCGCTGAGGCCGATGTGGCCTGGGGAGAGGCGTTGAGCAATCAGGTCGTGGAACAGCGGCGGCTGATGCTTCAGGAACCGCCGCAGACGGAAGAAGATCGGCTACAGCGGCCCTATATGTTAGGAATTCCGCTCCAGATGGGGGAGACCCTGTTGGGAGCGATGATTTTTATCCGCTTTGGGGGGCCGCCTTTTGATCCGGAAACTTTCCCTTTTGTGGAATTTCTGAGCCAGCAACTTGCCCAGGCCATTTTGCGGGAGCGACTGGCTCATGAGGTCTCACGGTTAGAAGTCCAGTACAGCGGACTGCAAGCACAAGAAGATTTCATTTCAGCCCTATCTCACGAATTCCGTACTCCGTTGGGATTTATCAAAGGTTATACCACCACCTTGCTTCGCCCAGACACTCATTGGGATGCAGCCACACAGCGCGAGTTTCTGAACATTATTGACCAGGAAACCGACCGCATGCAGGAATTAATTGATAACCTGCTAGATTCAGCGCGATTACAGACCGGGCGAATTAAGATGAATTTTCAGCCGGTGCGACTGGACTCCTTACTCAATGATGTGGTTGCGCGCATGCAATTGCGTCATCCCGAGTTGGAAGTAAACCTTCAACTTGATCAGCCACTCAACCCTTTGCTAGCCGATCCCCAACGTCTGGCGCAAGTATTTGAAAACCTGCTCTCCAACGCAGTGAAATATGCACCGAATTCTCCGGTTTCCATTACAATAGCCCCAGATGCCGAGGGTGTCCATTTGATGTTTGCGGACCGTGGTCCCGGCATTCCAGAGAAATATCGTCAGAAGATTTTTGAGCGATTCTTCCGCGTGCCGGATGTTCAACCCTCCATTCATGGGACCGGACTGGGACTGTTTATTTGCAAGCAGATTATTCAGGCGCATCAGGGCCAGATTTGGGTGGAATCGCAACTGGGACAGGGGACAACCTTTCACATCCGTTTGCCCTGGAAACCTTGAGAAAGGAGGGCGGCGTCTCAGATATGGGTACAAAAATCCTAGTGGTGGATGATGAACAGCGCTACCGTCATCTTCTGCGCGTCAATCTGGAGTCTGAGGGTTATGAGGTGTATGTCGCGCGGGATGGCATGGAGGCCATTGAGCAGGTGGCGAGCAAACAACCTGACCTGGTCATTATGGATGTCATGATGCCAGGCATGGATGGATTCACAACTTGTGAGCGCATCCGCCAGTTTTCGGATGTGCCGATAATTATTCTGACGGCACGTGGGGAGGAACAGGACCGCGTCAAAGGGTTAAATGTGGGGGCGGATGACTACGTGGTGAAGCCCTTTTCGGCGATGGAGTTAGTTGCGCGGGTGCGTGCGGTCTTGCGCCGGGCAAAGACCTCCCAACAGGGCGTGAGCAAACGCTATTTTGTGCACGGAGACCTTAAGATTGACCTGGCCCGGGCGGAGGTGTGGAAAGGGGATCGTCCGATATTTCTTTCGGCGACCGAGTACCGGCTGTTGATCCATTTTGCTCAGCATGCCGGGGTTGTGCTCAGTGCGGAAGAACTACTGGCCGCAGTGTGGGGTGATTCCTATCGGGAGGACAAGGAAATCCTATGGGTCAGTATTGCGCGTTTGCGTCAAAAACTGGAAGATGATCCGCATAACCCCCAGCATATTATTACCCGCCCGGGGCTGGGTTATCTGATGCCGGCTGAAGAAGCGGGTGCCTCGGGGTAAAATAGGGAGCAATGGCATGGTGACCCAATTTGATGAGAAGGGCAAGTTTTTTACCCGCGTTATCACCAAACGCCCGGTGAGCGTGGTTATTCAGACGCCAACGCACCGTATTTGCGGGCAGGTGCATGTCCGTCCAGATGAGCGTCTTAAGGATGAACTGGATCAAACCAGTGCGTTTCTGGCAGTTACCGAAGCCACTGTTTATGACGTAACGGGTAGCGAAGTGCTCCTGCATACCCATTTCCTGGCTGTGCAGGCTCAGCAGATTGTGTGGATTACTCCCTTAGAGGAAATAACCGAATCTCTTGCCGAGTCGAAGAGCGATTAAGTTATGGCAGTCGGTGGAAACGTGTCACCCTCCTCCTTGCATCCTGATCTGCTTCGGCTCAAAAGCCATCTGGTCAACGCCGTCGCGCGAGAGTTGGAGGGCAAAGACTATATTCAGGGGGAGCAGCGCCGGGAAGCGGTTCTCCAGGCGCTACAGCAGATTTATAACGGTTTGAGGATTAACCTGGCAACTCCGGTGCGTGAGCAACTCTTCCGAGATGTTCTGGATGAGTTGCTTGGGTTTGGGCCGCTACAACCCTTAATTGATGACCCCGAGATCAGTGAGATCATGGTCAATGGCCCGAAAAAGGTGTATATTGAGCGACAAGGTAAAATTATCAGGACCAATATCACTTTTGCCAATGACGAGCAGGTTATTCGTTTGATTGAAAAAATTGTATTGCCACTAGGCCGGCGCATTGATGCGGATAGCCCAACCGTAGATGCACGGTTGCCCGATGGTTCGCGAGTCAATGCGGTCATCCCGCCGGTAGCTATTGACGGTCCTACGATCACAATTCGTAAGTTTCAAAAGGATAAACTGACGGTAGACCAATTGATCGCCTTGGGTTCGCTGACACCGGGAATGGCCGAATTCATTCGCGCCTGCGTGGTTGCCCGTTTCAATATCATCATTTCTGGCGGGACGGGCTCTGGCAAAACCACCTTGCTCAACGTGCTTTCGTCCTTCATTCCCGCAGATGAGCGGATCATAACCATTGAGGATGCTGCCGAATTAAAACTGCAGCAAGAACATGTGGTGCGTTTGGAGACCAAGCCCCCCGATTCTGAGGGAAAGGGGGCCATTACCGTGCGCGATTTGGTGCGCAACGCTCTGCGCATGCGCCCCGACCGGATTGTGGTGGGCGAAGTGCGTGGAGGTGAGGCATTGGACATGCTGCAAGCGATGAATACCGGGCATGACGGTTCCCTGACGACGCTACATGCAAATTCTCCTCGCGATGCCATCTCACGCCTGGAAACGATGTGTTTAATGGCTGGAATGGATTTGCCGATCCGAGTGATCCGCCAGCAAATTGCCTCGGCCATTGATTTGATCATCCATCAATCCCGATTGAAAGATGGAAGCCGAAAAGTCACTTCGATTACCGAGGTGGTGGGGATGGAGGGTGACACGGTGGTGATGAACGAGATCTTTCGTTTTGAGCAGACCGGCATCAATGCGGATGGGCGTGTGTTGGGAGAGATCAAACCCACCGGCATTCGCCCGATGTTCACGCCACGCCTGGAAGCGGCAGGTTTTAAATTAGGCCCTGAAGTATTTGGGGCAAACCTGAGTGAGATGCTCTCGAGTCGCAGGCGGTAGCAGATGAGGATGCGGTCCTGGAGGAGCCATGAATACGCTTTTTGAACAGAGAACACGTCTGCGTACAAAGAAATTGGGCTTGCTCTTAAAAGATGCCCGCTTGGCGCGGCATCGTTCAACGAGTTCGTGTGCCCAGGCAATGGGATGTTCGGTGGAAGAATATGAGGCCATGGAGGCTGGGCAACAGGCACCCTCGTTGCCCCAATTAGAAGCACTGGCCTACTATCTGGATGTACCGTTGGAGCATTTCTGGGAAAGCCGGGCCCTTTCTGAAACAGAACCTCCGATGCCGCTTGAGAATGTGCAGACCCTTTTAGGGTTGCGCCAGCGCATGATCGGCACTCATCTGCGCTTGGCCCGCCAGCAGCGCAACTTAACCCAAAGCGAATTAGCGCGTCGGGTTGGGCTGGATGAGAGCACGCTTGAACAGTACGAGACGGGGATGCGCCCAATTCCCTTGCCTGAGTTGGAATTGCTTGCCAATGCCCTGGATCTGCGATTGGAAGATCTCTTTGATCAGCGCGGGCCGGTAGGCGAGTGGCGCTTGCGTCATCAGGCGATACAGCAATTCCTGGAGTTGCCGGAAGAACTGCAGGCGTTTATTCGCAAGCCGGTTAATCGTCCTTACCTCGAACTGGCCATGCGCCTGAGCGAACTTTCGGCGGATAAATTACGAGCGGTGGCGGAGTCTTTGTTGGAAATCACCTATTGATTGAGGTGAACCGATATGGCAGCAACAACCGATCCTGTGCGCTGGGAAAAAGAAGCTCAAACCGCCTATGCCCAGGGGGCATATGAGGCCGCCGCTCAGGCATTTGAGAATGCGGCGTTGGCTTATGAGGAGAGCGGAGAGACACTAAAAGCGGCTGAAATGCGTAACAATGCCAGTGTGGCCTGGTTGCAGGCCGAACATCCTGAGGCGGCTTTGCGCTGCGTGGAAGGCACGCCGGAACTCTTTGCACGGGCCGGCGATGAGCGGCGGCAGGCGCTGGCGCTAGGAAACCAGGCTGCTGCGCTGGAGGCTTTGGGGCAGGCAGAGACGGCTTTGAATCTCTACCGTCAGGCTGCAGATGGTTTGAAAGCAGTGGGGGAGATGGAGAATTATGCGTTGGTCATGCGGCGGATCTCCGCATTGCAGGTACAAACTGGGCGGCGGGTAGATGCACTGCTCAGCATGCAGGCAGCACTGGAACACCAGCCCCGTTTATCTCCACGGGAACGAGTGTTAAAATCGCTTATTGGTACGGTTCAGCGTCTTATGGGTATCAAGTAGATGAGCAGCCTAAACCCCGGTTCAGCCATGATCATTGAGCATCAACTCCGCCAGGCTATCCCAGAAGATTTGGCACGTTTGCGACAACTGCTTCGGGATGGAAAGTATGTCCACCGTCATCTGGATTGGCGTTCCCCTCTGGATTGGTTGGGGTACCAGCCGTTTTGGTTGCTGCTGAGCGGTGAGCGGGTGGAAGCCGCTCTGGCCTGTCCGCCTGATCCTCCGGGAGTAGCCTGGGTGCGCCTCTTCGCCTGCTCAGAGCAAGAACGCCCAAGTGATGCGTGGCATGCGCTTTTCCCGCATGTGTTGGATGGGCTGGGGCATACTGGCGTGGTAGCGGCGATTGCCTTGCGCCCCTGGTTTGCCAATCTGCTGGAGCATGAGCATTTCACTCTGCATCAACGTGTTGTCACCCTGTGGCGCAGTCTGGATCTACCACCCGGTGAATTCCTGGCATCAGGCCGAGCAGGGGAATTGATCCGTCCGATGCAGTTGGATGATCTGGAGGCTGTGGAGCAGGTAGATGCCAGAGCATTTGGGTGGCTCTGGCACAATAGTAGAGGGGATATTCACCGTTCATGGCAACAAGCCGCCTACGCTAGTGTGGCGGTGGTTGGCAGTGAAATTGTGGGCTTTCAATTCAGCACGCTGAGCCCCACCAATGCTCATCTGGCCCGCCTGGCGGTTCACCCTTCCTGGCAACAGCGGGGCATTGGGTGGGCTTTGCTCAACGACGTTATTCGCTATTTCCGCGCTCATCGCGTTTCACAACTGACCGTCAATACCCAACACGATAATCATGCCTCACTTGCCCTTTACCGAAAGGCGGGCTTCCGTTTGACTGGTGAGGACTATCTGGTTTACCTGTATACCCATTAATGTCGTCTCTAAGGAGGTCTTAATGTCAACATCCCAGAATCCTTCAAAGTCTCCAAAAAGCAAGAAAATTTCCTATCGTGAATTACAGCAGCAACGCCAGCGCCGCAAACGGATTACGTTGGCGGTTCTGATTGCTTTGGCGGCCATCGCTGTGGTTGTCGTCCTGATCTTGAGCAACCGCCCAGTGGAGTTTACGCGCCCAGAGCCACTCCCTCGCTCATTGGTGAGCGGCAATTCCGTGGGTGATCCCAATGCCCCTGTCAAGGTGGAAGAGTTTTCGGATTTTCGTTGTGTGCATTGTGCGGCTTTCTGGCGCGAGTCGGAGCCACGCTTGATTAAAGATTACGTGGCTACCGGGAAGGTTTACTTTACATACACGCCCTTCTCGTTTATCAGTGATGAATCCTTCCTGGCGGCTGAGGCGGCTTATTGTGCAATGGATCAGGGCAAGTTCTGGGAGTTTCATGACTACATCTTTGCTAATTACGACTTGCCCATCACCCAGAAATTACTGCGGGCCTTTGCTCAGGATTTGAAACTTGACCTGAATCAGTATGATAATTGTATGGCCAGCGGAAAATATCGGCAGAAAACCCAGGAAGATGGCCAGTATGCGCGCAGCAAAGGTGTGACGGGCACGCCAACTTTTGATGTCAACGGCACACTGGTAGGGCAAACAGATCTTTTTGCCACGATTGACAAGGCGCTGGCTGGGAGCACACAGCCCTGAAGACTGGTTGATGAGCCACCTTAGTACAGACCGAAGCGGCTCATCAACCATACCAACGGGGGAGCGACAAAGAGGGCGGGGAGCAGGTTACCTGCCCGGATGGGGCGAATTTCCAGCAGTGAGCCGATGGCAATTGCCATCAAAATGACCCCGCCAGTGGCGTTCATTTCGGTCATCATCGGAGCACTGATGATCTGCTGTATTTGAGCAGCCAATAGTGTCAGACTGCCCTGGTAAACCAGAATCACCAGGGAGGAGAAAAGAACGCCCACGCCCAGACTAGAAGCAAATGCCAGGGAGGCAAACCCATCCAGCACCGACTTAATGGCCAGGGTCTGATAATTGCCGCTCAAACCATCTTGAATTGAGCCCAAAATCGTCATAGGACCTACACAAAACACCAGCGAGGCCGTCAAAAAACCGCGCACAAAGCGCTGGCTTCCGGCGGGGCTTTCCTGACGTGCAAAACGGCTTTCCAGCCACCGACCCAGGCCTTGCAAGCCATCTTCTACTCGCCACCATTCTCCCAATAGGGCCCCAATTAAAACGCTCCCAAGCGCTACCAGGGAGTTTTGGGTGGTAAGGAACATTTTTAACGCGTAGGCCAGGGTAAATAATCCCAGGCCAGCCACAACGGTCTGGCGCAGGCGTTCAGGCAGCCGCCCACCCAGCCAAAGTCCGAGCGATCCACCAATCAGTACAGTGGCCACATTAAGCAGTGTTCCGACACCTACCATAATTTTCCCTCACAAGGTCTTACGTGGTTTTAGCCAGTGTGGGTTTATCCAGCCCGCTTGCCTGATAGGCATACAATTCCAGAACGAAGCAGAGCGAAGAAAGGCGGTTGAGATAACGCAGTAGTGCGTCGTTTTCCAGAGCCTTTTGGTGAAACAAAGCGGCTACGCGTCGTTCGGCCCGACGAATGATCGTTCGGGCCAGGGATAGGGCGGCCCCGGCCGGTGTATCACCGGGGAGGATGAACTCTCCGGGCAGAGTTATATGCTGGCCGAATGCATCGGTTCGTGCCTCGAGCCAGGCGACCGAAGCCGAATTAATCTGACGAAAACGAGCGGCGTTTTCAGGGGTGGCTGCCACTTCAGCCATGAGCAGATAAAGATCGCGCTGAATCTGTAAGATAGTTTGTTTGATATCCTCATTTTGAAGAAGACTACGGGCCAACCCCAAAGCGGCAGTGGCCTCGTCCAGCGTGCCCAAGGCTTCAATGCGGGCTTCCTCCTTGGGGACACGTCCCTCACCAAGGAGACCGGTGAATCCATCGTCGCCGTTGCGGGTATAAAAAGTCATTGGGCGCTCCTCTGTTATTATGTATTAGGGCAGAACGTAAAGGAACCAAAAGGTTTCTGGGGGAAAGGCCACCTGGATCTCTGCTTCCCACAGGAATCCGTTCAAGGGGCGCGCTGAGCGCAGGCGCTGATCCAGCGCTGCCAGAGCCTCGGTGTAAGGAGTGGCATTTGCCGGTACCTCACCAAAGAGGAAGTGTAGGATGGCACGGTGTCGTACCTGGTAGGCCCAGGTGGATGGTGAAAGGTTAGTCGGAGCTTCCAGAATCTCCTCCACGGCATGTTTCCACAGGTTCAAGCGGCTTGGAATTTCCTGAGTGGCTTTCTTTTGCCAATTTGCCCGCCAGCGTTCGCGTACCTGTTGAATCTCCCGAGTGAGGTTGGATAAAGTGACCTGTTGGGCTTCCGGCCAGGGAAACGCCTTCAGGCGGGCCTGGGTCAGGAGCAAATTACCCAATGTCAGGCGGGTAAGGTCCTCGGGAATGGGGTAGCCCGTACGCAGGTTAAGGGGCCAGAAAAGCACGGGGGATAGCAAATAATCCTCAAGTTCGGGGACAGCGGCTTGTAAAAAGACCCAATCTTTTTCCAAAGCGTTCACATTAGCCTCACGAGAAAACATCCATATTTACGACAACCCGTCGGGCGCATAGGCCGACGGGTTGCCCATTTTACGAAAGGATACGAAAGTTAGGGTGCGGCAGGAGTTGGTGTGGCATCGGTGCGTTGTAGGCGCGCGGTCAAAAGATGCCACTCCAGGATGGTGGCAAACCGGTCTGCGGTATCAAAGAGGGGGCCAATGCGCACACCCTGGATTAGCCGACTTACACCGTAATTATAAACCGGATAGAAAAGCGGTAGGGCGGGTAGTTCCTCGGCAAAGATGACCTGAAAGTTGCGATAGAGCCGCGTGCGCTCGGCAATATCTGGGGTAATGCGGGCTTTCTCCAGATATTCACTGGCTAGTTTGTGGTCCCATTGGGTGTAGTTCTGTCCACCCGTTGCCTGTACTTGGTCCCAGAACGGATAGGGGTCAGGATCGGGTGAACGGGAGAGATTCAGGTCCACCAGGGCCGCCTGGTAGGCGCGGTCGGCCAAACGTTGTTGCACCAGGACATCGTACGGTACCGCTTCGATTTGAACGGCAATGTTGAGTTTTGACCAATCTGCCTGGATGGCTTCGGCCAGAGCGCGGTGTTGGGGGGTATCGGGGTAAAGGAGGGTGAAACGCAATGCTAGCCCGTCTTTGTTGGTGCGGATGGGTTCCCCTTCGGCTGGTAAGGTGTACCCGGCTTCTCGGAGGAGGTTCTGGGCTTCATCTAGGTTGTAATCCATGTGGGGGGTCCCTTCGTAGTATGCCCAGGTGCCGGGAAAGATGGGACCATCTGCCAGGATGGCTTGGCCTTGGAGGAGGCGGTCCACCAGGTATTGGCGATTAATCGCTGCATAAAGGGCGCGACGGACAGTAGCATCCTGGAAGAAGGGCACGTCCGGATTTTTGAGGTTGAATAAAATCAGGCTGAGTTCAGGACGGCGCGCTGTGTAGAGGGCCAAATTGGGTTCGGCCAGGGCCTCGGGCAACACATCCGCAGTAATCTGGCTGATACCTTGCACCTGCCCATCCCGAAACGCCTGCAGGGCCGAACCCGAATCGGGGTAGTATCGGAAGATAATCTGCTCAATGTAGGGTGGGTGAATGTAGTAATCTGGGTTGGCGTTTAACACAACGCCTGTAATTTGCCCGTTTTCTACAATCAGGCGGTCAAAACGGTAAGGCCCGGTGCCCACGGGTCGGAGATTGAAATCGGCGTTTACTATCTCATCGAAGGTTTTACCTTCAAGGAGATGTTTGGGCACTACTCCAAATGTCAGATAATCCAGGAAGGGAGCGAAAGGTTCGGGTAAACGGAACTGGATGGCCGTATCGCTGAGCGCTTTAACCTCAACGGCTTTCCAAAATTCTTGTAAATCGGTTGGGATGGCGGAGCCCCCTTCGCGAAGTTTTTCAATAGTGAATACCACATCCGCGCTGGTCAATGGCTTCCCATCATGCCACTTGATATTAGAGCGCAGTGTGAAATTGTAAACAGTGCCATCCTGCGAAATTCCCCAAGATTCGGCTAAATCGGCTTGGGGGAGGCCGCGCTCATCAAAGCGCAGCAGGGCACTATAAAGCAAACGATCCACATCGCGATCAGCCGGGTTATAGAAATCCAAGAGGGGGTTAAGGCGTTTGAACTGGCCGATGAGTGCCTCTGTGTAGGCCCCTCCACGGCGTGGCTCGGGTGTCTGAAAGATTGAGGATGGAGTGGGACGTTCGCTCAGTAGCAGAATACCGACCACCAGGCCGGTGAGAAAGATAATGAGAAGTTGCCAGCGAAAATTTTTCATGGGCATACAAAAGCAAGCAGGGGCACTTCCCGTCTAGCGGGTGGTTTGCCCCCGAATTTTAATTTCTGGGTTCTATCCTTTGCGGGCACGGTAGCCGGATATTTACCGCAAAGCAATGGTCAGGATGGTAAGGATGAAAAAGATGACGCTCAGGGCAATGGTAATGTTAAAGAGCGTTTTTTCAAGGCCACGGCGCGCGCTGAAAACCTGCGTGCTGTCGGCCCCGGTCAGTCCACCCAGGCCTACCCCTTTGTTTTGCAGGATAACGCTAGCGGTCAGTGCAAGCGAGATTATAATCAATGCGATGTCAAGGTAAGTGGTCACGTTTTCCTCCTTTTGGAAGCAACGCCAGGATTATAACGTCTAAATTCGGGAATCGTCAACCGCCATGGAAGAAGTGGTCATAAATCTCCATATGCACACGCGTTATTCGGATGGAAGTGGGTTGCATCGAGATATTGTCGAGGCTGCGGCGCGAGCCGGCCTGGACGGGGTCATAGTCACTGATCATAATGTGTGGGTACAAGGGCTGGAAGGATATCGGGAAGCCCATGGTCGGCGCATCTTATTACTGGTGGGCGAAGAGATTCACGACCGCATGCGTAATCCCCAGAAAAATCATTTGCTGGTGATTGGGGCTAATCGTGAACTAGCACCGTTGGCAGACTCTCCTCAGAAGGTGATTGATGTAGCGCGCCAGGCGGGTGCACTCACGTTTATCGCCCACCCGGTGGATCCCGCTTTGCCCCTGTTTGGTGAGGAGGATATTTCATGGGAAGATTGGAAGGTGTATGGGTTTACCGGATTGGAACTCTGGAATGGGTTTAGCGAACTAAAAAACGTCATTCGTTCACGCCTTCAGGCTTTCTTCTTTGCATTCTTTCCCCAGTTTGTTGCTCACGCACCGTTGCCAGCCGCCTTGCGACGGTGGGATGCCCTGCTCCGTGGGGGCGCCCCAGTGGTCGCTGTGGGGGGCTCTGATGCGCATGCTCTGAATTTGCGCGCTGGTCCTCTTCGCAGGACGGTTTTCCCCTATGAGTTTCACTTTCGCGCCATTAATACCCACCTTTTGCTCCCTGAGGGGTTGAGCGGGGAATTCATGGCCGACAGGCAGCAGGTACTGGCGGCGCTCCGCGCGGGTCATTGCTTTATCGGATACGATTTACCTGCTCCTACCCGGGGCTTTCGCTTTACTGCGCAGGGGCGTAATCGTACGGTCATCATGGGAGATTCTCTGGAGGTTAATGGCGGTGTGACGCTTCAGATTCGTTTGCCCCGACCTGCGGAATGTCGTCTGATTAAAGATGGGCAGGTGATCAAAATATGGAGGCGGCAGGAAGTCTGTGCCTGGATCACTCAAGAGCCGGGGGTCTATCGGGTAGAGTGCTATTTGCCATACCTGGGGCAGCAAAGAGGGTGGATTTTCAGCAATCCGATTTATTTGAAGGCCGCGCAGGGGTAAAAAGAATGGCTGCAACCAATAACGTGATTCGGTTGCTCAAATCTCGTAAGATCCCCTTTGAGGCGTATGAACTGCCTCCCCAGAAATTAGGGGCTTTAGAAACAGCACGTCGTTTAGGGGTTCCACCCGAGCGGGTTTTCAAGACCATTGTGGTAGTGCGAGAGCAGGGTGGCAAACCCATTCTGGCGGTTGTTCCAGGGACCTGTGCAGTGGATTTGAAAGCCCTGGCAACTTACCTGGGTGAGAAAAAACTACGCCTGCCCACACAACGCGAAGCAGAGCAGTTAACCGGCTTGCAGGCCGGTGGCATTTCTGCACTGGCGCTACTCAACCGGGGCTTTCAGGTCGTTGTGGATGAAAGTGCTTTGCATGAGCCCATGTTTCATGTTTCGGGAGGACAGCGCGGTCTTAATATTCGCTTGCCCGTGCAGGCTTTCCTAGCGCTTACAAATGCGCGTACGGCTGCCATTGGCAGACCCCTGGCCGAAGGCGAGGACACGGAAGCCGATACTGACTTTTAGCCCTTGATCACCGCCACAGGGCGCAAGCGGGCTACTTTGCGCGCAATTCCCGCGCCGGCGACTGTCTCCACTACCTCATCTACGTCCTTATATGCCTGGGGGGCTTCTTCGGCCAGGCCCGACATTGATCCTGCGCGCACATGGATACCACGCCGTTCTAATTCATCCCGCAGCCGTTCGCCGCGAATTTCTTTTTTGGCCTTATGACGGCTGAGCACCCTTCCTGCCCCATGGCAGGTGGAACCCCATGAGCGTTGCATGCTGGTCTCAGTGCCGATGAGCACCCAGGAGGCTGTACCCATACTGCCGGGAACCAGAACTGGCTGACCCAGGGGGCGGTACTCTTCCGGCAATTCGGTGAACCCGGGTCCAAAGGCGCGGGTGGCTCCTTTGCGATGTACACAAACCTTGAGCGGTTTGCCGTTAACCAAGTGGGTCTCTATCTTCCCCATGTTATGGGCGATGTCGTACACCTGGTGTAAGTGCCAGTTACGCACCTTGCCGGCGAAGACCTCTTCGAATGCACGGCGGGCGGCATGGGCGAGAAGTTGGCGATTGCAGAATGCGTAGTTGGCAGCTGCACGCATGGCGGCAAGGTAGTTGCGCCCTTCGGGTGAGTCTATAGGCGCGCAGACCAGCTCGCGATCGGGGAGACGAATGCCGTATTTCTTAACCGCGCTTTGCAGGTCTTGGACGTAATCGGTGCAGATCTGATGCCCAAAACCACGGGAACCACAATGGATCAAAAGAGCCAGATTCCCTTCCTGTAAGCCCATCGCTTGTGCGGCTTCGGGATCAAATATCTGTTCGATGAGATCTACCTCCAGGAAGTGGTTACCAGCCCCTAAGGTGCCCAGTTGGGTGCGCCCGCGTTCTTTGGCTTTGTGACTCACCCTGGTAGGATCTGCATCTTCCAGACATCCTCCTTCTTCTGTGCGGCGCAAATCCTCCTCACTGGCCAATCCGCGCTTGAGCGCCCAGCGTGCCCCCAACCGGCAGACCTGGTCCAATTCCTCATGACTCAAGCGGTATTCACCCTCAGTGCCCACGCCGCTAGGACAATAACGATTTAATGCAGTCGCCAAGTCATCCAGGTAAGGTTCGGCCTGTTCATAAGGAATTTGCGAGGCCAGCAAACGTACCCCACAGTTAATGTCGTAGCCGATAGCCCCAGGCGAGACAACGCCATCCGAGACGCGCGTGGCTGCCACCCCACCGATTGGGAACCCGTACCCCTGATGCATGTCAGGCATTACTACCACGGGGTCCACCACACCAGGCAAGGTGGCGGCATTGATCGCCTGCTCCAGGGAAAGGTCTTCCAGGGAAGCTTCCAGCAAGCGGCGGGTGACAAAGAGGCGTACTGAGGCGCGCATATCCTCCCGGTACGTTGCGGGGATTTCCCACTCGTAATCATTAATCTTGCGAATATCCTGCAGGCGAACCATACGAATACCTCCATTAGTAGTTAATCCCGGGGTGACAATGGCTGCGAGGGCGAGAGAAGGGCTGAGAGGGTGGAACTCACAGCACCGGCAGAAGAAAATTGGGCGACGGGACGAAATTGCTGGTGGTTTTTAGCGGTGAAGCCTCGCTAGACATCGAACGTGAGTGTTGTCTCAAGGCCTTGCGAGGTGGTGCGAATGCTCAGATTGTGAAAAGTGACGGCTTTAATTGCCTTATTAAGGTGATTAATGGGCCCTCCCTGTGCTTTGACGTCCAACGAATGATCCTTGATTACGCACTGGAAGGTGTCAAATGCCAGCCGCTCAGTCTCCTGCAGGTAAAGCAACTCATTTAAGAAGGCCACCAGCAGACTTTCTGCATCCTCACCATTGACGCTGATCTGGCGCTCAACACGAGGCGTTGGGGCAATTTCTACGCCTTCGAGCCGGTACATCCCCTGGGCGGCCTGGGTAAAAAGGGTAGATAAATCAGGCGCCCATACACGCAGGGCCCAATCGGCTGTGTGACGTATCTCTTCAAACCCGGACAAAGATTTTTCATTCATGAGAGGTTGCTTCTGATGGCTTCCCTATGGGCCAGACGTTGTGCCTTATAATATTATAACGTATGGGTTTTCGCCTTGAGAAACTGGAAAGCCGCTTGCGCGCCCTGGTCGAGGATTACCTGGGGCGTGTACCCTGGCGCGGGCGCGAAGAAGATTGGTCGCGACGTCTGTACGTGGCTTTGCAAACGGCTTTGTTAAACCAACCTACCGGCCGACCTCTGCCAGACCTTTGTGTAATTGAGGTGTCTCCTTCACTTTACGCGACCTGGCATCAGCAGACGGATTGGCAGGCGCCTTTGATACAGGCTCTGAAGGATGTAGCCAATGAGGTGGGGTTCACTTTCTTGGGAAATCCTCAAATTCTATTGCGCGCCTGCGCAGACCTGGGTGAGGACGAAATCCGGGTCCATTGGAAGTGGGGGGAGGAGATAATGGGCGAAACCGCGGTGTTGGACTTCAACGAGCCGAGTCATGCCCACGCGCAGCCTCCAAGACGCGCTTTCCTCATTGTGCAGGGAAAAGATGTCTTTCCACTGGAACAAAGTGTGATCAGTATCGGGCGACACAGTGATAACATGCTGGTCCTGCCCGATCTCAGGGTCTCGCGCCACCATGCCCAGATTCGTTGTGTGGGCGAGCGGTATGTTCTTTTTGATCTTAATTCTACGGGTGGTACCTACGTCAATGGTGAGCGAGTGACGCGATGGGAGTTGCAACCGGGGGATGTCATCTCACTGGCTGGTGTTTCTCTCATCTATGGTGAGGAAAACCAACCGGATGCGGCTGCCGAAACCCGTCCAATGGACAGCGAATGATCACTGGAATTCTTGTTCTCGTTTTGCGCATTCTCCTGGCCGTTGCCCTTTATGCCTTTCTAGGCTGGGCATTATGGGTTCTCTGGCGCGAGTTGAATTTGCATCTACAGCAGGTTTCTCGCGAGCAGGTGCCCCCGATTGTGTTGGAAGTGGTGTCTGAACAAGAGAGTGAAGAGCGGCGCTACCAATTTAACGAACGGGAGGTTCTGCTCGGTAGGCACCCTTCATGTCAGATTGTGCTGAATGATGAGACTGTCTCAACGCGACATGCTCGTTTACGTTATCGTGATCATCAGTGGTGGGTTGAAGATCTGCATTCAACAAACGGTACCTTTCTGAATGACGAGCGGGTGATGACCCCAACCGTTGTGGTCTCTGGGGATATAGTGCGCTGCGGTCAAGCCCTGCTGCGCATTCAAATCCAATCTCAGGAGTGAAACCATGAGCGAAAAACCCATTCTCGGTGTCATAGGTGGCTCGGGGTTGTATCGGTTTGGTGCCCTGAAGGACGTGGAAACCCTGGAGGTTGATACGCCTTTTGGCCCGCCCAGTTCACCGATTGTGTTGGGGACGTTGGAGGGAAAGCGGATTGCCTTCCTGGCGCGGCATGGTCTGGGACATTTCATCCTCCCCAGCGAAGTCAACTATCGGGCTAACATCTACGCGCTGAAACAGCTGGGAGTGGAATACGTCGTTGGGGTGAGTGCGTGCGGTTCACTTCGCGATGACTACCGCCCAGGTCATTTTGTGGTTCCGGATCAACTTTTTGATTTCACCCGTTCCCGCCAGCGCTCGTTTTTCGGTGAGGGGTTAGTTGCCCACATTGGGGTTGCCGACCCGTTTTGTCCCAACCTCTCTGGCCTGCTCTATCGCGCTGCCACCAGTAGCGGGGCTACAGTCCACCATGGGGGGACGTTTATCACCATTGAAGGGCCGCGCTTTTCTACTCGGGCTGAATCCAACCTCTATCGAGCCTGGGGCATGTCCATCATCGGGATGACGACTTGCCCAGAGGCGTTTCTGGCGCGCGAAGCCGAATTATGCTATGCAGTGCTGGCCCATGTGACCGACTACGATGTCTGGCATACCAGTGAGGAGCCGGTCAGTGTAGAGATGGTCATTCGCACACTGAGCGAGAATGTTCAGGCAGCGCAGGAGGTCATTCGCCACCTGGTAGGATTGCTGGATGGCGTGCGCACCTGCGAGTGCCCTCAGGCACTTTCCAAAGCCCTGATCACAGCGCCGGAGCGCATTCCTCCGGAGACGCGACGCAAGTTAAGCCTGTTGGTGGATAAGTATCTTCCTTCGTGAAGCGTTTTTTGGGTGCTCATTCCCTTCCTAATACTATCAAGGAAAGCCGCTTGCTATATCTGGCGGCGGCTTTCCTTTTCTTCTACGCGCTGATCCTGACTCTGGCACCAGCGGTGCGGGTGCATTCTTTCGAGACGACACTCAACTGGCAGCACTGGGTGGGGGTTGGGGTATGGGCTGTGGGGGTAGTGTGGGTGCGTCGCACCCTCCAGGTGTGGCTTGGGGAGCATGATCCCTATTTTTTGCCAGTAGCGGCGTTATTGAGCGGCTGGGGTTTGCTGACCATATGGCGGTTGGATACGGTGTTGGGGTGGCGGCAGACGTTCTGGCTGGGGCTGGGATGGTTGATTCTAGGCCTGGGAGCACGTTGGCCAGAGGTGTTGTTGTGGCTGCGGCGCTATAAATACCTGTGGCTAGTACTGGGATTGTTGCTGGTGGCACTGACGCTCTTCTTTGGCACCTATCCAGGAGGCGAGGGACCGGGATTGTGGTTGGGCTGTTGTGGCCTTTACTTTCAACCCGCTGAACCGCTTAAGATCCTTTTACTGATCTACTTGGCTGCATACCTGGCCGAACGTATTCCCTTCTCGCTTAGCCTGGCATCTTTGATTGCACCCACTCTGGTTGTTATCGGGGTGACAATTGCATTACTGGTAATCCAACGGGATTTGGGCACTGCCTCTTTACTCTTTATGCTCTACGCTCTGGTGCTTTACCTGGCTACAGGGCGGCGCAGAGTGTTGCTTTTGACTGCGGGCGGTTTACTGCTAGCGGCCTGGATCGGGAATACTATGTTCATCCTGATCCACCAGCGCCTTCTGGCCTGGTGGCAACCCTGGTCACAGGCGGATGGGGTGGGGTATCAAATCATCCAATCCCTGATTGCCATTGCCGAAGGGGGCCTCTTTGGAACGGGGCCCGGCCTGGGTAGTCCGGGTTTGGTGCCGGTTGCCCACTCCGACTTCATTACCGTGGCGATTGCGGAAGAAACTGGCCTGGTGGGGCTAGGGGGGCTTCTGGGATTGGTTGGCGTGCTGTTTCTTCGCAGTATGATTGTGGCGATTCGCGCCCCTAATCTGTATCGGCGTCTGCTGGCTGCCGGTCTGGGGATTTATCTGGGTGGACAATCGGTATTAATCATTGGAGGGAACTTGCGTTTGTTCCCATTAACCGGGGTAACACTGCCTTTTGTCTCTTACGGTGGCTCCTCGCTGGTGGTTTCGTTTGCGGCTCTTCTGCTTTTACTTCGGATGAGCGCTTCGGAGGAGACCCCCCCCGTCTCTTTAGCAAATGAAGCGCCTTTCCAGGTGCTGGGAGGGGGGTTCTTAGCCGTTCTGGCTTTGCTGGCTGGGTTGGGAGGATGGTGGGGGATTGTTCGGAGCGAGGCATTGCGCAGCCGCCCTGACAATTTACGTTGGGTAGTGGCCGAACGGTTTGTGCAGCGCGGGCGTCTGCTCGACCGTCAGGAGCAGGTGCTGGTTCAAAGTGAGGGGAGGCCGGGGAGTTACCGTCGGGTTACCCTCTACCCGCCCCTGGCATCCACGCTGGGTTTTATCCATCCCCGGTTTGGCAAGGCCGGTTTGGAGGCTGGGCTGGATAGTTATCTGCGTGGATTAGCGGGACAGCCCGCATGGGAGATTCTTCTGGCTCGCCTGCTCTTCGCACAGCCTCCGCAGGGTCTGGATGTGCGCCTGACGCTGAGTCTAGATATCCAGCGTGTGGCAGATGCAGCCATGGAAGGGGAGCAGGGGGCGCTGATTTTGCTCAATGCCCAGAATGGGGAAATTCTAGCGATGGCCTCGCAGCCAACTTTTGATCCTAATCGCCTGGATGAGGCGTGGGAGGAGTGGAAGACCGATCCACATTCTCCATTGCTTAATCGGGTAACTCAGGGACAATACCCACCCGGGACGGCACTCACGCCTTTTCTATGGGCTACTCAGTCCATGCCGACGGAACAGTGGGGGCATTTCCCTCAGAGTCTGGTTTTGCAGACTGCTGGCGGGCGGCTACCTTGTGCCAATGTCCCTTCCTTGCCGATAACCTGGGAAAGCGCGGCTCAGGCGGGATGCCCCTGGGTGACTGTAGCGCTGGCCCAGAATCTTGGGAAAGAGCGCCTGGAAGCCCTTTGGCCGGCGTTGGGGTTTGGAACCCTGGTTAATCTGCCCTTGCCCATGGGGGGCATCGCCGTACCCCCACCCGAGGCAAGCCTGGAAACTCTGCTTACCGGAGAAAGCACGTGGTATCTTTCGCCCCTGCAAATGGCACAGGCAATAGCCATTTTGCAGCAGGGGCAGCGTCCTGATATCCACCTGGTCAATGCCATTAGAGTCCCTGTTCAGGGTTGGGTTGTTTTGTCAGTTGATCCTCCAGCAGAGGTTGAGATCGCAGGGCGCACGCCAGACCGCCTGGCGGATTGGGCACGCGGTGATTTACCCATCTGGATGGCGTTTGGGCGGGGGCAGAACGGCCAAAAGACGGTCTTGTGGGTTTTGGCTGGTACGGTACCCGATTGGCAAGGTTCCCCTTTGGTGTTAGTGCTCGCGCTAGAGTCCGGAACGGCTGAGCAGGGAGAGCAGATCGCGCGCGCGGTACTGCAGGCAGCCTTGCGCTAAGGAACGCTCAGGGTTGCCCATTGGCGTCCTTTGCGCGGTACTGTGGGAAGATGGTGGATTGTCGCGCGGACTTGAGCAGGACCATCGATTTGAAGAACGCCGAAGGAGGGTGATTGATCAGGCTGCACTCCCGAACTGGCGGAGCCGGGGTTTAAGAACAAGCGACCCTGGTGCCATTCCACAGCGGGCCGATGGGTGTGCCCGAAAATTACCACCTGGGCTTCTGGAGCGAGATCAAGTACGCGTTGGCGGTAACGTTCGAGTTGATAGCCGTTGAGGAGATACTGCCATTTGTCCAGAAGGTAGGCTGGCCATGAACCGTGACCATGCAACAGGGCAATTCTTACTCCCCCTAGAATGAAATCCCGCTTCCAGGGCAGGGAGCCCCGAAATGCCCAATCCCGATTTCCCCGCACAGCCACGACGGGCGCAAGGGTTGCCAGTCTGTTTAGCACATCGGGGACACAGATGTCGCCAGCATGTAAGATGAGATCGGGGGTATGACTCTCCAATGCGGATAGAAGCATGGGGTGGAGGCGCTCAAAGCGATCGGGTACGTGTGTGTCAGCCAACACGACCACACTGAGCGGCACACGGTGAGTAAATTCTTCGGGGGGTGACCACGCAAAAGAGGGGGTGGATGACATAAGGAAAGCAGGGCGAAGGTGTTAGGCCATCTCTACTTTGTGGTGTGCCAGGATTTCCTGGAGCGTATTCAGCACGGTCTTGGGATCCCTGAAGAGAATGGCATGGATCCCCAGGGCCCGTGCGGCTTCTACATTGGGCAGTAAATCATCCACGAAAATGGCTTCTTGCGGCTTGACCTCCAGGCGGCTCAGAATGTGGTGGAAGATGCCCGCTTCCGGCTTACGCATACCCACTTCCGCCGAGAAAATGACCACATCGAAAACATCCAGAAAGTCATAACGTTGAAGGACCACATGGCGGGTATTCGACCAGGCGTTACTTAGCAGAGCGGTTTTGAGACGGGGGCGCAAGGAGCGTAGGAAGGCAATCAAATGGGTGTCCAGGCGGTCACCTGCCCAAAATTGATCTTGAAATTGCTGGCAGGCTGAGGGGGGAAGTCCCAGATGAGCACAGACCCAAGCCCAATGCGCTTCTTCGGGAATCTGGCCGCGTTCAGCCAAGATAGAGGATTCACTACTGAAAACCAGGTGTTCGAGTTCCCTGAGTGTTACCCCCAATTGGGCCGCCAATCTGGCACGTGGCGTAAGGTCTTCGGTGCGAAGTAACACCCCCCCCATATCAAAGATCACGGCTTTAATCACTTTGAGCCCTCCTGCGGGAATGTGATTCAAAGTATAACACGAACGCCTTGGGTTGATCCGAAAAACGGCACCGAGGGTACCCTCAGTGCCGTTCGAAGTGGGTGGTAAATACTTTTAGCCATTGCGGTGCAACTTTCCGGTGCGCTTGGCATAATACTCGGCTTGCTGGAAGATCCACAGCCCCAGGGGAATAAGGAAAGCTCCCATGAGGAGCGCTGGCCAGATTTGCGGCCAAAGCATGGGCACCGAAGCCCCTTCCAGGACCGCCATCCGTGCGCCACGCAGGACGTAGGTAGCGGGGCTATAAACTGCTAGCATCCGCAAGAAACCGGGGAGCACCTCTACCGGGTAGTACACGCCGGAGATCAGCAGCATCAGAGCGATGAACACATGGGTCATTTGCGAACCGCGTTCAGGGAAAAGCAACGGGAGCACAGAGGCCATCACGCCGATACCCACGAAAGAGACGCTGCCTGCCAGAAGCATCACCGTGGCGCTAAACAGGTTGGCGTGGCTCAGGTCAATATCAAAGACCAGTGAGATTACCACGAGGATGACGCCAGTGAAGATCAGGCTGTAGACCAGCGAGAAGGCGGTTTGACCGGCCATGTGAGTGAGGCGCCGAATGGGAGCCATCAGGGTGTATTCAATGGTGCCTTCCCAGCGCTCGATGCTGATCAGGTCGGTGATCCAGTAGAAAATGGTGGAAAGGAAGCGCCACACCAGTGTGCCGATGAGCAAGTAAAGCACAAGGTATTGGGTGTTAACAGACGCTGCGCCGCCGATACGTTCCATTCCCAGACCGATGAACGAGACGGCCATGCTGTCGGTAATGGAGTACACCAGCCAGACCAGTTCCCAGGACCAGTAACGCTTAATCAGGTTGAAGTTGCGCTCCACAAATGCAAAAGAAGCACGCATTTGGTAACTCAATGTACTCATAACGATTCGTCCTCCTCTTCTTCGGGGTTGCGAAGTTGTTTACCGGTCAACTCCAGGAAGACCTCTTCAAGGGTGGGTTGGCGTTCCGTGGTACCACGGACCCGATTTTTCAACCCTTCGGGTGTATCCAGGGCTACCACCCGTCCACTGTCCATGATGGCAATGCGATCGCACAGGGTCTCGGCCTCAATCATGTCATGGGTGGTGAGCAATATGGTTGTGCCGTGAACCTCGCGCAGTTCGCGCACTACGGCCTGCACCTCTCGTTTGGAACGCGGATCCAGCCCTGTGGTCGGCTCATCCAGCAGGAGCAGGCGTGGGCGGGAGAGCAGAGCGCGGGCAATAGCGACCTTTTGCTGCATGCCGCGCGACATCTCCTCCATGGGGTGATAGATATCGCGCTCTTTAAGCCCCAACCGCAAGAGAATCTCAACCACTTGCTTGCGGGTCTGTTTAGCCGAAAGGCCGTACAGGCGCGCCCCGTACATGAGGTTTTCCATGGGGGAGAGTTTCTTGAAGAACGAAGCCTCCACGCTTACCCGGTTGATCAACTGCTGCACCTGTAAGGGTTGACGCACGACATCGTAGCCGAAGACACTGATTTTGCCCTTATCCGGGAGCAAGAGGGTGGCAATCAGGCGAATGAGGGTGGACTTTCCACCGCCATTGGGTCCAAGGATGCCGAAAATCTCCCCTTCTTCGACTGTGAAAGAAACGTGATCAACTGCCACGATGATTTGGACAGAGCCTTGCGGCGAATGGGCGGTGTGCTTTCCATTGCCGTTATTCGAGCGCGGGTTGAAAAGCGCTTTCCAGAATGGTCCCTCGTTTTTGCCAAATTGTTTATATACATCATTGACAACAACCGCGTACGACATAAATCAAACCTCCATGACGTGGAATTACTTTGGCACACGTGAGGAATCTCAGGAAAAGAGGAGCACCTGTGCCAGGTTGTGAGCAGGAACATACCACTCAATGTGGGCATGTCGGCGTTGAAAGGCTTGCCAGTCCTCAAGGAGTGCTGTTCTGTCCCGGAAAAAGCGCGGATTGGCGACCAGGATGCGCTGGATGAAACCGCGAGCCAGATCCTGTTTCATTTGAGTGTAAGCGGGTGGCAACTCGGTTTGCCGAGGGGTGACATCCACATACACAACGGCCAGGTGGTTGACCGGCCAGGCGCGCAAGATCAGACACAGGCCCACCATGAGCGCTTGTTTGGCTTCCCGGCTGTAAGGTTGGCGAGGGTGCAATGTGCCGCTTACGTAGAGCCCAACTCCCTCGGGGAGAGGAAAGCGTGGATCGGCAAAATAATCAATGCGGAATGTATTCAGTTGGGTCAAGATTTCAAACATCGCGCATGCCTCCAAAAAAGAATCGGCCACCTGGGAACTCCCGTGGCCGTGGGGCACAATAGCGTGTTTAAAGAATTCGGCCACGGGATCGGAGTGCACCCGTGGCCGTTGCTGACGCGCTAACCGAATTCTATCCGCAAACAGGCGCACTCCGAGAAGGTGCGGCAACCCCGCCGCTGCTCTCGCGCAGGGCGGTGGTGCTGAGGGTGATGCTCGTGAACTCTACCATCTCTGAGTGCGTCCTTTCCTTGAAACTGATTATAATCCAGTCTATCCGCCTTGTTTTGTTCTGTCAAGGAGTTCGCGGCTCTTTTAGAATTTTTTAAGGTTGGGGACGGCATTGGGCAATCAAGGTGCAGAAATGTCCACAAATTCCATGAAAACGCGGTTTCCCAAAAGCCGTCCGCGTTGGGTAAGACACAAGCGTTCTCCGCGCCATTCCAACAATCCCAGATTCACCAGAGAAGCAATGGTGGGTCCAAATACTTCTTCAATTGAGCGGTGAAAGCGCTGCTCAAAACGTTGGCGAGAGACTCCCTCTTGCGTCAGACGTAAACCCATCATCATGGTTTCTTGCATCTCGGTCAGTGGATCAATGGTCTGAGTCTGTTCAGTGGCTGGGGTAAGCGGAAAGGGGAGTTGCGCAGGAGTTTGCAGGCGCTCAATATAAGCCCTGATGCTGCGAACATTTGCGGTACGCAGGTGTTCGACGAAGCCATGGGCACCGGCTCCAAATCCCAGATATGGTTCGTTGAGCCAGTATTGCAGATTGTGCTGACAAACCCATAATCTTCCCTCCCGTCGAATCGCCCAGTTGGAGATCTCGTATTGGAGGTAGCCGCTCTGAGTCAGCATGGCGTCGGCTTTTTCGTACATCTCGGCTGCCACATCATCATCTGGTGGGGGCAGCAAGCCGCGTGCCACCCAATGGTAGAACGGGGTAGCATGCTCGATGCTTAGCGCATAGAGCGAGAGGTGTTCGGGGAACATGCCCAATGCTCGTTCCAACGTGGCTTCCCAGCGGGCCAATGTTTGGAAGGGGATGCCATAGATCAAATCAAGATTGATGTTTTCGAAGCCGGCTCGACGCGCCCAACGGACCGTCTGACTCACGTCAAAGAAATCATGCTGGCGTTCCAATAGACGTAAATCCTCCGGGTGTGCCGATTGCATCCCCAGGCTAAGCCGATTGACCCCCAGGCGGCGAATGGTTTGCAGCCAT
The DNA here is from genome assembly GCF_001306145.1 of Thermanaerothrix daxensis. GTDB lineage: Bacteria > Chloroflexota > Anaerolineae > Anaerolineales > Anaerolineaceae > Thermanaerothrix > Thermanaerothrix daxensis. The sequence continues at coordinate 506,908 of NZ_LGKO01000002.1, forward strand.
TCCAGGGTCAGCGTGCCGGGATTGGCTTCCAGGCTAATCTCGGCATCAGGAAGGACCTCAAAGGAAGCACGACAGGTTTCCAGAATGAGCCCAATGGCTTCGGCTGGCAGGAGTGAGGGGGTTCCGCCCCCGAAGTAGAGGGTATGCACGGGCAAGCGGTTGGGGGCTGTCCGGCCTACCTGACGGATTTCGTTGCACAAGGCCTCTACGTAAGCGGGGATCAGGTCTTCCTGGCCGCTGTACGTGTTGAAATCGCAGTAGGCGCAACGGTGGCGGCAGAACGGGATATGCAGGTAGAGGCTAAAAACGGTCATCCTGGGTCTAGGGGTGGAGGGTATCGAAGATGCCTGCCTCTACATAATACCATTGTTCACCCCGCTGTGCGAAAAAGGCGACCATGGCAAATGCCCGGCGAGGGTTTAGTTTGGCTGCACTACAGCAGTTGTAGTGAGGCACTTCATTATAACCCAAAGCAATTTCTTGGTCCTGGTAAGAAATTCCGATCTTACCTGACTTGCTGAAAAAAATAAAAAGGCTGGTTATTCAACCACTCATGGCTTGCTCAAAGTCGCGAAATTCCTGTGGTCAGCGGGGCAAAAGCCCGGTTGAGATGACCGTCGAACCATCTGCCAGCCCGAGCAGTGTTTCGAAAACCAGCCCTCTTGATCAAGGCGAGGATTACGTTATGAGGGGAAGGAATCGGGGGGTAACAGGCACTCACCCCAATGATTAGGCTGCCCAAGGGGGCTAGAGCGAAAAATCGGGGCGTAGACTTTCGCCTCAATTTCGATTTTAACACAGTGAGGTGTGGGGTAATCCAAAGAATAATCCTCCTGCCTCTGGAACGACCAAAGGCAGGAGGCGGATGGGAGAGAGGACGGCAGGCTAGAAGACGTTAATCAAGACCTCGGTGGCTACATTGGAAACACCCCCTAACCTTGTTGGCGCGGAAATTTACCCTGTACCCTCATAAGCGCTGTGTAATGTGGCAATGTCCAGTTTTTTCATCTGAAGGATGGCTTGTGTTACGCGCGCCTGTCCTTCAAGATGGGGACTTTGCATGATCGTATCCATGAGCGCAGGTACAATTTGCCAGGAGAGACCGTAGCGGTCCTTGAGCCAGCCGCATTGCTCCGCTTCTGGCTCAGCAGAAAGCCTCTCCCAGTAGCCATCAATCTCTGCTTGCGTCTCGCATTTGACCGTAAAAGACATGGCCTCGTTAAAGCCAAAACCGTGATCCAGTGCACTATCCATGGCGGCGATCCAGGTTTCTCCGAGGCGGAAGTCAGAAAACATCACCATTTTTCCGCAGTTGGGCTCTGTGTGCTCCGGGTAGAAGCGGAGTTGCCCGGCTTGCGAGTCGGCAAATACCGAACGGTAGAACGCCCCCGCTTCTTCGGCCTTACCGCAAACCCGTCCTGTGAAAAGTAATGCCGGGGTGATGAACGGCCGTGGATCGCCCTCTGGGTTGGAGAGGATCAGTTGCCAGGAGAGGCCATAGCGATCCTGGACCCACCCATAACGCTGACTGAAAAAGTATTCCTCCAGTGGCATCAGCACCTGGCCGCCTTCGCTTAACGCATGCCATAAAGCATCCAGATGCTCTCGAGCCCGAGGATCTTGAGCAGGATCAAAGTTGACAATGAAGGAAATTGATGGGTTGAATTTGAACGGAGACCCTGCACTAAAAGCCTGGAAAGGCTGCCCGGCCAATTGGAAACTCACGATATCTACCACGCCAGAGGGGGTATCGTGCAGCATAGCCGTATATCGAATGCCCGAGTTGGGGAATAATGCGGTATAGAATTCAACCGCCGCACGGGCTTCTGTGTCAAACCACAGGGTGGGCACAATCTTGGTCATGTTGTGTCTCCTGATAACCGACATTGTTGAGGTCTTTATGCGCAATATTTTGATTGAGGCCGGAGGAGTTTAGACCGTGCTTGCTGCCCTCTTCACCAGCGCACTGATCCTTGACTCTTCAACGGGGCCCAATTCCTTCAGCGCAAAGGCAACCGGCCACATGGCTTCCTCATCGAGTTTGGCCGCATCCGTAAAGCCTAACGTAGCATAGCGGGTACCGAACTTCTGTGCCGCCTGGAAAAAGCAAACAACCTTGCCCTCCTGATTAGCATAGGCGGGCATTCCATACCATGTTTTGGGTGAAAGGGTGGGAGCGCTGGCTTTGATAATCGCATGTAGCCGTTCAGCCATGGAACGGTCAGGTTCCTGCATCTCAGCAATCTTTTTTAGTACGGTGCTTTCACCGTCTGTTTTGTCCATGCGTGAGCCTCGCCGTGTTGCCTTAAGTTCGCGGGCACGTTCCCGCATGGCAGCGCGTTCTGCATCCGTGAATCCCTCGGTTGTCTGGTCACTCTTGGAAGGGTTTTGGCTTTTGCTCATCGGGTCTCCTTGGGAATTGCTAGAAATTGGGGGGACCTAAAAGGCGAAATGCGCCATTCGCCAAATTTTCCCCTCAAAGATAACAAGGTGGGTTGAATATATCCATAATAGATTAGAACATCTGTTCCGTCAAGGGTGATTCGAGGTAAGAAACTCAGCCTTGATATAGATTTTGTTTCGGGGTATACTATGGCCGATCGCTGGGGACTTTGAAAATCAAGCAAAAATTTAGCAGGCTTTTCCTTGACGATACTTAATAGTGCGGCTTATAATAAACCTTTGCGTATTCCGCTTTTACGGCAAACGGTTTGGTCAGGTATTTAAGTCAGGAGTGAGTGATGCTTTCGATTCCAACGGTTAAATCTTACGCCCGCATCCCGGTTGTTTTTGATTTGCCCAATCTGATTGAGGTACAAATCGAGTCCTTTAAGCGCCTCAAAAGCGAAGGATTGGCCGAACTGTTCGACGAAATCACCCCCATCGAGTCCTACAACAAGGGAATGAAACTTTACTTCCCCAGCCGGACTCCTGAAGCACAACAGTGGGGGTTGAAGTATTGGTTCGGCGAGCCCAAGCATAGCATTGAGGAATGCGTTGAGCGCGATTTAACCTACGCGCGCCCGCTTTACGTCTCGGTGCTTTTGGCAGGTCCGGATGTGCCCGAACCCATAAAGCAGGACATCTTCTTGGGGGATTTCCCCGAGATGACCGAAAAGGGCACTTTCATTATTAACGGTACTGAGCGGGTGGTGGTATCGCAGCTGATCCGTTCGCCGGGTGTGTATTTCGAGGCGCCAGTGGATCGTGCTACCGGGCACCGCATGGCAATGGCCAAATTGATCCCGGACCGCGGCGCCTGGATGGAATTTGAGACGCGCAAAAATGACTATATTATCCTCAAGTTTAACCGTAAGCGCACCGTCCCCATAACCATCTTCCTGCGTGCCCTGGCGGCAGTCAATGATGGTCTGCCCGACTCACCCATTAAAGAGGGGACTGACGAGGAATTGATCGCGCTCTTCCGTGATGTGGATAACAATCCGGAGCGTCTCTTTATTGCTTCCTCTTTCCATCAGGAGCCCCAGTGGGATCTTTCGGGTGGCCTGACCATTGCCGAGGCGGCTCTGATCGAGTTCTTCAAGCGGATGCGCCCGGGCGATCCGGCCACTTTGGAGAACGCTCGACAGTTCTTGGAAGAGCAACTATTTGATCAGCGCCATTACGACCTGGAACGGGTGGGGCGCTATAAACTAAACCAGAAGCTGGATCTGATGGAGCATGTTCCCATCACGCACCGCACGGTGACGCGTTGGGATATTGTGGCGATCATCCGCCGCATGATCCTGATCAATAATGAGCGCGAAGACAAGGACGACATTGACCACCTAGGTAATCGGCGGGTCAAGACGGTAGGGGAGTTGATTCAGAACAAACTGCGCATCGGGTTGCGCCGGATGGAGCGTGTGATCAAAGAGCGCATGTCCATTCGGGACCAGGATCAGCTCTCGCCAGTGAGCCTGGTCAATATTCGACCGGTGGTGGCGGCGTTGCGAGAATTTTTCGGTTCCAGCCAGCTCTCCCAGTTTATGGATCAGACCAACCCGCTGGCCGAACTGCGTCATAAGCGTACACTCTCGGCTTTGGGGCCGGGTGGGTTGCGGCGCGAGCGTGCGGGCTTTGATGTGCGCGATGTGCATCACTCCCACTATGGGCGTATTTGCCCCATTGAAACCCCTGAAGGTCCCAATATTGGTCTGATCGGGCGTCTGGCAACTTATGCGCGGGTTAACGAATACGGGTTCATCGAAACCCCTTACCGCCGTGTGATTAAGGTTATGTCCACGGATGACCCGAACCTGGTGGGGCGGGCAGTTAACGAAACCTTGACCGATCCAGATACGGGGGAAGTCTTCCTCAAGCCGGGTGAGCGCATTCAGGCCGAGCATCTGCCCCTTATTAAGAAACTGGATCGGCGCACAATCTTTGTGGTGCCGTTTGTGTCCAATGAGGTGGAATATCTCTCGGCGGATGCGGAAGATAAATTCGTCATTGCGCAGGCTAACACCCCGCTGAATGAGTACAACGAATTCGCTTCGAACCGGGTCACCTGCCGTTTCCATTCCGACTTCCGGGTAGTGGCGCCGGATAGTGTCAACTACATGGATGTGGCCCCACACCAGGTTGTGGGTATCAGCGCTTCGTTGATCCCCTTCCTGGAGCATGATGATGCGAACCGCGCGCTGATGGGTTCAAACATGCAGGTGCAGGCGGTACCGTTGGTGCGCCCGGATGTACCTATTGTCTCGACTGGCATGGAGGCCCATGCGGCCATTGATTCGGGCCAGGTGCTTGTTGCCGAAGAGGATGGCGAGGTGGTCTCGGTGACCGGGCGTGAGATTGTGGTGCGCGGCGCCAATGGATTGCGTCGCTATGCACTCAAGAAGTATCAGCGTTCCAATCAGTCCACCTGCATTGACCAACGCCCGGCGGTCTTTAAAGGCCAGCGTGTGCGTAAGGGCGATGTATTGGCGGATTCGTCATCTACCGTCAATGGCAACCTGGCGCTGGGTCAGAATGTGGTGGTGGCTTTCCTCTCTTGGGAAGGCGGTAACTTTGAGGATGCGATTCTCATCTCTGAGCGTCTGGTGCGGGACGATTACTACACCTCAGTGCACATTGAGCAGTACGAGGTGGAAGCCCGCGATACCAAACTGGGACCAGAAGAAATCACCCGCGACATTCCAAACGTGGGCGAAGACGCCATCAAAGATCTGGATGAGCGTGGGATCATTCGTATCGGCGCTGAGGTGGGTCCCAATGACATTCTGGTTGGTAAGATTACGCCCAAGGGTGAGAAGGAGTTGACCCCTGAAGAGCGCTTGTTGCGCGCTATCTTTGGTGAGAAATCCCGCGATGTCAAAGACACCTCGCTCCGTATGCCCCACGGTGAGCGCGGGAAAGTGGTGGATGTCAAGGTCTTCACCCGCGAGGACAACAGCGATCTCCCGGCGGGTGTGGATATGATGGTGCGCGTCTTTGTTGCCCAGCGCCGCAAGATCACTGCGGGCGATAAAATGGCCGGGCGCCATGGGAATAAAGGCGTGGTCTCTCGCGTGGTGCCCATCGAGGATATGCCTTTCCTGGAGGATGGGACACCAGTGGATATCATTCTTAATCCGCTCGGTGTGCCGGGCCGTATGAACATTGGGCAGGTTTTGGAGACCCATTTAGGCTGGGCGGCGCATCGCCTGGGTTTCCGGGCCATCACGCCGGTCTTTGATGGGGCTTCGGAGCGCGAGATTGAGGCTGAACTGGCGCGGGCCTGGCTGATGGATGAGGCCTGGAAGGACGCTATGAAGGCGGCCTGGGCCTGGATCAAAGAGCAGCCCGATTATGACCCTGAGTACTTCCGGGATGATGATGAGGTGCGGCTGGTTTATCTGGAACACTGGTTGGCGGATAAGGGCTATGATGTTTCGCGTCTGGCTTATGACTATAACTATGCCCGCTATGCCAATCTAGAGGCCTGGTTGCGAGAGCAGGGTTATGACCCGAATGATCTCATGGTCTATGAAAGCGTGATTGCCAACGACAAGCGTCAGCCGGAGAAAGACCAGCGTGCCATTGAAGCCTGTCTGCGTTTGTGGCTTGCCCGGCAGGGTGAGGATGTAACTCAGGTCTCGGATGAACAGATTCGCCAGACTGCAGAAGACTACATGGCGCGGACGGGTTTGCCAATGCCTATCATCGGCAAACAAATCCTGCGCGACGGCAAGACCGGCATGCCTTATGATCAACCGGTAACGGTGGGTGTGATGAGTGTGATGAAATTACACCACCTGGTGGAGGACAAAGTCCACGCACGCTCGACGGGTCCGTACTCGCTGGTCACCCAGCAACCTTTGGGTGGTAAAGCCCAGTTTGGTGGTCAGCGCTTTGGTGAAATGGAAGTGTGGGCTCTGGAGGCCTATGGAGCGGCTTACACCTTGCAGGAGATGCTGACGGTCAAGTCTGATGATGTGCAAGGGCGTGTAGCGACCTATGAGGCCATTGTCAAGGGTGAACCCATTGAAGAGCCCGGTTTACCGGCTTCATTCCGGGTGTTGGTCAAGGAATTGCAGAGCCTGGGGCTGGCGGTAGAGGCCTACATGGATAACGGCGAGGTCATTCGCTTCGGTAAAGATGAAGAGCGTGTGCGACCGCCGCGTTTGGAGACCGGCCTGTTAAGCATTGGTGAAATACCAGAGGAGACCTCTCAACTTGACGGTTCATAACCCCCATGATATAATCAGCCGCCGTGCCCTTGCCCACTGCACTGCTGTGGACGCGGGCGAAGGCGAGGCCATCGGCCTGCTAGCGATGGCCTCGGTTGTTGAGATGAGCATTCAAAGTACTACGATTTTTTGGAGGCGAGGACGTGCCAACGATTAATCAACTAGTTCGTAAGGGACGCGAGGTCAAAAAGGAAAAGAGTAAAGCGCCGGCCTTGCAATTTATTTTGAACACGATGCGCCAGCGGCGTATCCGCGTTGATAAGGGCGCGCCCCAGAAGCGCGGCGTATGCACAGTGGTGCGTACCATGACGCCGAAAAAGCCAAACTCGGCGCTGCGTAAAATTGCCCGTGTGCGCTTGACCAATGGCATTGAGGTAACGGCCTACATCCCGGGCGAGGGGCACCAGTTGCAGGAGCACTCGGTGGTGCTGGTGCGCGGTGGCCGTGTGAAAGACCTGCCGGGTGTGCGTTACCACATTGTGCGTGGTACGCTGGACGCTACTGGTGTGGCCAAGCGGATGCAAGGGCGTTCGAAATACGGCACGAAGAAGCCCAAAGAGGCGAAGAAATAATCAGGTCCTGAGGACGGAGAGGATAAAGCATGCGGCGCGGAAAACCTGAACGACGCGAATTACCTCCGGACGTGCGTTACGGCAACGTCCTGGTGCAGAAGTTCATCAACCACGTGATGCGACGGGGTAAGAAAAGCCTGGCGATGCGGATCGTTTACGATTCCTTTGAGGTGATCCGTGAGAAGACCGGACGGAATCCCGTGGAGGTCTTTGAGCAGGCTATTCGCAACGTGGGTCCCATCATGGAAGTGCGCCCACGACGTGTAGGTGGTGCCACTTATCAGGTACCTATGGAGGTGCCGGACTATCGCCGCACGACGCTGGCTATGCGGTGGATCTTAGAGGCCGCAAAGGCGCGAGCGGGCAAATCTATGGTGGAAAAACTCTCGGCAGAATTGCTGGATGCGGCCAGTGGTCAGGGCGCGGCAATTCGTAAGCGCGATGAGACCCACAAGATGGCCGAAGCCAACCGGGCTTTCTCCCACTATCGCGTCTAAACGGCCGGGCGAAAGGGTGATTAGAGGTAAGCGGTTATGCCACGCAATTTTCCGTTGGAGAAGTGTCGCAATATCGGGATCATTGCCCACATTGATGCGGGCAAGACCACCACTACTGAGCGCATCCTGTTCTACACCGGGCGCACGTATCGCCTGGGGTCGGTGGATGAGGGCACAACCGTCACCGACTGGATGGAGCAGGAGCGCGAGCGTGGCATAACCATTGTCTCGGCAGCGGTGACCGCGGAGTGGAAGGGCTATCAAATCAACCTGATTGACACGCCCGGTCACATTGACTTCACCGCCGAGGTGCAGCGTTCGTTGCGTGTGTTGGATGGGGGGATTGTGGTTTTTGATGCGGTTCAGGGGGTGGAGCCGCAGAGTGAAACGGTTTGGCGCCAGGCGGATCGTTACAATGTGCCGCGGATTTGCTTCGCTAATAAAATGGACCGGGTGGGAGCGTCCTTTGAGCGCACGATTGAATCCATCCGCCAGCGTCTAGGTGCCAATCCCATCCCCATGCAGTTGCCAATTGGTAGCGAGGCGTCTTTCCGGGGGGTCATTGATCTGCTCACCATGCAGGCCATTTACTGGGAAGATGAACTGGGGCGTGAGCCGGTTTATGCGCCCATCCCGGATGATATGCGCGCGCAGGCCGAGGAGTGGCGTGCGGCTATTGTTGAGCGCATTGCTGAGTTTGAGGATGAACTGATCATCAAGTACCTGGATGGGGAAGAGATCAGCGTTGAGGAGCTTAAGAGCGCGCTGCGTAAGGCGGTCATTGCCAACAAGGCGACCCCAGTCTTCTGTGGCTCGGCGCTGCGCAATCGGGGAATCCAACCGTTACTAGACGCTGTCATTGATTATCTGCCTTCGCCGGTTGATATCCCGCCTGTGAAAGGTACTGACCCGGATAACCCGGATGTGATTATTGAGCGTCGCCCCTCGGATGATGAGCCAATGTGCGCGCTGGTCTTTAAGATTGTGGCCGATCCCTATGTGGGGCGGCTGGCTTATTTTCGGGTTTATTCCGGTAAGGTAACACAGGGGGAGATGGTGCTCAATTCCTCGCGGCGGCGCAAGGAGCGCATTGGGCGAATTGTGCGGATGTACGCTGACCGCCGAGAAGATGTAAGCGAGATTTGTGCTGGTGATATTGGCGCTGTTTTGGGGTTAAAGGAGACATTTACTGGCGACACATTGTGCGATATCAGGCACCCCATTCTCCTGGAAAGCATTACTTTCCCCGAACCGGTTATTTCGGTGGCTGTTGAGCCGAAAACCACGGCCGATCAGGATCGTATGGCAGAGGCGTTACGCCGCCTAGCCGAAGAAGACCCCACCTTTAAGGTGCGCTTCGATGAGAATACTGGGCAGACGATTATTTCGGGCATGGGGGAACTGCACCTGGATATTATCGTGGATCGCATGATGCGCGAATTTCGGGTTCAGGCGAATGTGGGGCGCCCGCGAGTCTCCTACCGCGAGACGATCAGCCGCCCAGTGCCCGAGGTCAATTATCGCTATGTCAAGCAGACAGGCGGTCGTGGGCAATATGGCCATGTCATTATCTCTCTTGAACCCCTGGAGCGGGGGAATGGGATTAAATTTATTGATAAAACCGTTGGGGGCGTGATCCCCAAAGAGTACATCCCGGCCATTGAGAAGGGCATCCTCGAAGCCGCCGAAGCGGGTGTGCTGGCGGGCTACCCGGTAACGGATGTACAGGTGACCTTGCTGGGTGGTTCTTATCATGAAGTGGATTCCAGCGACATGGCGTTCAAGGTCGCTGCCTCGTTCGCTTTCAAAGAGGGCGTACAACGAGGAGCGCCGGTCCTTCTCGAACCCATTATGAAAGTGGAGGTGTTGGTACCGGAGGTTAATCTTGGGGATGTCTTAGGTCAGTTGAATGCTCGGCGCGCGGAAATTCAGGGCATGGAACCGCGTCCGGGTGGAATGCAGGCTGTTCGGGCCTTGGTGCCCCTGGCAGAAATGTTTGGGTACGCAACCGAACTGCGCTCGGCAACGCAAGGGCGTGGCATTTATACGATGGAATTTGATCACTATGCCCCGGTGCCCGAGTCGGTTCGCGTCAAAATTCTTGGATAAATCTAAACTGCCATTTGATCAGGAGGAATGTGATACATGGCTAAGCAAAAGTTTGAGCGGACGAAGCCGCACATGAATGTAGGGACGATGGGTCACATTGACCATGGGAAGACGACCCTGACGGCGGCGATCACGAAGTACTGCAACTTGTTAGGGCGAGCGGAATTCAAGGCGTACGATCAGATTGACAATGCGCCGGAAGAGAAAGCGCGTGGGATCACGATCAACATAGCGCATGTTGAGTATGAGAGTGAAAAGCGGCACTACGCGCATGTAGACATGCCGGGGCATCGTGACTACATCAAGAACATGATTACGGGGGCGGCGCAGGTAGACGGAGCGATCCTGGTGGTAGCGGCGCCGGAGGGGCCGATGCCGCAGACGCGGGAGCACGTGCTACTGGCGCGGCAGGTAGAAGTGCCGTATATCATTGTGTTTTTGAACAAGATCGATCAGATGGATGACCCGGAGTTATTGGAGTTGGTGGAATTAGAGTTGCGGGAGATGCTGAAGGAGTACGGGTATCCTGGGGATGAGACGCCGATTATACGCGGGAGTGCGCTGAAGGCGTTGGAGAGTCCGTCGAAGGATCCGAACGCGCCGGAGTATGCGTGCATCAAGGAATTGTTGGAGACGATGGACAGTTACTTCCCGGAGCCGCAGCGGGATGTAGACAAGCCGTTCATGATGCCGATTGAGGATGTGTTCTCGATCAAAGGGCGTGGGACGGTGGTGACGGGGCGGATTGAGCGTGGCCGGGTGAAGGTAGGGGATCCGGTGGAGATTGTAGGGTTGCGGGATCGCAGCCTGAGTTCGGTGGTGACCGGGGTAGAGATGTTCCACAAGACGCTGGATGAAGGGATTGCGGGGGACAACGTTGGGTTGTTGCTGCGCGGGATTGAGCGGACGGATGTGGAACGTGGGATGGTGGTAGCGAAACCCGGGAGCATCACGCCGCACAAGCGGTTCATGGCGGAAGTGTACGTGTTGCGGAAAGAAGAGGGGGGGCGGCACAAGCCGTTCTTCAGTGGGTATCGGCCGCAGTTTTACATTCGGACGATGGACGTGACGGGGACGATCAAGTTACCGGAAGGGGTGGAGATGGTGATGCCGGGCGACAACGTGAACATGGAAGTGGAGTTGATCGTACCGGTAGCGTTGGAGCAGGGGTCGAAGTTTGCGATCCGCGAAGGTGGCTTGACCGTGGGTGCCGGCGTCATCACCAAGATTCTGGATTAGGTGGCTGATTATGGTGGCGAAACAACGCATTCGCATCCGTCTTAAAGCGTACGATCATCGTGTATTGGATCAATCAGCGCGACGCATTGTCGAGACTGCGGAGCGAAGCGGTGCGCGGGTGGTAGGGCCTGTGCCCCTACCCACCCGCATCGAGCGCTTCACGGTTCGCCGTTCAACCTTCATTGACAAGGATTCACACGAGCACTTTGAAATTCGTACGCATAAGCGCTTGATTGATATTCTGGACCCGGACTCTAAAACGATTGACATGCTCATGCGCCTGAATTTACCGGCGGGCGTAGACATCGAAATCAAGATTTAGGGTCTGGTCAAAAGCGCAAAGTTGCGGTAAAATAGAGCGGTTTTTCGGGGAAGACCCGAGAAGGCGATGCAAGAGTAGCCGGGTGGGCGCCCGCACAGACGAGATGAGGTGACGCAGCCCGCTACTGACTGCACCGCGGTCAGAGATGATGCGGCCTAGCCCAGGCTGACAGTCTCGGAAAAACTAAAACGGTAAGGAGAACAACAGAGATGTTCAAGGGGCTGATTGGTAAGAAAATCGGCATGACCCAGATTTTCGATGAGCAGGGTGCGGCCATCCCGGTTACTGTCATCGAGGCTGGGCCATGCTATGTTACCCAGGTGCGTTTGCCGGATCGAGATGGTTACTCGGCGGTGCAACTGGGTTACCAGGAAGTCAAGCCCAAGCGCCTGACGGCGGGTGAACTCGGGCACCTGAAACGCAATGGTCTGAATCTTCCTCCATTGCGCTTTTTGCGTGAGTTTCGGGTGAAAACGCCGGAGGTCAACGAGGGCGATAAGGTCACTGTTGAGGTTTTCTCGGTGGGCGAGCGAGTGGATGTGATTGGCACCAGCAAGGGGCGTGGCTTCCAGGGTGGTGTCAAGCGTTACCACTTCCGGGGTGGCCCCAAGACCCATGGTCAATCAGATCGGCATCGCGCGCCGGGTTCACGCAGTTCCGGTACCACGCCGGGACGCGTCTATAAGGGATCGCGTGGGCCAGGGCACATGGGCAACCAGCGTGTCACGGCTCAGAATCTCAAAGTTGTCCTGGTAGATGCTGAGCGCAATCTGATTGGTGTTTGTGGTTCGGTTCCGGGTCCGCGTGGTGGCCTGGTAATGATCCGCGAAGCGCGGAAACAAAAGCGGTGAGTATGACCGGGACTGAGGGAGCAGTGGAACTATGTTAGCCGATGTTTACAATCTCTCGGGCCAGAAGGTAGGACAGGTGGATCTGCCTGATTCCATCTTCAATGCCCCCATTAATGTGAGTTTGATGCATCAGGCGTATGTGCGTCAGATGGCGAATGCACGCCTGGGCACCCATGATACCAAGACGCGTCATGAGGTCTCTGGCGGTGGGCGTAAGCCCTGGCGGCAAAAGGGCACGGGGCGAGCACGTCAGGGGTCCATCCGCGCTGCCCAATGGAAGGGTGGTGGCCGGGTGCACACACCGCATCCGCATAAATACACGCTGGCCATGCCGCGCAAAATGCGCCGGGCGGCTTTGCGGTCGGCCCTCTCGGTAAAGGCGGCGGAGCAGGCGATTGTGTTGGTGGATGAGTTGGCGCTGCCTGAGCCGCGCACACGGCTGATGGCGCAAGCCCTGAACGCTCTGGTGGGTGATGCCAGTACCCTGATTCTCTTGCCGCAGAAGGCCTCTTACGAGAACGTTATTCTCTCAACGCGTAATTTGCCAGATACCAAGACTCTGCTGGCGAGCTATCTAAACATCCGCGACTTGCTCACCTTTGATAAGGTAATCATGCCGGTGGCGGCGCTGGATGTCATTACCAGTTACCTGGGAAGGTAGGAGGACGAGAATGTTGACGATTTACGATATTCTCCGCCGCCCCATTATCACTGAAAAGTCGCATTTTCAGATGGCGAAACTGCATCAGTACGTCTTTGAGGTGGCTGAAGAGGCTAACAAAGACATGGTGAAAAAAGCCGTTGAGGAGCTGTTCAATGTCCGTGTGTTGCGGGTGAACATCGTCAACGTGCCAGCCAAGCGAACGCGTCGGGCGCGCAGCCGCCGCTGGGTGGTTCGCAATCCGGGCTACAAGAAGGCGATTGTCACGCTGGCGCCCGAGGATCGCATACCACTGTTGGAAGGGGTTGAGTGATGGGCATCAAGGTTTATAAACCGGTAACCCCCGGTCTGCGCGGCATGACCGGATATACCTTTGAAGAGATCACCAAGACCGAGCCGGAACGCTCGCTCATCGTTGTGCGCAAAGTGCATGCCGGTCGCAACATGTACGGGCGTGTCACGGTGCGCCATCGTGGGGGTGGGGTGCGCCGCTACATTCGCCTGGTGGATTTCAAGCGCGATAAGCGGGGCATTCCGGCCAAAGTAGCGGCGATTGAATACGACCCCAACCGCACGGCGCGTCTGGCGCTATTGCACTACGCAGATGGTGAAAAGCGCTACATCATTGCTCCGCTGGGGCTCAAGGTTGGGGATACAGTGATGGCGGGCCCGAGTGTGGATATTCGCCCCGGGAATGCACTGCCCATCGCCAATATTCCGGTCGGCACCATGATCCACAACATCGAGCTCTATGAGGGCCGGGGTGGGCAGTTGGTGCGTTCGGCGGGTGCGGCGGCGCAGTTGCTGGCCAAGGAAGGTGATTACGCTCAAATCCGCCTTCCCTCGGGCGAGGTGCGCCTGGTGCGGCAGACCTGCTATGCCACGATTGGTCAGGTAGGGAATCTGGAGCACAGCAACATCAAACTTGGAAAGGCCGGACGCAAGCGCTACCTGGGAATTCGCCCGACCGTGCGTGGCACAGCGATGTCACCGCGTGATCACCCGCATGGAGGTGGTGAGGGGCGCCAGCCCATTGGCATGCCCGGTCCGAAGTCGCCGTGGGGCAAACCTACTCGTGGCTACAAGACCCGTCGCAATAAACAGACGGACAAGTACATTGTCAAGCGGCGAAAGTAGTCGCTGTGAGCATGATGGTTGAACGAAGAAGAGGGACGAGCGTATGTCACGTTCATTGAAAAAAGGACCTTATGTTGACCCGAAGTTGCTCAAACGCATCGAGGAGATGAATCTCCGCGGTGAAAAGAAGGTGATCCGGACATGGAGCCGCGCGAGCGTCATCTTCCCGCAGATGGTTGGGCACACCATTGCTGTGCATGATGGCCGCCGCCATGTGCCAATCTACATCACCGAAAACATGGTGGGGCATCGTCTGGGTGAGTTTGCGCCGACGCGCACTTTCCGCGGCCACGTGGCTGAAAAATCCTCGAAGAAGAGGTGAGCGCTATGGCTACCGATGTTCGTGCGCAGTTGCGTTATTGTCCGATCTCTGCCCAGAAAGTGCGCCTGGTGATTGACCTGGTGCGCGGAAAGCCAGCCGTCGAGGCGCTGGATATCCTTAAGTTTGTCCCGAAGGGTGCGGCACGCCCGGTGCGCAAACTGCTGGCTTCGGCAGTGGCAAACGCGGAAGAGAACTTTGGCATTAGCCGCGAGAACCTGTATATCTACCGCATCACGGCCGATGAGGCCCCGACGCGGAAGTGGCGCCGTTTTGGTGCCCGGGGACGTTTTCGACCGATCCTGCGCCGTTCGTCGCATGTGACGGTCGTCCTGCGGGAACGCGAGTAGGAGAGCATCCAGGTGGTTGGAATCAACCTTCTGGCGAGAGATTGGTAATCAGGAGCGTATATGGGTCGCAAAGTTCATCCGATTGGATTTCGCTTAGGTATCATCAAGCCCTGGCAGGCGCGTTGGTATGCTGAGGGGCAGGAATACACTGAGCAGTTGCACCAGGATTTTGAGATTCGCCGCCTGATCATGGCAGAGGCTGAAAAGGCGGGTGTGGCGAAGGTGGAGGTGGAACGCTTCCCGGGCAAGCTTAAAGTCATCGTCCACACCGCCAAGCCAGGGATCTTGATTGGGCGCAAGGGCGAATCGGTCAAAAAGATCCGCCAGGACCTGGAGGCATTGACCGGTAAGAAGATTGATCTGGAGATCAAGGAGGTCAAAAACCCAGACCTGGATGCTTATCTGGTAGCAACAAATATTGCCAGCCAAATTGAACGCCGGGTGGCCTACCGCCGCGCTATGAAACGTGCCATTCAGCAGGCCATGCGTCAGGGCGCACAGGGAATCAAAATTGAAGTGGCTGGGCGCTTGAGCGGTGCCGAAATGGCCCGCAGTGTCTGGCTGCGAGAAGGTCGTGTGCCCCTGCAGACCATTCGCGCAGATGTTGACTTTGCGCGAGCCACTGCTCAGACCACTTATGGTGTGATCGGTGTCAAGGTTTGGGTCTACAAGGGTGATGTGTTGCCTGGCGCGGAAGAGAAGGTGGAAGCCACCGAAGGTGTTTACGTCAGCGAATAAGATTCGCGGTTGGATTGAGTGTAGGACCATCCGCAGAGAGAGAGGTAGTGAATTATGTTGATGCCGAAACGTGTCAAGTGGCGCAAACAGCAGCGTGGTCGCATGAAGGGGAAGGCCACTCGCGGCGCAGAACTGGTGTACGGTGAGTTTGGGTTGCAGGCGTTGGAGCCGGCCTGGATCACGGCGCGCCAGATTGAAGCTGCCCGCCGCACCATTGTGCGGGCAATGCGTCGCCGTGGCAAGATGTGGATTCGTATTTTCCCGGATAAGCCCTACACGCGCAAACCCCCTGAGACCCGCATGGGCAAAGGGAAGGGCAATGTGGAATATTGGGTGGCCGTTGTACGCCCAGGACGTATCATGTTTGAGGTGAGCGGTTTGCCGGCCGATGTGGCCGTAGAAGCCTTACGTCAGGCTGCGTACAAGCTACCCATTAAGACCAAGATTGTGGCGTACGAAGAAGTGGTAGCAGGAGAATCGGCATGAAACCGGAACAGATTCGACTGATGACTACCGAAGAAATAAAGGCCAGGCTCGCTGATGCGCGGCAGGAATTGATGAATCTGCGTTTTCAGTTGACAACCGGGCAATTGACCGACACCAGTCGGCTCAAGCAGACCCGTCGTCTGATTGCGCGTTATCTGACTATCCTGCGCGAGCGTGAGCTGGCTGAGGCCAAAGAGAAAGGTGCAGGGAAGGGTGCCCGATGAACAAGCGACGACGTTTAACCGGTGTGGTCACCAGTAACAAAATGATGAAGACCGTGGTGGTCGAAATCTCGCGCACCTATCGTCACCCCTTGTATAAGAAGGTGGTGCATTCCTCCAAGCGCGTCAAAGCGCACGATACGCTGGGGTGCCAGATAGGCGACGAGGTCGTGATTGTGGAAAGTCGCCCGCTTTCCCGTGAAAAGCGCTGGGTGGTGGAAGCCATCCTCAAGCGTGAGGGAAAGCCGGTGGTTGAGATTCAGGATGCCGCTGGTGAAGGAGTGTAAGCCATGATCCAGCATGAATCGCGGTTAAAAGTAGCCGATAACACAGGGGCCAAGGAGTTGCTTGTCATCCATGTGATGGGTGGCTCAACCCGCAAATATGGCCATGTGGGGGATGTGGTTGTGGCAACGGTGAAGTCGGCCAGCCCTCAAGGGGCGGTGAAGAAGAGCGAGATCGTCAAGGCCGTCATTGTGCGCTGTGCCAAGGAATGGCGCCGCGAGGATGGTTCGACCATTCGTTTTGATGATAATGCGGCCGTGATTCTCGACACCGATGGGCACAACCCGAAGGGAACACGCATCTTTGGGCCGGTGGCGCGCGAATTGCGCGAGAAGGGCTTCATGAAGATCGTTTCCCTGGCCCCTGAGGTCATCTAAATCGGGTGTGCAGGAGTGATGCCATGAAGGTCAAGATTCGCAAAGGGGACACGGTTGAAGTCATCAGCGGGCGCCGAGAAGACAAGGGAAAGCGCGGTGAGGTGATCCGCGTGCTGCCCAAAGAGGCCCGCGTGGTGGTTCAGGGTGTCAACATCCGCACTAAACATCAGCGGCAAGTTCAGGCACAGGGCCGCACCATTTCACCCGGCCGGGTGCGCTTTGAGGCCCCCGTGCACATTTCGAACGTGATGCTGGTTTGCCCGAAATGCGGCAAGGCCACACGGGTGGGTATCTCGCGCGGCGAAGATGGCAAAGCGCGCCGGGTGTGCAAGAAGTGCCAGGCTCTCATTGATGAATAGGCCGCGGAGGAACGTGAGCATGAATGTGTTAAGAGAACGTTATCAAAAAGAAGTGGTGCCGGCCTTGATGAAGGAGTTCAGTTTCACGAACCCCTTGCAGGTGCCGCGCATTCGCAAGGTTGTGATCAATATTGGGTTGGGTGAAGCCTTGGATAACCCCAAGGCGCTGGAGGCGGCTGCATCGGACTTGAGCAAGATCACCGGGCAGAAGCCGGTCATCACCAAGGCGCGCAAGAGCATTGCCGCATTCAAACTGCGTGAAGGTCGCCAGATTGGCGTCATGGTCACTCTGCGGGGCGAGCGCATGTGGGCCTTCCTGGATCGTCTGATCAACATTGCGCTGCCTCGTGTGCGCGATTTCCGAGGCGTTTCGCGCAATTCTTTTGATGGCCGCGGCAATTACACCCTGGGCTTGCGCGAGCAGATCATCTTCCCGGAGATTGAGTACGATAAGATCGATAAGGTGCGAGGGATGGAAGTGACCATCGTCACCGATGCCGGGAGCGATGACAAGGCGGCGAAATTGTTGGAACTTTTAGGAATGCCTTTCAGGAAGGGTTGATATGACCAGAAAGTGCTTAGTTTACCGAGAACTCCGGCGGAAATACCCGGTCCAGGTGCGCAATCGCTGCCGTATTTGCGGACGACCGCGCGGATACATCCGTCGCTTTGGGCTGTGCCGTATTTGCTTCCGCGAACTGGCGCTAGAGGGGAAAATCCCCGGCGTTAAGAAAGCCTCCTGGTAAGGCCAGGTTGGAGGTCAAGCATGAGTGTTAATGATCCGATTGCCGATATGTTAACCCGCATTCGCAATGCCATTATGGCCGGACACGCGAGTGTGAGCATGCCCAGTTCCAAAATCAAGGTGGAGATTGCTCGCATCTTGAAGGAAGAGGGCTATATTGAAGGCTATGAGGTGGTTGAGGGCGCCAAGCCCCATGAGCGTGTTCTGCGCATTCAGTTGAAGTACGTGGGAGAGCGCCGTCATCGCCGCCCGGTTATCAGCGGGTTGGAGCGTGTCAGCCGGCCGGGACGCCGCATTTATACGCGCAAGCGTGATATTCCGTGGGTACTCTCCGGAATGGGGATTACCATTCTTTCCACCCCCAAAGGGATTATGACCGGACAGCGCGCTCGCCAACTCAACGTGGGTGGTGAGATCTTGTGCAAAGTCTGGTGAGCGAATCATCGGTTGAAGGAGGTTGAGCGTGTCGCGTATAGGTCGTTTACCGGTGGTTGTTCCGGCAGGGGTGCAGGTGAATATCCAGGGAACCCGGGTGCACGTCAAGGGGCCAAAGGGTGAGCTTTCCTGGGAGTTTTCGCCGCGGCTGGCGGTTTCGTTTGAGAACGGGCAGATCATTGTGACTCGGTCTTCCGACGAGCCCCAGGTGCGGGCCCTGCATGGTACAACCCGTGCTTTGATCCAGAATATGGTCACCGGGGTGAGCCAGGGCTTTACCAAGGTGCTGGAAATTGAAGGTGTGGGTTACCGCGCCGAGATGGAAGGCAGCAATCTGAAGCTGTTTCTGGGCTACTCTCACCCCATTGTAGTGACTCCGCCAGCGGGTATTACATTTGATGTGGATGCCCGCGCGCGGCAAATCAAGGTGATGGGTTATGATAAGGCGCTGGTGGGGCAGGTGGCTGCCAACATCCGTGAATTGCGTCCGCCAGAGCCCTATCATGGCAAAGGCATTCACTATCTGGGTGAGAAAATCCGCCGCAAAGCCGGTAAAGGTGGTAAGGCCGGCAAGGGCGGCAAGAAGTAGGTGGAGCGCATATGAGCAGATTATCGCGAGCAGAAGCCCGAATTCGTCGGCATCGTCGTGTGCGGAAAAAGGTCTTCGGTACCCCCGAACGGCCGCGCCTGTGTGTCTTTCGTAGCCTGAAGGAGATTTACGCGCAGGTGATTGATGATGAGGCGGGCCATACCCTGGCTGCAGCATCTTCGATTGATCATGAATTGCGTGAGAAGCTCCAGGGGCTTTCAAAGACGGAGAAGGCGCGCCTGGTGGGCGAGCTGGTGGGCCGTCGGGCCGTTGAAAAGGGTATTCGACAGGTCGTGTTTGACCGCGGCGGCTTTAAATATATTGGCCGGGTAAAAGCCTTAGCCGATGGCGCCCGAGCCGCCGGCCTGGAATTCTAGGCCAATCATAACGTGAGGGCCTGAACTATGGATATGATGGATTATCAACCGATTGAACAGCAATACGATGAACGGGTGATTGAGATTCGCCGCGTCGCCAAGGTGGTGAAGGGAGGTCGGCGTTTCCAGTTCCGTGTCACCGTGGTGGCTGGAGATAACCGTGGCAATGTGGGCCTGGGCGTTGGTAAGGCCAATGCCGTACCGGATGCAATGCGCAAGGCCTCAGACCGTGCTCATAAGAACATGCGGCCCATTGTGATGGTGGGAACGACCATCCCGCACGAGGTCAAGGCACGCGTGGGCGGCTCTGAAGTCTTGCTGAAACCCGCCTCTCCGGGAACCGGGGTCATTGCCGCAGGTGGTGTGCGCGCTGTGCTGGAAGCCGCTGGCATTCATGATATTTTGACCAAATCTCTGGGCAGTTCCAACGTTCTAAACGTGGTAAAAGCCACCTTCAAGGCGTTAGAGCAACTCAAATCCCCAGAGGAAGAGGCGAAGCGGCGCGGCAAACCCCTGCAAGAGGTGTTACCTTTCTGGGAGCGGAGGAAACATGGCCGCGAATCCTGAGAAACCCAAGGTCTTACGGATCACCTGGGTTAAGAGCGCCATTGGGTATTCCGAGCGCCAAAAGGCAACCATCCGTGCGCTGGGACTGCGGCGCCTGAACCAGACTGTGATCCATGAAGATACTCCCGCTATTCGTGGAATGCTGCGGAAGGTTAATCATCTGGTCAAAGTTGAGGAAGAGCAGGTAGAGCCATGAAGTTGCATGATCTTGTACCGGATGAAGGTGCGAAAAAGAAACGCAAACGCGTGGGTCGTGGTATTGCGGCAGGTCAGGGTAAAACGGCCGGTCGCGGTACTAAGGGCCAGGGCGCGCGCTCGGGCGAAGAGGGGCATCTCTATCGCCAGGGTGGTAACTTGCCGTTCTACCGCCGCTTGCCTTTCATGCGTGGTGTGGGCTTTACCCCGCCCAACCGGGTAGAGTATAACGAGGTCAATATTCGCCAGTTGGTAGAAAAGTTTGCCCCCAACAGTGAGGTTACCCCCGAGGCGCTGGCGGAGAAGAATCTTCTCCATAAGCCTAAGAATCCGGTGGTTGTCCTGGGCAAGGGCGAGATTGACTTCCCGCTGGTGGTGCGCGTGCACCGGATCAGCGCAGGGGCTAAAGCCAAAATTGAAGCGGCAGGCGGCCGTGTGGAGTTAATTGCGGCCGAGAATGTGGAATCCTAAGGAGACCTGTTTATGAAGCGGTCACCCTGGCGTTACCTTTGGAAGTCGGAAGACATTCGCCGCAAATTGCTAATCACCTTCCTGATTCTAGCGATCTACCGCCTGGCTGCGCATGTGCCCGTGCCAGGCGTAGATCGTGAGGTGATCCGCAACATCGTCCAAACCCCAGGTGCTGCCGGGACCCTCTTTGGACTGCTGGATTTGCTTTCCGGTGGTACGATCACTAACTTCTCCATTCTGGCGATGGGGGTGTACCCCTACATTACGGCACAGATTGTCTTGCAATTGCTGGTGCCGATTATCCCGGCGCTGGAGCGAAAACTCAAAGAGAATCCGCGCGAAGGCCAGCGTTGGATGGAGAAGTGGACGATCATCCTGGCTGTGCCCATGGCCTTTCTCTCCGCCATTGGACAGATTAACATCTTTAACCAGTATGCCCGTAATATTGGGGCTTCAATTCTGACGTACCAATTTGGGTTTAGCGGAGCCGATTTGCTGCCCACGCTGACTACTCTGTTCAGCATGATGGCGGGGACCATGTTTGGCATCTGGCTGGGACAGTTGATATCGGAATATGGTATCCCCAACCAGGGCCTTTCGTTGATCATCTTTGCGGGTATTGTCTCCCGTATTCCGGCCAACTTGATCTCTCTGTGGAGTGACCGCCAGAACGCCTGGTGGATGACTTTGCTGATCCTGGTCATCCTCGTTCTGGTCATCTTTGCGATTGTCTTCGTCCAACAGGGGCGCCGTAATGTGCCGGTGCTTTTCCCGGGGCGACGGGTAGGCAACCGTATGTCCATGCCGGTGCGCAGCAACCTGCCGTTGATGGTCAATATGGCCGGGATGATCCCGCTGATCTTCGCCCAGTCCATTCTGCTCTTGCCGGCATTGGTGGCGGGGCTGTTCTTAAATGTGCAAACCGAGTGGGTGCGCAACCTGGCGACCGGGATTTATAATACCTTTAGCGGAAACTCGGGGTTATATGCGCTATTCTACTTCTTGATGGTGGTGCTGTTCACCTTCTTCTATACCGATGTGCTCTTCACCCAGCAGAACTACGGGGAAGCACTTAAGCGCCAGGGGGCCCAAATTCCCGGTGTGCTGCGGGGTGAACCTACCCAGAAGTACCTGACCAAGGTGCAGCGCCGTATTACCCTGCCGGGAGCCCTCTTCTTGGGGTTGGTGGCCGTGCTTCCTTATATCCTGAATGTTTTCCTGCCGACTTCGGCACGCCAGGCTGGGCTTTTCCTGGTTTCTTCGGCGGGCTTGCTGATCGTAGTGGGTGTGGTACGCGACACCTTCACGATCATTGAAACCGAATTGAAACTGCACGGCTACGAAGAACGATTGATTAAAGGGTAGGCCTGCCTATGGGTGATTTCATCGTTCTGCTCGGTCCTCCCGGTGCCGGAAAAGGCACGCAAGCCCAGCGCCTGGCGCAGTCTCTGGGCATGGCGCACATTTCCTCGGGCGATTTGTTCCGCGAGCATCTTAAAGCACAAACGGAACTGGGAAAGTTGGCTCAATCTTACATGAACCGCGGGGAATTGGTGCCGGATGACGTGACCATCGCTATGGTGCGCGAGCGGGTCGGCCGCCCAGATTGTGCCCGTGGGGCTATTCTGGATGGTTTCCCGCGCACACCGGCTCAGGCTGCGGCTCTGGATGAGATGCTGGCGGAACTGAGTGGTCGAGTTGTCAGCGTGCCTCTGATCCAGGTGCCGGCAGAGGTTTTGATTGAGCGATTAGGAGGACGTTGGACTTGCCGGGCGCAGGGACACGTGTACCATGCGAAGTACAACCCGCCGCGTGTGCCGGGTGTATGTGATATAGATGGCTCTGAACTTTACCAGCGTGAGGACGACTTGCCGGCGACGGTAGCCCGGCGCATTCAGGTCTACTTAGAGCAGACGGCCCCCCTGGTGGATTATTATCGTCAGAAGGGGCTGCTGGTGGAGATTGATGGTACCCAGCCCATTGAAGAAGTGAGTGCCAGGTTGCTGGAAGCCGTGGAAAAGGCCAGGAAAGCGCAGTCATGATGAGTTGGGAGCGTCACATCACGATCAAGAGCCCCAAAGAGATTGAGATCATGCGCATTGCCGGGCGCATCAACGCCGAAGCGCTGCAGGCGGCCTGCGATATTGCCCGCCCAGGCGTTACCACGGCGGATTTGAACGCAGCAGCAGAAGAGGTGCTTAAGAAATACGGGGTTTATTCACCGTTCAAGAATTATCCTGGGCCCTACCCGTATCCTGCCAGCACGACGGTAAGCGTCAATGACGAACTGGTGCATGGCATCCCTGGAAGCCGTAAGTTGAAAGAAGGCGATATTGTCTCGATTGACTGCGGCACGGTATATGAAGGTTTTGTGGCCGATTCGGCAGTAACCATTGCAATTGGCGAGGTCTCACCCGAAATTCAGCGTTTGCTTGAAGTAACCGAGCAGGCACTCTATGCAGGGATTGCCAAAATGCTGCCCGGGAATCGGGTGGGTGATGTATCCGCCGCCATTCAGCAATTTGTGGAAAGTCGAGGCTTTTTTGTCACCCGCGAGTATACCGGGCACGGCGTTGGTCGCCAGATGCACGAGGGGCCGCAGGTTCCCAATTACGGTGTGCCGGGGCGGGGGATGGTGCTCCGTCCGGGGATGACGATTGCGCTGGAGCCGATGGTGCTCATTGGTTCGCCGTACACGCGCGTGCTCGAGGATCAGTGGACTGTGGCATCGCAAAATGGTTTGCCCACGGCTCATTTTGAGCACACGGTTGCTGTTACCGAGCACGGGCCGCTCATCCTGACTTTGCTTGAGGATGGCAGTACGCCTGGACGAAATCATCGGAAGCCGGTATAATTTTAAATTCGGCTGCTAAGATGAAGTTATCTTGTGACAGGAGAACGCGATCATGAAAGTATCACCTTCTATTCGTAAACGATGTGCGAAGTGCAAAATCGTGCGGCGCAGGGGACGCCTGTACGTGATTTGTGAGAATCCAAAGCATAAACAGCGACAGGGGTAAAACGGCATGGCGAGAATTGAAGGTGTTGATCTTCCGCGCAACAAGCGGGTTGAAGTAGCCCTGACCTACATTTACGGAATTGGGCCGAGCCGCGCTAAAGAGATCCTTGCGGCGACGAAAGTGAACCCTGATACGCGGGTTAAGGACCTGACCGAGGCTGAGGTTAACGCTCTGCGCGATTACATTGCTCAGCACTACAAGGTCGAGGGTGATCTGCGCCGCGAGGTGCAGATGAATATCAAGCGTCTGATTGAGATTGGTTGCTACCGGGGTTTGCGCCATCGCCGTGGCTTGCCGGTGCGGGGTCAGCGCACGCGTACCAATGCCCGCACGCGCAAGGGCCCGCGCAAGACGGTGGCTGGGCGGGGTCGCCGCCGAGGTGCAGCGAAGAAATAGGCCTGGGCATCGCTGGCTCAGTGTTGGGAGCGCCTTCCCTCCCCTGCGGCTGCCTGAGCGGCGATTGGCCGGGATCTATGTGGAAAATGCATTCTTATGGAGTGAGAGCGAGGAAACATGGCTCAAAGTGTACGATCTGCGCGCCGGTCTGGCGCTACGCGAAAAGTCAAGCGCACGTTATCATCTGCGAAGGTGTACATCAACGCGTCGTTTAATAATACGATCGTGACCGTCACCGATCAGCAGGGAAATGTGGTCTGCTGGGCCAGTTCGGGGTCGGCCGGATTTAAGGGTTCGCGCAAGAGCACCCCGTTTGCGGCGCGCCTGGCTGCCGAACAGGCAATCAAGGCGGCGCAGGCAATGGGCGTTCAGGAAGTGGACCTGATTGTCAAGGGCCCGGGCCCTGGGCGCGAATCGGCGATTCGAGCAATTCAGGCGATGGGCGTCACCGTGCGCTCCATTGCGGATGCAACGCCGATTCCCCACAATGGGTGTCGGCCGCCCAAGAAGCGCCGTGTCTAATCGGATGAAGTGAGGGACGATATGGCGAGATATACCGGACCGGTTTGTAAATTGTGTCGGCGTGAAGGGATGAAACTGTTCCTCAAAGGGGAACGCTGTTTCTCTCCCAAATGCGCCTTTGAACGTCGAGGTTATGCCCCTGGTGAGCACGGTCGTATGGGGAGTGCCCGTGGGGGCATGGAGCGCCTCTCAGACTATGCCAAGCAGTTGCGGGCCAAGCAACGCGCGCGCCGCATTTACGGTGTGCTGGAGCGTCAGTTCCGCCGTTATTTCACAGTGGCGCTGCGCAAGCGCGGTCTGACGGGTCTCAACCTGTTGCAGACCCTTGAGATGCGCCTGGATAATGTGATTTACCGTTTGGGGTTTGCTGCCAATCGTGCGCAGGCACGCCAATTGGTCACCCACGGTCATTTCACTGTGAACGGCCGCAAGACGGATGTGCCTTCAATGTTGCTGCGACCTGGCGATGTAGTGGCCGTGCGCGAGGGTTCACGGCGGCGCACATTCTTCCGCGAGTTGCCCGATATTGCCGAAAAGCGTCCATGCAGCCCGTGGTTGGAGCGCGATTTGCAACAGCTTTCGGGGCGCGTGCTGCGCCTGCCCGAACGGGCGGAGATTGATGGCGCTTTGAACGAACAGTTGATTGTCGAGTACTACTCGCGCTAATGAATGAGATCCGGGTTCGTTCAGCGGAAAGAGGTGGACCTTGAGTGCTGTAAGTAGCATGGTTAAACCCAGAATAGAGCAAGATGTCCAGGCGCGTAATTATGGGCGCTTTGTGATCAGCCCGTTGGAGCGTGGTTACGGGGTCACCCTGGGCAATGCTCTGCGGCGTGTGTTGCTCTCCTCGCTGGAAGGTGCGGCCGTGACTTCTATCCGGATCACGGATGTGCTGCACGAGTTCAGCGATATTCCCGGCGTCCGCGAGGATGTGATCCAGGTGATGTTGCAGATCAAGCAGTTGCGCCTGATTCTGCACGATGTGGATACTGCCACCTTGCAGTTGGAGGTGCGAGGTGAGGGGCCGGTCACCGCGGCAGATATTCAAACCCCTGCCGAGGTAGAAATTGTCAACCCGGAACTTTACCTCTTCACCGTGGATGATCCCAACACTCGCCTGGATATCGAGATGGTGGTGGAGCGAGGCCGCGGGTATTCTCCAGCCAGTGACCGTAGTGGGCGGCTTCCCATCGGTGAGTTACCCGTGGATGCCATTTTTAGCCCGGTTAAGCGGGTCAACTACAACGTGGAAGCCACGCGCGTGGGGCAGAGCACGAATTACGAGCGCCTGACGTTGGAAATCTGGACGGATGGTACCATGTCGCCTGAAAAGGCACTGGTTGAGGCTTCGCGGATCCTCATTGATCACTTCCGCCTGGTAGCGGGGGTGGGTGAGGAGGCGATGGCATTGGCGGCTGAGAAAGAGCCGACCGGCATTCGCCTGAGCAGTGAAGCCGCCGATACCCCAATTGAAAATCTGGATCTTTCGGTGCGCGTATTCAATTCCTTGAAGCGCACTGGGATCACCACGGTTGGGGATGTGCTGGAACTGCTGGAGAAGGGCAATGACGCGGTGATGTCCATCCGGAATTTTGGCGAGAAGAGCCTTGAGGAATTGCGCCAGAAGATGCGCGAGAAGGGGTTCTTGCCACCCGAAACAAAGGAGGCGGAGTAAGGACCTATGCGACACAAGGTTGCAGGTTATAAATTAGGGCGATCCACCGGGCAGCGGAATGCCTTGCGCCGCACGCTTTTGCGCCAGTTTTTTGCTCACGAGCGGATTCGCACGACGCGTGCCAAGGCAATGGCAATTCGTGGCGAAGCCGAGCGTATCATCACGATTGCCCGCAACAGTCAGCAAGGGAGTGATGTGGATAAAGTAAATGCACGGCGACTGGTGGCGGCGCGGTTGGGAGACCCCCAACTGGTCAAGAAGCTGTTCGATGAGATCGGACCTCGTTACGCTAATCGCAATGGCGGTTATACGCGCATGTTCAAGCTAGGCCCTCGGTTGGGCGATGCCGCCGAGATGGTCTTGCTGGAACTGGTTGAGTCGTAAGCCATCCGGACCTTTGCCGGATTGGAATGGCACGTTACCAGGTGATCATAGCCTACGACGGCACCTGCTTCCAGGGGTTTCAACGGCAGGGAGGCCGGGCGCGGACGGTGCAGGCAGAGGTGGAGGCGGCGTTGAGTCGCCTGGGCTGGCAAGGGTCGGCCATCCTCTATGCTGGCCGGACGGATGCGGGCGTCCACGCAGCAGGCCAGGTGGTCGCGTTTGATCTGGAGTGGCCTCACTCCCCCGAAGCCCTGGGCCGGGCGTTGAACGCGTACCTGCCCGAGGACATCGCGGTCAAGGCAGTGCGTGAGGTTGCGCCGGATTTTCATCCTCGCTATCATGCCGTGGGTCGGGCCTACACTTACCGTCTCTACGTTGCTCAGGAACGAGATCCACTGCGTGACCGCTTTGCCTGGCGCGTCTGGCCTGAGGTGGACTTGGCCCGCATGATGGCGGCGGCAGGTTGGATCGAGGGTTGCCATGACTTTGCGGCTTTCGGTACGCCGATGAAGCCCGGACGTTCCACCATCCGTCACGTGTACCATGCCTCCTGGGAAGTCCTGGAAGATGCCTCGCTTCGCTTTCGCATCCTCGCCAATGCATTTCTTTACCACATGGTGCGCAGGCTGGTTTACGTTCAGGTGCTGGTTGGTCAGGCAAAACTCGAGCCGGAAGCCATTGGGGCCGCCCTGCAGGGGCAAGGTAACCTTCCTCCCGGTTTGGCGGCGGCACGAGGCCTGGTGCTCGAGCGGGTATACTACCCTGAAGATGGGCAAGGATTTGAACCTCTGGGAGAATCCTTAATAGCAAGTGGAGATGAGGACTGTGGATAAGACATACGTAATCAAAGGAAAACCCGAAACACAATGGCTGCTGGTTGACGCCACAGACCAGAATTTAGGGCGCCTGGCTACGAAGATTGCGGCCTACCTTTTGGGTAAGCACAAGCCCACTTACACCCCGGGAGTACCAATGGGGGATTATGTGGTGGTCATTAATGCCAGCCGCGTTCGTGTTCACGAATCGCGCCCTGAGACCAAGATTTACTACCGACATTCAATGTATCCCGGGGGTCTGAAAGCAATTTCCTTGCGGGATATGCTTCAAAAACACCCCGATCGGGTGATCCGGCAAGCAGTGTGGGGCATGCTTCCTAAGAACAAACTCGGACGGCGTTTGATCAAGCGCCTCAAGATATATGCCGGGCAGGAGCATCCTCACCAGGCTCAAAATCCGCAACCGGTAGCCTAAAGGAGTAAGGGTATATGATGGCTGTGCAATATTACGAAGGTGTTGGGCGCCGCAAAGAGGCGACAGCGCGTGTGCGCGTGATGAGTGGATCCGGGCGCTTTGTGATCAACGAAAAGCCCCTCGAGGTGTATTTCCCGCGCTTAGGGGATGTGGATTCCATTCTGCGCCCACTGGCCGTGACCGGTTATGACCGGGCTGGTTTTGACATCACGGTTAAGGTGGAAGGTGGTGGCGTGACCGGGCAGGCTGACGCTGTGCGCTTGGGCTTGGCGCGGGCACTGGCTAAGATGAACCCCGAGTTGGTTCAGATGTTGCGCCGCGAGGGCCTGCTGACCCGAGATCCACGGGTTAAGGAACGCAAGAAGCCCGGACTTAAGCGCGCGCGCAAGGCGCCTACTTACACCAAGCGTTAAGTCGCTTTTTACTGGGCAGTTGTTTGGCCGTATGATGGGCCTGAGGGAGGATTTCGCATCCTCCCCTCAGGCTTTTTGCTAAAACAAAGGCAGGTCAGCTCCAAGCGTGTTGTAGAGGTGATGCCATGACAGAAGCCGGTGGTGTGGTGCTCTTAGGGTTAGGACCAGGTGAAGGGCGTCTGTTGACCCGTGAAGCCTGGGAATGGTTGCAAGCGGTGCCCGAAATCTATGTGCGCACCGAGTTGCACCCGGTGGTGCAGGAATTGCCCCCGAGTGTACGAGTTCACGCCTTCGATTGGCTTTACCGCCAGGGAAGTTCATTTGAGCAGGTCTATGCCACTATTGTGGAAAAGATCCTCGATCTGGCTCGGCGTCCGGAAGGTGTGACCTACGCGGTGCCGGGTCATCCATTGGTAGCCGAAGCAACAGGTCCTGAAATCCTACGCCGGGCCCGCGCTGAAGGTCTGCCCGTGCGTGTTATCGAGGGGGTCTCCTTTCTGGAGCCCACTTTTACCGCGCTGGGGATTGACCCTTTCCCGCGCTTGGTCTTGGTGGATGCGTTGGAATTGGGTACCTGGCACGTTCCCTCTTTTCCGCCGGATGCACCGGTGCTGATCGCCCAGATTTACGACCGGATGAGCGCCTCTGAGGTCAAACTAACCTTGAACGCTTTTTATCCGGATGAGCATCCGGTTGTACTGGTGCATGCCGCGGGTACTTCCCGCCAGCAGGTAGAGCACCTCCACCTTTATGAGATAGATCGCAGTCCCCACCTGGGGCTGATGAGTGCGCTGTATGTGCCTCCGTTGGGCCCCGCCACATCCATGGAGGCGTTTCTGGAAATCGTGGCGCACCTGCGGGCACCAGATGGCTGTCCCTGGGATCGGCAACAGACCCATCAGTCATTGCGCAGTCATCTTTTGGAAGAGGCGTACGAGGTGCTTGCGGCGATTGATGCCAATGATGCGGCGGCCCTCCAGGAGGAATTGGGGGATCTGCTGCTCCAGGTGGCTTTACATGCCCAGATTGCCAATGAAGAGGGTACATTTAACTTCACCGATGTTGTGCACGGGATTCATCAGAAAATTGTGCGCCGTCATCCGCACGTTTTTGGCGCTCTTCAGGTGGAAGGGGTTGAGGGAGTACTCCGCAATTGGGAGCGGTTGAAGCAGGCGGAGCGCGAAGCCAATGGGCAGGAAACCCGCAGTTTGCTGGCGGGCGTGCCTCTGGCTCTGCCGGCTCTAACGCAGGCCCAAGAGTTGCAAGACCGTGCCGCGCGAGTGGGCTTTGACTGGCCGGAAATTGCACCGGTGTGGGAAAAAGTGCGCGAGGAGCTTGAGGAAGTGCGGACTGCCCCGGATGATGAGGCGCGGGAGAAAGAACTGGGGGATTTACTGTTTGCGGTGGTTAACCTGGCGCGCTGGTACAAGGTAGATGCAGAGAGTGCGCTGCGTGCGACGAATCATCGCTTCCGGCAGCGCTTTGCCCATATCGAACGGCGTGCCCGGGAGGCAGGACGAGTGCTGGGTGAGATGAGTCTGGCTGAAATGGATGCGCTGTGGGAAGAGGCCAAAGACAACGAAAAGGGGAATCCATCCGCTGCCGAAGCGTGATCCCCTTTAGCGCTTGCGCAGTTCTTTGGAGTCAAACCACAGGCCGCTTACCAGATGGGGCTCAGTCTTGGTCAGCACCAGACGCATGGTGACATTATCGTCCTTCTCAAAGCGCAGGCGGTATACCACGATGAAGTAATTGCCACTTTCAAGCACGGCATTGATCTCACGGGACTGGAAAGCCCCCAGGTGCGTTTCCAAGGTGCTACGCAGGTCGGCGAAAGCCTTCTCATCCAGCCCTTTGCGCATGGACTCATCAAAGTCCGTGGCAAAAGCGGTGTAATCTCCGGCTAACAGGCCATCCAGCAGGGTAGTCGTCATGGGCTCGGCATAAGCCAGCACTGCATCTTTTTCACTGCCTGCCAGCGTACGTGCGCCGCTACTACAGGCGCTCAGCATGATGCCAATGCTCAAGAGAATGATCAACCATTTGGATGTTTGCATGATGCCCTCCCGCGAGCATCATACCATAAGGGGTAGGGTTAAAGCAAGGCGCCCTTCCAAAGAAGGGCGCCGTGTGCCGAGAGCCAGAATCGAACTGGCGACACCGCAGTTTTCAGCCGCGTGCTCTACCAACTGAGCTATCTCGGCGCAATCAGAATTTTAACGGCAGGCAGGGGGATTGTCAAGCGCGAGCAGCCCATTTTTCATCTTTCTGGGGCCTCAGGCACAAACTCATTTCTTTTTTATTGTGTTTTTATCTGTCTTTTATGTGCCTGGGCTGCCGGTATCCGTAAATTGAGAAGGAAAATGCGGTTCTATCCTGCGGTACTTCCAACAACAGAAGCGGAAGGCGTTATTGTATCGGGCAGCCACGCCCGGTGGAGAATTATGTACTTCCTTCCGCCCCGGGTGGTTTTTGTGAGCTTTACTATTTCCCAATCCATCCCATTTGCAAGGAGAGCCCAATGAGAGTAAACCCCCTTAATCGTCTGCGCATTCTGACCAAACTAAGCCTGGGCTTTGCCCTAATTGGATTGTTCTCTCTGATACTGGCCTTGGTCGCCTACTGGAGCCTGGATCGTCTTAATCGCCAATCCAACCAGCTTTATGCGCAGAATTTGACGCCAGCGTTGGAGGTCGGGCGAGCGCGTACGATGTTGTATCAAATTCGGGGTTCCCTCTTCAATATCTTTCTGTTGCCCGATGATACGCTGAAACTGGAATCGGAGATTAACCAGAACATTGCCGGGATCACGGCAATTGTGCGTAAGGTCCGCGAAGCCAACATTCAGGATGCGGAGGCGGCGTTGGTGGCTTTTGAGACCGCCTGGCAAGATTATGTTAGCAAGTTAGATGACACATTACAGCAAATTCGTGCCGGGAATCGCAGCGCGGCCATGGCGCGTGCCACCGTGGGGGATCTGGCGATGGCGCGCCAGACCGCCGATGCCACCATGGAATCTTTGCTTACCATCGTGCAGCGCGCCGCAGATCAGGCCCACGCCCAGAGCGAGGCTACTTTCGAGCGAATGCGTTGGATCCTCATGCTCATTACCTGCCTGGCACTGGTCATCTCGGGCGGACTCTCTGTGCTCATCACCCGCAACTTGAACCAGCCTATTCAAGTCATGGTTGGTGCGCTGAGCAATCTCTCTCAGGGGGATCTCAACCGCCACATCCCTATCGAGGTCAAAGAGTCCATTGCCAGTCGAGAGGATGAATTAGGGGCTCTAGGGCGGGCGCTTAAGGCTGCGGAAGACTATATCGTTGCAATGGCCGAATTGGCGGATCGCATTGCGGGTGGGGACCTCAGCCTGATGGTAACACCACGCAGCGAGAAGGACGAACTCGGCCAGGCGTTTGCGCGTATGGTGGCAGGGTTGCGCCACCAGGTGCAGGAAATTACTGAAGCGGCGGGGCGACTGAATGTGATTGCCCAGGAGATTCGCCATGCCGCTGCCCAGAGTGGCGAGGCCAGTCAGCAGATGGCACAGACGTTGCAGCAGGTGGCTCGAGGCATTACCGAGCAATCTGAAAGTGTCAATCGCACGGCGGCCTCGATCAACGAGGTGGCCCGCGCCATTGAGGGGATTGCTCGCGGTGCGCAGGAGCAATCGCAGGCGGTAGCAAATGCTTCACGGCTGACGGCAACAATCAGCGACCACGTAGCGCAGATGGCCGAGAACGTGCAAACCGTCTTCCGCGATGCTTCGGGGGCGGCCCAACTGGCCCAGCAGGGGGTGCAGGCGGTTCAGCAGACCATCGAAGGCATTGAAAACATTCGCACACGCTTTGGTTTTTCGGCCACGCGTGTGGAGGAAATGGGGGTGCGTTCGCGCGAGATTGGAGCCATTCTGGAAACCATCCAGGATATTGCCTCGCAAACCAATTTGCTGGCGCTCAATGCGGCTATTGAAGCCGCGCGGGCTGGCGAGCACGGCAAAGGCTTTGCTGTGGTGGCCGATGAAGTGCGCAAACTGGCCGAGCGCGCCGCAGCCGCAACTAAAGAAATCGGCCATTTGGTGCGCGGCATCCAGCAAACTGTGGAAGAGGCCGTCAATGCCATGCGCGCCGGGAATGACGATGTCCAGCGGGGCGTGGAACTGGCGAATCAGGCCGGTCAGGCCCTGGCTTTCATTCATGAGGTGAGCGAGGCCGTTCGGCAGCAGGCTGAGTTGACGGCAAACGCTGCGGTGCGAGTGCGTGATGCGGTGGATCAACTGGTCGGAGCGGTGGACAGCGTTTCTGCCGTGGTGGAAGAGAATACGGCTTCAACTGAGGAAATGACGGCTAGTGTGGGTGAAGTTAATCAGGCCATTGAAACAATAGCCAGCGTTTCGGAGGAAAACAGCGCGGCCATTGAAGAAGTGAGTGCCTCGGCAGAGGAGGTTAGCGCGCAGGTTGCCGAGGTGGCTTCTGCGGTGGGCGGGCTGGCCCAAATGGCACATACCCTGGAGGCGCTGGTGGCCCATTTCAAACTGGCGCAGGAGGCTGCCCCGGTAGCGGCGCCCTCCCCCGCGCAGGAGGCCCTTCCCCAACTGGCTGAAACCACAATCCCCGGTTCATGAAAGGAGCGTTTTATGGAGCAACAGTTTGTGGTTTTTCAGGTGGCCGGTGAACAATATGGGGTCACCATCGAGCAGGTCGAGAGCATTGTTAAGATGCAGCCGATCACCGTGGTTCCCCAGGCACCGGCCTTTGTTGAGGGCATCACCAACCTTCGCGGCATGGTGCTCCCCGTACTGTCGCTGCGCAGGCGCTTTGGGTTGCCCTCGGTGGAGGCGGATCGCGAGACCCGCATTGTGGTCGTGATGCACGGTGCCCACCCCATTGGGATCATTGTGGACAGTGTATTGGAGGTGTTGCGTCTGCCTGAGGAAACCATTGAACCGCCACCTCCCATGGTCACTAGCGAACGCACGCGTTTCATCACCGGCATTGCCAAGGTGGGCGAGCGATTGATCCTGCTGCTTGACCTGGCGCGGGTACTTTCGATTGAAGAAGAGGCCCAACTGACGACCCTACGCGAGGCAGTAGGAGCGTGAATGAAACAACAACCCAATCCGCTTTTCTTTTGGAGGACAAGATTCATGAACAATTTCTTCAATAACGTATTCCGGAAAGGACAGGGTTCAGGGGGGAGAGGGCGACGTTCCATTCGAACACAACTGTTAGCCTACTCGTTAGCCCTGGCGCTGGTCCCATTGATGGTGCTGTTTGCGTTGAGTTATGTACAGGCCCGGGGGGCATTAAGCCAAAGCACGCGGGAGACTCTGAGCAACTTGGCCGATATGACGGTAGATCAGGTTCAGGAGTGGCTGGCGGCTCGCCAAACCGAAATTGAAATCATGGCCAACGCGGCTGAAATTGTTTCCATGGAACCGGTGCGGGCCATGCGGGCTTTGACGTTTTACCGTGAAAAGTGGGGCGATCATTACGAGACACTGGTAGTGATCCAGCCAGATGGGGTGGCGCTGGCTTCTACCGACGGCCAGCGCAATAATATGAGTGATCGAGAGTACTTCAAGCAGGCCATGGCGGGTCGAACGGTGATCTCTGAGCCTCTCATCTCAAAGGGTAGCCTCCATGTGGTTGTGGTCATAGCAACCCCCATTCGGTCGCTGGGACAGGTTGTGGGGGTGATGGCGGCGGTGGTGCCCACCACTGCTATTGAAGGTGTGCTGGCGAAAGCCCGACTGGGTAACACTGGCGATGCGTATCTGATTGACCAGCGGGGGGTGTTCATCACTCCTTCGCGGTTTGAAAATCAACTCAAGGCCGAAAACCGCATTAGGGAACGCAGTGCGCTGGAGTTGCGCATTGACACCGAGGCTGCACGTGCGGTGCTCTCTGGGCAGGACGGCGTGGGGGAGTACCAGGGCTATCGCTTCAAGCCAGTGGTGGGCGCGTATCGCCATTTGGCGGGTATGAACTGGGGGCTCATTGTCGAGCAAGATGCCAGCGAAGCACTGGCTGCCGTAAACGGGCTGGCACGGATTTTGATCATCGGCGCGCTTGTGATGGCGGGGCTGGTGGTCCTGGCGGCTTATGCTTTCTCCGGGCAAATTGCTGCTCCGATCCTACTTGTTTCGGCGGCGCTGAATCGCCTGGCGCAGGGCGACTTGTTGAGAGATGCTGAAGAAATTAGGGAGAAGTCTATACTGAACCGGCGAGATGAGATCGGGCAGATGGGGCAGGCCTTGCAAAGTGTGGTGGGTTATATGTCGGAGATGGCGATGACCGCCGAAGCCATCGCTGCCGGTGATCTCACTCGTGAGGTTAAGCCGCGTTCGGAGCAGGATGTTCTGGGCCACGCCTTTGCGCGGATGATTAGCGGCCTGCGCCAGATTGTGCAGGGGGTTGCGCAGAATGCCCAAGCCCTGGAAGCCGCGGCCACCGAACTGGCCGAGGCGGCCGGCCAGGCGGGCCAGGTAACCGGGCAGATTGCCACCACCATCCAGCAGGTGGCAAAAGGTGCTTCGCAACAGTCTGAGGCGGCCAGCCGCACGGCGGCATCGGTTGAGCAGATGACCCGTGCCATCCAGGGGGTGGCCAAAGGAGCGCAGGAGCAGGCAGTGGCGGTGAACAAGATGTCGGCACTGATCAACCAGCTCTCGGCGGCCATCCAGCAGGTGCAGACGGGCGCGCAAGGTGCGGCTCAGGTGGCTCACTCGGCGGTTGAGACGGCCCGCCAGGGATCCCATACTGTGGAATCCACCCTGAAAGGCATGGTGACCATCCGCGAGAAAGTGGGGTTCTCGGCAGAAAAGGTTCAGGCCATGGGGCAGCGTTCCGCGCAGATCGGCGCTATCGTGGAAACCATCCAGGACATTGCCTCGCAAACCAATTTGCTGGCGCTCAATGCGGCTATTGAAGCCGCGCGGGCTGGCGAGCACGGTAAGGGCTTCGCCGTGGTGGCCGATGAGGTGCGCAAACTGGCCGAACGTTCGGCGGCGGCAACGCGAGAGATTGGCGGTCTGGTGCGCGAGATACAGCAAACCGTGGAAGAGGCCGTGCACGCCATGCAGGAGAGCGCCGCCGAAGTGGAGAGAGGCGTCCAGCAGGCTAATCTGTCGGGTGGTGCGTTGTCGGATATCATGGACGGGATCAAGGCCATGCGCGAGGGGGCAGAAGAGAGCCTCCGCGCGGCCCAGCACATGGCAACACTGGCCGAATCACTGGTGGCGGCGGCGGATGAAGTCTCTGCCATTGCTGAGGAGAACACGGCGGCCACGGAGGAGATGAGTGCCGGTGCGCAGGAAATTGCCCAGGCGGTTGAGGCCATTGCCAGCGTGAGCGAGGAAAACAGCGCCGCGGTGGAAGAAGTTTCGGCTTCAGCAGAGGAGATGTCGGCTGAGGTGGAAGAGGTGGCGGCCTCGGCGCAGTTCGTACAGGGCACGGCCCAGGCGCTCAAGGAGGCCGTGGCGCAGTTCCGCTGGAGCGAAGCCGAGGTGGTCGGCGAACGCTCTGGTGTTGCGTCCTCAGGCAATGGACGGGGGGTCTTGCTCAAAGTTCATTAGTTTGCTCGTCATTTCAAGCGTTGAATCGGGCGCCCCGTTTTTCACAACGGGGCGCCAGCGTCTAGGAAGGAGGAAATTTATGCCGAATTTACGCGCTGGGGCTAAGGTTTGCCGGGAGGTGGTCGTTAAGGAAGATAGAACACCATCCCAAAAGACCCGATGAGGAGGTTAGGAGAAACCGGAACCCATCAACAACATTCAATTCCAGTGTCCACCACTCGGGGAACGGGGCTTGACCCCGAGTGGCTCCCACAGAAGAAAGCCCGCTCCTTTTTCAGTTGTTCATTTCAAAATCTAAATTCTCAGGGGAAGGATCCCCGCCAAAATTCACAAGGAGGTGTGAAATGCCTACAGTAGATTACACTCGAATTGCTGGTAACATCGGTGCGCTCAATGCGCTCAACTCGTTGCAACTGATCAACAATGAACTGGCCATTCATCAGACCCGCCTGGCGACTGGTAAGCGCATCAACGAGGCGGCTGATGATCCGGCGGGCTTGAGCCTGGCGACTACCTTTGATATCCGCCGCCAGGGGCTGAAGACGGTGCTCAACGGCATTGGCGACGCCAAGAACCTGCTCTCCACGGCGGAAGGTGGTCTGCGCAAAATCCAGGATATTCTGGTCAAGATGAAGAACAAGGCCCTGGAAGCCCAGAGCGGCACCATCGGGGATAAAGAGAAGGAAGCCATTGCGGCTCAGTTAAATGCCTACGCGGCAGAAATTGACTCGATCGTGGAACAGACCCAGTGGAACGGCAACATGCTGATCGGTCAGAGCGGTTCGGCAGGAGGCGCCTCGGCCACGCAGAACTTCTTGACCTCCCTGGGTACCGCGGCTGATCCTACCGCTGTCACCTCAGAATTCAAGTTCTCCGGTAATCAGGGTTTTGGCGCCTACGGCACGGATACGGATGGTCTGGGGTTGAGCTCGGAATACACCACGGCGAATTTGAGCACTGCGCTTTCGGATATTGACGCGGCCATTGAGAAAGTCAAGAAAGGCATCAGCGAAGTGGGTGCGTTCAGTGCCCGTCTATCCTTCAAGGAAGAGGCGATTACCGTTCAGTACACCAACACCGAAGCGGCTTATAACCGGATCATGAACGCCAACATGGCTGAAGAGCAGGTCAATGCCAGCAAGTTGCTCATCCTGCAGCAGACGGCAACCGCCATGCTGGCTCAGGCCAACACTGCACCACAGTTCCTGCTCACCCTCTTCCGTTAATCGTCAACTCCTCATCGGTATCGGGATAGCGGGGAGCGCTCAGGGCGCTCCCCGTCCAACCATCCCCCCAGAGGTTTTGTGAGGTTTCCATGGTTGATGCGTTGAACACCACCCTCTCCAGTTATTTTACCAACCTGGTCAGCAACCTGATGAGCCTTGA
This sequence comes from Thermanaerothrix daxensis, assembly GCF_001306145.1. GTDB lineage: Bacteria > Chloroflexota > Anaerolineae > Anaerolineales > Anaerolineaceae > Thermanaerothrix > Thermanaerothrix daxensis. The sequence continues at coordinate 544,110 of NZ_LGKO01000002.1, forward strand.
ACGGCAGCCTCTGAGCCGCTTGACACAGCAGCGGGATACACTCACGGTTCAGCGTGGGGTTTATCTGGACCTGCGATCGCACTTAAATGACCTCAAGGAACAGGTTCAGGCACTAATGAGCAGCAGCCCGTTTTTCGCCCTGGAGAGCGGACGAGCCATTACGGTCACCGATCCATCGGTGAGCGGGGCAACGGTGTTGAGCGCCACAGCCAGCAGCACGGCCATGGTGGGGGAGTACCGGGTGCAGGTAAGTCAACTGGCGCGGGCCGAGCAGTGGGTTTCGGCAGAGCAGTCTTCCACCGATCGCCCTTTGGGTAAGCGCGGGGTTTTCTACCTGGGAGGGATGGGAACGGCGGCGGCTTCTTTGCCGGCGAGCAGTCCCGGTGTGAATGCGGTGAGCGTGGGAATGGTAGGAAGTGGACTGCGCGAGTTGGGCACGGGCACTCAGGCCGAGGGGACGGCTTATGTACTGGAGATACGCCAGTCTGAGGCAGGGTATGAATTCCGCCTGCGTGCCGCAGATGGTTTAGCAGTGGCAATTTACGACAAAGCCAGGGCAGATGGCAGCCTGACCAGTGATTGGCAATCCCTCACGCCGGGCGAGACCTATGATACCCATCGGGGATTGGTCATTACGTTTAGTGATACTCCGCAAGCGGGTGCGGTTGCAATTGACTACCAGGCTGCGGGTGTAACGGTTGATGTGGTCGAGAGTGATAGCCTGGCGGATGTGGTGACCAAGATCAACGCGGCCCTCCAACCCGAAGGGCGTGATCTAACAGCTTCCATGGTGGGGGCTCATCTGGTTTTCACCGCGCGCCAAACTGGGGTTGTCCATCGTATGGTGGTGCAGTATGTCGCTGAGGTGGGGGGGGACTGGGGAAGTACACCGCCGCCCGAAGCCGGTGCCTGGGACGCCCAGGATGCCCAATTCACGGTTAACGGGATTCCCTTTACCCGTGCGCACAATACGAACCTGAGGGATGTGATTTACGGGGTTTCTCTAAACCTAGCCGGTGACGCGGTGGGAAAATCTGCAACCCTTAAGGTCGAGGCCGATTACAGCCGGGCACGTAGCGCGGTTGAGGCCTTTGCCAAAAAGTTTAACGAGGTGGTAGAGTACCTTGAAGATAAAACTGCCATTACCAAACAGGGAGATACCTACACCCGGGGAGCACTGGCGAACGATACGGTGTTCGGTGAATTGCGTTATAAATTACTTTCCCTGGTGATGCAGCGCCATGAGAGCCTCAGCGGTTATAAAAGCCTTAGCGAGGTGGGGGTGACCCTGGATAGCAACCTGCGTCTCTCGCTGACGGATCCATCCCGCTTTGAGACGGCCATGCGCCAGAATCCCCAGGCGGTGAGGGAAGTGTTCGATGCCGTCATGGGGGCCGTTTCTGCAGAACTGGACCGCTTCAACGGAAGCAGTGGCTACCTGACCCAAAGCCTGAGCCTGCTGGATCGCCAAATCGGAGATCTTGGCAGTGACATTACCCGCTTTCAAACCTATCTGGCTGATCGGGAGGCCATGCTGAACCAGCAGTATGCTGAAATCCAGGCACAGTTGATTAGTCTGGCGTATGCCCAGCAAACCTGGGCAAGCATTTATGGGAGTGTAAACCGCCTGTTCTAGGGGGGCGAATAGGTAGAGAATGGTCCGCAATAGGGAGGTTGGCGGAACGGAAAGGATGGAACCTATGCAAGGGGAAGCCAAACTTCAAGTCGTGGGACCGGTTACGGCCGAAATTGGGGGCCGTGTCCCGGTGGAGAGCGGGGCTAGCCCGCAGAAGCCGCTTACGGTGGAAGCACACAACGAGGCGCGTTCCGAGGATGTGCCGGCTCGTGGCTCGGGTACCTTTTCTCCGGCCCGGAGTAGCGCCGAAATTGCTCTGCGTTTTCAGGTGGATCCGCAGACGCGCCAGGTGACCGTATTCGTCCTCGATAAAACTCATCGCCACGTGATTCGCACCATTCCTCCGGAGGAGATGGCCCGGTTGCGCGCCGGCGAGATCATTGATCTTTTTGTCTAGGGCAAGGTTGCGGATATAAAAAGTCTCACCTGGCTATCCACCCGGGTAGGTGGGCTTTTTGCGTTTTAGGGCATTCCCGGGGCGGTGGGTAATGGGAGGAAAAGTCGAGATTTACGAGATTTTTATCCCCAGGGGCTTAAGTTCCCGAGGTTTCATCCGAAGATAGAAGCAGAACACGGAACCCAGACCTGAATGCAACCGAGAAGGAGGACGAGGTGTACCAGAGCCATTATTTTACCCAGGAGTATCGCACGCAGGATGTGATGAGTGCCAGTCCGGTTCGTCTGGTCATCATGGCCTATGATGTGGCAATCCGCGCTTGCCAGCAACAGGATTTTGAGCGTGCCACGCGAGCCATCACCCTTCTGCGTGATGCCCTAAATTTTGATTACGCTGAGGTTGCCACAGGCTTGTTCCGTCTTTACCAGTGGTGCCTGGAGTGCCTGCGGGCTGGGGATTATCAATCGGCGCTCAATGTGCTGGTAGAACTGCGCGAGGCTTGGGCCGAGGCTGAGAAGAAGATGAGCGCGGCCCCTGCGCCGGGAGATCCGCTCATGGTGCGTACGATGGTGCCCCAATACGCCAGCGCCTGATCTTTTTTCTTCAATAGCCCATAACCTGTTCCTCTGGCTTGCCGGTGAGAGGCTCGCTTCTCACCGGCTTTATTTTAATTCACGCAATTTTTATCCCTCCTTCATTTAGGGTTTATAGCCATGCGAGGGGGAGAGGATTAAGATGCAATTGTAACTTCCACACGCACATCCTCTGCCGGAGGAGGTTGGTTATGGGATTTTGGAACGTCTTGCGAATAGGTGCCTCAGGGTTAGCGGCACAACGCTTGCGCCTGGATGTCATTGCTCACAATATCGCCAATGCTGAGACCACACGCACCCCAGAGGGTGGCCCCTACAAGCGCAAGGATGTGGTATTCATGCCTGAGGGACAATCTCCGTTTTTACCCCCTTTTCTGGCTGTACGTCAGGGGGCGGGGCGTTTTCAGGGCGCGCTGAAGGGAGTGCAGGTCACCCAAATTTTGACCGACAATACACCCGGCACACGAGTCTACGATCCTACCCACCCGGATGCAGATGCAGAGGGCTATGTCGAGTATCCCAATGTGAATCCGGTGGTCGAGATGACCAATATGCTTTCTGCCAGTCGCTCCTATGAGGCCAATTTGGCGGTGATTGATACGGCAAAGCAGATGGCACTGCGGGCTCTGGATATCGGTAAGTAAGCGAAATAGGGAGGTCGAGAAATGGAAGTGAACCCATCCTCACTTAATCGTGTTCTGGGCACTCAATCTCCCCTTTCTAGCGCCTCAGCGGAACGCAAGCAGGCCACGGAGGGGGTGGGAAAGTCCTTTGCCGAGGTGCTAAATGCGTTGAGCCGATCTGAAAATCAAAGCAATGCTTTGATCCAGCAACTGGCAGCAGGCGAAGATGTGGAAATTCACCAGGTTATGATGGCGGTGGAGGAGACGGACATCAACTTCCGCATCGCCATGGCCATTCGAGATCGCCTGGTGGATGCTTATCGCGAAGTCATGCGCATGTCGGTGTAACCGAGATAAGCGAGGGTCAATACAATGCTGGCTAACCTGGGTCAACAATTGGGGTCATTCTGGCAACACCAATCGCGCTCACGGCGCATCTCGCTGGTGGTGATCAGCCTGGCGGTGATCGTGGTGGTTGTTGTCTTCTTAGTGTGGGCCAGCACGCCCACGTATGCCGTGGCCTATCGCGGGCTGAGCGAAAGTGACGCGGGGGAGATTGTTCAGAAACTGGAGGAAGCCAAAATCCCCTATCGGCTCAAAGATACCGGCACCATCCTGGTGCCGAGTGATAAGGTGTACGAAGTGCGCTTGAAAATGGCGCGCGAGGGCCTTCCAAAGACCAGTCAGGTGGGGTTTGAACTGTTCAGCAACAACACTCTGGGTATGACCGAATTCACCCAGCGGGTCAACTACCAGCGCGCTTTGGAGGGAGAACTGGAGCGCACCATCAGCAACCTGGAGGCGGTGGAGATGGTACGTGTCCATCTGGTGCTCCCCGAGAAATCTCTGCTGGCGCGGGATCAGGTACCTCCCACGGCTTCGGTGGTGATCAAGGAAAAACCGGGCAAATACCTGGATAAGGCACAGGTGCGTGCCATTACGCATCTGGTGGCTAGCAGTGTGGAAGGCCTAACGCCGGAGAACGTGGTGATTGTAGATGCGGAAGGCAACCTGTTGGCCTCGGGCAGTCAGGATGAAACTACAACTGCCGTGCAGGCAGACACCTTCCGTAATGCCGAGCAAGCGGCTGCGGCGGAAATTCAGCGCAGTGTCCAGAATTTGCTTAACTCCGTTCTTGGCCCTAACCGATCTGTGGTCCAGGCGCAGGTGGTGATGGACTGGACGCAGCGTGAATTAACTTCGCAAACGTTCAATCCCACGCCCGCGGCCATTCGCTCTTCCCAAAAAATTACCGAGAGTTACACCGGTGGTGCTGAGGCAATGGGGGGAGTGCCCGGAGCAGCCAGTAATTTACCCACCCCAGTGCCGGTGACTCAGGGGGGAACTCAGACGGTTACTTATCAGCGCACTGAAGAAACTGTCAATTATGAGATCACCCAGGTGCAGACGCATGAGATTCAAGCGCCTGGACAAATCAAGCGTATCTCGCTTTCAGTGCTGGTAGATGGAGTGGACTCGCCCGAGCAACTCCAGGTGTTGCGGAGCGCTATTGCTGCCGCTGCCGGGATTGATGAAACGCGGGGTGACATGCTGGCAGTGGAGTCCATGGCCTTTGATCGCACTTATTATGAAGAACAGGCCAAGGAGATGCAGAAGAGCCAGCAGACAGATCTTTACTTCCGCATTGGTGAAATTGTTCTGGCCGTGTTATTAGTGGTCGGTCTGGCGATTTATTTGCAGCGTGTCTTCAGAAATCTGCGTTTGGCATCCGGTGAAGCCTGGATTACGATCATGAAGCCGGTTTCTGAGGCTGCATTGCCGACGGGGGCTGGGGCAGGGGCTATGGCCGGTGCTGGGGCTCGTCCGAGCCTGAGTGAAAATCTGGCCAGTGTGATGGGAATGTTAGAGCAGAATCAGCAGGCGGCGCTTCAAGCCGGGGCGGCGCCCGAAGGTGTGCCGGGACGCCCCAAGGCGCGTACCTCACAGGAGGATGAACAGTTGCAGAGGGCCCTGGCCCGTCTGGCAGAGGAATCGCCAGCCACAGTGGCTGAGGTAATCCAAATCTGGCTCAACGAGAGTGGGAAGTAGCCATGACGGACGATTTCGCCTCCAAGATCAGCGGACTGGAGAAAGCATCAGTGCTTCTGATGTGTCTGGGCGTGGATGTATCGTCCAAGGTCTTGCAATATCTGAGCGAGAGCGAGATCGAACGTGTTTTGCTGGCGCTGAGTCGTACCACCGTTGTGCCCCCAGAAGTGCGCCATGTGGTGCTGGAAGAGGCTCACGAACTAACCAGCGAGGGGGTGGGGGTTGTGGCAAATGGTATTGATTACAGCCGTCAGTTACTTTCCCGCGCGGTTGGGCCACGACGGGGCGCCGAGATTCTGGAGCGCATTTCAGCGCATCAGCAGCTCTCATCGTTTGAGATGCTTAAGAATGCAGATCCAGCGCAGGTGGCCAATCTACTTCAGGATGAATTGCCCCAGACCATTGCTCTGGTGCTGTCTTACCTGGAAGCCAAGGTTGCGGCAGATATTCTGACCAACTTTCCCAAGGAATTGCAGATTGAGGTGACGTTACGCCTGGCCACCATGGACCGGGTTTCGCCTCAGGTGGTACAAGTCGTCGAACGCGATCTGAAAAACAAACTTTCGGGTGTGTTGAGCGAGGCCGACTTCCGCGCCACGGGTGGGGTCTCGTTCCTGGTCAAGATGCTCAATCAAGTGGATCGTGGCGTGCAGAAGACCATCCTGGAGGCGCTCGAAGCCACTAACCCCAAACTAGTGGAAGAAATTCGCGCCAACATGTTCACCTTTGATGATTTGATCAAGTTGGATGACCGTACCATGCAGCGTGTGTTGCGTGATGTTAATAAATCCGACCTGGCACTGGCGCTCAAGGCGGCTCCAGAGCGCCTCAAAGAAGCGGTCTTCCGCAACCTTTCCGAGCGGGCACGCGAGAACCTCAAGGAGGAGATCGAGATTTTGGGTCCGCAACTGGCCAAAAACGTTTATGCGGCTCAGCGGCGCATTGTAGAAGCGGTGCGTGCGCTGGAAGAAGCCGGTGAGATTGTCATCGCGGGTGGTGGAGCGGAGTATGAGATTATCCAGTAGTCCCGGTCAGCCTCAGATGCGGAATGAGGTTCATCCCTGGCAGCCCCCTGTTTTGATCGCCGAGGAAACCCCGGTTCAGGTGGATAAACTCGCCAAGCAGGTCTTATCCATCTTTACCCCCACAACAGTTCCGGATGCTACCTATCAGCTGCGTACTAACGGTCATCGTTTGCGGGCGAAAGTACAGGCCTGGGCACCTGCTGATCTGTTGGTACCTCCTGAAATCAGTCCCCGCTCGAATGAGATGTCAGATCAAGAGGAGGAGCCCTCTGCTTCTTCTGAGTCGGTTGACATGGTTGTGGATCTGGAAGCCGTCCAAGCGCAGGCTACTGCGCTTCTGGCTGAGGCAGAGGCTCAGGCCGAGGCGCTACTTCGGCAAGCCCGTGAAGAGGCTGAGCAAGTTCGGCAACAGGCTTATCTGACCGGGCGGGCACAGGCTGAGTCTGAATTGCGTGACCTGATTGAGACCGTAAAAACCATTGTCCAGGACATTCAGGCCTGGCGTGAGAGACTATTTTCGCAGAGCGAGTCATTTGTCCTGGAGATGGTAGCTGCCATTGCACGTGCCCTTTTCACGGAGGGATTTGTCCTAGATGCTGAAACCTTACAGCAGACTTATAACCGGGTCTTGGAGCATTCTCAAGCCCTGGGTGACCTGCGAATTTACGTCAACCCAGAGGACGCGCAGTTGCTGGATCCATATTGGAAGGAAGCCCAGGCTGCTCTGCGTGATCAGCAGATCAAACTCATTCCCAGTGATGCCATTCGGCGGGGTGGTTGCTATGTCGAAGGCCGGTACGGATCCGTAGATGGACGGATTGAGGTTCGCTTAGAGCGGTTGTTGAGTAGCCTGCTCTCGGAAACCGGTGGAGAAGGGGGGAGTGTATGAGCGCGGCGACCACCTTACCCAACCCACAACGCTACCTTGAGGCTTTGCGACGCACCAACCCTTTCCAGGTTTCTGGACGCATTGTGCAGGTAGTCGGTCTTACCATTGAGGCGGTAGGCATTGATTGCCAAATTGGGGAAATCTGTGAAATGCGGGCTCAAGGGACTGAGCCGGTTCTGGCGGAGGTGGTGGGTTTTCGGGATGAACGCATCCTGCTTATGCCCCTGGGGACAATGGAGGGGATTCAGCCAGGAAGTGAAGTGTATCCCGTTTCAAAGTCATTCCGTGTTCCAGTGGGCATGGCGCTTTTGGGGCGGGTGCTAGATGGATTGGGACGTCCCATTGATGGCGGACCGGCGCTTACCCTTACGGAGACAATGCCCACCAATCGAGCAGCGCCTAACCCGATGCAGCGTCGCCCCATTACCGAGCCTCTGGTCACGGGTGTGCGTGCCATTGATGGTTTGCTGACCATGGGCAAGGGTCAGCGTATGGGCATTTTTGCGGGGAGCGGTGTCGGCAAGAGCACGTTGCTGGGAACGCTAGCGCGCCGTGCACGAGCGGATGTGAGCGTAATTGCGTTGGTGGGCGAGCGTGGGCGCGAAGTGCGTGAATTTCTGGATCGTGATTTGGGGCCAGAGGGTTTGCAGCGGGCGGTAGTGGTGGTTTCGACTTCTGATCAGCCAGCCCTGGTACGTCTCAAGGCCGCGTTTGTGGCCATGACCATTGCCGAATTTTTCCGTGATCTGGGCCTGGATGTTATTTTCTTGATGGACTCGGTGACGCGTTTTGCCATGGCTCAACGTGAGGTAGGGTTGGCGATTGGCGAACCGCCAACAAGCAAGGGGTACACGCCCTCGGTGTTTGCTCTCTTACCTCGCCTGCTAGAACGAGCAGGGTGCGGCGATCGGGGCACGATCACCGGGTTTTTCACGGTGCTGGTAGAAGGTGATGATTTTAACGAGCCCATTTGTGATGCGGTGCGTGGCATCCTGGATGGGCACATCATTCTCAGCCGTGTTCTGGCGGCGCGCAACCACTATCCCGCCATTGATGTCTTGAACTCGATCAGCAGGCTCATGCCCTCGATCACAACGCCTGAGCACCGAGCCTTTGCGGCCCAAATGCGTAAGCACCTGGCGGTGTATGAAAAAGCGCGTGATTTGATCAACATCGGCGCCTATGTGCAGGGCTCTGACCCGGAAATAGATGCGGCTATCGCCGTGATGCCGATATTGGAACGTTTCCTCCAGCAAGAGGTGGAGGAGTTTACTCCCTTTGAAGCAACCTTGAACCAGATGGCACTCATGGTGCAGGGGGTGAACCATGCCGCCTAAGTTCTCCTTGCAGACCGTTCTGGATGTGCGCCAGAGGCGCGTGGAAGCCCTGGAGATTGAATTGGGGCGCTTGCTTCAGGAACAACGCAAGGGGGAAGAATTGCTGGAGCAATTGCAGGGACTCGAAACCTTCCTCTTCGCTCGCATTGAACGCCAGCAGGTCGGCGAGGTGGATGTGTTTGCCCTGGAACGACTTCATCATGAGTTGATGCGCGTGCAGGATCGTATTGAGCAGGCTCGTGAAGCCTTGGAGATATGGCGGCAACGCGTGGCCGCCAAGCGTCAGGAACTTGTGCAGGCCCGTCAGGATGTGGAGGTTCTAGAAGCGTTGCGTGAAAAAGAACTGGCGCGTTACCGGGAGGAGATGGCTCAGGTCGAGAGTCGCCTATTGGATGATCTTTACATCAGCCGGGCATTCCGTCGGCAAAGGGAGTGGTGATTCATGGATATGAGTTTTCTAAGCGCTGCCTTTGAGAGCACTCTCTATCGTTTGCTCTTCCAGTTGCTGGGTCAAGATGGCATTACCACGGTATCCGAAGCGACAAAACCCGCGAATGAAGGTTCTCAGGATAATGCTTCAACTTCATTTGAGACCTTCATTCAGCAAGCAGCCCAACGCTATGGGGTTGACCCGGCGCTGGTACGCTCAGTAATTCGAGCCGAATCGAATTACAACCCACAGGCTGTTTCACGGGCAGGTGCGATGGGGCTAATGCAACTGATGCCGGGAACAGCACGCAGTCTGGGGGTTGAGGATCCTTTCGACCCGGCCCAAAACATTGAGGGGGGAGTGCGCTTGTTGCGCCGCTTGTTGGATCGCTATGATGGCAATGTGGCGTTGGCACTGGCGGCTTACAACGCCGGACCTGGAGCGGTGGATCGCTATCAGGGTATCCCTCCTTACCGTGAAACTCAGGTCTATGTGAATCGCGTCCTGGATTATTACCGCCAGGAAAGCGGATGGAGGGCTTAGGATGAGTGAAAACCCGATGATTAACGACCCAACGTTCAACATCCTGCGTATGGCGCTGGATGGTCTCTCCCTGCGGCAGCAAATGATTGGACGTAATATTGCCAATGTGGACACGCCCGGCTATCAGGCGCAAAGTGTGGATTTTGAAACCGCGGTAAAGCGGGCCCTGGCGCGCCAGAAAACGGTGAGTCTGCAGCGTACTCAACCCGGGCATCTGTCCGCCCCGGCGGAAAGTTCCTCGTTCACGGTTTTACAACGCCCGGGAGGAAGCACACGCGCTGATCAGAACAATGTAGACATTGATGTTGAGTTGATGGATATGACGGAGACGGCTTTGCGCTTTCAAGCGCTTAGTCAGGCGGCTAGCAAGAAATTGCTGCTGCTTAAAAATCTTGCATCCGGGAGGTAACTATGAACTCTGAGTTGTTCTCGGGGCTCCAAATGAACGCCCCACCGCTAGACCAAGTTCCGCGTACCTCGACTCCGACGAAAGGAAAGGCAATAGGCGCGGAGAATGAGGCGGTGAAGACTGCGCCCTCTTTTCAGTCCGTTCTGGCTGAGCAGCATAACCGAAGTGGGGAAACCCAGGCGCAAGATCAGTCAGGAGAGTCGGTGATTGAAGAGGAAATTTCTGAGCCAGTGACAGCGCAAGCCCCTGGTTCCTCCGAGATTGCTGCAGTGGAAACACTTTCTCCTCTCTCGGTGCTGCTTCCACTTCTTTTCCAGCCAGATCAGACAAACCTGCCTGGGAAACTTCCTGGAGAGGTAGGTGGAGAGGCGGGAGAACATGTGACGCAGGATCTCTCTGTGATCACGCCAGGAGCAGGGATCAACTGGGCAGCGCTCAATCTGCCCGGCACGGGAAAATCTCAACCGCTCCCCACAGAAGCCGGGACGGGAATTGCTGCGAACCTGCCACTAAATACAGGGCCGCTGGGTACCGAGCCTCCCCGCGATTCCGGGGTGTCTGTTCAGGCCCCCCTAAGGTTAAAGGCTTCTCAAGGATTACCTGCTGAGGGGCTACAGTCTGAAGAAACCAGCCAACCCCAGATGACAAAGTCGGCAGATCTTTCTCCAATCCCTCTAGAGATGGGGACGTCCCGATCGGTTTCTTTTGGAGCCCTCGTGGAGCGGGCACTAAGCCTGGCAAGAACTGCCTCAGGCACTGCTCTGAGCCATCCGGTTCATCAAGTCGTGCGGGCTGTGGATTTGATGGTGCGTTTGGATCAATCAAACCTGAACCTGCAACTTTACCCCGAATCGCTGGGACGCATTGAGATTCGCATCGCGCATGGGGCCGAAGGCACCCGTGTGTGGATGGTGGCGGATCATCCCCAGACCGAGCGGTTACTCCAGGCAGGATTGAACGATCTGCGCCAGTCTTTGACCCAATCGGGTATCCAGCTGGCTGATGTGGCCGTGGGACAGCAAAATGCTCAGGAGCATCTCTTTCGCCAATCTCATGGTAGCCCGGTGCGGTTTCATCTGCCACTTGAAACTCTCTTGCCAGGAGATAGCCCCCAAGAGGTGGTGAGCCTGAAAGTTTGGAGGGGCGATTCTTATGTAGTTGATTGCCGGATCTAAGGAGGCTGGTATGACAGCGGTCAATTCGGTGATGAACTATCCCTCATTGGCTTCGAGTGGCGAGGCTCTCAATCGCCTGAGCGGGCTCTCCGCAGATGATTTTGTAACCCTGCTCATGGCTCAATTGCGCAATCAGAACCCTCTAGAGCCGCTTCAAGACAAAGATCTGATGGCGCAATTTGCTCAATTGAATTCTCTCGAAACCCTCAAACAGATCAAGGAGAACATGGAAGCCCTCTTACAAGTCAACCTCTCAAACCTGGCTTCTTCTCTGATTGGAAAGCAGGTGATGACCACACAAGCCGATGGGCAGGTCTTGCAAGGGGTGGTTAAGGGGTATGAGATTCGCGGCAGTGTGTACTACGTGCAGGTAGGGGACGCATGGTGGCCTCTCCGCGAGATTACTCAGGTTTATGAAGGAGGTGAACATGAGTCTCTCAGCCAGGCCAGTCTCTGAATCTCTAAATCATTCAACGACCCCTGCTTCGCGTGCACCGGAAGCGTGCAATGGAGAAGATTTTGCCGTCTGTCTGGCGCAGAACCTGCGCTTTTCGAATCACGCACAAAAACGCCTGCAGAGCCGTCAGATAGATTTGAGCCCCGATGACCTGCTGCGCCTCTCTCAGGCGGTAGAAAAAGCCGCTCAACGTGGAGGTCGTGAATCCTTAGTGCTGGTAGATGATCTGGCTTTCCTGGTCAACGTACGCGAGCGTGTGGTGATTACCGCCATTGATCCCGAACACCGCGGCGAGGGTGTTTTCACCCAGGTGGATAGTGTGGTGTTTGCTGCTCCTTACTCATCCGCACCTCTAAGCACTCTGGAGACAAAGATTTAGTAATCACGGGCTGGCCCTCTCGGAGGAGGCCTGTGAACATCTAACCCATATTTGTGAACATCTAACCCATATTTAGATTAGAAAGGAGAACAACCCATGTTACGTTCAATGTTCACAGCCATTAGTGCCCTCAACGCCAATCAAGCGTTTCTGGATGTGGTTGCAGATAACTTGGCTAACGCGAATACCCCAGGCTTTAAAGCCAGCAAGGTGTTGTTCCAGGACCAGTTTTCTCAGTTATTGAGCCCTGGCTCTGCACCCACCAACGAGTTGGGTGGGATCAATCCTACTCAAATTGGCTTGGGCATCAAAATCGGTTATATCACCCCCATTTTTTCACAAGGAATGCTCCAGGCAACCGGGCGCAATTCCGATTTGGCCTTGCAAGGTGATGGCTTCTTCATCTACCGCAAGGGTGGTGAGCTCTTTTACTCACGAGAAGCCTCCTTGCACATTGACGCTCAGGGTTACCTGGTCAATAGCTCCACGGGTCATCGCATTCAGGGCTGGCAAAACCCGATTGGCAGTCAGGGTCCCATCAACACCAACAACCCAATTGGCGATCTTTCGGTGCCGCTAGACCTTACTCTGGCCAAGGCGACTTCAAGCATGATCATTGGCGGTAACCTGAGTTCAGATCTGAGCATCGGTCAGAGTTATCCGGTGACATTGGGGGTGTACGACTCACTGGGGCAATCTCACAGCCTGACCGTAACATTCACCCGTACCGGGGATAACACTTGGTCGTGGCAGGTGAGTAGCCCGGCGACGGCTCAAGGCAATGGCACCATCACTTTTGACACGAACGGGAATGTGACCAATGCGCAGGTACTCAATAATATCCGTATTCCCGGAACCAACGGCGCAGCGGACGTGGTGATTACAAATCTGGATATGACGCAGGTTACTATGCTGGCTACGGAAAGCAGTATCGCCGTGACCAGTCAGGATGGCCTGGCAGCGGGGAATGTGACCGATGTAAGCATTGAACCGAATTCGGGGCGCATCCACGTTCTATTCTCCAACGGCCTTAAGCAATTGATCGGTCAACTGGCTATTGCCAAATTCACTAACCCCTCGGGCTTAATCCGCGATGGTCAAAACCTGTACCGGGCGGGGTTGAATTCGGGTGAACCGAACATCGGCACTGCAGGGTCAGGAGGCCGTGGGGTCATTGCCTCGGGGTATCTGGAGGCTTCCAATGTGGACATGGCCACCGAATTCACCAATTTGATTATTGCCCAGCGGGGATTTCAGGCTTCGTCTCGCCTCATCTCGGCTTCGGATGAGATCCTTGCCGAACTGGTCAACCTGAAGCGTTAGTGCTCTGCTAAAGGGGTAGCCCGACGTTGTTAAGGTCGGGCTACCCCTACTACTTTTAGGATCGTCGGTGATGAACGTTAGTGGTCCACTCCCGGCTGCTCCACTGCCACGTCCAGATGAGAACGCTGGTCTCATGTTGCGTTTAAACCAGCGTTTCAACGCTGAAGTGCTGCAGGTTTCCGGTGAAACGGTGGTTCTCTCGATCCAGGGGGTGCGTGTGGTGGCACGATTGGTCTCACCAGAGCAAGGCATGGCTCTGATGAATCAGCGTCAGGCCCAATTTGTGGTGCGTGAGATTACCTCTCATGCAGTTTTGATACAACACTTAGGCGCAGAAACCGGCCTGACAGAGGTTGCGAGCCATCAGCCGGATGCCGTGAGTGTCTTACTGGAGGGAGCCGCATTACCTTCTACACCTGCAAATCAGGAGGTTGTGCGATTACTTCTGGCTCGTGGTGTGGTGGTCACCCCGGACTTGCTCCAGACATTGGCCCAATTACGGTCACAGGGCATTTCGGCTCGGCGTTTAGAGCGCATCCTGGACTTGATCGCCCAGGGGGTCCCGCTCTCTCCCTCTGTTCTGAACCTGGTGGGAGAAGAGGCGCCGCCGGGTTTGGTTTTGTGGGAGGCTTTACGTCGGGGATTACGAGAGTGGTTGGCTCAAGATGACCTGGAAGAGACCCTCCGTGCCCAGGGGCAGTATTTGTTAAGTCTGTTAGAGGGGCTGTGGGTGACTGAGAAAGGGGATGAAAAGGCTGCACTATCTGAACGCCTGATGCAATGGGTCAATTGGTTCGGGCGCTCCCTGGAAAGGGCCCTGAGCCTGTTAAATCGGCACGCTCCTCAGGAGGAGTTGGATTCAGCCTTGGAGACCAGTTTGGTGGGTTGGTTGTGGCGATTTCAACGGGCGGCTGGGGAGCACATGCCGGCTGAACTGCGCGACGTAATAAACCGGCTTATGACCCAGATCCGATATGAGCACATGCTTAGTGGACCTTCTCCAGAAGGAGCAGGATGGGGGGAATGGTTATCCTTTTCGTTCCCGGTCACCTTTGCGTCGGGGGAAGGTGGGCAGCCTGAATGGCAGATGGCTCACTTGCGGGTAGCCACGCGTCATACTTCACAGGAGCGGCGGGTGGACCCCGCCTATACTCGTCTGGTGCTGGATGTTGTTTTGACGCCAGGTTACATAGTTCGAGTGGATGTTTCGATTGTACGACAGGTGGTAGGAACGCGCGTTGAGGTTTCTACACCAGATCTGGCTCGGGCGGCTGAGACCGAGTTACCGGGCTTGCGCAGGCAACTGGAAGCGTTGGGCTATGTCCTGCAACGGGCGGAGGTGCGTGTCATCCCCCCGGCTAATTCGGAGGCGCAGGAGCGTTCAATGGTGGCCTGGCACCTGAAAACCGAGGTACCGTTTAACGTGGAGGTGTAGAGCGATGACGCCCTATCGTATTTGGGCAGCAGAGAGGGAGCGGGGAAGAACAGAACGACCCGTAGCAGCGGCGCTGGGATATGACCCGGAGCAGGATGTTGCTCCGCGGGTGCTGGCAATTGGAGAGGGCAAGGTGGCAGAACAAATTCTTGCCCTGGCGCAAGAGTACGAAATTCCAGTGGTGGAAGACAAAGCCTTGGCAGCGGCTCTAGCCACTTTGGATATTGGAGCCATGATCCCAGTTGAGCTCTACGCCGTGGTGGCAGAGATACTGGTTTACGTATATCGTCTGCGGGGGCATCTGCCTGAGGCGCTCAAATCACGGGATTAGCGTTCATCTGGCAGAGGTCGGTTAGCCAAATGATCTCAGACCTCTGCCTCGGATGAAGTAGAGTGGGAAGATGGAGCAGATTTTTCCTCGGGTACATCCAGCTCCATGATCAATCGTCGCAAGGCTTCGATCGTCTCTGGGGAAGGGGATTTGCTTAGTTCGCTGGCCAGTTGCTCTTGCTCACGTATGGCATCCTGTAGTTCCTTACGCAAGATGGGCACTTCGCGGGGTGCCTCAATCCCCAGTTTGACTTTATCTCCCTCAATGCTCAAAATGGTGATCACAATGTTTTCTGCGATCACCACACTTTCGTCAACTTTACGGGTCAAAACAAGCATTGGTTCTCTCAGAAGATAAGAAATCGACTCAGCGCAACAAGTCAAACAGGCTTGTCACCGAGATGGCACGTCGGGTTACCTCCAGGGTGGCCTGGTAGGTAGCTTCCTGATTGCGCAACAAACTGATTGCTTCTGCTATATTAGCATCTTCTTTTTGAGAAAGCAATGCTTTAAGTTCGTTCTGGGCCCGGGTTAAAAAATTCATTTGTGCTCGTACCTCACGTTGCCGTGCACCATTAACCGAACGGGCCGTTTTGATGTTGTCGAGTTGGGTTGAAAGGTTACCGATAGCATTCGTCAGTCGAATTCGATCAAAGGGCTCACTCTGCAAGGCATTCCTGAGTTCAATCAGGGCTTCCATAAACGGTTTCAAAGCCCCCCCATCAATGTTCAGGGTCAGACTGGTATCGGGTGAAGTTTTGACCTGGATTTTCTCCTCATCTCCATTGTAGACGATCGTATTGGCATCCACCAGAATGAAGGGCCGCGTAAGGATGCGATGGCCGCTGAACAGGTAGTTATCTTTGTGGCTGGAGTTGCCCAGATCCACTGCCTCCTGTATCAAGGCATTGACTTCATCTGCGAAAGTGCGGCGCTCTTGATCCCCTTGGGTGTCTGAAATGCCATTGTACCCCAGAGTAAGGGCTCGACTACCTAATGAAATCAATTGGGAGAGAGCCAACTCATTTGCGGAAAGCCAATCATCTGCCGCCTGAGTGATTTCCAGGTAGGTTTGGGTCATGCTTGTTTGAGAGCGGAGCAACATGGATTGCGTGGCTGCACTGGGATTGTCTGAAACAACCTGATATTGCTTACCAGAAGCGATTTGGGTTTGAAGGTCCGCCATTCGTTCGCGGTTGGCGTTTAGATGACGGATAGCATTTTGGGTCATCATCTGATTGGTAATGCGCATTGAGGTATTCCCTCCTCATTAACGACCCGCATAACCCAGGCCGTTGATAATTCGGTCTAGCATTTCATCTGCCACGTTCATCAGCCGGGCTGCAGCCTGAAAGGCGCGCTGAAAGCGCACCAGATTGGCTGCTTCTTCGTCCAAAGAAACCCCTGAGACGGATTCGCGCTGAGTGTTCAGGGATTCGGCAACGGTAGCGTAATCTTTAGCACGTGTCTGAGCCGTTTGGATAGAGAGCCCCAAACTGGCAACTTGGGCGGTGTAGAACTGACCATAAGTGGCACTTCCATTGCTCATGCGCATAGCCGAGTAACCTGCCGCAATCTGCAGGGCGGCGGTATTATCACCGGGGGCGTCAGGCCGACCGGCAACGCCCAGGAACGCCGGATCGGTGATAGTGGGGTTAAGGGCAATGGTGTGTGCATCTTGCCCAACAAACAGAGGACGCCCAGTCTGACTGTCTAACCCGTAAGCATGGGTGTGAATGGCATTGACAAAATTGATGATGTCGCTTGCAAGGGTGTTCAATCCGTCAATAAGTGTCTGTATATCCCCATCCCGTACTGAAAGAATGCCTTGAATCTCACCATCTGCGGCGTTGTAGGGTTGGCCGTCTTCCCAGATAGGGGTTTTAGTACTTGGGTCTAATGTCAGACGGTAGGAGGTGGGCCCAAAGACCAACACATGCCCGCCCACCGAAACAGTCACTTCGCCGTTCTCTCGGCGGTAGGAAATTGCACCACTGAGTTCGGCCAGCCGGTCTAGAATGCGGTCGCGCTCATCCAGGAGATCGTTGGGCTGGTCGCCTACTGAGTAAATACGGGTTATCTCCTGGTTCAATTTTGCAATACGCGAGGCCAGGGCGTTAATTTCATCGACTTTTTGTTGGAGCGCAGTTTCTTGGTCGGCGCGCACGGTTTCCAAGCGATTAATACGGCGATTGAAAGCCTCGGCCAGGTTGCGCGTACGTTCAAGCAAGTCGGCACGCAGAGCCATATTCGTAGGATCACTGCTGAGCAGAAGCCATCCGTTCCAGAAGGCATCCAGTCGGTTCAAAAGACTGTTATCTGAGGTTTCTCCGAGGGCGATTTCGACCTGTTTCAGAAGGTCGCTCCGAGTCTCCCAGGTTTTGGCGCGCGCAATTTCGTTGCGATAGCGTTTATCGAAAAAATCCAGGCTATAGCGGCGAATCATTTCCACTTGTACGCCGCTTCCTACCTGACCGCTTCCTCCACCAAACTTGAAGAGGTTAGGGCTGGTGGGAGTGGCAGCGCTGAGTACGGCCTCTTGTCGGCGGTAACCGGGCGTGTTTGCGTTGGCCACGTTGTGTTCAATGACTTCAATCGCCCGTTGATGACTTAGCAAGGCGCTCAGTGCAATGCTCAGATTTGAAAACAACGTGGACATACAGCACCTCTAAACGGCTCTCTCAACGTCGCCTTTCAAAGGCTCAGAAGCAGCCCGCTGACCCGTTGGGGAATACCCCTCGGGTTGGGTGTAAAGACTGAGGACGAATTCTTGGGTGGCGTTCACCCATTCGATTGCATTAGTGATCAGCAAAGCATTATGCTCGTTGGTTTGACGCACCTGAGTCGCAAGGGAGAGAATTCCCTCACTCAGGCGCTGAAGTCGTTCGGCACGGGGTGAGGGGACATGAGGGAGTATTTGATGCAAAGAGGGTGCGTCACCAATCCCCGTCTGGAGGTACTGGCTCAAACGTTCGGTGTGCATGCGGCGCTGATCCTCGAGCAGGACAATCTGATCGAGCAGGGCTTCTTTGCGTTCAACCAGCGGCATTAGAAGCACAGCGTCGTTGCGGTAAAGCGCATCTCGTTCGGCTTGGGTCAGGCCAAGCAATTCCTGGAGCAGGTTAAACTGACGTACCATAACTTGTTCGAGGGTCTCAAGTGCGGCTTGAAATTGAGGGTTGGTGTCCATGGCTCACTCGCGGCATCAGGAAGGAAGTATGGAGGTTACTTGAGGCGTTTCAACAATTGATTGGCCAGGGCTTCGAGAGGGATTTTATAGGTGCCATCCTCGATTTGCTGACGCAGTTGCTCAATGCGTTCATTGCGAACCGCTGGTGCCTCGTTTAAGGCATTGCGCGCTTTCGCCAGCATGCGCGCCTGTTCTGAGAGCTCTGCACGGTCTCTAGTTGTGGATGGGGGGGTAGCTTCGTTCGAATGTGCGGTATGACCTGCAGCGGAGGTGTTTTGTGCCCTTGAGGATGCCAGCGAGTGGATGGAATTGTTTTCGATCTTCATGCGCCTACTCCTTAATTTGCTCGAGATGCTCTGACCTTACCTTTAGTATCGGTCGGGTGGAGCAAAACTTTAGGCCTTGCGCAGGTGAATTGCCTGACTGATCATTTGATCGGTTTGCTGGAAGGCGCGTACCGACATTTGGAAGTTGCGTTGCAGGGAGATGAGGTGTGCCATTTCTTCAGCCAGGTTGACGTTAGATTGTTCTAGGGCCCGGGACACAATTTGCCCAAAACGTGCATTCCCTGCCGTGCCGTTCTGGGCCGGCCCAGAAGTGGGTGTTTCCAGCCACACGTTGCTGCCGAATTCCTGCAGGGCACTCGGGTTGATAAACCGGCTCAGTCCAATTCGACCGGCCACATTCCAGGCTTGACCCTGTTGAATGCGCACGGTGCCGTCACGGTCAATCTCGATGGCGGTGGCGTCAGTGGGGATTTGCCCTTCCCAGATGAGAGGGTAACCGGCTGCTGTGACCAAACGTCCTTGAGCATCCAGGCTAAACTGTCCATCACGGGTGTAGCCGGTTCGTCCATCCGGTAAACGTACGGCGAAAAAGCCCTCGCCTTGAATGGCCAGATCGAGCACGCGCCCGGTTTGTTTGAGGGCTCCTTGGGCGTTTAGAATCTGGGTTGCGGCGATCCAGGCACCGCTCTTGGTAGCGTTCTCCAGCAATTCCTGGAAGTTGGTACGTGAGCGCTTAAACCCGATGGTATTAATATTGGCCAGATTGTGGCTGGTGAGATCCAAATCGTCCAGGCGTGCCATCATGTCCTGACGAGAGATGTGGAGCACGTGATAGAGAGAGGCCATGGTTTTGTCCTCCGGTAAATTAGATACGTCCCAAGGTGCGGATTACCTGGCCCAGCAGTTCATCTTGCAGTTGGGCCATTTGCTGGGCTGCCTCGTAAGAGCGTGCAATCATGACCATTTGGGCCATAAGTTGCGAGGGATTGACATTCGACATTTCCAGGGCGCCTTGATGGATAAGCCCACGCGAGGCCTGGGGATTATTCGAAGGGGGGACCAGCGCCCGGAAAGTGTTGTATGAATCGCGTTCAAGCTGGTTTTGGGGATCATCGAAGAGGGCTAGGCCAATCTGGGCGATTACCTGCCCATTCGCGCGTAGGGTTCCGTCGGTACTAACCTCAGGAGTGACGTCTTCGGGCAGAACGATTGGCTGACCGTTCTGATCCAGCACCTTAAAGCCATTTACATTGACTAAGTTGCCTTGCGCGTCGAGCAAGAAGCGTCCATCACGGGTGTAGCGTTCGCCCTCAGGGGTCTGAAGGCGAAAGAATCCCTCACCCTGAATGGCGAAATCGAGTTTGTTTCCGGTGGTTTTGAGTGCCCCTGCTGCGAAATTGGTCACCTCAGGATTGAGTTCGACACCTAAGCCCAAATTGCCCACAGCACGGAGGGTGGATGACCGGGTGATGTTGCCAGGCGAGAAAACCACCGGGGTGTGGGTGAATTCATCCAGCGAATTCAGGATCTGCTTAAAGCCCGGGGTATCCAGATTAGCGAGGTTGTGGGCCAGGGTTTCCTGCCGGGCAGCACCCGCCACCATGGCCGAGATAGCAGCATAAAATCCTTTGATCATTGGGCTCCCTCCGCAGGATAAGATGGGCGGCGCTGTGCAATTTGGATCAGGGTGCGCACTTCCTCAAGGGTCATCCCCAGGTGTCGGGCGATCTCAGTTTCGCTTGTGTTGGCTGCTGCCATGGCTAGTACCATCTGATATCGTTCCTGAGGGCCTCCTCCGGCATTTAGAGCAGGAGCGGTGCGCGTGGCAACAGACAAAAGTGTTTGAAAATCCTGCCCAGCCAGGGCTCCGGTGGGTTGGGCAGAGCCGGGTTCACGGCTCTGGATGACCAGATTGCGCAGCTCGTTGACCACCGGAGAGAGACGTTCGGCCCGCTCTGCATGCCCTTGAGCCAGTGCAGTTTCTCGCGCCAGTTGAAGCAGGTGGTAGGTATCCAGAAGGAGGTTTTCGCTGATTTTCATACCTTCTCCTCCTTTAGATCTGAAGAGTTCTGTTGGCTAGGGTCTGGGTGGAATCGAGTCCCTGTGCGGTTATTGGGGAGACCAGATGCCCAGCCGCTGAAAGCGCAGCACGCAGGCTAAATATCGCTCTGGCGTGAATTTGGCATACTCGTGACTCTGAAATGCCAAGTACAGCCCCAATCTCTTTGAGCGTCAGACCCTCGTAATAATACAGAGCCAGAATTTGCTGTTCCCGAGGTGGGAGATGCTGCAATGCTTCAATCAAGCAGGCGTGCAGTTCCTCTTCATCCACCTTTTCAGTGGGTGAGAGCTGATTCTCATCGCTCAGAATCTCATGGAGCGATTGCACCTCACTTTCGCTTTCGTTTTCGAGGGGGCTATCTAGGGAAAGGATCAGGCGGCTCGAGTCCACCAGTGCTTGCTGAACCTGAGACACACTCAAGTTGAGGTAGTCAGCCAGTTCCTCCTCGCTGGGCATGCGCTGGAGTTTGCCCCACAGGTCGGAGATGGCTTTTTGAACCAATCGTGCACGTTGCCGCCCTACCCGGCTCAGCCAATCCTGGCTGCGCAGGTAGTCCAAAATCTTGCCCCGAATGCGCAGCACAGCGTAAGTGCTGAACTGCGCTCCGTGTTGTGGAGAATAACGATCTATTGCATCAATTAACCCCAACAGTCCCTGGCTAACAAGGTCCTCGTAATCGGCGCCGATATCGGCAAATATCCCCATGCGTCCCAGGGTGTAATGTACCAGCGAAACATGGCGCAAAATCAACGTCTCACGCAGGGCCGGATCGCGAGTCCTCAAATATTCTTCCAAGAGATGCCGATTCTCTGAAGCATCCATAACTTATAACTCAGGCGTTGATCTCTCGAGTGCTCTGGGGTGGTTCAGACGGAGTGACCTGGCACTTCTGGAGGGCAATCTGGGCTTCCAGCAGTGCACGAACAAGATTATCAGAAAGGTACCATACCAGGAAGCCCAGAATTAACATGACCCCAGCAGTGCGAGCAAGGGCAAGTAACCAGGGCGCGTGATTAAGCAGAGAGACGACCAAGACAAGAACCCCGCTCAGACTAATCCACAGCCATCCAAGGCTTAATGTCAGTTCCACCAGAGGCGGTGTGGCCGTGAGGCGAGGTGGTTGGGCAGTTGTTGTAGAGGGGGGTCGAGGGGTTGATGGTTCGGTTGGGGTTTTCTTGGGGCTCATAAGCGTACCTCCCCAATCAGGGATTTGACCAGGCGGCTGGCAATTGCAGGATGCAGATCATCAAGCACGCGCCGCCCCTGCATGAAAAAGGCAATTGGAATCTGGGTCTTCCAGGCAAGGTTGTAGAGATTTCCGAGGGTGAGCGTTTCATCTAATTTCGTGAAAACCAGGCCCTGCACGCGAAACGGGGTAAGAACATTAATCAGATGATGCAGGTCGCTTTCCTTAGCCGTGGCTGGCAAGGTCAGATACAGCTTGCGTCTGGGAGCCTCACTTAGGAAAGATGCCAGCCAGAGCAACCCTTCCTCGCTTTGGGGATTGAGCGCGGGGGTATCTACCAGGAGCAGGTCATAATTGCCTGTATCGCCTTGAAGGTGCTGGCGAAACTCCTCTGGGGTATACGCAATTTGCAGGGGAACGCCCAGCAACTCGGCAAAGGTGCGGGCTTCGTTCAGCGCGGCGGTGCGTACGGTATCAAGGGTGACCCAGGCAACCCGGCGCTGAAGCACCCGCATGGCGTAGGCAGCCAGACGTGCGCACAGGCTGGTTTTTCCGCTACCACTGAGTCCGCTGATAAAAATGAGCCCTTGTAATTGCTCAAGGGGCGGAGGAGCCACCCGGATGCCTCCTTCTAAATGGCGCAAAATGAAAAAACGCACTTTGGCTTCATCTTCCAAAGCCTCTGGTGGCAGGCCGAGACGTGCTGCATTTAGAGACCACTGGATGATGGCTTCGTCTATCCCCTGATCCTCCAAGTGCTGGCGGATTTTGGAGAGGGCAGTGGGCAGGGTTTCGGTCTGGGTAAGGGGTTTTGTGTGAGTTTGTGAAGAAGGTGGAGGGGCTTCACGGCTGATTTGAAGAAGGATATCGAGCGGGCTTGCCCCGGGTGCTTTCTGGGGAACGTGGGATGGTGGGAAGTCATTCCCTTCTGCCGCGGTGGAGCTTTCTGCTCTTTCGACCACTTGCCTTTCGCGCTGGGGTGGGGCCGCTTGATTGGGAATTGCATCATTGAGGGAGGTGGCAGATGGGTTCTTCATAGCCACCACCTCAAAGATGGGTTTACGCCAGATTTGCCAGGGGGCACCTCCCGGAACTTCGCGCATGGAAACCACAATGGCATCTGCCCCAAATTCCCGTTGAACCTGTTGCAGGGCGCTCAGCATGTCGTGTCCGCGGAATGTCTTGGTGATCGGAGGGTTTCTCATGGGTTACTCCACCATGCCGTGGGACTGCACGCGCGTACCTGGGCTAACCTCAGAAAACGCCAGGACGATCAGGTTGGGCAACACTGGATGGACCAAACGGCGAAAAGCCAGACGCAACTCGCGGGGACAGAGCAGGATGGGGTAGTGTCCGGCCTGCGCCAGTTTTTCCATTTGCTCTGCAGTGCCTTTGAGGATGCGCTGGGCCAGAGCGGCATCAATCTGAAAGTTGAGGCCATTGGTTGAATTATTCAATGCCTCGCGAAGTGTTGTTTCTAACTGCGGGGAAAGGGTAAAAACATGTAAGCAGTTGTTCTCATCCCGATAAGGGCTGGAGATAGCACCAGCCATTGCCTGGCGGATTGCTTCGGCCAGGATGTCTGGATCTCGGGTGGTGTTGATGTGGGTGGTGATCACTTCTAGAATACCGGCTAGGTTGCGGATGGGAACGCGCTCGCTGAGCAGGTTGCGGAGCACGGCCTGTAACTCGCCCAGGCTAATGAGATCCGGCACAACCCCTTCCACGGCGGCTGGTGAGCGGGCTTTGAGATGGTTGATCATCTCCTGCACCATTTGGCGATCCAGTAATTCGGGAGCGTGTTGTCGGAAGAGTTCGGCTAAATGGGTGCTCAATACGGAGAGCGGTGTGACGACGGTGTAACCAAGCAGTTCGGCGCGTCCGCTCTCTGCCTCGCTGATCCAGACAGCCGGCAACCCAAACGCGGGTTCGGTGGTAGGAATGCCCTTGAGGGTTTCGGTGCTGGTGGAGGTGGGGATGGCTAACATGTGATCCAACAACAGTTCACCTCGTGCAACCTCCTGCCCGCGAATTTTGACCCGGTAGGCCTGTGGCGGAAGGCGCAGATTATCCCGAATGCGCACAATTGGGAGAATAAGTCCGAGTTCTGTGGCCAGTTGACGACGCAAGGTGGTAATACGTCTAAGCAAGTTATCTGGGGCGGCCTCATCAATCAAGGGGATCAAGCCGTAGCCAATCTCCAGTTCCACCGGATCTACCACCACAACTTCCAGCATGTCGGAGGGGCTTTCGGCTTCAGGTTTGGGAGCAGTGGCTTCCTCAATGACGGTCGTGGCGGCTTTCTGCTGAGCCTGATGGACCCAGTAGGCGGCTCCTCCCAATGAACCTGCCAGCAAGAGGAAAGGTAGTTTAGGAAAACCAGGAATGAGGGCAATTAGCCCCATTATGGCAGCACCAGCCACAAGGGCATTGAAATTGGAAAATTGACCCAAGATCTCATGGCCCAAGGAGCGCTCAGAAGCATTGCGCGTGACAACCAGGCCCGAGGCGGAAGAAATGAGCAGAGCGGGTACCTGGATGGCAAGGCCGGCCCCGATGGTGAGTAGTGTGTAAGATTGGAGGGCGTCCATGAGGGATAAGCCGCGCTGAAGCACCCCAATGGCAAAACCGCCCAGGATGTTAACCACCATGATGATCAGCGCGGCTATCGAGTCGCCTTTGACAAACTTACTGGCACCGTCCATCGAACCGTAGAAGTCGGCTTCCAATTCGATCAGACGACGGCGTCGGCGGGCCTCTTCTTCATCAATCAGTCCTGCGTTAAGGTCGGCATCAATGGCCAGTTGTTTACCGGGCATGGCGTCAAGGGTAAACCGGGCGGCTACCTCTGCCACGCGTCCAGCACCGTTGTTGATAACCACAAACTGGATGATCATCAGCATCAGGAAGATCACCACGCCGACCACATAGTTGTTGCCCAGGATGAGATTGCCGAAAGTTTCCACCATTTTCCCGGCGTGACCCTGAACCAGAATAAGCCGGCTAATGGCAATGTTGATACCCAAACGGAAGAGAGTGACCAATAAGAGCAGCGTTGGAAATACTGAGAAGTCCATTGGCTGGCCAATGTAAAGGGTGAGGAGCAAAATGCCGATGGAGAGAGCCAGGTTCGCTGCTAACAAGACATCCACAACGACCGGGGGCAGTGGTAGAAGTAACAGTAAGACGATGACCACGACCCCCACAGCCAGTGCATAATCGCTGGAGCCCAGAAGGTGTGAGATTTTGAGGGTTGGGAAGGGACGCGTCTCTGTGGTCATACGTTCAAATCCTGGAAGTAAAATCTCATGTTGCCACGGGCTGGGAAAGACTTCCATTCAAGCGGTAAACGTAAGCTAGTACTTCGGCAACGGCGGTGTAAAGCTCGGGGGGGATCTCCTGATCCAGGTCTACCGTCTGGTAGAGGACACGTGCTAATGGTGGATTTTCAACAATTGTGATACGGTTGGCACGGGCGATCTCCTTAATGCGCTGGGCCAGCAGATTGGTGCCTTTGGCGATTACCTTGGGAGCCCGCATGGTGGCCGGTTGGTATTCGAGGGCCACTGCTACGTGAGTCGGGTTGGTAATCACGACAGTGGCCTTAGGGACATTTGCCATCATGCGGGTACGGGCAAGGCGTTGCTGGTAGGAGCGGATGCGACTGCGCAGGAGAGGATCTCCTTCGGTCTGTTTCAGTTCCTCTTTTACTTCTTCGCGCGTCATGCGCAGTGAGCGCATATAATTCCAACGCTGATAGCCATAATCAAGGATCGCCAGGATCAGATAGAGAATGGCAATCTGGAAAGCCAGACCCAGCGCCAAATCGAACCACAGGGTAATACCGCTGACAAAGTCGTTCTGATTCAACCCCAGGAGAATGGGTAGGCGAGGTCGTAGATAGGCATAGCCTACTCCCCCGATTAACCCCAGTTTGAGTAGGGCTTTACCCAGTTCAATCAGACCGTGCAGGGAAAATAGGCGTTTTAATCCTTTGAGTGGATTCAGTCGATCCAGGTGAAAACCCAGACGCTTGGTAGACCACAGAAAGCCGGTCTGGGCCAGATTAGCGGCGATGGCAGTGAGCAGCAACCCACCGAGGTTTACTCCCAGCCATGGCATCCATAAACTTGCATGGATGGTAAGGTTACTGGGAAGGTGGCCTGGGGTGGCCGGAAAGTTTTCGGGTAACGCGATGATCAGGGCTTTGATCCATTCTCCCATGCCATTGACCAGCTGGCGTCCCACCGTCCGCACGAGCAAAAGCCCCACTAGCAGGATAGCGGCGGCGCTCAGTTCGTGGCTGCGCGCCACATTGCCTTCCAGGCGGGCTTCACGGATGCGTTTGGGTGTGGGTTGCTCAGTACGCTCGCTCATTGGGGTTATCCTCCAAGTAGACGAAGCATACGGGGCCCCGCCTGTTCCAGAAGGGAGATCAGACCAGGTAAGGTGTAAGCGAGGCTCATTCCCAACACCAAAAGCCCGGCGCCGATTTTGAGGGGCAGACCCAGGAAGAAGACCTGAATCTGGGGCGCTGTGCGAGCCAATAACCCCAGTCCAAGATCAGCAAGCAGGAGAGCGCCGTAGACGGGCAAAGCAATCTGAATGCCGTTGAGGATGAGGATGGCGCTCGTGTGAAGAATCTCTTCCAGAGACAGACTGCTCAAACTGGTGTTGAGGGGGAGCACTTCAAAGGTCTGAGCGAGAGCAGCAATCACCTTAAGATGCCCGTTGATGATCAGGAAGATCAGCATAGCCAGCATGACGAAGAACTGATCCAGCACGGATCCGGAATCCCCCATTAGTGGGTTTAGATAGCGTCCGGCAGCAAACCCACTACCCAGGCCGATCAATTCCCCGGCGGCTTGTAGTGCCCCAAAGGTGAGATCCAGGGCTAAACCAGCAGTTAGACCAATAATGAGTTCGCGTAAGATGGCAACGGTAAAAGGAAACAGCGAAAGTGCCGGGGCATCTTTGGCAATGGACTGCCAGGGGAAAATCAGGGTGGTGAGGAGAATGCCTAGGCCGATGCGCACCGAGGTGGGGATGGTTTGCCCCCCCAGTACCGGAAGGCGGGCGAGCAGAGCCAGGACCCGCGTGAGGGCCAGAAAGAAAAATTGGGCCTGGGCAACCGAAACCATAATCATAGTGAGGATTACCTCCGCTTCTGAGCATACCTCAAGCCCATGAAGGCTGCAGTAAAGCCAGGATGAAGCAGGGATAAAGTTTGCGTAAATTCCTGGGTGGGGCCTAAATATGGGGTATAACCGGGCGTTAATGAAAGTTTTGCAGGCGATGAATTTTTGCCCTTCGTTTCTACCCAAGCCGACGTTGCACGCGTGCCAGCAATTCCTCGGTATCCACAGGCTTGATCAGGAAGTCTTGTACTCCCAATGCCGCTGCTTCAGCCACGACTTCAGGAAAGCCTAGCGAGGTAATGATAATCACCTGCGTGTGTATCAGCCGATCTTCTTGCTTCAACCGTCGAATCAAGTCCAATCCATTGAGATGGGGCAGCCATATATCGGTGATCAAGAGATCGGGAGGTTGCTGATAGCACAGAGTGAGGGCTTCATCCCCTTCGGCAGCGGTTACAACCTTCAGGTTTAGTCGTTTCAGGGCAGTTGCCAGCAGGTCGCGCACCAAAGCATCCCGTTCAGCCAGGATAACCACGGGACGACGAGAAGCAGATGAAAATTCGGCGGTTTCGTTCATGGCGAGGACTGGTTGACCAGATAACGATAGGCTTGCTCGCGGAGGCGCTCAAATCCCTCTGCGGTCAAATGCAGGGTTGCCAGGGCTTCGGGGTGAGGGACGTCCCCATAGGGGTCGGTAACTCCGATTGCGTCGCGGGTGGCAATAGCACTGGCCAGGTTGACAATGGAAGCTAGGCGAGGATGCTCAAACGAAAGTGAGGGGGCATGGTGATAACGAATGGCTTCCACCAGTACCGGGGGGAACGACCACTTCTCTGCCATGAGACCTCCCACTTGGGCATGATTTAGGCCGATTAATGCCTCTTCGGCTTGCCAGAGCAGGCTCTTTTTGTTTTGTATCATTTCAAGGAAGGTCTGATAATCCAGAAGCAGATACTGGTCCAGGAGTAACTTTCCTATGTCATGCAGCAATCCCCCAATGTAAGCCTCTTCAGGATTGGGGTAGCCAAAGTGGTGAGCCAGCCACTGAGCGACGGTTGCCGAGGCAACGGCGTGGTTCCAGAGTTGACCCGGCCCGAGGCGGTAGCCTGGTAGTCCTCGGCTTAGTTGGTTGGAAACCGCCGCTCCCATGATTAGGGTCTTGATACGTTTGAAACCCAGGCGCATAATAGCGGTGCTGAGGGTTGTGCACTCGGGTCCATATCCGAGGGAGGCTGCATTGGCCATGTGGAGGATTTGTGAGGCCAGCGCTTGGTCTAACCCGATCAGTTCTGCCAGTAATGCAGCCGTGGTGTCCGGCTCATCCAGGGCGCGTAGTATACGAGTCACATTCCCCGGCAGTGGGTGAAGCCGATCAATGGCTTGAAGCAGTTGGGTGAGTCGCGCTGAGCGCATAGGTGGCCTTGGGGTCTTAGTGGATAAGATTGGGGAGACCTTGGAAGAGATTAACCGTAAACTGGACCAGTTGTTGTAACATCCACGCACCAAGGAGGAGAAAGACCAGGGCAATGCCAATGATTTTGGGAATGAATGTCAGGGTGACCTCGTTGATTTGTGTGGCAGCCTGAATCAGACTAACCAGGCTCCCGATGATCAGGCTGATGATGAGCACGGGACCGGCCAATATTAGAGCAATCATCAGAGCGTTTTGGGCCAGAGATAGCACAAAAGTTTCGCTCATAAGGACTCCTCGCTTACTGAATGAAACTCAGGGTCAGGGAACGAGTGATGAGATACCAGCCGTCTACCATGACAAAAAGCAGCAACTTAAACGGTAGGGAAACTAGTGAGGGTGGCAGCATCATCATTCCCATTGAGAGCAAAATACTGGAAACAACCATGTCAATCACCAGGAAGGGAATATACAGTACAAATCCCATGGTGAAGGCGGTCCGCAATTCACTGATCACGAATGCGGGTAGGAGCACAGCAGTGGGAATGTCATCCAGCGAGTTGGGCTGAGGACTGCCGTTAATTTCGAGAAATAATTGGAGGTCTTTCTCGCGCGTCTGTTTGAACATGAACTGGCGTAGTGGTTCAACGCCACGCTGGAAAGCCGTTTTCTGATCAATCTCCTGCTTCAGGTAGGGCTGAATGGCTTGTTGGTCAATCTGAGCGTAGACCGGTGTCATGATAAAGAAAGTAAGCACCAGTGACAACCCAATGATGACCTGGTTAGGGGGAATGGTAGGAG
Source organism: Thermanaerothrix daxensis (assembly GCF_001306145.1). Lineage (GTDB taxonomy): Bacteria > Chloroflexota > Anaerolineae > Anaerolineales > Anaerolineaceae > Thermanaerothrix > Thermanaerothrix daxensis. The sequence goes on from NZ_LGKO01000002.1 coordinate 573,215, forward strand.
TGCCGATGGCATTGCGCAACATAGAGAGAACGATGACAATGCGCGTGAAGGAAGTGGCCAGGACTAGGATTGAGGGTGCCAGGCTCAGCACGGTTAGGAGCACAAGCAGTTGTACTCCTGCACTCATTTGCTGGGGGGAGGTAGCAGGCTCCACGCTCAGGGTCACACCCGGGGCATTGATTTCCGAACCGCTCATACACCCACTGAGAAGGAGAGTGGTTCCCAGTGCAATCAACCCCAAAAGCAGAAAACGTCGTGTTCTGATCATCGCCCGACCTCACCAAATCGAGATCTTGAAAAGGGGGCAGGTGAGTCGAAAGAGCCATTGAGGTGCTCGGCCAGAAGGTTAGTGAAGGAGGGAGGGACTGCTTTGTCCGTATCGGCGGGTTGTTGGGAGGAGAGTATTGTGTCGGGGGGTAAGACACTGATCAGGGTGATCTGGTGCTCGGTAGCCCCAATGAGATACTGTTGCTCGCCAATGCGTATCAGGTGCAGAGCGCGGCGCGGCCCAAGTGAGAGGGTTTCTTGAATAGTCATCTGGTGGGTAGAAGCCCGGGAGAAAATCCCTTTCCAGCGTTTCAACCCCTGCACGCTCAAATAGAGTACTCCCAGGATGACAGTTAGAGCAAGCAGGGTGCGCCCGAGCAGGTAGGCGGTGCTATCCCGAGAAGCAGCGGATTCACTGCCCAGGGCAGTGCCAATCAGAAAAAGCAATCCTGCTCCCAGCCAAGGCCAGGTGGACCGCTTTTGTAGAAGGGCTGACAAGCGGCTCAAGATTTGCTGCGGTTTGAGCATGGCTAGCCCTCTTTATCCCGTTTCTGTGAGATCAACTCACTAATTCGCACGCCGAATTTATCATCCACAACGACTACCTCGCCCCGTGCGAACAGGCGGTCATTAACGTAAATGTCCACCAAGTCGCCAGCCAGGCGATCCAGTTCGACAACCGAACCGTTTTGCAAGTCCAACACCTGTCGTAGAGACATCTGCGTGCGCCCCAGTTCCACCGTGACCCGGAGCAAGATATCATACAGCATGTCCAGGTTGGCTTTGCCATCTGTTGCCCCGACGCTTTTGGGGGGGACGGAGGATGGCACACGCTCAATGGGTGGAGTGACCTCGGATGGGCGTTCTTCGGGCTTCCGTTCGGGGATGGCGTTAGAGATATTTTCTTCCATGACTCGGGTTCCTCTGGCTCTAAATAGTATGGGTCAGGCAGGCTCATTGATCTTTCCAGTGATTTGAACGGCCAAGTGTTTACCTACTTTGCCGATGCGGGCATAGAACTTATCTTTATGGGCTACTTGGACGGTCAGATCTTGTTGAATGTTGGTATCCAGGACAATCACGTCCCCCACTTGTAGGTTGAGTACTTCACGTAAGCGCATTTGACAACTTCCCAGCCACACGTTGACCGGCAGGTAGACCTTATGCAGGTTCTCCAGAGCGATTTGTCGTGCAATCGGGTCAATTTGCTTTTCCTTGCGTCCTGAAATCCAAACGTGGGGATTGAGATCGTTGGCAATGGGTTTGAGGGTGCTAAATGGGATGTAAATGCTCATGGTGCCGGTGGTGTTCTGGATTGTCATTTCAAATGTGAGGCACATTACCCGCTCATTGCCCATGAACATTTGCACCCAGTGCTGATTAATCGTGCTGTCTTCCAGGGTAGGTTCGATTGAGACCACTTTGCTCCAAGCGGCTTTGATGTCGTTGAGCATGTTTTCTACCAGGTCGCGAAGGAGCGATTGGTCAATATCGGTGAGGGGGCGGTCTTTGCGATTCAAGTTGGAAAGTTTTCCGCCCAACAACTGTTCTAGCATGATTCGATCAATGTTCGGGCTGAAGGTCAGGACGATGCGTCCGGGCAGAGGCGCCAGGATAATCATGTGATACAGACTGTTGGGGGGCATGTCCTTAAGAAAATCATGGAAGCGCCCCTGCTCGGTGTGGACCATGCGGGGTTTCAGGTTGGTGCGCAGGATGGTAGGCAGAGAGGTCGCCAGGCGTTCGGCTAAGTCCTCGTGCACCAGTTCCACCGCTCGCATTTGCTCTTTCGAGAAGCGGTCCGGTGACCAGAAGTTGTAGGTGCTGATATTGCGCCCTTTCTCAGTTTTCTCGCGCGGCGCTGCAGGAGTCTGGCCCATTAACTCGGCGAGGTTGATGCTTCCCCCGTCCCCGGACTTTTCCAGTTCGATGGCACCGCTTAGCAAGGCGTCAATCTCAGCCTGCGTGAGCATGGCTCAATCCTCACTCAACAACGAATTCTGAAAAATAAACGGCAATGACCTGATGTTCGGGAATGCGGGTGTTGATGCCGTTCATGATGTCCTGGCGCAGTTGTTCTTTGCCCTCGGCGGTATAAAGCATGTCAAAAGTCTTCGTAGAGATGAGAGTGATGATAACATCGTTGATCAGGGGCAGTTTCTGATTAATGTCGTCTTTAAGGCTCTGATTGGGGTCGGTTGGTTGGGATTCACCTTTGGCCTTGGTGCTTTGGGTCTCGGGTAAAGCCTCTGGGCGGAATTCCAACACCACGTTAATGCGGATATAGCGCCTTCCGGTGGGGTCTGCCAGATTGATGATCTTGGCACCTGTATCTATCATGACCCCTTGCCCTGGCAGGATGTGGGGGGTGGGGGTGGGTAGAGCAAGGGTGGGGGCTTCGCTGGCGATGGGAGCACCATCGTTGCGCGCCTGACCAGGGTAGGAGTAGCTGAGGTAAAAGGGCTTAGGAAGATCGTCTGGAGCAAAGACGATGTAAGCGACTGCCAGGCTCAACAAATTACCAGTCAGGAGGGTCAACACAACAGCGACTTTCAAAACAATACTCAGAATGTTTGTGACCTTGGCCATAGGCGCTCCTCAATTGCCAGAAGATGAACTTAACCCCGTTTCAGAGCCTAAGAGCGGCGTGATGATGTTGGATTCAACACGGTAAATAATGATGATATCGGCGCGGCTGTTAAGGGCACGGTGTTCAGGGGTGTCATTGGGAAAGATGGGTTGGAACTCACCACGCCCAGCAACGGTGATGCGTTTAGGATCTATCCCGGCATTTAAGAGGTAATTTGCGATGACCATGGCTCGCGCGATCGAAAGCTCCCAATTGTTGGTATAGCGGGGATCCAGTGGCGGGCTATTATCGGTATGCCCGACAATGCGGATGTTATTGTCAATGGGTTTAAGCATTTGGGCAATTACGTCCAGTACTGGATAGGCAGTGGGTTGCAGTTCGGCGGTACCTGGGGTGAACAGCAGTTGCTGGCTAAGTGAGATCAGGACTCCTTCAATGTTATTCTGGACGCTTACTTCGCGTCCCATGTTGTATTGAGATAATAACTGAGTCAGTTGTCCTGCAACTTCCTGTGACTCAGGAGGTTTGCGAGGAATACCGGGGATGATGATGGGATTGGGGGAACCATCTGGGTTTTTGCCCCCACCCTGATTGATGGTAGGGTCAACAATGCGTACCGCCCCACCCAAGGAAAAGGCTGCTCGCAGGCTCTCGGCCAGTTGCTTGTATTTCTCAACATCAATCTGGCCCATGGAGTAGAGCACTACGAAAAGCACCATGAGCAGGGTGATGAAATCGGCGTAACTAACCAACCAGCGCTCGCTGCCGCCATCACCCTCGCCGCCACCGTGACTCATGCTTCTGCCCTCGCTTTCTTGGATTCTGCTGGCGCATTAGCGCCCTGAGGCTGTTTTTCAGCACTTGCCGCGTATTTAGGGGGTAAGAAAGCCATCAGTTTCTCACGCACAATCCGCGGGTTTTCCCCCGCTTGAATGGCTAAAATCCCTTCCATGATCATGTAACGGTATTGCACCTCTTCCTCGCTGCGCGATTTTAGTTTCGCGGCAATTGGGAGGTAGATAAGGTTCGCCATCAGCAATCCCCAGAGGGTGGCCAGGAAGGCCGAGGCGATGGAACGTGCCAATTGGTTGGGGTCATCCAGTTGTTTGAGCACGCTGATCAACCCCATGACGGTACCGATAATACCGAATGTGGGCGAGAAGCCACCTGCCGCGGCGAACAGTCCGGCTCCTCGGCGGTGACGGTTCTCCATGTGGTGGATACTGCTTTCTAGAATCTCACGCACCTGATGGGGGTCAACGCCATCAACGACCATCATGATCCCTTTTTGTAAAAAGGGTTCTTTTATCTTCTTGGCTTCATCCTCCAGGGCTAGCAGTCCTTCACGGCGGGCTTTGTCAGCCATGCGGGTGATTAGTTCGATGATTTCAAGTGGCTCGAAGTGGTTCTGGGTGATGGCCAAGATGATGAGTTTGGGCAGTTTGAGCACTTCTCTAAGCGGTGAAGAGATTGTGGTTGCTGCTAATGACCCTCCGACGATGAGCAGAATAGGAGCGGGGTGAGCAATAAGTTCAACCGGTGAACCCCCGTCCAGGATCAAGACGGTAATCAAAATCACCACACCTGCAATAAAACCAACGATTGTGGCCAGATCCATACTATGCTCCTGCGGAGTGAGGTTCGTAACGCCCTGCCAGCAAGGCGCGGCGATATTCAATAACCCGGCGGGCAACTTCCTGGGGTGTTTCTTGCACCATGACCTTGGACTCGTCTACCAGGGTAATAACGGTATCGGGCGTGGCCTCTACGCTTTTGATTAATTCAGCGTTGAGGTAAAAGGGGGTGCCTTTGAAATGGGTCAAACAGATCACTGCAAACCTCATTCGGTCTCGGGTAAACGCTTGGTAAGCCATATGTCGCGCGCTTTCTTTTTAGCACACCTGGGGGTGAAGAGCCGTAAATTGGCCGTGAAGGTGAAGTTAACCTTCCCTAAAAAATGGCTAAATCTATAAATTGAGATTTTTGTAAGGATAGTGTTAATTCCATGAGGCCTCACGCGGCTTATAATCTGCTACAGACCTGTGCAATTTGTGCGTGAATATCCGGATGAATGGAGGCAAGTTGGTGCAAACCTATCGGTTGATCGTGCTGGATGACGATCTTGCCCAGGGGGAAATGATCAAGGCCTATCTTGAACTCGTCAGCCAATATCAGGTGGATATCACCACCCACACGGAGGCTTTCTGGGAGCAGATCAACCGAACGCCCTACGATCTGGTCTTGCTGGATTACAAGTTGGAAGAAACCAATGGCCTGGAAGTATTGTCTCAAATGAAACAACGCGGGGTGCGCCTCCCGGTTATCATGATCACCGGTGAGGGAGATGAGCGCGTTGCTGTGCGGGCTATCCAGGAGGGCGCCAGCGATTACTTGGTTAAAGGCAGTGATTACCTCCCCTCTCTTCCCGGCCTGATTCAGCGAGCGGTACGTATGTTTGAGTTACAGACACTGGCAGAGCGCTCCATGGAGGAGGCGCGCTACCAGGCGCTGATGCTTGACAACATACGTGATGCCGTAGTGGTTTGGGACCTGGAAGGGAAAATCACCTATTGGAATTTTGCGGCTGAGAAGTTGTTTGGTTGGAAGGCCGTTGAGCGGTTAGGGGAATCGGCAGAAGAATGCTATTTCAATTTATTTGATCCCCCCATCCGTATGCCTGGCCCTGAGGATACAGCGGGGTTGGAGGTCGAGCGCGCCTGTGTTAACCGTCATGGTCGGCATTTGTGGATCAGTTCGCGGGTTATGCCGCTAAGGCAGTATTCACCTGAGGCTCGTTTGCTGGGCTTTATGGATGTTTCGCGTGACGTGACGCGGCGTCGCCAGGAACGTGAGATGTTGCGCCAGAGCCAGCATTTCATTACGCGCATCTTGGAGACCTCGCCGAGTATGTTATATCTTTATGACCTGAGCGAGGATCGGCTTGTTTATGTCAATCATCGCATTAAGGATGTGCTTGGAGTGCCCGCGGGTTCCTGGCTGGGTAAAGAGGGGGATCTCCTTTTCAGAACTATTCACCCGGAGGATGCCCCGCTGCTACAACAATTCCGTCAGACGCTCAAGCAGGCACGCGATGGCGAAGTGTTGGAAGCCGAGTTTCGGATTCGCGACGGGGGTGGGGGGTGGCGCTGGGTTTACACCCGGGAGACAATTTTTCAGCGAAGCGCGGAGGGCGAACCGGTACAGATTCTGGGTGCCGCGCAAGATATCTCAGCACGACGGCGAATCGAGGAAGACTTAAAGCGACGCATTAAGAATGAGCGGTTGTTGGCTGAGATTTCCTCTCGTTTTATCCATCTTGACCAAATCCATTTAGAAAGTGAGATCAGCGCAAGCCTGCGTCTCCTGGGTGATACAATCGGTGCTAGCCGCGTATATCTCTATCTATTGCCCCCTGGTGAGGAAGCCCTCCACTTGTATGTGTTCTGGGAAAGCGCGGAGGTCTTTCGTCGTTTTTCTCACGGATTAAACAAACAGGTGGTTCTAGAGGATATTCCGGAGCTGTGGGGGATGCTTCAAAGTGGACGCAGTGTGCGCTGGATTGAGCAAGATGAACAGGGTGCTGTGGCTCTGTGGCAAGAATATCAATCCTTACAGCCCGAGAGGGTGGGGGCATTCTTGCTGCTCCCATTACTCCATAATCAGCGTATTTACGGGGTGCTGGGGTGTGAGAGTCTTTCGGATAGGCTATCAGGCCACGAAGGTGATTTATCGCTCGTTCAAGAGGTTGGACGTATCCTGACCAATGTCATAGTGCAGGCGGATTTCAATCGAGCCCTGCGGGAGAGTGAAGCACGCTACCGCGCCATTGTAGAGGACCATCAGACCGAACTCATTTGTCGTTTCGACCCCCATGGAAACCTGACATTCGTCAATGAAACTTTCTGTCGTTATTTTGGACGTGAGCGGGAGGCCCTTTTGGGGGTTTCTATTCTGGAACTGGTGCATTCCTCTGACCGGATGGATGTGGAGGAGGGCATTGCCAAACTTACTCCCTCTGCCCCGGTCAGTACTTATGAAGCCCGCCTTTTTGGTGGGGACGAACAAGAGATATGGATTGAGTGGACCAGCCGTGCGATTTTTGAGCAAGGGGGAGATTGCCTTATTGAAGTTCAATCCATTGGTCGTGATATTACCGAACGGAAGCGTCTTGAAGCCCAGGTAGAAGCCACCCGCGTACAATTGGCTGAGGCCAACCGTCTGGCCTCAATTGGGTTGCTGGCTGCCAGCGTGGCTCATCTCATCAACAACCCGTTGACTGCTATTATTGCAGAGGCTCAATTGCTGCTGCATCAGTCCGGTCATCAGGCGCGCATCCGCGAATCGGCAGAGGCCATTGAAAAAGCCGGCTGGCGGGCGCAGCAGGTGGTACAAAAATTGCTCGGTTTCTCCAGCCGTGCTTCCGAGCCCCATACGCTGGTGGACGTCAATCAGACAGTGCGCCAGGCATTGGAACTGTTGAGTGACCCTCTGAACGAGGCTTCATTGCATCTGGAGTTATCTCTTCAGGAACCCTTACCTGGGGTGTGGGGAAATGCTGGTCAACTGGTTGATCTGTGGTTAAATCTGCTTTGGTTGGCTCTGGATGGAATTGCTTTAACTAGACCCGCACATCCTCGTATAGTCCTCAGGACCCGCAGTCTGGGTGGGCAAGTGATGGTTGAGATTATGGATAATGGCAAAGTTATTCCACCCGAGGCGATGAGAGTCATATTTGAGCCACAGGTGGTTTCGCCAAGTGAGGGGCGAGGGACGGGAATTGAGTTTACCCTGTGCCGTGAACTGGCACGCCAGAATCAGGGCGTGATCGAGGTGGAGAGTCAACCTGATCAAACGTGTTTTCGAGTCTTATTTCCTGGAATCAATCATAATTAGAAAGAGGTAAGAGGGGTATGGAACCGGCTAACATTTTAGTTATTGAAGACGATACCATCGTAGCGCGCACTATTGAACGTTGTTTGCGGGGTGAAGAATTTCGTGTGACGGTTGCCAATAGCGGCATTGAGGGCTTAAAAGCGGCCCGTCGGCATGTCCCAGATCTGGTGATTCTGGACGTCATTATGCCAGGAATGGATGGGTATACTGTCTGCAAGGAAATGCGTAATGATCCTCTCTTGGCGGATGTCCCCATTCTTTTTCTTACCGCCAAGGTAAAGGATGAGGATCGGATTGCGGGTTTTCGTGCCGGAGCAGATGACTATCTAGGTAAGCCGTTCAATTTGGATGAGTTGATTTTGCGAGTACGCGCTATTCTTAAGCGTACACGATATCGTACAAAAAGCGGCAGCGAGGAAGAAACTTCTGGGCGGGCTTCTCCATTAGGACAGTTGATTCCAGGGATTTTTCAGAGCAAACGAAGCACGGAAAAGACACCCGAGTCAACGCGTCTTATCTCGTTACGGGGGTACACTCTGGATACGCAGACCTTTGAGGTCATTACGCCTCACGCAGGACGCATTCGTCTTACCCCGGTGCAATATGATCTCTTATATCATCTGATGACCCATCCGGGAGAAATCTTTTCCCCTCAGCGCCTGCTGGATGAGGTTTGGGACTATCCCTCAGATGCCGGAAGTCCGGATTTGGTCCGGGTGCATATTAAAAACTTGCGAGAACGCATCGAGCGTGACCCCAAAGCGCCAAGTTTCATTGAAACTGTGCCAGGCTATGGCTATACCATCCGCAAAGAAGAGACTGCCTGAGCATGGATGCCCGTTCGTTGTTGCCCCTTTCTCCTTCACTCCCTCTTGGGCTTGAGGTGGTTGAACGCCTCAATGATCTGCTTTGGATGCATGCCAATCTGGCTGAAGCACTGAGGGGGGCGCTGGAATTCATTTGTTCGGCTCTGAAATTCAAGGGGGGCGAGATCTTTGTGCAAAACCGACAGGAGGAGCAACCCTACCTTCACCTGAACCTGCGCGGTCCTGAGGCGTGGGCTCAGCCAAAGGGGCGTGAGCACTTGAACGCACTGGTAAGGCAAATTATTCTGGAAGAGCGGATGCTCCATGGCCAGCCTGATCTGGAGGTGGGGGTTGCCCTGCCGCTGGTCTCGCCCCAGGGTGTGCAGGGAGCATTGGTGCTGGCCGGAGAGCCTTTGAGTAACACCGATGCAGAAGCAATCACTTGGTTAGGCCGAAGCATAGGACGACGGATCGCGGTTGAGCGCACCTGGACCGGTTTGGCAGGGGGACGGCGGGGCTTACAGAAGGCCTTGACGGCTATCAACGCGGCTCACTCGGCGTTTCATGACCTGGAAACCGTTGAAACCCTGCTGGCCCAGGCAGTGAGTGAATTGCTGGGGGCTCAGCAAGTGGTCCTTTATCTTTTAGAGGATACGGGAAGTAACCTGGCCATTCGCAAGACCATGGGGCGTTTGGGGGAGTGGCGCTCTATCACTTCCTTGCGTTTAGAGCGTGGTTTAGTGGCCGAGAGTGCACGCCTGAAAATTCCCGTTATGATTTCCTGTGTTTCCGAGGACGCGCGTTTTGACCCGCAATACGACGGTGCACCCGGAGGGACGGATGCTGCCATGGTTGTTTTCCCCGCCATTGCCGATCAGCGTGTGCAGGGAATTATCGTGGTATATCACCCGGTAGGGCGCATGGTATCGGATGAAGAAAAGCGTTGGTTAAGCGTGCTGGGCGGGGCGTGGGCCTATGCCATTCACAACACCCGCTTGATCAACTCTTTGCGAGTCCTCAATGCCAATCTAGAAGTAAGCCGTTGGCAGTTGATTAATTCACGGAATACGTTACGTGCCCTTTTTGATAGCCTACCAAACAGCATTTACATTGTGGATCGCCAATACACTCTGATGGCGGTGAATAAGAGTCGTGTCTCGCGTTTGGGTCTGCACCCCAGTCAGGTAGTGGGAAAGGCATGTTTTGCTGCGCTTTACGGATACACCCAACCATGCGCTGGCTGTAAAGTCATGGAAACCTTTATGAGTGCTCAGGTCCTGGTCCGTTCCCTGAGCGAGCAGGCTGAAGATGGCTCACTTCGAGAGTGGGAGATCACCACTTATCCTATTCAAGGGGAAGAGGGGGCGACTTTGCAGGTGATTGTCATCGAGAATGATGTCACCGAGCGTCGGCGCATGGAGGCGCGGGTCATCCAATCCGAAAAACTGGCTGCAGTGGGGCAGCTGGCAGCCGGCGTTGCCCATGAGATCAACAATCCACTATCGGCCATTCTGGCGAATGCGCAGTTGCTGCGGCGGGATTTACGTAGCGAAGATGAAGAGGTCGAAGAGTCTCTACGATTGATCGAGATTGCTTCAACTCGCGCTGTGCGAGTGGTGCAGAATCTGCTCTCATTTGCCCGAAAGGATAATGGTGAACTGGCCTGGGTCTCCCTGAACCAAATTTTGGAAAAAGCCCTGGCTCTGCTCAATCACGAGATTGTGGCCCGAGGTGTACGTATTGAGACGCACCTGGCCGAGGATTTACCAGAAATCTTTGGTAGTCCTGAAAACCTGGAAAGTGTGTGGATCAACCTGATCTTGAACGCGATGGATGCCATGCCCCCTGGGGAAGGATATTTGATTATCCGCTCCTGGAAGGAGAATGATGAGACGCTTTGTGTGAGCATACGCGATAACGGACATGGGATTAGCCCGGAGCACCTCCCCCATATTTTTGAGCCATTCTTTACTACAAAGGGGCCCGGAAAGGGCACAGGGTTAGGGTTGTCCCTGTGTTACCAGATTGTGCGTCAGCACGGGGGTGACATTCAGGTCAGTAGCCAACCGGGTGATGGTACCGAGTTTATAATCAGGTTGCCCCTAAAATTGGCGCGCTGAGCTCAGGGAGAAAGGGCCAGTCGAAAGCCCAGAGCCGGGGACGTGTAGGTAGCGATGACGCCTTCGCGCACCGTACAACGCGCCAGTTTACGGCTGTAATACCACGAACCGCCCCGAACCACGTACTTCTCGTTGTCGTTAGGAACTTCTCGTCCATCTATAGCCGAGTACGGATAGGGGCGGAAGAGGCTGCTGGTCCACTCCCATACATTTCCAACCATATCGGCAACACCGTAAGGGCTGTCTCCTGAGGGTGAGTAACTCCCCACCGGGGTGGTGGAAAACTTGCCTCCCTCTTTGGTGTTGCACCGCCAGAGCCCAAACTCATCTCCCCATGGGTAAATTCGGGCGTCCATGTCCCCGCGGGCTGCCTTTTCCCATTCGGCTTCTGTGGGGAGGCGGTACTTTAGTCCAGTCTGTTGGTTTAACCACTCAATGTAAGCCAGCACATCATGACGTGAGACCCCTGTCACGGGATGATCATCGGTGCCGTCGGGGTAATAAAATCCATTCCAGGTGCGTGGCATACGATAGCCAGTTTGCCAGACGAAGGCAAAATAATCGGCGTTGGTCACGGGGTATTGGGCAATATAGAATTCTGGCACATATACAATGTGTTGGGGTTGTTCAACCATGAAGAGGTCGTTGTCGTACCATTCCTGCCATTCCTCGGCCCAATCCTCACTGCGCAACAAGAATAGCACCTGCTCGTCGCTCAGACCCATGGTGAAAGGCCCCTCCGGAATACGAATCATCCGGAAGGAGCGAACCTGATAACTTTTACTGCGCGTTAGAAAGGAGGTGTGACCTTTTTTAGGCATAATCAACCCTGTAGGAAATGAGTGCTCCGAATGTGAGCATAGGTATTCAAAATGGTGTTCACATTTTCTTGAATTCCCTGGCTCAGAGCGAACAGGTAAGGCTCCCGTTCTGCGTGTTCTTTATAATCCCCAAGGTGGTCAATCAATTCCAACAAAGCGTTTTCCCATGCATAGGGATCATTGCGAACCAGCGTTCCGAAATCCTTGAGGTCTTCGTAAGGAGCACCCTGGCTGGCAACCCAAGGTACTTTCATAATCATATATTCGAGTACCTTAATCCAGGAACGACGCTGGTCATAGGCTCCCTGCAAGGGGGCGATGCCGATATCGAACATGCTCAGGTATTGAGGCCACTTGTCCGGATCTGTCCAGGGAAGGAAAAATTTTTGCGATTGAGAGACATTGAGGGCTTGAAAAATGCGTTCGTCGCCGCAGATCAAAATGCGTACTTGAGGGCGGCGAAGGCAGACGCGCCGTAAGGCCTTGAGAACCCCGCTTTCGGTAAACGAGTGGAGGTGCGAGAGGCTGCCACCCCACCCGATGACAATTCCCTCATGGGGGGTGGGGCGCAGGTTCAAATAGCGGGGCAGGTCGAGGTAGTTGGGGACATAGTGGATGGGGGTGTGAGTTTGCCAATCCGATGCCAACAAACGGGAAGGGACGGTGGCGGCATGGGCCAGTTGGAGCCCCCATTGGAATTGGGTCAGTGGCGGTGGCTGGATGGTGGTGTGGAAAGGCTTACCATTAGGATCGGTCTGGGTGAGGCGTCCTTCCGCCCAGAAGGTGTAGTTTTTGGCCTGTGGTGGAATTAAGTGATAGGCATCATCAAAATCGAGGATGATGGTCTTATCGCGGGCTTTCCAGTATTGCATTGCCTGCAGAACTGGCCCGAAAGCATTGCGTTGCACCACAATCACCTCGGCTTCTTCGCAGGCGGATTGCACTTCAGGTGTATGATAGGCAAAGTGGTCAATGCGTATCAAGGTAGCACTATGGCGCCCAGTGGCTTGAATGGCACGGGCTGGGATGACACACCGCCATTCGGCGGAGTTCCATTCTTCGGTAGAATCAGCCACTACATACACGATCTTCATGTTAATCCCAATGCAACCGGATTGGGTGTAGCGGGCAAGGAGGTTTTTGTGCGATTTGGGGCCAGAAGTAGATTTCCGATCAGGGCTTTCCATAAAACAGCAAGGTGCCGACTCTCACGCAGGGCGGCCTGAGCCGCGCCAGCGCGTCCCAACTGGCGTCGTACTTCGGCTTCGACAATGAGTTGACGGAGATAAGTATGCCATTCCTCCGCGGTTGAAGCGATAAACCCACCTGCACCCCACTCCAGGTAAGCGGGGAGGGGAGAAGCGACCCATGGGATGCCTCTAACCCCGGCGTGAATCAACAGGCGCTCTGAGAGGGATTGGTTGAAGGGAATATTTCGATGCGGAAGGAGCAGGATATCTACCAACCCCAATTGATACGGTAGATCTTCTACAGAAGTAGCGGGTAGATACAGGCAGCGTTCAGGCGGTAACCCACTGAAAAGGGTGTAGGCTTCGGGGTTATCAATCAAGACCAGGCGCGTCTGAGGGAATTCGCGCAAAACTCTGAGGACAATGCGACGGATGGTGGCTAGATCTTCCACATCCGAACAACTGCCCACCCATCCCAAATGAATGGTAGGGCGTGGAAGGGGCTTTTTCTTCCACATCGGATTTTGATCGGACCAGCCTTCCGGCATCACTTCGATGCGCCGCCCCGTTCCCTCCAGGGCCATGGCATGCGCCTCAGATGTTACAGTAATGACATCGGCCAGCCACAGACTGGCGTTATACGCGCGCGCCGCTTCCAACGTACCTAATCCCAGAGTTGTGTAGTATGGATGTTTTAAGGGGATCTGCTCTACGTTGCAGGTCAGGTCGAGTACCACCGGACGCCGGGCACCTGCGCAAAGGGCGAGGTTGACCATGGCGGATGTAGAAGTGTAGGGGTTTATGGCGATCACGGCATCAATGCTCTCAAGGTTGGCTGCAGAGATCTCACCATTGACCTGGATCTGGAATCCTCCGGCTTCCAGAGCGCTCCGAATTACCTGGGCACGCTCCTGGGTCGGTGGGTTTGCAGAGGCCAGCAGCAGAATGCGCACTTGCGAAGAGAATGGGGGATCGGCCTCGGCTCCGGTTGGGGCAATGAGCGAAGTCACGTTCTGGCGCAAACCTTCAAGCGCATTCGCCAGTTCGATTTTCCCTTCCTGGCGCGCTTGCTGCAGATTCAACTCAATCAGTGCTGGAAGTAATTGCTCGATTTCATCTAAATGCTCGGCAACGGTTTTGGCCGGTTGCTCGCTTTGCAGCACCGCACGGAGCAGGCCTGCAGCCTTCTGAGCAGTGGGTTCGTCCACGGGGTGAGGTTTGCCGGTAAGGCGGTTAAGCAGCCGGCGCAATGTGGCCGGATGGGTGGGGGGATCAGCGGGAAAATTTGGGGCAGAGTCTGGTTCGTTCTGCACCAACTGAAGGCGACGAAGAATCTCAGGATGATCTGGTTGTACTTTTTCAGCTCGTTGATAGAGATGGTAAGCGACATTCACCTCTTCAGCGGCCAGGTACAAATCGCCCAGAATGAGCAGCGATTCCCAATCCTCGGGATGGTTTTGCACGATTTCGGCCAGCAGGCTCACACCTTCCTCAAGACGGTTAGCGCTGAGGTAGGCGCGAGCCATGCTCTTTTGGATATTTAGCGGGCTGGGGAAGCGATTGGAAACCGTGTCCATCCGTAGACGTCCGACTTCGTGCGGGTTTTGTATTAAGCATAAAAAGAAAGTTTGTTAGTACGCGTAAAAGGGCAATGAAAGCCCCGTAAAAGGCGGCTTAATGTGAGCAGCGAATTTAGAGTGTTTCCAGCAGCGTTTTCCAGAGTCCGATCACCTCCCGATTGCGTTCTTCACTCTTCTTGTGACCGACGGTTCCCAGTTGCTGACGTAAGGCGGGATCCTGAATCAGGGTGCTAATTGCATCGGCCCAGGATGAGGGTGTTTCAGCGAAGATCCCGCCACTTTCCCAGGCGCAATAAGCAGGTAAAGGAGAGGCCACCCACGGCAAACGACGGGCTCCGGCCTCTACCAATTTGATATCAGACTTGGCCTGGTTAAAGCGCGTATTGGCAAGCGGGGCAAGCAAGATGTCAAATTGAGCCAGGAGAAGCGGATATTCCGCATGGGCACAGAATGGTAGAAACCATCTTTGTCGTTCGGGTAGCGATCTAAACATCTCGAGGATCTGCGGGTCACCCCCGATGACCAAAGTAACCTCTGGGTGGTGACGAAGAAAATAGAGCAGTTCGTTTCGAATAAAGTGAAGATCTTCCCAGTGAGTGCTTGTTCCTGCCCACCCCAGGTGGATGCCGGTGTGGGGGGGAGCGGGCTTTTCCCAGTTGGGGTTTTCATCGTCCCAGCCGTTGGGTATGACTTGTACCCGGCGTGCAAGAGGAGCGTAACGCTCACCCAGGATGGGCGTTGATACCACCAGCACTGAGGCGGCACCAATTGCCAGTTCAAGTGCCCGCAGGATGTTAGGATTCCCAGGCCCGCAGAGGTAATAGCCGGGATGATGGACCGGGAGGTTATGAAAGTCATCATCAATGTCTACAATGATTGTTTTTCCCTGGCGCACACATTCAGCCAGGGCTTGCATGTTCTCACGGCGAATGTGAGGGCGAAGAAAGATCACGATGTCGGCGCCGGATAGATCATGCGGGCTCGGATTAAGAACGTAAGTGGTGTTCGCTCCGGCTTTTCTTAACCAGCGCGCGGGCAGGTACATACGGAAATCGGAGACCTCGCCACTTCCACAGAAGAGAATTTGTTTTGGGATAGGTGGCAATGATTGGGGCTTTTGGGGGGCGGGGGGCGAGGATGTTGGCATTTTGTCCAGTGAGCGCAAGGCATCTCTGGTCTGAGGGTGATCGGGGTAGTTGCGAAGGATCTCGGTGTATAAGCGCCTTGCAGCCTGCGGGTTGCCAAGTTTCGTGTAGCATTGTCCCAACCAGAGGCGTAGTTCGACCTCGTCTGGAAGTTCAAGGAGCAATGCATCCAGTATCTGGGCGGCATGGGTATAGTCCCCGGTTTGCAAAAAGATTAGCGCCAGGTGCTTTCGTGCCAGGAGGTTTTCATGATCAAGTGCAATGGCCTGCTCAAAAGCAGCTTGCGCTTCCTCGAGGGCGCCATCCATGAGCAAGGCTACTCCCAGGTTGTTGTAAGCCTCAGCGGAGGCGGGTTGAGATTTCACCAGCGTCTCCAGGGTTTCGCGGGCTTCTTTTGCCATCCCCAGTTGTAGAAAACACACGCCCAATATGGAGAGTATGGCGGGGTGATCGGGTTGAACTTGCTGCGCCTGTTGTAGCGCCTCCAGCGCTTCGGCCCAGTTTTGGGCCTGGAGGGCTTCCTCGGCCTGGTGCAACCAGGCATCCACTAGAATTACCTCACCCATAGAAAACCCCTTGAGCAGAATAGAGCCACCGAATTGGATTATAGGGAAAGGATGGTAAATTCCCATAAAGGGAGGTTGAAAAGGCCGTAAATTCTGCATGAAGGGTTTTCTGACCCAATAGAATGCTCACGCTCTCCTTACCTATAAGGGAGTGAAAGATTTTTATGCCGCTTATATCCCGGTCAGGCCTAAGATTTATAAAGGATTTATGGCAGGTTGGTGATCCCCTCACTAAAATGGGGATGCCTATGATTATCAACGATTTCTTCCCATTGCTGATTCAGCGCCTGTTCCAATCCGCGGGGGCCGTATCTGCTCTTTCCTCACGGGAGGAGGGCAACGAATTTGCCCAGGTGCTGCAGGGCTGGTTAGCCTCTTCCCTTTTAACCCTCCCATCAGTCTCCGGGCAGAGTGTTGGCTTTCGGTCGCTGGTGTCGTGGAGCACATTGTTAGAAATGGTGATTCGCCAGAACATGAATCGCGGGGTGGAAGAGGAAGCCCCGGCCTTTACTGCTTTTACTGATGGGGGGGTGCCATGGTCCACTGCCCGGCCAGTGCAGGGCCGCCTGACCCAGGACTTTCACCCAGGGCACCGCGGGATAGATATTGGGGTGCCAGTAGGAACGCCGGTCAGGACAACGCTGAGCGGGCAGGTGGTCTATGCGGGTTGGAATACACAGGGGTATGGCAATCTGGTGATTGTGGAAAACGGTCGCTGGCGCACCTACTATGCTCACCTTTCGGAGATCCCGGTTCAGGTAGGGCAGTGGGTGCAGGCCGGTGACATTATCGGCCTTTCCGGTAATACAGGTAATTCTACAGGCCCTCACTTGCATTATGAGGTGCGGCGCAATGGTGTACCCGTCCATCCAGACGAACTGCACGTTCTTCAATCATAGGTCCACGCAGTGCGAGGCGGTTGATCCTCTATGAGCCTTCAATTTGATCTGAGCCCCGATGAATTGCCGATTTTTCTTGCCGAGACGGATGAGCACCTTCAAGTTTTAGATGAGGGTTTGGTGCGCCTTGAGCGAAACGATTATGATGAAGGCTTAATCCAGGCGCTCTTTCGGGCCGCCCACACCCTTAAGGGATCGGCAGGCCTGATCGGACATCGCCGTTTGGTGGATTTAACTCATGCCCTGGAGACGGTGTTTGATGCATTGCGAAAACACACCCTTCAGGTGACCCCTGGGCTCATTGATTTGTGCTTGCAAGGGGTGGATGCATTGCGCTGGCTACGGGATGAAGTGGTGTCACTGCAACCCAGTCCAGTTGATGTTGTCCCTTTAGTTCAGCAGTTTCTGGCCCAGATTTCATCTTCGCCCGGGGGCGTTGTCTCTCCGGTTGTTTCTTCGCAGGTGGAGCCTGCACCGGTTCGTCCCGAAGAGCCCGTCTCAGGGCAAGGTGAGTTGCAGGTGTGGGTGCAAATCTCATCTGAGAGCGTGGCTTCTGCGGCGCGAGCGTTACAAGTACTGCTGGTACTGCAAGAATTGGGTGAGTTGCTCGAGTCCCGCCCCACCCAGGCTGAGATTGAAACTGCAGCCCCAGTCCATCAACTAACGGTGAGGGTGCGCACTACACAACCAGTTTCGGAGGTGAGGCGTCGCCTGGAGCAAATCAGCGAATTGGAGCGGGTAGAAGTCCAAGCACCTTCAGCGGAAATCTCCCCGTCTACTTCTGCTTTTTCCCAGGCGGAAACACCAGAAACTGAGGGAGAGGAGCCGGAGCGGCTGGGGGATTATCTGATTCGTAAAGGATGGATCACGGCGACCCAGTTGAAGCTGGCGCTGGAGGAGCAAAAACGTCGTCCGCGTGGGACTTTATTGGGCAGCGTGCTGGTTCAAATGGGGTTCATCTCGCAAGCCACATTGGATCGGGCACTGGCAGATTTACTACAGGAGCATCGCCGAGCGCTGGCAGCCATGCAGGCTACAATGGCGGAGCAGCGGGCGCGTGAGACGGGGGTAGATAAAACCGTACGCACCAGTGTCGAACGTCTAGATGCGCTCATGAATTTGATCGGGGAATTGATTACCGATCGAAATCGGCTTTACCAGATCCGCAATCAGTTTCAGTCCACCTTTCAGGGGCATGAACATGTGATGGCCCTGGCCGATACGATTATGCACCTGAGCCGTATCACGGATCAATTGCAAGAAGAGGTGATGCGGATTCGCATGGTGCCGATTTCGAGCGTGTTTAGCAAGTTTCCACGCATGATGCGTGATTTAGCGCGTAAAGCCAACAAGGAGGTTGATCTGATCATTCATGGCGAGGATACCGAACTTGACCGCTCGGTGATTGACGAGATCCACGATCCGCTCATTCATTTGGTGCGCAATGCGATTGATCACGGCATTGAGCCGCCAGCAGAGCGGATGAGAGTTGGAAAACCTTCACGTGGACAGGTGGTTTTGACCGCACGCCACGAGCAAGGACGGATTGTCCTGACCGTAGAGGACGATGGGCGGGGAATTGATGTTGAGCGATTGAAAGCAGCTGCGGTCCAGAAAGGGCTGCTCCGCGAAAGCGAGGCGGCGACCTTGCCGCGCGAAAAAGCCATTGAGTTGATCTTCGCTTCCGGCCTCTCAACGGCCAAGCAGGTAACCGAGATCTCTGGCCGGGGGGTGGGAATGGATATTGTTCGCAATAACATTGAGCGCATTAACGGTTCTATTCTGGTTGAAACCACCCCGGGGCAAGGGACGCGCTTTCAGATCATTTTACCGTTGACACTGGCGATTGTGCCGACCTTGCTGGTACGTGTAGAGGACACCGTGTTTGCCCTTCCTCTCACCGCTGTGACGGAGGTTTTGAGGATCACTCCGCAGGAAATTCGCTCGGTAGGCCAGCGCCCGGTTTTTGTTTTACGCGATCAGGTACTCCCTTTGCTGCGCCTTCGCCATGTCTTTGATTTTGCGCCTGCGCCGGCCACTAATGGTTATGAACATGTGGTCGTTGTGCGGGCTAATCAAAGAAGTGCAGGGCTCATTATTGACGAATTAATCGGGGAGGAGGAGGTTGTTGTCAAGTCACTGGGTGGGCTGATCGGAGAAGTACCAGGTATTGCCAGTGCCGCAATTCTGGGTGATGGACGGGTCAGTCTTATTGTGGATGTGGCCGGCTTGCTCGGCTTGGTAGAGGCGGAGATGGCAATTTCAGGGTAAGGGAGTAAAGCGATGAGCAAATTCCAACCAGACGCGCATTTTGATGAACAGTTGTTAAAAGCGATGCGTCGAATCGCGGATGAGGGCGTGGCGCATGCCGCCCGTGGTTTTTCGGATATGGTGGGGGAAACGCTAAGCATGATCCGCCCTCATGCGCTGCTCGTACCGGTTTCGCAACTTCCTCATATCTTTGGTTCTCCCGAGGATGAGGCGGTTGGAATTTACTTGCGCACTGAAGGCACCCTGGCTTGCCAGATTATGTTAGTTGTCCCGCTCAACAAAGCGCTGGAATTAGTGGATATGGTCATGGGGTTGCCTGCTGGGACAACTCGGGTTTTGGACCGATTGGAGCGCTCGGCGCTGGCCGAGGTCGGTAACTTGACGGCTTCTTTCTTCATTAATCGGGTGGCTGAACTAACTGGACACGAGGCGCGTCCCACCCCACCTGCGGTGATTGTGGATATGTTAGGAGCGATTGTGGATATTGTGGTGGCAACCACAGGTGGTTTTGGTGAACATTTGTTATTGATCCGAGCGGGTTTCACATGTGGTCAGCGAACGGTGAACGCCGATTTCTGGGTGGTTCCAGACCCGGCAACCCTGAATATATTCCATTGGAATGAATCCTCGTTGCCGTTATGAGCCAGATACTGAGCGTTGGATTGGGTGAGGCGGTTGTGTGCAAAGACCCTCGAGCGGTCCTGGTGGCTTATGGTCTGGGCTCATGTTTGGGAGTCGCCATGTACGATCCGGTGAATCGTCTGGCGGGTTTATTGCACGCCGTCTTACCAACCAGCGGAAACGGCTACCAGGATAATCCTTACAAATATGTGGATAGTGGAATTCAAGCCTTGGTGCAAGCCATGGAAGCGGCCGGTGCACAGCGTCGCTATTTGATTGTGAAATTGGTGGGCGGAGCAAATATGCTTTTGAGTTCGGCGCTCTCGCATACATTTGAGATTGGAACGCGCAATGTTCAAGCAGCCTATTCTATCTTGGAGGCCATGGGTTTGAAGGTTGCAGGTGTTGAGGTAGGAGGTAACGTCGGTCGAACGGTTAAGTTGTTTGTCGAATCGGGAAAACTGGTTGTACGTCGCATTGGAGGCGTGGAACAGACGCTTTGACAGCAAATCACTTTCTGATCAAAGAGGAGTGGCTATGGCAACTGTGCTTGTGGTGGATGATGCTGAATTTCTCAGGGTACGCATCTCAAAGATGCTGGTGGCCGAAGGCTATCAGGTCATCGAAGCCGAGAATGGGGCGGCAGCCGTTGAGAAATACAAGGCGGAACGGCCAGATGTGGTGTTAATGGATATCACCATGCCAGAGATGGATGGCCTCACCGCGCTCAAAAACATTCGGGCTTTTGATCCGCAGGCGAAAGTGGTGATGCTAACTGCCCTGGGGCAAGAGTCGGTGGTGTTGGAGGCCGTGAAATCGGGAGCACGTGATTTTGTTGTTAAACCCTTTAACCAGGAACGGGTGCTAAGTGCATTGCAAAAACTCCTAGGGTGATCTCGAGGGGTCTATGGCATCTGGGGCGGAAGCAAATAGCCCAATTCGGGTTCTGGTGGTGGATGATTCGGCCTATATGCGCTTCACCATCACCCGCTATCTGAGTGAAGTGCCAGATATTCAGGTGGTGGGGGTGGCGCGAGACGGTGAAGAGGCGCTGGAGATGATTCCCCGCTTGAACCCGCAGGTGGTCACCCTGGATGTCGAGATGCCGCGCATGGACGGTCTGAGCACTTTGCAGGAGATCATGCGCACTCAACCTCGACCGGTAATCATGCTGAGCAGTTTGACAAAGGAGGGGGCGCAGGAAACGGTACGGGCTTTGACGTTGGGGGCTGTGGATTTTGTTGCTAAACCGGAGAGCAAAGCCAATATCCAGACAGTACTGGATGAGGTGGTGCAAAAAATTCGACGCGCGGCCCAGGTGCAAGTGCGTGCCCTCCCGTGGGCTACTCGGCAGGAGGTCACCGCAAGTGGGCATAGCGCCGTTGTTAAAGAAACGCGCCCCTGGCGAGATGAGGATGTTCTTGTTGTTATTGGGGCCTCAACGGGCGGCCCGCGGGCACTCAACGAGCTGGTGCCAGCCCTGCCTGCAGATATGCGTGCGGCGCTTCTGATCGTGCAGCACATGCCTGCGGGATTCACACGCTCGCTGGCACAACGTCTGGATGCCCTCTCCAATTTCAAGATCAAAGAAGCGGCCCCGGGTGATCGCCTGGAGGTGGGGTTAGGACTGGTAGCACCAGGTGGCTTTCACCTCACTCTGGATGCAAACGGGGTCGTTAATTTGAACCAGAATCCGCCAGTCCACGGGGTACGGCCGGCCGTGGATGTCACTCTGCTCTCGGTAGCGCAGAATTTTGCTTCTCGGACGTTGGGGGTGATTCTGACCGGGATGGGCAATGACGGCGCAAACGGTGCTGCTTTAATCCATGCTTCGGGTGGATATGTGATCGCTGAGGACGAATCCACAGCAGTGGTATGGGGGATGCCGCGCAGTGTCATCGAGGCACGGGCAGCAGATGCGGTATTACCTCTGCATGCCATCCCTGCTGCAATCGAACAGCTGGTTCGCCAGCGCAGGAATGGGTGGAGAGGGGGGATCCATGGAACGGCTTGAGTACGAACGGGTTAAAGTCTCAATCAAGACCCTGCTGGGGATTGACCTCTCGTACTACAAGGACGAGCAGATGCGTCGCCGTCTGGATTCGTGGCTGGCGCGTTCTAATAAGGCATCCTGGGATGAGTATTTTGCCTGGATAAGACGAGATGAGCAGGAACGGCAGCGGTTGCGTGATTACCTTACGATCAATGTAAGCGAATTTTTCCGTGATCCCGAACGCTGGCAACTCCTGCGCACAAACATTATGCCGCGTTTGCTTCAGGAACAACGTCAGGCCCGACGCCCTCGCCTGCGTATCTGGAGTGCGGGTTGCTCTACGGGTCAGGAAGCCTACTCGCTGGCAATGTTGTGTGATGAGATGGGAATACGTCCGACGCCTTACATACTGGCTACTGATCTGGATCGGGGAGCTCTAAAGAAGGCCGTTGCGCGTGGCCCTTACATCGCGGAGGAAGTTCGGCACGTTTCTCCTCCTTTACTGCAACGCTACTTTGAGCCTGGCGGTCCTCCCTATTTTGTGCGTGAAGGCCTGGCGCAGAAGGTGCTCTTTCATGAGCAAAATTTGTTGGCAGATCCATTTGAGGAGGATTTCGATCTAATCATCTGCCGCAACGTGGTTATTTATTTCACCAATGAAGCCAAGGAGACTCTCTATAAGAAATTCAATCAAGCGTTGCGTCCGGGAGGATTTTTGTTCCTGGGCGGAACGGAAATCATTTCTCATCCTCAGGCCTATGGATTCACCAGTTTTCAGATCTCTTTTTACATGAAGAAGGTGGTATGACCTCACCCCGATTCAATCTCGAGGTTCTTTTACGACGCATTGGCGACCTGCCTCCTCTTTCGCAGGCGGTCAATAAGGCTCTGGAATTAATCCGCAATCCCAAGTCCAATCTGGCCGAGGTCGCGAATGTGTTAGCACTGGATCAATCTATGGCCAGTTTGATCTTGCGCTGGGCGAATTCGGCTTATTACAGCCCTCTCCAGCCCATTAAGACGGTGCATCAGGCGGTGGCCTACCTGGGGCAAAATGCAGTGCAAAGCCTGATTCTTACTGCCTCAGTCGCTGCATTGATGGACCGCCCGGTACCGGGATATCGTCTGGATCGCGGGGAGTTGTGGAAACACGCTGTGGGTGTGGCCGGAGGGGCGCGTCTGGCAGTGCAGCATTTGGGTCCTCGGGTTGCTGAGGAAGCTTATCACGCTGGCTTGCTGTGTGATATTGGGAAACTAGCCTTTGAGGTGCTATTGCGGACGTTAGATCCTTTTGAGGGCACTTGGGAGCAGATGCCGTTTGACTACTTGGAGCGTCATTACTTTGGTGTTGATCATGCAACCTTAGGCGGCGAACTGGCACGGCGCTGGAATTTGCCCTCCCCATTGCCAGAGGCAATTGCGTTTCACCATCGGCCCAGCCTGGCCGGAGATGGGGTTGTCCTGGCGGCCGCGGTGCATGTTGCGGATGCCGCCATGATGATGTTTGGGATTGGCCTAGGATGTGATGGTTTGCAATATCAGTTGGATTTGCGTGCGTTCCAGATTTTAGGTTTGGATGAGGGGTTCTTTGAATATATGCTCCCGCGTGTAAGTGCTTTGATCGAAGAGGCGGAGCATTATATCGGTTTAATGCGGCGGGGCTAAGTTTCATCTTCAGAAAGGAATCTGGTTATGAATGTTAACTTCCTAAATCCTTTCGTAGAAGCCGCAAACGAGGTGTTAATGGCAGAGATGAACGTGAGCACCTCGCGAGGGCCGCTTTCTTTGCACAAATCTGCTTTGACCACCGATGATGTGACGGTACTCATCAGTCTGGTAGATCAACTGCAAGGGGTGGTTCTCTACGGCCTTTCGTATGATACGGCGCTCAAATTCGTTTCGCTCATGATGGGGCAGGAGTTTCGGGAATTTGACAATCTTGCCCAAAGCGGTATTGCGGAATTGGGCAATGTGATTACGGGTCGGGCTACGATCAAACTGGCTGAGGCGGGGTATCGGACGAACATTTCACCGCCTACCCTGGTCTCTGGGCGAGGGGTTCAAATCTCCACACTGGACTTTCCACGTTTGGTTGTTCCCTTACAAACAAGCCTGGGCGATTTAACCGTGCATCTGGCGGTGCGTGAAGCCTCGCCGGATACGCGAGGGGGAAACTTTATTCCTCTGGCTGTCAACGGCGCTGGCCAGTGATTAGCGAAAGGAAGGATGATGATGAATGTTAAATTTCTCAATCCATTCGTTGAGGCTGCCTTTGAAGTGTTGAAGGCGGAGACCGGCTTTAGCCTGAGGCGGGGGGATTTAGGGCTGGAAAAGGGCGTTTATGTTACCGAGGATTTGACGGTCATCCTCTCCCTGGTGGGCCAGGTGGAGGGGACTGTGTTTTATTCCATGGGGATGCCGACAGCATTGGCTTTGGTCTCACAAATGATGGCTTCTGAAGTCGCATCCCTGGATCCTTTGGCCCAAAGTGCGGTGGCAGAACTGGGAAATGTCATCACCGGACGAGCCAGCGTGAAACTCTCCCACGCAGGGTATGAGTCGGTGATTTCGCCGCCGACCTTGCTTCTGGGGGCCGGTGCGCGTATCTCGACCCTGGACTTTCCGCGTCTAATCGTGCCGCTAGAGTTTGGGGGCGGGCAGGTGACGATTCATCTTGCTTTACGCGAGGGGAGGGGCAATGTTGTGCGAAGCGGGCAATTGCCTACTCCACCACGCCCAGAAGTTTGAAATTGGGGAGAGCCGAATCAATGGGCCGCACTATAGCGATTGTCAACCAAAAAGGTGGCGTTGCAAAAACAACCACATGTCTTTCGCTTGGCGCGTGTCTGGCAGAACAAGGACACCGGGTATTGCTGATAGACTTAGACCCACAAATGAACTTGAGCGTTTGCGCGGGTGTACGGGATCCTTTGGAAGATGGGAGCGTCGTGGATTGGCTGGCACATGGGCTGGATCCTCATGATGATAATTCCCGTTTCACCGTGATTGCTTTGCCGCCGGATGGGTTGACCTTACTTCCTGGCGATCCTGGTTTGGTAAGCCTTGAGCGACGGCTTGTTGAAGTGCCCGGTTATGAATTTGGATTGCGGAATGCAATAAATTCGGTTGCCAGTGATTATGAGTACATCCTAATTGACTGTTCACCTTCTCTGGGACCGCTGACACTAATGGCGCTAACGGCAGCCCAGCATGTTGTTGTCCCTGTGCCTGCGGATTACCTGGCGGCTTGGGGGCTCATGCAACTCATTACTACCATTGAAGCGGTCAAAGAGCGCACAAACCCTGTTTTGGATTACTCCTTGTTGTGCGTGATGTTTGACCGTCGAAATAGTATTAGCCATTCGATGCTGGAGCGTCTGCGGGCCTCCTTCGCGGACCGACTGTGGCAGACAGTGATCGGGTTAGATACTCGCCTGCGTGAGGCAGCCGCAGCGGGGGAGCCCATCCTGCGCTATGCGCCTAAATCGCGAGCGGCTCAGCACTACCGACAATGGGCACGAGAAATATTGGCGTTCTTTGAGGAACTGAAATAGGAGGACCGATTATGGGACGACGGGATAAACTCAGCCAGGCTCTGGATCAGCTTTTCTCCGCTGGGTTAAAGAAAGTCCCCAAGGTAGACACTGGAGACGTTGTTCTATTCCCAGATGTTGCCCAATCAGATAGCCTGAAAGGAAATGATAGGGGTGATGGGGACCTGCCAGGATTGGAGCAAAAGGTCACGGAGGTTTCTGAGGTATCTTGCTCTGAACCCCCTTTGCCTTCTCAAGATAGAGGTGCTGTTGAAACTGGTCCTGCTGGGGCGGGTATGCTTGAAGTGCAGGTGAAACCCGCGGTGGGCGAGCAAGCGCATGCCTCTCAGGTTGAATCTGCTCCTCAGGCAGATGAGCAAATGGTGATTTTTGCTCTTGGCGAAGTGGCTTATGGGTTGCGGGTGGAGGCGGTGGAGGCCATTATTAAGATGCAGCCAATTACCCGAGTGCCCAAGACCCCTGCATATATTCGGGGGGTTACCAATCTGCGTGGGGCTGTTTTGCCGGTTGTTGATCTGAACCGACGGCTGGGGCGATCTCAGGCCCCGGAAAATTCAGAGACACGGATCATTGTGGTGCGTAGCCCGATTGGGTTGGCTGGGCTGGTGGTAGATCGCGTAGATTCGGTACGCCAGGTACCTGCCAGCCTGATTGAGCCACCCCCACCAATAGCGCGAACCGATAATACGGCTTACTTAAGAGGCGTGGCACGGCTTGAGGAGGGGCTGGTGCTTTTGCTGGATTTAGAACGCCTGCTGCAAAATCTAGGAGCGCGGGCCCAGGGGAAGTCGTTTTACGGCACAATACCCGCACAGGCTACCTTATCGGCCGGGAACTCTGCGCGCTGAGATTTCCACACCCGCCCATTGAGGACGATCTGGCATTCCAAATCTCCGTAGCCGGAGGGGTTAGCGGCGGTCAGGAATACCTCGTCCCCTTGGGAGAAGGTAGTTTCTAGTTTCCAGGGGGTTGCCACAGAGTGCTGTTTGTAAATCATTTTGTCCCCAATGCGATAGTCAATCTGAGCGAAGCCCCCTGAGGCCCTGATAAGCAACGTAGCTCGTCGTTCGGTTTGAGGGGGGGTGAAGACCCCTAATGAATAGAGCAACCAGAAAGTTCCAAGGCATAGACTCAACACGATTAAGACTTCGAGAATCATGCGGAGGCGTCGTGTGCGTTTTTCCACAATCCCATCTCTGGCATGAAGAAGGTTTATCAAAAGTTTAGCATACTCGGGCGAGAATTCAAAGTCGGGGAGATTTTGAGTTCAGGGCAACACTTGATAAACTATACAGAGATGCAATCTATTGGGAGGTAAAAACGGGTGAAAAAACCGACCTTTGGATTACCGCGCATGTATGCCGAGCGGGGGGAGGTACGTGCTTTTCTACCCGAACTGGTCGCTCACATTGAACGCTGGGGTGGTGAGGTGGTGTTAGAGCACGGGTATGGCTCGGGCATGGGCTTAAGCGAATCTGATTATCTTCGGGCAGCACCGGGGATTCGCTTTGCGGATTTGCGAACCGTATATGCTCAGGATTATGTGCTGGTGTTGCGTTATCCACAAGAGGAGTTTCTGCAATGGATGCGTCGGGGAGCATGTCTGATCTCGATGATCCATTATCCGACCCGACCGGCGCGGGTGCAATTCTTACGCAATCTGGGGCTTGAGGCCATTTCTTTAGACTCACTCAAAGACGATACTGGGCGACGCCTGGTTGAAAATCTGCGCATGGTGGCATGGAACGGAGTGCGAACGGCGTTTGAGGTCTTGCGGCGCATTTATCCAGACCCGCCCGGTTTTGAACATCCGCGTCGTCCCCCTATTTATGTCAGCGTGTTAGGGGCAGGAATGGTGGGAATGCATGTGCTGCCGGCGGCCGTTCGCTATGGGGATGAAACTTACTGGCGGCGGTTGGCATCTGCGGGTGTGCTGGGTGTTCAGGCAACGGTGTTGGATTATGATCTCACGTCCCATCAGGCGGTGATGATCGAACTATTACGGCGCACGGATATTCTGGTG
The DNA here is from genome assembly GCF_001306145.1 of Thermanaerothrix daxensis. Classification (GTDB taxonomy): domain Bacteria; phylum Chloroflexota; class Anaerolineae; order Anaerolineales; family Anaerolineaceae; genus Thermanaerothrix; species Thermanaerothrix daxensis. Next base: position 600,554 of record NZ_LGKO01000002.1, read on the forward strand.
GATGCTACTCAGCGATCTGATCCTTCTAAGCCGGTGGTCCCGAATGAGTGGCTGGCCTTCCTACCGCTCCATGCTGTGGTTCTGGATCTTTCAGTTGACCCCTATGAACGTGAGGGGCAGAACATCAGTGTTAAGGCGATTGAGGGGATTCCTCATGGTAATTTGGATCAGTATGTGTTTGCTCCCGATGATCCGGCATTTGAGCGATTGCCTGAGTGGGTCAATACGAAGAACCGACGCCACGTGGTCTCGTGCTATTCGTGGCCGGGGCTGACGCCGGTTGAGTGTATGGACGTTTATGGTAAACAATTAGCACCTATTTTACGGACTTTGATACAGGCTGGGAGCGTACACCAAATTGATCCCAAAGGGACATTCTTTGAACGGGCCATTTCCAGAGCCATGCTCTCTCGCTGGCAATCACACTGAAAGAAAGGAGAGGTTTTTAAGATGAAGATCCACAGTGTTGGGTTTCCCCGAATGCGAAAGGAAGCCGGTGAGCGACGAGTCTTTCTACCTGAATTTATCCAATTTCTGGCTGATATGGGGTTGAAGATAGTGCTTGAGGATGGATATGGCTCACGTTCGGGTTTCACTTTCGATGATTATCAACAAGGGCATATCAATGTGACGCGGGGGAGCCGGGAAGAAGCATTTCAGCAGGATTTGGTAATTGTATTGCGTTCTCCTAAAGAGGAAGAATTCCCTCTTATCCGGCGAGGAGCGATTTTACTCTCAATGCTTCATTACCCCACCCGCCCCAATCGGGTAAAAATCTTGCATGAACTGGGGATACGAGCCATCTCGATGGATGGCATTGTAGATGATAACAATGAGCGTTTGGTCGAGAATATGCGTGCAGTGGCCTGGAATGGTCTGGAAGTAGCGTTTGATGTTCTTGAAAAGCGTTGGCCCGGCTTGCAAAAACCCGATGGGGTCCCTATTCGGGTGCTCATTTTAGGTGCGGGAGCCGTGGGAAAGCATGCTGTCGAAGCAGCCACCAAACTTGGGAATATCGAACGCAACGAGGAACATATCCAAGCCGGGGGGCCGGGTGCAGTGGCCTGGGTGGTGGGGCGGAACGTAACCCGTCAGCCCGGGCAGATGCAGCAATTGATGCAAGAAGCGGACATGTTGGTGGATGCCACCCAACGACGTGATACCAGCCGTCCGGTAGTTCCCAATGCGTGGATCGGGTGGTTGCCTGAACACGCTGTGGTAGTGGATTTGGCGGTAGATCCTTATTTGCCAAATGCGGTTCCCCCGGTTGTGCGGGGAATTGAAGGGATTCCGCAGGGGAATCTGGATAAATATGTGTTTTATCCTGAAGACCCTGACTGGACATTAACCATCCCAGAGGGTATCCCTACCCAACAGCGACGGGTGACCGTGACCTGCTATTCATGGCCAGGGATCCATCCTGAGGCCTGTATGCGGCATTATGCCAAGCAATTGCAACCGCTGCTTGAGGTTCTGGTTGAGAAGGGATATGAAGGGCTTTCGCCCCATGGGGGGTACTTTGAGCGCGCACTATATCGAGCGACACTGGATGGCTGGCTTCAGGCGACGGGCAGTGTTTAAAGGTGCGAACGCGGAGCGTTGACGCATCCGCTCTGCCGTGATAGAATTTGAAGTGCAGAAAGGGCGTGTAGCTCAACAGGCAGAGCAGTGGCCTTTTAAGCCATTGGTTCAGGGTTCGAATCCCTGCACGCTCACTCCCGCAGGGATTCCATCCCTGTCCCCCGCAAAGCGCCTGATGGATCCCCTGGGCGCTTTGCGTGTATCTGGATTAAAGATTCAGTCCCGGGCGGTTACCGGGACTGAAGAAAGGAAATTATGAAAATCGAAAATCTTGCAACGGTTGCAATTGTAATAGCAGGTGCAGTAATTGGTCAAGCTTTTTTGGATCGTTTTCCGGTTCTTTCCCAGTCGCCGTTGATTGCTTTGGCGATTGGGATTGGAGTTTCAGCCGTTTTAGGCGTTGTCCTGTCTTTTTTGCTGAAAAGCAAATCGTAGCACATTAAAAAGCAACCCGGAGACCCACCCGGTCTCCGGTTGCCAAAGCCTGATCGTGCAGACTACCCGTCTGCCGTCCGTGTCCTCCCTCAGCCTACCCCGGCTGATGCTGCTTGGGGACGTCAGGCCCGCGCGGCAGATTGTTTTGAGGCAACCCGGGACCGGGGGATGACCTGTCGAGGATCCGCCCCGACTACCCGTTGGGGCTGCGCGCCGACCGGTGATCCTCGCCCGCGGAGAGGGTCGTTGTTCCCCGGCTCCGGGATACCTCGCATGAGAAGGTGCATATCATGATTGCTCTTTCCACATTTTTACCACTATCCGAAGCCGCCCGCAAGTCATTTTTGGCTGCTTTCGGTGAAGTCCCGGCGGTAGCGCTGATAGATGTCAAGAACGTCATCGGGTATGGCGGGCCAAAAAAGAAAGAGGGCGCGGTCTATGTCGTCGGGAATGGGAGCGATGATTTCAGAGAGCTGCTGCCGAAACGGATCGGTATCCTTGCTTTGCCACCAGAACCACAGGACGAAGCCAACCCCGTAATCGCGTCCGTATTTCCAGCGGGGGTCGTCTGGCGGAAAGGGGAGGTGGTTGAAGAAGAAATCCCGATTCAGCAACAAATTGCGAACGGAAGAAAAGGTGAGCGGAAGGCCGAGCTGTGCGGCGGCACAGTAGGCAAAAGAGAGCAAATCTCTGGGATTGACGCTGCCGCGATCGGAGGTATCGAAGTAGCGGGCACGCCAAAACCAGTCCCTGATGGAAGGGAAGTTCGCCAAAGTCAAATCAAGCCACAAATGTCCAATCATGTAAAGGTAGTGGACCATCTTGAGACGGTCAAGTGATTCTTCAGAAGATTCAGGTGTCATGACAAATCTCCAACGAGGATGGAATTGGGTTTCGGTAGATTGGTTGTATCGCTGGATGATCAGGACGCACCCGATCAACAATCGCTGTGTGCGATTGAATGGCAACGACGGAAACTGTCTGAACTGCCCGGCGGCATATCGGCGAGGGGACATGATCATCTGGCTGGTGGATGGCCTGAAACGGGCGCTGGTATCGGAGGAGAACACCTTTCGAGTGGAGCTGACGAAATTCGAGAAACAAGCGGGCTTTGAGCGCTTGCGAGATTATGTGATACGTTATCCTGCGGAGCAGGTGACCACACTCTTGGACGGAACGAAAGTGGACGAAAAAGATGTTGCTTGCTTGCAGCCAATTGACGTGCTGATGAGAATGGAACCGATCAAGGTTGTGGTAGAAGATGGGCGACCGTACATCACCGATGGCCGTCACAGGGTATGTGCGGCCTATCAGTTTGGTGTTGCTGATTTGCCGGTGTGGGTTGAGGTGTAGCATGGTCACTCTACCTGTTTTTATACCTCTTTCCGAAGCCGCCCGCAAGTACGGGCTGGATGAAGCCCGCTTGCGTGACCTGGTTGAGAAGGGTAAAATCAGGGCAGGTGTACTCCCCGGTTCGGATGAGGTGCTCGTGAGCGAGGATGAGGTACAAAAACGGGCTGAGAAGGAACAGGACTCTGGCGTGCGCAAAGAGGATTTGCCGGAGTATCAGAAGCATGCACATTTGAAGGGGATAGGTATTGGAATAGCCGAAGCATCTAGAAAGTATAAAATCCCTTTTTCCACTGTCCACCGATGGGTAAAGTTGGGTTATGTAAAGCAAATTGGAGTTAATGGTCAAAAGTCTCTTATTGATGAAGCGGACATCGCATATTGCAACGAGGTTTATAAAAAGCGCAAGGGATCAAGGGGAAAATGGTTATTCAAAAGGGATGGAACGCCATATAATCCAAAAAAGCTTGTCGCATAATCTGGCAAAACTCTCAAGAGTATAAAGCGGCCAAAAAGGCCGTTTTTCGTTTCGACAACATATCAAAGTTTATATTGACAAAACTTTGATATGTTGCTAAAATGTGATCAAGCACCTTTCCAAGCCGCCTGCTAACTGCCCCGACAAAACAACGCCCCGCCGGGCGTTGTGCGCCCGACAGGGCGCTCCGTGAGCCGTGTGGTCAGCACGCTCACGGTCGAGGCAAGCAGTGTGCGCTGCTCACCTCATCTGCGATTGTAGCATGAGATGACCGCCCTCTGCAAGCCTCACAACGATAGGTAGATGCGCAGAGGGCTTTGTGTTTCCAAGCGGCGCATGACGCACCTCCGTTCAGGCGGCAGGCGCTTTTGGCGGGTTCGAGTCCCGCCCGCCTGAATTCCGGAATTGCCGCGCTAACGTCGGCCGAGTAGGGAGGTGGGTGCGGGGCTGAGTCATCAGCACCTGGCGGGGTAGGGGGAGAGGCCCCTGCCTGACGGGCGGACGGCGCGACCACAGGAAGCCGTCCGGGGGACGTGACAGCCGGGAGAGACCGGCGCGCTCAGCACCTTACCAGGTGATTAGCGGTAGTTCGATCCGGTCGCACAGGGGCGGAAGGGCTGTGCCACTTCCGCGGTGGGTGCAAGTCCCACCCGGCCGGACCGGGGCGCAGGCGCTGCGGTTGCCGATACGCCGCCCGCGGGCAGGCCACCCGCATGGTGATGGCGGGGTCTCGCCGTGGCGAGATCGCAAGACCGGCAGGCCAGGGAAATGCCGAGAGGGCAACAGTGGCGGTCAGAGCGGGACGGCGGCCCTGCGCCCACCATGAGCAGGTGGATTGGGATGAACTACCCGGCGAAGGCGAGGCAGACCCTCATCTCGCTGAGGTGAAAGATGAGAGATACCTTCTTCAGTCTCAAAGAAAAGACGTTTCAAATCAAACTCGGTCGTTTTCTTCTTGTTGTCTGGAAGACCAATTCCCGCTGGCGCTTTGCGTTCTACATCGGCCACCGCCGATGGGCTAACTAATCCTCATTTTCTCCCAAGGAGTGAAGCATGCTCGAAGTGCAACTGATCGGGAATTTAGGGCAAGACCCTGAAGCGCGCTACACGGCAGAGGGGACGTTGGTGGTGTCGTTCCCGGTGGCGGCGACACGGCGCTGGACGGATCGGGACGGGCAGAAGCACGAAGAGACGACCTGGGTGGACGTGACGACCTGGGGCGGGCTGGCGGAAGTGTGCCACCAGCACCTCACGAAGGGGCGGCAGGTGTTCGTGCGCGGGCGTCCCGACGTGCGTGCGTTCACGCGCAAGAACGGCGAGGTGGGCGCGGCGCTGCGGGTGACGGCGGAGGAGGTGATCTTCCTGGGCGGCAAGCCCGGGGAGAAGGCGGCGCAGGTAGAAGCCGCCGGTGGGAGCGAGGACGATATTCCCTTCTAGGGCTTTCATCCGGGCAGGCCGATCCGCTTGCGGCCTGCCCGTTTCACATTCGGCTACTATGACGGACTCTGACGTGATGTCGGAAGGGCGGAGCGTGGGCGATGGACGAATTGACGCCTGAGGAACTGGATGCCTTGATCGTGTTTGAGGCGGAGAAGCGCGAGCAGGAAGAGCGCAAGTGGGAAATTCTCTACCGGCTGGAAGGGCTGCCGGCCGATGATCCGCTGTGGGTGGAACTGGCGGAGCGGTTGGGGGTGAGGTGAGGCATGGCCGTGCGCCAATGGCAGCCGCCGCCGGGATATTACTGGAAGGTAGTGGTGGATCCGACCCGCACAGGGGAAGAGCCGGGCATGTTCTACGGGGGGCACTTTCGCTGGAGCGACATTGTGCTGCCGAGCGGGTGTCATCGGGAGGCGCGGCGGATTCCTTGTCCCTGGCCGCATGGGACGGTGTTCGAGAACGTCAAGACGGGTGAGCGGGTGGTGATCAAGCGTGGGAAGGTGGTGAGGGAGAAACGCCATGGACAGCGTGCGTCATGAGACTGCCGTCCGGGTGCCGCGTCTAAAAGAGGTCATCGGGGCCTTGCCGGTGCTGACCCATGAGACCGCGGTGCTGGGGCTAGATGAGGACGGCGTGCCTGTGTTGTGGAATCTGCAAGACCCGGCGGTTGGTGCGCTGCTGGTGGTCGGCGAGACATTGGGTCAGGCGCAACAGCCGCTTTGGGTGATGCGGGAGTCGCTTTTGGCGGGGAACACACCGGCGACCGTGCGCATGCTCTGGGTGGGCGAGGGGCAGGGCGATGCCCTGACCGAGGTGATCTCACCCTACACGCGGGCGCTGGAAGAGACGATCAAGCGTCTGGGTGATCTGGTGGAGAGTCGGGCGCACGGCAGACTGCGGGGTGAGTCGGTGGTGCTGTATCTGAGCGACCTGGTGCAGGCGCTTCAGGTGGATTGGGACGCCTACTACCTGTTGGAGTATCTGGTGCAGCGGGGTGCAGGGCAGAAGGTGTGGGTCGTGGCGGCGCTGGAGGCCGGGCGCGCCGATGAGCGGGTGTGGCGCTGGGTGGGGCGGTTTCGCACGCACCTGGTGGGGCCGCTGAGAGACACGGCCGTGCGCCGGCGTTTGGGTGTTCCCGAAAGCGAATTCTGGCAGGTGAGGACAAAGGGACGATGGGTCTCGCTCGTGTTGCCGCGGTGATGATGCTGGGACTGGTGCCGGTGGCCTGTGCGCCGTCGGGCTACTACGCGCCGGCGGATCCGGCGGCCTTGCGCTTGACCGCCCAAGCAGCCGAAGCGCTGGCCGGGCGGGTGGAAGAGAGCCTGGCGTCCACCCGCGCGGCGCAGGAAGAGCTCTTGCGGCAGACGGCAGAGGCGGTGGCGCTCCAGGCCACCCAGCGCTACGAAGCCGAACAGCAGTTCTTCTCGACCGCCACGGCCAAGGCGGTGCAGGAGTCCATGCGCCTGACCGAGATGGCGCGGAGCGCACAGGCGTTTCAGGGCACGGCGACCGCACAGGCGGTCATCCAGGAGCAGGAGCGGAGCGAGCGGCAGAAGCGTCTGGATGAAATCACGGCGATTGTGGTGCGGATACTGGGGGTGCTGGCGCTGATGAGCATGCTGGGAGTGTTGATCGGGCTGATGTGGCAGGCGGGTAAAGAGTGGGTCCGCTGGCAGAGTCAGCGCTGGCGTCTGGTGGAGAGCCGGGCGGGGACGCTGGTGATCCTGCCCGAGGGAGCGCCGCGGGTGCAGGTAGCGGTGGTGCGGGCAGATATGCTGCCGCCGCAAGGGGATGAAGATGAATTCGGCACGGAGTTGGCGGAGATCCCGTATTCGGTGAACGGTGAGGTGGTGGGCGCAATCCGCGCCGACTGGCGGGAAGAGCCACAGCGGCGGCTGGTCTTGCGGCTGCTGCGGGAAGCGATGCGGGTAGCCGGGCCGGGGAGCACACGGCTACCGGGCTGGCGGGAACTGGGCTGGAGCGCAGAGATGTGGAGTCGGGCCGTGGAGACGATCCGACCCTACGTGGAGACCAGCAGCGGGCGCTATGGGGGCACGTATCTGGTGGGGGGCTACACCTTGCATCGTCTGTATCAGGATGTTGGAGCGCGTAAGATTGCCCTCACCCCCTCCCCTGCCCCGAATGAGGAGGCGTAAATGTTCTGTCGAACGAACGAAGAACGAACCGGAACAAAGCAGAACGTTGGCGAACGAAAGGAAAGCGGTGGCATGAACGAAAACAACTTGACCCAAGACATTCGCTTCAACCCGTATCGGGTGCGGCGGTTTGGGCTGTCGAGCACACAGGAAGCCAAGGCACTGTTGTATTTGGAACGCCATGGCGACACACCGCGGAAGGCTCTGTCGCGGGTATTCGACCTGCGCCTGGTGGAACGCCTGGCGGCGCTGGGACTGGTGGCTCAACGCGGCGATACCTACTGCCTTACCGAGAGTGGGAAAGCCGTGCTCCAAGGCTGCCTGGGAGAGGAACATGGGCGGGGTGTGGCGTAGGCGGATGCGGTTGTTTTTGCTCATCCGAAACGAAGACGTGTCGGGCGTCTCGGGTACCGGGATTGTGGCCGAGGGGGTGGAGTTTTCGGATGGGACGGTGGCGATGCGCTGGCTGCGGCGTCCGTTCAGCGTGGCGTTTTACGGGTCAATCCGCGATGTTGTCGCGGTGCACGGACATGGCGGGCGGACGCAGGTGAAGTGGTTGGGTGAAAATCATCACGAGCGAGGCGCGTGCTATGGACAGGAAGAAGCTCACATGGCGCGTCTATCGGATTGAGAGTGAGGAGGATCTCAAGCGGGCTCTGGCACAATACCACACGGTTACCGGGACGAACCCCGTGCGAGTGCGGATAAGTGAGCGGGTGTCGGGTGACCTGTTGAAGTGGGTAGAGCGGTTGGGGATTGAGGTCGTCAGAGCGAAGGATGTCCTACCGTGGGACGTATGGCTGACGGACGGGGCGGTGGTGACGGAGCAGTTGGCGTTGTTTGGAGGGATGCGATGACGAAAGTGATCACGATAGCCAACCAGAAAGGCGGTGCGGGCAAGACAACCACCGTGCTCAACCTGGCGCATGGATTGGCGTTGAAGGGCAAGGAAGTGCTGATCCTCGATTTTGACCCGCAGGGTCAGAGTGCGAGTTACCTGGGACTGAAGCAGGAACCCGGGATTTTCTTTCTGCTGATGTCCTCGATCAAGCCGCTGGAAAAGAACGAGTTGATCCTGCTGCGCCAGCAAGTGCGTAGCACGGGCCGCCCACGCTTGTGGATCATCCCGGGCAGTCAAGAAACAGCAGTGGCACAGAATTCCCTGGCAGCGCTAGACAAGCCGGTTTCATACATTCGGGACGCGATCCAGATTTTTATGCGCAACGGGTTGGACTACATCGTGATGGATACCAGTCCCTCGCTGGGTGGACTGCAAGAGCGGGCAATCTGGGCAGCCGATTTTGTCATTGTGCCGGTTGCAATGGAATTCGGCTCACTGGAAGGACTAGACAAGACCTTAGGCATTATGAGGAATTTGAAAGAGAACAAGGGCTGGCGTGGGTCGCTGGCGGGGGTGTTGCCTACGTTCTATGATGACGTAACACGCGAAACGAAGAAGATCGAAGAAGATCTCAAGGCCGGGTTTGGTGATTTGGTGCTTTCACCGATTCATCGTGCCACGCTGTTTCGAGAGTGTATTGCAGAAGGACAAACGATATTTGAGAAAGCACCTGGAAGTCGCGCGGCTCAGGAATATGCGCGGCTAGTGGATCAAGTCTTGAAATGGTAGGGAGAACACCCATGGCAGAGCGGAGAACGTTCTGGGCTGGAAAAGAGAGTGCACATCCCGAAACGAGTGACCAGGCTGCGCTTGAAGTGTCCATACCGCGGATCAACATGGTTGATCTGATGAGGGGGCCGAAAAAACGGCGCAATCGCACCTGGGAAAAGGCACATCGAGCCAAGACCTTTCGCAGTGTGCCCGAGGAGGTGAGCGTCAAGGTAGTGGCGATTGCCGACCAATTGGGTGTGACGGCGGATGAGGTTGCGCGGGCGTTTCTGGAATACGGGCTCTACTGCATGGAGCGGGAGACCTTGACGTTGCAGCCCAAGATCAAAGGGACGCGCATGACGCTTTACCCGCTGGACAGCGGGTGGACGAAGCAGCATGGTTGGTTAGAAGAAGGATGGAACCCAGTCCCGAAGGTAGTGTCGAGCGAGAAACGCAAGCGCAAGCAGAAGGGGGAAGAGCCGCGGTTGTGGGATTCTCGGGTAGCCTATCGGTTGCCCGATGAGTTAGTCAAGCGGCTGAAAGAGAAAGCCGACAGGCACAATGTTCCTGTTGGGGAACTGGTTGGATTGCTGCTCAAACACAGCGCAAACCGCTACGAACAGGGTATTCTACGGTTGATTCCCTATCCCAAGCAGGATGCACAGGCAAGGTGGGAGGAGAGGCAGTAAAACATGGTCGAGAAAATTGCAATGAATTTTAGAGCCTCAAAAAGCAACGTCAGCGGTTTTGCTGACGTTCCGCTGACTTCCCGCTTACGTTCCGCTGACGTTGACGCTGACAATGACGCTGACGTAGGCTTGCGTAGAAGCGCTACAAGCCCTCTGTTTTGGATGGGTGGCTATGTTTATATCCCCCTGGGAAAAAGCCCGCTCAGAATGCGTCTAGAGCGGTTGTTATAACAAGTCATGAGGAGGTGGATTGTGAACCCTGAAACCAACCCGCACGATGACTTTGGCCCGATCCTGGATGGGGTCAGCATACCCGACACGATCATCCTGCCGCCGGAGGTGGTGCAGTTGCTGCCCTGGATGAGCCTGGCCGAACTGAAAGTGGTCATTGCCGCCATTGCCCGCCTGATGCAGGTGGGAGCCGGGGAACCGATCACCCTATCGGAGTTTCAGCAGATGACCGGGCTGGATCGCAAATCCGTGCTGTCCGGCATTGAGCGGGCGATGAGGCGTGGGCTGCTCATCCGCTACGAGATCACCGGCTACCGCGGCCACATCATGCATGTTTACGAACTCAAGCCGCGGTTTATCGGTGGAAAAACTCCCGATTTTATCGGTGGAATTTTTCCACCGATTGCGCCTATTAAAGCAAAGCAAAGCAAAGATGATGTTGTTGTTAATCTAGATTCAGAATCAACAACAAGCTTTGCTTTGCTTAACTTAAGCGCGGGCGCAAAAAATTCGCAAAAAACGCCCGAAAATGCGTCAAAAAACGGGCTTTTTTTGCGTTTGCGCAAAATCGGAATTTACACCAAAACGGCGCAGTTTTTGTTAGAGCACTATCCCGCGGAGCGGATTGAAAAGTTTCTCGAAATCTACCCGTTGGCCGTGCGGGTAGGGCGGGCCGACGGCGTGGGTTGGTTGGTCAAGGCAATCAGCGATCCGACCTGGGACCCGGACCTGGAGCGTGAAGACCTGGAACAGCGACAGGCACAGCGTGACGGCGATTCTGAGCAGCATGAACCTGAATTACGGGCAAACAACAAGCACCCACTGCCCAAGCGTGTGCTGGATGCCTTACGGGAGATCGGCTGGAACGGGAGCACGGCAGAGTTGGAGGGGTATTACCGCACCAACCGGCGGCAGTTCAACGCCTGGCTGGCCTGGGCGAAGCAACAGCCCCGCGAGTATGCCGCGGCGCGTTTGCTCAACGGCTTGCGCTCCGGGATGAACGCACCCAAGACGCAGGGAGATGGCGATCCACATCGCTACCTGGAGGGGCCGTATGGCGAATTCATTCAGCACTAGTCCTGACCTGACCTCTGCCGAACGCAAACTGCTGGATCGGCTGATCCTGGTGGCGCGGATCGTCCTGCGGCACTTGGGGCCGGGACATCCCGAAAGCGCCTATCACCTGGCGCTGGTGCAAGCGCTCCAGCGGGGCAAGTTTCGCTTTCGAAGCAAACCCGAACTGCACCTGCGTTACCAAGGGCAGGTGGTGGCCACCTACGTGCCCGACTTCATCGTGTGGCAGGGCGAGGCGGCGGTGATCGTGGAGTGCAAGGCGGCCGAGGACTTTGCCCAGGCCGACTTTGACCAGGTGCGCAACTATCTCTCGCTCTACCACGGGCGGGCGGTGGGCTTGCTACTGGGCTTTGGCGGCAAACGCCTGGCCTTTCGGCGGGTAACAATGGCGCGTAAGCGGCAGATGATCAAGCGTGAGGAGGTGGGATGAGATACGGCAATCAGGTGATCCTGGACGGGCAGGTGAGCCTGAGGCGGGTGTATGGCCTGGAAGGGGCGATAGCCCTGGAACTGACGATCACCACCGACCTGGCGGCGCTGGGGGGTGTGCACCGGGTGGTGGTGACACAGGAGCGGCTGGCGCTGGAAGCGCTGGCGTTCCTGCTGGTGGCATATGCCCACGGCGAGGGACTGCACGCCACGATCTACGGCTGGCTGTATTCGGGCGTAGATCAGGCGCACGTGGTGGCCTCGCAGATGGCGTTTCATGTGACGCCGCCGCACAGAGAGCAGGCGGTGAGCGTCCTGCGGGCGTTGGAGACGGGGTACCGGGCGCAGGGCGTGCTCCCGGCGGTGGTGGCGGTGAACGGGTACCGGGTGCGGGTGAGCGAGGTGGTGGGGGATGCGGCGGCCTAGCGGCCTTGGGGATGGCCTAGCGGCCCGGCGCGGCGGCACAGAGCGCCTTGCGCCCCGTCACCGCTTGACGCCTAGCGGCGTCTGCGCTCTTGGCCTAGCGGCCGGCGTTCGGGGGCGCTGCGGCGCAGGGGTGCCTTGGAGCGGGCGTAGCCGCCCGCAGAAACTTGGACTGCGGAGGTGAGAATGCCTGAGTGGTGGGAAGGCTTGCGGTTTGACGACCTGGAAGACGAGTTAGACCTGGTGCGGATGACGCGGGAAGAGGTGCTGAAGCGCTACGGCGTCCTGGAAATGCACTACCGCGCCAAACTCATCCGCGAACGGGTGCTGACGCCGGAGGTGCTGAAAGACATGATTACCCGGCTCTTGGCCATGCCTGACGGCGTAAGAGGCGGGCGGTTGGTGTGGGACAAACTGGTGGCGCTGGTGCCGTTTGAAGGGCATGGGTTTGATCGCTTTGACGTGCAGAACGCGGCGTTGGAAAACCTGCGGGACGAGACGTGGCGGTATGAGTTTATGAGTTCGGCCTGGTGGTGGCGTCTGCGCTGTGTGCACGGGATCGAGGATCCGACGGCGTGGATCGCGGCGCAGAAAGCACGGGGCGAAAGGGGCTGGGGCAGGCGGGTGCTGACGATGGCGTTCGGCAGGACGGATCTGCCGTTGGTGAATGCGTATCGGCTTGCGGCCAAGTGTGAGCGGGTACTGCAAGAGCGGGAGCGGCAGAAACTTGGACGAGATCGTGATACTGAACAAACCGAGGAGTGAGATCATGAGCGAAACCGGTATGACGACCACAACCAACCGCGCCGGCGTTGTGAGCCTGATCCTGGCGGCGCTGGCGGGTGCATTTGTTTGCTTGACGAGTGTTGCGATAGGCCCGGGCATGGTGCTGCTGCTTGACCTGCCCGCCCTGCTGATGAGCCTGGGAGCGGTGATCGCAGGGGTCTTGGGCTTGCGCCAACCCACACGCCGCTGGATGGCGATTGTCGGTCTGATCTTGGGCGGCCTGTTGTTCCTGGGCGCTCTGTGCACGGCAGCCGCCGTGCCGCTGGTGTTGACACAAAGTTGACATGGGGAGGTGAAGCATGTTTGACGCATTTGCGGCATGGCTACGGGAACAGGATCGCAGTGCGGTGACGATCCGCGGGTACCTGAGCGACCTGGCGCGGTTTGCGGCGTGGTTTCGGCTGACGCACGGGCAAGACCTCGCGCCGGGGGAGATCACGCCGGCGGATGTGCGGGAGTATCGGGGATGGCTGCAGGCGGTGCAGAAGGCAAGCGCGGCCACGGTGCGGCGCCGCCTGATGGCGCTGCGCGCCTACTGCCGCTGGGCGGTGCAGGCGGGGTATCTGGCCGCCGACCCGACCGCGGCGGTCAAGGCGCCGCGGGAGACCGAACTTTCGCCGCGCTGGCTGACGAAGCAGGAGCAGTGGCGGCTGGTGCGGGAAGCCGAGCGCGGGATGAACGCGGCGGATACACCGACCCGGCGCTACCAGGCGGTGCGGGACTGGGCGCTGCTGGTTATGCTTCTGCACACGGGACTGCGGGTGAGCGAGGCGGCGGCGTTGGAGGTGGGGGACGTGCAGATGGGGGAGCGATCGGGGTGGTTGCTGGTGCGTGGGGGGAAGGGGAGCAAGAACCGCAAAGTGCCGTTGAACGCCGAGGCGCGGCAGGCGCTGACGGCCTGGCTGGGCGTGCGCGGGGAGCAGGGGGGCGCGCTGTTTGGGCTGTCGGCGCGGCGGATGCAGGGGGTGATGGCGGCGCTGGGACGGCGGGCGGGGGTGGCGGTGCACCCGCATACCCTGCGGCACACACTGGCGAAGAACCTGGTGGACGCGGGGGTGGGCTTGCATGAGGTGGCGGCGCTGTTAGGGCACAGCAGTCTGAACACCACGCGGGTGTATGTGACGCCCGGCGAGCGGGATTTGGAGCAGGCGGTGAAGCGGTTGGAGGGGTGAGATGATCATGGCGTTTCGCAAACACGACTACGATCTGGACGACTTTGAGCGGTGTGAAGAGCACGGTTGTCCGCTGGTGCAGGTGGCGGAGAATGTCGAACCGGAGTGCCTGGTCGAATGGGTGGCCGAACGGGTGGCGGGGCGGCGGGTGGTGGACGTGGTTCCGCCGAGCACAGATCCTGCCGATTACCCGCACCCGGCGCTGGTGCTGGAAGGGGGGATGATCTTACCGGTGGTCAAGGCGCTGGACACGGGGACGGGCAAGGCGGCGGAGATGAATTTGTCCCTCACGGGTTGGGCGGTGAACGAGGTGGCTTACGTGGTGAGCGAGGGGCCGGGCGGGCGTATGGAATACGTCACGGTGGTGATTGCAGATGGTCAGCATGCGCCGATCCTGGCCGGGCTGAACCTGGACATCCTGATCTACCTGCTGGAAGATGCGCAGTTTCGGCGCATTGAGCCGTGAGGGGTGATAGCAGGGTATGCGGCTTATTCGCGTTGATCCTGCCCGAAACATCCACCGCTGGTATGTGGTGGGGGTGCAGGCGACCCTGCTGGACACGTGGGCGGTGGTGTGCGGATGGGGCAGTTTGCGCACGCGCTACGAACGCTGGCGGATCATCCCGTGCGCGGATGAACATCACGCGCGGCGGTTGGCAGAGCAGATCACGGCCCGCAAAAGGCGGCGCGGGTACCGGGTGGGATAGGACGAAAAAATTTATGCGTAATATTGTGCCTGCGGTGAATAAATAGGGTTGCACAAGAATATTACGGATAAGATTTTGTGAAATTAGCTGCATGGCGTGCTTATGGAGCGGGTAAGGGCGATTCGGATCGAGTTATGGCGGCGGATGGAAACCGCCGTGCAAATTTTGGCGGAGGGGGTTTGTCTGAGAGCAGAACTGCAATACCGAATGGGAATCTACGGCGGAGCAATTCAGCGGTTGCTGGACATACTGCTCGAACAAGACCTGATCGAGCAGCGTTTTTTCGGCAGCGGTCAAACTCGCTACGCCGTCTTGCGCTTGACGGATCGCGGGATGGTGTTTGCCGCCGAGTTGGGCTGTCCCATTTGTCCGTCAGAGTGGGACATACTTGTTCAGCGTCATAACGCCGAAGAACACCCGAAACACGCCTTTGCCATTTTGCTGTTTGCCTTTCAGGCCCGCAGACGAGGCTGGCAGGTGGAGGTGTGCCCGCAGGTGGACAATCCGCTGGTTGAGCCGGATGTCCTGGTCGAGAAGGACGGTGAGCGGATTTACGTTGAGGTGGAAACCCTGCGAAACCCCCGCAAGCGCCGGGACGGGGCCGACAACACTTGGGTGCGCAAGTGGAACAACCAGTATGCCTTTCAGCGGCAGGTGGCCGTGTGCACCTTGACGCCTAAACGGATGCAGGGCATTCTGCGCTATCTCAAAGCCTATTTCCCCGGCGTGGCCACCGAACTCACGACCCTGGCCAAGCACCCGGAAAGCGACCTGTGGCTGGAGCGCTGGACATGGCCGAATGAGATTTCAAGGCGCGGGTATGCAATGGGGTATTGACACAGTGGTGTAATTGTGTTACGCTGTGGTTGGAGGTGAACCATGAAGCGCAGTCAGGTGATTCTGGACGATGACAATGATCGGCGCTTGCGGGAATTGGCGTCACGCGAGGGTAAGAGCATCTCCGAGATCGTGCGCCAAATCCTGGATGAATACTTTGCCGAGCGGGAACGTAAGGCACGTGAAAAAGCGCTTGAGGTGTTGCGTGCCCTGGATCAAATCCGCGAGCAGACTGCCCGCTGCGGTGTTTACGAAGGCGATCCGGTCAACGAAGCCCGTGATGAGCGGGATGCCGAGATCGAGGACGTATGGCGGCAGTGGTCATAGATGCTAACCTTGCCATAGGGCTGGTGCGGCAAATGCCTTTTTCGGACGCTTTTCGCCGTCTGCTGGCACGGTGGATCGTTGACGGGGTAGAGGTTGCCGCACCGGGATTGTGGGATTACGAGGTGGCAACGGCCATGCGCAAACTTTGGCAACAGCAAGCCCTCAGTCGCGAGCAAGCCTTTGCCGGTTTGGAGCAGATCATGGCGTTGCCCATCGTGCGCTATCCCGCGGAACGCAAGTTGCTCCTTTCTGCCCTGCGCTGGGCGGAGCGGCTGGGGCAGAGCAAGGCGTATGACGCGCAGTACGTGGCACTGGCCGAGAGTCTGAACGCCGACCTGTGGAGTGCCGATGAGCGCTTAGTCAATGCCCTCAGGGCGCAGGGAGCAACCTGGGCGCACTGGATCGGGGAGGTGTGAGATGTCGGTGGTGACAGCCAAAGGACTGAAAAAAGCCGCCAGCAATCTCTTCTGGCTGCCCTTTCGGGCCGCCTTGGTGTTTTTCGAGTGGCTGACCAAAATCCTGGTCGCGGCGGTGCTGGTGGGTCTGGTGGGTGTGCTGGCGCTGGGTGCGTATTTTTATTTCGTCAAATCCAACCAGCCCATGCAGATTGACCCGCGCTATGCCCGCAGTCTGCCGCCCGAAGGCTTGACCTTCCGCGAACTGTGGCAGGATCGGTTTGCGGGGTGGACGAAGTTGGAGGAGCAGAACTACCAATCGGGGAAATGGAAACTCAGGTATGCTTGCCGACTTGGAGTGCTCTATTGGTTTGTGCCCTATCAGATTGTTGCACCGACTCTGCGTATTTACTATGCACGTTTTAGACCAGGCACACCAATGGCGGAGATTGCTGTCCATGGTTTCAAGGGAATGATTGCCCCTGACAATCTGAACTTGATAGATGCGCTGTGGTGGCAATTCGAAAACGAGACTTGGTATTACTGGGTTGAAGATCCGCTCTGTGATCTCCCACCGCCCAAGCGTCCGGCGCAGGCCTCACCCTGACCTAACAGCGGCCTAACAATTTTGCAAGGTGGCTTGACAGGCGAATCGCGACTTGATTAAACTCATACGCGAGCGGGGCAGGTGGCCCCCGGGCGAAAGCCCAAAGCGTGAGAGCGCTGTTGGCATTTAACCGGCTCTCCCAAGCGGGAGAGCCGATTTTGTTTAACCGGAGGTGTCGCGTGGAGATCAAACTCTCAACCCTGGGCAAAATCCTCGGCGTTTTGGCGGTGATCGTCCTCGTCCTCGGCGGCGGCTGGTGGGGCGTGCGCACGTTCCTGACGCTGCCCACACCCACGCCCACACCCACGCCGATCCCGGACGGACGGGAGACGGCGGTGGCCGCCCTGACCGCCTTCCTGTCCATGGACGTGAGCGAGGGACAGGACGCCTGGGTGGCGCGGCTGTGCGACCTGGCGGGCGGCGAGGACACCAACGGCTGCGCCTATGCCCACCTCATGGCCGAGGTGTATTGGCCGAACGTCCTGCGGGACAAGAAGCGCCTGGGCTATGAGGCGCAGGAAGCCGTCCTGGTGCGCGACTTCGGGGATGGGCGGCAGGTGTGGAAGGTGAGCGGGACGGCCAAAGACCTGAACACGGGCGAGACCAAACCCGGCGAGTTTCACGTAGCCGTGGTGCGCGAGGGCGACGCCTGGCGCTTTGACCACGTGCTTCTGCCGCAGGAAGTCGAGGCGTTGGAGGCGAACCCATGAGAAAGGCGCTGTTTGTTTTGATCCTGATGGTTGTGCTGTGCGTTGGGCTGGTCAAGCCGGCCCAAGCCGGTTGGGGCGATTTCTTTGACGAGAACGGCAATCTAAAGCCCGGCGTGGTGGACTTGGGCGTCCAGAAGGTACCGGTGGACTGGATGCCCGATCTGCCGTTTGTGGACGGGACGGCCACGTATCACATGTATGCCCTGCCGAACGGGGAGACCGTGCTGATGCCGAGCGCCACCACGCTGTTTTTCATGGCGGTCAATCCCTATGAGTCGGGCTTGTTGGATGCGTCCAGCCGCTTGTCGCTGATGGAAGGCGACAAGTTAGTCGTCTTGGGCGGTATGGCGGGCGGACACATTACGCCGGCGGAGTTTATCGGCACGATTTTTCGCGGTTTGGGACTGGAGAAATACTTCACCACGGAGATCGCCGATGCCATTCTGAAGGGCGACAAAAGCGCTATCGGATCGGTGTTAGCGGGTGGCGATGCCTTTCGCATTTTCCAAATCCTCTGGAACGCGATGAAGAACGACAAAGCGCTCTATCTGACGTTCCTGCTCTACGGCAACTGCGCCAATTCCCCGGTGGGCTGTCCGCCGGAGTTGCTGGCGCTGACGCGTCCCACGCCGCAGCCGCCGGGCAGTCCGTCCTGTGCGGCGCCCACGGTTACCCGCGGCGCGATCAGCGCCAAAGCCGCGCTGGTAGCGCCGGCCAAGGTGCTGGTGGTGGGACAAGACCCGGAGAAGCGCGGCGCGGACTTGCGCTTTGAACTGACGATTGGGCCGACCATTGTGACCTACGAGGAACTCGAACAGACGGGCACAGAGCAATACTGCGACCTCAAAGGCTACACCACCCGCAACTGCCCGAAGGGACACCTCAAAGAGCGCCCGATCTACGAGTGCGTGCAGCACACGCTCTCATACTGCGAACCGCCGACCTGGGTGATGGCGGAGGCGACCCTGCGGCAGTCCTCGCGGGACTGGATTTTGGGCGACTTGCAGTGGTATTACCCCGGCGCCTACCTGCACAAACCCGACTGGTCATGGCGCGGCGGGAGCGGCGGGTGCGATGGCTCGAACACCTACCGCTGGACGCTGAATGTCCAGAAGGCGCAGATCGAGGATCCGGGCTGGTATGACCTGAAAGTGCGCGGGGCAACGGCGGGAACGCCGGTGACCGGCGGGCGTTCGTTTGTCGAGACCGGCGGCGCGTTCGATGCCTGGCTGATGATGACCACGGTGATCCGATGAGCGAGAGCGAGAGCGAAGTCCTGCACATTCCACACGTTGGGCGCTGGCTGGCGGTATGTCAGTCCTGCTGGGCGCTGGTACCGGTGGGCGTGATGCTCCCGGACGTCTGCCCGCAGTGCGGCGGGAGCGGTGCGCACCTCTACGTCCTGCCGGAGGGCCTGCGGGATGACCTCATGAACCGCCTGCGCGAACGGGAGGGATCGGCATGAACGTCCTGGATGCGCTGCTTCTGCCGTTCGTGTGGGTGCTCAACGGGTTTTTAGCGGTGGTGTATGTGGCGGTGGAGCACCTGGCGGTGGTGGCGCTGGTGCCGCTTTTGGCGCTGCTCTACGGGCAGATGGGAGCGCTGGCGTCCGCGCAGGCGCAGCGCCTGCGGGCGGTGCTGGTGGGTGCGGGTGTGCTGGCGCTGATGGCGGCGCTTCTTGCGCCTCAGCCTGTGCCCTACCTCACGGCGGCGCTGGCCGGGGTGGGGGTGGTGGCGGTGCGCCTGGAGCGCTACCGCCCGGACGAGACGGCCTGGGAGGTGATCCAGAATCTGATCCTGTATGCGCTGGTGGGACTGGGCGCGCGGGTCTTGACCTGGGTGCTGGAACACCAGGCCGATGGGCTGTTTGCGGGCGGGGTGAACTACCTGGCGGTGCTGGTGGGGTTTGCGCTGTGGGGGATGCCGGTGGCGCAGGGAGCGCTTCTGCTCAAGAACCTGCTGGCGCATGCCCCCACGGGCGGCGATCCGCGCACGATCCTGACGCGTGCGCGGGAGCGGAGGTTGTGAGATGCGCATTCTGGACAACGGGCTGACCACGGTGAACGGACACTTTCACGCCGCCTGGTGCGAGGTGGAGGATCAAGGGCGGCGCTACTACCGCGCGGCGGTGCTGCGGGAGTTGGCGGTGCTGACGGATGACCCGCAGAGCCGGGTGCGGGGAAGCGAGGACGGGATTCTGGGCAAGATGTGGGGAGCGGTGAGCGGGCTGTATAACGCCGGGGTGAACCTGGTGTATGCTGCCTGCGGGATTTACCGCCCGGAACATATCGGCGTGGTGCAGTTATACGGCGCGGCGGCCACGGCGGAGACCAAGGCGCAGGCGATAGCGCGGGCGGAGCGGGACTTTGCGGCGGTGGCGGCGACCCTGGCCGGGTTTGCACAGTCGAAGCTAGAACCGCCGGCGCTGGACGTGGTGCGCTGGTATGTGGAGTTTCTCTCGGCGGCGCGCAAACCGCTGTTGCTGTTGGGTCATCCCGACCCGCGGGTGAAGCGGCGGGCGCACGGGCGGGACGGGGCGCTGCCGGAAGAGGCCGATGACCTTTCGGCGGAGCAGAACGAGATATTGTTCCGCGGTTTGGCGAAACTGCGGGAGAACTTTGTCTTCCAGGTGGTGAGCGACCACGTGCCGCGGGGGGAACTGGTGCGGTACCTGGAAGACATGGCGCGGCTGGCGAGCAATTTCGCCTCGCGCCGGCGGGGGAGCAAGAGCGTGGGCTTGTCGGTGAGTTTGCCGGTGTTCAACGCCCTGGCGCACGGGTATTCGGGCGGGGGCGGGCAGGCGGTAACGCGGGCGCACGGGACGGCGGACGGCGTAACGCAGGGCTGGGGCGAATCCGAGACGCACTCACGCGCGCATTCGGTAACGAACGGCACGTCCGTGAGCGATGGCGTAACCGAGGTGCAGAGCGCGGCGCAAACCCTGTCGCGGGCGCATACCGAGAGCGCGGCGCAGACGATCAGCTACGCGGTGAGCGACGGCACGAGCACGACCAGGTCGAGCGGCGGGAGCACGACCGAAAGTTTCGGCCACGGCGTCAATCAATCCCTGACGCAGGGCGGATCGGCGGGGCTGGATTTCTCCGCCGGGATCGGGATCATCAACGCCGGGGCGAAGTTCGGCGCAAACCGCGCCATGACCACGGGCGAGAGCACGAATTGGGGCGTGGCTAACACCAGCAGTTGGGGTGTCGCCAATTCCGTCAGCCACGTTGAGACCCACGGCGAGGCGACCACGCACGGCCAGGCCGACACCACCGGCGAGGCGACCACCAGCGGGACGAGCGTAGCCCACAGCCGCGTGGTGACGAGCATGCACGCCGAGACCGAGAGCACGGGCTACGCGCGCAGTCAGTCGCAGTCCTGGGGACGCGGGCATACCGAGAGCGAGGTGCAGGGTAGCGGGCGGAGCGTGATGGGCGGCGAGACGCTGGGCGCGGGGCTGACCCTGGGGGTAGCGCCGGGGATCAGCGTCAACCGCACCTACCAGGTGGAGGACGACCTGGCGGATCGGCTGACGGAGGTGATGCGCGGATTTGAGGGCCTGCTCAACGCCGCGAGCCACGGCGGGGGCTTCATCACCAGCGCCTACCTGATCACGGAGAGCGAACCGGGCGCGCAGGCCGCGGCGGCGCTGGTGAGCGAGGCGTTCTACGGCGAAGCCACGCCGACGCCGGTGATGACGGTGGTACCAGCGGAGGACGAGCAAGAGGCGGTGATGGAGGCGGCGCGGGCGCTGGTGCCGTATGCCCAACCCGCGGGCGACCCTGCCGATCCCTTTGACGGATGGCTGTTCTGGAAGGGGGCGACTTTGCTTCCGGCCGACAAGGTGGCGGGGTATGTCGCGCCGGCGGTCATGCGCGAGGGGACGCTGAAGGTGATCGCGCCGATCCCGGAGGGGATGGGCTTCTACCCGCAGATGCCGGGCGAGGCAGTGCTGGGGCACCAATACAGCCCGGAGACGGGCGACCTGACCACGGCCCCGGTGCGGCTGGACAAGCCGCGGCTGATGCACACGCTCTTTGCGGGCGATACCGGGTGGGGCAAGAGCGTGGGAACGATGCGGATGGTGTATGAGATGGCGGTGAAGTGGGGGATGCGGGTGGTGGTGCTGGACTTTGGCTTTGCCTGGCGCATGCTGCTCAACGCGCCGGGGCTGGAAGGGCGGGTGGACATCCGCCAGTTGCGCCCGGACGGGGTGCGGCCACTGCGCTGGAATCCCTTGCAGATCGGGCGCTACATCAACCCGGAGACGCAGCTCAAGGCGTTCGTGGACATATTCGGCGCGGTGGCGCAGTTAGGGCAGAAGCAACAACAGCACCGGTTGCTGGACGCCCTGCGGCAGGTGTATGTCAAGGCGGGGGTGATGGTGGACGATCCCGAAGTGCGCGCCTCGCCGCAGTGGGGGCGCGTCACGGCGCTGGAAGCGCACGCCTTGGGCTTGGCGGCGGACACGCCATTGGGCAATTTGAGCGCGGACGAGAGGCAGAGGTTAGCGGTGCACCGCAGCCGCGCGGTAGGTCTGGACGATCTGTATCGGGAGATCGAGCGGCAGTATGAAGCGCTGCCGCCGCGCGACCAGGTGGGGCGGAGCGTGCTGGAAGGTATCTTGTGGCGCTTGAAGAGCCTGGTGCGCGGCGCGCCGGCGGCGCAGTTTGCCGCCGGGCCGGATGCCGAGGTGGTGGAAGACCTGGGGCGTCCCAACGGCGTGGTGGTGCTGGAAGGCGGGAAGTTCCTGGACAACTTTGCCAAGGCGTGGCTGTTGGGCTGGGCGGGGTGGCTGATCTACTCGGACATGGTGGCGCGGCGGGAGCGGCAGATCAACCGCGGCGAAGCGGATTTGTTCATGGTGTTCGAAGAGGCGAACATCATCTTCACCGGGCTGGACGGCGGCGATCCCGAAGCACGGCTGGGGCCGAGCGTGAGCGAGCAGTATGCCAACATGTTCAGGGACTCGCGCAAATACGGGGCGTATTTCGGCGTGGTGACGCAGAGTCCCTCACTCATTCCGGCGGGCATTATTTCATCCTGCAACAACCTGATGGTGGGGTTTTTGAAGACGCCGAAGGACAAAGACCTGGTGATCTCGGCGCTGGCGCGGAGCGAAAAGGGCTTTGTGGACGAACCCTGGCGGCGGTTTCTGGACGACCAGCCGATTGGGATGGTGATCGGGCGCTTCCCGTATGTGCACAAGCGCGAGTTGCAGTTGCCGTTTCTGTTCCGTCCGCTGATGCTGGACGTGCCGGAGCCGAGCGATGAGGAAATCGAAGCCAAACTGGGGAGGATCACGCTGTGAAACGCAGGACGATCCGCGATGAGAGCAAGACGATCCCACTGCGAGAGTGGGAAGTGGGTGAGCCGGCGAGCTTGACCTGGGCGTTCCTGGGCGGCGTGCTGGTGATCACCCTGCTGGTGGTGGCATTGTCGTTCCTGGGAGGCGGCGGATGAAAGGGCTGGGTGTGGGCGTGGTGGTGTTTGGGCTGGTGATGCTGGTCATCCTGGCCGGGTGGCTGGTGGGCGGCCTGCAAGCGGCGCAGGCCACGCCGACGCCGTGGGCGCAGCCGACCCTGGCGGCGGCCACCGCGACCGCGACGGCTGAACCGGGCTGGTGGGCGACTCTGCCCACGCCGCTGGTGCTACCGACCTTGACGCCGACCTTGACCCCCAAGATCACTCCAACCCCAACGAACGGAGGGCGCAAGTGAACGACCCGGAGACCCTGGTGCACGCGTTGAACCATGCCCTGGCGCAAGCGCAGCCGCGCTATGTGCTGGTGATCGTAACCGAGCGTCAGGGCGATCAGGCGCAGGTGGTGTATGCCGAATGGCGCGAATATGCCGAGGCGCTGGCGCTGTATGACGGCGCGCGGCGCTTGGCGGAGAAAACTAACCTTGCTCACGGAGAGGACAAGGCATGATCAAGAAAGTGCTTCCGTATCTACTGGCCGTATTGGTGTTTTTCGTGGCGCTGGCGCTTTTGCGCCCGGCCCCGCAAACGCAGGTGGTGGTGGCCGCCGCCGACCTGCCCGCCGGCCACACGCTGGCGGAGGGCGACCTAGCGCTCAAGCCAATGCCGCAAGACCTGCTCCCGACCGAGGGCGTCTTGACGGACGTGGCGCAGGCCGTGGGTCAGACCCTGCGGGTGGAGCGCACGGCGGGCGATGTGATCTTGCAGTCGCACCTGGGCGGCGAGGCGGTCAACCTGGCTTCGGACGAGCGGGCGGTGGCGGTGGAGGTGAACGACAGCGCCGGCCTGGCGGGCTTGCTCAAGCCCGGCGACCGCGTGGGCGTGACGGCGATCCTGACCGCGGGCGACCTCACCACGCAGGGCGTGTTCAGCAAGGCGGTGGTGGAAAACCTGCGCGTGCTCTACATCCAGCCCTCGTTTGTGGCCGAAGAGCCGGGATCAAGCGCCGCGGTGGTAACGCCCGACCCGCTGACGGGGATCGCCTTGCAGCGTCAGCGCGAGAAGCAGGGCGTGGTGATCCTGGCCGTGCCGGTGAAGGCGCAGGCGGTGGTGTATGACTTCCCGTCCGTGGGCAGTCCGGCCACGGCGGCGGTGCGCCTGGTGAACGCCGTGGAACTGCTCACGGCGCTGGATCAGGCGGATAACGTGAAGTTGTCCCTGTATCTCATGCCCAAAGACCCACAACCGATGACATCCAGCGGTTTGTGGTTGCCCGATCTCGTGGTGCGGGACGTGACGCCGACGCCGACACCCACACCCATTGGCATGGTGGGAGGTGGGCGATGATGTGGGGCAGTCCTCAACCACAGGGCAACCAGGATGCGGTAACCCTGCTTTTGGCCGGTCCCCCGGCGCGGCTGACGGCCTGGTCGCAGGCGTTCCAGATGGACAGCCGTTTCCGGGTGGTGACGCTGGCGACCGACCCGCAGGACTTGCAGGCGAAACTGTCGTATAACCCGGAGGCGATCCTGCTGGACGCGGCGATCTTCAGCGGGCCGGAGCCGCTGGTGCAGTTCCTGACCCGCGTGCAGGGCGCGGCGTATATCGTGCTTCCGCCGGGGGTGCCCGACGAGGTAGCGCGACCGATCCGCGAGTTGACCAGCGTCAAGGGCGTGTATATCGGGGACGTGAACCTGCCCGATCTCACGGCGCGGATGCTCGGCGACATCCAGGCGCTGCGCCTGCAAGCGCCGGCGGCGGTGGGACGCCCGGCCTGGGCGCAGAGCCAAACGGCCATCGGCGGACTGCGGGTGGTGGCGGTGTGGAGCCGTCAGGGTGGGAGCGGTAAGAGCACCCTGGCGGCGGCGTTGGCGCTGGACGCAGCCCAGCGCGGCTACAAGACCTTGCTGGTGGGTCTCTCCACACCCGACATCAGTTTGCCCACCTTCCTGAACCTGAAAACCACGCCCAACCTGTCGCTGTGGCTCTCCCGTCCGACCTTTGCGGACGGCATTCAGCCGGCGGTGCAGTCAGTTGGCAACCTGGACGTGCTGGTGGGCTTGCAGGATAGTTTGCGCGAGAAAGACCTGCTCTTGCGGCCCGAAGAGCAGGCGAGCGTGAACAACCTGGCGATTGCCGCGACCTACGGCGGCTACGCCGTGATCGTGTTCGATGCGCCGGTGAGCGGGTGCTACCCGGCGGCGATCAGCGCGAGCAACACGCTGGTCTTGGTGGCAACGCCCACGGTGGACGGCGCGGTGCTGACGGCCGAAGCCTACCGCGTGGTGTTCCAGAAACTTGCCGGCCAACATCGGGTGGGCGCAAGCAATGTGTTCATCGCCCTCAACCGCAGTCGAAGCGGGCTACTCGGCATGAACGAGTGGCACGAGGCGGCGCGGACGTTTGCGCAGTCGGTGGGCGTGCAGGGCTTCCCGCCGGTGGCGGCGGTGATCCCGGAGGTGCCCGAGGTGGCGCTGGCGGCCAACGCCGGGCGGAGCGTGCTGACGGCGGGCGAGGCGTTTGCGCGCCCGGTGCACAAACTGGGCGACATGCTCTTTGGGCAGGGTGTGGGCAGCGCCGACGGGTTCAAATCCGCCGAGGGCAGCGTGCTCAAACTCGGCCCGATCCGCATTCGCAAAGGGTAGCCTATGGCGTGGGACTTCTTTGAGCAGGCGGCGCTGTCCGCCGAAGAGCAGGAACAGATCGTGAGCGATGCCGCCGAACGGCTGGCGAATTCGCTGTCCTTCCGCCAAATGGTGGACATGGACGGGCTGGCGGCGCGGGCATTGGGCGCGGTGGGCGAGGTGCTGGCGCAGCGGCGGCTGGACGTAGCCCGCGACCAGATGCTGGCGCTGGCCGAGCGGGTCACGGGACGTGTCAACGGCCTGGGCGTGCTCTTGCCATTACTGCGCCGGGATGACCTTTCGGAGATCACGATCACGCCGGAAGGGCGGGTGTTTGTGCTCAAGAAGGGCGCGGTGAACTTCACGCCGGTGGACGGGATGAACCTGGATGCGCAGGGCTGTCAGCGCATGGTAGAAGCACTCCTGCGTCCCACCGGACGCGGGATCAGCGAGGCGATGCCGACCGTGAGCGCCAAACTGCCGCGGATTGAATCGCTCCCTGGGCTGAAGGGCGGGGCGCGTGTTCACATCCTGCACCCGGCGATTGTGCCCTCGCGGGCGGGCATGTATTCGATCAACATCCGCCTGTTTGAACCCGCGCCGGTGAAACCGGAGAAACTCATCGAGTGGCAGATGGCACCGGAGAACGTCATCGCCGACCTGCTCGCGGCAGTGAGCCGTGGTGTGCGTCTGCTGGTGATCGGTGGAACCGCCAGCGGCAAGACCACGTTCCTCTCGGCCATGTGCACGGCGATCCCGAAGGACGCGCGGGTGGTGAAGATCGAAGACCCGGAGGAAATCTGGATGGATCATCCGCACGTGGTAACGATTGAGGCGCGCAAAGCGCCGCTGGGGTCAACCAGCGTGCAGGACTACACCCTGCGCCACGGGGTAGATGACGCCATGCGCATGTCGCCGAAGTGGCTGATCGTGGGCGAGGTGCGCACGGGGGACGCGGCGGCGGCGCTCTTCCGGGCGCAGATGAGCGATCACCCTGGTTTGAGCACTTTCCACGCCGAGGGGCCGGACGCGGCGGTGAAGCGCATGGCGCTGATCATGGGCGTGGATGCCAAGATTGACCGCATGAACGCCAAAGAGTTGTTCGCCGCGGGCGTGGAGGTGGTGGCGCAGGTGGGCGTGCCCAAGAGCGGCGACAAGCGCCGCCTGATCGGGGTGTGGGAAGTCCAGCCCGACCTCAAAGGCGGAGACGTGGTCTTTGAACGGCTCTACGCCTACGGCGAAAGCAACATGAAGACGATCAGTCGGAGGTGAGGATGGAACTGACGGGCGTGCTGAACCAGGTCTTACCGCTAGTAGGCGCGGGAGCGCTGGGCTACGTGGGCTACCGCCTGGGCTTGACCCTAGCCAATGCCCGCGTGGGTGCGTCCAGGCGCGTGGCGGAACTGGCCGGGCTGGACGCGGCCAAAGCCGCCACCGGCGAGGGCGTGGAATTCGGTTCGGAGGCGCACAAAGTGCGATTGGCGTTCCAGCGCCTGGGGTTGAACGTGGCCGGGTGGGAAGGCGCAGCGGTCACCCTGGCGCGGGTGGTGAGCGCCGTGGTCATCTTCCTGCTCTTGCGTATCCTCGGCATGCCGCCGCTGACGGCGGTGCTGGGGCTTGTGGCCGGCCCGATCCTGGTCAGCGGCTTTCTCACGGACGCCTGGAACAACGTGCAGAAGGACATCGAGCGGGAGATACCGCTGTTTTTGAGCGGTCTCTCGTCCACGGTGCAGGTCACGCCCAACGTCCTGCAAGCGGTGGAGGATGAGGCGCAGGCGCTGCGCGCCGGCAGTCCCTTGCAGACGTGGCTTCTCAAAGTCTTTCTCCCGCGCTGTCAGCGCGAGGGCTTTGAGGCGTTAGAGGCGCTGACGCGGGAAGCGGCGGCCTTGTCCTCGTCCCTGGGGATCGTGGTCTTCCTGATTGGGCGCATGTGGCAGACCGGCGGGGCGGAGTGGCGCAAGGCGTTCGAGACCGCCGCGGGCAACCTGGAAGGGGTGCTGGATGCGCGGGTGCTGGGACAGAGCATCGGCACCACGGCCAAGGGCAGCGTGAAACTGATTGCGGTGATCACGCTGGGGATCATTGTCATGATCGTGCGCACGCCGGCGCTGGCTAAGGTGGTGCAGCAGCCGGTGGTGCAGATCGCCTACGCGGCGATTGTGATCGCCATGGTGTTCGGCTTGCAGTTCATGAACAAACTGATTGACGAGGCATTCTGACATGGATGCGTATCAGATCCGGCAGATTGGGGCACTGATCTTTGCGCTGGTGGTGGCATTCCTGACCTATCGCCTGGCGCGCACGATTCGCATTGAGCGCGGCGCGGCGGCGCGGGTGAGCGGGATGATCGCCGGCGAGGAAAAGTCGCTTTTCGACCGCTACGGCGAAGCGTATATCAAGGCGCGTCCGGTGAGCCTGGCGGACAACCTGCGCCTGGCGCAGTTAGCAGGGCGCTACGTGGGCTGGACGGTGGGCGGGATCCTTGCCCGCAGTCTGGTTTACGGCGGTGTAGCGCTGGCCTACCTGCTTCTCACCCGTCCCGGTTTGGTCTTTTGGCTACTCGTGCCCTTGGCGGCGTATTACCCGCTCATGCGCGTCAACGGCGCGGCGGATGACGCGCGGCGGATGATCCAGCGCTCGCTACCCGAGGCGGCTACGGTGCTGGCCTCGGAGATGGCGGCAGGCGCAAGCCCGGAGCAGGCGCTGGTGCGGGCGGCGCAGATACCGGGGCCGCTGGGCACGATCCTGAGCCATGCGGTAGCCGAAACGCGCCGTTCGGCGCGTCCTGCCTTCAGCCGCGGGACGGCGGAGGGCGTGGTGCTGGACGTGCTCTCGCAATACAACCTGCCCTCGCTCACCCGTTTTGCCTTGCAGTTAGATCGCGTAGCAGGTAAGGGCGTGGAAGCGCCGCGGGTGATCGGCGAGGTGGCGCGGGGCTTTGCGCGGGAGTATCGGGCGCAGGTGCAGCAGGCGGCGGCAAGTTTGGACAACCAGTTGCTTGCGCCGATGACGCTGTTTTTCTTCTTCCCGTTCCTGGTAGCCATGCTTCTGCCGCTGATGCTGGCGCTGTTCGGAGCCTTTCAGTAGTGCAAAGGGGAGGATGCGATGAATCGGATTGAACGGACGGGTAGAAACGCAGAACGTATCGAGGAATTACGCCGCCTGTCGCCGCTGGGGTTCTGCCCGAACTGCCACATGGTGATGGGGATCGAAGAAGCGTTTGTGAGTAATTCTCATCTCCGCTGTGGTAATTGCGGCAACGTAGAGAATATTCGCCGCGTGACGCCCGAAGAGGCCTACGTCATCCTGGATACCGACCTGCTGGCCATGTTTTCGACCAGCCTTAAGATCCAGGAGATCGGGGAACCGCCTTACATGTGGGAGTAGCCGATGATGGGACGCTGGCGCGTGGGTGATGTGATCGGTGCGGTAGTCTTTGGGCTTTTGGCGGGGGCGCGCCTGCGGCAGGCGCTGGCCGGTGAGGCGGCGCTGGTGGTGCTGGTGGCGCAGGCCGGGCTGGCGGCGTTCCTGATGCTGGCTCGGCGTCCCGAAAAGAGCACGGCGTCCCTCTCACAGCGGCTAACCGCCTGGGGCGCGGTGCTACTGCCTTTTGGTCTGCAGATCGCGGACGTGCCGCCGGCGGCGCTGTGGCTGTCCGTCCTGGGCGTGGCGTTCTCGGTGTGGGGACTTTTGAGCCTGGGGCGGAGTTTCGGCATTGCGCCGGCGGATCGCGGGCTGGTGACCCGCGGAGCCTACCGGATCGTGCGTCATCCCATGTATCTGGGCGAGATGGCGTCTTACCTTGCGCTGGGACTGGCGCGGGTAAGCCTGTGGAACGTCCTCTTGCTGGCGCTGATCCTGGCGCTGTTTGTGGTGCGGATACGCTGGGAAGAGGCGCTGATCGCGGGCTACGAGACCTACCGATCACAGGTGCGCTGGCGTCTTTTGCCCGGCGTGTGGTGAGGGAGGTGGTGTGTGATTCAGTTGTGCGTCATGTTTTTTGGGGCTTACGGGGCCGAAAATGCGCAGTTGTGCGTCAAAAACGGGGTGTTTATGACGCACAAGAGTAGTTGTGCGTCATGTTTGGGAGGGCAAAAATGACCGCTTTCGCCGCCTTCGTTCAGGGCATTCTTCTGATCCTCGGCGGCTTGACCCTCATTGACTTGGCCCACCGGTGTCCCGTGTGGGCTTATCAGCGTGCCCGGAAACGACAAAAAACGCGTAGGAGGTAGCCGTATGATGGCGTTCATGATCGGCCCGTGTGGCGAGGAATTACCGCTGGCCGCTGGAATACTGGTGATCTTGCTTGCCTTGACCCAACTCCCGCTGCCCACGATCTGGAAGATTGTGATTGTCATCCTGCTGACCGTGATCGCCGCGGTTGGCATTGTCATCTCGACCAGACCTGATCGGGATAAATCATGAACCTGCGGCTTTTTCGTCTGCTCTTATCCCTGCTTCTTGCGCTGATCCTGATCCTGGTCTGGCCGGGCGGTGTGCGTTCGGCAGCGCCGCTTCCGCCCGGGCGCACGCTCAGCGTGGACGGGCACAACAACGGCTACATTGACTGGGCGGGGCCGGTCAGCGTTCAGAGCCACTACCATGCGGACGCGATCTGTCCCACGGGATGCACGGAGACGGTGACCCGCCTGGAGCCGGGCGGGGTGGTCAGCGGCGCGCTTGCACCTTATCCCATTGCCATGTTCCGCGTGGGTGTGTCGCAGTCCTACGATCCCGGCGTAGGGATCGCCACGCTCACGGCGTGCACGGCCACGGCCAGCATGGATTTGTTCCTGCCCGGCGGCGGTGGTTCGGACGGGTATATCAACATCTATCTGCCCGTGCCCGCCGGGTGCACCACCTGGACGCTCACGGCCAGCCGCGGCTACGTTTACTTTCGCCATGTGGACGTGACCTATGCGCCGACCCCCACGCCGGCAGCACCGACCCCGACGTTCACCTTCACACCGGTTCCACCCACGCCCACGTTTACGCCGACCTTCACACCCACGTTCACGGCAACCTACACACCGACCTTCACGCCTACGTTCACGGCAACTTTCACGCCCACGTTTACGCCGACGTACACACCTACGTTTACCCCAACCCCCACGGACACCCCGACCCCAACGCCAACCGATACCCCTACGCCAACACCGACCGACACGCCGACACCAACGCCTACGGACACCCCGACGCCGACCCCCACGGACACCCCCACGCCAACGCCGACCGATACACCCACGCCCACAGCGACCTTCACGGCCACGCCAACAGATACGCCGACACCCACGGCGACTTTCACGGCTACCCCGACTGCCACGGCAACGGCGACCTTTACGGCTACGCCGACTGCCGCGGCAACGGCGACCTTCACACCGACTGCTATGGCCACGGCGGTGGTTGCGCCGCCCGCGCCGCTGAGGCGTGCAGTGACCACGGCCACAACCTCGGCCACTCCAACGGCAACCGCTACGGATACCTCAACGCCGACCTCAACGGCTACGAGGGTTGCGGTCACACCAACACCCGTCCAGCCCACGCCCACGTTTTCACCCACGCCCACACCGGTCAGGGTGCAGGTGCAGCAGATCGTGCGCTCGGCGCGCTTGTTCTGGCAGTTCCTGACCCTGCTGGGCCTGGCGCTGGCGCTGGGCGTAGCGGCGGTGCGGGATCAGCGTCCGAAGATCATCCGCCGCCTGGCACGGCGGTTTGACGAGATCATTCGTTTGGAGAAGGAGGACAGATGATTGACGTTTTGGGCATTGCGACACTGGCCGCGGTCTTGCTGTTGGGCGCAATCCTGACCCTGTATAACTCGCGCCAAGCCTCTGCCCTGCGCGAAATGGAGCAGGTGCTTTCGGATTGGTATCTCATGCAGGTGGCCGAACGGCGCGAGAGGAAGCGACAGGCGATCCACGTGGATGACCCGCTGGCCTGGCTGAGCCAACAGGCCGGGGTCAAGGTGGTCTCTGCCGAGCGGCGGCTGGATCAACCGCCGGCGGCGGCGTTCCTGACCGAGAGCGCCGTGCGCCTGGTGGTCTCGCCGCTCCCGCCGGAGCGCCTCAAAGCGGCCTTGAAGCCGCTGGAAGCCAAAAACGGCAAGGTGGCTCATCTGGTGGATCCGCTTTTGGGTCGGAACATGCGGCGGGTCGAGGTGATCGAGCGCTCGATCCTGAACGCGGGCGAGTGGTTTGACGTGGAAGCCGGGCAGGCGCTCCAAGGGCTGGATTTGCCCTGGGGTGAACCCAAGCGCCTGTATTTCTACCGGGTACCACTGGTGGAGAAGAAGGCATGATCCTACCCGGGCTGATCGTCCTGTGGCTGGTGGGGTGCGCCTGGTCAGACCTGCGTCGCCGGCAGGTCGGCAACCCCCTCACCCTGCCCGTCCTGGGCGCGGCGCTGGTGGCCGCGGTTGTGCAGGGCGGTGAGGCGCTCTTGCGCCTGGGACTGGTCGGTCTGGTGCTGGGCGTGCTGTGGCAGAAAGGAGGGATGGGCGGCGCAGATGTCAAAATCCTGCTGGCGCTGGCGGGCTTGTGGCCGGCGGGCCTGCTGGGGGCGCTCGCGGCTCTGCTGATCGCCGGCCTGGTGCGGATGCTCCGCCGTCAGGGACGGGTGCGCTACGCGGCGGTACCCGCCATGGCGGTGGGCAGTTTGCTGACCCTTTCAATCCAAATTCTGGTTCAAGGAGGTTTTTAGCCATGTTCAAGTTCTTGCGCGATACCGAAGGTTCCAACATGGGTGAGTATGTCGTGATCGGCGCGCTGGTGCTCTTGGTGGCGCTGGTGGGCTTTCAAGCCCTGGGTGTGAACATCCTGGGCACGGTGCTCAAAGTGGCCGGTTCGATCTAGGGAGGTGGGTATGCGCTTTGCCCGGCGTGAACGCGGGAATGCGATGGCCGAGACCGCGGTGGTGCTGCCGGTGGTGCTGGTGCTCACCTTTGCCCTGGTCAACTTTGCCATTGCCGGGTATGCGTCCGTGGCGGCGGCGAACGCCGCCAACTACGGCGCGCGGGCCGGCTCGGTGGCGCAGCAGGGGGCGGCAGGGGTGGCGGCCTCTGCCGCCAACGCCGCGCTGGCCAAGACGATGATCGGGGAGTATGCGGTGGCCGCCTACGGCGGCGGGCGTCCCGGCGCGCAGGTCGTGGTGGTGGTCAACTGGCGTGCGCCCAACTTCATCGGCTCGATGCTGTCGCTACTCGGCGGCGGTGGGAACGTGGAGTTCAAGGGACAGGCGCGGAGCACCTTCCGACAGGAGGGCTGGTGATGACGCACAGGCGACTGGAACGCGGTCAGGTCTTGCCGTATGTGGCGGTGTTCCTGGCGCTGGTGGTGGTGCCGCTGGCGGTTTTGGCGGTGGACGTGGTGCGGGCGCTGTATGTGCGCACACACCTGCAAACCGCCACCGATGCCGCCTGTGAAGCCGCGGCGCAGGCGATTGACGCCGCGGCGTTCCGTAGCAGTGGCGCGGAGCGGATCAACCTGGGCTTGGGAGCCGGCTACGCCCAACGCGAGTTTGCCGCCACGGTGGCCGACCAGGGCATTGTCGGCTACGGCCCGGCGCTGACGGCGATCTGGCTTCAGTCGCCCACGGTGGTGGCGTGCCGTGCTACGGCTTCGGTGCACCTGCTCATCCCGGCCTCGCCGGTGGCGCTGAACGTCAGCGCCGTGTCGGTGTCGGAGATGCGGGTGCGGCGGCGCTAGGACTGGCCGATGGCGCGCGGGTCGGTCAGGCGCACCGGCGCACGGAGACCGCCCCAATCCGAGCGAAAGGAGGTCTCCCCGCCATGCGCAGCGCCGTAGCCACCCTGTGGCTCTACCTGATCCAGGTCGGAGCCGCCCTGGTGGTGGGCAACCTGCTGGCGAAGCGGTTGGCGCTGTCCCTGAACTTGCTTCTGTGGCAGTTGAACCGCTTCTTCTAGGCCGCGGGCACGGCGGCGGTGGCACTGGCTACCTGCCGCCGCCCACCCACGGGTGACGCGAAAGGAGGCTCATGGAGATCGAGGTTGACCTGAACGGACTGAAAATATCCAATCTGGCAGTCATAGCGCTGGTGGTAGTGCTGGTGATCCTGGGTATGGTGGGCTACCGGGTCACGCCGGAGGGCAACCGCATCCTGACCTGGGAGGACTGGCAGGTGCAGAAGGCGCACCTGGCATACCGCCGCGAGGTCGGCGTGTTGCAGAGCGCGCTTGACCGCCTGGCGCAGGTGATGAACCGCACGCCGGATCCTCTGCGGGCGCAGATGACGGCGGATCGCGTCCTGCGCGATCTGGACGAGGTGCGCCTGGCGGTGCTGGAGCCGGCCAAGGGTGCGGTGAGCGAGGCGGCGCTGGCGGTGCGCGCCTGGGCGCTGGGCGGCGAACGGGACGCGGCGGTGCAGGCCGTTGCCCGCGCCGTGGAGGTTGTTCAGCAGGTCGCGGAGGAGGTGAAGTGAGCGAGGTCTATCGCGAGCGAGCGCTTGCCGATCTCATTGCCGCCGAGCGCGACCTGCGGGAGAGCGCCGAGCGCCTGGCGCGGGACTACCGCGCGCTGGTGCTGGAACTGGCGCAGCGCCTGGCCGGTGAGGCGCTGGAAGCGCGGCGGCGGGAAGACCCTTCTGTGCCGCAGGGCTGGACGCCGGCGGAGTGGCGGGCGTTTTTCCTGACTGCTCTGCCCGGTACCGGCCAAAGCGGTTGGACAGCGTCCAACAACGGCCACCATGCGGCGCTGGAACGCAAGATCGAGCAGTTGGAGAAAGAGGTGGCGGGACTGCGCGAACGGCTGAACCAGGCGCAGATGGCGCTGACCAGGGTCGAGCGCGAGCGGGATCATGCCCAACGGGAAGCCGAGCGCTGGAAGGCCAAGGCAGAAGAGAAGCCCAAGGCGCAAGGCTCCGAGACGGCGGTGCAGCGCCGCCTGCCCACGCTGGATGACCTGCCCGACCTCTACCGAACGCTGGCGCGCGATTTGGAGCAGATGATCATCCCGCAAGCGCCTGGGCGTTTTGAGCAGGCGCTGCGGCCCGAAGACGGCATCCGCTACCGCCGCAAGGTGCTGATCTTGAAGGCGATCTCGGCCATGGGCTTGTGCGCGCGGTTGGAGATTGACCGCGTGATCAGCGTGGTGGAAGGGATTTCGCCGCGCACCAACTCCGTGCGCCGCCCGGCGGAGGAACTGGTGGAGAGCGGCCTCTTGATCGGGGATAGTTTGCGCATCGAGCATCCGATCACCACGGGGCTGGCGGTGTATCGGCTGAGCGAGGACGGCAGGGCGCTGTGCCGAGAGTGGGGTTGGGCGGTGGTGGAAAACGAATGGGAGCGGGTGCTGCGCCTGCACCAGGGCGAGGCGCAGGAAGCGCACACGGTGATGATCTTGGCGTTTGCGCTGCATGCGCGCCTGCGGGGGTGGAACGCGGTGGTCTTGCCGGAGGTCGAGGGCACGAACGCTGCGCCGGATGTGCTGGTGGAGCGGGGCGAGGAACGCTGGTATGTGGAGGTGGAGCGCGGCGATGGCAGCCGCAGGAAGTGGAAGAACCTGGCCGGGCTGAACGGCGGGCAGGTGGCGCTGTGTGCGGCGGACGGCATGGGACGGGCGCGGCTGGTGCGCGACTGCAAGGCGGAAGGGTTGAGCGGCGTGGCTACGGACTTGGAAGGCTTGATCTTTGAGGATGGTGCGCCGCGCGACCTGGTGGAGATCACGCCGTCCGAACCGCTGTGGATCGAGCGCTGGTAGCCTGGCCGGGGTGGTGAACGGGTGTTCACGATCCCGGTCAGGGGATCAGCCCGATCCTGATCCTCTGACGGCACCTTACCACGGCGTGGTGCAGCTCTCTGACCCGTTGGGTGGGCGCCGGCTGCCTTCACTCCGCAAGGGCGTGTGGGGGACATGCCTTTGCGGAGGGCAGCCGGCTAGGCTACCCGCCGAAACCCACTCACGAAAGGAGAGCCGCCATGAAACGAACGCTGATTGCGCTGATCGCCGGGGCACTGCTGTATGTCTTGTTTGGGGTTGACCTCGAAACGCTGTTCAACCTCAACGGGGACGCGGTGCTGTTGGGGGTGGCCGGGGCACTTGCCCTGGGCTTCCTCGGGTACCTCGTCTGGGCAGCGATCTACCTGGTGCGGGACTATCCGATTGATCGGCGCTTGAACGAGTATGTGCGCCGTGGCTAGGGCCGGCCAAAGCCCGCCTGTTACCCCCCGCAGGCGGGCTTTGCAATTTTGAAAGGTGGCTTGCGTGTTGGGCAAAACGCGCATACAATACGCATAGACGACCTACCCGGTTGTCGGAGTGATTGTGGCAACGCGTAGGCTGACCCGCCGAGGCTATCGGCGGGTTTTTGTATTTTGGCGGCTGTCGGTGAAAGCCGGCGGTGCGGTGCAAGTCCCACCGGTCGCAGTGAGAGCGTAGGCTGACCCGCCGAGGCTCTTGGAACCTTGACAGATGAGGCTGAAGCCACTGGGCGGACGCCGCGGATGGGTTCCCTTGTCCTCTCCGTGAGACAGGCCTACCCGGTCTGTCTCAATCCGCCACCCCGCAGAGTGCTTGAGGCGGTGCAAGTCCGCCGGGGTGATGTCCCGCAAGGGCAGAACTTTAACAACCGCATAGGCGGAAAGGGACGGGTACACCTCCTGGTCTCACGGTCTCCCTCTGCTGCTTACCGCTCGGTAGGCGGTAGAGCGAGACCGTGAGGCTCACCCTGCCGTACCAGGGCAATACACCCAATATTGCCCCGGGTACGGACGGGGCAAAAAGGAGGTTTACCATGTCTCAGTTTGATTTCTCTCAAATCCTGGAGGCGCTCTCTGAGCCGTTCCCCTCACACGAGGTGGAGTTCAAGCCAGGCGCGACCAACCGTGAGAAGACCAAAGCGCTTGCGCTGGCCTACGTAGACAGCAGGCCATATATCCAACGGCTAAACCTGGTGTGTCCTGACTGGCAGGACGAGTACCAGGTGATGATGCTGCCGGATCGGGTGGTGGTGCTGTGCCGCTTGACCATCGCCGGGGTGACCCGTACGGGAGACGGTGAGTGCCTGCTGAGCGGCGGCGAGGAAGGCGAGCGGACAGAGCCCAATGCGGTTACGACCGCATCGGCGCAGGCCTTTAAGCGCGCGTGCGTGAAGTTTGGCTTGGGAGCGTACTTGTATGCTCTGCCGCAGGTGTGGTGTGACTACGATGCCCAAAAGCGCAAGATCGTCAACCCGCCGCAACTGCCCGAATGGGCGCTGCCGCCTGCGGAACGTCTGGAGAAAGCCACCAGCCGCGCCATCGAGCGCGAGGTGGAGGAGCACGGTGCCCAGCCACCTGAACCTGAGCCTGCCGCAGAGGAACTGCCGGAGCCCGGGGCATACAAACTGCCCTTCGGCAAACATAGCGGACGCACTCTGGCGGAACTATGGCAGAGCAAGGACGGGCAAGGCTATGTGCGCTGGCTGGCTGCGATGGATGGCAAGGGCTTTCAGCCCCGTAATCCCACTGACCAACATGCTCAGCGCATGGCGCGCGCCTTCCTGACCTTGCAATCCGCCTATGCGGGCTAACCCCCTGCGGGAACAGAGCCGGACTACCCAGTCCGGCTCTTTCCTTTCCTGTCAAGAGCGCCCAGTTGCCGAAAAAGAGGGCTTACCCAGCCCTCTTTTCTTTTTTTGCGCAAAACTTGATTTTTTCCGAGATAACTGCTATGATAAAAGCGCTTCGACAGAGCATCCGTGAACTACGGAACACAAGAGAGGGCAGAAAAGCCCTCTCTTGTGTTTTTGCCGCAACGCGCCTTCACCGCGTTGCCTTCTCAGTCCCGCCGGTCTCCGCGGCGGGGCTGATTTGTCTTTGGGTATTAGTATAGCAAATTTTTTAACTTTCAGAGCCGTTTTGAGGTGGGAGAATCGCTCCTCGATACCAAAACTTACATCGTCGAGGAGGTAAATATGATTACAAACAAAACCCCCACTGTCAAAGAATTGGTTGACGTATTTTTGGAGTCACAAAAGGGTTTTATTTCAGATTCTACGCTGAGATGGTATGTCTTCTATCTGCGTCCCCTTGTGGCTCATCTTGGAGACAGAGAAACAAATTCTATAACTACAAGCGACCTTATCAATCTGTTTCATTTGATGAGAACAGATGATCGTGAGCCTTATACCCTTTTTAATTTTATTAGAGGATGGAAAAGGCTGTTTCGCTGGGCAGTTGATGAGGGATACATTGCTATGAATCCAGCAAAAAAATTGAGGCGTCCGCCTCTTCCCCAGAAATCCCCGGCAGGAATTCAAGCAGAGGATTTATCAAAAATGTTAGATGCGGCATCAAAAACAGGAACGCCGGAAAGGGATTTAGCGTTGGTTTTATTTGTAGCAGACACGGGTGTAAGATTAGGCGGTGTAGCCGGTCTCACCGTAGATCGCTTGGATATAAATAAGCGGCGTGCTATCGTGTTAGAAAAAGGGAGGGGAGGGCAAAAAGAGCGTGTGGTTTTCTTTTCTTCTCGCACTGCGATTGCCCTGGAGAACTGGTTAGAAAAGAGAGGGGAAACGGAAGATCAACGTGTCTTCTTGTTGAAGCCAAACGGAATTTACCAGTTGTTCAAACGATTGGCTCGCAAATCGGAAATAACTGGAAAATGGAACCCGCATTCTTTTCGTCACGCCTATGCCCGCAAATTGCTTAAGCAAGGTGTCAGTATCGGCGTGGTGAGTCATCTCATGGGACATTCCAATGTTCAGGTTACGATTGACTTCTACGGACGTTTTTCTCACGATGAACTTCAGGAAATCTACGATAAGATCATGAACTAACCGATTTTATCAAGCTGCCTCTTCCTTTACTGGAAGAGGCGGCCTTTTAAGCCATTGGTTCAGGGTTCGAGTCCCTGCACGCTCACAATTTTTCCCCGGCATAGGCCGGTTTTTTTTATTCTTACATGGAATGGGGGATTAGGGATGAGTGCACGCGGGGCTTTTACTGGCATAGGCTGAAATGCTTATAACCAATGGGGAGTTTTATCGCTTGAGCCTTGGTTCTCACCCGACTATATTAGGAAATGGTCAGAAATCATGAGTTCTCTAACCCCTTTTTTAATTTTGCATCTTCCTTACTCCCAGGTGCGTGCATGGGTAGCGGAGTGTTTAAGTGCAGCGGGTCTGAATTTGGTCAGAACTTTTGATCTTCAAATGGCCCGTCGGGATTCAATCCATTGTCTTTGTTCTCACGGCAAAACCCAAGATTGTGATTGTCAAATGGCGGTTTTCCTCGTTTGGCAAGGGAGTAATCCAGGAATAACTTTGATCATTCATGGTTGGAGCAATTGTGCTTTTCTATCCCTGGCTTATCCAGGCCGGGAAAATGAAAACCCTTATTTGGCTTCCTTTATCCAGGATCTTCTAAGGCACCGTCTCACATCTTACCTTGAAGTGAGTTGATTTGGAATTAACTAATCGTTGATAATGAGTTCAGTATGTCGAAAGGAGGTATTCAATGAGAAATAATTTGAAGTGGGTGATTGCAATAGGAACTGTAATTGCCTTCATCGTGCTGATGTTTGGATTGACGGTGTATTGGGGGTGGAGGTCATGGGGTTGTTGTGGCTGGGGAGGATGGGGGCCATGGGGAATCATGGGTCATGGCATGATGATGACCTGGGGTTGGTGGGTAATGTTTCTGGTTTTAGGGCTTCCTTTGTTGATAGCGATTGGAGGAGCTCTATTGATACAGCGATTAATCAGCACACCTGGTTCCGCTAAAGCAATCCATTGCCCTAATTGTCAACGATCAGTACAGGTGGATTGGAGACACTGTCCTCATTGTGGGACGATTCTAAGGCAGTAAGCCTTTGAGATGGGCAGGTGGGCTGTGTGAACCATGATGGATATTTTGGCAGGGTTATATAAATTCATGAGCCCTAGCCCGTCAAAGGTGTTTCTGATGGGGAAAGCCTGTAAGTAGCTGATGCCAGAATCATGCCATCGGGCCTTTGTTTGCCCAATCGTTGATGAAATGTCCTGGAACTCAGTTTGCCCATTTGAGTTAAAGCTCGTGAGGAACCCCTATGAGCCCAAGACAACACAAACGGAAATACCCGCAACATGGAAAGGGAAGGAATAAACCAAGTTACGTTTATCTTATTATCGTCGGAGGAGGGATCATCCTTCTTTTGGCGATTGCTGGGTGGTTTGTTCAGAATGCATCGGTAAAAATAGAGGGGACTCCTTCCATTGCCGTAGATCCATCCCAAATCAATTTTGGGGATGTGAAATTAGGCACCCCCTTGAGTTTTACTATCAAGGTGACTAATAGGGGCAACGGGATTTTAAAGTTCGAGGAAAAACCTTACATTGAGGTTTTGGAGGGATGTTGACCGCCCGGATTGACCATCGGTTCGATGGTCCTTAAGCCAGGCGAAAGCACCACGATTCGCTCTGCCGTGTTCATGATGCATGAAGGGATGGCAGGTCCGCATGACTTTGCTGTTCACTTGATCACGAACGATCCTCAGCAGCCTAAACTTGTTGTCCATGTCCTCTCGAACTGGGTGCCCTAGATTGACTCTCTGGGAATCGGCTCTGGTGCGTTAGAGGATATGAAACACGTATGATGAGACAATGGCGTCATTGGATTCCTTGGCTGCTTATGATGGGCTATAGTGTATGGGTCTTTGCCCCATTCCTGGCTCCGGTATTCATCGGGATTGACTGGTTAACGGCAGCTAGAGGGATTTACTTCGTTTATTCTTTTTTCTGCCACCAATTGCCTGAACGCTCCTTTTTTCTTTTTGGTGAGAAGGCAATGTATTCACTGGCTGAGACTCAGGCTGTTTGGGAGTATACAACCGATTCCCTTGGACTGCGTCAATTTTTGGGAACCCCCATGGGATGGAAAGCGGCCTGGTCAGATCGGATGGTGGCTTTCTATGCCAGCGTCTGGTTCTTTATGCTCTGGCGTTGGGGGGTGCGTAACAGAAAGACTTTGCGGGTTAATCCTAAAATGCTGATATTCTTATTGCCAATGGCGCTGGATGGAGCCTCCCATTTGCTCAGTGATCTGGAAAGTTTTGAACAGGGGTTTCGGGAGACCAACCAGCGGTTGGTCTTTTTAACCGGAAACACCTTGCCCTTCTGGTTTTATGAGGGAAACGCTTTGGGCTCGTTTAACTCGTGGATGCGCCTTGGTGAGTGGTGTAGCCAGCAGCCTGGGGAGTTGTGGAATTCTTAAGGTCTTACCGGTTCTCTCTGAGTCAAACTTTCTTTTCAAAAGATTCCGAATTGGGTCTAGATGGACTATAATCAAAACATGGGTTTGTCGTTATGGTAGCACGAATTTCTAAGCAGACCAGAATCCAAGTGCTCTTGGCGGATGATCATCGTGTTGTGCGAGCCGGTATTCGCCAAATATTGGAAAGAGAAGCAGATATTCGGGTGATTGCTGAGGCCGAAGATGGTGAAGAGGCCCTGACGCTGATCGAAAAGCATAAACCCGATGTGGTCGTACTGGATATTCAGATGCCCAAGATAAGCGGGATTGAGGTGACACATCGGGCGCGCATTCGTTTCCCAGAAGTGGGAATTCTGATCCTGACCGCTTATGATGATACTCCCTATATCTTGGCCGTGCTACAAGCGGGGGCTAATGGCTACGTGCTGAAGACTGCCGATGCAAAAGAACTTGTTCAGGCTGTTCGAGATGTGTATGAAGGAAAGTCGGTGTTGGATCCGACCATTGCTCGAAAAATTATGCCTGCCCTTTTTCAGCGTAGTGAACGTTTGATTGCTCCTCTGACCGAGAGGGAACTAGAGGTTTTACGACTTGCGGCCAAGGGCTTTACCAATAAAGCCATCGGTGTGCAGTTGGGGATCAGCGACCGCACAGTGCAGGGACATTTGGGGCATATCTTTGCCAAATTACAAGTCAATAGTCGGACTGAAGCCGTCATGCGTGCCATTGCATTAGGATTAATTCCCCAGCCGGCAGGTTTCCTGGGAGAAGACACCCCTTCATCATGAAAAAGAGCACCACACTTCTCAGTGCTTCAAGTTTCCAGGCTCTGTTTTGGTTGGTATTGCCGATAACTCTGGTCTTGGTTTTGGTAGTTATTGGTAGCCTGGCTCTACACGAACAAGCAATGCGGCAACGTCTGCCTGAAGAGACCTGGGAGGCTGCCACGGATCCTGCTCTTGAACTCACATTAGTGGCACCATTGCTCCTGCTTGTGCCTTTAGCAGTGGCAGGGGCAGCCTTTTGGTTTGGTACCAAGCAGATTATTCGCCCCTTGCAGGCTTTGGAAAAACAGGCAACTGCTTTGGCTTGGGGGGATTTTGAATCAATCCGGCAACCGGTAGGGGGGATTGTGGAGATTCAGAACCTTCAGCAAGGGCTGGCTGAAATGGCCCGTAAAGTTCAGGCGTCGCAAGAAGGGTTACGTGATTACATTAACGCAATCACTACTGCCCAGGAGGAGGAACGTCGTCGCCTGGCCCGTGAACTCCACGATGATACTATTCAGTCTCTAATTGCGCTCAAACATCGCGTTCAGTTTGCTCTTGATTCGGTCCGCGATCCGAGGAGCAGAAGGGTGCTCCAGGAACTTGGGGAGTTAGCGGAGAACACCATTGAAAACTTGCGTCGTTTGACGCGTGCCCTCCGCCCCATTTATCTTGAAGATTTGGGGCTTGTGACAGCGTTGGAAATGTTATCTCGTGAAATTGAGCATGCCAGTGGTATTCGGGTTGGGTTTCAATGCATTGGGACGGAAAAACGCCTTGATCCACGCATCGAACTGTCCCTTTACCGCATCGCTCAGGAGGCTTTGAACAATGTGCTGCGGCATTCGCGGGCGCAAGAAGCCCTCTTGACGATTGAATTTGGCGATCAGATCTGCCTGGAGATTCGAGATAATGGGGTTGGCTTTCAGTTGCCTGCCAGCCTGACCGATTTTGCCACACGGGGACATTTTGGCCTTCTTGGCATGCGCGAACGCGCTGAACTAATTGGCGCCCGGCTTGAGGTGTTTTCGGCCCCGGGTGAAGGCACCCGAGTGCGGGTGAGGATATAACCCTTAATTTCAGAACTAATGAGAGGAGGGGACAGTGGGGGGATGGAATGAACTGTTCCACGCGAAGTGATAAATATAGGCGATTAAAGCCTCAATCTGTTCTTGGGTAAAAATGGGGCCCCAATAAGGCATGCCTGTCCCCATACCGCCACGAATGATTTTTCCTTCGAGAAGGGCTGGGCTTGCCCCCAGCAGATAGCGGGGATTGCTAAAATCGGGCGGTCTGGTCCTCGTGCCAGAGAGGTGACTCTCGTGGGTGTACGCCGGAAGGCCACGCATCATCACACCATCCCCTTTGCCGGTTTCTCCGTGGCAGGCAGCGCAATTGGCCGAATATAGTTGTTGCCCCTCTGTCCAGGCCTGGGCAGAAGATAAGTGCTGCCAGAGCCAGGCTACAACATCCCACAATTCATCGTCACTCAGAGAGGCCAGGGTGGGTTCAGCGCGCAATTGCATCCAGAGCCTGGCTGGGCTGGTGGTCAGGTGGGTCTTTCGATCCAGCGCGTAAGCCGGCAGCTGATTAGCATACTGCGCACCACGCTCTGGCATTGTAATCCGTGCGGGAATGACTTCTGCCAGATGAGGGGCATCGAGATCAAGCCCCAGCTCGAGGTACAGCGGTTGAGGTTCAGGTGTGGGGGCGGCGCTTTCACCGGTGACTTCGAGAATGCCTCGCATGCGCCAGTGGTTGGGACCGCACCAGCGGGTGCAGTAGAACGTATAGGTGCCGGGGTGGTCGAAGATGAGGGTGATTTCTGTAACCTCACCTGGATGGATTTCCACTGAGGGCTGATTTAGTTTACCAATGGCGAATCCATGGACGACATCTTCACTGGTGAAGCGTAGTTTCAAGGATTCGCCGACATGGATTGAAATATGATCGGGGTCCCAACCTCCACTTTCTGGCATGCGCGCATGAACTTCTAATATCCGGGACGGCTCCACGACCCTCGGGTAAAATTTGCCTATTAAGGGTATCGAAAAGGCCAGTGCAACCCCCAAAACCAGGATACTGCGAGCAAGAACTTCGTGTTTCATTGGTTTCATCCAACTAATAACCACATCATGGAGATACCAACCCCTCCAATAAAGAAGAGCAATGGAACGACGGATCGGAGGGTTTCACCCTGGCGACAAG
Organism: Thermanaerothrix daxensis; assembly: GCF_001306145.1. Taxonomy (GTDB): domain Bacteria; phylum Chloroflexota; class Anaerolineae; order Anaerolineales; family Anaerolineaceae; genus Thermanaerothrix; species Thermanaerothrix daxensis. The sequence goes on from NZ_LGKO01000002.1 coordinate 644,200, forward strand.
CAATGTTTGTGGACCAAAACATCCCAATTGCCAGGATGACTATTTGAAGAAGTGAGCCAAGGAATGGAACTTCACCTGGCCCAGGAGAGGTGCTGAGCCCTAGCAGGTTCCATCCCCATCCCAGCGGGTCAGAGATTACAGATGGAATATAAGTGAATTTGGTAAAGGCAAAATTAATGGTAAAAGCGATCCAGGCGGTCAGACCGAGCGGCAGCAGAATGGGACTGTAGTGGTTAAGGGCCCGTGGAAGGGATTGTGTGCTTCTCTGCAAGTTCAACGCAATGCTTACAGCGAGAGCGTAAAATCCTGGGATGAGGAAGATGGCAGTAACGAGGAAGGCAGTGGCAAATAACCACCAAGCAGGACTGCCAAGTGCATAGGCTGCAGATTTTAACGCTCCCCAAGGTCCTAGAAAAATAGCCGCATCTACCAGTGCCGTGGTGATCATTACCAACCCCAAGAAGGTTTCATCCAGATGCACCCTGCTGTTCAGGGTCATTTCGGCTCCCCAGGGACGTAGATTAACAGCGATGTTGTTGTAAGGACAGACGCGCAGGCATTCCATACATAGCCCACAATTAGCGCTGGATTTTAGGGCTAATGGATACTGTCCCCAAGGACAGGCATGATAGCAGGTCTTTTCCGTATGAGTTGCACAAAGATATGTTTCTTTAACGCCGATCTTTGGGGGTGTTAGTTTGGCGTATAGTCCGGTGAACCCACCGATAGGACATAGGTAAAGACAGAAAGCCCGTCTTTCAAAAATTAGGCTGAGGATGGTAGCAAGGATAAATAATCCCACCAGGATTAAGGCAGTGGCGTTAGGAGAGGTTAGGATTATGGCCCCAAACAAGCCAATCAGCAAAAAAGTGCCCACTTGCAACCAGTGACCTCGCAGGGCTTTGGGCCACGCCCTTCCCCTCAAAGTTTGTGGTCCCCGGGGGGATAAAATGCCCCGATTTTGCAACCACTCACCGGGTAGGGGAATGGGACATATACTGCACCAGGAACGCCCTCCCAATGGGATAAAAAAGAGCTTGAGGGCACTCCACCAGGCTATCCATACAAAGATGGTGGCAAAGTTATGGCTGCCTACCCGGGTGCCGAATAAACCGGCAAGAATGGTAAAGATCAGGCCAGCCAGAGCAATGGCACGGATGAGAAACTGTGGCCAACGATAGTGAAACAAGATGTTAAGGAGACGATACTGGGTTAAATCAATTCGGTTCATGGGCTGACCGCGTGGAAGTGCGGATGGGTTGGAAAAATCTACTCAGGGCGAGCAGGATTCCTAAACCTCCAAGTGCAGTGCCGCGCAGCAACGACATATTTGGACCCACCTGAAGCTTCCCAATCATGAAGGGGTGAAGGTTGCCACAAGTGATGGAACATCGAAAGCGGAAAACGCCGACCCGGTTAGCAGTAAAGGTGATCCTGGCGGGTTGTCCGGGTTCTGCTTTCAAGTTGATTGAATATCCATCCAGAGAGAGACCGTGGACAACATCTGTGGATATCAGTTCAAGGGTGACACGATCACCGGGATTGAGGCGAATCTCCCCGGGTGTGAATTGGAAAGTCTGTGCCTCCACACGAATATGGCGATCCGTGGGAGGCGGTGTGGGAAAAGGCAGAGGAAGCCAGAGAATTGCTCCAATGGTGATCATCAGGCTGCAATATTGTAAAAGCCCAAAGATTTTTTGGCGCCTGTTGATGCCTATTTGCGTAGCCATGGCTTTCAGCGCGGGGGAGTGTTAGGCGGACCGTACTGGGAGTAGATTCGATCAATGGTTGTTTGGATTTCTGATAACGATTTGCCCTCCCGCATTAGTCGCATGACATCCCGGGTAATGTCCACGCAGATGGAGCACCCCAATGCGTGGGAATCAAAAATAACTTCCCCTGATGAGGAGTTGATGGTTTCTACATAGCACGCGTAGTTTGAGGTATGCCCTATGGCATTGCATCCGCAGTAGCAGGGAATGTGTTGAAGAACTTCAGGATTAGCCAGGGCAAAACGGTAAGCCTCTTGGACGGATATCGGCGCTTTTTGCACAGTTGGGGGCATAGCAGAGAGAGGTGCCATATCTAGATCGGCCCTAGAGGCGCCAGTCCCAGTACAGGCGCTCAGTGGGATTGAGATCATGGAGAGCAAAAGCGCCAGCAAGCCGGCAAACTTGGCATGAGACGAAGAATGATGTTGAGGCATGCTGTTGGGGATCCTCCCTCCCCATTAAAAATCTTTCTGCCATGAGTATAAAGAGAGATACGCTGATCTTTAAGCGCTGTATCACTTGGGATGGAATGCGCAAAATGGCTTAGGAAGCGTTTTTACGAGGCACAAATGATGTTGCACTTTCAATCAAAATATCGTACAATCGGTCATAATCATTCATCTGACCGGGTGTTTTGCAAAACCAAGAGGGTGAGAAGATGAGAACGAACGCACAAAAAACGGCTTTCCCCGGTCCCGATCGTCAGGGGCTGATTCTGGATTTGATTAACCGCCGTCAGCGTGTTAGTATTGCGGAGATCTGTGAGGCGTTTGGCATCAGCGAGGCGACTGCTCGCCGAGATTTAGAGGCCCTGGATCAGCGAGGGTTAATTTGTAAAGTGCGCGGTGGCGCGATCCCTGCCCGACGGGCCCCGGCGGAGCCGCCTATCCTCCAGCGTTCCAATCAGCATTTGGAGGAGAAGCAGCGGATTGCACGAGCGGCGGCTGCTCTGATCCAGGAAGGGGAGACGGTTTTTCTGGGTTCTGGTTCGACAGTCCTGGAATTAGCCCGTTTATTACGCTCTTACAACAATTTGACGGTGATCACCAATTCTCTCCCGGTCATTAACGAACTGGCTTCTTCGGGAGGGATTACGTTGGTGGGGTTGGGTGGGGTATTGCGCTCCACTGAACTTTCCTTTATCGGCCATATCACAGAACAGGCATTGAGTGAGGTGCGAGCGGATAAAGTCTTCATTGGGATTCATGCCGTTGATGTTGGCGAAGGTTTAACCAATGCCTACTTGCCCGAAACACTCACCGATCGGGCTATCTTGAAAATTGGGCGTGAAATCATCGTGCTGGCCGACCACTCCAAGTGTGGTCGCGTTTCGACTGCCCGGGTGGCCCCCATTAACGCCGTTCACACCCTGATCACTGATACGGGCGCGCCCCAGGAATTCGTGGAGGCCTTGCGCCAGGTTGGCGTCCGGGTGATCCTGGCTTGAATGATTATGAGGCGGCCGATCCCCATTGGGGGATACTAGATGGGTGTTTTGTAGTCATAAGTTACTCTTATTCGACTTTGTGAGGACTCGTTTTATGGAAAAGCGCTCAATTGGTAAATTACGTGGCTTACAACAATGCAGCAGCCCCCGGCATACTTTTACGGTTTTGGCGCTTGATCATCGTCAGAACTTACGACGTGCGCTCAATCCGCAAGATCCCAGTGCAGTGAGTGATGCTGAACTGTCCCGGTTTAAACTGGAGGTGCTAAGCGCACTGGCTGATACAGCAACTGCGGTGCTACTGGATCCTGAGGTTTCGGCAGCACAAGCCATTGCGACTCGGGCTTTGCCTGGTCGGGTGGGGTTAGTGGTAGCAGTGGAAGCCACTGGATATACCGGTGAACCGGGTGCCCGGCGCTCTCAAATTCTACCGGGGTGGAGTGTGGAAAAGGCGCGGCGTATGGGAGCCAATATGATCAAGTTGCTGGTTTATTATCATCCTCAAGCTCCCACCGCTGGCGAGATTGAAGCGTTTGTGGCTCAGGTAGGGGAGGAGAGCCTGAAATATGATCTCCCCCTTATGTTAGAACCCCTCTCCTATCCCTTGCAGGGCACTGCACTGAGCGATGAAGAAAAGCGCTGGGTGGTGGTAGAGACGGCCCGTCGCTTAAGCCCCATTCCCGGCGTTGACGTGCTTAAAGCCGAATTCCCGCTGACCGCCCATAATCAGGATGAACAAGTATGGCGTGAGGCATTGGAGGAACTCCATGCTGCCTTGGCGGTCCCCTGGATATTGCTCTCGGCGGCAGTGAGTTTTGAAACCTATTTGCGTCAGGTGGCCCTGGCGTGCCAGAGTGGGGCGAGTGGAATCGCCGTGGGGCGGGCTGTGTGGCAGGAAGCCGTCGGCATGAATCCAACCGCTCGAAGCACGTTTTTGCACACGGTTGCCCGGGAGCGTCTGGAACGTCTGGCGGCTTTGTGTTATGCCCTGGCACGCCCCTGGACGGAAATTTTTACGTGTGAGGCTCCCCTGGATTGGTATAAGACCTATTAAGGTGCTCACTGTTCTGAGGCAAGCGTAAAGACTCTCTGGCATCTTACATGTACTGGCCCGTTCTGTATTTTATTTACTATGCCGCGATGGCGGCCTTGTATCCTTACCTGCCGGTGTACTATCGTCAATTGGGGCTGGGTGGGGAGCAAATTGGGATATTGACGGCAGCGGTGCCACTGATCAACCTGGTCAGCGGGCCGCTATGGGGTTGGCTGGCGGACTCGCGCCAGCGGCATAAACAGGTGTTGATAATATCGCTGGTCAGCGTGGCCATTTTCGGGGTGCTCCTGGCATTACCACGCTCATTTTTGGGCCTTTTGGTTGTGATTGTTCCTTTGGCGCTGTTTTTGTCTCCCATTGTGCCGATTCTGGATAGTTCAGTGCTGCAATCTCTGGGAGAACACCGCGATCGTTATGGGCGCATTCGCTTGTGGGGGGCTATTGGGTGGGGCATTTGTGCTCCGTTAGCCGGACGATTGGCAGAAAAAGTAGGGTTGCAGGGGTTGTTTATCGTCTTTGGGGCCCTGATGGGACTGAGCGCGCTGTTGGCTGCACGCCAACCCGTGCGTTCCACCTTGATGCGCCCCTTGGGAGCAGGAGCACTCTCGCTTTTCTGGGCCGATCCACGCTGGCGCGCATTCTTGTTTACGGCATTCAGTGGTGGGGTTGTCCTCTCCGTGATCAGTAATTTTCTATTCCTTTTCCTTCAGGATTTGGGGGCTTCTCAATCGCTTCTCGGTTTTAGCCTGACCGTAGCGACTGTTTCCGAGGTGTCTTTGCTCTATGTCTCCAGTGGATTACTCAAACGTTGGTCCCCCCAATGGCTGATGATAGCAGGATTGATCCTTTTTGCTGTGCGGGCTTTACTTTACTCGTTTATCTCGCAGCCCTGGATGGCAATGCCGATTCAATTGATGCATGGGTTGACTTATGCCTTGATGTGGGTCTCGGGTGTCTCGTATGCGGGGATGATGGCTCCCCCTGGCCTCAATGCAACGGCTCAGGGGTTGTTTTCCAGTGCTATTATGGGGGTGGGCATGGTGGTGGGTTCTCTACTGGGAGGGTTTCTGCTGGCTCATGTGGGCGCCATATGGATGTTTCGCATCACCAGTGGTGTGGGAGTGCTTGGAGCGCTAATCTTGTGGAGCACGAGAAATGAACACACAAAAAGCATTTGATCTTCTGGTCGTGGGTGAAATCAACCCGGATCTCATCCTGGCGGGTGATGTCGAACCGGTTTTTGGACAGGTAGAGAAATTGGTAGATAGCGCCACGTTGACAGTGGGTTCATCGTCGGCCATTTTTGCCTGTGGTGCGGCGCGTTTGGGGCTGAAGACCGCCTTTGTAGGCCTATGTGGAGCCGATGTATTCGGCCATTTCATGTTGGAGCAAATGCGTTTACGCAATATAAATACTGACTATGTGCAGGTGCGGGCTGAGGGAACTACCGGGCTAAGCGTCATTCTGGCACGGGGAGCAGACCGGGCCATTTTGACCTATCCAGGGCTGATCCCGATGCTGCGGGCTGAGGATGTCCCTTGGGAAGTTCTGGAACAGGCAAGGCATATCCATGTGGCTTCCTATTTTCTGCAGACCAATCTTCAACCCGGCTTGCCCGATCTGTTCCGGCAGGCGCGCGCTCGGGGAGCGACTACCTCGTTGGATACTAACTATGACCCCAGCGGACAATGGCAGGGCTTTGAGACCTTGCTGGCCGAAACCGATGTTCTCTTTCTGAATGAGGTTGAGGCTTGTTCATTGAGCCGTGAAGGGGATATTGAAACAGCGGCGCGAAAACTGGCAATGCAAGTCGAAACCGTGGCAATCAAACTGGGTGCACGGGGAGCCCTGGCCGTGCAAGGGCAACGCATGGTATATGCTCCGGGTTTATCTGTGGACGTTGTGGATACGGTAGGCGCAGGTGATAGCTTTGATGCCGGCTTTATTTATGGCTATCTTAACACCTGGGACCTGGAGCGAACTCTGCGCTTGGCCGTCATCTGCGGCTCACTTTCAACTCGGGCTGCAGGGGGTACTGCGGCTCAGCCCACGCTTGCGGAGGCAATAGCGATTTTAACGCGCTGGGAGCAGGTGGGACTTCCGTAATCCCCGGGAGGAGGACAATGGTTACCTATTTGGATTTTGTGGTGCTTTCTCATCGTTTTAGGCGCCCCCTGGGCATTACCTCAGTGTGTTCGGCGCATCCGTATGTCATTGAGGCGGCGCTGCGTAATGGGATGATGACCCATACACCGGTCCTAATCGAGGCCACTTGCAATCAAGTCAATCAGTATGGGGGATATACGGGGATGACCCCGGCAGATTTCGTGCGGTATGTGGAGAATATTGCTGCACGGGTAGGCTCTCCACGTGAAAACCTCCTTTTGGGTGGCGATCATTTGGGACCCCTGGTCTGGGCTCATGAACCTGCTGAGAGTGCCATGGAAAAAGCTCGAGCTCTGGTCAAAGCCTATGTAGAGGCTGGTTTTCGCAAAATTCATCTGGATTGCTCAATGCCCTGTGCGGATGATCGCGATTTTTCTCCAAAGGTCATTGCTGAGCGGGCAGCCGAATTGGCTCAGGTGGCAGAGTCAACTTGTGATGTTATGGGCTTGCCCTTGCCCAACTACGTCATTGGAACCGAGGTGCCCCCAGCAGGTGGCGCCAAGGCTGAAGCCGAAACTTTGAGGGTAACCCGTCCGGAGGATGCAGCGGAGACCATTGCACTGACCAGAGCGGCTTTTTTCAAGCGAGGTTTAGAGTCTGCCTGGGAACGTGTAGTGGCGTTAGTAGTGCAACCCGGTGTTGAATTCGGAGATCATCAGATTCATGTTTACCGCCGTGAGGAAGCGCAGGCTCTTTCCCGCTTCATTGAAAGCCAGCCCGGCTTAGTCTATGAGGCTCACTCCACCGACTATCAGCCCCGTGATGCGCTGCGGGCTTTGGTTGAGGATCATTTCGCAATCCTGAAGGTGGGTCCGGCGCTAACCTTTGCTTTTCGTGAGGCAGTTTTTGCCCTGGCCAGTATCGAGGATTGGGTATGCGATTCACCCAGTCGCATCCTGGAAGTTTTGGAAACAACCATGCTGGCCAACCCGGTCTACTGGCAAAAGTATTACTTGGGCGATGAGCGAGCGCGTCGGATTGCCAGAGGGTATAGTTTCAGCGATCGCATTCGTTATTATTGGAGTGCACCAGCGGTTGAACAGGCCTTTGAACGCTTGCGGGCAAATCTGAATCGTGTTTCGATCCCCCTTGTCCTTCTCAGTCAGTATTTGCCGGATCAATATCGCAAAGTGCGGGATGGACGGCTGCCTAACCAGTTTGATGCTTTGATTCTGGATAAAATCCAAGCCGTACTGGAAGACTACAATGTGGCGTGTGGTGTGAGGATAGGGGAGTGAAAAGGGACGCTTCCGTGGTTTTCTGGAAAATTAGCCCTTGACAAACTGGCATTCCTGTATAGAATTGCCCCGAAATGAGCGTACAAACCCTAACCAGAGACTTCGTGATGGAACGGCGGAACCCCTTCCGCGTTCCTGGGGTTTTTAGGGAGAGAGCCTTAAAAGGCTCTTTCTTTTTACTTCTTGATTTGTCGTTGCCCTGGGAAAGAGAGCCGTTTTCAGGCTCTCTTTCTCTGTATGGAGGTGGAAATGCTATTGCGACTTCCTGGCCTGATTGACCCTCACGTGCACTTACGCGAGCCCGGGGCCACCCATAAAGAAGACTGGCAGAGCGGCACCTCTGCTGCGCTGGCCGGTGGAGTAACCCTGGTGCTGGCCATGCCAAACACCCAGCCGCCCATTACTGACACCGATACCCTGAATCTTGTATTACAGGCTGCCCGTCGCAAGGCGCTCTGCGATTATGCCCAGTACCTGGGGGCTACCCCTGAGAACGTGCACCTGGCCCCTGGATTAGCATCGCGGGTTGCGGGACTAAAGATGTATCTGGATCACACCTATGGACCTTTGCGCCTGGCGGACATGATGACTTGGATGGGACATCTCGCGCACTGGCCGGCTGAAGTCCCTTTGGCGGTGCACGCCGAGGGACGTACTCTGGCAGCGGTCATCCTTTTAGCGTCCTTTTATAGTCGTCCGGTTCATCTCTGTCATGTCTCGCGGCGCGAGGAAATCGTCATTATTCGGGCGGCTAAAGAGCGTGGGTTAAAGGTAACCTGTGAAGTAACTCCTCATCATCTGTTCTTGAGTGAAGAGGATATTCCAGCCATTGGGCAGGGGCGGGCAGAGGTTCGTCCTGTGTTGGCCAGCCCGGTAGATCGTCAGGCGCTATGGGACAATTTGGAAGTCATTGATTGTTTTGCCACCGATCACGCCCCCCATACCCTGGCCGAGAAAGACGGCCCTACGCCCCCGCCGGGTTTTCCCGGACTGGAGACGGCTTTGCCGCTCTTGCTGACCGCGGTGTCCGAAGGGCGTTTGACCCTGGATGATATTGTTCAACGCTACTATGTTAATCCTCAACGCATCTTTCGTTTACCCTCACAACCGGAGACATGGGTCGAGGTAGATGCTGAGGCTGCTTGGGAGATCCAGGGCGCCAATCTGCTGACCCGCGCGGGCTGGACGCCTTTTGAGGGCTGGCGCGTACGGGGACGGATCGTACGTGTTGTCGTACGCGGAACCGAGGCATTTCGGGATGGAAAGGTCCTGGTTTCGCCGGGATTTGGTCGCAATGTGCGCGAAGAATTAGCGTAAGTCCTAGTGGGCTGAATGCTCGCTATAACAAATCTTTTACCAGAGGAGTGAGAAATGGCAACTTATACCCCGTATCAAGAAAAAAGTCCTTACCTGCCGTTTGGTGAAAATAAAAATGCTTCCTGGTACGGCAAGGACATTCTCTCAGTCAAACAATTTGATCGCAGTGATTTGGAATATATCTTTGGGGTTGCCCACGAAATGGCCGAAATGGTGCGCCGTATCGGCACCTTTGATCTGCTGAAAGGCAAAATTTTAGCCAACCTCTTCTATGAACCTTCGACCCGCACCTCGGCCTCGTTTACCGCGGCCATGGAGCGTTTGGGAGGTAGCGTGATCCCCATCAACGAAGTGCGCTATTCCTCAGTAGCAAAGGGGGAATCGCTACCGGATACGGTACGTACCCTGGAAGCCTATGCCGACGTGATCGTTTTGCGCCATCCGGAAGTAGGGGCGGCGGCGCTGGCGGCCAAATACGCTCGCAAGCCGATTATCAATGCTGGTGATGGTGTGGGAGAGCATCCTACCCAGGCCCTTCTGGACCTCTTTACCATCCAGGAGGAACTGGGGCGGGTGGATCATATCACGGTGACCATGTTGGGGGATTTGAAATACGGTCGCACGGTCCACTCGCTGGCCCGTTTGCTCTCCCTTTATAATGTCAAACTCAATTATGTGTCCCCCGATATCTTGCGTATGCCGCGAGAGATTATTACCGAGATTCAAGCGACCGGGACGCCACAGTTTGAATATACCTCCTTAGAACCCGTACTGGCAGAGACCGATGTGCTCTATGTGACCCGTGTACAAAAGGAGCGTTTCGAAGATCCTGAACAGTATGAATCGGTCAAGGATGCCTATGTGATCACACCGGAAATCATGCAGGCGGCCAAGAAAACCATGATCCTGATGCATCCGCTTCCACGCGTGGGTGAGATTGCCATGGAAGTAGATCAGGATCCACGGGCGGCTTATTTCCGCCAGGTGGAGTATGGACTCTACGTGCGTATGGCACTTCTGGCAATGGTATTAGGGAAAGCCTGATGAGTGGTAATTTTTTCACTAGACTGGAAACTCGTGCACGGCAAATTGATTCGTTGCTCTGCGTAGGATTGGATCCGCATTTGCAGGACCTACCTGAACCTACCCCAGCGGCCGCAGGTGCGTTTTGCCAGCGCCTGATTGAGGCCACGCTTGATCTGGCGCTGGCTTACAAACCCAATGCGGCCTTCTTCGAGGCTTTTGGGCCGGAGGGCTGGCAGGTGCTCAAAGATGTGATTGCCAGCATCCCAAAGGATATTCCGGTAATCCTGGATGCCAAACGGGGAGATATTGCTTCCACGGCCGAGGCTTATGCGCGCTCCGCTTTTGAAACCCTGGGAGTGGATGCTATTACCCTGAACCCCTATCTCGGCCAGGATAGCATACAGCCTTTCCTGCGCGATCCCGGGCATGGGGTGTTCCTGCTGTGCAAGACTTCTAATCCGGGTGCGGGGGACTTTCAGGATCTTCCCCTGGGAGGGGCAGATGCAGACCTGCTGCTTTACGAGAAGGTGGCGCTCAAAGCCCAGGCCTGGAATGCCCAGGGTAATATCGGACTGGTAGTGGGGGCGACTTACCCCGAGGCGCTGGCGCGCTTGCGCAGTCTGGTGCCGGATATGTGGTTTTTGGCGCCGGGGGTAGGGGCGCAGGGGGGTGACCTGGCGGCCGCGCTTCAGGCTGGCCTGCGCGCAGATGGAATGGGGCTGTTGCTGCCGGTTTCGCGTGCTATCTCGCGCGCCGAGTCACCTCGTCAGGCGGCCCTAGATTGGGTTGCGAACCTGCGCCGTGAGCGTGCGATTGCCATGGCCGCGCGGAATTCAATGCCAACGTTTCCGCCTGGGTTAGCCATTCTGGCCGAGGCGCTGTTACAAGCCGGTTGCGTGCGTTTCGGCAGTTTTACCTTGAAATCGGGGTTGCAATCTCCTATTTACATTGATTTGCGTCAACTCGTTTCGCATCCCAGGTTGCTGGCTCAGGTCAGCCGGGCTTATCTGGGGGTGTTGCGAAACCTCTCGTTTGATCGTCTGGCCGCGTTGCCCTATGCGGCGCTTCCGATTGCCACCACACTCAGCCTCCTGGGAGATTGGCCTCTTATCTACCCACGGAAGGAAGTCAAAGAATACGGTACGCGTGCTGAGATCGAGGGTGAATACCATCCGGGGGAGCGGGTGGTGGTGATTGATGATTTGGCTACAACGGGCGGAAGTAAGTTTGAGGCAATTGAACGGCTGACCCAGGCCGGTTTGCTTGTGCAGGATGTGGTGGTGCTCATAGACCGGCAATCTGGTGCGGCGGAAGCGCTGGCGGCTGCCGGGTACCGTCTGCACGCTGTATTGAGCTTGAGCCAATTACTGGATTATTGGGAAGCCACTGACCGCATCGCGCGTGAAAAAATTGCCGAGGTACGAGCGTTTCTGAAAAGCACATGAACCTTTACGCATTTTTACGTCCGCTCATCTTTCGTCTTACCCCTGAAGCGGCGCACCATTGGGTGATTGCCTTGCTACGTTTGGGGGGGGACAACCCTGTTACACGGGCTGTGCTCAGAGCCTGGTTTGAGCCGAAGATTCAGGGGCCGCCTGTGCAGGTGTTTGGGCTTTCTTTTCGTAACCCGTTGGGTTTAGCCGCTGGTTTTGATAAGGACGGCCTGGGATGGCGTGGATTGGCCTGCCTGGGGTTTGGCCACCTGGAACTGGGCACGGTGACTCCCCGCCCCCAGCCGGGCAACCCACCCCCGCGCGTCTTTCGCCTGGTGGAGGATCAGGCGATCATCAACCGAATGGGCTTTCCAAGCCGTGGGGCTGAATTTCTGGCGCGGCGTTTACGGGGAAAGCGGCCCCAGGGGATCATATTAGGAGTCAACATCGGTAAGAATCGCCAAACGCCACTGGAAGAAGCCGCACAGGACTATCTCAGCCTGCTTCAGGTTTTTGCTCCTCTTTGCGACTATCTCGCGATCAATGTCAGTTCACCAAACACGCCGGGGTTGCGCCAATTGCAACAACGACAACTGCTGGAAGATCTGCTTAATCCTCTGGCAGAAGCACGCAAGGCGCAAGAGCAGTCTCTGAGGCGACGAATTCCCCTATTGGTAAAGATTGCCCCCGACCTGGATGACGAAGGGTTAGATGCGGCGCTAGAAGCGATCCTTCGTTGTGGGATGGACGGCGTCATTGTTAGTAATACGACCGTTCGGCGGGAGGGGCTGCGCTCCCCCTTGGCCGCCGAGACAGGCGGGTTAAGCGGGTTGCCCCTGAATGATCTCAACACACGTTTGGTGGCTGAAGTGGTCCGACGCACTGGTGGTAAACTGCCCGTCGTGGCAAGCGGCGGAGTCATGGGGCCTGCCCAGGCCCAGGAAAAACTGGATGCGGGCGCGGTGTTGGTGCAATTATATAGCGGCCTGATTTACGAAGGGCCAGCACTGGTCAAGCGCATCCTGGAGAGCGGTTTGAGAATTCCGCGAGCATAAAAAGCCCCGCCTGTCGTGTGGGGACGGCTAGCCGGGGTTCCCCTGCCGTGTGCGCTGTTCGGTATAGGCAAGGGGGTTCAGGGGGGTGGCAGATGGTTCGTAGTGGACACAGGCGACGAGATGATCGGCATCTACCTCTGCTAGCGGAGGGCGGTAAGCAGCACAAATTTTCTCCGCAACTGGGCAGCGTTCGTAATAAGGGCATCCGCCCTGAAACGCTTCGGCCTGGCGCTCCAGGAGGGTGGTGCCTTTTTCCCATTTGCGATCTAGACGGGGAACGGATTCCATGAGCATGCGCGTATAGGGATGGAGTGGGGTGTGGAAAATTTTTTCAGCGGCACCCCGTTCAACCACATAACCCTTATAGAGAATGATGGCACGGTCGCTGATGTAATAAGCCAACGAGAGATCGTGGGTGATGAAGAGGATTGAAAGTCCACGTGATTTAAGGTCCGCCAAAAGATTGAGTACATCAATGCGGGTTGAGGCGTCTAGCATGCTGATAATCTCATCGGCGACCAGGAATTGAATATCTAACAGTAAGGCGCGCGCGATCAAAAAACGCTGTAATTGCCCACCACTTAACTGGTGGGGATACTTGTTGAGGACGTGGGCCGGATTGAGCCCCACTGAAAAGAGGGCGTTTTCGACCCGATGCTGCCATTCAGTGGCAGATAGGCCGGGAAAAAATTCCTCATGGAGCACTTCAAAGATCCGATCGGCCTTGAAAATGGGATTGTAGGAACTGAATGGATCTTGAAAAACGCCCTGCACTTGACGGTAGTAGTTTTTTAGGGTTTCACCCTTAAAAACGGAAATATCCTCGCCGTTATAAGTGATTTTCCCTTCGGTGACCTCGAGCAAACGCAGGATCATTTTGCCAATGGTGCTCTTGCCGCTCCCGCTTTCTCCAATCAGAGCAACCACTTCGCCTTTCTGTACCTCAAAACTTACGTTGTTAACGGCGTGTAGGGCCTTTCCTCCGAATGCACCAATCCGGTAGACCTTAGAAACGTTATCCAATCTAAGCATGATTTTCGAACTCCCTCCAACAAGCCACGTAATGATCTTTTGCTACTTCTATGAAGGGCGGCTCTTCAAGGCATCGCTCAAAAGCCAGCGGGCAGCGATCCCTGAAACGACAACCAATGGGTGGGTCCAAAAGCAGGGGGGGATTACCGGGGATACCACTCAGACGCTTATCGGCAAAGCGCACCCCAACTTCAGGCAATGAGGAAATCAACAAGCGTGTATAGGGATGACGTGGGGACTCAATAATGGATTGGGTGGGGGCTTTTTCAGCCAGCACGCCAGCATACATGATGAGAATGCTATCGGCAACCTGATAAAGGATGGAAATATCATGGGTGATAACAATCATGGATTTAACAAACTGGCGGTCGCGGAATTCGACCAGCATTTCGGCCACAGCTTTTTGAGTGGCTACGTCCAGGGCCGAGGTGATCTCATCGGCGATTAACAGGGAGGGATTAAGCAGGGAGGAGATCACCATCACCATGCGCTGCTTCATCCCTCCTGAGAGTTCAATGGGATACATTTGCAAGACATCATGAGGTAATGCGACCAGATCTAGACGCCGTTTCAGTTCTGGCAATACCTCTTTGTAATCCACTTTACGTGATTCGAGCAGTTCCTGGATCATTTTCCCGATCTTGCGAATCGGGTTCATGGCGTTCATGGCGTATTGTGGGATGAGCGATACTTTATGAAAGCGATAGGCATTCATCCGTTCGCTGTCCCAAATGGGCAGCTCTTCGTTGTCCAACCATACCTGGCCGCCTATATATTTCATTGGGGGGAAGAGCACAATTAGACTGTGTCCCAGCGTGGTTTTACCGCATCCCGATTCGCCAGCCAGACCCATGATCTCACCATCTGCGATTTGAAAGGTGGCATGTTCCAGCGCGTGGACGTCTCCCCGCAAGGTTTGATAGTAAACTGTCAGGTTTTCTACCTTCAAGGCCATGGTTTATATCTCGCGCAATTTGGGGTTAAAGATTTCATCCAGTCCCACATTCATGCTATAAAGGGCACCTACGATGGCGGTGATGGCCAGGCCGGGGGGAACAAACCACCACCACATTCCGAGAGGGAGTGCTCCCCATAAGACGGCGTATTGCATCATCAAGCCAAGAGAGATGGTGTTGGTAGGACCCAGACCGATAAAATCCAGGGTGGCGGCCGTGAGAATGGCGCCACCGAACTGCAAGATGAAAACCAGCACCAGGTACGACATCATATTAGGGGCGATCTCTTTGCGCACGATTTTGAAAGGCTTCATGCCGCTAAGCCTGGCCAGGTCGACAAAGTCGCGCGTGCGCAGGGAGAAAGTCTGTGCACGAATGGCGCGGGCTGCCCAGGGCCAGGCGGTCAATCCGATGAACAGACATTCCATCAACAGGCTACGTACCTGTAAATAAGCCGCGATAATCAACAAAACCGCTAATGTTGGGATGACCAGCACAATATTCGTAAAAGCGTTCAGAATCTCATCTAAAATGCCACCGCGGTAGCCGGCAGTAAAACCGATGAGCATTCCCACTAATGTTCCCAGACCACCCCCCAAGAGACCCACGATGAAGGTGGCTCGTAAGCCGTTAACAAACTGTGAGAAAACATCTTGTCCAAAAAAGGTGGTTCCAAACCAGTATTTTGCCGAAGGGGGTTCAGCACCGAGGGGGCTGGCATAATCGAAGGGCTTGTATTTGGCAAGGGTTGGGCCAACTAACGCCAGGATAAGGAAAACCAGAATGATGCCGCTACCAATGAGCAGTTTATTGTTACGCAAGGCGAAGTAAAGCACCTCGTTTCGCTTTTTCATGCCGACTCTCCCACCATGCCTCTTCGGGTTCGTGGGTCTACCACAATATAGACCAGGTCAATTACGAAGTTAGCGATCAAGACGCCGAGAATGATGAAGAGGAAGCAGCCCTGGATAAGGAAGTAGTCCTGATTCTGAATGGCTGCCAGAAGCAAATAACCAATGCCAGGGTAGGAGAAAACCACCTCAGTGACTAACGCTCCAGCAACGATAACCCCTAATTTAAGGGCTAGCCCGGTGATTTGGGGCAAAATGGCGTTGTTGAAAGCGTATCTTCGAATAAGGTGCTGAGGGGCTCCCAGGGCTGTCAGATAGCGGGAGTATTCCGCTTCCAATTCGTAGATGATCATGTTGCGCATCCCGATGGCCCAGCCGCCGAAGTCGATAATAAAGAGGGAGGCAAAAGGGAGAAACCAATGATGAAGCAGGTCAAGCAGGAAGGTCCATGACCAGGTAGGACGCAGAGAAAAACTATAGGCCCCAGCAATGGGAAAGAGACCCAGGACGATGCCGAAAAACCAGGCCAACAAAATTCCCAGCCACATGTAGGGCGTTGCCGTTAGCACGTAACTGAGGGGAAGAACGAAATTATCCAATCGCTTTGAGCGGGCTGCAAAGGCCCCAAAATTATTGCCGGCGTACCAGGCTAAGAGGATGGAGGGAACGAGTAAGAACACATCATAGGGCACCGCGCGCTTTAGAACCTCGATGACCGGGGTGGGAAAGAGGTAGGTGCTGATGCCCAGGTTTCCCTGGAAAAGGGCTTTCCAGAAGTTGAGATACTGCTGCCAGAGGGGCAGATCGAGGCCGAAGAGACGTGCGTAGTAGTCGTACATCATTTGAATGGCAGATGCATTGGAAGCCACCGAGACACGCGCCAGCATATTGCGTATTGGGTCACCAGGCATAAAGCGCGGGATTAACCAGTCAATTGTGACTGCGAGAAAGAAAGTAAGTAAGTAGATGAGGATTTTCCTTGTCAGGTAACGCCGCATGAGGGAAACTCCTGGGCTTTTGATCTATTGTAGTCTGGAAAACCACGGATAAACAATGAGGGGATGCCGCCTCTCCCCATACGGGAGAGGCGGCATCTTGAGACCGTTGCGGTTATGGCTGAGCCACCGGCTTCAGGTTGATCAGAGTTTGCAGACCGCCCATCTGCCAGTAACCCGACCAAGTGGTAGGTAGGGACACGGGATTCTTTTCGTTGGGCCAGTTTGTCCAGGTGGTCTCGGTCCATTGTGCCCACAAGCCGTTGTACCACAGCGGGATCACGGGCATTTCGGTGAGCATGAGTTCCTGAATCTTGCTGACAGCAGCCTTCATCCCGGCCTCGTCGGTGGTGGGCACACGGGCCAGAGCATCTACCAGGTCAAACATTTGCTGGTTAACATAGCGCCCGAAGTTGCCCGATTGCATCTGCTCCTGAATGGGGTGCCGGAAGAGCAGGTTGTAGAGCGTCCAGGGGGTATTGCTCATTTGAGCCCAGTTATTGAGGGTCATGTCAAAGGTGCCCCCTTGCAAGGCAGTGTTCCAGGCGCCGTAGTCAGGGTATGCGGCTTTAATGTTGATTCCTGCGGCCTGGGCGCTGGAGGCGATAATGTCAATGGCTGCCATCCAGTCTGTCCACCCATTCGGGCAGGTCACCTGGAGCTCGATCTTGGAGCCATCCGGTGCTTCGACAAAACCGTCCCCGTTCACGTCCCTGTAACCGGCATCTGCCAGCATTTGCTTGGCTTTCTGGGTGTCGAAGGTGTAGCCCAGGCGGGCAATGACTTCCTGGTCATCGTACTTGCTCATTGTTGGCAGTAAGCCCGATGGGCTGGCGGCCTTAACCAGATTGGCATATGCCACATTGACAATGGAGGGCACATCAATGGCGAAGGCCAGGGCACGGCGGAACTTGGCATCATCCATGGGTTTCTTGGTGGTGTTCAAGAAGAGGACGGCGGTGTTGGCCGAGAGCATGTAAGGGGCCTTCTCGTAGAAGGTCTTCACATACCCCTTTTCAGCCAGCGTGGCGATGCCAGGCAGGAAGTTGTTGCTCAGGTCCAACTCTCCCTTAACCACCATACCCAAAGCAACATTGTTGCTGGAAGTGCGGATGTCAACGATGTATTTGGGCGCGGGCTTCCCGAAAATTGAGATGCCCCACCAATTCTCATTACGCACCCAGACATTGCGGTCCTCGGCGTGAGTGAGGTACAGGTATGCGCCAGAACCGACCGGATTCTCATTGGCACCAGTGGTAATCTCTTCCTCGCTTCGATTCTCCCACAAGTGTTTAGGAACAATGGGCAGATTGAAGAGATAGTTTTCCCATTCCTGGTACAGTGGATCCTTAAAGGTCAGCGTTAGATGGGTCTCGTCTTCCACGACCACGTCGGTCAAACCGGTGTTGGTCCAGACGGGCGAGAACCACAGGGCGGGGTACTTTTTGCCCAGTTCAAGCGTGAACTTGACATCCTCGGCGGTCAGGGGCTGACCATCACTCCAGGTTAATCCTTTGCGCAGAGTGACCGCGTAGGTGGTGGGATCGGTCCACTCTCCCTTTTCAGCCAGCCAGGGGATGAATTTATCGGTCAGCGGGTCATAGAAGAAGAGGAATTCATAGAGCAGGCCGATGGTACCGGTGGTGTTGGCGAGCATCCCCGGCTGGAAGGGGTTCCAGGTTGAGGCGGGGCCCCAGGCGGCACCACTGATGTAGAGGGTCTCGTTGCGCGGGTAGGCGGTGGGTGCTGCTTGACCGGTTGGGGTGACCTCTACAATTTGGGTCTCGACAACCTTTTTCTCCACCTCCACGGTTTGAATGATGGTTTCGGGGGTGGGGGTGGCGGCTGGACCACAGGCCGCCAAAAGCAGGCTAGCCAGGATCAGCACTGTGAAGACAGATAGGGCAAGTTTACGCATGGTTCCTTTCTCCTTTCTTCCTTTCACAAGTTACAAATGTGAGACGACATGGTTTTGGATTAGGCGGTGAAGGGTTTATTGGTGCGCTTCTCGTGGGGTACCTCCTCCGAACTGATCACCTCCTCATCTAAAAATTTTTGAAATCTCAACATTCATTGGGAGCGCTCCCAATCTAGAGCAAAAAATTTCATCTCTAAGGACTGCGGCGCTTAAGCGCACCGCAGGAATCGCGGACAATGAGCTCGGTGTCCATAATGATGCGTCGAGGAGGTTGTACTCCGTTTTCGATCAGATCGAGCAGTACCTCGACTGCTTTGAACCCCAAGGGGGCGATGGGCTGACGCACGGTAGTAAGGGGTGGCATAGCCGTTGCTGCAAAGGGGAGATCATCAAAGCCGACCACGGCGATGTCTTCGGGGATGCGCAACCCCGCTTCACGGATGGCGCGCATGGCGCCTAGGGCCATGGCGTCGGAGGCTGCAAAGACGGCATCGGGTCGGATGGGAAGCAGGGCTTGCATGGCATAGTATCCCCCTGCTTCGGTGAAGTCTCCCTCAACGATCAGGGAGGGGTCAATTTTCCGACCGCGCTCGAGGAGGGCGCGCGTGTAACCTTCCTTTCGATCTATGCTGACGGTAGAGTTGTTGGGACCGGCAATGGTGGCGATGCGCTGATAGCCCAGGCGCACCAGGTGGCTGACAGCGTTGTAAGCCGCATTGACGTTGTCTACATCCACGTAGCTTACCCCCTCCGGGTTGAAAGGGCGGCCAATCACAACCAAAGGAATGTTGGAAGCCAGTAGTCGGTCCATGAGTTGGTCGCCAATCTGGCCCGATTGAAGCAGAACGCCATCCAGCAGGCCGCGCCGCGAGATTCGCGGGTAGATTTTCGTTTCGTCCTCGGCGCTACTGACCAGGAAAAGTGCCAGGGTGTAGTTGTAGTGGTTGCATGCCTGGGCAATTCCTTGGGTCAGGCGGGGAAAGTAGGGGTCGCTAAAGAAGGAGCTGACGCTGCGCGGTAGAACCAACCCCAGCATTAGCGAGCGCTGTGAAGCAAGGGTGCGGGCAGCGGCGTTGGGGTGGTAGCCGGTTTGGCGGATCACCTCCAGAACACGCCGCCTCACTTCCTCGCGCACGTTGGGGTGGTCGTTGAGGACACGTGAAACGGTGGATCGAGAGACGCCTGCCTGTCGAGCGATATCTTCCAGGGTAAGATTGGACATGGTAATCCCGGTGGGCGGTGGTATAGGGAGCGGGAGGGACTTTTTGGAAGCGCTCCCAACCAATTTCATTATAGAGAGATTGGATGCAAAAGTCAATCGGGTTAAGCCTAAAATCAACCAAGTAAAATTTTAAAAAACGCTTTTTGGGGTATTCATTCCCGTTTTAGAGAAATGCAATCCCACAAGATGATAGGGGGAGAGGAAACAGGTGAAAAAAGAAGCCACCAAGCGGGAACTTCCACGCAAGATCTATGTGTGGGTAGAGCAAAGCCTTTTGTGGTTTACTTCACTTTTGTGAAAAAACTGCACTCCAAAGCGTTTGCATAAAATTTTAAGAAAAATTTTTCTGTTTCTCGCTTGACTTTGGCAGTTGAGAGTATACAATTACTAAAAATACTTGAAATATTTCATGGATGGTGGGCCGGGATGACCAAAAAAGTTAAGATTGCCGAGATTGCACGTCGCTGTGGCGTTTCGGTTTCGACGGTTTCTTTGGTTCTGAATAACCGCCCTGGTGTAGCGCGTGAAACGCGTGAGCGTGTGTTGGCGGTTGCTACGGCCCTGGGCTATTCTCTGCCCGTTCCTACTATTGAAGATCAAACTCCCCGGCTTTCCACCATTCGCATGCTGGTCAAACTCGATCCCGGATTGCCACCTCAGGCTAATCCCTTTTATTCCAAGGTGATTTTAGGCATTGAAGAGGCTTGCCGTCGCAAGGGTATTAACTTGTTGTTTAATTCTTTGCCTGTTGACGAGAACAACCAGCCGTTAGAGATCCCCCCGGGGCTGAGCAATAGCAACGTGGACGGAATGTTACTGGTGGGGGTCTACGTAGATGAGAGATTAATGGATGCGCTGGCGCAGTATGGCGGTCCGGTGGTTCTGGTGGACGGTTATGCCGCTCGCGAGGGCTACGATGCCGTGCTTTCAGACAACTTTCGGGCTGCCTTTCAGGCAATGGAGTATTTATTGGCAAAAGGGCACCGCCATATCGGATTGATCGGAGGGGGTGAGCATTGCTATCCCAGCCTGCGTGACCGTCGTAACGGCTATCTGCGAGCGCTTAAAGAGCATGGGATCTCCCAGGTTTATACTGCCAATTTCAACATTAGCCGTTCACGGGGTTTTGAAGAAACCCTGGATTTACTGAAAACCCATCCACAGATTACAGCACTCTTTTGCATGAACGATGGGATAGCCAGTGTTGCCATGCAGGCGGCCCAGAGTCTGGGGCGGCGAGTACCGGATGACCTTTCCATTGTGGGCTTTGATGATACTTACATTGCAGTTAATACTCATCCTGCTCTTACCACTCTGCATGTGGATACCCTGGCCATGGGACGTGCAGCGGTGGAGTTGTTGGATTTGCGGCGACAGAACCCCGAGTCTGCGCGTATGACCCTACTCATTCACCCAATTCTGATTGAACGTGAATCGGTAGCGTCCCCACTTCCCCAACAGGAGGCTTTCACCCCATGAATTCTTCAGCTCTACCCAATATCCCCTGGGAGGATCGTCCTCACGGCTGCTCCGAGGTGGTGTGGCGATACAGTCGGAATCCAATCATTCCCCGCAATTTGATCCCTTCTTCCAATAGCATTTTCAACAGTGCTGTTGTGCCCTTCAATGGGCGTTTTGCGGGGGTCTTTCGCTGTGATAATAAAAAACGCGAGATGAACTTGCACCGTGGTTTTAGTGAGGATGGCATTCAATGGCACCTGGATGATACACCGATTACTTGGCAGTGTAAGGACCCGGAACTGGCGCGCTTTGAATATCGGTACGATCCCCGTGTGGTATGGTTGGAGGATCGCTATTACATCACCTGGTGCAATGGGTATCATGGCCCTACCATTGGCATTGGCTATACCTTTGATTTTGAAACTTTTTACTTCCTGGAGAACGCCTTTCTCCCTTATAACCGCAATGGGGTGCTCTTCCCACGCAAAATCAATGGGCATTATATGATGCTCAGCCGACCCAGTGACCGCGGCCATACACCCTTCGGGGATATTTTTCTCAGTCAGAGCCCGGATCTTATTCACTGGGGACAACATCGTTTTGTGATGCGCCCAAAGGAAGGCTGGCAAAGTACCAAAATTGGGGCTGGCCCGATCCCAATCGAGACTTCTGAAGGATGGTTGCTTTTTTACCATGGTGTTCTAACCTCATGCAACGGGTTCGTGTACTCCTTCGGAGCCGCTCTCCTTGATCTCGATCAACCTTGGAAGGTGATTGCCCGTGGAGGCCCATACTTAATGTCTCCGCAAACCCTGTATGAGTGCGTGGGAGATGTGCCAAATGTGGTCTTTCCCTGTGCCACTCTTTACGATCCGCCTACCGGCCGGCTGGCGATCTATTATGGTGCTGCGGATACGGTCGTCGCGCTGGCTTTCGCCTACATTGACGAGGTGGTGGATTTTGTCAAATCCACCAACGACCTCTAGCCCAAATTCCTTGGGGGATGGGAAGAACTGGTTGCCGAAGCGATGAACGACGCCTCATCGCTTTGAGTTTTATTTTCGGGAGAAGCGCGCTGCAACTTTTACGGGCCCTCTACGTATTTAAGAATGGCATTTTTTCGAGAAAGGGGCGCAGTGATTCCTATGATACGGGTGCAGAATCTGACCAAGTGTTTTGGAAGCCTGGTAGCGGTTGATAACTTGAGTTTTGAGGTCAATGAGGGGGAAATCTTCAGCCTTCTGGGGCCCAATGGTGCCGGAAAGACCACAACCATTTCCATTTTGTCCACGCTTCTCCTTCCGAGTTCTGGTGAAGCCTGGATTGGTGCATATTCCGTCACCCGGCAGCCCCTGGAAGTTCGCCGTCTGATTGGGGTGGTACCTCAAGAGATCGCGCTTTATCAGGACCTGAGCGGCTATGAGAATCTATGGTTTTGGGGTCAGATGTATGGGCTGAGCGGTGCTGAATTGCGTCGGCGAATTGTGGAAACCCTGGAGCAAGTGGGGTTAAGCGAAAAAGCCGGGCAGAAAGTGCGCACGTATTCGGGTGGGATGAAGCGCCGTCTCAACCTGGCGGCAGGGCTCCTACACCGTCCACGGGTGCTCTTTTTAGATGAGCCAACGGTGGGCATTGATCCTCAATCACGGCGTGCCATCTTGGATTTCATCAAAGTCCTGAATCGCGAAGGGATGACCATCCTCTACACCACTCACTATATGGAAGAGGCCCAGGAACTTTCGCACCGTGTGGGAATTTTGGATTATGGGCATTTGATTGCAATCGGGAAGCAGGCTGAACTCCTACAGCAGGTAGGTGAGCATGATACCGTCGTTCTAAGCTTTGAAGATGAGGTGGATACCGCGCCGCTTTTGGAGGTTTTGCAGCGCTTACCGGGGGTGGTGCAGGTGGGGCGCGAAGATCAGTCTCTAAAGGTGCTTGCCACAACCTCGGAACAGATCTTGCCCTTGGTGGTTGCAAGATGCCTTGAGCATCAACTCCGCCTTCGCAGCGTTGAGATCATTGAGCCCAATCTGGAAACCGTCTTTTTGAAACTGACCGGGCGCGCGCTGAGAGACTAGGGAGAGCGAGTATGAGGCCGATTCTGCTGATTGCGCTCAAGGACTTAATTTTGATTTTTCGCGACCGGGCCATGCTTTTGATGATTGTGATCGGTCCATTTCTTTTGACCCTTGGCATGGGCCTGGTGGGTGGAAGGTTCGGTGGCAGTGGGGGCAGTTCCAGCGGGCCTACGGATATTCCGGTTGTAGTGGTCAATCAGGATGGCGAAGAACTGGGAAATGCGCTGGTCAAAGTGCTGGACTCACCCGAATTGGATGACCTGTTGGCTCCCACTTTTATTTCTGATCCCGATATGGCAAAGCAATGGGTAAATGAAGATCAAATGGCGGCAGCCGTCATTATCCCTCCGGGCTTCACCCGTAGTGTGTTCCCGTCTGCGGGGGAGGCGGGGGCATGGGGGTTAGTTCCATCCTCGGAGGTTTCGATTTTGTTATATGCCAACCCGCAGCGCCCCAATAGTGTTGCAATTGTCGAGAGCATTTTACGGGCGTTCCTCTTTCGAGTCGAAAAGGGGCGCATCTTGGGCTGGACGACAGTTGCCTCGCTGGTTTTACATGGCGAGATCCAACCAGAGCAAGCAGAGGTCGTTGGGCGCGCATTGGGTGAATCGCTAGCGCGTGTGGACAACCCCCAGGACCTTATCCGGGTGGTGGCCTTAGAAGCCGGGAAATCAGAAGCAACGCGGGTGGACATTATGACCGCTCTTGCACCAGGCATGGCTTTACTCTTTCTCATGTTCACGGCTACCTATGGAGCGCGTTCGCTTCTTGCTGAACGGCGTCAGCAGACTCTCCAACGATTGATGATCACGCCCATCACTCCCGCCCAAATCCTGATAGGCAAAGGAATTGGCGTTTATTTGAGTGGGGTGATCCAGCAGGTTTTGCTGATCGGGGCATCTACTTTGCTTTTCACCCTGCGTTGGGGGGATTTTTGGGGGGTTCTGGTCTTGATTCTCTGTGCCTCGTTTGCGGCGGTAGGTTGGGGATTGCTCATCGCGGCACTTGCGCGAACCCCGGGGCAAGTGGCCTCGATGGGGTCAGCACTCATGTTGGTCTTTGGTCTGCTGGGAGGGAGTTTTGTGGATTTACAAAATTTATCTCCAGCAATTTACTGGTTAAGTCGCATCACCCCTAATGCCTGGGGGATGGACGGGTTTTCAATCCTGGCTGGAGGTGGCTCGCTTGCTCAAATTATCCGTCCCCTTCTGGCGCTCATCTTCATGGGGGGCGGTTTGACCGCGGTGGCGGGATGGTTGCTGGCACGGTCTCGTCATCTTCTACAGGCCTGAGAGGGAGAAACCCATGCGCGCAATTTGGGCAATCGTTCGTAAAGATGTGATATTGCGTTTTGCCTCTCCTGGTGAATGGTTGTTCTTTATCGTCTTGCCCATCCTTTTTACATTTGTTTTGGGTACGGCAAACTTCGGCTCTGATGGGAGGGTGTCTTTACCGGTGGTGGACGAGGCAGGAAGTGATTTGGCGCTCCGAGTCATTCGGGCTTTGGAAGCCGCCCCTGGCTTACGACCGGAAAAACTCAGTCGCGTAGAAGCCGAAGAGCGCTTTCAGGCACGGAAGGTAGATTTCTGGCTCTACTTACCGCCGGAACTAGAGGAAGAACGCTTACTGGAAGGGGAGCCGGTGCAGGTCGTGCTCTATCAACGTCCCAATAATTTGCGCGCCTTGGCCGTGCAACGTGCCGTTGAGGCGGCGGTGGGCAAGGAAAGTTTGACCATTGAGGCTGCCCAGATCGCTGTTCGCATGGCTGAGTACTACACCCGTTTTGATACCGATGCCGAGCGTCAACAGTATTTTGATGAATCTGCTCAGTTAGCACAAACGCTTATAGCCCAGAGCCCTGAGCGGTTGGAAGTGGTTCGCCCACCCAGTGCTCCAGTTTATGATCCTCGGGCAAGTGCATCGGCTGGTCAGCTCATCTCCTGGGTATTCATTCCCTTGTTTGGGATCTCTGCGCTTTTTGCCTATGAACGAAATACTGGCACCCTGGCACGGATCTTGACCACACCCACTTCTCGGGCCATTTTTCTGATAGGGACAATCGGTGGGCAGGTACTGGTAGCGCTGGGTCAGATGCTTCTTCTGATAGGTTTTGGTATTCTGGTCCTGAAATTGCCCTGGGGCCGTGATCCCTTGAGCCTGGCCCTTTTGCTTCTTACCTCGGCACTGGCTGCAGCGGCTATTGGGGTCTTTATGGGAACGTGGATCAAGAATGAGGCTCAGGCTAACAACCTCAGCATTCTGATGGGAATGGTTATGGCCCTTTTGGGCGGTTGCTGGTATCCGCTGGAATTCTTCCCCGAACCAGTCAAGGTTGTTGTTCATGTGCTCCCGACCACCTGGGCGTTGGAAGGCATGCTCAACTACCTGTTGCGCGGGAGCACGGGGGTGGTGCTGTTCCCCTATCTGGGAGCGCTCCTGACCTTCGCCGTTCTCTTTTTTACGCTTGGGGTTTGGCGATTACGTCGCGAGCAACAGGTCTGATTTTGAGACAGGATGAGGGGACTGCAAGCAGATAGCAGCCCCTCATCCTTGGAGCGATTATCGGGTTTGGGCCATTTCCAGAATTTGGGTTGTGAAGGCCCCCTTTACTTCGGTCGTGGGAAGCACGTCATACTGGTGGAGCATATCGGCCAGTGCCTGCCATTGTTCCTGCGTTTGCCAACCCCATCCATGCGCGCGGGTTACATCGCTTTGCGCGTCTTTGAGTTCAGTTTCTAGCATGTAACGCATGTGTTCTGGATTGGTCTCAGGGCCGGTGTACTTCAGGACGGATTGGACGGCTTCGTCAGGATGTTGTGCGGCATAGTCAATGCCTCGTAGGGCGGCGCGTAAGAAGCGCGCCAGCACTTCGGGGTGCTCCTGAAGGTAGGACTCACTAGTCGCATAAGTCAGGCCGAGGGTGGGCACCCCGTAATCCGCAGCATCCCATAGGATGATTTCGTACCCCCAGGAGCGGAGTAGAAACGGCTCGTTGGACTTAAAGAGAGGGTAAACATCTACCTTACCCTCAACCAGTAGCCGGGGATCAAACCCAACGTTGACCAGATTAACTTTATTGACATCTGCGCCCGCTGCATGGAGTAGCGCAAAAAGGTCAGGCGGTGGGGTGCCCTTGTAACCAACCAGATGGCCTTCCCAATCCTTTGGGGTCACCATTCCGGAATCTTTGAGGGCGGCAAAGGCTTGCTGGCCGCGTTGCCCGATCAGGGCAATGGCAACTAAGGGCAAGCCGGGGTCTGCCCGACGCTGGAGCAGGACGGCGGCATCCTGGGTGGTTACCTGGATTTTGCCAGCGGCGAGCAATTGAAGGTGCTGGCCTTGACCGGGGGAGTGCTCGATGGTGACATCCAGTCCTTCGGCTTCGAAATAGCCCTTTTCCTGTGCTACGTAGACTCCTACAAAGGGCAGATTGGCCTGGGGTTTGTAACCTGCCATAAAGGTTAGAGCAACTCGGGGCGGCGTGGGAGAAGATTGGACGGGTTGACAAGCCACCAGGAGATTAGAGATGAAGGTGAGTGAGAGCACAAGCAATAATGAGAAGGAACGGTGCTTCATGGTTGGAGAACCTCCAGGATCATTGGGATGAAAGGTACCAGAACGCCAGGCGCTGTTCGACCTGGGTGGTTAACCAATATAAGAGAATTCCCGCTGCTGCCAGGATGAAAATGGCGGCAAAGAGGTGGGGTAAATTTAGATTGGTGTAGGCCAGCCACATCTGACGTCCCAACCCACCTGAGGCGCCGGTCCATTCCGCTACAATGGCACCAATTAATGCCAGAGGAGTGCTGACTTTCAGGGCGGCGAAGATGTAGGGCAGGCTGTGGGGGAGTCTCAGGTGCCACAAGAATTCCCATCGGCTGGCCCGCCATGAGCGGAACAGATCCAGTAGGCTAGCATCAATGGTTTGCAGACCAACCAGGACGTTTATTAGAACCGGGAAAAAGGTGACCAAAGCCGTGATCACCACTTTGGGTTGCCAGCCAAACCCCAACCAGATGGTGAGTAGAGGAGCAATGGCCACCAGTGGCGTGGACTTAACCAGAATCGCCAGGCTCATGACCCCGTGCTCCAAAGTAGGCCAAAAGGTGACCAGCACGGCGATGCATATGCCTATGCAGGTACCCAGGCAGAGACCTAGCAGAGCCTCGCCGAAAGTCACCAGCGAGGCGTGGAGGTATACTGGGGCATTTTGAATCAGGGTGCGCAGAATTAAACTGGGAGGTGGAAGCAGATAGACGGGGACATGCCAGAAGTACACCCCGGCTTCCCAGGCTGCCAATGTGCCGAGCATAAAGGCCCAGGTTATGCGTCTACTGTTGGCTGATCCCGGCATGAGCGAGATCTCCTGAAGGGGATGCAGAGAAGAGCGTATTTCGTAGTTGGGTCACATAAGCATTGAAACCGCGAGAATTTTCATGGCGTGGGCGCGGTAGGGCTACCGTGATATCTTCGATTACCTGAGCAGGCTGGGGCGAAAGCACCAAAATGCGGTCGGCAAGCCGGACTGCCTCGTAAATGTGATGGGTCACCCAAATTACGGTGGGGTGTAACCATTGCCAGAGGTCCAGGAGTGTATTGCTGAGGTGCTCGCGGGTTAATTCATCCAACGCAGCAAAGGGCTCGTCCATGAGCCAGATTGCAGCCCCCTGAACCAGCAGGCGGGCCAGGGCAACTCGCTGTTGCATTCCCCCTGAAAGATGGTGAGGATACTCGTCGCTGTATGCAGCCAGACCCACCCGCTCAAGCGCCTCTTCTGGTTCCAACAGGGCGGTGGAGCCGTTTCTTTGAAACCGCAAGGGCAGGGCCACGTTCTGGCGCGCAGTCAGCCAGGGCAGTAACGCAGGGGATTGTGCCATCCAGGCAACGGCTGGGTGATTTGAACGAAGCGAGGCATCCTTACCATTAAGATGGATTTCTCCATGGATGGGTTGGAGCAGACCAGCTAGTAAGCGCAAAAGGGTGGATTTGCCGCAACCACTTTGACCAATGATGGCTACAAACTGTCCTGAGGGAATGTAAAGGTTAATCTCTTGCAAGACAGTTGAGGAGGAACCTGGGTAACTGAAAGTTAGATTCTTAATGAGAATTTCCATCTGGAACCTGGGCGATTACGAGGGGGTAGGAGGATTGGCCAGACCACGCCAACCCCGCAGATGTTCCACTTCGATTTTGAAGACCTGGGCAACCTGGTGTAAATAAGGTTGGGCGAGATCTCGCCCCAGGTAGCGGCGTGCCAGACGATTGAGCAGGTGTTGTAAATCGTGCTGGCTCAGGTTCTCCATAGGGATAGCCTGCCCGCGTGCCACCACACGGCGCAAGGGGGGCCAGGGTTCATCAACGGTCAAAGAAACTGCGGGATTCTGACGCACGTATTCGGGCCAACGCGATCCCTGCCAGGCAATGACCGTAAAAGAATGGCCGTTCCACTCCTGCCAGAGGGGGATCACGTGGGGCTGTCCATCCGGGCGCACGCACGCCAGGCGAGCCGAAACGGGACCGCGCAAAAACACCTCGATTTGAGAAGGGGAAAGGGGTTCCAGGGGGTGCAAATCCTGAATGGGTAGGGGCTGGAAGGGGGAGTAGGTCAGGGCTCCCATGCGGTAGGAGATACGCGCGGCCAGGTTTCTTAAGTCCGCGCCCAGTGTGGTTTTAAGGGTGTGAGGTTCCCACCGGTGGGCTGGTGCGCTCAGGAGCAGTGCTGCGCGGGGCTGAAAGCCATCTGGGCAGATGGGGGCGGCGAGATCGAGCGTTTCGGGGGAAGCACTAAATGCAAGGCCCTCTTCAATTTCAATCGCAGCCGGTATGGAAGTAAAAAGGGCTTGCGCGGCTTCTAGTTGGGGATAGAGTTTTCCAACCTGGAAGACACGACGGATTTCGTGTTCTCCCTCAGTTTGGGCTAGAACAAGCAAACCTCCTGAGACGGGGACCAGTAGGGCGATTGTCTCGGGCCAGGCAAACTGAGCAGCCTCCTGGTAAAACGCGGCTAATAATTCTTGCTGGCTCAGATCTCCTCGCGCCTGCCAGGCAAGCAGGCGCGGGCCGGGCAGGTAGCGCCCCCGTTTCTCTGACTGTTCCAGGTAGCCCATGGCTTTTAGGGTTTTGAGCAAGACGAACAGAGAGGAGCGCGAGAGCCCCAGTTCCTTCATCAGTGCCTGGGGAGTGAGTCCTTCGGGATGGGTCAAAATGGTTTCAAGTAAACGGAGGGTACGCTCGGCGCTGCGTGCTAGTTGTAGGTCTTCCATAAGATATCTCGTATATTGTACTTTGGTCTATTATATTGGACTTTGCAAGGGAGTCAAGATAGAATGCCTGGTGCTAGATGGCTTTCTCAAAGTCGCGAATGACCCGAGAGAAGGAGGGCAAAAGCCTGGGCAAGATGTCCGGCTTGCTTGATCAGCGCCAGGACAACGTTATGCACCGTGGCCAGTATCCGGGCCGTAGCCCCTTTCGTCATTCGCGTGGCATCTTCCCGAAAGGTCACCTCCTGGCGATAATGCAAGCCGGTTTCAACAACCAATGCTTGCGTCTGATTTGCATCATCTGCTTGGGTGAGGCTTTTTCGCAGGTCAGGCGGGTGATGCCGTGTTCTACTGCCTGGCTGGTTTAGACCACTTTTCCCTGACGTATCCAAAGGAAACACCGTTCCAACCGATAGACTTGTCCTAGACCGGGCCAATCGAGATAGTTGTTGAGCATGGCGCTGGTCTGGATATGACGCTTCTCAATCCGTTCATGTCCCTTATTGAGGGTCTCTGCCTGCAGAAAGTCGGTGGGGATCTTCCCAAGCCTCGGTTTGGGAGGGTCTGCCGCAAACAAGCGCTCAAGATTTTGATA
Organism: Thermanaerothrix daxensis; assembly: GCF_001306145.1. Taxonomy (GTDB): domain Bacteria; phylum Chloroflexota; class Anaerolineae; order Anaerolineales; family Anaerolineaceae; genus Thermanaerothrix; species Thermanaerothrix daxensis. The sequence goes on from NZ_LGKO01000002.1 coordinate 674,079, forward strand.
CAGATGCCCTTGGTTTTCCTTCACCACCCAGATGAGATTCTCGAGGCAGAGGGCATTAAGGCCGAAGTTGTCCCGTGGGATTTGGGATCCTTCAAGGGCCAGAACGCTGATCTCATTGTTGCGCCCATGGATATGGAACAGCATTTACGCTCCGCATCGGCAAAAGTGGTATTGATCAAGAATCTTGTAGACAAAACGGAGGTTAAGGAAAAGGTTCTGGCAGCGATCCGCGAGTTCAACCAGGGGCAGTAGACAGGAAAGGAGGTGAGTATTTTAGTGAAACGTTGGATGCAAAAGCCCATTATTTAAATGCGTCCGAGAAACTGTTATTCTAAGTCTAGCGGGAGGTCAAAGAGGAAGGAAAGATGGTCTATAAAAGAGACTTCATGAACCTCAGGGGTTAAGAAAGGAGATAAAATTTTATGTCTGCTTTCACGTTTGAATATCTCAATTGTTTGATTGAGTTACTGGCTCGAATTCGAGACGAGGAAAGCGAAGCCCTTGAGCAAGCAGCTCAGATCATGGCAGATGCGATTGAGCACGGACACAGTATATTCGCTTTCGGATGCACACATTCGTCATTACCAATCCAGGATCTGGTTTATCGGGCGGGCGGGTTGATGTTGATCAACCCCATTCTCGCGCCAGGTATTGCATCACTTGATGTGCATCCTGCGACGCTATCTTCGGCCATGGAGCAGATGACCGGATACGCCAAAGTTATCCTGGATAACACCCCAATCCAATCCGGAGACGTACTCATTCTGGTTTCGGTCTCAGGACGCAACGCAGTACCCATTGAGATGGCTCAAATTGCGTGTGAGCGCGGTATCAAGGTTATTGGAGTAACCTCAAAAGAGTACACTGAAGCCGTTACTTCCCGCCATCCCAGTGGAAAGAAAATGCGAGATTTTGCAGACGTAGTCTTGGATAACAAAGCCCCGAAAGGGGACGCAGTCCTCTATGATCCGCGAGTGCCCCAGAAGTTTGTCCCTGTTTCAGGAGTAACCTCTAATGCACTTCTTCAAGCGTTAGTTGCTGCGACAATCGAAGAGTTGCTTGAACGAGGGGTTACACCCCCCGTTTTATTGGCGGCTAATCTGGATGGGGGGGCTGAATATAATGCGCGGCTTTTTGCTCAGTATCGTGAGCGGATCCATTATCTATAGGAGAAAATGACCTTGTAAGCAAAAAAGCGCCTGTCCATTTGACAGGCGCTTTTTTAGCCACGTCTTTTCTTTGGGTGGCCAGAGATGGGGGAAAAGTCTTTAGCGCAAAATGAACGAGAGGATGATCAGGATAACGAAGAAAGTTCCTGCCAGGGTCCCAATGCGCTTAAGATCTTTGATCACGTAGGAGTAATCAGGGTTGAATTCGGCGCTAGAGGTGCTACTCCGCGTCACGGGGCCTGGTCGGGCCTCGGCGGGTTGTGCAGGGACGGGGCGTTGGGGCGTTGTTTTAGTAGATGAGACGCGGCGTTTTTGTTTCTTGCTCATATGGTTTTCTCCTGAAAAGGTTGAACTTTATTCTTGCAACCGAGCGGTCACAACAATGCGCTGGTTATCTACCATATAAGGATAACACGAAATCAGGGTAACGATGGGTTCTTGGGAGGGCGCCATGACCTCAACTCGTGTTGGCTCGACAATCTGGGTTTGTTGCACAATGTAAACGTAGGCTCTCTGATTGCTGTAAAGGATTACCTGATCCCCGGGTTTGAGTTTATCCAGGTCGCGGAAAATTTCGCCAAAGATGTCATTATGCGCTGAGAGGACAATGTTACCCCGTTGCCCCGGGTTCGGTGTTCCCAGGCGTTGTCCTACCCCTTTCTTCAATTGCTCCCAACCATCACCCTGAACAACAGGCGCGTCTACATTAATAGCCGGGATTTGGATGCGCACGGCTTGTTCAACACTGGGGGTGGGCACGGGAGGTTCGGGCAAGGAAAGCATGACCGGGCGCAGGTGCTCGGGGATCTCAGCCTCGTTGGGACGTGCTCCGCCGGGAGCATTGGGAGGGGTGTGCCCGCCGGGCAGGACAATCGCCGTAATCGCCGGTGTGGGGGTTAATGTGGGCTGGTTAATCAGGGAGACCACTTCGCGATTAAGGTCGCGGATGAGGGTGAAGCCGTTTAACAGCACAAAAGCAAGCCCAAGCACAGCCAATATCTCAACAGCCAGCAACAGGCGATCCAGCCAGGAACGCTTATGGGGTTTTTCCGTCGGCCCGGTTTTCTCATCATCCCCAAGTGGACGGCTGTGCAGGTCTTCCAGTGGAACCGCCGCTGGCTGGTCTTCAATGAGCACCAAACGGCCACTGCGCCGGTAGTGCTCTAAACGCCGCTGGCGTCGGGCGCGCTGCTTTTCTATCAGCAACAGGCGCAATTCTTCTACGGAAAGGTCCTCGGCTGAACGCTTACGTGCCATTTCGGCTCCCCGGGGCAAGCCCCAACTTGCGTCTGATTATACCGTATCCTGAGAGCGATCCTTATTTCTGAATCTTTCGACTTCCTGAGAGGTGCAACGAAAGTGCCAGGTGAGAGCGAAGGGCAGAGATTATGGTAATATTTGACCAATAAGGTTGCCCAACTTGGAGGTCTTGCATGTTCAAGCGTTTAGGATTGGGATTGGCACTTGTGGTCATAGGGCTCTGGCTCGGGATGGGGCGCGCGTTTGCCCAAACGGGGATTTCGTTTGAAGCCCTGGAGATTGACCTGTGGCCCGAATATGATCGCCCTGAGATGTTGGTTATCTATCGAATATGGCTAGCAAATACGGTTAAGTTGCCAGCACAGATTGATTTGCGTATTCCTGCGGCTGCTAAGATTCCATATAACGTGGCTTATGAAGATACCGATGGGATGCTTTACAATCTGAACTACACTACCAAAGTAGAGGGGGAGTGGCTGAGGGTGACATTTACTACACCGGCACCTGTGCTTCAAGTGGAGTACTATGATCCGGGTCTTAAGAAGGAAGGTGCGAAACGCACTTACGAATACCTCTGGCCGGGAGATTATCCGGTTAAAGATCTCAATGTTGTGGTTCAGCAGCCCCCCACGGCCACGGCCTGGAATCTAAGCCCGAGTATGGGAAGCGCTGTTAAGGGCAATGATGGGTTGGTGTATTACCACTACGCAGTGGGAGAACTAAAGGCTGGCACCTCGTTTGTACTGCGTTTGCAGTACGAAAAACCAGACGATCGGCTGAGCGCTCCCATGCAATCTGTACAACCCATTACGCCCATTGAAAAGGCGGCTTCGGATTTGGGGAGCACATGGTATACCCAACCCTGGGTCATGGCAATGGGGGTGGGGTTGGTTTTGATCCTGGGGGGGATGGTATGGTGGTTAACGCTGACCCGACAGCGACCAGGCACAGCGACCAGGCGCTCGCGACATGCTTCACGTGCTACCTCCTTCCGTCCAGTGGAAATTTCCACAACCCAGACAATGTACTGTCCTTCATGTGGGCGTCGGGTGCAGCCGGGCGATCGCTTCTGTCGAATTTGCGGAGCACGACTACGGCAGGAGTAAAGGGCTGGTAGTGTGATTGATCGTGTTGCCCTTGCCGTGAGTGGGGTGGTGGCATATAATCGAGGGGAACTTACGGGTAAGGTCAGACGAAGGATAAAATGACGGATAAACCATCTACGGAGACAATTACGCAACCCACCTTACCTCGGCGTGATTCGGTGGGTTGGTTAAGAATGCTTTCAGAAGCGCTTCAGGTGATCGTCCTGGCGCTATTATTGTATTTTGTGATTGACACCTTTATCGCTCGGGTGCGGGTTGAGAATATCAGCATGCAACCTACTCTCAAACCAGGGGAATTTGTGATTGTCAACAAAGTGGCTTATCGCACCGGCCAGGTGCAGCGGGGAGATGTGATTGTGTTCCGTTATCCCATGAACCCGCGTGAGGATTACATCAAACGCGTCATTGGCTTGCCAGGGGATCACATTGAAATTCAAAATGGTAAAGTCTTTGTCAACGGCCAGGCCCTTGAAGAGCCCTATGTCGCTGCCTCTCCCAGTTACAACGGGGTATGGGACGTTCCGCCGGGCCAGTTATTTGTGTTGGGCGACAATCGAAATCAATCTTCCGATTCACACTCGTGGGGATTTGTGCCCATGGAAAACGTGGTCGGCAAGGCCCTCCTGGTGTATTGGCCGCCCAATGAGATCAAACTATTAACCCCCTCCTCAATTGTTAACGCTGCCAGATAGACCTCTAAGGAGCCTCCTATGGATTTCTCGCTGAACGATCTCATTGTTCAGGCTCATCGGTTTGCTCAGGAGCCACCCCCTCTTGAAGTGCCCCCTGGACTGAAAGAGCAGCCAATCACAGCGCTCATTGATCACACGCTGCTTAAACCCGAAGCCACCCCTATCCAGATTGAGCAATTGTGTACGGAAGCGCGGCGCTATGGGTTTGCTGCCGTTTGTGTGAACCCGGTCTATGTTTCTCGTGCGGTGCGAGCCTTGGCGGGGTCGGGCGTGCGCGTGGCTACGGTGACCGGTTTTCCATTAGGTGCCAGTGGGCGCCGAGCCAAGCTAGCGGAAACGCAAATCGTGATTGAAGAGGGCGCGGTTGAGGTGGATACCGTCATTGCTATTGGATTGCTCAAAGGGGGGGAATATGCCGCTGTTTATGATGAACTAAGTGCTTTAAGTGAGCTTTGCCACCGCTCCGGGGTGGTGCTTAAGGTGATCATCGAAACTGCGCTCCTGGAACGCGAGGAGAAGATTCTGGCTTGTTTGCTGGCCAAAGCAGCCGGTGCAGACTTTGTGAAAACCTCCACTGGATTTAGCACTGGCGGAGCAACCCTGGAGGATGTAGAATTAATGCGGAGAGTGGTTGGACCGCACATGGGTGTCAAGGCCGCAGGCGGCATTCGTACGCTAGCAGACGCGCAAGCCATGGTTCAGGCGGGTGCTAATCGGCTTGGCACCAGTGCGGGGGTTAAAATTGCTGAGGCGTTAGTGGTTGGAAAATGAGAAAGATGTTTGTTTCTCCGGGTTTCCCTGTTCGGCCTTGCCCAGAGTGTCAGGCAGGACAATTGCATCGCCAGTACCTGGCTTACTACACCTGGCTGGGCAATGATTTAATCACCGTGCCGGATTTTCCGGCCTGGGTGTGTGATTTATGCGGGCATCGAGAATATGACGCAAATGCCCTTAACCGCCTTTCGCTGATTCTAAGCCCCACGGCTGGTAGTGCACCCAAACGGCGACGCCGGGTGCGCCCACAGGTGCGTCAACGCGTCAAAAATCCGCGCCCCAGCCAGCCCGAGTAATATATCTGATGTTAGTATTGCGGCGGTTGACTCCTCATGAGTCAACCGCTGTGTTTTTTGAATTGAAAAATTGTGAGTTGAATCATTGACACGCCAAACGGGTGTTGGGCTATAATAAAGGCACGATACTCTTTCCGGAAGGAGGAAGAATTCATGGCGAGCGTTACATTTGAGCATGTCACCAAGCGCTTTGGTGACTTTGTGGCGGTCAACGATCTCAATTTGCACATCGAAGATCGCGAGTTTCTGGTCCTGGTTGGCCCTTCGGGTTGTGGGAAAACCACAACGTTGCGCTGTCTGGCCGGCCTGGAGGACGTGACAGAGGGCATTATCAAGATTGGCGATACGGTGGTCAACGATGTGCCACCTAAGGACCGCGACATTGCGATGGTGTTCCAGTCTTATGCGCTTTACCCGCATATGACCGTTTTTGACAATATGGCGTTTGGACTCAAATTGCGCAAGGTACCAAAGGAAGAGATTAAGCGCCGTGTTGAGGAAGCTGCACAGATTCTTGGCATCGAAAACCTGTTGAAACGCAAACCCCGTGAACTCTCGGGCGGACAGCGCCAGCGTGTGGCGGTTGGCCGGGCAATTGTGCGTGAGCCCAAGGTCTTTCTATTTGATGAGCCGCTTTCCAACCTGGACGCCAAACTTCGCGTGCAGACACGGGCAGAATTGAGCAAGTTGCATCAGCGGTTGCAAACAACGTTTGTCTACGTGACCCATGATCAGATGGAAGCCATGACGATGGCTACTCGCATCGCGGTCATGAACAAAGGGGTGTTACAGCAACTGGATACACCGCAGAATCTGTATGATCGGCCCGCCAATTTGTTTGTGGCTGGCTTCATTGGATCGCCGTCCATGAATTTCTTCCCCGCTCACATCCGGAAAGACGGCAGTGATCTCTATGTGGATGCCGATTCGTTCAAGGTCAAAATCCCAGAGCAACGCGCCAAACCTTATTACAACTATGCAGGGCGTGAGGTAATCTTTGGGATTCGGCCTGAGGATATCCACAACCCGCAATTCGCACCGCCGGGCATTCATGCGGAACCTGTAGAAGCACGGGTTGACGTGATTGAGTTAATGGGGAATGAGATCTTCCTCTATCTGGTCAATGGGCGTCACAATTTCGTAGCCCGTGTTGATCCACGCACTCGCTTCAAGGTGGGGGAGCAGGTGCAGGTGGTCTTCAACATGGACAACTTCCACATTTTTGACCCAGCCGTTGACCGCGAAAACCCGGTCGCTGTGCGCTAAAAAGACTCGGTCAGACCAATTGGGCGCAGAGACAACCACTCTGCGCCTTTTTATTTTCTTTGGGCTAATCTCTTTCCGCCGAATGCGGCTACGAGAGCCATGCTGATGGTGAGCAAGCCCATGGCGGTAAAGGCATCTTGCCAGAAGCGCAATGGGAAAAGGCGGATAAGGGTATCCGAATAATAGAACAGCCAGGTATCGCCCTCAAAAAAGAGACGGTGAAACGCTGTAAACAGCCAGTTGAAACTGACCATGACTCCCATGAGGATGAGCAGAACAAGACCTAATGTAAGCCATCCTCCTCGCGAAATAGCCAGCCAGAAGGCGCGAGTCTGCTGGATACGCCATGCCCAAAGACCAACTACCAGGTAGAGAAGGAGTAATCCTGCCCAGACGCGGATCATTAACTGCACCAGGTTTTTCACATCTACCATATGACGCAGTTCACGGGGGTTGTAGAGGGGCTGTCCGTTTGAAAGGCTTTGCGAGGATAGGAACGATATATCGGCTTGGTTGAGTAAATAAGAGAGTGAGTAGTTAGCCCAATGAAGGCGTTCTTCCAGAGTGAACCCAAAAGGGTCAGGGGGAAAGCCAGGCAGGTGATAGGCCACTTGAAGGTAGAGCGGAGTAAGCAACATGCGAATGGATGTGGTAATTAGCAAGAGAGGGAGCAGAACGATTAGCAATCCAAATAACCAGCGGGATGCACCCTTCATCATCATTGCCCTCCGGGATTAAAGAGCAGGTAGTCGAGTACCATGGTGTTGGTAATTTGTTCAACAGGGGCGAGATCATCCGTAAAGAAGGGACCGTCTGGAGGGGTGGGTTGAAGATTTGCCAAAGCGATTTCCATGGTCCTCAGGAGCAGGGGGGGTGTCTGAGGATTCTGGCGAAGAAGATCGTAATTGACTCGCAAGTTAGCCGCATTTGTAGGCTGACGGCTCGCATAGAGCAGGCTGTTGAAGGTACCTGGCAAATCCACCACATGAACGGATGGGAAAACACGATGCAGGGTGCTGCTCAATCGTTCAAGCAGGCGCCGGTCTTGAGGACCCCGTCCTACATTCACCACTGCCACACCATCTGGGGTCAGGTGATCGTAAACAATTTGGAAAAATTCCACGGTGGTCATGTGCCAGGGAATATAGGGGGGACGGTAGGCATCCAGGCTGATAATCTGGTAGCGGTGTGGACTGGTAGCCAACCCCCAACGTCCATCCTGAACGATGACGCTTAAGTTGGGTTCGTTCATACCGAAGTACTGGCGAGCGACTTCAACGATGCGCGGATCAATTTCAAAACCATCTATCTGGGCATTGGGATAGACCTCAGCGGCTTGCAGGGCGGTAGTGCCTGCGGCCAGGCCAACGATTGCAATCCGGGTGACCACATCTGTTGTGACAGGGGGTGGGTTAAAGAACGGTGCGACGAGAACCTGTTCCCAGGGACCGCCGAAGAAGCGCTGAGTAGGATGATAGACCGAATGGATGCCTTGCCCTTCGTTCAAGCGGAGCAAGCGGTATTCTCCTTCTTGAAGAACCTGGATGTAGTTGTAAGCCGATTCTGTCTCGTAGATTAACCCGCGGGTTGCTTTATCACTCCCTTGTAGCCCCAGCAAAAATACCAGCAGAGGGACTATCGGGGTCCAGGCGTAGGCCAGAACTCGTCGCCAACCGCTGCTAATCCCTAACCCGACCAGCCCAGTAACAAGGAGGATAACACTGCAAACCAGGAAGGTGCGATAAGTGCCCAGGGTGGGAATCCACCACAGAGGAGGGAGAAATGTGCCCAGAAACGACCCCAGGGTTGAAATGGCGTAGATACGTCCGGAAATGCTCCCGGCCTGGCGAGAATCGTGCAGGGCCAGTCGAATGGCAAATGGGGAGGCTGTTCCCAGCAAGGTGATCGGAATGCTGAAAAGGACCATGACCCCCGCGAACGAACCGAAGAGCACCCCCAATTGCAGGGCATCGAAGGCATCCGCGGCCAGCCGAAGAACCGGGCGAGCAATCATGGGAATTACAGCAATCGCCAGGGCGCTCCATATCAAAATCTGGTAGAACGTGATGAATTTTGGAGATCGGTCTGCCCAGACACCACCCAAGAAGTAGCCAGCTGTGAGGTAAATGAGAATCAGGCCAATGATGCTGGCCCAGACAAGGTTGCTGGTACCGAAATAATTGCCCAGAAGTCGTGAGGCGCTCATCTCCAGGGCCAGCGTGGTCAGTCCGGCAAAGAAGACCGTCACATACAAAAGTCTGCGCATGGTAGAGATTATACCCGTTTGAGGTTTCAAAGAGGCAGATTGAAATGTTTGAGGATAAAATTGAAAAAGGAGTGAGCATTAAGCACAAGGGTTAACTGACGAGGTGGGCATGGAAGCAATACGTGTGGTCAGTGTGAGTGAAATGCGGGCTATTGAGCAAGAAGCCGATGCACGAGGAGTAACCTATGCGCTGATGATGCAGCGTGCGGGCGAGGGGGTGGCCAGGGTGGTACAGCGCCGTTACCAAGGCGAGGGGCAGAGGGTGGCCTTGGGGCTGGTGGGCTCGGGGAACAACGGTGGGGATACCCTGGTTGCCCTGACCCATCTGGCTCGATGGGGGTGGCGCGCGGGGGCCTACCTGGTTCGTCCACGAGCCGTTAACGATCCCCTGGTGAGCGAATTGGAATCAGCAGGGGGCGTTATCTTGAGATTAGCCGAGGATCCCCATCGGGAGCATTTGCATCACTGGGTCAACCAAGCCCATGTTTTGCTTGATGGGATCTTTGGCACGGGGGTCAAACTGCCGCTCCGTGGCGAGGTGGCCGAATTGCTAGGTGAGTTGAGGGGGTGTCATCCGTTACCGGCTGTGGTGGCCGTAGATTGTCCTTCTGGGGTTGATTGTGATACCGGCGAGGTTGATGAGGTTACCCTTCCGGCCGAGGTTACCATTTGCATGGAAGCCGTCAAGACGGGCTTGTTGCGTTTTCCGGCTTTTGAATATGTAGGAGAATTGGAAATTGTTCCCCTGGGCTTGCCGCAGGACCTTCAGGCTTTGCAAGGTTTGAACCTCTTCATGGCCGAGGCAAATTACTGCCGCTCACGTCTTCCGACGCGGCCGCGCCAAGCGCACAAGGGCACTTTTGGCACGGCAATGGTCATTGCTGGGTCGGTGAACTACACTGGCGCAGTGTGGTTATCCGCAAAGGCCGCTTACCGCATTGGGGCAGGGCTGGTGCGGGTGGCGCTCCCGGGTAGCCTGCATCCAGCTCTTGCCGGGCACCTGCCTGAGGCCACCTGGGTGCTCTTGCCCAGCGAATTGGGGGTTATTGACCGCGATGCTGCTGAGGTGGTACTGGAGTCTTTGGAGCGCGTCACAGCGTTGCTGCTCGGCCCCGGGCTGGGAACAGAGGCCACAACCGCAGAATTTGTAGCCCGAGTGCTGGGGCGGAGTGAGGAACATCTCAAACGTCATCCACTAGGGTTTGTGGGAGCGGAAAAGGAAAAAAGCACCGAAAAGCGGTCCTTGCCCCCTTGTGTGGTGGATGCCGATGGCTTGCGACTGCTGGCCCGACTTCCCGAATGGTGGTCAGCCCTACCGCCATTGAGCATTCTGACCCCTCATCCGGGTGAGATGAGCGTGCTCACCGGTTTGCCAGTGGCAGATATTCAGGCCGATCGGCTGGGGGTTGCCCGACGCTTTGCAGCCCAATGGGGGCATGTGGTGGTGCTGAAAGGCGCACTTACCGTGGTTGCCTCGCCCGAGGGGCAGGCTTTTATCATTCCGGTAGCCAGCGCAGCGCTGGCACGCGCTGGTAGCGGAGATGTTCTGGCGGGATTAATTGTGGGCCTGCTGGCCCAGCGAGTTTCACCCCTGGATGCGGCTGTGCTGGGGGCCTGGATTCATGGGCAAGCCGGTTTGCGAGCAGCCCAGCAACTAGGGCATGAGGCCAGCGTCCTGGCGGGGGATATCCTGGAACAAGTGTCAGAGGTGCTCAGAATTCACCTGAAGTGACCTGAGCACCTCTGAAAGTATCAAAACTAGGCGCTTTCAGCCTCCGGGCCGGGGGTTGTTTCTTTTCCGGTTGAAGCCCCGGCCAGGTGGGCTTTTTGCTCCTCCAGCACCTTTTGACCACGTTGCTGGAGTTCCTGAGCGGTTTCCTTCGCCTTGGCTAATAGGGCTTCTGCCCGGCGGATGGCTTCCTGAGCAGCGGCTTCAGCCTGGCTGTAGGCCTCGCCCATTGATTCGGCGGTCTTATCACGCAGTTCAATGGCTTTCTCTTTGATCTGGGTGCGGGTTTCTTCACCGGATTGAGGCGCCAGAAGCAACGCTGCAATGGCACCGCTCAATCCACCAATGACAAAACCGATCAGGAAAGCCCCAAATTCACTTCGTTCAGACATCGTTACCTCCTTCTTTGGTAAAAGAACTGAATGTTAATCTTAGCGCCCGAGCCGTAAAAGGTCAAGAATTTTCTTTAAGCCCGCAAGGTACTCGTTGAGTTTAATAACCGGCTCTACCAGGTTGTTCGAAAGGAACACCGTGGTTCCGCGCAGATTGTTGATGGTCTCCTGGGTAGCCTCCAGGATGGGTTTGACTTCATTTTGAATCAGATTAATCAACACAGCCAGCTGGACGATCAAGATGATAAGCGCAACCCCCAGGAGTAATGACTCGAGTGCTAATACGATAATGAAGATATCACGTACGCGCGCTGTTGTCTCGGCGGGGGCGACTGCCAGGAGGATAATCCCGCCGATGATAAGGAGAAGTAAGACGATAATCCCGACGACCAGCCCCGTCAGGCGTTTACGGTCGCCTGCTGAAGATCCCGGCGTTTCGGAGGAGGGGGGGAGAGGTATCTGCTGGGTCATAAATTTATTATAGCATATCCTACTGCTCATTTCGGAATCGGATACCTTTCAAATTAGGTCTATACACGGTGAGTTGCGTGCTGATTTATCGGTGCGCAAAACGCTTGTCAAACTTGGGAGGTTTTGCTATAATCACGCTCAGAAGGGCGCGTAGCTCAGTTGGTTAGAGCGCACGGTTCACATCCGTGAGGTTCGGGGGTTCGAGACCCTCCGCGCCCACTGCAGACCTCATGGCCGAACGCATGATGAAGCAGCCATGAGGTTTTGTGTTATTATTTATGCAAGTGTTATTATCCGCCTTTATTGTGTAATGCTGTGCGGGCAGATTGTACGCTGAATTTTCATTAAGGCTCGCTATGGATGCTCCGGTTCCCATCCTGCCAACCAAAATTTTTGTCCCGCGCCGCCGTAATGATCTGCTGACCCGGCCCCGCCTGATTGACGCCCTTCACGAACTGCTGGATTACAAGTTAATCATTATTGCTGCACCCGCAGGGTATGGCAAGACCTCACTGGTAGTAGATTTTGCTCACCATACGGAGTGGCCGTTTTGCTGGTATGCACTGGATACGCTAGATCGTGAACCGGTTCGCTTTCTCAGCCATCTAATTGCCTCGATAACCATGCAGTTCCCCTTGTTTGGGAAGCGCTCGCGGGCCGTCTTGCAGAACATGGCCCAGGGGGAGTTGAGCCTGGATACAATGGTGAGCGCAGTTATCCAGGATATGTTTGAAACGATCAATGAACATTTTGTCATTGTTTTGGATGATTACCATCTGGTTGAAGAAAGTGAACCTATCGCTTATTTTATCAACCGTCTGGTTCAAGATAGTGATGAAAACTGCCATGTAATTCTCACCTCACGTACCCTAATTGCGCTGCCAGATTTACCCCTGATGGTGGCACGTTCTCAAGTTGGAGGGCTGGGTGCTGAGGACCTGGCTTTCACCCCGCAAGAGGTGCAAGCCCTTTTCCAGCAAACCCTGCACCAGCCCATCCCAGAAAGTCTGGCTTACGAACTGACTCGTCTTTCGGAGGGCTGGATTACCGGGCTCCTTCTCTCCTCTCAAATTGCAGATGTCGGAATTTTGGATCGTCTGCGCCGAGGACGGATTGCCTCGGTGGGGCTGTATGATTTCCTGGCAACCCAGGTGCTGGAGCGTCAACCGGCGGAACTGCGCGATTTTCTGCTCCGCTCTTCCCTGTTAGAAGAATTTGATGCAGTGGAATGCAGGGAGGTGATCGGGGAGGCTCTGGGAGTTCAGGCAGATTGGAATGCTCTGGTCGGAACGGTTTTACGGGCGAACCTTTTCTTGACCCCTGTGGGAGAGGGGCGAGTATGGTATCGCTACCACCACCTTTTTGCAGATTTCCTGCGCCAGCGGCTCCTGGCTGAGCGTCCGGAAGAAGCAGAGAAACTAATTGCTCGGCTGAACGAGCGCTATCGTCAGCAACGTGCTTGGGAACGCATTTACCTGCTGTACCGTCGTTTGGGTCGGGTGGTTGATACCAGGTCCTTGCTTGAAGAGATTGGGACCGAGTTGTTGGTTGATGGAAAGGTTGTTATTCTTAAAGAATGGTTGGAAGCACTCCCCGAAACATCTCTTCATGAAAGCCCCTCTCTTTTATCGCTGAAAGGTAGTGTGTTAGTAATGAGGGGAGATATTCAAGAGGGCTTGACCTGGCTTGAAAGAGCCTTGTGCGCATTGCATCCTGAGCATGCGCGCACCAAGCGAATTGATGCTTTGATCCGATGTTCAACAGCCCGTCGTGCTATAGGCGATTACAGCGGTGCTTTGAAAGATATTGATGAGGCTCTGACGCTTACAGAGGGGGAGCCGGGTCTACGAAAGTTGATGGGGGTTGCCTTATATAACAAAGGGATGATCTTCTACCATCAGGGTTTGATAAAAGATGCGCGCCTTCTAGTTATCCAATCTCTAAGTTCCTTTGATCCGATCGCTGATGCAAGTTACATCGCGTTCGCTTCGATGCAGTTGGGCACCATAAGTGTAGCGCTTGGGGACTATGTGGAAGCAGAACAGTCCTTTACTCGTGCGGTCAATTACTGGCTTTCGGTAGGGGATACAACTCGTCTTGCCAATGTTCTGAATAACTTAGGAGACCTAAAGCGTCAGGTTGGGGATTTTGAGGGCGCGCTAAACGCGCTTGAAAAAGCGGTCGAGTACGCACGTCAGAGCGGTTACCTGCGCATGGAAGCCTATGCGTTGGCTTCCATTGGGGATCTATATCGGGATCTGGGGGTTTGGCGCTCCGCTCAGGAGGCCTATCAGCGCTCGAACACCCTGGTCGGACGCTTGGGAGATCGCTTTTTAAGCACTTACTTGCAATTAAATCTGGCCACGGTTTTTGATTTACAGGGCATGACCACGCAGGCCCGTCCATTGCTGGAGCAGGCCTGGAAGATGGCACGAGAGAGCGGTTCTGCTTATGAACAAAACCTGTGCCGTCTGGAGCAGGGGCGCTTTGAGTTGTTCAATGGAAGGTCTGCTGAGGCGGTTCAATTGCTTCAACAGGCGCTGGATTTCTTTGAGGCCGAAGGGCATGTCCTGGAAGCCATGCGGGCTCGCTATTATCAATTATTGGCTCGTTGGCGCCTCTTACCCGATGACCCTACCCTTCATTCGGAAATTCTCAACCTGCTCTCGCGTTTGATGGGGCAGGATGCCCCTCCGGTGGTACTGAGCTTGATTCGAGAAACACGTCCTCTCCTGGAACTTCTGGCAGAAGACGAAAGGCTGGCTACTTCAATCAATGAGTTGATCTTGCGCTTGGAGCGGTTTGATCTCCAGTTGAATACTCTGCGCCGACGATTACGGCGACAGGCCACAGCAGTGCCTTTTGCAGGTCCTCAGTTGGTCATTCAAACGCTGGGCAAAATTCAGATTAAGCTCAATGATCGCCTTCTTACCATCGGGGATTGGCAAACTCAGAGTGCACGCGATTTATTCCTTTATCTGTTGACACGACCGGAGGGGGTTACCCGAGAGTCGGTCGGAGCGGTATTCTGGCAGGATTGTTCCCCCCATGAGCTACACCTGCGTTTCAAGAACACCCTGTACCGCCTGCGTCGGGCAGTAGGCAGGGAGGTGGTGCTTTTCCGCGATGGTATTTATCAGTTCAATACTGAACTGGATTATGAGTACGATGTAGAGCAGTTTTTCCGCGAAATTTATCATGCTGAACGCAGTGAAGATGCTCGGCAGAGAATTCTCCACTATCAGAACGCCTTGCGGTACTACCAGGGACCCTATCTTCCCGATCTGAACGAGACCTGGGTGCTGATCGAACGCCAGCGTCTCTTCAATGCTTATGCGGGAGTTTTGCTCAAACTTGGCAGCCTCTACCTCGAACAGGGGGATACCCAGGGGGCGCTGAGCTGTGCCCAGCAACTTTTACAAGAAGATCCCTGCTTTGAAGAAGCCCATCGTCTGGCTATGCAGGCGTATGCTGCCATGGGCAATCGCGCGGCGGTGGTGCGCCAATACGATTATTGTCGTCGGGTATTATCGGAAGAATTAAATACAGCGCCCTCACTCCAGACCCAGTCGTTGTTTGAAGCGCTGACCCGTTAATGACCCACTTGGGTGAGCGGGTTGCATGATAGGGAGGTGGTAATTCCCGGTGTTTTACCGGGGTATTTGTATTGGGTTGGTTTCTTTACCCAGCGTTAACAAATTCGCTGGATTTTGAGCCTCTTTTGTAGCCTGGTTTGCAGCCTGGGGGGTGGCATACTTGTCCTAGATTTTGGAGATGGCCTAAGTGAAAGGAGATTGGAGCATGAAAACGTCCCTGTTCTCGGTGCGCGTAGCAATGGAAATGCCTCAGGCGAGTGGTGATATTAGTCGGCGAGCCCCCCAGGCCAGTGGTGATATTAGCCGTCGTTCTCCGCAGGCAAGTGGTGATATCAGCCGCCGCTCTCCTCAAGCCAGTGGCGATATCAGCCGATAGTCTATCTTACTATTGAGTTCGTGGCGAAGTAACGTAAGCGGTTTTGCTACACAGCGCCTCAACAGGGCGAGAATAACTGCGGGGTCGAGAATTGGTCTAAAAGGACCAAACCCGCAGTTTTTGTTTTGGCTTGAAAGGTTGTTTTGCAATTTGTTGTGAACAAATACTAACGTGAGTTCACTAAACCAACAGAGGTGAGAAATCGAGTAAGCCAAACGGAGGTAAAGATGCGCTACGCAATGGATTTAGAAGGTCGAACTGTAACTTACAATAGGACGGCAACTGAAACTGAGGTGAGCCGGCTCTTTTGTGCGGCAGTGGTCAGCAAACGCTTCCGTGAGCAATTGCTGGCTGACCCGATTCTAGCCGTTGCCCAGGGGTATAACGGCGAATCCTTCAACCTGCCACAAGAGGCCTTGGAACGCTTGAGCCACATCCGGGCAGACTCACTCAGTGATTTTGCGGCCCAATTCATTGCTTGCGAGACACCTGTGCGGGTTGAGTTCCCGGTATCTGCGAGTGTGCACTGATCCGGGACAATGAGGTGACGGCGGTTGCGAGACGATGATAACCCTGAGTTGAGGTTCTTCCCCATGGATGCTCGCCTTCCGGATACGGGTGAATTGCGGCGCTTGGTGGCCGAGTCGGTGACTAAAACCGGCTTTGAGCCGACTACGTCCTCATTTGCCCCTTCAATGCCCACTTATGAGGACCCTCTCAGTGCGGCATTGAGCGGATTGGCGACATGTGGGGTGAACGTAACCCGGGCGGCTTTTTGCAAGGTTGTGATTCTTGGAGAGGAGTGGGGGTTCGAAAGTCGTGCAGTGGCGTTTGCGGATGGGGGTGGACACATCCGACGGACTGCAGAGCCCTTCTACGCTCAGCGCTTATACCATCAGGTTGTTACTTCGGGTTCTCCTTTGCTCATCTCGCGCGGGCAGGATTCCTTAAGCCTGGATGAGGGGCGTACCCTTCGCTACCATGATGCTAGAGCATTATTCCTTGCGTCAATTGGAGAGGACTCTTCGCAGGTAAGAGGCGTTCTGATCATAGGTGTCAAGCAGTCGGCACATTTTCACGATGGGCAACTGAGGTTAGCCGGGCTATTGGCGCGATATGCCCCTTCGCTGATAGATTATGTGACCCGGCCGGAGGCACGTCCACCGCTATATAACGATGTGGTCATGCTCTCGAAAAGCATCGAGGCGTATGATTTATCCATCACCCAGCATAGTATGACCATGGTTCAGATGGCCGAGCGGCTGGCCGAGCGCCTGGGGTGCCTGCCGACCGAGATAAAAACGATAGGTCTGGCGGCTCTGCTCCACGATTTGGGAAAGGTGGGTGTCCCGACGGTCATTTTGCAAAAACCAGGTTCTCTTTCTCCGGAAGAATGGGTGTTGATGCGTCGTCACCCCGAGATTGGGGCTCAGATTGTCCAAACGGTTACCGGTTTAAGCGGTGTGGCAACTATCATCCAGTGTCACCACGAAAACTTTGATGGGAGTGGCTATCCTCACGGTTTAAGGGGCTGTCAGATCCCGTTGGGGGCCCGCATTTTGGCAGTTGTGGATGCATTTGAAGCCATTACCAGCGGGCGGGTGTACCGACCGCCTCGCTCGCCGGAAGCGGCTCTACAGGAAATTCAGCGCTGTGCAGGTACTCAATTCGATCCACAGATTGTTGAGGCGTTCGTAGCGCTGATCCATGAAGAAGGGTTTAACGCTAATCAGGGGGAGTAAAGCGTTGCACCAGAACCGGGGTACTGTCGGGCGCAGGATTTCTCCTGCGCCCGACGGGTTTAATCACCTTGTACCGGGTTGGTTCTTTCATCAGTGGACCCGGTAAAGCACTTTCCTGTTACCGGGTCCATCACAGAGTTTCCAGGTATTAGGGCAGAGCCCCCACTACATCAAACGTATCTAGCGCCTGATCCAGAGCATCCAGGTCGCTATCGCTCATAGCGTTGAATAAAATGGTTACAAGGTAGGCGGTTTTGTTCTGTTTAGGGCGGGCGGTTAGTACAACCAGGGCGTTACCGGCACCTCCACAGTTGATGTACAAGTCATAAGCACCTTCATAAGCACTGTCCTCGTATTTATAGCGCCCTTGTAGTTTGCAGGAAACCTGATAAGAGTCTCGGTAGGCATCTAGCAATTGGATGTAACCAGCCAATTGGGCCACTTGATCTGAAACTGCGAAAAAGATTCCCGGTTCATCCCAATAGTTGGCGAAATTATTCAGACTGGCAGCCGCGGTAATACTGGCACCAATGACGGTGTTATCAAGTACCCAGGGTGAACCATCTACTTCGGTCCACGAGGAAGGAATGGCGACCTGGATGGCCCCAAAGTTATCTTGAACTAGTACATAGTCTGTGGGGGCTGCCGTACCTGAGCCTGAAACCTCACTTGCCAATTCTTCCGCAAAGGAGAACTTCGTGGTGAGGGGTTGACCATTTAATTCACCAGAAAGGTATTCCTGGGTATCGAAACGCAGGACTTCGATGGCGATTGTGCTGTCGGAACCGCGGGTGCGCAGGATGTCGCAGTAGTCCCCCATGGTACCGTCTGTAGCCAGAACCAGCCCTTCCATGCGGGTGATGATATCCCCTCCCTGAATGCCCGCCTTGCCCGCAGGAGAACCTGACTGAACAGAGGCTACCCAGATCCCGCTCAGACTACCGTCTTCCGACATGACTGCCTGGCCGTTTACACCGATGGACTCGAAGTCTTTACCACTTCGTAGCACCTCTATGACTTTCATGGCATCCTGGGCACGGATGGCGAAGTTCATGTCGTACACATTGTTTCCAGCGTAATTGATTCCCACCACGCGTGCCTGACTATCCACCAGCGGGCCACCCGAATTCCCTCCCCGGATACGTGCATCGTGCTCAATGACGGCAGGGATGGAAGCCCAACTGGTTTTTCCATCAGCCTTGGCTTTGGAGACAATCCCCTTGGTCAGGGTGTATTCTGGATCGCCCAATGGGAAACCTGCGGCATATACTTCCAGGCCGGGGTTGATCTCTCCCTGATGCAAGTCAAGGTAAGGAAAGCCATCGCCCTCAATATCAATTACCGCCAAGTCCCAACATTCCGATACCCCCAAGATGCGCGCGTTGCGAGGCTGGCTTTCGCCCCCAACCCATACTTTGATCAGGGCAGCGCCGGTAACCACGTGGTTGTTGGTAACGGCAATCCCCGAAGGATCAATGATGAAGCCCGAACCCCTCCCGGCCACATTCAACATCAATCCAACCTCGGGGTCTATAAAGGTGCCCTGTGCTTCAATCTGCACTGTGGCCCTTTTGAGATCCTCTATACTGGTGATAGGCTGGGGCCCTTGAGGAGTGGGGGTGTTAACAATGGCAGGAGGTTGTGTGGGCTCGGGGATGGAGGTGGCGGGGCCTGTTCCCGAGCAGGCAACGAGGATTAAAGTCACGATAAGAAACAAAGAGACGTTCTTGAAGGACATTAGATAGGTTCCTTTCTGTAATTGGAGAAGTTGTGAGCCTGCCCTGGAAACAATCTTCTCTTCCCCCTGACCAGCCCCATAGACATGCTTATTGAGTTTCACTTTATTTTACTATATTCCGTATTCCCAACAGAATATATCAGAAAAAAGATCAAGCGTTTCAAGAAGGATTGACCTATCATTGGTCTAAGACCCCAAAAGGGGCGAAAAAGAAAAGGGAGGCACTTGACGATTTGAGAGCCTCGCGGTATATTATGGACGCACAACGCCCTCGTAGCTCAAATGGATAGAGCGTTTGCTTGCGGAGCAAAAGGCTGCGTGTTCGAGTCACGCCGAGGGCACAGATGGCAGAGCGGTTGGGAAAGCCGCTCTTTTTCATTCCATAAGTTCAATGATGGGGATCACTATGCAAAAACCTTTGATACTGCTCACCAATGATGACGGCGTAGATTCACCCGGCCTTTGGGCAGCTGCTCGTATCCTGACCAGGTTGGGGGAGGTTGTAGTGGTAGCTCCTCGCGAGCAATCTACAGGGGCGGGGCGAAGCATGCCCCACTTATCCAATGGGCGGATCGAACGGCGAGAACGGCAAGAGGGTGACCGTACCTGGGTGGCTTTTGGTGTGCATGGTACCCCGGCTCAGGCTGTGGATCATGCCCTCTTGGAATTGTTGCCCCGTTATCCCGATTTGGTGATCTCAGGAATCAACTACGGTGAAAATGTGGGCACTGGCATCACCATTTCGGGAACTATCGGCGCGGCTATGGAAGCCGCTTCGTTCGGCATTCCCGCACTGGCGGTCTCACTTCAGACGGGCATTCAAAACCACCTGACCCACTCGGAAGAGGTTGATTTTTCAACTGCTGCTTATTTTACGGGCTACTTTGCCCAGCGCATTTTGGAGCACGGTTTGCCCGGTGATGTGCAGATTCTTAAAGTTGAGGTGCCAGCACTGGCTACCCCTGAGACGCCATGGCGGGTCACCCGATTGGCCATGCACCGCTATTACGTTCCTTACTCTACCCGCAAGGGCGGGTTGGGCGAAGAAGCCCCTCTGGGCTACCGTGTGGAGGTTTCCCCAGAGGAGGTATCTGCGGATTCGGATATCTACGCCCTGCTTTATGATCGCGTGGTCTCGGTGACCCCGCTGACCCTAGACATGACAGCGCGCTATCCTCTCCAAGCCCTGGAAGCGCATCTTCGCCAGGGGTAGATGAGCCCCCCTATCTAGCGATGGAGGCAGTTGCCACATTGGCAAAAGTGGCCCGACGGAGGCGTTCAACCAGTTCTTCTTTGGCTTCGCACCAGATAGGGCGTAGCGCGCAGCTTTCTCCGAAGGGGCAGGCATCAGGCGATTGGGTGCATTCATTCAGCATAATTGGGCCGTCAATGGCTTCAACTACCTCGAGAACCGTAATTTCCTGGGGCGGCTTGGCCAGAGAAACCCCTCCGCGTGCGCCGCGGGAGGTGTGGATTAACCCGGCGATGGAAAGTTGCGAGATGATTTTGGCCAGAAAAGAAGGTGGAATGTGTTGTTGTTCGGCAATCTCGCTGGTTGCTGCGCGCTGGTTGGGCCCCAATTGTGCCAGGTAGTAGATGGCACGCAAGGCGTAATCGGCTTGACGAGTGATTTGCATTGTCCCTATCCCTCTTTTCAGAAATATAGGTAGAAATTATCTGTTTATTTAGTTTATGCGTTTGTTAAATCTGTAACAAGTGACTAAGATCATTGCTGCAGGATGACCTTTGACGTAGTTCCAGTCCATCCGGTATAATCCTTGGCATGAGTGAGACGTTCCGTTTTTACTATCCAATCCAAGTTCGCTATGGGGACCTGGATCCCCAGTGGCATGTGAATAACGCGCGTTTTCTCACGTATTTGGAGCAAGCGCGCCTGGCGTATTTGATCCATCTGGGTCTGTTTGACGGTCATTCCTTCCTCGATCTGGGGCTGATTGTGGCGGACATCCACATCGCTTACCGCGCGCCGATCGCCTTGATGGAGGAGTTGCGCGTTGGGGTGAAGACCGTACGTTTGGGCCAGAAGAGCCTGAAAATGGCCTATGTGATTGAGAATCCTTCCAGTGGGCAGGTGAAAGCCCAGGCAGAGGTTGTCATGGTGGCATACGATTATCATCGTCAAGTCAGCGTTCCTTTAAGTCCGCATTGGCGTGAGGTTATCGCTGCGTTTGAAGGCATTCCAGAATACGCTGAAGGATGAGAAACATGGTGAATTTGCCTGATATCCATACGGAGGACCTACTGGATTTCCTGACCGGTTTGCTTAATACACCGAGCCCGACCGGCTTTACGGATCTGGCCATGGATTATGTGGAGCACGCTCTGCGCCAGTTGGGAGGTGTAAGTATGGAACGTACTCCCAAGGGGGCTCTCTTGGCTTGTATGGAGGGCGAAACCGAGGTGGCTCCCTGGGGTGTGGCCACCCATGTGGATACACTGGGTGCGATGGTCAAAGAGATAAAACCCAATGGGCGTTTGAGAATGACACCTATCGGTGGTTTTGCTTGGAACACGGTAGAAACCGAAGGATGTACGATTTTTACCCATGAGGGTCGGCGTTATCGCGGAAGTATTCTGATTGCAACGGCTTCTTCCCATGTGCACGGTAAGCGTACCGCTGAGACGCCGCGAGATGCGGAGAATATGGAAGTTCGCCTGGATGCACGCACTAGAAACGCGGAGGAAACACGCGCTCTGGGCATCGAGGTGGGCGATTTCATTGCTTTTGATCCGCGAGTTGAGGTTAATGAAGGGTTTGTGCGCTCCCGACACCTGGATGATAAAGCAGGGGTAACGTGTGTTGTAGCAGCCATGCAGGCACTGGTTCGGGCCCACCTCAAGCCCCGACGTTCGCTTTATGCCCTTTTTAGCAATTACGAGGAAGTCGGGCACGGTGCCTCTGCTGGGCTGCCAGCAGATTTGAGGGAGTTGATTGTAGTGGACATGGCGGCGATTGGCGAGGGGCAGACTTCAGACGAGTTCCATGCCACGCTGTGTGTGAAGGACTCGCATGGGCCTTATGATCGGGGGCTGAGCCTGCGGTTACGCAATCTGGCTGAGCAGTATCAGATCCCGTACAAAGTGGATATTTACCCGAATTACGGGTCAGATGGGGGTGCTTTCTGGCGGGCAGGTGGAAACGCACCAGTGGCTTTGATTGGTCCAGGGGTAGATGCCTCTCACAATTACGAGCGTACCCATGTAGAAGCCCTTTTAGCAACCACCCGTTGGTTACTGGCTTACGCGCTGAACGCGTGAGCAGGGTCTGCAGAGCCTGAGTTAGGGCAACCTTTTACGGTTTTGAGGAGGCTCTCGACAAGCCTTTAAACTCTGGTAGAATTACACATAAAATGGGGATATGGTAGATCCCCTCGACAAATTGAAGGATGTTGTTTCGGGTCGCGCTGTTTTGCGCTACCGTGATCGGACGTGAATCGAGTTTATTGGAAAGTTGGTTTTTACGTTGAAGGAGGATTACCTTGTCTGGGATGGAACGTTTTACACAGCGGGCACGCAGAGTGTTGAGCCTGGCGCATCAGGAAGCCGAGCGGATGCGTCAGAATACTATCAACACTGAACACCTGCTGTTGGGATTGATACGGGAAGAAGGTGGTATTGCCAGTCGAGTACTGCGCGATCTGGGCTTAGAACCGGACCGCGTCCAGGAAATTGTGGATCGTATCAGTGGGTACGGATCATACCGGGGAGGACGCATTGATCTCTCGCCGGGGGTGCAGCAGGTGCTTGAGTTCGCCTTTGAGGAAGCCCGCAATATGGGCCACCACTATATCGGCACCGAACATCTGTTGCTGGGGCTTATTCGCTCAACTGAGGGTAAAGCCCTGGATGTGCTGCGCAAATTAGGAGTCACCCCTGAGCAGATCCGGCGTCAGACCCGGCGCGTGCTGCAAGAGAGCAGCAGTGCGTTGCAGGGTGCAACCGGACGCACCCCCTCACAGCGCCAGGAGCAAAAGGGGCAGCAGAAAACCACGCTCATTGATCAACTGGCGACCGACCTGACTGCATTGGCCGAGGAAAACAAACTTGACCCGGTAATCGGGCGCCAAATGGAAATTGAGCGCGTCATCCAGATTCTAGCCCGGCGCACAAAGAATAACCCCGCTCTGATCGGTGAACCGGGTGTGGGGAAGACTGCCATTGTTGAGGGACTGGCACAGCGGATAGTTGAGGGAGACGTACCGGCGCCACTATTGGGCAAGCGGGTCTTGCAACTGGACGTTGGCTCACTGGTGGCCGGCACGATGTACCGTGGGCAATTCGAGGAGCGTTTGAAACGAGTCATTGAAGAATTGAAGGCCTCGGGTGCCATTCTCTTCATTGACGAAGTGCATATGCTGGTGGGAGCGGGTTCGGCGGGTTCGTCGGTAGATGCAGCGAATATCCTCAAGCCGGCGCTCTCGCGTGGAGAATTGCAGGTCATCGGTGCCACTACACTCGATGAATACCGCAAATACATTGAAAGCGATGCAGCACTGGAACGGCGCTTCCAGCCGATCATGGTGAATGAGCCCACGGTTGAGGAAACCATCGAGATTCTGCGTGGCATTCGCGGGGCGTACGAGGAGCACCATCGCCTTACCATTTCGGATGAGGCACTTGAGGCTGCGGCCCGACTCTCGGCGCGTTATGTGACCGAACGCTATCTGCCCGATAAGGCCATAGACCTGATTGACGAAGCGGCCTCACGGGTGCGCATGTACAAGAGCCAGTCGGCAAAGACGGTGAAAGAACTGATGACCCGACTGCGCGAAATTCGCCAGAATCACTATCTGGCGTTGGAAGATGGGCGTTACGAAGAGGCTCAGGAACTTTTGGAAAAAGCGGCGCAGTTGGAGAACGAAATTGAGCGCCTGCGCAGTGGCTGGGATCGGGAAAACAGCCCCGTGGTTACAGCAGAGGATATTGCCGAGGTGGTCTCGATGTGGACCGGCATCCCGGTCAAGCAGATGGCGCAAACGGAGTCGGAGCGCCTGCTCCACATGGAAGAAGAATTGCGCAAGCACATCATTGGCCAGGATGAGGCCATTGAGACCATTGCTAAGGCCATTCGCCGGGCTCGCTCGGGGTTGAAAGATCCACGCCGCCCAATTGGGTCTTTCATGTTCCTGGGGCCCACTGGCGTGGGCAAGACGGAGTTGACCAAGGCATTGGCGCGCTTCCTCTTCGGGAGTGAAGATGCCCTGCTACAATTGGACATGTCGGAGTTTATGGAACGGCACACGGTCAGCCGTTTGGTAGGGGCGCCCCCTGGTTATGTTGGCTACGAGGAAGCGGGGCAGTTGACCGAAGCCATCCGTCGCCGTCCATACTCCATCGTGGTTTTCGATGAGATCGAAAAGGCGCATCCGGAAGCCCACAACATGCTCTTGCAGATCATGGAAGAGGGCCACCTGACCGATGCGCGAGGTCATCGAGTGGATTTCCGCAACACCATCATTATCATGACCTCAAACATTGGGGCCGATATGATTAAGCGCCAAAATGTCATGGGCTTCCAGATTAAGCGCGATGAGACGCTCGAAGAGCAACTCGCTTACGAGGAGATGCGGAAGAAATTGCTTGAGTCGCTACGCCGGGTCTTCCGACCGGAGTTTATCAACCGATTGGATGGTGTGGTAGTCTTCCGTGCGCTCAATCGTGAGGACTTGCTCAAGATTGTTGGCCTGGAGATTCAAAAGGTCTCTGAGCGCTTGCGGGAGAATAACATTACCCTCAAAGCCACCGAGGCAGCCATCCGCTTGCTGGCTGATGAGGGCTATGATCCGGAGATGGGGGCTCGTCCCCTGCGGCGAGTTTTACAGAGTCGAATCGAGGACCGACTCTCGGATGCTCTCCTGGCGGGTGAGTTTAGTGAGGGTGATGTTATTGTGGTAGATGCGGTGGAAGGTGAGATTGTGCTGCGCAAGGAGGAGGGCTCACCTGCCGACGAAGCCCAAAAGACGGCTGAAATGAGCCTATAGGACATACGGGGTAGCCGTGTGATGGCACGCATACTTTTCTAGGAAAGGGTGGGGTTGGCGGGAGCTAAGCCGCCGGCCCCTTTTCTTTGGGACTATGGCAAAATCGCAAACCCGTTACGTGTGTCAGCAATGTGGCCGCACCTCCCCACGCCCACTGGGGCGTTGCCCTCAATGTGGCGCGTGGGATAGCATGGTGGAGGAAGTAGTAGCAGCACCGAGTGTGGCAATGTCTCCTTCCACCTCTTTGCGCGGGTTAACGGGTCGCTCACGTCCGGTGCGCCTGGAGGAGATCTCGGGGGAGGTGGAGGATCGCTTGGTACTTCCCATGCCCGAATTTGCGCGAGTTTTGGGTGGTGGAATTGTGCGCGGGTCGGTTGTTCTCCTGGGGGGTGACCCGGGAATTGGAAAATCTACGCTGCTGCTGCAAATGGTGCTGGAAATGGTCCAGCGGGGCTATCTTAATGCCACTACTGGTCCGGCGCTTTATGTCTCAGGCGAGGAGTCTGAGCGTCAGATTAAGATGCGTGCTCAACGCTTGCTGCGTCAGATGGATCGAAAAGGGCACCAAAGGGATGAAGGGGAACATTTCCCAGAGCATCTCTTCCTGGTCACCGAAACTAATCTGGAGGTAGTGCTTGATCACATCGCAGAGATTAAACCGGGCCTGGTAATTGTTGACTCGATTCAAACCATGTATTTGCCCTCTCTACAATCCAGCGCCGGTTCGGTGACCCAGGTGCGCGAATGTGCCTCACGTTTGCGTGAACTGGCTAAGGCCTCGGGAATGACCATTTTTATGATCGGCCACGTGACGAAGGAAGGCATGATCGCCGGACCAAGGGTCTTGGAGCACATTGTGGATACGGTCCTGTATCTGGAGGGAGATCGTTTCCAGGCTGTACGGTTGCTGCGCTCGGTTAAAAATCGCTTTGGGGCCACTTCGGAAGTCGGCGTGTTTGAGATGCGCGAAACCGGCATGATCGAGGTCCCCAACCCTTCAGAAGTTTTCCTGGCTGAGCGGATGGTCAACGCACCCGGTTCGGCGATTGCCGTTACCATGGAAGGCACGCGTCCTTTATTGGTGGAGATTCAGGGATTGACCAGCCCCTCGAATCTGGGTAATCCACGGCGTACACCCAATGGCCTGGATGTAAATCGGTTGTTGCTGATCGTTGCAGTGCTTACCCGCCGACTCGGGTTGCGTTTGAGCGACCAGGATGTGTTTGTCAATGTTGTAGGGGGCTTGCGAATTGCGGAGCCGGCTGCTGATCTGGCAATTGCCACAGCCATTGCTTCTTCTTATCGCGATGTGCCCATTCGAGCAGATACTGTGCTGATTGGCGAAATTGGGCTTTCTGGCGAATTGCGGTGGGTAGCCCAGATGAATGCCCGCCTTCGCGAGGCAGCCAAGTTGGGTTTTAAGACGGCGATCGTGCCCCGACGATTGCGCCGTTTTGAAGCCTGGCCTGAGGGCATTGAGGTGCTCGAGGCGCGTTCGGTTCGTGAGGCATTACGTTTGGCGCTCCTGGAATCGACATCCAAATCTTCCGGTCATGAGTGAGGTGAATTTATGGGTTTGAAACGCTGGCAACTGGCTTTAATCCACGCTGCTGTGGCAATTACCCTGGTACCGATCAACAGTACTCTGAACCGGGTCATGATTAAAGAACTGGGAATCTCCGCCACTCTGGTAGCGATCATGGCATCGCTTCCCTACTTGTTTTCTCCAGTGCAGGTAGCAATTGGAGCCTATAGTGATCGTCATCCCATAGGGGGATTACGGCGCACTCCCTACATCCTGGCGGGGTTGCTCCTGTGTGTGAGTGGATTGGCCATTGCGCCAATGGTGGTTTTTATTCTGCCTGAAAATCTCCTTCTGGGACTTTTATTGACCATGCTTACTTTTGGGGCTTGGGGGATGGGCTACAATCTCGCGGCGGTGTCTTATCTTTCGCTGGCAACGGAACTTTCGGGGGAAAAGGGTCGCACCCGAACCGTTGCTGTGATGTGGTTCGTGATGATTATCGGAATCATATTGACAGCAGCGGGGTTGAGCCGTTTATTGGAATTCTACTCCCCTGAAGCATTGCAGCGCGCTTTTAACCTGGTAGCCGCGGTGGCTTTGGGCTTAGGCCTTTTGGGCATGGTGGGTCTGGAACCACGCCTGAGTACCTCCCCGGCCAAAATGGGAGAGGGGGCACACGTTTCATGGGGCGATCAGTTACGTTTGATCTGGCGTAATCCGCAAGCACGTCTTTTCTTTGTCTATCTCAGCGCGCTTTTGATTGCCATTTTGGGGCAAGATATTTTGCTGGAGCCTTATGCGGCCGAGGCGTTTATGCTATCAGTGGCGGCGACTACTCGCATTACATCTATTTGGGGGGCATGCTTTCTGTTAGCCCTCGTGGCTGCGGCGGTATTGGAGCCCCGTCTGGGGAAAAGGCGGGTTGCTTGGGCAGGTGCTGTAATCGCACTCTTGGGGTTTGGCTTGATCCTTGGAGCTGGCATGATCTCGGCGGTCAACGTTTTCTACGTCGGTGTCATTTTACTGGGATTGGGGAGCGGTTTGGCTACAGTTTCAAACCTCTCTTTGATGCTAGATATGACCACGCAGCAAGTTGGGCTCTATATGGGGGCCTGGGGCATGGCCAGCGCGCTTGCCCGCATCCTGGGTTCGGTGCTGGGAGGAGCGGTGCGGGATGTGATTACGGTGGTGAGTCAGAACGCTTTGCTGGGCTATGGAGTAGTGTTTGGCCTCCAAACGGCGCTTTTGGGGGTCTCGCTCATACTCCTGAGGCGCATTGACGTGCAGACTTTCCGGGAGACCTCCCAGCGCCTTTCTCTGGATGCCCGGGCGGCCATCCTTCAAGATGTTGATGCTGGATAATATGGAGAGGAATTCTTATGCAAAACTCAATTGCTGAAATAATCGGGCCACAAGGGTGGTTGCGTACCCGGCGCAATCATGCGCTTGAACATGCCACTATTCAGGTGCTTTCTGAGCGTCACCCTGAGTTGCGAATGGCGGGCAATTCCAACGCACGCGGGTTTTGGATCATTGGAAATGTTGATATTGAAACATTCCAGGCAGGGCTCTCGGAGGCTTTGCAGCGCCTGCGAGCAGGAGAACATGACCTGGCCATTCATCCCAATTGTGGGACCAATTACGCTTCAATGGGATTGTTGGCGGGCCTGGCAGCCTGGATCGCCATGCTGGGCACCCGAGGAAACTGGCGTCAGCGCCTGGAACGTTTGCCGTTGGTCACCTTTCTGGTAACGCTCGTATTGATCCTGGCGGCTCCTCTGGGGCCTTGGCTACAACGCAATCTCACTACGGACGCCAACATAGGTGACCTGCAAATCGAGCAAGTGGATTGCTTTGAGCGAAATGGTTTTATGGTTTATCATGTGAGGACTCGCTAGATAAACTTTGACCCGGGAAGGTTTTCCAGATGTCGGAAGCCGCTGAGCCTTTGGTTTATCTCCTTTATGGTGAGGACGTGCCAGGAATGCAGTCCTTCCTGGATGCGCTGGCTCATCGGCTGCTGGGAGAACAGGGGGCCAAGGACTTTAATTTTGTCAGGTTGGATGCCCAGAAAGAGGACGAGGAGCGCCTATACGCTGAATGCATGACTCTGCCTTTTTGGGGAGAGCGGCGCCTGGTTGTTTATGCCAATCCACTGGTGCGTCTGCGTTCGACTCAGGCTCAAAAGCGTTTCATCCAATTGCTGGAAGGTCTGCCAGTGACGACTTGTTTGGTGCTTTGGGTTGAAGACCATTGGATCCCTACCGGTCGCGATAAGGGCTGGGCGCTCATGCGAGGCACGGGTAAGTGGTTATTCGATTGGGTGACCCGGGCAGGGCATCGAGGGGTGGAAAAGGCGTTCCCATTCCCGCCTTTAAACCAGATGCCCGGATGGATTCTGCAGCAAGCACGTGCGTTAGGAGGCACATTCACGCCTGAGGCTGCCAACACCCTGGCTTCTCTGGTTGGAAATGATACCTATCAGGCCCATCAGGAAATCCTAAAACTGCTCACATATGTGGATTATCGCCGACCGGTTTCAGGAGATGATGTGCTGTTGCTAACAGCCCCGGTAGGGCATGCTAATGTCTTTGATATGACCGGAGCGGTAGTACAGGGGGATGCAAAGCGAGCGCTGCGCCATTTGGAGGTCTTGTTGGAGGAGCAGGATCCCGTCAATTTACTGGCCTTGATCGTGCGAGAGTTTCGCTTGCTCCTCCTGGCACGCGAATTGCTTGAGGCGGGAGAGAGCGAGGTCCAGGCGATTGGCGAACATTTGAAAGTACAGGACTTCGTGGCGCGGCGGCTGGTGGACACGGCACGTCATTATCCTCTGCCTCAGTTGGAGGCAACCTATCAGCAATTATTTGAAACCGACCTGGCTATTAAAAGTGGCTTGCTGGAACCTCGGCTGGCCCTGGAGCAACTGGTTGTAAACCTGGTGGGGTTACGGAAGGCGGGGCCCCAACCTATGAGAGGATGACGAAGTGGAATCTCAACAGCCCGTTTATCGAATTCGCGATCTGGAAAGCGGGGACCGCCCACGTGAACGCCTGGCTCATCTGGGGGCTGAAGCGCTAAGTACCGCGGAACTTCTGGCCATTTTACTGAGGGTGGGCATACCTGGTGAGAATGCGGTCCAGTTGGGGACGCGTCTCTTGAAAACCTTTGGGGGGTTGAGCGGTTTGCATCGCGCTTCCTTTCATGAGTTGCAGGCACAACGGGGGGTGGGAGTGGCGAAAGCCGCTCAAATCAAGGCGGCGATTGAACTCGGTCGGCGGATGGTGGCGGCATCTCCTGAGGAACGTCCAGCCATTCACAGCCCGGCAGATGCCGCAGCGCTGGTGCTTTATGAGATGTCAGCGCTTTCTCAGGAACATTTGTGGGTCATCCTGACAGATACACGCAACCGTGTTATGCACATCGAGAAGATGTACCGAGGCTCGTTAAATGCCTCCACGGTGCGGGTGGGTGAAGTTTTCCGCGCTGCCATCCAGCGTAATGCGGCGGCGATTCTGGTGGTCCACAACCATCCCAGCGGCGATCCGACTCCCAGCCCGGAAGATATTACGCTGACGCGAGCCTTGATCCAGGCAGGCCGCCTTTTAGATATTGAGGTGCTTGATCATCTGGTCATCGGCCAGGGGCGCTTCGTTTCGCTTAAGGAGCGGGGATTAGCCTTTTCCTGATCCTCACCCTCGGGTTTGGCTGGATCATGGGAAGGGCTCCAATGCGATATAAAGGCGCTTATTAATCTTTCCCTTACTCTTGTAGTCTGTTACCCGAATCCTCCCGACCTCGGCAGTATTGCGCACATGGGTGCCTCCATCGGCTTGCAGGTCGAGCCCGACAATCTCAACGGTACGGATGTGGGTAATTTCTGGGGGCAACAGGTTGATCTTGGTGCGGATTAGGTCCGGAATCTGAAGGGCTTCTTCGCGTGGCAGGATGGCCGTGCGGACGGGGCGGGCTGCTTGAACCTCACGGTTGATGCTTTCCTCGATGACGGCTACAAGATCTTTGGTGAGGGACTCGAATTCGAAATCCATGCGACCCTGGAGGGGTTCCATGTCACCCCCGGTAACCAGAGCGCCGTAGTCGCGGAAGACCACACCGCATAGAATATGAAGAGCAGTGTGAGTGCGCATGAGGGCGTAGCGGCGCTCCCAATCAATTTCTCCACGTACGAGTGTGCCGGGAGCGGGGAGAGGTATCTCGGTTGGCAAGTGATGCCAAAGCCCTTCCGGGGTTTTGTGCACGCGAAGAACGGGGTAACGGCCGGAATTGAAAGAGAGCCAGCCGGTATCGGCGGGCTGTCCGCCTCCACCGGGATAGAAAGCGCTACGGTCCAGCAACAGGGTATGGGTTTCAGGGTCAACCGTTTGTACCGTGGTTTCGAATTCGCGCAGGTATGCATCCTCGAGATAAAGCAGCTCGGTGGTCATGGAACACCTCCTAAAGCGGATGGATTGAGGGTCGCAAGTCTGGTTGACAAAATGCCGTGCTCATAGTATTATTTGGGGCGCACTGGCGAGGTAGCTCAACGGAAGAGCAGCGGACTCATAAGCCGTTGGTTGTGGGTTCGAATCCCACCCTCGCCACTGAGTGTTTAATGGGGGATGTTGACTAATAAGAGATATGCGCATCTTAGTGTATAAGATCTTGCCTCCATCAGGAAGACATCTAACCCATTTGGGTATCCAGCAAAAAAACACACGATTTACAAGGGCCTTGCTCAAGCGGTTGTCCGCATAGCGATTGCCGGGCAACCTGAAATGAACTCTGGCTAACTACATTCCGTTTTCCAGCAGAATCCGGCAGTCTAGAGCCACGGCCCCTCCACCCTTGGGACGCACCAAAAGGGGGTTGATTTCCGCTTCCTGGATCTCTGGGAAATCTAACGCGAGGTGGCTCAGGCGTAGGATTGCGTCAAGGATGGCCTCCAGGTCAGCGGTGGGCTGATTGCGAAAACCACTGAGCAGCCGGCCTGCGCGGGTTTCGAAGATCATTTCCAGCGCATCGTCGTGGGTCAGGGGGGCCACCCGGAATGCAACATCGCGGAATAGTTCAACATAAATACCCCCCAAACCGAACATCATTACTGGTCCAAAGTTGGGGTCACGTCGCATTCCGATAATCACCTCGTGTCCTGCGGGGGCCATGGCTTCAATTAGCACCCCTTCCAGATCAGCATGAGGGAGCAGGCTTTGCAGACGGGTCATCATCTCGGAAAAAGCCTCACGCACCTCGCCAGGGCTTTTCAGGTTTAGGCGAATTCCTCCCACGTCGGATTTGTGCAGGATTTGAGGTGAAACGACCTTCATGACCACTGGAAAACCCAGCCTTTCTGCGGCTTCGACGGCTTCCTCAGCGTTGCGGGCAAGGGCTCCAGGGATCAGGGACACGCCGTAAGCATCCAGCACAAGGCGACTTTCGGCTTCACCCAGCACCCGGCGTGAAGCGAATTGGCTCAAAATGGCTGCAACTTTTTCGGGCTGACAGCCCTCTGGACGGGTGGGCTCAACCCAAGTGCGCTGATGCCATTTTGCATATCTTTGCATGGCTCCCAGCACATAACCCGCGGACTCGGGGAAGGTGTACATAGGAATGCCGGCCCGGCGAAGGATCTCCCTGGCCTGGCCAACACTGTGTTCGCCCATGAAACAAGTGAGTACGGGTTTGGCGGCTGATTGGGCCACCTGTGCAATTTGCCGGGCAACTTCTGCCGGATCGACCAGGGCTTGAGGAACGAGAATCGTGAGGGTGGCATCAACATTGGGGTCTTGAAGTGCTTGGTTCAGGGCAAACGCGTAGTCATGGGGTTCTGCGCCCCCTAACATATCAATTGGGTTGTCAACCTGGGCAGCGGGGTTAAGGTGGGTACGCAATGCCTGACGGGTGTCTTCCACCAGGGTTGCCAGTTTTAGTCCATGAGATGCCAGGCTGTCAGAAGCAAGCGCGGCAGGGCCCCCGGCGTTGGTGACAATGGCTATACGGGGACCTTGAGGGAGGGGCTGGGTATCCAGTGCCGTGGCAATCTCGAACAATTCCGCGACCGTATTCGCCTCAATGACGCCACTCTGAATGAATGCCGCGCGGTAGGCTTCGTTAGCCCCTGCCAGCGAGCCCGTGTGTGAGGAGACCGCCCGTGCCCCTGCCTCAGTGCGTCCGGCTTTGAGCAGGATAATGGGCTTTTGGCGAGTTACCTCCCGTGCAATGCGCAAGAATCGCTGTCCATCCCGTATGGATTCGACGTAAGCCGCGATTACGCGGGTGTCAGGGTCTGTGGCCAGGTACTCAATGACGTCGGTTTCTGTGATGTCGGCTTCGTTTCCCAGGCTGGCGAATGCGGCAAAACCAACCCCTTTGTTACGTAGGTAATCAATGACCCCGCCTCCAACAGCGCCGGATTGAGACACAAAACTGATGCCTCCCCTGGCTGGCACTCCCTGGATGAAGGTTGTATTTAGACCAGTATAAAGATTAAGTGTTCCCACGCAGTTGGGGCCGATCAGACGCATGTGATGCTTGCGGGCAATCTCCAGGCAGATTTTTTCCAAGGCGGCGCCTTCAGGACCCACTTCTTTGAAGCCCCCAGAGATGATAATGGCAGCGTGAACACCTCTTTCACCACAGGCTTCCAGGGCTTCGGGTACGGCGGGTGCCGGGATGATGATCACAGCCAGGTCCACTGGATCGGGTACCTGGCGAATATCTGGGTAGCAGGTTAATCCGAGAATGCTTTTAGCTTTGGGATTCACCGGGTAAACCGCCCCCTGATAGCCGTAGGAAATCATGTTCTTCAAGATCCCGTGGCTCAATTTTGAGGGGTTATCAGAAGCACCAATGAGGGCTACGCCTGCGGGAGCAAAAAAAGGGCGCAAATCAGAGCGCATGTATAGACCTCCAGCCGAACGCGGTTTTGCAGGGCTGGACTTATTGTACATGAGGATGGGAATGGTGTCCAAAGGCTGGTTGGGAAGTGGATTGGGCATGTCTGTGTTAGAATTGCGGGGCGATGGCAGAGCCGTTGATCCGTATTAGCAATCTGCATTTTCAATATCAAACCCCGGACGGGAAGGCATTACCCGCACTGCGTGGGATTAATCTGGAAATTGAGTCGGGTGACTACGTGGCACTGGTGGGAGCCAACGGCTCGGGGAAGTCAACCCTGGTGCGGCACCTGAATGCCCTTTTGCTCCCAGATCGCGGAGATGTTTGGGTGGATGGATTGAATACGCGCGAGGTGACCGCTCACCCGCTTATTCGCCAGCGCGTTGGCATGGTCTTCCAGTTTCCAGAAGATCAGATTGTCGCCAGCGTGGTTGAAGATGATGTGGCGTTTGGGCTGGAGAACCTGGGGTTGTCGAGTGAGGAAATTCGCCAACGCGTGGCAGAGATGCTTCAAACGTTAGGCTTATGGGAGCATCGCTTACGCCCACCCCATTTGCTTTCGGCCGGTCAAATCCAGCGCTTGGCCCTGGCAGGGGTTTTGGTCCTGCGCCCGCGTTGTCTGATTCTGGATGAGGCGACCACCATGCTCGACCCCCAAGGGCGCCTGAGACTGCTGGCGCTGGTGGAAGCCCTCAATCGCGAGGGGATGACGCTTATCCATGTGACCCACCACATGGAAGAGGCCGTGCGAGCCAGACGGGTGATTGTGTTGCACCAGGGTGAGGTGGCCCTGGATGGCTCACCCGCAGAGGTGTTTGCAGATGCCGATCGAATACGGGCACTGGGATTGGAAGTCCCCCCCGCTCTGCAATTGGCTCAGCAGTTGCATGGGGTCTTTGCGGGATTCCCGGCATTGCCCTTGCACCCAGAGGAGCTTCTGGCAGGAGTTCCGCGCTATCCGCACACTCACCCAGCACACTCGGAAGTGCTGAATGATCACAGGCAACCCTCTCCTGCGCTGGTCATCGAAGTGCGGGATCTGGCTCACACCTACCTGCAAGGAACTCCCCTGGCTCACATTGCCTTGCAAGATGTCCATTTACAGGTTGGTGAGGGACAAGCCGTGGCCCTTGTAGGTGCGACGGGTTCGGGCAAATCCACCTTGCTCCAGCACTTAAATGGTCTCTTGCTGCCTCAACGAGGGCGGGTGCGGGTGGGGCCGTATCATCTGGATGCCCTCCAAGATGTGCGTCTGGTGCGAAGGTATGCCGGGTTGTTGATGCAGAACCCCGAGATGCAGTTCTTTGAGACTTATGTGGGAGATGAGGTGGCTTTTGCACCTCGCTTGATGGGAGTGAAAGATCTGCGTGAACGGGTGCGCTGGGCATTGGAGATGGTGGGGTTGGATTTTGAAGCCTATAAAGACCGTTTGCTGTTTACCCTGAGCGGGGGAGAGCGTCGCAAAGTTGCTCTGGCCTCCGTGCTGGCAATGCAGCCAAAGGTGCTCTTGTTGGATGAGCCCACGGCTGGATTAGATCCGGCTTCGCGTCGGGAACTGTTGCTGAACTTGCAGCAATTCAAGGCACGTGGCACGACGCTTGTGATTGCAACCCACCATTTGGATGATTTGCTTCCTCTCATTGACGGAATTGAGGTGCTTTTCAAGGGTACGGTTCAGGTTGAAGGAACACCAGAGCGCATTTTTGCCGAAGGCCTCTCTCTTGAATCCTCTGGTTTAGTCACTCCCCTGCTTTATCGGGTCGTACAGAGGCTTCAGCAACGGGGTTGGCCGGTGCCATGGGTTAACGATGAAAGGCAGCTCGTCCATGCTGTGGCAGCCGCTTTGAGAATGGGGTATGAGCGAATCGTTTGAGTATCTCCGTCTCATTTCATTAGGTCAATATCTACCGCTAGACTCCATCATCCATCGCCGAGAGGCGCGGGTCAAGGTGGTCGCTCTACTGAGTATTCTTATGGCGGCGGTTTTCAGCACACATCTTCCTGGCCTTGTTCTCGCACTCATCGCAGCGCTTGTTGTTTTACGGCTGGCCCGCATTGGTTGGGGATATGCACTGCGTGGGCTGTTACCGTCACTTCCTTTTATTCTCCTTTTGATGGGAATTCAAATGATATGGGTCTCCTACCGAGAGGCGGGGGCTTGGGAAATGCACTGGGGATGGTTGCGTCTGAACCAAAGCGGGGTGATCGCAGGGGGCCTCTTGGGAGTTCGCTTCGTGGTCTTATTGCTTTGGTTAATGCTGGGCTCCTATTGCATATCAAGCACAGAAATGGTACGAGCCCTGCGCCAGTTGCTAAGACCACTGAGATGTGTAGGTATTTCCTCTCGTGATGTGGCAATGGCGGTGCAGGTGGCTTTGCGGTTCATCCCTTACCTTGCACTGATGCTGGAGCGCATTGCCAAGGCTCAAGCCTCGCGCGGAGCCGTGTGGGGGACCCGCACAGGCGGGCTGGCGGCGCGGGTGCGCCAATTACTGCCCCTCCTGATCCCTCTGTTTTTGCTTACCCTGCGAAAGGCCGAAACGCTGGCCTTGGCCATAGAGGCCAGGGGCTACAGCAACCCGGCATCTGAGGACAGCCTTAAGTGCCCTCCGTGGACCTCTGCGGATAGAGGATTTCTGGGGATTGCCCTGGGTCTGGCGGTGGCAATTTTACTTTTATAGCCGTGCCCCTTGAGCGCGAATTGGCAGGCGGCGGTAGGCAGCCACAATAGCCAGGGTGAGCAGGGCGGAGGCGATGGCTTCAGGAATTCCGTTGAAAGCGACAATGGGCAACATAGCCGCCCAGGGAAGGAGCCCCAGCAGCCCAATAGCGCCCAATACCAGGAAGGTGTTGGTGAGGCTGCCCGCGGCTCCTGCGGTGATCAGGGCCAGCCAAGGCCAGCGTTGCAAAGCGCGCCAGACAGCCCAGGCTACCGGCCCTATGAATAGGCGTGGGATGACGGAGATCAGAGGATTGGTAAACCAGACATCCGTTTGACCGGTAGGCGGAATGGCCGCCTGGATCATGCTAAAAGCGCCAAAAATCAAGCCGATTCCCACTCCAACCCCCGGACCTTCAAGCACCGCACCAATGACCGCCGGGACGTGCATGATGGTCAGTGAGACGCCGGTGAACCAGGGGATGAATCCCAGGCGGGTTAATCCCAGAAACACAGCAATGGCACCCAGTACACCAGTGATCACAACCTTGCGGACACGTTCTTGAGGCATTTGCTCTTCTCTCCTTTTAGTTGGCTGTCGCTATTTTACCAAACCCATACAGAGGGCAAAGGTTACTTGAATTCCTCGTCTGGAGTGAAAGCCATACATTTCACAATTTGCTAAAATGAATCCACTCCGCTTTTTTACATTTCGGGCGAGGTGATTTTATGCCTTCTACCCAACCCCGTTGGTATGATTACATTCGCTATAATCTGTACTGGTTTGCACTGACCACCCGTGGGCAGACCATTTCTCCTATCATCGTTCCCCTCCTGGTCCAGCAGTTTGTGGGGGAGGCCGCCAAGGGTTCCTATTTGGGCACCATTCGCCTTTGGGCTTTAATGGTCGCCTTGTTAGTTCAAGCGCTAATGGGCATGCTCTCGGATCGGTGTACACATCCGTGGGGGCGCCGGCGCCCATTTATCCTGTTAGGTACTTTGGGGGAAGTTATTGCCTTCACCCTAATTGGCCTGGCAGCGGGGCTGCAGGGGTTGGAGGGCTTTTGGGTACTTTTAGGGCTTTATATTTTCTCCATGTTCAGTTCTAATGTTGCTCATGCGGCCACGCAAGGGCTGATCCCCGACCTGGTTCCTGAGCCGTTGCGCGGTCGTTTTTCGGGAGTTAAGGCGTTCTTGGAGTTGCCCTTGCCGCTCATTTTTGTCTCGTTCGTTGTAGCACGCTGGATAGGAGCAGGACATCTTTGGGCGGGTATTGGGGCAGTGATTGGGGTATTGTTGGTCTGTGCAGCGGTAACCATGACCATCCCGGAGCAGCGGTTAGCGGCGCAACCCTTTCCATTGGATTGGCAGCCCTTTTTGCGCCTGACCATGATGACAGCCTTGTTCACGGTAATCATTCTCACCGGAGGGGCGGTGATCCGTTGGGGGGTGGCTTCCACTGCATCGTTGGGGCCAAGTATGCGGGGCTGGCTGGTTGGCACGCTTGCGTTGGCAATTATGGCGGTAGTCGTTGTCGCAGGCGTACTGGGAAGTCTCCGCATCGGTTTGGGTAAGGATTGGCAACTAGCGCCGGGCTTCCCGTGGTGGGTGGTGAACCGGCTGGCTTATCTGGTCGGTTCCACCAATCTGGCTACCTTTCTCATTTACTATTTGCAGGAGCGTTTTGCGGAGTTCCAGGGGGAACGCGCAGCGGCACCAGCGGCCAGTATTGTGATGATGGTGGGCATTTTCGTTTTGTTGACCACCTTGCCCGGCGGTTGGCTGAGCGATCGGCTGGGTAAACGCCCTATCCTGGTACTGGCGGGTGGCCTGGCGGCTCTGGGAACTCTGCTGGTTGTTCTGGCTCCCAACCTGGCGCTTTTGCGGGTGGCGGGGGCGGTTCTGGGGGCTGCCACGGGGCTTTTTTACGCCGCGAACTGGGCACTGGGTACAGAGATTGTGCCTTCCGATCAGGCGGGACGTTTTTTGGGGCTTTCCAACCTTGCTGGGGCGGGTGCGGGGGCGGTTGGCGCCTATATTGGTGGGCCACTGGCTGATGCGGTGGGCTATACCCCTCTGATGGCCATCTTTGGGGTCCTGTTCCTCTTTTCAATCCTGGCTTTGACGGGTATTCGCCGTCCGCAAACCTCATCTGCAAGCTGAGAGGTGCAACCTTTTATGAGCCAGCGCATCCAAATTAACAGAGACAAATTCATGTTAGTTTGGAGGTGAGCCATGCGTGTGAATGAGGCCGGTTGGGATCGTGTTTTACGGGTCGTTTTAGGCATAGTGCTTCTGGTGCTGGGATGGGGTGGCATTGTTAGTGGTGGTTGGGGTACTGTTTTCAAGATCCTCGGTTTTGTGCCATTGCTGACTGGTTTGGTGGGGTGGTGTCCTCTCTATGCACTCCTAAAGGTGCGTACCAACAAGGCTTAGTCTTTCACGGTCGTGTTGGGAGGACTTGCTATGATGGGTTTTAGGCAAGTCCTCCCAATTTTCGATGGCCTCTTATTGGTTGAGGAAAATGATCCATGAATCTTGAACAATGGCAGGAAATGCTACGTCGGGCTTCGCGGCCGTTTATAGTGGAGTTTTGGGCGCCTTGGTGTGGGCCTTGCCGGGTCATGGCACCGCTCTTAGAGCGCGTTGCTCACAAATTTGAGGAGCGGATTGATC
The DNA here is from genome assembly GCF_001306145.1 of Thermanaerothrix daxensis. GTDB lineage: Bacteria > Chloroflexota > Anaerolineae > Anaerolineales > Anaerolineaceae > Thermanaerothrix > Thermanaerothrix daxensis. Next base: position 712,708 of record NZ_LGKO01000002.1, read on the forward strand.
TGGTGCGGATTAATGCTGATGATTCGCCCGAGGTGGTGCAGGCGCTGGGAATTCTTGGCATCCCGACCCTGATTGGTTTTGATGGTACGCGGGAAGTCTTTCGACGCATGGGAATGCAATCGGAGTCTACATTAGAGCGGTTATTCGAGGCTTTGGCAGATGGAAAATCTTCAGCGGTATCCTCGCCAAGTCTGATGGAGCGGCTATTACGCCTGGTAAGTGGAACCGTTATATTGGCGCTCGGCTGGAGCAATGGTCCTGCTGTGGTGTTAATGCTGCTGGGGGCTGCCTTGATATTTAGCGCCGTTTATGATCGTTGCCCTCTTTACAACGCTCTGGCTTTGCGAGTTAAGTCCTGGCTGCAATCCGGGTAGTTCATAGGGTGCGCCCTTTTAAAAAGGCCCGGTTTTTTTTGTGCCGGGCTTTTTTGATATTAAAGCGAATTTTTATCAAATATATCACATAATATGATAAAATAAGGGCGCGTGCGTCGCTCTCTGGATGGGCAAAGCCAACCGAAGCAGCCGCAAAAATCCCAGTTATGTGAGGTGTTTGCATCATGTTTGCTGCTTTTTTGCTGGCATTGCGAGAGGGCCTGGAAGCGGCCCTGATCATTGGCATCCTTTTAGGAGCCCTTGAAAAGTTCCAGTTACAGTCTCTCAAGCGCTTTGTTTGGTTGGGGGGTGTTGCTGCTGTGGGTGCCAGTGTTCTGGTGGGGTGGGGGTTGAATGTCTTGGGAATGGAGTTTGAAGGCACGGCTGAAGCCGCCTTCGAGGGGATCATGATGATCCTGGCCGCCGGGTTACTCACCTGGATGATTTTCTGGCTGCGTCGGCAAGGTGCAACCATTCGTCAGGCATTGGAACATGAGGTGCGAGTTGAAACCCAGCGCCGGGGTGCATGGGGGCTTTTCCTGGTGGCGTTTACAGCCATTGGGCGTGAGGGGATTGAACTGGCGATTTTCCTCCTGGCTACCCGTTTTGCGGCAGGCGCCTTACCCACCTGGGGGGGAGCCTTGTTAGGACTGGTGGTTGCAGCCTTTTTGGGATGGATCGTATTTGCCACGACTTATCGTCTTGACATTAAGCGTTTCTTTCAGGTCAGTAATCTCTTGCTGCTTCTGTTTGCGGCGGGCCTGGTCGCTCATGGGGTGCATGAGTTTAATGAAATCGGCTGGATCCCGGCGTTGGTAGATCCCCTCTGGGATATTAATCATTGGCTTCCTGAGAACACTTTTCTAGGTCAGGTGCTGACTGCTTTGTTCGGTTACAATGCCAATCCCTCATTGACGGAGGTATTGGCTTATCTGGCCTATCTGGTGGGCATTGGTTTTTTGTTGTTACCCAAGCCCTCCTGGCACGTAGCACGTGCCTAGGTCTGGTTTCCCTCTACGCTACCGATTTCTTACACACCCCGTTCTGGGGTGTTTTTGCTGTTTATGACCATGAGGGTTGCTATAATGGAGGAAGTGATGTTTAAACTGAACATATAAGGAGTAGTGTGGTAGCCAGATAATGGATGCCGATGTCATCGTTGTTGGGGCTGGCCCGGCTGGCGCGTTGTGTGCTTACCTGCTGGCTCGCGCAGGGGCAACGGTGCTGATTCTGGAAAAAGCGCTCCTCCCGCGTTACAAACCCTGCGGGGGTGGTTTGACCCTGCGGGCTCTCAGATTTCTACCCTTCGACCCTTCGCCGATCGTTGAGGTACGCGCAATAGGAGGTCAACTTGCCTGGGAGGGCCGCCCGTTGCTGCAGTGCCGCCGGGAGCCTTATGTGGCGCTTATGGTGATGCGAGATCGGTTCGATGCCTGGCTGGTTGAGCAGGCGCAGAAGGTTGGCGCGCGCTTATTTACAGGGGCTTTGGCATTACGGGTTGAAGAATCTAAGAATTTTGTACAGGTTGAAACTCCCTCCGGGATACTTCGAGCGGCCTATCTGGTGGGTGCCGACGGGGTAAACAGCGTTGTTGCACGCCATTTGGGATGGCGTCGCCGTCCCACTGGGGTGGCTTTAGAGGCTGAATTAAGGGTCTCGGCACGGGGATTAGAACAGCAAGGAGCATATCTCACCTTTGATTTTGGAGCCCTCCCATATGGATACGGGTGGATTTTTCCCAAAACCTCTCATCTTTCGGTGGGAGTTTTCTATGCCCAAGAGGGGCGTGCGTCAGATCTTAAGGCGCTTCTGGGACATTTCTTGAGCCACTATCCGCACGTCGCAGGAGCAACCATAGAGCGGGTTCAGGGACATCGTATTCCCCTGGGAGGTGAGCCTCAGACACTTCACACACGGCGTATCCTACTAGTGGGGGATGCCGCCAACCTGGCAGATGCCTTTCTCGGAGAGGGCATTAGTTATGCGTTGTGGAGCGCTCATTTGGCCGCCAGCGTGTTGTTTGATTGTCTGGCTAATGGGCAGGCAAGCCTGGCAATGTACACCCACGCTGTCCAAAAGACTATCGGACGGGAATTACGTCACGCTGCGCGCCTGGCGCGGTGGGTGTATGCCCATCCGAAGCACGCGGCTGCGCTGTTGGTAGGTAGTGCCTGGCTACAAACTCTGTGGATAGATACCTTGACCGCACGACGCTCGTTTACTGCCCTTCTCCGTGTTCTTCCGCTTTACCTGCCTGCCATCCTGGCTCAAAACCTGACTCGCAGGCAACATCGGGGAACAATGGGATGAGAAAGCGTATTTACTTGGGGTTGCAAATTATCCTTGGCTTGTTTGGATTGGGACTGCTGGCACTGGCCGGGTGGCCCTCTACAAACTCCAGCACAATGATACGCCCCGACTTGACTTGGTTGCGCAACGAGGAGGATGCCAACGGGTTTTCTCTTAGCATTCTGGAGCAAATTGAGAAAACACACTTTGTCGTCAGTTGGCCTCAGCGTCTTCGACCCGGGGAGCGCGGAGCCATTCGTCTAAGTTGGAGGTCAGAATCTCCTTTGCCCTCTCCAGGGAATTGGGCGATCACCCCCGCTCGGTCGGTAGTGGCCGCACGCTTAGAGGTAAGTGGGGGAGGGGTCATACCGGCAGGGGTATGGCATGAGGTGGTGGATGCGCGACGCCCCATGAGCCTGACCTGGGAGGTTGTGCCGCAGGGAAAAGCTCCTCTCCGGGGGACGTTGTGGGTGTATCTTCAGGCTAGTGCACAGGAGGGTGATCAGGGAACGAACTTCCCGATTCTGGCCTGGCCCTTCACCATTTCGGTTGTTGCCCCTTTGGGGTTTTCTCGATGGGCGTTAGGGGGATTGGGGATCTTGTTGCTGGCTGTGGCAGTTTGGCTTCAAAAGCGGCAAACCTAAACGTACTATAAGCCATATATCAGTTAATAAATTAAGAAAATTTATACAATTTAGATGGCTACACTCTAGTTACTTTACAAGAATGCCCCCTGTTGATAGAATAAAAGCAGTGGCGGGGGTTTTGATTTCCTGCCAGGGCGAAAAATCCTGAACATCCATGGGGCATGAAATGCTGAATGCATGGCTATATATCGGGTTGTTTACGTTGGTGGCGGCGGCGTTGCCCGCCATTGCCATTTTCCTGGCCGGGTTATTATCACCGAGGAAACCCAATCCCATTAAGGATGCCACCTACGAATGTGGGGTTGAGACTGTTGGGCCAGCGTGGACTCAACTGCGTGTGCAGTATTATTTGTTTGCCCTGGCTTTTCTAATTTTTGATGTCGAATCCGTGCTGCTTTTCCCGTGGGCGGTAGCGTATCAACAGCTACCGCTTTTTGCGATTGTGGAAGCCATCATCTTTTTGGCCATTCTGGTGGGGGGCCTTTTTTATGCCTGGCGTAAGGGGGCACTCAACTGGCAGTGAGACGTTTCTAAGTCCTCATTGAAGGGAGGCTCGATGACCGCTTTTTGGCAGGACCCTATCACATTTTTGCGCCTGTGGTTGGAAGGTCTGTTACTTTCCTGGGGGGTGCCGGCGAGTTGGGTGCTGGTAATTCGGTTTGCGGTGGGAGCCTTGCTCCTGGCCACGGCGGCGCTTCTGCTCGTCATTTTGCAACTCTGGCTGGAGCGCAAATTGATCGGTCGCATTCAGGATCGCTTGGGCCCGAATCGTGTGGGACCGTGGGGACTGCTTCAGCCCATTGCTGATGTGCTCAAAATTTTCACCAAAGAACATATCACCCCGGCAGGCGCAGACCGGGTACCTTTCAATCTGGCTCCGGTGCTCTCGGTGGCTGCTGCTTTGATGGTCTGGGCTGTCATTCCCTTTTCTGCCACAGTAATGGGGGCTGATCTCAATGTGGGCATCCTTTACCTGTTGGCTGTGGGGGCGTTGGGTGAACTCGCGATCATCCTGGCTGGTTGGGGCTCGAATAATAAATATGCCTTATTGGGGGCCTTGCGCACGGTAGCGCAGTTGATTTCTTATAGCGTACCCATGACGCTATCGGCGCTGGTGCCGGTTATGTTTAGCGGGAGTTTGCATTTGAATGTAATCACGCAGGCTCAAGAGGTGTGGTTTGTCGTGCTTGCGCCCGTACCGGCTCTAATCTTTTTGACGGCTTCAGTGGCGGAAGTAGGCCGGGCCCCCTTCGATTTACCCGAGGCTGAGTCGGAATTGGTGGCCGGTTATAGCGTGGAGTATTCCGGATTGAAATTTGGCTTTTTCTACGTAGCAGAGTTTTTGAAGGCTTTCACCGTTTCACTCATTTTTGCAGTGCTCTTTCTGGGGGGGTGGCGTGGGCCTGGTGCGGAGGCGTATCCGGTGCTCGGATTTGTGTATCTGATGCTAAAAAGTGGTGCCGTGTACCTGCTAATGATCCTCTTCCGCGGGACGTTGCCGCGCTTCCGCATTGATCAGGTGATGGACTTGAACTGGAAGGTCTTCACCCCATTGGCGCTAATTCTGCTGATGGTCATTGCTTTGGCGGATTACTTCTTACGCGGCACCTTTCCCTTTGTGCGTGTCTTGGGCCTGTTGGGGATTAATGGGCTGGCGTATGTTGTATTAGATCGCTTGCTTTCTTCTCGTGAGCGTTTGCGTCGGCGTCCGGTGGCTCAACCGGTGCGTCCCGTCGCCCGACCAGAAAATCTAATCACCTCATCCGATGCAGGGGGGCAGGCATGAGTGCATTGCAGTGGGTATTTATCATCGCGTCTCTGATTACGGTGGGAGCGGCGGTGATGATGGTGGCTTCCCACCGTATGATGCATGCTGCTTTGTGGTTGGCCGTGGCATTGCTGGGGGTAGCGGTAATTTTCGTCACTCTGGAAGCCAGTTTCTTTGCGGTGGTTCAGTTACTGGTTTACATTGGCGCCATATTAATTTTGATTGTTTTTGCGATCATGCTGACTCAGCGCTCCACAGAGGCAGGCTCGCGGCTTAATTCCCTGGCCTGGGGCGCAGCGGGGGTAGCAGGGGTAATTTGGACGGCTCTAACCTATGTATTCATCCGCTGGGTGGTGAGCGGTACGCCAATGCAGGAACTGGGCGCTTCTTTCGATGATGTCGTGCTGCTGGGTAAGGCTTTGGTAGATGCGGAGGGGTTTGCTGTGCCTTTTGAGGTAGCCTCGGTGTTGCTCCTGGCCGCGCTCATTGGTGCGGTTTACATTGCCTTTGAACGAAAAGGAGAAGGATCGTGATTCCACTTTCCTGGTATCTCATACTTTCGGCAGCATTGTTTAGTATTGGGCTATTTGCGGTATTGGCGCGCAGACATGCGATCGCCATTCTGATGGGGATTGAGCTCATGCTCAATGCGGTCAACGTTAACCTGCTTGCCTTCTGGCATTACTGGTCGCAGGTCAAAGGCGCCCCCCAGGTCAACGGAATGGTTTTTGCAGCAATGATTTTTGTGCTGGCAGCCGCTGAGACGGCGGTTGCTTTAGCGTTGATCATATCGGCCTACCGTCGCCATCATACGGTTGTGGTGGATGAAATGAGCCTTCTCAAGGGTTAGTATGGGATGGAGAGGATAGTTGCAATGCCTGTGGATACCCTGATCTGGTTGCTACCCCTACCTCCCCTGTTGGCTTTTTTTGCGATCATGCTTTTTACTCATCGGCGCAATGGACTGAGCCACGGGCTGGCCATCGGTGCCGTCACTCTCTCATGGCTGGGGAGCCTGGTGGTCTTCTGGCGCGCGTTGCAAGCACAGGATCTGGCTGAGCACCCCTGGGGTGCTCAGTTGAACTGGATCCCAACGGGGAACACCTGGCTCCAAATTGGCACGCAGGTGGACCCATTAACGGTGGTGACCCTGTTCTTTGTTGCCTGGACGATTCTGATGATTTTTATTTACAGCGTGGGCTATCACAACTATGGTCAGCCACGTGGGGCGCTAGATCGCCCGGGTTTGCCCCCACAGGGTGCCGAGATACAAGATGGCCACGGTCATCGGCACCGAGTGCCCTCGGTTGAACCGATGTACGCGCGGTTTTTTGCACTGATCAGCCTGTTTGCTTTTGCCATGTATCTGCTGGTGGTCAGTGATAACTTGCTGACCCTCTACATTGGCTGGGAAGTGATGGGATTATGTTCCTACCTGCTGATTGGGTTCTGGTATGCCAGGGAATCGGCGCGGAACGCTGCGGTGAAGGCATTCCTCACCACGCGGGTAGGAGATGTGTTTATGCTGTTGGGGTTGGCTGCACTTTACACCCTTACCGGGAGTCTCAATTATCGGGCCATTCTGGGCAATCCGCAGATCCTTGAGGTACTGGCAACTACTGCCTCGCCGATTGCCGGCGTATCCTGGGCGGCTCTAATTGGGTTACTGCTTTTTGCCGGTACGGTTGGCAAGTCGGCGCAGTTCCCGCTACATATATGGTTGCCAGATGCCATGGAAGGTCCCACGCCGGTTTCGGCAATGATCCATGCGGCGACCATGGTTTCGGCGGGTGTTTATTTAATGATTCGCTTCTTTCCCCTGCTTGCAGCCGGTTGGTTACCGGGGCAGCCGTTGACCTTGCCCATGACCGCCATGGCAGCGATTGGGGCTTTCACAGCGCTTTTTGCGGCGACCATTGGCCTGGTCCAACGGGATATCAAACGTGTGTTAGCGTACTCCACGATTTCCCAGTTGGGGTATATGATCGCGGCGCTGGGAATTGGTGCCTATGTGGCGGCCACGTTTCATTTGGTCACCCATGCGTTCTTCAAGGCTTTGCTCTTTCTGGCTTCCGGTTCGGTGATCCACGGGATGGAGCATGGAGTGTATCATTCGGGAGAGCACCTGGACGCGCAGGATATGCTTAACATGGGGGGCTTGCGTCATAAAATGCCCTGGACGTTCTGGACGTTCCTGGCCGGTGGGCTTTCTCTGGCAGGTTTTCCGCTTGTCACTGCAGGGTTCTGGTCAAAAGATGAAATTCTGGCCTCAGCATTTGAAAGCAATTTACTGGTATTTATCGTCTTGGGAGTGGCTGCGTTACTAACAGCATTCTATACCATGCGTCAAATTACCCTGGTATTCCTGGGAAAGCCGCGAAGTGCTGCGGCTGCTCATGCCCATGAATCACGACCGGTCATGCTGGTTCCGCTGGTTGTGTTGGCGGTTTTTGCGATGGCGGCTGGATGGGTGGGGGTTCCTCATTATTTCCCGGTACTTGGTGGTCAATTACCGAACTGGTTTGGTGCTTTTGTGGGTAGCATGCTCGGGCACGAGGGAGAGCTCGGCCATGCAGTTTTTACGCCCACACCACTGATGGTTTCGATTGTGGCTTCTTTGGGAGGGCTGTTCCTTGGATGGTGGGTATACCGCACCCAGCAAGACCGGCTTCAGGATGTGCTGGCCAGGCCTCTGGGCGGGCTCTACCGGTTGCTGGAGCACAAGTACTACGTAGATGAGTTTTACCAGGCTGTGTTTATCCGTCCGGCGCTTTGGGTGGCGGAAGTGTTCTTTTACCGTTGGCTGGATTTGGGTCTGATTGATGGCATCCTGCATGGGCTGGCACGCGTGGGAGTTGCGGTGGGGAATTTGTTCCGCGAAGTCATTGATCGCCCGGTGATCAACGGAGCCGGAGATGCGCTGGCTGAAGGGACCCGTGACGTGGGTGTGCGTTTGCGCGTTCTACAGCCGGGGCGTTTACAGGTTTATTTACTCCTGGCGCTGGTGGCGGTGATTCTGATTGGTCTGGCCTTCTTCTACTATGTTGGGATGGTTTAGACTGGGCACTTAGGAGCAGAGAATGACCTGGTTGGAATCGCACTGGCTCACCGTGATCTTATTTGCACCAACAGCAGGTGCCCTCATTTTGCTGATCTTGCCCGTTCGCAGCGAAAAGAGTATTCGGGCACTGGCAGTAGGATTTTCTTCGATCTCGTTAGTGTGTACGTTGTTACTATGGGCGCGGTTTGAGGCGGCACCGATAATGGGTGGCTTCCGCTTTGTTGAACGGGCTGAGTGGTTTGGTGCCATTCACGCCTTCTATCATCTGGGGATAGATGGCCTCTCACTTCCATTGGTCCTGTTAACCACTCTCCTGACCCCACTGGCGCTGCTGGCTTCGGCAAGCATAAAGGCGAATCTTAAGGCCTATATGGTGCTTTTCCTTTTGCTGGAGACCGGTATGCTGGGGGTCTTCCTGGCACTGGACCTGTTGCTTTTCTTTGTGTTTTGGGAAGTTGGGCTGGTGCCCATGTATTTTCTGATCAGTCAGTGGGGTGGGGCCAATCGTCATTATGCTGCACTCAAGTTCATCCTTTATACAATGGGTGGATCCTTAGGGTTGCTGTTGGCCATTCAAGTCATGGGCCTGAGCAGTGGGACGTTCGATCTGGTGGAATTGTTTCAACGCTGGCCGGCCTTGACGCATCTCAGCCTGCCACTGGGGCTCCCTCTCGGAACGGTCAAAGCCATTGCCTTTTGGGCTTTTGTCATTGCTTTTGCGATTAAGGTCCCCGTTTGGCCCTTTCATACCTGGTTGCCCGATGCTCACACAGAAGCCCCTACCGCCGGTTCGATGATCCTGGCGGGGGTACTGTTGAAACTGGGGGGCTATGGTTTTATCCGTCTGGTGTTGCCCTTGTTCCCGAATGAGGCGCAGCGATTTGCTCCGGGGCTGGCGGTGCTGGCAGTGGCCGCCATTATCTTCGGGGCATTGGGAGCATTGGCGCAACGCGATTTTAAACGTCTGGTGGCCTACTCTTCTATCAACCACATGGGGTTTGTGGTGTTGGGGGTGGCAGCGGCCGCTCTGGCCTGGCGCGCGGCAGATCCTCAGGCACGGTTGGATGCCAATCTGGCTCTGAATGGAGCTGTGTTGCAAATGTTCAATCATGGATTAAGTGCGGCGGGAATGTTCTTCCTGGTTGGTGTCATTTATGACCGTGCACACACGCGTGATCTTCAGGAGTTTGGGGGTCTTTACGCACTTCTGCCCGTTTATGGGACTGTCCTTATTTTTACGGCCATGGCCTCACTGGGTTTGCCGGGTTTGGGGGGATTTGTCTCTGAGTTTCTGGTAGTGCGGGGAGCGTGGCCTCAACTTACATTGGCAACAGCCTTAAGCATGATTGGATTGTTCTTCACGGGCGCCTACATTCTCAAAGCCCTGCGTCTTGTCCTGCATGGTCCCCTTAATCCACGTTGGCAGGGGATCCTCAAAGATATGAATGGTCTGGAACTTACGGTTATCTTGCCCTTGATTGGCCTGAGTTTGCTAACCGGTCTGTGGCCTGCCTGGCTTATAGGGATGATCAACCAAGCTGTGGCTACACTCTTCTGATGAGGTGAGGAATGTCGTTTCCCATTCTTAGCGCCATCGTGCTGACACCGCTTCTGGCCGGGTTGATCTTGCTCTGCCTGCCGGCCGAGAGACGTGATTGGGTGCGCAGGATAGCATTGGCAGCATCTGTGCTGGTTTTGGGGTTGTCTTTCTGGCTTTACTTGGATTACGACACAGGTGTGGGCGGGTATCAGTTCATTGAGCGCCACCCCTGGTTGCCAGATTTGGGGATATCATATGCTTTGGGCGTGGATGGTTTTAGCCTTCCCATGGTCCTCTTGGGAGCGTTGGTGCTCTTCTCTGGCGTCCTGGTCTCGTGGAACGTGGAGGAACGCCCGCGCGAATTTTTTGCTTTTATGATGTTTCTGGCAACCAGCATCTTGGGGGTTTTTGTATCCCTGGATCTCTTTCTGCTGTTCTTCTTCTTTGAAATCGCTGTCTTTCCAAAATATTTGATGATTGTGTTGTGGGGCTATCCCAAAACCCGCGATTACGGGGGCATGAAGTTAACTTTGTACTTGTTTATTGGCTCAATGCTGGCATTGGTGGGAGCCCTGGCCTTATACTTCAACTCTGGGTTGCGTACCTTTGATCTCCTGGCGCTGGAGAAAGCCGGTTTTCCCGTAGCCTTTCAGCGTTTTTGGTTTCCTTTTGTTTTTCTTGGCTTTGCCATCCTGGGGGGTATTTTCCCCTTTCACAGTTGGGCGCCTGATGGTCACGTTGCTGCACCAACGGCCATCTCGATGTTGCTGGCAGGGGTAGAAATGAAGGTGGGGGCTTTTGCCGCGCTTCGGGTAGGCATTATGCTGTTGCCGGAAGGCGCGGCCTTCTGGTCGCCCCTGATCCTGGCGCTGGCCACGATCAATGTGGTCTACGGGGCAGCGATTGCCATGGTTCAGACTGACTTCAAGTACGTGATCGGTTTCTCCTCTGTTTCGCACATGGGGTTGGTCTTGATTGGCTTTGCCAGCCTAAACCGAGAAGGATTAATGGGAGCGGGTTTGCAAATGTTTTCGCATGGTGTCATGACAGCCCTCTTCTTTGCCATTGTGGGTATGGTCTATGATCGAGCGCACACCCGTGATATTCCTGCTTTGGGAGGGTTGGTGCGGGTCATGCCCTGGGCTGCCATTGGCTTTATCATTGCGGGCCTGGTTTCAATGGGAATGCCTGGCTTTTCCGGTTTTATTGCCGAGTTTCCGGTTTTTCTGGGGGCCTGGCAGCGTGCTCCCTGGGTTGCCGTGATTGCGGTACTGGGGATTATCATTACCTCTGCTTATATTCTGCTGGTCGTGCGTCGTGTTTTCTTTGGTGATATGCCTGTGGCGCTTGAGGAGAGGGTGGGGGATGTAAGCCGGAAGGATAAAGGGGTCATTTTCCTCCTTTCTGCCATTATGATCCTTTTGGGTTGGTTCCCTTCTTTGCTGACCCCGCTGGTGGAATCGGGGGTGCGTCATATTTTAGCCCTGGTGGGAGGTGCGTGAGTGGTGGCTTCAACCTTGCCTGTGGAATATATCCGCGCCCTGCTACCCGAGATTGGATTGTTGGTTCTGGCTGGGCTGGTGTTGGGTTTGGACTTGTTCTCCTCAGAGGTCTCGCGTCAGCGCTGGCTGGGGTGGGTGGTTGCTGCGGGAAGCCTTGGGATAGCCGGTCTGAGCCTTGCGTTTGCCTACCCTGTTGCATCCCCACGTCTACTGTGGGGCGGGGCGCTCCGTCTGGATGAGGTGGGGTTTGTCTTCCGGATGTTGTTTTTAGCCGGGGTGGGCTTGACTGCTCTCTTTGCCATGCAGGTCAAGGACCTTGCCGGCAAAGGAGAGTTTTTTGCCCTTCTTCTTTTCAGTGCCTTGGGGTTCAGCCTAATGGCCTCGGCAGCAGATATGGTGATGCTTTTTCTGGCCATTGAAACTGCTTCTATCCCGCTTTATGTGCTGGCAGGGTTTTATCTTCGAGATATTCGCTCTGCCGAAGCCGGGCTTAAGTATGTCCTTTTTGGGGCTGTGGCATCTGCAACGCTCCTGTATGGTTTGAGCCTGCTCTACGGCATGGGCGGAACGACCCGCTTGTATGATCTGGAAGCCGCCCTGCGTCAGGCTCAGGCGCCGCTCGAGATGGTAGCGGTGGCGTTGTTCCTCGTTTTGGTGGGCTTTGGGTTTAAAGTAGCCGCGGTGCCGTTTCACTTCTGGGCGCCAGATGTCTATGAAGGGGCGCCGACCCCGGTAACGGGTTATCTCTCCACGGCATCAAAAGCCGCTGGTTTTGCCGTTTTGCTGAGATTTCTGATCGGGGTCTTTGCCGAGCAAACGGCTTTCTGGACCCTGCTTATTGGGATATTGGCAACGGCCAGCATGCTTGTGGGTAATTACCTGGCTTTGGTTCAGTCCAATGCGAAGCGACTATTGGCCTACTCCTCTATCGCCCAGGCGGGATATATTCTGATTGGGGTGGCGGCCGGCACACCCCTGGGAGCTACCGGTGCAGTGTACTATCTGATAGCGTACCTGGTTACCAATCTGGCTGCCTTTGGCATCTTGACTGTGGTGGAACAGGTGCTTGGCTCAAGCGACCTGAAAGCCCTGGAGGGGTTGCAGCAGCGCTCGGCACCTTTGGCGCTGGCCATGCTGGCGGCCCTGCTTTCGCTGGGAGGGATTCCTCCGTTTGCGGGGTTCATCGCTAAACTGCTGGTCTTTGGCTCGGCGGTTGAAGCGGGGCAAATCTGGCTGGCCTTCGTGGGAGTTTTTAACTCCATCATTGCACTTTACTACTACCTGGTCGTGTTGAGGACCATTTACCGCTTTACGCCAGGTGTGGAACCCATCTCAGAGATCAAACCGGCGTGGCGGTTGGCGCTGGGGATCTGTGTGGTGGGTATTGTGTTGATCGGAGTGTGGATCGCCCCCTGGTATTCCTGGGCTGGAAGTGTTGCCCGGGTGTTGTGGGTTTATTGACGTCACTTTTGTGCCCATGATATAATCGCACCGTCATGACGCCGCCAGATCCTGAAAAGGACCGCAAGCAGCAGATCATCAACCTGACCATTGCTGGCATTGCAGGCCAAGTAGGGTGCTTGACATTAATCATTGTGCTGGTAGCGGTTTTAGGGGGAATCTGGTTGGATGCACGTTTAGGGACACGTCCCTGGTTTACCCTGGGCTTATTGGTACTGAGTATTCCCATCTCGCTTGCTGTAATGTTTTATGTGGTAAGGGCGGCGACGGCAAAAATCAAGCCTGTGCCCCCCAAAACAACGAAACCCACGCTGGAGGAGGCAAACCTTGGAGACGACACGTAAGAAGTGGCGTTGGGGCGTCAATCGTTGGATTGTGTTTTTGTGCATTATTCTTGGTATCTTTGCAGTTAACATTGCTGCGCCCGTACAGCCTCATATACAGGTTGCGCCCGAAAGACTCGTTGAAGAACCCCTTTTTCACCTTGGCCCCCTGGGGGATTTTTACTTGGTCAACACCCTCCCCGCACTGCTGCTGGTAGATCTGATCATTCTGGGAATGGCTTGGTCAGTGCGCCGCTCAGTGCGCAAGGGAGACCTGGTGCCACGTGGGCTGGCAGGGGCTTTGGAAGCCTTGATTGAAGTCCTTTACAACCTCACCGAGAGTTCTGCGGGAAAGTGGGCGCGAGCCATTTTCCCCTGGTTCGCTTCCATCTTCCTGGTGGTGTTAATTGCCAACTTGATGAAGTTAATTCCCGGTGTGGAGACCATTGGCATCATCCACCATGCCGAAAAAGATGGCCACGCGATCCAGGCGCTGGGAGGTGTTTGGTACACGCTGACTCCTGCGAAAGGGGAGTACACCCTGACCCCCTTTGTGCGTGGCCTTTCTACTGATCTCAACTTTACAGTGGGGCTGGCCTTAGTCTCGGTGTTTATGACCCAGGTGATTGGTGTCCAGGCCCAGGGCTGGCGCTACTTTTTCAAGTTCTTTAATGTGACAACCCTTTTCTCACGGCCTTTCTTTGGTGCTATTGACTTTGCTGTAGGGTTGTTAGAGACAATCTCCGAACTGGCCAAAATCCTCTCGTTCTCCTTCCGATTGTTCGGAAATATGTTTGCTGGCTTTGTATTGATTGCTTTGATCGGTACATTGCTGCCAGTCTTCATGCCTTCATTGGTATTTCTGTTTGAATTCTTCATAGCGTTGATTCAGGCGTTTGTATTTGGTATGTTGACCATGGTGTTTATGGCTCAAGCCACGCGCGGTCATGGTGGCGAAAGCGAACACCATTGAAAATCTTTGCGAAAATCCTACTTTATCCAAGAGGAGGCGATTGAGACATGACGGGTGATATCATCCTAGCAGCAAAGTTTATTGGTGCTGGCCTGGCTATGATTGGCGCGCTAGGGGCTGGTGTGGGAATTGGTTTGAGCGTGCAAGGCGCCTTGCAGGGAATGGCACGCAATCCTGATGCGTATGGTAACCTGCTCACCAACATGATCCTGGGTATCGCATTTTCTGAAGCGATAGCCATTTACTGTCTGGTCATTGCATTTTTGATGCTCTTTGTGCTCTAAATGCTGTGCAAAAAGGAGTGAGCCTTGGAAAAGTTAGGTATCAACCTGGGGTTGTTGTTTGTTCAAATACTCAGTTTTGTGATCATGTTTGTGGTGCTACGAGCCTGGGTATTTAAGCCCTTGATGGCTCAGTTGGAGAAGCGGCGCAAAATTGTGGCGCAGGGGTTAGAGGATGCTCGTGTGGCCGCTGAGGCACGTGCGAATGCAGAAAAGGAAGCCCATCAGATTATTGCAGAAGCCCAGGCGAAAGCGGCTGAGATTGTGCGTGAGGCCACTGAACGTGCCGAGGCAGTAGCGCGCGAGATCAGAGCAGCCCAGGAAGAGGAATTGCGCAAACAACGCGAGCAGGTATTGGCCGAATTGGAGCAGGAACGTCATCGGATGTTAAGTGAAATGCGGGGGCAAATTGCCGCCTTGGCCATCGCTGCCACCCAAAAACTCATCAAGGAGACCCTGGATGAGCAACGCCAGCGCGCTTTGCTCGAGGAGTTTTTCTCCGGGGTACGGGGAGGTAAAGTCGTGGTGCTCGAGAACGAGACCCTGGCGAGTGGGGGAGCGGCTGAAGTGACCAGCGCGTTACCCCTGACTCCGGAAGAGCAAGAGGTGGTCAAGCGAGACATCCTGGCTCGTTTGGGAGGAAGCGCTTCAGTTACTTTCCGTGTGGACCCCTCGATCCTGGGTGGTTTGATCGTTCGGGTGGGGGATCGGGTCATAGATGGCTCAGTGGCCGGGCAGTTGCAGAACTTGCGCCAGCATTTGCAGTAAATTGGGCGCTGAGGGTTTTTGTTTGCAGTGTAAATAGTGATTTTTCAGCCCCTGTCTCTCGGGACGGGGGTTTTATTATGAAGGGATTTTGAGGAACTAGGTATGCCGCATGCTTCAGTAGCCCTTGCTCCTCAGCCTGTAGCCCTGGGGGATCTTCTTGCTCAAACGCCAGTTGAAGTTCTTACCCCTGAGCCCATTCCACAAGTGTGGATTCGTGGCATTTGTATGGATTCACGTGATGCCTTCCCAGGGTGTCTTTTTGTGGCACTCCCGGGCATCACCACGGATGGTCACCGGTTTATTCCCCAGGCAATCCAGAATGGGGCTGTGGTCGTTCTTGGCACTCAATCTTATGCCACCCAGTCGTGGCCGGTGCCCTATCTTCAAGTGCGTGATGCACGCTTTGCGCTGGCATACCTTGCGGCGGCGCTTTATGGTTTCCCCGCCCGCGCGATGACGATAATTGGTGTGACTGGCACGGATGGCAAAACGACTACCACCAATCTGATCTACCAGATTCTGCTTGCAGCAGGGCTGAAAGCCGGGATGATCTCGACAGTTAATGCTGTCATCGGGGATCAGGTATTGGATACCGGTTTTCACGTGACTACCCCGGAAGCCCCAGACGTACAGCGTTATCTGGCACAGATGCGCGAGGCGGGCCTCACCCATGCTGTGTTGGAAGCCACCTCGCACGGCCTGGCACAGGATCGGGTGACCGCCTGCGAATTTGATATTGCTGTAGTCACCAACATTACCCATGA
Source organism: Thermanaerothrix daxensis (assembly GCF_001306145.1). Classification (GTDB taxonomy): domain Bacteria; phylum Chloroflexota; class Anaerolineae; order Anaerolineales; family Anaerolineaceae; genus Thermanaerothrix; species Thermanaerothrix daxensis. The sequence goes on from NZ_LGKO01000002.1 coordinate 728,459, forward strand.
ACATCTGGACTACCATGGGTCTTATGAGGCCTATCGGGCGGCCAAAGCACGCCTATTTCAATTCCTGGAAACAACCCTTCCCAAAGCCCAGGGAAACCCACGTCTGGCGGTGCTCAACCGGGAAGATGTCTCTTACACATTTCTGAATGATCTGGTGAAAGGACCTAAGGTAACCTATGGCCTCCAGCCAGACAACAATGTGTGGGCTGAAGCCATCCGCCAGGATGCCGAAGGATTGACCTTTGTGGTGCATGCTGGCGAGCAAACATTTCCCATCCACAGCCCATTAGTCGGTGATTACAATGTTTATAATATCCTGGCAGCCGTTTCGGCTACTTTATTAGGATTGGGCGTGGATTCGGAAGCTGTGCGCGCGGGTGTGGCAGCCCTGAAAGGCATCCCCGGACGCATGGAGCGCATTGATTTGGGGCAGGATTTTCTGGCGATTGTAGATTTTGCTCACACGCCAAATGCACTGAAACGGGCTTTGCAAACTGTGCGTCAGTTGACAAGAGGGCGTATCATTGCCATCTTTGGGTCAGCCGGGTTACGAGACCGCGAGAAACGGCGGTTAATGGCTGCCGAATCAGCCCGTTTAGCGGATATAACGATTCTGACGGCTGAGGATCCACGTACAGAGTCGCTTGAAGAGATTCTGAACGTGATGGTACGGGCGGCGGTGCAGGCGGGGGCCGTGGAGGGCAAGACGGTGTTCCGCGTCCCTGATCGGGGCGAAGCCATTCGATTGGGAGTGCAAATGGCGCGTCCCGGGGATGTCGTCATTGCTTTAGGCAAAGGGCATGAGCAATCCATGTGCTTTGGCACGGTGGAATACCCATGGGATGACCGTTTGGCGATGCGGGCTGCTCTGGCCGAGCGCCTGGGCCTGACGGGCTACACCATGCCTTACCTACCCACACAAGACGGTTCTTTTTCGTGAAATCAACACCCCCGCCTGAGCATCAAGCGGGGGTGTAAGTTCATTTTTTTCGGGGTTAGCGGCGCCCACCCGAAGAGGGTTTGCTGGGGCCGCGGGATGGCTTGCTGGAGGGTCCGGAAGGACGACGTGCGGCGCTGCCACCACGGCTTTCGGTGGATGGCCTTCGCGTTCCACCTGTGCGCCCATTACGATCATGGGCCTGGGCTTCTTCGGGCGTCCAGCCTTCTAGAACGGCCTGGCGTGAGAGGCGAATACGTCCGTTTTCGTCAATATCAGTGACCATCACTGTAATCTCATCGCCCACCCGTACCACATCTTCCACGCTCTTGACGCGTTCGGTATCCAGCTGGGAGATGTGAACCATGCCGTCCACGTTGGGCAGGATCTCGACAAAAGCACCAAAATCGGTCACCCGCACAACACGCCCAGTGTAAATGCGTCCTACCTGAGGTACTTCGCACAAGCGCTCAATCTTCTCGCGTGCCATGGTGGCGCCATTGCCACTGGTGGCAGCGATATAAACGGTTCCATCTTCGCCAATATCAATGCGGGTGTCGGTTTCATCCTGGATCGCACGAATCATCTTGCCACCCGGTCCAATTATGGCACCAATCTTATCCACCGGGACTTTGATGATGGTGATGCGGGGTGCATGGGGTTTCAGTTCGGGCCGTGGAGCGGGAAATTACCTTGAGCATCTCGTCCAGGATGAACAGACGTGCTTGCCGGGCTTGTTCCAGTGCCTCACGCATCAATTCGGGGGTGATCCCCTTGATTTTGATATCCATCTGGAGAGCGGTGATGCCTTGCGCTGTTCCCGCCACCTTGAAATCCATATCGCCAAGGTGGTCTTCCAGTCCCTGAATATCGGTCAGGATTTGGTACGTGTCGCCTTCCTTGATGAGGCCCATAGCAATCCCCGCTACAGGCGCCTTGATCGGCACACCACTGTCCATTAAGGCCAGGGTGGAACCGCAAACGGAGGCCATCGAGGTGGAGCCATTGGAGGAAAGCACCTCGGACACGAGACGCAGGGTATAGGGGAATTCCTCCTCCGGTGGGATAACCGGAAGCAATGCCCGTTCTGCCAGGGCGCCGTGACCGATTTCGCGCCGTGATTGCCCTCTAAGGGGCTTTACCTCGCCCGTCGAATAGGGCGGGAAGTTGTAGTGGTGCATGTAGCGCTTCGTTTCAATTGGCTCAAGGCTGTCCAGTTCTTGAGCCTCGCGTGGGGTTCCAAGTGTAGCGAGCGTGAGCACTTGAGTTTCACCCCGTGTGAACAGGCCGGAGCCATGAGCGCGGGGCGAGATTCCGACCTCGCACCAGATGGGACGGATTTCATCCGGTTTGCGCCCATCAGGTCGAATGCCTTTCTCAAGGATGCGGCGACGGACGATGGCACGGTAAACCTCGGTGAAGGCTTCCTTAACCGCACGGGTTTGCGTGGCATCCTCACCGGCCAATTCGGCCACCAGGCTTTCTTCCAAGGCATCAATGGCGTCGTTGAGCTCGGCTTTGGTGTGGGGGGCTTCCAGGAGGGCTTCAATTTGCTCAGTGACGCGCTCACGAATGGTTTCCACCAGAGCCGGGTCCACCTCGAAAATGGGGACTTCTCGCTTGGGTTTGCCAACCTCAGCCGCCATTTGCAATTGAGCATCAATCAAGGGCTGAAGCGCCTGGTGCCCGAACGCCAGTGCCTCCACGATAACTTCTTCGGGTACTTCGTTGGCACCTGCTTCAACCATCAAAATGGCTTCACGGGTACCGGCAATGCGCAGATCTAGGTCGGACTTTTCCTTTTGCTCAAAGGTGGGGTTGACAACAAACTGGCCATCAATGCGGCCGATTCGCACTGCCCCAATGGGGCCTCCCCAAGGGATATCTGAAACCATCAATGCGGCGGAGGCTGCATTGACCGCCAAAATGTCCAGTGGGTTTTCCATATCAGCGGAGATAGAAAACATTATGATCTGGACCTCATTTCGCATCCCTTTAGGGAAGAGCGGGCGGATGGGGCGGTCAGAGAGGCGTGCAATCAGAATGGCTTCCTCGGAAGGCTTACCCTCGCGGCGGAAGAATGAGCCGGGGATGCGGCCGCCCGCATAAAGACGCTCCTCATATTCCACGGTGAGCGGGAAGAAATCTACGTCCTCTTTGGGCTTGTCACTCATGGTGGCAGCCGCAAAGATGACGGAGTCGCCCAGGCGAACGGTTACGGCCCCGCCAGCCTGGCCGGCCAACTTGCCGGTCTCAAAAATTATGGGACGACCACCAACAATGGCCGTGTATTGTTTGGCTTCTGGTTTGTTCATATTCTCCTTTTACCTCTTTTTATCCCCCCAGCGGGTTAGGAACTGAAAACCATTGAGGACGTGCGTCCTCACCAGATTTCAACTCCCAACCGCGTGGGGGGAGACTTCACAATCTCAAAAAAGTGAGTAGATGACCCACTTGCCGCCATCTACTCACCTGGCTTCCCAACCCTAGCGCGCCCGCAAATTAAGGCGCTCGGTCAGTGCTGCGTAGCGGGTGTAATCCTTGCGGCGCAAGTACATCAGCAGGCGACGCCGTTGGCCAACCAATTTGAGCAGGCCGCGGCGCGAGGATTCATCGTGCTTGTGCGTACGCAGGTGCTCAGTTAACTGGTTGATGCGGTGCGTCAGCAAAGCAATTTGAACCTCGGGTGAGCCAGTGTCACCTTCGTGGCGGCCGAACTCACTGATTAGTTTGTTTTTCTCCTCTTTTGTTAAAGTCATGACGTCTGCTTCTCCTTAAAGGTTGAATTTTGAGCAGGTCTCCAGGCGTGCAGGCTTTCCCGCGCGCCGGTCTAGTCACTGCGCTTGTATTATACCAGAGGTTGCTCGGTTGGTGGAGGTTTGACTTGGGCGTTTACCACACGCAAGGCGCTTTGAAGACGCTGGCGGTAGTCTTCAGGGAGGATGGGAAGTACGGCTCGTATCAGACGACGAGCAGTGGGGGGCGGGAGTAAGCCTAGCAACTGGCGCAGGAAGTAAGCCGTTTCGGCAGGTGAGCGCTCGGTTAACGCTTGCAGAAGGTCAAGCGTTTCTGCTGTAAGGGATGAGGTGGAGAACTCCTGCAGCCAGGCGCTTAGCCACTCGAAGATGAGCGGGAGATTATCAAAGGCTGTGTTCTGAATGAGATGCCGAAGGGCAACCAAAGCAACTCGGTGGCTTCCGGGGGAGCGGGAGAAAAGCCAGGTATGGACGAGATCCAGCCATGCCTCTGGCACGTTCTTTTGCAGTCCTTCGGCGGCCGTAATCATTGTGGGAATAAAGTGAGAGGCTCCTTCGACGTCATTAATCCACTTTGAAAGTCGTTCCTGGATGGCAAGTTGGGTGGTGCTTGTGATGGGAACCTCGCGCAAGAGCACGGCCGCCAGATGCCGGTACAAAGGAGTGGCTTCTTCCCAGAACAGATCGGCCAGGTGCAAGGCTGGTTCAGGATATTGCACTGCCCAGGCACTTAGAAAAGCCTCGATTTCGTTGACGACAACGGGGGGAACTAACAGGCGTTCTGAGGCTTTATCAAGCGGGATGGTTTCACCGGGGTGATAGGATAGGTCAGCGTATTGTTCCAGCAAGCGTTGGAGTCCCCGCTTGAAGCGGGGAATGTCCTCAAGCAGGAGCGATAGCTCCTGCATACGCCGACGCAGGATTTGTAAGGAAACTGCTGGCATGGGTGAATGTATTTTAGTAAGCCCGAGCGAAATATACCTTCTGAGTTGCCCGCTGCCCGCAGACGATACACCGCCCCTCGCCACCCGGTTGTTCCAGTGGGATGCAACGGGTGGTGGCTTTGGTATCTTCCTTAACCTTTGCCTCGCACTCAGCGCTGCCACACCACCATGAGAAAGCCCACCCGTGCTGTACCACTTCCTTGAGTTCTTCGTAATCTTTAGGGTCAAAAATGTGCTCATCGCGGAACTGAGTGGCGCGCTTGAGCAGGGCGTGGTGGATATCATCGAGCAATTGGGCGAATTGTGCTTCCAAGTTATTGGGGTGGATGGTGATTTTTCCGGCTTTACCCGGAATGTCGCGTCGGGCAACGGTCAAAACGCCTTTCTCCACGTCTTTTGGACCAATTTCAATGCGCAGAGGGACTCCCCGCAATTCCCAATCATTGAACTTGAACCCCGGCGTTACTTCGCTGCGGTCGTCTACCTTGACTCGGAAACGAGTGCTTAATTGTTTATGCAATTGAGTGGCGACGGCCATGACTTGGGATTGTTCTGCTTCACTGCGATAGATGGGCACGATGACAATTTGAATTGGAGCCAGGCGCGGCGGCAGAATTAGCCCTTGATCATCCCCATGGGTCATAATAATTGCCCCAATGAAGCGAGTTGAAAGGCCCCATGAGGTGGTCCAGCAATATTGCAACTGATTATTGCGATCCAGATATTGGATATCAAAAGCGCGAGCAAAGTTTTGCCCCAGGAAATGCGAGGTGCCTGACTGCAGGGCGCGTGTGTCGCCCATCATCGCTTCGATGGTGTAAGATTGGACGGCTCCTGCAAACTTCTCGGTTTCGCTTTTACGTCCGGGGATGACGGGGATGGCGGCTTCGTTGTAGGCAAAGTCGGTGTAGACGTTGAGCATACGTAGGGTTTCTTCCAGGGCTTCCTCTTCGGTGGCGTGAGCGGTATGCCCTTCCTGCCAGTAGAATTCCAGCGTACGTAGGAAGAGGCGGGTGCGCATCTCCCAGCGCACAACATTGCCCCATTGGTTGATCAGAACGGGGAGATCGCGATAAGAGCGGATCCATTTAGAATACATGTACCCGATGATAGTCTCGGAGGTGGGGCGCACCACCAGCGGTTCCTCTAAGGTTTCACCCCCGCCTACGGTGACGACTGCGAGTTCGGGTGAAAAACCTTCAACATGTTCCTTTTCTTTTTCCAGGAAGGACATGGGAATGAAGAGTGGAAAGGCTGCGTTGACATGGCCAGTTTCTTTGAAACGCCGGTCCAGGGCCTGCTGAATGTTCTCCCATAAGGCCCACCCATAGGGACGAATCACCATACAGCCACGGACGGGAGCATAGTCGGCCAATTCGGCTCGCAGCACTACCTGGTTGTACCACTCAGAAAAATTCTCGCTACGTGCAGGCAACTTCTCTGTGCTCATAGGCTTCGTCCATCCTTGGGAAAAGATTGAGCGGTCTTCAGGGCTTCAAGATATGCGCATTGGTAATCTGGCGCAAAAATGAGCCAGCGCTGTTCGTTTTCGGCAAGCAGACCTTGCATCTGCGCGAAGAGGGTTTGAAAGACACTTTGCCATGCCGTTCCGACCAGAATCAGTGGTTTTGGAGGGATGGCTTGAATAATCAGGTGATTCCAGAAGAGGCTGATCTCGGCCAAAGTGCCTGCACCCCCCGGGAAGGCGATCGCCGCATCGCTTTCGCGAATCAGGATGGCGATCCGTTCGATCAGGGTCCGTGCGCGGATTTCCTCAATTACCCAATGGTTGGCTCCGGTAGGACGCCAGCGTTCAATTTCCTCGCATGTTACACCGATAACGTGGCCGCCTGCTTCGGCGGCTCCGCGTGAGGCGGCTTCCATGGTGCCCATGTAGCCGCCCGTCATTAGTGTATGGCTACCCTGGCCGATCAGGCGTCCGAGGAGGTAAGCCGTCTCATAATCGGGCTGGCCGGGTTGGGGGCGAGCACTTCCAAAAACAGCAATTTTCATGCCAGGTCCATGTTTGATAAGGATACTATATTTTAACCCATCTTTTGCTTTGGTCTTTATCGGGTTTCGTTTAACCCATTGGGGGCAAATCCCAGTGCTTCCAGCGCTTTGCGTGCGGAGAGGCGCTGTTCGGGATGCCAGCCGGGCTCGGTGGCCATACGAAAAAGATGCTGCATCACGGCCATTTGTGATTCACGATCCAAAGGCGCGAATGTTGCCCGGATTTGCTGCGGATCGCGTGAGAGGATGGCTTCCCAGAAGGTTTCAGGATCGAAAGAAGCATTATCGTTCATCGGCGACATGCTCATTTCTTTTTGCAACATTTGAGATAAAAGTCTGGTACGGGCGGGAGATTGCCCGTACCAGTGGATAGACGTTCAGTCGTTATAGAAGAAACGGGTTTAATCCGTCCGTTGGGCTTGAAGTTCTTTCTGCCGCGTGGCTACAATTTCTTGCTGGATGTGAGGAGGTACCATTTCGTAATTGTAGAATTCCATGGTGAAGAAGCCGCGGCCACCTGTGAGGGAACGCAACTGGGTGGTGTAGCGCAGCATCTCCGCCAGCGGCACCAGGGCAGTGATCACCGAACGGCCTCGTTCTGTATTCATGCCTAAAACCCGCGCCCGGCGTGAGTTCAGGTCCCCCAGCACATCTCCCATGTTGGCTTCAGGAACTATGATCTCGACCTTCATAATGGGTTCGTACAATACGGGGCCGGCATCCTTGAACGCCAGTTTGAACGCCTCGCGCCCTGCAATTTCAAACGCAATTGGCTTAGAGTCCACGGGGTGCTCTTTGCCATCATAAACAGCCACCTTGATGCCGCGGATGGGATAGCCTGCTAGCACCCCCTCTTTCATTACGCTTTGGATGCCTTTCTGGATAGAGGGTGCGAAAGACGATGAGATGGCCCCACCGAAGACCTCCCACACAAACTCCAGTTCCTGATCCGGTGTTAGGGGTTCAATGCGTAAATGAACTTCACCAAATTGCCCTGCCCCACCGGTTTGCTTCTTGTGGCGGTACATGGCACTGGCTTTCTTGGTGATGGCTTCAAGATAAGGTACCTTGGGTTCGCTAATGACCAGGCCAACCTGGAATTTGGTTTCGGCGCGGCGCACAGCCACTTCGATGTGTTGGTCGCCCATTCCCTGAAGAATGGTTTGGTTGGTAGCCGGTTCCATGTGCCAGGAAAGGGTCATGTCTTCCTCGCACAAGCGCGTCAGAGTCGGGGTGATCTTAGCGGAATCGGCCTGCGTCTTGGGGGAAATGGCAACCTGGTAGAGGGCTTTGGGATACTCAGGAATGGGCAGGGTCAGTGGGTGGGCTTTGTCGCAAAGGGTGTTGCCGGTGACGGTTTCTGAGAGTTTCGGCACTACCCCAATATCTCCGCAATGGAGCACCTTAACCGGGAAGAGTTCTTTGCCGCGCGGTACGTTAAGCGTCCCCAGGCGCTCCTCCACTCCTTTGCTTTGATTCCAGACTCGCGTATCTGAAGCCAGGAAACCGGAATAGATGCGGAAGAAGGTCTGTCGTCCCACAAAAGGATCGGCCGTGGTTTTCCAGACATAGACCGCCAGTGGACCGCTATCGGAGGCAGGGAGTTCCTCCTCGCCATCTTTACCCATAGCGCGTGCCGGCGGCATTTCTGCGGGTGAGGGGAGCAAGTCAACAATTGCATCCAGGAGAGGGGCAAGGCCGATTTCGGCAGTAGCAGCGGTTACGAAGACCGGGTAGGCCGTATGATTGCGGATGGCCCCACGCAGTCCTCGCAGGATTTCTTCATTTGAGAGCGATCCGCTTTCCAGGTATTTCTCCAGCAGTTCATCGTCGCCCTCTGCGGCCGCCTCTACCAGGGCAACGCGGGCTTCTTCTGCTGCAGCCCGTAATTCCGCTGGAATTTCTACGGCGGTTTTCCCTTCCCCTTTATAGGCTTTCATGGTGATCAGGTCAATTACACCCTGGAAGTTTTGCTTCTCACCCCAGGGCAGTTGGACCGGTACCAGGCGAACTTCAGAAAATTCCTGAATGGAGGCCAGCGCCTTTTGGAAATTTGCGTTTTCCCGGTCCATCTTGTTGATGACCACAAACCGGGGTAATTGGAATTGATTACAATAATTCCAGGCGATCTCGGTTCCCACCTCGACACCTGAAACCGAGTCGAGAAGAACGAGTGCGCTATCGGCCACGCGTAATGCCGAGATCACTTCGCCAATAAAGTCGGTGTAGCCAGGCGTATCCAGGAAGTTGATTTTCACATCCCGGTACTCGATGGGAATGACAGAGGTGTAAAGGGAAATCCCGCGCCGTATTTCTTCTTCATCGAAATCCGAGACGGTGCTTCCATCTTCCACCCGCCCGAGTCGAGTGGTGGCACCAGTGAAATGCAGGAAAGCCTCGGTCAGCATGGTTTTGCCAGCGCTACTATGAGAAACTAAAGCGACATTGCGAATGGACTCAGTGGTATACTCCTTCATGCGCTCAACCCTTCTTTTCCTAGAATCACAGCCTTGTAATTTTAAGGCCTCTCAGCATTCTTGTCAAAAAGGAATCGCTGGAAACTGTTGGGATATATGAGGCCATTGAGTCCATCCCCACTACATGTGGGGGATAATTGGCCCTTTTTGCTTGTGGAGGTGCGTATACCTTTTCACTACCCCCAATGTTTGGCTTGAGCGCAGGCAGTGAGTCTCGATCTGCTTGGGCGTGACGCCTCCGGAAGTTACTTCTTTGTGACCGATGCCGCATTGCTAAGGGCTTTCTCTTTTACCCCTATCTATTCAAGCCTGTTTCCGGGTATATAGTGCGTGAATGTACATTTACGATGCTGCTTGCATAAATTCCCAAACGCGTAGGGAAAGATCGCTATGCGTTGTCTTACAAATATAGCGTGCGGTTTTAGAACAATTGTTTTTGCATGCGCCAGGCTGGCTCTTCCACAAAGCGTCGTTGCCCTTCGTGATCCAGGTAAGACCAGCATCCTGGATCGTACCCGACCACGATAAAGCCCAGGCGTTCGTATAGCCGTCGGGCTGCTTTGTTTTCAACGGCAACATTGAGAGTCAGCCACATATATCCTCGTGCCCGAAGATCCTGGATGATGGTAGTGAGTATGTGAGTTCCCAAGCCAGCATTGCGATAGGCTGGTTTGACGCGAAACCCATAGAGGTAGGCACGGTGTTCTCCGTCCGCCAGTTCGGGACGTGGGCTGGCTAATTGGACAAATGCCTGTCCAATGATCCCGACCCCTGGGAGTTCAGCGACCCAAATAAGCACCTGGCCGTTCAGGCTGGCCTGGAAGGCCTCGCGGTACACGCGGCGGAAGTGGGTATAGGCACCATCCCATTCCAATGCTGGTAAATCTTCTTCGCGCAGGTGGCGCAGACAGACCTGATCAAGCCAGTTGTGAGTAAGGGTAGGGGGTGTGGCTATGTCAATCATGGGGTTTTGTGGGGATCAATTGCTCCAGCAGGCGGCGCTCTTCTTCGGGTGAGTGAATCTCACCATCCAGCCAGGCGGCACGCAGTGCCCACAAAATTCGGCGATAAGCCGGACCGGGGGATACCCCCATTGCACGCAGCGTGTGCCCATCCGTGACCGGGTGGATGTGGCGCCATCGAGTTGCGTAGGTGCTCAGCACTTCAGCAATTTCAGAAGTTCGATTGAGCAAGAAGAGAGCGTAGATGACAGGCAGAGGTACACCGTCCAGGCGGGCAACAATCCGACTGGGTGCGCAGTCGAGCAAGCCAGGCAAGTCAGGAATGAGTTCCGCCCCAATTTTCAAGCCTTCACGCAGATGATGGGGCAGGCGCAGACGCTGGGCCAGGTTGGCACTTTTCTCGGCCGGTAGAGGTAAAAACCAGACCAGGTAGGCCAACATCCGACGAATAGGAGCGCCGCCCCAGGTTTCGGGTAGGTTCCATGCTGACTCTAGTGGGGCCTTGAGTGCTGCGTGCATGGGATCATTTAGTTGTGGGTTCCAGTGTAAATCGGGGTGAATGGATTCCAGCAATTGAAGCTCTTCCAGGCGTTGGAGGGCGGGCAAGGGATCCTCCTCGGCCAGGATGAGTTCTAACTCATGCCGCAGGCGATCTCCGGAGACTTGACGGAGCAGATCGCGCGCCTCGTGCATCAACTGCAATGTGCGGTCTTCTATCTGGAAACCAAAACGCTGTTCAAAGCGCACCGCGCGCAGCATACGAGTAGGATCGTCCACGAAGGAAAGGGAATGGAGCACACGGATCAGACCGCGCTGCAGGTCAGCGTAGCCCCCCCAATAATCGTACAAGTCCCCATAATGGCGGCCATCCAGACGCAGAGCCAGGGTGTTGATGGTGAAGTCGCGGCGGTGGAGGTCCAGTTTGATGCTACTGCGCTCGACAGTTGGTAGCGCGGTGGGGTAATCATAGAACTCGGTGCGTGCGCTGATGAAATCCAGGTACTCGGGTAGGTCACTGAGATCGGCGTTATCCAGACGCAGTGTGTTTTTCAGAAGCGAGGCGCGGATTTCGGCGATGTGCCATTTGGCTGTGCCAAAGCGGCTATGACTGGTGACGCGTCCACCCAATTCGCGCTCTAAAGCCCGAGCCAGAGCAATGGCGTCACCTTCCACGACAATGTCAAAATCCTGGCTGGGGCGATTAAGAAGCAAATCGCGCACAAAACCCCCCACCACGTAAACCGGTAGGCGACGCCGATGGGCGCGGTCGGCGATCAATTTGAGCAGAGCCAGGCGTGCAGGTGGGAGGGCTGCTTCAAGACGATCGGCAAAATTCTGGCGGGCGGGAGCTGCCAGGTGGTTGCGCCCTAGCGCTTTCAACAAATCTGTGCGCGTAACAATCCCTATGACGGTCTGGCTTTCCGGATCTATCACAGGAATCTGTCCCCAGCCGGTTTCGGCCATCAGGCGCTGAACAACCTCCAGGGGGTCTTGAGGCCGCACCACCACTTCGCCGGCTTCCATCAGACTGGAAGCCGGGAGGTTGAGGCGATGTGCCAGCGCGCGATCCACGGCGCGTCGGGTGAGCAGTCCAATTACTTTGCCATCCTTAACCACCGGGTAGCCTTCGTAACCGTAGCGTTGCATCAATTGAGCGGCTTCTTGGGCTGAGGTCTCTGGCGAGATCACCATAGGGCGTGGTGACATGATTTGCTCAACTGTTATGGCGGGCTGCACTTTATCCGGCAGGGCTTCTATCAGGCGCTGGTACACAACGTCCAGGGCGTTGTCCTCTGGCACCCCCAGGTCGGGGATGCGGATAAGGGCTGCGGCGGCGCGTTCATGACCACCCCCGCCAAAAAGGGCCGCAATTTGAGCCACATTGATGCGGTCTGTGGTGGAGCGGGCTACTAAACGAATACCTTCCGCGGTTTTTACCAAAAGGAACAATCCATCTGGATCAAGCAAATCACGTAGTTTATGAGCGATGGAGGAGACTTCCTCAACCAGGCCGGTGGCTTCTCCCTTGGCGATAACGATGGTTTGCCCGTTGATCTCTAGAGTCTCGGCGCTGGCTAGCAAACGGTGATAAACCTCGCGTTGATCTTCCGAGAGGGGGGGATTCAGAAATTGGCTAGCTAGGTGAAGATTGGCTCCCTGTTCTAAAAGGTAAGCCACTGCATGAGCATCTCGAGCGGTGGTGTTGTTATAAGTAAGTGATCCGGTGTCCTCATAAATTCCAAGGAGTAGGAGAGTTGCCAGGTGGGAATTAAGGGGTTCCAGGCGCTCGCGCAGCGCCTCAACCAGCAGCGTGGTGCAAGCACCAACGCGCTCAATGGTAACCTGCCACTCCGGCGGCAGGTCAGCGCGAGGTTGATGATGATCAATCACGCGCACGCGCGTGTGCTTGCTCATTCCCTTTAGGGTTACCAGGGATTGGGTGTCTACCAGGGTTACGGTCTCGATAGGTTCATTAGGGAGATCGCGCACCTCATGGAGCGGCAGTTCACTCCCGTAGAGGTTGAGGTAGGCACGCACGTTGCGGTTAAGGCGGCGGGGCAGTACAGCCAACGCCTGTTCATCCAGGAGGGAGGCTCCGAGAAGTGCCGCCAGGGCATCGAAATCGGCCTGTTCATGGGTTAGGATTATGCGCACGGCTTAATTGTAACATCTGCGGTACAATTGAAACCCGGATAAATTGGCTCGTGTTTTGGTCTAGTAAGAGGAGGGTAGCATGGGCCCTGAATTAACCCAAGCGGAAGTATTTCGCTATGCCCGCCACCTGGTCATTCCCGAAGTGGGCATGGAGGGACAGCGGAAGTTAAAAGCCGCTTCGGTGCTCATTGTGGGTACGGGTGGGCTGGGATCACCTATTTCGTTATATCTGGCGGCAGCGGGGGTAGGGCGCATTGGGTTGGTAGATTATGACGTGGTGGATGAATCTAACTTGCAGCGCCAAATTGCCCACGGCACGGATCGTCTGGGGATGCTCAAGGTTGAGTCCGCGCGCAAACGATTATTGGAACTTAACCCCTTTATCCAGGTAGATGTCTATAACGAGGTCTTTTCGGCCTCAAACGCTCAGGCGATTGCTTCAGGTTATGACATACTGGTAGACGGGACAGATAATTTCCCGACCCGCTATTTACTAAATGATCTGGCGGCACTGACCGGCCGTCCCTATGTCTACGGTTCGGTATTCCGTTTTGAGGGACAGGTGAGCGTTTTTGACGCCCGGCAAGGGCCTTGTTACCGGTGTTTATTCCCAGAGCCCCCGCCCCCTGATAGCGTGCCTTCTTGCGCCGATGCGGGGGTGTTTGGCGTGTTGCCCGGTACCATTGGCACCATCCAGGCCACAGAAGTGCTCAAACTTATTTTGGGCATTGGGCAGCCCCTGATTGGTCGTTTGCTCCTTTATGATGCACTGGATATGTCTTTTGAAATGATCACCTTGCGGAAAAACCCACAATGCAAATTGTGTGGAGACAACCCGCAGATCACCCAATTAATTGATTACGAAGCCTTCTGTGGCGTCCCGGCGCAACCTCACCCTCAGGCCGAGGTTGGAGAAGGTCTGGATCTTTCGCCGGAGGAGTTGGCACAGCGCTTGCAGAGCGCTAATCCTCCGGTGCTAGTTGATGTACGTCACCCGGTTGAGAGCCAGATTTCGGCTTTGCCCGGGGCTTTACAAATCCCCTTGGAGAAGTTGCCGCAGAAACTCCATGAACTGAATCCCCAGGCTGAGTATGTGTTATTCTGTCGAACCGGCGTGCGTTCCGCCCGTGCGCTGAAGATGATGCAGGCCGCTGGCTTTCAGCAGGTAAGGCATTTAAAGGGCGGTTTGAACGCATGGGCTGAACGGGTTGATCCTCACATGTTGCGTTATTAGTCTTAGAGGTGGCAGGGAAGGCTTTTTATGAGCGAGACGGTGCATAAACCAACCTTACTGGCAGTACTGGCGCATCCGGATGATGAGACGTTTGGCATTGGCGGTACGTTGGCTTATTATGCCCGTCGAGGCGTGGATGTCTTCTTGATCTGCGCCACGCGAGGTGAGGCCGGGGACGTATCGCCAGAGTTTCTTGAGGGCTATCATTCAATCGCCGAGCGGCGCGAAGCCGAGTTGCGTTGCGCGGCGGGCAAACTGGGGTTGAAGGGGGTCTTCTTCCTGGATTACCGCGATTCGGGAATGCCAGGGAGCGCTGATAATCATCATCCCCAGGCTCTAATAAATGCCCCTCTCGAGGAAGTCGCGCGTAAAATTGCGGCGCATATTCGTCGCTTGCGCCCCCAGGTGGTAATCACCTTTGATCCAATCGGGGGGTATCGCCATCCGGATCACATTGCCATTCATCAGGCAACGGTGCGTGCGTTTGACCTGGCCGCTCAATCGGATCCCGAACTCGATGCCCGGGCCGGATCGCCTTACCAGCCACACAAATTGTATTTTCATACCATACCGCGCACATTTTTGCGCTTGACGGTACGTTTGATGCGGCTGACCGGTCGTGATCCTCATCGGTTTGGCCGGAATGGAGATATTGATTTGGCGGCCATTGCGGCAGTGGAGTTCCCAACCGATGCTGTGGTGGATTATCACGAAGTGGCCGCCATACGCGACGAGGCGGCTGCTTGCCACGCCAGCCAGGGTGGAAGTGGCTTGACCAGTGGGTGGTTGGGGCGGCTTTTCCGGCGCTGGGTGGCGCGTGAGACGTTCATGCGGGCTTACCCCCCTCGTCTGAATGGGTATGTGGAGCGCGATTTGTTTGAGGGGATCGCCAATCTGGAATCCCTTCGCAAGCCATAAAGGGATCGAGTGGGGGTATCACGTTTGGATTGCCAGCAGGCGTGGCAGGCCAGCCGGATCGGAGTGGAGTGTGATCTGGGCTTGAGGAAAGTAGCGGCGGGCAATTTCGGGCAGGGTGAGGGCTTGCGAGGCATCCAATTCTGCCAGGAGCAAACCACCTGGAGCCAACCTGTAGGGGGCTTGTTCGAGCAGGCGCTGAATGAGATCGAGCCCCGCCGGGCCACCATCCAGAGCGGTATGTGGCTCATGTTGGGCTACTTTTAGTTCGGCCAACCGTGCTGTGGGTATGTAGGGTAAATTGGCGCAGATCACATCGAAGGAGGCATTGATTGGACTAAGGAGATCTGCCTGGAGCAGGTGAACGCGCTGACTCAGCCGCAGGCGCCGTAGATTCTCCCGGGCTACTTCCAGGGCTGGACGTGAGCGATCCACTGCCAGAACGATCAGATCGGGGATGTGGTGGGCCAGGCTAATGGCAATACACCCTGAGCCGGTGCCCACGTCGGCTGCCAGGCGCCGTTCGGGATGGTGGTTTAGCCAGACAATGGCTTGTTCGACCAGCAATTCAGTTTCAGGGCGGGGAATTAGCACGGCGGGGGTAACTTTGAACGGTAACCCATAGAACTCCTGCTCGCCCAGCACATAGGGCAAGGGTTCGCCCTGACAAAGCCTCTCGAGCGCCCCATCAAGTTGCTGCAAGGTGGCGTCATCTAACCGATGCTCTGGGTGAGTCAGGATGTAGACGCGAGTCAGGCCCGTAAAGTGGGCGAGCAGGGCCTGGGCCTCAAGGAGGGGAGTCTCTGAAGTGGGACGGAGCGCCTTGGCAGCCCGGGCCAACCATTCAGCGATGGTTATCGTCGTCTTCATCCTCATCAAGGCCAGTGGCCAGTTGTTGGGCCTGGTCACGCAGAGCGAGTTCCTCAATAAACATGTCCAAGTCGCCATCCATAACCGCCGGCAGGTTGTAGGAAGAAAGGCCTATGCGATGATCGGTGACCCGATTCTGCGGATAATTGTAGGTGCGGATCTTTTCGGCTCGTTCCCCTGTGCCGACCTGAGCCCGGCGGGCAGCATCCACTTCTTCCTGGCGCTTCTGCATCTCCATTTCGTAAAGGCGCGCACGCAGGATGCTCATTGCGCGCAAGCGGTTTTGAAGTTGCGAGCGTTCGTCCTGACAGGCAACAACGATGCCGGTGGGTAGATGGGTGATTCGTACGGCTGTTGCGTTTTTCTGCACGTTTTGCCCACCAGCGCCTGCTGAACGATAGACATCAATGCGCAGATCCGATTCGGGGATGTGGATGTCTACATCCTCCACTTCGGCCAGGACGGCAACGGTAACGGTGGAAGTATGGATGCGTCCCGAGGATTCGGTGACCGGAATGCGTTGTACCCGGTGAACTCCTGATTCATATTTGAGACGTGAATAGGCGCCTTTCCCCTTGACCAGGAATATGATTTCCTTGAAGCCACCAATACCGGTCTCGTTTTGGGAAAGAACTTCAACCTCCCAGCCCTGACGCTCGGCATAGCGGGAGTACATGCGAAAGAGGTCAGCGGCAAAGAGTGCTGCCTCTTCACCACCTGTGCCGGCGCGGATTTCCATGATGACATTACGTTGATCACGTGGATCTTTGGGCAGGAGGAGGGCTTTGAGCTCGCGTTCTAATTGTTCCAGTCGCGGCTCCAGTTCTTCGATCTCCTGATCGGCCAGTTCGCGGATTTCCGGGTCATCAGAATCGCGTAGCGTACGGGCTTCTTCCAAGCGTTGAAGGGTTTGACGGTAGGCCTGGGAGCGCGTGACGATTTCCTCTAACTCAGCGCGCTCTTTCGCCAGTTCAGCCGCTCGTTGGTAATCATCCACAACCTGCTCAAGGAGTTGGTTAATTTCGTTGTATCGTGCTTCGATTAAAGCCAGTTTATCCAGCATATCTGACATTTAAATATCACCTCATGAGGTTAGCGCCTACAAATTATACCAAGAGGCTATTTCATACGCGATCTGAAACGAGCGAAGGCCACCCGAGTTAAGCCAGAGTTTACCCGTTTACAATCATTTCTTAACCTTTCGGGTGTAAGATTGATTAACAAGGGTTAGCCAGGTCCTTGCAAGGCCCCGCCGCATCTTATGATAAAATTACTGGCGGAGTTGATGCCCGATGGAATCCAAATCTGACGCTTTCGTTCGAATAGCCACGCAAACGCGCACTACATCTGCTTCGCCCTCTGTGGTTGATTACGCCATCGAAATGCGAAACGTTAATGTGTATTATGGTGCATTCCGTGCTGTCAAGGATGTGAATCTGCAAATCGAGGCGCGTAAGATCACAGCCATTATTGGGCCCTCGGGGTGTGGAAAAAGCACGGTGATCCGGTGTTTCAACCGGATGAACGAATTAATTCCAGGAGCACGTCTGACGGGGGAGGTGCTTTTCCATGGGAAGAATATTTACGACCCGGATGTGGACCCCGTTCAGGTGCGGCGCCTGATTGGCATGGTTTTTCAAAAGCCCAATCCTTTCCCAAAAAGTATTTATGAGAATATCGCTTGGGGCGCACGCATTAACGGTTATCGCGGCAATATGGATGAGTTAGTAGAAGAATCCTTGCGCCAGGCGGCCCTATGGGATGAGGTGAAGGATGATTTACATAAAAATGCGCTAGCCCTTTCAGGCGGGCAACAACAGCGTCTATGCATTGCCCGCACCATTGCCGTCAAACCCGAAATCATTTTGATGGACGAACCTTGTTCAGCATTAGACCCAATCGCCACGTTGAAGATTGAAGACTTAATGCGTGAATTAGCGCGCGATTATACAATCATTATTGTGACCCATAACATGCAGCAAGCCGCGCGCGTTTCGGACTACACAGCATTCTTTACCGTTGATGAGGATCGGGCGGGAGTTATGGTGGAGTATGGCCCCACCAATCAAATCTTCACCCGTCCTCGTGACCGTCGCACCGAAGACTATATCACAGGTCGCTTTGGTTAAACCCCTAAAAGGACTTTCCCCATGCCTCTGCGAAGTGCGCTTACCCGCCAAATTGGTCAGATTCAGGATGAGCTCCTTGTCTTGGGGAGTATGGTGGAACATGCGGCGCTGGCGGCGGTTGATGCCCTTAAGCGTCGCGATGCAAAAGCAGCAAAAGAGATTTTTGAGGAAGATCAACAGATCAACGAGAAGCGGTTCGCCATCGAAAATGCGATCTTGATCCTGATGGCTACCCAACAGCCCATGGCGCATGACCTGCGCCAATTGGCGGCCATGCTCGAGGTAAATACCGAACTGGAGCGCATTGGAGACTATGCCAAAGGGATTGCCAAGATCACCATGCTTCTGGGTGATGCGGACATCCCCGTTCCGGTTCAGGAGATTGATCAAATGGCACAACTGGCCGTCTCCATGTTGCACCGGGCATTAGGAGCCTTTGTGGCGGAAGACGTGCCGACTGCGCTTGAGATACCCAAGGAAGACGACAAGGTTGATGAACTTTACAACGTGGTGTATCGCCTGGTCGTGCAAACGATGATCAGCAATCCAGAGACGATTGATCTGGCCAATTTGCTGATGTGGGTGGCTCACAATCTTGAGCGCATGGCAGATCGGGTGACTAATATATGTGAGCGCACCGTTTTTTGCGCTACCGGAGAACTCTTTGAAGTGAATGGCATGGATGAGGATGACCTAAACGTCTGAAATAAGAAGAGGGTGTTTCTTTATGCCCCATAGGGATACCCTATGGGGCTATTTTTCCAGATCGGATCCAATTGGATTTGGTTCAAAATGCACTCATGTTATATAATAAATTTGACTGATCAAGTTGATTTTGTAAACAAAAACTAACAGGAGTCAACCGTGTTAGCTCCTCATTCCTACCGTGGAAAACTGATTGTTGTTGAAGGCATTGACGGGAGTGGCAAGTCCACCCAAATAGACCTGTTGTACAAATGGCTCAAGTCACAGGGTAAGTCCGTTCATTTCACCGAGTGGAACTCCTCGCCTCTGGTCAAGAGCACGACCCGCTTGGGGAAAAAGGAAAAAATCTTCACCCCCACCACCTTCAGCCTTATCCAGGCTACCGATTTTGCCGATCGCTGGGAGAATTACCTGCTTCCGCTGCTCAAGGCGGGGGTCATCGTGTTGGCGGATCGCTATGCATTTACCGCATTTGCTCGCGATGTGGCACGGGGTGTCAGCCGCAGTTGGGTTCGGAATCTATATGCGTTTGCGCCCCAACCCGATCTGGTTTTTTATTTTCAGGTCCCGGTGAATATCGCCGTGGAGCGAATTCTCTCTGGCCGTGCCAAACTTAAGTACTATGAGGCTGGTATGGACCTAGGCCTTTCGGATAATAAAGTCACCAGTTTTCGGCTGTTTCAGCAACGCATTGTAAATGAGTACGATGCCATGATCGAAGAATTTGGTTTTACGGTGATTGATGGCACATTACCGGTGGAAACTCAGCAGAATCTGGTGCGCAAGACGGTGCGCAAACTCCTACGTGGCTGGGAGGGTTTGCCCACTCCAGAGGTGTTAGCACAGCGTGCTCGATCACTGTACAAAACGCGACAGTCGCTTGCAGAATCCCGTGAGAAAGTGGGGGCAGAGGGTTTGCCCGCAGACGGGGCTGAGGCTATGATTTCTAGTACGGGGGAGGCGACGGCATGACTAAGGCACAGTTTTATGGAGAGGGCTTCCCTTATCTCAAACTCAAGGACATGCCCGGGCGGTTAATCGTCCTGGAGGGAAGTGATGGTGTAGGACGGTCCACTCAAATCCAGATGCTCCGCGAATGGCTGGAGGCGCAAGGGATTGCAGTTTCGGATACAGGACTGCGCCGTTCCCCGCTTACCCAGCCCGGGCTGGACGCTGCCAAACAGGGGCACACCTTCAGCCGCACGACAATGAGCCTTTTTTACGCCACCGACTTTGCTGACCGGCTGGAAAATCACATCATTCCAGCCCTCAAGGCAGGCTTCTTCGTACTTTCAGATCGCTATTTCTTCTCGATCATTGCCCGGGATGTCGTGCGTGGTGCTGATCCACAATGGGCGCGCAAGGTTTACGGATTTGCGCTTAAGCCCGATGTGGTGTTCTATCTCAAAGCCGATGTTGAGACGTTGGTTTCACGCATTGTCCATGGTCGAGGGTTTGATTATTGGGAGTCGGGAATGGATGTGCGCTTTGCGGATAATATCTACGATAGTTTTTGCATTTATCAGTCCCGGCTGATTGAGCAGTTTGATAAAATGGCTGAAGAGTACGGCTTTGTCACTATAGATGCCACCCGTCCGGTAAAAGATGTTTTCACCGACCTGCGAGATTACATCAAAAAGACTCTCATCCAGAAGTAATCTGATTGAACCTTGATGGATCGCGAGCAGTATTCTTGATGATGCAGGATGACATGCCGGGTTCCTGGTTGATCCGTGGCTACGGTAGCGAGGTCCTTCTCAAGCATCTGAAAGCCCTTCTAGGAGAGGTGGAGGGGGTACGTGCCCACGAGGATGTTGAGCCAGTGCATCGAATGCGGGTAGCTTGCCGACGTTTACGCAGTTTGTTGCCTATATTCGGCCCACATTTGGCACCCAAGCGCTATAAGCGCTGGCGGCGGGCTTTTCGCAAACTGGGGCGCGCGCTGGGAGCAGCGCGGGATACGGATGTGCATATTGAGCGCGTGAAGGTTTTTTTACGCGGGATTGAGGGCAAAGAGCGCTTGGGGGTAGCGCGTCTGCTACTGCGGCTTCGGCAGCAACGCGCGGCACTGCAGGCAGAAGTTTTGACGGCTCTCTCTGCCTTTGAGCAAAGTCAGGTTGCAGATGAGATGCGCGCTCTTTTGGTTCCTCTGGCATTGCCTGTAAGGGGAATGACCTGGTCCTTAGTGGCGGAGCCGGAATTGTACCGCCTGGCCGAACAGACCATCCGTGAGCGTCTGGAGGCATTTCTTGCTTTTGGGGAGTATGTGGATCGTCCTGAGTGTGTCAACGAACTTCACCTGATGCGCATTCGAGCCAAGCACTTACGTTACACACTGGAAGCATTTTCCCCTTTGTACGGCGAGGATTTGAAACCCTACATTCAAGCCGTCCGTACCTGCCAAGAGTGGTTGGGGGCTGTGCATGATTTGGATGTATGGCTGCTCTACCTGCCCGAATTCACGGAGCAGGAGTTGAAACGAACCCGCGATTATTATGGACACACCCGTCCTTTCGCCCGTTTGCGTCCGGGTTTGGAAGCATTTCAGGCTTTCTGCCAGACGGAGCGCCAGGAGACCTATGCGCGTTTTCGGGATGCCTGGCAGAGTTGGATGGCAGAGGGTATGTGGCAGGGCCTTGTCCACCGTCTGGAATTTGCCTTGAGCCCTGGCGGTGCAAGGATTGTGCACGGTCGTCAGGCAGATGACACATTGATGGAAAGTTAATTTCGAGGTTATGGGTATATAGGGAGCTGGTCTTGATGAATACAGAAGATGCTTTTGATTGGTCCATATATTCGACGGACCAGCAGGCTCACTTGCGCGCAGCATTACAACTCGCCCAGGCCTGCCAGTATGAGGCACCACACACTCATCAGGTATTGCGCCTTGCTTTGCGACTATTTGATGACCTGCGGGGGTTGCATGGGCTGGAGAACGAGGGACGTTTTTGGCTGGAGATGGCGGCTTTGCTTCATGATATTGGTTGGGTGGAAGGGCGAAAGGGTCATCATAAAGCCGCCTTGCAAATCATTCTAAAAACACCATTGCTGTTGCTGGATCCACGGGAACGCCTCTTGATTGGCTCCATTGCACGCTATCACCGCAAGGCTCTGCCAAACCTGCGTCATGCTCACTATGCGGCTCTGAGTAAGGCTGACCGCCGAAGCGTGCGTCGTTTGGCAGCCTTGTTACGCGTGGCGGATGGATTAGATGTTTCTCATCAGTCGCGTGTTGCCGATTTACATGCGAGTTACGATGGTAAATCCGTCTATCTGACTTACACCGGCCCAACCCCGGCACCTGAGGAAGAGCGGGCTGCCTCGCAAAAGGGGGACTTGCTTAAAAAAGTATATAAGCGCCGGTTGGTATTGCAATACCAACCGGCGTTTTAGGGCTTTGTGAAGAAAAAGCGGCTTGGTTTATAGGTCAAGGGAATTTAGGACTTCCTTTAAGACGCTTGCGGATTTGCGTAAACCCTCAATCTCTGCTGGGCTGAGATCCAGGCGAATCACTCGTTCAATCCCGTCCAGATCAATCACACTGGGAAGGCTCAAACACACATCGCTGATACCGTAGTAGTCTTCAAGATAGCTTGAGACAGAAAGTACACTTCCTTGGTCGCGGATGATTGACTCGCAAATGCGCACCAATCCGGAGGCAATTGCGTAATAGGTGGCGCCTTTGCGTTCGATGATGTGATAGGCAGCGTCGCGGGTCTGTTGGAAGATGTCCTCGAGAATGGAGGGCTGGCATTCCATGTGATTGATGGCGCAGTATTGAGGCAGGCGCATCCCGGCAATGTTGGCCAGTGACCAGACAGGTACTTCGCTATCGCCATGTTCCCCAATGATATATGCGTGCACGCTGCGTGGATCTACATCAAAATGCTGACTGAGCAAATAGCGGAAGCGGGCGGTATCGAGTATAGTGCCAGAGCCAATGACATGATTAGTGCGAAACCCTGAAAGTTTCAGCGCCACGTAGGTCAGAATATCCACCGGATTAGTGGCTATTAACAAAATGGTATTGGGGCTGTGGCGCACAATTTCGGGGATGATTTGCTTGAAGATTGCCACGTTACGGTTGACCAGATCCAGGCGGGTTTCACCCGGTCGCTGGGCAGCACCGGCTGTGACCACTGTGATGAGCGCGGTTGCGCAATCCTCATAAGTGCCGGCCCAGACCCGCGCAGGTTGGGGCAGGAGAGGAACTGCGTGGTTTAGGTCCATTGCTTCCCCTTCTGCTTTGGCGTGATTGGTGTCGATTAATACGATCTCAGAAGCCAGGCCACTTAGTAGAAGCGCATAAGCAAAGGTGGCACCAACGTTGCCGGTGCCTACTACGGCGATTCGCGTAGGACGCTTGAAATGAGATACCATTGTGAACCTCCTTTGGGCAAAAGAATTAACGAGCGCGTTCCGCGGACTTACGGGCTTTTAGAAACCGATTATAAACACGTTTCCAGGCTGGGGAGGGAGTAGCCGGCTGGGTTTTCTTGTGGCTGGGAGTGCTAAGGTAGAAGGCAAAGTCCTCAACTAACTCGCTAAAACGTTCTCCGGGTTGGTGGTATAGGATTGGCTTACCTAGATTGACGGATTGTACCAGCAGATCGGGAACGTAGGGTAATACCAGAGTAATAGGATGCCCCAGCGCAGTCTCAATCTTATCACGAGGTAATGCATAACGTGGAAACGTGTAGTTTAGCACGATTTTGATTTTATCTTTTTCGTAATTAAGTTTGGTGTAGGTGTCTAATGCTGCGGCGGCTGCGCGGATAGATGATAATTCTGGGGCAACCAGCATGACGATTATGTCCGCCATGTCCAGGATCTGCAAGGTCACATCATTGAAGTCGTGGGGGAGATCGGCTATGATGTAGTCATACTGAGGACGCAGAATCTCTAGCGCGGCGGTGAGTGTTTCGCCAGAGATCATCTCAGCCTGGGTGGGAGTGGTGGGGGCAGCAATAAGATCAAGCCCGCTTTCATGGGATACAATGATGGACTGGAGAAGTTCAAAGTCCAGTTCCTGAGGAGCAACGTTGGCAAGGTCTCCCCAAGTGCGCCGCAAAGGGAGATTGAGGAGAAGGGCGTCCTGTCCGGCCAACATGGCCAGATCCATGAGCAGGGTCGGGGCGTTCCACAATTCCCGCAACCCGATAGCCAGGTTAACAGCCAGGATCGAGGCCCCGATACCGCCGCGCAGGGTGTGAATGGCAAGCATGCGAGCTTGACGCACTGGCGCTGGGGTAGGGCCAGCAGGCAGGGCCTGGCGCAGTAATTCGGCCCGCTTGAGCAGGACGCGCATGCGGGCAATCAACTCTTCGGGTTCAAAGGGTTTGTTAATGTGATCATCCGCCCCTGCTTCAAAAGAGGCCAACTTGTCTTGTAACGTGGTTTGACTGGTCAGGATGATGATCGGCACATGGGCAAAGCGCGGATCGCGACGCAGGCGTCTGGTGACTTCGTAACCCGAAATGTCGGGCAGATTAATGTCAGTGATAACGATGTCAGGGTGAACGACCTGTGCGGCTTCCAGCCCTTCTGTCCCGGTGAGCTCGGTGTAAACAATGAACCCGAGTGGACGCAATGCGTGTTCTAGCATGCGATGGTAGATGATTTCATCTTCGATTAGAAGAACGGTGGGCATAAGGGGTTATCCTTCCGGCTTGGGGGGGTGACTCTAAGAGCGGCCTTTATCTCAGTCAGGTGCTGACGTAGTGGCGTAAGGGCATCAGCAATCGCTTCGATCAGCGCTGGGGCGCCATCGAGTTGATTTTGGCGCGCCATCTGTTCCAGGGTAGCGCTCATCGTTACCAGTGTGGTGGCTTCAAAATTGGCTGCTACACCTTTCAGGTTATGGGCCAGAAGCCTCAACGTAGTGGGGTCATTCTTTTGAGCCGCCCGACGCAGTTCCTTAACTTTCTGGGAGGTTTGCTCAATGAAGGCCTCAAACATTTCAATGAAAAAGCCGGGTTCGTTGCCAAAACGCGGCAAGATGCTTTCCAGGTATTGGGGATGTCCCAGCGGGAAAGGTTGATTGGCCGGGGGTGGCGCTTTGGGGCTCAAAGGTGTAGTAGGGGCGGGTTTTGCGGGCGGGGTTGTTGAGCCTGCGTTGGTTGGGGCTGGTGTATCCGGGGGCGGGGGTGGTGACTGGTCAGCAGAAGCGGACTGAAGCCAGCGTGAAACGGTTTCGTAGAGAAGGTGAGGTTTCAGAGGCTTGGCAAGATAATCATCCATGCCACAAGCCAGACAGCGTTGAATATCCTCACGAAAGGCGTGCGCCGTCATAGCAATGATGGGTGTGTGTCGAGCATTGCCCTCGCGGGCGCGGATGTGCAAGGTGGCCTCCAGTCCGTCCATAACCGGCATTTGTACATCCATCAGAATCAGGTCGTAGGTTTTGCGCTGAACGGTTTCCAGCGCTTGGGCTCCATTCTCAGCAGTATCCACCTGATAGCCGGCTTTGGTCAGCAGATTGACCACCACCTTGGTGTTTATGGCGTTGTCTTCTACTAAAAGAATGGATTTGCCCTGAGGAACTGATTTAGGGGGTGGTTGGGGAATCCCCGGTTCAATGTAAGACGGCTGAGGAATATAAATTGAGAGCAGGGTTTGGTAGAAAGCCTGCAAACGAACCGGTTTTAATAAGAGCCCCTGGCATTCCAGGCTTTGGAGTTGGGCTCGGTTATAGGTGCGATTAAGAGTGGTTACCAGGATAATGGGAAGGTTGCAGGAGGGGGGTGTGGCACGCAGGCGTGTGATCAAATCTTCGCCATGGGATTCCAAAAAATGGGCATCCAGAAAGAGAAGGTTATACGACGCTTGACCAGCGGCCTCCTGATTCAAAATGCGTATGCCTTCCTCGGGACTGCGGGTGGTGGTGATTTGCCAGCCGAGAGCGCCGATGATTTCCGAAAGGAGCAGCCGATTGTGGGTATTTCCTTCAATGGCCAGAACGCGCTGGGGTGACAGGGCGAGCAGGGCAGGCGGAGGTAATTCGCGAGCCACTTCTTGTTTGGGCAGGGTCAGATTGAAGGAAAATAAACTGCCGCGGTTGGGTTCGCTGATGAGGGAGATTTTGCCCCCCATTAATTCAACCAGGTGGGCAGAGATAGCTAGGCCTAGACCTGTGCCTCCATAGCGCCGTGTGGTGGACATATCGGCCTGGGTGAAGCGCTCAAATATTGCTGCCTGACGTTCAGGTGGTATGCCAATGCCGGTATCCTGGACAGAGAAAGTTAGGGTCACGTGGGTACGCGATTCGGAAACCCGCTTGACTCGCAGGATGACCTCTCCTTGTTCGGTGAATTTAACTGCATTTCCCACCAGGTTGGTTAAAACCTGGCGCAGGCGATTGGCATCGCCGCGCAACAGGGTGGGAACATCGGGGGGGATGTGACAAATCAATTCAAGATTCTTACTGGCTGCCCGCTGGGCCAAGGTGCTGGCCACCCCCTCCATGACGGTGCGCAGGTTGAAATCGGCCATTTCCAATTCCATGCGCCCTGCTTCAATTTTGGAAAGGTCCAGAATGTCGTTCAGCAGCCCTAACAGATTCTCGGCACTTTCCAGAGCGGCGCGAAGATACTCAGCCTGTTCGGGGGAAAGCTCGCTTTCCAGCGCCAAGTTAAGCATACCGATGATACCGTTCAAAGGGGTGCGAATCTCATGGCTCATATTGGCCAGGAATTCGCTTTTTGCCAGATCGGCTTCCTCAGCCTTGCGACGTGCACGGACCAATTCGGTAATGTCATGGTAGAGTGCTAACAAGCCCAGGGTCTGACCGTGAACGATGACCGGCACACCGAAAATTTCCACGTCAATGAATTGCCCGGTTTTGGTCACACGACGCGAGACATTGTGATAAATCTCGCCACGCTGGACGCGCCGATTGAATTCCTGGATGGTATGCCGATAGGCCTCGGGGGTGATGAGGTCATCCAGGCGCCCCCCGATTACTTCTGCCTGTGAGTAACCAAAAAGTCGCTCAAAGGCTGGGTTGCAGGCTACCACGGCTCCATCCAGGGCCAGCGTTACAATGGCAACCGGGCTGTTCTGGAAGATACCCTCGAAGTATTGTTTCTGCCGCTGAACCTCGGCTTCGGCTCTGCGATGCTGCTCGATATCCCGGAAGATGAAAACCTGTCCTTGTGTATTGTCCTCCAATTGGAAGGGGTGTGCAGTGACCTCAAACCAGCCGTACTGTGAAGGCATGGAGAGGGGTAAATGATGGGCATCGGGATTGCGGAAGGCTTCCACCACGCCCGGAAAGTAAGCATCCATCGCTTGCCCGATAATAGTTGTGTAGGACTGTTGGAGACGGACGGTAGCCGCTTGGTTGCAACGAATGATCTTACCCTGTGCATCTGTAAGAATGATGGGGTCGGGAATTGCATCGAAGGTGGTTTCCCACTCCCGTTTTGCACGGCTGATGATGGTTTCGGCTTGATGGCGTTCCAGTATTTCGCGTTGGGCTTGTTCTTTGGTTGCATGTAACTCGGCAGTCCGTTCATCCAAGGCGGTGGAGAGTATTCTGACTTGTCGCGAAAGGCGTGAAAGATCGTGCCTGATCTTAAACAACGTTCCACTTACTAGGAGAGCAGCCCCATCTATCAGCCAGAGCAAAGGGGTTTCAGATTGTATTCGGATGAAGTTTGTCAGACTAAAAGGAAGGGGGCGTAGAGAAAGTACCAACCAGGTGCCCAAAAGAGGAGTCGCCAGAACAAGCCAGGCGGCCATTTGCAACCAGCTGGACCTTAGGAATGGTCCAAGGGGTTGTTTCGAGCAGGGAGGAGAAGGAGGAGATAAGGGTAACATCGCCTGGGCACGCCGGGGTCAAAAACGGGAGAACCACTGCTGGTTTTGTACACGCGAGGAGGGGGCGGGGGAGAAACCGGGTGGTGCTGTGTTACCCCCAAGCAATGCACAGAGAGGGAGGGTGTGAGGTATAAAGCACCCTTATTCTCTCATATTATAATTGACGGGGCAACAGTTTGATTGTATAATCCGGGGCCTTGTCGGATTGTGATCACAGGAGGCCAAAACGGTCACTTATGAATATAGAGGGTCGTGGTAGTACAACCATTGTGCACCGCGAAACGGGGTAT
Source organism: Thermanaerothrix daxensis (assembly GCF_001306145.1). Classification (GTDB taxonomy): domain Bacteria; phylum Chloroflexota; class Anaerolineae; order Anaerolineales; family Anaerolineaceae; genus Thermanaerothrix; species Thermanaerothrix daxensis. Next base: position 756,166 of record NZ_LGKO01000002.1, read on the forward strand.
AAGCCCCCACGCTCCTGGCGGACCTGGCTAATCGGACGTCCTCTCCCCACCGCCGATGCTCCGCACCAGACCATTGGTAAATTCATTGGCCTTGCGGTTTTCGCCTCAGATGCACTCTCCTCGACCGCTTACGCGACCCAGGAGATGTTGGTTGTTCTGGCTGTGCTCGGCACAATGGCCTACGATTTTGTTTTTCCCCTTTCGCTGGCCATTGTTGTCTTGCTGGCCATTGTCACACTTTCCTACGAGCAGACCATTCATGCCTATCCCAACGGTGGTGGCTCCTATATTGTCTCGCGCGAGAACCTGGGAATCTGGCCGGCGCGCATTGCAGGCGCAGCCCTCTTGACTGACTATATTCTAACTGTAGCGGTTTCGGTGTCATCCGGAGTCGCCCAGATTATCTCGGCTTATCCGGTTCTTTTCCCCTGGCGAGTATGGCTGTCGGTAGGGTGTATTCTTTTTATTATGCTTGTCAACTTACGAGGGATCAAAGAGTCGGGTGCTACTTTTGCCATTCCCACCTATTACTTTATCCTGGCAATGTATGCTATGGTTGGCGTGGGGCTCTTCCGGTACCTGACGGGTGCTTTAGGCATAGTGCAGGATCCCCCTCCTTTAGAGGTACTGCACATGGGGCAGGGACTATCAGCGTTTTTGATTTTAAGGGCCTTTGCGAGTGGCACTGCCGCGTTGACAGGGGTTGAGGCCATTTCTAATGGGGTTCCGGCTTTCAAAGAACCGCGCTCCCGTAATGCTGGCATCACGCTTATTATCATGTCGTCCATCTTAGGCTCCCTTTTGCTGGGTATTTCCTTTCTAAGCGCTTATGTTCAGGCTGTCCCTTCGGAGGCCGAAACCGTCATCTCTCAGCTCGCCCGGACAGCCTACGGAGGACGCGGTCTCTTTTACATGCTTACCATTAGTGCTACTACCATTATTCTGATCCTAGCAGCCAACACGGCGTTTGCAGACTTCCCGCGTCTCAGCGCGTTCATGGCGAGAGATAACCTCCTGCCGCGTCAGATGACATTTCGGGGTAGCCGGTTAGTCTTCTCCCGTGGTATTGTCACCTTAGCGGTGCTTGCGTCTGCACTCATCGTTATTTTTAATGCCAGCGTAACACGTTTGATCCCTCTCTACGCAATTGGAGTTTTCTTCTCCTTTACACTCTCTCAGGCGGGGATGGCGCGTCGCTGGTGGAAGGTAGGTCACCTGAGACCCGGTGAGGAGGTCCGAGAGCGGAGCTCGGTTTTGCGCTACGATCCTGCCTGGCGAATCAAAATGGCCATCAACGGCTTTGGGGCTTTTTGTACCGGGGTGGTGATGATTATCTTCGCTGTCACCAAGTTTGTGGATGGGGCCTGGGTTGTTGTACTGGTCATTCCTGGCATGGTGGCGATGTTTACAGCCATTGAGACCCATTATCGTCACGTTGCTCAACGGCTCTCGCTAGAACACTATGGAGCCCCGCCACGCATAGCCCGTCATCGGGTTATCCTGCCCATTTCGGGGGTTCATCGAGGCACGCTGGCTGCCCTGCGCTACGCGCGGACCCTTTCGGATGACATCACGGCGGTCCATGTTTCCATTGATCCTGAGGAGGCCGAAAAAGTGCGGAGAAAGTGGGAGGTTTGGGGGGATGGGGTCCGACTGGTGGTGCTAGAATCGCCTTACCGGCTCTATATTGAGCCGCTTCTGGAGTACATTGATGAAGTGCATCGCCAGCGCCAGCCCAATGAAGTCATTACCGTGGTGGTGCCGGAGTTTGTTTCGCATCATTGGTGGAGCGGCTTGCTCCATGCCAGGGCGGCAGTGACCTTGCGGGCGGCGTTACTTTTCCACAAAGATCTGGTGATCACCAGCGTGCCTTATCAAATAGACTGAGCTTCACGGGGAGGTCCGTATCTTATGAACATTATTGTGGTAGGATGTGGTCGTTTAGGCTCGCAGCTGGCGTATCGGTTGTGCAAAGCAGGGCACAACGTGGCAGTCGTTGACACTAACCCCTTGGCTTTTAATAATCTGCCCCCTGATTTTAGCGGGCGCTTGCATGAGGGAGATGCCATGGGGCAGGATGTGCTTCTGCGGGCAGGTATTGAGCAGACCCATGCCTTAGCCGCTGTGACCAACTCGGACCCATTAAATGCGGTTGTGGGCCACATTGCGCGTTCGGTTTACCATGTTCCGCATGTAGTAGCGCGCAATTATGACCCGCATTTCCGCCCAATCTTTGAGGCTTTTGGTTTACAAACCGTGAGTTCCACCTCCTGGGGGGCTCAGCGGATTGAAGAGTTAATCTCCGGCGGTGATATCCGTGCAGTTTTCTCAGCCGGCAATGGTGAAGTGGAGATTTACGAGGTGGATATTCCGGAGGCCTGGAATGGTCATCCGATCAAAGAATTAATCCCCTCTGAAGAATGTATCCTGGTGGCACTTAGCCGCGCCGGGCGTGCCTTTCTGCCGGCTTCCGAGTTTGCCTTGATGACTGGCGATGTACTGGTGGTTGGAGCAACATTTGAGGGAATCACGGCCCTGCGTAAACAATTACAGGGAGAGGTGAGGTGAGGTTATGTTTGTTGTGATTGCAGGTGGAGGTCGAACAGGGGCGCAACTGGCGCGCATTCTGCTCAGCCAGAATCATAAGGTGCACTTAATTGAGCATCGCAGAGAGGTGCTGGCGCGCATTCATCGTGAACTGCCCACTGAGGTGGTTTACGAAGGGAACCCAATTGAACCGTGGGTGTTGGAGCAGGCTGGTATTCGCGAGGCTGATGTGCTGGCAGCGTGCACCCAATTGGACGAGGTGAACCTGACGTTATGCTACTTTGTGCGCTGCCGTTATCAGGTGCCTAGAACCATTGCACGCATCAACAATCCTCACAATGCCTGGTTGTTTGACGAGAAATTCCATGTGGATGTGGCAGTTAATCAGGCCGAGATCATGGCCTCAATCATTGAAGAGGAAATGTCCCTGGGAGATATGTTAACTTTGCTGAAATTGCGCCGGGGACACTACTCTCTGGTAGAAGAAAAGATCTTACCTGGTGCCAGGGTTATCGGTATTCCCATCAAAGATCTAAAACTCCCGGAGCATTGTGTGATTGCTGCGATTATTCGTAATGGTGAGGTGATTGTACCACGCGGTATAACAGCCATTGAGCCGGGAGATGAAATCCTGGCTGTGACCGATCACGAGGGTGCCAAGCAACTGGCTCATTTATTCTCGCCTCCAGAAGAATCCTGAAACACCACTTGACGCTTACCTGGTCATGCATATGATTTATGAGTAAACAATCATGCTGACCGGGGTGTTTTTGCTTCTTTTGTCTTATCTCATTGGCTCCCTTCCTACTGCAGTGCTCATTTCGCGCGCGGTATTGGGTAAGGATATCCGCTATTTGGGGGATGGGAACATGGGGGCACGGAATGTAGCCAAGGTGATGGGATGGCGCTATGGGGTTGTGGTTTTCACGGTGGATTTTAGTAAAGGCGTGTTGGTGGTTGTTTTAGCACGGATGTTAGGCTTTTCGCTGGAGTGGCAATTGCTGGCGGCAGGTTGTGCCGTATTGGGGCACGATTTCCCAATCTTTGTCGGGTTGCGCGGAGGCCAGGGATTGGCAACCATTCTGGGCATCTTATTCACTTTGATGCCTGCTGAGTTCCTGGGGGCGTTGGTGGCTTTCCTGGCCATCTACGCCTTTACACATCACCTGGATCTTAGTTTGGGGGTAGGAATTGGGTTGTTAATCTCGTTTGCATTGGTGCTGAGAGAACCTCCGGCGATGGTTCTTGCGGCGGTGATCATGGTGTTGAGCATTCCGCTGAAGAAATTTGTGATTGATCGAGCGCATCGCACCCGGGTAGAGGCGCAGATGACCTCCGTGCAGGATGAGGTGCATTCTCATTCTACGAAGTCGTAAATTCTCTGGCTTTTGATGGCTGAAGAGGCTTCTATAAGATTGCGGCATTGCGGGTGTCGGCGTGCTTGCTCTATTTTTTAGGGTATAATTTACCTTTGCTGAATTTGAGCCAATTTATGGTATGAGGTGTAGTTACAATGCCAAAGCGAACCTATCAACCCAAAATCCGTCGTCGTGTTCGAGTGCACGGGTTTCGCGCCCGCATGGCCACTGCAGATGGGCGCAAGGTGCTAAAGCGACGCCGTCTTAAGGGACGTTACCGCGTCACGGTCACCATGAACCAGCACGTTAAAAAGATTCGTTGGTAATTACTGATTGGAGGTCAATGGTTCAGGCCCGGCCTGCATTATTTACGGTAGGGTGCATGGGTGAAGCGCAAGCACCGACTGAAGCGCGCAAGCGATTTCAAGCGAGTTCGAGCCGAAGGAAAATCATTAGGTCATCCGCTGATCGCGCTGGCGTTTGCTCCCAATGGATTGCCGTATTCACGGGTGGCCGTAGTGGCCGGGCGCAGTGTGGGCAAGGCTGTTCGACGCAATCGAGCCAAACGACGGTTGCGCGCTTGCGTCGAGCAGCTTTTCCCTTATCTTCAGTCGGGATGGGATGTGATTGTATATGCTCGCCCGGGTGTCGTCGAGGCGCCTTTTAGCGCACTCCTGGATGCCATGAGCCACTTGCTACGACGTAGTGGCCTGTGGCAAGCGTTACCTGTGCAGGATCACGTTGAATCTGATCATGAACGATTATCCGAATGAACCGCGCTTGCGGGATTTACCGCTAACCCTTTTCACGCTTCCGCGGTGGCTGTTACTGGCTTTGATTCGCCTCTATCAAACCCTTATTTCGCCTGCGTTGCCACCCAATACGTGCCGTTTTTATCCCTCGTGCTCTCATTATGGTTACCAGGCCATTTATAAGCACGGAGTGATAAAGGGCACGGTGCTGGCGGTTTGGCGAGTTTTGCGGTGTAACCCATTTAACCCGGGTGGGTACGACCCAGTACCATAGAACATTCAATCGCTATGCTGGATGCAAGGATGAGGTCAATGACGCGTTCGCCTAAAATTTTCTTGTTTGTAAGTCTGCTGCTGGTGGCTCTTCTGCTTGGGGGATGCTCGGGGGTATTGGCCTCTTCGAGCTGGCCGGGAGTGACGGTGGTTGATGATGTGGCTTACGTAGCCTATGCCAACCATGTGTATGCCCTTCGTACAGACAATGGAAGTATGCTTTGGCGCTTCCCGGAGAAGGCAGAAGGGCAGAGACTTTTCTTCGCGGCCCCGGCAATTGCGGATGGGCACCTGGTGGTTGGTGATTACCTGGCGGTTCTGCACAGCCTGGATCCGCAGACAGGGCAGGAGCAGTGGGCATTCACCGGCGCGCAAGGACGCTGGATTGCCAGTCCGCTGGTGGTGGATGGACGTATTTATGCTCCTAATGCCGATCACAACCTTTACGCGTTGGATTTACAAGGCAAATTGATTTGGAAGTTTCAGGCTTCTAAGGCCTTATGGTCACAGCCGGTAAGTGATGGGAAGCGTATTTACCAGGCTTCGATGGATCATTACCTGTATGCCCTTGACCCAGCCAATGGTCAGAAGATTTGGGCGCGTGACCTGGGCGGCGCGGTTGTCTACTCACCGGTGTTGAGCAACGCAGGGATCATTTACGTCTCCACTTTGGCGCGTAACGTGCTGGCCATTCGGGCTGAGGACGGAAGCGTGGTATGGCAGAAAGCCTTTGAAAACAATTTCTGGTCGCAACCCCTGCTTCACGGCGAACGCCTTTATTTGGGAGATTTGGGCGGTAAGGTCTATGCCCTGAGCGCTCAGGATGGCACTGTGATTTGGGAAAGCAACCTGGGCGAATCCCTGACGGGTGCACCAACCTGGATAGATGGACAGGTGGTTTTCACCACTGAGAGCGGCAAGGTAATCGCTTTCACCGAAGAGGGAAGTCAAAAATGGGTCGTGACTCTTGAGGGCAAGATTTATAATGGCCCTGTGATTGCCGATGATCGGCTGTTGGTGGGCATAGCGCAGGGCAAAGTTTTGATCCAGGCACTGACTCCTGCTGGACAGCAGGCCTGGGCATTTGAGCCTCCAAAATAGGCAGGATGGGTAAATAACCATGTGGGATGCGTTAATTATCACCCCTTTTGTAAATGTGATGCTGTTTATCTACAACCTGGTTGGGCAGAATTTTGGTCTGGCGATCATTCTGTTTACGTTGCTGATCCGTCTGATCACGCACCCTTTGATGGTCAAGCAGATTAAGGGTGCGAAAGCGATGCAGGAACTGCAGAAGAATGAAAAGTGGCTCAAGATCCAGGAAAAATACAAGAACGATCGTGAGAAACTGGCCCAAGAGCAAATGGCGCTCTATCGCGAATTGGGGATTAACCCATTTGCTTCCTGTCTGCCAACCCTGATCCAATTCCCAATCATCATTGGGCTGTATCAAAGCCTGATCATTACGCTGGCCAGCACCCCCATTGAACTCCTGAATCTGATCCGTCATATCTACCCGGCATTGCTGAAGGTTGAAACCCTTATCCCCTTGAACAGCCAGTTCTTGTGGATGGATCTGGGGCTGCCCGAGCGCTTAGTATTGCCTTTCCTCCCCGTAGGGATTCCGGTGCTGGCGATTGTGGTCACCGTTACAACGTATTTGCAAGGCAAACTGATGACACCGCCCAGCGCTAACCCTAAGGATCAGTCGGCCATGTTTTCGAACATGATGAATCTGTACATGCCGTTCCTGATGGGGTATCTGGCGTTGACGTTGGCTTCGGGGCTGGCTCTCTACTTTGTTGTTTCGAACCTGATCGGAATTCTTCAGTACGCCATGCTCGGTCAACTCAATTGGAAAAACATATTGCCAAAACGGGCGGCGGAGAAGCCATCGAAGGTGGGGGCCAAAAAATAACAAACTACACATGAGGCGGACTTATGAAACAAGAGCGAACGACTCTGGAAGTCATTGCGCCAACTGTTGAAGAGGCCATTGCGCGTGGACTGAATCAATTGGGTCTTTCTCAAGATCAGGTGGAGGTGGAGGTGTTGGATCCCGGCAGTCGGGGTTTTCTGGGTATCGGCAGTCGCCATGCCAGAGTCAAGCTTTCGGTGAAGGCGGCGGGCGAGCCTCCGGTTGAGGTCGCCTCAACTATGCCGGAGACGGGGGCTTTGCCACAGGTTGAAGAGGAGGGCGTTGCCGAATCGGGGATGCCGCTTGGGCAATGGGATGAGCAGAAAGCCGTTGAGGTGGCGCGGCGGGTGGTTGGTGAGTTGCTGGATCGTATGAAAGTTCATGCGCGCTTGCGAGTGCGCATTCAGCCCCCTCAGGAAGAAAACGCACAATCGGTTGTGTGGGTGGAAATTCAGGGGGATGATTTGAGCATTTTGATCGGGCGCCGCTCAGAGACTCTCAATGCCTTGCAGTATATTAGTAGTTTGATTGTCAGCCGCGAGATGGGGGTCTGGGTGCCTCTTATCATTGATGTTCAAGGCTACCGTGCCCGACGTGAGCGCCAATTGCGTATTCTGGCTCGACGAATGGCTGATCAAGCGGTACTAACGGGGCGACGCCAGGTGCTCGAGCCGATGCCGGCGAATGAGCGCCGCATCATTCACCTGGAATTACGAGACCATCCTGAAGTGATTACTGAAAGCATTGGAGAAGAACCTAACCGCAAGGTCACAATCGTGCCAAAACGTCCGGCACGGCGCCTTTAGGTAGAGTGACCATAAGCCTCCCCATTCGGGGGAGGTTTGTTTTGGAGTCGTAATGCCTGTGCATTGGAGCAACCCACAAGACGGAATCCTTGTTTTTTTGTTGGTGCTCCTGCTCATTTGCCTTTCCAATCTCTGGGCTTTTCAAAGGCCTTGTTCGTCCCGTGAGCCCTCTCATTGGCCGGAAGTGGCCGTTTTGATCCCGGCCAGGAACGAAGCCGATAATCTGCCTCGTTGTCTGGAGAGTTTACGTAGGCAGGATTATCCGGGTGTCTTTGAGGTATGGGTTCTCGATGACGATTCTACGGATGCCACCGGTGTTCTGGCAGCAGAGGTTGCAGCCAGCGATGAGCGATTTCATTGCTTGAGAGGGGCTCCTTTGCCGGAAGGATGGTTGGGAAAACACTGGGCTTGTCAGCAATTGGCTGAAAGTGCTTCAGCCGAGGTCCTGCTGTTCTTAGATGCCGACACACAACTGGCTCCTGACGCGCTACGACGCGCTGTGTCGGCTTTTGAGGTAGATCGCCTTGATCTCCTCTCCCTCGTGCCTTATGAGGTCATGCAAACTTGGGGGGAGCGTCTTATTCAGCCCTTTTTTCTCTGGGCAATGATGTCTTTTTATCCTCTGGCATTGGCTTTTCGCCTGCGTTGGCCCGCTCTAACGTTTACGATTGGACAATTTATGCTTATACGCCGCCAAACCTATTTTGCAATCGGCGGTCATGCAGCGTTTCGGGATGATGTGGTAGATGATATGGCGCTTGGGCGTCGGACAGTTGCGGCGGGTTATCGATGGCGCCTCATGGATGGCGGAGAGTTAATCCAATGCCGCATGTACCATTCCTGGCGGGAAGCTTTTCACGGATTTTCCAAAAATTTGTTTGGGGTGTTCAGTTACCGGGTCGTGCCCTTTTTATTTGTGATGGGGTGGTTAGGGTGGGTGTTTCTGCAGCCTTGGGGTGTGATAGCGGCTCACTTGTTGGGTTTCTCTTTGGGCGCTGATTTGCAAAAGGCCCTTCTGGCGATTTTGTTATCTTTTATCCTGTTTGGGCTGGCCTATCTTCGCCTGCGCATACCTCTATATCTGGCGCTGTTTTACCCAATCACCATAGGTATAAACCTGAGCATTGGTTTATACTCATTATGCCTAACGTTGCAAGGTGCTTCGACCTGGCGCGGACGGCGCCTGGTAAAGCCTCGAATCCGTTGGCTTTAAAACTTCGCTTCTGTGTGGAGGAAAATCACGTGCGCGCTGTGGATATTATCATCAAAAAACGTGATGGTTTAGAGCTGACCCGCGAGGAGATTGAATTCTTTGTGCGGGGCATGGTCTCGGGGGAAATCCCGGATTATCAAGTTGCTGCCTGGGCTATGGCGGTGATGTTGAGAGGCATGACCGAGCGCGAAACCACTGACTTGACCCTGGCTATGGCACATTCAGGGGAGGTGCTGGATTTGAGCCAGGTCGTGCCCATTGCGGTGGATAAGCATTCAACGGGTGGGGTGGGTGATAAGACCACGCTGGTGGTTGAGCCTACGGTGGCGGCTTGCGGTCTGCCGGTAGGGAAAATGTCGGGGCGTGGACTTGGCTTCAGTGGTGGAACGATTGATAAAATGGAATCCATTCGCGGTTTTCGGGCTGCCCTGAGCGTCGAGGAATTCCTCCATAACTTGAAAACTTATGGGATTGTGTTAAGTGCTCAGTCGGCGAATCTGGCTCCTGCTGATGGCATCCTCTATGCATTGCGTGATGTTACAGGTACGGTGCCCTCCATTCCGCTGATTGCATCTTCCATAATGAGCAAGAAAATTGCAGCAGGAGCCCAGGCCATTGTTCTCGATGTGAAAGTGGGGCGAGGAGCGTTCATGCGCACGCTTGAAGAAGCGCGCCGGCTCGCTGAAATGATGGTGGCGATCGGTAAGTTGAGCGGACGGCGCACCATTGCACTTCTCAGTGATATGAATCAGCCATTGGGGCGGGCAGTAGGAAACGCGCTGGAGGTAAAAGAGGCTATTGATACTTTGCATAATCAGGGTCCAGAAGATTTTGTTGAACATTGTCTGGTTGTAGCCAGTTATATGCTGGTATTAGGAGGAAAGGCTAAAGATCTGGAATCGGCTCGCCTGATGGCTGAGGCGGCACTTCAAGATGGACGGGCTTGGGATAAATTCCGGACTTTGGTCATAGCTCAGGGTGGGGACGTCAGTCAGGTGGATGATCCCGAGCGACTTCCGCAGGCACAGTTTGTTGAGACTGTCACCGCACCACGTCGAGGTTACTTAAGCCAGATAGACGCTCAGCAGGTGGGTGAGACATCACTTCTTCTTGGAGCCGGGCGCACCAAGAAGGGCGATCCGATTGATCATGCGGTGGGGGTGCTCGTGCTCCATAAAGTAGGCGACTATGTAGAAGAGGGTCAACCGTTGTTTGTTGTCCACGCGAATCGTCGCGAACATTTGGCAGTAGCCAGAGAACGATTACTGGCTGCCTGCCAGTGGAGCGAGGTGGCTGTTGATCCCCTGCCTCTGTTCTATGGGGTGATAGGGGAACTACCGGAAAATTGAAAAGCAGAAATGGCGATGGCGCAGGAAGGGCTACCGAATTTGGCTGATGGGGTGATCCCCATGCTTTCCGAGAGTGAACGTTTGCCACTTTCACGCTTTAGTCAGGTAGCGGCTGTGGTCTGCCTCGGCTATGCCACGCTCCCCTTCCTGCATTTGCAACTGGAATCACCTACTCTGGCACTGCCGGGGTTTCTCTTCGTTTTGCCCCTGACTTCGTCCAGTTTAGCGGCAATATGGGTAACTCTGCTGGTGATCAGTGGCATGGATTGGATTCTTCAGGAGCGGGAGGAGCGGCTTGCATTACGTTACCGCCTGGTCCACTGGCCACTGCCGGCGTTGGTGGCATGGGCACTTAGCGTTCCATTGGGAACTCTGCAGGTGAGTCCCCAGTGGTGGCTGATCTTTGGGCTGGGTAGTGTGCTGCTTTTTGCCGTGATGGCGGCGGAATATGTGGTAGCCGGGCAAATAGGAGCTGGGCAATTTTGGGCTTATGTGACCCTCACTGCGGTCTCGTTTGCATTGTTTCTGATTTTGGCGGTTACCCTGCGCGCGGCAGGGGTTCGTCTCTATTTGCAATGGTTGGTGCTGGTGCCTGCGATTGTGCTGATTGTTCTGCGCAATCTCTATCTGCGTATGGTTGAGCGCTGGTCGTGGGAATGGGCGGCGGTAGTGGGGGTGCTAATCCTTCAGATTTCGACCGGGTTGCATTACCTTCCCTTGAAACCCCTCTCTTATGGGCTCATTCTTACCGGTTTTGCCTATGGCCTGACCAGCCTGGCTGGGGCATTAGAAGAGGGGCGCCCTTGGCGAAGCGCCTGGCTAGAGCCCCTAATCATGATGCTCCTTCTGGGATTCCTGGCTTTCATATTCGGACGATAATGTCACGGGAATTGCGTCTTTCATTAACCCAAAAGGCAATGATTCTGCATCACGTCATTCGGCACTTGCCTGAGGAAGCATGTGGCTTGCTGGGCGGTCGGGGAGAGACTGTGTCTGTGGTGATTCTGGTCACCAATCACCTTCATAGCCCGGTGCGTTTCAGGATGGACCCTAATGAACTTCTAAGGGCCCTTGAACGGCTGGATGCTGAGGGTTTAGATCTGGTGGGTATTTTCCATTCCCATCCTCGTGGTCCGGCAATGCCCTCAGAAACGGACTTGCTTGAGTATGCCTATCCTGATAGCCTTATGGTGATCGTTTCTCCAGTGGGAGAAGATTGGCAGTTGCGGGCTTTTGAGATTAACATTGAAATGCGCACCTATCAAGAAGCACACCTGATTATTGAAACAGAGTAACTTTTACAACGGATTAGGGTTTGGTAGATTGGAGGTCGTGCAATGCCAGTAGCATTAAAAACCATCTTTAGTTTATTAGGTTCTTACCTTGTGGGTTCGATTCCCTTTGGGCTGATCGTTGTTTGGGTGGCACGCCGCCAGGATGTGCGCCGCATTGGGAGTGGTCGCACAGGCGGTACCAATGTGATGCGTGCAGCAGGATGGTTAGCGGGGGTGATCACGGCTGTTTTGGATGTGCTTAAAGGTGTGGCGGCTGGATGGATCGCGCGTGCCCTGGTGCCTGAGAATCCCTGGGTTTTGGTGGCTTCGGCTGTTTTGGTGGTCATGGGGCATAATTATTCGGCTTTTCTGGTTGAAAGACGAGAGCAGGGTGGAATTCGCTTCAAAGGAGGCGCAGGTGGGGCAACGGCTTTTGGGGGTGCAATCGCCATCTGGCCGCCGATTTGGATGTATATCCTGCCCATCGGTGCTCTGGTGTATTTCCTGGTCGGTTATGCCTCGGTAACCACGATAAGCGTGGCGGTGGTCACTACGGTGGTATTTGCCGTTCGGGCTTTGAAGGGCGAGTCCACCTGGGTGTATGTTCTCTATGGGGTTGCGGTGCTTGGGGTGGTTCTCTATGCCCTGCGTCCCAACCTGGAGCGTTTACGCAAAGGGACGGAGCGCGCGGTGGGCTTGCGAGCATATCTGCAAAAGCGCCAACAGCAACAAGGTGGTCCCCCGGTCAATTCTGGAAACCAGAACGCGACACCTTAAAAAGCCTTTTTGGCTAATCACTTCCCGGTGCGGATTGGGAAACTGGTGCGCTTTCCTCGCGGCTGAGCAGGCGGTATAAAAAGCGCACATTGCGGCGATGAAGTTCCCGCGCCAGTCCTCCCAGGTATACGTGGCTTTTTCCGCAGGACTCAATATCAATTGCGTCCAAAGCCTCTTGTGGATTGCGTCGCTTGAGGGCAGCACGCACGGCTTTCCGCACAGCACTCAGGTAATTCAGGTTTTCACGTACGGCTTCGTCAATTTCACCCCGCAGGATAATATCCCCGTGTCCCTGGACAATGTTTTCCAGGCCCATTTTGCCGATCATGCGAATTGTTTCCGCAAGGGTATCCAGGTCGCCATCTACAAAGTAAGGCAGGGGGAGGAAAGCATCACCAGCAAAGAGCACACGATCCTCTTCAACCAGAACCGAAATGCCATCGGTGCTGTGCCCGGGGGTTGGGAATAGCACCAGATTCTTTTTACCCACTCTTAAAGCCAGCGAGCCTTGTTCAAAGGTCAGATGAGGAAGAACAAGTTTGACCTGCTTAAAGGCAGCATTTTGACGACGCGCCGATTCCAGCGCAGCGGGCCCCCGCTGCTCAAGCAACTGGCGGCACAGCGTATGGCTGATGACAGTGGCTCCTGGAAAGAATCCATTCCCCCAGGCATGATCCGCATGATAATGCGTATTAATAATATAACGTACCGGGACTCCTAATTGCTCCTCGATAAAGGCACGCATTGCCAAGGTCTCTTCGGGAAGGGCCAGTGTGTCAATTAAAACAGCCCAATGGGGTCCCGTTACGGCGCCAGCGGTGACCTGTGCATAAATATCGCTTTGGAACCAATAAACGTTTTCGGAGATGCGTTCGCGTTGCATACCTGCACCTGCATGGTAGGATGAGGGATGATCCGGATTCTGCGGAGTGCAGATAAGGGATCACGGCATTAACAATAGCATAAACCCAGATAAATGTCAAAAAACGCCAGTTGAGAGTAAACCAAATATGTTGTGGATTGGGGGCATCATCTATTGGGGTTAAGGCACTTCTAGTAGGGTTGTACATGAGTTGCCAGCCAGCGAAGACCCGGGTCGGCATTATAATTGTGGCGATGCTTTGATTAAGACGCATAACGGAGGGCTTTATGAATATCGCCAATCTGTTGCAGGGGTTTGCCTCATTGCTCTGGATTGTGTTGGTCGGATTGATGATCCTGGCCATTGTTCGCGCTGCCCAAAACCGGCCTATGCGCAAAGCGGGCACTACCATTTTGATTACTGCAGCATTGGCGATTGTCTCAAGTTTAGTAGCAGCAGGGTTGGTATTTATTGAACCCCAGGAGCGTGGAGTTGTGATCTCTGCTCTTGCCCCCAAGGGGTATCGCGATCAGGCTCTGGAGCCTGGCTTGCGCTGGGTGATCCCCTTTGTGGAGTACGTTGTTCGTTACCCTATCTCCAACCAAACGTACACGATGTCCAAGGTAGCCAGCGAGGGAGAAATCAGCGGAGATGATTCGATCGCCGCACGCACAGCCGATGGGCAAGAGATATTTGTTGATGCTTCAGTCATTTTTGCAGTGGACCCCTCCAAGGTGGTGCAGGTTCACATAAAGTGGCAAGACCGTTATGCTCGCGACCTGGTGCGGCCATTGGCACGAGGGGTTGTGCGAGATGCAGTTTCCCAATATGGGGTAGAACAAGTGGTTAGTAGTAAGCGCTTTGAACTCGTAGATCGCATTCGTGCAACCCTGGCGCAAAAGCTTGAGGAGAATGGCCTGGTTTTAGTGGATTTTGTCCTGCGAAATGTGACGTTCTCTCCAGAATATGCGGCATCGGTGGAACAGAAACAAATTGCCGAGCAACAGGCACAACAGGCGCGGTTTATTGTGGAGCAGAAGAAGCAGGAAGCAGAGCAAGCGCGTCAGGTGGCTCAGGGTAAAGCAGATGCTGCGGTGATTGAGGCTAAGGGACAGGCTGAGGCGCGCATCATTCAGGCGCGGGCAGAAGCCGAGGCCTTAAAGGTAATTGCCGAAGCCCTGCGTGAAGATCCGGAATTACTCAATTATCTCTATGTCACCAAGCTTTCGCCGAACATTCAGGCGCTGCTACTGCCAAATAATGCGCCCTTTATTCTGCCATTGCCCACACCACAGCCCCAGGCAACACCTACTCCGTGAGGTAGATCATGGTGAATCCACCCTCAGGACGCCAGATACGTCTGACCAGTTTGGCCACCTGTGCAGGTTGAGCATCAAAATTAAGCGCGGAAGCGCTGGCGCACGTGTTGCGCCCTCTCAGGAACATTTTTCAACCTCAGGATTACCCCGACCTATTGGTTGGGCTGGAGTCGCCGGACGATGCGGCGGTTTGGCGGGTGGATGCCTCACGCGCTTTGGTGGTGACCACAGATTTCTTCACCCCCATTGTGGATGATCCATATGCTTATGGAGCCATTGCAGCCGCCAATAGCCTCTCGGATGTCTACGCCATGGGAGGAGTACCGTTCCTGGCATTAAATATCGCTGCTTTGCCGCCGAGTCTCCCTCATGACCTGATGAGTGAAATTTTGCGCGGTGGTGCGGAAAAGGCGCGTGAGGCGGGCGTTGTCATTGCTGGGGGGCACACGATTCAGGACAAGGAGCCTAAATATGGTTTGGTTGTATTGGGGTGGGTTGATCTGCAGCAGATGTTCACCAAGGGTGGTGCTTGCCCCGGAGATGTGTTGGTCTTAAGTAAGCCTCTTGGTTTTGGGGTGACTACTACGGCTTTGAAGCGTGATGCGGCTCGTCCTGAAGATGTCGATGAAGCCGTTGCCTGGATGATGCGCTTGAATCGCTCGGCTGCCGAAATGGGTCGTGAAGTTGGTGTACGTGGTGCTACGGATGTGACGGGATTTAGCCTTCTGGGGCATGGGCTGGAGATGGCTTTGGCCAGCCGTGTGGGTTTACGTTTGGTTTTTGAGCGCATTCCCTTCATTGAAGGGGCACGTACCTATGCAGAGCAGTGGATGTTCCCGGGGGGTGCTTCTGATAACCGCCTGTATTTTGGCGGGCAGGTCCGTTTTGCGCCTAGAATTGACGAGGCCTCCCAGATGTTGCTGTTTGACCCACAGAC
This sequence comes from Thermanaerothrix daxensis, assembly GCF_001306145.1. GTDB lineage: Bacteria > Chloroflexota > Anaerolineae > Anaerolineales > Anaerolineaceae > Thermanaerothrix > Thermanaerothrix daxensis. The sequence continues at coordinate 771,551 of NZ_LGKO01000002.1, forward strand.
CAGTGGTGGCCTGCTCATGGCTGTGCCGAAGGAACGCCTTAATATCTTGCTTGCCCTAGCAGAGGATCGAGGAGAGCCTTTGTGGGTGATCGGTGAGGTGATTGAGGGAAGCGGTATTGAGGTGGTATGAATCCCGGGGGCAATGGGCTCTTTAGATCACTGAATTCATTCATGCCTTACCCATCACGGCGCTCGGTTGTGATGGGAACACGGGGCATGGCGGCGGCTTCACAGCCCCTGGCGGTGGCAGCGGGGTTGCGGATTCTGGAGCAAGGGGGAAACGCGGCAGATGCCGCTGTTGCGATGGCCGCAGTGCTGGCGGTCACCGAACCCACCTCCACCGGGCTGGGGGGTGACTGCTTTGCATTGTATTACGAAGTAAATTCGCGCAGTGTCCATGCATTGAATGGCTCCGGACGAGCCCCCCGGGATTTAACCCCGGAACGTATAAAGAAAGCGGGCTTTGAGGGTGCGTTACCTCCCTTTCATCCCTATACAATCACGGTGCCTGGCGCATGTGCGGGTTGGTGTGATCTGCTTGATCGGTTTGGTCAACTGGATCTTGCCAGAGTGCTGGCCCCTGCCATTGATTTGGCTGAGCGGGGTTTCCCCGTGGCTCCGTTGACCGCTCATTTCTGGCAGCGAGGCGCAGAGGCCCAATTGCGCCATGCGCTAAACGGGCATGAATTGTTGATTGATGGACGGGCCCCACGTGCAGGAGAGTGCTTTCGTAATCTCAATCTCTCCCGCGTTTTGCAGCAAATTGCGCTTGGGGGGAAGCGTGCTTTCTATGAGGGTCCCGTTGCAGAGGCAATTGTCAGTACGGTGAGAGAGGCAGGTGGCTGTCTTTCGCTAGATGACCTGGCTGAGCACCAAAGCACCTGGGATGAGCCTTTGTCAGTTACCTACCGTCACTTGCGGGTTTGGGAATGTCCGCCAAACGGTCAGGGGCTTACGGCACTGCTGGCATTAAATATTTTGAGCGGGTTTGATCTTGCTTCTTTGGAGGCGCTTTCGGCTGATCGTCTTCATCTGGAAATTGAGGCTCTTCGTCTGGCTTTTGCGGATGCCTTTCGCTACATTGCCGATCCATCTTTTGCTTCTATTCCGGTAGAAGTGCTTTTGAGCGGGGCTTACGCGGCTGAACGGCGAGCCCTGATCCATCCGCGACAGGCGTTGCCTGAGGTCGGCTATGGTAACCCTTACCAGGGGTCTGATACAGTGTATTTCTGCGTAGTGGATGGTCAGGGGAATGCTTGTTCCTTCGTAAACAGCAATTATATGGGGTTTGGCACCGGTATTGTTCCACGTGGGTGTGGCTTTAGCCTGCAAAATCGCGGTCACAACTTCAGCCTTGACCCGACTCATCCGAACGCATTACAGCCGGGCAAACGCCCTTATCACACCATCATTCCTGCCCTGGTCACCCACGCAGATGATGACGCTTTATATGCGGCTTTAGGGGTGATGGGTGGGTTTATGCAACCTCAGGGACATGTCCAGGTTGTGACGGCGCTTGCAGATGATGCCTTAGATCCACAAACGGCGTTGGATCGGCCTCGCTTTTGCTTGCAGGATCAATCTGTTCGTGGATTGGTGGCGCTGGAAGAGGGCATCCCCGAAGCCACCCTGGTGGCTCTGGAAGCCATGGGGCACCCGGTAGAACGCGTGACCGGGATGTCGCGAGCGCTCTTTGGACGCGGGCAGATTATTTTTCGGGATCGGGAGACCGGCGTTCTGTGGGGTGGCAGTGATTTACGCGCCGATGGATGTGCATTTCCCCTGATTTAGGTTTACCATTTTCACATATTCAGGGGCGCATTACAATTATTTGTACGATGGACATCGGTGAGCGTTTACAGGGTATTCTAGAAACGATCCCAACCAAACCGGGGTGTTACTTAATGAAGAACGCCTCCGGTGAGGTGATTTACGTCGGCAAGGCAGTTAATCTGCGCAACCGGGTGCGTTCCTACTTTCACAGCCCCGCCACTCATCCTCCCAAGGTTCGCCGCATGGTACAGCAAATTACGGATATTGAGTGGATTGTGGTGGGCTCGGAACTGGAAGCACTCATTCTGGAAATGAATTTAATAAAAAAGTATCGCCCACGCTACAATGTGCGCCTCAAGGATGATAAGCGTTACCCCTATATCAAAGTTCATTGGGCTGATGACTTCCCTAAAGTGACCGTTACCCGTCAGATGGTAAATGATGGTTCGCGCTACTTCGGGCCTTATACCAGTGTATGGGCGGTGCATCAAACGCTGGACGTGCTGCGCCGTCTTTTCCCTTATCTCACCTGTGATCGCAACATTACAGGCAAGGACGAGCGCGCTTGCCTCTACTACGACATCAAACTATGTGCTGCCCCATGTATTGGGGCCATTGATCGTCAGCATTATCGGCAGATGGTTGATGACCTGTGCCAATTCTTAGAGGGCCGTACCGAACCCATAGTCGCCCGCCTGCGCCAGGAAATGGAGGAGGCTGCCGAGAGTCTCAATTTTGAGCGAGCAGCGGCGCTACGGGATCAAATTTTTGCCATTGAGCGGGTGGTGGAAAAGCAAAAGGTCTTCACGACCGAGCAATTGGACTCGGATGTGATTGCCATGGCGCGGGATGACGGCGAAGCCTGTGTGCAGGTCTTTTTTATTCGCAATGGGAAATTAATCGGGCGGGAGTACTTTATCCTGGAGGGAGCACAAGATAGCGAAGATACCGAGGTGCTGGCGGAATTTATCAAGCAATTTTACGCCGAAGCCGCCAGCGTACCAGCGCAGGTGCTCCTTCCCCACGAGATTGAGGAAGCGGCTATCATTCAGCAGTGGCTGAGAGATCGTCGCGGGGGGCCTAAAGTGGAGTTGCTGGTCCCTCGGCAGGGCCTCTCTCAAGAACTGGTGGAGATGGCGGCAGAGAATGCGGTGGAAACCCTGCGTGCGCTCCGCGCCCAGTGGGAAGCGGACAAACATCGTCAGAGCCAGGCGCTAAGCGAGTTGCAGCAGGCATTGGGGCTTTCTCACCCCCCCAATCGCATTGAGTGTTACGATATTTCGAATACACAAGGGACTTACGCCGTTGGGAGCATGGTGGTTTTTGAGCAGGGGGTGCCTAAGAAGGCTTATTACCGACGCTTCAACATCCAGACGGTGAGCGGCCCGGATGATTTTGCTAGTATGGAGGAGGTGCTCACCCGCCGCTTTCGCCGTTACGTGGCGGCGCAGGAGCAGGCAGCGCAGCCGGGTGGAAAGCCGGATCCGGCATTCGCTTTGCTGCCCGACTTGCTGATTGTGGATGGTGGCAAGGGCCAGCTGAGCCGGGCTATGGTGGTGCTGGAGCGTTTTGGTCTGCAGGAGAAGATCGCTGTTGTGGGCCTGGCCAAGCAGCAAGAAGAGTTGTTCTTACCAGGGCGCAAGGAATCCCTGATGCTGCCGCGCCACTCGCAGGGGTTGTATCTTCTGCAACGCATTCGCGATGAGGCGCATCGTTTTGCCATCACTGCACATCGCAATCGGCGCACCAAGGCGGGATTGGCTTCCCAACTAGATTCCATTCCCGGGATCGGACCTGCCCGGCGTAAAGCCCTGTTGCAGCGTTTCGGTAGCCTGGAAGGCATTCGCCAGGCCAGCCTGGAAGAACTCGTCAGCATCAAGGGCATCACCCCTGAAATTGCGCAGACCCTGAAAGCCCATCTCGATTAATGGACGCCCTGTTCCCGCGTGGGAGAAGCAAACAGGTCCTGACGAGTTTTTAGTCCCAGAAGATCAGGGGAAAAGGTCCACGTGATTAGCCCCAAGGAAACACCGAACCACAAAGTAGCCAGGCGGATTAGTAATGTAGCAGCGGCAGCCTGGGCTTGAGGCAAATGAGCCAGAAGAACCAGCATGCCGGCAATTGAGGCTTCGGCTGCACCCAGACCGCCTGGAAGGGTGGAGACGGCGCCAACCACGGTTGAGAACGACAGGATAAAGATGGCGAGCCCGGCAGTGTGGGCGGTGGCAGGCATACCCAACCCTACCAGGATCAGGTAGAACCCAATCCCCTCGCCCAGCCAGGAGAGACTGCCCAAAGAGACGGCCAGAAGCGTTGAGCGGGGGCGGAAGAGGATGAAAGTCCCCTCGTAGAACTGGCGCAGTGGGGGAATAAGGCGACCCAGCCGACGCAGGCGGGTCAACCAGTTGAAGATTTGCATGACGAGAGTCCGCATTTGGGAGAGAATAATGCCCCCAAGTAAGAGTAATCCAATTGAAGCAAAAGCGGGCCAGTATTGAGGATATGCCATAACGCCTGAGGTGGAAAGGATGAGCACGGCCAGGCCGTCGCTGATACGTTCAGCCAGCACGATGGATACACCCTGGGCCACCGGTAGGCCGCTTTTCTGCTGGATCCAGATGGCCTTGAGCACCTCGCCGACTTTGCCGGGGGTAACGGCCAACGGGAAACCAGCCACAAAGAGGCGCAAACTTTGCCACCAGGGCAGTGTAGAGACTTCTACCAGGCGCAGGTAGTAGTGCCACTTTACGAAGCGCAGGGTGTAGTTAAACAGTGTGAGCACTAGCGCCAGGGGGTAAATGCGCCAATCAAAGTGTTGCACCACTTGTCCTACCTGGCGGATATCTCCGAACAAGGCCAACCCCAAGAGCACCAGGAAGCCCAGAATCAATCCCAAACCCAGGCGCTGGCGCAGGGCACCCATTGAAGAAGCATAATGGGTGTTAGTACTCACGGGCTGTATTATACCCGGCGGGCAAGTATTTCAGGGATGGTATAATAATCACAAGCCCGCCAATGCGGCTAAATTTCTCATTTCTTTCACAAAAATCGAAAAAGGAGGAGACGCCGTGAAAAAAAATGGCCTTAAGTGGATGTTGTTTGTGGTGATCTTAGGGTTGCTGCTGGCAGCCTGTCAGCCAGCCGCGCCTGCAACTCCACCAGCAGGGGAACAGGCCGGCTATCCAGCGCCTACGACCGAAGGGGCAGCACCGCAGGCTACTGCATACCCCGCTGCGACTCAAGTGACGGTCCGTGTAGCCACTGATGCCACCTTCCCACCTTTTGAATTAGTGGATGAAGCCACTAAGCAGCTCACCGGTTTTGATGTGGAATTGATGAACGCCATTGCTCAAAAGGCGGGTTTCAAGTTGGAATGGACCAATCTCCCGTTTGATCCTATGTTGGCGGGGCTTTCCGAGTGCCAGTATGATGCAGCCATTGCCGCGATCACGATCACCGAGGAGCGTAAACAGTCCATGCTTTTTTCCGACCCCTACATTAACGCAGGTCAGATTGTGGTGGTTCGAAAGGGTGAAACGCGTATCAAAAGCAAAGATGACCTGGGAGGGATGACCGTAGGGGCGCAACTCGGAACAACTGGTGCGATCGAAGCGCAGAAGATCCCGGGTGTGACTTTCAAGCCTTATGATACCTATGACCTGGCTTTCCTCGATTTGGCAAATGGTCAAATTGATGCGGTAATCGCGGATTATCCTACGGCTCTTGGTTTTATCGGCAAAAATCCTGAGAAATTGACCACTGTAGGAGAGGTCTTCACCGAGGAATCCTACGGTATTGCCATCTGCAAGAATCGGGCTGATTTGGTTGAAAAAATCAACGCAGCGCTGAAGGCACTCAAGGACGAAGGGTTTATCCAGCAACTCGAGCAAAAGTGGCTGGCCTCGCAGTAGATCCATAAGCTCACCTCGCAGGGCCGGTGCACCGCAGCATCGGCCCTATTTGTCCATTAATCTAATCTGTTTTTTGTGAGGATTGCCCATGAATCTGCCCGCGCGTGATTCTGCCCCACTGCTCTCTCAAAAAAGGTTCCGCGATCCCTGGTGGCTGCTGGTCCTGGCCATTGTACTGATCGTAATTGCGCTGGTTGTCCTGCAACCGGATCCCTTCCAGCGCATTCTTCTGTTCGTGCGCGATGGTATTCAAGTAACTATCTATGTCACGCTGGTCTCTTTTGCGCTGGTCCTTTTCTTAGGGCTGATCGTAGGGCTGATTCGACTTTCAAAACTTACGCTGTTGCGGGGCATCGCCACCATATATGTGGAAGTCATCCGTGGTATTCCGGTGCTGGTTCAATTGATCTTTTGGTATTTTGCTTTTCCTTCACTAGTGCAGGATATTGGCCGTTCGGTAGGTTGGTCACCTTTGATGAATTATCGGCCCAATCCGGTTGCCATGGCCATTCTGGGATTGACGATTTGTTATGCGGCTTATATGAGCGAGGTTTACCGGGCAGGCATCCAGAGCATCCCGCGGGGGCAGATGGAAGCCGCGCGCAGCCTGGGGATGACCTACTTTCAGGCCATGCGATATGTAATCTTGCCGCAGGCTGTGCGGGTCATTTTACCACCAGTGGGCAATGAATTTATCACATTGCTCAAAGACTCCTCGCTCACCAGTGTTGTGGCGGTGCCCGAATTGACCCGGCGGGGACGCGAATTTATGGCGGCCAGTTTTATCCCGCTGCAAACCTGGTTGATGGTGAGTCTGTTATACTTGGTGATGACACTACTGGCAACCCGAGTGGTGGCATGGATAGAGTACAAGACGCGTTTGGAGAAATAGCGCATGGAGCGAGAACCCATTATCCATATTGAAAACGTCCATAAATGGTTTGGACATGTCCACGCTTTGCGAGGAGTCAACCTGGATGTTTACAAAGGGGAAGTCGTGGTCATCATCGGCCCTTCAGGGTCTGGAAAATCCACCCTGCTGCGATGCATCAACCGTCTAGAAGAATTCGATGAGGGGAAGATCATCGTTGACGGTATCCCCCTGGACAGTGCTGAAAATATCAACGCAGTACGCACCGAAGTTGGCATGGTTTTCCAGCAATTTAACCTTTTCCCACATCTGACGGTGCTGGAAAATATCTGCCTGGCGCAACGAATTGTGCGTAAGCGCAAAAAAGAAGAAGCCGAGGCCATTGCCATGGAGCTCTTGCGCAAAGTAGGCATTCCTGAGAAAGCCCACAATTACCCGGCGCAATTATCCGGCGGGCAGCAGCAGCGGGTCGCCATTGCGCGTGCGCTGGCCATGAATCCCAAAATCATGCTTTTTGATGAGCCGACCAGTGCTCTGGATCCAGAAATGATTCAGGAAGTACTGGATGTGATGCTCAACCTGGCGCGTGAGGGGATGACCATGGTGGTGGTTTCCCATGAAATTGGTTTTGCACGGGCTGCTGCCCATCGGGCGATTTTGATGGATGAAGGTCAGATTGTGGAAGAGGCGCCGCCCGATATTTTATTCAACAATCCGCGGCATGAGCGCACCCGCGCTTTTCTCAGCAAAGTTCTCCACTGAGGTTTGTCGCCGGGTGGCGGTAGGCCTTAGGTTCGTATGCATGACTGGATGATGTCAGTGGCGCAGCGCTTCAGGGGTTTATTAATTATCTTCCTGGGATTAGGGCTGATTGCTCTAGGGGGGTGGTATCTAAATCACCATGCCATTGTCTGGGCTCAAACGGCTCAAACTGGCGCTGTGACTTTACTAAGTCCGGTGGCTTGTCCCGCCGCGGGTTGTGCGGCAGGTCAGCGCCTAAACGTACGCGCCAATTATCTACTGCAGACCTACGACCCGACTCAAGCACCTAACGTTCGGGTGTGCGTATATACGCCGCAAGCGTGGTCAGTGAATGAGGTTGTCTTCTCACCAAACGGGTTAATCAGCAACCTCCCATACACAATTGGTGATCTCGCCGGTTGCGAAGGGGCGCCCTCGGGATACGAGTTAAAAAACGGGGCAAGCGTGACATTGCCGGCCGGTCAGTTTGGCGATGGGCTGGATTTTGCGTTTCGCATTGGTTCAACGGCTACCTCCTCTGGCACGCTGCGTCTGCGGGTGCTGGAACGAGGGAGTAGTGGCTGGATACAAACCCAGGAATTGTTTCTCTTTATTCGGGTAGTCCCCAAAACCTCAATTGGATATGTGGCGAACGACGCTACGGCGTGTGGTCAATTCAGTCCCTGCTACATCAACAGCGGTGATGACCAGGTTGGTGGAATCGGCACTGGTTTGAAAGATGCCGTGGACGCCTTGGATGCCGGGAGCCAGATCACTATCCAGGGCAATTACAGCATCAAAAGCCAAACCGTTGTCATTGATAAGCCTCTGACGCTTCAGGGGCTGGATAATGCTGTCCTGACCTACGTGGGGCCAGATTGTTCTCAGCCAATGCTCCAAATTGGGGGTGGGGTTGTCGTATCTAATCTAACCCTCAAAGATGGGGCTTGCGTGTTTCCCGGTCGGGATCTGATCGTGGTGAACCCAACGGAGGGAGAGGTCAGGATTGAGTATGTAAATCTTATAGAAGGAAAGGACGCACTGCGGGTCCAAGATGGGTTGGGGCAAGTCACACTTCGCTTTAGCCACATCCAGGGCAACAGTGGTTACGCCATTCTCCGTGAAGCCGGTTCATCCTCAGGTCGTGTTTGGGCGGTAGGAAATAACCTGTATGGCAATCGTGCAGGGGTTCAAGTTGAGTGTAACAATCACGGCACGGTTAATCACAACTTTTTTGGGTGGAGCCCCTCCCTTGCTTTGGCGGTTTCCCAGTGTGAGGTGGACCCGATGAAGGTTTTGGGTGCCCCAGCCTTGCGGCGCAGTAATCAACCCGGTGTGAGCGCAACGCGGGTCACGGTAACCGAAAGCAAGACCTATGCCTTTGACAACCGCATTGCCTTTCAGCATGGAAGCGGAGAAACCGATTTTGATTTGTATCTCGTGGAGCACGGGGCTGGCAGTACGCTCAACGTGCCATTTACGGGTGGCTCGGGAGAGGACTTGACCCCGTGTAGCAGTTACTGGGATATCTTCCTGGCCGAAGGTGCTGCACCAGGGGGAACCCTCAGCCTTTTCTTCCGCCACGATCTCACACCAGGATGTGTAACTGCCGTTGAGTCAGCCCTCTATTGCGGAAGTGGCAACCCGGCGCTATATCCCTTGTGGTGGTACCATCCGGCGGGAAATATTACCCAAGGCTGGGATACGACAGGGCAGCGTCCAGCGGGTTCAGCAGCAGCGGGGAGCAACGGGCAGACCACCACTTGCCTGACGGGTGAGAAAGAAATCCGGGTTGACATTGATAACGATGGGCGGCCGGGTTTGAATCTGGATCTTGGATATTTGCCTTTTGTGGTGGGGGTGTCGGCAAACCCCAGAACGCCAACCCCCTCCGTGACGTGGACGTTTACCCCAAGTCTCACCCCGACGCCCAGCGTGACACCTACCCGTACCATCACACGCACCACAACACCCATTCCCACTTGGACTAGTTCGCCCACCCGACTGCTCTTGCCGACTCGCACGCGAACCCCGACCCCGACACGTACCTTATTTGCATCACGCACCCCTTCACGGACCCCTTTTGGGGGCGTAACGGTTTCACCCACACCCAGTCCCGCACTTACACGAACCCTTACCTCTTCACCTCTACCTGGTTACACGCTGACGCCAGGAGGGTATCCATTGCCTTCATCGGATCAGACATTAACACCAGCGGGTTATCCACTCTCTTCACCCAAAGCAACTACCAGTGGCGGAGCCCCTGTTCAGGGTGAATATCCGAGCGGAGGTGGGCTGACCCCATCGCCATCTGGATCTATAAGCGCTTCTCCATCTGTTCCCCTTGAAGAAACCCCCAGCATCACTTTTACTCCCTTATCTCCAATCGCTTCAGATAACAGTGGACTTTTATGGGCTGCCTGGCTGGGGGGCCTGATCCTTGCTGTGGGGGCGTTTTGGGGATTTTGGCACTACCGCCGATATCTGAGAAAAAGGGAGTTTTCTACTGATTCGGCAGTGGAGAAGGAGGCTGTACCTCCAGAAGAGGATCCTCCTTCCTTCCCTACTGCCTGATCGTTTACTCGGGTAGCATTAGCAACAGCATACGCAGGTCCGTATGAGCAAGGAGAGCATGGGGCGTGTGGGCTTCCATGAAAACCCAGGCGCCGTCGCGTAGCGTATAAACGTCCTTACCCAGCCTTAAATCGCATTCACCTTCCAGGATGTGAATAACCGCCGGCATGGAAGCCGTGTGTTCAGAGAGTTCTTGCCCGGCGCCAAAGGCAAAAAGGGTAACCTTGAGACGCGGGTGCTGAAGTAGCGTGCGGCTGAGAATGCTATTGGCTGGGACGGTGGGAGTGAGAGAGGTCAGATTCTCAAATAGGATATAGGGTTTGTCCATCATGAAATTACCTCAAATCAGAGATGTGAAAACTATACCTCAACTTACGCAGGCCACTTTGCACTGGCGCAAACTCCTTCCTTTTTGCGTTACCGCAAACTCAATGGAGTTTGAGCCATTTATAATAAAATATATGTAAATGGAATGATCAGGTAGCCCAGAAAGGTGGTAGGTTATGGTAGCAAAGGGTTTGGATTGGCAGGTGGCACTCTCGATTTTTGCAGGGAGTCCGGCGCAAATTTGGGAATTGCGGGGGCTAGACCCCTCTCCTGAGGAAACCTGGGATCACTTAAGGGCCTATCTTCATCTGGATGAGGGTGATATACGGGCCATGCTTGAAACCGTCGAGCCGCTTTTTCGGCAAGGTCATGATCTGGTTGTTGAAAATTACGCTTACCTGGAGGCGTTCCCTGAAACGGCGGCATTGCTTGGGTGGAGTGGAGGGGCAGACCCCCAGCACCTGGCAGAGCGGCGCCGTTTCTTTACCGTGTGGTTGGCACGCACTCTGGGGCTGGATTTTAGCCATGATTTTGCTCGTTACCTGTTCCGTGCGGGCCAGATTCATGCGGGGCATGGACGGCGCCACTTGCACATTCCAAGCCTGTATGTGGTGGGGAGCATTGGTCTGATGACAGCAAGTTTTGCCCGTGTCCTGGAACAGGCGGGTGTAAGAACGGATACGCAGTTAAAGGCGCTGGCGGGCTGGAATAAGGTGTTCATCCTCCATCTCCAAATGATGCTCCAGGGATACCGAAGCGCCCTGGCGTTAGAGGAAGGGGAAACAAAAGTGAGAGTCACAGTTTATGGGCGGTTGCGTTCGTTGATCGGACGGGACTCGCTAGAGATCGGTATCTACCCAGGCCAGAGTGTTCTGGAAGTCCTGCGAAAATTTTTCAACTATTACCCACAAGCCCGTTCGGAGATCCTGGAAAGCCTGTGGGAAAGTCAGCATCACGATGATGCACGCGGCAATCCCTGGATGGAGGTGGAACGGGTTTATCGGCCCCGCGCTGGTTGGCGAATTCTGCGCAATGGGCGGGATATTGCCTATCTGGCGGAGGATCAATGGCGCCTGGAGGGTGCTGATCAATTGGCCATCTTTCCGCCAGGGCGGTGAGCAAAGATTCGCAAAAGCAGGGCCTGGACAAGAAAAAGATGATTGAATCCTCCAGGTGACTGGTTATATAATAAATACCAGAATGGAGGATTACGATGACCGTGATTTCGGAGGTACGCCCTTCACCGATCGCGGGTTTGTGGTACAGCGGTGATCCCATCGAACTGGCCGCCCAGGTGGATCGTTACCTGGAGGAGGCTAAATTACCCCCCTTGGTGGGGGAAGTGGTGGGGGTGATTGCTCCTCATGCCGGCCATCGCTATTCAGGGCGCACAGCGGGTTACGCCTTCAAAAGCGTATTCGATCAGAGCCGCGACTTGGTCGTTGTGGTTTCACCATATCATCGCTTTCATCCTGCTCCGGTGCTGACAACGGCGCATCGCATGTACGAGACGCCCCTGGGCACGATTGAAGTTGACCGCGATTTGCTTGTTCGGCTGGACGAGACTTTACAAAATAGACTTCAAGTGGGACTCACACCTATTGCCAACGATGATGAGCATTCACTAGAGATTGAACTTCCGTTTTTGCAACGCGCTTTGCGGGGGCGTTTCAAGTTACTTCCGCTCATGCTTCGCAGTAAGCATGAGGAGTTGTTACGCGTTTTGGGCCAGGCACTGGCAGAAATGGTGCGCGACCATAACTACCTGCTAGTAGCCAGCACGGATCTTTCCCATTTTTATCCCGAGAAAGTGGCGCGCCGCCTGGATGGTGAGATGCTTCGCCAGATGGCGCGATTTTCTCCGGAGGGGGTGCTTCAGGCCGAAGAAAATGGGACCGGTTTTGCTTGTGGTGTGGCGGCCGTGGTGACCGTGATGATTGCTGCCAAAGCCTTGGGAGCCAATCACATTGAAATTTTGGATTACACCACGTCGGCGGACACTACGGGAGATACCACTTCTGTGGTGGGCTACGGTGCGGCTGCAATTTTGCGTCGCTGAGGACAGGGCTGGGCGCTTTGGCTTCATCCTCGCTTCCTGAAACCCCACCGTGTGTTCAGATTGTCATTGACCTCCCCGGCGTGGGAGGGGTATTCGATTATCAGGTTCCCCCTCATCTAATGGAACGGGTGCAGGTGGGCAGCCTGGTCATTGTGCCTTTTGGAGAACGTCGAGTCTACGGCATTGTGGTTGCAGGATCTCCTTCCTTTCAGGGGCGGGCCACACGGGCGATCGAGGCCGTCCTGGATGAACGTCCTGTGGTGACGGCGGCACAAATAGAATTGGCCCGAATTATTAGCACCGAAACACTTTCTCCATTGAATAGCGTGCTATTTGCCATGTTGCCCCCGGGGCTGTCTCAACAGGCGGATGTTCTCTACACGTGGATCGGCCCCGAGGAGGTGGACGAAACCAGAGCCACTGAAAAGGCTCTGGCCCGTTTGCTGAAACGGCGGGGGCCCTTGCGCGGACGACAAATTGATGCGGCCTTGCCAAATCGAGATTGGCGGGCAGTGGCTCGGCGCCTGGTCCGGCAGGGTGTTCTGCGGGCAGATCCGGTTCTGCCCCCTCCTTCTGTACGTCCTAAAATCGTACGTACGGCCCAATTGGCCTGCTCTCCGGAAGAGATTGAAGCCGCCTTGCCTCATCTAGGACGGCCAGGTTCGGCGGCTCTGGCGAGACGCCAGGCTATGTTGCGTTTTCTCCTTCAGGAACCCTGGCCGTTAGATGTGACCTGGCTATATGCCGTGAGTGGGGGCAACCTGAGAGATCTTGAACGCTTGGCTGAATTAGGCCTCATTCATCTGAGCGAAACGGAAGTCTGGCGTGATCCTCTGGAAGGCATTCACCCGGAGGGTGAGCCCGTTGAGCCTTTGGAGTTCTCCGAGGATCAAAAGCGGGCATGGGAAACCATTTGCCAGGCCATCCATCAGGTCGAGCACGCAGATGTAAAGCCCATCTTGTTGTTTGGGGTCACTGGTTCGGGGAAAACAGAACTCTATTTGAAGGCTGTTGCCGAGGTTCTCTCGCAGGGTCGGCAGGCTGTGGTTCTGGTGCCGGAGATTGCCCTGACTCCCCAGGTGGTGCGGCGCTTTCTAGCCCGTTTTCCGGGAAAGGTGGGGCTGGTACACTCGCGTCTTTCCTCAGGGGAGCGCTATGACACCTGGCGCCGCGCCCGTGAGGGACGTCTTTCGGTCATCATTGGCCCACGCAGCGCTTTGTTTACCCCCTTTGATCGTTTGGGGCTTGTCATTGTGGATGAGTGTCACGAACCCTCTTACCATCAAAGTGAAACACCACCTCACTATCACGCGGTTCAGGCCGCCATAGCATATGCTCGTCTTACAAAAAGTGTTTTGGTGCTGGGCTCCGCAACACCTGAGGTGCACCTGTTTTATCGCGCTCAAAAGGAAGAGTGGCCGTTATTGCGGTTGCCCCTGCGCGTGCGAGTGAGTCGGGTGGTGGAAGGACAAACGAGCAGAATAGAGACCGCTCCAATGCCAGAGGTCAAAATTGTGGACATGCGGCAAGAACTCAAGGCAGGGAATCGCTCCATCTTTAGCCGCATTCTATTGGAAAACCTTGACCAGATCACACGAGCGGGTCAACAGGCGATCCTTTTTTTGAATCGTCTGGGTTCGGCGACCTATGTGTTCTGCCGTGAATGCGGTTATGTGCTCAAGTGTCCACGATGTGATATACCTCTAACTTATCACCTGGAGCCACAGGGACTGATTTGCCATCGGTGTAACTACCGCCGAAAAATGCCAGATACCTGTCCGCAGTGTGCGAGCCGCGAGTTTCGGCAATATGGTCTGGGGACGGAGCGGGTGGAACGAGAGCTTTTCAAGGTTTTCCCACACCTTCGCGTGCTTCGAATGGACTCCTCCACCAGCCGCCCTAAGGGGGCATTGGATCTCATCCTGTCCCATTTCAGTCGTCATCAAGCCGATGTTTTAATTGGTACGCAAATGCTGGCCAAAGGGTTGGATCTTCCTCTGGTTACCCTGGTGGGGGTCATCCTCGCGGATGTGGGGCTTTCTCTGCCCGATTTTCGCGCTGCTGAGCGCACATTCCAGTTGCTGACTCAGGTGGCAGGGCGAGCCGGGCGCGGGCCATTGGGGGGAAGAGTGATTTTACAGACCTTCCAGCCGGAGCACTATGCAATTCGGTATGCCTCGCAACATGATTATGAGGGATTTTACCAGCACGAACTGGCGCTAAGGCGTGAGATTGGGTATCCGCCCTTCTCCCAATTGGTGCGCTTGGAGTTTCGGCATCGAGAAGCAGAGGTGGCGGCCCACGAGGCGGAGTGGTTGGCAGGGCGCATTCGTCGCTGGTTGGCTGAGAGTGGACAACCCCATTGTGATTTGATTGGGCCAGCGCCTTGTTTTTACGCCCGTTTGGAAGGCTACTACCGCTGGCAAATCATTCTGCGAGGCGATGATCCGGCGGCTTTTCTTCGAGCCCATCTTTCCGAGTTAAAAGACTGGCGGGTCGAAGTGGACCCGCCAAGCCTGCTCTAGTTGTTCTGGGATAACAGTTAAGGTAGTACGTACCAGGGGTTGACAAACCCACCCATGTAGCGCACTTCAAAGTGCAGATGCGGTCCAGTGGAGCGCCCGGTACTGCCCGCAAGTCCGATGACTTGTCCCTGACGTACGCTGGCCCCACAACCGACCCGGATGGCGCTCAAGTGTGCGTATAGAGTCTGATAGCCATTGCCGTGGTCAATCATTACCATGTTGCCATACCCACCGCTAATCCAGCCGGCATAAACGACCACACCGCTATCTGCTGCGTAGATCGGATCGCCAATACCAGCGGCGATATCAATGGCCAAATGACCATCCCAGTAGTCATTACCGGAAAGCACGTGTTGGGGTGTGGGCCAGATGAAGGTTCCGCTGCCGTAGGCACCGCCCTGTCCCGTATCGCATGCTCCCGGCCCCAGGATGCTTTTGTTGACCCCTGCTGGGCCGCGGGGGATGCTGGGCACTACCCAGGTGCGGAATTCACGCCGTCCCCCGGGGATCATGATGTACTGACCGGGCTCGATGACCGGGTTGGTGATATCCAGTTTATTCCCTGGCCAGAGCAGAATGTCCTCCGGCTTAACCCGGAAAGAGGCTGCTACTGCCTCGATTGTGTCGCCCTCTTTCCACTTGTAATATACCCCATCGGTGGGGGGAATGATCAGTTTAAGTCCCACTTCAATCATGTGGGGGTCATCATTCAGAGTGTCATAATTTGCCCACAGGACGCTTTCGGGTTTGAGGTTGAATTTCTTTGCGATTCCAAAAATGGAATCACCCTTTTGGACCTCGTAAGTGATGGCATTTTCGCGAGGCTGCGAAACCACAATGGTATGCGGATTGGCCGCACGGGTGATGAAATCTGGCGGCAGCGATTCTTCAAGTGGGGGTAAAGTGGCCTCACCGCTATTTGCAGGTAATTCAGGAACCTCGGGAAGATTCCCGGAAAGAGAATTTGTCGCTGCAGTGACACGCTGGACGATCAAGAAAACGGCTAGCGCCACCATGGCTGCAGCCACAAGCCAGAGTAAGCGTGCCAACCAAGGTGATGAGGTTCCCCTCGAGGTCTCCTGAGACCGCGGCGCACGGTTCGAGGTGACTTGGGTCACAATTCCTCCGTCAACGTTTCCAGGAACTCCATATTATTCTTTGTGCGGAGCATGCGCTGCAAAATGGCCTCGGTAGCAACTGCCGGGTCCATGCCCGCTCCTTGTGGAGGCGGGCTGATCATTTGCAGGTACATGCGCCGCATGAGCCAGACGCGCTGCAGGATGTCTGGACCGAGCAAAAGCTCTTCACGGCGGGTTGATGAGCGCTCAATGTCAATGGCCGGGAAGATGCGACGTTCCTGCAAGCGGCGCGAAAGGTGCAACTCCATGTTACCAGTGCCCTTGAACTCTTCGTACACCACATCATCTAACCGTGATCCCGTATCCACCAGTGCCGTGGCGATGATGGTCAATGAACCACCCTCTTCCACGTTACGCGCTGCACCAAAGAAGCGCTTGGGTGGGTAGAGGGCAGAGGGGTCCATGCCGCCTGAAAGCGTGCGCCCGGAGGGGGTCACAACCAGGTTGTAGGCACGGGCCAGGCGGGTGAGGGAATCCAGGAGAATGACTACATCCCGCCCTATCTCCACCAAGCGCTTGGCGCGCTCTAGCGTAATCTCCGCCGTACGCACATGCGAAGTTACTGGCTCATCAAATGTGGAGGCAACTACCTCGGCCTCTACGGAACGATCCATATCGGTGACCTCTTCGGGGCGCTCACCGATCAACGCAATGATGAGATGGACCTCGGGGTACTTGGTGGATATGGCATTGGCGATCTGCTTCAAAATGGTAGTTTTGCCTGCTTTGGGGGGTGAAACGATCAAGCCGCGCTGCCCCCGTCCAATCGGGGCAATTAGGTTGATCAGACGGGTGGAGAGGATAGTGGGATCGGTCTCCAGGTCAAAGCGCTTGTTCGGGAAGATAGGGGTGAGCCGTTCGAAAACTGGGCGATCGCGGGCTTCTTCTGGCGAGAGGCCGTTGATGGACTCAACCCTTACCAGTCCATAGTGACGTTCTGCCTCACGGGGCGGCCGCACCACGCCAATGACCAAATCGCCCATGCGTAAGTCGTAGCGCCTTAACTGGGCCTGGGAGACATATACATCATCCGGGCCAATCTGATAATTTTTACGCAGAAAGCCGATACCTTCGGGCAGGATTTCGAGGATGCCACCACGCACCTCTAGCCCTTCTCGCTCGGCTTCAACCTGGCGAATGGCCAGGATGAGATTTTCTTTCTTCATGCGTGAAGCATTGGGGATATTCATTTCTCTGGCGATCTGGCGCAGATCAGCCAGCGTGGCCTTTTCAAGTTCAAGGAACTTCATATGGGCTTATCCGTATGAGATGGGATTTTAGAATCAGTTCGGGTGAAATTACGCCTATTGAGGAGCGTTTCTGAAAAGCCGCTGATGTCTAAGTTTACGTTGCGCAGGAGACAACTTTGAGCGGCCCCCTTGGTTGCCACGCTCACTCCGTTGGATGCTCGAATTATAACATGGGGTATCATCGAATGCAAGCGCAAGGAGATGTCCGTCTCCGGAGTAGAGCAATGCCAATTTATTGCGCATAACCTCGTCGAATAGAGATTCGAGGTAGTCAAACCGTGCGACATTTCCACTCCTACCGGGTACAAACCTAGACCAAGATAAAAAGCGGCAGCGTTTTTCTACCGATACCTCTAAGGCGTGGCATAATACTCCATTCTATAACCGTATGTGTGGATTAGCCGGGTCTCTGTTGTACGCCCTTTGGCACGCCAAGCGTTGATAAGGGCCTGTTTAATGGCTGTATAGTGCTGACGGCCAAAGGGCGTAACCGGGCTATTCTTTTTCGTAGGGGATGCCATCGGCTGCTGGTGGGCGAGCGCGCCCTATGACACCTGCCAGCACGATCATGGTAGCAATGTAAGGGGCCATCAGGAGGAACTGTGAGGGAATGGCCACCCCCAGGATGGCCAGGCGTGAAGCCAGAGCATCTGCAAAGCCAAAGAGCAAGCCCGCACCGAAAGCGCCGAAGGGATTCCAATTACCAAAGATCATGGCGGCCAGGCCGATGAAACCGCGTCCCGCGGTCATCACCTCGTCGAAGCGCCCAGCTGAACCCAGAGTAAAGTAGCCGCCCGCAAATCCGGCCACCATGCCCCCCAGGATGACCGCCATGTAGCGGGTTTTGAACACATCAATGCCCAGGGTGTCAGCGGCTTTAGGGTGTTCACCCACCGCGCGCAAACGCAGTCCCCACCGGGTCTGGAACAAAGCGATGTTTAGAACAATCAGTAGGACAAACATGACATAGACGAAAATGCTGTTATTGAACAGCACCGGCCCCAAGATGGGGACCTCGCTCAACAAAGGGATTGGCGTGCCGCCAAAGGTGGGCGGATTGTTAAGGGCCTGGTTGACCTGAAGGAACTTTGCCGAAATGTAGGAAGTCAATCCAGTAGCGAAGATATTAATGACAGTGCCGGACACGATCTGGTTGGTCTTATATTTTATAGAGAGCACTGCATGGATAAGTGCCAATAGCGCCCCTGCAAAGATGGCTGCCAGCAATCCTATCCAGGCGTTTTGTGTAATGCTGCCTACCAGGGCACTGACCATGGCACCGGTGAGCATCATGCCCTCAATCGCGATATTAACCACGCCGGAGCGTTCGCATAAGATGCCGGAGAGGGCACCCAGGGTGATAGGAACCGAGCGGCTGAGGGTGGTATTGAGCATTCCTACCAGGTTAAGCGATTTGCCGGCCGCTGCCCAAACCAGAAAGCCAAAGATAAAGAAACCCACCACAAGGCCCAGAACCCAATTGGTGTAGCGGCCAAAGCCACGCGCCAACTGGATGCCACCAAGGATGGCACTGACAACTGCCAGACCGTACAGGGTGGGAAGTGTGTGCACCTGCCAGGGAGGGAGTTGAATGTCTGAGGTGGCCAGCGATAACCCGAATGTTGTCACTTGCCCTTGGGAAAGACCAGGGGTAAAGAAGAAAACCAGGGCTAGCCCGAGGAGGATGAACAGGATCCCCATGACCCGCTGGCGGGTTGGGGAGACAACCTCAATTTTGCGGTGAAAAGCACTGGTTGTGGTGGCCATGGTTTACCCTCCCCACCCTTTGATGGTAATCATACCCTCGCCTTCTGCCGGTTTGCGGAGCCGGTAGAGGGAGCGAATGATGGCCGGTGCGGCGATGAAAGCGAGGATGACGGCTTGTAGAACGGAAATAATATCATTTGGTACATTAGCGGAAAGTTGCATACTAGTAGCGCCATTCCGTAAGGTGCCAAACAGCAGGGAGGCCAATACGACCCCTACCGGATGATTGTTCCCTAACAAAGCCAGGGCAATGCTGTCAAAGCCATATCCGGAGGAGAAAGCCATGGCCAGGGAGTGGTTGACGCCCAAGACCTCATTGGCGCCGGCCAGCCCCGCCAGTGCCCCCGAAAGGGTCATTGCTAGGACGGTGTTTTTGGTCACATCCATGCCGGCATATTTGGCTCCGTAGGGGTTACTGCCCACCGTGCGCAGTTCAAACCCCCAGGTGGTTTTGAACAGGAACCAGTACACGACATAGGCCATACCCAAAGCCAGGAAAAAGCCCAGATGAAAGCGAATGGGGTCTTCGAAAAAGCGCGGCAACCAGGCTGAAGGCTGAATCTCGGGGCTGACCGGGTTGTACGACCCTGGGCGTTTCATGGGACCGGTCAACAGCCATTCGCTCAGGCGAAATGCAATGTAATTCATCATGATCGTGTTGATGACCTCATGACCGCCGGTTTTGGCCTTGAGCCAGCCGGGGATAAAGCCCCAAATGGCGCCGCCCAGGGCGCCGGCTAATAGAGCCAGTGGCAGGTGAATGATCATCGGTAATCCGACCAATTTGTAGCCCACATAAGTGGCGGTGATGGCTCCCATAAACAACTGGCCTTCAGCACCGATGTTGAATACACCGGCGCGAAAGCCCAAGGCAACTGCCAAACCGGCGAAGATGTAGGGAGTGGAGGTGACCAGACTTTCTAAGAAGGGGTTGAAGGCACGGCGAATTTCCAGGGCGTTACCTGACTGAAGTGCGTTGATCATACGCACCGGGTCACCTAACGCACCGGTGAAAAGCGCCGTATAGGAACGCGCTACCACATCCCACATCGCCGTTAGACCGGCTCCGAAGGACTGCCCGAAACCGTTATAGACCTCCTGGCTGGTCAGAATGATGAAAATGGCTCCAAAGATTAACCCTGTCAGGACAGCCAGAAGCGGGATTAGAACGCTCTGGGGGATGCCACGCTTGCGCCGCTCGGGTTGGGGTGGGGGAGCGGCTTCATGGTTGATTTCTTCGAGCACGAGTTTGCCAAAATCCGGGGGCTGGGGCGTTTTCTCAGGATTCAACGGATTTCCCTCCCTGCGAGTTCTTATCCGATTTCAACTGGCTTGCGCCCGATGCGTTGGCGGGCTTCCTCGGGGGGCACACCTGCCATCAGTAAGCCAATGTAATCTTTGGTGGCTTCGGCGGCGGGCACAATGGCCACAATTTGTCCTCTGTACATGACGGCAACGCGATCTGAGAGTTGTAAAATCTCATCAAGTTCAGTAGAGGCCAAAAGTACCGCTACACCCTGACTGCGTTTCTCAAGAATTTGCTGATGAATGTATTCAATAGATCCTACGTCCAGGCCGCGAGTGGGCTGTGCAGCAACCAGCAGACGAATGGGGCGTGAGAGTTCGCGCGCTACAATGACTTTTTGCTGATTTCCCCCCGAAAGTGCGCTGCAAAGAGTTAATGCACTGGGAGTTCGAATGTCATACTGTTTTACCAGTGCTTCTGCATGTTGGCGAATGGTTTCCCATTCCATTCGCCGGCCACGGGCAAAAGGCGGCTTGTAGTAGGTGCGTAGGATCAGGTTGTCCATCACTGGGAAAGCCAGCACCAACCCATCGCGCTGACGGTCTTCCGGAATGTAGCCTGTGCCCAGTTCCGTGATCACACGCGGCGGTGCATTGGTAACGTCCTGTCCTAAAAGGCGCACTCGTCCCTCAAGGATGTGGCGATGGCCAGTGATAGCCTCAATCAGTTCAGTTTGACCATTTCCTTGCACCCCGGCAATGCCCAGAATCTCCCCGCTGTGAACATCAAAAGAGACGTGGTCCACAGCCAGTTGGCCCAGTTCATCGGTCACCAGCAGGTTTTCCACTTCCAGAACCGGCTCACCAGGTTCGCTAGGAGGGCGTTCCAATTCCAGTTGTACCTCTCGCCCGACCATCATGGAGGCCAGGCGATATTGATCGGCCTCCTCAGGGCGGACGCTGCCAACCACGCGCCCGCGCCGAATGACCGTGATCAGGTCGGCAATTTCCAGTACCTCACGCAATTTGTGAGAAATGAAGATGATGGACTTCCCCTGCTCCACCAGGGAGCGCATGATATCAAAGAGTTCCTCCACCTCTTGTGGAGTGAGCACCGCGGTGGGTTCGTCGAGGATCAAAATATCGGCTTTTCGGTAGAGCAGTTTAATGATCTCGACGCGCTGCTGGACGCCAACGGGCAAATCTTTGACATAGGCGTAAGGATCCACTGCCAGCCCATATTGTTCGGAGATGGTGCGCACGCGGGCAGCAGCTTGGTCACGATCCAAGAAGCCATCAAAGCGGGTGGATTCTTCCCCCAGCATGACGTTTTCGGTGACTGTAAACACTGGAATCAGCATGAAGTGCTGGTGAACCATGCCGATTCCCTGGGCAATGGCATCAGCGGGGGAGTGAATGGTCACCTTCTGTCCGTTGATGAAAATCTCGCCCTCATCAGGTTGATAAAGCCCGTAGAGGATGTTCATCAAAGTGGTTTTGCCCGCACCGTTTTCCCCCAGCAGGGCATGAATTTGCCCCTTTTCCAGGGTTAAATTAATATGATCATTGGCTAAAACACCAGGGAAACGCTTGGTAATCCCGCGTAACTCAAGAATAGGGGTCATTGGAACTCCAAGCCAGCAAGATTGTTACAATTTTACCATAATGTCTGAGATGTGGTTCGGACTCTACGTCGCGCAGTTGTACTTAATTCTTGTACGTGTTGGCGAGTTACATTGAAGAGGCATTTGAGAAAAAAGAGGGGCTGAAGATCTCAGCCCCTCGGGTAATGTGGCATTGTCTGGGTTTACGGCGTGGTCTTGATCTTGCCAGCGATGATGTCCGCCTTTACCTGATCCAATTCCGCTTTCAATTGGTCAGAGATCACGCCAGCAGGGAAGTCGGCGATCCCAACGCCCTCATTCTCCAGCGTACCCACGTAAACGCCACCTTTGAAGGTCCCATTGAGAACCTGCTCAATGGCAGCAAAGACGGCGTTGTCCATGCGCTTCATGATTGAGGTGAGGATGATGGGGGTGTACTGGGACGCGCTGATAGTCCAGTCGGTGTCCACACCGATGATCCAGGCCTTGCCGCGTTCCTGCACAGCGGCTGCTGTTCCAAGCCCAACCGGACCGGCGACTGGCAGAATGATATCAGCGCCTTCGTCCATCAAAGTCAAGCCCATCTGGCGACCATCATCTGTGCTTTCGAAGTTGCCAGTGAAGAGGCCAGTTTGCTTTTCCGGATCCCAGCCCAACACCTCCACATTGGTGCCGTGCTTCTCGTTGTAGTAGCGCACACCCAGGGCGAAGCCGTCCATGAAAACGGTGACTGGCGGGATCTGAATGCCGCCAAAGGTGCCCACTTTGCCGGTCTTGGTCACACCCGCGGCTGCGTAGCCAGCCAGGAAGGCGGCCTGATCGGTTGCGAAAGTCAGACCCAATACGTTATTCAATGGCGGGTCGTAGGCAAAGTCCACAATAGCGAATTTCTGATCCGGGTTCTTTTCCGCCGCGGCTTTGGTGGCATCACCGAGCAGGAAGCCTACGGTGACGATGAGATCGCATTTTTCCTCGATGAAAGCGTTAATGTTTTTCTCGTAGTCGGTCTGTTGCTGCGACTCGAGATATTTCCCCTCAACACCCAGTTTGGCAATGGCGTCTTCCACGCCTTTCCAGGCGGTGGCGTTGAAGGATTTGTCGTCAATCCCACCGACGTCTGTCACCTGGCAGATTTTCGCCTTCTTGGTTTCGGCGGGGGTGGGGGTGGCAGCAGGCTGGCAGGCTGCCAATACCAGTGCCAGCACAATCAGTGCAGAAAAAACAAGGTACAACTTCTTTTGCATTTGGATTTCTCCTCCTTACCAAATTGGGGATTTTGTATTTTGGGGAGACAGGTAGACAACCTTTTTCTCCCCAGGGGCTGCTTCTAGTATATGCTTGAATACAAAAGGTTGCAAGTGATTGATGTCACAGATTTCACCTTACCTATTGGGGGAGTTAGTGAGGGTAGTGTCCGTACTCTAGTGCGGCTTTCACCATGGCCAGGATGTTATGGGGAGGCACCTCGTTGGTGATGGAGTGTACTGCGGCTAAGAGGTAGCCGCCATCCTCACCCAGGATTTCAATGACGCGTTTGACCTCTTGACGCACGTCTTCAGGGGTGCCAGCAGATAGCACCCCTTGAGTATCAATGCCGCCGCAGAAAATCAGTTTCTTCCCATAGCGACGCTTGATTTCGTTCAGATTGCCCATCTGCCCAGCGCTGGTCTGGATGGGGTTAAGGATATCTACACCAATTTCGACAAAATCATCCAGAAAGGCGCTAACATCGCCGTCTGAATGGAAGAGGATTTTAGCCGGACTGTTCGCCTTGACAAAAGCAATGATTTCGGCGTGAATGGGTTTGAGGATACGACGATATAAGCGCGGGGAGATTAGAGGGCCGTTTTGTGCACCCAGATCGTCACCGAGGATCAGAATGTCCACGTGGTCGCCTAGCGCTTTGAGGAAATATCCCAGGTGAGTCAAGCAAAGGGTCTTGATCTTTTCTAGAAGGGCTTGAGCGAAATCCAGATTCTCAATCAAGTGAACCAAGAAGGTTTCCATGCCCTGCAATTGACAAGCCCGTTCAAGGGGGGCGATCAGCCAGGGAGCGGCTACAATCGCGTAGCGATTTTCATTGGCCAGGGTTGCTGCCTGCTGGGCTATGTGTGCATAGCGCGTTGGGTCATCCATATCCGGCCAGCAGGGATAATTTGTGATTTCTTCCAGCGTGTGAGCCTGAGCCAGGGGGTGAATGCTTGGGTAGTAGAAATCGGGAGCAATTTCAGTTTGCCCCACTCCCCAATCATCCCAGTAGGGGGTGCCTGGCGGGCGGGTTCGATTGTGATGATAAGTTGCGGCAGGGAAACGATCATGAACGCCTCTCACGTCACTGTGTAGGTGTTCCAGCACTACGTCCTCGATAAGGGGTGCCCCCAACTCGGGCCAATCATATAAATACCTTTCAACTTTGGGCGCCAAACCCAGGTAAGCCTTAAGATTGAGATAGGCATGCTTCAAGATGCCCGTTGTAAGATCTGCACCGATGAAAATGGGCACCCGATCAGGTCGCTCATGGGCCAGAACGGCCAGCACGCGTTCACGTGGTGTCATGGGCATAGGGCTATCTCCCAGTGTTTGGGGGTCAGTCGGCGGGAGCCGGTTGAGGGCGGTGGGCTTTGGCCTCGCCTCGGCGTACGCCCAGCATCATTATCAAAGCGGCCAGCATGAAGAAGGGAGCCACGATCATGATGAGAGCGTAGTTCTCGCCGCTAAGTTGAATAATCCAGCCGTTGAGATTGGGTCCCACAATTGCTGCCAGGGTGGAGAACAGGTAATAAAGGCCGGTGTAGGTACCAATATGCAGGTCGTCCGTCATGTCAACTACCATGGGCAGCGAGTTGATGTTGATCAAAGCCCAGGCGATTCCGGCAACCATCAGTGACACACCTGCTATGGGTACCACACCTAGCACTGGCAGACGAAACAGAGTTGTGGTTAGGATGGGAGCGGGAGTGAAGTAGAGCACCAACATCACGGCGGTGAGCAGGAGGATACCGCTGAGAATGGTTCGACGTCGGCCCAGACGGCTACCTAAAAATCCGGCTGGCAGGGCAAAGAGCACAAAGAAGAGTGAGAGTTGCCCAAGCAGGCGGGCGCCATCTGCTTCGGAGATGTGCAAGTGGTTAACGGCATAGAGGGTGAAGAAGGCTTCAATAGCGTTGTAAGCCACGAACCAGAAAAAGATCGCCAGCAGAATGCGTAAGGCGCTCTTTTCTCGGGCGGTGACAACCTGGCGTAAACTTTGCCATAGACTGGGTGGGGTTTCGTCGGTGATTTCGTATTCTTGGGGCTCCCGAATGAAGGCAAAGACCATTAAAGCGGCTAAAATCACCAGCGCAGAGCCCAGCCAGAATGGGTAGGCCGGATTCATCTCATAGAGGGAAGCGCCGATGAAGAAGGCAATGATGGCACCCACACCCCCCATGAAATTAATGATGCCATTGGCCTGGGAGCGGTAACGGGATGGGGTAATATCGGGCATTAGCGCCACTACTGGGGTGCGCCAGAAAGCCATGCTCAGAATGAGGGTAATGGTGCAAGCCATGAAAAAGGGCAGGAAGGTTTGCAGAGGGATCAGGCCAAAGGCTAGTGCTGAGATCGGGGCGCCTGCAAGAATGAAGGGCAGACGCCGTCCGATGGGAGTGCGTAAACGATCTGACCAAGCGCCAACTGGGGGCTGGATGAATAGCGCTGCCAGGTTGTCCAGTGTCATGAAGAAACCAATGATCCCGGGCGGAATATCAAAGCGATTGCGCAGAAAGATGGGCACGTAGGCGTTGTAAACGCTCCAAATCACACTGACGCCAAAGAATCCAAAACCCAGCAAAAAGATTTTTCCAATGGAGAAGCGTGATTTCATGGGAGATGATCCTTTCGTTTAGTCTGAGTTTTTAGGGTGATCGGATGTATCAGGGGTTGAAAGGGCGTTTTGTTGTTTGAGCCGCTCCAAAAATTTCCGGTCGGCTTCAGTGAGGTTGGCCCTAGCGAGCAGGTCAGGGCGGCGCTGCCAGGTGCGCAAGAGAGCCTGCTCGCGCCGCCAGCGAGCAATGGCGGCATGATTGCCCGAGAGCAAGATTTCGGGCACGCGCCATCCACGGAACTCCGCCGGTCGAGTGTATTGAGGGTATTCCAGCAAACCGCTGGCGAATGAATCATCAATGGCCCCATCCGGGTCACCCAGCACCCCTGGGATCAGACGACTAACGCTGTCAATAATGATCAGAGCCGGTAATTCGCCCCCGGTCAGGACATAATCGCCGATGGAGATCTCGTCGGTGACCAGGTGCTCACGCACGCGTTCGTCAATGCCTTCGTAATGTCCACAGAGGAGGGCTAATCGGGATTGTTCGGCCAGTTCACGCGCAATTTCCTGGTTATAGGTGCGCCCTTGAGGGGAAAGCAGGATTAGTGGGCAGGCCGGAGGAATTCCCAGCACAGCTTCCACGGCCCGGAAGATGGGCTCGGGCTTCATGACCATACCGCCTCCACCTCCAAAGGGTGCATCATCAGCAGTACGGTGCTTATCGGTGGTGTAATCGCGAATATTGTGAATATGAACCTCGATCAAGCCGCGCTGAATGGCGCGCTTGAGGATGCTTTCTTCAAGATAGGGCTGGATCAGGGTGGGAAAGAGCGTGAATACATCAAAACGCATAAGTTGATTTTATATCCTGCACAGCAGAAAGAGCAAGCCCGCCGCAGATGGTTTCTCGCTTTGGAAAATCCTTCATCCTT
This sequence comes from Thermanaerothrix daxensis, assembly GCF_001306145.1. Taxonomy (GTDB): domain Bacteria; phylum Chloroflexota; class Anaerolineae; order Anaerolineales; family Anaerolineaceae; genus Thermanaerothrix; species Thermanaerothrix daxensis. The sequence goes on from NZ_LGKO01000002.1 coordinate 798,077, forward strand.
GACGTTAATTTTGGGGCAGGGTAAGATGCAAATATGTATTTACGTGGTAGTCACTTTAATCTAAACCGTCGGCGGCGCCGCTCCAACCCGGTGCGCGTTGTTGTGCTGGTAATGTTGATTGGAGCGGCTCTGTACGTCAACCAGTTTGTGGTGCCCCAGACGCCTCCTCTCTTTGTGCCTACACCTACACCAACGCGTGCGCCCGAATCTTATGCGATTGAGGCAGAACAACTTGCCAACCAGGGGAAATTCTTACAGGCTATCCAGGTTTACCGTGAAGCCCTCCTAGTAGATCCCAAGAATCCTTCCTATCATTTGGCGCTGGCCCGCCTGTATCTTTACACAAAGCAGTATCAGCAAGCCCTGGAGAGTGCAGGCAATGCATTGCTCCAGAATCCTAATAACGCACAGGCGCTGGCGCTACGGGGGTATGCCTTGGGATTGATGGGAGATTATTTGCAAGCCGAGGCGGTTCTCAACCAGGCCATTGAACTGGATCCTAACAACCCGGTGCCTTACGCCTACCTGGCTGAAGTGTTGGGCTTAAAGGTACAGAGTGGGGAGGGGGATCTTGTTACCTTAAATCGCGCCATTGATCTTTCGCGCAAAGCCCAGAGTCTGGGCCCCGATCTTTTGGAAACCCATCGTGCACGGGGGTTGGTGCTGGAACTCACCGCCAATTACGCCGATGCAGTGCGTGAATTTGAAGCCGCAATTGCCCAAAACAAGTACATCCCCGACCTTTATCTGGCGTTGGGGCGTAATTACCGTGCGATTCCAGATTATCCCAAAGCCATTCAGGCATTTGGAAATGCGATTCCACTGGCCCCGACTGATCCTTTGCCTTATATGTATCTCTCCAAGACCTACCTGGCTACGGGCGAATTGACCCGGGCATTACAATATGCGCAACAGGCACTGAGCCATGCCCCAACGGATCCTTTCCTTTACGGCAATTTGGGAGTGATTTACTACCGCACTCGGGACTACGTACGTGCCATCCAGTATTTGCGTATCGCAGTGAGGGGCGGGACCAGTGAAGACGGGCAACCGGTCCAGGGCCTGGCACTAGATTATTATCCCATTTCCGAGTATTATTACACGTATGGTTTGGCACTGGCTCGCACAGGGGAGTGCGATGAGGCAGTCCAAATTGCCCGTGCCCTTTTGCAAGGTGTGAGTAACGAGGATGTTTCGGTGAGCAATGCTCAGGAGATTCTGAATATTTGTGGTAGCCAGGCGGCAGGCACCCTGCCTGCGACCCAGCCTTCGGCTACTCCTTGAACATGAGATTGCATTATGGTGCTTAAAATCGAGGAGAGAAAGCCGCTGTTTCGGCGGCATCGTGCGCGCAGCAATCCTTACCGAGTTGTGGTGCTGGTTTTTCTAATTCTGGGGGGGATGTTCCTGTTGCGTGCCTATGATGCCCGCGCCATTCAACCTTTATTTTTGCCAACTCCCACACCCACCCGCGCAGCGAATTCGTATGCCTTAGAGGCAGAAACCCAATTTTACGCCGGTAATCTAGGGGCTGCCATTGAGGCTTATCAAAAGGCCGTTCAGATTGACCCTCAGAATGCGCGGCTGTATGCTGAATTGGCGCGGGTGCAAACTTACTCTTCCAGCCTGCTGACGACAGACGCCGAGCGGAAGCAACGCCTTGGGGAAGCCTTGCAGAATGCTAACCAGGCGGCTGAATTAAATCCTGATGACACGCTGGTTCATGCAATTCGTGCATTTGCGTTGGATTGGAATGCTAACCCGGTCCTAGCGGGAGAAGAGGCCCCGCGTTTGCTGGTCGAAGCCGAACAGGCCGCCTTACGCGCCCTGCAATTGGACAGCCAGAACGCACTGGCTTTGGCTTATTATGCAGAGATCCTGGTGGACCAACAAAAGTGGGGTCAGGCCGAGGAATATATCCAGATTGCTTTGCAGCGGGATTCTTCGCTGATGGACGTGCATCGCGTGAGCGCTTATGTGCAGGAATCCCTGAGAAATTATGAGGGGGCGATTCAGGAGTACCTGCAGGCCATCAAAATTACCCCTAACTTTACGCCGCTTTATATCGCCATTGGGGCTAATTTGCGTCAGTTGAAGCGTTATGACGAGGCCTTGGAATATTTTGCCAAAGCCGTTGAGATCAACCGACGGCTTGGGGTTAAGGATCCCATCCCTTATCTTTCTATTGCCAAGACGTATTCCCAAAAGGGGGAGTTCTTTGCGGCCGCACTCAACGTGCGAGCGGCTTTGGAGATGATCCCGGATAACCCGGATGTCTACGGTCAGTTGGGGATGGTATATTTCAAATCACGCAACTATGAGAGTGCCATTCCGGCTTTGAAGTGCGCCGTGAGGGGGTGTTCTGCCGAGGAATCCTGTGAGGTACGGCGCTGTGATCCAGAGACCGACCGCCCCACGGCCATTCAGGGATTGCCCTTGAGCGACAGCACGGTGGTGTATTACTACACTTATGGGGCCGCTCTGGCAGGTATGCATCGCCCTTCAAACAATTATTGTGCCGAGGCTATGCAGGTGTTGGCGGAAGTGCGCCGTGCGTACGCGCAGGACTCAGTCATCATGGGAATTGTGCAGCCCAGTGAACGCATTTGTGAGTCCTTTGGCTACACCCGGCCTTAGGCTTTTCCCGAATATCAGAGTTTTATAAGAATTTTTCGAAACCTCTTGACTTCTCCCCCAAAGATAGGTATGATACAGGGCGGTTTAGCACTCTGGCTCTTAGAGTGCTAAAATGTCAGATCAAATTACCCAATTCTCGAACGGGAGGTATCTATGGGCGTCAATCTAAAGCCACTTGGTAGCCGTGTTGTGGTCGAACCGATTGAGGAAGAAGAGGTAACCGCAGGGGGTATTGTGCTGCCTGAAACGGCCAAAGAGAAACCGCAGAAAGGGAAGGTTCTCTCCGTGGGGCCCGGTGATCGTGATGAATCGGGCAAGCGCATCCCGTTGGATGTCAGCGTGGGTGACACGGTCTTGTTTGCCAAATATGCTGGCACCGAAGTGAAGGTTGAGGGCAAGAAGCTGCTCATCCTGCGCGAAAGTGATATTCTGGCCATTATCGAGTCTAAATAATCCAATCCCCTTCTGAAAGGAGTGTACTATGGGAGCGAAGCAACTGGTTTTCTCGGATGATGCACGTCGTCGTCTGAAAGCAGGTATTGATATTCTGGCAAATGCAGTGGTTACCACGCTGGGTCCGAAAGGGCGCAACGTGGCGCTGGATCGCAAGTTTGGTGCGCCGACCATTACTCATGACGGCGTGACGGTGGCAAAGGAACTGGAATTGGAAGATCCCTTTGAGAATATGGGTGTGCAGCTGCTGAAAGAAGCAGCGACCAAGACCAACGATATTGCCGGTGATGGTACGACCACTTCTACCCTGTTGGCTCACTCCATTGTGACCGAGGGTCTAAAAGCCTTGGCAGCCGGGGTTAACCCGATGCTACTCAAGCGCGGGATTGAAGCCGCAACCAAGGCCGTATCTGACGAGATTAAGAAACAGGCGATTCCGATCAACTCCAAGGAAGATATTGCTAACGTAGCAACCATCTCTGCTCAGGACCGCACCATCGGTGAATTGATCGCCGAGGTCATGGACAAAGTAGGCAAGGATGGCGTTATTACCGTTGAAGAGTCCAAGGGTCTGGAATTTGAAACCGAGTATGTCGAGGGTATGCAGTTCGACCGCGGCTACATTTCGCCTTATTTCATCACCGATCCGGAGCACATGGAAGCGGTGGTGAACGAGCCTTATATCCTGATCCATGATAAGAAGATCTCTGCCGCGGCGGATATTGTGCCGATCCTGGAAAAACTGGTGCAGATTGGCAAGCGCGATCTGGTCATCATCGCCGAGGACGTGGATGGCGAAGCTCTGGCAACTCTGGTGCTCAACAAACTGCGCGGTATGCTGAACGTCCTGGCGGTTAAGGCGCCCGGCTTTGGTGATCGCCGCAAGGCCATGTTGCAGGATATTGCCATCCTGACGGGTGCAACGGTAATCTCTGAAGAGACCGGCCGCAAGTTGGAGACCGCTACGATTGCCGATCTGGGCCGTGCTGAGAAGGTGGTGGCCGATAAGGACAACACCACGATTGTGGGTGGCAAGGGCGATGAGAAATTGATCAAAGCCCGCATTGAGCAGATCCGGGTGGAGATTGAAAAGACCACAAGCGACTACGACCGCGAGAAGCTCCAGGAGCGCCTGGCGAAGCTTGCTGGTGGTGTGGCCATCATCCGCGTGGGTGCGGCGACCGAAACCGAGTTGAAAGAGAAGAAGCACCGCGTGGAGGACGCTCTCTCGGCGACCCGTGCGGCGGTTGAGGAAGGCATTGTGCCGGGTGGCGGTGTGGCGCTGATCAATGCGATCCCTGCGCTCGATAATGTCAAGATGGAGTATGAGGACGAGCAGATGGGCGTCAACATCGTCCGGAAGGCGCTGGAGATGCCGCTGCGCAAGATCGTCGAGAACGCCGGCAAGGACGGTTCGGTGATCCTCGAAGGCGTCCGCCAGGCTCAGAAAGCGCAGAATAATAAGAACATCGGTTACGATGTCCTGCGCGAGGAATATATTGACATGGTCAAAGGCGGCGTCATTGACCCGGCCAAGGTGACCCGCGGTGCATTGGAGAACGCGGCTTCGATTGCGGGCATGATCCTGACCACCGAAGCGTTGATTACAGATGTACCTGAGAAAGAGAAGCCCGCTACGCCGCCGATGCCGGAGTACTAGACCGACCCGTAGTGCAAGCAAGGCCGTGGCCTCATTGGGGCTACGGCCTTTTTTATCCCACCTCATTTGCGATTATAATCAGAGCGATGTTGCGCCGTTTGCATTATGTGTTAGTTGGGTTAGGACTCCTATGGGGAATGATTGGCTGTCAGAGCAATCGTGTTCCGGCCACATTCCCATTGCCGAATGGAACCCCTTTGCCGACAATGACGTTCACGCCGGCAGCAACGCCAACGGCTACGCCGGAGCCTTTGGCTATTCGGGTCAATGGCCTTGCAATTACGCAGCGGGAGTTTGAAGCCGAACGTGCACGCTTGCGGGCGGCTGCCGAATCCTTGGGGCAAACGTTGGATGCTCGTACCGAACGTGAGCGGCTGGTCAATGAGTTGGTGGATGAGTTGTTGCTGGCTCAAGCTGCTTTTGCGAATGGTTATAAGGAAGATGAGGCGGTTTTGGAGAGCAAGATAAATGAACTTAAAACCAAAATGGGAGGCGAAGCGGGGTGGCAACAGTGGTTGACTCAGAACGGGTATTCAGAGACTGATTTTCGCCAGGCTCTGAAGCGTGCATTGGCTGCTGCCTGGCAACGCGATCGTATCATTGGGGCGGTACCCGAGGCTATGGAGCAGGTGCATGCGCGTCAGATTCTGACTCGTGATCAGGGCACGGCTGAGGCGTACTATCGTCAGTTGCAGGCTGGCACAGATTTTGATACGCTGGCTTTTCAGGTTGATCCCCTTACCGGAGGTGATTTGGGGTGGTTCCCGCGTGGGTACATGACTCGCCCGGACCTGGAAGCAGCAATATTTGCGCTGGAGCCCGGGCAATATACCTCAATCATTCAGACCGATTTGGGCTTTCATATTGTGAAAGTGATTGCTCGTGAAGGTCAGCGTCCTTTGGCGGCGGATGCCCGGCGCGTGCTTCAGCATCAGGCTCTGGAAAAATGGCTGAATGAACAACGTCAAGCCGCCACGATCGAAATTTTGATCCCTTAATATTGGCCCCTGGCTCTTAAGGAGCGTTTGTGTCACCCACACGTACACCTGAAGATCCTGATCTGCTCTGGAATGTATTGACCTTGCTGGTTTGGCTGGGCATTGGGGGGGTGATTCTCCTGGTTGGGGTGATCTATGTCAATCCTAATACGCCAGTAAATCCCTTTCCACCCCATCCCTTACCCACATTGCTCAGCCTGCCTACCCTGGATGGGGAGGGCGGTTTGCCCACCATCTCTCCTACGCAAACGGTCCCAGAAATATCCCCAACTCCTTTACCCAGCACCACTCCAACCCCGGAACCTACGTTCATCCTGGCTACCCCTTTGCCAGAGGCGTTGAACCCAACGGGCACTCCTACACCTCCCTTCTGGTACGCTTTCGGCGTGCAGGGGAAACCTAATGCTGTTTCTGCAGCCCTCTACCATCCAGAACGCACGTGTGATTGGATGGGGGTGGCAGGGCGTGTGTTCGATATTCAAGGAAGACCTGCTATCGGGATACGAGTGTTATTACGAGGTTACCTGGGGGGTAAAAGTGTGAATCTGCTCAGCCTGACCGGAACCGCCAGTTTATATGGGCCTTCGGGGTATGAGTTTACCCTGGCTGATGCGCCCATTGCCTCCCGAGGTACGCTTTATATCCAGTTGTTGGATCAAGCCGATTTACCGCTTTCACCCCAGGTTGCGTTTGATACTTTTGCAGAGTGCGAGAAAAACCTGATCTTGATTGATTTTAAGCAGGTGCGTTGAAACTTGCGAGATTGACTTCCTGGTCGTGAATCCCAAGCGATGCGGAAAGCGAACTACTGGGTAATGCCATCACACCACCGGGAGCAAAATAAGCGAAATCAAAGGATACCGGATCTCCCGCTTTTTTCCCGGGGATCGGCATCAGCCGGGCAGTAAGGGGCTTGCGCAGGCGGGTTGAAAGAAATGCCAGATCAGCCAACAGGCCTGTGAGCTGGTCGGGGGATGTCTCTCCTGGTAAGGGCACGGTATCCAGGCCAGTACCGCAGACAGCCGAAAACAGTAGCAGGTCTTTGATGGTCAGGGTGCCTTCTGCGGCACGCTGGGCCAAGATGGTATCTTCCAGTACCGGCAACATGAGGCCATTGAACCCACTGCGCGGCCAATGTCCGCGGCCCAGGGTTTCGGCCAGGAAAGTAGCGGCGCTTAGCGAGCCCAATGTGCCCAACCGTGAAGCTCCCAGGCATTCCAGGGCTGCGCCGATTGAACATGCGGGGTTGGGGAAAGGTGCAGTGGAGAAATCAAACCCCCAGAAGACGGTTTTTGAGTTGAGAAGGGGTGTGATCACCGAGGTGATCTGGTTGGCAAAGGCTTCCAGGCGCTCCAGGAGGGCCTGACGGATTTCATTCCAGGTTATCACCCCTCCTGAGAATACCTCTAACACAGCATCAGCGCCTTCAATAGCCAATGCCAGGGCGGGGGGATGGCCGGCCAGGTGATGGGCGGCGGGAAAGAAGGGTGCACCTGGGGGGACATTGGCTAAGGCAGCAAACCGCAGGTTGCTAAAACCGTCGCTAGATAGGGAAGCGGCTTGATCAATGATGTGTGCGCAGGCCCGAATGGCGCGAAAAGAAATCCCAGGATCTGGTTCGGCCATTTGAGCAGCAATGAAAGTGCTGGACGTATTGGCCAGGATGGGGATTACTGCGTTATAAGAAGTCGGATGGATCAGGAGCGCCGGACCTACCCCCAGATAGTCAAAACCAGAGGTTAATGCTTGCTCCTCCAGGTCTTTTACGGTACGGACCATCTGGCTTTCCGGAGCCAGATCAAGCCATAGCGGGAAAGGGGTAGTAGCCACCCGACAGGTCTGAACCTCGATCCCGGTATCTTCAAGGGCATGTTTAAGATCTTGGCTCAGACGACTCAGATGGCGCAAGGTTTCGGGAATCTGATGAAATGAGGGATCGAAAAAGCAGGTGATGGCGCGGATCTTCATAGGGTTTGCCTCTGACGGACAACCTCAAAGAGCAGGATGGCTGCGGCGATGGCTGCATTGAGGGACTCGCTCTCTCCTGGCATGGGAATGGTGATCCATTCGTCAGCATAGCGCTGGGCTTCAGGGCTGGGCCCCTCGGCCTCACTACCGACCACCAGCAGGAGAGGCTGACGGAGATTGCACTGCCAATAAGGAGTTCCCCCTTGGGCCTCAGCCAGGAAGATGCGCGCCGGTTCGGGCACACGTTGCCTGGCCAGGGTGGTTATCTCCTCCCAATTAAACTTGTGAATAGGGAGATGGAAATGGGCGCCCATGGCAGCACGGACCACTTTTGGGGCAAATAGGTCCGTTGTGCCTGGGGTGGTGATAACGGCGTGGACTCCAGCGGCCCATGCAGTGCGGAGAAGGGTGCCGGCGTTGCCGGGATCTTTAATCCCGTCTAAAACCAATAGAAAATCCCATTGCTCAGGGAAGGGGAGATGATGCATGGGAAGTACGCACAGAATCCCTTGGGGGGTCTCTGTGCCGGCCAGGGTTTCTATTAACTCCTGAGTGACCATGTGGATAGGGACACCCAAGGTACGAAATTGCTCCACCAGTTGCTGGCCGCGTTCCCCCAGTAGCCCGTGGTAGAGAACATACTGAGGACGCCATCCGGCTTTGAGAACCTCTTCGCATAGTCTAATTCCCTCGGCGACAAATGCCCCTTTCTCTTCACGCTCGCGTCGCCGTTCAATCAGGGCTCGCACTTCACGAAAGCGCGGGTTGTGGCGAGAATGGATAAGTGGCTCATGAGGTGGGCGATTGGGATTTTCGCCAGGTTTCAAAGGTTTCAAGGAAAACCTCAAGCGTCGGGGTATCGTAGAGGGTGATACGTACTAGCGAAAGGGGGGAATTGGGAGATTGGGAAAAGTAATCGGCGATCGTTTGCAAAAAAACCCGTGCTGCGAGGTCTTTAGGCACACCGAAAATCCCGGTTGAGATTGCGGGAAAAGCCAGAGAGCGTATGCCCAGCATTTCGGCCAGTTGCAGGCTTCCGGAGATGGCAGCACTGAGTTTGGACTGCTCATCACCTTCGCCCCAAATGGGGCCGACAGCGTGAATGATGTAGCGAAATGGCAACCGCCCTGCGTGAGTATAAGCGGGCCTGCCGTGGGTGACGGGCCCATGTTGCCGTACCCAGGCATCGCTTTCCTCTTGAATTTGTGGCCCCCCTTTGCGCAGGATGGCTCCTGCCACCCCCGCCCCGTGTTGGAGCATAGCGTTGGCGGCATTGACAATGGCCTCTACATCCTCGGCGGTGATGTCTCCCTGGGCGATTTCCAGGTTTTGCCCCCCTGGAAACTGGTATCTGGCTTTGACTTGCGATGCCATTTCTGCACCTCGCTTTACTGCGGAGAGATTATAGCACAGTGCAGGGGAGGGGATGCAATAAAAACGTGGGGCGCACATTGGCCCCACGTTGGCTTACCTGCCTCTTGCCTGGATTGAGTATTACAGAGCGGCCTTGGCCTGGGCTACCACAGCGGCAAAAGCCTGAGGATCGCGCACGGCCAGGTCAGCAAGAACTTTGCGGTTGAGGTTAATGTTGGCTTTCCTCAGTGCGTAGATCAGCCGACTGTAGGTTGTGCCGTTCAGACGAGCAGCGGCGTTGATGCGCGCAATCCATAACTTACGCAGATCGCGTTTGCGCTGTCGTCGGTCGCGATACGCATACCACAGGCTCTTAAGCATGGCTTCGTTGGCCCGCCGGAACAGGCGATGACGTGTTCCAAACTGGCCTTTTGTGAGTTTCAACACCTTCTTATGTCGCAGATGGCTGTGTGGACCACCTTTTACACGCATGACTCTCTCCTTTGCGAACCCCTGAGCGTCGGTGCATTAACACCTGTTGCAAACACCCAGCAGCCGCATCAAGTGATGTGGAATTAATCGGCTTTTTTCAAGTAGGGCGCCAAACGATGAATCCGCTGGATGATCTTTTCGCCCTGGACCGGGATCATTTCGGTGAATAGAGCCTTGGTGCGCTTTGAGGTGCGGCGGCGCAGGTGGCTCTTACCGCCCTTTGTGCGGACCAGGGTGCCCGATCCGGTTAAGCGGAAGCGCTTGGCAGTTGCCTTGTGGGTTTTGAGTTTGAACTTCTTTCCCGGTTTTGCTTTGCGAGGCACGGCTCACAACTCCTCTCACAAAAAGATAAGGCAGGTAATAACGCGCGAAGGCGCATTATACCAGAAAAATGAGATCTTGTGGGATGAAAGATTCAAAAATGGCTCAAGCGTTAGCAGCGTCCCTGGTTTCAATTTGCGGATCAGGGCTACTTTCTGCGGTTGCAGGGGCGACTTTTTTCTTGCCACCTTTGGCCGGCGCTAAAACCATGGTCATGGATTTGCCTTCAAGGGTGGGCATCTGCTCGATGACGGACACATCGGCCAGTTCGGCGGCAATTTCCTTGAGGTCCTCGAGTGCAATTTCGGGGTATGTGATTTCCCGCCCGCGGAAGCGAATGGTCACCCGCACCTTCATCCCTTCCTGTAACCAGCGCCGGGCATCACGCGTCTTAAAGCCGCGATGATGCTCGTTAGTTTTGGGACGCAGGCGAATCTCCTTAACCTCGATTTTGGTCTGGGCTTTACGAGCCTCACGTTCTTTCTTGGTCTTCTCGTAAAGGAATTTGCCAAAATCCATCACCCGGCACACGGGTGGGGTGGCATTCGGGGCGACTTCAACCAGGTCTAACTCGGCTTCGCGGGCTATGCGTAACGCCTTCTCGATGGGGACCACCCCTAGATTCTCGCCATTGGGACCGATCAGGCGCACTTCTGGGACGCGAATAGCCTCATTTACGCGATAATTTGTCGTGCTAATGGTTCTCTCCTTTCTCCTCGTTAAAATTTTGGGTAATCAAATCAGTCCGTTTCCACGGACCGATAGCAAATAGATATTACCATACCTGTTTTGAGCATGTCAACTGAAAACCGGGCACACGTTTTCATTCAACTACTTCACTGTTCAAGCCAAATGGTCACCGGTCCATCATTCAAGATGTGGACCAGCATATGGGCTCCGAAAACTCCTTGCTGTACGGGGATTCCGTAGGATTCCAGGTGGCGCGCAAAGGCTTCAACCAGTCGTCGGGCGATTTCAGGCGGGGCTGCCTGCGTGAACGATGGTCGGTTCCCCTTGCGCGTATCAGCATAAAGGGTAAATTGGGAGACCACCAGGGCCTCTCCGCCCACATCCTGAATGGAGAGGTTCATTTTGCCCCCGTCGTCCTCAAAAACGCGCAGGTAAGCAATTTTGCGGGCCAGTAGGGCGGCTTTTTCCTCGGTATCTTCTAATCCCACACCGAGCAGGATGACAAAGCCCGGCCCGATTTGGGCAACGATCTGGTCATTCACTTTGACGCTGGCCTCACGGACTCGTTGAAGGAGAGCGCGCATCAGGGCAACCCAATGGCTTCGCGGACTTCTTGCATGGTTTGTTCGGCAATCACCCGGGCGCGGGCGGCACCCTGGCGCAAGATCTCCCAAATCGTTTCCGGATTCTGAGCCAATTCTGCCCGACGTTCACGGAAGGGGGCCAGGTGCTCGTTCAGGTTGCGGGCAAGCAGTCGCTTGCAATCTACGCAGCCGATCCCGGCACGACGGCACTCGACATTCACCATGGCAATCTCTTCGGGCTTGGAGAAAACTTTGTGCATGGTAAAGACATTACACACATCCGGGTTGCCCGGGTCCGTGCGTCGTACTCGTTGTGGATCAGTGACCATTTGCATCACTCGCTGGAGGGTTTCCTCCGGAGTGGCAGCGAGTTCAATGTGGTTATTCAGGCTCTTGCTCATCTTCTGTTGCCCATCAATGCCCAGCACTTTGGGCACTTCGGTCACTTTCATTTCTGGCTCGATGAGCACCTGGGTGTTATAGCGATAATTAAAGGAGCGCACCACCTCACGAGCGAATTCAATGTGGGGCGCCTGATCCAGTCCTACCGGCACCAAATTGGCCTTGTAGAGCACGATGTCGGCAGTCATCAATACCGGGTAGCCCACCAACCCATAATTTACATTGTGGGGCTGCTGACGTGCCTTTTCCTTAAACGTAGGAAGATCAGTTAGCTTCCCCAGCGGGGTGACCATTGAAAGATAAGTATGCAATTCCATTACTTGGGGTACATTGGACTGCACGAAGATGATGCTTTTTTCGGGGTCAATCCCGGCCGCCAACCAATCTAGCGCCATTTCGTAGGTGTTCTGACGCAAGTCTCGTGTGGTTTCGAGCGTGGTCAAGGCGTGAACATCTACGATGCAGTAAATACACTCGTAATCCTCTTGTAACGCCACGTAATTGCGAATGGCGCCCAGGTAATTACCGAGATGCTGCCGGCCTGTTGGGCGGGCTCCGGAAAAAACGCGACCTTTCTTCTGGCTCATGTACGTCCTTCCTGTAAGTAGTTTTTCACCAGGCTCAGGATTTCGCCTGGTTCCGCATGTCGGCCAGTTTTAAGTTTCGAGTAAAGCAACTGCCCGTTCACGCTGACCTCAAAGCGACCACCATCTGAGGGAATCACCGTGATGGATTCAATCTCGGGTTCAAAGTTTTTTAGTAAATCAGCCATCAGACCGATGGCACGATCCGTATAATGTCAAACTGCACAATATTCAATCGTGATTTTAAGCCACATAGGCTTTCCTCTAGATAGGGATGTGTGTGGCAAAAATTATAACCCAAGCGCGGAGTTTGGTAAAATCCAAAGCATGGGTTGGCAGTGGTTTCCTGAGGGTATTCCCTGGTCAAAACGACTTTTTGACTTAATTCTGGTATTGCTGGGTATGATTCTGGCACTCCCATTGATGGGGATCATTGCTCTGGCCATCCTTGTATTTGAAGGCCCTCCGGTAATTTTCCGTCAGCCACGTCCGGGTTATAAGGGTCGAATTTTTAAGTTATATAAATTCCGCACAATGCGAGAAGCCTACGACGCGCAGGGGAATCTGTTGCCTGATGCGCAGCGATTGACGCCTCTGGGGCGGTTTCTACGCGCAACCTCGCTGGACGAACTGCCCGAGCTCTTCAACGTGTTGCGGGGTGAGATGAGCCTGGTGGGGCCGCGCCCACTTCTGGTGGCTTATTTGGAGCGATATACCCCCGAACAGATGCGGCGGCACGATGTGCTGCCGGGAATCACCGGCTGGGCACAGGTTAATGGGCGCAATGCCCTTTCATGGGAGGATAAATTCCGGCTGGATGTCTGGTACGTGGATCACTGGTCATTGTGGTTAGATATTAAAATTCTCGCTTTGACCATCTGGAAGGTCTTGCGGCGAGAGGGAATTAACCAGCCGGGGCAGGCGACAATGGAAGAATTTATAGGATCAACCCCGCCGACCGATCAAGGGGGAGTTAAGGGGTAGATCCACCCTTTTTGAAGCTCCTGCATGACCTGTTCCGCCAGGCGTTGTCGGCCAGGGGTTAGCCATTGGGGGTTGATGGTTTGGAGTTTTAGGGGAACGATTACGGTCGTGGGTTGTTTCTGTTCTGTTTCGACCTGCCATGCGGCTTCCAGCCCCTGCTCCAGGTCAAAAGTGAGCGCGACTGCCCAATTAGAAGGTGCATCCTGTGGGGATTCTGTGGTTAATATCCCCCAGCCAGTGGTTGCGAGGTGGTCTTGCAGCTCTGGGGTGAGCACTTCGGGAGAGACAAAGAGCGTTTCCAGACGATTTTTGTTTAATTCGGCCAGGGCGGCTTGCCACTCATCTGCAGGCGCATTGAGCGAAAGAGTGGTGGTGACGGGGAAGGTTACGATGGGGCCATAAGCCGGAACGCAACGCCCGCACAGGTAATAGGCACCATTGCGAAAGGCCTGCAAGGCGGTTTCGGAATTGGGGGGGAACAAGCCGCCTGCGCGAAAATCGGGTGCGATCAAAACTGAGAGGTAACCCGCCAGAAAATAAAGATTATCGGCTGAAAAGAGGATTTGGGTTAGGTTGGAGGCTTCGGGCAGAGGCGCTTCGCCAATGAAGATAAAACGAAGGTCAGGGTGTTGAGCAATAAAATCGCTGTAATCTGATGAGGGGGTTAGAAGGATAACGCCCGCAACTTCAGCCCCTAGGTTGGCGGCATGTAAATCGGGTTGAATTTCGATTTGCCAACCCTGGGCGCCTAGCCGGCTTCGCAACCAGTTAGCGACTCTGTCTTGCCAGGGGCTACTCTGGCTGACCAGTATCATTCGGGGAGGAGTGGTGGGCAGGACTGGAGAAGCCAAGGGGATTGGAGTTTCAGCCGGCGCGGTTGGGAGGGGAACTGTTGAGGTGAGGGTTGGCTGGATGGCGCCGGGCGTGCAGGCCGCAAGTCCAATGAGCATGATGAGGGTGAGAAATCCGAGTCGGCGCATGGGGTTATTTTACCGCGAAGAGTGTGGGAATGCTCTGTATTATAATAGTGGCATGATTGAACTCAATATCCCCGGGCGCGGTATTCTGCAATTAGAGCATCTGGTGTGTGATGTTAATGGGACTCTGGCGCTGGATGGGCAATTGATTGACGGGGTCTATCGCAGCATCAACGCTCTTCGAGATCGTCTCCGCATTCATCTGATCACAGCGGATACCCATGGCCGCCAGGCGGCAATTGATCATCATCTGAATCTGACAGCGGTGCGTCTGAACCCCGGCAATGAAGCGGCCCAAAAAGCCGCTTTTGTCCGCGATTTGGGGGCTGAGCACGTGGTGGCGATTGGTCAGGGCGCTAACGACGCGGAGATGCTTCGCGAGGCTGCCTTGGGAATCTGCGTGATGTCGCGGGAGGGAGTGGCGGTTTCGACTTTGATGGCGGCAGATGTAGTGGTGCCGGATATTCTGACGGCTCTGGAATTGTTAGAACGACCTTTACGCATTGTGGCGACCTTACGGCAATGAATTTGCCTACCAGCGAACCTCTACCTCCGGAACCCGAACACTCGGCGGATTCGCCTCCACCGTTGCGTCGTTCACGCTCCTCGTCCAGCAGTGAGGATAAAGGAGCGTTGCTACAAGCATTAACGCGCCAATTGGGGGCGGGGTTTGATTTCTACCTTGCGGCCGTAATTTGTGCTCTCTTGGCTGGGGCGGCCCTAACTTCTGACACCCCTGTCCTGTATTTCCTTGCTATTCTGATGAGTCCTTTCCTGGGGCCAGTAATCGGGGTGATATTGGTAGCCTTTGGAGGGACGGGGGCTTTTCTGATCAATGGTCTGGGAGGGGTTTTGTTTCTAAGCCTGGTCCTGTTGGGTGCGGGAGGGACTGCCGGTTGGGTGCAACGTAGCCTTCACTCCGGAGCGTCACCGGCATTACTTCGTTTTTACGGGCAGTGGGGGGGATTGGAGTGGGCCATCACTGCCATTGGCGCGGCGCTGGTGGCCCTTATGTTGCTTCGATCACCCCGGCAGCGCCCCCTGGTTGTGAATCTGATGCTGGCATATGGGCTTGTATTGCCACTGGCAATAACAGGGTACGGCTGGGGAGGACAACAGCCGGATCTGTTGTTTGTGGGGCTCCGGACCTTTGGACTGCACTTATTGACCATTTGGTTGGTAACCTGGGGTGTTCTTCTGGTAATGAAAGTGCGTCCCCACCTTTGGGGCTATGGGGTCGGACCGGCATTGCTGGTCGGGATAGTGGTGCTGTTGCTGGGAAAGCCAGTGGTATCCCTGAATGGAAGCGTGGTAAGGGTCAGCCCGACCGCTTCTCCTGCGCCGTTGTTACTGCAACCCACGCTAACGGTGTCACCCCGTCCAACAATGCCCCCAACCCAAGTTCCAGTGAGTTCAACCCCGTCCATTCTCCCTATCCCCTCTCTCACGCCTTCAGCAACGCTAACCCCCGAACCGACACCAGTGTGGGCGCGGGTGTCGGCAAATGTTGGGGGAGGAGCCTTTGTGCGCGAAGAGCCAGATGGCCGGGTGCTGACTTCGTTGCTCAATGATTCCCTGGTGCAGGTAATCTCTGACCCTGTTCGGGGACAGGGGGGAGTCCTGTGGGTTAAGGTACGGACTCAACAAGGGGTTGAGGGATGGATGGTGCAGGCATTGCTGGCCACTGCCACTCCAATGCCCGGATGGTAATTACAAACACCACTTAACATCTCTGGAGAGGTGAAAAACGATGACGATACATTTTGGTACAGATGGTTGGCGCGCAGTCATCTCTGACACATTCACATTCCACAATTTACGTCTGGTAACCCAAGCCATTGCAGATGCAGTGGCTTCGGATCAATGGTTAAACGGATTGGGAGAAGGAATCGAGGCTGACCCCAAGACCATGGTGGTGGGGTTTGACACGCGTTTCCTCTCAGATCGTTTTGCTCAGGAAGTTGCCCGTGTGCTGGCGGCAAATGGATTCACCGTTTACCTTAGCCAGGCTGATGCACCAACCCCAGCCATTTCTTTCGCCGTGCGCCATCTGGGTGC
This sequence comes from Thermanaerothrix daxensis, assembly GCF_001306145.1. Classification (GTDB taxonomy): domain Bacteria; phylum Chloroflexota; class Anaerolineae; order Anaerolineales; family Anaerolineaceae; genus Thermanaerothrix; species Thermanaerothrix daxensis. Next base: position 814,238 of record NZ_LGKO01000002.1, read on the forward strand.
TATTGGAGGTGTGATGATTACGGCCTCCCACAATGCACCGCGTTACAACGGGGTCAAACTCAAAGCCGCATTTGGTGGCTCAGCGTCTCCAGAGCAGTGTCGGCGGGTTGAGATATACCTGAACGACAATGAGGCTCAGGGACGGGGTCCCAACTTGATGGATTACGAGCAGGCCCGCCAACTCAAACTGATCCAGCGCTTTAACCCCATCCCTGCTTATGGAGAACACTTACGCCGTCTGATTGACTTTGATATCATTGCCGAGAATCCCTTGCGGATTGTGGTGGACTCAATGTACGGTTCGGGACGGGGGGTCATTCGCAGTCTGCTTCAGGGGACCGGCTGCGAAGTGCACGAAATTCGAGGTGAGATGAACCCGGGGTTCGGCGGTGTGCATCCGGAACCGATTGCGCGGTACCTGGGTGCATTGGCAGGCGCCATCAGCACCGGAGCGGGTAATTTCGGTTTGGCAACCGATGGCGATGCGGATCGTATCGGCGCCATGGATGAGCGGGGAAACTTCGTAGACCCGCACAAGATCATGGCGCTGGCATTACGCTATCTGGTGGAAAAACGCGGTTTGCGTGGTGCGGTGGTGCGCACGGTTTCGACCACGCGCATGATTGATCGTCTGGCAGCACGGTATGGGTTGCCCCTTTATGAGACACCGGTGGGCTTCAACCATATAGCCGATTACATGTTGCGGGAAGACGTGCTCATCGGAGGCGAAGAATCGGGGGGCATTTCCTTTAAAGGGCATATTCCGGAAGGTGATGGGATTCTGATGGGGCTGTTGATTGTGGAAATGGTGGCTCAGTCGGGCGGCACTCTGATGGAATTGGTGGATAGTTTGCTTCAGGAAGTGGGCCCTGCCTACTACGAACGCAAAGACATGCGTTTGCGCCATCCGGTTTCCAAGGAAAAGATTACCGCCCGGCTTAAGGACGAAGCTCCCGCGCGAATCGGTGGGGAGGCTGTGGTCCAGGTTAGCACATTGGATGGTGTGAAATATATCCTGGCTGACGATTCCTGGTTATTGATTCGTCCTTCGGGGACCGAGCCGGTTTTGCGCGTTTACGCCGAAGGTCGCTCGCCAGAGATGGTACGCGCTCTGCTGGCTTACGGAGAACAGGTTGCCAATCAGGTGGCGTGAATTTGCCAGGAGTTAGGAGGATATATTAAAGGCAGGGGCGAGCACAACCCCTGCCTTTTTGCTTCCCTAAGGGGTGTTTCCTAAGGCGATACTACGCACCGAAATTTAGCGCGTGGCCGAGAAACGCAGGCGACGGGTGACCACTATGACGAGGATCAGCAAAACAGCCAGACCCAGCAAACCCGATAACCCAACTTCGTCCGCAAATCCAGTGGTCGGTAGTGCCGTGCTGGTCGGTGTGGGGCCTACGACCTGAGGGGTCCCGGTGGCTGCCTTCGCCACCTGGGTCAGAAAAGCGGCTACCGTAGCGGTACGCGCCATGTTTTCTGGTGAGAGGGTATTAGTGGGTACCGGGGTGGCGGTGGGGACGATGATTACCGGTGTGGCAGCCGTTGTAGGGGTGGGTTGAGCCAGCAAGGTTTGTTGCATGGCCAAAGCCTGAGATGTTTGGGTGGCCTGCATGGCAATGAGTGTGTTTTGGGCGTTGATTTGAGCCGCCTCCTGTTGCAATCGGGCGCGGTTCTGGTTTGCTGAGACCAGAGCAAAGATGATCAGGGCAATAACTGCCAGCACAAAAACGCCCCCGATGATCCCGGCCGCAATCAGAAAGTTGCGGTTGGGTCCAGGACCACCCGCTTCAGGTTCCGGTTCGAAGGATTCCTCAAAGGGATTTTCGGCGCCAGTGCTTCCCTGAGGGGAGCCTTGTTCTTCACTATCAAAATCGTTGCGAAAGTCCATGGTTCACCTCTCCTTGTTTAGACTTATCAGGCAATGATTTCCAAATTGAATAAGGGCACTGTGACCCTTTGGGTGTTTTCCAGTTCAATCTCTGCCGCCGGAAGGCGTTGTCCACTGCGTTGTAGCCAACTGGTGTGTGGCTGGATCACCTTACCAATGTTTCCTGCATATGGAGGAAGCGCCAAGCGAACCGTCTGCCCGACGGTAATTTCAACGGCTTCCTCGGGCGCTTTACCATCGGCGGGCAACGGGATCACAATTTCTGGTTTTTCACTTAACCTCGGGTTCCAGGTCGCCAGTAGATAGACATCGCGCTTTTGATTGGTGTTCAGTAATTGAAAAGCCAAGCGATTGATCGGAATCTGTCCTACACCTTCGAGGAGGATAACGGGTAGGTTAAGAGAGGCTGCCAGCGGAAGCAGGGGGGCCGAAAGACTGCCCAGAATGATACCTCGTACGGGAATTTCTGCCGCCATCTTGAGGGCCTCGGGCTGATAACAAATGCCCCCGACAATCACGCTGCCTCGTAGGGTCAGGTCTAAGACCTCGGGTTTTAGGGGGGCATCAGGCGTTTCCGCCAGCATGGTGAGCACGCCGTTGTTGCTCTGCCGATTTCCCCATACCCCCTGGATCAAGGCCCCATGGGTTTCGACGATGGCGCCTCGCTCGGGAAAAACCTCGGCAACTCTGCCGGGCAACCCGGCTAAAAGGCGATAAGGCTGGGAAGCGACTTCCAGAAGAATTTGGCCTTTATATATGGCTGCAATTCGTCCAGGCACCGGGGCACGTAAGATGCGCGAAAAAAGACCGCGAGTTTGAGCCAGAATGTCTCCTTTTTCAACCTGTTCTCCCACGCGGCGTTCAATCAGACGCTCAGCGTCGGTAACGCGCTGGACCCCCAGAGCCTTGCGCACGTCCAGCAATAAGTGCTGACCTGGAGCAGGTGCCTCGGCAATGATGTCGGTGGCTTCCACCGTTTGACCGGAACGCACCAGGACGCGCCCTTTTTCAGTGAGCATGCGTAGACGGCGCAGATGAGTCAGAGGGAGAATGTGGTGAGTTGGTAACATCATAGGCATGTGAGTCATTCTCTAGGCATGCAAGGTTTGTGCCAGTTTTCAACCGCCAAGAGTAGCCATCCAACGTTTGAGTAAATCGCGGCGGCGAGCGGAATCGGTGGGGAGGGTTATGGGACGTCCACGGGCATCAATCACAGCACCAAGTAGCCCACCTGTGACTTTGAAACTACGTGCCGTGTCCTTTCCAGTCGGAGAAAGGCGCAGAGGGCGTAGAGGTTGCAGATGCAGGCGCGCTCGTTGTCCATTGGGGATTGGAAGCGGCACCAGCATACCCTGGCGCACTTCCACACTCGAAGTTTCACCGCTTTCCAGTTCATAGCGTACTTTAAGGATGGGTGTACCATATTGAGCCGGGCTGAGAGGGGCAATAACCGTGCCCAGGTTAACCAGTGCGTTGCTTTCGAGTACTTGGACAACCAGAGTGGGGTTTAGTGGCGCAATGGCGCCCAGAGCGGTCAGCAAGCCGTAGGGATCGAGAATAAAGGTAGTGACGCCAATGGGTTGGAGACCATCCAGGAGCGCGAGCAAGGATTGGGCGGGTGAAGTGGCTTGCGTGAGAGCATAACCGCTGACCAGGATGGGTTCGAACCCGTACATTCCCTCATCAGGTGCCACACGGGTCGCCACCTGAGCAAGAATTTGACGCAGCATGGCCTGTTCAATGGCCTGGTATTCCAACGAGGTGGGTACAGTAGTTGGGTACAGCGTTCGATGCCACAGATAATCTCTGACGGTTTCATCTGAGGCATGCATGGGCAGCCAGCGGGTAATGCTTTCCAGCGGGTTTTGTTCCAACGCCTTGGCTAATCCGAAACCAGTGCCTATAGGTAAGGCTTGCATGGTGAGGGTTCCACCGCGCGCCATCGCAATCCCCGTTGTGGCTGAACCCAGGTCAATGCCCAGGACTCCCTGAGGAGCATTTGTGATTTTTTCAAGGAATTGGATCATGCGCCCAAAGGCTCGCAGGCTGGGCTGTGGGGTGATGGCACTAATCATGCTGTAAGATTGCAATCCACCAATCTGGTGTGAACGGCGCTGATAGACGATTTCAGAGAGCGCCTCCTGGGCGGGTATCAGATTCTCCAGATCAATATCCGGGCGTAGGTTAGGAACTGTGTGTGGACGCATATAGGGTTCAAGGCGGTCAGATACCTGTTTTGTAATCGCCGAGTTGCCGGCATAGAGAACTTCCGGACGGTTCTCGGCGGGCATGAGTTGTAGAGCCAATGCCAGTAAATCTACTAATTTAGCCATGGATCGTGTGGCTCCCTGATCGGTGCCTCCGGCGATCAGAACCAGGTCTGGGCGAGCGCGTAGAATGGCATCAATTTGAGCCTCTGGTTTTCGGCGGTCGTTGAGGCTGATTTGCTCAACAATCTGGCAGTAGGTAGATTCCAACACTTTACGGGCACTTGCCAGGGAAACGTCCTCCAGCAATCCCATGGCCACCACACGCAGAGGTTGTCCGGCTGAGAAAGTCAGTACGAAACGGTCTACTCCCGATCCGTCCTCTTGTGTGGGGAGGAGCAGGTGGGCTTCCTCCATCAGCCGTCGCCCGGTGATCTCTTCCAGGCGGGTGAGTGCCTGGAAGATACTCTCGCTGATGTCGAAGAACGGCGCGCCAATCGTGCTGCTCACTTGAGTGGCCGCAATCATGCGGTAACGTTCTTCTACCACGTCGAAGAGCAGGGCGCGCGTGAATACGCTTCCAATATCAACGGCGAGAACCGATTCGGCTTCAATGACGGATGAACTCATAGTCTAGTATCTCAAGGTGCCAGAGTATTGATAGATTGAAGTATGAAATCCAAGCGCCCAATGAGCACGGTCAATGAGGCCAGGATCACTCCTGCAAAAAAGGCCCCCAGGGTGATGGCAATGAACACCTGCCCGATTCTAGCCATCCATTCGACCCAGGGTGAGCGAACAATGCCCTTCCCGGGCTCGCGGCGCCCGGTGAACTGGAAGTACACCAAGGTGGTCATAGTGCCAAAGAGCAGCACGATTCCGGTGAGCCATCCACTTGGGCTGCTCTGGGCGGGAGTGAAGGGGAGACCCGCGGCGCGCACCTGGGTGAACAGGGTACCAAACAGGGCTCCGTTGATGATAACGGCGGCTCCAACCCCAACCAGAAAGGCCATGGGCAGGCTGCCCAGGAAAGACAATCGGCGGGAAAGCCGGGCTAGCAATAACAGGCTGAGTAATAGCGGGATTGCCATCAACCCAACAGAAGCGCTTGGGCTTAAGAGAGGGGTTATCAGGCGCGGGATGATAACTTGGTCAATGAGGATGGCTGCGAAGTAGCCAGCCGAGATGCCGATGAACGTGTAAATGGCTATGCGGAAGAGAGGATTATCCCCAATGGCATAGGATAGCACGGCCAGGGTGAGTACGAAAGCGATCAGGCTCCACAAAGCGTCGGTCATAGTGCCTCAGCGTTTTGAGCGGGATTTTTGGGCCTGGAAAAGGGCTTGGGTGGCCCCTGCCAGGGCTCCCAGCAGAATCAATAAGGCAATGGTGAGGCTCCCCCACTGATAAGCACTCCAAAGTGCAAGGTTCTCACCCCCCACTTTGGGAGTCAGACGGGTATATAGGATGCTTCCAAGCAGGCCAGTTAGCATGCCATTGATTTGTTCCGATTGCACGTAGGGGGCAAGGTAAGGGGCTGCCTGAGCGCTGGAAATTACCAGGAAAGGCCGCTCGGAGAAGAGAGGACGCAGTTGTTCGATCCATCCGCGGGCTCGCTCTCCACTGTCGGTGATCAGGAGAATGGCATCGAAATCCTGCAGCGAGTTGACACCAATCAGGGGTTGTGTATCCCAAGCAGGTTGGCCTTCCAGGGTGGTGGCCATCCCCAACCGCGGTTGATATGCAAAGGCTGCTAATCCGGTGGTTTCACCAGCCAGGTACCCCAGGTGAACGCTTTGCTCGGAAAGCGCGTACCCGGGAATTTGCTGTGCTGCCTCCTGGGCCATGGCGAGTCCCAAGACCGGGGCGTTGGATTGGAGAGGGAGAAAAACCAGGCGTGCATCCTGCCGCATCAAGTCACTTAGCGTATTGATCGTGGCCGTGTGAATCTCGGGCAGAAAGCCAGCATCTATATCCAGTCCTACCAGCACGCGTGGGGCAGGGTGTTGTGCGGAGAGATTGTTAATGGTGGTGGCAAATGCAACCGCCTCGGCCGGAAATAGTGTCGGTAGAGCACTTGGAGGTGTGGCCGATGCCCACCCTGTAATCAGGATGGCGAAGAGCACTATAGTGATGGCGAGGCGCAAGATCGGGCTGGGAGCAGTGACTTGTTTTTGAACGCGAAGAGGTGTGGGGGTACTCTCGGCAGTTACCAGACTTTCAAGCAGTGCCGCGTAGGCGCGTTGTTTTTCACTTACATTGAGACGAACGGCATGAATCGGGGGGCGTGAGTAGCGCAGCGCCTCAGGTTCACCCGGTAGCACTCCCTGGAAGCCCGCTAGCGGACCACTGGTCTCGATCCGGGTATCCTCTTCCTCTGCATGAGGGGGTGTAGGGGCAACGGCTTCAACCGGCCGCATTGCTTCCAGCCACTCTGGCAACTGGGCAGCAGGGGTGACGCCGCTTTCAGCGCCTTCGGCGGGGGACTCTGCTTCGGCCAGCCATTCGGGTAACTCGCTTTCAATAAATGGGGGAACGATTGTCTCCGGCGAGGGGGCGGTTTCGGCAATGCCGTTATCAACAAAGGCGGGGATCTGGGCGGCGAGGTTTCCTTCCTCCAGAGTTTCTTCAATCTTAAGGTGATCCAGCCAGGCCGCATAATCTTCTTCGCTGAAAGCCGGGATCACCTCCGGGCTTTCCTCGGGTATTTCGTCGGTTGGAGGGAGTTCGGTGGTTGGGGTGAATTCTTCTGGGGTTGGGGTGGATTCATATACACCCGAAGACCGATTCTCAAAAATAGAAGCAGGGGTTTCTTCGAACCAGGCCGTGATGTTCTCGGGGATCTCCGTAAAGGGTGGGATAGCCTCGGGGGTGATTAGACCCGCTTCCTCTACTTCTGGACCCTGAGCAACCTCCTCAGTGGGCAGTGTTTCTGCTTCTTTGCCTTCTTCTGAAAGCGTGGATAAATCTTTGAGCCACTCGGGCAGAGATTCCGCTACAAAAGGTTCGGGTTCGGGGAGTGGGGAAGTGGCCTCGCCCTCCACTACGTAAGTTTCTGGAACCGGAGGCTCTTCTTGCTCTCGCAGTGCTTTCAACCACTCGGGCAATTCTTCCTCACTTTGCCCAGTTAAGGGTGTGCTTTCAGCAGCAAAAGGCGCTTCTTCGGTTGCTTCCTCACCCTGGAGCCTGCTTATCCATTCGGTGAGGTCCTCTTGCGCCAGCGGTTCGGGCTGAGTGAGGGTTTCAGTTTCCTCGTCTTTATCGGCAGATAAAATTTTTTCTAGATCAGGCGTCAGGAAGGATTCTTCCCCGCTTGTGGGTTGAATCTCTTCCCCAAAGTCTGAGGTTTCGCTGGCTTGTCGCAAAGAGAGCAACCAATCCGGCAGTTCTTCGTCTGATGCTTCAGTCGGTGATGGGGGTAAGGGACCGGCTTCCTTAAGCCAATCTGGAAGGTCTATGCTCGCGCTCTCGGAACCTCCAAAGCCAGAGGTTGATTCAGGATGCAGAGGTGCATAACACCACTGGCAAAATTCATTCTTGTCAGGATTGGAAGAACCACATTGAGGACAAACTACGGTGTTCATAGGGTGCTTTACTCGCTATAAGGGCGGTCCATGCCAAGCAGAATGCGCAATCCGGTGAGCAGGCTTCCCAGGGCAATTCCCAAAAGAATTCCACGTGCACCTGCTCCTGGTAAGATGTTTAATATAGTCAATACCTCCTTGATGACTGGCGAGGTGTCATTGGTCAGGAAAATCCCACTTCCTACAAGCAAAAACACAATGGTGCTGGCCAGAAAAAGCCCGCTTATCCAGGAGCGATGCAGGGCAAACAAACGCACTGCACTGACTACAAATGTGATCGTAAGCAGGCCTACCAGGCTGGCTTCAACCGGCAGTTGCACGGATGTGATAAGGGGGCGTATGCGTTCATCGGTTGGGCCAAGGAGCAGACCCAGGATTGCAGTGAAGATAAATCCCAGGATGAAAAACAGGCTGTAGTAATCGCGTTCGCGAGGGGAACCGATTTTGCGCCAGTGAACACTGAAGAGGTTAAGAATGGCCACCAAACCGGCCACGGCGGCCAGAATGATGGCCCAATCTAAAAAGAGCATGCGAATGGAAGCAAGGACTGGCAGGGGGAAGAGATAACTCAACAGGACGATTAACCCCACCCCAATCGCAATGGCAGTTGCCACAGGAGATCTCATAGCCATCCAAACACCCCCAACACAGCGCTGAGGACGAGCGCTAGAATGACGCCCCAGCGCAGCAGATCCTGCACACGGAGACTGGCCACATGAGCCGGGCTGGTTTGCAAGTAGGCCGGAATAGCAAAAAGTTCTTCTCCAATAAGGGGTTGTTTTGTGGTAGCAAAAAGGACCGCTTGAGCGCTAAGGGAGTCGCTGGCTGCCAATGTGAAAGCATTGTTACGGACCGCGGCTTCACAGAGCAAGCCGATTTCTGGACCGTAATGCCCAATCATCAGATGGACTGAGACATTTTCGTCATGGGCAATGGGTAGCATTCCCGCGGCATATGAGAGGGGGGTAACGCCCGTTAGTCGCCCACGTTGGGGATCGTAGAGGTCCAGGGCATTATTCAGGCGGTAGGCTGCCCGTTGCGTGCTCTGGCTGAGCAAAGTCAGGCTGCCTTCCCCGCTGGTGGCCAGTGGGGGGCGGTCGCTAATGGAACTAACGGCGGTTATCCGTTCGAGTGCCTGCAGTCCAATAAGGGCTGAGGCGCTGGTGGGCTGGGTAATGCCAGTATGACCCAGGGTGAGGTGCAAGCGTGTACCTTCTTCAACGGAAAGGCCTAGGGAGCGAATAAGTTCCGAAAAAGCCGTGATCGGGCGCAAGCCCCAACGGGGGCGGCGCTTGGGTGGCAGGGTGAGGAAGAAGAGCAGGCCCGCACAAACCAGGATGATAACAAACGCCACAATAGGCAGGATGGTGCTCATTGGTGGGGTTCCTCAAGAAGGAGATTGATGAATTCACGCTGTGCGGCGTCATCCTCCAGGATGTGGAGGAGAGCTTGCCATTGCGAAGAGTTGGGCTGGGTGGTAAGGAGTGGCAGGCCTCCATAGAGGAACTGGGCGAAAACCCACCGCAAAGGCCCCAAGGCCTCTAGCAGTACCGCTATGGGCTGTGCCAGCCCCCAGCGCTGGAGGTGCTCTGCCCAGGCGACCCAAGGATGGGGTTCGTTTGCCATGTCATCAGTATAGCACAAATTATTAGATGCCATACCCCGTCCATGGCTTTTATCTCGAGTCTTTCATAGGCATCCAAAGGATTTGCCCTTTACAATTTTGATAGTAGAGGCGCAATTCACGATTTAGAGCGTCTAGATCGGGCCAGAACGTACTTAATTGAGAGCGATAGCAGGCAATGGCCTCAACCCAGATTTCAAGCGCCTCTGCAGGGAGTTCGAGGGGGTAGGGACGATGTGTGGAAAGCGGGTAAAAACCCTCTCTGCATTCACGTAAGGCGTAGGGAAACTCAGCATAGTACCACAACGAAGGGCGCGCTAACGCCTCGGCAGCGGCACGGGTCAGATGATGATCAATGTGCCCACCTAAACCCAGAGGGCATACCAGGATAAAAGGATCGGTTAATGAGGCTTCAAGCCACTCACGCACAATGGCGACTCGCGGGCGCTCTGAAGAGGGTAGCGCGGGCTGGAAGAGGTCTTCATCGCGATTCACGATGGGACGGTTCTGCCTGGGATCGCGCCGATAAATACAATCCGGGAGAGGGAATTGACGGGGCGTGGCCCCTATACGAGCGCAGGCTTCCCGATCTTCCTGGCGGCGAATAGCGACGGCATTAAGTTCGGTTTGCCAGCGCCGATGAAGTTGCTGGGCATATGTGGAGAGCGGCCCTTCAGGGGGATCGCCAGCACAAAGGGTCCAAATCTCTACCTCCTGACCCTTTTGGACCTGATACCAGATCCATCCGCCGCACGAGAGGACAGCATCATCCAGGTGGGGGGAAAGATAAATCCAGCGCATTTTGCCCTCGCGTCGGTGAAAAATTTTATCATAACCATCTGTGAGGTCAGGCGGGTATAATAAAAACACAGAAAAGGAGTAACCATGGGTATTTGGAATTTGTTTTCCCGAAAACCTTTCCCGCGCGAGCGCCGACATGAGGTGGAGCGTCTGATCGAAGAACTGGTCCAGATTGGACAGCGAGAAGATTTTCTCTCCGAACGCCCTGGCGGCTCTTTCAATGCCCAGTGTCGGCATCGGCGCGCTTGTGAAATCGGTGCCCAATTGCATACCCTTGGGGGCATTACCCTGATGGAATATGTGGTCAAACGCGTGCATAAGCGCCTTGGTGCCACGCTGGCAACCCATTTGTCATATGCCTGGACGGATATTGGCGGGTGGGTGCCATAAGCCTTGACGAATTTACAAAGCCGATTAAACTTGAAAGGTGTTGGGGAGTAGCTGCCCAAACCACGGGGTGGGTTATCGTCAGGACGAAGCCACGGCTTCCGGTAACCTGCGCAATCAGCGAGACCATCACCGGTTAACGGGATGGTCTTTTTTGTTTGAACGTACGCATCATGAAGGAGGATGTTTTATGGAGGAAAAACCCTGGTATGAACTGTCACTGCTTGAGGTTTCCGAGCGGCTAAAAACCAATTTGCAAAATGGTCTGAGCCGTGAAGAGGCTCAGCGCCGCCTCAATGAGGTTGGACCCAACGAACTGATTGAACGGGGATTGAAAAGCCCGTGGCGTATCTTGTGGGAACAGCTCACTGGCATCATGGTGATCATTCTGATCATCTCGGCGATCATTTCGGTCTTTCTACACGAGTACACTGATGCCCTGGTGATTTTGGTGATCGTTGTACTCAATGCCATCCTGGGATTCTCACAGGAATATCAGGCTGAGAAGGCTATGGCTGCTTTAAAGAAGATGGCCGTGCCCAAAGTTAAGGTCCGCCGCGAGGGGCATCTTATTGAGATCTCGGCGCGCGAACTGGTGCCCGGAGATCTCATCCAGTTGGAGGCGGGGGATGCCGTTCCTGCTGATGCCCGCTTGATTGAGGCGGTCAACTTGCGTGTCCAGGAGGCCGTGCTGACCGGGGAATCGGAACCGGTAGAAAAGCATACCGAGCCTATCTCTGCCGAGCATCTTCCGGTGGCCGATCAGCGGAACATGGTCTTCATGGGTACCGTGGTGACTTATGGGCGCGGGATGGCCATTGTGGTCAGTACGGGCATGCGCACCGAATTGGGCAAAATTGCGGATATGATCCAGTCGGTAGGGCAGGAGCCCACTCCTTTGCAAAAACGTCTGGAGCAACTGGGGCGTGGTTTGGCGGTGGCAGCACTGGGGATTGTTGCAATTGTGTTTGCCCTTGGAGTGCTACGGGGTGAGTCTGTTCGGGTGATGTTTCAGACGGCTATCAGTATGGCCGTAGCGGCTGTACCGGAGGGTTTACCCGCTGTGGTGACCATTGCGCTGGCCCTGGGTGCCCAGCGCATGCTCAAACGCAATGCGTTAATTCGGAAGTTACCCGCCGTGGAAACGCTCGGTTCGGTTACTGTAATATGTTCAGATAAAACGGGCACCCTGACCGAGAATCGGATGACCGTGACTGTCATTGATGTGGCGGGTCATCGGGTTGACTTCCAAGAGGAGGTGGACTATTACCAACCTCAATCGGGTCTAGCCGTACCCCCGCTGCTGACGGCTCGGTCATCAGTGGCTTTGATGCTGATGGGTGGCGCGCTGTGTAACGATGCCACACTTGAACCGGCTGAAGAGGGCGGACGCCATGGCTTTGCTGCCGTTGGCGACCCGACAGAAGGAGCGCTGGTCATTGCGGCGGCACAGGCCGGTTTACTCAAACAGAATCTTGAGACTCTCTTGCCTCGTGTGCAGGAATGGCCGTTTGATTCTGAACGTAAACGCATGAGCACCTTACATCGGGTGGATTGGCAGAAAGAGTGGCCACCAGAGTTGAGCACACTCAAAGAACACCTGATCCATCTCTGGGAAACGCCTGTGAATTACCTTATGTTCACCAAGGGAGCTGTGGATTCCCTGCTTGAAGTATGTGATCGGGTTTGGGTAGACCAGCAGATTAAGCCTCTCGATGCTGGCTGGCGAGAGCGAATTGTTCGGGCCAATGACATGATGGCCCAAAGCGGGATGCGCGTTTTGGGAGTGGCATTCCGTCCGGTTGGGGAGGAAGTCGAAAAGGATCATCCGGATGAGGTTGGGGAGTCACAATTAATCTTTGTGGGCATGTTTGGAATGATTGATCCTGCTCGCCCTGAGGTATTCCAGGCGGTTCAGGTGGCGAAAACAGCCGGAATCCGACCCGTCATGATCACGGGAGATCACCCTCTCACGGCTTTGCACATAGCCCGTACGCTGCGCATTGCTGAGGATGGACGGGTGATGACCGGACAGGAACTTGCCCGGCTTTCTGTGGCCGAGTTGGAACAGCAGGTTGAAGAGATACCGGTGTTTGCCCGGGTTTCGCCAGAACACAAACTTAAAATCGTGGAGGCATTGCAGAATCGTGGGCACATTGTTGCCATGACAGGCGATGGCGTCAACGATGCCCCAGCGCTAAAGAAGGCAGATATCGGCGTTGCAATGGGGATCACCGGCACCGATGTTTCCAAAGAGGCCGCTGATATGGTCTTGCTGGATGACAATTTTGCCACCATTGTCGCTGCCGTCGAGGAGGGGCGCCGAATCTATGATAACATCCGCAAATTTATCAAATACACCCTCACTTCTAACGCGGGTGAAATCTGGGTCATGCTTTTAGGGCCTTTTGCGGGGCTTTCTTTGCCTCTGACTCCTCTGCAAATTCTATGGATAAACCTGGTGACCGATGGATTGCCTGGCCTTGCATTAACCGTTGAACCGGCTGAGCGCGATATCATGCGCCGTAAACCCTTCTCTCCCAAAGAGAATATCTTTGGGCGCGGCCTGGCTTTAAGTGTGCTTTTGATTGGAATTGAGATGGGGCTTACTTCCCTGCTGGCTGGGCTATGGGCACTTTACACGGGTCGCACCGAAACCTGGCAGACGATGATTTTCACCACGCTAACCCTGGCCCAGATGGGAAACGCGTTGGCCATCCGTTCGGATCGAGAGCCGCTGGTTCGTTTAGGATTGTTTTCCAATCCGTTGCTGCTCGCTTCTGTGCTATTGACTTTTGTGTTACAGATGGCGGTGATTTATGTGCCGTTCTTGCAAGCTATCTTCCGCACACAACCTCTGCCTCTTGTGGATTTGCTGGTCAGTTTAGCCTTTAGTAGCATAGTCTTCTTGAGCATTGAAGCGGTAAAATGGGTGCGGTTGTGGCGCGCAAAAGCCGCTAATTCCGCGGTCTAAAAAGGGCATCTCAAATGGCATGGGAATGGTCGTTGTTGCCTCTCACAACCCAATTGGAAAGAGGGGGGGTGCAGATAGGGGGGTGTTTGGTGTCAGACCTGGTGAAGACATATGGCACCCCTCTTTATCTCTACGACGCGGTTACTCTTCGCACTCATGTTCAAACCCTGGGGGAATTACTTCATAAATACTACCCTGGCGAAGGTTTGATCACATATGCCGCTAAGGCCTATTTTGTCCCGGCACTGGCTCGCAGGCTGGCGATCTGGGGAATCGGTGTGGATGTGGTCAGCCTGGGTGAACTTCGTGTGGCTCAGAAAGCAGGTTTCGTGCCTGCGCATATTCACCTGCATGGTAATAATAAAGCCCTGGAGGAAATCACCCTGGCTTTAGAGATGGGGGTCCAGGCCATTGTGGTGGATAGTCTGGATGAACTGGAGTGGGTTGAATCCATTGCGCGGGAGCATGGGCGGGTTGCGCGTATCTGGCTGCGGATCACTCCCGGCATCACTGCTCACACCCACCCTCACATCCAGACTGCTCATGCGCAGAGTAAGTTTGGTCTCTACATAGAAACGGGAGATGCCATGGTCGCGATCCATAAGGCCCGGCGTAGTCCCTGGCTGGATTTGCGAGGTCTCCACACCCATTTGGGCTCTCAGATCCGGGACCCCGAGCCCTACCAGAAGGCGATTGACGCCCTTTTTGCTCTGGCCGAGCAGGCCGATTACTTTCCTGAAGAGTTTAGCCCCGGGGGTGGGTGGGGGGTGCGTTATCGGCCAGAAGATCCGCCGGATGATCCACGGCCCTGGGTGCAATCTATCAGCGAGAGTCTTGTCGCGGCCTGCGAGCGGCGTCGCTGGCCATTGCCGCGATTGGTGATTGAGCCGGGGCGCTGGTTAGTTGCCCGGGCAGGCGTTGCAATTTACCGAGTGGGAACCCAGAAGCGCACCGCAGATGGACGGTATATTGTTGCAGTGGATGGGGGAATGGCAGATAACCCGCGGGTGGCGCTGTATGGGGCGCGCTATGTGGTTTTGCCATTGGGGTATGAAAACTACGAAGGTCCGCTACGACCTAGCCGGGTGGTTGGGCGTTTTTGTGAATCGGGGGATATCCTGATTGAAGAAGTTGACCTTCCCCCACTGCGGCGGGGAGATTTGCTAATCGTGCCCGTCGCCGGTGCGTATCATTTGAGCATGGCCTCAAATTATAACCTGGCCACTCGCCCGGCGGTGCTCTGGTTGGAAGATGGGCGGGCCGATCTTCTGCAGCCACGCGAGGACCCGCTGACATCCTCGTGGTGGGGCGGTTAATGACAACGGATGGTGGGATTTCAATCCCACCATCCGGGGATGTAAGGGGCAACTGGGTCTAACATTCACTGTAGCCGCAGGCATAGCATTTCCGGCAGCCTTCTTCATTAACTACGGCCGCCTGTCCGCATTCTGGGCAGAGGTCTCCAAATTCCAAGAGGGGCTGGTTCTTAAATGTAAGGTATTCCGGTTCTGGTGCTGGTGCGGGGGCGGGTGAAGGCATACCACCGCCAGCCTGAGATTGGAGGCGTTCTTCTCTCTGACGCAGGTATTCATCCAGAATCTGGCCCACGCCATCGGGGAGGGAGCGGACGCGGTTGGGGCCAAAGCCCAGTGAGCGTCCTCCACCAATGCCCAACAGTTGATCGGCGGCTTCGCGCAAGCGGCGCGCTGGCTCAATCGGTGAGGCCAGGCGCAGGATGTAAGAGAGCAAGCGGCCAATCGCCTCAGAGACGGCAGCGGTATCAGATCCTGCCTTTGCCGTGTTGACAAACACTTCAAAGGGCTGTGCCTCCCCGTTTTCATTGATGGTGATAAATGCTTTACCCAGAGGTGTCTGGATGGAATAAGTGAAGCCAGGCAGGTAGCGCGGGCGGGGTTTCTTGAGATCGTGCCAGATTGGTAATTGTTGTGGAACTTCGGGACGCGGGGCTTCTTCGGCTTGTTTCTTTTTCTCGGCCGTGGCCAATGTTTCCAGGACGACCTTCTCACGCGAACCTGTAACATAGACGGTCAGGCCTTTACAGCCCAGTTTCCAGGCTAGCATGTAGGCAGTGGCCACATCTTCTTCAGTGGCATGTTCAGGAAAGTTAATGGTTTTTGAAATGGAGTTATCCACGAAGGCTTGCAGGGTGGCCTGCATCCGCACGTGTTCCTCAGCAGTGATATCGGAAGCCACAACGAAAACATTGCGGATGTGTTCGGGGACGTCTGGAATGTGCTGACAGGTGCCTTCCCTCAGCACGCGTTCGAAAATCTCGCGGCGCTTTTCTTCTGGAATGCCTGCCTCACGCAGGGCTTCTTCGAAACGGGGGCTGGCGTAGGTTAATTGCAAATCCTTGCCGTTGTCATTGACATGACGGATGTATGCCAGAGCAAAGACCGGTTCACAACCATAGCCCTCACAACCGGCTACGGTGGCTATGGTGCCAGTGGGAGCAATGGTGGTTTGTGCTGCATTGCGAATGCCGTATAGCCGAATGCCCTCCACCACTTCGTCCCAATCCAGGGGAGGGCGTCCCCAGTCGCGCTGATAAGGCATGAGAGGGCGAGGCGGGGTCCAGGTCAGATTTTCCGGATCGTAGATACTGCCCTTAATGGCCGGGAAGGGACCGCGCTGACGCGCCAGTTCAATGCTCGCTTTCATGGCGTGGAAGCGGATGAATTCCATCACCTGAGCGGCAAATTCCTGGCCTTCTTCCGAGCCATAACGCACACCGACGTGATACATCAAATCTGCCAGTCCCATAATGCCAAGCCCGATACGCCGTGCACGGTGAGCGGCTTCCTTGAGCTGGGGCACGGCAGGAACATAGGCGTTGGCTTCTACCACATCATCCAGAAAGCGCGTAGCAGTAATGACGGATTGGCGCAAAGTTTCCCAATCCACGGTGCCATTGGGACCACAATGCTCATTCAGATTAATGGAGCCCAGACAGCAGTTCTCGTAGGGGCCAAGCCACTGCTCACCGCAGGGATTGGTTGCCTCTAGCGGGTAAAGGTGAGGAACTGGATTAGAGCGATTGGCGGTATCCAGGAACAGCACCCCGGGTTCGCCGTTGTGATGGGCTTGCTTGACGATTTTGTTGAATAGGTCTCGGGCTCGCACCCGGCGGTAAGTCACTATGGGTACGCCTGCGGCTTCCAATTGCTCCAACGTTCCTTTTACCTCGCGGTAGCGTGGCGAACGCACATCAGGGAAGCGCAATTCCCATTCTTCATCGTTCTCAACCGCGCGCATGAAGGCATCGGTGATGCCAACGGAGATGTTGAAGTTGGTAATGGCGTTCTCATCTGTTTTACAGGTGATGAAATCTTCGATATCCGGGTGATCAACCCGCAGAACACCCATATTTGCGCCCCGACGGGTACCTCCCTGGGCAATCTCACCGAAGGCATGATCATAAACACGGAGAAAGCCTACCGGCCCGGTTGCCTGACCAGCCGAGGATTTTACCAGGGTGCCTTTAGGGCGCAGCCGAGAAAACGAGAAACCGTTTCCTCCCCCGGTTTGCTGGATGAGGGCAGCATCGCGCAGGGTCTGGAAGATACCATCGGGTTCACGTCCCATGTCGTCGCTGATGGGCAGGACAAAACAGGCAGCCAGTTGCCCTAGGGGTGTTCCGGCTCCCGTAAAAGTGGGAGAGTTAGGGAAGAATTTTTTAGACGTCAGCAGGAGATAAAATTCGCGCGCAGATTGCATGACATCGCCACCCCAGTTTTCTTCCACTTTGGCAATGTGGTAAGCCACGCGCCAAAACATTTCCTCTACGCTCTCGACAGGTTGCCCGTCCTCTCCTCGACGGACGTAGCGGCGGATGAGCACCTGACGAGCGTTTTCCGTGAGGTGCACCGACGGCAGGTCACCAGGAAGGGGAGGGGTGGGTAAGAGGCCGTTCTTGTTAGAAATGCGATTCTGGGTTGCCATGGGAAAACTCCTTCATCCTTCTAAAAGTCGGTCAATCTCTTCACGAATGGCTCTCAAGTCATTAAGGTTGAGGTAGACAATGGCATAGCGAATATAAGCGATTTGGTCCAATTCTTTGAGCCCGGCAATGACCATGTCACCAATGACGCGGGAGGGGACTTCCGCCCGTCCCATTTGCTGGAGAGACGATTCGATTTCGCCAACCAGCCGTTCGATTTCGGCTGCCGAGACGGGGCGTTTCGCACAAGCAATGCGGATGCCGCGCATCAGTTTTTCGCGGTCGAATTCTTCCCGGGTGCCGTCTTTTTTGACCACCAGGGGGGTAGCCAGGATGGGGCGCTCGTAGGTGCTGAAACGCTGGTGGCACTTTTCACATTCGCGGCGGCGGCGGATCCCGCCGCGCTGATCATGGGTGGTATCGAGAACCCGAGTATATTCATTATGGCAATAAGGGCACCGCAAGGTAAACACCTCCTCTGGGGTATTCTGGTGACACGATGTCAGCGAGGTTACAGGTAGGATGTAGGTATGAGTTTTCGGTACAGCAAGGCTTTACTCACCACCCTTGGAGAACAAAGGTTCCGAGAAAACCCGGATCAGTATTTTAGCGAATGAGACCCCCTATATATGGGGGTTCTCAGTATATATTGCCGTACATTTGCTGGTGTTATTTTAGCATATCTTTTCAAGATATGCAATACACTTTGGTCAACGCGAACCTTAAAATTCTAGAATTCAGCATGAGCCAAATCTCGGGTGCTTATCTGGCGGCATAGAGAAAAATTCCCCCGATTTTACCTATGGGTGGGGGATGACATCCTCCGTATAGGGAGGGCGGTGAATAGAAGGGCTGCTCGCCGGAGGAACGAGCAGCCCTAAAGCAAAGGAGCGACATATTGGCAAACAGGCATGCTGAGTTATGGGTCTGGGTTAAGACCCCTTCCTCAGGCCGGTACTCCCTAGTAACGACATGAGTTAATGAGAAAAACAATCCAGGCCAGGCTTATGTTGCCGGTCTAGCCGGGTTATTACCGCTGAATGCGTTTGCGCAGGAACGCGGGCACGTTCAAGTCCTCCGTGTTGATGACATGGGGTTGAAACTCCGTTGGCGAAGGTGGGGGAGTAGGGGTGGAAGGTCGAGGCTCTGGCCGGGCCGATGCAGGACGGGCGGGTGCCTGACCTTCCTCAATGCGGTTTGGGCGGGGTTCCACCACGGGCGCGCGCATTGCTGGGCGATCAAACCCTGTGGCGATCACAGTAATGCGAATTTCATCGCCCATGTTCGGGTCAATGACCGCACCGAAGATGAGGTTGCAGTCAGGATGCGCGGTTTCCTTGATTATTGCTGCCGCCTGATTGACCTCAAAGAGGGTGAGACCCGGACCACCTGTGATGTTGAACAGGATGCCGCGAGCGCCATCAATGGTTATATCCAGCAACTGGCTGGAGATGGCTTGTTCGGCAGCCACCCGAGCGCGGTCTTCGCCGGAGGCGCGTCCCACTGCCATCAGTGCTGCACCACCTTCCGACATAATGGCTTTGACATCGGCAAAGTCCAGGTTGATCAAACCGGGCACGGTAATAAGTTCGGAAATTCCCTGAATGCCCTGGCGCAGAACGTCATCGGCGATGCGAAAGGCCTCGATAATGCCGATTTTCTTATCCACAATTTGCAGTAGCCGGTCATTGGGAATGACAATGAGCGTATCGGCGTGTTCTTTGAGCTTGGCAATGCCGGCTTCGGCGGCCTGGGCACGCTTGCTACCCTCGAAGGCAAAGGGACGAGTGACCACACCAATGGTAAGTGCGCCCACTTCCTTGGCGATCTGAGCCACAACTGGTGCGGCACCCGTACCAGTGCCTCCTCCCAGACCGGCTGTGACAAAGACCATGTCACTACCTTTGAGGACGTTGTACAATTCCTCAGCCGATTCCTCGGCGGCTTTACGGCCCACCTCAGGATTTCCACCGGCGCCGAGTCCTCGCGTGAGTTTATCGCCAATGCGAACCCGGGTGGGGGCTTTGGAGAGCAACAAGTCTTGAGCATCTGTGTTGACAGCAATGAACTCAATTCCGGTCAATCCTTCTTCGATCATCCGGTCAACGGCGTTGCAACCACCGCCGCCGACCCCCACTACTTTGATGCGAGCAAACGATTCGGGCAAGGGATTGTTGATTGTATCCATGGTTTTTCCTCCGGTGACTTAATTTTAGACGATTGAACGTAGGTGTGTCGCTCCTTGGGATCACAGGTTTCAGGGCAAAAGGCGTCGTAAGAAGTTTTTCAGTGTCTCTGTGTTTATGCCACCTCCTCGAAACGGGGTATGTTTGCGCGGTGTTGGAGCGGCTTCACTGAGCAGCAGGGCCCAGTGGAGCAGACCAACGCTTGTGGAATATGCCGGGGATTGTAGTTGATCGGTCAGACCCACCAGGTTTTCGGGTTTGGCAACTCGTACCGGCAGGCCCAAAACCGAACTGGCAAGGGTGCGAATACCTGGCAGTAAGGATGTTCCCCCGGTTAATACCATGCCGGCAGGCAGGAGGCCATCGTAGCCGGAGCGTTTGATCTCCTCCAGCACGAAGAGAAAAATTTCTTCCACACGTGCTTCGATGATGTGCGCCAGTTCACGCCGGCTGACTTGAACGGGGTGCTCCTGCCCAAAGGTGCGGAGGGTTAAGATTTCATCCTCACTCACCTCGCTTTCGATGGCATGTCCGTACTGCTTTTTCACCTCTTCGGCCTGAGGCAAGGGGAGGCGTAAGCCGTGAGCGATATCTGAGGTGATATGATTACCCCCTAGTGCCAGCACCATGGTATGCCAGACATCGCCGTCTATGTAAATTGCCAAATCCGTGGTTCCTCCACCAATATCGCAGACCACCACGCCCATTTGCCGTTCGGTCTCTGTGAGCACCACTTCACCTGAGGCCAAAGGATTGAGGACGAAGTGGGAGACCTGCACACCTGCCGCTTCAACGCATTGGCGAATATTCTCAACCGTAGATTCAGCCGCAGTGATGATATGGGCTTCAACTTCCAGGCGGTAGCCGTGCATACCGAGGGGGTTGCGAATGCCATCCTGTCCATCTACTACAAAACCACGTTGAATCACGTGAATGATCTGTCGGTTGTGGGGAATGGCGATCGCCTGAGCCGATTCAAGTGCTCGGGCAATGTCTTCCTGATCAATGATTCCCCCCGAGATACCCACCACGCCGCGGCTGTTGACCGAGGCAACGTGAGAGCCGGCCAGGCTGACCAGAGCCGAGGTGATCTCCAGCCCAGAGGTGCGCTGCGCTTTTTCGATAGAGCGGGCGATAGCAGTAGAGGCGGCTCCCAAATCTACCACCGCCCCCTTGCGGATGCCCTGGGATGGCTCAATCCCCACACCGAGGATGCGTAAATTCTGCTCTCCCTCAACTCTGGCTACGAGGGTGCAGACTTTGGTTGTGCCGATGTCAATTCCTACAACAATTGGTTCGTCCATAGCCGTGCTCCCAATCCCTTACTTATAGAAGGGGGCTTGCAAATATTCCAGGCTGATCACCTGGGGATGAAGGCCGCGCTTTTGGATTTGTTCGGTGATGATTTGATACAATTCCATTTTGGCCTCGAAGTCATCCAGCGTATTCCCCAGCAGCACCTGCCAGCCATTGGGGTCCTGCCAGCCAAAGCCAATTTCACCATCGTAAACCAGGGGAATATCAGATGAAAGACGCTGCCGCAAGTTCAAGATGGCTTGCACAAATTTGGCTTCGGTATGGTTTCCCCATACTTCGGGTGGATTCAAGGATGCTCTTGCGCCTTTGGAATCGTTCATTAACGGCGGCAGGGCGTTTGCCGTGACGAGAGGCAGTTCTCCTGCTTCTCCGCGAGGTCGCAGAATGACGCCCTCTGGGTCAATCCAGTAAGTATCACCATTGACTTGCCAGGCCAGCGCGGGTTGACGCTCAACCGCCGTAAGCACCAGACGAGCCGGGAAGAGCAGGCGAAGACGTATGTTTTTCAATTCGGGAAAGGCGGCTTCCAGTTGGGTTTTTAGGGTTTGGAGATCCAGCGTGACCGCTGGCTTGTCCGTGATTTCCAGGACGGCCTGGAGATCGGCTGGGGTGAGCCGCTGCAGGCCAATGGCTTCAATACGCTGCACTCGGAACGTTGGGGCATTGAAAAGGGTATAGAGGATTAAGGTCATTAGGATTGCAATCATTCCGGAGAGGAGACGCCAGCCCGGGTTGACCAGTGGAATTGCGGGCATGCGCAGTTCAGCGCCGCTGACTCCTAACGTGAAATAGTATTGTCGGCGTACTTTGCTGGTGGGTAGTGGACGGGTAGGCGAAGCCGAAGGCACAACCATGCCACGCGCGATAACCGTGGGTCTATGTTCGCGACGCATCACCGATTGCTTGGCGCGTTGGATGCGCTGTTGAGTGGTTTGAGCACGGCGCTGACGCACCAAATCGGCTCGGCTAGGCGTGGTCTTTTCCGAACCTTTCATCCCTCCCTCCGGTAGGCATATTGAGTCCGATCCCGCTCGGCTTTACGTTCAAGCGCCAGGGAGATAAGGCGATCCAATAATTGGGGGTAAGGCAAACCACTGGCTTCCCACAGTTTGGGGTACATGCTAATCTCGGTAAAGCCTGGCAGTGTGTTAATCTCACTGATATATACTTCTTGCGTTTGGGGATCGAGCAGAAAATCCACGCGGGCCATGCCGGCGCAGTCCACAGCCCGGTAGGCGGCTACCGCCAGACGGCGAATTTCCTGAGTGAGGGCCTCGGGTAAGGGAGCGGGGATGAGCAGTTGTGTGCCGCTATTAAGGTATTTTGACGCATAGGAATAAAATTCTTCATCCGGTACCACTTCTCCCGGGATTGAGGCAATGGGCTGTTCATTGCCCAAAACACTGACTTCGATTTCGCGTGCCCGGTCAATCCCTCGTTCAATCAGAATGCGACGATCATAGCGAGCCGCTTCCTCAAGCCCTTCCATTAGTTCGGTACGGTTGTGACACTTCGTAATTCCCACCGAGGAGCCCAAATTGACCGGCTTGGTGAAGAGGGGATAAGGAGCCAGCGATTCAGCGGCCTCAACCACCCGAGCCCGATCATTTTCAATTTCAGAACGGGTGAAAACCAGGTATTCCACTACAGGTAGATGGTGAGCCTGCATGATCTGTTTAAATAAGGCCTTGTCCATGCCTAATGCTGAGGCTACTACCCCCGCTCCGACATAGGCCACCCCAGCCAGTTCAAGCAAACCTTGCAGGGTCCCATCTTCACCGAATGTGCCGTGGAGGACTGGAAAAACGACGTCCAGATCCGTGTAGGGTCTAAGCACAACCTGATCGCCCTGTACCTCACGCAGGTATAAATGCTGATGAAGCGGCTCGGGTAATAGGCATGCACGCTTCAGGTGCTGGGTCTGACGCTGTTCCAACGCCTCTAACACGTTCTCACCCGTTACCCATTCGCCCTCCAGGGTGATGCCAATTTGGATCACCTCGTATTTTTGAGGATCCAGAGCCTGGAGCACCGAGCGAGCGGAACGTAGGGAAACCTCGTGCTCACCAGACCTGCCACCAAAAATGATGCCAACGCGTTTCTTCATCTCGTTTCCTCTAACTCAAAGAGATTGCGCTTTCGTCATCCCAATCACCGATTCGTTCGATTTCTAATTCCAAATGAATACCAAAGGTCTCGAGAACCTTCTGCCGCACCAGGCATATCAGACGCCAGTAATCACTGGATGTTGCACCTTCATAAGCGATAAAGAAGTTCGCATGGATTGGACTGACCTCCACTCCGCCAATTCGGGTACCTTTTAGCCCCGCTTGTTCGATCAGCCGACCAGCATAGTCGCCGGGTGGGTTTTTGAAAACGGAGCCCATACTGGCACCAGGAGGTTGAGTACGCTTCCGATAGGCGACGAAAGCCTCCATTTGCGCTTGAACGTTCTCGCGCGTACTTTTACTTAGCCTCAATAACCCGCTCAAGATCACTGCCTCGCCAGGGTGCTTTTTCAAGTAACTGGTGCGGTAGCCATATTCCAGACGCTCACACAACCAGTTTTCTTTTCCGTATTCACGATGCAAGATTTCTGCCAGAATCAGGGTTCCTGCCATATCCTGCCCATGGGCACCGGCATTCCCGTAGATCGCCCCACCCACGGTGCCCGGAATTGTGGCTGCCCATTCCAGTCCACTGAGCCCATGATGGGCCAGAGTGCGGGCAATAAGCCCCAGGTTGGCCCCTGACTCTGCCCAAACAGTAGGGGGATCCTGTTCGGCGTGAATATCAAAACGTTGGGCTCGGTTGAGGATCACCACCCCGCGAACACCACGATCGCTGATCAGCACGTTGGCTCCACTTCCCAAGATCACGAAGGGTATTTCGAGATTCCACAAGTGACGCACAGAGGTTTCAAGTTCTTCGGCACTTTGTGCAATCAGCATAAAATCACCCTTTCCACCAACCCGCGCGGCGGTGTAGTTTGCCAGTGGAACATCCTGACGCAGTCTTTCGCCGAAAAGGCTGTGCAGGTGATTTATCTGATCCTGAGAAAGCGAGCCTTGGACTGACATGAGCACCTTGGCGAACCTCATAAGGTTTTGATACAGGCGATTAATCGTTCGAGAATCTCCACCTGAGGGGACTGTGGCGGGTTCTTCAAAGAAGCAGTTGGGGTGTTAGGGAGATCATTTTGACGTGTTGCCATTGCTGGCAACTCTCGTGCCTCAGTGGGGTGAGCAGGTATCGAAGAACAGGATTGAGATAAATCAGTGGCCTGGTTGGACATAGGATTCCTCACTTTCTGACCGCCATTCTTGCAAAAGACGATAACCAATCTGATTAGCATTGCCGGCAGAGAGAATGATGACGACATCACCGCTGTGTAGATGGGTTGTTAAGTAACGCACTACTGAGTCCAGGCTTTCAACAAAGCGGGTATCCGGGTGCTTCATGACTTGAACAACCTGGGCGGCGGAAAAACCCTGATTGGTTTCACGAGCGGCATAAACTTCGGTGACGATCACTTTGTCTGCGTCTGAAAAAGCCTGGGCAAAATCATTGAGCAAAGCTTGAGTGCGGGAGTACGTATGCGGTTGCCAGATCGCCCAGAGCCGCCGCTGGGGGTAGCGGGAGCGGGCCGCAGCAAGGGTAGCGCGAATTTCACTGGGGTGGTGCGCATAGTCATCAATTACAACAACACCTCTGGTTTCTCCCAGGACCTCAAATCGCCGTGCTGTGCCCTTATATTCTCCCAGGGCATCGGCAAATCCCTGGGTGTCCACTCCCAAGCAATGGGCAACCGCCAGGGCTGCCAGGGCGTTAAGCAGGTTGTGTCTGCCGGGCACCCGCAGCGAGATCCGAGCTAGGGGGTATGAATTACCTCCGGGGGACGTAAATACGGCTTCAAATGTCAAGCCACCTTCGGTATTGAGGCGCTCCGCAACCGCCCGATAGTCACCTTGTTGAAAACCGTATGTCCATACGGTTAATCCCTGGGCTCTCATGGCATTTGCCAAACGGACGGCGGCTGTATTTTCGGCACAAGCCAGCAGTTTCCCTCCCGGGCGTAGGCGGCCGGCAAAGGCTTCGAAGGCTGCGTAGTAGATCTCAGGGGATGGGTAGCAATCCGGGTGGTCGTGCTCGATATTGGTAATCACGCTGATATCGGGGTTTAGCCCAAGGAACATATGGTCGTATTCATCCGCCTCAATAACAAAGTGGGGGCCCTGACCAGCATGTGCGTTGGTAGCGAGGCCGTGAATGATGCTCCCTACAATATATGATGGGTCGAGCCCCAGTTGTGCCAGCCCCCACGCGATCATGGCCGTGGTGGTGGTTTTCCCATGGGTTCCGGCAACGGCAATAGCAGTGTGATTTTCCATCAATTGCGCAAGGAGATCTTCACGCTTGAGCACGGGGATGCCCTGGCTTTGGGCTGCTTGCACCTCGGGGTTGTCTAGCGGCACGGCGGATGAGCGCACCACGAGGTCTGCTCCCCGGATGTTTTCGGGGTGGTGCCCGATATGAATCTGGGCTCCGGCCTCTGCCAGTTGTTCGGTGATAGGGGAAGCCTGGCGATCCGAGCCACTGACGGCATAACCGCGTTCCAGCAGGAAACGCGCAATGGCCGAAAGGCCGCTACCACCAATGCCGATGAAATGCACGTGTCTCATCATCAGATAAACACCACTAGCACAAAAACGAAGGCTAAGGCGACGGCAATGTAGATGACGGGCGGGTTTAACAAAGCCGGCGGCAGGTAGCGAAGCATGCTCAGACTGGCCTGGCCGGCAGCCGTATTGGGATCAGGAGGCAGAATAACGCTCAGAGGGTAATTTGCCTCGTGCATATAATACCAGGCGGTACCCCAGATCAAATACCCGTTGATGGCTCCGAAGAAGAAACCCAGCAAGATGTCTTGAAGGCGTTCGCGGACGAACCGTCCCGTAGCGGCGACCTTAGGAATATTGGGGGTTTGATACCCAAAAAATACCAGGGCAATCAACAGGCTGACGCGGACCCAGAAGATATTGGCAGGTCCGGAGTTATTCAATATATCTCGAACAAAGGGGACGAAATTCTCCAGGACCGTGTTGATGAAGATTGCCAGAATCACACTGAAGGATACAATGAGTTCCCTGGCCCACCCCCGCATTCCTCCAATAAGGGCGAAAAGGATCACAAACATGTAAAAGAAAACATTTAGACTGATCATTTTGCGTCCTCCCGCATTGGCACGCCCGCAGATCGGGTTGCCAGGGTCCTGACCAGATTAGCCAGGTTAGCTGCGGCATCGGGGATAGCCAAAGTACGCATGGCTTCTCCCATTTGGCGCAGGCGTTGAGGGTCGCCGAAAAGTTCTTGCAGGGTGGGTATTAAGGTTTCCGCAAGCGTATCATCCGAGAGGACTACGGCGGCGCCTCGCTCACTCAAGTATTGCGCATTGGTGGCCTGGTAGCGCCAGGCATAGGGGTAAGGGACCAAAATGGCAGGTAAGCCAAACAGGGGGAGTTCACCCAGGGTTGAAGCACCGGCACGGCAAAGGATCAGGTCAGAAGCGGCGAAGGCAGCACCAATGTCCTCATGTAAATAGGGATGGGCATGGTAACGTGAGCGAAGATCGGTGGGCAGATAGGCAACATGTTGCTGAATCTCAGGCCAATCTGTTGAGCCTGTGAGGTGAATTACCTGTGCCAGGGATAAAATGGCTTCCAGGTTTGCAGTTACGGCGCGGTTGATCGAACGGGCCCCTTTGCTACCTCCCATGACCAGCAAGACGGGAGCCTCCGGGGTCAGGCCCAGTATCTCCCGCGCATGTTCGCGTTTCCAATTGCGTAACTCGGCACGGGTGGGGTAACCCGTGACTACTACGTGCTTTCGCGGGGAGAAGTAACGACGTGATTCTGGAACGGTTACGGCGATGGTGTGGGCAAAGCGGCTCATGAGATTGAGGGCCAGGCCGGGTTCGATATCGGGCACGTATACCAGGCTGGGGATGGAACGGCCGGCAATTGCCATGGGCACCCCGACATAACCGCCAGTAAAGAGCAAGACATCAGGCTTGTAGGTGCGAAGAATTTGATGCGCCGCCAGAGTCCCGCGTATCAGTTGGATAATGTTGCCCGGTAAGCGACGCCAGCCGACCCCGTGAACGCCGGCGGCTGGGATGGCCTGAAAGGGGATACCGGTACGCGCTACCAAATCCCGCTCCATGCCTCCCTCGCTCCCAACCCAAAGGACGGCTTCAGGTTCATTGCTCAATGCCTGAAGGATGGCGAGGGCGGGATACACGCCGCCGCCGGTCCCCCCGGCGCAAACTAACAACCGCACCGTAGATCCTCCTTTCCGTGGTTTCCTGCTCACGTGCAGAAACGCGTGCCACGCTCATCAGCAGACCAACCCCGGCCAATGTGGTCACAAGGCTGGAGCCGCCAATGCTGACAAAGGGAAGCACGTTCCCGGTTGCCGGTAAGAGATTGAGCATGGCAAGAATGTTCATCAATGCTTCCAGGGTGATCCAGAGCGAAATACCTGCAGCGATCAGTGCCCCGGCCATGTCAGGGGCGCGTCGCGCAATTAGCAGGCCTCGCCACAAAACGACCAGATAAGCGGCAATGAGGAGAGACGCACCAACCAAACCGGTTTCTTCCACGATCACAGCAAAGATGCTGTCGTGGTGGGGCAGGGGTAGACTGGTCAGTTTGGTTGTACCTTCGCCAATGCCGACCCCCAAAATACCCCCTCGTACGACGGCTTCCTGAGCCCGTTGGATGTGATAGGACGCTGCCAGTGGGTCCTGTAAGCCGGCAATGAAATCGCGAATGCGGGTTTGGCCGGTGGATGAGAAGGTGGTCACGAAGACTGCGACCACGCCAACCACGAGGATGATCAGAAGTATCTGGCGCAAATCCACCCCGGCCAGGAAGAAGAGCAATCCTCCGATGGCAAGGATAGTAAGTGCGGTGGAGATGTCGGGTTCCAGGAGGATCAATCCCGCTACCAGCCCTAGAATGAAAATCAAGGGCAGAAGGCCGAAGGTAATCTTATTGAGTACCTCTCGCTTAGACTGAAGCCAGACTGCCAAGTAAAGGATCGTCACCAGTTTTGCCAGTTCTGCTGGTTGAATGGAGCCCCCCAATAAAGTGCGCCGGGAGTAGTTGAGGGTTTGCCCAAAAATTAATACCGCCAGCAATAAAACAATGGTCGCGCCCATCATCCAAAGGACAAACGGGTAGAAGCGCCGATAATCAAAGTACATTAGAAATGTCGCGATCACAGAGCCAACAATTGCCCACTTAATTTGATTGGTGAAGAAGTAAGAGACACTGCGCCCCTGGGTGTGAGCAGCGGAAGGCATCCATGAGGCGGAGTACACCATTAGGAGCCCGAAGCCCAGCAGAAATACCAATGCCAGGAAAAGCGGAATATCCAGGCTCAGGCGGAGCGGGCGGGGGCGTGCGAGTGGTGGTGTGGAGGAGTTTACGGTAGTTGCTTCACCCATTGGCGGAAAGCCTCCCCTCGTGCTTCAAAATCTCGAAAGGCATCAAAACTAGTGCAGCCTGGTGAGAGCAAGACCACGTCTCCGGGTTCGGCCACGCGGGCCGCGGCGAGAACGGCCTCCTCCAGGGTTGGGCAGTGCTCTAGGGTGTAAGGACGCTGCCCGGATTGTTGCGGTCCCAGGGCCTGCAAAATCTTGTTGGCCGATTCTCCAAAAACGATCACATGATCCACCCGTTCGTGGATTAACCGTGCCAGATCCTCCCAGGGCAGATTTTTATCTCGCCCCCCCAGGAGGAGCACTATGGGCTCGCTAAAGGCTCGAATGGCGGCTGCGGTGCGTTCGGGGGCGGTTGCAATGGAATCGTTGTACCAAGCCACGCCACGCCACATACGCACCAGTTCCAAACGATGGGGCACGCCAGTGAACTCGCGGATAACCTCACGGGCCACTTCCGGTGGCCACCCTGCTGCCATCGCAATGGCCAGGGCCGCCAATACGTTGGCAACATTATGTTCACCCCGCAAGTGGATCTCATCTCGGGCAAACAGGGGGTGGGTTTCTGTGCCGTTCCACCAGCACAGCGTGTTGTTGTTGAGGTAGGTACCAATCTCGCCCTGGGGCGGGTGCCCAAACCCGAAGGTTACCAGGCGACCGCGCACCTTATCACGGAGGGCCCAAGTTCCACTATCCTCCCGGTTAAGAATGGCTGTGTCTGTTTCGCTTTGGTGCAGAAGAATGTTGGCTTTGGCCGCCTGATAGGCTTCAAATGTGCCGTGACGGTCAAGATGATTGGGGGTGATGTTTAAAATCGCGCCAATAGTAGGTGAGCGGGCCATTAATTCTAGTTGAAAGGATGAGAGTTCCATAATGGCTACGTCGTGCGGTTGCATCTCATCCAGATAGGTGATAAGAGGAGTTCCAATGTTGCCTCCTACCCAGGCGCGGCGCGGGGGCTGCAAGGCACGTTCGGCAATGAGTCCGACCAGCGTTGTAGTCGTGGTCTTGCCGGCTGAACCCGTAATGCCGATTACCGGACACGGCGCATGCTCGAGGAAAATCTGTGAGTCATTGGAAAGCGGTATGCCCCGCCGAAGGGCTTCCTCGAGTATTGGAAGGGTAAGAGGCACACCGCCAGAGACGCATACCAGGTCAGTGTGGTCAAGCAACGAGATAGGATGTCCGCCCAGCACCCACTGGATATTTGGCAGGTCGGCCAGAGCCTGGCGGGCATTTTCCATTTGCTCCGCTGGTCGCTGATCGTTGAGCGTGACAAGAGCCCCGTGGGTGGCCAGGAAGCGGGCCAGTGCCAACCCTTGTCGGGCTGCGCCGATGATTAGAACGCGTTGACCTTGCCACTGAGTCGCCATCATACGAGTGCCAGAGCCACACCAAACATTGCAAAGAGAAGACCGACCAACCAGAACCGTTGCACGACCTGGGTTTCACTCCACCCCCCCAGTTCAAAGTGATGATGAAGGGGTGCCATGCGAAAAATACGCTTGCCGCCAGTGGCTTTGAAGTAGGCCACCTGGATGATCACACTGAGCGCTTCACTGACCGGAATGATTGCGATAATAGGGAGGAGTAGCCACTGTCCGGTCATCAGGGCCACTACACCAAGTGTAGCTCCCAAGGAAAGAGAGCCGGTATCGCCCATAAAAAGCTGGGCGGGGTGCACATTCCACCACAAGAAGCCAAAGAGTGCCCCAACCAGAGTGAAGCAGAAGCGTCCCAGAAAGACTTGCCCCTGAAGCAGGGCAATTCCCCCATAGGCTGCGAAAGCCGTTGCGGTGATCAAACCGGCCAGGCCGTCTAGCCCATCCGTGAGGTTGACGGCATTAGAGAGGCCTACGATAGTGAAGACGGCCAGGGGTATGTACAGATTCCCTAGCGTCAAAGGTTCTTGGACCCCAGGCCAGAAAAGTTCGGGCACTTGGAGGAGATATTTCAGGGCAAATGCCACAATCAACGCCAGACCAACCTGGAGCAGGAACTTCGTCCTGGCGCGCATGCCCAGCCCGCGCCGTGGCCCGCGAATTCCTTCCCAATCGTCAATGGCTCCTAAGAGTGCGAAGGAGAGCATGACCAGAAGGGGCAACAGAACCGAGCGACCAAGAACAGTGACTCCAATGAGTGAGGCCGCATTAAGAAGAACAGTGACTAACGTCACCGGCAAGATAATCAGGACACCTCCCATGGTGGGCGTGCCCATTTTGGCAAAATGGCGGTCGGGTCCTTCCACACGGATCAACTTGCCGATGCGAAAATGGCGCAATACCCGCAAGAGAGGCGGCCCCCAGATGACAGCCAGCATAAAACTCAATCCGCTTAAGGCCAATGCCAATGAGGTCTCTCTCATGCGGTTTCCTCCAATGCAGCCACGATGCGATCCATTCGTAAACCGTGGGATCCCTTTATCAGCACCACATCTCCTTCCTTCAGAAGATGGCGTAAGACCTCGACAGCATGTGGCACATCTTCCACGTGAACGACCTGCTCTGCAGGCAAACCGGCTTTCACTGCCGCTTCGGCGATCATACGTGCGCGCGTGCCCAGGGTAACCAGGTGATCAGCCACCTCGGCCGCACGGATGCCGACCAGGCGATGTCCCTCGGCCTCGTATGGCCCGAGTTCCAGCATGTCACCCAGAACGGCAATTTTACGCCCTTCAATCTCATTTAGCAGATTCAGGGCTGCCAGCATCGACTCGGGTGCCGCATTATAAGAGTCATCCAGGACCAGGGCACCGTTAGGCAAGCGCACCGCTACTAGACGTAGTTGATTGCGCGCTTGTTGTAATCCTTGGATGATTTCTTGCCATGAGAGGCCACATACCAGGCCTGCCGCTGCCGCACGCAAGGCCGTTTGCACGGCGTGGCGACCTAGCATTGGCACGCGCAAATGCAGAGTTTCATGTCCAAAATGAAGGCGAAAACGCAATCCCTTTAATCCTTGGCTTTCGATCTCATCTGCCCACAGATCGGCTGCCGGACTCAGACCGTAGTAGAAAACGCGGGCGCGTGTCTTGTCGGCCATCCAGCGTACCCAGGGGTCATCGTGATTGAGGATTGCAATACCTTCCGGGGCCGCTGGGAGGGCCTGAACCAGTTCGGATTTTCCGCGCGCAATGGCTTCTTGTGATCCCGCGCGTTCAGCATGGACCGTCCCCACGTTCGTGATGATCCCAATTTGAGGTTGGGCGAGTTCGCAAAGGAACGCGATTTCTCCTGGCACGTAGAAGCCCATCTCCAGCACAGCGCAGTCGTAACCCGCTCCCAGACGCAACAACGTTAGCGGTAACCCAATCTCATTATTGAGGTTCCCGGGGTTTTTCAATGTGCGGTAGCGCTGGCTCAGTACTTCGGCCACTACCTCTTTTGTGGTTGATTTCCCCACAGAGCCGGTAATGCCAATGACGCGCGATGAGAACTTGCGCCGCCAGAAGCGTGCAATCTCTTGGAGGGCGCGCAGGGTATCCGATACCCGGATCATAAAGGGCGGATTTGGAAGGGTGGGGCCTAACTCCACGGACTCCGAGGTCAAGTCGAGACAGGGACGGTTTATTGCTACCTCACGTTGTACAAATGCCACCAAGGCACCCCGTTCAAATGCTTGCCCCACAAAGTCGTGACCATCGGTGCGCTCACCCGGTAACGCAAAGAACATCCCGCCAGGGAGGACCTGACGTGAATCAATGGCGGCCTCGCTTAGGGTTAGCCGTTCTGCAGAGGCCAGGCGTTTGCCGGTGAGCGCTTCCAGAATGTCACTCAAGGTAATCATACACGTTCCTCAGGGTTGCTTCATTTGCTGACGAACTTCATCGGGTGGAATACGCAGGATGGTAACCACCTTTTCCACAACATCATGGAATACCGGTGCGGCAATGACAGAAGCCCAGGGAGAGGCAACGGGCTTTTCCATCCAGATGTATACGATAAATTGCGGGTCATCTACCGGCCCCCACCCCACGAATGAGGCATTGGTGAGCGGGGAGGTGTAGCCTTGGGCCGTGGGAATGCTGGCTGTGCCGGTCTTACCGGCCAGGCGGTAGCCAGGTACAAGCGCTGGAGAGGCTTCATTGGCCAGCGCGTTAGCCAGCATCTCGCTAAGAGTTCGGGCGGTTTCGGCTTTAATCGGCGCGGTCATCAATTTGGGCGAGACTTCAATTTGCTGACCGTTGCGGATATAGGCTTTGACAATGTGGGGGGCCATTATCTTGCCTTCGTTGGCGACTGCCGAGATTGCGGCGATCATCTGAATGGGGGTCACCGAAACGCCCTGACCGAATGAATTGGTGCCCAAGTCTACCTCGTGCCAGTCCGTGTCCCCAGGGCGCCGGAGAGGGTAGAGGGCTTCGTAAGATAGGTCAATCCCGGTGCGCCGACCAATCCCAAAGGCTTCCAGGTATCGGTAAAAGCGCGTAGGCCCCATTTGGTCGGCCACCCAGGCCAGACAGGCGTTGATGGAGTGCTGCATGCAGCCGGTCATGTCCTGCATTCCCCACACGGTGTATTCCCAGTTGTGGAGGGGGATACCACCGACAACGTAACTTCCAACATCCAGGAAGGTGGATTCTGGGGTCACCACACCGCTATCCAGCCCTCCGGCCATGGTTAGCACTTTAAAGACGGAGCCAGGTTCATAAACCTGAGAGATAGCCCGGTTGAAAGTTGGAATGTCTATGATCTCTGGATAAGTCCAGTAACGATTAAGGTTATACCGGGGGGTACTGGTCATTCCCAAAATCTCACCATTGCGCGGGTTGGCGACAATAATCGTCACGGCTTCAGCACCACTGGATTCGCGTGCCTGGTCGGCGATTTGTTCTATGGCAGCCTGAATCTCGCGGTCGAGGGTTAGGATCAGGCTGCTTCCGGGTGGAATGGGTGGTAGACTGTCAATTTTGCGGGGGTCTTTCGGCAGACGGACCTGGATCGGTGTGCCGGCCAGGAGATTATCGTAGTACTCTTCAACCCCCAGGTGGCCACCGCACCAATCCCCGTTCTCCTGGCATCCGACGACGTTCTCCGGGCGCTTGAGAAAGTTTACAAACCCCAGAACATTGGACGCCAAATCATTTTCGGGGTAATAGCGCATAGGATGGGCTGACCAGTATAATCCGGTCAGATTTAGGGGCGTTTTATTTTCCCTGGCGGTTTTGATCTTATCCTCAAGGGCCCGAATCTTCTGAGCGGGCACAAAGTCGGCAATTGTCACAAATTCGGCTTTACCCTTTTGATAAGGGGTTTCGGCAGCTACTTTTATTTCGGCGTAACCAGGACTTTCTAGGATTTCGGAAAGGGTTCGTGCAATGGTTTCGGCACTTCGCGCGCGCTGGACCTCATCCAAAGCTACGCCAATTTCGTAAACCTCCACGTTCCCGGCCAGGAGGTTCCCCCAGCGATCAAAAATTTCTCCCCGTTCCGGATAGAGGGTGCGGGTCTCGTAATTGTAGAGGGCTTCGCCAATTTTGGGAAGTTCCTGAGCGCGTGCGTCCGTTTGTAAATAGATGATTTTTATGACTGCCAGCACGCCCAGGAGTGAAAAGACGACTCCCAGCAGGTAAAATCGGGAAAGAGAAATGGGATGGGGGGCTGATGGGGCGGTATTCACGGTTGGGTCCCCCTGGCATTAACTCGTAATTGCAAAATCTCTTCCAGCATCCAGTCCCATAGAGATTGCTTGTAAGCTGGCTTAATCAGAGGCTCGGGCTTCGAAGAAGGGGGCGGGGCGAGTTGGGCTTCCTGGCGTACCATGGAGGGGGCCACCGGCACGTAGAGCGCTTGGGACATATCTGCTGGTTGGAATCCCAGGTCACGGGCGCGCTGAGCCATTACACTTGCCGAAGTCAGACTGGCAAGTTCGGAACGGAGGCTGGCTATTTCCAGGGTTTGAGCCTCGCGCGTGGCTTCAAGGTACGAGATTTGATACCCCACCTCGGTAGCCTGAGCAGAGATGCTGAGGTAAATTCCGGCAACCAGGGCAATCAGAGCGAATACCGCCAGCCCCAAGCCGATCCATTTTATCTGGATGCGCCATGGGGATTCGCGATAAGCCTGAGAAAGGATTCGATCCATGGTGGTTTTCTGCTCACTCATCCTGAAGGTTTGAAAATCGATCATGCAATACTCATGCCAGGTGGGATCTTTTCGGCCACGCGCAGGCGGGCGCTGCGAGCACGGGGATTAGCCCGAATCTCCTCTTCCTGGGGGGTGATTGGGCGACGGGTAATCTCGCGTAGGGTGGCCTGATGCCCGCAAGTGCATTGGGGTTGTTGTGGCGGACAAAGGCACTGGGTGCTCTCACGACGGAAGAACTGCTTGACAATGCGATCTTCCAGAGAGTGGAAAGCGATCACCGCCAGGCGTCCGCCAGGAGCCAGAGCGGTAACCGCTTGAGGAAGTGCTACTTCCAGGCGTTCCAACTCGCGGTTAACGGCAATACGTAGAGCCTGGAAGGTGCGGGTTGCGGGGTGGATTTCTTGAGAATATCGCCCAACTGCACGACGGATGACCTCGGCCAGTTCACGGGTGGTAGAGAGTGGGCGATTTTGGACAATTGCGCGCGCGATCCGGCGCGCATAGCGTTCCTCCCCATATCGCCAGATCAAATCAGCCAGTGCGTTTTCTGAGAGCGTGTTGACCAAATCTGCCGCGGTAAGAGTATCGGCCGGATCAAACCGCATATCGAGGGGACCTTCCTGAAAGAACGAAAACCCTCGCTCGGCCTGGTCGAGTTGCATAGAAGAGACACCCAAATCAAACAGAATTCCGTTCACGCTCTCCCATCCTACGACTTGTAACTGGGTCAGCAGGGTATCATAGGCAGCCTGGATCAGAGTATAGCGCCCGGAGAAAACCGAAAGGCGCTGGCTTGCGAGTGCCAACGCCTGTGGGTCTCGATCCAGTCCCAGAAGTTGTCCCTCTGGCGAACTGGCTTCCAAAATGCCCCAGGCGTGTCCACCGGCCCCCACAGTTGCATCCACATACTTTCCTGGGCTGCGCGGCATTAAGGCGTTTATCACTTCTTGATAAAGTACGGGTTGGTGCGGTAATGAGACTGGCGTGCTCATTGGGCTGAGGTGGCTACAACGAAAGTTCAAGTGAGGCAAAGCGGCGAGCGTTGGCTTCCGGGTCTTGAAGTAATTGGCGTTGTTCTTCCCAGCGCTCAAAGGGCCAGATTTCGAAGTAGTCTCCCATGCCCACCACTATCGCGCGGGAGTTAATCTCGGCACTTTTACGCAGCCACTGAGGGATTAGGATGCGCCCAACGCGATCCATTTCAACTCGTTCGGCGTGGGAGAAGAGGAGGCGTTTGAGCAGGCGGGCGTTGGGGTCGGTGAGGCTCATGGCGCGGGCGTGTTCGGAAAGGCGAATGAAAACCTCAGAGGGCAACACCATCAGATTCTGGTCGAATCCCAGGGTGATGTAGCCGTTTGATCCCAGCAGTTCCCGGAATCGCGCGGGTACCATGAGGCGGCCTTTTTCATCTACGACGTGCTCATGCTGGCCCAAGAACATAAGTTCTACATCCTCTGAATATGGCGAGACGCCGGATCACCGGCGTCCCACAATTTACCACTTGCCACCACTTTCTCCCACAGTATAGCCGATTTAAGGCAGTTTTGCAAGCGACTTACACATTTGTAATCTTAAAAAATCCTGAAAACAAAAAATGGGGCTCATGGGAGGGAGCAAGGGGGCGGTAAAAGGGCGAGCAAGTGGGTAGGTGAGGGAAGGACCAGGTCAGCGCCCGCGTGGCGGAGTTCACGCTCGGTGCCAAAGCCGCATAAAACCCCAACCGCCTGAGCGCCTGCGGCTTTGGCGGCTCGAATATCAGGCGGAGTGTCGCCAACCATCAGACAATGATGGGGCTCAACTCCCATAGCGTGAGCGGCCCAGAGCAGGGGATCGGGGAAGGGTTTTGTATGGGGGGTAGTTTGTGCGGTAACCACAACGCGGAAAAAATGG
Source organism: Thermanaerothrix daxensis (assembly GCF_001306145.1). GTDB lineage: Bacteria > Chloroflexota > Anaerolineae > Anaerolineales > Anaerolineaceae > Thermanaerothrix > Thermanaerothrix daxensis. Next base: position 850,650 of record NZ_LGKO01000002.1, read on the forward strand.
CGCAATGAATGGTGCTCCAGAAAGGCCAGGGTGGAGAGTTCGTCTCGTGCGCTGACAATCGCCAGGGGATAGTGACGGTACAGGCTGTTGAGCAGAAGGGGAACCCCGGGAACTAATCGAAAGCGGGGAGACGAAGTCCGAGGCTTTCTCCGTAGCCATAGATTCACGTGATGCAATCGCTCATCCAGGTTGAGACGATCCAGAAACTCAAAGAACCAGTTACCCGGTGTTTCACCGCTCATGACCAACCACCGCGCCAGTGTGTGTAAGCGCTTTGGGGACAGAAAGAAGAGAAGGGGTTTTAAGCGGTTTTCCAGTTCCAAAACCCACTCGTCGTCAGTGTCGCTCAGTGTACCGTCAACGTCAAAACAGATGGCACGGATGTGGGCAAGGTCGAGGGGCATAAATTTCAGGGTTGGGGCAGAACTGACCGGATGAGCGCCTGCACGCGCCTGACCGCCTCTGCTTCATTTCCGAAGATCCAGACTGTTTGGGCCTGATCCCGGATAAGCAGGCTCTGATCTCCTGAAGGCATCCCCCAGCGGGTCTCGGATGTGGTAGCGAGGACTGGGGTCCCCCAGCGTTTCTCTCCATATTGCTGAAAGGCGTTATAGAACTCTTCAGCATCCTTCTCTGTATCCCATCGAATGGTGAGAAGCAGGAAAAGGTCTCCGCTCTGAGCGTTGCGCCAGACCTGATAAGTATCTCCACCCCAACCAGTCGCTGCCTTGGAAGCTACTTCATCGGGTAGGCGGGCTGTTCGCAAGTCGGCATACGCCAGGATTAAGTAGATGTACCATTCACCTACTTCGCCCTCGTCAAATAGCATGTATTCTGGGAGTGCAGCGCTCAACTCAGGCAAGTTGACTTCTAGTGGGGCATCGCCGGGATATTTTTCGGGGTGCAGGATCTGTTCTGTAGAAAGGGGAGGTCGCTCAAATGCCGCATTAATGGATGCCCAGCGCCCCTTTTGATAAAGGTTGAGCACAAAATCAAGACCCTGTCGGTAAGGGAAAAGAAAGTCTTGTTGCAGGAATTCAGGGGCGGAATCAAAGATGGGACTCTGGTAACTCTGATAGAACTCCTGAATTTGCTGGCGATCTTCCGGGCTGGCAGCATTTAGTAGCCAGAATTGCTCAGTAAGCGAAGCATCTCCTTCAATGAGGGACTGAACAGCGGCGCAATATTCGCTTTGCAACTCGCAGGTTTCGTCTTTGATCCCCAGCCGACCGCGAAAGTCAAAAGTCTGGTCCTGTAAGGCGTGCGTATATTCATGGGCGTAGGTAGATCGCTGAGGGCCTAGAAAGGCCTCATCTTGTATGATGTACATGGTTTTGGTCTCGTCGTCGTAGAAGCCGGCGATTTGCTCAGTGTAAAGATCACGAAGTAAGGTGTAGAGGTCATAATTGCGGGGCAGTAGCCCGAAAAGGAATAGGGTGGTGACGTCTTTGGTAACCTCTTGAGGGGTATAGTCTTTTAGAAAGTCATCAATGACTTTCTGGCGAAGTTGAGCCGTGGTGAGGAGCTCGCGATGTAGCGGTGAGGAGGGTTGCAGCCCACGAATGTGGATCACCTGTTGCTCAATCCGATCCATCTGGGCAGCAATTTCTGGAGGCAAGGAGGCCTGTGCAGTGGGTTCACTCGTTTGAGTGGGTGATAGAGAAGGGGGTCGTAATGTGGAGATGGCGCGAGTCGCGGTTGGAAACGGTGAGTCGGTTGCCTGAGTAAAAGAAAGGCCCGCGTTACGGAGAACCACTACGCCCACCAAGGTCAAAACACTTATTCCCAAGCAGGCGATCAGTGTAATCACGAAAAGAGTTGAAAGGATGCGACGGTTGGAGTGCATGTTGGATTAACCCGTTTATCTCTTACCTGGTTGTAGTCTAGTTTTGCTGTACAAAGCGTAACGCATACTCGGCATCCGGGTAACCCGGATGGGCTTTGAGGGCTTCTTCAAAAGAAGCAATGGCTTCGCTCTTTTTCCCCTGCCGGTAAAGCCCCCACCCTCGCCAGAGCAGCGCTTCTTCAGAATTGGGAGTGCGCTTTAGGGCATACTCGGTCAGCGCCATTAGGTCGTCAATCCGGTGTGTGTGAAAATAGGCGAAAAAGGGACCAAACTGGTAGCGAAGCATACGCTGGGGCAGTCCGAGTGTGCGCGCTTGATCGTAGGCCGCAGCGGCCTCTTCATAACGCTCGAAGTACACCAGATTGGTACCAAGGTTGAACCATGCAAAGGCATTATCGGGTTGTTCCTGTGTCTCGTGTTGGGCAGTTTCGAGGGCATGGTGGCGGTTGGCCTCTACGTCCCAATCCTCGCCAAGAAGTGCCTGAAGAGTCGCCTCGCTTTCGGGGGGGAAGACCAGAAAATAAACGCGATTGAAAGCCTGCCAGTTTTGATCAAGTCCTACGTACGGGATCAGGCGATTGGGACCGTAAAAGGAATCCTGGGCGATAAAGTAGCCTTCTCCGTCATCGTATCCGGTCAGCAATAAATAATGCCCGGCCCACCGATCGTCGTTGGGCCAGTAGGATTCTTCCATCAGGTAGCCCTCTTCAATGACAACTGGAAATCCAGCCGCCAATAAACGTTTGAGCAATGCCAGGTCACCCCCCACCCGAAACTCACTCCGCAGCCATCCCACATAACTGCGGGTGAAGTAGAGAAGTTCCTCGACGTTGACGTTTCGATCCTGCGGAATGGGTTTAATCACTGCGGCAATATCGTTCTGGGTGCCTTTCCAGCCGTAATAGCGCAGGAGCATGGCTAATGTGGCTGGACCACAGTTGTTAATGTCCTGTTTTTCATAGGGTGGGACGGGCAATTCAATTCGCTGGGGGAGCGGTGTTGGGGTCAAAGTGGGGGTGGGCGAAGAAACTAAAGGTGCAGGTGTTGGGGTGGGACGCTCCGCGGAAGATAGGAGGTGGGTGGGCGTAGCGGTAAAAACGCGCACTCTGGGGGTGGGTAGGGGTTTGACCGGGTCTACCACGCCCCGGAGGTAGGTGGTAATGACCTCATAGCGCCATATCAGCCTGGAACGCAAGGAGGGCGATAGCATGGTGAGTACCGCTAGTACGGAAAGGATAAGAAAGATGCTCAGAAGGAAACGCCCACCCCAATGTAAGCGGTGGGTATTACGGTATTTTCGGGTGCTCAGCATGCGGGTGATTCTATCACGATTCCAGAGGAGGTTTTCTAACCATGATATAATACATAAACAGTCTAAATTAGAGCGTAAGAGCGTAGCGCGAGCAGAAAGCAATCCTTGATATAATCGAGGCGCTATGAAGTACTATATCTGGACCGAAGGTTGTCAAATGAACGTAGCCGACTCACAGCGGGTAGCGGCGGCGCTGGAACACTTAGGGTACGAGCCTGCCTCTGCCGCTGAGGAAGCGGATGTTATTGTTCTCAATACCTGTGTGGTACGGCAAAGTGCGGAGGATAAGGCTTATGGGCGTTTGAATGCGTTGCGTCCGCTTAAGAAGCAGCGCCCTGAGGTCGTGGTTAATTTGATGGGGTGTCTGGTAGGGGTTAAGGGCAATCCTAAGGTGGCCGAGCGCTTCCCATTTGTGGATGTTTTCTCCCCTCCATCCGACCCACGTCCACTCCTGGCATACCTGAGCCAGCGCTTAGGCCGAGATATTGAGGTGGAGGAGACAGCTCAACGTTTTGCGTGGATGGATGGAGAGGTGCCTTTGCCTCAGGAGGAGCGTGGGAAAGCCGTTTCTGCCTACATTCCAGTAGTCTATGGATGTTCGCATGCCTGCACGTTTTGCATCATCCCCTACCGTCGAGGGCCCGAGCGCAGTCGGCCGCCTGAGATGATTCTGGCGGAAGCACGGGCTCTGGTGGCCCAAGGGGTGCGCGAGATTACCCTCTTGGGGCAGATTGTGGATCGTTATGGCAAGGATGAGCCCGAATTCCCTACCTTGAGCGGTTTATTACGCCGTTTGCATCAGATCGAGGGGTTAGAGAGAATTCGTTTCCTGACCTCGCACCCCAACTGGATGACCGATGAACTTCTCGATACTGTGGCCGAATTACCCAAAGTGATGCCTCACATTGAGGTGCCCGTTCAAGCGGGCGATGATGAGGTGTTAGCGCGGATGCGCCGTGGGTACACGGCTGAGCAGTATCGGCGGTTAATTGAGCGAATTCGGACAAGGATACCAGGGGTGTCCATTGCAACGGACATCATTGTGGGATTTCCGGGCGAAACAGAAGCCCAGTTCCAGCGAACTTATGACTTGCTGGCAGAGTTGCGCCTGGACATGGCTCACCTGGCGCGTTATTCTCCCCGTGAAGGCACTGTGGCAGCCCGCAAGATGCCCGATGATGTGCCCGAGGAGGAGAAATGGCGGCGCTTCCGCCTGCTGGAGGCGCTCCAAGAGCGCATTGCTGGCGAAATTAACCAGCAATATGTGGGCAAGGAAGTTCTTGTCCTGTTTGAGGAGAGAGTTCGTCGGCGCTGGAAAGGACGCACCGAGACTAACAAACTTGTTTTTGTAGAAAGCGAGTTTGATCTGCGCGGTCAAATTTTGCCTGTGCGTATTACCTGGGCAGGCCCATGGTCAATGCTTGGTGAAATTACCCAGCAGGCTGATGCCTCGCACGCTGTGGTGAATATCTCTCAACATGCCTGAATTTCTATGACCAACGACCAGCGCCCTCTGGCGGGCAAGGTCATCCTGATAAGTGGTGCAGCGCGTGGCCTGGGACGCGTTCTGGCGTTAGCGTTGGCCCGGGCAGGGGCTGTTTTGGCTCTGCATGACCTGGCCCCCACCCATTTGGAAGAAACCTACCGACAGGTTCAAGCCCTTGCCTCGCCAGCCAGGTTGTATGTTGCTGACAGTGGCAAGGGATTACCCGCACGACTGCTTATCTCAGAGGTCTTGGAGGATTGGGGGCGTCTGGATGGGCTAGTTAATAACCTGCACGTTCATCCTGAAGCCGATCTTCTCAACCTAGATGAGTGGGACTGGGAACGTACTTTGGAGATTAACCTGAGTGGCCCTTTCCTTTTGATGCAGAGCGCCATTCCACCCATGATGGCATCTGGGAGTGGGGTGATCCTTAATCTGGTTGCCGAGGTTGTCTTTCCTGGGAACGAAAGGGTAAACGCGGCTTTTGCTGCCAGCCAATTTGGATTAGCCGGCCTGACTCAGGCAAGCGCTCATGAACTTTTTACTTATAATATTCTTAGTTGCGCGCTTGAAGTCGGGTCGTTGACCGAAATTTTGGACGAGGCCTTCTGGCTTGACGAGGAAGGACAAAAGCGAGTCGCCTGGATGGTACGTTGGATGGCGCGTCAAGTGGAAGCGCCAATAGAGGCCTGGCTGAGGCGCGCGGCATTTGAGGGCCTGGTGAGGAATCCATGATTGGCTTTCGGGATGTTTTACGGGGGTTGCGTGCGCTTTCAATCGGTGAACGGCCAGTGATTGTGCACGCTTCGCTTTCAGCGTTTGGACATGTGCATGGTGGGGCAGAGTCTGTGGTAGGGGCTTTGCTTGCGGTTTTTCCCGGGGTCATGGCACCTACGCATACTTATAAGACAATGCTCATCCCTGAGGAAGGACCACCGAACAATGCCATCACCTACGGTAGCGGAAGGGCTCAGAATGCTATGGCGGAATTCTTCACGCTGGATATGCCTGCTGATCCGCTGATGGGTATTATCCCGGAAACGCTGCGGCGGCATCCCCGGGCTAGGCGTTCAGGCCACCCCATCCTCTCCTTTGCGGGGGTTGGGGTTGAGGCGGCGCTGAACGCACAGACTCTGGAGGATCCTCTGGCTCCGATTCGGACTTTGATGGAGGAAGGCGGATGGGTTTTATTGATGGGGGTAAATCATACGGTCAACACAAGCCTGCATCTGGCCGAGCGTATCGCCGGACGCAGGCAGTTTTTACGCTGGGCATTAACCTTACAGGGAGTGGTTGCCTGTCCGGGTTTTCCAGGATGCTCATTAGGATTTGAGAAGGCAGAGCCGTTGCTGCGCCCTCTTACTCGTGAGACACAAATCGGTAATGCGACTGTGCGTGCTTTACCCTTGGCACCCATGATTGAGCGGATCGTTGCTCATCTTCGTGAAGACCCCGCGGCTTTGCTGTGTGATGATCCTTATTGTGAACGTTGTACGGCAATCCGCACGGAACTGGCGGCGGCCTAGAGTTAACACTTAGGCTAGATATTTCAACCCACTACCAGTGTTCAGGAGTAGTACCCGTTCTTCAGGCTGCACAAAGCCGGATTTTTGCAAATGACAGAGCGCGGCTACGGTTGCTGCCCCCTCTGGAGAGGCAAAGATGCCCTCTAACGAAGCCAGAGTTTGCTGAGCGGTCCGTATTTCGGCATCGCTGACGGCGATAGCTAAACCGTGCGAATCATAGAGTGCCTTGAGCACCAGGCGGTCTCCAAAGGATTTGGGCACACGCAGTCCCGAGGCTATGGTTTGGGCGCCTTCCCAAAATTCACAATGATCGGCATGAGCCTGAAAAGCGCGTACAAAAGGCGCACATCCCTGAGCCTGGATGGCGATCAATCGAGGTGGAGTCGTGTCTTCCAACCACCCCAGAGCTTTTAACTCTTGATAGGCCTTCCAGATCCCTGCCAGACCAATTCCACCTCCAGCGGGGTAGAGGATGACCTCTGGAAAACGCCACCCAAAAACCTGGGCAATTTCATAGCCCATGGTTTTCTTGCCCTCGAGCCGATAGGGTTCCTTGAAAGTAGAAACATCGTACCAGCCTTGCTCGAGCCTGGTGGCGGCCTCTCGCGCTGCATCGCTGATCAGGCCTGCTACCAAAATGACCTCGGCTCCTGCAATGCGAGCCTCTTCTATATTAGCGTGTGGGGTGTCGGAGGGCATGAACACGCAGGCCTTCAATCCTGCGCGGGCCGCATAGGCCGCCATGGCCCCCCCGGCGTTCCCGGCCGTGGGAACTAGCACCTGCCGCAGTCCTAATTCGCGCACTTTGGAGAGGGCTACGGCCTGCCCCCGGGCTTTAAATGTGCCAGTGGGATTCACTGCCTCATCCTTGAGATAGAGATGGGGTAAACCGACGTACTCCCCCAGACGTGGTAGGGTAAGGGTGGGCGTATCTCCTTCTCCTAGAGTGAGTGCCCAATGCGGATCAAAAACCGGAAGTAGCTCCTGCCACCGCCATAGACCTCGCGGGCGGTGAACCATTTGTTCGCGATCGAGGTGATGCCGCCCCTTTTCAAGATCGTAATGGGCCACTAGAGGAGCGGTGCAATGCGGACAAAAGCGCTGAGGCTCATGCGGTGAGAAGGACCGACCGCATTCAGAGCAAGCCAGGTGAGTGAGAAGTGAGGGGCTCAAAGAGACCTCCAGGGGATGACTTTGGGAGTCTATTGGGTTAGCAAAACGTAGATTTTGGTATTGTAAAGCGTTTGAAATGAGGCTAATCGGGTTTTGTGCTATACTCAAATAAAGTTACGTCCATTATAAAGTGCCTTTATTCTCTGGTGGGAGATAATTTCATTTTTCCATAAGGATATCGCTCAATGGAGTTGGAACAGGAGCGAGACTCGTTTGAACTGTTGCTGGAAATCAGCCGTGAGCTGGCATCCAGTTTAGATCTGGGAACGGTGCTGGCGCGCGTTTTGTTCCTCTCTACTCGCAATGTGGGGGCTGAGCGAGGAAGTCTGATTGCGTTAAACGAAGAGGGGAAGCCGATTGAAGCCGCCATTGTCGTTGAGGGTTCCATTTATCGCCCAACCGTGGCTGAAATGCGCGAAGTTTTGGAGCACGGGTTGGCTGGGTGGGTGGCGGATCATCGTCAGGCAACGCTGGTCGAGGACACCTCCAGGGATGAACGCTGGGTGAGGCGGGCTGATGACCGTGAAGAGGCCAACCGACGCAAATCCGCCATTTGTGTGCCTTTATTGGCACAGGATCAACTGGTAGGTGTGTTGACTCTGGTGCATGCCAGGCCGGGGTTTTTCACTCCAGAGCACTTGCGCCTGTTGCAGACCATTGCAGACCTGGCTGGGTTGGCGGTGCGAAATGCGCAACTTTATCATTCCATGCAGAGGGCGCAACAACGTTACCGAGATTTGTTCGATGACAGCATTGATCCAATTTTGATCACGACTGTGGAGGGTGTGATTGTTGAAGCCAATCGTCAGGCAATGGCAAGTAGTGGTTACGCTTTGCAGCAATTAGTAGGTCAATCCCTGGACCTCTTCCATCATGCCAACTGGGGATTGGTTCAAGAGCAATGGGCAAAGGGGGAGTGGCCTCATCCGATAACCTATCAAGGAACTGTCAGACGTCGAGATGGGAGCGAATTTCCGGTGGAGGTGTATGTACGCCGTGTGGTTTTACAGGATAAACCTTATCTGCAATGGACGTTACGAGACATCACAGAACGCAAAGCCCTGGATGCGCTTCGTGAAGACCTGACAGCCATGATCTACCATGATCTGCGTTCCCCCTTGGCCAACATTATTTCCAGTCTGGACATTTTGAACACTTTGTTGCCCCTAGAGAATATGCCGGCCTTGCAACCGGTTTTTCAAATTGCCATGCGTTCGACGGATCGTTTGCAAAGGCTAATCAGTTCCTTGCTGGATATTAACCGTTTGGAGGCCGGTCAACCCATTACAAATCGCAAGCCCATTCATCCACAGGCTCTGATTCAGGAGGCGCGCGAGGCGGTTCAACCCCTTTTGGAGAGTAAACAGCAGACTTTGGAACTTGAACTTCCCTCATCTCTGCCAGTAGTATGGGTGGATGGCGATATGATTCGGCGGGTTTTGATCAACCTCCTGGAGAATGCCATTAAATTTACCCCGACGGGTGGTAAGTTGCGACTGGGGGGCTCTGCTCAGGAAGATTATGTCCAGTTATGGGTTCAAGATAATGGCCCTGGAATTGATCCAGCCTATCACGAGGTGATTTTCGAGAAGTTTAGCCGCCTTCAGGGCGAACGCTATCCCCGCGGTTTAGGCTTAGGATTGGCCTTTTGCCAGCTAGCCGTGCAGGCACATGGTGGTAAAATTTGGGTGGAAAGTGAGACCGGGAAGGGAAGCCGTTTTGTCTTTACCCTCCCGGTTTACCGTGAACCCCAATCCACCTGAGGTCGGACAAAGGGCAGGTTATGCAGGAACTATTCCCAAACTTATATATCGAGCAAGGATATCCGGGCGTTGTCCTGGGGGTCATCACTCTCCCTCATGGGCTGGTACTGATTGATGCGCCGTTTCGCCCTGAGGATATTCGTTCGTGGCGGGCGGCGCTGGTTAACTTAGGGGGTGGCGTGGATCGTTTGCTTGTCAATCTGGATGCCCATGTGGATCGTACCTTGGGCAGTCGGGCCATGGATTGCACGGTGATTGCCCATGAGGGTGTGGTCGCGGTACTGCGTAATCGCCCAGCCACTCTCAAAGCCCAAGGTGTGGAAACCGGAGCGGAATGGGAACTTTATGAGAATTTAGGCAGCGTGCGTTGGTCTCCTCCTGAAATTACCTTCACCGAACGTATGAAGATTTTCTGGAATGAGGCGCCGCTGGTACTGGAGTACCACCCGGGACCCTCAAATGGGGCTATCTGGGTCAACGTGTTGGAACATAAAACGGTGTTTGTGGGCGATGCCGTGGTCTATCCGCAGCCCCCGTTCTTGGCTCAGGCGAATATTCCCGAATGGTTGCGCACTCTAGAGACTCTGGCTTCTGCCGAATACCGGGATTACCTCATCATTGGCGGACGGACCGGGCTGGTGACCTTGAAGGAAGTGGAAAGGCAGGCAGAGTTTCTGCAGAAGGTGTTAACTCGCCTGGAAAGCCTGGATACAGGCAGTGCCTCGCCTGAGGTCCTGATTGCAAACCTTGCCCGGGAATTGTTGGGAGAGTTTGAGGTTCTTCCTGAGCGTGCCGCTCAATATGAAAATCGCCTGAAGCACGGGCTGTGGCGTTACTACCTGCGTCATTACCGATCTTCTGAAGACACGGTGGAGGACTAAAGGAGGTCATCGGCATGACTGAATCGCCTTTTGTGCCCCTGGTTGAACTGACCCGCGGGCCCATTGTTGAGTCGGTTCATCATGGGGCATTGGTTGTTGTGGATTCCCAGGGGCGTTTGTTAGCCAGTTTGGGAAACCCTTCCCTGATTATGCATTTACGTTCCACGGCAAAGCCCTTTCAGTTGCTGCCTTTAATTGAGCAGGGGGCTGTGGAGCGATTCTCGCTCACTTCGGAAGAGATTGCAGTAATGTGCGCTTCTCACTCCGGGACGGATGAGCATGTGGCCGTGCTCACCCGTCTTCAGGCGAAGATGGGAATACAGGAGGGGGAATTACAATGCGGTGTGCATCCCCCGTTTGATGAGACTACCTGGCAGGCGATGATTCGGCAGGGGGAGTCTCCTACCCCCATTCGTCATAATTGTTCGGGAAAGCACACTAATATGCTGGCCCAGGCGGCTCTGATGGGGGCTGATCGGGGGAATTACCTTGATCCTCAGCATCCGGTGCAGCAGCGCATTTTACACACTCTGGCGGATATATGCGGTATTTCGCTGGAAGAAATTCGCATAGGAATAGATGGGTGCTCTGCGCCAGTCTTTGCGCTTCCTCTTTATAATGCTGCTTTAGGCTATGCCCGGCTGTGCGATCCAGTGGACCTGCCTTCCGAGCGGGCACAAGCCTGCCATATCATCACTTCGGCCATGATGGCGGCCCCGTTCATGGTGGCTGGACCAGGGCGCTTTGATACGTTAGTGATGGAAATTGGCAAAGATAAGATCATTGCGAAAGGTGGTGCAGAGGGATATCAGGGGATAGGTGTTATGCCGGGAGCCCTGGGGCCGGGCAGCCCTGGGCTCGGGATTGCCTTCAAGATCGCGGACGGTGATTCGGGGGGAAGAGCGCGTCCAGTGGTGGCTATTGAGGTCTTGCGCCAGTTAGGTCTGCTGGGAGAGGACGAGATAAAAACCCACCTCGCCGATTTGGCCACACGGCCTCTGAAGAATTGGCGTGGGTTGCATGTAGGCGAGATACGCCCGGTTTTCAAACTTAGGCTTACTTCCTAATTCTTTTTAGAGGGCAAGGCGGTAAAAGGTGGTGAAAAGTCAATCCGATCCGCGTTTGGTGGCCAAAGCCCAGCAGGTTTATGAACGGTTGTTACAGCAGTTTGGTGAACCACGCTGGCGCAAGCCCCTCTCGGCTCTAGAAGAACTGATTTCCACCATTCTTTCCCAGAACACGAATGATCGCAACCGTGATCTGGCCTTTGAGCGTTTAAGGGCACGTTTCCCATCTTGGGATGCTGTGCGTGATGCCGATCCGGAGGCAGTCATTGAAGCCATTCGACCAGCCGGCCTGGCCAATCAAAAAGGGCCGCGTATTCAGGCTTTGCTGCGCCAGATCACCGCTGAGCGAGGATCGTTAGATCTTTCATTCCTTGAGGAAATGTCTCCGGAGGAGGCTCGGGCCTGGTTGATGCGTTTCAATGGGGTGGGCCCTAAAACGGCTGCGATTGTTCTTCAGTTTGCTTTGGGAAAGCCTTCTTTCCCTGTGGACACTCATATTTACCGCGTCAGTGGGCGCTTGGGGCTGCGCCCCCCAAAAATGAGTGTTGAAGAGGCACATACTCACCTAGCTTCTCTGTTCGCACCGGAAACTTACGGGGTTGCTCATCTTAATCTCATCCGTCTGGGGCGTGAGATTTGCCTGGCGCGTCATCCGCGCTGTTCTGTTTGTCCTCTGAACGATTTGTGTGATGATTATCAGCTTCGGCTGAGAGATGCGCCCTGAGATTTTTGTCCGGAGGCTTCGATTGGCGTCACAGGCTTACAGAGAGGGGAGTCGTCTATAGGATTCACATAATTGCCAAGTAAATTAACCTTTGTTTGGCTTGACAATGGGATTTACCCCTCTATATAATCAAAGCAGTTTTTGGCTTTGAGGCTGTTTCCATCTCACCCCGGACAGACAGAAAACAAAAACAAGCGGATTCCCTCAACAACTTTGAAATCTATTGGCTCAAAAGTGCCTACATTCCCCAGTTGGCATTTGGCTGTATTATTTGTGATTTAATATCCTGAGGCTTGTGCGTTGGATTATTCTTCCCTGATCCCCCTTCTCATAGATACAGATGCTGGAGTGGATGACGCCAGTGCCCTGATGATTGCACTGGCCTGTCCTCGCGTGCAACTGTTGGCAATCACGACAGTACATGGCAATGTGCCGGTCAGGCAGGCTACTCAAAATGTCAGCCTTGTTCTGGATGTGATGGGTCGCGAGGTGCCTCTTTATGAAGGCGCCTCGCGTCCGCTTTTAGGGGCGCCTTTGGATGCTTCCGACATTATGGGTCCCGATGGCTTGGGTGGAGTAACCGCCTGGACGCAGCCCTCTATGCGCCAAAGGCGCTCGAGCATGGCGGCGGTTGCTCTGGTGCAATGGCTGACGCACCAGCCGGAATCCGCCCAAACCCATCTGGTGGCTTTGGGCCCGCTGACCAACCTGGCCCTGGCGCTTGCTTTGAAGCCAGATTTGCCGCGATATGTAGCGCGCCTGGTCATCATGGGGGGAACTTCTGAAGCGCGAGGAAATGCTTCGGCGGTGGCTGAGTTTAACTTCTTTGCAGATCCTGAAGCGGCGGCGCGGGTGCTTGAGGCAGGGTTCAAGGATGTGTGGTTGTTGCCGTGGGAGACCTCATTGCGCCATCCGATTGCCTGGTCGGACTTTGATGCGCTGCTCTTTCCGGAGAATCCGCGCACACGGTTTTTGCGGCATATTACCGGGTACCTCCGCCAACGCCTTCAAAACCTGGGGTTGCCCGGAATGGTCTTGCCGGATTTTTTGGCGATGCTGGTGGCTCTCTACCCTGAATGTGTCCAGGAAAGCCTTCCCGTCCATGCAACTGTCGAGACGGAGGGACGGCTAGGGCGGGGTTTGCTGGCAATTTCGTGGCTGCCAGGGGTTTCCACACCAAATCTCCATCTTGTGACCCGGCTGGACTTGCAGAAGGGGCTCGAGATTCTGCGGGCTTCGCTTACGGATGGGAACTGAAAGGAGGTGGTCCTGAGAGGTGGTGTTGTGAATTTGCCCCATGAGTTTAGATCCAGTTTGTCGCTCAACTTATTCCAGGAGGTAGAGGTCATGAAGTCAAAGGCTTTGGTTTTGGTGTACGTGCTGGTGGTGCTGGCTCTGGTTCTGGCAGCCTGTGCACCGGCTCAGCAGGGTGTTACCCAGGCACCCCCAACTGAAAAGAAACTCAGGGTGGTTAACCTGATCAATGGGGTGCTGGGGGATAAGTCCTTCTTTGATTCGGCGAATCGTGGCATGGAGATGGCGAAGAAGGATTTTGGCATTGAGGTCAAAACCATTGAGGCAGGCATTGATCCGGCGAAGTGGAAACCCGCCCTTGAAGACGCGGCTGCTAACGAAGAGTACGACATTTTGATTGTGGGCACTTTCCAGATGTCGGAGTTTCTCCAGGAAGTAGCCCCGAAGTATCCGGATAAAAAGTTCATCATTTATGATGTGTCGGTGGATTATAGTAAATGCGATTGCAAGAACGTATACTCGGTGACGTACAAGCAAAACGAGGGCTCCTATCTAGCGGGCTTGTATGCTGGGCTGATGTCACAATCCAAGATTGTGGGTGCCATTGGGGGACAAGATATCCCGGTCATCAATGACTTTATTGTGGGTTACAAACAAGGCGCCAAAGATGCCGGCCTTTCTGAGCAGAACGTCATTGTGCAGTATGCAGGCGGCTGGAACGACCCGGCGAAAGGGAAGGAGATTGCCCTGGCCATGTACCAGCAAGGGGCAGATATTGTCTTCAACATTGCTGGTGGTACAGGAGTTGGTATCTTCCAGGCCGCGCAGGAGGTTAACAAGTATGCCATCGGGGTAGATTCGGACCAGGCGTTGATCGTGGAAACCACTAACCCTGAGCAAGCCAAGCACATCCTTACCTCGATGATGAAGAACGTAGATAACAGCCTTTACCGCGCCATCAAACTGCACCTGGAAGGCAAACTGCCCTATGGGCAGGCAGAGGCGTTGGGCATTGCCGAAGGCGGAGTGGGTCTGGCTAAGAATAAATACTATGACCAGTTCACACCTGCTGAGGTAAAGGCTAAGATTGATCAGGCTGAGAAGGATATTCTTGAAGGCAAGATCGTTGTAGATACCGTCTTCAAATAAGAGCGGCTTAATGGGTGGGGACATGGATTTGTGTCCCCACCCATTTATAAAGTTAAATGGAGGTGGCATGGCGGCTCTGGTTGAGATGGACAACATTGTCAAGATTTACCCCAATGGGGTAGTTGCTAATGATGGTGTGTCATTTTCGGTGGAGCGGGGGGAAATCCATGCCCTGGTGGGTGAGAATGGTGCGGGGAAAACCACCTTGATGAAAATCCTCTACGGCGAAGAGCGCCCGACCTCCGGGGTGATTCGTATTAATGGTAATTCGGTGCATTTCCACTCACCCCAGGATGCCATTCGGTTGGGGATCGGGATGGTGCACCAGAATTTTATGCAGATCCCGTCGCTCACTGTAGCCGAAAATATTGTGTTGGGAAAGGAGCCAACCCGGCGTGGACTTTTGGATCGTAAGGCGGCGATTCAAATTACGGAGGAACTTTCACGCCAATATGGCTTGAAAGTAGATCCTGAGGCCACTATCGAGAGCGTCAACGTGGGCATGCGCCAGCGAGTGGAGATTCTCAAGATTCTTTACCGCGGAGCGCAGATTCTCATTTTAGATGAGCCCACAGCCGTGCTCACCCCCCAAGAAACGACTGAACTGTTCAAGTCCATTCGTACTTTGGTGAAGCAGGGCAAAACGGTGATCTTTATCACCCACAAATTGCGTGAGGTAAAAGAAATCTCGGATCGGGTAACAGTAATGCGGGGGGGCAGAGTGATGGGCACCCTTCTCACTCATGAGGCCACCCGTGAAGGGCTGGCTCGGATGATGGTTGGACGAGATGTCTTTCTGGAGGTCTCTAAGCCCCCGCAGGTGCGCGGCGAAAAGGTGCTCGAGGTCTGTGATCTAACTTATGTGTCTGAAACGGGGCGCCAGGTGCTTCGTGGGGTTTCGTTCAATGTGTATGCTGGCGAGATATTGGGGGTTGCGGGTGTGGAAGGCAATGGGCAAACCGAACTGGTTGAGGTGTTAACCGGCTTGCGACCTGCAACTGGGGGAGAGGCTAGGGTGCTGGGCACTCCCATATTAAATCGTACCCCGCGGGCAGTGCGGTTGGCGGGAGTGGCCCATATTCCTGAGGACCGTCTGACGAATGGTTTGGCTCTGCAAGCAACCATTAATGAGAATTTGATTGTAGATCGCTATTTTCGTCCCCCATTTCGGCGAGGTTGGTTCATTGATAACAACGAAGTGAGACGGCATGGACAGCAGTTGATCGAAATCTTCGATATTCGTACACCCGGGGGTGAGGTGCCTGTGGCTTCGCTTTCGGGAGGGAACATGCAGAAGGTGATTCTGGCGCGTGAATTTTCCAGCCAGCCTCAACTGCTCATTGCTGCTCAGCCAACACGCGGTGTAGACGTGGGGGCTACTGAATTTATCCGTGAACAACTGGTTGAACAGCGCAACCGCGGCACAGCAGTCCTACTGGTTTCGGCTGACCTGGCCGAGGTAATGAGTTTGTCAGATCGCCTGGTGGTAATGTATGAGGGGCAAATTACAGGCGTTTTCCCAGAGGCTGCAAAGGCGACGGAAGAGGAGATTGGCTATTACATGTTGGGGGTAAAACGGCAATCCCCAGAGGAGATGGAGGCCTATTTATGAACCTGTTGCGTAAGCCGGCTGTGCGAGAATTTTTACGCATAATAATTGCCGTCTCTGCGGCATTATTGCTTGGCTTTTTCATTACTTTGTTGGTTTCAAAACAACCCCTTGAAGCCTATCGCGCTTTTCTGTTGGGGCCCCTTTCTCGGTTTAATCGCTTTGGTGATTGGATTGAAGAATCAATTACTTTGACTTTGGTGGGGCTGGCCGTTGCACTGGTCTTCAAATCCAAACAATTTAGTCTGGGAGCTGAAGGCCAGATTTTGTTGGGTGCTTTAGTCTCGGGTTCAATTGCTCTTTTTGTTCCCTTGCCCGGTTATTTGCGGATTCCGCTGGCGCTTTTGGCTGCAATGGGAGTGGGCTTTGTGTGGGGATATCTTCCCGGCTACCTGAAGGCTCATTTGAATGCTAATGAAATTGTATCCACCTTGATGTTAAACACGATTGCGCTGAAGCTCTACGATTATTTTTTGATTTTTCACATCAAACCCCCGAATGCGGGTTACAACGCGTCGGAGACCTTCACGAAAGACGGAATTCTACCCTCGTTTGTTCCACCTTTGCCTTTCCTTGCGGACCTGCGTGCACGTTTCATGAGCCAGACCAACATTACGATCATGTTGTATCTGGCCATCCTTGCTTTCCTGGTGGCGTATTTTCTTATGTATCGCACTCCTTTTGGTTATGAGTTGCGCATGATTGGAGCCAATATCAAGTTTGCGCGTTATGGCGGCATTAATGTCAAACGCACCATTATTTTGGCCTTCGCGGTGAGTGGTGTTTTTGCCGGGCTGGCAGGAGCCCACCTTGCGATGGGCATTCACACCAAATTGATTCAGAACATTTCGCTTGGGATCGGGTTTGAAGGCATTGTTGTAGCCCTGATGGCACGCAACAATCCGCTTTTCGTCCCGCTTTCGGCGCTGGCTTACGGGTATTTGCGAGCGGGTGCGGATATTATGGAGCGCAGTTCTGATGTCTCGCGTGAGATGGTGTTGGTCATTCAGGCATTAATTATCTTGCTGGTGACCGCTGAGCAGGTGCTGCCCGTGATCCAGCAACGCGTAGCGGCTCGTCGGGAAGCCCAACCAGCCGCATCTCTGGCAGAGGGAGGCCAGTAGACTATGTGGGAACTTGTTCTAAAAGGGATTTTTAGCGCCTTGTTCGTCGCCAGCGTTCTGCGCATCAGTACCCCCCTGATTTTACCGGCGCTGGGTGGTTTGATCTCAGAATTAAGTGGAGCCACTAACATTGCACTGGAAGGCATCATGCTGGTGGCGGCTTTCACGGGTGTAGTCATCTCGGCCTATACCCAAAATGTCTGGCTAGGAGTCATTGCCGGGATTCTCTCGGGGGTGTTAGTGGCGGCTTTCCTCGCCTACTTTCATCTTTACCTTGGGGCGGATCTTTTTCTCTCGGGCATTGCGATTAACATCATGGCAACAGGCGGTACGATTTTCTTATTGTATGTACTGACCGGTGATAAAGGAAGTTCCTCGACGCTGGCAAGCAAGGCGGTACCGGTGGTTAACATTCCCGTAGTTAAAGATATTCCCGTGGTTGGAACGATCCTTAGCGGGCACAATATTTTTACCTACCTGGCCTTCATTCTTACCTGGTTGGTTTCGGTGTACTTGTATCGTACGCCCCAGGGAGTGCATTTACGAGCCGTGGGCGAAAATCCCGAAGCGGCGGCCTCGTTAGGGCTTAATGTACGGCGGATCCGGCTCGGCGCGCTTCTCCTGAGCGGGGTATTGGCCTCTTTGGGAGGGTTGAATCTTTCCATGGCTTACTTGACCCTGTTTCAGCGCGAGATGACAGCCGGGCGAGGGTTTATTGCCCTAGCGGCGGTGTTCCTGGGTGGGCGAACTCCATGGGGGACACTAATTGCCGCGATTTTGTTTGGGTTCTTTGATGCGCTTTCGAATCAGTTGGGTTCACTGGCTATTCCCTCACAGTGGGTGCAGATGATCCCTTACGCGGCAACAGTGCTGGCGCTGGTGGTATATTCCGTACGTCAGCGGGCACAGGCAATTGAGCGAGCACGTCGTTTCCAGGAGAAGCACTTAGCAGAAACCCATGCCGCAGGAGATTAACCATGCTAAACAGAATTTTGGGTGGGCTTTACGGGCAAGCGCTGGGGGATGCTTGGGGAATGCCGGCTTTGTTAACCCCAGAGGCCACCTGGGAGCATTTTGGGGGCTGGGTGGAGACCTTTGTACCTGCACCAGAGGATCACCCGGTTCATGCGGGTTTACCGGCAGGGCGGGTCACGGATGATACGGAACAGGCTTTTGCCCTGGCTCAGGCTATTCTCTCAGATGGGTGTGTTAGTGCTGAGGGAGTGGCACGGGCATTGATCGCGTGGTATGAGCGAATCGGTGGGGACCGCTCTCCGTATGTAGGTCCTTCTACCCGGCGGGCGATTCAAGCCCTGAAACGAGGCGAAGACCTTTATCAAGTGGGACGATTTGGGGATACCAATGGCGCGGCAATGCGTGTTTCTCCTGTGGGGTTGATCCATCCGGGCGACCCGAAGGGCGCGATCGCCGATGCATATCTATCCTGCATTCCCACGCATCATACCAATGTGGCGGTTTCGGGGGCTGCTGCCGTTGCGGCGGCAATTGCTACAGCCATGCGTCCGGAGGCTCACCTCGAGGATATTATTGCGGCAGCGAAAGATGCCGCCACCGTGGGACTGAAAATGGGGCATCTCTGGATGGGTGCCTCCATTGCCCGGCGCATTGACCTAGCACTGGAAATCGTTCGAGGTCTGGGAAATGAGCGTGAGCGTCTGCAAGCGCTTTATGATGTAGTTGGGGCTGGTCTGGCGATTACCGAAGCGGTGCCGGCAGCCTTCGGGGTGTTGGTCATGGCTCAGGGAGATATCCGCCGCACGGCCATGTATGGTGCGGCGCTTTCCGGTGATGCTGATACTGTGACGGCCATTGCTTGTGCAATTGCCGGTGCGTGGAAGGGAATTGAAGCCTTCGATCCAAAATGGTTGGAGCAATTGCGGTTGGCCAATCCGGACCTGGATTTTGAAGCGGTTGCGGAGGGGTTGTATCAGTTGATAACTTGGTGAGGCAATTGTTTTGGGGAGAAGATAGTCATGCAGACTTTGCTGATTGAAGGTTGTGATCTTTTGACAGTTGAGAACGGGAATGTGCGTTTCTTGCCCCATCAGGATATCCTGATCGAGGGAACTTACATCAAGGCCATTGGACCGACTGGTAGCTTATCGGTCCCAAAGGAAGCCACGCGGCTTTCAGCGCAGGGATTATTGGCCATTCCAGGGTTGATCAACACTCATGCCCATGTTCCGATGGTGCTTTTTCGGGGTCTGGCGGAAGATGTTACGATTGAGTCCTGGTTTAACGATTACATTTTTCCCCTTGAGTCCAATCTAACCCCTGAGGATGTTTATTGGGGAGCGCTTTTGGGGCTGGCGGAGATGATTGAGGCCGGTATTACCTACGTGGCAGATCATTATTTCTTCATGGATGAGGTTGCCCAGGCTGTGAGTGAGGCGGGTCTCCGGGCCAACCTGGTTTGGGCGGTCTTTGGTCATGAGGGTGAGCAAAAACTGGCACGGACGGTTGAGTTTGTGAAACGCTGGCAGGGGACGGCTGAGGGGCGGATAACGACCTGGCTGGGTCCCCATGCGCCCTACACGACCACGCCCGACTTTTTACGCCTCTGTGCCCATTATGCTCGCGATCTGGATGTGGGCATCCACATTCATGTTTCAGAGACAGCAGCCCAGGTTGCACACAGCCATCAACTCTATGGCATGTCGCCTGTGCGGGTTTTGTTGGAAAGTGGAGTTTTAGAGGTACCCACGCTTCTGGCTCATTGTCTATATCCTGAGGAAGAGGACTATAAGATTCTGGCGGATCATCCTACCGGCATTGCTCATGCCCCCAAAACGTACTTGAAACTGGGGATGGGCACGGCACCAGTAAGTCGGTTCAGAAGCGTGGGTATTCCGGTGGGGCTGGCCACAGATGGTGCAGTCAGTAACAATACGTTGGATATTTTGGAGCAGATGCGTTTACTGGCGCTGACTCAGAAGGACGCAGCCCATGATTCGACAGTGATGCCGATTGCCGAAGTTTTGGCAATGGCATTTCTAGATGGTGCAAGGGTTGTGCGCCAAGATGGGGTGCTTGGTGCTCTGAAGCCTGGCTTCCTGGCCGATATTGCACTTCTGCGTCAGGATCGTTTGGCCATGTTCCCGCGCTATAATCCGGTCGCCAATCTTATCTATAGCGCTTCGGCACAGGATGTGGATACGGTGATTTGCAACGGGCAAGTGCTGATGCAAAATCGCCGTTTGCTCACGCTCGATAGGGAGAGGATCAAGGAAGAAGTTCAACGGCGTCTAGAACGACTGAATCAGCGTGTGCCTGGACGGCGGATCGCCACCTATCCGGTATGAGGAGGGGAGATGATCATTCAGATATATGCCTTTACCCGCCTCTCGGATGCTCTGGCGGCTGTGGATTTGGGGGTCAATCACATTGGGTTTGTAGCCGGGCGTTATGGTCTGGTGCATGGGGAGTTGGATTTTTCGGAAGCCCGTGCCCTGGTTGAGGGGTTGCCTGCACATGCTGTGAGCGTGGCCCTCACCATGGCAACTGAAGTAGATGAAATTGTGCGCATGGCCCATGCGGTTAAGCCGCACATTGTCCATATTTCGACTGATCCGCTAGATGTGGATGAAGCGGCGATGCGGGCACTGAGGCAGCGCCTTCCCGATACGATTCGCCTGATGAAAGCCATTCCGGTTGGTGGAGAAGAGAGTCTGGAGTTGGCCCTTCGCTTTGCACCCTATTGTGATTTCCTCCTTTTGGATACCAAGGTGGTAGGATTCCCCGGCGTGGGCGCAACGGGTCACACTCATGATTGGCAACTTAGTCGTCGGATTGTTGAAGCTGTGAAGGTGCCCGTCATTCTGGCAGGTGGTCTGAGCGCAGAAAACGTGGCTCAAGCCATCCATCAGGTTCGCCCTTATGGCGTAGATTCGAACACCCACACGAATCGCCCGGGGTCACCTGTCGAAAAAGATTTACAACGTATCGCTGCATTTGTGCAGGCCGTACGCCGTGCGGTACAGGAGGAGGGAGGGTGAAGCGACCAACGATTGCCCTGCTGGGCGATCTCAACATTGACACTCTGCTGACGATCTCCCGTTTTCCTCAGCCCGGGTGGGATGGGCTGGCCGAATCGGCCACGGTGCAGGTCGGCGGTACGGTGGTCAACACGGCAATTGTTCTCCGGCGGCTGGGGGTAAATTGCGCGCTACTTGGGAGCATCGGTCGTGATTTGTGGGGCGAATACCTGTATCGGGCTTTGCAGTCCTTGGGGATTGACCTCCAAGGAGTGGTGATGTTGCCAGAAAACATGACTGGTCTGACGTTTATTACGATTACGCCGGATGGGGAGCGAACCATGTTCTCCTATCGCGGCGCGAACACTGCGTTTGCGCCACATCACCTGGGTGAGGGATTGCTGAACTCGATAGATTTGTTTCATCTCTCCGGCTATTCCTTGATGACATCCCCTCAGCGGGAAGCGGCACTTACCGCGTTGGCGCAGGCGGAAGCCGCTAATCTTCCCATTTGCCTGGATAGCGGGCTTCAGCCCGTCATGGATGCACCAGAGATTTTTGAAAGTGTTTTACCGCGGATATCCGTGGGCATTCTGGGAATGGCGGAAGCAGCCTATCTTAGCGGATACCAGCGGCCCGAACAGATTCTGGATTGGCTACTGAGTTTGGGAATGCGCTGGGCCGCCATAAAGATGGGGGCTGAAGGTTGTTGGCTGGCTCATCATGAGCATCGCATTTATTTGCCCGCCTTTCCCGTAAAGGTTCGGGATACGACGGGGGCGGGTGATTCCTTCACTGCGGGGATTATTTGTGGGTATGTGTATGGATTGGGGCTTGTCCCGACCGCAGTGTTAGCCAATGCTCTGGGGGCTTTGGCCACCACTGTTTATGGGGCCGGGCTGGCTTTACCCGCTCCTGAGGTTCTAGGTCCATTTCTGGAAGAAGTGGCCGAAATAACCGATTGGCACCCTTATGCGGAAGCCATTGATACCCTTAAGCACTTTCTCGCTTCTCTGGGTATCAGTTCAATGCTAACGCAACAGAGGTAAGGATGGGACTTCGAGTGGCATCGTTTGGCGATCTGGTGATGGATGTTGTAGCAGGGGTGCCTAGGTTGCCCATTGAGGCAGCCCGGGACCAGTTGTTAGACTACATTCGCATTGAGCCGGGAGGTGCGGGTAACTTCCTCATCACCGGGCAGCGCTTGGGTATGAGTATGTGTGCGGGTGGCGCTGTGGGGGAGGACACTTTCGGCTACTTGGTGCTGCAAATCCTCAGGGAAGAGGGGGTAGATGTCTCGGAAGTACACCACTTGCCCGGGGGAACTACGACCACTGTGTTCGTTCTGGTTGACCGACTTGGGGAGCATGTGTTTTTGGGGCGTAGCGGTGAGGGACCGGAATTGCTACCTGGCCCATGGATGGAAACCTTTCTCAAAGACGTTCAGGCTTTACAGGTTTGGGGCTATACCTTTATGGAAAAACCCCTGGTGGAGAGCATGCTCCGACTAGTTGAGATGGCTCACCAGCGTGGGATCCCGGTTTTCTTTGACCCTGGCCCCCAGTTACAGGCCACACCGGAGTGTTTGGAGCGTTTGCTGCGTTGTACCCGGGTTATCCTTCTGACTGAGGCCGAGGTACCACTGGTGACGGGGGGGTGTATAGGCGCAGAGGGCATTGAGAGGCTTCTTGACCGTGGCCCCGGCTTGGTCGTGGTCAAACAAGGGGTCAAGGGGTGTACGGTGCACACCCGCACCGAAACAATTGTTGCGCCAGGGTTCCCGGTCCCTCTTCGTGATACCACAGGTGCAGGTGATGCATTTGCTGCTGCTTTTTTGTACGGTTATTTGCACGAATGGCCGTTGCATCAGGTGGCTACTTTTGCCAATGCGACCGGTGCGGCCAAGGTGCAGAAGATTGGCTCGGGACGGCAGGTGCCCACGGCGGATGAGGTTCGTCGGGTGCTGCGTGATTTTCGCGTGGACATTGATTTCTAAACGGAGGTCTTGGCAGAATATGTTTACAAAGGTACAGGTTGCGACAACGTTTCGAGAAGGCTTGATCAATATTACCGAGTCAATTAGAGAGGTGGTGCGCACAAGTGGGATTAAAGAGGGGGTTTGTGTACTTTATGTTCCCCATACCACAGCAGCCATTACTCTAAATTCTTGTCTGGACCCGGCCACACTCCAGGATTTGACCGAAGAACTCCATCGTTTAGTTCCTACGCGGGTGGATTTTCATCATACGTATGATACTCCGGCAGATGCGGCGGGTCACATTAAGTCCACCCTGGTAGGACATAGTCTGATGCTTCTGATCACCCAGGGGGAGATAGCGCTGGGAGGATCGCAGAGCATCCTCTTCTTTGAATTCGACGGGCCGCGTCAACGCGAAGTGTGGGTGCGAGTGATTCGGGATACGGATTAGGGAGGAGCGCACGTGGCTGAGAAGGTCATCATTGATACCGATCCGGGCATTGACGATGCCATGGCAATCTTGCTGGCACTCCGGTCGTCAGAACTGGACGTGATCGGTCTAACCAGCGTTTTCGGCAATGCTACTACTGAAGTGACGACCCTGAATGCCTTGCGTCTGGTTGAACTGGAGGGCCATTACGGTATTCCAGTAGCGCGGGGATGTGAGCGGCCACTGGTACTGCCCCTTGGTGAACTGGGCACTTATGTCCATGGCGAGGATGGTTTGGGAAACACTTTCCCTCCACTTCCCAAAGGAAAGCCCCTTCCGCTTCACGCGGCTCAGTTTATTCTTGAGGCATTGCGGCGTTTCCCAGGTGAGGTCACCTTGCTGGCGCTGGGCCCCCTGACAAACCTGGCGCTGGCGGTGAGTCTGGATCCTGAGGCGGCCGCGCTGGCACGGCGTGTGGTGATTATGGGGGGAGCGGCTGAGACACGTGGCAATATATCGCCTGTGGCTGAAGCCAATATTTACAACGATCCCCATGCTGCGGCCATTGTCTTCAAGGCGAGTTGGCCGGTGACGATGGTGGGGCTTGATGTGACCACCCGCGTTATCATGACTCCGGAATATTGGGAGCGGTTGTATCAAGCAGGAAACCGGGCGACCGATTTTCTGCGCGCTATTACCCCTTTCTATCAACAGTTTCACGATCAATTTTATGGTATGGGGGGCGCCACCCATACCCATGACCCCACAGCTGTGGCTTACCTTCTGGTGCCCGAATGGTTTGAGGCGCCTGAATTACCGGTTTATGTGGAAACGCAGGGGCGGTGCATGGGGCAAACGGTAGTGGATTGGCATGGCCAGTGGGAGGGCTTGCCCCGGGTCAAGGTTTGCCTGGGAGTCAACGCCGAGGCTGTGCTTGATCTAATTTATGAGCGTTTGGCGAAACCAATGGAGAGCGATGAGGAAAATGAAACGGCTGTGGATTGATTCTGATACCGCTTCCGATGATGCTGTTGCCATTCTAATGGCTTTACGTTGGCCCGGGGTGCATGTAGAAGGTGTCAGCATCGTGGCAGGTAATGTGCCAGTACCCCTGGGTAGTCGCAATGCGCGTTACACAATCGAATTGTGTGGTGCAGACGCGCCGGTCTATGAGGGTGCTTCTCGCCCCTTAATGCGAGAGCCTGTCTGGGCTTATTTCTTCCACGGTGCGGACGGTATGGGGGAAATGAATTATCCGGAGCCCAAGCGAGGCCCGGCTTCGCTCCATGGGGTTCTGGCGATGATTGAAGCCTTGCGGCGGTTTCCAGGCGAGATAACGTTAGTAACCCTGGGCCCTCTGACCAACCTTGCATTGGCATTGCGTCTAGCACCCGACATCGTATCGTTAGTTTCCCACTGTTACATCATGGGAGGAGCGGCTGCCACCCTTGGGAATATTACGCCGGCGGCTGAGTACAACATCTGGGTGGACCCAGAAGCGGCCAGGATAGTGTTTCATTCCGGCCTGCCCATGACCATGGTGGGATGGGAACTTTGCCGAGGGGAGGCCAATCTTAATGATGCGGAGATGGCGGAGATTCGTGCTTTGAACCACCCGCTAGCAGATTTTGTGTTGGACTGTAATCGCCAGGCCATCCGGGTAAATCGCGAATGGCTGCATGAACCCGGATTACCTTTGCCTGATCCTGTGGCCATGGCGGTGGCGTTAGATCCGGATGTGGTCACCCGAGCCTCTTCCCATTACGTGACAGTGGAAGTGTCCAGTGATCTGACACGTGGGATGACGGTTGTGGATGAGCGCGGTGTGCTCAATCAACCACCCAACCTGCGGGTGGTGTGGGAAATTGACGTGCGGCGCTGGAAACAGGATTTGCTTGACGTGCTCCGTGAGTCATGAACCAGCCTGTTCACTATGACATATTCTGCCTGGGCGGCGCAGCCGTGGATTGGATACTGCGCGTGCCCCGCTTGCCCTGGCCGGATGAGAAACTGGTGGTTGACTTCGTGAGTCGGGTAGCGGGGGGATTGGTAGCCAATACTGCCTGTGCGGCGGCACGCCTGGGCTTGCGGGTGGCATGGAGCGGCCTTTTGGGCAAGGACGAGGGGGGTGAAATTTTACGGCGTGGTTTCGAAGAGTTTGGGGTTGAAGTCGTGTTTCCGAATACTTCTCCGCCGGCTTTGAGCGATTTTACGGTTGTTCTTCTGGAGCCATCGGGCTGTCGAACCATCCTGGTGGTAAGCCCAGAACGGCGTCTGCCCCCCCTCAACAATGAAGTCATTAACGCTCTGGCGCAAGCACGTCTTGTTTACACCGTGCCTTGGACCGTTGGCTGGATCAGAGAAGTTGCTCAAATTTGTGAGCGAATTGGCATTCCGCTGGTCCTTGATGTTGAAGCAGGCAATCTTGGAAATCTCTTGGATCAGAAGGGTGTCCTTTCGGTGGTGCGTTTGCTCTTTTGCCCCCAAGAGACCATTCGAGGCCTTTCTGGTCGAGAGGAAGTGGCTCAAGATCTGATTGAAGCCGGAGTGGAGCAGGTGGTGATCACGAAAGGAGCAGAGGGGGCCATTGTCCTGACGCGGGATGGTAGGTTTGCTGCACCTGCCTATAGGGTGCCAGTCGTAGACACAACCGGTGCCGGAGACTGCTTTCATGCCGCCTATCTGGCAGCCTGGTTGTGGGGTTGGTTGCCTCCTCGGGCTGTGCGGTTTGCCAATGCCTCGGCCGCTCTTTCCGTTCAGCATTTGGGAGCACGGGGTGGTTTCCCTACCCGCGAGGAGGTCTTGAAATTCCTTTCCGAGCAGGGGGAGGCCTTGTGATAGATTTTGTGGCCTTTAACCTCATTCTGGATGATATTGTCCTTCCGGATGGACGTACTGCAATGGCGGAACTAGGTGGCGGAGGGGCGCAGACGGCGTTTGGAATGCGGTTGTGGTCAGATTCGGTGGGGTTGGTGGCGAGTGTGGGGCCCGACTTTCCCCAGGTGTGGTGGCAGTGGTTGGAGGCGTGGGGCATTGATTTGCAGGGTGTAAGGCAGACAGAGCAGCCCTCCTTGCGAGCGTGGCAGTTGTTAGAGTATGACGGGCGTCGCACACAAATCTGGCGCGTTCCCCCAGAGGCCTTGATGGCTCATTTGAGCCGCCGCATTGAATGGCTGCCAGTTGCCTACCGTCAGGCACGGGGATTCCATTTAGGAGTTCATCCTCTGGAGGGGGGAGGCGAGTTTGTGCAGAATCTGGGCAAACTCGGGGGTGTAATCAGCTTGGAGCCCTTTAAGCCCGCTGAGTGCTTGCCCGCCCAAGAAACAGTGCGGCATTTGGTTTCGCAGGCAACGATCTTCTCGCCCAATCTGGAGGAAGCCGTCTCCTTGTTTGGACCGGCATCGCCGCCAGTCCTGTTGCGCCAATTCTTAGAAGCGGGGGCAACAGCGGTGGCGCTGCGGTTAGGTGCACAAGGGGCCTTACTTGCCCAACAGGGACGGAATGAACTGGTTCACGTTCCTCCGGTTGAGGTGGAGGTAGTGGATCCCATTGGGGCGGGAAATGCGTTTTGCGGTGGCTTCCTGGTGGGCTGGGTGGAAACCGGGGATCTTGTTGAGGCCGGTCTGCGTGGGGCGGTCTCGGCGTCGTTTCTGGTTACTCAGGTGGGTATGCCCCGAGTTCCAATCACCACGGCTCGCGAGATGGCGAATGAACGCTTGAAGCAGTTACGAGACCGTGTGACCACCTTGTCGTTCGGGTAAGAGACAATTTTTTCTTTCACGGAGGTTTTCATGAACACGATGTTGGCTCAAATATTCAGTTTGCCGGCTTTGGTCGGCGAGGTCTTCCCGAGTTTGGATGAGACCGTACGCAAGGTGTTGGATCATGAATTGTGCCTTTCGGTCAAGCGCCTTTTTCTGGTTGGGTGTGGGGACTCGCACCATGTGGCATTGAATACGGAATATGCTTTCGAGGCACTGGCGGGTGTTCCTGTGGAGCCCATGACGGCTTTACAGTACGCTCGCTATGCTGCCGGGTACATGCCATCTATTGGACCGTTGACCAACCTTGTCATTGGCGTTTCTGTCTCCGGTGCTGTGGCGCGGACGGCTGAGGCTCTGGCGATGGGACGGCAGTTTGGTGCTGTGACCATTGCACTGACCGCTACGCCGGGCAGTCGAGTTACTCAGGTGGCCGAACGTACGTTTCTGGCTGCAGCGCCGCCTTTTGATGAACCACCAGGCACGGCAACCCCAGGGGTGCGCTCATTCTTCGTCAACCAACTGGCCTTATTATTGAGCGCTGTTCGTTTGGGGGAGGTGCGTGGACGTCTGACATTGGGTGAGGCTGATGCCTGGCGGGCGCGCATTCGCGGTCTGGGCGAAGCCGTTGCCTGGACGCTGGAACACGCCGAACCTCGGGCGCGTGAACTGGCACAAGCCTGGAAAGATGCCAGTGAGTTTGTCTTCGTTGGTGGTGGGCCTAATTTTGGTACGGCGCTTTTTTCAGCAGCCAAGATTCTAGAGGCATCAGGCGATTCTGCGCTGGGTCAGGATACTGAGGAGTGGGGGCACTTGCAGTACTTTGCCCGGGCGGTGGAGACGCCCACTTTCTTCATTACCGCGGTGGGGCGAGAATATTCGCGTACGGTAGAGGCTGCCACTGCGGCGAAAACCATTGGTCGGCGTGTGGTGGCCATCGCACCAGATGAGGCCACCGCTTTGGTGGAACTGGCCGACAGCCATCTTCCCATTGCCAGCGTACCGGAGGTGCTCTCCCCAGTGGTGGCGGCGATCCCAGGAGAACTTTTTGCTGCTTACCGCGCTGAAGTGATTGGCGAGACATTCTTCAGGGGATTTAGTGGCGGCCGAAGCATTGAAGGTGGTGGGGGGATCAGCCGCATTCGCACCAGCGAGACTTGGGAGGCGTGGCAACCATGAAGGGCTTGCAGGTTTCGGGGTTCAGCGCACTGCGTGTGATTGCGGCGCTGCATCTGCCTCCACATCCCGCCTCGCGCCATCCCGCCGCACAGCCCATGCGTCAGATTGTGGACTACGCCTTGCGTAATGCTGAGCGCGCCGTTAGAGCCGGAATCCCGGCGCTGTATATTCAGGATGTAGCCGATACCCCGGTTGCGTCGTCCGTACAGCCCCACACGGTGGCTTCTTTGTCTGTCGTGGGGGCAGCCTTACGGCAGGCTTTCCCCGACCTGATTTTAGGGGTCTGCCTGATGAGCCATGGAGCGCGGGAGCCACTGGCTATTGCGCAGGCGGTGGAGGCTCAGTTTGTGCGCCTCAAGGTTTATGTGGGCGCGATGGTTAAGGCGGAGGGAATTCTCCAGGGGTGTGCTTATGAAGCCGTTCAATACCGCGCTCAGTTGGGAGCGGAGAATATTGCGATTCTGGCCGATGTTTATGATCGCACTGGCGAACCTCTGGGCCGTTTACCGCTGGTTGAGGAGGCGCGTCAGGCGGCTGTTTTTGGGCGGGCAGATGGGCTGGTGTTGACGGGACTTTCGTTTGCAGAGTCTTTGGAGATGTTAGGCCAAGTGCGTGCGGCAGCTCTGGGCGTACCCTTGTTCCTGGGGGGTGGTGCCAATGCCGGTAACGTGGCACAGGCCTTGCAAGTAGCAGATGGGGTGATTGTTAGTAGTACCTTCAAGTCCCGCCAGGGCTGGACGCGAGAGGCCCTCCTAGATGAATGGGAAATAGAGCGAATTCAAGTGTTCATGGAAGCGGTTCAAAGGGCTCTTCAATCATGATAAGTTGTGAGAATTATGGGAGCGCACGAGTGTGTTCGTCTCCATTGGTGTGGTGATCCTGGATGATATTGTCTTGCCCAATGGCAGGACTCAGATGGGCGTGCTTGGGGGTGGTGCAACTCATGCGGCCATGGGAATGCGCCTGTGGGAGGATCGGGTTGGCCTTCTGGTAACCCTGGGGAACGACTTCCCTCCCGACCTGGAGGCTCAGTTGAGGCATGCTTTCCTGCCTGAAGGCTTGCTTCACCGGTCGTACCCTGTATTACGAGCCTGGCAGGTATTTGAGGCGGATGGCACCCGTCATGAGGTTTTCCGCGTGGATTCCAGTTGGGTAGAGCAGAGCGTACCCGCCCCTGAGGACTGGCCGAGTGCATTTCAAGATGTGCAGGGAGTTCATTTGCATTGTGCCCCTTGGGAAGTGCCGCGTTGGGCCACCTTTTTGCGTGGCCAGGGGGTTTCCACTCTTCTCTGGGAGCCATGGGATGCCTTTTGCGTACCTCAGAATCGAGAGCGGTTTGCTGAGTATCTGGGGTGGGTGGATATTGTCTCACCTAACTTGGGTGAGGGGCAAGCCCTGACCGGTCGGCAGTCTCCGCACGAGGTAATGAGCGCTCTACTGGCCATGGGGGCAAAAGTGGTAGCCCTGCGGATGGGCGCTCAGGGCAGTTTGGTGGGGAAGGTTGGAGAGGAATTTATTGCAATTCCACCTGTTTCTCCTGCTTGTATTGTAGATGTCACCGGCGCCGGCAATGCTTATTGTGGGGGATTTCTGGTGGGATGGGTGCAGCAGCGCAACTTGCGTTGGGCTGGATACCTGGGGGCCGTTTCGGCTTCAATGGCGCTGGAGCAGTTCGGTGCTTTGTACGATTGGGAGGAGGCTCGTCCACGCGCACTTGAACGCTTGCGGCAACTTACCTTTTGAATGAATCTCGAAAAAAACGGGCTCAGAGCCCCAATTTTCTGGGCGTTTCTGAGCCCGTCGGTTTGCGTTAGGTGATTTCAGGCCTGGGCTTCGTGTAGCGTGATTTTACGGGAGAAAGTGACGCACCCGCGCATGGTGGCAATGGCTGAGCAATATTTGGTTTCCGAGAGCTCGACGGCCCGTTCCACTGCCGCCGGATCAATATTTCGTCCGGTGACGATATACTCAATCTCAACCTCGGTAATCCGCTTGGGATGCTCGGGGGCGCGCTGGGCGGTTACTTTGACCTCAAAAGCCGTCACGTCCTGACGCTTCTTCTGTAAAATGGATATCACGTCCATTGCAGTACAGCCCGCAATGCCAATAGCCACTAATTCCATTGGCCGCAGTCCCGAATCACTCCCTCCCACAGCAACGTCGCTGTCCAGATCTACCGTAAAACCCGAATTAGCTGAGCCGGTAAAAGCCAACCCGCTTTTCCAGACAACTTTAGCGTCCAGGGTCATAAATAATCTCCTCCGTTGAGATAGGCTGAGATGGGTTATGCCGGATTAGCCGCTGCTAATATGGCCTCAAGCAGGTTCTTTTCAGGCACAGCACCTACGACTTCTTCAAATCCTCTTTGGCCGTTCGATTTTTGCACATTAATGACGGTATGAGGTACGCCAGAGACCCCATATTCATCTGCTAGTTTGGGAAATTCTAATGCTTCGACCATCTCGGCCTCAATGAGCGGACTTTCAATGGCCATCTGGTGTGCTAGGATGACGGCACGTGGGCAGTATGGGCAGGAGGGGGTCACAAAGACCTGGATGGATACGGGATCATGGAGTTTGGTGAGTCCTTCCCGAGTCTCTTTCTTAAGGCCCGAATCCTGCCGTGAGACGTTGATGATGTCGTTAATGAGTGAAGTGAATTCATGCCCCGCGGGGATTCCAGCATAACGCACACCATAATCCAGGATTTCATTTCCTCTCATGCCCAGGATAACAAATCCTGGTGCTCTCTCGACCCGGTATTTCTTTGCCAGTTCGGGATTGCCTTTTAGATCGTAGGTTTCCAGGTGAATCTTGTCAAGGGCGAGGTCGGCTACTTCGGTCAGCAGTTGGCGGGTGTCCTCGCAGTATTCGCAATTTTCGGCCTCATCTCCAAAAAAGACGATTTTTACCGGATGCTTGAGGTCGGCAAAAACCTCACGCAACTGGGCACGAATGTTTTCATCAAGTAAAGTCATGGATAAACTCCTCCAAAAGTTTTGTAAATTCCAGGACGGGGCCCCACCGGGGCGTGGCGATTGTTCTATCAGGTACAGCCGCCCCCTTCTACGTAGTGACAGACGGGGCAGACCAGGTTGAGCAGACCATCGTAGTCCATAATCCCCTGGTGACAACGGGGGCAGGGTTGACCCGGCTGTGCAGCCTTGGGAGACGCCAAATTCTCATCCTGGGCGAGGTGAAGCCATAAGGTCTCGTCCATGGCGTTGCTCTGATTAGGAGAAGGGGACTCCGTTTCCATCTTTGCTTTTAGATGCGTGGGGGCGGAAAAAGTGACAGTTTTAGGGGCGTTTCTTGAGATACTCGCTGAGATCGAGGCGATAAAAAAGGCGCTCACGCACCTCGTTGGGTATGGCTTGAGATTCGCCGACGGTGCGGTAAAGATCAATTGTTTTACGCATGGTGTTAAGGACCACGCGACAATCTTCGCAGGTTTTCAGATGGCGCTCAAGCACCTTACACAGGCGTGGATCCAGGGTTCCATCCACATATTCAGAGAGTTGTGAAAGCAAGGCTTTGCATTTTTTAGTTGGCATCTTCTTCACGCCTCACTTCCATGCGTTCGCGGTAATAATCGGAGAGCAGTTCGCGAAGTCGCAGGCGCGCTCGCAAGAGGCGAGTTTTCACGTTGGTCTCGCTGAGCCCCAATGCCTCTGCGGTTTCTTTAATAGACAGGCCTTCAACATCTCTTAGCCAGAACACCAGGCGCAGATTTTCTGGTAATTGGGCAATGGCGTGATCCAAAAACTGCCGTGCTTCTTCGGAGAGCAATTCTTCCTCGGGCAGGCAACACCAGTCTATCAGGTAGGTGCTTTCGCCATTGCCGCTTTCTTCATCTCCCCCATCATTTTCAGTCAGCAAGGTTTCGGGCTTGCGGCGGCGTAGCATCATCAGCGCTTCGTTGACGGCGATGCGGTACAGCCAGGTTGAGAGGCTGGAGCGCCCTTCGAACGTGGGCAAGGCCGAAAGCGCCTTGATAAAAGTTTCCTGCAAAATATCCTCCGCGTCTTGTGGGTCCCCCAGGATTTTGAGGGCTAAGCGGTAAATAGGCGTTGAGAAAGTGTCAACCAGCCGTGCGAATTCTTTGCGGTCTCCGTTGCGCAGAGCCTCCAAAGAAAAAGTGGGGGACGAAACCGATTCACTCATTTAGATGCAGAGGGGGCAGATAAGGTTTCAGTTGTCAGGAGTGGCCAGGTGGGTAAAACATCAATATCTAAACCATCTTGGTGTCCAGCGAGGTAATGGAAGTAGCCGGCGGCCGCGATCATGGCTGCGTTGTCCGTGCAAAGGGAGGGTGGGGGAAAGTGAACTGGAAATTCCCGTTGCTCCTGAAAGGCCCGTCGCAAAGCCAGGTTAGCCGAAACGCCCCCGGCTACCAGAATCTCACGCACGCGAAAGGTTCGTGCGGCATGCAGGGTTTTGCTCACCAGCGTGTCTACAACTGCTGCCTGAAAACTGGCTGCCAAGTCGGCCAGCGGCATCCCTCGCCCACTTTTCTGAAGGTCCTGTACCGTGCGAAGTACGGCGGTTTTCAGCCCGCTGAAGGAAAAATCCCATGTGCCTTCCAAGCGAGCGCGGGGAAAGTGAAAGGCGGTTTCGTCGCCATTGCGAGCCGCTTCTTGAATCGCCGGTCCGCCGGGGTACGCGAGGCCGAGCAAGCGTCCAACCTTGTCAAAGGCTTCACCTGCTGCATCATCCAGGGTGGCGCCAAGCCGCTGATAAACCAGGTGATCGGTCATAAGAATAAGTTCAGTATGTCCGCCTGAAACCAACAAAGCAAGTAGCGGAAACTGAGGGGGATGGTGGTCGCCGGGCTCCTGGGATGCCAACCAGGCAGAGTAAATGTGCCCCTCTAAATGATTGATCCCAATGAGCGGCTTGTGCGAAGCCAGTGCCAAGCCCTTGGCCATGTTCAGGCCTACGACCAGAGAGCCGGGAAGGCCCGGCCCGCGAGTTACTGCAATCGCATCAATCTCCTCTAAACTGAGGTGAGCCTGTTCCAAGGCTTCATTAACAACTGCGTAAATGGTGCGAATGTGCTGACGAGAGGCAACTTCAGGAAACACCCCACCGTATTGGGCATGGACTGCGATCTGTGAAGCCACCACATTAGAAAGGGGGAAATGTCCATCTTCGACAACGGCGGCAGCCGTTTCGTCACAGGAGGTTTCAATGCCCAGGATGCGGATGCGAGGTGAATCTGGCGACGGACTGGTCGTGTGCATGCCTTTTTTATACCATGTTTTTAGGCTTCCATGGGGGCCTAGCGAATTGGCTGCAGCACATCCGTTTGTTCACTGGCAATGCGAACGGGTTCATTAGGAATGCTTTGAGCAAAACCCATGAAGGTTTGGGCCTCGGGGGTTTTTAATGACGAAAATTTCTGCATCCAGCGAAAGCCAATTGACTGGTAATAAAGGGAAGCCTCAACCGTGAGCGGATAGGCGGGTGAAGGGACTAGGGCAATTCGGTAGTGGATGGTGTCACCGCCCGCGGTGAAATCCGGATCCTGGGCGGCTTCTCCGTGAACCGCGATCTCGCGAGGGGCGTTATTTTTATCAAAGCCGGCAGGCAGTAAGCGATTGTCCTTAATAATAATATAATGCTGGGCGCGAAGGAGACTGGTGGTGATCTGACCGTTAGGATCACCGATGATCGGCTCGTAGATCTGTACCTGATCTGGCTGAGTGATCACCTGATAGTGAGGTTCATAACGCGTTTCATCCTCGTCGTTGTCGTTTCCGATGATGCTCCCATCCGGGCGCCAGGCCCCCGATTCGAAGAGCACTTGTCCATTAGCATCGCGCACTACCAGATGTACCCATGCCCGGCGAGAGGGAAAACTGGTGGGGAATTTATGGCCGGTCAGCGTTTCGATGCGTATACTTACATCCAAAACCTCCTCTTTTGTCTCCGCGCTAATTTGAATACGGGCCGTTTTCGTTTGTAGTTGCTCAGAGGTTCGGGAGAGGGTTTGATCGAACTGCAAGTCTTCTGCTGAGACCTTGAGAGCCTCCCCATGGGTTTTTAGCAACTGAAGCATCCATTGGTTGCCCCCTACAAAATAGTGCTGGTGGTAGGGATCGCGGGCAGGGCTCCCAGTATTGGCAACCGGGACGGCCTCGCCTGCTGCTGGCATGTGGCAATCCTGGCAGGATTGAGCCACAGCGTAGGAAGAGTGCAACCATTCCGTATAGGGGGTTTGTTCTGGAAAGAGCTCGGTGCTGAGAGCGCCGCCATTATCCACATAGGGGGTAAACAGATTGTGGCAAACCGCGCAAAATTCGGATTGGGTTAGATGATTGCTGGTTTGAGGAATGAACCCGGAGGCGCTTTGCATCACGGTGACCATGGCGGGTTCAACATTAAAGCGCCCAAAAACAACGCGACTCCCGGCGGGGGTGGTGGCGTCTATGCTAAATCCGCCACTGAAACTCTCGGGCTGTCCCAACCCACCAGGTTGAATCTGGTGGCAAAGGGTACAGGAAACCCCATCCAGGGCTAGCAGGTAGTGCGGATTCTGGGAATTGAGCAATCCCTCTTTCCCCAGAATGGCAATCTCTTGCTGAGAGAAATTGGCCGAGAAGGAGGCCATCCCAATGTGACAGGTGGCGCATTTGGCCTCGATAGTAGCCCGATGCTGGGGGTGGAGGTCTACCTCTTCGGCTACGTGGGCTAGATAATATGGGTCACGTCCGGCATTAGCCATCAGCGTGCTTCGCCAATCATCCTGGATCGAGTAGGTACTACTGCTGGCCGATTTCAGAGCGGTATGACAGTAGCCACATTCCCCTGCCGTGGAAAAGAGATCGCCACGAAAGCGAATCAGGACGCCCGTAGCAGGGTGTGTGGAGGTGGGTGTGGGCACGGGTTGAGGCGTACTTGGAGTGCAAGC
This sequence comes from Thermanaerothrix daxensis, assembly GCF_001306145.1. Classification (GTDB taxonomy): domain Bacteria; phylum Chloroflexota; class Anaerolineae; order Anaerolineales; family Anaerolineaceae; genus Thermanaerothrix; species Thermanaerothrix daxensis. The sequence continues at coordinate 885,819 of NZ_LGKO01000002.1, forward strand.
AACCAACAACCCCATCCAGATCCCCAATAACAGGCCCATCCATGGTTTGGTTTGCCCTGGTCTCATTGCTCCCCTCCCCAGATAATTGGCTTCTGTGCTATGTAGGATGAGTGATAATGAGATTGAGACAGCCTATTGGAGGCGTACCAGCACTTTGGCTTGGCTCCACAAATCTTCTAGACGATAATAGTTCCGCCGTTCAGGCGAAAAAAGGTGAACCACTACATCCCCCAAGTCAACGACAACCCATCCGGCACTGGCAAAGCCCTCCAGGCGTGCAATCAGGCTGAATTGTTGCTTGGCGCTTTCGCAAACTGCATCGGCCAGCGCATTTAGCATGCGCTCACTGGTTCCAGAGCATAGGACAAAGTAATCGGCAAAATTGGCGAGTTCGTGGATATCAAGGAGCAGGATATTCTCTCCCTTTTTCTCTTCCAATGTGTCAACAATACGGCGGGCAACTTCAAGAGCGTTCAGAGTTCACCTCGGAGCAAAAGGATTTCATTTGATTGTTGGAGCTGCTTAAATTCTAGCACATTCTGCAGTGACCCCTGATGAGCAAAGCCTACTTTTCTCTGCCTCTGAGCAGAGGGGCTTGCAGCAGCAGGGTATAACGTGCGCCATCGGGGAGCAGGTCGGAACGGAAAAGACACACCCGATCCACATTTAGCGAGGCGTGAAAGTTTAAGGCCGGGTTTTGGAGCTGAGTCTCTAAAAGTGTTTGGTCGCGAAGACTGAAATCTGGGCGCATACGTCCCAGAGTAATGTGCGGTGTGAAGGGACGATCTTCAGGGGGGATGCCCAGGCGGTGAGCCAGTGTTTCTACTTCGCGTTGCAGGTCGAAAAGGGCTTGCGGGGCTTCGACGCCCACCCACAGGACGCGAGGATGGCGTAAGCCCGGAAACACCCCCAAACCCTGAAGGCGTAGGGTGAATGGTGAAGCGGTCTGAGCCAGGTCGGGTAAATGGGTAATGAAACCTTGCAAGACGTCAGGGGGAATTTCCCCCAGAAACTTTAGGGTAAGGTGAATATTTTCAGGTGGTACCCATCGAATGCCGCTTAAGCCTGCGGTGCGAAGATTCTGAGACAGAGCACTTAATTGGTGCTGAAGATCTTGGGGAAATTCAATGGCAATGAAAGCACGCACACGTTTCATTTTTTAGAAAGTAGGGTCAGAGTGGGTTTTCGTCCAGTATACTCAGGCTGAAGCATTCCGTCAATCTGGGGGCTTGTCTGTACAAATCTTTTTGCTCTTGACAAAAAGTCTCTGGTATCTACCCGTTTGAAAAAAATTGTGGTATAAAAAAATTGCCCTGCTGTGCACGTGATGCCGCACGACCGGTTTTGAGCCAACACCTATCACGAGGGTTCCGACTCATCCTTGCGAAACGCGATAGGCTGCGGCCAAGGCGGATCCAAGGTGGAGGGACCCAAATCCTGCGAGAGCAGGTTCAAAACTACGCAGCACACGGCACGGCGGGGTCTTTTAATCCGGTCCCATCATTCATTCGCCGCAATTTATTTGACAGGGATCCTCGCCCTTGCTAAACTGAGCTTATATAGTAACGTGTGAATCCTGGCGAGGTGACGCATGAGCACTTCTTTTCAACTCTATATGCGTTCTGGGCCAACCCCAGGCGAACGATTCTCCTTGGAAAAAGAGGAAGTCTGGCTAGGGCGTGACCCTTCTAACGATATCGTCATTGCTGATCCGGAGGTTTCCCGCCGTCATGCGCGTTTTCTTCTCCGTGGAAGCACCTACGCGATTGAAGACATGGGCTCAACCAATGGTACCCTGGTGAATGGTGAGATGATCACTGCTCTCAAACCACTGGCTCATGGGGATGTCATTGAACTGGGAGAACACACCAGTCTGGTTTTTGAAGTGACCCGGACGGGGATTGATGAAACGGTGGCAGTTTTCCGATCTACTGAGGGCGAGAGTCAACATCTTGAATCAGAGCCGGTTTCAATCAAAGCATCCCCTCCTGCCGCCTCTCTGGTTGAGGACCAACCGCCAACACTGGTAGAAATTCCTACTTCGTTTCCTGAGTCTCGGCCTGCTCGGCGGCGTTTACCGATGTGGGCCTGGATCCTGATCATTCTAGGCGGGGGCGTCTTGATCTGCGGGGCAGTGACATTGTTTATTATTGATGCCCTGAATTTGTATTGTGTGCTTTTACCGGGGATAACAAACTTCTTCTTTCCCGGTGCGTGTCCATAGGAATCTCTCCCTACCGTTTTACAGGTTAGCAGAGACGTAGAAGTTGGTATCGTCCATGCTCTCATCTCCTCCTTCCTCACCGCGCTGGAGCAGTACGACAAAACTGGTGGTGGCTTTAACGCTGGTGGCAACCCTGGCGGGATTGTTAATGCGTTTTCGCCAGGTTATCGGTCCATTGTTAATGGCCTTTTTGATCGCTTATTTGCTTTACCCCGTGGTGCGGTTCTTGAATCAGCGTTTGCGTCTGCCCTGGCGGTTAGCCAGCACCTTGTTGTTTTTGTTTATTCTGGTTTTACTGCTGGGGTTATTAACACTGGGTGGGTTGGCCATCCTTGAACAGGTTCAAAGCCTGATCAATTTTTTGCAGGCTCAGGTGCGAACACTGCCCCAGTTTCTAGAAAACCTCACCGATCACCCGTTTGAAATCGGCCCCTTCCGTTTTGACTTAAGTACGATGGCGGTGGGGGATTTTGCCAACCAATTGCTCGGCATTGTGCAACCTCTACTGACCCGATTGGGTAACCTGGTAGGTGCGCTGGCGGCTGGAGCGGCCACTGTAATTGGTTGGACCTTTTTTTCTCTCCTGGTTGCCTATTTTATCCTGGCAGATGCTGAACAGGCGCGGCAACAGTTGCTCAATCTTGAAATTCCAGGATATGCCGAAGATCTACGGCGGCTGAATACGGAGTTGGGACGTATCTGGAACGCATTTTTACGTGGTCAACTGGTTATTTTCACGCTGACCGTGGTCGTTTATATGGTCATTTTGGGCCTCTTGGGGGTGAAGTTTTATTTTGGGTTAGCGCTTCTGGCAGGGCTGGCGCGCTTCATTCCCTACGTGGGGCCGGCAGTTGCATGGATCACTTATGGGTTGGTAGCGTTTCTGCAGGGCTCGACGATTTTTAACTTGTTGCCCATTTCCTATGCGCTTCTGGTGGTTGGAGTTGCTTGGGTGACCGATGTTATCATGGATAACATGGTGGTACCGCGTGTGATGGGCGAAGCGTTGCGGGTTCATCCGGCGGCTGTGATGGTGGCAGCCATTATTTCAGCCAATCTTTTCGGCATTATTGGGGTGGTTCTGGCGGCACCGGTACTTGCGTCGCTTAAGTTATTGCTCACATACGCCTTGCGTAAGTTGTTTGATCTGGACCCCTGGGAGGGTCTGGAAGTGGTTCCCCCTCCACGTCGGCAACCCTTGAATTTTGTGTGGGGTATTCGAGATTTCCTTCAGCACACGTGGAAACAATTGGTGCAGGGATTGCGGCGCACCTGAAATAACTCAAGGGGTCTCTTCCAAGGCGGCATTTATTTCCATTTGCACTTCTGGGATGGGTTCGCTCTTGCGGGCCTTCTCCAGCACGTATCGGGCAGCACGAGTCTGGATTCGTCCGAGTGCCCAGGCGGCGTGACTGCGTATCAGGGGTTCAGGTTCTTCCTGAAGAACCTGCCCGAGCGTGGGGACGGTAGACGGATCGGCAGCGTTGCCCAGGGCGACGGCCAGGTTGCGTAAAAACCCTCGTCGTCGGGCGCGAATCACAGGAGTCTTGCCATACCGTTCCTTAAACGCCTCGGGAGTGAGTCGTAATTCACGCCTCAGGTCCGGATAGGCAATTTCGGGGTACATTTCAAAGGCTGGACTACCATCGGCTTTGGCAAAGCGTAAGTTCCATGGGCAGACCATCTGACAGATATCACATCCGAACACCCAGTTGCCCATGCGAGGGCGTAAGGCACGGGGAATTGCCCCCTTGTTTTCAATGGTGAGGTAAGAGATACATCGCCCAGCATCTATGGTGCGGTTGGGGAGGATGCACTGAGTAGGGCAGGCTTCAATACAGCGTCGACAGGTGCCACAATGGTCGGTAGAAAAGGCGGGGGTAGGGGGAAGGGGGGCACCAATAAATGCCTCCCCAAGAAAGAAGTAAGAGCCTTTGCGGGGGTGGATCAGACAGGTGTTTTTGCCAATCCATCCCAGCCCCGCCTGTTGAGCAAAATCACGTTCGAGCACCGGTCCAGTGTCGCAGTACAGACGCGATGGTATGGGATGTCCCAAGTATTCTTCTGCCACCTTTAGCAGTTCCTGGAGCAAGGCTGGGAGGGTTAAGTGGTAATCTTTGCCCCATGCATAAGAGGCAATGCGTCCCACCGGGTGTGAGGAAGGTGGGGGCAGGGCATGAGGCGCAGGGTAACGCATTCCCACCACCAGCAACGCCTGCGCCTCGGGCAGGATGGCTTCCGGGTGAGTGCGCAAGAAACGGTTACGCTCAGAGGCCATATAAGCCATGCCGGCGTGATGCCCTTGGGCAATCCAGCCCAGGTAGGTGGACAGATGAGGGGGAGCAACCGGGACAGTGATGCCCAAAAGTTCAAGGCCGAGTTGCTCGGCCTTGAAGTGCAGGATTTCGATCAAAGAGTTTGTGTTGGACGAACCGCTCATAGCGGCGTAGGGTTAAATTGACCCAATCTATGGAGTAGGGGTTTCTACAGTTGGAGTAGCCGTAGGGGCTGTTGTGCTGGTTGCTGTGTAAGTGGCTGTCGCTCCAGTGACTTTTATGGTGATGAAAACTGTGTAGAAGTTCTGCCCATTTGCATTCGTCAGCACCCACACGCTGGTGTAGTCTCCGGGGGTAGTGGGGGCTTTCATGTTGAGGCTCAAATCTACAGTCTCGCCCTTCTTAACTTCCTTGGGAAATTTGATGTCCGAAGCCCCAAGGCGCAGGGCCTGGTTGGCGAGGTAGAAACGCAACTGGTAGGCTGTGGTCCAGGTGGTGTCTCCAATGTTGCGAATCGTCCAGGTCATTGTAAATTCCTGGCCGGGCAGGAAGACGGTGCCATCTGCTGGTGATTGGCTAACCCACTCGGCCCGGTCAGGAAGATTGGCGCCTGGACGCGTTGGGCTGGCAGCCGGGGTGGCAGTCTCGGAAAGCGCCGGTGGAGTAACTTCCGGTGTCGGTGTGGCTGTTGCAGTGGGCGGCGGCGTGATGGTGGGAGTTGCGGTCGGCATGGCTGCGGCTGTTTGGGTCAGACCCGCCTGAACCGTCTGCGCAACCTCAGTGTAGATTTGAGCCGGATCGGGAGTGGGGGTGCGTGATGCTGAGGATGCACACGCTGAGAGGATCACAATCATCAGGCTTAGAGCCAGAATTTTTCGAAGAGTCATATTCCTAATTCCTCCATTTTCATGAAGCAAGAAAATTGATCCCTGGGTAGGGAGATGCTGCCCTATTTTGTAACCGGAAGCCCGAATTGTCAAGGGCTGGCAACTTTATTGGATTACCAGAGACCTAGGGCTGAAGCGTGGGCACATCTGTTGGGACTGACGTGGGCAGGGATGGGGCTGGCAGGTCGGTAGAAAACCCCTGACCTTCGCGGAAAGTGAAATAGCGCACCATCCCGGGGGTAACATCGGTTTCCAAACGATAGCGTGTTCCTTTGTAGTCGAAGGAGATGCAGTACTTGCCGGCTGGTAAATCGCTCAGCACCATATTCTCGCGGTAATAATCATCGCTGTTCACGCTATGGGGGGCATAAGTGCGTACCTGCCACACCTGTCCCATATCGAGTGACTGAACGTTTATGGTCAAACGTTCAATTGGCTGTCCCGTGGTTTTCAACACTCTCCCGGCCAGAACTCCCCACCCCTGAGGGGGGACCAACCAGAGTTCTGGATTGCGGGTGACGAAAAATGAATTTTGTTCAATGCGCACCTCAAAATGAAGATGAGGGCCGGTGGTAAAGCCGGTGCTTCCAACATATCCCAGAACATCACCCGGGGCAACTTGCTGACCACTCGCAACTACAATCTGATCCATGTGGGCGTAAACGGTATATAGTTTACGGCCCTGGTACCCAAAATCATGCAAAATAACCACAGCCAGGCCGTAAGGATCATCGGGACGGTTTCGGCCTGCATAAAGGCCGTACCCGGCCCAAACCACCTCGCCGCTTCCGGCTGCGAGGACGGGGGTGCCGCGAGGGGCATCAATATCTATCCCGGTGTGAACAATGTCGGTACCTGTAAAGTAATCACCATAGCGATATTCTGGCAATGGCCAGTTAACCTCATCGGCTGCAATTGGCCGGGAGAAGAGAAAATGATCATAGGGAGTTAGTGCCAATGGGGGATCATAGAGCGGGGGACGCCAGATTGAAACAGGCGGTGGTGCGGGCGTGGGTAGGGCAAAGCGCAGCGGGGGCTCTGAGGAAAGTGACCATGGAATGGCAGAGGTGGGAGCAGGTTGGGTGGAGGGGGTTGGCGAGGGGGGTATGGGAGTAACTGCGCCCGGATGGCTGGCGGCTTCGACCTCCGAGCCCGCTAATGCCGTTGCGGTACAGCCACTCTGGAAGAGCACCAGGAGGGTCAAGAGCAGACCAAGGGAGGAAGAGAGGCGTCTTGTTCTCATGGGCCACGAGTGTGGGGCGGGGGTGTCCGGGTGGGTCGGGGGACCACCGGGGCGAGGGGAGTTGCAGCAAGAGTTGGTGAAGGGCTTGTGTAGATGCGAGGGGTGGAAGTTGGTGATGGGGTAACCGTCCAGGTCGGGAAGGGGGTCGGGGGATTGAGGACTTCGGGGGGGTAGACCTGACTCATTGCCTCATCCCATTCCAGGCCATTACGCCATGCGAATTGGTTGAAGCGGGCGGCCGGGTAGTAACTCCGCCAGTTCGAAAGAGCGGGCAGACGTTCCCATCCCCAGCGCTGTGCCAGTTCGGTAAAGTCCACCCAATATCCTTCAGGAGGGGCTTCGGTACTGCCACCCTGCTCATAGGCTTGGGGATTGCCGTTGAAACGAGCCTCTATATTCCATACGGGAAGTGTGAGTGGCACCCCTTGCGAGCCATCCTGATAACGAGTACGCAGCCAGACACGCCAGTAAGTCTCGCCATGATAATCTTCGCGGGTAAGCACTATCCATTTGGCTTGAAGGAGCAGGGGATTGAAGGCAAATGCACGTCCGGTGACAAGCCAGTCATCTACGTGGCCGGCTCCACTAGGTTCACTGATGGGCATAAAAGCACTTTGGAGATTCCCCAGCAAATCCCAGCCAGCCTGGCGTGCGACTTCCTGGCGCAGAAGATCAAACGCTGGTGCCGCCTCCTCTAGGAGGTAGGGGTAAGGGGCTTCAACATCTTCCAGGCGAGTCAATCGGGGTCGGGTTGTGCTGGTGGCTGTTGAGGTAGAAAATAGGCTGGCAAATTGACTGGGACCGGGGAGAAAATAAGGCTTAAGGGCCTCGAGGGCATTGAGAGGCCCCCATGTGAGGCCATGAACCTGGCCGGATAATGGCTGGGGAGGCACCCAAAGTGTATCCTGGTCGTAATTGTAGCCCACCCAAAAAAGTTGGTTGGGGGTCGAGAGCACACCCATAAGATAGTCCCCTTGTGGCGACCAGACTGGGCTTTCTCCGCTAATCAAGCGCTGGGGAGCCTGGTTGGGATTCAGTCCGTCCCACACCCAAATGGAACGTTCCCCTTCATCACAACCACTCCACGCCACATAACGCCCATCCGGGGACCACGCGGGATCGCGCTCGGCACAGCCAGGCGTCTGCGAAAGGTTCACAAAACGGCCCTCAACCAGATCGAGGCGGGCCAGCCAGATATCCTCTTTGCCCGAGCGGGTGGAGACGAAGAGAATTTCTCGACCGTGGGGTGACCATTGAGGTGAAAAATCCAGGGCCGGATCCTCGGTGAGACGAATGGGAGCCTGGGAGGGATCAAGCGCTGATTTGACCAGAATCTCAAGATTCCCATCGACAAGGGCTTCATACGCAAGCCACTGAGCATCGGGAGACCAGGTTGGGTGGCCTTTGTACTCGGGTGTATTGGTGATTTGCGTTAGTTTGCCATCCGGCAGAGAAAGCACGTAAAGATTCCAAAAGCCATTGCGCCGGGATATGAAAGCCAGTCTTTGACCATCTGGGCTGAGCGCAGGATGAACGTCATCCCAGGGATTATCCGTTAGACGGGTCAGTGGAAGGGCATAAGGATGATAAGCAAATAAGTGAATGAAGGGACCATCGCTCAGTGCCAGCACAATCACCCCAGGCGCCTGAGGAGAGATAGAAAGCGGTGGGGAAGGGAGGGAGGTTGGAGTGGCGGTTGGAACGAGTATTTCGGGTGTAGCAGAGGGCGGGGTTGGGGGTTGAGGAGCGCTTCCACTAACCGTTGTTGGTACAGGGCCCAAAGTGGCGCGGAGAATGCCGAGCCCCAGGATCAGACATAACAACAGGCTTGCAATGATAAGGCCGTAGCGAAAGGAGAGGAAAGATGGTTTTATCCCAGCCATGGGAGAGCTGATCCTTGCCACAATTGTAGCATTGCCCCGCGTTGTAGTAACTTGCAATAATGTAAGGTCATCGGTGCAAGAACTGCGCCAGGTTAGCGGGGTGGGGGTTGGGGGAGCCCTTAAGCCTCAGGAGGCGGGAGCAGTTCGAAAATCAGGCTCTGTTCGTCTACCGCACCCACATCGGGATAGATCATTCGAACAATCAAACGGTATTGTGTTTGCGGAACGATTTTTCGCAAGTGTAGGGTTATGACCAGGCGATAGTCTACGTTCTCGATAATGTGGGCTGAGGTGATTTCATGGCCTTCGAGATCGGTTATGGTGACTTCAATATTCGGCGGCTGCTGGAATGGGGTGATATCCATTAAGACGCGTACTTTGCGCCCCTCTGGCCACGGCTCTACTTTCACGGATTTGAAGCGCACTTGGGAGGGAGGCAGTGCGTCGGGGTCAGGTTGCAGTGGGTGGTAGCGTAGCATAAGTGCCTCTAAGGTTTATGCGCCAGGAACAGGCGCCTGTGCCAGAAAGGTTTGTTCTTCGGCCTCGGCGACCCGAATGCCTTCGTGCTCATTAACCCGAGTGAGCAGTAGCATGCCCAGGACGAAGAAGATGATTAGTGAGATGATACTGAAACGGCTTCCCCCCATCAGTCGGCTTACGATCCCAAAGACCAGAGGGCCCACCGTCCCGGCGATTTTCTCGCTTACCCCAAAGAACGAATAAAATTCAGCAGACTGGCTCTTTGGTACCATGCGCCCAAAGAGCGAGCGGCTCAATGCCTGACTTCCTCCCTGAACAGTGGCTACAGCAAAGCCCAGCAAAAAGAAGTGCAAAGGCGTGCGCAAGAAGTATCCTCCAATGGCAATAGCGGTGTAAATGGCCAGACTCAACAGGATGGCAGGTTTGGTGCCCATCTTTTTTGCCAGCCAGCCAAAGAGGATGGCAAAGGGGATGGCGACAAACTGTACCATCAACAGTGTACCGACCGTGGTCTCAATGCCGAAGCCCAGTTCGGTGCCATAAATAGTAGCCATGTAAATAATCGTGCCGATCCCGTTATTGTAGAGCCAAAAAGCCACGATGAATTTCATTAATTCACCGTACTGGCGAATATTACGAAAAGTGCTGGCCAGACGGGTAAAACTGGCTTTTATGGGATTGAAGCCTGTCTCATTGCTAAGAATGCGCCGGGGTGGTTCAGGAACAAAACGCCATAGGGGAATGGTGAAGGAGAACCACCACACTGCCACGGTAACGAAGGCAAGACGGGTCATCACGGTGGTCAAAGTGGCTTGATCGAGAGCTAGACCGGGGAGTAAAGAGGGAAGAACTTTGGGCCCAAAGAGAATCATGGCCATATTGATTGCTAGTAGAATACCTCCCCCTGCATAGCCCATGGCATAACCCCGCGAAGAGACCTGATCAATTTCATCTGGCGTGGCAACATGAGGGAGCAGGGAATCGTAAAAGACATTCGCCCCCGAAAACCCGATGCTGCCCAAGATGTAAAAGAGCGAAGCCATTATCCAGTCGCCGCGCTGAACAAAATAGAGCAATGCGGTGCCCAAGATGCCCATCAGAGCAAATGTGGTTAGAAAGCGTTTTTTGGCACCGCTGAAATCGGCCATGGCTCCCAGGATGGGGCCTAAGACCGCTACCAGCACCAGGGCGATGGTCGTGGTGAATGCCCAATTCGAGGTTGCCTCATTAGGAGGCAGATCTGCTGCGGCAACAGAGGCGTAATACACGGGAAGGACGGCGGCCATGATGGTGGTGGCAAAGGCTGAATTGGCCCAATCGTACATCGTCCATGCCCAAATTGCGCGACGATGTTGTTGTGCTTCTTCCATGAGTGGCACCTCTTAATGGGGGTTATAGAGAGTATTATACGTCCCAACAGTTTTCTGTGGGATTAACCCGGGTTAAGAGATCTTAAAGTTTTTACGGAGTTGCGAGAGTACCCTCAGGAGAGGTTAATGGGATTAGAATTAAAGGTCTAGGTTGAATATATGGATAATAGTTCCTGATCAGGTAATCGGGTTGAGGTATCGGTATGACACAGAATAAAATTCGGGTGGTCGGTGCACGTGAGCACAATCTGAAAAACATCACGGTTGAAATTCCGCGCGATAAACTGGTGGTAATCACCGGTCTGTCGGGTTCGGGCAAGTCCTCATTGGCGTTTGACACGATTTTTGCCGAGGGACAGCGACGCTACGTAGAATCACTCTCGGCATATGCTCGCCAGTTTTTGGGGCAAATGGAGAAGCCAGATGTGGATTACATCGAAGGGCTTTCTCCCGCAGTTTCGATTGACCAGAAAGCTACCTCTCACAATCCGCGTTCAACGGTTGGAACGGTAACCGAGATTTACGATTATTTACGTCTACTCTTTGCACGGGTGGGTATCCCGCACTGCCCGGTTTGTGGACGGGAAGTTGTGCGCCAATCTGCTCAGGAGATTGTGGATGCTTTGCTAGCGTTGCCCGAAGGCACGCGCCTCATCTTATTAGCGCCAGTGGTGCGTGGACGCAAAGGTACATACCAGGCGGTGTTTGAAGAGATCCGTAAAGCCGGCTTTGTGCGGGTGCGCGTGGATGGCAAAATCTACAGCCTGGATGATGAGATCACCCTGGATCGTTACAAGATTCACAACATTGAGGCGGTGGTAGATCGGTTGGTTATCCGACGCGAAGGGGATGGGGAAGAACAACGCACATTTCTCTCGCGGCTCACCGACTCGGTTGAAACAGCGTTGAAAGTGGGTGAAGGGTACCTGATTGTGCAAAATGTCTCGGTAGATCCACCCCAGGATCTGTTTTTCTCAGAGCACCTGGCTTGCCCAGAACATGGGGTCAGCCTTCCTGAGATTGAACCGCGTACCTTCTCTTTCAATACTCCGCATGGAGCCTGCCCGGATTGTCAGGGTCTGGGGAGTCGTCTGGAAATTGACCCCGATTTGATCATCCCCGATAAGGATCGTTCGCTTAATGATGGTGCCATTGTTGCTCTGGAATGGAATGGTCCTCGCGAACAAGGGGGGTATTACTGGCAGATGGTTGAAGCGGTAGCGAAAGCCTATGATATAGACCTTGACGCTCCTGTATCTAGCATTCCGGCCGAAAAACTGAACAAGATTCTTTATGGCACAGGGCGGGAAGAGGTTCGGGTACACCTGCATGGGCGCAACGATCGCCACGCCAGTTATGTAACCGCTTTTGAGGGAGTTATACCCAACCTGGAGCGGCGTTATCGGGAAACCAATTCCGAGTATATCCGCGCCCGGATTGCCGAGTTTATGACTGATCAGCCTTGCCCCACATGTAAGGGTACCCGTTTGCGCCCTGAGGCGCTGGCGGTTACAGTAGATGGGCATAACATTGTAGAGGTCACCGATTGGCCGGTTAATCAGACTCTGGCCTGGATTGAGCGATTGATGGGTGAGGATTCCCCGCTGAGTGAACGTCAACGGGCTATTGCTGATCGTGTGCTTAAGGAGATTAGGGCCCGGTTAGGATTCTTGGTGGATGTGGGACTGGATTATCTTACCTTGCGTCGGTCAGCTAATACGCTTTCGGGGGGTGAAGCCCAGCGCATTCGTCTGGCAACCCAGGTCGGCTCACGATTGATGGGGGTTTTATATGTGCTGGATGAGCCTTCCATTGGATTACACCCGCGTGATAATGCGCGCTTGCTGGCTACTTTGAAAGGCTTGCGTGATTTGGGAAATACCGTCCTGGTAGTGGAGCACGATGAAGAGACCATTCGATCTGCGGATTGGGTGATTGATCTGGGGCCTGGGGCCGGGGAGCATGGAGGATACGTCATTGCCGAAGGACCGGTGGAGGTCATTCTCAATCACCCTCAATCGCTCACAGGCGCATATCTCTCCGGGCGGATGCAGGTACCCATGCCGATCCAGCGGCGGAAGGGTAATGGCAAATGGCTCACAATTGTGGGAGCACGGGCGAACAACCTCAAGAATCTGACAGTACGTATTCCGCTGGGACGTCTGGTATGCATCACGGGTGTTTCCGGCTCGGGCAAGTCCACCTTGATGATTGACGTGCTTTACAAAGCCCTGGCAAAGGAACTGCATGGTGCGCGCACTCAGCCAGGTGAATACGATCGAATTGAAGGAATTGAACACATTGATAAAGTGATCAACATTGATCAATCCCCGATTGGCCGCACTCCACGTTCAAATCCGGGGACCTACACAGGGCTGTTTGATGAGATCCGCAAGTTATTTGCCGAGTTGCCCGAAAGCCGTATGCGCGGTTACAAGGCGGGCCGTTTTTCCTTCAACGTTCACGGAGGGCGCTGTGAAGCTTGTCAGGGGCAGGGGCAGTTACGCATTGAAATGCAGTTCCTGCCAGATGTGTATGTACCCTGTGATGTGTGCCATGGAGCCCGTTTCAATCGCGAGACGTTACAGGTGCGTTACAAGGGATTGAATATAGCGGAGGTGCTGGATACCACGGTCAGCGAGGCGATTGATCTATTTGCTGCCTTCCCCTCGATTGTTAACAAATTACGCACCCTGGAAGATGTGGGTCTTGGGTATATTCGTATTGGCCAGCCGGCTCCTACGCTATCGGGAGGGGAGGCACAACGAGTAAAACTGGCGAGGGAACTTTCGCGCCGTGCAACGGGGCGCACCTTGTACGTGCTGGATGAGCCGTCGGTGGGACTCCACGCCGCCGATGTTCACAAGCTGATTGAGGTGTTGCAGCGGTTGGTGGATGCGGGCAATACTGTTTTGATCATCGAACACAATCTGGATATTGTCAAGGTAGCCGATTACATCATTGATCTGGGTCCCGAAGGCGGTGACCGAGGGGGGCGGTTGGTGGCTGCCGGTACCCCTGAGGAAATTTGCCGGGTGCCCGACTCCTACACTGGCCAGTACTTAAAGCGTTATTTGGAAGAACATCGTTTATTTACGCCGTCTTACTCGGTTTGAGATGCATTCAAAGCGCCTCTCGCCACGCATTAACAAGCGCAGGCAGGTGCTCAAGGGCGTCCTCGGGAGGGTGGAGGTTTAGAAGGGTCCGCATGCGATCTACCCGGGGTTCGTAGCGCACCACCTCGGCGGCGCGAGGAGGTTGAAGCACGAGTTGCGAGGTGGAATTTGTCAATTCCAGAATGTGCTTGGCCAGTTCCAGAATGGGAACACCTTTGCCGTGGCCAATGTTGATGGGTTCACTCGAATTGGGCAGGGAAGTTGCTCGCAGCAGAGCCTCTACGACCTGCTCTACCCACACCCAGTCAATCACCTGTTCTCCCCCGAAGACGATAAGGTCTTTGCCGCGGAGGGCGTTGCGAATCCAAACCGGAATGACCCGTTCTGTATCACGCGGACCATAAACGTGAGACAGGCGGAGGACCGATATGGGCAGATGATAAACTTCCTGGAAAACCTGACAGTAGACCTCGGCGGCCACTTTGCTGGCACCGTAGGGATTTTTACTGCGCAAGGGATGGGATTCATCCACTGGCAAGTGGCGAGGTTCGCCGTATACTTCACCCGAGGATGTAAAAACGACTCTGGGGACTTCAAGGTGGTGAGCGGCTTTAAGTACGTTGAAGGTGCCGATTACGTTGGTTTCAAAACAAGCGTCCACTCGTGCCACGCTTCCCATGATTCGGGTCTGTGCCGCCAGGTGGTAAACCAGTTGACAGCCCCGCATGGCATCTAGCACGTCGCCGTAGCGGCGTACGTCGCCGTGGACAAAAGAAACGCGTGGGTTGTGGCGATGGTGGGCAATGTTTTCCAACCGCCCCCGCAGTAGGTTGTCTAGAATGATGAGTTCATATTGGGGATGCTGGACTAAACGATCTACCAAGTGGCTCCCGATAAAACCTGCTCCGCCAGTGATTAGCACTTTCATCACATCCCTCGCTTATTCAAAAAATTGGGCCCACCCAAATTTGGGGTGGGCCCGGAAGAGGGGTTCAGCCATTGACAATACCGTTGGTTGCGCGCCCAATGCCGAAATAGGTGAAACCGAGGCTTCGTAAATGCTCGGGATCCCACAGATTGCGGCCGTCCATGATCAATGGGTTGCGCATCAGATGGTAAATGCGTTCAAAATCCAGTTGTTTGAATTCATTCCACTCAGTTGCTAAGACCAGCGCATCCGCGCCTTCGGCGACTTCGTAGGGGCTGGCACATAAAATGGCTTTGGGCAACAGGGGACGCGCGTTTTCCATGGCCTGGGGGTCATAAGCCCGGATTAACGCGCCTTCATTCTCCATCAAGTGGATCAGTTCTAGTGCGGGGGCTTCACGAATATCATCGGTGTTTGGCTTGAAGGAGAGGCCAAGCACGCCGATTACCTTTTCATTAAGGGTGCCCAATGCCTTGCGCAGGCGCATAACAACCCGGCGACGCATGTTGCGGTTGATCTCCATGACGGCCTGAAGGAGTTGGGGGTTAGATCCATGGAGCACTGCCATGTGCGCCAGGGCTTTGACATCCTTGGGAAAACAACTACCACCCCAGCCTAATCCGGCGTCCAGGAAGGCAGGCCCGATGCGCTTATCCAGGCCCATGCCAATGGCGACCTGACGCACATCTGCCCCTAGTTCCTCGCAGATAGTTGCGATTTCATTTATGAAGGAGATGCGTGTAGCCAGAAAAGCGTTGGAGGCATATTTGATCATCTCAGCAGTGCGCAAGTCAGTGATCAGAATGGGGCAACGCAAAGTAAGATACAACTGGGCTACTTTGGAAGCCGCTTCGCGATCCAGCGATCCCAGTACCACCCGGTCGGGGTTCATGAAGTCGTGGATGGCTGAGCCCTCGCGCAGGAATTCTGGGTTGGAGACAACCGAGAATTGCAGCGGACGCCCTGCCCGGCGCTTGCGGATAATGTCGGCTACCCAGTCTCCGGTCCCGACCGGGACGGTAGATTTATTGACCACAATAATGGGGTGATCCACATGATCCGCAATGGCTTCAGCAACCGCACGCACATATTGCAAATCGGCTTCACCATCCACTCCTGAGGGGGTACCCACGGCAATGAAGGCAAATTCGGCGTCTTTGAGGGCTTCGGGGTAACTGGTCGTAAAGGAGAGGCGGCCGGCTCGAACGTTCTGGGCGACCAGTTGCTCCAGTCCTGGTTCGTAGATGGGCATGATGCCCTGTTTGAGTTTTTCAATGCGATTTTCATCAATATCCAAACACACAACTTTGTTACCAAGATCGGCGAAGCAGGTACCCGTGACGAGTCCTACATAACCGGTACCAATGACGCAGATGTTGCTCATGGTTGTATGACCTCCTGACAAAATTATAGCCGAAACCGAGTGAATGTTTGGCATGGATGCAAGACTATGGATGCAAGACTATGGATGTTTGTCATATGGGTTGGTGAGGGGTTTCGGATGCTTTAACTTGTAAACTGATGTAAAATGTCAGAGAACTTAAGAGGGGATTTTCAAAGTTCGTTTTGATTTGAAATGTATATGGATGTTTTGGCCAAAGAAAGGAGAATGAGCCTATGCCTGCAGAAATCATTGATGGAAAAGCGGTGGCGGAGCAGATCCGAGCCGAGGTCAAACAGGCGGTTGCAGAGCGTGTGGCCGCAGGCAAGACAGTGCCGGGTCTGGCGACGGTGCTGGTGGGGGATAACCCCGCCTCTCAGGTTTATGTGCGCAGCAAGCGCAAAGCCTGTGAGGAAGTGGGTATCCAATCCTTTGGGTTTGAACTACCGGCAACAGCGACCCAAGACCAGGTGGAAGGATTGGTTAGGGAATTAAATCAAGACCCCCGCATTCACGGCATTTTGGTGCAATTGCCACTGCCTGATGGGTTGGATGAGGAGCGGGTTTTGGGAGCGATTAGCATCCAGAAGGACGTGGATGGTTTTCATCCTCTCAATATCGGACGACTGGCACAAAAGGGACGGGAGCCGCTCTTTGTTCCCTGCACCCCGGCTGGCTGTCTCTATCTCATCGAACGCGTTGTGCCCTCCTTGCGTGGGTTGAATGCAGTGGTGCTGGGCCGTTCAAACATTGTTGGAATGCCCATGGCGTTGCTCTTGGTACGAGCGGATGCCACGGTTACGATATGCCACTCACGCACACGCGACTTACCCGCTGTAACCCGCCAGGCGGATGTGCTGGTGGCAGCAGTGGGACGTGCCGAGATGGTACGTGCGGATTGGGTCAAACCGGGAGCCGTGGTGATTGATGTTGGCATCAATCGCATTGAAGATCCCACTCATCCCAAAGGGCAGCGCCTGGTCGGTGACGTGGCATTTGAGGAGGTGCGTCAAGTGGCGGGTTATATTACCCCGGTGCCGGGTGGCGTGGGGCCTATGACCATTGCCATGCTGCTGAAAAACACCTTAAGGGCCGCGGAACTGGCAGAAATGTGACAAAAATCATATTGTCAGACAATTGACAAAATGACAACTTTCGGTTAATCTATAAGCGTCCAGGTGATCAACAGGGCAAGCCGTGACCAAATCTCCTTTCTTCCTCCTTCCTGAGTGGTTGGCGTAACCATGTCCACCCTCCTTGTCAAGCATGCCGCGCTTCTTATCACTATGGATGACCTCCGTCGGGAGATTCCCGAGGGAGGTCTTTTTGTCCGTGACGGGTTTATTGAGCAGGTGGGTCCCACGGCTGAATTGCCGGCAACTGCCGATGAGGTGTTAGATCTTCGCGGGCACATTGTGATCCCGGGATTGATCAATACTCATCATCACTTTTACCAGACTTTGACCAGGGCGGTGCCGGCAGCGCAGAATGCCAACCTGTTCAACTGGCTTAAGACGTTGTACCCCATTTGGGCGCGCATGACCCCCGAGGATATCTACATCTCCACGCAAACGGCGCTGGCCGAATTGGCGCTTTCGGGGTGCACCACGGCGTCAGATCATCTCTATCTTTTTCCAAATGGCTCGCGCCTGGATGATGAGATTGCCGCAGCGCGTGAGGTAGGGGTACGTCTACATGCCTCGCGTGGTTCGATGAGTTTGGGGGAGAGCCAGGGAGGATTGCCTCCGGACAGCGTGGTAGACAGCGAGGAACATATCCTCCGCGACAGCCAACGCCTTATTGAGACCTACCACGATCCCAAACCGGGGGCCATGGTTCAAATCGTGTTGGCGCCGTGTTCACCGTTCAGTGTGACCGGGGACCTGATGCGAGAGAGCGCACGCCTGGCGCGGCATTATGGCGTTCACCTGCATACCCATCTGGCCGAAACGCAGGATGAGGAGGTTTTCTGCCTGCAGAAGTTTGGCTATCGTCCGGTGGCTTACATGGAAAGCCTGGAATGGGTGGGAGAGGATGTCTGGTTTGCTCACGCCGTGCACGTCAACGCGATGGAGATCCAGGTGTTTGCTCGCACCGGATGTGGGGTGGCGCACTGTCCGGGTTCCAACATGCGCTTGGCCTCGGGGATTGCCCCGGTGATGCGCTACCTGGCTCATGGGGTCAAAGTTGGGCTGGGGGTGGATGGTTCGGCCAGTAACGATAGTTCGCATTTATTGGGTGAAGCACGGCAGGCCATGTTGCTGGCACGTCTGGGTGCGGCGCTGGAGGGGGCTTCGCTCTCCAGCGAGGATGCACCGCCACTGATGACTGCCCGTCAAGCGCTGGAACTGGCGACACGTGGTGGGGCGGCTGTGCTGGGGCGCACCGACATAGGGTCGCTGGAACCGGGTAAGTGTGCCGACTTTGTGGCTTTTGATCTGAATGCGCTGGATTATGCAGGTGCACTCCACGATCCGGTAGCGGCGTTAGTCTTCTGTCAGCCCCAGCGAGCGAGTTATACCGTGGTACATGGCCGTATTGTTGTCAAAAACGGGGTATTGCAAACCCTGGACTTGCCGCGTCTTATTGAGCGGCACAATCGTGCTTCCCGGCGTTTATTGCAAGGCTAGTTTACAGTTGAACTTCTTGTAGGTTGTTCATTGCGCTCTTGTCAGGGCCTTTTACCAGGAGGAGACCATGTCCAAGTCTATTACCCCTGAAATGACCCGTCGTCTGGTTGATTGTGCCATGGGGCGCTTGCCCGCTGATAAGGTTATTCGTAATGGCCGTTGGGTATCTGTGCAGACCGGAGAAGTCATTCCCCACACTGATGTGGCCATTTTGGGTGAGCGTATTGCCTTTGTGGGGCCGGATGCGAGTCATACCATCGGCGAGAAGACCGAGGTTGTGGATGCCCAGGAGGCGTATCTCGTACCTGGTCTGTTGGATGCCCACATGCATGTCGAGTCGGGCATGTTAACGGTGACGGAGTTTGTACGCGCTGTGGGCCCGCATGGCACAACGGGGATGTTCATTGACCCGCATGAGATCGCTAACGTGTTCGGGTTGAAAGGCGTGCGGTTAATGGTGGATGAGGCTATTGTGCAACCCATTCACGTGTTTGTGCAAGTGCCTTCTTGTGTCCCCTCAGCACCGGGTTTGGAGACTCCGGGTGCAACCATTGGTCCAGAGGAAGTAGCCGAGGCAATGACCTGGCCGGGGATCATCGGTCTGGGTGAGATGATGGATTTCCCGGGGGTTTTCCAGAGCCGTGAAAAACCCCACGCTGAAATGGCTATCGCACGCAATGCAGGTAAAACCATTGGCGGTCATTATGCTTCTCCGGACCTGGGGTTGCCCTTCCATGGGTATGTGGCCGGGGGTGCCGAAGACGACCATGAGGGAACGCGGTTAGAAGATGCAGTAGCCCGCGCTCGTCAGGGAATGCGGGTGATGATGCGCTACGGTTCGGCTTGGCATGATGTGGCGACCCAGGTGCGCGCCGTGACTGAGATGGGACTAGATCCGCGCCGGTTCCTGCTTTGTACGGATGACAGCCATTCCGCAACCCTTGTGCAGGAAGGGCACATGGATCGGGTGATTCGTCATGCCATTGCTCAGGGCCTGCGGCCTATTACGGCTATCCAGATGGCTACGATCAATACGGCTGAGCATTTTGGCGTAAGCCGAGATTTGGGGATGATTGCCCCAGGGCGTTATGCCGACATCCTTCTGGTTCCCGATTTGGTAGATTTTCGTCCGGCGGCAGTCATGGCCAAGGGCCGGTGGATTGCCCGTGAGGGACACTGGTTGATTGAGTTGCCGAGCATCACTTATCCGGAATGGGCATTGCACTCGGTGCACCTCAAACGCCCATTGACTGCTGAGGATTTCCGCCTCAGCGTTCCGGATGTGCAGCAGGGGCAGGTAACGGCCCACGTTATCGGCGTCATTGAAAATCAGGCTCCTACCCGGCATCTGCGAATGTCGGTGATGGTAACAAATGGGGAGATCAAACCTGATCCGGAGCGCGATTTGGCTAAAATTGCGCTGGTTGAACGGCATCGTGCCACCGGGATTGTCCAGGTTGGATTGGTGCACGGGTTTGGTTTGACCGCGCGATGTGGTATTGCCACAACGGTGGCTCATGATAGCCATCATCTCATCGTTGTTGGTACCGATGAGGCGTGCATGGCGCAGGCTGTCAATGCCCTGGCAGAGTGCGGGGGTGGCCAGGTGGTTGTGAAAGATGGTGAGATTATTGGAAAAGTTGAGTTGCCCATTGCCGGCTTGATGTCGAATCAACGTGCCGAAGTGGTGGCGGCTCAAGCCGAGAGCGTTCTGGAAGGTTTTCGGGCCTGTGGATGCAAATTAAATAATCCTAATATGCAATTGAGCCTGCTGGCCCTGGTGGTCATTCCCGAGCTACGTATTTCTGATCTGGGCCTGGTGGATGTAACACAGTTTAAATTCATCCCGGTTGTAGAGAGGTGAGATGGAGAATCAACATCCTTACCAGCGTTTGCAAGTACAGCTGGCCGAATTGATCGCCAATACACCGCCAGGTCAGCGGTTACCCTCAGAGCCCCAATTGGCAAAAGATCTGGGCGTTTCGCGCGCCACTTTACGCGAGGCCATGCGCTCCTTTGAAGGGCAGGGACTCATTCGCCGCCGCCAGGGGAAGGGCACGTTTGTTGTTCAACACCCCCGGGTCATTGAGTCGGGGTTGGAGGTGCTGGAGAGTCTGGAGACTCTGGCGCAACGTATAGGGCTGGAAGTGCATATGGGTGAGTGTACTATCACCCGCTTAAATGCGGATGCGCTGGTGGCCGAAGGTTTGCGCGTTGAGCCGGGAACCGTGGTTGTGCGGGTGGAGCGCGTTATTCATGCAGATAGTCGCCCGGTGGCTTTTCTCATTGATATCCTGCCAGAGGATATCCTGACGCCCGAAGAACTCAATGAGGGTTTCACAGGTTCCGTGCTGGACTTCCTTTTACACCGTGGTGTGCCTCAACTTGCAGACTCCTTTACTGAAATTCGAGCGGTGGCGGCGCCCTCAGATATTGCGCGGCGTCTGGAGATCCAGCGCGGGGATGTGCTACTAATGTTCCAGGCTCAGCTTTTCGATGCCGGTGGGCGGGTGGTAGATTTTTCCCAAAGTTATTTCCTGCCGGGCTATTTCCGTTTCCACGTCGTGCGTCGGGTGGGAATACCCGTTAGCTCGCTTGAGTTTGAAGCGCAAGGAGGAGGTGCCAAGCCGGTTGGATAAAGGCTAAAAATGTGTCAAATTGCTGTGCCTTACAGCGTGTATCACAACTTATAACAACACCTATTCTAAAACATTCGGAGGTTTAAGCCATGCGTAGTTTTCTCGGTCGTGACATTCTCTCTTTGAAAGATTTTGAACGTGAAGAGTTCTTCCGCATCTTTGAGGTGGCTGAGCAAATGGAACCCATTGCTCGTAGTCGCCGCAACAGCAATTTGCTGGCCCATAAGACGCTGGTCACGGCTTTCTATCAACCCAGCACCCGCACCCGCCTGGCGCACGAGGCGGCAATGCATCGCTTGGGTGGTCACGTGACTGGTTTTGCGGATGCCAAAATGACCCGCGCAGGCGACTGGTATCAGGAGTCCATTAAAGATACCGTCAAAATGCTGGAGTTCTACGGTGATGTGATTGTGATGCGTCACTTCCAGCAGGGTGCTCCTCATGAGGCGGCCAAGTGGGCCAGTGTGCCGGTGATTAATGCCGGAGATGGTTGGGGTGAACACCCAACTCAGATTCTCACCGACCTTTACACCGTACTGCGCGAGAAGGGCCGCATTGATGGCTTGAAGTGGCTGGCGGTGGGTGATATGCGCATGCGCACCATGCACTCTCTGGCTTATGCGCTGACTCAGTTCGACTGCCCGGTGACTTTCGTGGCTCCGCCTGAAATGTCGTTGACTGAGGAGTTCAAGGCTGAGCTGCGCCAGTACAGCCTTAACTTCAAGGAAGCTGAGCACGTCGAGCAGGTGATCCACGAGGCAGATGTCATCCTGGTTGAGCCGGTGGTGCAGCCCGATTACACCAAGGCCCGTGATGAGCGCAAGGGTGACGTTGGGCAGACTCCTGCGAATTACAAGATCACCCGTGAATTGCTAGAGCGCAAGGCCAAGGAAGGGGCTATCCTGCTGCACTCCCTGCCGCGCATGGATGAAATCCCGACCGATGTGGATATTACCCGCTGGTCGCGCTACTGGCAGGAAGCCTTCTACGGTGTCGTGGTCCGCATGGCCATCCTGGCGCTGGTTCTGGGCGCAATGGAGTAGTTTGAATGATGCGGCTCTGAGAGTCGGGTTTGTAGACTCTCAGAGCCACATTTTGGATGAGAAAGGAGAGTAAAGATGCAAACCTATTTACGTGGACGTGATCTAATCGGTGATCTGGACTTTTCGAAAGAAGAAGTTGAAACTGTGCTGGAGGTGGCTTTTGACCTGAAGCGCAAGCGCGCTTTGGGTGAGCCCACCCCCTACTTGCGGGATAAAGTTCTGGCCATGCTGTTCTTCTTCAGCAGCACCCGTACTCGCGGTTCTTTCGAGGCAGGCATGGCTCATCTGGGTGGTCACGCCGCTTTCATCGAGAGCCGCACAACCCAGATTGCCCATGGCGACACGCCGAAAGAGATTGGTGAGATCTTTGGGCGCTATTACGATGGCATTGCCATCCGCCATGTAGACTGGGGGGTAGGGAACAAGTACATCACCGAGGTGGCGAAGTACTCGCGTGTGCCGGTGCTGAACATGCAATGTGATATTTACCACCCCTTCCAGTGTCTGGCTGACCTAATGACTATCTTTGAGAAGAAGGGGCGTGACTTGCGCCGCAAGAAGATGGTGGTTTCCTGGGCTTATGCGGCTTCCTACCAGAAGCCCATCTCGGTACCGCAATCCCTCATCCTACAGATGCCGCGCTTTGGGCTGGATATTGTCCTTGCGCATCCACCCGAGTTCCGCCTGATGCCAGAGATCATGGATATGGCGCGGGAACAGGCGCGCAAATACGGCACCGGCTTTGAGGTCGTGGATGACATGGACGAGGCCTTCAAGGATGCCGATATCATCTATGCTAAGTCCTGGGGTGCACTGGTCCACACCACCGATACTGAAGAGGGTGCGCGGTTGCTTCAGAAGTACTCGAATTGGATTACCGATGAGCGTCGCATGGCGCTGGCCAAGCCAGATGCCATCTATATGCACCCGCTGCCGGCTGATCGCAATATTGAGGTAACGGATGGCGTCATGGATGGGCCGCAGTCAGTGGTGTACGATGAGGCCGAGAATCGTATGCACGCTCAGATGGCCGTCATGGCTCTGACCATGGCCTGATGATAAAGATTCCTTAAAAACAGAGGTGAACGGCATGGAACGTAAAGGTGTAGCGGTAGTTGCAGTAGGTGGAAATTCACTCATTAAGGATGCCCAGCACCAAACGGTGAAGGATCAGTACGAGGCGGGTGCCGAGTCTATGCACCACATTGCCGGTATGATCGCCGAAGGCTGGGATGTGGTCATCACGCACGGGAACGGTCCCCAGGTAGGTTTTGTATTGCGCCGCTCGGAGTTGGCTCGCCACGAGTTGCACGAAGTACCCCTGGATGTGTGCGGCGCGGATACACAGGGCGCTATTGGCTATATGTTCACCCAGGCGCTTTATAACGAGTTTCTGCGCCGCGGGATGAATAAAAAGGCTGTGGCTGTGGTGACCCAGACTGTGGTAGATCGCAATGACCCGGCCTTCAAGAACCCCACCAAGCCGATTGGTTCATTCATGGATGAGAAAACCGCCAAAGAGCGTGCCGAGAAAGAAGGCTGGGTTGTGGTGGAGGATGCCGGACGTGGTTGGCGGCGTGTGGTGCCTTCGCCCATCCCGGTTGAAATTGTGGAAGCCCCTGCCA
The DNA here is from genome assembly GCF_001306145.1 of Thermanaerothrix daxensis. Classification (GTDB taxonomy): domain Bacteria; phylum Chloroflexota; class Anaerolineae; order Anaerolineales; family Anaerolineaceae; genus Thermanaerothrix; species Thermanaerothrix daxensis. Next base: position 909,544 of record NZ_LGKO01000002.1, read on the forward strand.
TCCGCACCCTGATTGATGCTGGCTTTGTGGTAGTTGGTGTGGGCGGTGGTGGTATTCCTGTGGTGCGCACCGAAACCGGTGAACTGGTAGGCGTAGAGGCGGTCATTGACAAGGACTTCGGTTCGTCACTGTTAGCCACCATGATCAAGGCAGATGTCTTTATCATCAGCACTGCTGTGGAGAAGGTGGCGCTGAACTACAACAAGCCCAACCAGGTCTGGCTGGATAAGATGACGGTTGCCGAGGCCAAGGCCTACATGGCTGAGGGACACTTCGCCAAGGGCTCCATGCTGCCCAAGATTCAGGCCTGCATCCGCTTCCTCGAGAGCGGTGGGAAGGCGGCTCTCATCACCAACCCGGAGAATCTCACACGGGCCCTGCATGGTGAAACCGGCACCTGGATTGTGCCCTAATTCGTAGGGTGTTGGAGGGGAAGGGTGAGTCTTTTCACCCTTCCCTGCAAAAAGTGAGTTTTAGAAATTCCTTTATCGGTTAAAATACGAGCAATTAGTGTCTTTAGGGGTGGAGTGAATATAAAAAAATGAACCATCAATTTCAGAAAGGAGGTGATCTTCGAACAGAAAACTGCATAGTGTAATTTCAACCCAATCTGTTGGTCCCAATCACTGTGATACCCATTCCCAGACTCTGATTGCTCAATTGTAAGGAGGAGGAAGAACTATGAAACGCACGTGGTTTGTCCTGAGTGTTCTGTTGGTATTGGCCATGTTGCTGGCGGCTTGTCAGCCTGCTGCAACGCCTGCGCCAACCACAGCACCGACCCAGCCGCCGGCTGAGCCTACCAAGCCGGCGGCAGAGCCAACCCAGGCGCCCGAAGTCACTGAGCCAGTGCAACCACAGGAGTTCGTATTTGGGATGCTGCTGGTAGGTCCTTATAATGACCGCGGCTGGAGCCAAGCCCATTACGAAGCAGGTCTCTATGTTGAGGAGAAGGTGCCGGGCGCAAAGATGATCTACATTGATAAGGTTAACCCAGCTGATCGTCCTGGTACCACGCCCGAGCAGTTGGCAGAAGACCTGGTCTCTAAAGGCGCTAAACTGGTGATCTTCAACTCGGATGACATGAAAGATGGTGCTGAGGCCTTTGCCAAGGCACGTCCCGACATTATCGTAATCCACGCTTCGGGTGATGGTGCCTGGAAGGAGGGCAAGAATTACCGTGATCTGCCCAATCTCGGCAATGTGATGGGGCGCATGGAGTACGGCAAGATGATTGCCGGTTGTGCTGCCGCACTCACCACCAAGACGGGGCAGATTGGCTATTTGGGTCCGCTCATCAATGACGAAACCCGCCGCTTGGCGGCCGCAGCCTACCTGGGCGCTCGCTACTGCTGGACGGAGTACCTGGGGAAAGATCCAGCGCAACTTAAGTTCAAAGTCACCTGGATCGGTTTTTGGTTCAACATTCCGGGTGTGACTGCCGACCCGACCCAAGTTGCGGATGACTTCTTCAACAGCAACTACGATGTGGTGATCTCCGGCATTGACACCACCGAGGCGCTGGTTGAGGCAAAGAAGTTCCGTGGCCAGGGCAAAGAGGTCTGGGCCGTTCCGTACGATTATATCGAAGCCTGCAAAGAAGCTGAGGAGGTCTGCCTCGGCGTCCCGTACTTCAACTGGGGGCCGATGTATGCTAAATACATCCAGGAGGCAATTGCAGGTACCTGGAAACCCTCGTGGGATTGGGTTGGTCCAGACTGGAACGACATCAACAATCCGGATACCAGCCATGTGGGCTTTGTGAAAGGCGCGGCACTCTCTGCCGATGCTTCTGCCCAGGTGGATAAGTTCATTTCCGAGTTGGCTGCTGGCTTGAATCTGTGGAAAGGTCCGCTCAACTTCCAGGATGGCACGCCCTTCCTGAAGGAAGGTGAAGTGGCGACCGACCTGCAGGTCTGGTACTTGCCGCAACTACTGGAAGGCATGGAGGGCCAGAGCGTTAGCGAGTAATAGGATAACAAGGGGGAAGGCAGGATTGCCTTCCCCCCATTTGTAAATAGCCGGGTGAGATATGAACGTTGAGCTGATCAACATCCACAAGTGGTTCGGTCCGGTGCATGCCAACGATGGGATCACGCTGAAAATCCCCAGCGGTGTGATCCAGGGGTTACTGGGTGAAAACGGCGCCGGAAAAAGCACATTGATGAAAATTCTCTCAGGGTTTTACCAGGCCGACGAAGGTGAGATCCATCTGGATGGCAAGCCGGTTAAGATCGAATCCCCCGCGGATGCGATCCGTCATGGGGTGGGAATGTTGCATCAAGATCCGTTGGATTTCCCGCCCATGCGCGTGGTAGATAATTTGCTCATTGGCCATCAGGGTGGATTATTCCCTAACCGTGCCGAGGCCATACGAGCCATGCAAGACTTGCAGGCGCGGTTCGGTTTCAATATTGATCCATATGCCTATGTAGACTCTTTAACGGTTGGTGAGCGTCAACAGTTAGAAATCATGCGTTTGCTCTGGTTGGGGGCTCGTGTGCTCATTTTGGATGAACCCACAACAGGGATTAGTGCGAATCAGAAAGAAAAACTTTTTGCTACCCTGCGAGCGTTGGCTGAGCAGGGCATGACCGTCATCTTTGTCTCGCATAAACTTGAAGAAGTTGAGGAATTGTGTCATCGGGTGGCAGTGTTGCGCCAGGGAAAACTGGTAGGGGAAACGACGCCACCTTACCGTACCGAGGAATTGGTTAAGATGATGTTCGGGAAAGTGGTGCTTCCCGAAGACAAGACCCACTTCAGTTCCAGTGATCCTCTCCTACGTTTGGAAAACCTCAGTATTGAGGATTATCGGCTGCAGATTCAGAATGTCACCCTGACGTTGCATCGCGGCGAGGTGATTGGCCTGGCAGGCATGGAAGGTTCGGGGCAACGCCAGTTCCTGCAAGCGTGTGCTGGAATCATTCGCCCGGTAGCGGGCGAGATTTACTTGGGGGAAAAACGCCTGACCGGGCGGCCCTACCGCGAGTTTCTCGAGGCGGGGATCACCTACGTACCCGCGGCGCGTCTGGAAGAGGGGCTGATCCCGGGGCTGACACTGACCGAGCATTTCGTGCTGGCGGAGCCCCAAAACGGGCTGGTTGTCAATCGTCAGAAAGCGGCAGCGCTCACTGCTCAGCGCATTGCGGATTTCTCGATCAAGGGGATGCCAGCCAGTACGGTTGAATCGCTTTCGGGTGGCAATCAACAACGGGCGCTTCTGGCTATGTTGCGTCAACCCCTGAATGTGCTCTTGTTGGAACACCCCACCCGCGGCCTGGATATCGAGTCAGCCATCTGGATATGGGGAAAATTGAAGGAGCGCTGTCGTCAGGGCACGGGTATTATCTTCACCTCGGCGGATTTGGAAGAAATTTTGCACTATAGTGATCGCATTCTGGTTTTCTTCGGTGGCAAGGTTTCACAGCCTATCGAAGCAACAAAGACCAGTGTTGAGGAATTGGGCCAGTTAATCGGTGGCAAGGGATTCTAGGACGAATGGAGCAGCCATGGTAAAGACCTCATCAAGGTGGACCAATCTTGCCTTTCAACTTCTGGCCATTATTCTGGCGCTTGGGTTTACCTCGCTGGTGATGGTGCTGGCGAAGGCAGATCCTTTAGAGGCCTATCGTAATATTGTGATGGGATCGGTTGGATCCTTAAATAAATTCAGTGACGTGCTGGTGGCGTGGGTCCCTCTGTTACTGGCAACCTCTGGTTTGTTGGTGACCTACACGGCAGGATTGTGGAACATTGGCGTGGAGGGCCAGATCACGTTAGGAGCGATTTTCACAACCTGGGCTTTGCGTGTGCTGCAGGATAGTGCGCTCTCCCCAGCGTTGATTATTTTGATTGGATTTATAAGCGGAGCGCTGGGGGGCATGCTTTGGGCAAGCGTGGTGGCTTTCCTAAAGATTTATGGCGGCGTTAATGAGATCTTTGGCGGTTTGGGAATGAACTTCGTTGCAACGGCGTTGACCATCTGGCTGATATTTGGTCCGTGGAAGCGCCCGGGAATCGGTTCGATGAGCGGCACCGAGCCTTTTAAAGAGGCACTTTGGCTGCCCACATTTCCGGGCTTGCGCATTAGTCCCTGGTCGGTGGTAGTAGGGATTGTGGGTATTGTGGTCATTTACTTACTTCTGCAAGGTACCTACTTTGGCTTGAAGTTGAAGGCAGTTGGACGTAACCGGCGGGCGGCTTTTCTGTTGGGGATTCCCACAACCCAGTATATGTGGATGGCTTTTTTGCTATGCGGGCTTTTCGCCGGTCTGGCGGGAGCGGTGCAGGTCTTGGGAGTTTATCATCGCCTGATTCCTTCCATTTCTTCGGGATATGGTTTCCTGGGCATGTTGGTAGCAATGTTGATCAACTATCAACCTACCTGGGCTGCCCCAGTAGCGTTGTTCTTTGCGGCGCTGAATATCGGTAGTATTCAATTGCCAATAGTAATGAAACTCGACTCGACCCTTTCGGGGGTGCTCCAGGGAGCATTGGTCCTTTCAGTTCTGCTGATGGATGGTGTCCGTCAGCGCTTGATGCAGCGACGATGAAGGAGGGCGCATGGATACCACATTGATTATTGGAATTGCAGGTATTCTGGCCTCAGCGGGGCCAATAGTCTTTGCGGCTATTGGCGAAACCATCATTGAACGTGCTGGTGTAATCAACCTATCGGTCAATGGCGCCATCCTTTTGACGGCTATGGCGGGGTTTGCGGTTGGGGTTTCTACCGGGAGTGTGTTATTGGGCATGCTGGCGGGAGCGCTGATTGGCGCGCTGGTGGCTTTGATTGTGGCTTTTGCCAGTATTACACTTAAACAATCTCAGGTTGCGGTGGGTTTTGTTTTGGCGCTTCTATGTCGTGACCTGGCTTACTTCCTCGGTAATCCTTATATGGGACTTTCGGGCCCGCGATTGCCCCACCTACCTATTCCGGGTCTGGCCGATATTCCGGTGCTGGGAACCATCTTCTTCCAGCACGACTTGATGACGTACATGAGTTTTGTGCTGATCGTTCTGGCGTATGTGTACATTTTCCGCACGCGGCCGGGATTGATGTTGCAGGGCATTGGAGAGCGTCCGGCGGCGGCTTATGTGCGTGGTGCGAATGTTAATCTGTTGCGTTACGTATATACGGTAATTGGTGGAGCCCTGATTGGCCTTGCAGGTCCTATGTATTCGCTCAGCGTGAAAGCGGGTTGGAAGGGGACGATTTCGGGATTGGATGGTATTGGTTGGATTGCCTTGGCGCTTACTATTTTCGGAGGCTGGAATCCGCTTCGGGCAGCGCTAGGGGCTTACTTCTTCGCCTTTTTACAGTGGTTGGGACTGGTGCTTCAACCCAGCCTTCCGAATATCCCTTCACAGGTGCTCCAAGTTGCCCCATTCCCGCTGATGATCTTAACCCTGTTGCTGGTTAACATTGGTAATGCCGAGTGGGTGGATCGCACCCTGGCGGGATTGCCCGAAAGAACTCGTCATGCCCTAGCGCGCGTGTTGCGGGCAATGCGAACTTCGCCCCCTGCGGCTCTGGGGATGCCATTTGAAAAAGAATAATCCAATCCATCTGGTTGAGGAGAGAGGCTCATGGGTGATTTCGTGGGTTATCGCTGTTCGTTGTGTGGCACCGAATATCAAGCGGATCAGGTAACGTATACCTGTCCAAAAGATGGGGGTAACTTGGATGTGGTTCTTGATTATGCTGGGATCAAGAGTCACTTTCAGATCAATGATATTACCACCCGTAAGGATTATTCCATCTGGCGCTATTTGCCTTTGCTGCCGGTGCAAGATCCCGGAGGCGAAGGGACACCCTTACGGATGGTGGGATGGACCCCGGTGTATTCTCCGCAACGTCTGGCTCAGGAGTTGAACCTGAAGACTCTGTGGGTCAAGGATGAGGGGCGTAACCCCACGGCTTCCTTCAAGGACCGTGCCAGTGCAGTAGTGGTAGCACGGGCGCGGCAGATTCGGGCCGAAGTGGTGGTAACTGCCTCAACGGGTAATGCAGGCGCTGCGTTGGCGGGAATGGCGGCGGCGATTGGCCAGAAGGCGGTCATTTTTGCACCCAAGACCGCACCTCCAGCCAAAGTAGCGCAATTGCTTGTTTTTGGCGCGCAGGTTATTCTGGTGGATGGCAATTATGATCAAGCGTTTGATCTAACCATCCAGGCCAGCCAGGAGTTTGGATGGTACTGCCGTAACACGGGTTATAATCCCTTTACCGCTGAGGGCAAAAAGACGGCGGCGCTGGAAATCTGGGAGCAGGTCATTTTGAACATGCGCCCTGGTTATCGTCCGCTGTGCGTTTTTGTTTCGGTGGGAGATGGGAACATCATCTCAGGGCTTCATAAAGGCTTCAAGGACCTGGCGGCGCTCGGGTGGCTGGAACAGATGCCGCGCATCTTTGGCGTTCAATCTGAGGGCTCTGCTGCGGTGGCAAATGCCTACTTTAAGGGCACCGAGGTAATTGAGCCGGTAGTGGCTCAGACCATAGCAGATAGCATTTCAGTAGATCTGCCTCGTGATGGTGTGCGGGCTGTACGTGCAGCCCGTCAAACCAATGGGGCGTATATCACTGTTCCGGATAGCGATATTTTGAAGGCCATTGCCGATTTGGGACGGGTGGGCATCTTTGCCGAGCCAGCGGGCGCTACGGCATATGCCGGGCTGAAAAAGGCTTTACGAGAGGGGTTGATAACCCCTGACGATCCTGTGCTGGTGTTGAATACCGGCAGTGGGCTCAAAGATGTCCGGGCCGCCATGCAGGCAGTCAAGGAAGCACCTGTGATCGAACCCACCCTTTCGGCGCTCAAGGCCCACTTGGATCAATCGGCGTGAGGGTTATGGAAACACCTACCTTTTCCATTGTGGTGCCGGTTTACAACGAGGAAGGATGCCTGGAGGAACTATACCGCCGGGTTAAAGCAGTGATGGAAAGCACAGGCGAGCCCTGGGAACTGGTGCTAGTGGATGATGGCTCACGGGATCGCTCCACTGAGATCATCAAACACCTTGCAGAGCAGGACCGACGGGTGCGCCCCATCATCTTTGCTCGAAACTTCGGCCACCAGATTGCGGTGACCGCGGGGCTAGATTATAGTCGTGGTCAGGCTATGGTGATCATTGATGCAGATTTACAGGACCCACCCGAGGTGATCCTTGATCTCATTAGCAAGTGGCGGGAAGGGTATGAAGTGGTTTATGCCGTCCGTACCGAGCGCGAGGGTGAGACCTGGTTCAAGAAGGCCACAGCAGCGGCTTTTTACCGCCTGATTTACCGCATCACCGATGTCAAAATCCCGGTAGATACGGGCGACTTTCGCCTGATGGATCGCAAAGTGGTGGATGTATTAAACCGCATGCGGGAACATCATCGTTTTTTGCGCGGGATGTCAGCGTGGGTGGGTTTTCGTCAGATTGGAGTGCCTTATAAACGTGCGCCTCGCTTTGCAGGGGAGACCAAGTATCCCCTGCGTAAGATGCTGCGCCTGGCACTGAATGCTATTACCAGTTTTTCTTACTTCCCGTTGCAACTGGCCACCTATATGGGTTTTATCGCCGCGGGTTTGGCGATCCTGGCTATACCCTTTGTAATTGTCCTGCGTGCTCTCCAGCCCCAGGCCTTTTTTGGTCAGGCATCTACCCTGATCGCAGTTTTGTTCCTGGGTGGTGTACAACTCATCTCGTTGGGCATTCTTGGGGAGTACGTAGGCCGTATTTACGATGAAGTCAAAGGGCGTCCTCTTTACGTGGTGCGTGAGGCGCCCTCTGATGATCAAACCAACCTATCAATAAAATAAAAGAGGAGTGTTTAAGATGGCAAAGATTGACTTAACGGTCATCCCCGAACGGCGTGAGCGGACCATTCAACGGGTTCGTGAACGCAATATCATTATCCCTACCTTTGCTCAAATGAAAAACCCTGATTTGATCCCCGCTGCGATCAAAGAGGAACTTCGCAACATTGGGTTGTGGGATGTTCATCCGCGTAACCTTTTCCGAATTACCTGGAAGAATGAACCAGTTCCCTTTGGCGGTGGTTTTGGCCCGGTTAATATCCTTGAGTTTCCTAGCAGCCTGACCGGCGTTCCGGCGCGCATCATTGGTCTGGTAGGGAAGTGGTTCCCAACCGGAGCGCACAAAGTTGGCGCGGCGTTTGGATGTTTGGTGCCACGCTTGGTCACTGGGCAATTTGATCCGACTACTCAAAAAGCAGTGTGGCCTTCGACCGGTAATTATTGCCGCGGTGGCGCTTACGATTCCGCGCTACTCGCTTGCGACTCGATTGCCATCCTGCCCGAGGGCATGAGCAAGGAGCGCTTTGAGTGGCTTTCGAAGATCGCCAGCGAAGTGATTGCGACCCCGGGAAGCGAGTCCAACGTTAAAGAGATTTTCGATAAGTGTTGGGAACTGCGTCGCTCTGGGCAGGATCTGATGATCTTCAACCAGTTTGAGGAATTTGGCAACTACCTGTGGCATTATGATGTCACGGGTCACGCGATGGAAGAGGTTCTCAAGCGTGTCATGGGGCCCAAGGACGAATTCCGCGGTGTTGCGATTACGACTGGGTCTGCGGGGACCATTGCTTGTGGTGACTATCTCAAACAGATCTTCCCCAACAGCAAGATTGTGGCTGGCGAGGCCTTGCAGTGCCCCACACTCTTTGAGAATGGTTTTGGTGCCCATCGCATTGAAGGTATCGGTGACAAGCATGTACCGTGGATCCACAACGTCAAGAACACCGATCTGGTGGCCGCCATTGATGACAATGATGTGGTAGCGGTGATGCGCCTGTTCAATGAACCGACTGGCCGGGAGTACCTGATCCGCAAGGGTGTTCCTGAAGAGGTGGTATCCAAATTGGACCTGCTGGGCTTTTCGGGCATTGCTAACCTGCTCACGGCGATCAAGACCGCCAAATATTATGAAATGGGCGAGAACGATATTATGCTCATTGTGCTGACCGATTCGATGGAACTTTACGGCAGCCGTATCCAGGAATACCGCGATCAATTTGGCGAGTTTACGCCCTATCATGCGGCCGAGGCATATGCGCGCAGTTTGCAGGGACAGAGCGTGGATTACTTGCTTGAACTGCGTTACGCGGATCGCCGACGCGTGCATAACTTGAAGTACTACACCTGGGTGGAGCAGCAGGGTAAAACCTACGAGGAAATTTTGGCCCAGTGGTACGACCGCAATTACTGGACCGAGTTGCAAAGCCAGGTGGAAGAGATTGATTCGCTCATAACGGAGTTCAACGAACGCGTTGGTTTGATCAAGAAATATCAGTAGTGGTAGCGAGATGATCGAATCCGCCCCATCTCCTTATGGAGATGGGGCGGTGTTCTTATAGTAAAATAATACCCGGTGAGAACCCCGATTTTTCAGGGAGGTAGTAGGTCTTATGCAAACATGCTCGCGTTGCCAAACCCAATCCCCCGATACCGTTACGCTTTGTCCAACCTGTGGGGCGGATCTGCGTGAATTTTCGATGACCATGGTGGCGCTCAGGAAAATGCAGGCGAATCCACGGGTTAGTATGATTCGCTTGGCCGTGGCTGCTGATGCGTGTCCGGCATGTCGTAAAATGCATGGTACCTATCCAAAGGATCAGGTGCCGCTTTTACCCACCGCGGGCTGTTCCAATGGTCTGGGATGCCGGTGTTTTTATGAACCGGTTCTGACGGAAATTTATCCTTGAATCTGGCGTATCCAGTTGAGGAGAACCCCTGCCAGTTCGGCGGGAACTTCAAGCATGGGCATATGACCCACCCCAGGTAGTTCAACCCAGGTGGCTGTGGGCAATGATTCCAGCATGGTCTGAATGCGGGTGGGATCAATCAATGGATCAGTCGAGCCGGTGACGACAAGGACGGGAACCCTTATTTCGCGTAGCCATGGATTGGCGTCTTCGCGTTCGGCCATTCCCAATAGGGCTTGAATGGCTGTCTGGGGCGAGCAGGATTGAATGAATAAACGCACTTTTTCTTGCACAGCAGGAGAAGGGGTCAGGCGCTGTGGCATTTCCTCAAGCAGGGGTTGGATGCCTTGCTTTTGGATCTGAGCGACAGTGTGATATCGTGATTCGCGGCGTGCAGGCGAGTCAGGATCAGCGTGTGAGGCAATTAATGCCAGACCGGCCAGACGTTGTGGATATTGATGCGCAAAGGTGAGCGCAATATACCCCCCCATGGAATGGCCGACCAAAATTGCCTGAGGTAGATTTAAGTGATCCATAAGATGGCACACGTCATCGGCTAGGAGGGACATGGTAAAGACATCTGTGCTGGTGGGGGACTCTCCGAAGCCTCGTAAATCCGGTAGTATCATGCGGGCATGAGGGGATATAAAGGGGATGAGTTCATCCCATAGGTGGCGATTGAAGGGAAATCCGTGTAAGAAGATGACGGGTGAGCCGTCCCCATGAATCTCGTAGGTTAGCAGGACGGGTTTGGGATTCATGCTTGACCTCCGTCTAGAGCAGATTTATCCCAGGTAGAAAGCAGATTTTGGGCAAGTTGCAACGCCTCCTCAGGTGTGCTGATCTCGCCGCTGGCCTGGGCTTCTCGAATGGCCTCGAGGAGTCTACCGATCAGAGGACCTGGTCGGAGCCCCAGTGCAGTCATCAGTTCATTCCCTCTCAAGAGGGCAGGGGGGTGAATGGTGCTGTCTTGCTGGTACCACCAGGCTTCTAGGAGTTGCTGACAGATGCTCAATTCCCGTTTCCATACTTCTTGGGGCAATGTCGTGTGGTAAGTAGCCAGCGTATCGGCGAGCGAGAGCAAGCAGATCTCTACACCTGCCAATCCAGTATCACGGAAGAAACGGTAGATCGCTCGGCGACTGAGCGTTTCTTGCCCATTGGCCAGGTAATGAATGCGCATATGATGCCGAACCACTTTTGCGCCATGTTCAATCTCATCGTTGCTAAGGGCCAGAGCGCGAGTGCGTTCTTCAAAATATGTCTGGCTTATGCGCTCATGACCAATAAAACTTAAGCGGCCGTTGGGATGAGCCCCCGCACTTTCGGGCTTGCCACTATCGTGGTAGGCCGCCGCCAGAAACAGCAGTCCCCTTAGGCTGCGATTAGGGTTCAGACGAGCATTAAAGTGGGAGATCAGGTGAGATCGGAAGCGTCCAAGGTACAATGTGGCGCTGCCCATTGTGAGAGAGGCGGCTTTCTCTTCGTTGTAATCAGCAACGAGCACAGCAAAGAGACGCTCAAGATAATCAAGCGTGGCCAGGGTGTGTTCCCAAACATCGAACACGTGAGGCGAAGGTTGGGGTACTCCTTTGAGGGGGGATAATTCGGGAAGGAGGTAGGGAAGAATCCCTAAGCGATCCATCAGTTGGAAAGCGGTTTTTATATCCTCGCCTTCAAGAACGCGAAAAAGTTCATCCCGTTTTCGCTCGGCGGAGACCCGATCCAGCAACGGCACGGCTTGGCGAAGTTGAGTAACGGTTTCAGGGAGGAGATGAAATTTCAAGGCGTTGGCCAGGCGCACTCCACGCACCACACGCAGGGGGTCATCTACAAAGGTGCTCTCCGAACAAGCGCGCAAGCGTTTTTCGCGCAGATCATAGGCCCCTTTGAGAGGATCAATGAGCACATTGGGCTGGCTCACATCTACGGCCATAGCGTTGATGGTAAAATCACGCGCGCGGAGGTCCTGCTCAATCCTTAATCCCCTCAAGCGTGAGAAGTCCAGCGTATAGGTTTGTCCGCTCTCATTCCGTCCCAGGATGCGGTAGGTCTCATGTTCCTCATCCATGGTGTAGAGAGCAGCCCCCAGGGCATTGGCGACGGTACGAGCAACGGTATGTACCTCGTGACTGACCGCAAAATCCAGGTCGTGACTGGATTTTCCCAGCAAAGCATCTCGCAGAGCACCACCTACAAGAAAGATACGCCGATTGGCATGACACAATCGGCGCAACAAGGGGTATAGGGAGGGCGTGGGGAACAATTCCTCAAAAACGATCAGCATTCGTGTCGCATCCGGCTTTGTTGATATTTTTCCTCATTGACGACACCGATGAACGGCAAATTGCGGTAGAGTTCATCCAAATCCAGTCCATAGCCGAACACAAATTTGTTGGGAATGGTGAAACCGACGTAACGCAGGGGCACCTCCACTTCGCGCCGCTCGGCTTTATCCAGGAGCGTGCATACGGCTAGACTGCGGGGTTTGCGGGCCGAAAGTAGGTTGATCACCGAGGCAAGGGTACGACCACTGTCTATGATATCTTCAACGATCAACACATCGCAATTTTCAATGCTGGTATTGAGGTCAAGGGTGATACGTACCTGACCAGTGGATTGGCGACTCCCAGCACCGTAAGAGGAGACGGCCATAAAATCCACCATGTGAGGGATAGTAACGTGGCGAATGAGATCCGTCAGAAACATGACCCCACCGCGCAAGATGCACAGTAGGATCAGTTTTTCTGATTCCTTATAATCGCGACTGATTTGGGCACCCAATTCGGCAACTCGCTGTTGCAGAATCTCTTCCGGAATTAGAACCTCTTCCAAAAATTCCTCATAGTCATGGCACATTGGACATAACTCCTTGAGGGAAAGGCTCAGTCTCGGGGTACAATGTGGTGCTTGCGGCAACGGGCTTCATAAAGCTCGGAAGCGCCCACAATGATGACTGGATCATTGTAGTGTGCAGGTTTGCCGTTGACCAGGCGTTGCGTGCGGCAGGCGGGTTCTCCGCACACCATACAAATGGCTTGTAGTTTATCCACTCGTTCGGCTTGTGCCATTAGGAGGGGCATAAACCCGAAAGGTTCTCCCCGAAAGTCAGTATCCAAACCAGCCACGATAACTCGAACGCCGCGGTTAGCTAGGTCTTGGACTAAGGTCACAATTTCTTCATCAAAAAATTGGGCTTCATCAATCCCCACCACGGTCGTCTCTGGATCAAGATATTGGAGGATATCTCTGGCTTTTTGGATAGGTATGGCATCGAAAGCCGTCCCGGCGTGGGAAGTGACCTGTTCGTTGCCATAGCGTTGGTCAATGACGGGTTTGAAGACCTGCACTTTCTGGCGAGCGATGGTAGCCCGACGCAACCGTCGAATTAATTCATCCGTTTTTCCGCTAAACATGGAGCCAGTAATCACTTCTACTGAGCCAACCTCATGTTTCATGCAGAGCTCCTTGGGTAGGGGGTAGTTGCCGTTGCATTGATTTTAACCCAATCCGCGGACGTTCTAGGGGCAAAGCAAGTAAAAAAATCAGGCAGACGCTGAATTCCGTCTGCCTGATTGGAGAGTTCTGTCTGGACCTAAACGGTAATCTCTTCGGCGGCAGAGGGCAGGGAATAACCCAGCTGGCGCAGACGCTTCTTGAGGTTAATAAGAGATTGACGACCGAATCCTTCAATAGCGAGGAGCGCTGCTTCCCCTTCGGCCAGTTTTTCGAGCACCTGACCCACAGTGGTCAGCCCTGCCTTCTCCAAGGCTTCGGTTGGGCGGGTACCAAGATTTAGATCGGCAATGGGCCGGTTGGGTGAGGTGCGCTCCTGCTCGCGTGCCTTTTGGCTCTCAACATACTCCTGACGGGCTTGCAAGCGCTTGTAGAAGCGGTCTACCTGCCCTTCAATATCCAGAATGCGCTGTTGCTGTCCGGTGAAAAACGGATGGCACTTTGAGCACACTTCGGTGTGGATTTCCTTTTTCGTTGAACCCGTCACCCAGGTGTTGCCACAGGCACAAATCACACGGGCGTCGGGGTAAAATGTCGGATGGATGTCTTTTTTCATAGTTTGCCTTCCTGTCTTGCAGAGTAGGGGGCCGCTGTCCTGAGGTCAATGCCTGCTCAGGCTTCGGCTACAACCGGGATCACGCTGACGCGTTTGCGCCCTCCCGGTAACGTTTCGAATACCACTACGCCGTCAGCGGTTGCAAAGAGGGTATCGTCCTTGCCAATATCAACGTTCAGGCCGGGCTTAATTCGGGTGCCGCGTTGCCGGACAAGGATGTTTCCTGCCAACACATATTGACCAGCAAAGCGCTTCACGCCCAGGCGTTGGGAATTGCTATCACGACCGTTTCGGCTGGAACCGCCACCTTTTTTGTGTGCCATAGGACTACTCCACCACAATAGAATTCACTAAAAGGCGTGTATATTGCTGGCGATGCCCCGTCTTAACGCGGTAGCGCTTCTTGGGACGATACTTGAAGACAATGATCTTGGGGCCCTTGAAGTGCTCCTGGATGGTTGCTTTAACCTGGGCACCGGGTACGGTTGGTGTGCCAACCCGCACCTGACCTTCTTCGGCCACCAGTAAGACCTGGTCAAGAACAACCTGGTCGCCAACCTCGCCGGCAAGTCGGTCGACCTCAAGGGTCGCTCCCTCTGCAACTTTATATTGCTTGCCACCACTCTCTACGATTGCGTACTTCACCATTTCTCATCTCCAATCTTCACTTCGCCGAGTGACACGCGCTTGATAGAACGCCTGTGCCCGGGGAAGTTGGGGATATTATGACACGCGCAAGCCCCAGCGGCAATGCCGGGGCATCGGCAGAAGAACATTATACCTGAGAGGGTCTTACTCTGTCAACATTTGCGCGACTAGTTTTTCGCCGTGGGGGGTAAGAATGCGCACATCCTCGTTGCGTTGGGTGATGCCAAGGGCATCCAAGTGCTCTAGAAATGCCAGCGCAAAGCGGCGGGAGGTTTGAAAATGGTCCCGAAATTGTGCCACGCTGAGCGTAGGGTGAGATTTTAAGTGGGTGACTACAAACTGGATCATAGTCTGATAATCTGCTTTTCGGAAAACTACCTGGTCAGAGACACTAACAAACGTGCCGTTTTCGATCAAGTGGTTGACGACCTCATCACCTACTGCTTCGGCGCATTCTCTGGTGGTTGGGGGTGAAAAAGGGTGTTCAGCAAAACGTTTTAGGAGCACTTCTACCTGGGCGACTTGCTGGGGGGTTAGTTGCGCGCGATGATGAGGTAGGGCGATCATTTGCTTGGATTCACATAAGACTCCTGTGGTTAACCAGCGAGCCAGAGCCGCCTGGAATAACGCGGGAGAGAGTTGCAAGCGACTGCGTAGAGCCTCGCGTGGGATGCCCGGTCGTAAGGGATATTGATGATGATAATGTTGCACTTCGTCCAGGGCTTTCTTTTGCAGGGTTTCCCATTGAGCCACGGTCAGGAGGAACGTCTCATCGTTGGGTGGAGTGATTGGCTCAAGCACAATAAGACGCGCCTTTACCTCAGGCATTTGAAGGAGGGATTGAATTGTCTTGGTGTCGAGGCCGGTGCGCTTCGTTGCCTCGGATAAAGGCAATGGACCAGCAGTATGAAGTGTGTGTAGCAGTAATTCGCTTGGGGTTCCGCGACTCAATGCATCAAGGCGCTCCAGGACTTGGGAGTCAAAGCGACGATAGCGGTGTTGAGGATGAGGGTCGAGCACAATGCCCCCTCCGATGGTTTCACCTGGTGAAGGTCGGCGCAGGATAAAGCGATCTCCGCGCACGGCGACGATTGGAGAATGAGGTTCCAGTTGGATCCAGCCTACATCTCCGGGTTGAAGAGCCTCGGTGCCCAGCACACGAACGCGAGCCAGCACCTCACTGGTTCCAAGAAATAACTTAACCTCACTGTTGTGTTGAAGTGGCATACGGGAGTCGGAAATCAGGCGACACCGGGCATCCAGGCGTTGCGTGGGATGATACAATCCGGGAAAGGTGAGCACATCGCCGCGTTGGATCTGTCCCACTTCAATTCCGGTGATGTTGACGGCGGTGCGACTGCCCGGAAGAGCCCGCTGGGTTTTTTGCTTGTGAGTTTGCAACCCGCGGATGCGTCCTCTTAGCCCGGCAGGGAGGATCTCGACTTCATCCCCCAGACTCAAACTTCCGTCCAGAAGCGTTCCTGTGACAACTGTACCGAATCCGACGATGGAGAAAACTCGATCTATCGGTAAACGTGGCTTTCCCAGGTCGGGTCGAGAGGGGGTGTCTTCCAGAACACGGCTGAGTGTTGCGACTAATACATCTAGTCCGGCACGGGTATGAGCCGATACTCGCACCATTGGGGCATTTTGGAGGGCTGTCCCCCTGACGATGTCGCGCAGATCACTTTCGACCAACTCAAGCCATTCGGGATCATCTACCAGGTCAATTTTGGTCACAACAATGATGCCACGCTCAACACCAAGCAAATCCAGAATGGTTAGATGCTCACGGGTTTGGGGCATCACGCCTTCGTCAGCAGCGACGACCAGTAGAGCCGCGTCAATGCCACCTACACCAGCCAGCATATTTTCAATAAAATCGCGGTGGCCCGGTACGTCAACAATGCCAACACGCTCTCCATTAGGAAGGGTAAGCCAGGCAAAGCCCAAGTCAATAGTCATCTCCCGTTCCCGCTCTTCCTTGAGGCGGTCGGGGTGAATGCCCGTCAGGGCTGCTACCAGGGTTGATTTTCCGTGGTCTACATGACCAGCAGTACCAATAACATGCATGGCAATAACGATCTAGGGGGTCTTCCCCAATAATTGTTCATACGTCTCGAGCAGTTCACGGGAGAAAGCTAGCAACTTTTGCAATCGCTTGTGGGTTTCCTCTCTAAATATGGCCAAAGAGTCCTGCAACTCCTGTGAGAGATCTTCCATGGCCGTGAGACGCTCCCCTAATTGATTTATTAGACGAGTTAAATCCCGATTTTGTTCTTCTTGCACCAGCAGGTAGTTGGTCCATCGTTTTTGGTCATCGGCTTTGAAGCTTGCCCACTCCTGACGGAAGCGATCCTCGACCAGGCGCTGCATCTCGGTAATTTCATTAATACGGCGCTCAAAACGAGCCGTAATTTCTTCAAAAGCCTCCTGAGCACGCTTAAGTGAGCGGTGAGTGGCTTCCAGGGATTGAATTTGAGCATCCAGGTTAGCGGCTGTGGATTCTATTTCTTCGAAGCGTGTTTGCCATTCTTTCCAGACCCGTTCGCGTTCGAGGGCTAACATGTTCTGTTTATCCATGAACGCGATTTGGCTCTGCTTTCGTTCGTTCTCGGCGGCGAGTAGTTCGGCAATGCGTGCTTCCAATTTGCGTTGGGCGTCTCCGATCACATCCATTTTGCCCCGTTGCTCATCCAGGCGCTTGCGTATGGCAGTCACCTCACCCTGCAGGTCAATCACCCTTTTGGCGTCCTGGCGTTGACTTTCTTCCAACAACTTCTGCTGGCGCCGGAACTCCTCATCGGCGCGCTGGTACTGGCTAACTTGTTGTTCTAGTGCATCTATTAGCCTGCTTAGGCGATTCTCTTCTTCAATGCGAGCCTGAAGGTTTTTGCGGAGTTCAGGAATTGCATCTAAGCCTTTACGCACCTCTGCGATGGCTTTATTTAGGGCTTCCAGGTCGGCCAGACGGATACGATCTACTTCACGATCACGCTCAGCGCGTTGCTTTTCCATGTCCTGGATCATACGCGTCAGTTCGACACGCACCTGGGCAATGGCTGTTTCCAGTTGATCAAAGCGACTCAGGTTCGCACTCAATCGTGCCAGTTCGCCTTCCAGCACGGTAATCTGTTGCAGTGAACGCGGGAATCCTTCTTCCAGATCCGCTATACGCTCTTGAAGGGTGGCAATAAGTACTTTGTCTTTGCGGCGTTCCTCTTCAAGCCAGTCCAAGCGCTTAATGAGTTGTTCAAGATCCATGGGGGTCCTTTCCGGAAGCCATCATTGGGATAATTTATTTGCGGGGCTATCCAATTATAGCCAGATTTTAACCACGGTTTTCTAGAATTAGCGTGCCAGATTGAGAAAGCCCTGGGCGGCATACAGCGCGGGTTGAAGGAAAACACCAGGCAACAAACCCAGGCCAATTAACCCGATTATGGCGAGCGGGATTAACCACCCATCAAGTGTTTTTAGACTCTCATCTGGAGGCGCCATGGTTCCATCTCGGGGTTGCATGAGGTAATTGAACAGGCGGATACCATTGAGTAGAAAAAGAAGATTGCCCACGAGCGCGCTGATCAGGGCGGGCAATGACTGTTGGGCCAGAGCAAAGAGGATGCCCTGACGTGCTGGAAAACTAGCTAATAAGGGCAATCCACCTAGGGAGAAGTAACTCGTCAGAACTCCTATGGAGGCCCAAGTTGGCGGTGCCAGCCGATGGAGAGAGATTGGCAGTGCCTCGTTTGGCGTGTGCTGCAAATAAGAGAGACAGTGGGTGATTAAAAATAGCCCTAGAATACGGGCCGGAAGGGTTTCCAGGAACAAGGTAACGCCCTGGGGTGTTCCTAGGGAAAGGGCGATGAGCCCAAAGCCCGTGTCAAAGATCAGGCTTAATCCCAACACCCGCCTCAGGTCAGTCATAAAAAGTGACCACAAACCTGCTAGCAGGAGCATTAGCCATCCGACCAGTTGTAAGCCAGCACCAATAGGGAGAATAGATCGGATCCATGGGAAGCTATTGAAGAAATCTAGCATCACCAGGAACGAAGCGGTGGAGATCAGGCTGAGGAAAAAGCCGCTAGGAAAGATAGGGGTGTCCTGGGGGAGCATAATTACCCAGGTGTGGAATGGGAAAATGGCTAACCACAGGGCAAACCCTACCCCTACCATCAAAACGGCAGGCAGAACGGTCTCAGTCTGCTGAGGGACGCCTTCAATTTGCCCCAACATCCATCCTCCGGTGAGAAGGAGTGGAAGAGCCAAGGTTTGAAGCGTTATAAACCGTAGGATAGCCCGAAATGAAGTCTGGCCTGGGGGGATCAGGGCGGGGATACTGATCAGGACTGCAAGTTCGATGAGAGGGGCTGAGTAAATAAAAGGCTCTACTGCGAACGCTGCAATCATTAAAGCCAGTGCAGCAAGCCCATGGGGGACGAAGAAAGGGGAAAGATGACGGCGTGCTGAGCCCAGGAACCACAAGGTACCCAGACCGTAGAAAAGTACCAAAAGGGGGCGATCAGCGTCTGTCAGGCGTAATTGTCGTCCCAGTACTGTCAGCGCAGGCGCTAATTCAAACGTCCACCCTCCCAGGCGTAATGTATTCCCCAGGGGCAGTATCGCGGCGGCTAGAGTCAGAAAAATGCACAACCCTGAAGATATGCCAAGCGACAGGCGCTGGTGATGACGCAAGAACCACAATCCAAAAGCGCTAACCAGTGGCAGAATGATCCAGAGCCATGCGGTGCTCATCTCTGACCCTCCGGTAGGGAGTTGAGGAAGGTCAGGTAAGCACCGATGCCCGCAAGCCCCAGTGTAACCAGCGCTAACATGCCGGTCATCAAGACCGAATCAACCAAAAAGGCGTAAATGAGTTCGAAGCCCGATAAGACCTCTAACAAACCGAGTATGGCCATCGAAGGATGGCGTGAAAATCCATTCATGAGCAGACCACACCCTGCCAGAGTAATTCCTGAGCGCAAATAGAGCATTTCCACAGGTAGCCAGGTGGATGGGGATGAAGAGAATGAAAAAGACAATCCTATGATCATTCCACCGCTAAGGAGACGAAACACTTGTTGCGACCAGGAAAAAGAGGCGGGGCGGATTCTGGATGCGTTCCAGAGGGAAGCACCCAGAAGCGCAATGGCTGTCCATCCCACGATAAGTTTTACTAAAGCCAGTCCCAGGCTTAGTGAGGTGCTGACCACCCAGAAAAGAACGGCATATTGAATTGCTATGGCCACCAGACGAAATCGCGGGTCAGTTTCCAATAGGGCAAAAAGGGCGGTAAGAGAGAATAGTGCCAGATGAATCCAGGCTAGGTTCACGGGATGGCTCCACTTGTTCCGAGAATGGAGAATAACAAGGCCAGCAGCACCAACGCCCAAAGGATGCCGCTTTCATCTTCGAGGGTGGCTTCCAGAAGTTGCATGATAGATTTAGTTTGTTTCTGGATAAAAGCAAGCAGATCGAACAGCCAATCAAATGAGAGTACTTGTGCCAGCCAATGTTGGGTCTGCTCGAGCAAGGTGGCTAACCACCTCAGTGAAGCAGGCAACCAGGTTGGCCAGTAAACCAGCCAGAGGATGCCGATCAGTGCTACAAGGGTGGTCAGGCCTGCCATCAGCCAACCCCGGGTGTGGATAGTCGGGTTCAATGCCCACTGCACCCATGCGCCCAGGGGGAGAAGAAAGAGACCCAGACTGTAAACCACAGATATCCAGCGTTCTGAGGTTACCAGAGGGTTGCTGATGTTCTGCGTGTGGCGAAACCATCCAGCGATCAATATGGCCAGAATAAGAGGCCATATCCAAATGCTAGGAAGGTCGGAAAGCCCTTGCCATCCCCCCGCTAGTGGAGTGAAGGGAAGTGTGGAAAAGGTTAATAAGGAGACATAACCAATCCATTGCTTCATGGGGGATGCATAGAGCATAAGCAGTGGCATGGCCCCCATTAGTACGATCATCATTGCCCAGGGGGTAGGGGAAGCCTCCGGGACGAGGACACAAGTGAGGGCCAGGCTACTATACACGCCTATCCAAAAAGGGAGACCTTGTTGGGCATCAGGGCTACGAATCCAAAGCAGCGCACACAGTCCCCCCCACAGTGCAAGGAGAAAGGAAGGGCCTGTAGTATTTATGGATGCGGCCAGGCCGCGATTGGTGATTTGGGTCAGAAGGCTCATACCCAGGATAGGTCCCTGAAAGCTCAATAACGTCCAAACGCCACGTCGCTCACGAAAAGGACGTTGAGAGGAAGAACCCAGCGGGATCAACCCCATGCGTAGTCCTATTGCCAGGAGGAAAAGTAGAGCCGTGGATTGCGTCCAGGATTGGGGGGAGAGTTGGGGGGCGGGCGGAGCCTGATTCAGGGCTACCCAAAGAATGAGGAATGTGCTGGCCAGGCGGCTTAGCCATTGAACGGTGTTCTGCCGCGCACTCGTTTTCAGTATCAGATGGGAGATAAGTAAAGCCATACCGTCCAGAATTGTCCAGGTCAGGGCGATGGCAATGGCGTCATTGGCGGAGAGCGCCAGGATCAACAACCCAATTCCAAGTAAATTAATGGCCCAATTCGTAGGATAGCTTTGTAAGGTAAGACGGGATGGCGCCGTCAAAAAAATCGCTAACCCCAAGGTCAGGGTGATGAGAACATAGGGCCAGCGATTGAGATCCAGGGTGAAGGAGAGTAGGGCCGGAAGGGGAATACCGTGAGGAAGCCAGGGAAGTTGTACCTCAAGCAGTGTCCCTCTCCAGGTATTTACCAGGCTCAGCCCCCAGGCGATCAGCGAAGTGAAAAAGCCTAACAGCCATGCCAGGCCAACGCCACGCTGCGACCGCTGAACCAGCCCTATCCCCGCTGCACCAAGAAGGGGGATACCTACGAGGAGTGCTAGACTCATGGGGGTTAGGGATTAAAGAATTTCTGCAAAAGGCTTTCGGTGCAGGAAACGCCCCATACCGGGCCGACCTCGCCATTCTCGTCCATCTACAATCAAATTACCGCGTAGAAACACCTTTTCAGGGAAACCAGTGAGTTCCCAACCCTCAAATAGGTTATAGTCGGTTCGATGGTGGGCATAGGCGACGCCGTATTTCACCTGTTTATTGGGATCCCAGATAACAATATCTGCATCGGCGCCAGGCATTAGGCTGCCCTTTCTGGGATAAAGGCCGAAGATTTTGGCGGGGTTTGTGCTGGTGAGGGCCACAAACTGGTTGGGTGTCATCTTGCCCGAAGAGACCGCTGCTGTCCAAAACACGGGCAGGCGATCGCCGACCACGGGTAACCCATTGGGTATCTTGGTGAAGTCATCTTTACCCAACTCTTTGCCTGGAATCTGCACGGGTTGCCCCTCGTAGAGGATAGGTTGGGTACCATCGTAGAAAAATGGACAGTGATCCGTTGCCAGAACCTGAATGGTTCCATCCAAAAGTCCTTCCCAGAGGCGTTGATTGTCTGCTAACGTGCGCATGGGAGGGGAGCAAATCCATTTGGCCCCATCAGGGCGCCTCAGATGCTCGATAGTAAAGAAAAGGTATTGGGGGCATGTTTCTCCCATAATCGGCAGCCCTTTGTCCCGCGCGTAGGCCAGTTGATCCACTTCTCCTGCTGCGTTCATGTGGACGACGTATAGGGGCGCTTCAGCCTGAGCGGCAAGCGCTGCGCCGCGTAGAAGTGCCTCAACCGCGCCCCAAGCCGGGCGAGTAAGCGCATGCCATTCGGGAGTGGTGTGACCAGCGGCTAGAGCCTCTGCAACCAGTATATCAATGACATCTCCATTCTCTGCATGCAGCATGGTCAACATCCCGTGTTTGCCAGCAATGCGCATAACTTGGAATATTTCTCCATCTTGGAGTCGTAGGCGATTGTTATAGGCGGTAAACACTTTTAAGGTAGTGATTCCCTCGTCAATCAGAAGGGGAATTTCAGCGGCTACCTGGGCATCGAAACGGGTGATGTTCATGTGGAAACTAAAGTCAATGGCGGCTTTTGAGTCGGCTTTGGCATGCCACGCCTCCACATTAGCACGTAGCGAGGGCAGGTCTTGTGGGACAAAGTCAATCACAGTGGTCGTGCCCCCAAAAGCTGCGGCTTTATGACCAGTGTAGTGATCGTCCGAGGAAACAGTGCCGAACATGGGCAGGTCAAAGTGGGTATGAACGTCAATGCCGCCTGGTAAAACCAGTTTGCCCTGAGCATCAATAATCAGCGCGTTTTCGGATGCGGATAAGGCATGACCAATAAGAGCGATTTTCTCGCCCTCAATCAACAAATCGGCTTGAATAGTTTCGGAAGCCGTGACCAACGTGCCCGATTTGATCAATATTTGCATATTGCCTCCTCTGAGTTGCTACCATTGGGGAGAAGGGATGGGTGAACCCCTCATAATTTTACCAGAGCTCTTAGCAACCCATGGGCTTAGGCTAAAGCGTGTCTAAGAATCCCAGGAACGCGAGCATGTCGGAGTCTAGATCATCCAAAGCCATGGGCAGTGGCTTGGTCTCATAAGAGGTGGGGAGAGAGGTGCGCTCGCGCAATGATTTCCAAACCAGGGTGCGCTCCTCGCCACTAAGGGCAAGATCTTGGAGGCGCGTAGCACGAGACAAGAGTTCGCCAGTGGTATAAAGGAAGGTTAACCGTCGCCATGTATCTGCTACGATGGCGCAAGGTAAACGCTGGAGCGCTCCTATCTGGATTTTATAGTATTCCTCATCGGCACGGGGGTGATCGGGTTCATCACGCAATAACTCACGACGCAAGACCAGTTCATGCCCATACACTGGGGCAATGTAGTTGATGCGCCACCGCTCCGCGTGGCTGAAAGCGGCGGTTTGGTAAAAGGCAAGATAGTCTACCGCCACTACTTTAGGAGCAGATTTTAGCGGAATGCGGTACCAGCCCAAAACACGGGCAATTTCCAGATCGCGTCGGGAAGGCAGAATCGCTACCAGGATTAGCGCGGTTGGAGGTGGGTAGGCGGAAAAGGAATTATTCACGTCCATTGGGTATGGAAGATGCCCTCCCGATCCAGCCGCCGGTAGGTATGAGCGCCAAAGTAGTCGCGCTGTGCCTGAATGAGGTTAGCCGGTAAACGAGCGCTTCGGTAGGCATCATAGTATGCCAGGGCTGTGCTCATTCCCATCATGGGGATGCCAAGGTCGAGGCCGATTTTGAGTACCTCGCGTAGGGCGTTGTGGTGTGAGGCGAGGGCTTCGCGGAAAACTGGAGCCAGCAGTAGATTTACCAGCCCCGGTTCACGCTGATAAGCCAACGTGATGTCGCTGAGCAGTCGAGCGCGAATAATGCAACCCGCTCGCCAAATTGCTGCTAAGCGGTCCAATTTCAGGTTGTATCCGTATTCTTGGGATGCCTGACGGAGCAATCCCATGCCCTGGGCGTAAGCGATGATTTTACTGGCATATAGCGCCTTACGGGTCAGGTGGAGCAGATGCTCAGGATCGCCCCGAAAAGTCTGGGTGGGTCCCCTGAGAACCTGACTGGCCTGGACGCGCTCTTGTTTCAGCGCGGAAAGGATACGCATATCTACGGCTGCGCTGATGGTGGGTACCGCCGCGCCAATATCGAGGGCATTCTGGCTAGTCCACTTTCCGGTGCCCTTCTGCTGAGCTTCATCCATAATGAGATCTACCAGAGGTTGGCCCGTTTCCTCGTCTATCTTGCGCAGTACCTCGGCAGTGATTTGTATTAGGTAAGATTGCAATTCACCCTGGTTCCATTCAGCGAAGATCTCGGCCAGTTGGGGGGCAGAGAGCCCCAAAGCACGTTTGAGCAGGTCGTAAGTTTCGGCAATTAACTGCATGTCGGCATATTCAATGCCGTTGTGCACCATCTTTACATAGTGTCCTGCGCCGCGTGGGCCGATGTAATCAACGCAGGGTTCTCCATCTTCGGCCTTAGCGGCGATATCTCGAAGCATTGGTGCAAGACTCTCCCAGGCCTGGAGGGGACCGCCAGGCATCAGGCTGGGACCCCACAAGGCACCCTCCTCTCCGCCTGAGATGCCCATTCCTACGTATAGAATGCCAGCACCCTTGAGGGTTTCATGGCGGCGCTCGGTATCCTGGAAGTAGGAATTTCCTCCATCAATGAGTATATCCCCTGATTGCAGGAAAGGTCGCAAGCTGGTTATCATTTCATCGACGGCCTGACCGGCCTGGACCATGAGGAGAATCCGTCGGGGGCGCTCCAGGTTAGCGCACAGTTCCTCGAGCGAAAAGGTACCGATAAGTCGTCGCTCTGGCCCGGCACTGGCAATCATGTTGCGGGTTTTTTCTGCTGTGCGGTTATATACGGCTACCCAGTACCCATGCCGTTCAAAGTTAAGAGCCAGATTATGGCCCATTACGCCCAGACCAACTACGCCAATATTTGCTTTCCTCATAGGATCACTCCATTTGTGTGCTCAATTTTGAGAAGGCGGCTAAATATTGGCTAGATTATACTGCGAGTATTCTATAAACCAGGAGGGGGTAAATAAAAAAAACGGCCTTGACGAGCCGGTTTCAGGGACGTAACGGGGGAGGAGTCATTGCAAGGGGCTGGGTATTTGCCTTGAGGGTTCGTCGTAAGAGGGTGTGCAAGTGGGCAACCAGAATGCTCGCGGACACCGGTTTGATCAGGTAATCATCTGCGCCAGCATCCAGAGCAGCGGCTACGTGACCGGGTTGATCAAGTGCCGAGAGGATCAGGATCGGGACGTTGCTAAAACTGCGGATCTCCTGGCACACTTTCCATCCATCCATCTCGGGCATGACTAAATCCAGGATAACCACATCGGGTTGCTGTTCTTGAACTTTCTGAATGCCCTCACTACCTGAAGTGACCTGATCAATATCAGCGACGACATTCATGGTTTGGAGAATAGCCTTGAGAAGATCTGCAGTTGTGGGATCATCATCTATGACCAGCAGATGCATGGTTGCCTCCAGTCCGGGTTACAATCTCTATTATCTTCGTTTTGACGTAAAAAAGACCTTGCAAATGGTTTACAGTTGGTTAGAGGCTAGAAGTGGGTGAATATTGCCCGGCTGCAATGTTGTGTGAACAAAGGGGGTGATTCGTGCGAAAAATCACATGGCTTTGTGGTAAAATTGAAAACTTGATAGGCTGGATCAACCCCCACTCAAGTGTGGGTATAAAAACGGCATTTTGTTCACACAAGGAGGATCATCTAATCATGAAGAAGTGGGTATATCTCTTCCACGAACTTGATGAAGTTGAAAAGTATGTTGGTGGAAAATGGGATGACGTCCGAGGATTGCTGGGTGGTAAGGGGGCTAACCTGGCCGAGATGACGCGTTTAGGAGTGCCCGTACCGCCTGGGTTTACGGTTACAACCGAGGCCTGCAATGCTTACCTCAAGGCTGGCGGTAAGTTCCCCGAGGGTTTGTGGGAACAGATGATGGAGGCCATGGCTGAGGTTGAGAAGTTAACAGGCAAGAAATTTGGCAGTCCCGAGAATCCCCTGCTGGTGTCCTGTCGCTCGGGGGCTAAGTTCTCGATGCCGGGCATGATGGATACCGTCCTCAACATTGGCCTGAATGATGAAACAGCGCAGGCTATGATCCGGCTAACCAATAATCCTCGCTTTGTTTATGATGCCTATCGCCGTTTGGTACAGATGTTTGGCTCAGTTGTGTTGGGGATTCCGGATGAGGCTTTCGAGGAGGTGCTCGACGAGTTCAAGCGCGAGCGCGGAGCCAAGGCTGATACGGACCTTACTGCTGAGGATCTCAAGGAATTGACTGAAGCCTTTAAGAAGGTTGTCCGTAAGCACAAGGGCTTTGATTTTCCCTCCGATCCTTATGAGCAATTGCGGCTGGCGACCGAAGCGGTCTTCAAATCCTGGAACGGCAAACGGGCAGTGGACTATCGCCGCGCAACCGGCATCCCCGATGATTTGGGTACGGCCGTCAACATTGTAACCATGGTTTTCGGTAATATGGGCTGGGATTCGGGTACCGGTGTGGCTTTCACCCGCGATCCCTCTACTGGCGAGAAGAAACTCTATGGGGAATACCTGCTCAACGCGCAGGGTGAGGACGTGGTGGCGGGCATCCGCAACACCGAGAAGATCGAGAATCTGGCCAATCAACTCCCCGAGGCATATAAGCAATTTTTGGAGATTTGCGAGAAGCTGGAACGGCATTACCGCGATATGCAGGATGTGGAGTTCACCATCGAGCGGGGGCGCTTGTGGATGCTACAAACCCGCAATGGTAAGCGCACCGCTCGGGCAGCCGTTAAAATCGCGGTGGATATGGTGAATGAAGGGCTCATTACCAAAGAAGAGGCGGTTTTGCGCGTGTCCCCAGATCAGGTGGATACTCTCTTGCATCCGCAGTTTGATCCCAAGGTCATTCAGGAAGCCAAAAAGGAAGGACGGCTCTTTGCTACGGGTGTTAATGCTTCACCAGGTGCCGCAGTAGGGCAGGTGTACTTCGATGCTGATACGGCAGAGCGAATGGCGAAAGAATTCAAACAAGATGTTATTATGGTGCGTCCTTTCACTAAGCCCGATGATGTTCACGGTATGCTAGCCGCCAAGGGTATTCTGACCAGTGAAGGTGGCGCAACCTCGCATGCAGCCGTAGTAGCCCGTCAGTTTGGTGTGCCTTGTGTGGTAGGAGCCTCCTCCATCCAAATTGATCTTGACAAACGGGTCATGAATGCTAATGGCGTTATTGTCCGTGAGGGCGAGTGGATCTCGCTGGATGGTGGTACAGGTGAGGTGTTCCTGGGCAAACTGCCTATGACGGCGCCCTCGCTGGAAGAGCAGCGCGATCTGATGACCCTGTTAGAGTGGGCGGATGAAATTTGTGCCCGACCCGGTATCCGCCAGGGACCTGAGGGTTTCCCGACCACCGGGTTGCAGGTTTGGGCGAATGCCGATTATCCAAAGGACGCACGCCGTGCACGCGCCTATGGCGCTAAAGGCATTGGCTTGTGCCGCACTGAGCATATGTTCTTTGAGCCAGAACGCTTGCCAATCGTGCAGCGTATGATCCTGGCCAAGACGAGCGAAGAACGCAAACAGGCCCTGGATGAGTTGTTACCTTTCCAGCGTGCGGACTTTGAAGGCCTGTTTGAAGCAATGGATGGATATCCGGTCATCATTCGCCTGATTGACCCGCCGTTGCATGAGTTCTTGCCCTCGGAGAAAGAATTGCAGGAGCAGATCATTACCAAGCGTCTGCAGAATCTGGCCGATTATGTTCTGGGCAAGGGAGAAGGCAAGGACGTTGTTGAATTAGAGAAGATGCTCACAGCAGTTGAGGCCATGCATGAATCAAACCCGATGATGGGGCTGCGTGGCGTGCGCCTGAGCATTGTGATGCCCGAGATTGTCGAGATGCAGGTGCGGGCGATCTTTGAGGCGGCTGCCAATGTAACCCTGCGCGGTATTAAGGCCAAACCTGAGGTGATGATCCCGCTGACCGGCCACATCAACGAATTGAAATGGATTCAGCCGCGCCTTGAGGAGATTGCTAAGGAGGTGATGAAGGAGAAGGGGGTTGAATTCCCCTACAAGTTCGGTACCATGATCGAGGTACCGCGGGCTGCCGTGACTGCAGGCGAAATTGCCCAGATCGCTGAGTTCTTCTCCTTCGGCACCAATGACCTCACCCAAATGACTTTTGGTTACAGCCGAGATGATGCGGAGCGCTCTTTCCTGGTCAAATACGTTGAGTTAGGTGTGCTCCCCAAGAATCCCTTCCAAACTCTGGATCGAGAAGGTGTGGGCCGTCTGATGAAGATGGCGATTGAAGAAGGGCGCAAGACCCGTCCGGATCTTGAGGTAGGTATCTGTGGCGAACATGGTGGTGACCCTGCTTCCATCGAGTTCTGCCATCTGGTAGGAAACAACTACGTCTCGTGCTCGCCGTTCCGTGTACCGGTGGCCCGCTTGGCGGCAGCACACGCGGCTCTCAAGCACGCAGCAAAATAGGGGCTCGGCTCGGGAGCGAAACGGGCGAGGATTTTCCTCGCCCGTTTTTCGTTTTTCTTGACAGATTGCCGGGTTGAATTATAATATGGCTCGAAAAGCGATCCTCGCTAGCTCAATCGGCAGAGCGGGCGGCTGTTAACCGCTAGGTTCCAGGTTCGAGTCCTGGGCGAGGAGCCTTGAAAGGCAATCTGGCGTGCCCATCGGGTTTACCGAAAGGGCAGTGTTTTTTAATTTGGGGGGAAATGAATCAAGTCCAACCCTTGAGAAGGGGCAAATTACCAAAATTCACCCAAATTTGCGAGTTTCTCTTTGCATCTCTCATGCTAAAATCTTAGTACGCGGCTATACCTCAGACAATCCTCTCAGGAGGTCCATATGTCTAATCTTAAAACCACTCTGGCGGGTTACATTACTTATCGCGGTCGTGAGGGGCATTGGAGTTTTCTGCTTCACCGCATAACCGGCCTGGGCGTGGTGTTGTTTCTCACCATCCACATTATTGACATCGCGTTCGTTTATTTCAACCCTGACCTGTTCATGAAGGCCATTGAGATTTATCGTTCTACCCTTTTCGGCATTGGAGAAATTTTTCTGGTCTTTTGTGTGTTCTACCACGGGGTCAACGGTTTGCGCATTGCTTATTTGGATCTCTTTAAACCGCAAGGTTGGCATGTTGAAAGCCAGCGTCGTTCCGCCCGCTGGACACTGACGATCGCTTTGATTTTGTGGTTGCCTTCTGCATTTTGGATGTTGCGTAACCTTCTCATGCACAATTACGGGCTTTTTGGAGGTTAGGAGGTGGTCATGGCGAGTTTTACTCAAACTCTTCGACGCGTGCGGGTTAAGCCAAATTACGAGACAATTGCCTGGAAATGGATGCGCTATAGCGCCTTTGCCATGATCCCCCTGGTGTGGGGGCACATGATTTTACAGGATGTGATTGTGGGCGTGCATCGTATTGATCTGGACTATGTGGCGATGCGCTGGGCTAGCCTTTTCTGGCGTATTTATGACGCCTTATTGTTAGGTTTTGCCTTCGCCCATGGGGTAAATGGCCTGCGCCAGGTGTTGAATAATTTCATTCATGGCGATCGGGCGCGCAAAGTGATGAATTGGCTGCTTTTCCTCTTCTGGCTAGTCATTACCCTCATAGGGGGAGCGGCGCTGATTGCTGGTGTAAATCGGGCTTTTCCTTTACCTTAGGTGTTGGAGGCGGTGGCATGGTTCACACCCATACGTTTGATGTTGTCATTGTTGGTGGAGGCGGTGCGGGCTTGATGGCCGCTTTATATGCTTCTAAAAAAGCGCGCACCGCCGTGGTGAGCAAACTCTATCCCACCCGTTCACATACGGGAACGGCGCAAGGGGGCATTGGGGCAGCGCTTGGGAATTTGGAAGAAGATCATTGGGAATGGCATGCGTTTGATACTGTCAAAGGCAGTGATTATTTGGGAGATCAAGATGCGATTGAGTTCATGTGCCGGGAGGCCATTCAGGCGGTTTATGACCTGGAGCACATGGGGTTACCGTTCTCGCGTACTCCGGAGGGCCGCATTGATCAGCGCTTTTTTGGGGGGCATACCAATAACGTAACCGGTAAGCCGGTCCGACGTTCGTGCTACGCTGCCGACCGCACCGGGCACATGATTCTCCAGACTCTGTATCAGCAGTGCATCAAGAATGGGATTCGCTTCTTTGATGAGTTTCAGGTGATGGACCTATTGATCCAAAATGGGGCGGTTGCGGGCGTAGTGGCAGTGGAACTGGCGACGGGTGATCTGCATGTCTTTCACAGCAAGGCTGTGGTTTTCGCGACTGGCGGCCATGGGCGCATGTGGGAGGTTACTTCTAATGCATATGCCTATACTGGTGATGGCGTAGCCGTTACGCTGCGCCGTGGGATTCCGGCTGAAGACATGGAATTTTTCCAATTTCATCCCACTGGTATTTACAAGTTGGGCATCCTGATTACTGAGGCCGTTCGTGGCGAAGGTGGGGTGCTCATCAACGGGAAGGGGGAGCGTTTTATGGAACGTTATGCGCCCCGCATTAAAGATCTGGCTTCGCGCGATGTGGTAAGTCGAGCGATTTACTTAGAAATCAAAGAGGGGAGAGGAGTCAATGGCAAGAACTACCTTTACCTGGATGTTCGCCCTGAAACGGTAAACTACTACGCGGAAAAAGACGGCCGTACCCGTCCGGATGGATCGCCTTACCGTGTGACAGCAGAGGAGATTCTTGCAAAGATCCCTGATATTACCGATTTTTGCCGTACTTATTTGGGGGTAGATCCGGTTAAGGACCTAATTCCGATCCAGCCGACAGCCCACTATGCCATGGGGGGAATCCCCACCAATAAGTACGCCGAGGTTGTGATTGACTCCCAGAATACTGTATTGCCCGGTTTATATGCCGCTGGGGAGTGTGCTTGCGTGTCCGTGCATGGGGCCAATCGTCTAGGCACTAATTCGCTGGTAGACCTGGTGGTATTTGGAAAGTACGCGGGCATTAAGGCGGCTGAATATGCAAATGGGGTGGATTTTCAACCCTTGCCAGAAGATCCGACCGACTTCACCCGCCAGCAAATTGATGCCCTGCGTCAGGGTGATGGGCGCGAGAAGGCGGCTCAGATTGGACGCGAATTGCGGCATCTGATGTTTGACAAGGTTGGGGTATTTCGCACCGAAGAGGGGCTGCGGGAGGCGGTTGAGGAAATCAAAGAGTTGCGCGAGCGCTTTCGTCATGTCCGTGTGAGTGATAATGGCCGGGCTTTTAATACAGAGTTGCTCAATACTTGGGAATTAGGAAATTTGCTCGATCTTGCTCTGGTGACAGCCGTTTCGGCGCTGGCGCGGAAGGAGAGCCGTGGGGCACACGCGCGCGAGGATTATCCCGAGCGAGATGACGTGAACTGGCTAAAACATACCCTGGCATGGTTGGATGGAGAGCACGTCCGCCTGGACTATAAACCGGTGGTGATCACTCAGTACGTTCCCAAAGAGCGAGTTTATTGATTTATTGAGGAGAGAGGCCATGGAAGTCCGCGTTCGAGTTTTTCGCTTCAACCCTGAAGTTGACCGAAGACCGCGCTATGATGTTTTCACCGTGGAGGCAGAGCCGATGGATCGCGTGCTCGACCTGCTGGAGTACATTCGCGGGGACATAGACGGTACCCTTTCTTTTCGCCGCTCATGTGGACACGGCATATGTGGCTCAGACGCCATGCGGATTAATGGGCGGAACATGTTGGCTTGCAAAGCCCTGGTTAAGAACTTTGGGACCAACGAAATTACCATTGAGCCCCTCCTGGGACTGCGGGTTCTGAAGGATTTAATCGTTGATATGGAACCATTCTTTGAGCACTATCGTTCGGTACTTCCCTACCTCATCAATGACGAGCCGTTGCCAGAGGATGGTCGAGAACGCTTGCAATCTCCAGCGGAACGAGAAAGGTTTGATGATACGACCAAGTGTATTCTGTGTGCTGCGTGCACAACCTCGTGTCCTTCTTTCTGGGCAGATGGGCGTTATGTGGGACCGGCGGCAATTGTTAATGCCCATCGTTTCATTTTTGATAGTCGTGATCGTGGGGCTGCTCAGCGCCTTGAGATCCTCAACCAGCAAATGGGGGTTTGGCGCTGTCGGACGGCATTTAACTGTACGGAGGCCTGCCCGCGGGAAATTAAGATCACCCAGGCTATTGCTGAGGTGAAACGAGCCATTCAGACGGGGCGCTTAGATTGAGATAAAGACCTTAAAAAGGCCAGATGCCAGGGTGAGGGGGGCACCCTGACATCTGGCAATTTAAATTTACCATAGTCAGCGCTGAAAATCAAGCCCCAATTTTGGCGTGCTTGTCTTAAGTAGGTGGAGGACTTAGTTGGGGCTGTATGAGAACAGCGCAATGGACCTCTGGCTGTATTGTTTTTTGGATGTGGGGGTGGATTTTTGTAAAGTGGTTGTTAAATTAAGATATGGGGGCGTTGGGTATAATGAGCGCGAGAGCATCTCCGTAACGGTTAGCAGGAATCTACCATACTCCAATGGTGGAGGTAACATGGCAATCGAGCGCGGCATACAAAGACAATCGCACAGCCAACTGGAAACGTCGAGCGCCCTCTCGACTTGGATAACAAGCGGCTTGCTTGTGCTTGCAGCAATCGGGATCACGCGCGCGGACTGGTGGTTTACTACTTATGTGCCCGGCCAGTGGCCTGCGGGTAACTGGCTGGTACTGCTCTTAGGGGTGGTGGTAGGATCGTTGATCTGGGCTATGGCTTATGGTATCATGGCCCGTTTCGTTTCCTTGCCAGGTATTGATTACCACATGGCCACCCGATTTTTCAGTCCACCGTTGGGTTTTGCAGGTTCGTTTGTGGGGATGGTCGCCTCTGCATTGTTTGCGGGTGGAATGGTGATTGCCTTTTTCCGTTTCTGGTTACCCGGCTTATTCCAAGCAGGAGCATTGGTTTTGCCTCAATATGGGTTGGACTCTCTGGCAGATGCTCTTCAAACCCCTCAAATGACAGCCCTATTGGGAACCCTTAGCATTCTCCTGACGTTCTTGCTTGTTCTATTTGCTCCCCGCGGGGTCAAAATCCTTTTGGTCGTAGGAGCCTTCCTGGTTGTTGTTTGGGGGGGACTGTTGGCATTTTTCCTGCTGTTTCCCTCTGGCAATTTTGTGCGTGTCTACGAAAGTATATACGGGGGTGGGGTGGTAGAGCGTCAGGTTAATCTGGCCGTCTCTTTTGGTTTGATCTTGACGCGGCGACCTGCGTCGTCGTTCCTGATGGGAATGGGGTTGAGCCTGTGGTTCTTTCAGGGGGGTCTTGTGGCGTTATCTGCATACGCCCGGGGATGGGAAAAAGGCTCTTCGAGGGGCTGGCTATGGATGCCCCTGGTTGCGTTAACCATTTTGTTAGGACTTGTCGTTATCTTCTTGCAACGTAACCTTTCCGGTGAACTCCTGGCAGCCCACGGTTGGTTGTACTTGCGTCAAGCCACCCAGGCTGAGTTTTTCTTGCCCTGGTCAGTGTTTTATCTCCTTCTCATCCATCCCTCGCTTGCATTATTGATCTTTTTTATTTTGCTTTGGAGTGTGCTCTTACTCAACTTGCTGCAGGCGTATCTCTACTCAGTCGCGCAAGTTATCGCTGTCTGGGCCAGGGATGGGCTGGTACCATCGAGCTGGGGCTACCAGCGGCGAGGACAACATGTGCCGGTAGTGGCTTTGTTTGCAACCGCCATTTTGGTCTTATTGGGGATGACAATTGGGTTGAATGGTGCCTGGACGGCTTTAGTGGTTTACTACCCTTACGCACTAGCGGTATCAAGTTTAGCGCCATTAACCGCCCTGGTTTTGTATTCATGGCGGCAGGGTGGGCAGTCGAAAGAGTCAAACTCAGCATTCCGATACATGATTACCCCTGTAGGGAGGGTTCTGGTTGGGCTGGCGGGGTTGGTCATGGCGATTAGCGTTCTGTGGGGCGCATTTAGCTTTCCTTTGGAACTGCGCATTTCCCGCGAATTGGGTTTTGCGATCATTCTGCTATGGGTGAGTGGCCTGGGATGGTATTGGGGGCGATTAAATTTCTGGAAGCAGCGGGGATATGATTTGGGTGAAAATTTACACAAGATTCCTGCGCATTTTGAATGATGCTTTGTCCTTGACTACGGGGTTAGAAGCAACTACTCCGAAAAGGTGATTATATCAAAACCCGCCTTACCGCGGGTTTTGATATAATTGCGGGGGTTTGAATATGCGACAAAGAGGATCTGTGTCATGGTTAAAAAGGAGTATCTAGACCTTTATTACCAAATGGTGGTGATTCGCCGTTTGGAAGAACGTGCGGCAGAACTCTACCAACAGGGTAAAATTGGCGGGTTTTTGCACCTTTACATTGGTCAGGAAGCAGTGAGCACCGGCATTATCTCTGTGCGGCGGCCCGAAGATCGGGTGATTACGGCTTACCGTGACCATGGTGTGGCGATTAATTGCGGGGTCTCCGCTAAGGAGGTAATGGCCGAATTGCTCGGCAAGGCCACCGGATGTTCGAAGGGGAAAGGCGGGTCTATGCATCTGGCGGATGTTACGAAGAACTTTTGGGGAGGGCATGCTATTGTGGGTGCGCACCTGCCAATTGCCGCTGGGTTAGCCCTGGGGGATGTTTACCAGAATCAAAAAGCGGTCACCATCTGCATGTTTGGTGATGGCGCTACCAACATTGGCTTTTTCCACGAAGCGCTTAATCTCTCGAAGGTATGGAATCTTCCTGTTCTGTGGGTGTGTGAGAACAATAAATACGGGATGGGAACGGCTGTGGAGCGTGCCTCGGCTGTGCCCGAGATAGCATTGAAAGCGGATGCTTATGGTATGAAGCGTGATCAAGTGGATGGCATGGATGTGATGAAAGTGCGGCAGGTGGCTGCCCGCATGATCGAAGAAATTCGTGCCGGTGGTGGGCCACAATTTCTGGAGGTTTTCACCTATCGTTTCCGGGGCCACTCGATGGGTGATCCTGAACGCTATCGTACCCCCGATGAAGTGCGCAAGTGGCAGCAGGACGACCCAATCGGGATTTATCACAACTATCTGCTGGAGCACAATATTGCCACTGAGGATGAACTTCAAAAAACGATCCGGGAGGCGGAGGAAGAAGTTGAGGAAGCCGTTCGTTTTGCTGAGGCCAGTCCAGAACCGGCGCCTGAAGACCTTTTTAAGCACGTCTATGTCTCAGAAACTTGCTGAGTTGAAGGGGATAATACCATGGCTAGACTGACAATGCGTGAAGCCATTTCACAGGCTCTGTGGGAAGAGATGGAACGTGACCCCAAGGTCTTCATCATGGGTGAAGAGGTAGGGGTTTGGGGGGGAACGTATGCGGTTACCCGCGGCTTTTATGACCACTTCGGTCCCGAGCGAGTGCGGGACACCCCCATCTCAGAGGCAGCGATTGTAGGAGCGGCTATTGGAGCGGCGTTGGTGGGGCTGCGTCCAGTGGCCGAGATTATGACTATCAACTTTGCGTTTGTGGCAATGGATCACATTGTCAACCAGGCAGCAAAATTGCATTATATGTTTGGTGGTCAAATGGTCCTCCCATTGGTCATTCGCACCGTTGGTGGAGGTGGACGGCAATTAGGTGCTACCCATTCTCAGACCCCGGATGCCGTTTTTGCACACTTTCCCGGACTGAAGGTGGTGGCCCCAGGTACACCTGCCGATGCAAAGGGATTGCTTAAAGCGGCGATACGATGCGATGATCCAGTACTTTTCATTGAACATGCCACACTTTATCAACTGCGTGGCGAGGTACCCGAGGGCGACTATACCGTTCCAATTGGTCGGTCAAAGGTGCAGCGCGAGGGCCGGGATGTCACCATTGTAACCTACAGCAAGATGTTGGATATTTCTCTCAAGGCTGCCGAGGAACTGGCCCGCGAGGACATTGAGGTTGAAGTGGTGGATTTGCGCACTCTGCGGCCATTAGATATGGAACCCGTGCTGGAATCGGTCAAAAAGACTAATCGTGCGGTTGTGGTGGAAGAAGGTTGGAAATCCTATGGAGTGGGTGCGGAAGTAGCGGCACGCATATATGAAGAGGCGTTTGACTACCTGGATGCCCCTGTTAAGCGTGTGGCTCAGGTTGAGGTGCCTCTACCATATAATCGCACTTTAGAGCAATTGGCCCTGCCGCAGGTTAAGGATGTGGTTCAGGCGGTCAAGGAGGTGCTCTGATGGCGGAGATAATCACTATGCCCAAATTGGGTTTTGATATGGCCGAAGGTACCCTGGTGCGTTGGTTGAAAGCAGAGGGTGAACCGGTGGCGAAAGGGGAGATTTTGGCAGAGATCGAGACCGATAAAGCCACTGTCGAGGTGGAATCCACGCATAGCGGCATTGTGCACCGTCTGCTGGTAGAAGCGGGTGCGGTGGTTCCGGTTGGCACACCAATTGCCGTTATCGGTGCGCCGGGCGAAAGCATTGAGGAAATCCTACCGGGCGAACAGCCACATCAGGGGATGGAGAAGGAGATGCCCACCCAAGCACCTTCTCAAGCCGCTGAGGAAGCCCTCTCAGTTCCTGAGATTGAGACGACGGGTGGTCTTGCAGGTGAGCGGATCAAGGCTTCTCCGCTGGCACGGCGAATTGCGCGTGAATACCAGATAGACCTGCGTCAGGTTCACGGGACGGGGCCGGGAGGGCGCATTGTGCGTCGCGATGTAGAGGCAGCCCTGGCTATCCAGCCGAAAGTAGCGGAGCCGGCAGTTTCTGCCCAACCGGTAGGAGCAACACCGAGCGCGATACCTGTGCTTGCCTGGCAGCCTATAGGGCAGGTTCCGGAAGATCAGCGCTTGCCGGTAGACCGCTTACGGAGCATCATCGCTCGCCGCATGGTTGAATCCAAACAGCAGGTGCCCCACTTTTACATTACTCGTGAGTATGATATGCGGGCTTTAATGGATCTCCGCAAGGCTCTAAATGCGGAGTTGCCCGAAGATCAGAAGCTTTCCGTTAATGATTTCATTATCAAGGCAGTAGCCCTGACATTACGCCAGTTTCCTGCTCTCAACGCTGCGCTGGTAGGCAATGAAATTGTGCGCTACGGACATATAAATATCGGGGTTGCGGTCGCCCTTGAGAGCGGATTGATGACCGTGGTCTGTCGCGATGCTGATTTGAAACCCCTGCGTCTCATTTCACAGGAGATGAAAGAAATGAGCGCGCGTGCCCGTCAGGGTAGGGTGCGTCCAGAGGATATTGAGGGGTCTACCTTCTCGATCAGTAACCTTGGTATGTTTGGTGTTGAGCATTTTGTGGCGATCATCAATCCCCCCGAGGCAGCCATTTTGGCTGTCGGGGCTGTTCGAGAAGTACCAGTGGTTCAGGACGGGGTATTAGGTGTTGGAATTCGGATGAAGGCTACGCTCTCCGCTGACCACCGGGTCACGGATGGCGCGGAGGCGGCGCGCTTCATGCAATTGCTGGCCGAATTTCTGGAACATCCTTTCCGCTTGGTACTCTGAGATCGAGGGAGATGCAGATCCGGGCGAGAGTAGCATACCGCTCTCGCCCGGTTTGGACTTAAGGGCGTCGCTCGTAAACACGGGTGTAAAGTTCCAGGAACTCAGCCACCTGCTGGATGTAATTCTGAGTTTCCGGGTAGCGAATGATCTCAAGGAAGAGGTCGGGATCTCCCCCTGCAAGGTCCAGCCAAATTTTGGCATTGCCTGGACCAGCATTATAAGCAGCCAGGGCGGCGTACCAATTGTCATTGAAGTAATCGCGTTGCAAAGCCAAGTAACGGGCGCCTAGACGGATGTTAACCATAGGGTTGAGTAAATCTTGCTCCTTGAAGTCGGGCGGCCAACCGTATCGGCTCACCAAATCGGCGGCGGTGGCAGGCATCAGTTGCAGTAGCCCATAGGCGCCTGCTGAGGACTGGACGAAGCTCTCAAAGAAGGACTCTTGCCGCATGAGGCTGAATAACAACAGGGGGTGGAGATTTTCTCGCGTAGCCGCTTCCATTACGATGGGCTTGTAATACAAGCCGAATCGGATGTGGTTGAAATATGCGGGTGCTTCCAGGGTCTGAGCGGGGGTCAAGCCAGCCATATCTAAAAGGCGTCTGGCAGCAAAAATGGCCGTACGGTAGGCACCCAATTCCAATGTGTGGTTCATAAGGCGATAAAGGTTGACGGGATCGTTTTCAAGTGACTGGCGCAGGGTTTCAAATAGATTGCGTGCTGCAATATAGTAGCCCAGGCGCCAGAGTAAATCGGCCCGTTGGAACGTAGGGTTTTCAGCCAGGACTCCCAAATCCCTTAAATCCTCTTCAGGCAGGATGTTAAATTTTTCGCGCAGCCATCTTTCGGCCTGGGGCCGTTCCAAATCAAGATCATAACCGAGGTCATAGTTTAGAGGACCGCTAAAAGGCGGTGAGTTGTCCAGCAATTGTTTGGCACGGATGCCATAGTACTCGAGGGGATCCAGCGAAGCGGCTTCTTGCCAGGCTTGACGTGCCTCCTCCGAATTTCCATTTACCAGGTGACATTTTCCAATCCACAACCAGGCTGCGGCGCGGTCAGCGGGGGTATCGCCAAGCACAAGAAAACGCTGAAATACGGTAAGTGCTTGAGGGTATTTTTGAGCGCGGTAGTAAGCAATTCCGGCCAGAAAGAGCGCGCGATAACTGAGGTCAGCGGAGGGATAGTCGTTTATCAGGTTTTCCCATGTAGCAGCCGCTTCTGTAAGGTAACCACCACGCTCAAGGATGCGCCCGATCTCAAAACGGATTTCTACTGCGTCGGGGGCCGCTGGTACTTGCTGCAGATAGGCTTTGAGGGTGTTGGCAGCGGCATCATAGGTTTCAAGGTAGGCCCATTGAGTGTAGGCCAATTCGCGCCAGGCATTAGGCCAGAGCGGGTCATTGGGATGGGTTTGAATGAGTTCTTGAAGTTCTCTAACGGCTTCAGGGTAGTTTCCAAGGGCGCGCCAGGAAAGAGCGCGGTAAAAATGAGCCTTACCTTCGTGCTCGGGATTGGCTTTAATGTAACGGGTGAATGCCTCAACGGCATAGCCGTACTGACCTGCGTAGTAATCCACCAAACCGCGCTGCAGTTCGTTTACGGGTTGGCCGGCGTTGACCAGTGCTACCAAGCCGGAGTAGGAATCGTAGGCGCGCGGAAAATTGTTAACTGAATCGATGAAACGCGCGTAGGCTTGTTCCGGGTAGCCCAGTTGGAGGTAAATTTGCCCAATACGCAGATTCATTTGAGCTTTGATGTAGTCATTGGTTGAGGTTTCATAGATCTTTAAAAACTGGGTCAGGGCGTTGGTGAAGTCACTGGCAGCCGCATAGGCCTCCCCAATCTTGATTTGCAATGAAAGCGTGTCCCCCTGGGTTGCCTGCATGGCGGCTTGATAGGCCTGGATGGCCCTTTCGTAATCACCAGCGCTCATCAGAGCATCGCCACGTAAGGTTTGAACAAGATCGTCCACCACCCCGGGCCTCAATTCCAGAAAACGTGCATAGGCATCAGCCGCCTTAAGGTAGTCTCCCTGGGCGCTGTAAGCCCGGCCCAGCCAAAAATAACCCTCAGGAGTGACTGTGGAAGGAGGGTGTTCTTCTACCAGGGTTCGGAAGGTATCTGCGGCCTCGGTAAAGTTGCCTTCCTGGAAATATGTCTCCCCAATTCCTAAAAGTGCTATGGCTTGCACCTCGGAATCCGGGCTACTCAATGCCGCCTGACGGTATTCCTCGCGCGCTGCTGCGAAGTCTCCAAGTTGCTTTAGGGTTTCTGCGTTATGGATTCGGGTGGTGGGACTAGGGGTGGGCGTGACCGTAGGCGAGGGAGAAGGGGTCGCAGAAAGGACACCGGACCGGGAAGAGGGTGCGTTTGAAGAGGTGGTCGGGTTGGATTGGAGGCCCTCTAAAGGCAGATTACATGCCAGGGCTATCCAAACCAAAAGGGCGGGGATGAGTAGGATTCTTAACCGAAACTTGTGCATGATAGTAGCCTTATACTTGAGGTTAGATTTTAAGTCAACTGGAGTGGGAGGCCAGACACTTGTTCTGATCGTCAGGGGTAAAATTAACCCTGAAAGGGTGATCCAAAAGGTGATAATTTTCACGTGCTCTGAGTAAAGACTCAGTTGCCTTTCATAGAGTACTGAGGAATTATATAAGCAATTAAGTTTGCTCAACAAGGAGTAGTTTTATGGATGCTCAGGCACTCTTGCTCTCACAATGGCAATTCGCAGTTACCTCAGTTTATCACTTCTTTTTCGTCCCGCTGACTTTAGGCCTTTCGGTTATAGTGGCCCTCATGGAAACATTTTATGTGCGCACAGGCAATGACCTTTACCTGCGCATGACGAAGTTTTGGGGTAAATTGTTCGTGATCAATTTTGCCATGGGGGTTGTGACCGGGATTGTGCAGGAATTTCAGTTTGGGATGAACTGGTCCGAGTATGCGCGGTATGTTGGAGATGTGTTTGGTGCTCCTTTGGCAATCGAGGCTTTATTGGCATTTTTCATAGAATCTACCTTTTTGGGAGTATGGATTTTTGGATGGGATCGCCTTTCGAAAGGAATGCATGCGCTGGCAATGTGGTTGGTGGCCCTAGCCTCGAATCTCTCGGCATTTTGGATTCTGGTGGCTAACTCGTTTATGCAAGCCCCAGTTGGTTATGCGGAGCAAGGGGGACGGTTGGTGATGCAGGATTTTGGGGCTCTGTTGACCAATCGCTATGTATGGGGCCAATTCCCTCACACAGTTTTCTCGGGTTTCTCCACAGCTGCATTTTTTGTTTTAGGAATCAGCGCCTATCACCTGCTGCGGAAACGCCATGAGGAGATCTTCAAACGCTCGTTTCAAATTGCTTCCGTGTTTGGAGTTCTTTCAATCTTCATGGTAATTTTGATTGGCCATACCC
Source organism: Thermanaerothrix daxensis (assembly GCF_001306145.1). Classification (GTDB taxonomy): domain Bacteria; phylum Chloroflexota; class Anaerolineae; order Anaerolineales; family Anaerolineaceae; genus Thermanaerothrix; species Thermanaerothrix daxensis. The sequence goes on from NZ_LGKO01000002.1 coordinate 950,393, forward strand.
AGGCCCAGAGGATGGTGGAATTCCAACCCATGAAGATTGCCTCGGCGGAGGCGTTGCTTCGCTCTGAAAATCCGGCCTCATTCTCGCTTTTGAGTATTGTGGACCAGGCAACAATGCGGGAGGTTATTTCAATTCGTATTCCTCGCGTACTCAGTCTTCTGGCGTATAACCGTTTGGAAGGGGAAGTTAAAGGGGTGCTAGATTTACAAAATGAATACCAAGCGCGCTTTGGTCCGGGGAACTATGTGCCGGATATTACGGTCACCTATTGGTCATTCCGTCTCATGGTTGGAAGTGGCTTCCTAATGTTTTTCCTGGCGGCCTATGCGCTCTTCCGTGTGATGCGCCGTGAGATCACACAACCCCTTTTCAAGTTTCTAAACGTCTACCCGCTGGCTATAGCCTTGCCTTATCTGGCTAACATCAGCGGCTGGTTGTTGACTGAGATGGGGCGTCAGCCTTGGGTGGTGTATGGAAAATTGCGCACCGCAGACGCGATCTCTCCCAATCTAACCGGAGGGATGGTGCTGTCCACGCTAATTGGGTTCACCCTGGTGTATGGAGCACTGATGGCGGCAGATATCTATTTGTTGGCCAAGTACGCCAAAGCCGGTCCGGAGCCAGCGCAAGCGTCTCGTCCCTTAGAAGAGCAGGCCTACTGGGAGTAAAAACGGGGAGGGCGTCATGGACTTGAATACCTTGTGGTTTGTGCTGATCGCAGTTCTGTTCATTGGCTACTTTGTCCTGGATGGCTTCGATTTAGGAGTGGGCATTTTGTTGCCTTTTCTAGGGAAGGATGATAAGGAACGAAGGATGATTATCAATGCTATAGGGCCCCACTGGGATGGGAATGAAGTGTGGCTAATTACGGCGGGTGGGGCAATGTTTGCGGCTTTTCCACTCTGGTATGCCACGCTTTTTAGCGGTTTTTACCTAGCTTTTTTCCTACTGTTGATTGGGCTTATCTTCCGCGGTATTGGCCTGGAGTTCCGCAGCAAAGATGAGAATCCGGTTTGGCGGCGCTTCTGGGATTGGGCGATCTGCGTGGGTAGTTTTATCCCGGCATTGCTGTGGGGGGTTGCCCTGGCTAACTTTGTGCGGGGTGTCCCGATCAATGCTATGAAATACTATGTGGGGAACTTTGGGGATCTCCTGAATCCCTACGCACTGTTAGGCGGGTTGGTCTCCCTCTTGGGCTTTACGTTGCATGGGGCGCTGTTTTTGGCACTTAAGACCGGGGAGCCCATTCTGAGCCGCGCCTGCCAAACGGCCCGGAGGCTCTGGTGGCCAACCGCTGTGGTGTTATTGGCATTCACGATTGCGACGTATGTTTTTACGGATATCTACCAGCGTCTTGGGGTTAACCCGGGGCCAGTACCCATCGGGGCTGTGCTTTCGCTGATGGCAGCAGGATGGTTTATCCATCAGAAGCATGAAGGGTGGGGGTTTACAATGACCACACTGACGATCATTCTTTCGGCAAGCACTATTTTCCTTACCCTTTACCCGCGAGTGTTGGTCTCCAGCCTGGATCCCAACTTTAGTCTTACAATATATAACAGTGCTTCGGGGATAAACACTTTACGCACAATGACCATTGTGGCGTTGATCTTGGTGCCCTTTGTGCTGGTCTATCAGGGTTGGAGTTATTGGGTTTTTCGACGGCGTATAACCGGGCGACAAGAGGAATTACATTACTAAACCGGAGTGTTAATTGGGGTTTTGATTTTCTGGTAAGGGGCTTTACCAATTACCTGCGCTGGCTTAGAATTATGCAGGTATTTTGAAGCGAGAGGTGAAGCATGAGTTCATGGCAAAAACAATCTATTGTAGCCAATAATGCGCCGAAGGCAATTGGTCCGTATTCAATGGCTATTAAAGCAGGGCCCTTCCTTTTTGTTTCGGGCCAATTAGGTCTAGATCCTGTCACGGGCGATCTTGTCAGCGGGGGGGTGGCGGCAGAGACGCGCCAGGCTCTTAACAATCTTAAGGCCATCCTGGAGGCAGCGGGTAGCAGCCTGGAGGCAGTTGTAAAGACCACAGTCTTCTTGCGCGATATAGGTGAATTTTCCACCGTGAATCAGGTTTACAATGAATTCTTTACCCAAAACCCTCCTGCGCGCTCGGCCATCCAAGCTGCGGCTTTGCCCCGTGGTGCAGCGGTTGAGATCGAGGCGATCGCCTTACTACCGGATGTGTCTTCGTGATGGCGGAGAAGGGTAGAACCGTGCTTATTCTCGAGAAATAGGGGACAGAGGCGCGGGCTATATGCGATCCGTGTCGGTGATTGTCCCTTGTTACAATGAAGAAGCGCATATTGGGTTTCTTCTAGAGGCGCTGGTCAAGCAAACCTATCCCCTGGATCACCTGGAGGTGATCATTGCCGATGGCATGTCGACTGATCGCACTCGGGAGGTCATTGCCGGGTTTGCCCATACCCATCCGGAATTACGGATAAGGCTGGTAGACAATCCCAAGCGCATCATTCCCGCGGCCCTTAACGCTGGCCTGGCAGCGGCTCAAGGGGATTATGTGGTTCGGCTGGATGCGCATTCAATTCCAGCACCCGACTACATTGCGCGATGTGTTACTGATTTAGAAGCAGGCCTGGGTGATAATGTGGGAGGGGTTTGGATTATTCGCCCGGCTTGCCCTGACTGGATTGCGCGCTCAATTGCCATTGCAGCGGCGCATCCGCTGGGGGTGGGAGACGCGCGTTATCGGCATGGGGGAAGCCCTGGATGGGTGGACACTGTGCCATTTGGAGCATTTCGACGCGATTTGTTTGAGCAAATTGGATGCTTCGACGAGACCCTCCTGACAAACGAGGATTATGAGTTCAATGCCAGGCTGCGCGGACAAGGCAGAAGAGTTTATTTGGATCCGCAGATCCGTTCTGAGTATATTGCTCGTCCAACTTTGGGTGCCCTGGCACGGCAATATTGGCGATATGGGTATTGGAAGTTTCAGATGCTGCGCCGTTACCCCAAGACGTTGCGCTGGCGGCAAGCCCTCCCCCCTATATTTGTTTCAGGAATTCTGGGATTGTTGCTGCTGTCGCTCTTCTGGTCGTGGGCTGCTTACCTCTTGTTGATCGTTTTGGTAACGTACCTTGGAACATTGCTAATTGGAGCATTGCCCGCCGCTTGGCGGATGAGGGAAGTCCGCTATTTGGTGGGTGTGCCTTTGGCCATTGCGACCATGCATTTTGCCTGGGGAATGGGTTTCCTGTGGAGTCTGATAACCTGGCTTTTGGGAAGGAAAACCTGAGTTTACATGAGCGTGGAACCTGACCTGACCTCAATTCAACCCAAGTGGCGTTTACGGCCTTCGGAGCGCCGTTCGACCCTATTTGTGGTGGATCTTATCATTGCAATTGGATCATTGGTTTTTGCATTGTACTTTTGGGCTTCGGGGGGTGAGTTTCTCTCCTTCTCGCTCGAATTCCTACGTTATCGAGTTCCATTTTGGTTTTATCTATTGCCGGTTATCTGGCTGTTGATGCTGGTTGAATCGTACAATCCAAGCCGGGTCAATATTCGTTCAGAAGCATATCGCGAAGTGACCATTGCGGCCATTGCTGGGTTTGCGTTCTACCTGATCATTTTCTTCCTCTCAGAACCGAATTCATTGCCCCGCCGGGGTGTGGCGGCTTTCTTCGCTTCTGCCTATGTGCTGACCATGCTTTGGCGCTTCATCTATATAAAACTATTTACTTTGCCGCTATTCATGCGGCGGGTGCTGATTGTAGGGGCTGGCAAAGCGGGCTCTCATCTGGCCCAAATCATTCGAGAAATGTGGCCGCCACCCTTCTATCTGGTAGGATTGGTGGATGATGATCCTGATAAAATTGGCATCGAAATTGCGGGCTATCCGGTCTTGGGGAGTGGTGAAGATATTTTTCGCCTAATACGCGATCACCAAGTCACCGATCTGGTGATTGCAATTTCGGGAGAGATGAATCCAAACCTGTTTGCTACGTTGTTGGAAGCGGAAGAGCAGGGCATTGAAGTGACCACCATGCCTACCCTGTATGAGGAACTGTTAGGGCGGGTCCCTATTTTCTTGCTTCAGTCGGATTGGATTTTACGATCATTTGTAGATCAGGCGCATATGGGTGGATTCTTTGAACTCGCCAAGCGCTTGCTGGATATCGTTGGTGGCCTTATCGGCACTGCACTCATGTTGGGGTTGTTTCCCTTTATTGCCCTGGCTATTTACCTGGAATCCGGACGCCCTATTTTCTATACCCAGACTCGCCTGGGAAAGAACGGACGGCCATATAAAATCATCAAGTTTCGCACCATGATTCAAGATGCCGAGAAGGATGGCATTCCTCGCACTACCGCGGAAAATGATCAGCGCACAACGAAAGTGGGGCGCTTTCTTCGGCGCAGTCACCTGGATGAGTTACCCCAGTTTATCAATGTGTTACGCGGTGAAATGAGCCTGGTAGGCCCTCGATCGGAGCGCCCTGAAATTGTGCAGGAATACCAGAAGGCCTTGCCTTTCTATCGAGCGCGTCTGTTCGTGAAGCCGGGGATTACCGGGTGGGCGCAAGTCAACTTTGGTTATGCCGAGGACGTGCGCTCGAACGCCATTAAACTGGAGTATGATTTGTACTACATCAAACATCGCAGTTTGACCCTGGACTTGCTCATCCTGATCCGCACCATTGGTACTGTAATTGGTTTAAAAGGACGCTAAGCCGTGAAAACTAAACCGTTTCTAAGAAATCGGTATGTGCTGTTGGGGGATCTTCTCCTCATTGTTATTTCGGTGCTGGGGAGTTATGCACTACGCTTTGAACTGGGGGCTCAATTTTTTGATTATCTACCTTCCGCTTTATGGATGATCGGTTTTGGGGTGGTCATTAAGCCGTTGGTGTATCACTTGTTTGGCCTGTACCAGCGGATTTGGGCTTATGCGAGTGTCGAAGAACTAGAGTTAATCGTTGTGGCGGTGACAGCGGCTTCGATCTTGCTCTCAGGGGGTATGGTCATTGCCCTTTCCTTGGGGGCATTTGTGGGAATGCCTCGATCAGTACTGGTAATTGATTGGCTGCTTTCCTTGATCCTTGCGGGTGGGTTGCGATTCTCTTTTCGCCTGATGGCTGAAGGCCGTGGGCAGGGCACGGCTTTGATGTCAAAACCGCGACGAGTATTAATTGTGGGGGCTGGGGATGCAGGTGCGCTGGTAGTGCGCGAAATGCAAAAGAACCCCCAACTAAACCTGCAACCTATTGGCTTTTTAGATGATAATCCAGCCAAACAGAAGCAACAAATTCACGGCGTGCCAGTCATAGGCACGCTGAACGAACTGGCCCAGGTGCTGGAACGCCAGCAGGTTGATGAGGTCATCATTGCCATTCCCAGCGCACCGGGCCGGGTGGTACGTGTAGTAGCCGATATTGCGCGCTTAAGGGGCGTACCTTTCCGAACCATGCCCGGAATTTACGAGCTTCTGGGTGGTAAGGTGAGTGTGAGTCGCTTGCGAGAGGTGGATATTAGCGATCTTTTGCGACGCGAGCCCCTGCAGGTGAACGAAGATCTGGTGGGGGCAGCGCTGAGTAGCCGCGTGGTGTTGGTGACGGGCGCAGGGGGCTCTATAGGACGTGAGTTATGTCGGCAGATTGCCCGTTGGGGACCCAAATTGCTAATCCTTCTCGGGCATGGGGAGAACAGCATCTTTGAGACCCTGCTAGAACTTCGGGAGAGTTACCCGGCGCTTAATATGCAGCCGGTGATTGCAGATATTCGTGATCGTCCCCGCTTGGAAGTGGTTTTTAACGAATTCCGCCCAGAAGTAGTGTTTCATGCCGCTGCTCATAAGCACGTGCCCCTCATGGAAATCAATGTTGAGGAAGCCGTCACAAATAATGTGTTAGGGACGCTTAATTTGGTCGAAGTGTCAATGGCTTACCTGGTTGAGCGCTTTGTGTTTATTTCGACCGATAAGGCCATTCGTCCAGTCAATGTAATGGGTGCTACGAAGCGTCTGGCTGAGATGATCGTCCTCAATGCTGCTCAGCGTTCCGGTGGACGGTATTCAGTGGTGCGTTTTGGAAATGTCTTGGGTAGCCGTGGAAGCGTGGTGCCGATTTTCAAGCGCCAAATTGCGCAGGGCGGGCCGGTAACGGTTACCCATCCAGATATGAAACGGTATTTTATGACCATTCCCGAAGCCGCACATCTGGTTTTGCAGGTGGCTGGAATGGGACGTGGTGGCGATACGTTTCTGCTCAACATGGGTCAGCAGATTCGTGTTCTCGACCTGGCAGAGGACCTTATCCGTCTCTCCGGGTTAGAGCCGGGACGAGATATCGAAATTGTATTTACGGGAGTTCGTCCCGGTGAAAAACTCAGTGAGGATTTGTGGGACGAAGGAGTCTCCCTGCGGGTGACCGAGCACCCCGATATCTTCCGGGTAGAGAACCAGGAAGTTTTGGAAGGTGAAATGCTTTATCAGATTATCGCTGAGCTGGTGAAATTAGCCCGTGAGGGAGATCGTGAGAAAATTATGGCTTTGTTAGATGAGGTGATCCCCGGCTCGGCCATACGCAGCACACCTCCACCAGAATTGACCTCGGTGGTCTAATGCCCCAATTGAATTACGCTGAGTGGGAAGCCTTTCTTCGTGACCATCCGGAAGCCCATCTTCTGCAAACTCCTATGTGGGGGATGTTCAAGGCGGAGTTCGGCTGGCGGGTTGCGTGGGTGGTAACAGAGGAGGCGGGGGTTCAGGTTTTGTTTCGCCGCTTACCGCTGGGATTAAGCATTGCTTATATTCCAAAGGGACCGGTTGGGCGGAACTGGGCGGCGCTGTGGTCAGAAGTGGAAGCCTTGTGTCGGCAGTTTCGGGCCATCTTCCTCAAGGTAGAACCCGATGCCTGGGAGCCTTTGGAGTTTGATCCTCAAGAGCAATTGCCTGGTTTTCGCCCTGCCGAACCGATCCAACCGCGTCGCACCATTGAGATCAGTTTAGAGGGGGCTGAAGAAGAATGGTTGGAGCGGATGAAGCAAAAAACCCGTTATAACATCCGCCTGGCTCAGAAAAAAGGGGTGGTCGTTCGTGAATCGCGGGATCTTTCCGCGTTTTATGCCTTGATGGAAATGACAGGCCGGCGAGACGGTTTTGGCATACATACCTCGGATTACTACGAACGCGCTTATCAAAAGTTTGCTCCGGGCGGTCACTGCGTGTTGTTGATGGCGGAGTATGAGGGCATGCCGCTGGCGGGCTTGATGGCCTTTGCCTGGGGACATCGAGCGTGGTATTTCTATGGTGCTTCGAGCGATCAGGAACGCCATCGCATGCCGACCTATCTTTTACAATGGGAAGCCATGCGTTGGGCAGCCCAACGGGGATGCCGGGTGTATGATTTATGGGGCATTCCCGATGCGGATGAAACCACATTGGAAGCCGAATTTGCCCGACGTTCTGAAGGGTTGTGGGGAGTATACCGGTTCAAACGCGGTTTTGGAGGTCGTGTGCGGCGTTCAGTCGGTGCATGGGATAAGATTTATCAGCCCAGTTTATACCGTATTTACCGCTGGTTCATGCGATTCCGTCGGCGAGGAGAACCTGGATGATCTCCCTGGAACGATTTGAAGATCGGGTGGCTTGGGATCATCTATTGGCCAGCCTTCCTGGAGCTCACATTCTGCAAACCTGGGAATGGGGGCATATTAAATCCTCTTATGGGTGGCAACCTTTCCCTTGTGTGTGGAGGGACGAGTTAGGAAATGTACGTGCTATGGCTTTAGTCCTGCGTCGTCCATTAAGTTTCGCGGGGAAAATGTTGCCCCTGAGTGTGATGTACGTACCCCGCGGTCCAGTCCTGGAGTGGTCAGATGTTGCTTTGCGGCGGCAGGTCCTGAAAGATTTACATCAGTTGGCACGGGTTCAGGGGGCCATATTTATCAAAATAGATCCGGATTTGGAAGCGGGGCGAGGCATTCCGGGCACACCTGAAGCGTGGGAACATCCTGTTGCGGATGAAACCGTTAAGGACTTAAAGGCGAGGGGGTGGCATTTTTCCACGGAACAAGTGCAGTTCCGGAACACCTTTATCCTCTCGCTGGATGGTGAGGAAGAAGCATGGTTGAGGCGGATGAAGCAAAAAACTCGTTACAATATTCGTCTGGCTCAACGCAAGGGAGTGCTGGTGCGACGGGCTCTTCCCGAAGATTTGTCGGTATTGTATCGCATGTATGCAGAAACATCGGTGCGTGATGGTTTTGTGATTCGCCCTGAGGCTTACTACCGGCAGGTTTGGGAAACTTTTATGCAAACCGGAATGGCGGAACCCCTCCTTGCAGAGGTGGAAGGGGTTCCAGTGGCCGGTTTGGTGATGTTTGTTTTTGCTCGTCGTGCTTGGTACTTTTATGGCATGTCTCGCGAACTGCATCGGGATAAAATGCCCAATTACTTGCTTCAATGGGAAGCCATGCGTCTGGCGCGCGCCCGAGGGTGCCGGCTTTACGATTTATGGGGCGCACCCGATGAATTCAACGAAGATGATCCTATGTGGGGAGTTTTTCGATTTAAGCAAGGGCTGGGCGGGGAGGTGGTACGCTGGATTGGGGCGTGGGACTTACCGGTACGACGGCAATGGTATACTTTGTACACCCGTCTCATTCCACGCTTGCTTGCTTGGATGCGTCGCCGCACCCAGGATAGACTTCGCCGAGAGGTGAGTTTATGATTCCGCGAATTCGTATCGCCCATTTACCCACTCCTGTTGAGCCCTTACCGCGACTGAGCACGATTCTGGGCGGCCCCCGTCTCTGGGTCAAGCGAGACGACCAGACCGGATTGGCTCTAGGTGGGAACAAAACGCGTAAATTGGAATTCGTGGTGGCAGAGGCACAGGCACATGGGGCCCAAACCTTGATTACGGTGGGGGCCGTTCAATCCAATCATTGCCGTCAAACTGCTGCCCTGGCGGCCCGTTTGGGGTTGGAATGTGCACTGGTGCTTTTCGGTGAGTCCCCTAAGAACCCCTCAGGCAATTATTTGCTGGATCGTCTGTTCGGAGCGGAGGTCACCTGGGCAACTCGAGAAACTTATGAGGCTGTTTTGCAAGAGACTTTCGAGAAGGCCTGGGCTGAAGGACGGCGGCCCTATCTTATTCCGCTGGGTGCCTCAACCCCGCTTGGAGCAATTGCCTATGCATATGCCTTCAAAGAGTTCGCGGAACAAGGGATCGAGGCGGACTGGATTGTGTTGGCTTCATCTTCAGCGGGCACGCAGGCTGGCCTGGTATTGGGTGCGCGATTGAGCGGTTGGCGTGGTCGGATCTTGGGAATCAGCGTAGATCATCCTGCGGGTTGGGTCAAAGAGCGTGTGGCGGAATTGGCCTCGCAGGCTGCTGATCGGCTGGGTGAATCAGTACGAATTGCGCCTCATGAAGTGGAAGTGAATGATAGTTATATCGGGGCTGGCTATGGGGTGATGGGTCACCGGGAGGTTGAGGCTATTCAACTTTTTGCCCGCCATGAAGGGCTCTTGTTGGATCCTGTTTACACAGGGCGCGCCGCGGCGGGAATGATAGATCTGATTCGGAGTGGTTTTTTCAAGCCGGGCGAGCGCGTTCTTTTCTGGCATACCGGCGGTATACCGGCGCTCTTTGCGGATCGCTATGCCCCTAACTTGTTATGAGCGCTTTGTCTAAGGACTGGGCAGACGAAGGGGAGGTCGCCAGGCGGCACCAAAGTCGAAGTCTTTATCAGTGGTCAAACGGATACGGTTACCGCCATTGATGGTCATGATGTAAATGTCGTGGTTGGTGCCGTCTGGCCAGGATTCGAAAGCCAACCAATTGCCATCGGGTGAGAGACTAACTTTTGCCACCGGACCAACGTCGGGTTCGTTTTTAGGAGGAATGCGCACCTCCTTGTTAGGAGTGCCACGATCTTCGTAACGCATACTCATCAGCCAGGGGATGTTTGAGGAAGGTCTCATCTGGCTGTAAAAGATGACGCTTCCATCTAAACTCCAGGCTGGCCACAGGTTGTTTAACTCCCCACTTACGGTGAGACGGATGGGGTATTGTCCGGTGTCGGACATGATCCAAATTTGGCTGTATGGGGCTTCGCGTACGAAGGCGATTTGAGAGCCTGTTGGCGACCAGGCTGGTTGTTTTTCAACATACCGTGAATCGGTGAGGCGTAAAAGCGTGTTGTTGCTAAGATCATACACGTAGATATCGGGTTGTCCCGCTCGTAAAGAGGTAAACGCAATTCGGTTGCCATCCGGTGACCAGGCTGGGTCGAAGTCGGCGGCTGGACTGGGAGGTAAGGGTAGCAATTCAGGCGCTCTACCATTGACGACATCCAGGACATAAATTTTGGTACCTTCGTAGAGATTGCGCTTCTCACGACAAGGGGAGATGAAAGCCAATCGCTGTCCATCAGGCGACCAGGTTGGTTGACAAGCACCATCCGGTAAACTGGTAATGGGGCGTTGATTGGTGCCATCAGCATTCATTAGCCAGATTTGCATGATGCCGGTGCGATTAGACGCGAATGCAATCTCGCCACTTCCGCCAAATGGTGTGGGGGCTGGTGTAAAGGTTGGGGTGGGAATGAGGGATGGAGGGGGCTGGGTGTTGGGCAAAGTAGGCGTGAGAGTGGGAATCAATGTCGCAGGCGCAGAGGTGGGCTCTGAACTGATACTTATAACTGGCAAAGTCGCAGTCAATACTGGGGTATAGACTGGCTCAAGATTCTCAGTTGGGGTGGAGGTTGGAGTAACCGGCCGTGCCGCCAGGTTCAAAATCTGACCACGCACCCATTGGGGAGCATCCGGGACCAGGATAAACAGAAGGGCTAACACTAATGCCGTGATCCCTGTTCCAACCAGTCGCCAGACCCGCTGGCGACCTTTGCGGTTGGTGATGGGGCGCGGGGTAGGGGGGTGAATGGGGCTGGAGGTGGGTAGGGGTTGGGTAAGGACTTTTTCGCCTTCCCCTATCGCGCTAGCAGTGGGCAGAGGGGGTTCTATTTGAGGAGGTGGAATGACAGTCAGTTCTTCTAAAAGGGGTGGTAAATTGCTGGCTTCCATCAGAGCCCGCTTGAAATCACTGGCCGTCTGATAACGCTTTTCAGGTTCTACGGCGAGCGCCTTTTCGATCACACTGGCCAGGCGGCGTGAAACTTTCGGTGCCAACTGGCGTACTGGGGTTAGTTCAGCCTGCCCGGTGAGGCGTGCGAGTCCATCTTCAGGGATAACCCCGGTTAGAGCGGCATAAAGGGTGGCGCCCAGGGAGTAGATGTCTGTGCGAGCGTCGGTAGGGGCCACTCCGTACTGTTCAGGGGGTGAGTAACCGGGTGTCATCGCGCGTGCGCCAGTTGTGGTGCGCTGGTCCTCGAGCATCAACTTGGCTAGCCCAAAATCCACCAGAATGATTTTTCCCTCGGGGGTAACCTTGATATTGCCGGGCTTAATATCGCGGTGGATAATGGGAGGGCGGCGCGAATGGAGATATTCCAGTGCGTTGCAAATGGCTATCCCAATTCGAATGACTTCATTTTCGCTCAGCGTGCCCAACCGTTCAATGCGCTGGCGTAAATCCTCCCCCTCAATGTAGTCCATTACCAGATACTGTCCCTGGTTGGGAATGGCAAAGTAATCTATTACTCGCGGCAGGTTAGGGTGGCGCACACTGGCCAGAATATTGGCCTCGCGTTGAAATTGGCGGGCGTATTCTTCGGCCAGGAAGAGATTTTCTTTGACCGCGACCTGGATGCCTAGGTTTTCATCCACAGCATGGTAAATGGCCCCCATACCCCCCTGAGCCAGGGTCGAGACTATCCGATAGCGCCGATTCAGTATCGTGCCTGGAGTGAGTGCCATTGCCTCAATTTTAACGGTATCCGGGCAAACTTCACAATAAACTTGGAGTTTAAGTTTTTGAGCCCTGGTATTACACCCGAAATCCTCTCTCAACCCATGCTATAATCGAGAAGCAATTTTGTGGAGAACGCGCGCCGATGAACCTTGATATTCGCACGGCTGTTCAAACGACCTTTGTTCTTCTTTTATTGGGTTTGTTTTTGAGCCTCTGGTTGGGGGTGCGAACTATCCGAGGGGCTCGCCGCTTGACATACTTTCGAATTCGCCGTGCTCGCGTAGCCAGGGGATGGCGGCTTATCTTCCTGGCACTGGCAATGGGCGGGCTGGCATTATTGACGAACCGATATGCAGAACCGACACTTTACCGGGTGTTTCCTCCTTCACCAACGGTAACCCTTACCCCGACCATAACACTGACTCCCACCATCACGCTCACCCCCACAATTACCTTAACGCCAACAATTACTGAAACTCCTTCTATTACTCCCACGCCTTTCCTGCCTGAGGACATTGCAGCGCAGATTCAGAATACCATTACTCCCAATCCGGGGGCCGTTTTCAGCCCATTACAATTTGCACGCGCTGTAAACGATGCGTTTCAACCTGTCAACCCACAGGTTGAATTCCAGCAACCCATTATGACGCTTTATGGGACCTTTTCTTATGATCAGATGGTGCCGGGTTCTCAGTGGACGGCTATTTGGTACCGCCTTAGCGATGGCCAACGTATTTGCTATGAAACCAAACCCTGGGATGGTGGAACGGGGGGATTTGGCTATACCGATTGCACGCCGCGTTCTGAAGACTGGCAGGCCGGCGAGTACGAAGTGCAAATATTTGTGGGCTCCCAATGGAAAACATCGGGGCGCTTTACGGTTGTAGGAAACCCACCGACCTCAACTCCTACGCGCTCACCTACACCCACGGTAAGTGCAACCCCAACGGCTACGCTTTCCCCGACCGCAACGCGCACTCCGCTTCCTTCGCCCACACCGACCATCACATCTACACCGCGCCCTTCTCTGACACCAACGCCCACGCGAACACCTCCTCCAACTGCCACCCCACGCCCAACTTTGACACCACGGCCGACCGATACGCGCTGGCCCACGGCTACGTACACGCTTCCATGAGCAAAGAATGGAAACCGGGATCTATTGCCGGACTACACTCTGAACAGGTGACGCGGCGTATAAAGATGGTGAGCGATTTGAGCGGCTAAGCGGGCATTGCTTCTGAGCAGGGCCAGATTGGCTTTTAGGCTTTCCCCGCCGCTAAGGGCACTGACACGAGCCAATAAGAAGGGCGTCACCTCTGCTCCGCGAATGCCCTCTTCGAAAGCTTCACGGACGGCTTTTTGGATGAGGGCCTCAATGGCTTCTCGGGGCAGAGCAGTTTCGGCGGGTGGAGGATTGACGACTAAAACGGCGCTGTGTAACTGGCAGTCCCATTGAGTCCGAGCTATTTCCGCCACTTCTTGAGGGCTTTCAACACGCACATTAACGGGTAATCCGCTCTCTCGAGAGTAGAAGGCCGGAAATTCATCAGTGCGATACCCGATCACCGGTACCCCCATGGTTTCAAGGACTTCCAGGGTGGCGGGGAGATCGAGGATAGCTTTGGCCCCCGCCGAAACCACCACTAACGGCGTTCTGGATAGAGTGGGCAGGTCGGTTGAAATATCAAATGGGGACTCGCGATGGACGCCCCCAATGCCACCCGTAGCAAAAACCTTGATACCCACTTGATGAGCAATTTGTAGCGTGGCTGCAACTGTAGTCCCTCCTGCTTCTTTTCGCGAGAGAACAATGCCCATATCGCGCAGACTTACCTTACGCTTGGGGGTGGCTGTTGCCAGACGCTGTCGGTCTTCTGGGCTAAGCCCGATATGGATGTACCCATCGAGAAAGGCAATAGTTGCCGGGATAGCGCCTTCATTGCGAACGGTTTGCTCCAGTTCCTCGGCGAGTTGAACGTTTTCTGGGTATGGAAGCCCGTGAGTAATCACGGCAGATTCGAGGGCTACAATGGGCTGACCATTTTCCAAAGCATAGTGGACTTCGGGGTAAAGGCGGAGATATTGTTTCATTATATGATTAACCTTTCATAAAGGCTTTCCAGGGATAAGAGGGGTGACACCGATCCAGGATGGCTAAGAGTCAGGCTGGCCGCTGAAACACCCAGGCGCACTGCTTCGTCAATATCCATGTTGTTCATCAAGCCAAAGATGATTGCAGCGGTCATAGCATCTCCGGCGCCGGTGGGGTCAATGACCCGGGTACGTATGGCAGGCACATGCCCGCTGGTCTCGGAGGTGGCATAACAAACCCCGAACTCGGCCAGGGCAATCACGGCAATTTGTACCCCCAGGCGGATAAATGCGCGGGCGGCTTCCAGTGCCGTAAAGCGATCATTGACCTGTATGCTGCCTTGCAAAAGAGCCGTTGCTTCCAGGCGATTGGCCGTTAGAAAAGTAAGGCGAGGTAAAAAGGGAAGCAGACGTGGGGCTAAAGTCACCGACGTTGCATCCACAAAGACGGGGATTTTTGCACGCCGTGCTATCTGAAAGATGGCCCGAAGGGCTGGTTTGGATAAGTTAGCATCTACAAACACTAAACTGGCGGCGCGGAAAAGGGCTTCCTGCGATTTGAGGTGTTCAGCGGTCAGGCGAGAAAGAATGCGCATGTCATCAAGACCGTATTCTAAATCGCCTTCGCGAGTCAGAACTCCAACGTAGGAGGCTGTTCCGTAGTCGCTAACCCTCAGACAGGCTGAAGTGTCTACCCCCACACTGGCGGTATACTCCAGCAACTGTCGCCCGATTGGATCCTCGCCTACGGCACTAATCAGGGAAACCGGCAGACCAAGACGGGCCAGGTTTTCCGCCACGTTGCGGGCCACTCCGCCAAAAGAGGGGCGCACTTGACCCGGCACAGAGGTTCCACTCTGTAGGTTATCAAAGGGACGCCCCACGACATCCAGGCTGGCTGCCCCGATGACAAGCAAGCGTTTTTCAGGGGAGAGAGGAAGTGTCATGGTGAGTAAAACCTGGCTTTACCCTGTTGTTGCATATAGGTGTTCAAGCATTGCTCAATTTCCTCCAGGGCATTTCGTAATCTGGGTGGGATTTCCTGCGGATTATAGTCCATAGCTGCTTCGCTGAGGATGCCCTGGTAGATCCTTAAGAGGTCAAATATAGATTTTTCGATATCATGGGAGCCTTGGTTGAGGGCGAAAAAGGCCAAAATAGGGACTTCGCGCAAACGCTGTGCCAGTGCCTGATCCAAATTTTGCTCTCGCCATTCCTGTAGAACGCGCTCGCTTCCCAAGCGCAGGTTTTCGCGAGCCAATTTGAGCGTCTCGAGGTGCTGCTCCCATACGATGGGTTCAAGGATGTTCCAGGCACCTACGTTAATCCATTCCAGGCGTATTCCCTGGTTACGGGCCAAACGTGGAAACTGGTCGGCAAAGTCATCGAAAAATTGGGTGAGTTGCGGGCGCAACCATCGGTTGGCAATAGAAAGCGGAGGAGGAAGATTGGGTGTGTAGATAAAACGCAGCGGGCGCTCCAATGGATTAGCCCATTGGAGATTGGTGATCTGGCGTTGGCGCTCCGCCTGTTGGCGAATCTCGGCCTGTCCAACCCCAGCCACTAGTTCCCCGAACGGGCGGGAACGAATTTGATTTTGCAACTCCCGCGCGACCAGGCGGCGCATCCCCTCTACCCAAGGCCCCGGTAATTGGCGATAGGTTAGCCAGTAGAGGTTCTGGCGGTAGGTTGGGTATGGGTTTTGCAGGGTATGGGGTTGAGGAAATCGTCGCCAGATGCTAAAGAGGACACGTACGTCTTGGAGCAAAATGCGGATGCCATCTCGACTGCGCGTCTGAATCTCATCATATTGAAGTTCGTGATCTCTCAGATCGAAAATACGGCGCAGGCGTTCAAACCTTTCGATTGTGACGCTTGTGCCGGGTAAGATAAACCGGGGTCTGCCGTTAGGGCGCTCAAAAACAGCAGCGACTTCAGCCGAGCAATTGACCTGTCCGGGACCGCCGATAAGCAGAATGGGATTTTGTTGCTGGGATGCGCTAAGTTGTTCACTATGGAGATCCAATTTGGGTTGCGGTAACAGCCCCAGGCTTACCTGAAGTAAGAACTGACGACTTATGCCCGGATGCGGGAGTGTGAATATTTCACTCTGATAATGGGCTGCCCATTCTAAGCCCAGCCAGAAGGGGAGGAAGAGGGTCACCAGCACAGGCAGGGAGAACATTGAACGCACCAGGAGATTAATAACTTGATGCAAGGGATCACGTCCTGCCCCCAGGGGGGCTGGGGGTAAATTAATCCATGCTACACCCAACCACAAGCATAGTCCCAGGGGAAGCAGAAGGAGTAAACGGAGACGTGTATCGGAGAGTCTCATGGTGCGCGAGTCTCAAAGATTTCGATTAAATCTTGGATCTGTTTTTTCTCATCAGAAGCCATGGTCTTAAGGCCGGGGCGGTTTTGGATGAGCATCAGGTGTCCGCGCAAGAGGCGCAGCAAAATGGAGCGTGCTTGGTCCTTAGGATCCACCGCTTCTTCTGTATGAGGATTAGGGGAAGGCAAGGCCTCAAAGTAAAGTGTGCTTGTTTTTGCATAAACTCGAAGTGCCTCTTCCCTGGCCCCTTCTGCAAGATTGCGGCGCTCTCTTTCGATTTGTTCGCGTTCCTGACGTGCCCAGGCCAGCCAGCCAGCGCCCCACCGGTTTATCAGTTCTCGCTCCACCTCTGGAGAAAGCCTCAGGCTCAGAATATTAACCTCAAGGACTCTAATACCGCGGCTACTTAGCACATTGAATTCTCGGCTGACCGTTTTCTCACCCGTGTCGCGTCCGTCAAGATCCAGAAGTGGTACCTCGGGCTGCGTGAGGCGATTTTGTATCATTTGGACAATCCATTGAAGCCCGACTTGCTGATGACGGCTGGGTTGTGCTGGGAAAATTTGCTGTAAAGTGAAGCGGGAGACCAAATCACGCCAGACTTCAGCCGCCAGTTGGGCGGGTAATTCGTTCCAGGGAATCAGGCGAGCGGGAGTATCCAGGGGTAGATCGGCATTGACAACCTGGCCCAAGATGGCCATTTGCACAGCGTCAGGGTTATAGCCAAACTCGGTGTTGCCCTGCCCGGGCCGAGCGTCCAGTTGAAAGATCACTTCAATTTGAGGGATGATTTCAAAGTTGTCGCGAGTGATTGCACGTGTTTCTCGTTTGCGCCGCATTCGGGCTTCGTATTGAGCGGGTCCTTCATTGGGCTGGGGGGGTGCGAAGGGATCTTCATTAGGGCGCGGCCCGATCACCTGGCGTTGCTGCCGTAGATCCACCACATCCGCGATCCGCTCACCGGGCTGGGTAAAAACGACACCCGGGCCCACGGGGCGAGTGAAGCGATGAGAAGTGCGCAACATGGCTGCGCTGGCTGTATCGAGCACCATGATTCCTGCCCCAGAAGAAGATTGCGGCTGCTGGCGGATTTGCCCATTCTCGATAAAGAGAATGGGACCATGGTCACCTATCAGGTAACTGATCAGGTGGAAGAACATGTTGAGGCGGTCGCGTAGTTGGTTGACAGGCAAAATAAATTGTGAGAAAAACCCCAACCAGAACCCCGTTCCAATTCCGAGAATGATCAGGTTGAACACCAGTCTCAAAACACCCTTTTCACGGCCATCGGGGGCGAAAAGTGCGTCCAAGAATAGGATAAGGAGTCCCAATAGAATGGGCAGGAGCGTTGTTTTCCAGTGACGTTGAAATCTTGTACCCATGGAGGACATTACTAAATCTTGTTAAATGATTTTATCCTAATGCCGATGGATCGAGAAATGCAATTCGAGGGTAATTTTGAGACCAGCAGATGAGGTTCTAATAGAGGATGAAATCATGGCAAGCAAGGTGTGCTAGAATTATCTTGCGTGCAAGTGAATTTCTGAACGAGATAAGGAGCCTCCATGCTTCGAGCCCTCTTAATTTCTCTCTCTAAGGCAGAATGGGCAAAACATTTAGTTACCCGCTGGCAGGTTGCCTGGCGAGTAGCGTCGCGTTTCATTGCGGGGGAGACCTTAGAAGAAGCGACCCGGGTCATTCGTGTACTAAATGAGGCGGGGTTGAACGCCACGGTGGATCATTTGGGAGAACACACCACTGACGTCGTTGAGGCTCAACGGGCAACTGAAGCCACTCTTGTGAGTCTTGAGGAAATTGAGCGTCAGCACCTGCGGGCCAATGTGTCTGTGAAGTTAAGTGCGATTGGTCTGACGGTTGATCCTGTGCTCTGTCGGCAAAACCTGGAGCGCATTGTCGTGCGCGCCAGAGAGCTGGGCAACTTTGTGCGTGTGGATATGGAGGATTCTTCCCTGGTTGATGCAACTTTGGAACTGGTTCATTGGTGTCATGATCAGGGTTACACCAATGTGGGTGTGGCTATTCAATCTTATCTTTACCGGAGTGAACAAGATACGCGTCATTTGGTCAGCCGGCGCGTTCCAATTCGATTGGTAAAGGGGGCTTACAAGGAACCTCCGGAGATTGCTTACCCGCACAAACGCGATGTGGATGCCAGTTTTGATCGTCTAACGGATATACTCCTGCAAGGGGTACAGGAGGCAGGAATTCCTCAAATCAGTGAGGATGGTCGTTTTCCGCCAATCCCGGCTATCGCCACTCACGACGAGGCGCGAATTCGGTATGCGCAAGAACGCGCCAGGCACTTGGGGCTGCCCAACACTGCGCTGGAATTTCAAATGCTATACGGTATTCGGCGCGATTTGCAACAAGAATTGGTTCGGGCAGGGTATCCAGTACGAGTTTACGTGCCTTATGGGACACATTGGTATCCCTACTTCATGCGTCGTTTGGCCGAGCGACCGGCTAATTTGTGGTTCTTCATTTCCAATTTCTTCCGTCGTTGAGGCAACGAGAAATGGACATGAGCCACCCTTACCCTCTGGCACTGGTGGCGGGGGCTTCCGGGACCCTGGGCGGAGCCATTGCATTGGCGCTGGCTCAACGAGGGTATGCGGTTGGCCTTCATTACCATAGCGCTCGGGAAAGGGCCCTGGATTTAGCGAACCAGGTTGAACGCATGGGGCGGCCGGTTTTCATGGTTCCGGCTAACCTTATGAAAGAAGATGAGATTACAGGCTTGTTTGAGCAGGTGACGCGTTGGGGGTATCCCCTGAGTGTCTTCGTTTATGCGGTAGGGATGTTCACCGGGGGTACCCTTTTGGACACCCCCAGCGAAACCTGGGATGCCCTTTTTGCGCTCAATTTACGGGCGGCCTGGTTATGTGCTCGCACGGCTGCGCCATTGATGCAGGCCAACGGTGGGGTTATTATTAACCTGACGGATTGCGGTTCACAAAAGTTGTGGACCTCTCATGCGGCCTATGTGCTTTCCAAAGGTGCCCAGGAACACCTGACGCAGTTGTTAGCCAAAACCCTGGCCCCCAGTATTCGAGTCAATGCTGTTGCGCCCGGTATGATCACCCCGGGTACCGAGATGTCAACCGGCGCGTGGGAGCAATTAGTAGCACGTTTGCCCCTAAAACGATCAGGAACACCCGAGGCAGTGGCTCAAGCTGTGCTCTCCCTGATCGAAAATGATCAGGTAACAGGCCAGATACTGAGGGTAGATGGCGGTTATCATTTGCTTTAGAGGTACCTCATGCGCAAATTTGCTTCATCACCTCTCTCACAATTGGTGCGTGCCGCCAACCTCCCAGCGCTCTTGGCCGGTATGCTGTTCTTCGCCCTGGGCGCTGGTATTGTTAATTTTCGCAATCAGCCTTTTGCTTGGGTGGATTACTGGTTGGGCCAGGCATGTATCACTCTTATGCAGATGAGCAGTGCTTTTCTAAAAACATTCTACGATCGCATTGATCAAGATCAAAGCCCGATCTCTCGCCAGTCACGCGAGGCAAAGGACTCGCTAAATAACCATGAGGAAGACGCTCCAAAACAAATTGTGCTGCCACGTTTGGTCTTCCTGCAAGCCGGAATGAGTACCCTCAGTGTTGGAGCGATTGTAACCGTGCTACTCTTAGCCCGAGGGGCGATGAGTGCCTCGGCGCTCTTTCTCTTGGGAGTGGCTTTTGGAGTGGCCTTCTTTTATAGCGTTCCTCCCTTGCGCCTCGCCTACTCCGGGTATGGTGAACTTTGCATGGCCTTCTTTTTGGCCAACCTGACCCCCGCATTTGCGTTTGTGTTGCTTTCTCATGATCTGGATGCCCATCTATTGGGACTGCTTACTTTCCCTTTGACCTTGCTGTATCTGGCAATGATGCTGGCGCTTTCGTTGGAGCACTATTATCATGATCTCAAACAGGGGCGTACCACGATGATGGTGCGTCTGGGGTGGCAGCGCGGGATGTTGTTGCACAATTTTCTTGTTCCTCTAGCCTATCTTTTATTAGGGGTTACGGCTTTGATGGGACTTTCTTGGTCAGTGCTCTGGCCAGCTATGTTGACTTTACCGATAGGGGCATTTCAGGTCTGGCAGATGTGGCAAATTGGGAATGGAGCACCCACTCGCTGGCCGCTTCTGCGTTTAACCGCGTACGCAACAGTTGGACTAACGGTGTACCTTTTAACCTTTTCTTTGTGGGTGGGTTGAACAATGAGCGAGTTTTTGACACTTTTATCCCCTCAGGAGGCGCTGAAGCGCTGGTTGAATGCTCTCCCTGAGGTTGAGCCAGAGGGAGAAGAAATCTCGACCTTGGAAGCCTTGGGACGGGTTACTGCAGAGCCGATCCGGGCGCCGGAGCCCATGCCATTGTTCCCTCGCAGTACGGTGGATGGGTATGCAGTGCGAGCCGCTGATACCTTCGGGGCAAGCGACAGCCTGCCGGCTTATCTGACCCTGGTGGGGGAAATTGGAATGGGAAGAGCCCCTGAATTTACGTTACAACCCGGGCAGGCGGCTTTGATTTATACTGGTGGGATGTTACCTGAGGGAGCAGATGCGGTTGTAATGTTGGAACATACTCAGACGACGATGCCGGGTGAGATTGAGGTCCTGCGTCCGGTGGGAGTGGGAGAAAACGTGCTCAAGGTTGGGGAAGACGTTCAGATAGAGGATGAGGTCATTCCGGCAGGAGTGCGCTTGCGCCCTCCTGAAATAGGAGGGCTAATGGGGCTGGGGATTACAAAATTGCGTGTAGTAAAAAAACCGCGCGTCGGGATTGTGTCCAGTGGAGATGAGGTCATCCCTCCTGAACAACCCCTTCGGCCTGGTCAAGTTCGCGATATCAACAGTTACTCCCTGAGTGCGTTGGTGGAGGTAGAAGGCGGCCTTCCGCAACGCTACGGCATTGTGCCGGATCGCGAAGATGCGTTGCGAGAAGTAATCGGGCGAGCCTTAGAAGAGAATGATATGATCATTGTCTCGGCAGGGTCTTCCATCGGCACGCGAGATTTGACTGCGCGGGTCATTAATGAGATGGGGCTTCCTGGTGTGCTGGTCCATGGGATCAACATACGGCCAGGGAAACCCACCATTCTGGCGGTTTGTAACGGAAAGCCCATCCTGGGACTTTCGGGCAACCCGGTGAGTGCGCTGGTGGTGGCTCAAATCTTTTTGCCCCCCGTTTTAGAGCACTTACTTGGGCTCACGCTCAAGCGTCCGCGCGCACGCTTACAAGCCTGTCTTACCCTCAATGTGCCATCGCAGGCTGGACGGGAAGACTATGTTCCTGTGCGGCTGATCGAGAGCGCAAAGGGGCTATTGGCAGAACCCATCTTTTATAAGAGCAACCTGATCTTCTCGCTGGTGCGCGCGGATGGGTTGTTACGTATTCCCGCAGATGCGACGGGTCTGGCGTCTGGTGCAGAGGTTGAGGTATGGCTTTTATGATGTAGATCAGATCGAGAGTGGAGGAAGGGGCGATGTCGGTGTACCTGCATGATATCCCTATGACGGAGGCGCAACGCCGCATTCGCGAGGCACTCCAGGAAGCCGGCTTGTGGCAGGTGTTGGGAATAGAAACCTTACCCCTAAGCGAGGCTCTGGTGGGGCGAGTGACTGCCGAGCCGGTATGGGCCCGTCTCTCTTCACCCCACTACCACTCCGCAGCCATGGATGGGTTCGCTCTTCGAGCCGAAGATACAGATGGGGCCATGCCGACGGCTCCGGTGACTTTGTTGGTTGGCTCCCATGCTGCCTATGTGGATACGGGGGATGTATTGCCGGAATGGGCTAACGCGGTGGTGCCCATTGAGAATGTAGAGGCGCTGGATCAAAACGGGCGGCCTGCGGATGACCCGCGCCATCCTTATATGATTCGATTGAGAGCGGCCTTACCCCCATGGACCCATGTTCGCCCAATGGGGGAGGATATCGTGGCGACTCAACTCGTTCTCCCAGCAGGTCATGTCTTGCGCCCGGTGGATCTGGGAGCCATCGCAGCATGCGGATATACCGATATAGCCGTAACGCGCAAGCCTCGTGTTGCCATTCTCCCGACGGGGGATGAATTGGTGCCAATTGGAACGCCGGTTAAACCCGGGGATATCATCGAATTCAACTCACTGGTATTGGCTGCACAAGTGGCATCATGGGGGGGTGAACCGATTCGTTATCCCATCACTCCTGATGACGAGAACTTAATCCTGGAACGTGTTCGCGAAGCGGCGCAGGAGAGTGATCTGATTCTCCTGAATGCGGGCTCCTCGGCTGGTTCAGAGGATTATTCTGCTCGTGTAATCGAGCGCTTGGGAGAATTAATCTTTCATGGTGTGGCTGTTCGGCCCGGGCATCCGGTTATCTTTGGTATGATCGGACGTCCTGGCGAATCAGCCGGGGCCAAAGTGCCCATTTTGGGAGTTCCGGGTTATCCGGTTTCCGCAGCGCTTACCGGGGAAATCTTTGTCGAACCCTTAATAGCCCTTTGGACCGGACGACCTGCTACTCAACCTGAAGAAGTTGAGGCTGTCCTCACTCGTAAAATCACTTCCCCAGCCGGAGATGAAGATTATGTGCGCGTCGTCATTGGGGAAGTCGGAGGCCGGACGGTGGCAGCACCATTGGCTCGTGGTGCGGGAGTGATCACCTCGCTGGTACGTGCGGATGGTATCCTGGTGATACCCTCGGGAATTCAAGGAATCGAAGCAGGGGAAAAGGTGCGTGTACGACTGTACACCTCCAGCCGTGTGTTGAATCGCACCATCTTCGCAATCGGTTCACATGATATGTCATTGGATCTCCTGGCGCAGTTTTTAGCAGAGCGGGGGCTGCGCCTGGTGTCGGCAAATGTGGGAAGCCTGGGTGGGTTGATCGCTTTGCGAAGGGGCGAGGCTCATCTTGCTGGTTCACATTTGCTGGATCCGGAAACGGGGGTTTATAACCTGCGTTATGTGCGGCAATATTTGCCCAATGAAGCGGTCATGATCGTGCGGTGGGTGGGACGCGAGCAAGGGTTAATTGTGCGGCCTGGAAACCCCAAAGGCATTAAGGGCCTGGAGGACCTGGTGCGTTCAGATGTGATGTTCGTCAATCGCCAACGCGGGGCTGGTACGCGTGTTCTACTGGATTACCATCTCGGCCGTTTAGGGATCAACTCCGAAGCCATTCGGGGCTACCAACAGGAGGAGTATACCCACCTGGCTGTGGCCGCGGCAGTGGCTTCGGGACGCGCGGATTGCGGTTTGGGGGTGACGGCCGCTGCTAAGGCACTGGGACTGGATTTTGTCCCGCTTTTCCAGGAGGCCTATGACCTGATCATTCCCTGCAAATATCTTGAAGATGAGCGCATTAAACCCGTTTTTGATTTAATGCACGAGCCACGTTTTCGCCAGGCTGTGGCTCAGTTACCAGGTTATGACGTTGGACAAATGGGGATCGTTGTCCAGGGGTGCTGATAAGATTTTTAAGTAAATTCTATATGTTGGAGGTATGAGATGGCCCTTGAAGCAAATATGCCCGCTCCCGATTTTACCTTACCGGATGAAACCGGGCTACCCCGCTCCCTCAGTGAATTTAGGGGCAAACCTGTGGTGTTATATTTTTACCCCAAGGATGACACCCCAGGATGCACGAAAGAAGCCTGTTCTTTTCGCGATGATTATCAGGTATATGCAGATTCCGGGGTGGTGATTTTGGGAGTGAGTCCCGATTCACCTGCTTCCCATGCGCGATTTAAAGAGAAATATAACCTCCCTTTCACCTTGCTTTCCGATGAGGATCACCAGGTTTGCAAACTGTATGGCGTATGGGGCAAGAAAAAATTTATGGGGCGTGAGTATGAAGGCGTTCTACGCACTACCTTCTTGATTGATGAAAATGGGATCATCAAAAAGGTGTTCCCCAACGTCAAACCAGAAGGTCACAGTGCTGAGGTTTTAGCCGCATTGCGCTCATAAATTTTATGCAGGGAGGCTAACCTTCTTTTGAAAGTCGCCTCACTCACAGACTCTCCCGTGTCTCTGTGAGAGTATGGGAGTTCGTGACAATGCTGGCTTAACCGGCTGCCTCTGGCTGACAAATTTCCAGTTGTGAACGCCAGGCGTGCATCTCGCGCAGGATTTGCTGAGGTCCTTGGCTTGCCAGTTTTTCGAGGGTTAGACTCTGCAGAGCCCTGTTGATGGCATCTTGAAGACTAGCCCACACGGGCAGATAGACACAGGTCTCGCGATGAGGGCAAGCGTTGGCGCTTTCCAGACATGGGGAGAGGTGGATTGGCCCTTCTAGGGCTTCCATAATTTCGCGCAAATTGATGGAATCTGGAGAGCGATTCAGGCGAATGCCACCGCGTGGTCCGGGAATTGTTTTGATCAAACCCTTTTGCATCAGCGTGTGCGCAATTTGGTGCATGAAAGGTAGGGGAATATCCAGATTGCGAGAGAGGACTGCCGTTGCAATGGGATGATCACCCGTCTTTGCCAATGCCAGCATAATTTGTAACCCATAATCGAAGCGTCGGCTAATTTTTAGCATGTCTAATCCTCTAATGTAAGGTTTTAATTTTGCAGGATTCTTTATCAAAATAGTATGTTTTATCCATTTTGTATAGTGATGAATTCACATTTCTCTGATGAGGAAACTCTTAATCATGATGAAGGTTGATTCAAAATTCACCCGGTTCTCATCTCTCTCTCATTTAGAGACGGGATATAATCAAGGTGAATGTACGTGAATTTGTTCATTTGTCCAAAGGAGGACGTATGAAAAAACTGGGAATTCTGTGGATTGTGTTGGTGCTCGGTGTGTTTGCTCTATCCGCGTGTGGTGGTGGCGGAGGGGAGGCTAAAGAAACGCGCCCTACACCCCCGCCCGAATATGCCGGGAAGACGAACCCCTATACTACGAGCGATGCCAATGTGGTAGCAGCCGGTAAAACCATTTATGACCAGCGCTGTGCTTCCTGCCACGGTGAGAGAGGTCTTGGAGATGGGCCGGCGGGGCAAGCGTTGGACCCACATCCCGGCAATCTGGTCGAACTGGTCAAGGTAGCGAAAGACGATTATATCTTCTGGCGCATTTCTGAAGGTGGTGCCATGGCACCTTTCAATTCTTCGATGCCGGCTCAGAAAGGGATATTGACCGAGGACGAAATTTGGCAAGTTGTCACTTACATTAAGACCTTCAAGTAGGCCCCTCCCTTTGATCCAGGAATGTAGCCCGGCATGCGCGCATGCCGGGCTAAGTTTGTATAGAAAGTCAACTTAAAGCTAGCATTCGGGTTAAAATAAAGG
Source organism: Thermanaerothrix daxensis (assembly GCF_001306145.1). GTDB lineage: Bacteria > Chloroflexota > Anaerolineae > Anaerolineales > Anaerolineaceae > Thermanaerothrix > Thermanaerothrix daxensis. The sequence goes on from NZ_LGKO01000002.1 coordinate 975,979, forward strand.
CATGGCAAATCAAGTAATAAGGACATCAATTGTCCGATTTTGCAAAAGATTGCAAAATGCCCTTTTGTTAGTTGGAGTTTTCCTTTCCGGTTTAGGGGTGGCTGGTCTGGCTAACGGAAGCGGCATGGCTGTTGCCTGGTTGATTGGGGGGATAGGTCTATGTGTATTGGGAGTATGGGGAAGGTGGCCTCGAAAACGTGAAAAAGAGGTGTGGGAATCAGTGGAGGGGGCTAAAGACGTAGCTCTTGAAGGCATTGGTGATAATGTTCTTTGGCAAGATCTCTCGGATCTTCTTGATACGAACGATGAGGAAGGGCTGATTCGTAAGGCTCTTGAGAAGGCCGTCGCCTTTAGTGGGGCTAGCGGTGCCACTTTTATCCCTTTAGATGAATGGAACCAACCTTTACGAGTTTATGCGGCTGGCGAGGAAACGATGGTGGCCAGCGAGGGTTGGGAGAAGAGTTTGGCTCAGCCCAAGGTTCGTCTTTCCTGTAAACAATGTCAGGTTTATCGGGCGGTCGTAGGTCAGGGATGTTCTCTTTTCCAGGGTGGTATATCAGAGGCAAAAGTGGTAGAGTGTCTTCCCCTAAAGTACCGTGGCCGTACGGTTGTTGTTGTAAACTTCTTTTCAACGCAGCCTGATTTTAGGCTTGGGGAAGAAATTCGGCATGCATTAGAGAACTTCTTCTCGGTTATACTGGTGGGATTGGAGCTGTACCGTCTGAAGGGACGGGAAACCGCTATCTACTCCCAAGTATTAGGGAGTCGTGTAAGACACCCTGACCTGGACAGCACACTTAGACCCCTCGTATGGCGGTTAATGCGGGTTTCGGGGTGTGAAGGCGCAGCGCTATACCTCCCTAAAAACGAAATCAGGATGTTGCCCACTTTTCTCACCGTGGGACATTTCCCATTGACTGAGCCTGAAGGCGCTCGAGAGGTTTGGAGCCGGGTCCTCAGAGCCGCTCAAGCCTGGCCCGAGCGGCCTCAGTACATCCCTCTCGAACCCGATGGTACACAAGGCTGGGTGTTTCGCCTTGTATCCTCCCAAAGTGGGGATTTGGGAGTGCTGATGCTTTATGGACCGGACTCTTCTTTGCAGGGGGAGGCTGCACTTGAAAGGCTGGGTTTGTTACTGGATGCTCTGGTATATGTGATTGAAACTGAGCAGATGAATTTTGATCTGGCTTATCGAGCAGTCATGCAAGAGCGGCTGCGTCTGGCGCGTGAAATTCACGATGGCCTGGCCCAAACGCTGGCTTATCTGAAATTGAACGCGGCGCAGATGATCCAGCTGCTTAATCAGGAGAAGCACGCGCGCTTAGAAACTTTGCTTCATCAACACTATCAAGCGCTCTCCGAGATTTATTTGGAGACACGCCAGGTAATGGATAACTTACGTTTTAGCCCGCAGGAGGATATGAATGCCTGGATTCGCCAGGTGGCAGCCAATGTGGCAGAAGGTGCAGACTTGCAGATCGAATGTATTCTCCCTGAGAAGGCTCCTGATCTTCCTCTGGAGGTACAGGCTCAGATTCTACGTATTATCCAAGAAGCCTTAAATAACATTCGTAAACACGCTCATGCTTCCAGGGCGTGGATTTCACTGAGTTCCTGGAATCGAGACTGGGTTTTGGAAATTGGCGATAATGGAGTTGGTTTTTCTCCTGAGGATGTGCCGCAATTCTCTCAACACGGATTGCGAGGAATGCGCGAACGCGCTGAGTTGATTGGGGCCGAATTCCAGGTCATCAGCCGGCCTTATCAAGGCACGATTATCCGTTTACAGGTACCATTTCGGATTGAGGAGTCGCTGGTATGAGTACACGTGTCGTACGAGTTGTGGTTGTGGATGATCATGCACTGTTTCGGCGCGGCTTAATCGAGTTGCTTCGAGATATGCCCGAAATACAGGTTGTTGGTGAGGCCTCCAACGGTCAGGAGGCCTTGGATGTAGTGCGTCGCACAGCCCCTGATGTGGTGTTGCTGGATATAAACATGCCTTCCATGGATGGACTGCAAACGCTGGAAGCGCTACGTAAATGGATTTCTTCCCCCAGGGTGTTGATGCTGACGGTCTCACAGCAGGAGGCAGACCTCATGCAAGCCATTCGGAGTGGCGCGGATGGTTACCTCCTCAAAAACGTAGAGCCTGAGGAACTTCGCAAAGCCATTCTGCGAGTTTATCAGGGCGAAGGAGCTCTTTCCCCAGAAGTTACAGCGCCGGTGTTGCGTGCTTTGGCCTACCAGTCCGAAATGGCAAATCGGCAACTCCTCAGTGATCGGGAATTAGAGGTGCTCGAATGTTTGGCGGATGGAAAGACTACCGGGCAGATTGCGGCAAAATTGTATATTTCTGATAACACGGTAAAAACCCACGTCCGCCATATTCTGGAAAAACTGGAAGCTTCTAACCGCACTGAAGCGGTGAGCAAGGCAATTGCTTTGGGGTTGATTCGCCGTCGAGACTCTTAAATCATCTCTAAAAGAAGTCCGGTGTGATACCAATATCCCCCTTCCAGGGGGATATTTTTAACCCCTTTTTAATACCCGTCTAATCTCGACAATATAGGGGTAAATTGTGTATTTTATATAGGGCAGTCTATAAAATCGTGTAAAGGCACCTGAAAGGTTTGGAATCATGATGGGTTTCCAACAATTGGATGGGGTGCGTAGGGTGTTGATTGCTTCGGCCAACCCATTGTTCGGGCGCGGCTTGGAACGGTTAATTCGCCAACAATGGCAGGGGCGGCGGTTCGAAATTCGAGTGGTCGGAACAATGGAAGAGACGCTGGCGCTTCTTGAATCCTGGTTACCCGATCTTGTCATTCTGGACTACGATGACCGCTCTCTGGATCGTAAGCGGTTCATGGACCTCTTTGTTAGTGGCAATCGTGCTATGCAGGTAATGTTGGTCTCTCTTCAGGAAAGCGGTTCAGTAGTCGTTTATGATCGCCGCGTCCTTACCCCCTCTCAGGCAGAAGATTGGCTTTCGCTATCAGAACCCTCGGGCTTCCAATCCCCATCCTCAGGAAAGGAGCAGTCATTCTCTATGAAGCACTTTGCTATTGCAGGCTCTATAGTGGTTGTATTGACCTTAGCCACCAATTATCTCTTGAACACCATTCAAATTCTTCCTCTTCAGGCAAGTGTTCAAGCCCAGCCCATTGATCGGCTATTCAGCCTTCAGTTTATGCTGATTGCATTTTTCTTCTCCCTGATCGTGGTTTTTATGGGATACAGCCTGATAGTCTTTCGTCAACGTGCCAAGGATGAAAGCGAAGAGGGAGCCTATATCAAGGGCTCCACCGGGCTCGAGGTGGTATGGACGATCATTCCCATTGGGATTGTCATCTATCTTTCCTATCTGGGGTCGCTTGCATTGGCTGAAACGCGGCGGGTGGACCCCCAGGCAGTTGAAGTCAAAGTGGTGGCAGGGCAATGGTTCTGGCGATTTGAGTACCCCCAGTATGGAATTACATCAGATACGTTGTATTTACCGGTAAATCGCCAGGCTCATTTACGCTTAACCTCCCTGGATGTGATTCACTCATTTTGGGTGCCTGAGTTTCGTGTGAAGCAAGATGCTCTTCCGGGTGAGAACCTTGAGCGTGAATTACGGGTTACGCCAACCATGGTGGGTCAATTCAAGGTGCGCTGTGCGGAGTTGTGTGGTACTTCCCACGCCTATATGGAGAGCCCAGTTGTAGTGGTATCTCAGGCCGATTTTGAAACCTGGATTAGTGAGCAACTTCAGGCCATTGGGGCGGATCCTGCTACACGGGGTGCAAAGTGGGCTCAAACCAATGGCTGTCTTTCCTGCCACTCGGTGGATGGTTCCCCGGGCGTGGGGCCAACCTGGAAAGGCCTGTATGGCCTAACAGATCACGAACTGGCGGACGGCAGTCGGGTTGTCGTGGATGAGGAGTACTTGAGAACGGCCATTGTTAACCCGAATGCTCAGGTGGTCAAAGGCTATCCGGCTAATGTGATGCCAGCAAATTACCAGGCGTTGCTCTCGGACCAGCAGATCAACGACATTATTGAGTACATCAAGACGCTCCGCTGATTTCAACCCGTTGTGTGGAGGGTGCAATGAAACGTTTATGGTCAATTGGTTTGGTGCGCGGCCTTGTCGGGCAGATTTTGGGTTTTCTGATCGGGATGGGTCTATTGAGTGCCGTGCGTGCTGTTATGGGTTTGCCCTGGAAGACCGAACCTGCCTGGGTAGCAGGGGCGTTTGGTGGGGTTTTGGGATTCATGGTGGCTTTGGGCGCCTTTAAAGATTGGTATGCGTGGGCGCTTGGGCGCGAGACTCCTGATATCGAAGAGATTGAAGAAGAGCCGGGCTGGCGGCGCTATCTGAGCTACAGCCTGGATCATAAAGTGATTGGGGTTCAATACGGTGTGTTATCTCTGCTGTTGCTAGCCCTTGGTGGGAGCTTTGCGCTGATTTTTCGTGTTGAATTGGCCCGCTCGGGAATGCAGTTCCTCTCTTTGAACTTTTTCAATACCCTGATCGGGATGCACGGGATGGTGCTGATCATCTCAATCCTGTTGGGGTTTGCTGCTATGGCGAATTTCCTGGTACCGCTGTTGATCGGAGCCAGGGATATGGCCTTCCCACGCCTTAACGCTTTCTCGTTTTGGATTGCCGTTCCCGCTTCGATTACGCTATTAAGCGCTCTTTTTGTGGGTGGATTTGATACCGGGTGGACGGCTTACCCGCCGTTGAGCATTCGTGCTCCATTGGGCATGCAGATGTTTTTTGTGGGGGTGTTTTTTAACGGATGGTCGTCCATTCTGGGAGCCCTCAACCTGATTACTACGATCATTCGATTGCGTGCTCCTGGAATGTCGTTGTTTCGCATGCCCATTTTTGCCTGGGCTACTCTGGCAACGTCCATTATTGCCCTTACGGCAACCCAATTGATCGGCCTTTCCTTCCAGATGGTAATGTTTGAGCGCCTGTTTGGCATGGGTTTCTTTGATCCGGCTAAGGGTGGAAATCCCATTCTTTTCCAACACCTCTTCTGGTTTTATTCACACCCTGCTGTATACATCTTTGTGCTGCCCGGTTTGGGTGTAATTAGTGAATTGTTGCCCGTTTTTGTGCGCAAGCCTTTGTTCGGCTATCGCTGGGTTGCTATGTCGTCGTTGGGAATTGCGCTGGTGGGCTTTCTGGTGTGGGGACATCATATGTTTACCTCGGGCATGGAAGAATACCTGCGTGTGCCTTTCATGTATAGCACCTTGCTAGTGGCTGTTCCCACTGGGATCAAATTCTTCAGTTGGGTGGCAACCTTGTGGCAAGGACGCATTCGTACCCCTGTACCGATGCTTTTTGTCTTGGGTGCAATTGTGGTGTTTCTCATGGGCGGTCTCAGTGGTCCTCCCAATGGTGTGGTCGCTACCGATCTCCATCTACACGATACGTATTTCGTGGTAGGTCACTTTCACGATACGATGTTCGGCGGCTATATCTTTCCCCTCTTCGCGGCCATCTATTACTGGTTTCCCAAGGTTAGCGGTCGGAGGTTAAATGAAACTTTGGGGCGGCTACATTTCTGGCTCATGACCCCTTCGTTCTTGGTAATGACCTTTGGGCAGATGTGGGTAGGGATGATGGGGATGCGCCGCCGTATTGCCGATTATGATCCTGCCCAGGGATTTGATACGGCCCATCTAATCATCACCATCGCTGGCTTTCTCATTGGGTTATCAGTGCTGATTTTCTTCATCAATCTGATAATGAGTTTGCGTCGTGGGGAGGTTGCGGTGGGTAATATCTGGCAATCGCGCTCGCCAGAATGGCAATTGCTGCCTTCCCCGGCCCCCATGCATAACTATCCTCAACCCTTCCGGGTGGTGGGGGAGCCCTATGATTACGGCTTGAAGGGATCGCGTTACGTGGAGCCGCTGACCCAACCTGCGGGAGATGATTGATGTCAAGAGCGGAGGAAAATGAGATGCAATCTGTAAAAAAATCCACATCTGAAATACGGCGGGGCGTTTATGTGTTCATCTTTTTGGCGGTCTTGACGGTCCTGGAATATTACGTCGGCACTCATGAAGGACCTGCCGTTATCTTGTGGGCCATTGCATTGCTCAAAGCCGCGGTTGTAATTCAGTTTTACATGCACCTGATGCGTGTCTTTCGATCACGGGAGGAGCATTGATGAGCGCTCATGAATTAAGTCTGGAAGCCTACCGGCAACGTGTTGCTACAAATCGCATTGGCTTGTGGTTGTTTATCGTCTCGGATGCCTTTATGTTTGGGGCTCTGCTGATTACGCGCTTCTACCTTCTAGGTGGGCGCCGGCCCGAACTGGACCAGGCATTGGGGCTAATCGTAACCTCGGTGCTGCTAACCAGCAGTTTCTTCATGAACCGGGCGGAGGCAATGATCGCCGCTGGAAATCGGCGCGGTTTTTTGACTAGTACGCTCATAACTATGCTTTTGGGGATTGCCTTCCTGGTGGGTGTGATTGGATTTGAGTGGCGTCTTGCACCTTTTGGTCCTGGAGATGGGGCCGAAGGCGCTGTCTTCTATATGATGACCGGTATGCATGCGTTCCATGTTTTGACAGGTGTGATTTTCCTCTTCATCGTTTTTCGCAATGGCCTCAAGGGACATTATTCTCCTGAGCGCCATTGGGCAGTGGAAGCCTGTGCGAATTATTGGCACTTTGTAGATGTGGTTTGGATTTTCTTCTACCCTGCTCTCTACCTGATAGGAGTGCTTTAACTGTGGGCATGCGGCAGTATGGGTTGTTGATCGGGACCGGAATTTTGGCGGGGGTGTTGCTCTTGAGCGGGTTGCTCTTCCCGTCGCGAACTCAATTCCGTGGTTCGTTGCTGGATCCGCCTCTTCCCGCACCCGATTTTTCCCTTGCTCAGGCCGATGGTACCCTCTTTACCCTGAGTGCCCAACGGGGCAAGATCGTCCTGCTTTTCTTTGGCTATACCTATTGTCCGGATGTGTGTCCTACAACGTTGGCTGATCTCAACGCCGCCCTGAAGCGGCTCGGCAGACAGAGCAAGAATATTCGGGTGGTTTTTATCTCCGTTGACCCCCGCCGTGATACCCCACAGCGCGCTCAATTTTATGCATCCGCCTTTAATCCCGGCTTTGTTGGTCTCTCAGGAGATGAAACAGAACTTCAACCTATCTGGCAGGCATATGGAGTTTATCGGCTTGTGCGTGATGAGGAGAGCCGTGGAAAGGATTACCTCGTGGATCATTCCGCACGAGTTTATCTGATAGACGCACAGGGGAATTTACGCCTGACCTATGCCTTTGGCACCCCGGTTGACGACCTGGTGAATGACTTGCGGTTGGTTTTACGGGACATTCGGCCATGAGTGCGACAGCCAAAGCGGCGCTTATGCGCCTGGCGGTTACGTTTCTGATTGGGCTCTTGGTGGGCGTTCTGGTGGGGGAGGGAGCGTATTGGTTGCTGCGTGGCGAAAGCGAAAACGCCCCCCGCACCATAGAGATTGTCATTCCACCGGGTACGGCGGCCCAAATTGCGAAAGGTGGGGCGGGGCCGGTCCTTCCTCCCATGGTTTTTACCGAAGGGGATGTTTTGGTTGTGCGTAATGAGGATAATGTCAGTCACCAACTTGGCCCCCTCTGGATTCCTCCGGGAAGCGCCGCCTCCCTTAACCTGGACCGTCCAAGCGCATATAGTATGGCTTGCTCGTTTCAATCTTCACAAATTTTGGGGATAGATGTGCGTTCGCGCATCCGCCCGATAGATCGTTTTCAGGGTATTTTGGCAGTCTTGATCCCTACCTGGATGCTGTTGTGGGTTTATTCGCTGGTGGCGGTACCTCTGCCGGAAAACCCGGCTTCTCAATCACCTATGACATAGAGCACGTATGAAAACGCGTGGATTTCTTCGCTGGGGTTTAACCACCTTTCTGGTTGTGCTTGGTGTGGTTATCATGATCCGATTGGGATTCTGGCAGTTGGATCGGTTAGCGCAGCGGCGGGCTTTTAATGAGCGAGTGTTGACGGCTCAATCTCTGCCCCCTTTAAATCTCAACGAAGAACCATTGCCCATCGCCCAATTGCCAGACATGGAATATCGTGAAGTTCTCGTGATCGGAGAATATGACCACGCAGATGAGGTTTTGTTGCGCAATCAGGTTTGGGAGGGGCGGCTCGGATTTCATTTATTGACGCCACTGCAAATACAGGGAACCTCCTGGGCAGTGCTTGTGGATCGCGGGTGGCTACCGTATGAGGAAGCCCAGCTTCCAGCGCGTTTGGCATATCAGGAGAGAGGGGTGGTATTGGTCAGAGGAGTCATTCGCCGCAGTCAAGAGCGTCCAGATTTTGGAGGTGTACCGGATCCAACTTTAGCACCTGGTCAATCGCATCTGGAGGCGTGGAATGTGGTCAACATTACACGCATTCAGCAGCAAACCCGATTGCCCCTGCTGCCGGTTTATATTCAGCAAGCCCCTGACCCTGCCTGGCAGGGCTTACCCTACCGCACCTTACCAGAGGTGGAAATTAGTGAAGGGCCGCATTTGGGTTATGCCATTCAATGGTTTACCTTCGCCGCGATATTCGGATTGGGGTATCCGCTTTTTATCCGGCGACAGTTACATAACAGCGCTAAGCAAGCCCGTGAGAGGAATCAGGAGGACGAGGAAGAAGGATGAAAAAACAGATTGGGCATTGGATTTATGGGATGGTCTTTGGTTTTCTGGTGCTGGCGGTTTACAGCGGGTATGTTGCCCGTTTTACTGAAGTCGGACAAGCGTGTGTTTCCCACTTGAGTTGCACGTTTATTCTTGGCCAACCTGCAACTTGGCTGCCATGGGTGGCCCTAGCGCACCCCATTCTTTCATGGCTAGCGGCTGGTCTGGTAATCGGTTGGGGCGGTTGGCGACTCTCGGTTGGGCGGCAGGGTTTGTCCTCGTTTGAACGCTGGGGGTTAATTAGCGGCATCTTAATGCTGGCTCTTCAAGGTCTAGTAGGAGTCGTTCTTCACAAATCGGCCTGGATGCCACCGAGGCTGTTGCACTTGGGGTTGGGATTAGCGGCTATGACCGCCCTGGGATTAAGCGCTCTCTCTACCCTGTCTGCCTTTCAGAACCCTATCGGTGGGAGCACCGGGTCGAATAAGCGCCTGGCTTTGCTGGGGTTAGGGGTTGTGGGGCTAACATTTGTGCTTATGGTAAGCGGTTTCGCTAATGGGTTGGATGAGGGAAGCCGGGCCTGTGGTGGATGGCCGTTGTGTGGTGGCTCCCTGGTGCTTGGCAACTGGGGGTGGAGCACGCTGATTCATCGGCTGATAAGCCTGCTGGTTCTGGTGGGGATGATGTATTTGATCATAAGAGTTTGGCGAGACTATGATGCCGATCCGCTGATTTTGCCTCTGGCCACGGCTGTTGGTGTGCTATTTATAGGGCAAATTGGCGTCGGAGGATGGATGGTTGGACGGGGATATCCTGCCGACATGGTAGCATTGCACGCTCTTAACATTGTAGCCCTGTGGGGGGTGCTGATTGCCCTGGTCTATGGGTTGTGGACGCGTTCTCCGCGATCCGCTGAAAAGGGCTCTGATACAACGCCTTTGCGCGTGCGGCTTAGGGCCTACTTCCTTTTGAACAAACCGGTGATTGTGGCACTTCTTCTGGTCACAACTTACACTGGGATGGTGCTGGCGGCCAAAGGGATGCCCGACTTGCTCTTGACCTTCTGGACGCTTCTGGGAGGTGCCCTGGCGGCTGGGGGAGCCAGTGCCATTAACCAATACATTGACCGTGACGTAGATCGTCGTATGCAGCGGACTGCCAGGCGCCCTATTCCTTCTGGCATTCTGACCCCGGCTCAAGGTCTGGCTTACGGGGTGGCGGCGTGTCTGGTTGCCTTCTTCCTTCTGGCTGGCAAGGTCAATTTGCTCAGCGCGTTGCTTGCACTGGCCGGAATGATCTACTACGTAGGAATTTATAGTCTATGGCTCAAACCCGCTACGACGCAGAATATTGTGATTGGGGGAGGTGCGGGGGCGATTCCGCCTTTGGTGGGTTGGGCGGCCGTCACGAATGACCTACAGGTGCCGGCTCTGTTTCTTTTCGCCATCATTTTCTTCTGGACACCCCCCCATTTCTGGGCTCTGGCGCTGGTGAGGCAGAAAGATTACGCTCGTGCTGGCATCCCGATGTTGCCAGTGGTACGAGGGGAAAAGGCGACCCGTTGGCAGATTTTTATATACACCCTGGAATTGGTTGCACTGACGTTACTGATGCCGCTTTTCAATCTGACCGGCCGTTTTTTCCTGGTCACGGCCATACTTCTAGGGGCATGGTTGATATATGCAGCCTGGCGGGTGCTGCACCTCCCTGGTCATCGCCCGGCCTATCAGATGTATCGCATCTCCAGCATGTACCTTGCGCTGGTCTTTCTAGCGCTGGTGGTAGATGTCCTAATCTGATTGATGAGAGGGGGCCTTGACAGGGATATCCTGCGAGCGCCCCCTCTTTCGTTGCTATCTTTTCCGAACGGGAATCACGAGGTCAAGCGGGTAATCGGCAAGGCGGGTAATCTGCCCATCATGGAGCACCGCGTAGGTATCCTCCAAGCGTACTCCCACCCCTTTTTCGGGGTAGTATAGCCCCGGCTCAATGGTGAAAACCGTGCCGGGTGCAAGGATATCTCGCGATTCATTGGAATAGGCTCCGCTAACCGGATATTCATGAACATGCAGTCCCAATCCATGTCCCAGGCTGTGGACATATCCCTCTTGGGTAGCGGGATTCGTGCGTACAGTGGGGTGTCCCATGGCTTCGAATAACTCGCAGGTGCGGTCATGATAAACCTTGAAAAACCGGTTGGGAGTCAGTTCTCGCACAATTTGGTGATACACGGAGAGCACTTGTTCGTATAGGTGAAGGGCTTCGTCTGTGGCAAATCCCAAGCACCAGGTGCGTGTAAAATCGTAGAAATACCCTCCTCCGGATTCATGGGGAAAGATATCGAAAACGATGGTTTCCCCCAAGCGTAGGACGTCGTTGGGGTTCCCCGTACTATGGGGGACTGCGGCATCACGTCCAATGGCAAAGATGGTTCCCTCAGAGTTTTCCGCTCCCTGTTCGGCCAGCCATAAGTTGATCTTTCGCTTGACCTCGCCAATGGTAAGTGGTTTGCCATCTGCTTTAACTAAAATCCCATCCTTGGCTCGATGCTGACTCAGGAAGTCGGCTGTTTGAGCAACAACCCAGGTGGTGATTCGTCCCATTTGTCGAATTCGTTCAATCTCGTCTTCATCCTTGGTCATCATCGCGGTTAGAAGTATGGGGTCATCTGCGAAACCAATAAAATCCACTTCTGGCATTAATGTTTGCAGTTGCTTGACCAGGTCAAACTGCGGTCCGAATTCAATCTTGCCATAAAGGGCAATACGGCTGTGTCCGAGATCCAAATCTTCCAGAATCTTCCGGAAGCGCAGGGCCGTGGCGTGCGAGATATCTCCATTAGCCTGTTCATAAAATATCTTGAAAGGATACTCGTCATAACAGCGCGTCATTAGCCCGGTTTTGGCGGCCTCGTCGCGCTCCATAGCCCGGTAGAATAAAACGGGCGGTTGATCGCGGCGCTTGAAAAGATCGGCTCCGGTGAGAGATGCGCCACCACAGAAGTAGCGCATAGCAGGATTGTGGGTGGTAGGCCCCATAATCCACAGGGCATCTACATCGTGAGTGTGCATCAGATGGTCCAGGTCTTTTTTCATGGTGCTCTCCAAGGTATGTGGAATGTGGATTTACTTCAGGATATTTTCCTGGCTAATGAGTTGGCGCAATTCATCCAGGAGGGTTTTTTCTTGATCTAACAGCACGGTGCGGGGGTCAAACACAACCTGGTCGTTCTCGATTCGGGCTATGATGGGAAGTGGACGGTTACGTAGCCATTTCAGCACTCGGGTGGGGGATTTTACTGGGAGGCTGAGCAGGTGGGTGGGCAATGTTTCGCCTGGCAGACTGCCCCCGCCAACAGTTGAGTACCCAGGGGTCACGAAGCCTGCATCAAGCTCGGCTTGCCAGTGCTCTGCTCTTTCTTTCAGGACCTCGCTAGATTGGGAAATCATCTGCCAGATGGGGATTGCATGCTCCCAATCGCCCCTCAAATAGTGTATCAACGTAGCAGAAAGGGCAGCCAGGGTGATCTTATCCGCACGTAGGGCACGGGCAAGCGGGTGTCGTTTGATTTTTTCAAGTAGATCCTTTTTACCGACAATGATCCCAGCCTGAGGCCCTCCTAGAAGTTTGTCGCCGGAAAAGCATACCAGATCGGCGCCTGCCGATAGGGATTCCTGCACAATTGGTTCATGAGCCAAACAAAATTGAGCCGTATCAATGAGGGCACCCGAACCTATGTCATCCACCAGTGGAATCTGGTAGCGATGGGCCAGTTCTGCCAGTGCAGGGAGAGGAGGTTCTTCGGTGAAACCAATAATGCGGAAATTAGAATGGTGAGCGTGTAAGATCACGGCGGCTCCAGAATCACGCAGCGCGTTCTCGTAATCCTCAATACGAGTGCGATTGGTGGTGCCCACCTCGAGCAAGCGTGCCCTGGATTGGAGCAGTACCTCGGGGATGCGAAAACCGCCCCCAATTTCAATGAGTTGTGAGCGAGCAATGAGGACATTACGTCGTGCGGCTAAGGAACTGAGAACCAGTAATACCGCAGCAGCATTATTGTTGACGACCAAAGCGTCTTCGGCATCGGTTAGTTGGGTTAGCAATTGGGCGGCATGGTGACTGCGAGTGCCTCGCCGTCCCTCGTCGAGATCGTATTCCAAGTTGCAATAACCTTGGGCGGTTTCGAAAATTGCCTGAAGTGCGCTTTGACTCAGTGGGGCACGTCCCAGATTGGTATGTAGAATAACTCCTGTCGCATTGATCACTGGCTTGAGGGAAAGGGCAAACCAGGCGTTCAGCAGGCTCTGAGAGTGTGTAAAAATGAGCTCAGGGGTAACCTCAATCTCTTGTCCCTGCACGAGCCTGGCACGCAATGTGCTCAGGGTTTCTCGTAGAGCTTTCAGGGTCATAGGGCGGCCAAAGGATTCGATGAGCGCGGTGGCCGCTGGAAGGCGAAGAAGTTGATCAACAGATGGAATCTGGCGCAAATCAGGATTCATGAGGGGTGTTATGAGGGCGCCATTGAGCGCGTTCGATCAGACGTAACGAGAGTTCAAGGATTAGGATTCCCAAACATAAAAGCATACCAAGCGTCAGGCTCAAAACTCGCTCCAACTGCAACCAGGCTAATAGATCAAAGAGGATGCCAGCCCATAAGGCTTCGCGCAGAATGGTCCCGGTTGAGGGTGGGATTTGGGAAGAAAAGCGCCAGTTTAAGAAATATACTGCAGGTAATGCCAACCCGGTAATGCCCAAAGTGCCCAGGAAGAAAAAGAGCCAGCGCGGGAACAGCGTGGGGAGGGTTTGGGTGATCAATAAAGCCAGACCACCCAGCCCCAGGCCGGTAAATAAAACAAATGGGATAAAGAACGAGGAGAAGGGAGGAAAATGTTCGTTGCGAGTCACCTCTTGACCTCCTTTCAAGATTATATCGCACTTATCCGTGCGAATTTAGCCTTGCAAATGGAGAGTTTTGTAGTAGAATTTGCTCCAACAACTGAATAGCCAGAGCCGTTCTCTGGCGCTCATCCAGAGAGGTGGAGGGACCGGCCCGATGAAGCCTCGGCAACCGCTGAGTAACCCAGCAGGTGCCAATTCCGGCAGAGCCCGCGGGAAAGCGGCAACTCTGGAAGATGAGAGCCCGTAAATTGCCATAGAGGCCTCTCCAATCCAGAGAGGTTTTTTTATTAGCGCGAGGAGCCTATGCAGAACTTAAAAAAACACCGTCAATATACCAATCGGCGCTATCTGGATGCCTTGAGTGAAAGGGTGCTCATTTACGATGGGGCAATGGGCACTAACTTGCAAAAGATGAACCTGACCCCTGCCCACTTTGGCGGAGAACGATACGTTGGTTGTAATGATTACCTGGTGATTACCTACCCCCAAGCTATAGAGCAAGTCCACCGCTCGTTTCTGGAAGTGGGTGTGGATGTGATTGAAACCTGCACGTTTCGTTCTAACCGAATTACGCTCAGCGAATACGGACTTCAGGATAAAGTCATTGAGATCAATCGTCGGGCTGCGGCGTTGGCTCGACGGCTGGCGGATGAATACAGCACAACGGCTCATCCGCGTTTTGTCGCGGGTTCGATGGGGCCAACCGGCAAATTGCCGTCTATGGATGACCCTGAACTCTCGAATGTTAGTTTTGATGAACTTGTGGATGTGTTTCGCGAACAGGCGGTGGGGTTGATTCAGGGGGGGGTGGATGTTCTACTAATTGAGACTTCACAAGATATTCTGGAAGTCAAGGCAGCCATTCTCGGGATTCAGAAAGCCTTTGAAGAAACAGGGATTTACCTCCCGATTCAGGCTCAGGTGACCCTGGATACCACTGGACGCATGTTGCTGGGTACGGATATTTCGGCTGTTCTAGCGATCCTGGAAGGTCTGGCGATAGATGTGATTGGCCTGAATTGTTCTACCGGACCAGATTACATGCGGGAACCCATTCGTTACCTGGGAGAACACGCCAGCCTACCGGTCTCGTGCATTCCCAACGCGGGATTACCCCTCAATGTAGACGGGCAGGCGGTTTACCCCCTGGAGCCGGAGCACTTTGCGGATGAACTGGTGGAGTTTGTTGAAAAGTACCACATTAACGTGGTGGGGGGATGCTGTGGTACAACTCCCTCTCACCTCAAGCGCCTGGTTGAACGCCTGGGGAGGCGTCCTGCACCGCCACGCCCAATTCTCAACTTCCCTCAGTTGGCATCGGCGATCCAGGCAATGCCGATGCTTCAGGAACCCAAGCCTTTCCTCATCGGCGAGCGTTTGAATACACAAGGGAGTCAGAAATTCAAGCAATTGATTCTTGAAGAGCGCTACGATGAAATTCTCACCCTGGCGCGTCAGCAGATTAATAGCGGTGCTCATGCGCTTGATATCTGTGTAGCATTAACCGAACGGGGTGATGAAGTAGAGACGATGCGGAAGGTCATCAAACGCCTGGCTCCACTGGTGCGGGTGCCTCTGGTCATTGATACCACTGAGCCTGAGGTGATGGAAGTGGCGCTAAAAACGGCGCCGGGGCGGTGCATGCTCAATTCCACCCACCTGGAGGGCGGACAGGCAAAAGCAGACCGCGTCTTCGAACTGGCTAAACGTTACAACGCGGCCGTAATCGTCTTGACCATTGATGAGAATGGCATGGCCAAAACCGCAGAAGCCAAGCTGGCCGTGGCAAAGCGAATTTATCAAATTGCGGTTGAAGAGCACGGTCTTCGTCCTCAAGACCTGGTATTTGACGCATTGACGTTCACTCTGGCTACCGGGGATCCGGAATTTGCTCGCTCAGCAATTGAAACACTTGAGGGCATTCGTCTGATAAAAGCCGAATTGCCGGGTGTGCTCACTTCGCTGGGGATTAGCAATGTCTCGTTTGGCTTGGCCCCACGAGCCCGTGCCGTTCTCAACAGCGTAATGCTTTATCACGCTGTACAAGCCGGCCTGGATATGGCAATTGTCAATCCGGCTCACATCAAACCCTATGCTGAAATTCCTGAGGAGGAGCGCCGCCTGGCCGAGGATGTGGTTTTCAATCGCCACCCCGAAGCATTGCAGCGTTTTATTGCTTATATGGAGAGCGCCTCGGGGGAGGAATCGGGAAAGCGAGAGAGTGAGCAGAGCGCCTTGAGTGCAAAATCCGCGGAGGAGCGTTTGCACTGGCGCGTCCTGCATCGGCAAAAGGAAGGGGTTGAAGAGGATATTGATGAAATCATTCACCGTGATTCGCTGCGATCCCAACACGAAGCGGCAATTGAGATTCTCAATACGGTTCTTTTACCGGCTATGAAGGAGGTCGGCGATAAATTCGGTGCTGGTGAGTTGATTTTGCCTTTTGTATTGCAGTCGGCTGAGGTGATGAAAAAGGCAGTAAGCCATCTTGAAAACTATTTAGAACGCAAGGAGGGGGTAAGTAAAGGGCGTCTGGTGCTAGCAACGGTATATGGTGATGTGCATGATATTGGGAAAAACCTGGTCAAAACCATTCTCTCCAACAATGGTTACGAGGTTATTGATCTGGGTAAGCAAGTGCCAGCCGAAACCATCATTTCTAAGGCTGTGGAGGTCCAGGCTGATGCGATTGGCCTGAGTGCTTTGCTGGTCTCAACCAGCCGACAGATGCCCCTTATTGTCAATGAACTGCACCGACGGGGGTTTAAATTCCCGGTGCTGATTGGTGGTGCGGCAATTAACCCCCGCTTTGGGCGGCGGATTTTGCTCACAGAAAGCGGTGAATTCTACGAGCCGGGGGTTTTCTACTGCAAAGACGCGTTTGAGGGGTTGGAGACCATGGATGCGCTCATGGACCCCGAAGCGCGACAACGCTTGCTAGCCCGTATTCGGGCCGAAGCGGAGATGGAACTAGGGCGGCAGGCGTCGCAACTTCCCAGTTCCTCAGGTCGTCGTTCCAGCGTCCCGTTGGCCGAACGCATTCCTCGGCCACCTGTCTGGGGGATTCATGTCGTCAGGCAAATGCCTTTGGAAAGCGTCTTTCAGTGCCTGGCCAAGAATGAACTGTTTCGTCTCTCTTGGGGGGCCAAAAACACCCATGGGGAAGCCTGGGAACGGCTTCAGGCGGACTATGAGGCCCGTCTGGATGCCATGCGGCGGGAAGCCCTCCGGGAAGGCTGGCTCAGGCCGCAAGGAATTTATGGGTATTGGCCAGCCCAATCTGAGGGAGATGATCTCATCATTTACGATCCGGCCAGCGTGCAGGCAGGTTCGCCAGTGGAAATTATGCGTTTCACCTTCCCGCGCCAGAACGGGAGCGAATTTCTCTGCTTAGCCGACTACTTCGCCCCGGTGGATTCGGGGCTAATGGATGTGGTGGCTTTCCAGGTTGTGACGGTTGGACAAGCGGCCAGCGAACGGGTGGAACGCCTTCAGGCTCAGGGATTATACACCGAGGCCTATTTCACCCATGGGCTGGCAGTACAAATGGCGGAAGCAGCCGCTGAGTACCTTCATCGCCACATTCGTCGGGAACTGGGGCTGGCCCCCGATCAGGGCAAGCGGTATTCTTGGGGATACCCCGCCATTCCGGATTTGGCTGATCATCGGAAAGTTTTCGATCTGCTTCCCGCTGAGACGGAATTGGGGATGAGCCTGACCTCTGCTTTTCAGCTAGTGCCCGAGCAATCTACCGCAGCGATTATTGTCCATCATCCCCTGGCCAAATATTTCAATATTGGTGAGAGCCGCATTGAGCAGTTAATGCGGGCAAAAGAAGGATAGGGCAGGATGAAACGAGAGGCCTTTTTAACCTGGCTTGCTTCTCAGGACCGCCCCGTGGTAGCCGATGGGGCGATGGGTACCTTGCTTAATCAACGAGGGGTGAAGTTTGAAGAATGTTTCGATCTGCTGAATCTGCAAAAGCCAAATCTGGTAATGGATATTCACCGCGAGTATTTGGATGCAGGGGCACAGATTATCCTGACCAACACTTTTGGGGCGAATCGGTTTAAACTGATGCAACATGGCCTCGAAGATCAAGTGAGAGTGCTCAACCAAATGGCCGTTGAGGTGGCTCGTCAAGCAGTGGCTGCATCTCCGAATGGGGCGCTGGTTGCGGGTGACGTAGGTCCATTGGGTGTGCGCCTGGCGCCTTTCGGTCGCGTGCAGCCGGAGCAGGCGCGAGCCGCATTTCGTGAACAAATTGAAGCCCTGGTTGCGAAGGGAGTGGATTTACTGGTCATTGAAACAATGGCCGACCTTTATGAGGTCCGTGAGGCAGTACTGGCCGCCAGGGAGGTGGACCCTGATTTACCCGTCGTGGCTTCCGTAACTTTTACCCGGGATGACCGAACGCTTCTGGGAGATGATCCTGTTAGAGTGGCGCGAAGCATTTTTGAGATGGGAGCAGATCTCATCGGGATTAACTGCTCTGGGGGGCCCAATCAGTTATTGCGCATTCTTAAACAGATGCGGGCTGCTGTACCAGAGGGACGCTATTGGGTCAAGCCAAATGCGGGGTGGCCAGAACGCATGGGCGACCGTATTATGTACCCTGCTGCCCCCGATTACTTTGGGGATTACGCAGTGGCGTTTTGGAAAGCGGGCGCCCTCGTTGTGGGGGGGTGTTGTGGAACTACTCCCGAACACATTGCAGCCATGCACCGGAAACTCCAGGATACTGATCTGGCCCAATACGAAAATGGGCTAAGCATTACCCTGGTGGAACGGGAAGAGGGGATCGCAGGAACACAGCAACCAACGGCGCTGGCCCAGCGCTTGGCAGAGGGAAGGTTTGTCATTGCGGCTGAGGTGGATCCGCCGCGCGGCCTTTCAACCCAAAAGTTACTGGCAGGTGTGCACCTTCTGAAAGAGGCGGGGGTGGATGTCATCAATGTTGCCGATAGTCCCATGGCACGCATGCGAATGAGCCCTTGGGCGGTTTGTCGTCTCATTCAGGAAGAGGTGGGTGTGGAGACGGTGCTTCACTTTCCGACGCGAGGACGGAATCTGCTACGTGTTCAAGGGGATCTTCTGGCGGCTCATGCGCTTGGTGTGCGTAATGTGTTTGTAGTCATGGGAGATCCTACGGCGATTGGGGATTATCCCAATGCAATGGATAATTATGATCTGGTGCCATCGGGGTTAATCAAACTCATCAAGCAAGGGTTCAACACCGGTGTGGATCATGCCGGAATGGATATTGGACAGCCCACTTCATTTTTTGTGGGTTGTGCACTCAACCTTAATTCACCTGATCCGGAGAATGAAATTAAGAATCTGCGACGAAAATTACGAGCCGGCGCAGATTTTGTCATGACGCAACCCGTTTTTGACCCGGTGACAGCGCGTGCCTTCCTGGATCGCGTTCATGAAGCGCTTGGGGGGCTTAATGTTCCGGTTCTGGTGGGCATTCTTCCCCTGGTTAGTGAACGACATGCTGCCTTTCTGCACCATGAGGTGCCAGGAATTACCATTCCCCCTGCAGTCCGCCAGCGCATTGCGGCAGGGGGCGAAAAAGCGGCTCGTGTAGGGATTGAAATTGCGATAGAATTAGCCCTGGCAGCGAAATCTTTCGCACAGGGCATTTACTTGATGCCGGCATTTAGCCGTTACGATTACGCTGCCGAAATCATCGAGAACGTGCGGAAAGGCGGTTGATTTTTTTGGCATGCTCTTAACCATTGATGTGGGGAATACCAATCTGACCATTGGTCTTTTTGAAGGCTCCAAACTGGGGGCGCGTTGGCGTCTGGCGACCGATCACGAGCGCATGCCAGATGAATATGGGCTTCAAATGTTGGGGCTTTTGCAGCATGGTGGGTGTTCGCCGGCCCAACTGGATGGCATTTGTGTGGCCTCCGTGGTGCCTCCGCTGACCCCACGTATTTTGCAGGCGTGCCGTAATTATCTTAGCGATAATATCTTGGTGGTGGATGATACGATTGAGACGGGGATCAAGATCCTCTATGAGGACCCCCGTGCAGTTGGGGCCGATCGTATTGCAGATGCAGTTGCCGTGTGTGCTCTCTATGGCGGACCGGCTTGCGTGGTAGACTTCGGAACGGCTACCACTTTTGATGCGATTACGGCAGCAGGCGAGTACCTGGGGGGTGCCATTGCCCCCGGAATCGGCATTGCGGCGGAAGCCTTGTTTGCGCGTACAGCGAAGTTGCCGCGAGTAGACTTGCAAGCCCCACCTTCAGTGATCGGGCGTAATACCATTCACGCGATCCAGGCGGGCCTATTGTATGGGTACGTGGCCCTGGTAGAAGGGATGGTGGAACGTTTTCGACGTGAGTTGGATGCAGAAATGAAGGTGATCGCAACCGGTGGGTTGGCCGAAGTGGTAGCACACCATACCTCTGTGATCCAGTATCTGGCTCCCTGGCTGACCCTGGAGGGGTTGCGAATTCTTTGGGAGAAAAACCGTCCTCGCCATGAGTAATCCAGTAACCAATCGTTGCATTGTTCTGGGGGTGACTGGCTCCATTGCTGCGTATAAAGCGGGAGAGGTTGCTTCCCGTCTGACTCAGTGGGGGGCTAAAGTAGATGTGGTCCTTACCGAAGGGGCCCAGCATTTCATTACTCCCCTCACTTTTCAATCGCTTACTGGGCGGAAGGCTTATACTGACGCTGATTTGTGGGGTGGAGAAGGCCATGTCACTCATGTGGGGCTGGGGCGCAGTGCCGATTTGATTGTGATTGCCCCTGCTACGGCCAACACGCTTTCAAAACTGGCTTATGGCATTGCCGATAATTTACTGGTGCTAACCGTGCTGGCTTCCCAATGCCCGCTGGTGGTAGCGCCGGCCATGGATGCGGGAATGTTCCAGCACCCGGCAACGCAGGCAGCGGTTAGAATTTTAGAAGAGCGAGGGGCGTACTTCGTCGGCCCGGCAGAGGGGCGATTAGCCTCCGGTTTGGTGGGGCGAGGGCGGATGGTTGAGGCGGCTGAAGTGCTGGCAGCGGTGCGCTGGCTATCAGGCCGAAACGGACCTTTGGCAAAGCGCAAGGTGGTCATCACGGCGGGCGGCACCCAGGAACCCATTGATGCTGTACGGGTGATTACCAATCGCTCTTCGGGCAAACAAGGATACGCGTTAGCCCAGGCTGCGCTAGATGTGGGCGCAGATGTGGTTCTGATCACGGCCCCCACGTCTCTTATTCCTCCATATGGAGCAAAGGTGATCAAAGTGCGTACTGCTGCTGAGATGTTAGATGCCGTACTTCAGGAAACTCAGGATGCGGATGTCCTGATTATGGCTGCTGCAGTTGCTGATTTCCGCCCCCGGGTCGCTCAATCACAAAAAATAAAAAAGGAAAGAGAGATCCCCTCTTTGGAACTGGAAGCCACCCCGGACATCCTGGTGGAAGTTGCCGAGCGCCGGGCGCATCTGGGCTACCCGCGCCGGGTGATTGGTTTTGCAGCAGAGAGCGAAGATTTGCTGGCTAATGCCCAGAGTAAACTGCAGCGCAAACGGCTGGATATGATTGTGGCAAACGACATCTCAGCACAGGATGCTGGTTTCGAGGTGGATACCAATCGAGTTACCTTATTGTTCGCAGATGGGCGAATGGAAACTTTGCCTCTGATGGAAAAAGACAAAGTGGCTGAAGCCGTGATTGGGCATTTGATCACGATGCTGATCTGATCAATATAGCGAGTTTGGGGATTATTTTAGATGCGCATACTGATAATCTCAGACATTCATGCCAATCTCCCTGCTCTTGAAGCAGTCTTGCAAGACGCTGGTACTGTAGATGCAGTCTGGTGCCTGGGTGACCTGGTGGATTATGGCCCCGACCCCAACGAATGTGTGGATTTGATCCGACAACAACCCAATCTGATCTGCTTGTTGGGAAATCACGATGCGGCAGTTTTGGGACGTCTGGATCTTTCTTATTTCAACCGCGAGGCTTCGCTCTCGGTGCGTTGGACTCAACAAGCCTTGCGAGAGGATACGCGTCAATTCCTGGAAGGTCTACCTGAGCGTATTGAGGTAGGCACAAGCACTTTGGTCCATGGTAGTCCGCGCAATCCCCTGTGGGAGTACATGTTGGACCTGAGCGTAGTGGCATCAAACTTTGCCTACTTTGATACTTCCTATTGTCTGGTGGGGCATACTCACATCCCGGTGGTTTTTTACTTCAATGGCGAATGGATTGAGTGGGTTATTCCCAAAGATGGCGACACAATAGCCTTGAAAACCCCGGTTATTGCCAACCCCGGTTCAGTTGGGCAGCCGCGCGATCGTGATCCCCGGGCTGCGTATGCTATT
Source organism: Thermanaerothrix daxensis (assembly GCF_001306145.1). Lineage (GTDB taxonomy): Bacteria > Chloroflexota > Anaerolineae > Anaerolineales > Anaerolineaceae > Thermanaerothrix > Thermanaerothrix daxensis. The sequence goes on from NZ_LGKO01000002.1 coordinate 997,878, forward strand.
TTCGACCCAGAAGCGGGAACCTGGGAATTTCATCGGGTTGTGTACCCGGTTGAGGCTGTTCAGGAGCGCATTTTAAAGGCTGGGCTGCCCACTTATCATGCTCGCCGATTGAGTGAGGGGGTTTAATTTGTATGGGTGGGGAACTTTGGGCGTTCGCTAACGTCTAGAAGATAGAACCTACCAGAGAGGAGAAGATGCCATGCAAAAAAGAAAAGGACGCCCATTCCTGGCGGGAATCGTGCTATTGGGTACGCTATTTTTGGGGGCTTGTGCGCCTAAAAGCATCTCGCCGACCTCAGGGGGAACAGAGGCTTACCCCAAGGACATAATGGCACAGCCCACCATGGCGCCATTACCCGCGGAGAGGATGGCCTATCAAGGTGTCTCAAATGTTTATCAGGAGAGTCTCGCCACCGAGACGGAACGCATGGTCATCCGTTCAGCCGATTTATCAATTGTAGTGGCCAACCCTGGCCAGGCCATGGATGCCATTATTCGTCTGGCGGATGAGATGAAGGGGTTTGTGGTCAGTTCCAGCCTGTATCAAACTCAAACCCCCGAGGGTACCCAGGTGCAGGAGGGAACGATAACGATTCGTGTACCGGCTGAGCGGCTAGAAGAAGCCCTCTCTCGTATTCGGGCCTTAGTCGAAAACCCAGCCACGGATATCCTTTCTCAGAACATTTACGGCAAGGATGTCACGAAGGAATACACCGATTTGCAATCTCGGTTGCGCAATTTGGAAGATGCAGCCGAGCAACTGCAGAAGATCATGGACACGGCTACGAAACCCGAAGAGGTCCTTCAGGTTTACAATGAGTTGCGCCAGGTTAATGAGCAGATTGAGGTTCTAAAGGGGCAAATTAAGTATTATCAAGAATCCGCGGCCATGTCGGCTATTACTGTCACCCTACGGGCGAAGGAGGCGGTTGCGCCAATAACAATTGGGACCTGGAAACCTGAAGGGGTGGCGAGGGATGCCATTCGGGCGTTGATCCGCGCGTACCAGACGCTAGCCAATGCGGTGATTTGGTTAGTCCTATTCTGCTTGCCAGTAGCGTTGCCAATTGGCATCGTCGTCTGGCTGATCTGGATGGGGTTCCGCCGCTGGCGTCGGGGGCGCAGAACTGCTACTAACACTGAAACCACCCCACCTGAGGCCTCATAATTTCAACAAAGCGACCTTATCCCCCTTGCCCGGCAAATCCGCTTGTCGGGCAAGGTTCATTTCCAGGCGACATTGAGCGTAGCGGCTTGAGTGAGGTACACCGGAAAGCGATAGAGGCTGGGGGAGACGGTGCTCCACTGGATTGTTTCTCCTTCCAACCAGGCAGACCGGGGGAATTCGGGTAGATACAGGTATACAGAGCCTGTAGCGGCATGTTGCAAATCCAGACGACAGGTCAGATGTGTCTCTTCGATGTGCCAGGTTCGCGCTTCCAGCCCTTGACTGATGTGGAGGGTACTTCCAACCCAGGCTGGCTGTTCATCGGGAAGGGGAAATGCGGCGAGTAGGGAGATGCCATGCGGGGCCAGGGGGGGAAGTTCCAGTGTTGTGTCATCCTCCCATATATGATGACGATCGGTCCAGAAATCATGTAGCAAATAGGGCTTGGAGGCAGGTAAACGGTAGCGTGAGCGGGTGAGATGGGGCGTAACCGCTTCGTCGCTCCAATTGATAAAAGCAAGGAGATGCCATTCTCCAATGGCCCCGGTCAGATCCAGGCGGATGTGTGCCGGATGATCAGTTTCGAGAAGGTCTAGGACCTCAGGGCGTTCCTCGATTAATGGAAGCAGCACCTGGGCGATCCTTATCCTCTCAATTGGCAAGGTAGTCAAATTATCGGATAGGAGCAGCGACCCTCCACTCAGGGCAATGACACTGGCCAGGGTTTGTACCTCAGGTAGAGTCAGTCGTGTGTCGGGGCGAAGGAGCAAGCAATCGGGGTCGTTGATCCACCAGCGGCGATGCAAAGGCGCTCGGGTGAGCGTGTTGCGAATGGCGTTATGCGCCGCGGGCATGTGGGGCTCGCCCTTGAAAAACCACCGATGCCCCAGGTATTCAGGTTGCCACGAACCACTGATATCGGCCCCGATACGCATTGCGTTAACCAACCCTAGGACGGACCCAAGAGGGGCGCCGCATCCCAGCAAAAACGTCTCAGTTCCGGCGGCTTGCCGTAAGGTTTCCATTCCCCGACGTAGCACCTGTGCCCGCGTCAGGGTGGGCTGGTGGTACCTGCCTGGAAGGGCTGCTGCGTAGAGAAAATCCAATTTCAAGTATGGGAATCCCCAGTCATAAACTGCCGTGTGGACAACCTGAGCCGCATATTCGAGGGCTTGCGGGACGGTAAGATCAAGCGCGGTTGCAAAGGTGTTCCAGACAAAACCGGCATTGACCGGGCGGCCGGAGGGTTTGCGGAGTAGCCATTCGGGATGCTGGCGGGCCAGTTGAGATTGGGGGTGAACGATGAAAGGCGCCAGCCACAAACCGGCTTGCAAGCCTGCCTCTCTGATTTCTTGCGCAAGCGGGGCCACTCCATGGGGGAAAGAGGATTTGAAGGTCAACCAATCTCCGACCTGAGACTCAAAGCCATCGTCAATCTGCACAAGGTCCAGCGGGACCTCAGAGCGCCAGGATTGAACCCGGAGTAGATTTTCGCGGATGTCTTCCTCAGAGATATTCGTGTAGTAGTAATACCATGAGCACCATCCACGAGGACTGGGGGGGAATTCGTCTATCCCATGAACGGCTGCCACAGCCTTCAGGTAGGATTCCAATGGGAATTCAGAGTCGGTGGCGGCAAATGGATAGGCCGCCAACCAGTCAGTTTCCATGCTCTTTCCGGGGGCCAAGCGAGTGTGGTCTCCATTTGCCCAGACCCGGAGATGGGGTTGGGGAGTCGTTGAAAAAACCAGACTACCAAAGTGTTGCTGCTGAGAGAGAAATCCGACTACCAGCCCCACGTTTTCGAAGGGATTTAGCAACATGGTGAAGAAGTCACTGCTAAATTGGCCTCGGCGGTGAAATATTGGGGTCCCCGCATTGAGCACCATGGGATTCTGAAAAGGCCCCAGGCGTGAGCGGGGCATACTTTGTTCGGTGTTCAATGTGCCGGTGTACGACCAGGATTGCCAACCATTGAGATAAAACCTCAATGGTAGTGGCGACGAACCCAACACCAAGGGGTGGGAGGTAACAGGATTACTGCCATCCAAAAGATCAATTTGAGCGATCCAAACCGGGTCTGAGCCTTCGTTGTATAGGCTGAGTTTCCAAAGCCCCCATCTGTGATTATGGGCATTGGCCAGGGTAAGGTTGACCCGCAGTCCGGATTCAGATTGTGAAGCGGTCAGCACTTCAACTGTTTCATTCTCAATTGGAAGTGAGGAATCGCTGGAGATTGCTCTGACAGGCTGAAAATGATCCGGCCTCCAGTGGTAGCGCTTTCCACGGCAATGGAAGTGGATGCCTAAGCAGAAATGGTTTAACTGGACCTGAGAGGGGGCCTCAGTTTGCAGGGAGAAGCGCCCCTCCACAGGGTAGAATTGCCATTTGAAAGGTCCTGGGTAAAACCCCGCCATCGGCCATTTCCCTGGGTCAAATTACAAACGGGGAAGGTAGATCCCGCTTTGCTTCTGATATTTCCCTTTTTTGTCGGCGTAAGACACTTCGCAGACCTCATCGGCCTCAAAGAAGAGCACCTGTGCGATTCCCTCATTGGCGTAGATTTTAGCCGGGAGAGGGGTTGTGTTAGAGATTTCCAGTGTAACGTAGCCTTCCCATTCAGGTTCGAAAGGGGTAACGTTGACGATGATACCACAGCGTGCATAGGTGCTTTTACCAAGGCACACGGTCAAGACATTGCGGGGGATACGGAAATATTCCACTGTACGCCCTAATGCAAAGGAGTTGGGTGGTATCACACACACGTCCCCCTTAAAATCCACCATGGACTTGGGATCGAAATCCTTAGGATCAACCATAGCGCTAAATACGTTGGTAAAGATCTTAAATTCGTCGGCCACACGAATGTCATATCCGTAGGAAGATAAGCCATATGAGATGACCCCCGTGCGCACCTGGTGGTCCACAAACGGCTCAATCATGCCGTGCTCGAGCGCCATCTTGCGAATCCAATGATCCGGTTTCAGACCCATAAATGAGACTCCTCTCAGCAGAAATGATTTTTGCCTGGATTGGCTCCGTGTTCTCTAACTTGAAGACTCAGGTGTTTAGTTGTAGACCTCCACGCTCGCGGAGCAAGAGGCGAACCTCTTGAAATAAGTGCTCGGCCTGCTGTTCTGTGGTATTCAGCCGGTCCAACAAGGGTTGAGCCACGGAGGGTTCCAGAGAGCTGATATTGATTCGCACGTTGTAACCCGCACAGGTGATGGCACTATGGGCCAGCGTAGCGGCTGAGGCGGCATCGGTGATGGCATTCAGGTTACCTAGCGCAACGGTTTGTTGAGCCAGAGACATTACCATAAGGGTTGTTTGGGCTACCTTGAGTGGCACTTCCGCAGCATGGAGGTAGGCGTTTTGAAGGGCTTCCCGTCGGATCATTTCTTGTTCAGGGGTATCTTTGGGAAGCTTAGAGGCAGCCATGACGGCTTCAAACGCTTGTGCGTCCTCCTCAACGGCACTCAACAAAGCGCTGCGCAGTTTTTCGGCTTCTTCCAGGATTTGCCACATTTGAGATTTAACGGATTCATATTTCTTCTTACTGATGGTCAGACGTGCTACCATCGCTACCAGTGCAGCAGCCATTGCACCCGTAAATGCGGCGGCTGAACCCCCACCGGGGGTTGGGGTGGGGGAGGCTAAAGCCTCGAGAAAACTGGTTTCTCTGGGAGGGAGGGGTTCGGTAACCCGAGAACGCATGATCTCACTCAGGCGATTTTCCAGAATTTGGGTGGGTTCAAAGCCATCCAATTGGAGGTACCAGATCGCCGAGTCGTTTAAGGCCTCCTGGGGGATGAGCCCCACTACTTCGCTGTGATGCACGGTCACCCCGTAGTGCTCACTTTCGCGTCGGATCATTTCCATCACCCGAAAAATCGGGGTTTGGCGAAAGTTGGTAAGGTTCATCGAAACCTGGGCCTTGCCCTCAACCAGCACACCCATGGCTTTGACGTAGCGCAGTCCACCGTTTGAAAAACGAATGGCCTTGGCTATTTTTTGAGCGATGGAGGTATCGCTGGTGTTTAGGTACACGTTGAAGGCGATTAGGGGATGGCGAGCGCCAATTACAGTTGCACCTGCTGGACCAACCCGTTGGGGACCAAAGTCGGGCTCACGCTCGGGGTTAGTCTTGATCTCCTCTTTTAGCGCCTCGTATTGGCCTCGACGGATATTTTCCAGGTTGACTCGTTCAGGGCGGGTGGCGGCTTCCTCATAAAGATAAACCGGGATTTGCAGTTCTTCTCCCACTCGCTTGCCCAAACGGCGGGCCATTTCGACGCATTCCTGCATGGTGATGTCTTGAATTGGGACGAAGGGAACGACGTCGGTGGCACCAATACGGGGATGGGCTCCTGTGTGTTGATTCAGGTCAATCAATTCAGCGGCTCGTGCAATAGCACGAAAGGCGGCTTCTTCCACGGCCTGTGGGGGGCCTACAAAGGTGATGACCGTGCGATTGTGGTCATGATCCGAATGGCGATCCAGGATATAAACGTGCGGGACCGATTGAATGGCCTGAACGATAGCTTCAACGACTTCGGGACGGCGAGCCTCGGAAAAATTGGGGATGCACTCGACCAGGGGTTGGGACATAGGTTGCCTCAGCTAATCAGGGATTGCGTATATTATAATCATCGTTAGGCGAGTGGCTTAGCGAAAGGAAGGTGGAAAATGTGCGGTCGTTTTACTTTAACGGTGGATGCTGAACAGCTGGCATTGGCATTTGGTCTGGTTGAAATCCCAAACGGTTGGCAGCCACGCTATAACATTGCTCCTACACAGCCTGTGTTAGGGGTGCGAGAAGTTGAAAATCGCAAGGGGGAATGGATGCGATGGGGTTTAATTCCCTCATGGGCGAAGGATTCAACCATTGGAAATCGCCTGATTAATGCGCGGGCAGAAACATTGGCCGTAAGACCGACTTTTCGTTCTGCTTTCGCCTCCCGGCGTTGCCTGGTTCTAGCCGATGGATTTTATGAATGGCAGAGCACTGGAGGAAAATCACCTTCACAGCCTTTTCTTTTTCGGTTAAAGGACGGAGCGCCGTTTGCATTTGCCGGGTTGTGGGATGTTTGGCGTGCTAGTACAGGTGAGACGGTACTTTCATGCACACTCATTACCTGTCCTGCTAACCCGTTGGTGGGGGAAATTCACGAGCGTATGCCTGTCATTTTAGATCGTGAGGAATGCTGGGAATGGCTGGAGGCCCATACGCTTTCTCACCTGATGAATTTCCTGCGTCCCTACCCGCCCGAAAAGATGGAGGTGATTCCTGTGAGTCGCGCTGTTAACGATCCGACGCTGGATGCTCCTATCTGTATTCAGCCTGTATGACAGGATTTTAAGGCATTCATTGGCTTGACCCGTTGATCTCCTTTGTGGTAGAATTTGGGCGCACTGCCCCCATCGTCTAGGGGACTAGGACGCAGCCCTTTCAAGGCTAAAACGGGGGTTCGAATCCCCCTGGGGGCACAAAATAATCGCCGGTTGGGCGGTTATTTTGCTTTAAAGTGGTGGATGACAAGTATAAACTCTGCTTTCTTAGTTTTTAATGTACTCATAACAGTGCGGAGAGTACCGCGCAGGATGGTTTCCTGAGGCAGAGTGAGATCAAGTGCCAGGGTAATGGGGATTTCACTTCCAAACAAGCGCTCCACCTCTTGAAGTAACGTCATTAGACGGTAAGGGGCGTCCATGAGCACGATTGGCAAGCCAAGGGTTTTGAGTTTTAGGAGAGCCTGCCGGCGCTCTTCTGGCTTTCGAGGTAAAAATCCTCCAAATACGAACTGCTCAATGGGCGTATCAAGCACCGACAAAGCCGCCATGAGCGAGGAGGGGCCTGGGATGGGTTTGACCGTGGCCCCTATGGACACAGCCTGGTGAATCAAAAGCGCACCAGGATCTGAGAAGACCGGAGTTCCACAGTCTGAAATCAAGGCCAGCTGTTGGCCATTTTGTAGTAAAGACACCAGAAATGGAGCCTGTTGCATTTCGTTATGTTCATTAAGAGGGTAAAGGGGCTTGTCGGGAAGGTTAAGGAGGTGCAGCAATCGTTTAGCCTGACGGATTTCCTCACAAACGATCCCATCCACCTGGGTAAGAATCTCAATAGCGCGTAGAGTGATGTCTTTGGGGTGCCCCAGTGGAGTAGCCACAACATAGAGTGTGCCCGGTGATTTCATCGCTTTGATTATACCCATCCTATCGTTGGAAAGGACGGACAATTCATGATATATTAGGTGACGTCATTTGTGACCATATAATTGGTAATGCGAGGGCATAACCATGGCACTGGCAGTCTTAGAGGGTATGAATCCGGTCTTGCAAGCCTTGCTGGCAACTTTGTTCACCTGGGGGGTAACGGCTCTGGGGGCAGCCGGTGTGTTCTTAAAGCGTGAATTGAGCCGCAGAATGCTGGATGGCATGTTGGGGTTTGCTTCTGGGGTTATGATTGCGGCCAGTTTCTTTTCTTTGCTAGGCCCGGCCATTGAGATGTCTCGCGATATAGGGGTGCCGGGCTGGTTACCAGCGGTCTCCGGTTTTCTGATGGGAGGTGTGTTCCTCTTCCTGGTGGATCGGCTGCTTCCTCATCTTCATGTAGGAATGGCTCCCGATGCGGCGGAGGGTTTGAAAACCTCCTGGCAGCGCAGTGTGCTTCTGGTATTGGCCATTACCCTGCACAATTTTCCCGAAGGGTTAGCAGTTGGAGTGGCGTTCGGTGCGGCTGCGGCAGGAATACAGGAAGCCACTCTAGCAGGTGCAGTGGCGCTGGCCATAGGCATAGGATTGCAGAACTTTCCAGAAGGATTGGCCGTTTCGGCTCCTTTACGCCGGGAAGGAATCTCCCAATGGAAAAGTTTTTTTCTGGGTCAACTCTCTGGGGTAGTGGAACCTCTGGCGGGGGTTTTGGGGGCACTGGCCGTTTTTTTGGTGCGACCACTACTTCCCTATGCCCTGGCGTTTGCTGCGGGAGCCATGATTTATGTGTGCGTGGAAGAACTGATTCCGGAAGTCCACTCTGGGAACCATTCAGATGTGGCAACCATCGGGGTTATGCTTGGTTTTGCACTAATGATGTTCTTGGACGTGGCGTTAGGGTAGAAGGACGTCCATGCATTTAACCCGGGTAACCCGAAATGCGCTTTTAGTGGGGGTTTTCTTTGCATTGGATAAGGGGGTTGGGTTTATCCGTCAGGTGATCATTGCGCGGCAGTTTGGTCTTTCGGATGCACTGGACGCCTTCAACGTGGCAAACAATGTGCCCGATTTACTCTTTGCCCTTATCTCGGGGGGAGCCTTGGCCATGGCGTTTATCCCGGTGTTAACCGAAAGCCTGACCCAGCGCGGGGAGCGGGCAACCTGGCAACTCTTTAGCCACGTGGCCAATCTGGCTTTCCTGGTTACGGGCATCCTTGGCATCCTGGTGGGAATTTTTGCCCAACCGCTGGTAACCTGGGAATTGGGGGTTGCGCCGGGATTCGGTCATGAGCAACAACAATTAGTGGTTGATCTCATGCGCCTTAACCTGATAGCAACAATAATCTTTTCACTCAGCGGTTTGGTAATGGCTGCCTTGCAGGCCCACCAGCATTTTCTTCTGCCGGCAATGGCGCCTCTTTTTTACAACTTGGGACAAATTTTTGGGGCCGTAGTGCTGGCACCCGAGCAGGGGGTAAGCCTGGGAGGCATAACTCTACCCGCGTTTGGCTTGGGGGTGCACGGATTGGTATACGGGGTCATCCTTGGGGCAGTTCTCCACCTGGGCATTCAAGTCCCCGGCCTGATTCGTTATGGATTTCAGTGGCAGGCTGGTCTTGGGCTGCATCAGCCGGATGTGCGCAAGGTGCTGCGGCTGATGGGACCACGCTTGCTAACCGTACTGTGCATTCAATTGATTTTTATAGTGCGTGACAATCTGGCCTCACGATTGGTGACAGGGGCTGTAACTGCATTGACTTATGGTTGGATGATCTTCCAGGTGCCGGAAACATTGATTGGAACTGCGCTGGGAACGGCACTCCTGCCGGCGCTTTCTGAGCAAATCGCACGGAGTCAAGGTGATGCATTTCATGAAAGCATTCAGCGGGCGATGCAAGTGTTGGTGGCTCTCACCCTTCCCCTGACTGTCATCTTGGGTTTGGGAATGCGTCCGTTTTTGGAGGTGGTATTCGGTTTTGGTGTGGAAGGTACCGACTTGCTGTGGCGAGTTTCCCAGGCTTATCTTTTGGGGTTATTAGGACAGTGCCTTGTGGAGGTAATGGTAAGGGCTTTCTATGCCCGGCAGAACGCCTGGGTTCCACTCTTGGGGGCTGGAGTGACCTTAGGATTTTATGTCCTGACAGGCACACAACTCTACCGCTGGCTGGGGGCGCCGGGAATTAGCCTGGCGGATGCTCTATCTTTCTCTGCCGAAGCCCTTTTGTTAGCTTTATTACTCGCGCGGACCTTAAAACGAGGATTTCGGATATGGCCTGTATTTGCACGGGCCGGATTGGCAGCAGGAATAAGCGGGGGAGTGATTTGGCTTGGTCAATCAGGCATTCCCTGGGGGCATTCACTCCTGATGGCAGGAGGATTAATGGGATTGGGGGGGATGTTAAGCCTGCCCTGGATATGGCAGGAAATACGGTTATTAATCCGTCTGTAAACCCCTCGCGACCTTGGGTATAATTGGGAGCATGATGCCGGCGAACCATGATGACGCTCTAATCTCGACTTCAAATCAAACGTTGGAAGCCCCTGAACCAACAGCGAAAACTCGTAGGATACGCCTGGAATTTCTTATTCTGGGAGCAGTGGGAGTAATCCTGATTTCTGGTTTATTGGGCAGTTGGCTGGGATATCAGGCCGGCCTGCGCGACCGATTGGTGGAGGAAGAAAATCAGAAGGCCATTGTAGCCGCTACCCAATATCAGCTGGGTTTGGTAGATTTAGCCGCTGGGCGTTACGATGCAGCGCGCAAGCGTTTTGAGTATGTGCTGACGCTCAAACCCGACTTCCCAGGGGGCATGGATGGCCTGGCGCAGGCCATGATGGGGCTTACTCTCCAGCAAACCCCAACAGTTACTCCTTCCCCTACTACGCAGCCCACCCCTGATACCCGGAAAGAAGAAGAACTCTTTGCACAGATCCAGCAGGCCCTTTTGAATCAAGATTGGCAGTTGGCCATTGATACCATTGAGGTACTGCGTAAGTTAAACCTGACTTATCGGGCGGTGGACGTGGACGGTATGTACTACCTTGCCCTGCGAAATCTGGGGGTTAAAAACATCCTGGAGCAGGGTCTGCTAGAGGTGGGGATTTATAACCTGACCCTGGCCGAGCGGTTTGCCCCTCTGGATGTGGACGCGCAGAATTACCGTATTTGGGCTCGTCAGTACCTATCGGCGGCAAGTTTTTGGGGGGTGGATTGGCAGCGCGTGGTGAATTATTTTGCCCAGATTTACCCGGCGTTGCCCAACCTGCGCGACGGCTCTGGCATGACAGCCACCCAACGCTTCCGAATCGCCTCGATCAAATACGCGGACCAATTGGCGGCGCAAGGGCAGTACTGTGAAGCACAGCTTCATTACGAAAATGCTCTTTCCATCGCTCCTGATCCCCAGGTTCAGCCTACTCTTGAGGCTGTGAGAGAATGGTGTGCTAATCCCCCGGCTTCCGAAGCCCCACCGACCGAAACGCCAACCCCTGGAAGCGAGATGACGCCCATTCCATCAGAAACCCTTACGCCTACGCCCGAGGATACTCCGACGCCATGAACCCGTTCGTCCCTAGCTGGCTGCTTGCCCTTACCTATTGGCTGCACATGCTGGCTACGGTGATTTGGATTGGGGGATTGACGGCTTCTAACTTTATCGTCGTTCCCCTGGCTCGCAGCACTCTAACTGAGCACACCTATTTTGTTTTCTTTGAGCGTTTACAACAACGTTTGCAGGGAATTGGCTGGGTGGCTTTGGCCGTTTTAGTGGGTACCGGGCTTTTTCAGATGAGTGCGCATCCGGCTTACCAGGGCTTTCTCAGAATTGATAATGCGTGGGCAATGGCAATTTTGCTAAAGCATGGTGTGATTGGAGGAATGATTCTGGTGAGTGCCTGGATGACGTGGGGGATTATGCCGCAGTTGCGGCGCATCAATTACATGCTGAGTGCGGGTGTTGCAGTGGATGAGCCCCACAGATCCAGGCTTCAGCGCCGTCAAGCCTGGCTTTTGCGTTTGAATCTGGGCCTTTCGGTGGTAGTGCTGTTGCTGACGGCCTGGGCGCGGGTATCCTGATTGCTCATGGAGATTCTGAAACCCGTGGCGCTGTGTAGAAGACATAAGGGGTATCAGGATAATAGTGCCAGGTTTTGCGCTGGGAAAACTCTTGAGAGAGAGCGGCATCTGTTTCAAAGCCACGGCTTATGGTGAACAAGAATGGGCTATCCATGAAAGGGCTGCTCAGGGTTGAGAGTGTGCCGTACTCGCGCCACGACTTGCCAATGTGTACAATCACCAGGGCAGGAGTGAGCGTTTGAGCCTGTGGCGATTCAAATGGAGTGAGTTGTGCTCGCGTGGCGCCGTATAACCCATGGAGTTGCCCCAGACGAGCGGGCAGGTAAAACCACACATTTGCCAGGATCAGCCCCATGCTGATCCCAGATACGAACCCAAATCGAAGGTAGCCCATTAAGCGTTGTTTGAAGGGAAGCGTGAAACTGGGTAACCTGCCTGCAAGACTGATTATGCCAACAGAAGTCAAGAATGTGGCGCTGATAAGGCCTTCATAATAGTATCGAGGACCAAAAACCCAGGCGCCAATCCAGTAGAAGCCGTAAGCCAGAATCAGGCTGGCACCCAGCGCAATCACCAGCCAGGCGGGGCGGTTTTTACGCGCTGCTACCAGTCCAACGGGTATAAAGAGCCAAGAGGTTTGTCCCCAGCCGAAAAGATCACTGCTGCCTGCTCTTAGGCTGAACAAGGTATTCACCCAAGCATGATGGGGTTGGTGCCCGTCAGAGTGCAAACCAATCCCTGGGCCGAATCCCACCCGATCGTAAGGCCACCACAGCGTGTAGGGATTGAGCCAAGGATTACCTGTGAGCGCATATTGCCAGAGAACCAAGAGAGAAGCCACGCTGCCTGCTATGGTCCCGATTATAAGGATACGCTGGCGTGCCAGGGCAGGGCCGTGTAGAAGGATCAGAATTCCGTGCACGAAAAATGGAGCGGCTATGCCGAGCGCGGTCAGAGGTCGGGTGAGAGCCAGCAAGCCCAGGCTGAGTCCGGCCAAAAGAATCTTCAAACCCGAATAGCGTGATGATGATGAGGCAGTGGTAACATCCAGCCATGCCAGCGCAAAAGCCAGCGTGAGAAAGAAAGAGAAAGTGTGGGAGAGTAATGAGCCGGCGTTCATTAGGAAAAAGGGGGAAATAGCGGTTAGAAGTGCTGCCAATACGCCGTGGACGGGGGTCGTTAATTTACTGACCAGCCGAAAGGTAAGCCAGGTGCACCAGGCTGCCAGCAGGATATTCAAACCACCAGGATTGCCTAGGCGTACGGCCAGCGAAAGAGCGGCTGGCCATCCTGGGGGATATTTACCGAAGCGGAACCCCTGATAATCTACTACGAAGGGCACCAAAAAGCATCGAGGACAAGATGGGGAGGGGACCTTAATCTCTCCGCGCGCCATTACACGGGCTTCCCAGAGGTAGGCATATTCATCTTCAAGATGGGGAATGCCCTCAAATATATTTTGGGTGACTGCCAGGGTTAACCCACCAGAAAGCAGGGAGATGCCCAATGCCAGGATGAAAGCCAACCGGGAATCTGCTTTCATTTCGAATTCAGATCATGGCGCGGGATGAGCAATCAGGTCGTTAGGCAAAGCGCTGTCTACGGTGACGGTGAGCATTTCGCCGGGGCTGTGCTGCCCGGGAATTAACACCAGACCATCCACTTCGGGAGCATCACGGTACGAGCGGCCAACAGATAGATCACGATTAGCACCTTCAATCAGCACAGTCAGGTTTTTACCGATCAGAGACTGATGAATTTGAAGTGAGATTTTGGATTGCAGTTCCATCAAGCGGTTATACCGCTCCTGTTTAATTTCAGGGGGTACGGGGTCGCCCAGGGGTTCGCTAGCAGTTCCAGGTTCAAAGGAGTAGGTAAAGGCGCCAACCCGGTCCAGTCGTACTTCAGTCAGAAAGTCGAGCAGTGTTTGGAATTCGGTTTCTGTTTCTCCTGGATACCCGACGATAAACGTACTCCGAATTGCCAGGTCAGGCATTGCCCGGCGCATTTTCTCAATTGTCCGATAAACCCATTCCATATTAGCCGGGCGGCGCATCCTGCGCAGGATCTCGGGATGGGCATGTTGAAGGGGAATGTCCAGATAATGCAGAATTTGGGGATGGGAAGCCATCAAGTCAATCAACCGATCGGTGATGGCGCCAGGATAAGTGTAGAGGAGGCGAATCCACGGAATTTCGGGGACTACTTTGACAAGATTTTCCAGCAAGGTAGCCAGCCCATCTTGCATTCCGAGATCATGACCGTAGTCGGTCGTGTCCTGGGCGATCAAAATCAATTCTTTAACCCCCGCCGCCTGAAGCTGGCGGGCTTCTTCGAGAATGACATCCATGGGGCGGCTGACCAATGTGCCTTTGATGAGAGGAATTGCACAGAAGGCGCATGGACGCCGGCAGCCATCGGCGATCTTGAGGTAAGCGCTGACTCCCTCTACAGCAGCCCGGAGCACCCCCCGTTCGTCGCGCCCGACGGTTGCGTCGTTGGGGAGGTGGTAAAGCGGTTGAGGAGGATGGTTGTTCAAGCGTTCGACCAATTCGAGAATATCCATCCAGCGACGGGTGCCGAGCATCCCGTCAATACCGGGGACCTCTTGGGCAACTTGTTCACGATAACGCTGCGTTAAGCAGCCTGTGGCGATCAACATTTGGCCTTTGCGTTTTTTGCGGGCCAGCTTAGCCAGTGTATTTAGGGATTCTTCACGCGCGGGCTGGATGAAGCCACAAGTGTTGACAATAAGAAATTTTGCCTCGCGAGGATTATCTATGGCTTCATATCCTGCGCGCTGGAGCAGGGCAGCCATTGAGTGCGAATCCACCGTGTTTTTAGCGCAGCCTAACGATACCAGGTAAAAGGTTTTCTCACTCATGGGATCAGGGGGGTAATGGTGGGAGTCGGTTGGGTTGGGGTAGGAGTGGGAGTTAACGTGGGCGGGGGTGTAATTGTTGGTGTGGTCGTTGTTTGTGGCGTAGGGGTGAGAAGTCCCTCTGCGGTGAAAATTCGATACACAGGTTCCCCCATGGCTCCGGGGACACCCAGATCGGATTGATTGAAAACAAGGCGCAGACCAGCGCCGTTTCCGGTGCTGAATTCAATCCGCTGTCTGGCTCCGAATGCATAGACCTGACCGGGGGTTGTGCGACCCTCAAATGCAACTTTATCATCTGTGACGACCCGCATCCAGACGCGTAATTGAGCCACCACGTTGAGTTGCAATGGGGCATTGATTGGTGCCGGCGTGAGGGTTTCGGTTGGGGTCTCCTCAAGAAGTGCTCCTGGTGCCTCTGGGCTGCTACCGGAGGCCTCGAGGGAGATTTCTGATGTGGGGGTGAATGACTGGACTGGGGCAGAGGGAGCCAGGGCGAGCACCTCGGCAATGGAAGGAGGGGTGGGTTGATTCTTGGCGCTCTGAGCGGCGGAGATGCGGATGGCTCCCCATACTGTAAAGCCTAAAAGGGCGACAATAAAACCAATTGCAATGATCAAATCGGGTGAGAGAATTCGCCGCCAGGAGAGCGTAGGGGCTGAAACTGGGGCGGCTGATTGAGTAGTCCCAGACCGCCCAGGTCCTTTTTGCGCGAGGGTACGTTCTAAACGGCGTTGCTGGAGCGCTTCGGCAAAGCGCAGAAGTACCTGATCCTTATCCAGTCCAAGAAAAGCAGCATAATTTTGCAGCATGCCGCGTGCATGAACCAGAGAGGGCAATTGATCCATCTGAGCGGCTTCAAGAGCGGCAAGGTGGTGGGAGCGAATGTGTGTGGCCGAAGCGGCTTCTTGTAAGGTAAGTCCCAGGCGTTCGCGTTGTTGCCGTAAGGTGAGACCAATTTCCTGGAAAAGTTGCTCAGAAGATGAAGTAGTGGAAGGGCTTTTGGGTTGGGAGGTGGCCCAATAATCTATCACCTGTTCGTCCGGTTCTGGGGTCGGGGGTTCTTGGGTTGAGGATGAGGCAATGGCAAC
Organism: Thermanaerothrix daxensis; assembly: GCF_001306145.1. Taxonomy (GTDB): domain Bacteria; phylum Chloroflexota; class Anaerolineae; order Anaerolineales; family Anaerolineaceae; genus Thermanaerothrix; species Thermanaerothrix daxensis. Next base: position 1,013,309 of record NZ_LGKO01000002.1, read on the forward strand.
GACAGAGTTTTCCCCTTGAGTGGGTGTGCCGGTATCTTCTGCGCCTCCCTTCTTCCCTTCCCAGAGGTCAAGCAAGGGCTGACTTGGGATTTTCAAGAACCCCGCATAAAGTCGTAGAAAGCCCCGCGCCTGAACCATTGAAGGAAGAAGGTCCAGGCGATCATCTTCCAACGCTTCCAGGTAGGCCACCCGAATATGGGTGGCCTGCGCAACCTGCTCTAGCGAAATGTTGCGCTCTAGGCGGGCTTTTCTGAGAACTGATCCGACCGTTTCGGTCATGGTCTTTGGCTTCTGGTTCAAAAAAAGACCGGCCTATCAGCACATGGCTGGGTCTGGCCGGTTAGGATGACTGGTAAAATCACAGGCTTCAATGGGTCGCTTCTTCAACGGATTGAGAGGTGACTTCTTCGCCAGAGGTTGCTTCTTCCTCAAGGACTACAACTTCTCCTTCGCGATGCACGATAATACGCACCTCGGGAAGAAGGTCCACGGTTAGGCGCACACGGGCGTGATGTTCCCCCAGTGTGCGGATGGGCTCGGTTTCAACCTGATGCCGGTTGATCTGTGTACCTAATTTTTGATTGATGGACTCAGCAATCATTTGGGGGGTGACTGAGCCGTAGAGCTTCCCCGTTTCACTAGCACGAGCCGGGAAGGTGAGCACCAATCCATTGATGCGCTGAGCCAAACCGGACAACTCGTTGTTCAGCGCCGCTCGGCGCGCTGCAGCCTGCGCACGGATGGCTTCTGCGCGCTTGAGCGCACCCGGAGTTGCCAGGATTGCCAGCCCCTGGGGAATAAGGTAGTTTCGCGCGTAACCGTCAGCAACCTTCTTGACGTCTCCAGCACGCCCTAACTTATACACATCCTTGATCAATAACACCTTCATGGTTTCAAGCCCTTTCTTTGTCTAGAGTTTAGTTGCCATTCTGGCAGCACTACGATGAAGGGTACAACATCGCATGCAGGCGGATTGTACCAAAAGGTTGCAAATTCGTCAAATTTTTGGTCTTGACTTTTATGACGCGTTGCGTTATAGTGTAAATAACGCGTTGCGTTATTAGAACGGAGGTGTGAAATGGCACGTACAAAACCCGAGGCCCAACCCGAACCTGAGCGTGAGGCTCCACCATCATGGTATGAACTCTCGCGAAAAATCCTATTGGCGAGTATTGGGGCGGCCGCTCTGGCTAAGGATGAAATTGTCCAGTTTATTGAGCGGCTGGTTGAAAAAGGGGAAATTGTGGAGCGTGACGCTCGCCGTCTGATCCAGGAAGTGCTTGAGGAGCGCGAACGTCTGGAACAGGAGCGTAAGGCTAAACAAACCCAAGTGGGTACTGCGTCCCCGGCTACAAAGGCAGATATCGAAGCCTTAAGTGCCCGCATAGCGGAGTTACAGAAACGGATTGAAGAACTTCGCAAACAACAGCAACAAGGTTAGGTTCATCTGAATGGTGGAGATTCTTATCAAACGTTACAACAACCGCAAGTTATACAATACTGCACAACGGTGCTATGTAACGCTTGAGGATATCGCGAATTACATTGCATTGGGACACACTGTAAAAGTGGTGGATCATGAAAGTGGGCAGGATTTTACCACCACGATTTTAGCCCAGGTCATTGTGGATCAGGAACGGCGCTTGGGTGGCTTGCTACCCCGATCTCTGCTATCACGCTTGATTCGTATTGGCGAATCTCATGTGAACGAGTTGAGCGAGAGTCTTCAGGCGTTTCTGGCTCCTCAAGAATTTGTCAATCGTCATATTCGTCTCCGCCTCGAACGCCTAAAGAGACGAGGTGACCTGGACGAGAGCGAATTTGAGCGCCTGATAATGGGATTGCTTGACCCTGAAATTCAGATTGAAGGGGCAAAATCCTGCCAGGACTCTGAAGACGAATCCAAAGAGGTACACTCCGAAATTGAGCAGCTCTGGCAGGACCTCGAGGCTTTGGAGAGGGCGGTAGATGCTCTCGCCCGCCCTCCCAAGTCTTGAGGTTGTGACTTTTTAATGCAGCGCCTGAGGGATAAAGGCTCCAAAGAAGCGCTTGAAAATCTCAAATCGGCCGGTGCGTCCAACGTGATTAGGATGGTTTTCCTCCCAGAGCGCACTTAAGGTGGCTACGACATCATTGGCATCCAGGGTGGAGCCATCTACGAATCGAACACCTGGGCGCAAGTGGAATGTCCATTCTGTGGCCTCCGAATTAGCCTCCCAGGCCTCGGCCAGGCCAGGGCGGATCGTGGTGCCGCCAGGTTCGTATTCTACCAGCGTGCTGTAGAGCAACCGGGTCACGCGCAAGGTGTTGGGGTCACTTTCGTCGGCTGGCCAGAGCGATTCGGGTTCACGGCTTTGGGTGATGCGAATCTGTCCGTCGGCGGAGCGCATTTCTTCGAAATTTTCATTAACAGGCCCAATGCGCTGGCCTTGAATTGTGGTACGAAAGGCGTAAATCCCATTTGTATGGGCAATGGGGATGGCTGGGACCAACTTTATAATGCTTTCATTAATCCGGTCGTAAATCCTCTGGCGTTCCTGTGGGTCGGATGTTTGGGCTGCACGTTGAATGAGACTAACCAATTCGGGGTAGGGGGAGCCCAGAGGTGTTGACTCATTGATGAAGACTCGAGAGAAGAAATCATCGGGATCGGCGTAGGTGGCGCTCCAGGTGGCTAAGAATAGAGGAGCGCTGCCGGTGCGGAGGACTTGATTATAAGCCGCCGAATCCAGCGGTCTGAGCGTGACCTTTAGCCCCAGTGAGTTGAGTTGTAATTTGATCTGCTGGGCGAGCATTTCTATATAGGGGGCATCCAGGGGCGGGTTGGAGGGATAGACAATAACCAGTTCTTGGCTCCAATCGAACCCGCTCTGCCTTAATAGGTCCTGGGCTTCCTTAGGGTTGTAATCCAGCCAGTTTAATCCCGGTGTGTACCCCAGGTTCATGGCTGGTGGGAGGAATTGATTGGCCAGAACTGAGTCGGAGGCTAATCCATAAGCAATCAAGCGAGGGCGGTTCAGCGCCATGGCGATGGCGGTACGTACGCGCACATCGTCAAAGGGCTTGATCTGATTGTTGAATCCCAGATAAGTAACATTCAACGCAGTTTGATAAACCGGGGCTACCCCCACAAAAGTCTCGAGTGTGGGTAAGAAGTTCGCACTCAGACCGTCAATCGCATCCGTTTGCGCATTGCGCAGGAGGACGATTCGTGAGATGACCGAGCCTTGCCAGTTGATGATAATTTTCTGACTCTTGGGAGGTACTCCCCAATAATCGGGATTGCGCTCCAGCACAATCTGTTGACCAGGGTCATAACGTAGCAGGCGATAGGGCCCACTGGCGTTAGGAACCCGACTCAGTTCTACTGAATTTCCACCATGCCGGTTCAAGTAATCGCTATCCTGGATGGCAAAGACCGGGTAAGCCAGTTTGGCCGGGAGAGCGGCGTCGGGACGACAGAGGGTGAGACGCACCGTGTTCAAGTCAACCGCCTCAATGGCTTTGATAAGCCCCCCATAGGAACAATCATTCGTATAGGCTCGAGAGAGCTCAGGTGGAGCAGCCCCACGGACAATTTGAAAACCTTCGCTCTGGCAGGCTGTAAGCGAGAACACAAGCAGTAGAAGAGCCAGCCAGATCGGAATCGAGGCTAGAGATGGAAATGAGGGAGAGAATAGAGAATCTCGCTTCATGAGGGCATATCCTGCCGTGGAGAAGGGTTGAGAGGAAAGGTCTTTTTGATTATAAGAGATTGAAGGAAATTTGCACCTGACAGATTGGTAAGGTGGGCGGTCGCGGGCTCTTGTTTTCGTAAGGAGAATGTGGAATAATCACGACCGTTATGCGAGGTTTCAAGAATGTCACATACTATCTAAGGCGTATTCTTGCCTTCGACGCACAGTTGAGCTATGCGCTGGGACGGTGGTCCAGACGTAGCCATGTGAGGAAAGTGGCTCGCCTACTTTCACACTCGGCGGATTCCTGGGTGTGGCTCATTGGATTCCTTGGAGTGGGGCTTTTGGACCCTGCACGGCGTTGCTCGGCATGGATAGGGTGGGGGATCGTTTTTTCGTTGGCGGTTTTTATCTATGTGCTAAAGATTCTGATCCGCCGTCAGCGTCCTCGCCCGGAGAGCGGTTGGATTTACCTGCTGACTGATGGGCATTCGTTTCCTTCTGGTCATGCGGCGAGGGTTATGTTGTTGGTGGTTTTGTCTATACCAATTGGGCAACCCGTGCTGGTTCTGGGGCTTGTTCTCTGGGCTGTTCTGGTGGCTCTCTCGCGATTGGTTCTTGGAGTACATTTTGTTTCAGATGTCCTTGTGGGCATGATCCTGGGGGGTGGTTGGGGTGGGGTAGCGTTGACCCTTTACCCAGGCATGCATTCCATTTGTAAGGCATGGGGTTTTTAACGAGAAACGAGGTGCGATAGGCAAAACGCACCTCGTCATTTTATGAGTTGGGTGAGAAGCTAAAGACCCTACTTGATCAGGCTGGTTGTAATTGCAGTGGGACGGATCGAAGCCCGTTGGCTGATGCGGACCTGGCGAAGGGGTTGAGTGCTGAGCAGTCCGAATCGCGCAGCACCTAGGTAGAGAATTTCCAGGATCAAGTCGCGGTATGTTATGCCATCAGCCTCGGCGATCATACATAAATCGCTATAACCCGGCGAGAGGCCCGGCAAGGTGTTGATTTCCATCAGGTAGGGTTTGCCATCAGCGCCCAGGCGGATATCCACGCGTGAAATATCCAGGGCTCCAATGGCTTTGTGAGCGAGGATAGCCAGATCATTCAACCGGGTAGCGAGAGATTCATCAACAGTAGCGGGGCAAAGATAGAGGGGAGCCCCCTCCTCACCCGGCTGACGCAGCTTGGCTTCATGGCTGTAAATACCCGGTGTGATTGAGGTGTTGTGGTAAATTTCCATAATTGGAAAGCGGTGAAAGTCGTCTTCCGCATACCACTCTGGGTGGCGGCTGTACTGCCGGGCATGCGGGCCTCCCATCACGGCTACAGTAAACTCGCGGCCTGATAGGTAAGTCTCTACCAAAGCCGGCTGATGATAGGTTTCGATGATCCACTTAACGCGCTGACGGAGTTGGATCTCATCAAAAACCACAGAATTCTCGTCAGTGCCCATCCCCGTTCCTTCTCGTACCGGCTTAACGAACAGGGGATAACGCAGATCCGGTGAGATGGGGTCATCAGGTGTTTCAAATTCTTGGAATGCAGCCGTAGGTAGATGATGATCATGCCAGATCCGTTTGGTGACCGTTTTCTCCAATGAGATAGCACTGGTCACCACACGTGAAGCCGTGTATGGGATCTTGAGCATCTCAAGTAGCGCCGGCACCTGGGCTTCGCGCCCATCTCCCCCAAGACCTTCGGCGATATTAAAACAAATATCTGGACAGTAGTCGCGGAGGGCCTGGGGTAGGTTGCTATCGGCTTGTAAAAAGATGGTGGTGTGACCGTCAGATTCGATGGCCGTTCGGATGGCCTGGATGGTCTTGGGGCTGTCGAACTCCGCGCCGGCATCGGGTGGCGCATCTTCGGGTATCGGTGTTTCCCCCTTGATATTTGCGATCACCGCTACGCGCCACGGACGCGCTGGGCGCGGACGAATATCAGGAGGTTTGTCGTCCTCTGGACTTTCCTGGGTATAATGCTTGATGGTTGTCATGGTCTTTCCTCTAAAAATATATTTTTATATTGCGGTGGAGAGTATATCGCACTTGCCCAGAAATGCAAGAGGTATTTTTTGAGGTTAGGAGGAGATCAGAGTTGGGAGATAATGCTTGCCCAGAGAGTTGGGAGGCTTTTGAAAATCTTATAATCCAATGCCGTCGCTGTGAGCGCCTGGTGGCCTGGCGGGAACAGGTGGCTCTGGAAAAGCGCCGGGCATATCGAGACTGGGAGTATTGGGGTCGCCCGGTTCCCGGTTTTGGGGATCGCAAGGCAAGGGTCTGGGTAGTCGGGCTGGCGCCGGGTGCCCATGGTGCCAATCGCACCGGGCGAATGTTTACCGGGGACGGATCTGGAGATTTTTTATACGCGGCACTTTACCGGGCTGGCTTTGCTAATCAACCTGAGTCTGTGCGCCGTGGCGATGGGTTGATATTAACGGATATCTACATTTCTGCAGTTTGTCGCTGTGCCCCACCTCAAAACCGCCCCACTGAGGAGGAACTTCTGAATTGCCAACCTTATCTGGCGTGGGAATATCATCATCTGGATAATCTGCAAGGTATTGTGGCTCTTGGGCAGATTGCCCTCAATGGGGTATTGCGTTTACTTCGCACTTCGGGGTATCCGGATAGCCACTTTTCGTTTGGGCACGGTGCGTTCTTGCCAGCTGATTCCAATCGTCCCTGGGTGTTGGCTTCTTACCATCCAAGTCGCCAAAACACACAGACAGGGCGTCTTACCCAGGAAATGTTTGATGATATTTGGCATCGAGTTCGCGAGTTGTTAAGGTAACCGTTAAGTGTATATCCTTTATGGGACTAGATGCTTGTAAGGGGGAGAGAAGAGTAAGTAGAATTAGATATTGATAGATATTGAGGGTCTCAAGCAAATGAAACGCGGATTGCGGATTTTCTTGGTAATACTCCTTGTAGGAGTTGTCGGAGTAGGGGCTTTCTTAACCTGGGCCTCGACGCCCCTGGGCCCGATGCCAGAAGCGCAGGCGGCACTTGAATCGGACGCCCAGGTTGAAGTTCAGCAAGGGCCATGGTTGGCTTTTTTGCCTCGTGCGCAGGAAGCCCGCCTTGGCGTGATCTTTTATCCGGGAGGGCGGGTGGATTATCGCAGTTATGCGCCGATAGCACGAGCCATTGCGGAACAGGGATATTTGGTAGTTATTAAGCCCATGCCTCTCAACCTGGCTGTGCTGTCCCCTGAGGCAGCGCGAGAAGTTTTGCGTTCCTACCCGCAAATTGAGACCTGGGTAATTGGTGGACATTCCCTGGGGGGTGCAATGGCGGCCGCTTTTGTTTACCGGCATCCTCAAGAGGTTCAAGGATTGATTTTATTGGCCGCCTACCCGGCGAACAACTTTTCTTTGCGCTCTTTGGCGATCCCGGTTTTATCAATTTCTGCTTCTGAAGATGGGCTTGCCACACCCCAGAAGATTTTCGCCTCACGTTCTTTACTTCCTGAGACGACTCAATGGGTGGTTATCGAGGGAGGAAATCATGCTGGTTTTGGCTGGTACGGGGATCAGCCGGGAGATGGGCAAGCAAGAATATCTCGTGAAACTCAACAACGGCAGGTTGTAGAGGTCATCACTCGCTTCTTAAGGCTGATAGAAGGAGAACAGGGGTCGTGAAATTAGTAAAAGCGTTTGTGATCATTCTAATCGCACTGATATTGGTCGTTGTTGTGGGCCCTCTCGTTGTTCCCGTTCCGCCTCTGCCGGACGGAATGGATGAAGAGAGTCTGGCCTGGCCTGATAGCCAGTTTATTGAATTGAATGGGTTGAAGATCCACTATCAGCGCTACGGTGAAGGTCAGCCGGTAATGATTCTGCTACACGGTTATGGGGCCAGTACATTTTCGTGGCGTGAGGTACTAAAGCCGCTAGGAGCCCATGGCACGGCGATTGCTTTTGACCGCCCGGGATTTGGATTAACTGAACGTCCCTTGCCGGAAGAGTGGGAGGGGCCAAACCCCTATACGTTGGATTTTCAAGTCGATCTGGTGATCGCGCTGATGGATGCTATTCAGGCACCTCAGGCCATTCTGATCGGCAATTCTGCTGGTGGCACGGTGGCGTTATACACAGCGCTGAAGTATCCCGAGCGGGTACAGGGACTGGTATTGGTGGATGCTGCCATTTACAGAGGAGGTGGCGCGCCGGCCTGGATACGCCCTTTATTGAATACCCCTCAAATGAACCGGTTGGGTCCGCTGATGGTTCGTTCGTTGGCGGGTGAACGAGGCATGCAGTTCTTACGCTCCGCCTGGCATGATCCTAGCAAAATCACGGATGAGATCATTGCGGGTTATCGTCGCCCTTTGCAGGCAAAGAATTGGGATCGCGCCTTATGGGAACTGACGAAAGTCAGCAGTTCCTCTAATCTCTACCAGAGACTGGGGGAGGTGATGCAGCCCGTTTTGGTCATCAGTGGTGATGATGATCGCATTGTGCCCACAGAGGAGAGTATTCGCCTGGCGCGGGAACTGTCCAATGCGCATCTTTTTATTATCCCTAATTGTGGACATGTGCCGCAGGAGGAGTGTCCTGAGGCGTTTCTGCATGCTCTCTTAACTTTTGTCATGAGCATTGATAATCTTAAGAATCCAAAGGAGATACGGGGATGAGCAAACGCTTGAGCGTTGGGGATAAAGCACCCGATTTTGAGTTAAAAGATACGCGGGGAAATACTGTCAGGTTATCAAATCTGCGCGGGCAACCTGTGGTCCTTGTTTTTAACCGTGGGTTTGCCTGACCGTATTGCGTAAAGCATATGGCGCAGTTGCGCCAGGATCATGAAGCATTTGCACAGCGAGGTGCACAGGTTCTTATTGTAGGTCCAGATGGTCCACGGGCTTTCCAACGCTTTTGGGAGGAGCAGGCAATGCCATTTATTGGTCTCTCGGATGTTGGGTCTGTGGTGAGTCAGCATTATCAACAAGAAGTTAACTTGCTTAAATTGGGCCGGGTGCCCGCGGTATTTATCATAGATCCGAATGGGATCATTCGCTATGCCCATTACGCCCAAAATATGGCCGATATCCCACACAACACACAGCTCTTTGAGGTATTAGACGCAATAAACGTAAAAAAGGATTAAAGTCACATTGGTTTTTCTCAATCATACTGAAAGCCATTACCTATGAACTGAAAGCCATTACCTATGAACTGTGGGATGCAGGAAGATGCAGGCCTCCCAGGAGAGTTAAGGGGCTTTAGATGGGCTGTTCAATTAAAGGGGCGCTAATATGATCTGGGATTTCCTGCATATTTTGGGTATGCGTCTCTTGGTGTGGTCCGGGGTAAGCCTGGGCCTGGGAACGTGGTTGTGGCTTAATCCCGCTTTGTTCTGGAAGGGGGTGGGTACTCAAGCGTGGCTCTGGGGTGCGATTGATGCCGTTATTGCGGGAAGTATACTGGCTCGTTCTGTGCGTTACCTTCGCCGTCCTCTTAATTTGGCGGAGGCGAATCGGGAGGCTATCAAGACTCGGCAGATTCTCAAAATTAATGCCGGGTTGGATCTGCTTTATTTGGTTGTAGGTGCTGTTTTGATGTGGAGGGCTGAAGGCAACGCTCTCATAGTCGGGCATGGGGCGGGTATTATCTTACAGGGGGCTTTTCTGCTGGGTTTTGATCTCCTTCACCTTTTACAGGTACCGAACGAGTATGTATTACCCGATTTTCATCTTTTTGACTCTGAAATTCATCAACCATTTCTCTGGGAAGGTTCGGGCAGAGGCGCGGCTCTTTTGGTACATGGGTTTCCGGGCAGCCCGGCCGAGGTGCGTGACCTGGCCAAAGCACTTCATAATCAGGGTTGGAGCGTGCAGGCGGTCTGTCTCCCCGGGCATGGACGGGAAATTCACCGCTTGTTTCAGTCCAGAGCCATTGAGTGGGTTGAGCATGTTCAACGTGCACTTACGCAACTGAAAGAATCACATTTTCCGGTGCTCCTGATCGGTTATTCACTGGGAAGCGGAATTTCTACGGTGGTAGCCTCTCGGGAGCCTCCTGATGGTTTAGTCCTGATTGCGCCGTTTTGGATTGATGAACCGCCAGCACTGCGCATAGCCGTTGGAATTGCGCGCTTATTCTTGCCCTTTCGTATTAATCCCTCATTGGATCGGCGCATGGCTTTCCCCGAACTAAAGATGGCTATTGATGATTTGTTGCCCGCGTTGGATCTGAACTCCGCTGAGTTTCAACGAGAATTGCAGGCGCTTCGGGTGCCTTTGATTTTCATAGAGCAATTTCGCTGGTTGAGCCAGTGGGTACGACATTCCGCTCCTCAGATTCGCTCGCGCATTCTGGTGATTCAAGCCGTAGAGGATCCAATTGTGCGGCGAGCCTCTACTCAGCGCCTGATAAAGATGCTCGGGACTCAGGTAGATTATCTCGAAGTGCCGGGGGGACACGATATAAACCGCCGCTCTCACCCGGGCCACACCCAGGTAAGAGCGGCAATTGTGCGTTTTGCGGAGACGATCAGCAAGATCTCAGGCGCGTTTGAGCGCATTCCAGCCCGCGTAGACCGCGGTATCCCCTAATTCGGCTTCGATGCGCAACAACTGGTTATATTTAGCCACTCGATCTGTGCGTGCTGGAGCGCCAGTTTTGATTTGCCCGATATTAAGCGCCACGACCAGGTCGGCAATGGTGGTATCCTCGGTTTCGCCAGAGCGATGGGAGGTCACTGCACGCCAGCCTGCCCGGTGACAGAGTTCAACGGCTTCTATGGTCTCGGTTAGCGTGCCAATTTGATTGAGCTTGACCAGCAAGGCATTGCACGATTTTTCCTGAATGGCACGGCGGACGCGTTCTGGATTCGTGACCAACAGGTCGTCCCCAACAATCTGAATGCGCTGCCCGAGTTCGGCTGTGAGGATCTTCCAGCCCTCCCAATCGTCCTCAGCTAGTCCATCTTCGAGGGAGACGATGGGATACTGGTCAATCCAGGATTTCCAGAAGGCAATCAGCTCTTCGCTGGTCATTTGTTTGCCTTCGCGGCGCATGTTGTAGCGCCGGGTCTCGGGGTCGTAGAGCTCGGAAGCGGCAGGATCAAGAGCGATGGCAATCTGCTCACCCGGCTTGTAGCCTGCCTTTTCGATGGCTTCTAAGATAACCTCAATGGCTTCCGCATTGGCTTTCAGGGCGGGAGCATACCCTCCTTCATCGCCAACCAGGGTCGCGTAACCTTTTGCTTTGAGGACGCTCTTCAATGCATGATAAACCTCAGCACCCCAGCGCAATGCTTCGGAGAAGGATGGAGCACCCAGGGGGGCAATCATGAATTCCTGCGCATCGGTCGATTGCCAGCCAGTATGGACCCCACCATTGAGGATGTTCATTAGAGGAACGGGCAAGACGTGTGCATACACGCCACCAATGTAGCGATATAACGGTAGCCCCAGGGCGTTGGCAGCGGCTTTGGCAACGGCCAGACTGACGCCCAGAATGGCATTGGCTCCGAGCCTGGATTTGTTGGGAGTACCATCCAGTTCGATGAGGAGCTGGTCAATGGCTTTTTGCTCAACGGCATCCCAGCCCACCAGGGCTTCGGCAATTTCATTATTGACATTATCCACTGCCTTGCGCACACCTTTGCCGAGGTAGCGGGCTTTGTCTCCATCGCGCAGTTCAAGCGCTTCGTGCACGCCAGTGGAGGCCCCTGAGGGAACTGCAGCACGTCCCCAACTTCCATCGGCCAATACGACTTCCACTTCTACGGTGGGATTACCGCGAGAATCCAGGATCTCTAGCGCGGTAATGGATTCAATTGTAGTATCCATAGAGTCCTCCTTAAGGGGATTAATTTGAATTTCGGTGTGAGTCTGGCATAAGGCCCCAGTATTCAAACTACTAGTATAACCCAGATGAACCAGATCATGTTGTGACATTTGTCACGATTAACTTAAACTGCCTCCATTTCAAAAGGCTGGATGGGTACTCTCGCATACTCGCATGCGGCTTTCACGAAGGCTTTAAAGAGCGGGTGAGGTCGCGTGGGGCGCGAGAGGAACTCGGGATGAAACTGGGTACCCAGCATGAAGGGATGATCGGCCAATTCCGCAATTTCTACCAGGCGCCCATCCGGGGAGAGCCCGGAGAATATCATTCCGGCCTCTTCAAACACCTGGCGGTAAGTATTGTTAAATTCAAAGCGGTGACGATGGCGCTCCTGTACCAGGCTCTCCTGATAGGCTTGTGCCGCTTTGGTACCGGGTTTCAGTTGGCAGGGATACAACCCCAGGCGCATTGTGCCCCCCATTTCAGTAATTTGTTGTTGCTCAGGGAGCAGATCAATGACCGGGTAGGGTGTGGTTCTATCAAATTCGGTTGAATTTGCTCGCTCATCATTGAAGATGTAACGGGCAAATTCTACTACCATCAATTGCATACCCAGACACAAGCCGAGATAAGGAACTTTATGGGTGCGGGCGTAGCGAGCAGCCAAAATCTTGCCCTCGATCCCGCGTGAGCCAAAACCTCCTGGCACTAAGATGCCGTGGGCTTCTTCGAGCATTTCCAGGGATCGTCCGCGCTCCAAATCGGTCGCATGGATCCATAAGATCTCCACCTCTACGCCTAAATGAAGAGCTGCGTGCTTGAGCGCCTCCCGCACGCTCATATAGGCATCGTGCAGTTCAACGTATTTGCCAACCAGTGCAATTTTTACTTTAGGTTTTTCGCGGCGTACTTGTGCAACCAACCTCCGCCATAAGTTCCAATCGGGTTGGCGACGGGTTTCCAGCCCCAAACGTTCTAAGATGAAATCTGCTACCCCTGCCTCTTCTAACAGCAGCGGCACTTCGTACAAAACAGATGTGGTTGTCATGGGGACGACAGCCCGGCGATCCACATCACAATAGAGGGAGATTTTGTCTAGAAGACTGCGCTCTACCGGGTAGTCGGAGCGAGCAATGATCATATCGGGGTTGATACCAATCGAACGCAGTTCACTTACCGAATGCTGAGTAGGTTTGGTTTTAAGTTCGCCAGTGGCACCAATGTAGGGCAGCCATGTCACGTGAATATACATGGTATTTTCACGCCCTAGTTCCCGGCGCAACTGACGCAGGGACTCAAGGAATGGTTGGCTTTCGATATCTCCAACGGTCCCCCCAACCTCCACCAGGACGATCTCGGCGTTGGTTGTCTTGGCAACCAGCGTAATTCGGCGCTTAATTTCGTTAGTAATATGCGGGATCACCTGAATTGTGCCACCGAGGAAGTCTCCTCGCCGCTCTTTGCTGATGATCTCGGCGTAAATCTGGCCGGTAGTGGTGTTGCAGACGCGGTTGAGGCGTACATCCATGAAACGTTCATAATGACCGAGATCTAAATCCGTTTCTGCTCCATCATCCAGTACGTAAACTTCGCCGTGCTGATAGGGACTCATGGTGCCAGGGTCAACGTTGAGGTAAGGGTCTAGTTTTTGGGCAGTTACAGCGAAGCCGCGCTCTTTAAGTGTGCGCCCAATGGCTGCTGCGGTCACTCCTTTCCCAACGGAAGAAACCACACCTCCGGTGAAGAAGATATATTTAGTCGCCACAGATTGTTTGCCTCCTGCACATTAAGTTTGCTTATACGGAATCGTTGGTTATAAGGAATAATCTCGACATAGAGAGAGGGAGGGTCGGTGATCCGACGCCTCCCTCTGTGCGGGCTTGGATAGACTCTCTGGGCATGACCACATGGTTGAAAACCAGCGTATCCCGGATAGACAATTTTGGACATTCATTGGCCTTAAGTTTACCATAATCTGAATGGGCATTGGCTTTTTGGTACTGATCTCTCCTCTCGACGGCTGAAACACATGCGAAGAGGCGGGACACCGTCCCGCCTCTTTATGAGTGCCGAATGTGGCTTTATGACTGGCTGACGTTAGAACGATGTTCAAGGGTGCGGCTTAGAATAGCCTCCTGCTCCGGGGAAAGCGTTTTGGCTTTTTTCGCTTTGGCTTCTTCTTTGCGTTGTTTGGCACGCTCCATGGCTTCACGAAGCGCCAGTTCCATGACTGTTGGCTCGGATTCAGTAGGTTGGACTTCTTCCATGGAATTGATCAGGTCATCCAGATTGAGGGCCTCTTCGTCAGCTTTGCTCCGGGCGCGCTTGCGCCGTTTCTCGCGTTCCTTGTCACGCGTTTTTTCTTTGCTGACCGTCTGATCGTGTGCCTGGGCTTCCTTCTTTTCAACGGGAGTGCGCTTCTTTTCCTCCGCTGGCTTGGGATGGACTTCCTGAACGGGTTCGGGTTGCAGGGCTTTCAAACTGAGTTTTATCTGCTTCTTCTTGCGGATGACCTCGATGACTTTGACCTCAACCTCATCACCTTCCTGAACCACCTCGGTGGGGGTTTTCACATATCCGTGGGAAAGTTCACTAATATGAATCAGCCCTGGTCGTTCAGCCCCGATGTCCACAAAAGCACCAAAGGGCTCAATGCGGACAACCTTGCCCTTGACAACCATCTCGGGTTTTATGTCTTTCCACTCGAGGTCGAGGGGCTTCTTTAGGGTGAGTTCAATGCGTTCACCCTTCACCCGGCGCACCCACACGTCCAGAGTTTGCCCTTCTTCCAGTACCTCTTTGATGTGTTTGATGGGCTGCCCTGGTGTAGGGGAAGGGATTTGTGAGATGTGCAAAACCCCTTTTGCCACGCCAAGATCAATCACGGCCCCTGCCAGATTAAGTTTGATGACCCTGCCAGTAAACTTCATTTTAGGTTTGATTTCTACCTTGTCGGCTTCCACGGCCACCATGTTTTCCATAAACCACACTCCCGTTTCCAATCTCAGTCAGCGAACAGGGATTATACCCCCGCTGGTAACAACTGTCAAATTGTGCGCGGGTGAAATTTGGCACAAGGGGCCAGTATGAAATGTTTTGAGACTCAGCGTGACTCACCCAGAGTCAGGGTGACTTGAAGAGTTTTTGAGCGCCGTACCAGTTCAACGGTTACCTCGTCCCCTGGCTTAAAACTGAAGAGTACGTTGATGAAGGGGTGGTTGGCATCAATGGCCAAATTGCCGATGCGTGTAATAATATCACCGGGGCGGATACCGGCGGTCTCAGCAGGGCTCCCCTCAATTACCTCAGAGACGTAAATTCCCCACTCAACCGGCAGATTGTACTGCTGGGCCAGAGTGGGATTGATCGGCTGCCAACGGACCCCCAGGAAGGGGCGGGATACATATCCCTTTTCGATAATCTGAGTGGCAACGGCCTGGACAGTGTTAGAGGGGATGGCAAACCCTAAACCTTCTACGGTAACTCCGCTACTGGATGTACGGACAATAAGGGTGTTTACACCGATGACCTCGCCTGCCAGGTTCACCAAGGGGCCACCTGAATTTCCCTGGTTAATGGCGGCATCGGTTTGCAGCAGTCCTTCCAGGTAGTAACCTTCGCCCGTGTCAATTGCACGCCCGGTGGCACTAATCACTCCCACAGTGACCGAGTTTTTAAAATCTCCCAAGGGAGATCCGATGGCAATGACGGTTTCGCCGGGGCGCAGTTCATCGGAGTTTCCCAATGTAACAACGGCAGGTACATCCCCATCCATCTTCAGGACAGCCAAATCGGAGAAACGATCACGCCCGATCACTTGAGCCGGGCGCTCTTCCCCGGAAAGCAAGACGATGTGGACCGACTCGGCGCCTTCTACCACGTGGTTATTGGTAATGACATAGCCTTCCTGGGAAATGATGAAGCCACTGCCGCTGGAGGTTCCCCCGGGAATCACCCCGAAAAAGCCTAGTTGGTCGGGCATTTTGGCCACCACAGTAACAACGGCCGGGCTGACCTTTTCTACTACCTGTGTAATGGTGGTCTCGATTTGCGTGGTTTGGACGAAGAGATGGGCCACGGGAGTGGGGCTGGGTTGGAGGGTGGGTTCGATAAAGGGGGTGGAGGGAGCGGACACAAGCCTCTGATTTTGGAAGAGGTAGTAAGCAACCAGGCCACCTCCTAATCCCCCACAAAGTGCTGCTGCAATGAGCAGCCCAAATAAGATAAGGAACAGGACTGGGCGCTTCATAGTTTCCTACTGCTGAAGTAATATTTGAACTGCGGCCTCTAACTGAGGATCTTTCCCGGCTTTGAGATCTTCCTCTGTCATGGGAACCTCAAGGTCGGGTGTTAATCCAACGCCGTTTATTTGCCGTTCTTTAGGGGTTAACCAGCGCGCCACGGTAATGCGCACGGCCCCCTGATTATTAACTAAGGGGGTCCAGGATTGAACAGACCCCTTGCCAAAGGTCTTTGTGCCAACCAGTTTCCCGCGCTGATAATCCTGAATGGCACCTGCTGTGATCTCCGATGCAGAAGCCGTGCCCTCATTAACCAACACCACAAGCGGAATATCGGTGGCAATGCCTCGGCCTTTGGCTTCGAAGGTGATTTTTCGCCCGTCACCATAGACCTCATACATGATTACCCCCTGTTTGATAAATTCCGAACTAACGTCAATGGCTGCGTTTAAGAACCCACCACCATTATTGCGTAAATCCAGGATGATCCCCACTGGTTTTTGTTCTAGCAGGCTGGTTAGTGTGCGTCGAAGTTCAGAAGCCGTCTTCTCACCAAACGTGAACAGGCGCACGTAGGCTATGTTTTGGTCCAGGATTTTGCCCTCTACCGAGGGGATGGTAATTTTCTGACGGGTGATTTGAACTTCAAACGGAGCCGGTTCACCTTCGCGCTGAATGGTCAGGGTGACAGAGGTACCTGCCGGCCCCAGGACTCGTCGTAGGACCAGACTTGGGTCAACACCTGTCATGTCCTCACCATCTACAGCAATGATTTTATCACCAGGCTTGAGACCGGCTTTCTCGGCTGGCGAATCGGGCATGGGGCTGATGACGGTTAGGAATTCGCCGCTGGTATCTACCCAGGCCCCTATGCCCTCGTACTCACCTTCAAGCGGCGCATTGGCTTGCTGGTACTCGAAGGGATCCATGTAACCAGTGTGAGGGTCATTGAGGGCTTCCAGCATGCCTCGGATGGCCCCTCGCATCAAAGCCTCGTCATTGACTGGTTGGTCCACATATTGCTCGTGAACCAGGTCCCATGCCTGCCAGAATGGTTTGAAGAGGGTTTCAACCGATGACGAGGCGGGGCTGGAAGCCGGGGTGGGCAGGAATGGGAAGCGGCTTAGAAACTGGTTGATGACCGAGGAGGTTGTGGTAGGAGCCTGTATGGTAACCGCCACGCCAGCAGCAAAGCAACTGATGGCGATTCCGAGGATAAGGGCGATGAGCAACGCGATGCGCACAAATTTTGAACCCATAAAACGCTCCATTTTTTAAAAAGAAATTTTCAGAGTTATTTGGCTCGGCTTCATTCCCTGTTGTCCACAGATTCTTGGGGCAGTTGGGATGACGGTAATTGGCGCACAGCCTGGGAAAGCCGTTCCCAATCAGCCTCTTCGTTTCGACGTAATTCTACTTGCTGGAAGGGGAAGTTAAGCTCCGGTTTGCGACGCGGAGGCGGCTGATGACGATGGCGCCACAAGGAAACCAGAGTCAGGTTAATCATCAGCATGAAGATACAGAGCAGGAGGATGATTGCCCAGGCCCCAGGCGATTCGGTGTTCATTAGTTCCACTCCGTTTCATCCTCAAACAAACCACCCTGCGCCAGTACCCGAGGAAGTTCTTCGATTCTGCGGATGTGAAAATGTCCTGCGTGTTGGCGCCCGTTTTCACTGACTTGAACGGTCCAGAACCCTAATCTCCGGGCAGTGCGCAGGTTGGCGGGTAGGTCATCAATTAGAAGACATTGGCTGGTGTCGGGATATTCGAGTTTTTGCAGCATTTTCTGGAAGGCCTCGGGAAAAGGCTTGCAGAAGGGCAACATGTCCCAAATATCAATGATTTGCCTGAAACATCCCTCAAGGCCCAGCCTTGCTAGAACCCGATTGGCATGGTTTTTATCGGCGTTAGTAAAAATTACCTTGGGGTATGGGAGCACCTTCAGCAGCGTTCGTAATTCGGGATTGGGCTGTAGATAATCCTCCAAGGGAACATCGTGCACAAAGGCGAGGTACTCTGTTGGGTCAATATGATATTGCAGATAAAGACCTCGGAGCGTAGTCCCATAGGAGTGGAACAGGTTTTTCCGAAATGCCTCAACGTTCTCTAGGGGAAGACTTAACTTCTGGTGAATAAATAAGTCAATTCGCTTGGCGATGGCTTCCCAAACGCCCAAAGAGGCTGGGTAAAGGGTATCATCAAGGTCGAAGATTAAGATTTTGGGCTTCATCCTTTGCAGTATAACGATTTTGTGGAGAGATGAGAAGAGGGCAACTCGGCTGTAATTTGTTGAACAATCAATCTACCGTTTCAGGGTGATGAGAGTGGATATAATTAGAACAACCTGGTGATATTTATTTTCAGGTGAGTGATGCCTATCCAAGTTTTAAGGGAAGAAGTTGCTGCTAAAATTGCCGCCGGTGAAGTGGTTGAGCGTCCGGTCTCGGTTGTCAAGGAATTGATCGAGAATGCACTGGATGCGGGGGCAACCGAGATCACAATCGAGACCCGGGAGGCAGGGAAGCGTTTGATCGAAGTGGCTGATAATGGGAGTGGTATCCTATTTGAGGAACTGCCCCTGGCCATTGCCCGTTTTGCTACCAGTAAGTTGAGCACGGCAGAAGATTTGTTCAATATCCGCACATTGGGTTTTCGAGGTGAGGCTCTGGCCTCTATTGCCGCTGTGTCGCGAATGACATTGTTTTCTTGCCCGGCCGGGGCGAAGCAAGGTGGGAAGATTGTAGTCCATGGAAGCAAGATTGAGACCTATGAGCCGGTGGGTTTGCCTCCCGGGACGGTTGTTCGGGTTGAAGATCTTTTCTATAATGTGCCAGCCCGGCTTAAGTTTCTGAAGCAGGATACCACCGAGCGCAACCTGATTAACGCCCTGGTAAGCCGATACGCCATGGCCTACCCTGACGT
Source organism: Thermanaerothrix daxensis (assembly GCF_001306145.1). Taxonomy (GTDB): domain Bacteria; phylum Chloroflexota; class Anaerolineae; order Anaerolineales; family Anaerolineaceae; genus Thermanaerothrix; species Thermanaerothrix daxensis. The sequence goes on from NZ_LGKO01000002.1 coordinate 1,031,961, forward strand.
GCGCTTTCGCTTAATTCACGATGGCAAAGTATTCTTACAAACGTATGGGCGAGGCGAAGCGAGGGAGATCCTGGCAACTTACTATGGGGTCGAGGTGGCTCGGCAAATGCTTGAGGTGGATCTGGAGGACGCGGATATTAGCGTTCGTGGGTTTATCAGCCCCATCTCACTAACGCGAGCCAATCGTAAGGAGATCACCTTTTTTGTCAACGGGCGTTGGGCCCAGGATGTTGCGCTGACCTCGGCACTTCTTCAAGCCTACCACACGCTACTCATGGTAGGGCGTTACCCGATGGCTGTTTTGTTTATTCATATTGCACCCGAAGCAGTGGATGTTAATGTGCATCCAGCGAAGGCTGAAGTGCGGTTTCGCCAACCCGATCGCGTATTTTCGGCAGTGCAGCGCGCCGTGCGTCGGGCTTTACTGGCTCAGCCCTCGGTGGTGCCAGTTGAGTGGTCAAATTGGGCTGGCGAGCGTTCACGACAGGTCATAGATCCGGCCTGGCAAATGGCTGCTGATCTTAAGGCGTCTCCAACGGAGGAGAAAGAAAGGCTAAATCCCTCTATAGCGTCGGAGGCCAGTGCACTAGGGTCAGGCGTGGTTCAGCCTCAACAGAACTCTTTACCGGGGCATCATTTGCCCTTGCTGCGCCTGGTTGGCCAGGTAAGAGCCACCTACCTCGTTGCTGAAGGGCCTGATGGGCTTTATCTGATTGATCAACACGCAGCCCATGAACGGATTCTGTTTGAGCGCTTGATGCGAGAACGGGAGAAAGGACTGGTCGTGCAGCCCTTGCTAAACCCTCAACCCTTTCGCGTACCAGTGACCAAGGTCGAGGAGTTCCAGCAGTATGTAGGTTTATTACATCAATGGGGGTTTGAGGTTGAGCCGTTTGGTCAAGATACCTTTCTCATACGGGCTTTCCCGGCCCTTCTGAGTGGGAGTGATCCGGTAGCGGCTTTGCAGGCGCTGGTAGATGCGTTTGAGGAGGATGAGTCGCTCTTGGAAAAAGAGGTGGAGGCGCGCTTAATCGCCCGAATTTGTAAACGCGCGGCGGTTAAGGGCGGGCAGGTTTTGTCTCGTGAGGAACAAGAAGCACTATTGCGTGATTTAGAGGCGTGTGAATCGCCACGAACCTGTCCCCATGGCCGCCCCACTATGATTCATCTGGCCGCTGAAGTGTTGGAACGTCAATTTGGGCGGCGTGGTAGTCGTTGATCTTATTTTTTGGAGGACTGAAGATTTATGCTGGTAGTAACGGATAGCTCAGCCGATTTTGCCCCAGGACAAGTTGAAGGGCTGGATATTCAGGTGGTACCTCTGTATGTGATATTTGGCGAGGTTACCTATCGTAGTGGCATGGATATTGATCACGAAACTTTTTATGATCGTTTGAAATCAGGCCAGATGCCGAGAACCTCGCAGCCCTCCGTTGGCGAGTTCGTTTCTATTTATCGTGCGCTGGCTAAGCAAAATACGGAGATCCTTTCTATTCATCTATCCTCGGCACTTAGTGGTACGCTCAGTGCTGCCAAGATGGCGGCCACGATGGTGCCAGAAGCCAGGGTTACTTTCTTTGATACCGGGGGCGTTTCTGTGATTGTAGGGTGGTGTGCTGAAATGGCTGCCAGGGCTGTTCGGGCCGGATGGCCGTTGCAGCGAATCCTTCAATTGCTGGAACGGATTCGGGAAGCAATGATGGGCATTTTTATGTTGCCCACACTGAAATACATTGTTGCTGGAGGGCGAGTAGGGCACTTAAAGGGATTAGTGGGTTCCCTCATGAATATTAAACCAATTATGGGGTTTGATCTCAAACAGGGCACCATCATTGAGCTGGGTAAAGAGTTCTCGGTTCGACGAGCCATTTTAGCCCAGGCTGATTTCATCGCCAGACGATTTCCACCGGGGACGCGCCTGAGAGTCCAGGTTGCTCATAGCCGCAATCCTGAAGGCGCGGAGCTCCTGATGGAACGTCTCAAGGCTCTATTTGAGTGTCATTTTTTGCCCCCAGCCACCATTGGTCCGGTGTTGGGCGCTCACGGCGGAGAGGGGATTGTGGGAGTTGGGCTGGCGCCAATGGATATATTTGAGGGCCTGGCTTAGGTACTTCTGTGACCAAGGAGGCGTGCGGCAATTGGGGGAATGACTTTCAGCACATCTTGGCGTAAGATAAGCGCAGCTTCACGATCCAGATAGGTTGGGGATAAAGTATTGATGACAATCCGCCCACCATGCTCTAGAGTGTAAAGGGGGATTTGGGCTGCGGGCATTACTTCAAGAGAACTACCGATTACAAATAAAAGATCAGCCTTTTTGCAATGGGCAAGTGCTTCTTCCCAGGCTTCGGTGGGAAGCATTTCCTCGAAGAGCACAATATCGGGTTTTAAGAAAGCCCGGCAATTAGGACAGCAGGGGAGGGTCCCCTCCGTTACAAAGGGCTCAATAAAAGCCTCTGTCTCGTATTGGCGCTGGCAATTCAGGCAGGTTAGCGTGCGGAGGGAACCGTGCAGTTCGACCACCCGGGTGGCTCCGGCGCGCTGGTGCAGATTATCAATGTTTTGCGTAATAATGGCTTTGAGGTATCCGGCTTTTTGGAGATCGGCCAGGGCGATATGGGCTGGATTGGGAGAAGCCCGCCAGGATTTTGCTGCTAGCGGTCGCAGCCATTCAAAGAAGCGGTGGGGGTAGTGACGAAACGCCCGCCATGAAGCCACTTCAAGGGGATTGTGGCGCTCCCAAAGACCAGTGCCAGGAGAGCGGAAATCGGGGATGCCAGAAGGGGTTGAGATTCCTGCTCCGGTGAGCGCTACGGCGTAATGTGCCGTTCGAATCCACTCGGTTACTTTTTGGATGCCTTCTTCGATATCGTTTATCTGCATGAGAATTTAGGGGCGTGTGCGTTCGACAAACTGAGAAGCCAGTTGCATCACCTGCTGAGCATAAAGCCCTTCAGGTTGTATGTGCAGGAGAGGCACAGAGCGCATTGCCGCATGATAGGCGAGTTCCGGGACAGGCGGAATGGTGATGCTGACTGAATGTTCTAGCGTATCCTGGACCTGGGTGATCGTATATTGCAGGTCTGCACGCATACGATTGTTCAGTACCACTGTGAGCAACTTGGATTTGCCAAAACCATAGCCTTCCAGATCAGTCAGCAGTCGGCGGGTCAGTTTAAGGGTAAAGGGTTGTGACTCGGCAACGACCATGACTTCGTCGCATTGATTAAGAAGATCCAGATATCCAGGAAGAAAGGGTGTGCCAATATCCAGGATTACCAGGGTGGCGAGAGTAGCTAGGTGGCGGGTGATGAGGGTTAATTTTTCGGCCATACCCGAAAACAGTGGGTTGTACCCTTCAATGCGCCGAGGGGCAAGGAGTAAGCGCACGCCAAGCGTGGTACGTAGCAGGTTGTTTTCAACCGTGGAGCGAGTTATTTCTGTGGGTGGAAGACTTAGCAAATTCTTCAGGGCTTGATCATCATGCAGGTTAAGGGTCTCTGCCCAAGTGCCCTCTCCAAGGCGCAGTTCAGCTAGAATCACCTCGCTTTTGCTCCGTTGGTGGCAGGCCAGCCCAAGGTTCAAAGCCAGCGTCGAAAGCCCTACACCCCCTTTGGCTGCTATGAGCCCCAAAACATACCCTCGAGGCAGGGCAGCTTCGCGACGGGCGCGGCTTCTTCCTAGCAAGGCCTTGATGTGGGCAATCAACTCCGCAGGGTGGATAGGTTTGGTGAGGTAATCGTCGGCTCCTGCTTCGTATCCTTCCACCTTATCTTCCACCTGGGATTTAGCGGTAAAGATCAAGATCGGGATCGAACTGGTCTCGGGATTTTGGCGCAATCTGCGAGTAACCTCAAACCCATCTAGCCCTGGCATCATGATATCCAGGAGGATCAGGTCGGGTTGTTCGCGCACGGCGACCTGAAGCCCTTCTTCTCCTGAGGCAGCGGTGACCACATGGTAGCCTTGTTTTTGAAGCATCAGGCCGACCAGGCGCAGGGTTTCCAGATCATCATCCACGACCAGGATCTTTTCTGCCATTGTTCAACTATGCTCCTTGCTCAAGGTTCTTTAGCAGTCTAGCACAATCTTCGGGCCGAGACAAGCCCTAGGATATTAGAAGCGTTTTCCGATACTGACGGGCGAGGTAAGCGAAAAGCAAGTTGGGAAATGGGGAAGGAAAATGTATAATCCTGGTAGAGGGAATCCGTATGAGACCACTTGACGAGTCGTTGCTTTTTGAGACTTGTGAATTGAACAAAACAGCCCCAATTCTGGTTGGGGTTTCAGGAGGGCCAGATAGCGTCTATTTGTGGTTGCGACTGCTTGAAATGGGGTTCACGATAGTGGTGGCGCACTTCGATCATGGCTTGCGTCCTGACTCGGCGGCGGATGCTGCTTGGGTAGGTGAACAAGCCCATCGCTTGAATTGCCGCTTTGTTTTAGGACGTGCAGAGGTGGGGGTTATTGCTGAGCGGGAAGGACTTTCTCTCGAAGAGGCTGCCCGTCGGATGCGTTATCGGTTCCTATTCGAAACGGCGCAGGCTTATGCATGTCAAGCCGTAGCGGTTGGCCATACCGCGGATGATCAAGTTGAAACGGTGCTCATGCATTTGCTGCGAGGGAGTGGGCTAGGAGGGTTGTGCGGAATGCGCTTCCGCACTTTTCTTGCAGAGTATTCCACGACTATTCCGCTTGTACGGCCTATCCTGGGAGAGTGGCGCAAGGACATCGAACGCTATTTGGAAGAGAAGGGAATCATTTGTTGTCAGGATGTAACTAATCGTGATCTGCGCTTCCTGCGCAATCGAGTGCGCCACAGGCTTCTCCCAATTCTGGAAACCTATAACTCTCAAATTCGCCGCCATTTGTGGCAAATGGCATACAGTCTGCAGGCAGATTATCAAATCATTGAACAGGAGGTGGGGGCTGCCTGGCAACGATGTTTGGTTGATGAGGGGCCAAATTACGTGGGATTAAATCGCGCTGGATTTTGTGCTGAACATGAAGGTATACAGGCTCGCCTTATCAGACGGGCCGCAGAGCGCTTCACGCGTGAGCAGCGTGGAAGTGACTTCGCCTCTATTGATCGCGTGGTGCGGTTTATTCGGATGGGTTGTCCAGGGCAGATTGACATGGAAGGAGGGGTTCAGGTTGTACTCGATGGCGTCCATATCTATGTTCTTCGCCAGGGTGAGTGGCCGATCAATCCCCTTTGGCCACTTATTCCACCCGATGCGGTTTTCCAAATCGGCGTTCCAGGGCAACTGACGCTGGGGGAGGGCTGGGTTTTAGAGGCTTTTTTATCTTCTCCACAGGAAATGTCGGCCTTGGGGGGACATGATGCCTTCACTGCCTGCCTGGATGCCGACACTGTTCAGATGCCGCTGAGGCTAAGAACCCGGCGTTCGGGAGATCGCTTTTGGCCTTACGGGATGGAAGGTCCGATGCGTCTTTCGGACTTTCTGGTCAATGTTCGTTTACCGCGGTGGGTCAGAGATCGCTGGCCGCTTGTGTTTTCGGGTGATACGCTTGTATGGGTACCAGGGTATCGAATTGCTCACCCGTACCGTGTGACCCCTTCTACACAGAAGATTGTGGTGCTTAAGTTTTATCGCTCCACCTGACTATCCTGAGGCGTTTGTTCTAAAGTAGTACTCTCAGCAAGGCGCTGTAGTTTCATCCCAATTTCGCGCCATTGGATTTTTGAAATGCCCAGTTTTTGACGGATTTGTTCTCGCTCCGTGCCTGACTGCCAATCCCGCAGGGCACATGTCCAGCGGCACATGTCAAATGAAAGATGTTTGGTAAGCCCTGCTTCTTCGCCAATGTCTTCAAGCAGGTACTCTAGGCGACGTGCCGACCATGGGAATATCACATCACGAGGTTGATACTGTTCCAGATATTCTTGATAGGCCTCCATCCATGCTTGAGATAAGGGGAGCTTACGCTCTTTATATCGATTGCGGGGGTTGCTGTAACGGATAAATAGAAAGGGGGCTTCGGGATTGGAATTGTCAATATGATTGCGATGGATGTTGAGGCACTCGCCTTTTTTGATGCCCGTGTGCAAAAGCAAACTAAGGAGCGTGTAGGGACGAGCATCGGGCTTACGGCCGCGGCGATGGGCTTCGGCTACTTCCAGGACCTTTTGCTCTTCCTCTGGGGTCAATACTTGAGGTAGAGGGCTGATAACAGAGTATTGAATCACTTTTTCAGCGGGATCGGCCGCAATGCGCCCGTTCTGGTGCAGCCAGCGGAAAAATGCTTTGATGGCAGTGATGCGTCGAGCCAGACTTTTGGGGCTACAGGGAACGCCGCGTCCGTGCTGCAACCAGCCCAAAAAATTGTTCAATTCACGAGTTGTAACGTCTCCAACTGCCCGATCGGGGGGGAGATAGCCTGCCAGGAGCGAAAGGTCGCTAATGAAAGATTTTATGGTATAGGGTGATTTTCCTTGATCCCGAAGGTAGATTTCCCACGCGCGGATGATTGGGGCTAAGGGGGTTTGGGCATTAATATGAGGAGGAATATCTGAATAATCGCTCATCACTGGCCTCTGCGTGATTTTCGTATAGGTATAACCAATTATAGGCCAAAATATTTAAATTGCCCATACCCTCTTTTTGTCAAGGGGTATGGGGTACGTATTTCGAGCGCGTTTACTTACTGCGCGTTCAAAGCCTGACGCAGGATTTCGCGGATGGCTTCAACATTGGGGATAAGGACGCTGGCTCCGCTTTCAGTCCTCGTGGGGGTGACTTGTCCAGGACCGATGGCGTATCGCTGAATGCGGGAGGGGTCAGCGAGCAGTTGAGGTGCAAGAGGTGCCAAAGAGATCGCTACATCCAGAGGAAGATTGGTCTCTACACTGGACCGATAGTACTGGTAGAGTTCGGGGATTCGAGCCAGTGCATTGAGGCTCATAAGCTTGTTGAACAATGCAATCAGAACCTCTTGCTCGCGACGTGTGCGGTCGAAATCGCTGGTGCTGTATCGGGAGCGCACGTACCATAACGCTGTTTGCCCATCCATATGGACCAGGCCTGGTCCAACAGAACAATATCCATTTTGAGCCTGGGGCAACTTGCACTGGTCGGTCAGGTTTTTGGCTGCATAGACATCAATGCCCCCTAAACTATCCACGATATTCACGAAGCCCTGGAAGTTGGTGAGCACATAATAATCTATGGTGACTCCGAAGTTCTGCTGGAAAGTAGCCACAGTGAGTGGAAATCCCCCCATTGGGTGGGCAGTATTAATGCGGTTCTTGCCGCGTCCCGGAATGTCCACATATAAATCGCGGGGGAATGAAACCAGGCTGGCTGTACCCAGATTGGGGTTGAGCGAAACTAGCAGAATAACATCGGTGCGATACCCTGACCCTGGGCGCCAATCGGACCCCAAGACCAGGATGTTAACTTGACCCTCGGCAGGGATAATGTCCCAAGCAGGTGTGGGGGTGGCTTGAGGGGTGGTTTCAATGGTGGGGAAAGGACTAGGGGTTGAAACTTGAATTTCTACCGGCAAGAAGGGCGTTGGCGTTGCAGTGGCGTTGGGCGCCACGGTTACCCAGTGTTGGGCCAGTGGAACTGAACCGCCCTGACCGCCAATCTGAGCCGGCAAATTACATGCTACCGTCACGAGGACAAGGAGAATGGGCAAACCCAAAAGTATTAAATGCTTTTTCATCATCTCTACGCTTTGGTCATGATTTCGGTCCAATTATAAGACGATTATGGGGCTGGGAAAGTTTCAGTTTGTGAGACAGTCGGGGTCTCGGTAAATGAGTTTATTGGGGTAGGAGTAGGGCTCTCAGTTGGGGATGGGGTGAAAACAGGGGTGGGTGTAGGTGTAGATGTCGGTTCCAGCGTTGGTGTTGAAGAAGGTATTACAGGGGTAGGGGAGGCAGGAATTGGGGTTACCGTGGGTCGAGGCGCCTCAGGTTGTGGGGTAGAGGTGGGCGTGTATGTACGGGTCGCCACGTTGGGAACCCAGAGATACTGTCCTGTGACGATTACATCACTTTCTAAGCAGTTAGTTTGCTTGAGCAACCATGCGGTGACCCCGTACAAGCCGCCAATTCGTGTCAGAGTGTCACCCCGTTGGATTCGGTAAAGGATCCAGCCCGGTGGAGGTGCGCACCCCGTGGGGGTTGGGCTGGTAAAATAAGGGGCTGGCACGGTGGCTGTCGGGGCTGGCAGGTAAAGGATGGTCTCTGGCAAGAGACCAGGACTGACCATACAATTGGCAGCCATAATCTGTTCGGCGGATATTCCTGTTAGGCCTGCTAGATTGTTGAGCGTCTCGCCGGGTTGCACGATGTGTGGCTGCCATCCCGGTGGAATTGGGCAAGTGTGCTTATTGCCAAAAGTTGGGGATGGGGAGGACAGGGTAGGGTCATTGGGGAGGATAATGGGGGTTAGGTTGGGAGTTGGGAGCACAGGAGCAGGGGTAGGGGTATTGGCGTAGAGTTCGATTCCTGCGGACAGAAAAGCCCCTGTTACTAGCAAGGCGGTAAGGGCCCCCCATCCAATTCCCGGCAAAATGGCTTTCCATGCTTTCATAAGGCTGCGTTCGCTATCCCCAATGCTTCGATGGGAAGGAGCAGATTTACAGTTATCGCATGGGAAGAGTCAATATCCACATAAACCCTTCCCCCATTGGTTTCAATAAGGGCCTTTATTAGTCCGATATTCAATCTCTCTTTGCTCGCTTCCTGGAACGAGGATTCTCCGGTTATGGTTTCATGCAGTAACTGACGAGGCGGGATTTCAATTCTTTCCCATGGGGTATTGGAGATTTGAAGCAGCAGAAATGGTGGTGAGGATAAAGCAGTTTCGTTCAGGAGACGCAGGGTAAGATCGCTCTCGGTGGTAGCGTTAGTGACCAGTTGCTGGAGAAGATGCACAAGAATCTGGTAGAGATTATCGGGGTTCAATCTTACCCTTGGAATTTCTGCAGGGAAGTCAAGATGAACATTGATCTGACGTTGTTGAATTTGCGGGGCAAGATCGTTGAGAGCCTGATCAATAATAGGCCCAACCTCTGCTAAAACTTCCTCGTTTGTGGTAGATTGCATAGTGAGGGCTGAAACTTCTTCTAACAGTTGCTCAAGTAGATCACGGGTTTTCACGGTTGCCACGCGTGTGCGTTCAAGAAACTTGCGCTGAAGGGCGCTCAGAATACCAACCGTTTCCCCCATGAGCAGATCCACATATCCCAAGATGGAGGATAAGGGCTGGCGCATCTCTTGAACGAGGGAGATGAGTACTTCTTGCTGAGCAGGTGGTAAATTGGAAGGTTGCTTAGCACTTTGCTGTAACTTAAGAATTTGGATGTTGGCTTCGGCTAATGCATTTTGCAGGCGCGCGATCTCCTCCAGTGTGGAACGTAGTTCATTCTCAAGATGTTCCACTTCTGCACTGGGGGTGGATTTTTGTCGGCTCTCGGCCAGCATCTCTTTCAATGCCCGGTTTTCGGCTTGGAGAGCCTCGATGGTATCTTGAGCCTCGCGCTGCAAGGCAAGAAGAGCCTCAAAGTCCCCTGAGGGTGTGGAGGATGAGGACTCAAGGGTTTGGCGAAGGGAGCGGTTCTCGTTTTGCACTCTTTCAAAGTCTGTTCGAAGGGATTGAAGTGCCTGTTCCAGTTGGAAAACCTGGGATTGGAGATGATGGAACGCTTCGCCCTGTTTCAGAAGAAGCGCCGTTTTTTGATTTAGTACTTGTAGTCGTGTTAATTCCTCGGGTGTCCAGGCGCGGTTGGAATAAGGCGTCAATAAGACCATTAATGCGGGTTTAGAAACCGGGAATTGGATGGGGGCTGCTATCAAGGAACCAATGTGTTCCAACCCGAGCACGCTGGCCAGATTGTGACTCTCCTCTCCCAAAGCAGATTCGTCTTCGACAAGCAGGGTTTTTTGGTGACGGAGCGCATTGAGCAATTTCGGAAAACGCGTGATGCGGATGTGACTTTGTACAATGGGTTCGTCTCGCACTAAATCATAGCCCGTCTGTACCACAAGCGTTTCGGCATCGGTTTCACTCTGCTGCAGCATAAGACAGAGGTCGGCTCGGAGAGTGTGAGCGATGGCCCGTGTTAACGCCTCCAGGAGATTATCCTTACCAATACTACTGGCTACATCACTCCAGTGGAAGATGGCTTGCATAGAGGCAGTGGTTATGGCCTTGGAAGGGGATGCTGAGGATTCTGGAGACATGGAAGCCGAGACTGACGTGTTTAGGCGCAAAATGTGTTGTACCATGGCCGGCAGGAGTGGATAGGTACATAACTGGGCCATACGCAAGGTCGCTGAAATGTCGGATTGAGGAGCATCGAGAGCGTAGTGGAGCAATCCTCCTGCTAATATAAAGCCCATTACACCGAAGCCCTCTCCGGCAACCGGAGAGGAGCGGGTAAGGGCGATTATCAGCCCCGTGATAGAAAGAGTGATTATGATGACGGTCCAAATCTGATCAAAAAGGCTTGTATTATACCCAAGATTTTGTCCAGAAGCCGGGGCGTATAGCAGTTCGAAAAGGAAAATTAGAGGAAATGAAAAAGTAAGCACCATACTCAGGCGGTCAATTCGTACGTTGGGGGCTGGAAAGAGCCAGAGTCGCCCCAGCCAGAAAAGAGTGAGGCTTAAAACCATACGTTCCAGTGCGGGGAGAAAAGAAGGTAAAACCAGCAGGTTTTGCCACGCCAGTCCTGCGCTAATAAACAGCAGAATTTGCCCCGCGAGGGCTACACTGAGCCCTACTATAAGAGTACGCCGTATTGGTGAGGACAGATCGAGAGGCCAGAGGATTACATTCTGGAGAGCGAAAAGCACCGAGAATGCAAGCACCAAATGAAAGAGGAGATTCCCTGGGGGTGAGATGATGAGAGACAACAACTGGTTTATCGGGGTCATGGGTTAAAAGGTTTCCGGAAACGGTATCTCAGAAAAGTGGTATGGGATTGGGTGCAATAATTGTGCCCGAGGATGTATTAATGCTATTTTACTATGGGCTTCTCAGGATATCATTTATCCTGGGGGAATAAGGGAAGATTTTTTACGTTTGCGCTGGGTTGACAAATTCAAAGGGCTGACTTAAAATTTTGACCAGACCGAGAACCAAGCCGAAGTGGCGGAACTGGCAGACGCGCTACGTTCAGGGCGTAGTGGGCATTACGCCCGTGAGGGTTCAAATCCCTCCTTCGGCACACTCAACAGCCCAACTCAAAGTGGGCTGTTTTGTCTTGTGGGCCCCTACGCTTTGATGTAAGATATAAGCATGGAATCTTCTCGTTGGAAACCTCGTCAAATTATCCTCTTGGGTATATTGATCCTTCTTTTTCTGTTCCTGCTAGATCTAAATCAGCGGCTTGTGCAGTTGAATCGTTTGAGCCAGAAACGCGATCAGATGCAAACCGAAGTTGCGGGCTTGCAGCGCACTATTGAGGCACTTGGCACGCAAAAAGCATATGCCACCTCTGAGAGCGCGGTTGAGGCCTATGCCCGTAACCAGGCGAATATGGTAAAACCCGGAGAAAATCCAATCATTCTGGTCCCTGTTCATACCTCTCAACCTTCTTTGATGAGCACCCCGACACCTGTGGCTCAGTATGCGGAGCCATGGCAGGTTTGGTGGGCGTTATTCTTCGGACGTTAGAGCGGTTAGGTGAGTTTGCTTTTCCGATGCAAGACTATAAGGGTTAGATCGTCGGAGGCGGGGGCAATTCCTCTAAAATCATCTAAAGTTGTTTTGATGTAATCTGCAAGCTCAATAGCACTGGTACGAGGGGCTTCTTTTATGGTTCGGATAAGATTTCCCTCGCTAAAGGGCTCACCGCTTTCTGAAAACATTTCGGTCAATCCATCAGTATAGAGCAGTAGGAAGTCACCTGGGGAGAGGAACGCCGTTTGGTCCTGTAAGCGAATTTGGGTCAAAATACCCAATGCCATGCCATTCGAAGGCAGGCTTTCAACTCTCCCATCTGCGCGGAGAATGAGCGGCCAGTTGTGGCCAGCATTGGCATATAGGATGCGCCCGTCATCGAGATGGAGAATGGCATAAATGGCGGTTACAAATAACCCATCCGGCGAGTCAAACACCAGCGATCGGTTGACTCTTTGTAAAATCCGCGCTGGAGAGGGTTGCCCCGAGATGCCAAAGGCCCGAATCAACGTTCTTGAAACGGTCATATAAAGGGCAGCAGGTACTCCCTTGTCCGAAACATCCCCAATGACAATGCCCCAGCGGTTTTGAGGAAGGCGTATAACATCATAAAAGTCTCCGCCAACCTGACGCGCGGTCTCCCAGTAAACGCTAATCTCCCAATGAGGATGTTCTGGGAAGCGTGTAGGCAAAAACGTCTTTTGAATCTGCCGGGCCACCTGAACTTCGCGCTCCAGTCGCTCCCGTTTGAGCATCTCACGGTTCAGGTATTCATTTTGAATGGCTAAGGCGATTTGTTGAGCGATGCCGGTGATGATTTCCAGACGACGTTCCTGAGATGTAGTCGGGTAATGGGCGTCGCGAACCAAGAGGGCCCCGTAGCGCTCCCCCTTGACAGAAAGGGGGATGCCTAAAAGGCGGTATGAGGCATTGGCTTCGATTTCTTCGTCGGTGACTAAGGGGTGGGAAGCCCATTCTGCAATTGGCAGGTCCTCATGTTGCAATGGACATACAATCAGGGTATCGTAGTGATGGATGAAATCCAATAACGGCGCCTGACCTCGAGGATATCCGGTTCCCTCCAGGGCGGTTTGATGGTGGTGATTCTGGTCAAAGGCTTTAACTAGGCGATATTCTTTTTTTTCGTTGTCCCACAAGTAAATTGCGCATGCCTCTGCTCCCACCAGGATGGGGATAAGATGGACGGTGGTGTCCAACATGTCTTCTAGATTGGTCTGACTCACAATGGCTTGGGCTACCTGTAATAGGGCTGCTGTAACATAGGCCTCTTCTTGCCGGGCATCCAATAAGCGAATGTTCTCCAGGGCCATGGCGGCTTGTTGAGCAATTCCTTGGAGGATGGCCAGGAGTTGGGGGTCAAAGCGATAGCCCACGTGCGTGCGCTCAGGATGATAGCCAACCAGCAACGCTCCGAGCATCTCATCTCGACTTGTTAGGGGAAGAACTAAGTAGGTGCTATTGTTGGTGTGTAGATCAATTTCTAGAAGTGAGAGTTCTGCTGCCGGATCCTGGATGAAAACCGGGCTGCGAGTTTCTAACAAACGTGCAACGGCGGGTACCCGGCTATCAAATGGAATGTGGTGGGGCAAGAGGGTTGGAAGGCCGTGCTCGGCCAGCATGAAAAAGGCCTGTTGGGAATCATCCCATATAAAGAAAGCGCACTCTCTAATACCAACCAGTAAAGGAATGAGGCGAGTGAGGGTTTCGGCCAGTTCCTCTGCTGAACGCAGAGTCTGATTGGTTTCAGCGACCTGGAGCAGGATGGTTGAAATCCAGGCTTGTTCTTGGGCAGAGGCAAAGAGGCGATTATTTTGGATTGCCACAGCCGCATAGCTGGCCAGCGTGATCGCAATGAGAAGGGCCTCGCTGCCGTAACGTCCTGCTGTGTGATGAGCAAAGAGCAGCAAGCCTAAGATCTGCCCTCCGGCTCTTAAGGGGGCCAGGATGGCAGAGTAATCGGTCGGGAAACCCAGCGCTTTCCCCAGGGGGTCATAGGGATCAAGGGGTTTTCGGATAGAGGCTTCGGTTTGTTGCAGAGCATATTCAAGCCACTGGCGTTCTTCTTCCTCTTCAACAGTGACCTGTTCGAGCCGGGCTGCTGAAACCCCGTGTACCGCGGCGAGGCGGAGGTTGGGTGGTTGTCGGGTTTCAGGACGATAGGGTTCTTCAAGAAGCCAAATGGCAGCGGCTTCACATGGTAAATTGCGTTCCAACTCGGCCAGGATGCGTTCTAGCAAATCTCCGAGATTTATGTTCTCGGATATCAGACCAGCGATATCCCGAAATGAATCAGCCACCTGACGGCGCCAGGATTCGGTGCGATAAAGCATGGCGTTGCGCATCGCAATTGCAATGCTGGCACCCAGTGCTTCGAGGTAGGGTAAGTCTTCGGGATCGAAGGCATTGGGATGGTCTGATTGCAAATCCAGTACCCCCAGCACTTCCCCAGCATACGCCAGGGGAATGGCTAATTCTGATTGGGTGGTTTCAGGGGGTAGGGGCGAGGGACGGTAGAGGGGGTCGGATTCCACATCGTTGGTCAGGTAAATTTTGCCTTCCCGCGCGACCCAGGGGATAATGCCCATTGGATCATCCAGGTCGTAACTAATTTGATGCTCTTCAAAGGCTTTGCTGCGGGCACCACTACCCGCTTCGTAAAAAATCTTACGGCGCCCCTGATGGACGCTGAAGAGGTGAACATAGGGATAACCGAACCAGTGGTGGATGGCCTTGACGACCTCTTCTAGCAGGCGATCAAGGTCAAGAATAGAGGTCAGAGTATGGCTGATTTCAAGCAGGGCAGCGATACGGTCGGCGCGATGCGAAAGGGCTTGGTAGAGTTTTATGCTTTCAAAGGCTATTGCAATGGCGTCGGCCAGGGAGCGGAATAGAATCAGGTCATACTCATGAAAGGCATTGGGGCGTTCGCTTTGTAGATCTAAAACTCCCAAAAGGCGTTCGCCGTGCTTTATGGGAAATGCGGCTTCTGAAAGGGTTTCTGGCAATGCGAAACTAAAGCGATAGCGTGGCTCCTGCTGGACATTGCGGGCCACAATCTCTTGTCCATTTTGAGCTACACTGCCTATGATGCCCTGCCCAAGACGGATGGCGTCAAAGTCCTCATGATAAGCAGGAATGCCCTTCCCGGCACCAGCACAGAAGCGCAGTATGCCTTGGGTCTCGTCCATCTCAAAGAGACCTACGTAGTAGAAATCGAAAGTCTCCTGAATCTGTTGAGCAATCTGATGGCAAAGTGCTCTTACGTCTGTGAAGCGTGTGATCTGCGAAGTGATTGCACGGACCAATGTTAGTTGTTCGGTACGCCAAGTTTTTATGCGCTCCTGCCGAAAGGCTTGAAAGACTAACGCCAAATGGGAAGCCAGATCCCCAAGAAAGTGTATTTCCTGGTCGCTAAACACTGGACCCTTGGGACGGCTGATCAGGAGGACCCCCAGCAACAAATCGCGCAAGATCAGGGGAACAGCAATGGTCGGAGAAGTTACTGAGTGATTTAGAAGGGTGGCATCCGGTTCAAGAAGAGATGAGCGCTGTTGGGCACACTGCTTGACCAGGGCTGGGCAAGCAGGGTCGCTGAGAAGGGGAACCTCAGGTTCTCCCGGCAGGGGATATTGGGGCTCAGAGAACCAAAGCGCGGCTTGAACCCCTAACCACTCTCGGAGGCGCTGTTCAATGAGCACCATCTGAGAATGGGTGTCGGGGAGCCCTAAAAGATGTTCCCCGAGGCGAAAAATCTCACTGAAGTCTGGAAAGGCCTTGTGCTCAGCCATGAGGGGCGAGCACTCCTATCTCTTGCGCTTAACCATGGTCAGCGTGTTGGTGCCTTCGCTGAAATCGAAGCGAACTTCATCCATCCACTGGTGGATAAAATAAAGCCCCAAACCGCGGTTACGGCGCCGTTTGAGAGGGACATCTCGCCTGGGGGGGCGTACCTTCTTGGGGTTAAAAGGTTTACCATGGTCGCGGAGTATGATGATGAGGGAATCGGCTTCAATTTTATACTCCAATTCGATCTCACCAAGCCCTTCTCCGCCATAGGCATGTTCAATGATATTGGTGCAGGCCTCGTCAACAGCCATCTCAACGGTGTAGGCATCCAGGGAACTGAGTCCCAGTTCTTGTGTGGCCTGGCGGATCAGGGCAGCGATTTGGGCAAGACTTTCATATTGCCCTGGGAATGTATATTTGGGCATCAGCGCATCAACATACGTTTCAAACATTCGCCACGGCCGAGACCACGTCGGGAAAAATTTTGAACAGGGTGGTAAAACCCGCAAGGTCAAGAGCAGCTTTTATGTTTTCCGGAACATTTGCCAGCACAACCTCGCCACGATTGTAACGGCGGCAAACTTTCTGAGTGCTGATCAACGCTCTTAGCCCTGCGCTGGAGATGAATTGCAGGTCTTCCAGGTCAATCACAATGCGGTAACGCCCGGAGTTGGTAATTTGTTTGAGCCGCTCCTCAAATTCGGGTACACTTGCGCTGTCCAATCGCCCTTTTACCTTGATGAGGTCGCAACGCTTATAGGCAGTATGTTCAATTTCCATATTAGGGCCTCCGGAAACCTCTGAGTGAATTCCTTCAAGGATTATATCATGAGCCATTTTTGGACAAAGCAATTACTTTGGAGATGGAAAATAAGAACAACTTGTGCCCGTGTATTTTTGGTAGAATTATCACAACCCTTGACAAGGGTAAGTGATCTACTTGGGTTTTTGAAGAAGCAACCGACTCACTCTATGGAGAGAAAAGGATATAACCATGGCTGGAAAGCAATCTCCCCAAAATGTAATTGAGGCATATCGCCGGCGTCAGCAGATGATGCCTTTTATCATTTGGGGGCTGGCTATCGTTCTGGTGGTTGTAGGGGTGATCATTATAATTGTTTCGCTAACAGGACCTAATCGAGGCGGTCTTGCAGCGCTCTTTGCTTCACCAACCCCCTCTGCTACGGCAACCTTGACACCAACCCCTACGCAGCCCACTCCCACGCCTTCCAATACACCAACAGTTACCGAAACACCACTTCCTACTGAGACCCCCACGCCGAATGCACCATTTGAGTACACTGTCCAAGAGGGGGACACTTGTTACGATTTAGCGATCAAATATAATGTGGATCTACTGGTCCTTTTAGCGATCAATAATTTCCCATTGGATCAGTGTCCAATACGAGTGGGGGACAAGATTCTTATTCCGATCCCAGGTCAGTCCCTACCCACAGCGACGCCTTTGCCTACAAACCTACCACGGGGCACCCGCATTGAGTACTATGTGGTTGCTAACGATACCCTCGACCTTATTGCCGCGCGATTTAATAGCACCGTAGATGCCATCATGCGGGAGAACAAACTTGAGGATAAGAACAAGATTTTCATAGGGCAAAAGCTCATCATTCCGGTAAATATTGTTACCCCGACACCCACTCGCGCACCAACCAGCACCCCTGTCGGAACGGCGGTTCCGACCCTCACCGTAACGGCTACAGCCACTCCATGAGCATGGGGAATTATCGGGGTTTCTTGAGTTGAAATTATCGATTGTTGCCGTGGGACCTCCGGCATTCTGAACTTCTCCACTGTGCGGGGTGCACCCTGGTGTGGTTTAAAAATGTGGAGAGCACTTGGGCTGTTTAACGCTTGTTTGTGCTCCTATCGTCTGAAGTGATTGACTTGCATGGGTGTTGCGGAAAAGAGGTTGAACGTGCTGTTTCTCAATCGTCGAGCCAGGGTCTTTCTGGCCGTTCTGTTGGTGGTGGGGGGTGTAGTCTGGTTTTTTGTGAGTGGGTCTCGGTCCAAGGCGGTGCCGCAACTTCGCCTATCTGAAGAGGGAGAGATTGGGCAGAAGGGACCTATCGTACTGGAATTTTCGGGGGTGGTTAATACTCTGAGCGTGGAATCGGCCTGGCACATGGAGCCCGCTACTCCGGGGCGTTTTGAGTGGCGGGGAAGAGAATTGTGGTTCTGGCCGGTCGCCGGTTTTGAACCCGGCCGAACTTATACACTGGAATTGAGAGCGGGGTGGAGTTATGCAGATGGCACTCGCGTAGACAAAACGCTGCATTTCACATTTTGGGTGCGGGAGCCGCTCCTTCTCTACTTGGGCAACCCCAATCAGGCCCCTGAGGTCTATAGCGTTGCCATGGAAGGCCGTACTCCCCAGCGCTTAACCGACACATCTGGACGCGTGGTGGAATTTGCGGCTTCACCCGATGGGGAATCCATTGCTTTTAGCGTTCGTAATAATCAAGGGGGTATTGACTTAGGGGTGGTAAAGCGCAACGGCCAGAAACAGCGTCTCCTGGTGGCTTGTGGTAAAGAGCGCTGTTACCAACCTGCCTGGACACCTGATGGCAGGTGGATCACTTTTGTGCGCTCTGGAGCCGACCAGGGAGGGCAGATTAATTACGCACTGTGGAGCTACGATTTTATTGGGGGACGGGCAACTCAATTGGTGAATGTTGCCGACATGATACCAACTTTGCCCACTTGGTCACCTGATGGGAATTACCTGGCAATTTACGATGAGGTGGAGCGGGGAATTCGTATCATTGGGCGAGAAAATCGGGTCAATGCTTTCATCCCGACCAGCGTAAGCCAATCTCCTCGTTGGTCCTGGGATAGTCAGCATTTGTATTTTGTAGTAGAGCAGATGGGTGATCTCTTACCATATCATGCGGCCTATCAGGCTGACCTGGTGACGCAAACTACCCGCCCTCTCTTTTCGGCGACTGGGGAGACCTGGGATGTAAGCACGCCTGCTGAAGCTCCGGATGGCCAGTGGGTTGTTTTCGGAAAACGCGATCTAAATGGTCCGGTGGGTAAGCAACTTTGGATGGTCCCGACAGGGTCTCTAGATACTGGCGAAGGCGCAATTCCTATAGCCACAGAGGCGCTTTTCACCATAGCGGCTTACCAGTGGGAACCGGCCGGGCGTGGTTTGGTGTATCAGCGTTATGATCTGACTTCCTCGGATGCGGTGCCCCAGGTAGTGATCTGGTGGCGTGATAGGCAGCAGAACCAGGTGATAGCAACAGATGGGGCTTTTCCGGAGTGGTTACCCTGAGGTTGGGGTTGTAGATGCAGAATGCTCGCGTTCTGGCGAGCGAACGAAGAAATGAAGCACCCCCAGGGCAATTAGCCCGAGAAACGCAGAGGCAGCGAATGTGGCCGGATAACCCCATTGATCGGCCAACCACCCACCGACCAGCGGGGATAAAGCCGCCGCTGGTGCGATCAGGGTGTTGGCCAGGCCGACATAGGTGGGGCGCTGAGATTCTGGCCCGAATTCCAGGGTAATGGCTAAACCAATAGCCCAGAAAACAGTGTTGGCGATGCCGGTTAAGATCATGACCAAATAAAACCAGTTCAGGGCAGGGGCGAGCCATGCCAGCAAGGCGCTCAAGACGACGGCAAAAGCACCGAATTCAAGCACCGGTTGGCGCTTCCAGCGGTCAGCCAGCCAACCCAAAAGAGGATTAGCGATCACCTGAGTGATAAACAGAACGCTGGTCATGATACCGGCTTCAAATTTTCCCATTCCACGTTCCTGGACGGCATACACCGTGTAAAAAGCAAATGCCATCATCGAAAATTGAAAAATGATTCTTCCAACCAAGTACCAAGTGAAGGGTTTATCCTGTGTGAGGATAATGCGTACCTCCGCCCAAAAGGCTTTGGAGTCTCCAACCCTGGTCTCAACCTGGTGTTCTGGCTCACGAGTCAGGCTGATAAAGAGAAAGGAAAGCCCCATCATCAGCGAAGCCAGAAGAAAGCATAGAGCGAAATTGCCGGGAAACGCCAGCCGTTCTAATATCAAGCCGGCCAACGCAGCTCCGGCGCTTCCCAACAAATTGGCGCCCGCGGACTGCACTCCGAAGAAAGTGGCACGGTACTCAGAAGGAATGATTTTGCCAATCATATTCTGCCAGGCGTTGGCAGTCAGTCCTCCTCCCAAGCCTTGCCAGGTCAGCAATACGAAAGTGAGCCATAAGGCGGTGGTCTTCTCCAGGGTAGGGCTGAGCCAAGCAATTAGACCGAGAAACAGAAAAGGGATGCGCTCATGGATGGTCATGGACAGCACCCAGGGTTTAAAGCGGTTTAGGGCTTGCACCCTTTGTGCAGTGAAGAGTTGAGGTAGTTGCCATCCTACAATATGTATGGCGGGGATCAAGCCAACCAGGACGGCCGAATCGCTCATGGTGGCGACGTAGAGTGGGAGTACTGTGGAAAAGGATGCAAAGCCGAGGGCGAAACCGAAAAACCCCCCGTCCAGCAGATTAACCCAAAAATTAAAGCGAAAATGCCTGCGGATTTCAGTGTCCATGTTGGCGCACTTAAGGTTATATACCAAAAACCCCGGCACAAGTCCCGGGGCTTTGGAGGGGAGGAAATTTATCTACCTGTGAGTTTCCCGGAGCGGCTTAGAACTCTTCTTCCTCGTCGTCCAGCCACTCTTCTTCCTCTTCTTCCAGCTCTTCCAGATCCTCCCATTCTTCAACTTCTTCCTCTTCCCATTCCTCTTCAGCCGGGGTTTCGGCGGTGGGAGAGTAGGTCATGCATCCTGAATCGGGATCGAGTTCGATGAGAGCCGCGCTACAGTACCCTTCATCCAGGAATGCACAATCAATGTAATGGCAACGAATTTTGGGCATGTATTTTTCCTCCTCTTTAATGTTGCCCTCATGCCTTTGCCAGTCGAACGATGGCAATTACGAATAAAAGCCCCATGACAATCGCCGAAAGCAGGCAGAACGGGCAAATCGCTTTTATAATCGCAAATTCCAGGTAAGTCAAGTAGGCTGAATACCCTGTGCCGGCAAAAGTTATCCCAAAAAGGAGCAGGCTTGTGTTTTCCTGCCAGTGTGGCTTCCATTGTTCAACCAGAAGCAGCGCTAGAATCACCAGGTAGGCCGCCGCACCCAAAAGGGCGATGGGAACGCCCATGATTTCTGAATAGCGGCTGTTGTTGACAATATCACAATTTCCGATCCCGGGCAGGCAAAGGGCTTCTGTGTGGCTGATTTTAATCCAGGTCAGGTAGAGAGAATCAACCAGCCCCACCAAACCAAGGATGAGAATGAAGAGCCGTGAGCGGTTCAAGATTGCCTCGTTATTCGGAGAAGTTTTCCAGAGGCCATATATCCACCTCGCTCCCTTTGGCGAGAGATTTTACCCCAGCCGGGACAATCAGTAAAGCGTTGGCTTGTACAAGACCATAGAGGTTTCCAGATCCTTGATGTCCGGCTAGACGGACCAAACGTTTGCCGGTTTCATGGCGCACAATGGCCCGCAAATAACTTTCGCGACCGTCTGATTCAACCGCATGCTCAAGGATGGCTTTAACTGTTGGAGTTGGTGAGGACGGGAGCCCAGCCAGTCGGTAGATTGCCGGGCGAATGAATACCAGAAAGCCCACAAAAGCAGAGACGGGATTGCCCGGTAAACCCAACACAGGTACTCCGTGGTACTTCCCAAACAGGAGCGGTTTGCCCGGTCGGACATTAACACGCCAAAGGTGCACGATCCCTTCCTGCTCCATGAGCCCTCGCACGTGATCGTAAGTCCCTACACTGACACCTCCAGAGGAAAGGATCAAATCGGCTCTTCCTTCCACTGCGGTATCCAAAGCGGTGCGAATGGCATCCAGTGCGTCTGGCACGATGCCCAAGTCCAGCGCTTTGCCTCCAGCCTGGTCAATCAGAGCCCTTAACATGAGACGATTGGAGTCGTAGATCTTACCCGGAGTCAGCGGAGAGCTAGGAGGAAGGAGTTCATCCCCTGAGGAAAATAGGGCAATGCGCGGTTGGTCATGTACCTCTATCTCGGATATCCCCAAGGCAGCCAGCAATCCGAGGTCCTGGGGGCGCAAACGATGACCACTGGCGAACACAGGTTGACCTTTGGCAAGATCCTGTCCGGCAGGGCGTACATTCTCCCCCGGTCTTACGGGAATGAGCACGCGAACAGTGGTTGGGGGTTGAGAGGCGGCGCTTTGGAAAGAAAGATCCGTGTGCTCCACCGGCACGACGGCATCAGCATTTTCAGGTAAGGGAGCACCGGTCATAATCCGAGCCGCACAATTTGCAGGGAGGGGCATGTGAGGAGAAACACCGGCCGGGATGTCGGCTACGACAGGTAGTTCAACAGGGTGCTCTGGTGAGGCTGTGCTGACATCTGCTGACCTGACCGCAAAGCCATCTACACTACTGTTGGAAAAAGGGGGCAAATCAAGCGGGGCTGTAATGGGCTTGGCCAGAACACGCCGCAAGGCTAAATCAACAGGAATCGTTTGAGGGGGGAGCGGCTCGAATTGAGCAAGTATTCGCTCAAGGACTTCATCTACCGATAACAAAGGCGCCAATGCGATATGCCTCCGCTGAGGAAATTATTCAATCAAGCGCCGGGCTTCCATGATATTGGGTAGGTTCTCAATTCGGTTAAGCACCCGGCTGAGGTGCACAATGTCTTTAATCTCAATAATCGCCCGAATCGAAGCCAGGTTATGAGTGACACGCGTGCTGAGGTTAAGCACGTTGGCTTTTTCGTCCCCGAAGATTTTGGAGATATCGCTCAATAAGCCTTGGCGATCGTAGGCTTTAATTTCAATGGTCACCGGGTAGGTACGCTGAGTTTCACCCCAGGTAACTTTTACGATGCGTTCTCTTTCTTGAATGCGTAAAAAGTTTGGGCAATCGCGACGGTGTATGGTTACTCCACGCCCACGCGTAATATAGCCCATAATCTCGTCACCGGGCAGTGGCTTGCAACAACGGGCAAAATTGATTAACAGGCCTTTAACCCCTAATACCGAGATCTCGGCTCCCCCCTCTGTGGGTTTGGGCTCACGGGCGGGCGCCTGGACCAGTAAGGGGTCCTTTTTGGGTGAGATATCGCTGATGCGGTTGATCACTCGCCCGAGGGGGATATCCCCACACCCGATGGCTACATACAAATCGTCTGCACTGCGAAATTCAAAGGATTGGGCTAGTTTTTCAATATCCACATCCTTAATACCCAGGCGAGTGAGCTCCTTTTCAAGCATGGCTCGGCCCTGGTGGACATTTTGCTCACGATCCTGGTGCTTGAACCAGGCACGAATCTTTGAAATGGCACGCTGAGTCTTCACCAGACCTAACGCGGGATTGAGCCAATCGCGGCTGGGCCCCCCTTGTTTAGCCGTCAAAATTTCAACCTGATCTCCCGTCTTTAGGGTGTAATCCAGCGAAACCAGTTTCCCATTGACTTTAGCGCCCCGGCAGCGGTGACCGATTTCAGTATGGATGTAGTAGGCAAAGTCAATCGGTGTGGACCCGGCCGGCAGATCTACAATATCCCCCCGGGGAGTAAATACATACACCCGATCCTGAAAAATATCACTCTTTAGCCCATCTACGAACTCCTGGGCATCCATGACTTCCTGGCGCCACTCGCTGAGCGTTTTGCGCAGCCAGTTAATCCGCTGTTCATAAAGTTCATCGCGAGGACTGCGTTCCTTGTATCGCCAGTGAGCGGCAATACCATATTCCGCATTTTGGTGCATTTCGTAGGTGCGAATCTGAACTTCAAGCGGTTTGCCATCGTCATAAATGACTGCCGTGTGAAGGGATTGGTAGAAATTGTCTTTGGGAGCCGCGATGTAATCATCGAATTCTTGAGGAATGGGACGCCAGTGTCCATGGATGACCCCGAGGGCAGCGTAACAAGTGGCCTTGTCTTCGACTAACAGGCGCACCCCCCGCAGGTCGCGCACCATGTCAAAGGTTTTTCCGCGATCTACCATCTTGCGGTAAATAGAATAGATATGCTTGGGACGCCCAGTGACCTCGGCTTTGATGCCATTTTCTTCCAGGACTTTCTTAAGGCGGGCAATAATCTGCTGGATTTCACGTTCACGGTCTTCGCGTCGCTCCGCCAGTTTTTCGGCAATCTCGCGGTACTTTTCGGGATTGACGTAGCGGAATGCAAGGTCTTCCAATTCCCACTTAATTTGCCAGATTCCCAAGCGGTTAGCCAGTGGTGCAAAGATATCCAGGGTCTGTTGAGCGATGCGCCGCCGTTCTTCCTCTGGGAGATACCCCAGAGTGCGCATGTTATGCAACCGATCTGCTAGTTTAATCAACACAATGCGGATGTCATCCCCCATCGCCAGGAAGACTTTCCGCAGGGTTTCATTTGTCAGATCGGCGCGTTTGGGGCGGGGATATGTACTAATTTCTGCAGGGTTCTCACCCTCACGGGTGGGCTTTTCATCTGCTGAGATGCGAGGCAGATTCGAGAGTTTGGTCACCCCGTCCACCAAATGAGCGACCTCGTCGCCAAACTCTCTCCGCAAGTCATCCAGAGTGATGTGGGTATCCTCGACGGTATCATGGAGCAAGGCAGCCATTATCATGACTGGTGGCACTTGAAGTTCAGCCAGGATAGCAGCCACTTCTACGCAGTGCGTGATGTACGGCTCGCCCGAAGCACGTTTTTGACCGCGATGGGCCTCTTCTGCAAAACGATAAGCCCGCATGATGAGTTCACGTTCCACTAACGTGTAACTTTGCGGCAGGCGTTCCATCAGCGATTCAATTTTCATGCCCAACTCTTCTGTACCAATCGTCCGACCTATCATACCTTTAATCGCCTGTTCCTGGTGATTAATATCTCAGTTGGTTACCTCTATATCAGACCTGTGCGGTCTGCGTGATAGTATACTCCTTCTACAATGCGAAAAGCAAGAGGGCATTACGTCGTGAAAGGCTTGATGTACAGGGGGGGCGTGGGTTTGTCCAGACCAGAGTGGATTTTCTTATAGTGAGTCAAGCGCTCTTATGTTAAAATCATTGCCGTTGCTCATCAGCATTTCATTGATCATAACGCGGAGGGATTCGTGAAACGAATTGCAGTTCTAACCAGTGGTGGAGACGCTCCCGGGATGAATGCGGCGATTCGAGCTGTGGTACGTACCGGCATTTATCGCGGTTGGGAGGTATATGGGGTTCAATTGGGATATCAGGGCCTCATTGATGGGAAAATTATTCCCCTTTCAGCGCGAGATGTGGGGGGGATTATTCAGCGTGGGGGGACTATCCTGGGAAGTGCTCGCTCCCTGGAATTTAAGACCAAGGCGGGCCAACTCAAGGCAATTCGCACTCTTAACCAGCATGGGATCGAAGCCCTGGTGGTCATTGGCGGGAATGGTTCCCAGACTGGTTCCTACGCCTTGCATAATCTGGGATTTCCGGTAGTGGGGGTGGCCTCCACCATTGATAATGATCTCTATGGTTCGGACATCACAATTGGAGTGGATACTGCTCTAAATATTGCCCTGGAGGCCATTGATCGGCTTAAAACGACGGCTTCTTCCCACCAGCGCGCATTTCTGGTTGAAGTGATGGGCCGAGATTGCGGCTACCTGGCGTTGATGTCCGCCATTGCCGGTGGTGCAGAGGCTGTGGTGATCCCTGAAGTAGAAGTTGATCCCGAAGAAATTGCTCAGCGCCTGATCCGAGCCTACGAACGGGGCAAGGCACATGCACTGGTGGTTGTTGCGGAGGGTGCTCGTTACAATGCTGAAGGTTTGGCGGAATATTTCAAGCAACATCATGAGCGATTAGGATTTGATTTACGAGTCACAATCTTGGGGCATGTGCAACGTGGGGGTAATCCTAGCGCTTATGATCGCATTTTGGCCAGCCGGCTAGGTGCAGGCGCAACCGAGGCTATTGAACGGGGAGAGACAGGCGTCCTGGTTGGTTTTATTCGCGGGGAAGTGACCACGACCCCGTTAGAGCAGGTGGTCAACACTAAGAAACCGCTGGATTTGCGGCTATTCGAACTAGCCAAGGTGCTGGATTGATTGAAATGGGCGCCCACCGAGGCGCCCATTTTTACGTCGAGGGGGTCAAGATGTGTTGAGGGCGGGCATTTTGGCGTAGATAGGCTTCAATGAAACCATCTATGTCGCCATCCAGGACTGCTTGAGTATTACCCACCTCGTAATTGGTGCGATGGTCTTTGACCATCTGGTAGGGGTGCAGGACGTAGGACCGAATCTGATTGCCCCATTCGGCTTTTTTGTATTCGCCGCGTAATTCGGCCAGTTTGCGTTCCTGTTCCTCCTGCTTGAGAGCGGCCAGACGAGCGCGAAGCACGCGCATTGCATTTTCGCGGTTCTGCAACTGAGAGCGCTCATTTTGGCAACTCACGACGATCCCAGTTGGCAGGTGGGTGATTCGTACGGCCGTGGCATTCTTCTGGACATTTTGTCCGCCTGCGCTGGACGAACGGAAGATATCAATGCGCAGATCATTCGGATTGATGACAATATCTTCGCTATCTGAGCCAGTTTCGGGAAGCACCTCCACCTGAGCAAATGAGGTGTGGCGACGGTGCGCAGCATCAAAGGGGGAGAGTCGTACCAGGCGGTGGACGCCTTTCTCGGCTTTCAAGTAGCCATAGGCATTGCGTCCGCTGATTGCCATGGTCACACTCTTGATGCCAGCCTCTTCACCTTCGGAGTAGTCGAGAATCTCTACGTCATATCCATGGCGCTCTGCCCAGCGCAGGTACATGCGTTGAAGCATAGCAGCCCAATCCTGGGCATCCACCCCTCCCGCGCCAGCGTGAATGGCCAGAATGGCGTTACCGCGGTCATAAGGTCCCGCAAGGAGGGTATTCAATTCGCGTTGTTCAAGTTCTTTTTGTAGTTCCTCAATCTCTGCTTCGATTTCAGAGCGTAGTGATTCATCCTCTAACAGAGCCAGGTCGAGCAAATCCTGAACGCGTGTGACCAGCCGATCCCATGATTCGATTTCTTCTTTGACCTCGGCCAGTTGTTTCATTACGCGTTGAGCGCGTACCGGATCATCCCATAGGGTAGGATCTTCGCTGGTCTTTTGCAGGTTCTCCAGGTCAAGGCGTTTTTTATCCAGGTCAAAGATGCACCTGTAGATCGTGGATTCGGTGCTTGATTTCTTCTAACCGTTCAATCAGGTCCTGCATAGCTACCTCCGCTAATTAGCCTTCTAAGATGCCTTGAACAAATGCTTCGGGGTTGAAAATCTCAAGATCTTCAGGTTTCTCACCCAAGCCCACAAAGAGTATTGGGATTCCAAGAGTGCGTTGGATGGCAAAAGCCATACCGCCGCGGGCAGAAGAATCTAATTTGGCCAGAATAATCCCATTGACGTTGACCGCGTCTTTAAAAGCGCGGGCTTGTTGAAGGGCATTTTGTCCGGTAGTTGCATCCAAAACTAGCCAGACGGCGTGAGGGGCGCCGGGAAGGGCTTTACCAACCACGCGATGCACCTTCTTTAATTCTTCCATGAGATTATAACGGGTGTGCAACCGTCCTGCGGTGTCCACCAGAGCCACGTCTGCTTTACGCGCAAGGGCGGCTTGGATGCCATCATAAGCTACTGCTCCTGGGTCTGCATTGGGTTGACCTGCCACAATGGGAAGATCTAGGCGTTCTGCCCATACCTGGAGTTGATCTACTGCCGCCGCACGGAAGGTATCTGCAGCCACTAATAGTACTTTTTTGTTTTGACGTTTGAACCAATAGGCCAGTTTGGCAATGGTTGTGGTTTTGCCGGAGCCATTGACACCTACAATGAGAATGACCGCGGGCTGGTGCATCTCGAGATTTATTGGCGGGGGTTCGTCCAGGCGCTTCAATAATTCTTCTTTTAGCGCTTGTTGCAGTTCGCTGGTTCGGGTCAGCCCTTGTTGATGCACACGCTGGCGCAGAGACTCGATAATCTGCTGGCTCGTTTCTACTCCCAGATCAGCCTGAAGGAGTAGAGCCTCTAGATCTTCCCACGTATCGGTATCTATTTCGCTAACGCCCAGCATGGCAGCCAGGCGGCCGAAGGTAGCTTTACGTGTGCGTTCCAGTCCTTGTTTCCATTTGTTGATTAAGTCAATCATAGCGCGTAGATTATATCATTATTGAGATTGAGGATTATGCAGGGTGGCAAGTTGTCCACAGCCGGCTTGTATATCTATACCTCGACGGATGCGTACAGTGCATGGGATGCCATGGCGCTCTAATTCAGCTTTGAACGCGTTGGCGCGTTCGCGGGTACTTCCCGTGCCGGAGTAACGGCGGGTGGGATTAAGAGGGATCACATTCACGTGACAAAGAAGTCCCTTAAGGAGCGCGGCTAATTCACGCGCCGTTTCTACCGAATCATTCACCCCTTGGATCAAGGCCCATTCGAACGTGATGCGGCGCCCAGTTTGGGCAACATAATCCCGGCAGGCTGCCAGCACCTCATGAATGGGGTATTTGCGGTTGATGGGAAGCAGGCTGCTGCGCAGGTCGTCTCGGGTGGCATGCAAGCTGATGGCCAGGTTGACCTGACGTTTTTCGGCCGCAAAACGCCGAATGGCAGGCACCAATCCAACTGTTGAGATGGTGAACCGCCTGGCCCCAAGATTCATGCCCAGGGGATGATTAAGGGTATCAATGGCTTTCATGGTGGCCTCATAGTTGTGGAAGGGTTCTCCCATGCCCATGACCACAATATTAGTTACCTCTTCGCCTTCCTGGCGAAGAAGGCGTGCATAATATAGTACCTGTTCCACTATCTCTCCAGGGGAGAGGTGGCGCTTGAAGCCCATTTGCCCGGTGGCGCAGAAGACGCACCCCATGGCGCAGCCAACTTGGGTGGAAATGCAGAGGGTGTTGCGACGTTCGTAGCGCATAAGCACCGCTTCAATGGCCAGGTCATCAGGAAGGCGAAAGAGGGTTTTGATGGTGTTGCCATCGCTCGAGCGTAATGAAGTCATTGGCGTTAGGTGGCTAAATGTGAATTCCTCCTCAAGTCTCTGCCGTAGGGTTTTGGGCAGAGTACTGAAATGGGAAGGCACATTCCACAGTTGTTGATATAATCCTCGCCAGATCTGTTCGGCACGATAAGCCGGTTCGCCCCAAGTCTGGACGATTTGCTCCAATTCGGGGAAAGAGAGATCGAGGATGAAGACCTTTTGAGATGAAGGGGTTACCTGTGTCATCATTCGGTTTCTAACCCAATCAGATGTGCCAGGGTGGGAGCAATGAGATCAGGCGGGGGTGACCAGCGCTTGGCTTCTTCGAACGTACTAACCCCACTGAGTACCAGGGCTGTTCGCATTCCTGCTTGTTGTCCACCGAGTATGTCGGTATCCAGGCGATCGCCCACCACCAGGGTCTCGGCTGGGGTGGCATTGAGCCGTTCCAACGCCACCCGAAATAGGGTGGGAAAAGGTTTCCCCACAATAACTGGTTTAACATCACTGGCGGCTTCAAGCGCTGCCAGTACAGTGCCGGCACCAGGCACTAATCCTTCCGGGCTTGGGTAGGTGCGATCGGGATTCGTGCCAACAAAAGGCACACCTTGGCGGATCAACAATGTGGCTTTACGTAATTTATCATAGGTAAGTTGCCGATCCAAGCCGGCCACAACCGCGATGACCCGGTCATCTTCGACCGGATAAAATCCGTATTGGGCCAAGGCATGGCGCAGTCCCTCTTCCCCTACCAAAAAAACCGGTCCCCCTTGGGGAAACTGCTCGTGCAAGAAGTAAGCCGTGGCTTCAGCCGAGGTGACGATCCTCTCAGCGTCAAAGGCAACTCCAAAGCCCTTGAGTTTTTGGCAATATTGATCAGCGGTGCGTGTGGCATTGTTAGTGGCCAGTGCAACTCGTAACCCCTGGGCTTTGAAAGCCTCAAAGATGCGTGGCAGATCGCCGATGGGCTGATCACCTCGCCAGAGGACGCCATCCATGTCCAGAATTAAGGCTCGAACAGGAGGATGAAGTGTTTTGATCATAGCGATTCTCCGAGACAGCAAGCCGGACAGCAACAGCTATCCGGCTCGCGGGGTGACCTCAGAAAAATTATGGCAGTGGTGTTAATCACTTCTCAGGAGGCGTCAACACCTGATCCACAATCCCATATTCCACTGCCTGGTAGGCGTCGAGGTAAAAATCTCGCTCTGTATCGCGTTCGATGACTTCCAGAGGCTGGCCAGTGCATTCTGCCAGGATTTGATTAAGTTGCGCTTTGAGGCGCAAAATCTCGCGAGCCTGGATTTCAATATCTGAAGCCTGACCTTGGGCACCTCCCAAAGGTTGATGCATATGAATTGTGGCATGTGGCAAAGCATAGCGTTGTCCCTTAGTACCGGCGGCTAGCAGAACCGTACCGAAAGAGGCGGTAACGCCAACTGCAACGGTGCTAATTTTGTTGGGGATCATCTTCATGGTGTCATAAATGGCCAGGCCTGCGTAAATCTGCCCTCCTGGGGAATTGATGTACATTTGAATGCCCTTTTCAGGATCCTCACGACTCAGGTAAAGCAATTGGGCAACAATTAAGTTGGCCACCTGATCATCAATGGGGGTGCCGACGAAGATGATTCGCTCTTTGAGCAGAAGCGAATAAATATCGTAAGCACGCTCACCCCGAGCAGAAGACTCGATCACCATCGGGATGATGAGGTCAAAATTGTTCAAACTCATAAGACTCCCTTCTCTTTCTTCAAGACTCTGACTTTTTTCTCACATCTGAACTAGATTCTACCGCATCTGTCTCGGGTTTGTCAGTTCCTGTAGCACCCTCGGTTTCGGGAGCGGGAGAGGTATCTGTCTGGGTTTCACCAACGGAAGATTCCGGGGTCAACGTCCCTTCACCGGATGCCTGGGCTTCGCTCTTTTCGAATTGCCCGCTAGCAATGGCCTTGAGACGCTCGATCAGTTCACCGACCATTTCGTTGCTGAGGCGGCGTTCCAGTTCTATGGAAATGCGGTTGCCCAGTCGTTTTTGTTCGCGTTTGGGCAAGCGCGAAATATCTCCAACGAGACTCTCAACAGCCCGTTGGTAAGCCTCTTGGGAGAGTTGAATATTTTCCTGTTGGATGAGTTTATCTACCAGGAGACGACGCTCAAGGCTCTGAATGGCAGCCGGACGGACGGTTTCATTGATAAAGGTTTGTGGATCCTTATTAGTGATGCGCAGGTAGGATTCGAGATTGAGCCCGTAATTGCGAAGTTCCGACTCCCAACGCGCGAGTTGGCGCGAGATTTCTTCGTCAACGAGTTGGGGTGGGTACTTGAAAGTGGCCTGCTCGCGAATGCGATTCAGCATTTGCTCGGCCAATTCATTGTCGGCTTCGGCGCGATGACTGGCTTCAAGGACTGTACGAACACGTTTGCGAAGATCATCCACAGAGTTTAGGTCTGGAAACACAGATTGAATAAACTCATCTGTGAGTTCGGGGACATTCAACTTTTTAACGCTTTGCACCATGACCCGGTACATCACCTTTTTACCCCGCAGGTTCTCATCCTCCCAATTTTCTGGAAATTCGTGGACAAAGGAGGTCTCCTGATCCGCGGCGAGTCCAATCAAGTACGTTGAGAAGCCCGGGAAAGGTCGTTCCGTTTCAGGTTTTCTGCCAATCAGATACTCTGATGCTTCGGGCTCAGAAAAAGTCGAGGGCGTTTCTTCACCTTCCAGAATGGCCCACTGGTATTTAACGTACACCACGTCACCATCCTGGGCCGGTCGTTCGACTGGTTCTGCCACCGCATTGGCGAGTAAGATATTTTGAATGTACTCTTCGATCTCTTCTTCTGAGACTGTTGCGGCTTGGGATTCAATGCGAATGTTATGATAATCACCCAGTTCCACAACAGGTTCTAGGGGTACCACAAAAGCCAAGCGTAAAGGCTCTCGGCTCAGGATGCTGTCTAAACGTCCTGGTGCTCCAGGGGTGACTTCAGCGGTCATCAGGACATCCCCGTATTTATCATCAATCAACATCTCAATCGCCAGTTCTTCGATGGCCTCGTTTCCCACGGTCCGACGCACCATCTCGAGGGGGGCTTTACCCGGCCGGAAACCAGGAATGCGCACCCTTTCGCCTAATCGTTTGGTAGCTTTACGCTTGTAGTCTTCCCAAACCTCAGGTTCAAACTCGGCCACAATATAGACCTGATGGTCGTCGCGTTGCGTTTTCTCGATGATGTTCAC
The DNA here is from genome assembly GCF_001306145.1 of Thermanaerothrix daxensis. GTDB lineage: Bacteria > Chloroflexota > Anaerolineae > Anaerolineales > Anaerolineaceae > Thermanaerothrix > Thermanaerothrix daxensis. The sequence goes on from NZ_LGKO01000002.1 coordinate 1,063,671, forward strand.
CACCTATGATTATCCTTTCGTATAGTGATTTTTTCGATTTGGTGGGGAAGGCGGGACTCGAACCCGCACGCCTCGCGGCACGTGATCCTAAGTCACGCCTGTCTGCCAGTTCCAGCACTTCCCCTGGCTGGCGAAATTATAAGCAATACTACTCCAGGCGTCAATGACCCCTGCTTTCGGAGGCTATGCCTATGGCCCTAAGGACTGGTAAAAGACTGTTTTGGGTTACCTTCTCTTTTAGAAAATAATGGCTATAATCTGAGCCAATTGACAATTTTAACTTGCTTGGAGGATCATTGAGTCGGGTTATTCAGACAGATGGCGTAGGAAAACAGCGTCAAACCTTGGTACGGTCATTGGCCTTGGCCGTACGTGAATTGATGCAGCAGGGAACAATCAACGCGCAAACGCGGGATTTGGTGGCTTTCCTGGTACTGGCGATGGAAGAAATTGCTCAAAATATTGATGAAACGGTCAAAGCCTGGGAAAAACGGGGGTATTGGCTCAAGGCTGATCGCTTTCGATTGGATTGGGAGTGGACGCAGGTGTTGAGCCATCGTTTGCGAGAGGCGCTTGCTGAGGAAGACTGGGAAGGGATTGCGCGTCTGGTTGGTGAGGTGGCTTCCCGGATCGGTCATGTGCAACTCCCAGTACGGCATCGCCTGGGAGAACCCTGGAAAGGGGCTTGGGAGAAATTGCGGGCGAAGTCTCGAGCAATTCAGCAATAAAAAGAGCGCCTGCCCAAGGCAGGCGCTCTTCAAAATCCTATTGAGAAGGCTAGTTGTTGGAGACCATGCTGGGGATACCGCTGTGTTTGGGTACTGGCGGGGGGAAGATGGCTTCAAACTCTTCCCGTGAAAGAGTCTCAACTTCTAGCAGGCGCTGGGCAACCGCATCTAGTTTATCGCGGTACTGGATAAGTAATTGGCGTGCCTTCTGGTAAGCCTCATTTACCAAGCGGCGTACCTCACGGTCTATTTGCTCGGCTACGGCTTCGGAATAGTCGCGCTGTTCAGCAATTTCACGGCCAAGGAAGATGAGTTCCTCTTTCTGCCCGTACACCATTGGCCCAAGTTCTTCACTCATGCCCAGACGCGTTACCATAGTCCGTGCCAGTTGGGTAACCCGTTCCAGGTCATTGCCAGCCCCGGATGTGATATCGTCAAACACCAGCTCCTCGGCTGCCCGTCCACCTAGCAGGCCGACCATCTCAGCGATCAGTTTTTTCCGAGGCATCAGGGTGCGATCCTCTTGCGGTAGCGAGAGTGTATAACCAGCGGCCATTCCACGGGCAATAATAGATACCTTCTGTACCGGGTCGGCTTCAGGCAGGGCGTTCATGACCACGGCATGCCCCGCCTCGTGATAGGCGATGATTCGTTTCTCTTCCTGACTGATCAGGCGGCTCTTGCGTTCTGGCCCGGCAATTACGCGCTCAATGGCTTCCTCAAATTCGGCCATCGAAATGCTTTTCCGATTGCGCCGTGCGGCTAGAATAGCGGCTTCATTGACGAGGTTCTCCAGATCAGCACCTACGAATCCAGGGGTGGCACGTGCCAAGATGGAGAGGTCCACGTCGCTGTCCAGAGGTTTTCCCTTGACATGGACACGCAAAATGGCCTCTCGCCCGCGCACATCAGGCCGATCAAGCACCACCCGGCGATCGAAGCGTCCGGGGCGCAAGAGAGCAGGATCAAGGATGTCGGGGCGGTTTGTGGCTGCCATGATGATGATGTTGGTGTCAGTGTCGAAGCCATCCATCTCGACCAACAACTGGTTAAGCGTTTGCTCGCGCTCGTCATGACTGCCACCGAGTCCTGCGCCACGTTGGCGCCCCACAGCGTCAATCTCATCTACGAAGACAATGCAGGGCGAATGACGTTTGGCTTGGTCAAATAGGTCACGCACTCGGCTTGCACCCACACCGACGAACATTTCCACAAATTCAGAGCCGGAAATCGAGAAAAAGGGGACACCGGCTTCACCAGAGACGGCTTTGGCTAAAAGGGTTTTCCCGGTACCAGGGGGCCCTACCAGGAGCACGCCTTTAGGAATTCGAGCCCCCAGCGCGATGAACTTTTGAGGTTCACGTAGGAATTCAACTACCTCTTTCAACTCCTCCTTCGCCTCATCCACGCCTGCTACATCTGCGAATGTGACCGTGGGATGATCGCCCGTGAACATGCGTGCTCGGGATTTGCCAAAGGACATGGCAGCATTGTTAGTGCCCTGGGCTTGACGAAAGATGAAGAAGAACGCCCCGATCAGGATGAGGAAGGGGAGAATGTACCCAAGGGCTGTAATGACTCCCAACCAGGGGCTTGGTGGCTTGATGATAATGCTGATGTTATTCGGATGTAGTTGCTCCTGAGTTACGCCCAGGTGGAGCAATTGCTCAACCAGCGTGGCATCTGCCTCTTTTGTAGAGATTGCCTCTGTCAGGTCTTTGTATACAACCCGTAGACGATTCTCATTCTCCTCAATCTTGCTAACACGACCCTGCTTAATATCTTCGGCTAACTGATTGATAGAAACCTCAGAAGTAGTTCCCCGCTGGCTGAAATTGTAGACCACCATGACAATGATAGCTACAAACAGCAGCAGGTAAATGATGTAGGATTGGTTACGTGAATTCACACTGACCTCCGTCAGTTCTTAAACCTGTAAGGTTCATTTGCATTGGATGTGTTCTGGTGGAATTATACCAATCTCGGCATCAGGATACCAGGAATTGCAAAACCGGTTTTTGGCTATTGTAGATACTTTGACAAGTCACATGGGGTTATATATACTCAAAATATCCCGGGTGAGGAGAGAGAAAATGCTTGAAGAAGGTGTGGAATCGCAAGGGGTAGAAGTTGAAGAAGATACCCCAGATATTATCCAGCCAGATGTTTCACTAGATGATATTACTGATAAATCGGCCAACTCTCCATCCCCTAGTGGTAACTGGCCAGTGGCTATAAATGAGGGTTCTGAAGAAAAAGAACCGAAAAGGAGTGGCGACTGGGATGAAGTGTACCCCGGGGTCTTCATGGACCGTGTGGATAAAGCCCGGAAGAGCATTCAATCTAGCCTCAACAACCCCCAGAAGGCAATGGCCTTTCTCGATCTGCTGGAAAAGGCCCAGAATCTGGTTAGCCAGGGATCTGAGTATTACGAAGAGGCTGAGCGCCTGTTGAGCGAAGTGGAGTACCATCTTGCCTTCATGGAAAGGATGAGAAGGGCTTCCCAAAGGGTCGGGTTTCCGTTGTTTCTTTACGAGGTCTTATGGTTCGGGGTGTTTGCTTGGGGGTTGGTGCAAATTAACCTGGCACCGACTTACGAGGCCATTCGAAGCGCCAGTCCCATCGCTGAGGTAAACCTGATACATCTATTAAGTAGCCTGATTTGGGGCGGATTGGGTGGCGTAGTGGGAGCGCTTTACGCGTTATGGAAACACATTGCCAAAGAACAGGATTTTGACCCCCAATTTGCTTTGTGGTATCTCACCAATCCTGTCTTGGGGATTATGCTCGGAGGATTTGTTTTCCTTGTCATTCAGGCAGGTTTCTTCTCCTTGACCGCAGGAGTTGAACCCGGGCTTAATATTCGTTCAGCCTTTGTTATCTATGTGCTGGCGTGGATTTCCGGTTTTAAGCAGAACGTGGTTTATGAAATTGTGCGTCGCATTCTGGATGTTTTTCGCGTCGAAGCCCCAACTCCGGTTTCAGGTGCCAGTTCAGGTGGTGATGCAGAACGGAGTTAAGATGGACTGTGCCACTGTATTTGATCTATTGTGGCACCGATTTGACGAATGTGGGTGCGATCGTGAGTCACCACGAACTCCATAATTTCTTGTAGGGTAGTGGGGCCGAAAATGGCGTGACGTGCCGGTCGTTGCCAATCGGTGGGAGAAAGGGTTTCAAGTCGCTCGAGAATTTTAGTACGCGAGGTCGTGAAGGTTTCCAGGGCTTCACGCCCGTCCTGGAGGTGGTAGTTGCGCGTTGTAGCCCAATTGTCGGTGTCAATTCCGGGGATGAAAGGATTTTCGTCGTTCAGCAGAAGATCCAGGCGAGGTAAATTGACTTCAGCGTCAACATCACGTAAGTGACAGATGACCTCATTAACTGCCCATTCTTGAGGCGCGGGGCGTTGTGTCCATTGGGATGGAGGTAGAGAGCGAGTCAGATTCTCAATGGCGGCTGGTGTGGCCGCGAGAGCGGCCATAATGGCGGCTGGTGTTTTGATCTCAAGGCTCTTTCCGGCTTTTTCTACCTCATCCAACCAATCCAGGACGCCTGTGAAGGGACCCTGACGGCTGAGGGGGTGTTGTTGTATTCCATTGGGGTGGGGAGATGCAATGACCCAGTAGGTTGGAAGCCCAAGCGCTTCGGCCGGGAGAATATCTTCTTCGGCGCTGTTTCCTATCATGACCGCGGCTCCTTCGGGCCACCGCAGTGTGGCTAAAATCTCGGCCATGAAGGCTGGATGCGGTTTACAAAAGTGGAAAGTTTCGTAGTCGGGTATTAGAGTAAATGGATACTTTTCAGGTGGGAGCAAAGCCCACCGTAAGCGTTCTAGAATGGCTTTACGTGGAAAAAGTGGGTTAGTAGCCACGACGACACGATGGCCTCGGGCTAGAGCCTTTTCCACAAGGTCAACCGCTTCTGGACGAGGCTGTGTGTAAGTACGCAAAGAGGGAAAGACATTGGCGTAAAAATCATCTATGGGCTGTTGAAGGCGGGCTTGAGGAATTCCCAATCCAGGGTAAAAATGCGCATCAAAGGTGGCCTTTAGGCTTCCCTGCGGGGTTTTCTTTTGATACATAGCCCGTGTCGCCGTCAAAAGTTGCCCGATTAACTTCTCCGGTGCAACAAAATGCCTCAGATGTTCAGCCAAAGACCTGAGATAGGCTTCCTGAAACAGTTCGGCGTTGTTGATTAAGAGCGTGTCATCAAGATCAATAAGAAGGGTCAGTGTCATTAGCCGTGTTCAGAAATAGAAAAGGGGATTGGATGACATTCACCGCAGCCAACTTCAGGGTGGGCTACTTCCTGGTGAACCTTCTGACAGAAGGCGCTGACGCGTACCCGTTTGCGCAACCCCAGCCATTGGCGTTCTACCCAGGCACGTAGGACCATATGCTCACAGGCATTAGCCTGGGTAATACGAGGGACCGGGCATGTACGGCACAGGGTAGGTGCCCAGTTATTGGGGGGTGCGGCTGGGCTGATCAGACGGCATTCTTCCTGGTTACGACCGCGGTAGTAATTTCCGTAGAAGAAAGGGCACTCAGCCCCGGCTGGGGTGCGCATGGCAATTTACTGGTTTACCGATATCTTCTCACGCCTGGACGCGTGTTACATATTCGCCAGTGCGGGTGTCCACTCGGATGATGTCACCCGTCTCTACGAACGCGGGCACCTGGATCTGCATACCGGTTTCCACCGTTACCGTTTTTGTGACGCCGGTTGCTGTATCGCCTTTCACAGCTATATCTGCCTGGATGACTTTAAGATCTACGGTGGTGGGAAGTTCAATATCTAAAGGCTCGTTGTTGTAGAAGGTGAGTTTTACTTCCAAGTTTTCTTTCAGAAAGCCAGCAGATTCACCTAGAATTTCGGCCCGGATGGGGTATTGCTCAAAAGTTTCTGTGTCCATGAAGTAGTAAGTGTCCCCATCGTTGTAGAGATATTGCGCTGTATGATAGTCCAGACGGACGTCTTGCACACGTTCCCCGGAAACGAACGTTTTCTCGATAGTGGCTCCCGAACGGAGATTGCGGGCTTTAATGCGAATGATGGCATTCCCGCGACCTGGTTTGTGATGGTGGTATTCCAGGACTTTATAAAGATTCCCGTCGAGTTCGAAGGTCACACCTTTGCGAAGATCACTTACGTCAATCATGATGAAAACTCCCTTTATTTCTGGTGGCTAACTTTTCAGGGCGGATTATAGCGCATGGAATAGGGCTTGACAAGTCGGACTACGGTAATGTTAAAAATTTTCCCCCTCGTTCTCTCGAGGGGGAAAATCGAAGTGGCTTGCTTATCCAATCTTTGGCTCGATGAGGCCGTAAGTCCCATCTCGCCGCCGATAGAGCACGTTTATGGCGTTTGTGTTGGCATTATAAAACACAAAGAAATTTTCGTGACCCAAGAGCTTCATTTGTTCGATGGCTTCCAGTTCGTCCATGGGTGCCAGTGTGAAGGTCTTGCGGCGGGCAATAATGGGCATTTCTTCCTCCTCCATCTCTTCTTCCGGAGGTGCCACCACGCCAGCCACCGCAGAAGCCGGGGTGCCATCACCTCGACCTCGGTAGTGTTTTCCTTTGTAGCGTGAAATTTGACGCTGCATTTTATCAACTGCTTCGTCAATGGCAGCAAAGATATCATCAGAGCGTTCCTCTACGCGCAGTATGAACCCACGGCCGCGTAAAGTGATCTGAGCAACCTGACGATCGGCTGCGTTGCGAGCCGATTTTACATAAGCCAGGTCAACGCGCGTTTCTTCCACGTCATTAATCATCCGATCGAGTTTTGAAACCTTCTTGTTGACGTATTCTCTAATGCGGTCATTCAAGTCAATGTTACGCGTAAAGATTTCAATATTCATAGGCATAGGTTTTCCTCCATAAAAGTTCGCGCCCATTAAGTCTCACTGGTTCAGGGCTTATCTAAAGTATAACTTAAAGTTGGTCGTCTGCATGTGAGATAGCCCGTGCCAGAGTCAGACCGTAAACAGCACTGGCACCGGCATCGAGCAAAGCCTCAGCACAAGCATTCAGGGTGGCGCCCGTGGTGAATACGTCGTCTACCAGCAAGATGTTGTATCCTGAGACACGGCGAGGGTCAGATTCAAAGGCTCCTTGAACATTCTTCCAACGTTCACTTGCGGATTGTCCTACCTGGCTGGGGGTTTCGCGACACTTTTTGAGGCCTCGGGATACCAATGGCTTGTGTAGCGCCAGGGCTAGAGGTGCAGCCAATACACTCGCCTGGTTGTAACCGCGTTGTCGCTGGCGGGCAGGACTTAGGGGAACCGGAATAATCAGATCAATGTTCCAGTGTTGGGGTAAAAAGGTGTGAAGAAGATCCGGGGTAAAGTGATCTCCAAGCCCCAAATTTCGATGATACTTGAGGCTTTGAATGGCCTTACGCAGGGGACCCTGGTAAATGGCCCAGGAACGTATTCCATTCAGGGCTAAGGGCGTATTTTGGCATTGGGAACAATAAGTGTTTCCAGAGTTGAGGAGGGGGGTACCACAACAGTGGCATACCCGGTCCTGGTTGAGGCGCACGACCTGGGCCTCGCAGTTTGGACAGAAGCGAAAGCCCATTGCGCCACAGCCCGCACAAGTGGGAGGGAAGATCCAATCTATAGCCCTCCAGAAGCCACGATAAATGCTGAAAGGCCATGAGTAGGACGTGGTTAACCCCGTCGACATAAAGGCCAGATTTATCGGAACATGGCCCCCAGTGCCGAATGCATCAGACGCAGGGCAGCGGGTGTTAGTAATACGATCATAAGCGAAGGGAAGATCAACAATGCCATTGGGATGAGCATTTTCAATGGGGCTTTATGGGCCTCTTCCTCCGCGCGCTGGCGTCGCCGGACCCGCATTTGTTCAGATTGAATGCGCAGCACTTTGGCCAGGCTGACACCTAACATTTCACTCTGGATCACCGCAGCAACAAAGGAGGTCATTTCAGGAATGCCAATTCGCTCTGCCATGGAGCGTAGAGCCTCACGGCGCGTCTTTCCCAACTGAATCTCTTGAATGGCTCTGGCGAAAGCAAGAGAAAGCTCACTTTGCCATTTTTCACTGACCTTCTGCATGGCAGCATCAAACCCCAGACCGGCTTCGACGCAAATGGTTAGCAGGTCAAGGGCATCGGGCATGGCTTTGCGTATCTCGCGTTGCCGTCGCGAGATACGACTTGATAGCAGCATGATCGGAAAGACAAAACCCAATAGCGCGAAAACGAAAGCCAAGAGTAGCGTGGTTCCCAGAGGCTGGCGGTTGGGGCCCAGGGTAAAAAGAACGAAAATCAAGCCGCCAAAGACAACGGCAAGAAAACCCTGAGAAACGAGGATAAGTCCTCCATCCCAAAAGCCAGTAACCCCTGCCAGTTCTAATTGCTTGTTGTAGCTCTGGATCAAGTTGGCGGGGGTAAATCGCGAGGCAAATTCGCCTAATTTGCGAGCGAGTGGGAAAAGAACCCGCTCAGTGAAAGGTTGTGAGAGTTCCAATTTGCGGAGATCTACCGCTTCGCCCGTGCGGCTGAATTCTTCGAGGCGTGCCTGGAGAGCGCGCTCATTGGCTAATTCGGGATTGCGCAGGCCAATGATGGTTAGAACGATGACTCCAACCAGAACAAATACAAGCAAGCCGATTAACATGGTCATCGTATGCCTCCTGGGTTCATCACACCTCGATATTTCCCAGTTTATTCATTACTAGATAACCCGTAACGATCAGGAAGAGCGCAATACCCAGCGCAATATAACCGCATGGGAAGTTTTCGGCTTTGAAAAATTCCATAACGTAGGGGCGATTGATCATGTAGAGGACGGCAATCAAAATGATTGGCAATAAGGAAAGGAAGCGTCCTGAATACATCACCTGCGTTGTCAGAACACGGATTTCACCCTTGATGCGGACGCGCTCGCGAATCGTGAAAGAAATAGAATCCAAAATTTCGGCTAGGTTACCACCAACTTCCCGCTGAACGTTCATGGCGGTGATGACCAGATCCAGATCATCGCTGGGGATGCGCTGGAGAAGATTATCGAGCGCGCGGTCCATTGGCACACCCAGCTGAATTTCCTGAACAACTCGTCGGAACTCGTCAGAAATTGGGCTGGGCATTTCACGGCTAACCGATTCCATGGCCTGCAGGGTGGAAAAGCCTGCCCGAAGGCCGTTGACCATTAGATTCAGCATGTCCGGCAGTTGTTCGTTGAATTTGATTAGGCGCTTGCGTTGCTGCATTTTAACGTAAAAACGGGGGATTTGACTGCCAAGGATGGCTCCAAGGATGGCCATGATGATAGAACGATCGCCGATGTTCCAGAAAACCAGCCCAATTATGGCGGTGCTCAATAGGATAATTAGAAAGTATTCCCCGGATTTGAGTTTGAGATCGGCACGCGCCAACTCGCGTGAGATGCGATCACCATAAGAGGTACGTTCAACCTGGCGGTTAAGCCAGTCCACCAGAGGACGGGCTCTTTCTTTTTCCGTGAGGGGTTGAGCGCGTTGGAGTTCGACGTAGCGGCCCAGGCGTTGTTCTACGAGGGCTCGTTCGCTGGTTATGGAGACCACGATTCCAATGAGCAGGAGCAAGAGTGCCAATCCCCCGCCGATCATTAGTACTAAAAGTGGCTCAACCATAGTTCCCTGTCCTGTCTGTTAATGCTCCCTATTAGCGGCGTCGTTCCATCATTCCAAATATAGAAGGTGGCAGATGTATACCGGCAGACTCGATTTTTTCCATAAACTTGGGGCGTAAGCCGGTTGGACGTAGCCGCCCAACCACCTTCCCATTTTCGTAGCCAGTTTGCTCAAAGACGAAGAGATCGGTCATGGTGATGACCTCACCCTCCATACCTGTGATTTCAGATATGCTTACCACTTTGCGTGTACCGTCACGCATGCGTTCTTGATGGACCACTAAATCAATAGCCGAAGCAATCTGTTCGCGAATAGCCCGACTGGGCAGGTCCATGCCGGCCATCATGGTCATGGTTTCGATGCGAGCCAGGGTATCGCGCGGACTGTTGGAGTGGCAGGTGGTCATAGAGCCATCGTGACCAGTGTTCATGGCCTGGAGCATGTCCAGGGCGGCTTCATCGCGAATTTCGCCCACGATGATGCGGTCGGGGCGCATACGCAAAGCATTGATGACCAGTTGACGAATGGTAATCTCGCCACGTCCCTCAATATTGGGTGGGCGGGATTCCAGTGTTACCACATGCTCCTGACGCAGTTGCAATTCGGCAGCATTTTCAATAGTAATAATGCGCTCATCCGGAGGAATGAAACCAGAGAGGACATTTAGCAAGGTGGTTTTACCGGACCCGGTACCGCCCGAAATCACGATGTTGATGCGAGCCTTCACGCAAGCATCGAGGAATTGAATAGCCTCCGGGGTAATTGAGCCGAATTGAATGAGCTGATCAACCGTGATGGGGTTGCGAGCAAACTTACGAATGGTAATGACCGGACCTACGAGCGAAATCGGTGGAATAACAATGTTAACGCGCGAGCCATCTGGTAGGCGAGCATCTACATAAGGGGAGGATTCATCCACACGCCGGCCGAGAGGTGCTACGATGCGCTCAATAATGCGCATGACGTGTTCATTGTCCTCAAAGGAGAGTGGAACTCGTTGGATCTTGCCGCGTCGCTCGACGTAAATGTTGCGGGCTCCATTGACCATAATTTCGGTGATGGTGTCGTCCTCGAGGAGAGGCTGCAGAGGACCAAATCCTAGAATTTCGGCCACGATCTGTTCGTACATACGGGCGCGTTCAGGGCGTGAAAGTACGATGTTCTCTTCATTCAGAATTTGTTCAAATAGTTCCTGAATGGTGCGCCGTACCTCAGCGACCTTGGTCACATCCATCGAGGGGTCAAGTGTGGAGAGAAGTTTGGCTTGAACCCGATTCTTGAGATCCTGGTAAGTATCGGTGCCGGTAGGCTGAATCGGGGTGGGAACCCGCTTGACGGGAGTAGGGGTTGTGCGCAGGATACCCGAACCAGCGTCTTGATGGTTGTTGGGTGTTGAGGTTTCACCAGATAAACGACTTAACAGTGACATTGTTTATGCTCCCCATTTCTTACTAGCGGTTTCACGTTCCGGAAGTGCTTCAAGTTGAGTGATTTTACGCTGAATAAGGTCAGCAAGGCTGAGAACCCCTTTCGAAATCGCACTGGCGCGATCTTCTAACACAAAAGGACGACCTTTCAGGATGGATTGAATAACCGCGCGCTCGTCCAGGGGGATCACAACCTCTACCGGGTGTTTTAGGCTGTTGTAAATTCTTTCTGCATCGAGGCTGATGCGCTTATCATAACGGTTCAACACCAGGATAATGCGTTCGCGCGAAATGTTGGATTTATCTGCCAGGGTTAGGAACAGGCTGACATTTTTAAGCGTTGGCAGTTCCTGGGTTGTGATCAAGATGATAAAGTCGGCGATTTCCAGAATGGCTTGCGTGGTATCGCTCAGATAGGAAGAGGTGTCCACAATTACAAAGCGATATAGGGTGCTCAAGAACTGAAGGAGTTTGGCAAATTGCTCACCATTTACCTGAAGGGCCATCTCGGGTTGAGAGGGAGCAACCAGGATGGGAAGCTTGGTCTCTCGGTGGGTGACCACCACCCCTTCAACTATCTCGGCATCAAGCTCATCGGCCCGGATGGCGAGATCAATGACGCTGTTTTTTCCCCGTTCATTGAGCATGACGACTACGTCGCCAAACTGCAAATCACCGTCTACCAAGATGGTGCGTTGGTTCTGAACCTGCAGGGCAATAGCAAGGTTAGTAGCCAAAATGGTTTTGCCTGTGCCACCTTTTGGCCCGTAGACTGCAATGATTTTACCTTTTTGAGCCGGGCCAGGCATGCCGCCCATTACTCCACCCTCTACGACTCCAGGCGCCGGAGCGCTTCGTTTCTCTTCCAGTGCCATTGTGCCAGCGCGCCTGACTGCAGCCAGTAATTCATCAATATCCGGCGGTTTTGAGAGGAAGTCACGTGCTCCAGCAAGCATGGCACGTCGCATGTACCCAGGATCGTTCTGAACGGAAAGGATAACCACCTGGGTATAGGGCACCTTTCGGCGGATGGCTTCGGTCGCCTTGATGCCGTCCATATCCGGCATGTTGATATCCATGATGACGACGTCAGGACGGCACTCGGTGGCAAGTTCAATGGCTTCCTGACCATTTCTTGCCACGCCTACGACTTCAACATTGGGCTCGAGATGAAGGGCGCGCCGTATGGTTTCCCGAGTCTCCGAAATATCATCAACGATAATAACCTTAATCTTCTCAGCGTTTGCCATGCAGGCTCCTGATCCGATTGCCAGTAGAGGTTAAGGCATTGGGGTGGGTGTCACCTCACTCTGTAACTTGGGAAATTCTAATTGATCCACTCGCGGCTCAACCGCATAAGGCAATTTAGCCGGCAGGGGGATGTTCTTTTGATCCATTAAATATTGGAGGGTAACCGCATCGGTAACTATTGGCTTGGTATCCGTTGGATTGCGCAAAGCCAGGTTGATCTTTATCCCCTCGAGCATCATGAAGTTCAAGATGACAGCATCTTCGGGGCTGACCACAAGCGTCACAGCACTGGGAGCGGTGATGGTTGGAACCGTTTCACCCGGTTGAGGTGTGGGGGCAGGTTGCTGAGCAGTGCTAGCCTGTGCCTGAATAACTTCGCCCATGCGCAATACTACGGCATCCTGAATGATGGTTTGGCAGACCAGCCGAGGACGTTGGGATTCAGAGGGAACAGCATAAAGGGGCTGATTGAGAGTGGGATCAAACTCAGCCCGCCCCTGGTCGGTTAACGTGGAACTATCCAGGAAGCCAGGGGTAAGCGATTCGGGTTCGTTAACCAGCCCTGGTTTGATCACCTGGGGAAGTTTATTGGGTAGTTTGGATTGGAACTGTTGATCTACATCCACCAGTAGCATACACCCAATTACCATTACGTGGTCCCCTGGTTGAAGTGCGTAAGAAACAGAGGTCAGGCTTGAGATTGGTACCGACAGGGCTACATACTCCTTGGGAATGTCGAATGAAACGACAGAGCCGGCACCGGGCTCTAAAAGTGCCCCGGGGGTTAAGGGGATGCCACGCTCCAAATCGTATTTCGCCCGTTTGCCGTAAACGGTTTGGGGGTCAGTGATGAAAGTGCCAGCGACAAGTTTATCGCGGGGGTAAGGAATGGTGGTGACCGCCCCTTCAACAATTTCTGATCCACGGGCAATGAACTGAGTGGTGATGACGATATCCACCATGTCCTGCGGAGCCTGAGTGGGCAGGGGTTGGGCCTGCCCCGGTAATCCTCCTTGCATTTGGAGCCATACGTAGGCAGCTCCTACAAGCAACAGAAGGATAAGTGCTACAATGATGATTAATAGCCCACCTCGCCTGGTTCGACCGGCCATCTTCTATAACCTCCCGTTGGACAGATGATTCACTGGATCGTCACTGCGATGTGTAGATAGCACTATTATAAGGCAATTTGTCAAATGGGTATCTCTTCAAAATTGTTAGTTTTGCAACTCACGAAATAGACCCTGCCTAGCAGGGTCTATTTCGTGCCTGCGCAATAGGTGATGGGGGTTGGCTAGATTTTCGTTATGATCTGGCTAAACACATTGCCGATGGCGGGGCCGAGGAGGGCGAGAACGACAATAACAACAACTGCTACCAGAACAAGGATTAATGCATACTCAACCAGGCCCTGGCCCTTCTCCTTAGGTGCAAACAGCATCGCAATTCACCTCCTTTCTATTTGTGGATAGCCTTGCCCTCATTATACAAATCTCACACCTAAAACTAATTAAAATATCCTTACAATTTACTTACAGCAAATGCACAAAAAATAATGAATTGGAGCAACCACCGAATAAGCCCTATCTACCAGATAGGGCTTATTCGGTGTGCTTATGTTGAACTGCAAGTACTAGGGTGAGTTATATGGAGTTCATGATCTGGCTAAACACATTGCCGATGGCGGGGCCGAGGAGGGCGAGGACGACAATAACAACAACTGCTACCAGAACAAGGATCAATGCATACTCAACCAGGCCCTGGCCCTTCTCCTTAGGTGCAAACAGCATCGCAGTTCACCTCCTTTCTAGTGGGTAGTTTACTTACGTTTTGATTATAGAAAGAAAACGTAGCCTTGTAAAGCGCCTTCACCTTGCAAAACCCTTACATTTGCTAATCAATGATTGAGTCTTGTGCAGTCTACACGTTACACGTTCAATATGGGTGAGCAAACGGATTACTGAATAATTCCAGAAAAACCGATTGTGCCCCGGCCTGTTTAGACCTATAATCAAAGAGAGTCTATTCTTTCTAGAAAAAAGAATCTTTAGGAGGCAAGATGAGCGATATCTACGATCGCATCAAGGGCGATCAAAATATTTTCAATCAGTTGCTAAGCCGAATACCAGGATTCGCCGGGTATGTGGAACGTGCTCAGCGTAGGGTAGCCGATAAGATGCTGCGTGAAACGCTTGCTAACCGTTTTGAAGGGTTATGGCAACGCGTATCTGCTGTGCAACGTGCCTTGCTTGGAGAAGGGGAACTGGAACTGGTGGATGACATTGAAGAGGCTTCATTAAAACTTCGCCAGTTTATTGACCGATTGAAGACAGCGGCCTATGGTTATACGGGATTCTTTGATGCCGTTCGCATCCGACCAGAGGATTTGTCGCGTCTCTACGAGTACGATATGGCGATGGTGAATTTGGAGGACGAGGTGGCACGGGCTCTCGATCATGTGGAGGCTTCTATCGGCGGGGAGGGTTTGGGGGCAGCTGTGCGCAATCTCGTTGCTGCAGCCCAGAGATGCCTGGACACTTTTGAGAAGCGGGCTGAGGTGCTGATGGGGATTTCGCCTCAAAGTAACTCATCAGATGAAAAAGCATAGAAGGCTATCCCAAACCCATTTTGGTAAGATAAGGAGTGATTCAAGATGGCAAGAATATTTGATGTCGTTGAATATCCAAGCGAGATGGTGGATGAGATTGTGCATCGTTTTCCCGAAGAGGGAATTGCCGATTTGCGCATTGGTTCACAAGTGATCGTGCGGGAGGCCCAAAGGGCTGTGTTCTTCCGGGATGGTCGTGCGTTGGATTCCTTTGGTCCGGGCCGCCATACTATCACCACTGCCAATATCCCACTCCTAATTGATTTCCTGGGAAAGGCATTTAATAATCGTACTCCGTTTACGGCTGAGGTGTATTTTGTGTCTATGCGTGAATTTGTAGACCGAAAATGGGGTACGCCGCAGCCGATTTTGGTGCGAAACCCGGGGATGGGCTTGGGCGTGGCTCTGTTGCAGGGTTTTGGCACTTACTCATTTCAGGTGAGGGATGCCCAGCAGTTTGTGACTCAGGTCGTAGGAGCCCAGAAAATCTATCGCATGTCAGACATCGAAGATCGCCTTCGCGCTGTTCTACTATCTAAATTGCAAGATCTGCTGGGTGAAATTGCTGCCAAGCGCCCGGTAACGGAATTGATCGGACTTACTGAGGAGATAGGTGCGGGAATTCGGGCTAAGGCCCAGGATGATTTTGCAGCCCTGGGGTTGACTCTCAAATCGTTTTACATTGCGAATCTGAAACCTTCTGAAAAATCGGCTGAAGAGCTTCGGGCGATGGGCATGCTGGATTTGCCCACTTATACCCAGTTGCAGGCAGCAGATGCATTGCGGGATGCCGCCCAGAATCCGAGCGGTGGCGCAGGGCTAACCGCGGGTATTGGGGCGGGAATTGGCCTGGGTAATGTGATTTCTCAATCTCTGCAAGGAAGCGGGAAAGGTGGTGAAGAGGCAGGCAAGTCTGCCACCGGGATTCCCGAAGTCATGACCCCTGCGGAGGCAGCAACAATCTTGCGCGTTTCAGAAGAGGATGTGCTGGCTGCTATCCAAGCGGGCGAACTAAAGGCAAAGAAAATTGGAAATGCCTATCGGATCAGTCGCCAGGCTCTTGAGGATTTTCTTAAAGGCTAACGTATGATAAATGCGCAAAAAGCCAGCCCGGCAAAATACGTCGCCGGGCTGGGCGCTGTTAAATTCCTTCAATACCTCCATGTTATAATTGCCACGCCATCCCAATTTGATGAGGGGCCAGATGAGTTATGAATCTCCATGAGTATCAATCTAAGCAGATTTTTGCCCGTTTTGGCATTCCCATTCCTCGGGGGAAGGTGGCTCTCAACTCTACCGAAGCCAAGCACATTGCTGAAGAGTTGGGAGGAAAGGTAGTCATCAAAGCTCAGGTGCTGGTGGGTGGGCGCGGTAAGGCGGGAGGGATTCGCCTTGCGCGTTCACCTGAAGAGGCAGAGGAGTTGGCTACCTTTATCCTGGGGATGGATATTAAGGGACTGCCGGTGCGAAAAATATTGGTAGACGAGGCTGTCAATATTGAGCGTGAGCTCTACGTGGGTATTACGAATGACCGCAATGCGCGCTGCCCGGTCATGATGGCTTCAGCCGAAGGTGGGGTGGATATTGAGGAAATTGCACGTCGTTCTCCGGAAAAGATTGTCAAAGTCTATATTGATCCCTTGATCGGCCTGCGAGATTATCAATCTCGTGATATTGCGGTGGCAATTGATTTACCGCGGGAGTACTGGAAAACCTTCATGAGCATCGCCGAGGGGTTATGGCGGGTCTATACAACCCATGACGCGACTCTGGTGGAAATCAATCCGCTGGTCATTACCGCCGATAAGCGCATGTTGGCCTTAGATGGGAAGATGAGCGTGGATGATAACGCGCTTTTCCGCCATCCGGATCTGGTTGAAATGCGAGACCTGGATGTAGAAGCCCCTGCCGAAGTGGAAGCCCGGAAGTATGGTCTCTCTTATATCAAATTGGATGGTGAAATCGGGTGTATGGTCAATGGAGCGGGGCTGGCGATGGCGACCATGGACATTATTAAGTTGCATGGTGGTGAACCAGCCAATTTCCTTGATATTGGTGGTGGCGCGGGTGCGGATAAAGTGGCGGCAGCTCTGCGCATTATTCTTTCCGATTCGAGGGTGAAAGTCGTTTTGATTAATATCTTTGGCGGGATTACCCGGTGTGACGAGGTGGCACGTGGTATTCTGGGTGCATTATCCGAAGTCAGACCCCAGGTTCCCATGGTTGTGCGCCTAGTGGGTACAAACGCCGAGGAAGGTCGCAAGATGCTGGCGGATGCTCACATGATAACCGCAGAAACCCTGGTTGAGGCTGCCCGAAAAGCCGTAGCTGTTAGCAAAGGAGAGTTGGGTTATGAGCATCTTGATTAATCGCAGGTCACGTGTATTGGTGCAGGGTATTACCGGACACGAGGGTTCCTTTCATACCCAGCAGATGTATGCTTATGGCACGAATATTGTGGCGGGGGTAACCCCGGGAAAAGGAGGGGAGTGGGTTCTCGATGGTAAAGTCCCGGTTTTTGATTCTGTCAAAATTGCGGCTGAGGCCACTGGTGCTGATGTAAGCGTCATCTTTGTTCCGGCGCGCTTTGCGCCTGATGCGATTTTTGAGGCTGCTGATGCGGGGATTCAACTGATCTTTTGTATTACTGAGGGCATACCCATTCAGGATATGATGCGGGTCAGGCGCTACCTGGATCAGAAGCAGGTGCGTTTGGTGGGACCCAATTGCCCCGGCGCTCTTACACCGGGGGAGTGTAAAGTGGGGATCATCCCTGGAAACATTGCCCTGCCGGGGAATGTTGGAGTTGTATCGCGTTCGGGTACCCTAACTTATGAAGTGCTTTACGCCCTAAAGCTTAAGGGGATTGGGGTAAGCACATGTGTGGGCATTGGGGGTGACCCTATTCAGGGTACAGATTTCATTGACGTGCTTTCGCTATTCGAGGCTGACCCCTACACAGAAGCCATTGTCCTGATCGGGGAGATCGGGGGTAATAATGAAGAACGAGCGGCAGAATATATCTCTCGCCACGTAACGAAACCGGTGGTGGGTTTCATTGCGGGCCGCTCAGCCCCGCCTGGTAAGCGCATGGGACATGCGGGAGCCATTATCGAGGGAAGGGCCGGCACTGCAGAGCACAAAATTAATGCGCTTGAAGCAGCAGGAGTTCGGATCGCCGAACATCCTGAACAAGTAGCAGAATTAATTGAGCCTTATCTAGGAAAGTGAACCCGTTCGAGGTAAAAGTGCTGGTCAAGGCACGGAAGAGCAATTTGCTTCCGTGCCTTTTTCTCAGGCCTTCTTGTGAGTTTCAATGTAGCGTACTGCGTCGGCTACGGTTTTGATCTGACGGGCATCTTCGTCGGAGATTGCCAGATCAAACTTCTGGCTGAGACCATCTATCAGGAAGAATTGGTCCATTGAATCGGCTTTGAGGTCTTCGATAATGCGGGTCTCGGGGGTGATTTCGCTAGGATCGATCTTCAAAACGTCGGCGATCACCGCTTTGACCTCTTCAAATGTGTCGCTCATCATAACCTCCTGGGTCTCTAAGGTTGCAGTAATTGTAATTCGGGATTAATGCATGTCAAGATAATAATAGGCGGTTTGTCAGAAGGCGATGCGAAAGAGATGTACTAAAACGATTCTAGTTGTACAATCTCTGCCAAAGATAACTCTCAGATTTTATGATTGGCTCTGGTATACTCCAACCCATAACAGGTCGAGCAGGTGCGCATGGAAGGACATGATCCGGATCTCCAATTACGAAAAAATGATCACCTAAGGATCAATCTCGAGAAGGATGTGCAATCGGAACTAAGCAATGGGCTAGAGAACTATGTTTTTGAGCATAATGCCCTGCCCGAGCTCGATTTTGAAGACATAAGTTTGCGAAGTGAATTCCTGGGTAAGGTCCTTGGGGCACCGATTTTGATTTCCTCAATGACCGGGGGAACACCGGAAGCGGGGATCATAAATCTGCGGCTGGCGGAAGTGGCTCAACAATACGGGTTAGCGATGGGGGTAGGTTCACAACGTGCCGCCCTTCAACACCCGGAGAGTAGCGACACCTTCAAGGTGCGGCGAAGCGCACCAGATATTTTGCTCTTTGCTAATCTGGGTGCGATTCAACTAAATTATGGTTATAAGGTTGAAGACTGCCGACGCGCTGTTGAGATGATTGAGGCAGATGCTTTAATCTTACATCTCAATCCCCTCCAAGAGGCGCTTCAACCCGAAGGTAATACGCGTTTTCGTGGGTTGCTCAAAAAAATCGAGGAAGTGTGCCAAACGATTGAGGTGCCAGTTGTGGTGAAAGAGGTGGGGTGGGGAATCTCGGCTCAGGTGGCACGACGCCTGGTTGAGGTGGGTGTGGCGGCTATTGATGTGGCGGGGGCGGGAGGAACCTCATGGTCGCAGGTGGAGATGTACCGCATGCAAAATCAATCGCGAGCCCGTGTGGCTGCCCTGTTCAGGGGTTGGGGAATTCCTACAGCTCATGCCTTAGAGGCCGTGCGCAAAGCGGTCCCTGAACTTCCCTTGATTGCCTCAGGAGGGATTCGTAATGGCTTGGAAGTTGCCAAATGCATTGCTTTGGGGGCTTCGCTGGTGGGGATGGCGGGGCCTTTCTTGAGAGCCGCTGCAAAATCATCTGATGAAGTAGGGGGCTTGGTTGAGGAGATACTCCTGGCACTTCGTATTACCATGTTTTCGGTGGGGGCGGGCACCATCCCCGCACTGCGCACAATTCCCCTTCAAAGGGTGGTGAGATCATGAGTTCATTTGCTCCGTTTTTGTCACGCTATCGGCCAAAATTAGAGGCTGCCTTACAGACAGCCCTTAACCACCCGGTCTTGAACCAGTATTCTGGCATGGTTGGTATGTTGCGCTACCATATGGGGTGGGAAGGTGAGGGGGCAGGAGAGGAAGCCCAGGGGAAACGGTTACGTCCCATGTTATTGCTGCTTGTTGCCGAGGCTGTGGGGGGAGATTGGGAAAGGGCCTTATCGGCAGCGGCGGCTGTTGAACTTTTACACAACTTTTCCTTGATCCATGACGATATTGAAGATCGCAGTCCTTTGCGTCGAGGCCGACCTACTGTTTGGGCGAAATGGGGGGAGGCTCAAGCGATCAATGCCGGTGATGCAATGTTTGCAACTGCGTTCATTGCGCTGGAAGAGTTGCGTAATCACTTTAGATCCGAGGTGGTTTTTCAGGTTCAATCGCTATTTGCTGAAACTTGTCTTCGTTTGACGGGGGGGCAGCATCTTGATATCGCTTTTGAGCAGGATCGAGAAATTCCGGTTGATCTTTACTGGAGGATGATTGCAGGAAAGACTGCAGCCTTGATCCAGACATGCGCTCATATTGGGGCTCTGATCGGAGGAGCAGATGAAGCACTTCAGCGGGCTTTCTCGCAGTATGGTTATGCACTGGGCTTGTGCTTCCAGGTGGTAGATGATTGGCTGGGAATATGGGGAAGTGCGGCGCTTACGGGGAAATCCACAGAAAGTGATTTGGTCAGTGGGAAAAAAACGCTTCCCGTTGTATTGGGGTTGGCTAAAAACGGGCGTTTTGCCCGGCGCTGGCGAGAAGGGAACATCCAACCTGATGAGGCCCCTATCCTGGCACAGTGGTTAATTGAAGAGGGTATCCAGGCGCAAACTCTAGCCGAGGCAGATCGCCTGACACGTGAAGCCTTGGAGTGGTTGGATCGGTCAGGTCTAAGTAACGAAGCACTTCAGGCGTTGAGGGAGTTAACTCATGCCATGTTGAATCGTCAAAAATAAATTTGTAAAGAGACTATTTTATTAGGAGGTAGATTTATGTCCTCAACCATTGATGCAAATATCTATGCGGCTGCCGAACTCCTGGATGGGGATGGAATTGATACTCAGGCTATTCAAGAAAGCGTTCGGAGAATGCTGATCGCTTTTGGGGAGAACCCAGAACGGCAAGGGCTGATACGCACACCTGAGCGGGTAGCCAGTATGTACGAAGAATTACTGGCTGGATATCGAGTAGATCCGGTTGAGTTGATCAACGAGGCTATTTTCGACGTCAATTATGACGAAATGGTTGTGGTCCGGGATATTGAATTCTACAGTCTTTGCGAACACCACATGTTGCCATTTATTGGACGGGCTCATGTGGCTTATATTCCCAGAGGCAAAGTTATTGGCCTTTCCAAGATCCCCCGGGTTGTTGATATGTTTGCACGGAGATTGCAGGTTCAGGAACGCATGACCCGCCAAATTGCGGATTTCCTGAACGAGGTTTTGCATCCTCTGGGAGTTGCGGTTGTCGTAGAGGCCATCCATATGTGCGCAATGATCCGAGGCGTCAAGAAACATAATTCACGCATGACCACATCCACCATGCTGGGTGCTTTCCGCACCAGCATGGCCACACGAATGGAGTTTCTGGATAACATTTCGCGGAGCGCCGAGCCCTTGCACATCTAGTTCAGGCGCGTCAAATGACGTAGATCGGTGCGCACAAAGGCAGAAGAGGAGGCGCGCAGGCGCTGAGCAATTTCGGCCAAACTCTCTTCGTTGGTGGAACGGCTCAGGTCGGGTCGCAATTCAGCTAGCGGCAACGCAATGAAATCGCGTTGCCACAAATTATCATCTAAAACCCGCTCGTCAAAAACGATCACATCTAGATCAATGGTGCGGGGGGCGTTCTTGTCGGCGGTCCGAACCCGTCCCAGTGCTTGTTCAATGGGCGCGAGCACCTCGGCTTTGAATTTGTCCAGATCGAGGGGCGTAGAAATCCAGGCAATTGCGTTAAGAAAGCGTGGGCCGGGAGAACCCACCGCTTCGGTTTCCCAAATGTTGGAGAGGGCATTGACAATGCAGGCTTCCTTGAGGCGCTGGATTGCAGCCGCGATATGGGTCTCAGGGGCAATGTTGCTTCCGAGCAACACATAGGCCTGGTGTATGGTGGCGCTACTACTCGTCTCATGGAAGCGCTCGATTTCTACCCCGACAGAGCGGGCGAAGCGCACGGCGCCTGGCTTTTCAACACGTACGCGTACACCCATGACCCCGGGCTCTTCCAGGCACAAGCGGGCAATGTCGTTGGCCAGGGCTTCAACGGTAAAACGTTCAATGCGTTCCACGTAGGCGATGATTTTTTTGGCAATGGTTCGGTAATTGATACAATCCTCGATACGGTCGCTCTGGGCAGCCCTGGATACATCCCCGTACAAAGCCAGGTTAATCAGAATGTCCTGAGGCTGCGCCCGTTCGCGCTCGCTGATTCCAATAACACCTCGCACTAGCAGATCATGAATAAAAGTGATGTCCATGGTGATCTCCTCGAAATGGCTTGGATCAGACCAGGTGTCGTCCCCCATCAAGGTGAATGATCTCCCCCGTTATGTAAGTGGGGGCATTGAGGAAGAAGAGCAGTGTTTGTTCCACTTCTTCCAGAGTTGCCCAACGCTGGGCGGGTATGTTTTCTAGAAAATTCGGAGAAATGTTGCCATCGCTGGGAGGTAAAATGGCTCCCAATGCAATGCCGTTGACAACGATGCGTGGCGCCAGTGCCAGTGCCAGACTGCGAGTCAAAGCGACCAGGGCGGCTTTACTGATAGTATATGCAAAGTGATCGCTGCCCGGCCGCAACGCACGCCAGTCAAGAATATTCAGGATGCGCCCTGTCTTCGCGGTGGATAGCCGCAGAGCAAATTGGCGGCTTAAAAGGAAAGGAGCCGTGAGATTGATATTGAGATGGCGTTGCCAGGCTTCTAAGTCCGTTTGCCAGAGGTTGCGATCCTCAAAAATTGCTGCATTGTTGATAAGACCATCCAGGGGTGCCATTTCCCAGGCACGCTCTAGCAGTGCCTCTACATTGGTAGGATCCGAAAGATCGCCTTCTAAGACCCAGGCCTTGACTCCCATGTCTGTGGCCAGGTGAGCGACTTCTTGGGCTTCATCAGGAGAGTGCCCATGGTGGATGATTACGTTTCCCCCTTCTCTGGCAATGGCCAGAGCAAAGATGCGCCCCAAACGACGTGCAGCACCGGTTATAAGAAATGTTTTACCCTGAAGGATCATGGTCTTGCTCCTTAGGAGTTGTTTGAAGGCAGCGGCCAATCTGGTGCAGGCTGAGAGCCAGCACAGCCCAGGCAATGATTTGAGCCTGGCGGAAATGGAACCAGGTGACGGAGTCTCCTCGAAAAGGCTCAATGATCAGGCGTGCCAATGCGGTCAAGGCGAGAAATGTCCAAAATCTCATTCCATTGGGCCAGGTTTCGCGCATGCTACGCAGGATAACTGCGGTGATGCCAAGGGCTAGGAGAAAGGCGTAAACTTGAGTGGGGTGACGGCATTCTCCCCATAAAGGAATGCACCAGAGAACCGAGGTTGGGGCACCGTAAGCGTTGCCGGAAGCCAGATCGGCGAGGTGAAGAGCCAGTGCAAAGATAGAGGCGGCTGGGGTTAATTGATCGAGAGTGGGCCAAAACCTCAAGCCACGACGATTGCCGTACACCAAGGCCGCTAAAGCGGCAAACATCATTCCCGAGGGAAGATCCAGCATCTGTGGGGAGGGGATAATCAAGGCCGAGGGGGTTTGTAAAAATACGGATGAATTTTTGGCCGCATAACCCAAACGTGCTCCCAAGATGCCCGCAATAAGGGCAACCAGGACTAGATCATAATAAATTCCAAATGTTTGGGTGCGGTACGAATACAATTTTTCGGAGATCCACAGGGCAAGCCAGAGCCCCAGAAGGAGAATAATGCCGGGGGTTTGTAAGGAAAGCGGGCCGATTTGAATAACCGGAAACATCTTCGTTCACCTTGGTGCCTGCAGAATACGGTGAATCTCAGCCCGCAGCCAGGCTTCTGAAACAGGACCGCCTAATACCATTGTCCGAATAACCTTACGCTGATCCAGGAGGAAAGTGGTGGGGAGGGCTTGAATTTGGTAGGTCTGACTACTCTGGCCTTCAATATCGAGAGCGATGGTAAAGGTTAGGTCGTTATCGCGGACGAACTGCTGCATCTGTGTAATATCATCCTGGTAGGTGGTATTAATACCGATAAAGTGCACCTTTGCAGGATCAAATTCGCGACTCAATTTTTCGAAAACCGGCATTTCAGCGCGGCAGGGCGGGCACCAGGATGCCCAGAAATTAAGCACAATCACCTGGCTATGAACCTGCTCAAGGTCAAGGGGAGAGCCGTTCAGAGTATCCAGTGTGAGGGGAGGGGCCGTAAATCCAGGCCTCGGGGCTGGGTGAAAGTCGGGACGAGATGGGAAAAAGAAGGCAGAGAGACCTATCCACACCAGCCCTAAAATCAGAGATGTGGCCCTGACAGAGTGCCAGTGACGTCGTAGGAATTCGAGCACAGTGTTATGCTATTCGTAAACCGAGAGGGTGTCAAGGCATTGGCTTTTTACACCCCCTGGAAGACATAGGGGGCTAACTGGTATAGGAAAGAGGCCTTGTAAAATATACCAAATTATGGAAAATTTGGTATAATATAATTACCCTCCCCCTGGGGGAGGGGGTAGATTGGAGGAATAATGGCAAATCCAGAAGTTCTGGCACGCTTGAAGACTACTGAAGGACATTTACGGGGAATCCAGCGCATGGTTGAGGAGGGTGCCTATTGTATTGACGTGATTCGTCAAATCCAGGCAGTTCAGGCAGCGCTGGACAAGATCAGCGCTATGATTTTAGATGACCATCTTCACTCTTGCGTCATTACGGCCTTGCGCGGAGAAGACCCTCAAGAGCGTGAGCGGGTCCTTAAAGAGATTGTTGAGGTTTTCAACGCTACAAATCTTTCCCAACGGAGGTAGATCCCATGTCAGAAATTGAGTTCTATGTGCCAGCAATGCACTGTGCTCATTGTATACACACAATAAAGATGGAATTGCATGAATTAAATGGGGTGCGTGCGGTGGAGGCCGATTTATCCAGCAAAAAGGTCAGAGTTCAGTATGAGGCTCCAGCAACCCCTGAAAGTATTGAGAAATTACTGGTGGAGATCAACTATCCTCCTCAAAAAGCCTAAAAGATCTTCGGTTTGGCTTCAGGGCGACTCTCCGCCCTGAAGCCCTTCGTGGAGGTGGTTATGGAAAAAAAGCAGCAGGTGGTGCTGCCCATTACCGGGATGACGTGTGCTAATTGTGTCGCAACCGTTGAACGCAATTTGAAGAAAGAGAAAGGGGTAGAGCATGTGGCCGTCAACCTGGCTTCAGAGCGTGCTACGGTGATTTTTGACCCTACCCTGACCCGTCTGGATGCCCTGGTGGCTCGAGTAGAGCGTGCTGGTTACGGAATTGCCACGGGCGAAGTGCGCTGGTCAGTAGAGGGGTTGAGTGATATAAATGATGCTCATCGCCTGGAGCGGGTATTGGCTCGGCTGGAAGGAGTGCGCGAGGTGCAGGTGTTGTATCCGACTAACCAGGTGTTCGTGCGGTATATCCCTACACTGGTCAGCCAGCAAGATCTCCGCCAGGCTATTCGTCGTGCCGGATTTGAAGTGGTTGAGGGTCAGATTGAATTTCAAGATGCCGAGGCCGAAGCCAGGCGCCGAGAACTTGCTCAGCAAAGGCGTTTGCTCGTGGTGGGATTGATTTTTACCATTCCACTGTTCTTGCTGGCGATGGGTCGCGATCTGGGGTTGCTACCCATGGCTTTTGCTCACACGCGCTGGTTTGATGTGCTTTTATGGGTGTTGGCGACGCCGGTGCAGTTTTATGTGGGTTGGCAATACTACCGTAATGGCTATCATGCTGTGCGCAATGGGTCCGCTAATATGGACGTGTTAATCGCCATGGGGTCTTCAGTGGCTTACCTGTATTCTGTGGCGGTGGTTTTGGGGTGGCTTAAGGGCCATGTCTATTTCGAAACTGCGGCGGTCATTGTCACCCTGGTGCGTTTGGGGAAGTTTCTGGAAGCCCGTGCACGGGGCATGACCAGTGATGCCATTCGTAAGTTAATGGGACTGCAGTCGAAAACGGCCCGCGTGATACGCGATGGACAAGAACGCGAGCTGCCCGTTGAGGAAGTCCAGTTGGGCGATATTATATTGGTGCGCCCAGGTGAGCGCATTCCGGTGGACGGTGTTGTGATTGAGGGGCGTTCAACAGTGGATGAGTCCATGCTCACCGGTGAGTCGTTGCCAGTGGAAAAGAAACCGGGCGATTCTGTCATCGGGGGCACCTTAAATAAGCAGGGGTTTCTACGATTTGAGGCTACCCGCGTTGGCAAGGAAACTTTCCTGGCTCAGATTGTGCGGTTGGTGCAGGAGGCGCAAGCCAGCAAAGCTCCCATCCAGCGTTTGGCAGATCGCATTTCGGCAATTTTTGTCCCCCTGGTTCTTTTAATTGCGCTGGTGACGTTTGTAATTTGGTATTTTGGGGTGCCCGTACCTGGAGATACTAATGCGACGTTTGCGCGTGCGCTGATTCACATGGTAGCAGTACTGGTCATTGCCTGTCCGTGTGCCCTAGGCCTGGCTACTCCGACCGCGGTTATGGTGGGTACTGGGAAGGGTGCAGAATTAGGTATCCTCTTCCGTAACAGCGAGGCTCTGGAGCGAGCGGGGCAGGTAAACGTGGTGGTGTTAGATAAGACGGGTACATTAACTCGCGGGCAGCCCCAGGTCACGCATATATTCGTTGCACCCACGTGGCATGCCGCGCAGGACGAAAATCGCTTACTTCAGTTGGCCGCCAGTGTAGAACAGGTTAGTGGTCACCCCTTGGGAGAGGCGATTGTGGCAGAGGCAATCTCGCGAGGGCTTTCTTTAGAAACCCCTGCCGGATTTAGCGTTGATGTTGGGCAAGGGGTCGAGGGGGAAATTCAAGGGCATCGGGTAATCGTCGGAAGCCCGGGTATGTTTGAGAGGCGAGGCTTGGTACTAAACGGTCTGGCGCCGGTTGTGGAAAGGATCCGGTCCGAGGCTCGAACCCCGGTACTTGTGGCTGTGGACGGGGTACCTTGCGGCGTGATTGGAATTGCGGATACCCTGCGGGAGGGTGCGCGTGAAGGCGTGTGTGCTCTGAAAGACCTGGGACTGCGGGTTATCATGCTTACTGGCGATCAGCGCCCGACGGCGCTGGCAATTGCTGCTCAAGTTGGAATTGAGGAGGTCATTGCTGAGGTATTGCCTCAACATAAAGCCGAGGCGATTAAAGCCTTGCAGGAGAGAGGTAATGTGGTGGCTATGGTAGGAGATGGTGTTAACGATGCCCCTGCACTGGCACAAGCTGATGTGGGCATTGCCATTGGGACAGGTACGGATATTGCGATGGCTACCGCACCGGTCACCCTGGTTGGCGGGGACTTACGGGGCGTGGCGAAAGCCATTTTGCTTTCGTGGAGAACTTTGCGTACGATTCGCCAAAACCTCTTCTGGGCTTTCTTCTACAATATCCTCCTCATCCCTGCGGCGGCAATGGGTTATTTGAGCCCGATTCTGGCAGCGCTGGCTATGGCATTTAGCAGTGTCTTTGTCGTAACTAACAGCCTACGTTTGCAACGAGTGCAATTGGGCTAATCAGAAGAGGGCGAAATAGAGGGGCTTGCACAACCGTGCGAGCCCTTTTGTCTTATTGGGGAAGGTCCTGATTTTGATGGTAGAATTTTGACAATTAGATCTTTGTCCGTAAACCCCCGTGCACTTTTTATATATTCATTTCTCCAAGGAGCCTGTTATGGTTGCTAATCCAGAGTTTGAGTTACGTGCGATCAATACGCTGCGATTTCTCTCCGCTGATGCTGTCCAAAATGCGAACTCAGGTCACCCGGGATTGCCGATGGGGGCAGCAGCCATTGCTTACGCAGTGTGGACGCGCCATCTCAAGCACAATCCGCGCAATCCCAACTGGCCGAACCGAGATCGCTTCATCCTTTCAGGAGGTCATGGATGTGCACTGCTTTACTCCCTTCTTCATTTGACCGGCTATGATCTCTCACTTGACGAACTTAAGCGTTTTCGCCAGTGGGGGAGCAAAACGCCGGGGCATCCGGAATATGGGCTGACCCCGGGAGTGGAGACCACCACCGGGCCGTTAGGGCAGGGATTTGCCAACGGCGTGGGAATGGCGATAGCCGCTGCTCACCTGGCGGCAGAATTTAATCGCCCGGGCTTTGAGATTGTGGATCACTATATTTACGCCTTGGTTACGGATGGGGACTTGATGGAAGGCGTGGCATCGGAGGCAGCCTCGTTAGCGGGGCATCTGCGGCTGGGCAGGCTAATTTACTTATACGACGACAATCGCATTTCCATTGATGGCTCAACAGACCTGACGTTCACCGAGGATCGCGCTCGCCGTTTTGAGGCATACGGATGGCAAGTACTGCAGGTGGCGGATGGGAATGATGTGGATGCGATTGATGCTGCCATCCGTGAAGCAAAGGCAGATCCACGTCCCTCGCTGATCATCTGCCGCACGCAGATAGGCTATGGGCTACCCACGCGTCAGGGCACTGCCAAGGCGCATGGAGAACCGCCGGGAGAGGAAGAATTGCGGGGAGCGAAGGAGCGCCTGGGATGGCCATTAGAGCCCATGTTTTACATTCCAGAAGATGTACTGACCTTTTATAGGAAGGCCGTTGAAGATGGAGCGGCGGCGGAGGCGGCCTGGCAGCAACAATTTGAGGCTTATCGGCGGGCTTACCCGGAACAGGCGGCTGAATTTGAGCGGCGCATGCAGGGGCGGTTGCCGGAGGGTTGGGATAAGGACTTGCCTGTGTTTGATCCCGATCCCAAAGGCCTCGCCACGCGGGCTGCTTCGGGGAAGGTGTTGAACGTACTTGCCACACGCCTGCCGGAACTAATGGGAGGGTCAGCAGATCTTACACCCTCCAACAATACCTGGATGAATTGTGCGACGGCATTCCAGGCTGAAAATCCAATTGGGCGCTACCTGCATTTTGGTGTGCGGGAACACGGCATGGGGGCGATTGTAAACGGCATGGCCTTATACAGAGGGATTATTCCCTTTGGAGCCACCTTCCTTGTCTTTTCGGATTACATGCGTCCGGCGGTGCGGCTTTCGGCCCTGTCGCATATTGGCAGTATATGGATTTTCACTCATGACTCGATTGGGTTGGGGGAGGATGGTCCCACCCATCAACCTATTGAGCATTTGCCCGCACTACGGGCGATCCCCAACCTGGTGGTCATTCGTCCGGCGGACGCCAATGAGGTACGGGAAGCATGGAAGGTTGCCATTGAGCGTCGCAACGGCCCGACAGCGTTAGTGCTCAGCCGGCAAGCGATCCCGGTGTTGGATCGTTCCGTGCTTGCCCCGGCCGAGGGATTGCGGCGAGGGGCTTACGTGCTGGCGGACCTGGGAGGGGGGCGTCCGCAGATTATCTTGATGGCAACTGGCTCAGAGGTGAGCCTGATCGTAGAAGCGGGTTATGCGCTGGCTGCAGAGGGCTACAATGTGCGCCTGGTTTCCTTCCCGAGTTGGGAATTGTTTGAGGCACAAGATCGTGGCTATCAGGATGAGGTTTTGCCGCCCACCATTGAACGTCGCCTGGCGATAGAAGCGGCGCGTCCCCTGGGGTGGGAACGTTGGGTAGGCAATAAGGGGCGGATACTGGGGATTCATCGCTTTGGGGCATCCGCACCGTATAAGGTGATTTATGAGAAGTTCGGTCTCACTGTGGCCGATATCCTTCGCGAAGCCCGTGGATTGCTGGGTGTTGAAGCATAAAGGAGGTATAAGATGCGTGTAGCCATTGCATGTGATCATGGTGGTTTTCCCCTTAAGGCTTCGGTCATTGAGGCGGTGCGCTCATTAGGGCATGAGGTGGTGGATTTTGGTGTAGATAGCGAGGAGCGGGTTGATTATCCGGATTTTGCAGAAAAAGCGGGGCGGGCGCTCCAGCGTGGCGAGGTCGAGCGCGCCATTTTAATTTGCGCTTCTGGTATCGGGGTCAACATTGCCGCAAATAAGATGCGCGGTGTTTATGCAGGGGTATGTCATGATACTTACTCGGCCCATCAAGGGGTTGAGCATGACAATATGAACGCGCTCTGTCTGGGAGGGCGGATCATTGGTCCTGAACTGGCAAAGGAAATTGTGCGCGCTTTCCTGAATGCCAAATTTCTGGGTGAGGACCGCTATCAGCGTCGCTTTGAAAAGGTGCAAGCCCTGGAGAAGGAAGCTCAACGGTCTTAGTTGAAAGAATTAGATATAAGTTATGTGGGAGCGGCTACCATGAGCGTAGAAGTCATTCAAAAACTCCATGCATTAGGGCAATCACTGTGGTATGACAACATTCAACGGCGACTTCTGGAGAACGGGGAACTGGCCAGGATGATTGATGAAGGGATTATTCGTGGTGTTACCTCCAACCCTACCATCTTTCATCAGGCCATTGCGAATTCCAATGATTACGATACAGCCATTCAGACCATGGCCTGGGCGGGGTGGTCAGCACGCCAGATTTATGATCAATTGACTGTTGAGGATATTCAGAAGGCAGCGGACCTGTTTCTAGCTTTATACGAAGCCAGCCAGGGTGAAGATGGCTACGTGAGTCTGGAGGTGGCTCCAACTCTGGCTTATGATACAGAAGGTACGGTGGCCGAAGCCAAACGTTTGTGGAACCTGGTTTCGCGGCCAAATTTGATGATCAAAATCCCAGCCACATTACCAGGATTGCCCGCCATTCGACGCGCTATTTTTGAGGGGATCAATGTCAACGTAACCTTGATTTTCTCGCTAGAGCGTTATGCGCAGGTAATTGAGGCTTATCTAAGCGGGTTGGAGGACCGGCTAGCGGCGGGACTGCCGATAGACCGGATTGCCTCGGTGGCTTCCTTTTTCGTCTCCAGGGTGGACACAAAGGTGGATAAGCGGTTAGAGGAAATACTGCGTCGCGAAGGCCCCGAAGCAGAACAGGCTCGCACGCTCATGGGCACGGCGGCCATTGCCAATGCCCGGCTGGCTTATGCTCAATTTTTAGAAGCCTTTGGAAGTGAGCGTTTTAAAGCCCTTGCGCGTCATGGCGCTAAAGTGCAGCGACCCTTATGGGCATCAACCAGTACAAAAAACCCGGCTTATCGTGATGTGCTATATGTTGAAGAACTCATTGGACCCCAGACTGTCAATACGGTACCTCCCCAGACTCTGGCGGCCTTTGCAGACCATGGTGAAGTGCGATTGACTCTGAGTGCTGAGGTGAGTGCAGAGAAGAAGATTATTGCAGCGCTCGAACAGTTAAGGATTTCAATGGCGCAGGTAACTCAGGAACTGGAAGAGGAGGGCGTTAAGGCTTTTGCGAGTGCCTTTGAGGCCCTTTTGCAAACCATTGAAGAACGCCGCGCAGTAGCTGTGGCAGAACTGGGCCCTTTTGCTACCCTTCTAGCCGCTCAGATAGGACGTGCTGCTCATGAACGTTACATCCAACGATTATTTGAAGCAGATGCAAGCCTGTGGACGGATGATCCAAATGGTCAGGCAGAAGTAAGACAGCGGCTGGGATGGTTGATTGCCCCACAAAAGAGTCGCACCCTTTTGGCTTCTCTGAGTGCCCTGGCAAACCAGCTGGTTGCAGAGGGCTATCGCGAAGCCGTATTGTTAGGGATGGGGGGCTCATCTCTGGCCCCGGAGGTATTTGCCCTGACTTTCGGGGTTGGCCAGATCGGGAGGCAACCGGGGTTGAATATTACGGTTCTTGATACCACAGACCCAGAGCAAATTGCTGCGGTTGCGCAACGCCTTAAATGGGGTGAGACCCTGTTCATCGTCTCTAGTAAGTCGGGGACGACGGTTGAGGTCCATGCGCTGATGGAGTATTTCTGGGCATGGGCGAAGTCTCATGGTGACGAAACACCGGGACGTCACTTCATTGCCGTTACTGACCCGGAAACTCCGTTGGCTAAATTAGCCCAGGAACGTGCTTTCCGGGAGATCTTTTATGGAGATCCTCTGGTGGGGGGGCGGTACTCCGCCTTGACCGCATTTGGTTTGGTGCCTGCTGCATTGCTGGGGATGAATGTTGCGCAACTACTGAATCGGGCGGAAACCATGATGGAGCAGTGTCTGCCAACCCAACCGGCGGGTCGCAATCCGGGGTTGGTCTTGGGAATTTTACTCGGACTTGCCACTACCCATGGGCGTGACAAACTGACTTTTGTGGCCGATCCGGAATTGATTCCTTTGGGGGCGTGGCTAGAGCAATTGATCGCGGAATCGAGTGGGAAAGATGGGCGTGGTATCATCCCCGTAGATCAAGAACCCAAGGTTTCTGTTGATACTTATGGTCAGGATCGTCTGTTTGTCTATTTTTGCCTTGACGGCGTGCAACAGGCCCGTGCTCAAACCCTGCTGGCAGCAGGGCATCCGGTATTAACTTTTAGGTTTAGAGATATGTACGACTTGGGTGCGGAGATGTACCGGTGGGAAGTAGCAGTGGCTATGGCATGTGCGTATTTGCGGGTCAATGCTTTTGATCAACCGGATGTGGAGGACAGTAAATCCCGCACCCGAACCTTACTGGCAAGTTATCGCTCTCAAGGCGTCTTGTTCACGGAGTCGCCTCAGTGGACGGATGAAGGAGTGAGCGCCTTTACTTCGCAGCAAGTGGAAGGAGATGTGTCGTCCCTGACAGATATTCTGAAATCCTTTGTCGGGATGGCAGTTCCGGGTGACTACATTGCTATCAATGCATATCTTCCGCGCAATGAACAAACGATCGAGATCTTGCAGGCATTGCGTAAGAGGCTCCTTCAGACCACTGGATGTGCGACCACCCTGGGCTTTGGGCCGCGTTTTCTTCATTCAACAGGTCAATTGCACAAAGGCGGACCTAATCGAGGACTGTTCCTCCAGATTACCCGTGAACCCAAGGTTGATCTTGAGATCCCGGGCCAGGGGATTCGCTTTGACACCCTCGAACGTGCCCAAGCACTGGGCGACTTTGAGGCCCTAAAGGCACGAGGGCGTCGCGTGCTCTATCTACACTTTGAAAGCGCTTCTCTTGACGGGTTGTTAGATTTCTAATTCATCTGCCCACCCCCAACGGGTGGGCAGATGAAAATTTCAAAGATGATCTCATTTCCGGCGATTGCGGGAAATCATCCTCAGCAGTACCAAAAGGGCAATAGCCGGCACCCACGGGTGTGCAAACATCCACAGCCCCAGCCGTGCTAACTGGCGCCAGCGTTCAATCTGTCTGGCGGTTTGGATGGGTAGGTGGGGCCTTTGTTGCCAATCCAGGTCACGGATTAAAGGTAAGAAGTTCTGCTGGACGCATCCTTCCAGGCTGAATATGTAGATAAAGTCGGTATGCTGAAATGCTAGAAGGAGGTCGCGTTGCAATTCTGCCCAGCTGAGCGGACGGGTATTAGCAACACCTTCTAAGTTGACCCCGCCCCCAGTGCTCCCTACTCCAATGGCCTGGGCGTCAAAGGCATAGGCCCAGAGATAACCATCCCCGACCGGGCGTATGAAACTGGAGTAGAGCATAAGCACCTCGCGATCCACTTCCAGATCAACAATGCCCAGGAGACGTTGTAACAGTGAGGAACCCGCGCGGCGCTCATCTACGACCAGAGGTATTTGATAAGATTCCACGCGGTAGCCGTCCCGGCGAATGCGATTGACAAGAAACTGGTACGCCCGACGTCCGCTTTCACCTCGCTCGCGATTGAAGGCCTGACGGGCAAGGTACCAGTAGCCTTGCCAGCGGCTTTGACGTAAGTACTCGATGGCTCGGATGTCGGGCTCGATGTCCAGGCCGATGGCCTCCCATCGCAAGTTGTTATCACGGCTCCAGGTTTTGAATTGCTCATATCGTTCATAGGCCTGGGTAATATTATCCAGATTGAACCAGTACCCCTGCTCTTTAGGAAGCAGCAGCCAGGCGTGGACAGGAATTCCCTCGCGATTAAGGCGTTGTACCACAGCAGCACGTTCGGAACTAAGATCAAGAATCCCCAGGCTGATTCCTGCTCCCAAGTCTTTGAGTTGGGTGAGGAGATCGGGAGACGCAAACAACGCCACGAGTGGCTCGGTTTCAAGTTCACAAAAGAAGGTGAGTACGGGTTTATCCATGTAGCAACCTCGGGCAGAAGCAGTTATGAGAGGGTAAGAGCAAAAAAAGAATAGGGGGATCAAATATGTTGGGCCAAAGCGATGGCTCCTAACACGCCAGCCATCTCCCCCAGGGCAGGAGGCACGATATACGAATCAATTTCGTCCAGGATAGCCTTGGCCTGAATGTATCCATTCAACAGGTTGCGGGTCATGGCGCGAATGCGGGGGAAAAGGTGACTTTGTTTCATAACCCCGCCTCCTAAGATAATACGTTGAGGAGATGTAACACAAATGATGGATTGAAGGGCCAGGGCAATGTACTCGGCTTCAAGTTCCCAGATGGGATGCTCTGGCGGCAGTAGTTCCGCTTTCTGTCCCGTTCGGGCTTGTAAAGCCGGACCATTTGCCAAGCCTTCAAAGCAATCACCATGGAAAGGACAAATGCCAGGGAAGGGATCTTTTTGAAGATCGTGGGGTAGGCGAATGTGGCCCATTTCGGGATGGAGCATGCCATGAAATGGGCGGTTCTGGACGATTAGCCCACCCCCGATGCCCGTTCCAATGGTGAGGTAAACATAATCGCTCAAACCTTGTGCCGCTCCCCACTTGCCTTCGCCCAGGGCGGCTCCATTGACATCGGTATCTATGACAACAGGGCAGCCAGTTCGGGCTTGTAGCACATCTCGAATGGCTACGTTAGCCCATCCTGGTTTGGGGGTTGAAGTAATATAACCGTAAGTGGGAGATCCCGGAATCAAATCCAGCGGGCCAAAACTGGCAATGCCAATGCTTGCCAGTTGGGTATGGGACTTTTCCATAAAACGAATAAAGAATTCGGCTGCCTGGCTCAGTGTTTCTTCTGGAGTGGTGGTTGGAAAACGGGTTTGGGCCACTAATTCATTAGGCCCATTGCCGATTGCACAAATAAACTTAGTGCCGCCAGCCTCGATTCCACCGAAGAGTGTCATGGATCACCTCGCTATAGAATGGGTTTGGAAAGATGAGTTAAGCGGGAAAGATCCCCAATGGCTTTCACTATTGGTTTATAATTGCAGAAAGCTCTTGTCCAGCCAGGGATGAGAGCCTTGAATTTGCCCTTCAGGGCGGGCTTTTTTGGTAATCTTATCACGAAACTACAGCGAAAAACGTGAGGGATCCATGGATATTTTTGCTAAGTGTCATGATTTCACAATTGCCAAGCAAGCCATCGAGCAAGGGATTTATCCTTATTTTATCCCCATGGCAGAAAACGAGGGTACCGAGGTCGTTTTTGAAGGTAAGCGGCTTATCATGTGCGGGTCAAATAACTACCTGGGCCTTACCACTGACCCGCGCGTAAAAAAGGCTGCCTGTGAGGCCATTGAGCGTTACGGTACCAGTTGCACAGGCTCCCGTTTCCTCAATGGTACACTGGCACTGCATGAACAGCTCGAGCACGAATTGGCCGAGTGGGTCGGGAAAGAGGCGGCCTTGGTGTTTTCGACCGGGATGCAAACCAACTTGGGTGCGATAAGCGCTCTGGTGGGGCGGAATGATGTTGTCATCCTGGATAAGGACGACCATGCCAGTATTGTGGATGGGGCGCGCTTGGGGTTTGGAAAAATTGAGCGTTTTCGGCATAACGATGTCGAGCACCTGGAGCGGGTCTTGCGTTCCATTCCAGAGGAGAGCGGTAAACTGATTGTGGTTGATGGCCTTTTCAGCATGGGGGGCGACCTGGCTCCTTTGCCCGATATTGTGGCGGTTGCACGGAAGTATGGTGCGCGGGTTATGGTGGATGATGCTCACGGCATGGGTGTGCTTGGAGGGGGACGGGGAACGGCCGCTCATTTTGGAGTTACTGACGAAGTGGATTTGATCATGTCCACTTTTAGCAAATCTTTTGCCTCACTAGGGGGCTTTGTAGCCGGCGATGAACCGGTTATCCATTATGTGAAGCATCATGCTCGAGCGCTGATTTTCAGTGCCAGCATCCCAGCGTCTAATGCGGTGGCAGCGTTGACGGCTCTGTGCATTATGCGGGAGGAACCGGAGCGGATCGAACGTGTTAACAAGATTGGTGAGTACATGCGCAAAGCATTTCGTGAGATGGGTTTTAACATCGGAAATTCTCAATCCCCTATTGTCCCGATTATCATTGGGGATGATGAAAAAACGTTTCTGGCCTGGCGCTTACTGTTTGAGAATGGGGTTTTTGTCAACCCTGTGATCAGCCCAGCGGTTCCACCGGGGATGCAGTTACTGCGCACCAGTTATATGGCGACACATACGGATCAGCAGTTGGAGCAGGTTCTGGAAGTATTCTATAAAGTGGGAAAAATGGTGGGGCTTATCTAAAACCGCTTGCAGAATTGCGGTGCTTTCAGCGAGGCGTAGGGAAACCTACGCCTCGGCGTTAGAATGGGCATCAGCAATATAGAGAATTCCAATTGTGTCGGGGCCACAATGGCTTGAAATGGTGGCTCCTGCCTGAGTGACACACACCTCTTCAACGGGGGCCATTGCTTTAATGGACTCGACCAGGTAGGCTGCATCATCATCACATCCGGTGTGAGTGACAAACACACGATGCTGGTCCAGATGGGGTAGGTGGGAGCGGAAATCCTCTAGCATGGTGTCCAGGGCCTTAACCCGTGTGCCTCGGATTTTGGCTTTGACCCCCAAAGTACCATCTGGACGGACCTCGATAATGGGGCGAATCTTTAATACACTTCCCACAATGGCCTGCAAAGCGGTACAACGTCCACCCTTGTAGAGGTATTCCATGGTTTCGATGACGAATGAAGTGTGGACTCGGGGAACGGTGTTTCGAATTTCGTGCACAATTTGCTCTGCCGTCCATCCCATGTCGCGCAATTCAGCGGCTTTTAGGACCAGCAGTCCAATACCGGTGGAAAGGTTTTTTGAATCAATGATGTGAATTTTCTTGTGGGGTAATTGTTGCGCCGCCAGCAGACCATTGGGGAGTGTGGCAGACAATTTTGCTGAGATTCCGATGTAAATGATCTCATCCGACGGTTCAAAAAATTCAAGGAACTCTTTTATGGAGGGAGCCGATGTCTTCGGCAGTTCACCGGTCTTTGTCACCAGCCTAAAGAGTTCTTGGGGCGATATCGAACCATCAGGGATGGTTCGGTTGTCAATAAAAACCTGCAGGGGTAAGACGCGAACGTTAAACCGATGAATCAATTCTGGACTCAAATCTGCGCAACTGTCGGTTACAATATCCACCATAGGTTAAGAACCCTCCAAAATGAAACAATAT
Organism: Thermanaerothrix daxensis; assembly: GCF_001306145.1. GTDB lineage: Bacteria > Chloroflexota > Anaerolineae > Anaerolineales > Anaerolineaceae > Thermanaerothrix > Thermanaerothrix daxensis. The sequence continues at coordinate 1,100,636 of NZ_LGKO01000002.1, forward strand.
CGGGCTAATTATAGTCCAGGATTGATGACGGAAATGAGGAACGCCATGGGCAGTGAAAGTCGTTCAGTCTATTTGTTTGACTTGGATGGAGTGCTGGTTCAACCGGGGGGATACCGGCAGGCACTGAGGGATACCTTAAACGATTGGGCCGCTAGGATGGGATTGAGCCCCGCCTTTGCGCCTAGCGAAGAGGAGATTGCCATCCTCGAAGCCCAAGGCGTGACTAGCGAATGGGATATGATCCCCTTCTCGCTGGCTTTGATTATTGAGGCATGGTGGGATTTGCATCCGGGGGTCGTTCTGTCGGCAGATTTGAATCAGACCCTCGCCATTATGCGTCAGGCGACGCATCATTTAGTCGCTCGTCCGGTGTTTGGACAGGCGTATGACGGGTTGGGAAATAAGCGCATTGAGGGGTATCCATTGGTTGAGGGTTTGCTCTTGCAGAAGGATTCGCCCTGGGTGCGGGAACGGTTTCCGCGCTTATCCCATCACCCGCTGTTGGAGACATTGTTTTCTTCAACCCGTGATATCCTGCGTCATCTACCCAACCGGGATTTCCAGACGCGGGTGTTGGGTAGTCATTTATTTGAAGAGACTTACCATACGAAGGCCCCCTTTGATTCGGTTCCTTACCTTGCGGTGTGGGATCGTGTTTTGGTAGAAAAAAGGATTCTGGGTGAACTGCTTCACGATGAAGACGGGGTGGGGGCGGTGATTACGGCCCGGCCTTCACGCCCACCTCTGAACCCGCCTAGAATTCGGGTGGGGTACAGTCCCGAGGCGGAAATTGCCGTTGAGTTGCTTGGCGTTAAAGATTTACCCATTGTTGGTCATGGGGCCTTGACTTTTATGGCTGAACATATGGGGATTCACGCTGAACGTTTGCTTAAGCCCTCGCCCTTTCAGGCAATGGCCGCTATCATGGCAGCTCTCACGGGTGATGTGCTGACGGGATTGTTGTGGGCTTATCAGGAATGTGGAAAATCGGAATGGGGGAAGAGCGCTTATCTGGATCGCTTGATCCTTAAGCAATCCATGCGCTCTTGTCACTTGCCGCCCCACCTAAATCTGCACATCTTTGAGGATTCTCCAATTGGCATTCGAGCCTGTCAGCGTGCTGCGGAGATCTTGAGAGAGAAGGGCTGCCGGGTTGATCTTTATGCCTGGGGAATCTCGCATCAACCGACCAAGATAAAGGCCTTATCTGAACTCGGTGCTGAGAGCTTTACGAACGTTAACCAGGCTTTAGAGGTTGTCCTGGCGCGGCGCAATCACAGGAAACGCGCCCCTGTGGTTGGACTTGACTCGAGTTGGGAATCTTCGTCCACGTAAATGGGTTCGCGCTGAGGGCTTACCGGTTGCGATGGCGCAGCACGTAAGGGGGCTGGATTTACAATGGGTGATTCACGTCGCGGAGTTACCATGGGACGACGCTCGAGGGAACGGTGAGTGGGTTGAGGTTGAGAACGTGCAGGCGAAACTGGAACGCTGGCCAACAGGCGCTGACCAGCCAGGGTTAAAGCACCGATAAGCAGGATACGGGTTACCCAAACCAGGATGGCGATAAACAGTGGCACAACCTGCATCAGCAGTTCTGGGTTGATGAAAGCGCTGGCGCGTGGCGTGTGCTCAACCAAAGCCAGTGAGACACCCCACCAGGTTAAAATGGCATTCATGGTAGCGGCCGGGAGCCAGGCGCCAAAGAGAAGCCATACCCCCCGGTTTTGGACAATCTCCTCGTCAGGGAGGAATAATCGAGCGATCCCGGCAAAATCAATGCTGCAGAACGCGATAGCGAGCACCGTTGCCCATTCCAGGGGACCGAATGCAAGGTTGCCCAAAAGGTCGTGGAGGGCAATATAAGTGGTGCTGTAATTGAAGATCTCGAACCCAGCCAGTGCGAGCAACAATAGTGCTCCGAAGAAAATTCCACGATGGCGGTGTAAGGCCACCGGAAGGTTTTCAAACCAGGTACCGATTGAGTTGGTTAAGAGGGTCATAGATTTTCACCTCCACCTGAGGCTTCTTACATGAGTTGTTTATATTATAGAATAAATGTTCTATTGTGTCAAGCGCTGTAATGTGCTCTTTGCGGTACAATAAACCCATGGGCAATAAGAATTCTGATTTTGACTGGGTTGCCCCCTATTATGAGCGCATCTTCAGAATGCCGCCCAGTGGTGAGATCAAGCACTGGCTGAAATTACCCTTTAAAGGCTGGTTATTGGATGTTGGAGGTGGAACCGGCAGAGTGGCTGCGGGTTTGGTTGGTACTGTTGAGGGAATTGTAGTACTGGATGCTTCAATAGGTATGTTACGCCAGGCACGACGTAAGCCAGGGCTGTTTCCGGTATGGGGAATGGCGGAATGCCTGCCGTTTCAAACAGGGAAGTTTACCCGAGTCTTGATGGTGGATGCCTTTCACCACTTAAAGGATCAAGAGGCCGTGCTGGGTGAACTGATGCGCGTTTTGGCGCCAGGAGGAGTTTTGGTCATTGAAGAACCTGATTATCACCACTGGGCGGTCAAAGTGGTGGCCTTGTTTGAGCGTTGCATTGGTATGCGAAGCCGATTCTGGTATCCTGAGGACATCGCGGCGCGCATCAAGGCAATGGGGTATATCCCTGAAATACACAAACACGGTACTACTTTACGTATCCTGGTTGTAAAATGAAAAATAAAGAGGGATTATGGAGGAGATAACTATTCAGTATGTGATGGAAAACCTACACCGCGCCTTTTCTCCGGAAAACGCGCACGGAGTTCAGGCGGTGATTCAATTACATGTGACTGGCGACGAACCCGGCAATTGGGTAATCCGAATACGTGATGACCAATGCGAAGTGACCGAGGGTGAGGTGGAATATGCTGACCTCACGTTTACGGCTGATGCGCGTGACCTTTTGGAAATGTTGCAGGGTAAGTTAAACCCTTTGAGCGCCTACATGATGGGACGACTTGATTTTAGAGGCAACAGTACACTGGCAATGAAACTACCCACTCTCTTTGCAAAGGGAATGGATTACTTAAAACAGCAGGGTGGGCAGGATTAATACAACCCCCACCCGAGGTCAATGCCCTCTTCCATCATTGAAAAATCCCACATTTCCATGCCTAGTTCGATGAAGGCGGGAATCCCCAGGGCTTGTTCTGCTTTCTGGCGCGTCATCTCAATGAGTGCTGGCCCGTAAGGACAGAATGGAGTGGTTAGAATCATGCGAATCATCACCTGATCGGGCTCAATGCGCACATTGCGGATTAAGCCCAACTGGATGACATTTAACCCAATCTCGGGATCAATGATTTCGCGCAAAGCTTCGCGCAGCTTGTTGCAGGCTTCAGGGTGTGTGGCTTCAGCGTCCCATGCGGGGCGATTCGTTCCTGGTTGGGATGGATTTTCCATGTTCTTTCTCCGTCTTGATAATATAGACGCAACGTTGATCCTTTTGGACAACGCAAGTGACTTTGTCCGCTGGATGAGCCAACAATGCTGAGATGAGAGATTGGTCCACTGAGCAAACCTCAGGATATTGCTGGCTCAAATAGTAATAGGGGCAGTTGATCTCGCGGATGCGGTAAGTGTCTCCCTCTTTTTCCCACTCCATCAAAAAACCTTCTTCAGCGAGCACTTTGCGCAGAAATTCCAGGCGCTCCTCGGTGCCCATTTTTGCAACAAGGTCGTGGTAGCCCGTAGCAATTTCCTCGCCAATTTGCGCAAAGATCTCGCTTATTGCCTTGGGAGATAGGGTGCCCTTAAGTTGATCCAGCAAGCGCGTTGTTAGGCGCACATAACGGGTTGGAAAGCGTTCCAGACCTGCTTCGGTCAGGTAATAGACCAAGCGTGGACGTCCAACGCCGTGGCGCTCCTCCTCACTTGTAACTAAACCCTCGGCAAGTAAGGTATTCAAATGGTGGCGCACCGAAATGGGACTGATCCCTACCGCTTGGGCCAGTTCGTTTATGGTGCAACGAGGGTTATTGAGCAAGGTTTGTAAAATGCGGTCACGCGTACTTTTGTTATTCATCACTATCCTGGATTGGAACCGGTATTCCCCATAGATCTTTTAGTTTTTTTGAGTATAGCAAAGATTGGTTGAATTGTCAATATATTAGAAATTTATCATAAATATTGACCAGATAGCGGAAACATGCTATAATGCACAAAACTTGATCGGCAAGAGGCAAATTCTGAAGGAGGTAATGATTTCATGACCGACGCTTTAGTGATCCGCAACCTGAGGGTGCGTGTGGAAGGGAAGGAGATCCTTAAGGGGGTTAACCTGACTCTACCCAAGGGTGAGGTGCACGCAATTATGGGGCCAAACGGTACCGGTAAGTCCACGTTGGCCTACACCCTGATGGGACACCCGGGGTATGAGGTAGTAGAGGGTGAGGTCTGGTTCAAGGGGCAAAACATCTTAGAGTTAGAGCCCGATGAACGGGCACATTTGGGAATCTTTCTGGCTTTTCAGTACCCGGTGGCTATTCCGGGTGTTACGGTTGCCAATTTCCTGCGTACCGCCCTGAATGCCCAGCGGCGAGCGCGCGATCCTGAAGACAAGGGGATCCCGATTGCCGAATTTCGAAAGCTGCTCAAAGAAAAGATGGCTTTACTCAACATGGACCCCTCTTTTGGAGGGCGCTACTTGAATGATGGTTTTTCGGGCGGCGAAAAGAAACGGGCGGAGATCCTACAGATGGCTGTGTTGCAGCCGGAAATTGCCATTTTAGATGAAACCGATTCTGGGCTGGATATAGACGCTTTACGGATTGTTGCCCAAGGGGTGAACGCGCTTCGTGGCCCTAATCTAGGCGTGCTGGTTATTACCCACTACCAGCGTATTCTGAACTACATCCAACCCGACGTGGTTCACGTGATGATGGACGGGCGCATTGTGGAAACTGGCGGCCCGGATCTGGCACTCCACCTGGAAGAGAAGGGTTATTCCTGGGTGCGTGAAAAACTGGAAGGCGATTCAGTACTGGCGTAATTCTCAATGAGTGGTAGATCCTAATGTGGAGGATGCGATGGTTGCGAAACCTCAGCAAGAAGAATTCCTGGAGCAGTTAGGTGAATATCGGTATGGTTTTGCGGCTCCAGATGTCTCAGTTTTCAAGGCCCGCAAAGGGCTGGACGAAGAGGTTGTTAAACAGATTTCCTGGATGAAGGGTGAGCCCCAGTGGATGCTGGAATTCCGCTTACGTGCATTGGAGCATTTCCGTAAGCGACCGATGCCAACATGGGGGGCGGATCTTTCGGGACTCAATCTGGATGATATTTACTACTATGTTAAGCCCACCGATAAGGAGGGGCGCTCGTGGGATGATATTCCGGATCCTATCAAGGAAACATTTGAGCGTCTGGGTATTCCGGAAGCGGAGCGCCGTTTCTTGGCCGGGCTGGGTGCGCAGTACGAATCTGAGATGGTCTATCACAGCATCCAAGAACACCTCGCCAGGCAGGGTGTCATCTTTGTAAGTATTGAGGATGGCCTGCGTCACTACCCGGATCTTTTCCGGGAGTACTTTGGTAAGGTTGTCCCCATTGAAGATAACAAGTTCGCAGCCCTCAATAGTGCCGTCTGGTCCGGAGGGTCGTTTGTCTACGTGCCGAAGGGTGTTAAGGTGGATCTGCCTTTACAGGCGTACTTCCGCCTGAATGTGGCCAATATTGGCCAGTTTGAGCGCACCCTGATTATTGCAGATGAGGGCGCTCAAGTGCACTATGTGGAGGGTTGTACAGCCCCGATTTACTCCACGGATTCCTTCCATAGTGGTGTCATCGAGATTATTGTGAAGAAAGGGGCACGGGTGCGGTACACCACGATTCAAAACTGGTCCACCAATGTCTACAACCTGGTGACCCAGCGTGCTATCGTCGAGGAAGGTGGCACCATGGAATGGGTGGACTGCAACCTGGGATCTAAAATTACCATGAAATATCCCTCCTGCTACCTGATGGGTCCTGGGGCGCATGGGGAAATTCTTTCAATGGCGTTTGCGGGTCCTGGTCAGTGGCAGGATGCTGGAGGCAAAGTGATCCACTTTGCACCGCATACCAGCAGCAAAATCACCTCTAAATCCATCAGTAAAGGGGGTGGGCGGGCTTCGTACCGCGGCTTGCTGAAGGTACACAAAGGGGCTTACGATTCCCGCTCCAATGTGGTGTGTGATGCTTTGCTGCTGGATCCCAAATCTCGCTCAGATACATATCCTTACATCGAAATTGACGAGGAAGACGTGACCATTGGCCATGAGGCTTCAGTCTCGAAGGTGGGTGAGGAGCAACTCTTTTACCTCATGAGTCGCGGCTTGAGCGAGGAAGAGGCGACCACAATGGTGGTATCGGGCTTCATTGAACCCTTGGTCAAGGAATTGCCAATGGAGTATGCTGTTGAGATGAATCGACTCATCCAATTACAGATGGAAGGCTCGATTGGGTAAGGACATCGAGGACTTGAATTGAAGAGGATGCAAAGGCTATGACGAAAGAAACTCCCGAGATTGTTGTACGTGGGCGACGGCGCGAGGCTCAAGCACTGGCAAAGGCCTTTGCTTTTCAACGCGCCATGGTGCGAACGGCGGGTTTAAGCCCGGGTATTCAGGCTTTTCGCGATCAGGCATGGCGCCTTTTTGAAAGTCTGCCTATGCCTGATCCCAAAGACGAGGCATGGCGACGCACCGATATCAGCGGCCTTCAGGCTGAAACTTTCCGCTTGCCCCAACCTGACGCTTATTTAGATCTGGCCCCTCTTGATGAGAGCCTGCTTAGTCCTCTGGCGGGAGAAGCCCATGCCGGTCAGGTGGTTTTACTCCCTGGTGGAGTCCGCACCAGTCTGAACGAATCCTTGCAGGCGCAAGGTGTGGTATTTACGGATCTACTAAGTGCAGAGCGCGACCATGCCGACTTACTGGAAGCGCGTTTGGGAAAAATTGTGCGTCCCGAGGAAGGTAAATTTGCGGCAATGGCGGCTGCCCTGGCGCATACGGGGGTATTCCTCTACGTCCCGCGCGGTGTAGTCATTGAGCAACCGCTCCACAGCCTGCTGTGGGGACCTGGAGTGGGATTGGCTCATATCTCCCACCTGGTGATCTGGGTGGAGGACGAAGCCTCGGTTACCTACGTGCATGAGTATGCCTCTCCAACTGAGGAGGGTGGGCAAACTCTGCATGTGGGTTTAGTAGAGGTGTACGTCGGAGAGGGGGCTAACCTCCGATTTGTTGAACTTCAATCCTGGGGTGAACATGTTTGGAATTTCACTCACGAGCGGGTACGTGTGGCGCGTCAGGGTAATGTGGACTGGGTTTTTGGCGCCATGGGCGGGCATGTGACGAAAAATTTTGCCGAACTGGACTTAGTGGGCGAGGGAAGTACCGGCCGCATGTCGGGTTTCTACTTTACGGATGGAGATCAACACCTTGACTACGACTCGCAGCAGAATCACCTGGCACCTCATACGACCAGTGATTTGCTCTTCAAAGGCGCATTACTTGATCGTAGTCGGGTGGTCTGGCAGGGGATGATCTACGTAGCACCGGGAGCGTTTAAGACAGATGGCTATCAGGCTAATCGTAACCTGGTCCTTAGTCGCCAGGCGCGGGCCGATTCTATTCCCGGTCTGGAAATCCTGGCCGATGATGTGCGCTGTACCCATGGGGCTACGGTGGGGAAGATTGATCCGGAGCAAATCTTCTACTTGCGCGCCCGTGGTATCCCTGAGGTAGAAGCCAAACGGTTGATTGTTGAGGGATTCTTTGATCCTATCATGCAGCGGATTCCGTTTGAGGGAGTACGCGCGCGCTTTCAAGAGGCCATTCAGCGTAAGATGTTGAACTTTAAAGCATGAGTAGTGATGGGCTAAGCCGCTTAGACAAGCACTTCTCCTGGTCGCTCTGGTGGCTCAGGTGTGTCAGTAAGAGCTAGAGAGCGACCAGGAGAACTCGAAAGAGCCATGAGTAAGATCAGCCTAACCAGTAATAAAGTGTGCACGCTCAAATGATTGTGAGTGTGCTAAAATTAAATGATGCTTATTAAGAAAATTCACTCATAGGAGATGGATATGGCAGGTGTACCTTATATGCGTCCACCCGAGCCGGAACATGGTTTTGACGTTGGCGATGTCGTCGAAGTCTATTGCGATCACGAAAAAAACGGCCAACGAGTGCGTGGCTGGGTGAAAGGGATCGTGGTACAGGTGGATTCTAAAATGGTGGCGGTGCAATTCCGCACCAATGTCTATCTGACGGATGGCTGGATGGTGCCTGATCATATTCTTTGGTTCCCGGTTAACTCGCCGCACATCCGTGTACCGCAAAAGCGCTCCTCGCGGACGGAGGCCGTGGGCTCCAAAGCCTCTCAACTTTAGGGTTTACGAGCGGAGAATTTTATTCGAATGGCTGCCGAAACCTATAAGATTTTTGATATCACAAAAATACGAGCGGATTTTCCGATTTTGCAGCGCGAAATCCGCGCTGGTGTGAAATTGGTCTATCTGGACTCCACGGCCACGGCCCAAAAGCCGTTGGCCGTGATCGAGGCCATGGATCGTTATTATCGGTGGTCCAATGCTAATATTCACCGCGGAGTTCATACTCTGGGGGAGGAGGCTACAACGTTGTATGAGGCAGCCAGACAGCGCGTGGCCAAATTTATCCACGCTTGCAAAGCACAGGAGATTGTGTTTACCCGCAATACGACCGAAGCTATCAATTTGGTGGCCTACTCCTGGGGACGTAGTCAGTTAAAGGCGGGGGACCTCATTATTCTCACTGAAATGGAACATCATTCCAACCTGGTTCCCTGGCAGATTTTGGCCGCTGAGAAGGGTTTGCGTCTGGAATTTGTTCCCGTAACCGGAGATGGCTACCTGGATTTAGAAGTATATGACCGTTTGTTAGAACAACATCCTCGCCTGGTTGCTTTTACCCATATGTCAAATGTGCTGGGTACGATTAACCCAGTGCGTGAAATGACAGAGAAAGCCCATCGGGCGGGCGCACTGGTGATGGTGGACGGCGCTCAGTCGGTGCCACATCTACATGTGGACGTCCAGGCTTTGGGGGTGGATTTCTTGGCCTTTTCGGCGCATAAAATGCTTGGGCCGACCGGGATTGGGGTGCTTTATGCTCGCGAGACGCTCCTGGAGCAGATGCCACCTTTTCTGGGGGGTGGCGATATGATCAAAAGGGTTGAACTCAGGACTTTTACTCCTAATGAGATCCCCCATAAGTTCGAAGCTGGCACCCCCGCGATTGCTGAGGCGGTAGGCCTGGAGGCTGCAATTGCTTATCTGGAAAGCGTGGGAATGGAGGCCATTGAAGCACATGAGCGTGGGCTTATTGCCTACGCCCTGGAACGCCTGGCTGAGGTGCCGGGTTTGAAGGTTTATGGGCCTGCTGCTAACCATCGAGGTGGGGTCGCTTCATTCGTTATGGAAGGTGTTCACCCCCATGATGTGGCTCAAATTTTGGATCGTGAAGGGATTGCGGTTCGGGCTGGTCACCATTGCGCCATGCCACTCCATCAAAAACTAGGCGCAGTGGCCACAACGCGCGCGTCGTTTTATCTTTATAATACCTATGAAGAGGTAGACCGTTTAATCGAAGCCTTGCATAAAGTGCGGGCTATTTTTGGATGAGGAGGGCTTTCTGAGCCCATGGATGACCTTTATCGTGAATTGATTATCGAACGGTATAAGATGCCCCATCATCGGGGCATTTTGGAGCCCCACGATATTTCATTCGAGGATGAAAACCCCCTATGCGGCGATCGCATTCGTATTGATTTGCGCGTGGCCGAAGATGGGACGATTACCGAGGCAGCATTTAGTGGGCATGGGTGTGCTATTTCACAGGCTGCTGCGGATTTGCTGATCGAGTCAATCCTCGGTAAGCCCATTGAGGAGGTCAAGGCGCTTGGGCGTCAAGATATTCTGGATCTGCTGGGGTTCGAAGAACTGGGGCCGGTACGGATTAAGTGTGCGCTGCTACCACTTAAAGTTTTGAAGGCGGGTGTTTATGGACTGAGGCATCATGACTCGGAAATCCTCAGTGAGGAGTCGTAAACAAAGATATGGCAGAGGACTATGTGTTTTTGAAAATAGCCACCCTGGATGAGATCCCTGTTGGGGAGCGGCTCTTCCTGGAAATTAACAATGAACCTATTGTGTTACTCAATTTGGGAGGAACGCTCTTTGCTGTTGGGGATGTGTGTACCCATGATGAGGGTCCTCTCGGGGATGGAGAAATTGATGGGTATCAGATTGTGTGTCCCCGTCATGGAGCGCGCTTTGATGTTCGAACCGGCAAAGCCCTTACCTTGCCGGCAGTGGTAGATATTCCGGTTTATCCTATTCGGATTGAGGGGAACGAAGTTTATATTGGGATAAAGCGGGCCTGAGGGTGTTTTGGAGGAAGAAGAGCGACTGTCTTAAAGGGCAGTCGCTCTTTCATTTTTAGGTAGTTGAGTTTCGGGTTATTTATTGACACAACTGAATGCGCCGACAATCCGTAGAATGTCAAACCCTTCTGCATAGGGGCGCTCACAAATAGCCCCATTACGGATCAGGGTGGCACGGGTAATCTTGGGATCGAAGTAGTATCGGTTCTGGTAGGTTTTGTATTCTGCCAATGCAGCAATTTTCTTTTCCACATCCTCTTCTGTGACCTCCACCAGAAAGCTGGGGAAGAACCCATAACTAGAGCGAATGACGTCAAACCCCAGCACGGTCGTACCCCGAAAGGCACGCAAGGCCTCCTCGGTAACCGTGGCATGATCCTGGTGGATATCTGCCTTGGTATGAACAAAGACCAGGTCAGGTTGGAATGTGCGATTGATGTGGATCAGATACTCCAGGATTTCCTGGCGAAAATGGGGAAAACGTCGTGTTTCGAACTGCCCAAGAATTACACGATCCTTAGGTACGCCCAGGACCGCCATGCTCCGATAGTGTTCCTCTACCAGATTCTTGAGTTCGGGGTTTTTCTGGTTATCCGAAAGGGTGACGCACAGTATGTCGGTCTGGCGCACGATGTGGGCAATTAATGCCCCGCATCCGAGTTCAATATCGTCGGGGTGCGCGCCAATGAAACACACCCGACGGCCGAAAAAGTACATATCCTGTCCCATAGGCGCTACTTCGTTGCCAGGATTCCACCCACGACTTTGGTCATGACCAACTTCCCCTCTCGCTCCAGTCGGCGAGTGGCTACCTGGGCGATTTGATCCATGACCCGCTCAAAATCCTCTTTCCCTTCAAACAGACCTTTCCACAATCGGCGGTCTTCGGAGAGAGAAGCCCGGGTGTACTCTAGGAAGGGTTCCACCGACTCGAATGTGAGGGGATTTTCAAAGATGTGAAGTTCTACTTTCGCAAATAGTTTCTGAATGGTGGCGTAAATTTCGCTGGCATAACGCGAACTTCCCGGCATAGGAGGAATAGGTTTCTGGGTGGCTTCGTGAATAATTTCGTAAAATATCTGCTTGTTATTGGGCATAGGACCGGTAGTGAAAAGATGCCCTCCTGGCTTGAGAACGCGATGCATCTCTGCAACCGTGAAGGGGATATTCTCGGCGTAGTAGATGGCAAAACAGCACGAGACCACGTCAAAATAGTCGTCAGGGAAGGCGAATGGGCGATTGAAATCCAGATAAGTAAATTGAATCGGGGCAGAGCGTTTTTGGCTCTCTTGGCGCGCCTGGGTCAGCAGTTCTTCATTGACATCACCACCGATAATCTCAGCCTCGCCCTGTAAATGGTTGAAAAAAACGAAACATTGTTTGCCCGCCCCGCACCCCACGTCCAGAATGCGGTCTCCCTTTTTGATGGGCAGGACTTCAAGCATCCACTGATCTATATCCCGGCTTCCATAACGGGCGTGGATGTCAATCCGCGTGAGTAAATCTCGAGAAGTTTCCCGATAATCGTATTTCATTTCGGTTCTCCTTGGATAGGATTACGTTGGGGGTAAGTATAAAGGTTCAGGGCGAGTTGTCAAGGAATCACCCCATTACTAGCTTGACGTGGGGCTTTTGCGTGTGCTATACTAATTCTGATGAATAATCTGATTAATATGAGTGGTTAACCCGTCGGGGTGTGCGATGCTCTTAGAACGCCTGACCAATCATCACTTGTCAGAGTTTTTACGCTACCTGGCTTCGGAAGTGTGTCAGGATGAGGAACACTTACCTTCTCTCTCCGAATTGAGTGCGCGCCTGGGGGTTAGTATCTCGGTTTTACGGGAGCAGTTAGAAGTGGCGCGAGCATTGGGGCTGGTAGAAGTGCGGCCGCGTACGGGGATCCGGCGGTTGCCTTACTCTTTTCGCCCGACTGTTGTGCAGAGTCTCGCGTATGCGATTGCACTCAACCCGGAGTACTTTAGCGCTTTCTCCGATTTACGCAATCACATTGAAGCAGCTTATTGGTTTGAAGCCGCTGCCCGGCTCAGTGAAGAGGATTGCGAAGCCTTGTCTCGTCTTATTGAAAGGGCTTTTCAAAAGCTACAAAGCCAACCGATTCAGATTCCTCATCCGGAACACCGTGAATTGCATCTGACCATTTACCGGCGCCTCAACAATCCCTTTGTGGAAGGTATTTTGGAGGCTTATTGGGAGCTTTATGAGGCTTCGGGTTTAGACCTATATGCAGATCTGGCATATCTGGAACGTGTTTGGAGCTATCACCGCAAGATGGTTGAGAGCTTGTGCCAGCGTAACTATCAGGCTGGCTACGAGGCATTAATTGAGCATATGGGCTTGATCCATCAACGGAGCAAGCCTATGCCATTCCAACGCTTTGAGTGAGGTTCCCCTAGAAGAGGTAACGTATGCTATCTCCGCAAATTTCCCCTCCTCTGAAAGAGCATGCAGTTCGTTCGCCCATTGTCAATGACTTTTGCATCACAGTAGCCACAGTTAATGGATCGGGTAGTGCTACGTCGAACGGGATTCTTTTGCGTGCCCTGTTCACCATGGGGATTCCTGTTTCTGGAAAAAATATCTTTCCCTCGAATATTCAAGGGTTGCCAACGTGGTACTCCATCCGTCTCAGCCGTAAGGGCTACTTGGGTAGGATTGAGACGGATGACATCATAGTTGCGATGAACCCCGCCACGTTTTTACAAGATTTGAATTACCTGATACCTGGCGGGGTTCTTTTTTATGACGATAGTATCAAGATGAATATTCCGCGTGATGATATTGTGACCTACCCAATGCCGGTCAAGCAAATCGTTCGCCAGGCAGATGTCCCGGCGAACCTGCGCGATTACGTGGCTAACATGGTTTATGTGGGTATTGTGGCACAAATGCTGAATATTGATTTGCAGGTTATTCAGCGGGCGCTTGCTGTGCATTTTAAAGGCAAACAGAAGGCAATTGACTCAAACTGGGCCATCATCAAGGCGGCAGCGGATTGGGCGGCGGCTAACCTTGAAAAGCGGGATCCGTATCGTGTGGAGCCGATGCCGGCACCAGATGACCGCATCTTGATTGATGGAAACACCGCCGGGGCCTTGGGGGCGATTTATGGCGGTTTTCAACTGGCGGCCTGGTATCCTATTACACCGGCCTCCTCTTTTGCCGAGGCACTGGGGGAATACGCCCCCGAATTGCGCAAAGACCCCATTACCGGAAAGCATACTTTTGCGATTATTCAGGCCGAAGATGAATTAGCGGCGGCGGGGATGGCCATTGGGGCTGGCTGGGCGGGTTTGCGTGCGATGGCTTCAACCTCAGGGCCTGGCTTTAGTCTGATGGCTGAGTATCTTGGATTAGCGTATTTTGCTGAGGTGCCGGTGGTCATCTGGGATGTGCAACGGGTGGGCCCAAGCACCGGTTTGCCCACCCGAACAGCCCAGGGGGATCTGACCTTTGCCTATTTCCTTGGTCATGGGGATACCCAATACGTGATCTTGCTTCCAGGTAACGTTAACGAATGTTTTGAGATGGGTTGGCGGGCGTTTGATATAGCAGAACGATTGCAAACCCCAGTGCTGGTCCTCTCGGATCTTGATTTGGGTATGAACATGCATATTGGGGCACCTTTTGAGTATCCGAATGCTCCAATGGATCGGGGTAAGGTGTTGTGGGAAGAGGATCTGGATCGCTTCCTGGCAGAGCATCAGGGGCAATGGGGGCGCTATTTAGATGTGGATGGGGATGGAATTCCCTATCGCACTTTGCCAGGCAACACCCATCCGCGGAGTGCTTATTTTGCACGGGGTACTGGCCATGACGAATTCGCCCGTTATAGCGAAGAACCAGAAGTTTGGGAGCGAAATCTGAATCGCATTGCGCGAAAAATGGAAAATGCGCGTACTCTGGTCCCGAAACCAATACTTCAAAACCATCCTAACGCTCAAATTGGCATCATTGCCTATGGATCCACCGAGCCAGCAATTCAAGAGGCTCGTGATCTTCTCCTGGAGAAAGGGATAGGGACCGATTTTCTGCGTTTACGCGCTTTGCCGTTTACCGATGAGGTGGATGAATTTTTGCGCAGCCATGAGCGCATTTACGTTGTGGAACTTAATCGAGATGGACAGATGCGCCAGTTGCTGGCTATGGCCTACCCGGAATATGCCACCCGCTTACATTCAGTGGCGCATGTGGACGGGTTGCCGCTGACAGCACGCTGGGTTGTTGAACGAATTGCGACTTTGGAGGGTTTACAATGGTAACCCAAGAAACGTCTTCGCCAAAAGCGCAGGTCAATCGCGTTGGGCTAACTCGTTCGGATTATAGGGGGCTACCCAGCACACTGTGTCAGGGGTGTGGACACAATGCGATTGCCAACCAAATTATCAGTGCAATGTATGAATTAGACGTGGTACCTGAAAAGGTGGTTAAGTTCAGTGGCATTGGCTGTTCCAGTAAAAGCCCCACTTACTTCCTTAACCGTTCGTTTGGGTTTAATGGTTTGCACGGTCGCATGCCCTCACTGGCTCTCGGGGCGCTCTTTGCCGATATGAGCCTAAAGGGGATTGGGGTTAGCGGCGATGGCGATACAGCCAGTATCGGGATGGGACAATTCAAGCACCTGGTGCGTCGCAATCTCCCCATGGTCTACATTGTGGAAAATAATGGTGTTTATGGGTTGACCAAGGGACAGTTTTCTGCCACTGCCGAAAAGGGGCTGAGTCTCAAGCGCCAGGGAATTAACCCGTATATGCCGATAGACATCTGTCTTGAAGCCCTGGTGGCTAATGCGACTTTCGTTGCCCGTTCATTCGCAGGCGACCCTAAGCAAGTCAAGGAGATTCTCAAAGCGGCCTTCAGTCATCGTGGCATTGCGGTTATTGACATTATCAGTCCCTGCGTTACCTTTCACAATCAGGAGAATTCGCTTCACTCTTATGCATGGGGCAAGGACCACGAAATGCCCCTGCACGATATCACCTTTGTACCGCCGCGCGAAGAAATTTACATTGAGGATTTCGAAGAGGGAACCGTGCGTGAGGTCCAGCTTCATGACGGGTCGGTGATCATGCTCAAGAAACTGGATCACGATTATGATCCCACTAATCTCTTCGAGGCTCTTCGGGTGCTTGAGGAAGCCAAACAAAATAACTGGCTGGTTACTGGGATCATTTATGTCAACCCGAATGCCCCAACCATTTTTGATGCTTATGATCTCCCCGAGGAACCGCTAAATCGTCTGACCGGAGATCGTTTACGCCCGCCGCGTGAATCGCTGAAGCAGATTAATCAAACCTTTGGGGTTTAGGCAACTCAACGTGGTTATCATTAAAACAAGCCCTGGGGTATCCCAGGGCTTATTTGCTTGCAGTTGCGATGGGATGAGAGGGGTCGCGAATCCATTCGCTCCAGGAGCCTACATACAGGCGAGCACCCCTTAAGCCAGCAATTTCCATGGCTAACAAATGATGACAGGAAGTGACTCCAGAGCCACAATATACCACCACATCATCAGGTGGGGTGCCTTGAAGAAGATCGGTAAATTCTTGCCGTAGCCGATCGGGGGACTTAAATGTACCATCTGGGTTCAGATTATTTTGGTGAAAACGGTTTACCGCACCCGGGATGTGACCGGCAACCGGGTCAATGGGCTCAATTTCTCCCCGATAGCGCTCTGGGGCACGGGCATCAATCAAGAGGAAGCGGGGTTGCCTAATGTGCTGCTCAATCTCTGCGGTGGTGACTACCCAATGGAGATCCGGTTGGGTGTTAATCTTCACCGTGGGTGGATTGGTGTGGATGCCGCTTTCCGTTGGATAACCCAAGCGTACCCAGTGATCAAAACCGCCATCCAATACAGCCACGGCTTCGTGATGATAGAGTCGTAGCATCCACCATAAACGAGCCGCGAAAGCCCCTCCAACGGTATCGTAGACAACCACTTGTTTATTAGGATCAATGCCCCAACGGCACAGCCGTTTCAAAAATTCAGTGGCAGAGGGCAGGGGATGTCGCCCAGTTTGGGGTGTACGTGGGGCAGAGAGGTCGCGATCCAGGTCCGCATAGACGGCGCCGGGGATGTGGTTTTCTTGATAGGAGCGGAATCCCCACTCGGGTTGTGCCAGGTCAAAGCGGCAATCTACAATGATCCAATCCGAACGATGCAGGTGAAGGTTTAGATCCTGAGGGGAGATTAGGGTGGTGTAGGCCATGTTAGCACCCCCGATTTTCAGTAGGGATAGGATTTGTGAAAGGTGAGGAAGGAGTCATTTCCAGTTGTGAGAAAGGTTGCCCCCACGTGCCCTCAAAAGCGATAGCCGCAAGGGGGAGCCGCAGGCGTGGAGATTGTTCTTTTTCCAGTATATCCTCAGGTATCCCTTCCAAATTTTCGGCAGGATAGCCAATAGCCAGCATAATCACCGGGGTATACCCGGTAGGAATGTTAAATGCATGACGTGCTTTATCGGCATCAAAGCCACCCATAGGGCGCACATTCAAGCCCAGTGCGATAGCCTGAAGTATGAGGTTTTCATTTGCCAAACCGAGATCATGCAATGCTTTTGGATTGGGATGGCCGTCAGGACGAATTTCTTCAGCAATAGCCAGAATTAGCACCGGGGCACGGTTAGCCCATCTCTGGTTACCAGGAGTCAGGCATTCTCGTGCCTTTTGGAGCGCCTCAGGATCTCGCTCATCAAATACGAGGTAACGCCAGGGCTGCAAGTTATTGCTGGAAGGGGCGGAGCGCGCCGCTTCCAGCAAAAGTCGAATTTTCCAGATCTCTACGGGGCGTTGGGGGTCCATCAAACGAGATGAACGACGTTGGGCTATCAGTGGATGAAGGTTGGTTGAAGGCTGAAAAGTTTCCATGAGTTTCACCCTCTTGCGCGTTTACCAGGTTGTTGCTGTGGGTAGCCCTGCCGCTGGTTCGGCAAAGTGAACGGCGTTTATAATGGCCTCTGCCATGACCTGGGCAGCAAAGGCTCCTACTATGTTAACATCAGCATTTCGCTCACCAGTAGCAAGTGCAAAAATGGTATCCCCATCTAACATCGTATGGGCAGGTCGGATTGTTTGAGCCAGGCCGTCCTGGGCCATTTGAGCCACGCGGGTAATTTGTTCTCTGTTCAACCGGGCGTTGGTGGCTACAACCCCAATAACCGTGTTCCGGCGTGTGGCGAAGCGCAAGGCTGAGCGCCCAACCAGACTGCGCATTACAAATAATGTGTTGGCAAACTTCTCGGTTTCGCCAATGCGTTTGGGGCCTATCTGAAGCGGACGTGCTCCCGCCAGGATTTTTCCACTGCGAGGATCCACTACATCTCCCAAGGCATTAACCGCCACGAGGGCTCCGACGACAACGCCATTGCCAATGCTAATACTGGCTGTTCCCAGCCCAGATTTCATTGCCTGTTTGATTCCCAGAATTTTTCCCACCGTAGCTCCCATGCCCGCTCCCACGTTGCCCTGCGCGGTATTGGGAGTCGTGGCATTCAAACATGCCTGATAACCCATGGTAGCATCCGGGCGAACTCTCGGGTCGCCTACATCCAGATCGAAGAGGATGGCAGAGGGGACGATGGGCACATGGGTAACCCCCACATCGAAGCCAATATTTCGTTCCTCAAGGTAACGCATTACTCCACTGGCGGCGTCCAGGCCAAATGCTGAGCCCCCGGCAAGGACAATGGCATGGACTTTTTCAACCAGATGGACTGGTCGAAGAAGATCGGTTTCGCGGGTACCCGGAGCGCCCCCTCGCTGGTCAACTCCTGCCGTGGCTCCTTTAGGGCATAAGACAACCGTGCATCCGGTTAAGGCTTCTTCATGCTGAGCGTGTCCTACCAGGATACCGGGTACATCCGTAATGGATTGGTGAAAATTGCTCGACATTGTCATTCTTGCACTATAATTTGGGGTTATAACTCATAATCCATTATAACAGCCCAGGCACCATCCTGAGCGGCAGAGCAACCTTGTTTGGAGGTAAATCATGGTACCGGCGCGTAATGAGGAGACAGGTAATGGGGTCATTGCTTTTGTAGTCTTTGGGGTAACGGGTGATCTTACACGGCGTAAGTTAATTCCAGCGCTCTATGAACTGGCAATCAGCGGGCGCCTGCCTCAACCCCTGTATATCCTTGGGTTTGCTCGGCGGGATTGGAGTGATGAGTTCTTGCGAGAGACCCTGCGCCAGGCGGTTCTGGAGCATGCTCGCACAAAACCGATTAGCATGCCAACTCTAGAGCGCTTGCTGGCAAATGCTTATTATATCCGTTCAACCTTTGAGGATTTAGAAGGATATCATCGCCTGGCAACAATGCTCAAATCCCTGCGTGTGGATCACGTGTTATATTACTTGGCCACTCCTCCCGAAGAGTACGTAACCATTGTGCAACGCATTGGGGAGGTGCGCCTGAACAAGCGAGGGAACGGCTGGACACGCATTGTGATCGAAAAACCCTATGGGAATGATCTGGAGTCGGCTCAGGCTTTAGAGGCTGAGGTGCATAGCGTCTTTTCAGAGAAGCAAGTGTATCGGATTGATCATTATCTTGGTAAGGAAACTGTCCAGAACATTCTGGTTTTGCGCTTTGCCAATGCCATCTTTGAGCCTTTGTGGAACCACAAGTATGTAGATCACGTACAAATTACTGTCGCTGAAACTGACGGAATTGGCACACGAGCCGGTTATTACGACCGTGCGGGTGTAATCCGGGATATGTTCCAAAATCACTTGCTCCAGTTGCTCGCCTTAACGGCCATGGAAGCTCCTTGGGCCTTTAATGCGGATGCGGTTCGTGATGAGAAGGTCAAAGTGTTGAAAGCCTTACGTCCACTGCGAGGCAAAGAGGCGTTGGCGAACACGTTTCGGGCTCAGTATGTTTCGGGGTTTATTGAGGGACAACGCGTGCCTGGTTACAAAGACGAACCGGGGGTACCGGCAAATTCGGTCACCGAAACTTTTCTAGCCGTGCGTCTTTTTGTGGATAACTGGCGCTGGGCGGGTGTGCCTTTTTATCTGCGCTCGGGTAAGCGCTTGCCAGTACGTTGCACTGAGGTTGTCATTCAGTTCCGTCAGATGCCCCTCTCGCTTTTCAACTGGCACAACGTAGCCGGTGAAGCCCCCAATGCTCTGGTTTTACGCTTGCAGCCCAACGAGGGCATTGCACTTGAATTCGGTGCCAAAGCACCGGGTCCAGTAAACCAGATCACGCCGGTCAAACTGGAATTCAGTTACCAGGAAACTTTCGGTGTGCAACCACCGGAGGCGTATGAGCGGCTTCTTCTGGATGCTCTGCTGGGAGATGCCACACTGTTTACTCGCTCGGATGAGGTGCTGGCGCAATGGTCGTTCACGTCAGAAATTCTGAAGGCATGGCAAGAATATCCGGTGCGCAACCTGCCCGTCTATGAGTCAGGAACATGGGGACCACCAGGTGCCGATGATTTTATTCGACAGGATGGCCGGGCGTGGCGAAATCTGGTATAAGGACTAAGCGGCAGGGAGTTGCGTCCCACATTGAGAGCAACGGTTGGCGTGAGCCGGAAGGGTTGCACCGCAGTTAGGGCAAACGGGAGAAAAGGTGCCTGGTAAAGGCGCACCACAGGCCACGCAGTGAGAGTGGTCAGGCGTATTTGGAGTCCGGCAGTATTCACATACAAGGCGACCAAGGGCCTGGGAGATCCTTTCTCCAGCCCCATATAGGCGGGCTGTGGCATCAATGGTTTCCCAAATCTCGCGGGTCAATTGGAGTGATTCGATATCCTGAGCCAAATCGTCCATACGATCGAGCAACTGCCAGGGATTACGAAGCAAACTGAGCATGGTGACCCCCAAACTGGCGGCTACATTCCAAAGAGCCTGTTCTCCCACCTGCACAATAAGGCCCTTGGGAGTTCTCTGCAGACTAATGCCCACGGCAGTTTTCCCTCCGGAAGATATGTCTTCACGGGTGCAAATCTGCAGGGCAATTTTAGGGCCACTGCCAATCTGGGTGACCCGAAACCCACCGCGATTAAACCGTGCGGTTAGCGCATTGGCGAGGTCTTCAGGAGTGATTGGCCCATAATAGATGCGTTGTTCCATGGTGAATTGATTATAATCTGGATCAAATCATTTGGGTTCCAGTTTGGGAAGGAGCATAATGACCTTGAAACGTTTCTGGGTGTTAGTGGCCCTGTTGGTAATCGTAGGGCTCTTATTTGTTCAGCCGCTCTTTTCGGATTCAGATGCTCGGGCACAAATTCCCACAGTGGATATTCCGACGGTGACCAGTACCCCTAGCGGTCCCATGGTCACAGTTAAGGCCGGATTGGGTGAGGATTTCGTCAATGTGCGATCCGGTCCGGGTGGGGTTTATCCGCGCATAGGGGTTTTGCTTTTGGGGCAAAAAGTGCCCGCAAAAGGACGCTCTCCAGGGGGGGAATGGATCATGATTGAATACCCCGGGGTACCGGGTGGGGTGGGTTGGGTTTATGCGGCTCGGGTGGATGTAACACCAGGAGCTGAATTACCGATTGTGGAGCCGCCCCCCACGGTAACCCCACAAACCACGCCAACCATTGACCCCACTCTGGCCGCTCAGTTTGTCTTTACCCCCCAGCCCACACGTCTGCCCACTTTCACGCCGGCCCCTTCTTTGGTGGTCCCCACTTTCACCGATGCCAGTGCACCGAGCGGCGCCGCTGGGGTGCCAGCGGGGTTGGTGATTATTGTTCTGCTCTCCGTGGGAATCCTGGTTGGAATTTTTGCTTTCCTCCAAGGGCGCTAGAGGATAAGACGATCAGACACCCTGGGCATTAAAACCCAAAAACTCTAACATAGCGTGCAGGCAGCGGGCGCTGACCCGATGCCCCACATTATCCAGACAGGTTGTAACCTTAGCGCCAGTTGTCTCGAGTGCTTCGATGCACTCCTTGGCTCGCTCCAACGGGACAATTTCATCATTGTATCCGTGGGCGAGAAAGCAGGCTTTCCCTGAGAGCAATCCGGGGCGCAAAGCCTTCTTCCCCCCTTTGGGTAAGAAACCCGCAAGTATCACCAGCCGATTAACTCGTTCGGGAAACAGAAGAGTAAAGGTGAGTGCCATGGCTGCTCCCTGGCTGAATCCCATGAGATCTACTGGGATCGCAGGTAAAGAAAAGCTAGTCAGCCACTCGACCATATCGTCTTTTAGCTTTAGTGCAGATTGAGCAAAGGTTTCCCAAGGAGCAGGTCGTTCGGGAGTAGGGGGTACCCAGGCGTATCCCCCCGGTTCGGCAGTGTAGGGGGCTTGGGGCGCAAAAATCCAGCGATTGGGGGCCATACGGCGGATAAAGATTTCCATTGAATGTTCGTCGCCGGTCCATCCATGCAACGCAATAAGAGGCGGTGCCTGCGGATCTTCGGAAGTAGGTCGAACGACTGTTATAGGACGACGATCAAAGAGATGTGTCTGGGCATGTTCAAGAGCGACCATGTTTTACAATCCAATCCCATAGGGCCAGGGTGAGAAGAATCAATCCAATGGGCAATAAAGCGCTCAGCAGGCAAAGTAAACCAAGACCTGCTGCGGGTAACCCATACAACCAGGCAACCAGTCCCAGGCCGATTATGAAGAGAATAAGCAGGCTACCAACGATCAACCGAAATGTGGTCTGACGGGCGTATTGACGCAGATCACGCATAGCGGGGTCTACTCTTCCAAGGGGCGGATGGATTCGGGAGGGGGTGGGCTTTGAAAGCGGCGGAGCAGACCCTGCGGCCAGGACAAAGCATGGTGGATAGCTTCCAATGCCTCTTCGACTGATTGTTCGCCTGACTGGATGAGGACTTGAGGGTCTACTTTGTCCAGTATGCCAAATTGATTAACATCGGGGCGCAGAATAACATCGGGTTTTTCAACCTGCATGCGAAGTTCTGCTAACATGCGTGAGGTAATATCAATGGATTGGATGTAAATACGAAATGCTTGACTGATGCGCAGGTTGGAGATCTGACTTAGAAGAGGAGGAAGGATGGGGGGCGTGGGGATAGGGTTGAAATCGGGTAATTCCTGCCACTTTTCGGGGACGGGGGAAAGACACACGGCGATCACAGGTAATTTAGGGGCTAGCCAGCGGGCTACCGCCACGGGCACGGGATCAAGCACGCCCCCGTCAACCAGTTCTGCCTGGCCGATCTTCTGGGGAGGGAA
The DNA here is from genome assembly GCF_001306145.1 of Thermanaerothrix daxensis. GTDB lineage: Bacteria > Chloroflexota > Anaerolineae > Anaerolineales > Anaerolineaceae > Thermanaerothrix > Thermanaerothrix daxensis. The sequence continues at coordinate 1,123,235 of NZ_LGKO01000002.1, forward strand.
GATGCCGGGAATGGCGATTGTCGCCAGGATGGCATCCAACACAGATCCCCGATTTAACACATATTCCTGCTTGGTATGGAGATCCACAGCAGTACAGGCAAAGGGAATAAGCAGGCGGTCAAATGTCAGGCCGGCCAGGAAGCGTTCCAGAAAAGGTACAACCTGTCCCAACCCCAGAAGGGAAGGCCCATCCTGTGGTCGTCGAACAAAATAATTGATGCGATTGAGTTCTTCCAACGCGTCAGAAAGCTGAGACACGGAATAACCAGCTGCAAATAAGGCACCAACAACCCCGCCAGCACTGGTACCTGCAATGGCTTTAATCTTGATCCCCTCTTTTTCAAGGCGCTGGATAACCCCCAAATGGGCGATTCCTTTCACCCCACCGCCGCCTAACGCCAACGCAACCTCGGTCATGCTTGCTCCTCCCTACGTCTCTGAGAAGGTATCGTTGTACCGGATTCATTATAATCCGAGTATTGGGGGCGTGCGTGGAGAAGAGGGGAAAGAAATCCGCGGATGAAAAAAACGATTGCGATTAGAATTGAGGGGTTGATCCTGGAATATTGAGTTGAGTAAGGTAATGATGATTCGATCCCTCATTTCTCGCTGGTTCAAGCCTGGCGCACTACCTCCAGAGCACCGCCACAACTTTATCCATTTAGTGGCGGATATAGCCTGGTATGGTGCGCTAAACGGAAGTTCCCTTTCGTTTCTCACCATCTATGCCGCACGGGCTGGGGCTTCGCCAGAACAAATCGGTTGGATTAATGCAGCCCCTGCAATCATGACTCTGTTATTCTCATTACCTACGGGTGCCTTGCTAGAAAAGCGCCCAGTTCATTCCATGCTGATACGCACAGCCATCCTGCACCGCTCGTTTTTCGTTGCGCTTGCATTGTTACCTCTTTGGGGACCGGCTTCTCTCCAGGTTAAAGTATTGATTGCAGCCGTTTTTCTTTTCTATATCCCTGGGGCGGCGCTTTCGGTAAGTTTTAACGCCCTTTTCGTGGAAGTGGTGCCGGCAGAGTGGCGCGCTTGGGTTACCGGGATGCGTAATGCAGCGTTTGCTGTAGTCACCATCCTTACTTCCCTCCTATGTGGTTATATCCTAAGCGTTGTGCCGTTCCCGACCGGTTACGTAGGGGTGTTCTTAATCGGGGTCATTGGTGCGGGGATGAGCACCGTCCATTTATACCTGATTCGCCCTCCATTGAGAGAAGCGGGGGCTATTCCGTCCCAAGGAGCCTCTCAGCCATTAGCGACTGCTCTTTTGGGGATTGTATCGGACTACCGGCGAGTTTTTCACTTTGAACTTTTACGTTCACCATTCCGTTACATCCTGTTGATCATGTTGGGATTTCACTTGGCCCAATATCTCCCGGTCCCTCTCTTCCCGGTTTATACGGTTAACGCATTGGGAATCTCTGATCAGTATATTAGTTGGGGAAATGCTCTCTTCTTTCTGGCGGTGTTTGTGGGCTCGACCCAGTTGGTGCAAATCACCCGTCGGTTGGGGAACCGTAAAACCACTGGCTTGGGGCTGGTTTTACTCAGCGCTTTTCCAGCATTGTTGAGCATTGCGCATTCTCCAGCAGTGTATTTGTTGGCCAATTTGCTCGGTGGAACAGCCTGGTCGCTGGCGGGTGGAGCCCTTTTCAATTATCTGCTTGAACGAGTACCTGAAGAGTCGCGAGGGCCGTCGTTGGCCTGGTTCAATGTGGTGGCAAATGCGGGCGTTCTTCTGGGATCGCTGGCGGGCCCCCTGATTGGACAGTGGCTTGGACTGTCGTTGGCACTTCTGATTCTGGCTGGGGTGCGGTTCGTGATGGGGTGGCTCATCATGCGTTGGGGTTAGATGTGTTAAAATGCAATTATGAGCATTAAAGTCGTAGCGACCAATCGTAAGGCTAAATTTGAATATTTTTTGCTGGACCGCTATGAAGCCGGTATTGCCCTGCAAGGGAGCGAGATAAAATCGGTGCGGGCGGGCCAGGTTAGTTTGACGGATTCCTATGTCCAGGTGGATGGACGCGAAGCGTGGCTGGTTAACGCCCACATTGCTCCTTATGATAAGGCCAGCTGTTTTAATCACGATCCCAAGCGACCTCGGCGCTTGCTCTTGCATCGGCGCGAGATTCTGGAACTTTGGAATGCGGTGCGTCAAAAGGGGGTCACGATTGTGCCGGTCCAGATGTATCTGAAAGATGGGCTGGCAAAAGTGGAGATTGCGGTTGCCAAGGGAAAGAAGTTATATGATAAGCGCCATGAGATTGCCAAACGAGATGAAGAGCGGGAGTTATCACGCGAGGAAAGCCGCCGTTACCGATTTTAGCCTGTTCATCCGTCATCGGTCATGTTGCCCAGCAATTTTCTGGCGTTCCTGGTAACTTTTGGATTGGCGTGGGCGTGGCTTCGCTTGAATGACTGGGTAGCCGCCCGGCGATGGATCAGTGGCCCTCTGAGCCGAAAAGTTATTCATATTGGTACTGGGCCCATTTTCGTCTTATGTTGGCTGTTCCTTGAGGATACCTTTTCAGCCCGCTTTTGGGCAGCTCTGGTACCTCTGGGGATAACTCTGCAATTTTTGCTAATTGGTCTAGGGGTGATCAAGGATGAGGCTGCAGTCATGGCTATGACACGTCATGGACGGGCAAGCGAAATCCTGCGCGGGCCGCTCTTTTATGGAATTGTATTTGTCCTTCTCACGCTTGTCTACTGGCATGATTCACCAATTGGTTTAATTGCTTTGATGCTGCTATGTGGGGGTGATGGACTGGCTGATGTACTTGGCAAGAGGATACCAAGTCCATCGTTGCCCTGGTCGAGGGGAAAGACTGTGGCTGGTTCGCTGGCCATGCTGCTGGGGGGCTGGATCATGGCCGCACTCGTATTAGGAATTTTCATCCTGGTGGGCGCGATTCGGGCGCCGCTTTCCATCTTGTTGGGTCCGCTTTTTACCATTGCCACTTTGGCGGCAGTGGTGGAGTCGCTGCCACTCTCTGACCTGGATAATCTCACCGTACCTGCAGCGGCGATCCTGGCAGGCCATTTCCTATTGGGTTGAGGTTTGCATGATCGAAATTGATGGTCATCATCTAAGCATTGACGATGTGGTCGCTGTGGCCCGCCACAAAGAGCCGGTATCTCTTTCTGCAGAAGGGAGGGAAGCAATCCGGCGTTCCCATCGGTGGCTGGAACAGATTCTACAAGATGACAAACCGGTCTATGGGATTAACACGGGGTTTGGAATCTTTGCGGAGCGTCGTATCAAGCCTGAGGCCAGGGACCGGCTGAGCCGCAATTTGATTCTCAGCCATGCGGTCGCTACAGGATCACCTCTCCCTGAGGATATCGTACGCGCGGCGATGTTGATTCGAGCCAACACTTTAGCGCGGGGACACTCCGGAGTGCGGCTTGAGGTGGTCCAAACATTACTGGATATGCTTAATCATGGTGTTACCCCCATTGTGCCGGAACAGGGCTCTCTGGGATCTTCTGGGGATTTGGCTCTGCTTTCTCATCTGGCTCTGGTTTTTACGACCGATGCTGATGATCGCTGGGAAGACTCGGGATGGGCTTCTTATCAGGGGCAGATCATGCGGGGCAAAGATGCCATGCAGGCAGCGGGTATCAAGCGTCTGATCTTGGGAGCGAAAGAGGGATTGGCAATTAACAATGGGGCCACCTTTTCGGCTGCCATTGGTGCGCTGGTCTTGCATGATACAGAGACTTTATTGCGTACGGCCGAAGTAACCCTGGCGATGACCCTGGAGGCCATTATGGGGTGTATTGAGGCCTTTGACGCCCGGATCCAGGCTGCCCGGGGACATCCTGGCCAGGTACGTGTGGCCGAGCATGTACGTCGGCTAACCCACGGCTCCACCCTTCTGGGGCGCGCTCAGCGTGTTCAGGATGCCTATTCTCTGCGTTGTGCCCCCCAGGTCCAAGGAGCAGCGTGGGACGCCTTTAATTTTGTGACCCAGATTATTGAGCGGGAAATCAATGCTGCAACAGACAACCCGCTTTTGTTTGAAGGTGGAGCGGTTTTGTCAGGAGGAAATTTTCACGGTGAACCTGTTGGCATGGCCATGGATTTTTTGGGTATTGCGGTAGCAGAGGTGGCTGCCATTGCGGAACGTCGCATCTTTCGACTCACAGATGGCAAACTTAATGGCGGACTTCCACCTATGCTGGTGGATTTTCCTGATGCCGCTGGGTTAAATTCGGGGTTGATGATGCCTCAATACACAGCGGCTTCTTTGGTGCTTGAAAACCAGACTCTGGCGCATCCTGATAGCGTGCATTCGCTTCCCACCTCTGGCGAGCAGGAGGATCACAACGCAAATGCCATGACGGCGGCTCGTCATGCTCGGCAAATTGTCCTTAACACGGCCCATGTGATTGCGATTGAGCTCTATACGGCTGGCCGGGCGCTTGACTTGCGCTTACGTCAGTACCCGGATGCCCGTTTGGGCCAAGGCACATATGAGGCTTACAGACTTTTGCGCGAACGGGTGCCATATCAGGCCGGAGACGCCTGGTGGGGGCCGGAAATCGAAACTGTGCGGATGATGGTTCAGGAAGGACTATTTGCTCAAATTTAGTTTTCCTACTTCTAGTCTCCGATTAATGTTGAGGGTTTGACAAAACCTTCGGGCTGGGGTATCTTTATGGGCATGAATTTCTGGTACCGTCCTATAACACGGCGCGAGTTTTTAAAACTGGGGGTTTTAACCTTGGGGACTGTGGCTTTACGGCCATGGGTGGAGTGGAAGCAATTGGTAGCAGACTGGCCGGATGCAGAGCGCCTGGGGCGAATTTGTGTGGGTAAAGTTGATATTCGGGCTCGCCCATCGGCGGATAGCCCTTCGGTGGGGATTCTCTATGAGGATGCCGTGGTGGTTTGGTTGCGTGAAGTGGTAGGCGAAGTACCCGCTGGACGACAGAGTCGCCGATGGGTGGAAACCCCGGATGGTTATATTTATGCTCCAAGCGTCCAGCCAGTGCGCAATTTACCGAATGAACCAGTTAAGGAACTGCCGGTGACCAGCCTTGGTAAGGGAATGTGGGTCGAGGTCACCGTACCGCATGTGCAAATATTCCTGGAGAATCGAGAGCCTGTTTCTCCCTGGCTGAAGTATGTGGTAGAACATGGTTTAATCCCCCGCTTGTATTACAGTCAGATTTTGTGGGTGGACGGCATCACGACTAATTCGCAAGGCCAGGTGCTTTATCGCATCAATGAGCGGTACGGACCGGGAGATATCTTTTGGGCGGCAGCGGAGGCTTTCCGTCCCCTCACTCCTGAAGAAATAGTACCCATTAACCCTGAGGTTGAAGATAAACGCGTAGTTGTGGATGTTACACCAACACGTCAAATGCTCTATTGCTATGAGGGCAAGACGGAGGTTTACGCCTGTCAGATTTCTTCGGGGGCAAAGTGGGATGCAGCGGGAAATCTGGTGGAAAAGTGGGGTACGCCGATTGGGCCACATCCAATCTGGCGTAAAGCCATCTCAATTCACATGAGTGGTGGACAGACCGGTACCGGTTACGATTTACCAGGAGTTGCTTGGACCACTCTCTTCACGGGGGAGGGAGTGGCTATTCATTCAACTTTCTGGCATAACGACTTCGGGACTCCGCGTTCTCACGGTTGCGTTAATTGCGCGCCAGAGGACGCGAAATTTATCTTTCGCTGGACCCAACCCGTCGTTCCTTATGATCCGGGAGATGTGACCGTCAGCATGCCGGGCGGAACGATTGTTCAGGTCATCGAAGCTTAGGAGTCATTATCTCTGTTAATTTGAGGGTTTTTACATGGCAAATGTCAGTGCAGGTTTAGCGTTCTTAGCGGGTTTGGCTTCGTTTCTTTCGCCGTGTGTATTTGGGCTAATTCCAGCGTATGTGGGTTATTTAAGTGGGCGATCCATTGCCCGCTTGCAACAGGAGGGGGACCCCAATCGTCTGGAGACGTTTCTTCATGGGGTAGCATTTGTTTTGGGGTTTAGCCTGGTATTTCTCACCTTGGGCTTAGCCCTCTCTGCAATAGGTAGTGTGTTATATGATTTGCGAGTCTGGATTGCGCGCCTGGGGGGAATTATCGTGGTGCTCCTAGGGCTCCACATGACAGGGCTAGTGCGAATCCAATGGTTGGAATACGATCTTCGGCCGCGGACGGAACTGGACCGGCGGCGGAGTTTGCTTTCCTCGGCCCTTCTGGGGATTTCCTTCTCGGCGGGTTGGTCACCTTGTATTGGGCCTGTTTTGGGTATGATACTTACACTGGCGATTAATCAGGGCTCAGTCTCCAACGGACTGTTTTTACTGGGAATGTACTCGCTGGGTTTGGCAATCCCGTTCCTGGCAGCGGCCTTGGGCATTGGGTGGGTCGTTACTATTTTGCGCCGCTACCGCAAGATGATGCACTATGCAGAGGTCGCTATGGGGGTTGTGATGATTGGGGTGGGAATTTTGCTCTTTTTGGGCATTTTTAACCAGTTGGCTCAATTCGGTTTCTTTGTGGATTTGGGGCTGTGAAGCGAGTTTTATATTACCCTTTGATCTTGTTTTTGGGGGTGGCTCTTCTTCTGGGCTTGTGGTTAGGAATTCACCTTCTCCTGGGCGCTGTTGGTCGGTCAGCCGGAGTTGAAGTTGGACAACCTATCCCGGATTTTAAGTTGGTTGCTTTAGATGGTAAAGTGAAAACCAATGCGGATTATGAAGGGCGCCCGCTGGTATTGAATTTTTGGGCATCCTGGTGTCCTCCCTGTCGAGAGGAGATGCCTTTGTTGCAGCGTCTTTACGAGACCCGTGCAGGCGAGATTTATGTTGTAGGAATCAACTATGCCGAAACACGCCCGAAAGTATTGAGCTTTGTTCAGAACTTTGAAATTTCTTTTCCTATTTTGCTGGACGAAGACGGAAAAGTGAATGATCTCTATCAGGTGTCGGGTTATCCGCTGACCTTATTTGTCAATCAGGAAGGAATTCTTGTTGCCTATCATTTGGGGCAGTTGACGCCAGAGACGTTAGCGAATTACTTATAAAGGTATTAGGAGTTGCGCCATGATCATTGTAACGGTATATCGTTCTGCCAATTGTCCCTTGTGTGATGAGGTCATTGCCCATTTGCAAGAACTGCAATCCGCCTACGATCTTCAAATCGCGGTTGTGAATATCGAAAAAGGAGAAAATTCGCAGCCTCTGGGAGAAGATGCGCTACCCATAGTGGAAGTGGGGCCTTATCGTTTACACCCTCCATTCTCGCGTCAAACTCTAGAAATTACCCTGGGCGCAGCTCGAGATCGGCAAGCACAAATACAGCGTGTGGATGAGAAGGCTTATCAGAACCGGGTGCATAAGACTGAGCATTGGACTGCTGCTGATGCGCTTTCATTATGGCTAAGTCGCCATTATCTGGCATTATTTAATCTTTTCTTGCTCCTGTATGTTGGTCTGCCCTTTCTGGCTCCAGTGTCTCTGAGAATGGGATGGACAGGCCTGGCTAATGCCATTTACAAGGTGTACAGTCCACTTTGCCACCAACTGGCTTTTCGTTCCTGGTTTCTTTTTGGTTTGCAACCCTACTATCCCCGTGAGGTTGCTCATTTGCCTGATATTGCCTCTTATGAGGCCGTAACAGGGCTTAACAGTCAGGATCTGGCACGCGCACGGGCCCTCACAGGTGGCGAGGCCGTGGGTTATGGAGCGGGAGCACTAGGTTATAAAGTAGCACTTTGTGAGCGTGATGTGGCCATCTATGGATCTATGCTATTATTCGGCTTGGTTTTTGCGCTTACCGGGCGACGCTGGAAGTCCCTTCCTTGGTATTTGTGGGTGGTGGTGGGTTTACTGCCTATAGCGGTTGATGGGCTTTCCCAATTGCCGGGTTTGATCCCTTTCTTCTCCCGGTGGGCGCTGGTGCGTGAGAGCACTCCACTTTTGCGCACCATAACCGGCTTCCTTTTTGGTTGGACAACGATGTGGTATCTTTACCCCATCATTGAAGAAAACATGCGGGAGACGCGAATTGGTCTGCAACGTAAGTGGGGCGTTATTAACCAAATCAGGCAACGTCAGCATGCCTCGGATCCGGGTAAGTAGCCATCATGGGGTTTGTACAACGGAACGGACTGGTCTTTTATCAATTTGACCTCTTCCCCACCGAATCGGTGATTCATGGGGTGTTTACACGTTTAGGAGGGGTCAGCCCAGCCCCCTGGGACAGCCTTAATCTAGGGGGAAACCTGGGGGATGTCCGGGAAAATATTATAGAAAATCGCCGGCGCATTTTCGAGGCGGTTCACCGTGAGGTGGAGACGATTTTCGATGTCTGGCAGGTCCACAGCGATATTGTGATCAGTACCGATCGTCCTCGCCCGTTAGATGCCCCCCACGTAAAGGCGGATGCCATATTGACCAATCGCTCTGAGGTGACTTTGTTCATGCGTTTTGCCGATTGTGTGCCGGTTTTACTCTATGAGCCTAACCACAAGGTCGTGGGACTGGTGCATGCTGGGTGGAAGGGTACGGTACAAGCCATTGTCTTTAAAACTGTTGCAGCAATGCAAGAGATATATGGTTGTCGAGCGGGCGATATTATGGCTGCCATTGGCCCTTCGATTGGTCCGGATCACTATATGATAGGATCCGAGGTAGTACAATTGGTTGAGCAATCCTTTGGTGAACGGAGTCGTGAGGTGCTGATCTATCAGGATGGGCGTGCCTACCTAAATTTATGGGAGGCAAACCGTTTGTGGCTGAATCAGGCAGGTGTAACCCAGGTTGAGGTCGCTGGTTTGTGCACGGCGTGCGACTTAAGGCATTGGTATTCTCACCGAGGGGAAGCCGGACGGACGGGGCGCTTTGGAGCGCTCATAGCATTGCGGTCCTAATCTCATAGCATTGCGGTCTTAATAACGGAGGCGCTGGAAATGGTCCTGGATGCACTTACCATCCGCCAGAACTACCTCAAGGTGCTCGAGCAAATTTATCAGGCGGCCTTGCGAAGCGGACGTGATCCATCGCAAATTCGCCTTGTAGTGGTGACAAAGGGTCAGCCTATTGAGGCAATTCGGGCTGTGGTGGAGGCTGGGGCTAAACTCTTGGGTGAAAATTACCCCGAGGAAGCCCTTCCAAAAATAGAGGCTTTGCAGGACTATCCGGTGGAATGGCACATGATTGGCCATCTACAAAGCCGCAAAGCCAAATTGGTTGCTCAGTATTTTGATTGGTTTGAAGCGCTGGATAGTGTGCGCTTAGCGCAAAAATTGGAACGCATACTTTCTGAGCAGGGACGACGTCTGCCAGTGCTACTGGAATTCAATGTGGGGGGAGAAGAGAGCAAGTCGGGTTGGAAGGCGGAATCCTCAGAGACCTGGCCAGCCCTTCTGTCGGAAATTGAATTGATTCTGAATACTTGCCCGCATCTAGACGTGCGTGGAATTATGACCATGCCACCACTTACCGAGGACCCCCACCGGGCGCGCCAGTACTTTGCTCATTCACGCCACCTACGCGATTTTCTAGCCCGGGCTTTTCCAAATGCGTCCTGGGGTGAACTCTCCATGGGTACCAGTGTGGATTTTCCATTGGCTATTGAGGAAGGGGCTACTATTGTTCGGGTTGGTCAGGCCATTCTTGGCCCACGTCCTTATCCATAATCTTGATTGAGAAAGGGAAAAGTCCATGGTTTGGTTTCTTATTCAGTTGATTCAGGCTCTTTCCACGTTGTTGGTCATTGTGGTTATTGTGGATGTAGTGCTCTCGTATTTTCTCTCCCCTTTCCATCCAGTGCGGGTAGCACTGGATCGCGTTGTCGAACCTTTATTAACCCCCATTCGTCGAGCGGTTCCGCCCATCCAGATGATTGACTTCAGTCCCCTTATTTTGATTATTCTCATTCAGGCGGTTGAGTGGGTGCTAATCACCATTCTCCGTCAGTTCATGTAGACATATGGGACGTACAACCAAACCCCACTTTACCCAGCCTGAGGGCGGTGCAGCGCTTTCCATCCTGGTCAGGATCGGTGGATCTCAGAGCCGCGTTGAACGCATTACCGAGGATGGTGTGGTGGTGATCCGCTTGTCCACTTCCGGAACCGACTCCGATCAGATTAACACTGCCCTGAAGGCTCTCTTGGAGAGTGTTTTGGGGGTTAAGCGTTCTCAACTGGAAATTGTGGCTGGTGAGATGTCGGCTCAGAAACTGGTAGCCGTCCTTGGCCAGGATCCTGAAAAGGTGGATAAAGCATTAAAGAAGGCATTGAAGGCCGGCTAAGCGGGGGGTGTTACAGGCGCGTGTAACGAGAGCACCCAGAGGGTATAACGAGCCATGTGGCGAACCTCGGGATTCTCGTGGCGGAGAAGGATTTTGAGTACCTGTATGTAATCGGGGTGCGGTTGCCAGCGGATCATCAGCATTGCCTTTATCTTTTCCTCGTCATCTCCCTGGATCAGAGCATGTTGTAGGAGCGAATCCACGGGTTGGCCCGGAGAAATGCCCTGCCCCATTTTGGCTGCAAATGCAATTAACCAGGGGGTTTCATGAGGTGGCGTTAAGGTCTGAGGAAAGCGAGAATCGGCATGACGGCGGCTTTCCAGCGCCTGGGCAGCAGCATTTCGCACCACCCATTGGCCGTCTTCTACGGCTATGCGTTCCAACTCGTCAATCACCCAGGGGGCATTGAGGTGAGCAATGCCCAAAACTGCCGCGCGCCGGGTGAGCAGATCCTCCAGAGTGAGGGCTTCCTTTAGATGCTCTTCGCCTCCGGGGATTACATTCGCTAAAACCTCAGCGGCGGCGAGGCGCAGCGGTTCGTCCCCAAAAGTCAGTGCGCGCAGGATGGCTTCCTCGGCCACCGGTTCTCGATACTGTGCCAGACCAAGGCAAGCACCCATCCGGACTCTTTCTTCGGGATCATTTAGAAGGGCAATAAGGTCCTTCAAGGCGGTGGGGTCTTGCAGGAAACCACATCCTAAAGCGCCATAGAAACGAAAATCTGCCTGGGTGGCTTTAATCCATTGGCGGAAAAGCAAACTCAGTGAAGGATCATTTGACGTGGCACAGGCCGCGAGGCCCTCAATTGAGTCTTCCGGTTCTTCTGATTTGCCCTGCAGGATGGGTAGCAAGCGCTTCATAAGAATTGAACGCGCGACACTGTTGCGAGGTGCCAGGCGCGCCCAATAAAATGCGTGGAAAAAGTCTGTATTGGACAAAGACAAAGCCTTATCAACCCAGGCTTCTAGCCAGGTGGCTTCCGGGCGAGCAGCGATCAGATGGTAACAAAGGGCGTCCTCAGCGCTCCAGAGGAGACGGTGGGGGGCTATCGGTGGTACTGTAAGTTGTTGAGCGGCCAGATAAGCCATTATGTATATGTGGTTGAAGGCCAGGCGTTCACCACTGTATTCGCTTAAGAGCCCGGTATCGAGAAGCGCCAAGAGAACACGATTGGCAGGACGTTCCGTTTTCGAAGCGGGTGAACCGGGGGTCTTTTCTTCTGCCTTCAATTCTTCTGCAGGCGCGGTTATGGTAAGGGTTTTAAGCTCGGTGACACTTTGCTCGATCTCGCGAATGGTGAGAGCAGGTTTGCGACTTTCTATAAAGGTTCGTGCCAGGGTGATCAGCGAAGGAATGGGAATCTTGGGTCCGCAGAGGCGGTTCACATAAGCATCCACAGCATGCGCAATATTATCGGAGAGATCACCCGCTGAAAGAGCCCACAAATAGAGTGTCCATTCCAGGGGGGAATAAACCGGTGTGGGATCAATCCATCCCCGAACTAAAAGATCATCTAGAGGGATGACACCGGTTTTTTGCGCAATCTGCGAACCGAGGTGCTGATTCCACAACCGACTCCATCGGGCGATAAATTCTGCTGTTTGATCCCGCGTCCAGGCAGCCAGAGGAAGGGGCTCGATCCCTAAATTCAGCAATCCGTCCAGATATTGGTCCGGGGCTGCCAGTACCAAGCGTATGTGGGGATATTGCTCGAGCAAGGTCTTAAGGTACGATGTGGCTGCTTCGAGCATTTCCGGAGGAACTTCGTCAATTCCATCCAGCAGCAGTACGACCTCACCGTCATTGAAGGCGCTCTTGAGAAAACTCCATAGGCGGGGTTGGGCGGTTAATGGCAGGGTGCGGCTGAGTGTTTTGTAAATGGGCTCCAATGGGTCCTTGATCTCGGGCAAATAAGGTTCAATGTCAAGATAATGTAAAAAAATAGGCGTAAGGCTGTTAGCAAATCCAAGGTCATTTTCGCGGCGAGCGAGGAGAGAAGCCAGGAATGCCAGGGTAACTGTTTTGCCGCTTCCCGGTTTACCGATAATAGCAATGCGTGCTCGCTGGCGTAGGGCCTGAAGGGGGGTGAGGGTAGGAGCGCCGAAGCGAGAGGCAAATTCTGGCCATTCTGGGAGTGGCGGAATAATTTGCTCATATATATGCGGTAATCGTGAATCGGTTTCTTCGAGAGGCGGTGAAGGTGGTGCAAGCAAGCGGGGAGGGATCGCAATCTCGTCTAGCGAAAACAGAGCCGCTGAAAGGTGGCTGCGTTGGGCGCGCTTTAAGGCGTCCTGCCGAATCGCAAACTCTGTTCCGGCTAATTGGCGCTGCCTGAGGTGTTTGAACCATTGTTTTAAGCCCTCGCGTATGGCTGGCCATTCTTTACTCAGGCGCGCTAAAACAAGCCAAAACAGTGTCCCGGTCAGGAACCCAATCCAGAAGGAGGGGCGATCAAGTTGCAGTCCAAACAGATTCGGCATGGTTTATCCTGCGTAGAGAATGCGTCCGCATGAGGAGCAGAAAACCAGCTGATGAGGGAATCGAGCCGCTTGCCGCTCAGCCGGGGTTAGGGTGGAGCCGCATGCTGAGCAAGTTTCATCCACTACTGTGGCCACGGCAATCCCACGTTTTCGTGAGCGTAGTTGCTGGTAAATAGCTTGATTTTGGGGATCAATCTGGTTGAGAATGACCTCGCGTTCACGTAACAAGCGATCTCGGCTACGCGTGAGGGTTTCCAATTCCCCTCGCAGGCTAGCATTCCGCTCGGATTCTTCTGCCTGGGCGTGGTGAAATTGTGCTTCCGCCTGGCGATACTCTGCCTCGGCTTGTTCAAGATCTATCATGGCTTCTAACTGGCGATCTTCAAGGGTAGCCAGGGCGCGCTTCAGTGCTTGGACTTCATTTTCCAGGTCGCGCAGTTCCTTAGGAATTTTTACTCGCCCAGAATAAAGATTTTCTTCGCTTTGCTCTAATTTAATTCGCTTGGCCTGGACCTCGTGCTCTATTTTCTTAAGCGCCAGTTGCTTTTCCTTGAGGAGTGCTTCGACCTGCTGAAGGTGATGTTGGGCTTCTTCCACTTGGGAATGATTCGAAAGCAGGGCATTAATCTCCTGGAAGCGATTTTCAATTTGATCAAGTTGTGAGTCAATTTTTTGAAGTTGTAGAAGATGAAAGGCCTGACTCATGGGTTCAACATCCGGCGTGAGGGATTGGAGGGATGTGTTAGTTTCTCTTTACTCCGATAAACTCATTTTAGTATACTTCATAACATGGTGAGGTATCGTTTCCCCTGGGTTGGCAGTCTGATTGTTCTTGGAGTGGTAGGACTGCCATATATTTTAGCAGCCCTTGTCACACCAGAAGGATATGTTTTCGGGGGTTTCTTGTTTAACCCTCTGGATGGAAATTCGTATCTGGCCAAGATGTATGAGGGTTTTCTGGGAGAGTGGCGGTTTCGCTTGCCCTACACAGCCGACGCTCCTTACTCGGGATATCTTTTCACTTTTTATATCGCTCTGGGACATTTAGCGCGGATCTTTCATCTGCCCCTAATTGTCATGTTTCACCTTGTGCGTCTATTGGCTGGTTGGGTTTTTATGTTAGCCTTATGGCGTTTTCTTAACTCCGTTGTAGAGGGTTCGGAACGAGATTTACATCAAATTTATTATTGGGCTCTCCTTGGATCGGGCTTGGGATGGCTGGCTAATCTGGGAGGAGGTTTTACAGCCGATTTTTGGCTGGCTGAGGCCTATCCACTGCTTTCCATGATTGCCAACCCTCACTTTCCCCTGGGAATGGGCTTGCTTTTGACCTTCTTCTCAATTCTTTTAGCGCCTTTTTCCTCCCAATGGGTCGTTGTTTCATCCATGGTGCTCGGGTTCGCCCTGGCGATCATCTTACCTTTCGGGGTGGTAATTGGTGCTGTGGTAGGTGGAGGATATTGTGCATGGTTATGGTTCAAGCAACGAAAAGTCGCTTTTAAAGCAATGCTCGGCTTTCTCTTGGGGGGAGGGAGTGTGTTGTGTTATCAGTATATGACGATTCTCCAGGATGGGTGGCTACGGGGCTGGAATGCTCAAAACCTAACCCTTTCTCCACCATTGTGGGACTACCTGGTAGCCTTTTCTCCAGCATTGATTCTGGCCTTATTAGGGCTGATCAAGCTTAATCAGGGTGTTTCCGTAAATCTCCCCTTTTTAGCCATCTGGTTCATCGCGGGATGGGCCATGGCGTATAGCCCATGGGGACTACAACGACGTCTTCTAACGGGGTTTTATATCCCTGTGGTGATCCTTGCCGTGCGTGGAGGGAGTGTTCTTGAACACTGGTTGCAAAGGAGCGCAAGGCTTATTGAGCGGACGGCCTTTGTCCTTGCTCTTCCTACCGGGTTTCTTGTGATCCTACTGGGCCTTATGGGGGTTCGAATGCATCATCCGCTGTTAACCCTGGGTGCAGATGAGTATCAAGCGTTGGGATGGATCGAAAGACATACCCCTCCAGATGCGTTGGTGTTTGCTGCTCCTGAGACGGGCTTGTTTATTCCTGCCCATACAGGACGACGTGTGATTTATGGACACCCCTTTGAGACGGTAAATGCCGAAGATCAAAAGCATTGGGTGATCGCTTCGCTCCAGAGTTTTAGCTCGGGAGAGGATTGGGTCCAGCAATTGAGGGAAAGGGGGGTGGATTTTGTGTTCTGGGGTCCCCGTGAACAGAAACTGGCGCAAGTTGGACAATTGGATTTTCTTCCTGCATCGTTCCAGGCAGGAGATACTACGCTTTATGTCGTTCCGGCTATCCCATGAGGGCGCTGCGTAAACATTCCCTTTTGATCGGGTTATTAACAGTCCCGCTTCTTCCCTGGCTGCCTGAACTGGGTAAGTGGGCATTTCCTCCTGATTCACCGTTTACCGATGGGCTGATCGCTCATTTCACAAATGCCTGGCTGATCGCGGATGCATGGCGGCGTTTCGGTGAAATCCCTTTATGGTCAGATGCCTATTTAGGTGGTTTCCCCCTGATAGCAGATCCACTAAATGGATTATGGTATCCCCTCGGCTGGCTGAGCCTGGTCTGGCCTTCGCCCTGGAGTTTTAACTTAACGCTACTGGGACATCTCCTTGTGCTTGGCGCAGGAATGTTTCGTTGGTTGAGGTTGAAGGGATATGATCAACGAGCCGCCTTGTTAGGTAGTTGGACAATGATGCTCCTGCCGAAAATTATTGCCCACTGGGGTGCCGGTCATTTTACTCTGCTCTACGCTTTTGCCTGGACCCCCTGGGTATTCGTAGCAGAAAAAATGCGTCAAGAACGCATAACGCAGACGTCGCTTTTACCAGGTATGGTTTTAGGATTAGCGTGGCTGGCAGACTTGCGTTGGGGGATTATCCTGGCGGGCATTTGGTTGGGGTATGCTATCTTTAGAAAGTGGCGAGGTTTTTCGAGCAGGGGATCCTTGCGCCAGGTGGGCGGGTTGATCCTTCAACCGTTGATTGGTGTATTGATATCAGCACCGTTGTTATTATCGCTTCTTGAGTGGTTACCTCTAACGACGCGGAGTCAATTGCGCCCTGAGGAGGCGTTAGTTTACTCGTTACCTCCCTATAGCCTAATTGGGATGGTATTTCCAGGATTTGGGCGTTTTCATGAATGGGTCACCTATCTAGGGGTTGTTTCGGTGGGCATGAGTGTGTTAGTCCTCGCGGTTCCCTCTCTCCGCCGCTCCTTGCGAGGATGGTTGATCCTGGCCGGATTGGCCTTGGTTGGCTCGTTGGGTTCTTACCTGCCCGGTTTCGAGAAGGTCGTACAACTGCCAGGACTTGCGTTGTTACGGGTACCGGCACGACTCTGGTTGGGGGTAGGCCTGGTTGCGGCACTGTGTACAGCGGCCGGTTTGGACTGGCTGCTCACCTCCCCGCGCATCATGCGCCCGGATGTGGTATTCTGGTTGAGTGGTGTCTGGGGGTTCATGGCTTTCTTAACCATCGGATGGGGTGTCCTTTTTGGAGAATTTCCTTGGCTGCTAGCATTTGGAACGCTGCTCTTTGGGCTGGTCATCTTTACCATTGCCCTATGGGAACGCCGGCGACTTAGTGAGAGAGTGGGTTGGGGAATTCTGGCGGTTATTACTCTGGTGGATCTTGTGGTCGCCGGGAGAACATGGATTACATTCCGACCGGATTCGGGGGTTTGGAGGGAGACTTCCAATTTAGTTGGGTTCTTACTTGAACAACCAGGGATATTTCGCGTTTATTCACCTTCGTTTTCGCTACCTCAGTATGTGGCTGCGCGTTACGGTCTAGAATTGGCGGATGGGGTTCACCCTCTTCAGACAAAAACATACGTGGAGTTTATGAAAGAAGCAACTGGGGTGGTGCAAACAGGATATTCAGTGACACTGCCACCCTTTCTCAACGGTGATCCTGAGAATGATAACCGCTTTTTCACACCCCGCCCTGATCTTCTGGGGTGGTGGAATGTCAAGTATGTGGTTTCTGCATTTCCGCTTCAGGCTAGTGGATTAGAGCTAGTAGCAAAAACAGATAACTCTCTGGTTTATATGAATCGGCTGGCTTTTCCGCGTGCATGGGTTCAGTCTAACCTGGATTGGCCTCCTCGGGTGGATGGAGAGGTACAAATCATAGAGCGAACCCCTAACCAATGGCGTCTGCGGGTGCATGGGCCTGGTTGGCTCATTTTGGCCGAATTGGATTACCCGGGGTGGGAAGCCACCCTGGATGGACAGCCCTGGCAAGTGGAATCGCTGGGGGGGGTATTCAGGGCAGTGGCTATTCCAGAGGGTGAACATCTGGTTGTGCTAAGGTTTAAGCCGCATACCTATGAAGCGGGGGTAAGCCTTGCAGTGTTGGGGTGGGGAGTAAGTGTTCTGTCCATGGTTGTTGGTCGGCGACAGCGGAAACAATGAATCCGAAGATGAAAATCACCTTTTCTAGAATATTTCGCATAGCCATTACGAATTGGTTGCGCTTGGGAAAAATTCCGTATTCTGTTGTTTATTTTCTTCTACCTTTGCTTCTGTTGGGAAGAGCGCTTTGCCGGGGCAGGGTGCTTTACTGGGGATTGCCTGTTTTGCAATTCATCCCCTGGCGAGTGTTAGCTTATGAGATGATGGAAAAGGGGATTTGGCCGCTTTGGAATCCACTTAATGGGTTGGGATCTCCTTTGCTGGCTAATTATCAACTAGCGTGGTTTTACCCCCTCTCCTGGGTTTTGGGCCTCTTTTACGGGTTAGGAGGTACGCCTTGGCTGGCATGGGGATTCACGATGCTAGCGGCTTTTCACCTGGGATGGGCCGGATGGGGGATGGCACGGTTACTGAAGAGCCTCGGATATGGCGACTTAGCTCAGGCTATCGCTGGGATGGCGTTTGGTTTTAGCCAGTATTTTATTGCCCGGATAAACTTTTTCAGCATGATTTGGGCGGGCGCCTGGCTGCCTTGGGTAATATGCGGTGTTGAAAACCTGATCAATGCCCCTTCTAGGAGTGCTTTGAAATCACGGCTTCTTTCCTTGGTCTTAGTTCTGGCCATGCAGCTTCTGGCCGGTCACGCTCAGTTGACCTGGTACACCTGGCTGCTAGCAGGGGCGTGGGGGATTTTACGAGGACGACAGGTTCATGGTAGAAAATGGGGCTATTTGGTTTCGTATGGGAGCATAGCATTGATCTGGGCAGTAGGTCTAAGCCTGGCCCAGATTTTGCCCACTGCCGAGTATTTGCTCACCTCTCAACGTTCTACCCAGGTGGATTATGAGCAGGCAATGACCTACTCATTGTGGCCTTGGCGCCTAACCGGGTTTATAGCGCCTCATCTGTTTGGAAATCCCGGCACGGATGTATATTGGGGGTACGCCAACTATTGGGAAGATGCAATTTATATTGGTTTCTTACCCTTCCTGATGGCGTTGACAACCCTCAGAGAGGCCTTTCGAAGTTCACAGGGGGATCGCCGTAAAATCAGTCGTTCGGTAGTAAGGACAGCGTGGGGGATTGTTTTGGTCAGTATTGTGCTGGCTCTGGGTAAAAATACGCCTGTTTACCCATTCTTATATCACTACATTCCCACATTTGATATGTTCCAGGCGCCTTCACGGTGGTTGATTTGGACGATTTTTGGACTTGCGGTGCTGAGCGGCATCGGTGTAGAGAACTGGCAAAAACCAAAAGGGCGGACGCTTTATGTACTGCGACTGAGTGTTATGGCTGCGGTGGCTATCATGTTATCAGCGTGGTTGGCGCGAGAGGTACTTTCAGATCTTAAACCCTCATTTGCGACCGCAACTTTTCAGTTTGGTCTGGTGGCATTGGGAGGTGTGGTAGTCTTGCTTGCCACACCCCAAGAATCGGCGAGATCTGGCTGGCGTTTAGGCTGGGGGTGGTCGCTCCTTGCCTGGGTAATCGTAGACATTTTGCTGGCCGCCAGGGGGTTGCTTCCTACTTTACCCATGAAAATTTATGAATCCCTGGAAAATATGTCATCTTTGCGCGCTCAAGTTGGAGAAGGCCGGCTATATCTTCCAGAGGAGGAAGAGTATGTGCTGAAATTTAAGGACTTTTTCCGCTTTGATCGTTATGCGGTTGAGGAAAAGTGGCAAGAATTACGGTATTCCTTATTGCCAAATTTGAATTTATTAGAATCCATCGCAAGTCTGAATAACTTCGATCCGTTGCTGCCAGGGTGCTATGTTGCGTTGATGAATGAGATCGAAGCCCAGCCTGAGACCATTAAGACGGCTTGGTTGCAGGATCTCAATGTTTCGCTCATCGAACAGCGAGATGAGCGCCTTCAGAGAGTTTCTTATCGGCAGTTAGCTGCCAAAGGACGATGGCAGTGGTTTACTTGTGTGAAAATGGAACCAACCTTGTTCTCGGTGTTGACGGCGCTAAGGGGTATGATAAACTCAGATACACGTTGTATGATTCTTACCGGTACTCAGCAGAATCTGGAAACAACATGGCCCGCTTCAGAGGCAAGGGTTGTTTGGGTGGCTGATCAGCCCAATTCCATGCTTTTAGAAGTGGAGACCTCTGGGCCAGGATGGCTAAGGTTATCCGTCCTATGGTATCCTGGCTGGAAAGTTGTTGTGGATGGCATTTCTCGGGAACCCCTACGGGCGGATGGATGCCTGCAGGCTGTATGGCTTACCTCGGGCAAGCATAGTGTGCAATTTGTTTATGATCCGCTTTCGTTCAAAATAGGCGCTTGGGGAAGCCTTCTAGCCTGGATAATGTGGATAACTCTAGGACTGAAAAGCCTGAGGAACCAGGGACTGAGAAAGGGGTCATGATATGGAAACGGCTGCGGAAAGAGTTCAGCAGTTTGCTGATAAATTGCTGGCAAATCTGGAAAAAGTGATCGTGGGTAAACGTCAGACGCTGGAACTGGTAGTTATTGGGCTTTTGTGCCAGGGACACTTACTTATAGACGATGTGCCAGGAGTGGGGAAAACTATCCTGGCACGGAGTCTGGCTAAGTCCCTGGGTTGCGCTTTCAGTCGTATTCAATTTACGCCTGATATGTTACCCAGTGATGTGACGGGGGTTTCAATTTTCAATCAGGTGACGCGGCAATTTGAATTTCGTCCTGGACCGATTGTGGCGCAGGTAGTGTTAGCTGATGAGATTAATCGCGCCACCCCCAAGACCCAATCCGCCTTGTTGGAGGCCATGGAGGAACGCCAGATTACTGTGGATGGGGTCACGCATCTTTTACCACAACCCTTTATGGTTTTGGGGACCCAAAATCCCATTGAGTATGAGGGCACCTTTCCCCTGCCTGAGGCTCAATTGGATCGCTTCCTGATGCGAATTCGAATTGGTTACCCAGCATTAACGGATGAAATCCGGATTCTGGAATTGCAACAACTGCGCCATCCGTTGTTGGATTTACAACCGGTTGCCAGCGCGGAAGAGGTTCTGGAGGCTCAGGAAGCGGTTAAAACCATATATGTCTCCCCGGCTGTATCGCGATACATTGTGGAAGTGGTACGGGCTACTCGTGAACATAGCGATGTTTATCTTGGTGCCAGCCCACGGGGTAGTTTGGGGCTGTACCGTGCTGGTCAGGCACGGGCCGCCATAAAGGGACGTGATTACGTTCTTCCGGATGACATTAAGGCATTGGCCGAACACGTGCTGGCACATCGCGTGATCATTCAACCTGCTGCCAGGCTTAAGGATCTAACCGCTGAACAGATCTTGCGGGAAATTCTGATGACCCTGCCCGTGCCAGGCGGGAGTGTTGTGCAAAGGTTACAAAGCGAATGATTGTCCGCCGGACTTCCTTGTTCTTTTTGGGCCTGCTGGTTGTTGTGATCATTGCGCTATTTGTGGGTGGGGGTGCTACTGCACGCATTTACTTTCGTTTAGCCTATGGGATTGGTCTCCTATTGGCTTTTTCCTGGATCTGGACTTCAAGAGTCCTCCGTCACGTTGAAGTTAACCGACATGCTCGGAGTCTCCGATATCAGGTGGGGCAAACTTTTGAAGAGCGTTTTGAGATACGTAATCGGGGTCGGCTGCGGATTATCTGGTTAGAGGTACGCGATCTTTCACCCCTACCGGGCAAAAACTTTTCTCGCGTGCTTTCAGAAATTGGGGGTGGCGAGGAGCGCTTCTTTGTAACCCGGACCATATTGCGTCGTCGAGGGGCTTTTCCGCTTGGCCCCACAATGTTGGTATCAGGGGATCCTTTTGGTCTGTTCGCCACTCGGCGCGAGTTTCCGGCGGCAAGAACATTGCTGGTTCTGCCCTATATGGTGGAGATTGCATCTTTTCCTGCTCCTCTCGGGAGGTTGCCAGGAGGGCGAGCGCTTCAACGACGTAGCACAGAAGTGACCCCTTATGCGGCAGGGGTACGGGAGTATTTACCCGGAGATCCCCTTAATCGCATTCATTGGCGCAGCACTGCCCGTCATGAACGGTTAATGGTCAAGGAATTTGAACAAGACCCCTATGCAGATGTGTGGCTTTTCTTAGATGCCTGTATGACGGCTCACATTTCCCGGGAGGATACCATTGCTTTGCGGGGGCAACCCTTCTGGATTTGGATGCAACGTCTAGAAGCCGTGCTCCCGCCAAGTACGTTTGAGTATGCAGTGGCTGCGACGGCCTCTGTGGGGCAATATTACTTGCGGCATGGGCGGGCGGTAGGGTTAGCCTGTGCCAGTCAATCTCTCAGTGTTTTGCCAGCCGAACGCGGTGAACGCCAGTTGGATAAACTCCTGGAGATGCTGGCTTTCGTCCAACCGAATGGACGTTTACCGTTGCTGGGATTGGTGCAAACCCAGGCGAGTTTCCTGGTGCGGGGCACAACGGTGGTGGTGATTACTGCCGCTAATGAGTGGGAAGTTGCCCTGGCTGTTGAAGAACTACTTCGGCGCGATCTTAACCCCATCCTGATTGTGGTGGATCGCACCTCTTTTGGGGGGCCGGGCGATATAATTCCCCTCCGCGAGCAAGTTCAGGCATTGGGAGTGCCTGTCTTCACACTCCGCAAGGATGAAGACCTGCGGACTGCGCTTGAATCCCATTTACCAGGGGGGCAGGGCCTTTAGTTTTGGGACACCAATGTTCCCAAAAATTAATTATTTTGATCCGTTGATTGAGAGGTTTCCCTGGGAGCGTGAACAATAACGGGGCCGACTTCACTCTCCAGAGTTTTATGGGTACCATCACAGAATGGGAATTGCTTGGATTTGAAACACCGGCAGAGGGCGACCACTTCTCCGGCTTCTAAATGTACTGTTGTGCGAAGATGACCAGCTCGATTCTCGGTTGTATGCTCAGCCATCGGGTACAAACCTCCTTGCAAGGGAACTAAGCGGGGATATGATGGCCTTTTTCAGCCTCTGGGTTTTCTCGGATTAGAGCGATAGCATGGGGCAGAGCTGGAAGCACTGTTTCTAAATTCTCAAGCGCCCCTTTGGGGCTGCCAGGCAAATTAATAATTAGTGTTCGTTTACGGATCCCGGCCATTGCTCGAGAAAGCATGGCGTGGGGGGTGATTTGAAGGCTGGCCGTGCGCATGGCTTCTGCTATTCCGGGCAAGGGACGTTCAAGAATGCTTTGGGTGGCTTCGGGGGTAACGTCTCTTGGGCTCACGCCTGTCCCCCCGGTGGTTAATATCAGGTCTGCCACATCCTCATCGCACCATTGTTGGAGTTTTTGGCGAATCATTTCCATGTCATCTGGGACCAGCGCTGTCGCGGTGACCTGCCAACCCAAACTGCGCATGCGTTGTTCTAACTGAGGACCTGAGGTATCAGGACGCTCTCCGCGATAGGAGCGATCGGAGATGGTCAGGATGGCCACTCGAGGTTGCGAATCGGTCATAGAGAATCCCGTGCGTTCAGTTTCTGGATGAGATAGAACAGTTGTTGGGGTGCAAAGGGTTTCAGGAGAAATGCATCGGCACCGGCCAGTTCCGATTCTAGCCCCAAGTCTTCTCCGGATGTCAAAATGACCTTGGGTCGCCGATTGGGATCTAACTGCTGTAGGGAAGCCAGAACGTCGAAGCCGCTGAATTCCTGCAAGTGAGCATCGAGGATCATAAGGGGTGGGTGCTCCGCCTGAACAAGGCTCAGGATGCTCTGAGGATTTGGAGCGGGTGGTATAATGACGTAATAGCCTTCCATTTCAAGCAGTGTGCGCAATAACTGGCGCGTGTGGGTGTGATCTTCGACGAGAAGTATTTTTATCATGGGCCTCCTAAGATGCCGGAGAGGAGGCGGGTTCGGCGACGGCTTGCTCAAGGGCATGCTGGAGTACCTCATCAACGGTCTCTACCAGCACGAAGTCAATAGCCTGGCGGATTTCTTCACTCAGGTCTTCAAGGTCTCCTTCGTTGTCCTTAGGTAGGATAACCGTTTTAAGCCCGGCACGATGTGCGGCCAACACCTTTTCCTTGATGCCGCCAACTGGCAAAACCTGGCCACGCAGGGTAATTTCTCCGGTCATGCCCACGTCGTGCCGTACCAGCCGCCCCGTGAGGAGGGAAACCAAGGCCGTAGCAATGGTCACCCCCGCTGAAGGACCATCTTTGGGTTGGGCACCGGCAGGTACATGAAGGTGAATATCGGATTTCTCGAATATATCGGGATCAATGCCCAGTTCTACAGCATGAGAGCGGACATACGAGAGGGCGGCTTGAGCCGATTCTTGCATCACCTTCCCCACAGAACCGGTGGTGATGAAGCCCTTACTGCCCGGCATCCGCGTGGCTTCCACGAAGAGAATTTCACCTCCCACGGGGGTCCAGGCTAATCCAATGGCAACGCCGGGGATTTCCGTCCGACGGATGATTTCCTGGGTGGCCAGGTACTTTGGCCGACCCAAAAACTCACGTACCCGCTCCGGGTCTACGCGCACCTGAGTTGCCTTGCCTTCTGTTATTTGGACGGCTACTTTCCGACAAACACCGCCAATCTCGCGTTCCAGATTG
This sequence comes from Thermanaerothrix daxensis, assembly GCF_001306145.1. Lineage (GTDB taxonomy): Bacteria > Chloroflexota > Anaerolineae > Anaerolineales > Anaerolineaceae > Thermanaerothrix > Thermanaerothrix daxensis. The sequence continues at coordinate 1,146,980 of NZ_LGKO01000002.1, forward strand.
CGCACCCCAGCCTCACGCGTGTAATGGCGAATGATGTTCAAAATGGCTTCGTCCGTGAACTCGATCTCCTCGGGTTTCAGGCCGTTTTCGCGAATTTGGCGTGGGATGAGATAGTAACGGGCAATGTTTAACTTCTCGTTCTCGGTATACCCTGATAGTTGAATGACCTCCATGCGATCAAGCAAAGGAGCCGGAATGGTTTCAAGAGTGTTGGCGGTGGTGATAAACATGACCTGGGAAAGGTCGAAGGCAACTTCGATGTAGTTATCCCGGAATTCGGCGTTTTGCTCGGGATCAAGCACTTCTAACAAGGCGGAAGCCGGGTCACCCCGGAAGTCGACGCCGAGTTTATCAATTTCATCCAGCATGAAAACAGGATTGCGCGACTCCACCCGTCGCAAAGCCTGGATGATGCGTCCGGGCATTGCCCCAATATACGTTCGGCGGTGACCACGGATCTCTGCTTCATCCCGCATCCCCCCCAGCGAAATACGCACAAATTTGCGTCCAAGGGCGCGGGCGATGGATTGTCCTAGAGATGTTTTGCCAACACCGGGAGGCCCCACAAAGCACAGGATCACCCCTTCGCGTTCCCGGCGGATATAGTCGGTAGAATCCTCGGCTTGCAGGGCTTCACGTCGATCCTGGCGCAATTTACGCACGGCCAGAAACTCCAGGATGCGCTCTTTGATGTCTTCCAATCCGTAGTGATCTTCATCCAATACCCGACGCGCATTTTGAATATCCAGGTTGTCAGGGGTGGTAATTGACCAGGGCAGAGAAACCAACCAATCCAGATATGTGCGGATAACACCGTATTCAGCAGCGGCCGTAGGAAGTTTAGCCAGGCGATCCAGTTCACGCCGAGCCTGTTTTTCGGCTTCTTCGGGCATTTTGGCCGCTTCAATACGTTTTCGAAATTCCTCAATTTCCGCCGCCTGTTCGTCCCCCTCGCCCAGTTCGCGTTGAATGGCCTTTAATTGCTCTCGCAAGAAGTACTCGCGCTGTACTTTGTCAATTTCTGAACGGGCTTCTTTCTGGATTTTCTGGCTTAATTCTAGAACTTCAATTTCGCGTGCCAGGATGGTTACCAATTTCTGGAGCTTTTCGCTGATACGATTGAGTTCCAAAATTTCCTGGGCATCGTTGATATCCATACGCTGGATATTCGCAATGTTGTAAACCAGTTGGAGCGGATCGGGAATGGCGGCTATGGTGGCAACCAGTTCGCGCGGTATGGAGGGAATCAGTTCAGCCATGCGCATGAACTGCTCGCGCACATTGCGTTCCAGCGCTTCGACTTGCAGGCCCGTTTCCAGAATTTCGGGGAGGACCTCAACTCTGGCCATTAAGTAAGGTTCGGTGGTGGTGAATTCAGTGATACGAAAACGAACCAGTCCTTGAACCAGAAGACGGATGGTGCCATCAGGTGCCCGAAACATGCGATGGATGATAGCGGCGGTTCCCACCTGGAATAGATGTTCTGGGCCTGGGGTTTCAATATCAAAAACCTTGGATGCCACCAGACCAAAGAGGCGCTCACCGGCTACAATATCGTCTATTAGGCGGATACTGCGGGGTTGACCGATGGTAAGCGGCACCATGGTCTGGGGATATACCACCAATCCCCGCAGCGGTAGGATGGGAAGAATTTCAGGGAGCTTAAGCATCCCCTCTCCGCTATTTTGAGCCTGGGGGTCGGAAGAGGAGCTGGTAGGCGGCTCGTTGGAAGGGTTGAGATCATCGGGGGGCAAGAGGATTTCCTGAAGGTCCTCTTCCGAGTCAAAATTGTCTGCGTATTCTTCCCAGGGTCTGAAGGTGGACCAGCGGTAGGCTCCCATGGTTAGTATCACCCTTCGGATGTAATCTCGATGGACTTGGGCTGACGTTTGGGCAACTCAATACGCAGAAAGCCATTTTCGTAAGTTGCCGTGATCTTGTCCAAATCGATCGGTGTAAGGATTTCAACTTCGGTAGCAAATTCACCAAATGGGATTTCCATTTGGTGAACAGCCCGGCGCTCGTCCAGGGGTTGAGAACGGACTCCTGAGACGCTCAATCGGTTACGGTCGAATGAAACCATGAAATCCTTTTCATGCATTCCAGCAATTTCAATGAGAACTACAATTCTGTCCTCCATTTCGTAGATATCTGTGGGTGGGCGCCAGGCACGAGAATGAATCGTAAAGTGGTAGGACACCCCACGAGCAATCAACAGAAGAGTCTCACTCTCGGTTGAGGGTTTATGTGGGCTCGAGCGAAAAACAATCGGGATCATGGTGAAATCCTTTCCGTGGCAAAAAGAGCCTTACGAGGTCACCAGGGCGGTTCTGGCTGCCTGGAGGACAGCCTCATAATCGGGTTCCTGGCCTAGCACGGGCATGTAGTCAGCATATACCACCTTGCCGTTGCGGTCAACCACAAAGACTGCCCGACGAAGAATGCGTCTTTCTTTGATCAGGCAGCCGTATTTTTTACCAAACTCGGCATCCATATGGTCAGAAACCACAAAGACGCGGTTAATTCCCGCTGCGCCGCACCAGCGTTTTTGAGTGTATGGTAGGTCGGTACTGATGACAATGACCACAATGTCTTCGCTGAGCGCGGTGGCTTCCTGGTTGAAACGGCGGGTCTCACGGTCACATACGGAGGTTTCCAGTGAAGGGACGGCCGCGATAATGCGCACTTTGCCCTCAGTCGAAGCAAGGATGGGAATGGGCTGCCAATCCTGAGTGTGGGCGATGAATTCTGGAGCCACATCTCCCGCCCGGACATCTGCGCCAATGATGGTGGCATCTTGTCCAGCCAGTTGAAGCACTCCCTTTCTTTCGGGCCATGTTTGGTTGTTCATGATGCACCTCTAAAAACAAGTGATCAAGGCTTTTTCTCCAACCAATCCAGTGCCCCTGGTGCGACTCGAACGCACAACCAACGGATTAGAAGTCCGCTGCTCTGTCCTTTGAGCTACAGGGGCATTGGGCTCCATGATTGCTAAAATAATTCTACTGCAAGAAGGGAGTGCCGGGCAAGCCTTCGAAAAGAAATGGACAGCCGGGAGGAGGCTTTGCCTCCTCCCGGTACTTTCTTTTTACGCACGAATTTCTTGTCGTTGGAAAAGAACGTAAGCCAGAGCAAACAGGAGGATCGTTGCCGCGATTAGGCCAGTTAGATGGGGCCAAATTAGCAGAACACTCTGGTGCAGCGGTAAAGGCGTGCCCAGAATGGCTCCTTCCAGTTGAAACGGCAAGACAAACCCTAGCGAGCGCACCGTTGGATTGAGCAGGGCGATGGCGATCTCAGCGTAAAGTGTATTGGGTGAAATACGCGTCAGGGCTAGTTCGAGTTCTGCCTGGGCCAGTGCTTCCTGGAGGAAACCATACTGGATCGGGCGCAAGGATTGGGCAAGGAGGCTGGCCAGGATGTTCCAGAATACGGTGAAAAATAGCCAGGTTGCAATGGCTGCCAGGGCAGCCGTGGCGGGCTGCCGGAAAACCACCGAAAACATCTGGGCGAGCACCAGCCAGATGCCACCGTAAAAAATTGTTGCCAGCAAGAACCAGAGTAAGCGCCCCACTTCCTCGCTATTAGGTGCTACTCCCAGTCCAATCAACCCCATGCCAAAAATGAGCAACCAAATCGCCGAAAAGACGAGCGCCAGCGTGAAAAGCCCTGCTAAAAACTTGCCTGACAAGAGCGCGTCGCGGTAAATGGGTTGAGCAAGAATGCGCGAAAGGGTTTTGCGGTTAAATTCCCCGTTGACAGCGTCGAACCCCAAGGCAATGGCGATCAGCGGAACCAGAAATCCCAAAAAACCGATTAAGGAAGGTAGCGGATCCTGAGATAGGGTAAATAGTTTCAGGTAGATAAAACGATCACTGCCAATTGAGGCGCGAATTTGTTGCATAGCCACGTAGACCGTCCCGCCTGCGGTAAGCAGGATCAACAGTTCCAGGATGCGCATGCGCGCGCTGGTCAAGTGATCCGCCATTTCCTTAGCCACCACTGCCCAGAGACCTGTCCAGGGAGATCCCTCGCGCAGACGTTGAATCTCGGCTCTTTCAAGCGCGGACATGTTCCACCTCCTGGAAGTATTGAGCGTAGATTTCATCCAGGCTTTGGGCTTCCATGCTCAAACCTCGTAACTGTCCGCCCGCCGTGATGAGGGTTTTGGCGACCTCATGGCGGATATCAGAAGTTGCTTCAACCTCGATAGTTGTCGTGTTTAAGGCACGAACATTGACGGCTTCAGGTACCTGTTTCAGGGCTTCGATGATTTCGGGGGTTGTATTGGGGGTTTCCACGTAGATGCGAAAAGCCTTGCCCAGTACCTTCCGCCCTAATTCGTCAACGGTGCCCACCAGCATCATTTTTCCTCGATGGAAGAGCCCCACCCGGTCACAGACGGCCTGGACCTGGTGCAGAAGGTGTGATGAAAGCAGGATCGTTATCCCTTCGGCGCGCAAGGTACGGATGATCTCTAGAAATTCCCGCGCCCCCTCCGGATCCAGACCTTGGGTTGGTTCATCCATGATGATGATCTGTGGCTGTTTAATGAGAATTTCGGCCACTCCCAGGCGCTGGCGCATCCCGCGCGAAAATGTGGAAACCGCTTTATCACGCATTTCAACCAGGTTGACTTTCTGCAAGGCGGATTCGATGCGCCGATCAGCCTCTTCGCGTGGCAGGCCGTTCAATTTGGCAATGTAGATCAGATTCTCATAGGCTGTGAGTTCATCGTAGAACCCAACCTGGTCCGGCAGGTATCCCACATGCGCTTTAACCGTTAAGGGCTGTCGGGTGGGATCGAAGCCTAAAACTCGAATGCTTCCGGAGGTTGGCTCAGTAAGCCCCAGAATCATGAGGATGGTGGTGGTCTTCCCGGCGCCGTTTGGGCCGAGAAGACCGAAGACCTCGCCTTTGTGAACGATCAGATTGAGGTGATCAACAGCGACAAAATCCCCATATTTCTTCGTCAGGTCTTTGGTTACGATGACCTCGCTCATGGTTGAGCCTCCTAAGATCACCGACGACCAAAGCGAATCACCGCCAGCATCACGACCCCAACTGCGATTGCAATTAAAACGACGCCAGTAATCCCCCACAGTGTGGAGGTCAATACCGTGACTCGAAAATCTACGGATTTGGAAGCACCCTGGCTAGGAGTTGCCCGCAGAGTTAGCATGTAGTCTCCCGCGATGGCATTATCTGCTGGTTTGATCTTGAGCGTTACCTCGCTCTGGGCATTTGTGGCGATTTCATCCAAGACCTCTGGATCAAAAGTCACCGTCCACCCACTGGGGGCGCTGGCTGAGAGTTTCACCCCCTGGGCAGAAGCACTGCCCGTGTTCTGGACTACCAATTTGAGTGAGGTTTCACGCCCCGTGTAGACCTGCCCGGAGAGACGACCATCTGGAGTGGTGATGCTTAAGGAGGGCTGTCCAGTCACTTCTGCGGTCAGGTCAAGCGATGCCTGGACATCATCTCCCTGGGCTGTGATGGTAATGGGGTAGCTACCCGCGGTAATATCTACCAGGGGCTGGGCCTCCACAGTAATGGATTTGCTTTCCTTCGCTCCTAATGGAAGGGAGGTGACATCCTGTCCGCCGTATCGGAAGTTCACCTGGAACCCACGTGGCGCGTTGGCACTCAGGTTGACCGTTATCTCATCATCCCCTTCGTTTTTGAGGGTCACACTGTAACGAAAAGTAGTGGTGGGAGAGCCCCGCAGTACGGGAAGATCGACATCAAAGGAAAGCCGTGAGGGCTGTTTTTCTTTTATTGTGATCTCAATTGGCAGTTGAGCACTGGCAGTAGCCGTGCGCCCCGTGACTACCACGCGGTAGGTACCTGCCTTGATGGCTTTAGGCTGATCCAGGCGCAATTCCAAATTGGCTTCGCTTTCTGCCTGAACATAGACCGCCTGCACAGTTTTACCGCCTCCCCGTATTGTTGCAGTCCACCCCTCTGGTACCTCGCTGACCTCGAGACGCACCACTTCGGGTTGCGAAGCCACCCGAACATGTACATCCACGGAGATGGTTTCACCAGGTCCGACGACAACACTCGGATAGGTTGTGTAGAGAATCGGGTTAGAAGAATTGCTATTGGGGGTAATATCTTGTGCATTAGCGGGGATCACCAGCGCCAACGCGGTGATCAATACTGACACGAAAGCAAGAAAGAGGGTAAAGCCATGGCGTTTCATCGGTTCTTGCCTCCATGTAATATGGATTTAGAGTTGAAATGCGGGTTTACTGTCCTGCTTTTTGGATTGGGGTAATTAGGGCATACTGCCCCGTTACAAACCGTTCTGAACTATATCACGATCGTATAAGAAAAGTATTAAAAAACCATTCAGAAGCGGTTAATGCTCGATTACGGCTCAAAAACCTGGCACTCGAGAGATGGCCCTGGGGTGGCTTCCAGTTTATGACGAATTTCAAGAGCGGTTTCAAGGGTTAGGCTGGAATGGAAATGCTCGGAAATTTGGATTTGCTGTTCCATCAGATCAGCAAGGGCCTCTATTGAACCCTGCAAACGGTTGCAAATTTGAGCAAAGGCTTTCTCAGGGGATATTTCCGGTGTACTGGAACTAGCGGGATTCCGCACTTGTGCCCAGTGGCTTAGAGAGATTAAGGCGATGTTATCCAGGACCAAGTAATCTTGCCAGGGAATACGGTAGGCTTGGGTAGTCTGTTGAAGAAAAAGCGACGAGATATTACCATCCTCTGTGCGGATGTTAACGAAATTGGGCGGGCTTTTTTCGGGAAGCAGCACTGGAGGGAGAGGTTGAAAGATTAGTTTGTGCTGGGGGTAATAAATGATTAGCGCCCAGAGACTTTGAATTTCTGGGCGTGAATGGGTGAGGTCATCAACGATAATCACCAAAAGGTTACGCTGGTTCGGTAATGTGGGAAGAGGCGGGGTTGTAGGCCGAGCAATTCCAGCACGGGAATTCTGAATGAGGTAACGGTTTGTTAGATATCCTAAAACCAGGCAGACAAGGAAGACAAGAGGGAGCAGGATGCCAAGTCGTTTTCCCATTTTTCAAGGTCGGTCGCGGTTTTTAGTAAGGGCCTGGTCTTTAGGGCGGCCTAATTGTGGTCCCTCAGCACTGCTTTGCTGGAGAAGCCACCTAATCCAGGGGTAAAGGGGATGTCTTTCATGGGTTCCCAGGATGAGGCTTCTCGTCGGTGTAGAATTCGTTGATGCTGGGTTTAGATCATAAATGAAAAGGGTTCCGATATACAACTGTGATCGAATTTGCACCAATGCTTGGCGCCACCACTTGATCTCGTTCTCAGTTGCCAGGTAGATACGATCCTCTGGGTTTATTTTACCATCAGGGACAACCAGACAGGTGAGCCAGAGGATGCCCTCTGTGTGATGGTGGGAGAGCATGACTTGACGCACCTGTTCGTAGTGGCGTAAAACCCAGGGGAACTGAGGATTGGAAGGTTTGAGAGGATCCCCACTCAATAAGGGGAATTGAAGGCTCAAAATCGGCATAAAGGAAGCCGCCCCATTTTGGTATAAACCTTCCAGGAACTGAAGGTCATTCATGGCGCCGTTCGCAATTTGTGTGGATGTGGGAGGCTGAAGACCGCCAGCGATAAGATAAAGCGGGATTCCCTTATCCCGAAGCACTTCCTGAACCTCGAGGTATAAATGCGCATAATTGGAAGGATTGGGTAGACTTCCCCACTCTTCCATTACGTTTGCCCCAGGAAATAATTCTACTGCTTGTATAGCCCCTGGATAACGCTGGACCAGAGTGAGAACGAGCTGAGCCGTCAGGGTTGCATCGGGGCCACCAGGAGTCAGCGCCCAAGGCGGGGGCTGAGTCAGGCTGACCATCACGGCGATGCCTTCTTTGGCCGCTGTTTGCATAACCGGGTCCAGGGTGCTCAAATCGGGTGCGGTGTCGGGATTGGGTTGAAGGCGTTGCCATGCAATTGGAACATTAACCCAGTGAGGTTTGAGCGTTGAGAGACTCTGGAGAGCCACCTCGGAAAGGCTGCCATCGGGATAATAAGTGACGCCTAGAGCCAAATCTGGCGAGCCTGGAAGACCCGATGCAGCGTGGCTGGGATAGGTGATCAGAATACCCAATGCCAGGGCGAGGATCCAGGTTAGACAGAACCAACGTTTCATGATTTTTCATTAGCGCAGCGAAAATTGAGCCAGGAGCATACCAGCCGCAAAGCCACCGATGGCTGTGACTAGCAACATTTTTGCTTCCTTGGTTCGAAGAAAACCTGGCCAGAAACGGTAGACCATGCGTATGGCGTACTTGAGAGGCGTGAATCGGCTCAGGGCGTTGATAATAAGGTCCCACCAAAGGATTTCGACACGCTGTAAGAAGGGGGCAAGCATATAAACCTCCTTTTTGTGCTAGCGAGATGTGCTGGTTTTGATGATTTTTCCGGTTTTTGTTACGGTAGCCCGGACGGTGTGATGCAGGGTTTTGCCATCAGCGGTGGTGGCGCGGCTTTCAAAAACTAAAAGGTAAATCTCTTCGGCCTGGGGTTTGACTTTGGGTTTTTGCCCCTGGACCTGGGGAAAGCGAGCATAAATTTGCCGACAGACTTTCTGTAAGATTTGGGGGTCCATAAGAGATCCTTTAGCGAGTGCGGCGGCGCAAGAAAGCCGGAATATCCAGGTTATTGGCAGATGGAATCTCACTCTCTGAGCCCAAAGAAGGAGCCGTCATCACAGGTTGAGGCGTTGAAGGGACCTCAACAGGGCGTGAAGCGCCCGTGCGGGCGGTTTTAGGCATTTCCACAGGAGTCGCACCAAGACCGGTAATCACCATAATGACCTGTACCCGGTCTTCCATCGCTGCATTGGTTACCACACCGGGAATAATTTCAATTCGGTTGTTGGTGCGTGACTGTAAGTCGTTGAGGGCTTCCACGACTTCCATGAAAGTCAAATCGGGGCCGGCTGTAAAGTTTACAATAAGGGCAGAGGCATTTTCCAGGTTGATTGAGTCCAATAGGGGGTGGTGTAAGGCCTGTTCAATGGCTTTCTGAGCTTTGTGTTCGCCTTGCCCAAAGCCGATTGAGAGCACAGATCCCCCACCTGATTGCATAACTTGGCGAATGTGGGCAAAATCAATATTGATCAAACCGGGTTCGGTAATTAACTCAGAAATCCCCTGAATCCCCTGGCGCAGCACATCGTCGGCCAGGCGGAAAGCCAATTCTAACGGCAGATTCTCAGGAGCAATGGCCAGCAAGCGGTCATTGGGGATGGTAATCAACGTGTCGGTGTAGGGGCGAAGGCGGGCCAAGCCCTCAGAGGCATTGATCTGACGACGCCCAACTTCCCACATAAACGGTAGGGTGACTACGGCGACGGTCACTGCCCCAAGCGAACGGGCCACTCTGGCGGCGATAGGGATTGCACCCGTACCGGTGCCACCCCCCATGCCGGCAGTAAGAAAGACCATGTCTGCGCCGCTTAAGGCGGCGTTGAGTTCACGGTAACTTTCTTCGGCAGCCGCTTCGCCGATGCTGGGATTCCCGCCTGCTCCAAGGCCTCGAGTGAGGCGAGGGCCCAGTTGAATCTTGGTGTGGGCCAGTGATTGTTGGAGAATTTGGGCATCGGTGTTGGCAGCAATGAACTCCACACCGTTGATACCCAACTCAATCATGCGGTTGACTGCATTACAACCTGCGCCACCCAGGCCAATGACCTTGAGTACGGGTTTAGGGGCGCTAATCTCGGTGGTTTTAGGTGCGGTCTCTACAAATCGGAGATTCATGGTTCACCTCGCCAGATATTTCGAAAGATGGGAAACTTGGTTTAGAGTGATCGTATCAACGACACAGCCGCTAGCTCTTAATTGTTCAATAACTTCCGGGGCAAACTTTTCCGGTTCTACCAGGGTAACACGTTGGGCGAGCACGGCCTCAGACAGGGCGGTGCCCAGGGTAGGGGTATCCCCTGTCGGCATTTGTGAGAGCAGAATGGGGATCAGTTCGGGTTGGGTAGTCCAGTCTGGGGGTAAAAGGATGTAATGACCAATTGGGCGTTTCAGATGTTCAAATATCCCTGGGGAGCCGGGGGTAAATTGGGAATGGGGGTGCGTAGCATCTGGGCTTATTAATTGCATCACGGCGTCATTAGCCGGCTTTCCTTCGTGAAACCAGGCTTGAGCCGCGAAAGGAGTGTTAGGAGATGCAGATAGAAGCCAAAAATTACAGGAGAGCAACGATGGAGGATATTCTGCTGCTAGGGGAACGGTGGCAATGCCCTTGGGCGCTAGTGATGCATAGAGATGCTGAACGGCGGGCATCGCAGCTGGATGGAATCCATCGGATTGACTGAAAAGAATCTGGGGATCGCTGGGCAAACCAACATGAAATAGATGAATAGGCAGAGAACGCTCGAGCACGGATTGGGCAATTGCTTCATACCATTCAAAGATGCGGAAACCGCGCTGATCTTGAGTATCGGGAGATTGACAGTAGGGACGTGCCTCAGGCCAGGCCAGCGGCCCCCCCTGTCCCCACTCAAGGGGATGATTGTGTGTCCAGGCATAAGCGGAAAGGTGGAGGTTCTCGATAATGCTGGTTTGTTGGCGACGTTCTAGAATAGTGAGCACGTTCTGTAGGAAGGCGGTATCCCAGTAGTCTCCCCCTGGCTGCAAGGGTGGAAGAATGGGATAACCACCGCAGCGGACAATCCACTGCGCCCAGGGTAAGAAAGCATCCACAAACGCCTCGGCTAAATCGGGATGAGACCAGAATGCCGGTCCCCAGGTTCTTCGAAGGTTAGGGCGGTCAAATATCTGAATATGAAGGGCCCCCCACTTAATGTAAGCCTCAATGATAGGGGCTACTTCTCTCAATTCGGGGGGATCAACGAGAGAAAAGGGAAACTGAATGAGAGGTGAAATACCTTGTTTGAGTAAACCGCGGATAAATGCTTCTGGGATGGCTCGAGTTGCCGGGGACTCCATCGCTAACCAACCCACGTTGAGACGCGAAAGAAGAGGCAACCAAGTTTGAAGGTCTTGGGCAGTGTAATGTAGTGAGTCGGGGTAATAGTGAAACCCCAGACGATTGATTTGGAGGGTTTGTGGGGAGGGCGCGGACTTGGAATGCTCAGAGCGTTTCATGGTGTTAGACCGGGTAACAGCAGGATTATCCTCTCTAAATGCAAGAAACGTGCCAATTAGGCCGAAGTCCTGAATTCTCCATGTTTTCAGGGTTCGTGGTGGGAACACGGATTTGCGGATTTGCGCTTAACTTGACAGCCTAAGCCCTTCCGATTAGAATTTGATTACCCTTGATGAGGGCCTGTAGCGCAGTTGGGAGCGCGCTTCAATCGCACTGAAGAGGTCAGGGGTTCGAATCCCCTCAGGTCCACCAGGCGCATGCCAAAAAGGTAGCGCACCTTAAAAATCCATAAGGGCCCATAGCGCAGTTGGGAGCGCGTCTCAATGGCATTGAGAAGGTCGGGGGTTCGAATCCCCCTGGGTCCACACGAGATGTGAGCCAGGAGCCATCTCCCGGCTCACTTTGTAAGACCAGGGCAGGAGTAGTAGATCATCCGCCAGCGAGTCAGGGAGGGTGAGAGCCTGGCAGGGCCTTTGCGGAGGGCCTATCAAGATCGAACTCGCCTGTCGCTCCAAGTGTTGGGGCAGGTTGCCCGGGTGAAGATCAGTAGCCAGGGACGGGTGATGCCCGTTAGCGCATCAAAGAGTGGTCCGGGTGTGGGTGTGCCCGGGCAATCGGGGTGGTACCGCGGAGAGCAACCTTCGTCCCTGTAGTGACGAAGGTTGTTTTTATTATGAACAAATTGTCTTTTGGCAGGAGTGATCGAGGATGAACATCTCGGTTCCAACTTATAACCCCGCAGAAATTGAACGGAAGTGGCAGGAAAAATGGGAAGCAGATGGGCTGTATCATGCGAATATTGATTACAGCCGCCCTAAACATTATGCACTTACCATGTTACCTTATCCCTCTGGCGATTTGCACATTGGCCACTGGTATGCGATGACACCCTCTGATGCCCGAGCGCGTTTTATGCGCATGCAGGGTTATAACGTGCTTTTCCCAATGGGGTTTGATGCATTTGGGTTACCTGCGGAAAATGCCGCCATTAAACACAATATTCATCCCAAGCAATGGACCTACCGCAATATCGAGCGCATGCGGAAGCAACTAAAAAGCATGGGGGCCATGTTTGACTGGCGGCGCGAAGCCATCAGTTCGGATCCTGAGTATTATCGCTGGACCCAATGGTTCTTCTTACAGTTCTATAAACACGGCTTAGCTTACCGGAAAGGGGGAATGGTTGATTGGTGCCCTTCTTGCAACACCACCCTGGCGCGTGAACAGGTTGTGGGAGAAGAGCGTGTTTGTGAACGCTGCGGGACACCGGTGATCAAGAAGAACCTGGAGCAGTGGTTCTTCCGGCTGACCAAATACGCAGAGGAGTTGCTTTCTTTTGAAGGTATTGACTGGCCGGAGCGCGTGCGCACGTTACAAATTAACTGGATTGGTCGGTCTGAAGGAGCAGCAGTGACCTTCAGGACTGAGCAGGGTGATCCGATTGAGGTCTTTACCACCCGTCCGGATACTCTGTGGGGCGCTACTTTTATGGTACTGGCTCCGGAACACCCCCTGGTCGAGAAAATCACTACCCCCGAACAGAAACCCGAGGTTGAGGCTTATGTTTATCAGGCTTTGCGCCAGTCAGACATTCAGCGTGAGGCTGCAGACCGGGAGAAAACGGGGGTATTTACAGGTGGGTATGCGATCAATCCGGTCAATGGGGAACGCATTCCTATTTGGATTGCTGATTATGTACTAATGAGTTATGGTACTGGCGCCATCATGGCAGTGCCTGCTCATGATGAGCGCGACTTTGCTTTTGCGCGAAAGTACGGGCTGCGCATTATCCCGGTGATTCAGCCGGAAGGGGTCGTCATGGATGGTGATACCATGGAGGCCGCATATACGGGCCCTGGTTACATGATCAATAGCGGACCCCTCAACGGCACTTATATTAACGGGAAGGGGCATGATGACCCCGGTATTCGAAAGGTAATAGCCTACCTGGAAGCCAATGGCCTGGGACGAGCAGAGGTTTCCTATAAGTTGCGGGATTGGTTAATCTCGCGCCAGCGTTACTGGGGGGCTCCCATCCCGATCATCTATTGTCCGCATTGTGGCACAGTTCCGGTGCCAGAAGATCAACTTCCAGTGCTGCTCCCCGAAGATGTGGAGTGGCGACCGACGGGCGAAAGCCCCCTGAAACTGCATCCAACCTGGCGGTTTACCACCTGCCCATCCTGTGGCGGTCCAGCGGAACGAGAGACAGATACCATGGATACATTTATGTGTTCTTCCTGGTATCACCTGCGTTATCTGAGCCCGCACTATGATCAGGGCCCCTTTGATCCCCGTGAGTACGATTATTGGATGCCGGTGGATACCTATACGGGGGGGATCGAGCATGCTACCATGCATCTCATTTACACGCGCTTTTTCCATAAAGCCTGTCGGGATATTGGGATTACCAAAGGGAACGAGCCCATGCTTCAACTCCGCAATCAGGGGATGGTGTTGGGTGAGGACTCGGAGAAAATGTCAAAAAGCCGGGGAAATGTGATTGCTCCAGACGATCTGGTAAGTCGTTATGGGGCGGATACTGTGCGGGCTTATCTGATGTTTTTCGCTCGTTGGGATCAAGGTGGACCGTGGAACAGCGGGGGTATCGAGGGGGTGCATCGGTGGCTTAAGCGAGTATGGTCGGTTGTCCTGGAGCCCGCTCCTGAGGCAGGCAGGGCAGACGAAGCGACTTTGCGTCAATTGCGGCGAAAGGCGCATCAGACGCTTCGGTCGGTCACGCGCGACTTTAGAGAGTTTGAGTTTAATACGATTATTTCCTCGCTGATGGAATTACTAAATGAAATGAGCAGAGCCAAACAGAATGGAGCCTGGGGCAGTCCGGCGTGGGAAGAAGCGGTGGACATTTACTTGCGGATGCTGGCACCTGTGTGCCCGCACATCAGCGAGGAGATGTGGGCGTTGCTGGGCAAGCCATATTCCGTACATACTCAGGCGTGGCCTCAGGTGGATGAAGAGGCTGCCAAAGAGGAGATGATCACGATTGTAGTACAGGTGAACGGCAAGGTACGCGATCGCCTGACTGTGAATGCTGAAATTGGCGAGGAAGAAGTCAAAGCCCTGGCACTTCAGAGTGAAGCCGTTCAGCGCCACCTTGGGGGAAAAACCCCACGCCAGGTCATCTACGTACCGCGACGTTTGGTCAGCATTGTGGTTTAAGGGGATTGATAAGGAGGTGCTGCTCGGAGACCTGAGCAGCACCTTTTTATTATTATAACTAGCAAATGGAGGCGGGTGTGCGTTTCGAAAATCTCAACTGGATGGATGTTGAGCAATATTTGCGACGAGATGATCGGGTGATCCTGGTTTTAGGAGCCTGTGAGCAGCATGGTTATTTGAGTCTTCTAACGGATGTGAAGATTCCACTGGCGCTTGCAGATGCTGCCAGCCGCCAAAGTGGGGTCCTGGTTGCGCCCCCTCTCAATTTTGGGGTTTCCCCATATTTCCTAAGTTATCCGGGTACGATTTCGCTGCGCACCGAGACATTTATCAAAGTGGTTGAAGATGTTGTTCAAAGTCTTTACCATCAGGGATTTCGCCGCTTTCTGGTATTAAATGGGCATGGGGGAAATGCAGCGGCACAGAACGTTCTGATTGAGATGGCTAACCGCTATGCCAGTATGCGAGTGGCTTGGTATGCGTGGTGGCAGTCACACAGCGTTGAAGCAGTAGCGGCTCGCTATGGACTAAAGATTTATCACGCTGGCTGGGCAGAGGCATTTTCGTTTACCCGAGTAGCCGACCTTCCTACGGGAGAGAAACGAGTGGAAGGTTATCAGGGGTTGCTTAATGCCGAGGAAACGCGGGCTACGTTTGGAGATGGCGTGTTTGGGGGAGCCTACGAGGTATCTGAGGTCATCTTGCAGGAGTTGTTTGACGCGGCTCTTCAAGACGTGTTGGCGCTATTGAATTTCTGACAGTTCTCTAAAATTTGAAGTAGTATTTTCCTAATCTATATTCGACTTTGCCATGTTAAGGAATCGTGTATAATTAGTTAACAAATTCTGATATTCTCTTCGCTGCTGTGCCTGGTCAAGAAGGCTCTGTGTGCCCTAAAAAGGCTACACAGTTGAGTTTTAGGGTTTTGATAACTAGAAACGGGAATCTGCTCACCGACCAGAAATGGGAAATGGATGGGTAACAGGATAATGGACGTGATAGAGGACACCTCTCGAAAGATTAGCGCTTTACCGCGCTGTGGGCCGAGTGTGTGACAAAGACACTAAGGTCTGCGCCTTTTTGCACGTCTATTACCCATTCAGATGGTTAGATCTGGTCAACCCGCTGGCAAGACGTGAGCGAGCCTACAAGACGGGCGAAGCAGCGCACTGATATTTGACAAAATGGAGCACAAGATCACGGCGCTGCGTGTACAAAAACGCAACCCTAACCGGGTTAACGTTTACCTAGACGGATCCTTTGCTTTTGGCCTGTCACGCATTGTTGCTGCCTGGTTGCGAGTTGGACAAACGCTTAGCGATGAGAAGATCGCAACCTTGCAGGCTGAGGAAACGCGGGAGGCGGCCTATCAATCCGCTTTGAGGTTTTTGAATTATCGCCCGCGTTCCGAAGCCGAATTGCGGAGTAAATTAGAGGGCAAAGGATTTGAGCCGTCGGTTATTGATGCAACCCTACAACGCCTGGTTGAAGAGGGTTGGGTATGCGACGATCGCTTTGCCCGTGCTTGGGTGGAGAGTCGGAAGGCATCTCGTCCGCGCAGCCGGCGCTTGCTTGCCCTGGAACTCCGGCGCAAGGGAATATCAGAAGAGAACATTCAACGAGCGGTGGCCGATCTCGAGGATACCGAACTGGCATACCAGGCTGCTTTGCGCTATGCGCGTCGGCTTGAGGGCCTGGATTATGCCACGTTTTATAGGCGACTGGCGGGTTTTTTGGAACGGCGTGGTTTTGCCTATGGAACCGTCGTAGCAACTGTACGGCGAGTTTGGGAAGAGATTCGGGCCACCCACGACACTACGACATAAGAATGAGGTAAGAAATGGGTGCAAATGGAAATTTTCTACTAATGGCATTGTTGCTTTTACTGGGGGATGTGATACTGGTGGGGGTGGTAATTTACTTTGTGCGGCGTTCATTGATTGCACGTTTACAACGGGAACAGAAAGAGATTGCGGATAGCCTGATAGCCAACGCCACTGAGCAAGCTAAGTTGATTGAGATTGAAGCCCGCGACAAGGCTCTAAAAATTCTGCAAGAGACTGAGGCTGAGGTCAACCGCCGGCGTTCTGAGATTGCCCGCGAAGAAGACCGCTTGCAGAAGCGTCGCCTGGAACTGGATAATCGCATTGAACGTCTGGAACAGCGCGAACAAGCCCTAAATAAACGGCAATCCTCCCTGGATAAGCGCGCCAATGAAATTGAGCGGCTTTACGAACAGCAGGTGGCTGAATTGCAACGCATTGCCCAAATGAGTGTTGAGGAGGCGCGCAACCTGCTCTTGGCGGAGGTTGAGAAGGAAGCGCGTGCGGATATGGCCCGTGTCATTCGACAAATCGAAGCCGAAGCGCGGGCTGAGGGAGAAAAACGCGCACGCGAGTTGATCGCCGAAGCCATTCAGCGAGTGGCCTCTGATCATGTGGCAAGTGTCACAACCTCGGTAATTTCGTTACCTAACGAGGAGATGAAGGGTCGCATTGTGGGCCGCAATGGGCGAAATATTCGCGCGTTTGAGCAGGCGGCGGGGGTAGACGTCATCGTGGATGACACACCGGAAACCGTTACCATTTCGTGTTTTGACCCAATCCGACGTGAAATTGCCCGACGCTCGCTAGAACGCCTTATCAGCGATGGCCGCATCCATCCTGCCCAGATTGAGAAAATCTTGAACGAGGAGCAGCGGGAGGTAGAGAAGGCAATTGTAGAAGCAGGGGAACAAGCGGCCTATGATGCGGGTGTGACGGGATTGCATCCTGAGGTCATTAGAATGCTGGGACGGTTGAAATACCGCACGTCCTATGGGCAAAACCAGCTTGCTCATGCTGTTGAGGTGGCAAAACTGGCGGCTGTCTTGGCGGCTGAACTTGGAGCCGATGTGGAGGCAGCCCGCATGGGAGGGTTGCTCCACGATCTGGGCAAGGCCATGGATCATAACACGGATGGTACCCACGCCATGATCGGCGCCGAATTTGCGCGTCGGTATGGTGTGCCGCCTAAAGTCGTCAATATCATTGCCTCTCACCATCATGAGGTTGAACAAGAGAGCCTTGAGGCGGTAATTGTAGAAGCAGCGGATGCCATCTCGGGAGCCCGGCCGGGGGCACGCCGTGAGGATTTGGAGCAATATATCAAGCGTCTGCGTGCATTGGAAGAAATCGCCAACTCGTTCAAGGGAGTAAGCCAGAGTTATGCCATTCAGGCGGGGCGTGAGATTCGCATCATTGTGCGCCCAGAGGAAATTGACGACCTGGCTGCGCTCCGGCTGGCGCGTGATGTGGCTAAGAAGATTGAAGAGACAATGCAGTATCCGGGCCAGATTAAGGTTACCGTCATTCGCGAAACCCGGGCGGTAGATTACGCCAAATAGCGTCATGAAGCAGGTACTCAAAGATTTACGCAGTGGACGCACGATGGTGGCGGATGTTCCGGTACCGGTGCCGGGGCCCGGTATGGTATTGGTCCGCAACGTGGCTTCTCTGGTTTCAGTAGGCACCGAGAGGATGGTAGTCTCTTTTGCCGAAAAGAGCCTTTTAGGCAAGGCGCAATCTCGCCCCGATCTGGTGCGTCAGGTGTGGGAAAAGGCACGCCGTGAAGGTGTGCTCACCGCCCTGGAAGCCGCACTTAACCGTCTCAATCAACCCATTGCCCTGGGTTATTCCTCAGCCGGAATTGTGGAGCAGGTAGGTGAGGGAATCAACGACCTGCGTCTGGGTGATGCGGTGGCGTGTGCCGGGGGAGGGTATGCCGTTCATGCTGAGTACGTTGTTGTGCCTCGTTTGCTGGTAACCCCTCTTCCAGAGGGGGTGGATTTTGAAAGCGGAGCATTTGTTACCCTGGGTGCCATCGCGTTACACGGCTTTCGTCTTGCCGAACCGCAGATCGGGGAGTATGTGGCCGTTATTGGATTAGGGGTATTGGGTCTTTTGACGATGCAATTGGCCAGAGCAAATGGGTGTGAGGCTCTGGGCATTGATATTAACCCCTGGCGGGTGGAAAAAGCCAGGTCACTGGGGCTACAAGCATGCTTGCGTTCAGAAGCCGAGACATTTGCGACTGCTTTTACTCAGGGGCGAGGGTTTGACGCGGTAATTATTTGCGCCGATACTTCTGCAAACGATCCGGTTCATTTAGCGGGGAGGCTGGCACGCGATCGAGGGCGTGTGGTAGCTGTGGGGGCGGTAGGCCTGGAACTGCCACGCAAACTTTATTATGAGAAGGAACTTGCTTTCATGGTTTCGCGCTCTTACGGGCCAGGGCGATATGATCCTAATTATGAGGAGAGGGGACAGGACTATCCCTATGGGTATGTGCGCTGGACCGAGGGGCGCAATCTGGAAGCAGTTGCCCGTTTGATTGGTGAAGGGCGTTTGACGGTAAAACCCCTGATTACCCACCGATTCCCCATTGAAGCGGCAGAACAGGCCTACGCACTAATTACGGCTAAAAATGCTCCTCCAAGCCTGGGTGTGCTGATCACTTATCCTCAGGTGGAAGAGCCATCTCTGACCCGACGGATCGTTCTTCCCCGGTCTGTTGTGAACCTCTCGCCCACGGGAAAAGTACGGTTAGGGGTCCTTGGAGCCGGCAATTATGCCACAGCAGTATTTCTGCCGAATTTGAGGTCTTTGCCGGAAGTGGAAAAGGTTGGAATTGTCTCAGCAAATGGGTTACACGCGCGTCGCGCGGCTGAAAAGTTTGGTTTTGCTTATGCGGGCTCGGACGAGACTGAAATTTGGAACGATGATGCCATAAACGCCGTGGCAATTCTGACCCGTCATCAGCACCATGCCCGACAGGTTGAGAGTGCTTTGAGAGCGGGAAAGCATGTGTTTTGTGAGAAGCCCCTGGCAATTCATTGGGATGAGATTGAACGGATAGAGTCGTTGCTTCAGTTGGAGGGGATGCCCTTATTAACAGTGGGCTTTAACCGCCGATATGCCCCTCTTGCTCAACGGCTGAAAGCCTTTTTTGAGCCTCGGGCTCAGCCCATGCACATATATTACCGGGTCAATGCTGGGTACTTGCCGCTGACGCACTGGTTGCACGATCCTCAGCAAGGGGGCGGGCGCATAGTCGGTGAGGGGTGTCATTTCATAGATTTTCTGGTGTTCCTGGTAGGAACTATGCCGATAAGGGTGTGGGGAAAAGCCCTACCGGATCAGGGGGTGTATTGCGAAGACAATGCCACTTTGGTATTTGAGTTCCCGGATGGTTCAATAGGGGTTGTGTCCTACCTGGCAAATGGCGATAAGGCTTATCCCAAGGAGCATGTAGAAGTATTTTGTGAGGGGAAGGTAGCTGAACTGGAAGATTTTCGATCGCTGCAATTGGTTGCCAACGGTCGTCGCCAAACCTTTCGGCACCGGTTGCGTCAAGATAAAGGGCATCGTGGCTTGCTGGAGGCGTTTGTCAATGCTATTACAGTCACAGGTGTCCCCCCAATTCCTTACGAGCAGATCATCGGTGTTGCCAAAGCGACCCTGACTGCCCGGGAATCCCTGAGGACTCAACGCCCGGTTGAAATTGCGTAAAAAGTAGGTACTGCATAGAATCCGTGAACCGGTTGACAAAAGCCTGGAAAATCCTCAGAACCCTCGGGCCGACCCAGGTGGCTCTTTATGGGGTTTATCGTGCCGGTTTGGCTTCAGGGTGGTGGCGTTGGGCAACACGCTTCCGGGACTTGGAACTAACCAAGGCGCCACCCGTACGAGGGAGACTTTTCGAAATCCCCGACCCCCAACATCTCAGGGCGGTTTTAGGGGCAGATGGATCGGCGCAGGTGATGACCCTGGCTGATGAAATCGTGCAGGGACAGCATCGTCCCTTTGGAGGTGAACCTGTTTCATTGAGCTTAGAGCCTCCCCAGCCGCTGATGCCATGGGATAGATATGGGAATACCGTTGGAGGCAAGGATATCAAGATTTTTTGGGAGTCTGCCCGCCTGGGTTGGGTCTTTACTCTGGGGCGTGCCTACATTTTGACCGGAAACGAGGGTTATGCCCGGGCGTGCCAACATTACCTTGAGCGTTTTCTACGTGCCAATCCTGTTGGCTATGGGCCTAACTGGGCTTCAGGACAAGAGGTTGCCTTGCGCATTCCGGCCCTGCTATTTGCTTTACAGGTTTTCGAAACGTCTCCAGTTTTTGAGGCAAGGTTCCGGCATCAATTAGTCATCGCTCTCCTTGAACATGCACGGCGAATCCCGCCAACGCTGATCTATGCGCGGGCTCAAAATAATAATCACCTGCTAAGCGAAGCGCTGGGGCTGTATGTGGCAGGTGTCATGTTCCCTGAGTGGCCTGAAGCCCCTAAATGGCGAAAGATGGGATGGTATTGGTTGAATCGAGCTCTTCAGCGTCAGATTTCCCCGGATGGGTGTTATGTCCAGAATAGCCTGAATTACCATCGTCTGATGCTCCATTTGGCGCTTTTGTTCGCTCGCGCGGCTGAAATTGAGGGGTGTAAGTTGCCAGCGCTAACCGTGGAGCGACTGGCCAAGGCAGTTGGCTGGCTGTGGGAACGAATGGACGAGGCTTCGGGCAAAGTGCCCAATTACGGGCACAACGACGGAAGTAACGTGTTGCCCTTTGGCAGTTGCGACATTGCGGATTATCGCCCCACCCTTCAGGCGGTAGGGAATGTATTTTTGCGAAGTCGGCTCCTCTTGCCTGGAATTTGGGATGAATTGAGTCTATGGCTAGGAGTAAACCCTGGGGGAATAAACGTTTCCCTTCCCCGGTCTCTCTCTCCGGGCATTATAAAACCTCGTGGTGTCACCACATGGGCTTTAATGCAGGGAGGGCCGTGCAGGGGACGGGTGGCTCATGCAGATTTTATGCATGTGGACCTCTGGGCCAACGGGGTGAATCTTCTCCTTGACCCTGGAACATACGCCTACAATCTTTTGGCGCCCTGGGATAATGGTTTGGCGGGAACTCCGGTTCATAATACCCTAAGCGTGGACGGACGAGATCAATTATGCCGCCTGGGGCGGTTTCTGTGGAGCCGTGATGCAAAGGTGAGGTTTCTACCTGCTCTTTCCAAGCCCAATCAAAGTTGGGTGGCAGAGCACGATGGTTACCGAGCACTTGGTCTTATTCACCGACGAACGCTCTCCTGGCTGGGCGGTGGGCATTGGCAGGTTGTTGATGATCTGATCCCTGTTAATTCGAAAGGTCAGCAGGTACACCGCTTTGACTTACACTGGCTTATTCGGATGGGGGAGTGGCAATGGGATGGTAAAAAGACAAGGATACGAGTAACGTACCCAGAACTGAGGGAGCAAATGAATCTGGAGGTGAGATGGGAAGCGGAGGGGGATCAAATCCAGGTAATGGCGCAGCGGCTAATCTGTCAGGGCAGGGTAGTGGCTGGGCCTGAGAGTGAATTTGAGCACTTGGGCTGGTTTTCACCATCTTATCTTGTCCGTTTGCCTGCCCTTTCGTTTCTGATCACTTGGACCGGGCGTGTGCCATTCAAACTTGTGACGGATATTGAGGTGGGGGTGCAAGGATAGGGGGGATTGATTAAAATTAGGCTGATGCATATCCTGTTAATCCATCAAGCCTATGCCTCTTTGGATGAGGCTGGCGGCACCCGCCATGAAGAAATGGCAAGGTTTCTGGTTGCCCATGGGCATCGGGTTACCGTTATCGCCAGTCCCCTCAACTACCTGAGTGGGAAACCCTCTCCCGAGGCGAGTCAATGGGTTAATCGAAGAGAGGTTGAACCCGGGCTAACAATTTTACGCTGTTATACCTACCCGGCGTTCCATCGCAGTTTCTTTCACCGAACATTGGCCTTTATCAGTTTCATGCTTTCTTCGTTCCTGGTTGGCCTGGGGGTATCTAAAGTGGATGTAGTCTGGGGAACCTCCCCTCCGATTTTTCAGGCGCTAACCGCGTGGGGGCTGGCATTTCTTAAACGAGTGCCGTTTATATTTGAAGTACGCGATCTTTGGCCGGAATTTGCAGTCGCTGTAGGGGTTTTGCGTCAACCTATCTTGATCTGGGCATCTGAGAGGTTGGAGAAGTTCCTTTATCGGCGGGCGGAACGGGTCGTTGTCAATTCGCCGGGATTCATTAATCACGTACAGGCTCGTGGTGCCAGATGGATTGAACTGGTCCCTAATGGGGCTGATCCTCAAATGTTTAATCCGCACTCCCGGGGCGATGAAATCCGTCAACGATATGGACTACAAGATGCCTTTGTGGTTCTATATGCGGGTGCCCATGGGCTTTCCAATGATCTGGGGGTGGTGTTGGATGCTGCTGCGTTGCTGAAAGATTATCCCCAGATCCGGTTTGTACTGGTGGGAGATGGAAAAGAAAAACCCGCATTGATGCGTGAGGCTCAAAGCAGAGGGCTGGGAAATGTCCTTTTTTTGCCTCCGTTCTCTAAGCGTGAGGTGTCGCAAGTTCTGGCCGCTGCCGATGCTTGCATCGCGATTTTGAAACCCCTGGAAGCCTATAAGACCACTTATCCCAACAAGGTGTTCGACTATATGGCTGCGGGGCGTCCTGTGATTCTTGCCATTGATGGGGTTATTCGGCGGGTTGTGGAGGAAGCAGGGGCGGGTATTGCGGTTACACCGGGCGATCCTCAGGCTATGGCGGAGGCCGTCTTACAATTGGCAGAGAATAGAGATCTTGCCCAGCGCATGGGAGCGGCAGGGCGTAGATGCGTGGAAACCAATTTTCGACGGGATCAGATGGCATGGCGCATGATGCGCATTTTTGAGGAGGTGACAAGGCATGGGTGAGAAAATATTGATTGTTGAGGATGAAACAACATTGCAGGAGGCACTGGCGTATAACCTGCGTCGGCAGGGGTACGATGTAGAAGTGGCTGGTGACGGTCCTGCCGCTTTGAATGTGGCGCGGCGCTCTCGTCCGGACTTAATTATTTTGGATATTATGCTACCGGGAATGGATGGGTTTGAAGTTTGCCGCATCTTGCGTCAGGAGATGACCACACCGGTGCTGATGCTCACAGCACGGGATGATGAGATTGATCGGGTGGTGGGGCTCGAAGTTGGTGCAGACGATTACCTCACAAAACCCTTTTCAATGCGCGAATTGCTGGCACGCGTTAAGGCTCTGCTGCGCCGGGTGCGTATGGTTCGTGAGGAAGTAGGTAGTGGGCTCATTCAGAGCGAAGCCCCGCAACCGGTTCTCCGATATGGTAATCTTTTGATCAATATGGGGCGGCGAGAAGTTTTGTTAGATGGTAATCCTCTTCCTTTGAAACCCAAAGAGTACGAACTCCTGCTTTATCTGGCACAACATCGAGGGCAAGTATTGACACGTGAGCAAATTCTCGAGCGAGTTTGGGGGTGGGAGTATATTGGCGATTCGCGAACGGTGGATGTTCATATTCGCTGGTTAAGAGAAAAGATTGAACCTGAGCCAGCTAAACCTCGACGCATTGTTACAGTACGTGGAGCGGGTTATCGTTTTGAGGGGTAAATGCGTGGTTCCTTAATGTGGCGTATTGCATGGCCTTTTGTAATATGGGCCCTTCTGGTGGTGACTGGCGTGCTGGTCATCATTCGCATCTCATTTGAGCGACAGTATTTAGAGCAACAGCAACATCATTTACTGGCAGAGGTGCGGATCCTTGCAAATCACCTGGCGCCGTTGTATCAGGCTGGACAAATGGTTGAGGTTCAAACCGATTTACAAGCATTTGCCCATGCGATGGATGCGTGGGTAGCAATTTATGACCTCCAGGGTGGGTTGGAGGTTGAGACCTGGGGAGAAAGGTGGCTTCCGCAAAGGCTCGGACAAGTACGCTCCGTTACCTTACCAATGAAGGGGCTCGAATTGGGGGAGATTACCATCGTCAATGGCGGATCAGAACGCTTTATGGTGGCGACGGTGCCTTTGGGTCGCCAGGACAGCGAACAAATATCTGGTATATTTCGTGTAGCAATATCATTGACCTCGATAGATCAAGCGTTAAGGCAATTGACACTTCATTTGACTCTCATTGGCTTGGCAGCAGTCCTGCTTGCAGGGGGCATAGCGCTCTTAGTTTCGCGGTTGGTTGTTCAGCCTTTGCGCTACCTAACTGAAGGCATTTCTCAATCACCCCACAGCGAGGCTTTGCTGGCATCGGTTCAATCTCGGAACGATGAGATTGGTCAGTTGGCTCAAGCATTTTCGGCCATGGCTGGCGAATTGCGCTCACAAATTGAGGCCTTGGCAGCAGAGCGAGTTCAATTTGATGCTGTACTGGAATATATGACGGATGGCGTAGTCATTGTTGATGCAGAGGGAAAAGTGCGCCTGACAAACCCGGCGGCAGAGCGTTTGTTTGGCACTCCAGCGGCGGAAGGGGGGGAGAGGTCCCTGATTGAGGTGGTGCGTCATCATCAATTGGTAGAACTCTGGCGCAAGGCTCTGAGCAATGATCGTCAGTATAACACTACCTTGGAAATGACTCCCAACCGTTTGTTTGTTCAGGCCATTGCCACTCCTTTGGGGGGAGCGCTCCGGGGAAATGTTCTGTTGGTTATTCAGGATTTGACGCGTGTTAGACGTTTGGAGACGGTACGCCGCGACTTTATCAGCAATGTGTCTCATGAATTGCGCACGCCTCTGGCCACTTTGAAGGCGCTCACAGAAACCCTGCAGGAAGGCGCGTTAGAAGATCAACTCATGGCGCGGCGTTTTCTGGAACAGATGGATAAAGAAATTGATAATATCACCCAATTGGTACGGGAGTTATTGGAACTTTCACGCATTGAATCGGGTAAAGTTCCGCTTAATCGCCAACCGATCTCGCCTGCCGATTTAATGGAAAGCGCTGCTTCACGGATGCGTTTGCAAGCCGAGCGCGGGGGGCTAACACTGGAAGTGCATGTGGATCCTGCTTTGCCCATGGTGCTGGCAGATCGTGAGCGAATTGAACAGGTGCTGATTAATTTGCTCCACAATGCTATTAAGTTCACACCGCCAGGTGGGCGCATTGATTTGACGGCTCGGACGGAAGAGAAGGAGGTGATTTTCAGTGTAAAGGATACCGGCGTCGGTATCAGCCCTGAAGCCTTGCCGCGGATTTTTGAGCGTTTCTATAAAGCAGATCAATCCCGATCAGGCGGTGGAACGGGTTTGGGCCTTTCGATCGCACGTCACACAGTTGAGGCTCATGGCGGGCGGATTTGGGCGGAAAGCGAGGTAAATGTTGGGAGCACGTTCTTTTTCTCGCTTCCCCTAGCCACTCAGAGGTAACTGATAACCCTTAGAGGGGTTGTAATTTAGTGAGGTTTAGTTTAATGGGTAAGGTATCGAGAAGGTGGTGAGACAATGTTTGTCACGATCGAGATGGGTGTAGAAATCCCGGTTTATCCGGAGAGAATTTATCGGGCCTGGCTAGATAGTTTTGAGCACAGTCAATTTACTCAGAAATCCGCCCGAATAGAGGCGCGAGTCGGGGGAGCATTTTGGGCGCTGGATGGAGGTGTTCAAGGCACATTTAACTGCATGGTTCCCCATAATTACATTGCCCAGAATTGGCAGATTCGGGATGAACCACTTTCGGCTGACTCAAGCATTGAAATCCGAATCGAGCCTACCTGCACCGGAAGTTTGTTTCGAGTCTGGCATCATGGGGTGAGGGCGGATAGCACCAGGGCTATGATGCATTGGTGGGAAACCAATTATTTGCGTCCTTTGCAGGCTTACTTTGAGGCATTGGTCGGAGAATATATCGCTGATTTGAGTGATGGCTAGGAACACAACTGGAGCGGGTTAAGTTATAATTGGAACGTGCGGGCGGATAGCTCAGTAGGTTAGAGCGCCTCCCTTACAAGGAGGAGGTCATGGGTTCGAGTCCCGTTCCGCCCACTCAACTTGGTGAGTTATTTTTAACAACTTATACTTGGTGGCGATGAGGCTCGCCGTAAGTGTCGGTATGACTAATAGCCTCTACTTGAACGGTTGGTTCAGTAGAGGCTTTTTTGTTGGGTTATTGTGACGAATGTTTAATCTTGAAAACTTAGGAAATTTTTAGCGCTTCTGGAGAATAACAGAGATGGTCTGGACTAGCATGCTTTTCCCAACAGGTGCAGTGGATGAAATACCCAATGTCATCTCAAGGCCCGATTTTTTTGAGGATCTGAACCTTGGGCAGGTGATTGATGCCATCACAGAACAAAAACAGGAATATGATCTAAAACCGTTTTTCTATTTGCCTTTGCATGACATTGAAGTTATCCGTTATCGCCAGGAGATCTTCAGGGATCTTGAAAACGCAAATACACTGAATGCCATCAAGACTTTTGCAGAGAAGATATCTCTGGTTCGTAGATATCTGAACCTGGCCCAAAAGCTGTATTACAAGCGCCAACAAGAAGGATGGTTCCTGGAAGCCGCTGTGGCGTATTGTCAAGCTGTTAGTGGCTTGGTTGGGGATCTTGAGGGAGCACCTTTACGATCAAGAGGATTTTTGGATTTCCAGACTTATCTGACCACCTACGTCGCTTCTCCCGCTTTCCGCTCGCTCCATGAAGAGGCGCGGGCTCTGAAACATGATTTGGCTTCCATCAAATATTGTGTGATCATCAGGGGGAACTGGGTGGGAGTTCGAAAATATGAATCTGAGATTGATTACAGTAGTGAAGTGGAACGCACTTTTGAAAAATTCAAACAGGGGGATACTAAGGGTTACCGAATTGATCTCCCCATTCTCTCGGGTGTAAGCCATGTAGAGGCTCAGATCTTAGATTGTGTGGCAAAGCTGTACCCGGACATTTTCAAAAGAGTGGAGGCTTACTGCCTTAACCACCAGAACTTTGTTGACCCCGTCATTTCGACCTTTGACCGCGAAATCCAGTTTTTTATCTCCTATATCGATTTTATGGCAAACCTGGAGGCAAAGGGACTTAACTTCTGCTACCCTCAGCTAACCAAGACTAAGTCCATTCATGCAAAAGACGCTTTTGATATTGCTCTAGCCCACAAACGGTTGTCTGAGCCCGGCCTCGTGGTTCCCAATGATTTTTATCTGGAAAGAAAAGAAAGAATTATTGTGGTTTCTGGGCCTAATCAGGGTGGTAAGACAACCTTTGCAAGAATGTTTGCTCAACTTCATTATCTGGCAAGTCTAGGATGCCCGGTACCGGGTACAGAGGCGACGCTCTTTCTTTACGATCAAATCTTCACACATTTTGAGAAAGAGGAATCCGTTCGTAATCTGCGCGGAAAACTGCAAGACGATCTGGTGCGCATCCATGCCATTCTCGAGGAGGCAACTTCAGAGAGCATTCTTATATTGAATGAAGTTTTCACTTCAACCACCCTGAACGATGCAATATTTCTCAGCAAGGAAGTTCTTAAGAGGGTGATAAGCCTGGATGCTTTCTGCGTGTTCGTTACTTTTATTGATGAACTATCCACCCTGAGCGAACAAACGGTGAGCATGGTGAGTACGGTTGTGCCGGAGAATCCGGCTTTGCGCACATTTAAGATTGTGCGTAGGCCCGCTGATGGACTTGCGTATGCTATTTGTATTGCTGAAAAATATCATCTCACCTACGACCTAATCAAGGAGCGGATCAAAGAATGAAAGCCCATTTAATGTTTCGCGATCAGGATTTTGATCCTCTCGCGCCTTTGCCGATCCATAGCCCGGATTTAATTCATGATCTTGAGCTGGAGGTCTTGTTCAATGCAATGGCACGCGGGGATAAATTTTTGTATGAAATCTCAAAGGCGGCCGTATTATCAAGCCTCAAGGACGTTGACTCGGTTCTATATCGGCAAGAGATCTTAAGGGATTGCTTGGAGCATTCCTCGGTGATCCGGGAGATCTACCAGATTCTCATTGAGGCAATTGAGCGCAAACGGCGCAGTTGGTTGGGAATCTTTACCCATTACCCAAGTGGTGTTCTCAGCGGAGCTGTAGATATTATTTCGATGTTCATACCCTCGCTTGAGCAACTCCGAAAGATTGCAGATAAGCACATGGGCATGTTTCACTCAGAAGGGCTGACACGTTTTTTTGCCATGCTCCAAAGCGAGTTGAGTGATGAGTATCTAAGCATGGTCAAGTATCATCTTCAACAGTTGAAGTTCCCCAGGGGTGTGTTGATCAGTGCTGAATTGGGCATGGGAAATGAGGGTATGAATTACACATTACGCCTTCCCAATACCAAAAACAAGAACTGGATCAAAGAAGCTCTCAGTAAAAAATCTCCCACATTTTCCTTCACAATTAGTGAAAGAGATGAGGCAGGGGCACGCGTGCTAGGAGCCTTAAGAGATGTGGGAGTCAGTTCATGTGCCAATGCGTTGGCTCAGGCTGCAGAGCACATTGAGAGTTTTTTCAACATGCTCCGTACGGAGCTGGCTTTTTACCTTGGATGTATCAATCTCAAGGAACAACTTGAGCAAATAGGTAATCCAATCGCATTTCCCGTTCCTGCGGTCATGGCCGAACGAAAACATAATTTTAAAGGACTTTATGATGTCAGTTTGGCCTTGACGATGAAACGAGAGGTTGTTGGTAACGATATCAACGCTGATTCCAAAGACCTGATAATGATTACTGGGGCCAATCAAGGAGGTAAATCAACATTTCTTAGAAGCATTGGGCTGGCCCAATTAATGATGCAAGCAGGTATGTTTGTTCCGGCTCAGGAATTTTGCGCCAACTTGTGTAGTGGTGTCTTCACTCACTACCGACGCAAGGAAGACGCTTTAATGAAGAGCGGTAAGCTAGATGAAGAACTTAGTCGGATGAGCGCTATTGTGGATCGGATCAAACCTAATGCCTTGATGCTGTTTAACGAGTCATTCGCTTCTACCAACGAGCGGGAGGGATCTGAGATTGCCCGCCAAATTACCAGCGCTCTACTGGATCGGCGCATCAAAGTCTTTTTTGTAACTCACCTGTATGAGTTTGCACGGGTATTCTACGAAAAACAGATGGAAAATGCCCTCTTCTTACGAGCGGAAAGAAGTAGAACCTTCAGGTTGCTGTTAGGTGGGCCATTAGCGACCAGTTTTGGAGAAGACGTATTCAAAAGCGTGTTTGGTAAACAACGGGATCAGGTGTCTATCTCATAACGGCAAGGATTGGATCAGCATAATTACCCTTGCGATGGTCTCTAAAACTGGCCTTGCATCGAGCCTGCATAGCCCGTCAGCTCAACGTAACCCACCCCACGGATGGGCATGCTAGCGCGGAAACCTTCAACTTTTACTGCTCCTTCCCAGTAGGTAAAAGAGACGCGTAGTTCTTGATCTTCGATATAGGGTGAGACCCGAAGTGCGAGTTCCTGGCTGGGAAGGCGAATATACCATTGACTGGGATAGATGGCACCAGAGTGAGGGCTGGTCCAGTGGTGCAATACCTCAATTTGCACATCCTTCATCCCAAGGGGTTGAACTTCACCATCAGGGGTGATCAGGCTACCCGAGGAGTAAGGTGTGGGGTTCCCCTGATTATCTCTCAAAATAAAAAACATCAGGTCGCTACCATCGTCCAGTTGAAGGGCGAACCAATCCCACCCCACCTGATCTTTCCCTAGGGCGCTGGTGCTGAACTCATGGTCCATCCACCCTACTCCCTGCACTGAGTAGGCTTGCTTGCCGCTTCGGATTTGGCCGGAGATCGTCAGGCGGGTCTGGCTGATGTAATAGGAGGCGTTCCCGGGTTCTTCTCCCTTGCGACTCAATCCCTGATCTCCCTGAAGGATGAACCCTTTCTGATCCTGTAGAATAAGGTCTAATCCAATCTCAGATGTTCTAGCCAGCAGTTGGTAGCGGTGCTCGTCCAGTTGCACTACCGACCAATCCTCCAGCCATACGCCGAAGCGAGGTTCACCCTGGGCGCCTGCTAGCCCCAAGGCTTCTCGACTAAAACGTTCTTGGAATCGAAAGCGCTTTTCACTTACGTCGGTCAAGGCCAGATGCCCCATATATACCTGGGTGGTTGCCCAGGCAGAAGATCGTTGGGGTTTGGACTGAGGGGGTAAAAGGGAGCGTCGGAAAAAGGTGAGTTGAAAACCAAAATGATGCCCTTCAGGTGTTTCGAGGTTACCGGTGTAGTACCACCATTCGGTTTGAAAGTTGGGATGAGGGCCTTGATCTAGCGGGAAGTGAAAAATACGCGGTTGGATGGCTTTCTCGAAGCCAGCCTGAGGAAGGGGAAGATCGGCTTGGGGTGGGGGTGTAGGGGACAGAAATGAGCGAGGTTGGCATCCTGTTATGCTCAGTGCCAACGCTAAAAAGGAGAGCATCATAAAAGGGTAGTATCCGAATCTAGGAGTCATAGCGAATAGTTTCTGCCACGGACAAATGACTGAGCCGGAAGGCCGGGAAGATACCCGCTAGAATGGCCGCCAGAAGGGAAATAACCATTCCAATCCATAAAGCACTGGGGTCAAGGGCAAAGCGGAGACTCCAACCAAAAGAGCGTACGTTGATAACTTGAATCAAAACCAGAGCAATGATGAGACCACTGGGGATCGCCAGCAGTCCCGCAGAGAAGCCCATAAGCCCTGTTTCCAGAATCATTAATCGCCATAGTTCATGCCGAGAAAACCCTAATGCCCTTAGCACCCCAAACTCGCGCTGGCGTTCCAACTGTAAAAGGAGTAGCGCGCTCAAAATACCAATGAAAGCGACTAATGTGGCCAAAACGCGCAAAGCCGAAGTAATGGCGAACGTCTGGTCGAAGACGCGGAGCACTTCCTGCCGCAATACACGATTAGGGCGGATCGTAAGGCGTTGCTGAGTAGGCAAGGAGCGTTGAAGGTCGTTGGCTACGCTTTGTGGATCATAACCGGGTTTGAGGCGTAGGCCAATAGCGGTAATGGCCGAATCATCCCAATATTTACGGTAAACTGGCAGCCACATCATGACAATTCCACTGTTGGAGGCGTAATCGTGATAAATGGCTGCAATTGGAAACTCATGGAGGCCTTGAGGGGTTTGAAGTTGAAGAGCATCACCCACCTTGAGATTGGCGCGATTCGCCAGCGGTTCTGAGATAAAAACCCATCCCTCCTGAAAGCGAGAAAAAAGGGTGGCATAAGAGCCTAGCGTGGCCTTAAAGTAGCGCTCATGCCCAATATCGGGGTTGTCAGTGGCTGAAAGCTGGATCGGCCCCCATGCACTATCAATCATGAGGGAACGTAAAACATCAGCCCGAGCGACACCGGGCCAATTGCGGACAAAGGGGAGCACCTGAGGGTCAATCGGGGTCAAAAGACGGTTGGCTGAGAATCCGGGTGCAGAAATGTAGATGTCGCCTTGTAAGGATTGTTCGAGCCAGGTAATCACTGTTTGACGAAAACTGAAAATCATGATACCCATGCCAATTGATACGGCTACTGCTACCATCAGGGACATAGAAGCCACACCAGTGCGACTCAGGGCGCGCAGAAGGTTACGAGGTGCCATTTTGCCCACATATCCGAGTATATGCCCCAATAACGTTTCACCTAATTGCACCATTTTTTGGAAAATGAAAGCGGAGATCGCGGCCATGCCCAAGATAACCAGAGATAGTCCTAAAAATCCCCCTGCCCAGGTATGGAGCACCCACATGATCAGCAACCCTGTGCCGAGTAGACCTACGCCTGCCAGCGTAATTGTGTTCAGTGAAAGCCGGGTTTTTCTTTCCAGAAATGCCCGACTTATGACATTCCGCGGCGCAGTTCGCGCTGCTTCCAGGGCAGGGGGGATCGCCGTAAGCAGGGTGGCGCCTAACCCGACAAAAAAGGCTTTGCTTAGGCTGGCCGGATAAAGGGGTACATCGCGAACAGTGGTTGTAAAATAAAGGTCATTGATGGTTTGAGAGACAACTGCCACAGTGTACCTGGCCAGGCTTACGCCAATTATCAATCCCAGCAGAGCGCCCACCATTCCCATCAAAGCAGCCTCGCTAAGTACAATGGCAAAAATTTCTTTCTGAGTTACACCCAGACTCCGCAATAAACCAAAGAGAGGACGGCGCTGTACAACCGAGAAAGTCATGGTGTTGTAGATCAGGAAAAGCCCCACGATAAGCGCCAAAAGGCTGAGTGCGCTCAGGTTAAGCCGAAAAGCCGCCGTCATATTTTCGATAGCACCCTGACGGGCAGTTACGGGTGCGATCTGCATCCCTGCAGGGAGGATCTGGCGGAGAGCAGCAATCTGGGCGGTTGCCTGAGTAGTTTCCAGAATCAGGTCAATCCGCTCGATTCTTCCGATCTTACCGGTGACCTCTTGCACGGTGGCTAAATCAGCAATCAATATGTTTTCTTGATAAGGTCTGGAAGAGGGAAAACTGCCCACTATCTTCATTTCAACAGGACGGCCCTCGATTTCAAGGTGCAGAACATCTCCGATCCTAAAGTTTCTCGAGTCCATCAGGGCTTGTGGAACTAAAAGGGTGTTGGGCTGCGTGAGCAAGGCGGTGAATTCGTTGAGGGGAACGGAGGTCCCCCAGTAATTGCGAACTTGTGTGTCCACAAGAGGATCAATGCCCATAAGGTTGAAAACCGTTCCCCCGGCTTCTTGCACACTTACCAGTGTTGTCAGAATCGGCGCTGCGGTGGGCAACAACCCCTGGCGGCGCAAGTCTACATAAATTTGTTCGTCGAGATCTTGTCCGGAGATATAGATCTGGTGAGTGGCACTTCCGACCACGGACTCAACGCTCAGTTCGTAGGCATGTAAGGCATTCTGGTTGGCCAGGTCAATGGCCACCATAACCCCCACGCCCAGAGCAATCCCCAAAACTACCAGAATGCCCTGCCAGGGATGGCGGACCAGGTAGCGCTGGGGGATTTTGATCAAGAGTCTACAAAGGGAGATGTGTGGATGCTTGACCATTATTTTTTATCCATTGGAGCCGTCCCTCTTTCAAGGCGAAGACACGGTCGGCTAGTGCGGCGGCATCCTGGCTATGCGTGACCATGATGAGAGTGCTTTGTTGTTGGCGCAAGAGTTGAGATAGTAGGTCAAGGACAATGCGTGCATTATCCTCATCTAGATTACCTGTTGGTTCATCGGCAAGCACCAGCAGGGGGCGATGGACCAGGGCGCGAGCGATGGCCACACGCTGTTGCTCCCCACCCGAAAGGTTATCGGGAAAGGAGTGCTGACACCCTGCGAGGCCAACCGTTTCAAGGAGCATCTTGGCCCACTCCATATCTGCGGTTGAGGTGAGACCGTTCAAAATAAGGGGAAGAATGAGATTTTCCCACACTGTGAGGGTGGGAATGAGGTTGAAAAATTGAAAAATAAAGCCAATGTGACGTCGCCGGAAGGCTGTGCGTTCTTCTTCGCTCATTTGGGTTAGAACAAAGTTAGCCACTCGGATTTCCCCTTGATCAGCATGATCCACTCCACTGACCAAATTAAGCAAGGTGGTCTTTCCACTTCCACTTCGCCCCAGGATAGCAATAAATTCTCCTCGATGCATTTGAAGATTGACCCTCTGAAGGACGGTACGGGTTGTATTTCCTTCTTGATAGGATTTACTCAGGTTTACGAGGCGCACAAAATCCTGCTCCTCCGATGGGAAACGAGTGGCTGGGGCGGGAACGCGGATGGTATTTGCAGAGGGCTTCATGGCTTGAATCCTACCACTAACCATAAGAAACCAGGTTGAGGATGTAAAAAGATTGGCTCAGAACCAGCGCCGGCGGGTGAAGTAGATTGCGGTAATTGCCACTAAGCCAACGCAAATGGCCAGGATAATCTGCCACGCAAATGAGAATTCTTGAAGCGGTAAATCCACATTCATCCCATAAAACCCGGTAATAATGACGGGGACGTTGAGAAGGATGGTCACTGAGGTGAGAAATTTCATGACTACATTGAGGTTATTGGAGATGATGGAAGCAAAAGCATCCATCATGCTGGTAAGAATGCTACTTGAGATGTTCGCCATTTCAATGGCTTGCTGGTTTTCGGTGATCACATCCTCTAGCAGGTCCTCATCGTCGGGATACATGCGAAATAATTGGGCGCGTTGGAGCCGTTCCAGAAGAAGTTCATTGGATTTCAGGGCGGTGGTGAAGTAAACCAGACTCTTCTGATATTTCAGAAGTTCCATAACTTCGCGATTCTGCATGGAGAGTTGGAGCTGATCTTCGACGGATTCCACGGTACGGTTGATCTCACGGAGGTAAGCCAGGTAGAGATTGGCCGTGCTGAGGAGGATGCGAAGAACAAAGCGAATGCGCTTGGCAGTTGAAAGATGGCGAACGCGCCCTAAGGTAAATTCGTTGATGATTTCATTTGGATAGCGGCAAACGGTGACGATAAACTGGTCGGTAAGGATGATGCCCAATGGAATTGTGATATAGGGCACATCCACCATTTGGCTCTGAAAATAGGGGATACGCAAGAGAATGAGCATTTTGCCATCATCTTCGCGTTCGGTACGAGAACGTTCATCCAGGTCAAGGGGGTAAGTGAGGAAATCTTGAGGGATTCCCTCACATACCAGCCGCTCGATCTCATCCGAGGTAGGATCTACAACATTGATCCAACATCCGCTTACAATTTCCGGAACCGTCTCAAGCACTCCTTCTCGACTGCGGTAGATGGTGATCATAACCTTTCTCCCTCTTTTGGTCTGTGCAGGTGTTTGGATTTTACTCTTTCTCTATGTTGGTGCAAGCCCTTAGTTTTACAAGGTGGATGAGCGAAAAGCGCACAGTTGAACTTCCGGGCTCGATGGTATAATTGGCACGCCACCCAATGGTGGCCAATTTTACGGATAGGGTGATCTATCGCTACAATGAAAACCATTTGTACTGGCTCGATCGCGTATGACTATCTGATGACCTTTCCTGGTCACTTTCGTGAGCACATCGTCCCTGAACGTTTAGAATCCATCAGCCTTTCCTTTTTGGTTGACTCGATGGTACGCCAGCGTGGGGGAGTAGCCACAAATATTGCATATACTATGGCGCTTTTGGGGGACCGCCCGATTGTATTCGGTACAGTGGGGGAGGATTTTGAGGAATATCGCCAATTTTTGGAAGCGGTTGGAGTGGATACGCGGTATATCCGAGTTGTACCCGGTGTCTTTACCGCCTCCTTCTTTGCCAATACCGATCTGGATAACAATCAGATTTGCTCATTCTACCCTGGCGCTATGACTTTTGCGCGAGATTTCAGCCTTAACGAGCTGAAAGACGATCAGCCTGGATTGGTGATTATTTCTCCCAATGATCCGGTGGCAATGGATCGGTATGTTGCCGAGTGCAAGGCATTGGGATGGCGCTATATTTATGACCCGAGTCAGCAAGTGGTGCGTGTCAGTGGAGAAGAACTACGCCGTGGAGTGGAAGGGGCCTTTGGCCTCTTTGTCAATGAGTATGAATTTGAACTGCTTCAGAAACATACCGGCTTAAGCGCAACTTCCATTTGTGCACGGGTGCCTCTGGTGGTGGTGACGCTAGGAGCCAAAGGAGCCATTATCTTCACCGCAGGGCAGGAGTTTCACATTCAGGCGGTAAAGCCTAAGCATATTGCCGATCCGACGGGAGTTGGAGATGCTTTCCGAGCCGGCTTCGTCCGTGGGTTGCAATTGGGGTTGGACTGGGTGACCTGTGGTCAGATGGGGGCTTTGGCGGCCGCTTACTGCCTGGAGCAAAAAGGTCCGCAGAGTCATGTCTTCACTCGCGAGGAATTTGTGCAGCGCTATCGCCAGAATTTTGATGATCATGGAGCGCTGGGCGTTTTGCTTGAGGATTCCATCAACATGGTTTTGGAGGATTAGTAAATGATCAAGTATGATGTCAAGGACTTAAAACTGGCTGAGGGGGGGCGTCGTCGCATTGAGTGGGCGGCTCGTGAAATGCCAGTGCTGGGATTGATTCGCGAACGCTTCGCCAAGGAGCAGCCCTTTAAGGGGTTGCGCATTTCAGCCTGCTTGCATGTGACAACCGAGACCGCCAACCTGATGCATACGCTTCAGGCTGGAGGGGCGGATGTTGTGCTGACGGCTTCTAACCCTCTCTCAACTCAGGATGATGTAGCTGCCTGTCTGGTCACACACTATGAAATCCCGGTTTTTGCAATCAAGGGTGAAGATAATGTCGTTTACTACAAACACATTCATGCGGCGTTAGACCATAAACCGCATTTGACGATGGATGACGGAGCGGATTTGGTCAGTACGCTTCACAAGGAACGGCGCGATCTGCTGGAAAATATCATTGGCGGAACCGAGGAGACGACCACAGGTGTAATTCGCTTACGCGCAATGGCCGCAGATGGGGCATTGGCTTACCCGATTATTGCGGTCAATGATGCGATGACCAAGCACTTATTTGATAATCGCTATGGCACGGGGCAATCCACGATAGACGGGATCATCCGCGCCACCAATGTGCTACTGGCCGGCAAGAATTTTGTGGTGGCGGGTTATGGTTGGTGCGGTCGTGGTTTAGCCATGCGGGCGCGTGGGATGGGCGCTAACGTCATTGTAACCGAAGTGGATCCGCTCAAAGCGCTTGAGGCGGTCATGGATGGATACCGGGTGATGCCGATGCTTGAAGCCGCAAAAATAGGAGATATTTTCTGCACAGTTACCGGGGATATTAACGTGATTGATCGCCATCATTTGGAAGTGATGAAAGATGGCGCTATTTTGGCAAACTCGGGTCATTTCAACGTGGAAATCAATATTCCTGCATTAGAAGAGATGGCGGTTAGTAAGCGCCTGGTGCGCCCGTTTGTGGAACAGTATGAGTTGAAGGATGGCCGGTCTATCTTCCTTTTGGGTGAAGGGCGCCTAATCAACTTGGCGGCTGCGGAGGGTCATCCTGCCAGTGTAATGGATATGTCCTTTGCAAACCAGGCGTTGAGCCTGGAGTACCTGGTCAAACATGCTGACAAAATGGAGCGCAGGGTATATAGTGTACCTGAGGAGATTGATCGGGAAATTGCTCGCCTGAAGTTAGCAGCCATGGGGGTTGAGATTGACACCCTCACTCCCCAGCAACTGGCTTACCTGAATTCCTGGGAAGAGGGCACCTAGGCGCTTAATGTCAGAAATTGTGAACAACTGCACCCGACACTGAGTCAGGTGCAGTTGTTTGTATCACGGCGTTGGGGTTGGTGAGACGACCTCGATTTCTATGAAGACCGGATCACCAAAGGGAAAGTCATTCGGATCAAAGGCTTGCCAGGCGCTTCGATAACGCCCCTCCTCCGCGGGAGCCTGAAAAAAGATACGCAAAACAGCGTGGGCACCACTTCGGGCGGGGAATAGAGCCTGTTCGGGACTGCTGGCTCCCAGGAGTGAACCAGCAATGAGACGTAGCCGGTACCGGTCATCCCAATCACAGCTTCCGCTATTGATGACCTCCCAGCGTTTATCTATGGTGGCACCGCTGGGAACAGGGCTTCCATCGGGGATGGTGAGATCACTCACAAAGGAGAGATTGTTTTGGCACTCATGGGTGGGGGAAGGAACGGGTGCAGGGGTTTCTATGAGGGGAAGCGCAGTTGGAGCCGAAGGCGGAATGAACGGTGTGGCAAGGTCGTAATTCATAACGGAGCGTTGTGGGGTAAGACTTACACACCCCGCCAACAGCCCGCTTAGCAGTACCATCCCTAAAAAAACGAATCTGGCTACCCCCAAAGAGGGTGGCCGATTTTGGCTGGCTTGCACCATTTTACCCACAAGAGGCGGGGAGGTTTTACAATTCTTCAAGATCGGCTTCTTCTGCTGTGCCTCCTGCCAGGGAGAGAGGAATTTCGCCGCTCAAAGCGCGCTGGCGAATCGCCAATTCGATTTCGTTACACAGATCATTGTTTTGACGCAGGAACTCTTTAGCATTCTCGCGCCCCTGACCAATGCGCATGTCACCATAAGAATAGAACGCGCCCCGTTTCTGGATAATGCCATATTCGGTGGCCAAGTCGAGAATGTCACCGTATTTAGAGATGCCTTCGTTATACATAATATCAAATTCGGCAGTGCGGAAGGGCGGGGCTACTTTATTCTTGACAACCCGGGCACGGACACGATTACCGATCACTTCAGCGCCCACTTTGATTGATTGAATTCGCCGGATATCCAGGCGCACAGAAGCGTAGAATTTCAGGGCCAAGCCCCCAGGGGTGGTCTCGGGATTGCCGAACATGACCCCAATTTTCTGGCGCAATTGATTGGTGAAGACCACTGCCGTCTTCGTTTGATTAATCGCCCCAGAGAGCTTGCGCAGGGCCTGAGACATCAGACGTGCCTGCATGCCCATGGTGGCATCTCCCATATCACCTTCGATTTCAGAACGCGGTACCAGTGCAGCAACCGAGTCAATCACAACCAGGTCCACTGCGCCTGAGCGAACCAGTGTCTCTGCAATTTCCAGCGCCTGCTCCCCAGTATCGGGCTGGGAAATAAGCAAATCCTCAATGTTAACGCCAACACGAGCGGCGTAGCTGGGATCGAGTGCGTGTTCCATGTCAATATAGGCCGCGGTTCCACCCATACGCTGTGTTTCTGCTACCAAATGCAAACACAGAGTGGTTTTACCGGAAGCTTCAGGTCCAAAAATCTCGGTGATGCGCCCTCGAGGAATACCTCCTACTCCCAGTGCAATATCCAGGGAAAGCGAGCCTGTAGGAATAACTTCTACCGTTAAGTGTTGGGCTTCGCCCATACGCATAATAGCGCCATCGCCGTAGCGCTTGATAATCTCACTAAGGGCCTTATCCAGAACAGCACGCCTGGCATCATCCATACCTGAACTATGGTCGGGGTGGCTAGGAAGCGGTTGTGCCGGGGGAACGGGTTTGCGTGGCATAATTAATCTCCTCTCGCTTGCGGATGTCATTATTATAAATGGTGCTCTAGATTTCGAAGGATATTTTTTATTATAGCACTTATGTTCGATTTGCGGGCAGAAAATCTAGGGCGATTTCCGTTCTCCAAGAAGTTTTTGTTCAGAAAGTTTCGGAAGCGGAAAGGTTTCCAAAAATCTTGCTCTGAAAGGTTGCGATTTTTGGGGTTTGCGACTATAATCATACCTAGTTGACGGGGCGTGGCTCAGCCCGGCTAGAGCGCTGCGTTCGGGTCGCAGAGGTCCCCGGTTCAAATCCGGGCGCCCCGACAGGTGAGGTTCACAGTATTTTATTGAGCAGAGGCGATAAGGGCCTTTGCTTTTTATATTTCTCTATCTTTCTTATGGGCCAGGAAAGTAACAAGTGTGAAGGGCTCGATCTTCAGGACACATTAAATGACATGATGATAAGTTCCGGGCGCGGATACCAGCCTGTGGCTTTCCAGAAGGCAACGGCCTCTTGGTTATCGGCATAAACGAAAAGATGGGCTTTCTCAACTCGCATCTCTTTTAGCCGTTCCAGGCAACGTTCGACCAGCGCACGGCCAATACCCTGTCGCCGGTACTCGGGATGGACTGCCAGGTGGTAAAGGTAGGCACGCCGTCCATCGTAACCGCACAATAGGGTGCCGACCAGTTGTTTGTTCAGCTTGGCCACCCAATTTAATCCAGGATTGCGTTCCAGAAACTCAGTGATAGCCTCAAGAGAATCTGCCTGGCTTAATCCTATGCCCGGGCTGTCTTTCCATAGCGCCATAGCATCTTCGTAATCTTCAGGAGAAAAGGGGAGAATTGAGATCATGAGCATCCTGGCCTCTAAGAGAGATTTATTCTCCAACTCGCCACGAAGTGATCATGGCACACTGTTCATCGGTCTCAGGAGAGGAGCGCCACCACTTGATGGTCTCTCTGCGTAAATACTGCAAACGTTCCAATGCTTCCGGCCCGGTGATGCCGTGGCGAACCAGATAGCATCCTACTACAGTCCCGGTGCGCCCAAGCCCAAACCAGCAGTGCACGTACACGCCTTTATTGGCAGCGAGCGAGTCGTCGATAGAATCTAGGATCGCTCGCATGGTTGCGCGCCCGGGTACTCCGAGCTCAGCAATTGGGAAGCGAATGTGTTCTGCCTCTACGCCTCGCTCGGTTGCCTCCTGGCGAAGCAACTCCTGGTAAGGTTCTAGTTCTCCATCCCAGGTGAGATCAATGAACACACGTATCCCCAAGTCCAGCAGGGCACGCAAACGCTGCCGGGTATGTTCTGGATTATGACTGCCTGGATACTCACCAGCCCGAAACCTCCCGGGTACCACCCAGTAGGAATCGGGTAGCCAATTTGATGGGTGGGCCGCATCCGTCATCTATTGTCAAACCTCTCCTGAGATAAGAGTATAATTTCGTTAGTTTTTTGCTTGCACTCCGGATGTTTGATGATTTTACCTCAATCTGAATTTCCTCGAGGACCTCTCAAGATGATGCACTTAACTCTAGAACATCCTCCTCATTGGTTAGATCGTCCCCTCTGGAAATCTTTAACCCCGTTGCGTCTGGAAACGCTTTTTGTGCTGGTGATCCTGGGGTTGGCTTTGTTTACTCGCCTGTATCATTTGGGGGACCGGGTGATGAGCCATGACGAGGTCAACCATGTGGTTCCTTCGTGGGAACTTTACATGGGGCGAGGATATCGGCACGATCCAATCACCCATGGACCGTTCCAATTCCACGTGGTTGCTCTTACTTATTTCCTTTTCGGAGATAATGACTTTACCTCACGCATTCCGGCTGCACTCTTCAGTGTTGCGACAATCGCCGTAGTGCTCTTGGGGTACCGGCGTTATTTGGGAAGAAGCGGTGCGTTGATTGCCGGCGTGCTCTTTCTAATTTCACCCTATATGCTTTTTTACGGTCGTTATACGCGTAACGAGGCTTTTGTAGCCTTTTGGGGCGTCGTCACACTGCTGGCTGTCTTGAAATATTTGGAACAAGGGGAGAAACGCTGGCTTTACATCCTGACGGCGGTAACCGCGCTTCAGTTTGCAACCAAAGAAACTGCCTTTATTTACACGGCTCAGTTGCTGCTCTTCCTGGCAATCCTATTCATGGCACGGAGCGTGCGCTTTCCATGGCCAGATGCCCGTAAGCATCTTTTATTCAACCTTGCTCTAACCGGGGCATTGTTAGTTCTGGTGCTGGCCGTTGTGCTGTCGGGGTGGAATGCGATTGCTAATCGCGGGGTTGCTGCATCTGCAACCGGTAGTATCAGTCCAATCCAATTGGTCGAGGCTAGCCTGGCATTGATTGGTTTGGCGCTGGGCTTGATGGCTGCCATCCTCCTGCTGCGTGAAGTGGGGTGGTCCTATTTGCGACAGGAGCGCAGTCTAGATATGTTGCTTCTTGTCGGCACGTTGATACTACCTCAGTTGACAGCATTTCCGGTTAAGATCATTGGTGTCTTGCTGGGTCAGAACTGGAATCCACTGGACTACTCGCCTCAGGGGATCTTACGCAGTGGCATTGTGCTGGTAGTGTTGACGCTCATTGCAGCAGGTGTGGGGCTCCTTTGGAAACCCCGCCTCTGGTTGACCAATTTTGCCCTTTTTTACGGAATTTTTGTGGTGCTCTATACCACGGTTTTTACGAACGGGTTTGGCTTCTTCACCGGCATTGTGGGATCTTTAGGATATTGGTTGGAGCAACAGGGGGTCAATCGTGGCACGCAACCGTGGTACTACTATGCTCTTTTACAGATTCCAATGTATGAATACCTGGCCGCTTTGGGGACGTTATTAGCAATTTACCTGGGTTGGCGCTACCGTCGTTTCAGCCAGATCCCGGGGGAATCGCCAATGCCGCGGGCAACCGCTTTACCTGATGGGTGGATGGGGTTTGCCTCGGAAGAGAGAGTCGCTCAGAACCTGGACCGAGAGGATAACCCAGAGGTGCCAGTAGAGAAAGCAGAAACCTTGCCCGTTCTTGGTTTGCTGGTCTTTTGGGCGGTAACCAGTTTGGGGGCTTACTCTCTGGCGGGTGAAAAGATGCCCTGGTTAACAGTGCACATTGCCATGCCCTTGTTGTTATGTGCGGGTTGGGGCCTGGGGGCATTGGTGGATAGAATGCCGTGGGCCGTTATTCGCCAAGGGCGAGCATGGATCGGATTGCTCCTCGTTCCTGTATTCCTCAGCGCGGCAATTGGTGCAGTCATGGCCTGGGTGGGCCCTATTGTGCCTTTCAGTGGTTATACTCTTGAAAACCTTCAGGTGACTACCACATTTTTGTTTGCAATTACCGCGGCGATAATAAGCGCCAGGGCATTGATTTATGTGTTTAAAGGTTGGCGGGGGATGGATGTGCTGAAGTTATTACTCCTCTACTTTTTTGCCTTTCTAGGTATCCTTACTTTTCGTACCGCGGCAATAGCGGCTTATATCAACTACGACACCGCCAAGGAGTTTCTGGTATATGCGCATGCAGCCAGTGGCCCCAAGGAGATTCTGGCGCAAGTGGAGGAAATTTCACGCCGGACGACACGCGGCCTGGACATTCAAGTGGCCTATGATAATGATGCCTTATATCCTTATTGGTGGTATTTTCGTGATTACCCGAATAAGCGATATTTTGCTGAAAACCCCACCCGCGATCTACGAGATGTGCCTGTGATCATCGCTGGCAACAGTGCGAATTGGAGCAAGTTGGATGCCATCACCAAAGGGGAGTTTGTTCAATTTGAGTATATGCGTCTGTGGTGGCCAATGCAGGATTATTACAACTTGACCTGGGATCGGATTTGGGGGGCTTTGCGTGATCCCAAAATGCGCTCGGCAGTATTTCAGATCTGGTTTAATCGGGATTACACGGCTTATGCGCAATTGACTGGAAATCAAAATTTAACTTTGG
This sequence comes from Thermanaerothrix daxensis, assembly GCF_001306145.1. Lineage (GTDB taxonomy): Bacteria > Chloroflexota > Anaerolineae > Anaerolineales > Anaerolineaceae > Thermanaerothrix > Thermanaerothrix daxensis. Next base: position 1,190,006 of record NZ_LGKO01000002.1, read on the forward strand.
AGAAATGGGAGCCGAGTGCGAAATTACGCTTTTATGTGCGCAAAGACATTGTAGCCCAGATTTGGAATTACGGCGTTTTGCCTGAACAGGTCCCCACAGTGGAAACTGATCCCTACCAGAAAGGGATGGTGCAGTTAACACCCGAGTTGGTGGTAGGCCAGGTGGGCGTGGGAGGGAATCTACCTGGTCAATTTCAAAATCCACGCGGAGTGGCTGTAGCCCCGGATGGTTCGATTTATGTGGCGGACTCGCGCAATCATCGCATTCAGCACATCTCCGCCTCTGGCAAGGTCCTCAACGTATGGGGTGGGTTTGCTGATGCTACAACAGGCGAAGCGTCAGGAGGCACATTTAACGAACCCTGGGGAGTGGCGGTAGGTCCAGATGGAAGCGTCTATGTGGCGGATACCTGGAATCACCGCATTCAGAAGTTCACCGCTGAGGGACAGTTTATCACCATGTGGGGGTACTTCGGCCAGGCCGAACGCCCCGAGGCTTTCTGGGGGCCGCGTGGCGTAGCCGTGGATGCACAGGGGCGAGTTTATGTCACGGATACAGGTAATAAACGGGTGGTCATTTTCACTGCCGATGGACAATATATCGCTCAGTTCGGTGGGGCAGGAGTGGAAGCCGGCAAATTCGATGAGCCTGTGGGTATCGCCCTGGATGGGGAGGGGAACATTTACGTTGCTGATACCTGGAATCAGCGAGTGCAGGTGTTTCGCCCCGATTTCACCAATAACCTCTTTTTGCCCATCCGGGAATGGGAAATTCACGGTTGGTACGGTCAATCATTGGATAATAAGCCCTTTATTGCGATTGCCCCTTCAGAGCATGTTTTCTTGACCGATCCCGAAGGCTACCGTGTGCTAGAGTTTGACCCACAGGGCAATTTTGTGCGTGGTTGGGGAGACTACAGCACAAGCACGGATGGCTTTGGTTTACCTTCGGGGTTAGCCATTGATGTACAAGAGCGTGTGTGGGTGAGCGATGCAGGTAACCAAGTGGTGGTGCGCTTTGTGTTACCTTAGCCTGTAATTCCTTTTGCTTGAAGAAATATTCATCCAGCGTTTATCGGCTCTTAACAACCCCACAATGGGGTGTTAAGCCTTTAAGGGTATGCTTGAAGGCAAAGGAGGAACGTGGCAATGAAAAGCAAGGCAAGAGGCTATCCCCATATTCTAGTGACAAACGACGATGGTGTGCTTGCACCGGGGTTGTTAGCCTTAGCACAAGCCATGCGTGCGTTGGGAGAGGTGAGCGTTCTCGCCCCAGAACGTAATTGGTCGGGTGGGGGGCATGTGAAGACTCTGGATCGCCCTTTGCGAGTACGGGAGTATCGGTTATCTGATGGAAGCCTGGCTTTTGCCAGCGATGGTGCTCCTTCAGATTGTGTTTCATTGGCTGTGTTGGGATTCTTTAAACGACCTATTGATCTGGTGGTTTCAGGGATCAACCAGGGGGCCAACTTGGGGCACGATGTCACCTATTCGGGAACGGTCACCGCAGCAATGGAGGCAGTCATTGCCGGAATTCCAGCAGTGGCCTTCTCGCTGGAAGTTAGTGAGAATGATCTAGATGGGGTAGATTATCAACCTGCGGCTCGGCTGGCTCAGAAAATCATTGGACAGGTGCTCAAAAATGGGCTGCCGGGGGGCACGTTGCTCAATGTTAATATTCCTGCCCTGCCAGAGAAAAAGATTCGGGGTTTCCGTATAACCCGCCAGGGCTTGAGAGTGTACCATAATCGTCTGGATGAACGCACTGACCCACGAGGAAGAGCATATTACTGGATCAGTGGTGATGTGCCCACGGGTGTTCCCGAAAAGGGAAGCGACGTAGGTGCTTTGGCAGAGGGTTTTGTTTCCATCACCCCGTTACATCTTGATTTGACAGCCTATCGCGCTATGTCTGACCTCTACACCTGGGAATGGGAGGAAGATGAATTGTCTCTCTCTAGCGATGATGGCTTGGGGATGGGATTTGACGCTCATAAAGTAATCTGTTCAGCGGATTTTAGAGAAGGGTAGCAGGTGAGCAATGATTGTTTTCTAAAGAGGTTCTTTTCAAAAATTCAAGCGTGGTTTTAGTTAAGATTCAGACATAAGTTCAGACAGGGGAAACAATGGAGCGAAAAGTGTCTCTGACCGAGGCCACGACCCGGCGGAATTCTTGAGGGGATATCTTGGGGTTCACTTTTGGGAACACAAATGCTCCCGAAAACACTTTGGATTTGCGACTGTGTTTGGGGTAAAGATGTGAGCGCAGTTTTTCCCCCACCATCAGGAGGGTGGCATAGGCGATCAGCATCCATGCCACCATCTTTTTCATCCATTCTCGTTTTTATGTATCATCTTATCCAAGCCGAGCAAGGTTTTCAAGGCGCGCAACATCTCCTCGCTTTTCATGCGTTGGAGATAAACCTCCAGCCCTCGCTCAGCAAGTAAGTTGGTCATCACTCACAGGGGTTCACGGAAACCCTATCGCCACCGTTCGATCACATTGACCCGGACTTTGCCCACTTAGAAGATGTGGTTGAATGGTCGTTTCTCGCCTTTTTGAACCCACAAGAGGAGATCCGTTGCCCCTCCTGGTCGGAGAAGGTTGCACCGCCTTTCGGTCGAATGAGAAAGTTGACGTGCTCCGTTTCCGTGGTTTGCATCCATGCCAGGTGACTGAATTTACGATCCAGAACCAGGGGTTTATGTCCCAGGAACGGCTTCATGACTGCAAACGCCTTGAAGGGGATAACGATTGCGCGAGGTGACTTCAGCGTTGATCGTGGTCGAAAAGCAACTCACCCCATAGCAGGGAATGGCTCGCCCCCGATAGGGGGTGGCAAGTAAGCCGAAATCGGGCAGGCGATTCTGGCAGCCCGCTCCTTACGCTTGACCAAGATTGCGGCTAAAGTGGAAGGCAGTAGGGATGCCGGCGCGCTGGACGCCTCGTCGAAGGGATAGGTGAGTCTTGAACCAATTGATTACATGGAATCGTTAGGTCTCACTTCTTGCGCATGTCCTCGATGAAGAGCTGGCTGATAAACAGGATAACACTTACCACCAGCGAGCCAAGGAAGGCTCCCCAGAAACCGCTTACCGTGAATCCAACCCCGAATTGATTGCCAACCCATCCTGCCAGGGCAAATAGGCCCGTATTAATCACGAGGATTCCCAGGCCTAGTGTCAGGATAATGAAAGGGCAACCCAAGATAACCAGAATCGGACGGATAATCGCATTGATAACTCCAAAGATCAGAGCCAGCCAGATAAAACTCAGCCAGTTATTTGAAGAAGGTTGGATGTACTGGGGACTTAGTAACGCCACGGCGACGTAAAAAGCCAATGCCGTTACGAATAGGCGAATTAAAAAGCGTTTCATTGCTAATTCCTCCAATTTGGCATATATGCGTACCCATTATAAGGGCATTTCCATCCAAATAAGTGTTTGTTGGGGGCTAAAACCACAGGCTAAGAAGGTCTCGTCATCTTCACCTGCCGGATAGTTGATGGAAAGAGGGCGTCGTCTCCCGAATTTCTGGCGCATGATCGGGAGCAAGGCCTGCAAGGCCCGAGCGGCCCGATCTGGACATGGGGCAATCCAGAGCCAATCGGAGTAGTAGGATGTGGCTTCCCAGGTGCAAAACCCCAATGGCTCCTCGTGTTCTAACGCTGTAAAGTGGATCAGGGGAGTCTCGCTGAGTAGGTTCCTCAATTGGTTCAATAATCCCGGCCGGAAGCGTCGAAAATCCAGAGGCAGATTCCAGGCCACTTGTTCGGGGTAGGTTCGCTTCAGCCAAGCGATTTGCAATGCCCATTCGTTGGGGCGTCGGGATCGCACATAGGCGCCGAAATGATCAGGATGTATCTTCTGGGAAGGTTCTGCTATCCAGGTTGTGCGTCGAGCGCGTTCTTGAAAGCCCAACCCCTCATATAAATGAAGCGCCGCGGGGTTGTCTTCCCTAACTTGAAGCCAGACTGAGGGGTAGTTCCAGGATTTGAGGAAATGAAGGGCTTTTTCTGTTAATCTCTTGGCAATCCCTCGGCGACGGTAGTCAGGGTGAACAGCCACATTCACAATAAGGGGGCGACGGGAGCCGGCTCTGGGTAGGATAATGCCCAAATTGCCCACAATTCGACCGTTTTCTTCCCACACAAACCCGCTCATTGGAGGTGGCGTAGCCAGAGTGGAGGAAAAACCACTATGGAGTTGAATGCCCCAGGTGCGCATGCGCCTTAGATACTCCCACCCATCTTGATCCATGGTACTCGCAAAGCAGATTTCAATCAGGTCGGCAACAGCCAGGATATCCTGAGGTAGATGCAGAGGACGAATATGAGTTTCCTCTTGGGTGAGGATTTTTTCCATAACAAGGATATTTTACCCCATTCGCTTGAACAGGCGTTTTATTCAATCCGGCATATATAAAAATCTTATGCAAGGCTTTTACTTTGTTAATCTGAAGGTGCTATAATCCTTGCAGGTTAGAGTATCACTTTTCGTATCTATTATGAGGATGTTACGCTTATGATGCGATTTGACCGATTTACCGAACGAGCCCAAGAGGCTGCTCAACGCGCGGCTGAGATCATCCAACGTTATGGTCACAACCAGATTGACACCGAGCATATCCTGCTGGCGCTCATTGAGCAGCCACAAGGTGTGATCCCGCAAATCCTTGAAATTTTGAAGGTGGATGCCAGCATGTTGGCTGACCGCCTGGATTACATCTTGCGCACCAGCCCCAAAGCCAGCATTTTTGGCGGAGGAGCGGGGCAGATTTTTATTACACCACGGGTCAAGCGGATCATTGATCAGGCGAACGAAGAAGCCAACCGCTTGAAGGATGAGTACATCTCCACAGAACACATCTTTCTGGCAATCCTGAGCGAACGCAATACGCCTGCCGCTCGTCTGCTTGAAGGTGCGGGCATTACACGGGAGCGGGTGTTAGATGCCATCATGCAGATACGAGGTGGCCAGCGCGTGACCGATCCTCAGGCCGAAACCCGCTACCGAACACTAGAGAAGTATTCACGGGATCTGACAGCACTGGCGCGTGAGGGTAAGCTGGATCCGGTCATTGGACGCGATCAAGAAATCTTGCGGGTCATGCAAATCCTCTCGCGCCGGACCAAGAATAATCCGGTTTTGATCGGTGAGGCTGGTGTGGGAAAAACGGCAATCGTAGAAGGACTTGCCCAGAAAATTGCGGCGAACGACGTGCCAGAAATCCTGATGGGAAAACGGGTCGTTCAATTAGACTTGGGGGCAATGATTGCTGGAAGCCGATTCCGTGGCGAGTTTGAGGAACGTTTGAAGGCTGCTATTGAAGAGGTCCAGCGTTCCGAAGGTGAGATCATCTTATTTATTGATGAACTGCATACCGTGGTAGGGGCGGGAGCGGCTCAGGGAGCAATGGACGCTTCCAACATGCTTAAGCCTGCATTGGCACGGGGCGAGTTGCAGTGTATTGGCGCTACAACCCTAGATGAATATCACAAGTACATTGAGAAAGATGCAGCTTTGGAACGCCGTTTTGCGCCCGTTTATGTGGATGAGCCTTCGGTAGAGGAAACCATAGAGATGCTGCGCGGTCTACGTGACCGCTACGAAGCCCACCACAAAGTGCGCTTCTCAGATGAGGCTCTGGTGGCTGCAGCGCGGCTCTCGGCCCAATACGTCACCGAACGCCACTTACCAGATAAAGCAATTGATCTGATTGATGAGGCGGCCGCGAAACTGCGTGTAGCATTGTATTCGTTACCTCCCGAACTGAAAAAGATGAAATCGGAAATTGATCGTCTGCAAGCCGAAGAAGAGCAAGCGGGGCTAGAACGTGATTATGAACGAGCGGCGCGTAAAAAAGCCGAACGCCTGCGCTTGCAAGAACAATTTGAGAAATTGCGTGACCAGTGGGAGTCTGAACATAAACTGGATGAAGTGGTGGATGTAAATGACATTGCTGAGGTGGTTGCGCAGTGGACGGGAATTCCGGTCAGCCAAATGATGGAATCGGAAGCTGAACGTCTGGTGCATATGGAAGAGCGGCTAGCTGAACGGGTCATTGGACAGGAGGAGGCGATCCGGGCAATTGCGGATGCCATCCGCCGAGCGCGAGCGGGTCTCAAAGATCCGCGCCGGCCAATTGGATCATTTATCTTCATTGGTCCATCAGGAGTGGGCAAAACGGAACTGGCGAAAGCCCTGGCCGAATTCCTTTTTGGAGACGAAGATGCGTTGGTTCGGCTGGATATGAGCGAGTATCGCGAGCAGCATACCGTTTCACGGCTTTTCGGCGCACCGCCTGGCTATGTGGGGTACGAAGAGGGCGGTCAACTCACCGAAGCCGTACGCCGGCGCCCTTACCGGGTCATCCTCTTTGATGAAATTGAAAAAGCCCACCCAGAGGTTTGGAATGCGTTGTTGCAAATTCTAGATGAAGGCCGCTTAGCCGATGGGCAGGGCCATGTGGTGGATTTCCGGAACACTGTGCTGATTATGACCAGCAACCTGGGCACTGAGTTTGTGCGCCGTGGAGGGACGCTGGGCTTTTTGCCTGATACCCAGAACGATGAGGATCGCCTTAACCAGGAAAAGATCCAGAAAGCACTCAAGAGCACTTTCCGTCCAGAGTTCCTTAACCGCATCGATGAGATCATCATGTTCTCGCCGCTGACCCAGGAGCACATGTACAGGATTGTGGATCTGCAAATGAAAGAGGTGCGTCAGCGGTTGTTAGAACATGGGCTGGATGTGGTGCTGACTCCCGCAGCGCGTCGTTGGCTGGCGGAAATCGGGTATGACCCCAGTTTTGGAGCCCGACCTCTGCGGCGAGCGATTCAGAAGTACATTGAGAGCCCGTTGTCAGTCAGCATTCTTGCGGGGCAGTTTCGGGTAGGCGATAAAATCATTGTGGACTATCAGGAAGGCGATACCAAACCAACCTTCCGCCGGGCTGAAGAGGTGAGCGAATCCATTTTGCAAGAGCAACCGGCCGAATCCTCACGCGACTAAAATCAACCGAGGGTGCGAAACACTTCGCACCCTCGGTTTTGTTTCGAAATATCAAGCGGTTTCCAGAAAACGCTCTAACTCCCAATCGGTGACCTGGATGCGGAATTCTTCCCATTCCGCCAGTTTAGCGCGGCGGTAAGCCTGGTAGAGGATTGGATCAAAGGCGCCCTTGATCACCTCGTCTTTCTCCAATTCCTGGAGGGCCTCATAAAGTGAGCCGGGCAGTTCTTTAACCCCTACTTCATCGCGTTCTTCAGGAGTGAGTTCATAAACGTTCACATTGTTGAGGGGGGCTGGGCAAGGAATTTTGTGATCAATCCCATCCAGGCCTGCCACGAGCATTGCGGTGAAAGCCAGGTAGGGGTTAGCCGAGGGGTCCGGGAAGCGCAATTCCGCGCGTGTGGCTTTATGCTGTCCAGGGGTGTAGCGAGGGATGCGAATGAGAGCCGAGCGATTGATCTGTGCCCAGCAGATGTAAACCGGGGCCTCATAACCTGGGACCAGACGCTTGTAAGAGTTAACCGTTGGAGCGACAATGGCTGCCAACGCACGAGCATGGGCTAATTGGCCAGCGATGAAACCATAGGCAATTGGAGAGAGATGAAATTCGTCTTGAGAATCAAAAAACAGATTGTTCCCTTGCAAATCAAACAGGGATTGGTGGCAGTGCATCCCCGAGCCATTGATTCCAAATACGGGTTTGGGCATGAAGGAGGCAATCAGTCCATGCTGTGCAGCAATTGCCTTCACGGTGTACTTGAGGGTGAGGACATTATCCGCAGTACGTAGGGCGTCTGCGAAGCGAAAGTCAATTTCATGCTGCCCAACAGCAACCTCGTGGTGGCCCACTTCAACCTCTAACCCCATGCTTTTCAGCGCGGCCATCAATTCTGTACGCACTCGAACTGCTTCATCGTCTGAAGAAAAATCAAAATAACCCACTACATCATGAGGTACAGGGCGAATCGTCTCGGTTCCATTGCGGCGAAAGAGGAAAAACTCAGGTTCTGGACCTACGTTGAACACCCATCCTCGCTGTTCGCGGAGTTTGGCCAGGGTACGCTTGAGGGTACCGCGCGGATCACCCGGAAAAGGTGTGCCGTCGGGTTGGTAGATATCACAGAAAAGGCGTGCACGCCGCATATCAGGTGGAGACCAGGGCAGAACCGCATAGGTGTCGGGATCAATATGGAGGTGCATGTCGCTTTCCTGAATGCGGGCAAACCCCTCAACGGAGGACCCATCGAACCAGACGCCGTTTTCAAGTGCGCCTTCCAATTGGCCCACAGGCATGTCTACGCTTTTTACTGTTCCCACTACATCCACAAACTGGAGGGAAACGAACCGCACATTATCTTCTCTCACTCTGGCAAGAACGTCTTTAGTATTCATAATACACATCCTCCTTGGCTTAAAAAGTTTATGGACATGCCAGGCATGCCCATTTTGGCGATGAAATGGGTGCCCCTTCATAAGGATCAAGCCGGCAAGGATTTCATCTACGCCGGACTACCACCGGGTGGGCTTTGGCCGGTTGTTGCCAACCGCTTTTGAACCCAAACCCTTGTTTCGAAGGGAGAAAGAAGCCTGTGGTCGGGCTTCAGAGGCATCCGCTGATCGTTCCGATTTTCCCCTGATTACAACCCCCTCTCAGGGTTAGCACTCTCCTCGCGGAGAGGAACCTCCACCTCGTCACCTTTCAGCCTTGGGCTGAAAGGCTCAGCCGCTATTTCTCCGGTATTCAATTGGCAGGTGCTTTCTAAAATAATGGCGCAATCTTACAGAGATTTTGATAGGTTGTCAAGGGCCATTGAGGGTAATTTTGTTAATTTTGAGGAACCTGGCCCCAGGCAAAAAAAGTGGGCACAAAAAGGATGCGTTTCCCTTGTTCCCAGGCTGTAAAATCGTGTTTCTCCCAGTGTTCAATAGATTCTTGCGGGATCTCTTCTTTCAAGTCTGCTCTTAATAACGACCATTCACTGGCAAGGTCCTGAGGATCCGGGGGATATCGCCAGTAAGCCCCAAGGATTCCTACGCGCAAATGGACTAATCCTGCTCGACTAAACAGATCGGCCAGTTTACGCCCGATGAAGGGATCTCCGCCAGCATTCTGAATGGCCCGGATTTGATGGTTTCCCAAAGGACTGAATTCGGGTGGATAATCTATACGTCCTCCATAATCGGGCTCGGCCAGCGCAGCCACAACCCCTCCCGGGCGCGTCACCCGAACACATTCCCTCAGGACCTGTTCCGATTTGACCCATAATAACAAATAATGCGTATAGCAAAGATCAAAGGATGCCCCAGCAAAGGGAAGGGCATGTGCATCTCCCTGACAGAGATCAGCACTGGGAATTACTCCCTGAGCGTATTTCAAGAAGACCCAACGGATATCCAGGCCAAAATGTGCGTATGCCGACCAAATAGGATCTGAGAGAACAGCCCCAGTGCCACAACCTATTTCAAGGATACGATGAATGGGGAATGAAGCAATTTCGCTAAGGAGGTATTGGCGAACTTGGGCGCTCCAGCGTGCTTGAATCAGAAACCTTTGATGCCAGAAGGCCTCATCGTTGTTTTGCACGTTCCCAGATCACATCCCACGAGTCAGTTAGTAAATTCCCTAAAACTGTTGAGGCTCCTTGGTAAGGGAGCACATCACCATCGGGCTCCACATAAAGCCAGGCAATCCCCGCTCCCTGGGGAGGTGGTTCCATTCCCTTGCTCAATTCCAGAGCCACTGGGTTGAGGTGTGAATAGGGGACGGGTAGATCCCATACCAGATGCATGCCCAAACGAGCAACGTGGTCTCGAGCCTTTTGTAGAGCTTCTGAAAGCTGAGTGTGAGTTGCCGAAAGACTGATTCTAGCAACTCCCATTCGAGATAGGCGTTCGATCAAGTTCAATAGAGTTTCTTGGTTGCCCTGGGTGATCGTCAGATGTACGGTTACGGCCAGGTCGGCGGCCAATGTGTCGCGGATGGCTTCCCAAGAAATTTCGTTGAGGGGGTCGAGTACAATCATGACATGATCGAGGCCACTGGCAAGAATGCGATCAAGATATTCCTTTTCAACTAACCGCAGTCCACTGGTGAGCAGGCCGCTTACCATCCCCAGCGACTCTATATATGCGATCAAATCAATCAGGTCCGGTCGCAGTGTTGGCTCTCCCCCCGTAAAAATGATATGAGGGATACCTGCATTCCAGGCCTTCTGCAAACATTTTTGCCATTCTTCAAAAATCAATTCGCGCCGGACACGTTCAACAGGAGCAACACGGCGGATACTTTCATCTTCAGTACGGTAGGTCAGCGCGCAATCGAGACGCAGTGGAGCGCTGAGAGGCTCTTGAAAGGGTGGGCGGCGCTCTAGGTCCAAAAAGATCTCGGGGTCGAGGTCGGGGGTGTTGAGTAGGCTTTCCAAACGCTCCAGGAAGGTGCGATAGTCCGCGAGGGCCTGGTTTTCAGACACTTGGTACCGTTTAGCGATTTGGCGGGCCACTTCCTCCGCGGGTGTGCCAAGGATCCGGTGATAGGCGAATTCGGTAGCGGTTTGATTTAAATGCAGGACTGTGGAGGCATCTAGAAGCAGCAAACCTTGTCCATCAGGTTCTATTCGCAAATGTAAACGATGAGGGCGCGGAGAATCGGGAGGTGTTTGCCAGTGAAAAACCCCAGGTGTTAATGGCTGGATGGGAGGCGGAAATAACCTCTCAATCCATTTGCGGAATCTTTGCTTCATCCTCACCTCCGTGCGTTGATCTTTGGCTAGGGCCATGGGTTGGGGGAAAGGGTACTCATGGCTGGATACGTCAGAGGGCATCCTCCCCCGCATTCCTGGAGTAAAGTACAGTTATGACAGGCATTTGGAACATAACGACGTTCACGTAGTGCCAGAGCCAAATCGTGATTCCAAATCTTTTCCCAGGGGGCTTCGAGGATATGACCCAGAGGCTGATAGTAGGATTGACAGGGTATCACGCAACCATCAGGCTCAATGCACATGTTGTACCACGCCGCGGTACATCCTTTGAGCCCTAACCCATTGAGCACTGGGTCAAAGTGGCAATAGCGGGTAGGGGTGTACCAGATTAAGCGTTGCCCATATTGTGAGGTCTTCTCGCGGGCCATGGTTAGCAAGTCAGCGAGTTGATTTTCAGGGATACCCGTTTTAATTGTGGCACCGCCACCAGAATGGATTAGCCCGTTAAGCCCGATGGTAGGCACACCTAGCTCTGCCAGGAAATCCAGAGTTTGAGCAAGATGGGGAGCGTTCAGAGCAAGAAGGGTAGTGTTGGTCATTACAAAGAGGCGGGTATTGAGGGCATTGCGAATTCCCTGGACTGTTTGCCGCCATGCGCCGGGACGGCTTACCATGCGGTCGTGGATAGCCGGATCATGGGACTCTAATGTGATTTGCACGTGATCCAATCCAGCTTCACACAAAGATGCCAGATAATCGGGGTTGCTCAACCGTCGGCCATTGGTGTTTAACCCGGTAATTTGCCCTAGGTGTTCCGCGTAGGCAATTAACTGAGGCAGATCCTCACGGAGGGTGGGTTCACCCCCGGTAAACACTACATGGGGGATTCCCAGTTCCCAAAGGCGGTCTAGGATGGCTTGCCAGGTTAGAGTGTCCAGTTCAGGATATGTTCGGGGCCTGGCGTTATAGCAGTGAGCGCAATCGTTGTTGCAACGGTAGGTGAGAGCCAAGTCCATGCGGTAAGGTGCATGGGAACGTGTGGAAAAGGGAGGGAGGGTTTCCAGGTCGAGGTCACAGAGGGGACAACCGCTCTCTGGTTCAATCAACGCTTTGAAGCGGGGAAGGAAGGTTTGAAAATCCCGTGCTACCTGGGCTACATTTGCCCGGAAGTGGGCTGTAATTGTTTTGATAATGGCTTGCTCGGGTTTCTCGGCGAGTATGAAATAGCCCATCAGGGTGGCCATGGGATTTAGATGATAGATGCGGCTGGCATTGACCAGCAGACTTCCATGCCCCTCTGGGTCAATCCGTAAGTGGATGCGTACCTTACCCTGTGGGGATTCGCGGAGAAAGTGATAGATCCCCGGTGAGGGCAGGGAGGTGAGATGCTTAGAGGAAAGAAATGTCTTCCAGAGTCCCATGGCGTTTACCGGGTTTAACTAGCGCCCACCGCCTGCGCAAGCGCATGCGCATCCTGCACAGGCACAGGCGCATGCACAAGCGCATGAGCCGCCTCCACCGCCTCTTCGTGACATGGAAGAACTGGTGGGGGGTGGGGGTGGGGGATTGGTGCGAGCGGTAATTTTGCCTGTAAAGTCGGTCAGGTTGCCAATGACACTGGCAGAGAAAGTCTCTACGCCACGCACCATAGAGGCGGCAAAGTCAGAGCCGGGCAATTTGGGAAGATTGATTGTGGTTTTTGAACTACCACTTGGTGCTGGTGCAGAGGAAACCGTGGGAGCAGGAGCTGCACGGCGGAAATCCGGATCATAGCGTCCCCACCAGGTGGGCACGAAGACGGGGCCTGGGGTAAAAACTTCACGGGTTTGATCTTCCCAGCGGCGATCCAGCATGGTCCAGTCCATAACCTCGTCATAGGTCAGAGCACGTACTTCTGGTGTTTCAGCAGCTTTGACCTGATCCCAGGCTTTGTTTACTATGCTTTCATAATAAGCAATGGTTTCTTTGCGGCTGAAACCGCGCATTTTTTCGGAAACAGCATTAATGAGATTGACCATCACTTCTTGTAACTTCTTTTGCCGTTCTCCTGCATCCTTGAGACGCATGGCTTCGAGGAACTCAACTTCGTAAGGCTGTATTCCTTCTGGTAAGGGAGAAGTGATCTCAATCTCCAGAGGTTGTTGGCGGATGACTGTGGCGGCACCTTTCTTGAGGACCGAGAAGAGGATCATTGTGAGAATTTTGTCTACCGGCTGTTCCATTAGAATCGCGGCTTCCACAGCGGTCAGGCCTCGTTTAATGCCGTGCCCCTCGATGGCAATTTTTGGGGGCAGGTACTGGAGGCGTCGTTTCTGGTTGGAACGATAACCCGCATAAGCCGTGGCGATAATGATTCCCATGAATCCCAGGCAGCAAAGAAAACCGATCAAGTTTTCGCTGATTTGAAAGGAGCGTGGATTGGGGCTTTCAGTGGCCACAATGGCTGCAGCCGGTACCAGGCGGGCTGGGAAACTGGCGCCAAAGATGTATTGGGTATATGCGTTTGCTTCTGTGGAGCGCCAGGTGTAATAGACCCGGCCCTGGGCATCAAAGTTGGAATAAGGTTCGTCGCTACCCGGCCAATTACTGCTGGGCTTATGGTAGCGAGGTTCTTCGGTTGTCAACCCTGGGGGAAGGATGATAGTGACTGAATAATCGGTCTTCCCTTTGACAAAAGCCTTGTCAAACCAAGAAGGGCTAAAAACGATGCTGGCGTAAGGTTCGTTTAGATCAAGCGTTGATTTTCCAATAGCTCCTTCGATTCTATTGATGGTGACATGAAGGGTGCCTGATTGGCCTGGCGCTATTGCTCGAGCGCCCAAGCCGATGGCAATTCCGGGTTGTACGTAAGGTGAGGGTTCAATATCGTTGAGGGGATAGCCATCTATATCTGCTTTAATATTTGAGAGGCTGTAGTTTCCATTGGGAAGGCCGATGTCCACGAAGTCAATCGGGCTGGCACTGGGTTGGTTGCGGAATTCGATCTCGTAATAGAGGGTAATGGTTCCGTCGGGATTGACATAGAGATCAACTTCCTGGCGCGGAACTTCAAACGCATAATTCTGAGCAGCCACGGGTTGTACAGAAACCAGAAAGGCAATGCTCAGGCATAGTATCAGAAGAAAAATGGGCCATCGTCTCATGGGTTATCCTTACCGGACTGGCTTACCACTTCGGTTCTTCGGTGAGTTGATAACTGGTGCCACAATAGGGGCAAGTTACAACAGGCGCCCCGGCTACCATTTTGATGTTTTCGGCTTTCAGGGCCCCTCCACATGATTTGCATTTAAGGGTATCCAGATTGATATTTGCCGGCAAGTCGACCTTGAGAGTGACCTGGGGGGCAATTTCCTGCTTGGGACGCCGAGCCGCCCAGAAAATCAGCACCAGTCCCAGAGCAATCGTGATCAGACCGATGGGGATCCACATCAGATCGCCCTGATCGCCCGTGGCACCCCAGACAAACAGAACCCCAAAAAAGATAAGGATCGCTGCTACGATATAAGCAATTATCTTCCCTGCGCTCATTGCTTGCCCTCCCAGGTGGAAAACTTTAAAGTGTAGTGTAGCACGCTTCTCTTGGGTAGACAATCCGATAAACTTCATATTGCCTCAAGAAATTGTCATATCCATAACTTGGGACGGGATTTTCCAGATAGAGCCGTGGGTGACTGCTATAATTGGCAAAAGGAGGTGAGCAGTTATGGAAACGACGTCATTGGATGCCCTACGTGAAGAGTATGAACGTTTGAAACGCGAGATTAACTTCCATAACTATCGGTATCATGTGCTTGACTCACCCCTCATTAGTGATTACGAGTTCGATCAAATGATGGCGCGCCTGCGAGAGATCGAGGCAGCGCATCCCGAGTGGGTCACTCCTGATTCACCGAGTCAACGTTCTGGAGGCCCACCCCTGGAACGGTTCAACAAAGTCCGCCATCCGCGGCCCATTCTTAGTCTGGCAAATGCTTTTACGTTGGAGGATGTGCGTGCCTGGTACGAGCGCTTAGTGCGTCTGGATGAACGTGTCCGTCGGGCAGATTATGTGGTTGAACCCAAAATTGATGGATTAACGGTGGTGCTTCATTACCACCAGGGACAATTTGTGCTCGGTGCCACGCGGGGGGATGGTGAGGTAGGTGAAGACATCACTGTTAACTTGCGCACCGTGCGGGCGCTGCCATTGCGAATCCCGGTGGAAGTTGGTGCTCCCCATCCTCCAGAGCGATTGGTGGTGCGGGGCGAGGCTTTCATAACCATCAAGGACTTTGAGGAACTCAACCGACGGTTGATTGAGGCTGGGGAAAAACCTTACCTTAACCCCCGTAACACGGCTGCGGGATCGCTACGCCAGTTGGACCCTTCGCTTACTGCTTCGCGTCCGTTGACTTTGTTGACTTACGCGATTGTAGATGCGAGCGGGGAAGTCCCAGGCACACAATGGGAGACCTTGCAGTTCTTAAGAGAGTTGGGCTTTCCGGTTACAAAGGAAGCCGAGTACTGTGCCAATCTGGATGCCGTCCTTGAGGCGTGCTCGCGGTGGTTGGAAAAACGCGACACCTTGCCCTTTGAGGCGGATGGAGTGGTCATTAAAATCAATGATTTGCGCTTGCAAGAGGCGCTAGGGGTAGTGGGCAAGGATCCTCGCGGAATGCTGGCGTTTAAGTTCCCTGCCCGCGAGGTGAGCACGATTCTGCAGGATATTGAGGTGAGTGTGGGGCGCACCGGTGTGCTCACTCCTACTGCGGTGTTAGAGCCGGTTGAAATCGGGGGGGTGATTGTAAAGCAAGCCACCCTGCATAATTTCGATTATATTGCAGAGAAGGATATTCGTATTGGGGATCGAGTGCTAGTTAAGCGGGCGGGGGATGTGATCCCGTATGTGGTTGGGCCGATTGTGGAAGCGCGCACAGGTAAGGAACGCATTTTCGAACCCCCGCGCATCTGTCCGGCCTGCGGCCAGCCCGTACAACATTACGAAGGGGAAGTCGCTTGGTATTGTGTCAATGCGGCTTGTCCGGCTCAAATAATTCGTAATGTTGAGCACTTTGTCTCACGATCGGCTATGGATATTACCGGGTTGGGCATCAAAATCGTTGAACAACTTGTAAATAAAGGTCTGGTACGGGATGTAGCAGACCTTTATTATCTTAAAAAGGCTGACTTGCTAACCCTTGAAGGTTTTGCTGATAAGAAGGCGGAAAACATCTTGCGTGCCATTGAGGCTTCCAGAAACCGCCCGCTGGCCCGCCTGATCAACGCTCTTGGCATTCATGGGGTGGGCGAGGTGATGGCGGCTACTTTAGCGAGCGTTTATCCGGATTTGGAGGCGCTCTCTCGTGCGACGGCGGAAGAGCTACAGCAAATTGAAGGCATTGGCCCAAACATTGCCCAGAGCATTGTGGACTGGTTCGCCCGTCCAACCAATCGAAAGGTGCTAGAGAAACTAAAAGCGGCAGGTGTCTGGCCAGTGGAGAGGAAAGAGACCCTAACAGAACAGCCATTACCCCTTTCTGGGCTGGTTTTTGTGGTCACGGGTGCCTTAAAACGCTTTTCGCGTGAGGAGGTTAAAGAGTTTATACAAGCCCATGGTGGGAAAGTGAGCGAGAGTGTTTCACGAAATACCAATTATCTGGTAGTGGGAGAAAATCCGGGTTCTAAATTAGAGCGAGCAAAGGCGCTTAACGTACCGATCATTTCCGAAGAGGATCTGGTGGCTATGGTTGAGCGTTCACCCATGCGGAGAGAAACAGGGAAGTGAACACTGTTGTCAGGATATCCGCTGAGAAGCGTTTGATATTGAAGCCCGGGCGTGAGCGTTCTGTTCTCCAGAAGCACCCATGGATTTACTCGGGTGCCATCGCCAGGGTTGAAGGTAATCCCGGTTTGGGTGACACGGTTGCCGTGTATTCTGCTGAGGGTCAATGGCTGGCCTGGGCGGGTTACAGCCCTCAATCCTCAATTCGAGCCCGGATTTGGAGTTGGAAGGTTGAGGAAGAGATCAGCCCCGCCTTCTTCGAACAACGGATTGCTCAGGCCATAGCGCGTCGTTGGCGCCTGCATGCCGACGAGTCCGTCACGGCTTATCGTCTCATCCATGCAGAGTCGGATGGGCTGCCGGGCCTTGTTGTGGACCGTTATGGGGACTGGCTGGTAGTGCAAATTCTAACTGCAGGAATGGAATTCTGGCGCACTGAGATCTTTCGCGCGTTGCGCCAACTAACTGGCTTGGTACACATTTTTGAACGTTCAGATGTGGATGTACGAGGGCTGGAGGGTTTAAAGCCTCGTGCGGGGGTGGTGGAAGGGAATGAGCCTCCGGAGCGTGTGGAAGTACGGGAATACGGACATCGTTTCTGGGTGGATATTCGGCATGGGCAGAAAACCGGTTTTTACCTGGACCAGCGTGAAAATCGGCGCATCACCGGTACTCTGGTTGCGGAGCGAGAGGTCTTGAACGCCTTTTGCTATACCGGAGCCTTCTCCGTTTACGCTCTGGCGGGTGGGGCAAGATCGGTGTGTTCCATTGATTCATCGGGTGAAGCGCTTACCCTGGCTCGCGAAAATGTGGCTTTGAACGGTCTCAATCCAGACCATCAGGAATGGATACAGGGGGATGTGTTTCAGGTGCTGCGTCGATTCCGGGATATAGAGCGTAAATTCGATCTGATAATACTCGATCCACCCAAATTTGCTCCCACGGCGGCGCAGGTTACCCGCGCGGCTCGAGGCTACAAGGACATTAACTGGTTGGCTTTCAGGTTACTTCGCCCAGGCGGAATTTTGATCACCTTTTCCTGCTCTGGGGGAATTACTCCCGAGTTGTTTCAGAAAATAGTGGCCGATGCCGCACTGGATGCTGGGGTTGAGGGGCGTATTCTCATGCGTTTGTTTCAGGCGCCAGATCATCCGGTGGCCCTGAATTTTCCAGAGGGCCTCTATTTAAAGGGATTGGTAGTGGAAGTATAGTAGTGGGGAGAGTGAAAAAAAGAGCAAGCCAATTGGAAGGCTTGCTCTGAGTGTGGAGATGGCGGGAATCGAACCCGCGTCCGAAAGATTCGACCCTCGAACATCTACGAGCGTAGTTGGTCTTTGATTTTCGCGCTACTCCCGACGACCAACAGAACAGGAGCCACGCTAGCTGCTTGGTCTTTCGCACAGCCCGCAGCGTGCTGTGCGGCAGCCTGGCTTTCTCACGCCCGCTCTACCACCGGCCAGGCAGCGGGGTAGGCGAACGTGGCCTCACACTCGGGAGGCCAGGGCGCTCATCCCTTTTGGCTTACGCAGCCAGCGGGAGAGCAGCGTAGTTTGTGCGGTTGGCACTTATTTTTTGCGCTGATTTTACGAGGTCGGCGCCTCTCGGCTCGCCGTTCGGGATCAGCCTCTTCCGTCGAAGCCGTTCATCCCCGTGGCATTTTTATTATATAATACATTGTCAAGTCTGGCAATCTGCAATCGCGGAGGTCATGGATGCGTCTGGTACGCTTTCTGCATGAGGGGGAAATTCATTATGGTTGGGTGTATGGAGAGTTTATTGGCCCCATTGAAGGAAACCCCTTCTATGAATTTCGACGCCTGGAAGCCCGTTTGCCTATCTCCTCGGTTAAATTATTGGCCCCTGTTCAACCAACTAAGATTATTTGTGTGGGGCGGAATTATGCCGAACATGCTCATGAGCATGGAGCGGAGGTACCAGAAATACCATTGCTCTTTCTTAAGCCGCCCTCATCTGTCATCGGTCCAGATGAGGCTATTGTGTTGCCGCCTCAATCTCAACAGGTGGAACATGAGGCCGAATTGGCGGTGGTTGTGGGGCGACGGGGCCGATGGATTCGCGCAGAGGAAGCCGAGCAATATGTGTTTGGATACACTATTGGGAATGACGTAACAGCACGGGATCTGCAACGTCGAGATGGGCAATGGACGCGGGCAAAGGGGTTTGATACCTTCTGCCCTTTAGGCCCGTGGGTGGAGACGGATTTGGACATCCGGGATTTGCCTATCATCTGTCGGGTAAATGGTGAGGTTCGTCAATTGGGATCCACACGTGAGATGGTCTTTTCAGTAGCCCAACTGATTGCCTTTATCTCCTCGATCATGACTCTGGAGCCTGGTGATGTAATTCTCACCGGAACCCCCGCAGGTGTTTCCCCCATTCATCCTGGAGACATTGTCAGTATAACGATTGAAGGAATTGGTGCACTGACAAATCCGGTTGTGGCCGAAGAACCTGTTTCATAAAATACCCGAGAGTGTGAGAGTTGACAGGGAGGGTCGGGTGAATACAATAAACTCTGGCATAAAGCAAAAATCGGAGGGCATCTCACTCCATCCGATTTTTGCTTAAGACTAAACCCCACAAATCTTCTCGGAGGCTGGTATGGATATACTGGGTCTTTCCAGGCACGGTTTGACAACACCGTTTGAGCAACTGGGCGTGCTTGGGGTATTGGTTGTCGCCGTCATTAGTTTGCTTTATGCTTGGTTCTTGCGTTCCAAAGTGGTTCGGTATGACAAAGGAACGCCTCAAATGCAGGAAGTATGGGAAGCCATTCGTCAGGGGGCAGAGGGCTATCTCAACCGGCAGTTACGCACCATTTTACCTGCAATTGCCCTGTTAACGATTGCCCTGTTTCTAAGTGTGGCCATCGTGGAGCCAACCCCAGAAGCCCAACGTGAGTTTGGTCATTTGGGTGAACGTAATGTGGTGCTCATTGTGGCCTTTGGGCGTACTATTGCGTTTATCATGGGGGCTACCTTCTCGCTTTTGGTTGGGCAATTAGGCATGCGTATGGCGATTCAGGCCAGCGTACGGGCAGCATCAGCGGCTCGGCGCAGTTTTAACGAGGCGCTTACCGTGGCCTATTATGCCGGAACGATTACCGGCATGCTCACGGATGGTCTGGGGTTGATGGGAGGCACTCTCATCTTCATCGTTTTTGGGCGTGCTGCGCCAGATGCCTTGCTCGGCTTTGGTTTCGGTGGGACCTTGTTAGCCCTATTCATGCGCGTTGGGGGTGGAATTTATACCAAGGCTGCCGATGTTGGAGCTGATTTGGTAGGAAAGGTAGAAAAGGACATCCCGGAGGATGATCCACGCAACGCTGCGGTTGTGGCAGACCTGGTGGGAGATAACGTGGGTGACTGTGCCGGGATGGCGGCCGATATTTTCGAATCCTACGAGGTGACCATTGTCTCAGCGCTCATTTTAGGTCTGGCGCTATTTGAAACCACCGGGGAGATTAAGTGGATTGTTTACCCGCTCCTCATTCGGGCTATTGGGGTGGTCAGTTCTATCATTGGTACTTTCACGGTGCCCATTTGGGAACGATTCCCACTCAAGTTCCTCCGTGCCCATGATGCGGAAGAGGCCATGTTCCGCTCATATGAGGTCTCTAGTGTCAATACTATCCTTTTCTCGTTCCTGCTAGCGATCTTCTATGCTCATGACTGGCGCCTGGGGTTGCTGACCACGCTGGGGGTGGGGTTGGCGGTAGCGTTTAACCCCCTTACCTCTTACTTCACTTCCACAAAACGTGCGCCTGTCCAGGAGATCGTCAAAGCGACCAAGACGGGTCCTGCAACCACCATTCTTTCAGGGTTAGCAGTAGGCATGGAATCGAGCGTGTGGGCTCTGGTCGTGATCGCAATTTCATTTGTGGGAGCCTTGCTCATTTATCAGGCGGATGGGCCTCAGTTTGTTCTTTATGCTGTTTCAATGATCGGTATCGGTATGCTCAGCCACACAGGCAATAATGTGGCGATGGACTCCTATGGCCCCATCTCGGATAACGCCAACGGTATTGCTGAAATGGCCTGGCATGACTTAACTGATGAGGTCACCCTGAAGGCTCGTCAGATTATGGCGGATCTGGACGCAGTGGGGAATACCACCAAGGCGATCACGAAAGGTATTGCCATTGCTTCCGCGGTTATCGCTGCTGTGAGTCTCTTTGCTTCCTATATCACGGATGTTAATCGCGTCATGCCAGGGGCTCTGGAAGCCATTCGGGTTTCGGATACCACGGTCTTTATTGGCTTCCTGTTGGGAGGTGCGCTACCTTGGCTCTTCAGCTCGCTTTCCATCCGTGCTGTTTCACGGGCAGCGAGTCAGATTGTAGAAGAGGTGCGCAATCAGTTTAAGATCCCTGGCATTATGGAGGGAACACGCAAACCCGATTATGCTCGTGTGGTTTCCATTTCTACACGTTCAGCCCAGAAGGAACTTATCCCGTTGGCGGTTATTGCGATTGCCATGCCGCTACTGGTTGGTTTGATTTTGCAAGTGGAATCCCTGGGGGGCTATCTGGCGGGTGTGATCCTCAGTGGGCAGTTGTTGGCGGTATTTATGGCAAACGCCGGCGGGGCTTGGGATAATGCAAAGAAGGCTATTGAGGACGAGCCACGTAATCTGGAGCAGAATACCGGTAAGGGATCTGAGCGGCACAAAGCAGGCGTGGTTGGTGATACCGTAGGTGATCCGCTCAAAGATACGGCCGGCCCCGCTCTCAACCCGATGATTAAGGTGGTTAACCTGGTCAGTCTGCTGGCTGCGCCGCTCATCGTGCGCGCGCGTCTGGGAGATCCTGTGATCTGGGTGGCGATTGTGGTTCTCTTTGCAGGGATGGTTTGGGCGATCTATCAGAGCAAGCGCCCTGTGCCTGAATTAGAATGAAGGGTATTTGATAAGGATTATAAGAACATCCCGGCACTGTCGGGATGTTCTTATTTGGGCTTGAGACTCTCTAGGAGGGAGACGAAATCGGATGGATACGGGGCCATCAGGGTGATTTCTTTTTCTGGCAGCCAGGGATGATGAAAGGAAAGTGCAAAGGCATGAAGAGCAATGCGTGGCGTAGCTGGTGAATCGGGTGGTAAGGGGTATATGGGTCGGTTGGGAGGTAAAGGGTGGGGTTTATAAAGTTCATCGCCCAAGATTTGCAACCCTAAGGTGCTCAGGTGGGCCCGGATTTGGTGCGTGTAGCCACTTAGGGGTTGGGCTTCGAGTAGCAGGAAGCCCCTATCAAGGGGCTGTAAGATTCGGAAAATTGTACTGGCTGGTTTACCCCGAAGGTCATCTACCAGGGTGCGATGACGGCGGTCGGCGTTGACTTTCAAGGGAAGGTTGACCTCGACTTCTTCTTGGGGCAGGTTCCCAAAAGTAATTAAGTGGTAAATCTTCTTCACTTGGCGGTGTTCGAATTGAAGGCTGAGTGCTCGATGAGTTTGGGGATTGCGTGCAAAGAGCAAGACCCCACTGGTATCACGATCTAGCCGATGGACTACCCATAAGCGGCCATAATGTTCGCTGAGCATGCGACTAAGATATGGCTTTTCCGCGTCATAACCATCCTGAATGGTCAATACGCCAGCAGGCTTATTAATAGCCAGTAAGTTTTCATCTTCAAAAAGGACATCTGGTAATGGAATCATAGAAGATAAGGATAAATATCTTTGCTTATCAGGCTAATTGTATCAAACACCTGAGCACGCCTGATATAAAATTGTTATGTGATTTTCAAGGATTCGAAGGAGGCTAGTCATGCATATTGTTCTGGTTCATGTTCATGTGAAAGAGGAAGCCCTGGAAGCCTTTAAGGCGGCCACTCTGGAAAACGCTCGTCACAGTATTGAAGAACCGGGGATTGTACGCTTTGACGTATTGCAACAAGTAGAAGATCCGACCCGGTTCGTCTTGGTGGAAGTTTATCGCCAACCCGAGGATCAAGCCAAGCACCGAGAGACAGTCCATTACCAAAAATGGCGCGACACGGTGGCCGAAATGATGGCAGAACCGCGTCAGGGCATTCGTTACCTAAACTTGTTCCCCAGCGATGAGGCATGGAAATGAAGGCTTTTGAATTTGCAACTGCACAGCGTATCCGTTTTGGCTGGGGAGTTTTAGAGGAGAGTGGTAGTATAGCCAGTACCCTGGGAAGACGGGCGTTTCTGGTGCGAGGTAAGAAACATCCCGATTTGCCGCGCTTAATGGATCTACTGGATCAAAGTCGGGTAAGCGTTGTGGAATTTGTGGTCACAGAAGAGCCGTCCGTAGATCTGGTGCGACAAGCCGTGGCGCAGGCACGAGCAGCAGGATGTGATTGTGTCATTGGGTTTGGCGGAGGGAGCGTCCTGGATACTGCCAAGGCAGTTTCGGCACTGTTGACCAACACAGGGTGTTTAGAAGATTATCTCGAAGTGGTGGGACAGGGACAGGCACTTGAGGTGCTGGCAGCACCTTGCCTGGCCATTCCTACTACGGCTGGCACTGGTTCTGAGGTAACCCGGAATGCGGTTTTGGGGGTGCCTGAAGCAGGGGTTAAGGTTAGTCTGAGAAGTCATTTGATGCTGCCCACTGTGGCGCTAGTGGATCCTGCTTTGACCTGTTCCCTGCCGCCTAAAATTACCGCTTATACCGGAATGGATGCGTTAACTCAGGTGCTGGAGCCCTATGTTTCCGTGCGTGCGAATCCGATGACAGATTTGTTTTGCCGAGAGGGGTTACAACGTGCAAGTTGGGCATTATTGGCGGCTTTCAAAGATGGGAATGACAAGGACGCGCGAACTGCTATGACCTGGGTAAGTTTGCTGGGAGGCCTGGCTCTGGCAAACGCAGGGTTGGGAGCAGTGCATGGGTTGGCGGCTCCTATTGGTGGGATGTTCAAGGCTCCCCATGGGGCGATTTGTGCCCGGTTATTACCATTGGTCACACGTGTCAATTTACAGGCCCTGCGTAATCGCCAGCCTGAAAATCCTATTCTCGAGCGCTATCACGAGATTGCGAGATGGTTGACCCGGCGTGAGGAAGCGCAGGCGGAAGATGGAGTGACCTGGTTAGAAGAAATGGTGGACATATTGGACATACCTGGTCTAGGTGCATATGGGATGACCCATGAACATATCCCCACCATCGTGGAAAGGGGCCTGCGGGCAAGCAGCATGAAGGCGAACCCCATCGCTCTCACGGCTGAGGAATTGACAATGATCCTCGAAGAAGCCCTCTAGGCAATCAGGGGGCAGTAAAGTAACTCACTCCCAACACCCCGGGACCGGCATGCACCAGAATGGCTGGGGGCAAATCGCAAATGGGGACATGGGATAGGCCGAGAGCGGTTTTAAATTCTTCAGCCAGCCGTTGGGCTTCTTCGAATGCATCGCCATGCATTATGGAAAGGAAGGACTGATCGCTGTGTGGGCAGTCACTGTAGACCAACTCTTTCAATCGTTCTACGGCACGGCGTTTTGTGCGCTGAGATTCCACGGGTTCGGTGCGCCCATTTTTGAATTGCAGAATGGGCTTAATTTGGAGGAGACTGCCCACCAACATTTGAGCGCCTCCAATTCGACCGCCCTTATGCAAGTACTCAAGGGTATCCACGACGAAGTAAACCCGTTCGCGGGTGGCCCACTCTTTTACCCGCCGAATGATGGTATCGGCATCAACACCTGCTTGAGCCCATTGATGGGCTAGGCGCACGAGGGTACCGAGGCCGGCGCCTATGGTGCGTGTATCTATAATTCGAATATCGGCGCCGGGAAAGTCTTTTGCGGCTACTTCAGCGCTTCGGTAGGTGCCACTGACATCGGCGGAGGGGGCGAGGACGATGAGAGTGTTTCCGGGTTTGGCATATTCCTGGTAGATTGGGTAGTAAAGGGCAGGAGGAGGCGCTGCCGTTTTAGGGAGAACCGGTGAAGTTTTCAGGCGCTGTAGGAACGTTTTTGAGTCGATCTCGTAATCATCTCGATATGTCTCATCCCCGATCACAATGATTTGAGGAATGTAAGGGATGCCCAAACGTTTGGCTTCATCGGTGGGAATGGTAGAGGTCGTATCCGCAATTATGATAACCATCGAGATAAGTCCTTTCGGAAAACCAGGATGTAAAGATTATACCTGAGGATGGGAACGAATAGATCCCCATTCTCCTATGGTGTAGAGAAGAGCAAAGTTGGGTGGCCGACGCAGACCGACCGGAAAACCGGTGATGACTACTACCTGTTGCCCGGGTTTAATGGTGGTGGCAGAAAGGATGGCTGCCTCCAGGCTGAGGATCATGCCTTCAACGGTAGAAGCGAATGGCACCAGGAAAGGAGTCACCCCCCAATACATTCCTAACCGCCGGTAAGTACGTTCCTCTGGTGTAAAAGCGAGAATGGGCACTTCGGGACGAGATTTTGACATTAATAAGGCGGTTTTTCCGGTTTGAGTGAAAACGGCGATTCCCGCGGCTTTGCGATCGTGGGCAAGTTCGCGTGCAGCGCGCGTAATTGCGAAGGCATTCTCCTCGCTGGCATCAACAGGGCTGGTAGCATAGTGGCCCCAGGTTTTGGCGTTGGCTTCTGCTTCTCGAATGATGCTGTCCATCATTTTGACGCTCTCTACCGGGTATTTACCGCTTGCGGTTTCACCCGAAAGCATCACGGCATCGGTGCCGTCAAAAATGGCATTGGCGACATCAGAGGCTTCGGCCCGGGTTGGACGGGGGTTAGAGATCATAGAATCGAGCATTTGAGTCGCCGTAATAACATATTTAGCATGGCGGTTAGCCATATCAATGATGCGTTTTTGGATAATTGGCACTGTTGAAGGCGACGTTTCCACTCCTAAGTCGCCTCGGGCTACCATAACCCCATCTGCCATGTGAATGATCTCGTGGAGGTTCTCAATGGCTTGCGGACGCTCAAGTTTGGCTATGATGGGAGTGTCGGATTTCTCCGGGGCTAACTCACGAATGGCATTGCGTACTGTCTCTACATCCTCGGCGGTATGTACGAAACTAATTGCTACTACGTCTACACCGGCTTGCAGGCCAAATTCCAGATCAGCACGGTCTTTTTCTGTAAAACAGGGGATGCCCAGCGAAACTCCCGGCAGGTTAACCCCCTTGTGAGGATATAGGATGCCTCCAAGGACGACTTGCGCTTCAATAATCCCATCCTTAACATCAAGCACTTCAAGTTCCAAATGACCATCATCGAGCAGAATCCGATTGCCCTTTTTCACAGCCCGGGCCAGGTTGGGAACCTCCATGGGAACAAGTGTGCGCTCACCGAATTGATGAGCGGAATCCCGCAATTGTTCACTGGGGGCAAGTAAGATTTTTTCCCCAACAGTGAGGGGGATTCCCTCTTTCGGTAAATTGCCCACCCGCATCTTGGGGCCTTGTAAGTCCTGCAAGATGGTAACAGGTTTGTCTAGTTCTTGAGAAATCTTGCGGATGGTAGCAATGCGAGCAGCGTGTTCTTCGTGGGTGCCATGAGAGAAGTTGAGGCGCGCTACATCGAGCCCTGCTTCAATCAGACAGCGAAGTGTAGTTTCGTTTTCAGAGGCCGGACCAATTGTGCCAACGATTTTTGCCCTGCGCTCCATAGATCCTCCTGTGGGTTATTTAAGAATAACACGAATTCTACGAAAGTAGGGTGGAAGGTTGGCAGGATTAGGTGTGATGTTCGGCACTTATTGGGTCATGTTGGGCTGTATTAATATGATTTCAAGAATTGCTTTACTTATTTCCCACCAAAGGATGAAAACCGCGGTGAGTCAATGGGGTTATGTAGATGACAATGGTCGGCTGGTCCTTCCAGATCACCTGGCCCAAAGGTATGGCTTAAAACCAGGCGCAAGATTTGTGCTTTCGGAGGATCAAAATGCTCTCCGGCTCAACCGTTCTCCGTTCCAGTTGAGTCGGATATATCTGGAGGTGACAAATCAGTGCAATCTTTCCTGCGCTATGTGCATCCGGCGAACCTGGCATGAACCGGTAGGCTTCATGAGCGAAGAGGTTTTTCGCCGTCTGGAAGTGGATTTGCAAGATCTAGAGCCCCGGCCCTCGGTGTGCATCAGTGGGCTGGGAGAACCGCTATTCCATCCCAATATCGTAGATTGGGTTTGGCGACTGAAGCAGATGGGAGTGAGTGTTGAGATCATTACCAATGGAACCTTGCTTACACGTGAGCGTTCTAAAACGTTAATCGAAGCAGGTCTGGATCAGTTGTGGCTATCCTTGGATGCGGTGGATCCCGAGCAGTATCGGGCGATCCGACAAGGGGCCATCTTAGAGCAGGTCATTGAGAATCTCCAAACCTTCAAGGCACTGCGCCCCCCTAGTCATAAACCCAAACCACAGATTGGAATCGTGTTCGTAGCCATGCGGAGTAATTTGCATGAACTTTCCCGAGTGGTTGAGTTGGGGCGAAAACTGGGGGCTGTGCAATTTATTGTGAGCAATGTTTATCCATATTCAGAAGAGATGGATAAGGAGCGGCTTTACGTTCATTCTCCAAAGAGCATTACCTATTTCAAATCACCCTGGTTACCCACTCTGCGTTTTCCCAAAATGGATTTGGAGATCTCTGAGGAGACACATAGAGCCTTGCACCTGGCATTTAGTGGTCTTTGGAATCTTGAATTTGGTGGCATAAATTTGAGTCAGACCTGTGATCGCTGTCCATTTGTTGAACGGGGGAGCGTGGTGATCGGGTGGGATGGGCAGGTGAGTCCATGCATTGTGCTTTTACGCTCTCATACCACATACTTGCACGGTAAACCCCGACAAGTGCGGGCTTATCAGGTAGGTTTCTTGGATAGGCAATCCCTTCAGGAGATATGGAGGGCTCAGGATTTTGTGGCGTTTCGGGAGCGAGTTCAGGCGTTTAATTTTTCGCCTTGCACTTTTTGTGGAGGTTGTGATCTTTCAGAGACTAACGAAGAGGATTGTTTACGTAATACGTTTCCGACCTGTGGGGGGTGTTACTGGGCGCAGGGTCTAATCCAATGCCCTTAGAACGATCTCCCTTTGGAGCGTGATCGCAAGAATTCGGGAGAATTCGTTTCTCCTCATGATATACTTTGAGTGTAAATTTACTTCCTGAGAGGACTGGAGTGACTATGAAGCGCGATTTCATTCACGTCTCAGATTATTCCCCTGTTGAATTACAAGCCATGTTGGATCTGGCCATTCAACTCAAGAAAGAGTGGCAAACTGGTGGTAATCCGCTTTTGCTAAAAGGCAAGGTATTGGGAATGATCTTTCAGAAACCAAGCCTGCGCACCCGGGTGAGTTTTGATATGGCGATGCGTCATTTAGGAGGGGATGCCCTCTATCTCTCACCCAACGAAATTGGCTTGGGCCAACGTGAGTCCATTGCCGATGTGGCGCGCGTGCTCTCTGGTTATGTAGATGCCATTATGGCGCGGGTATTTGCCCACGAACATGTTTTAGAACTGGCAAAGTGGGCTAGTGTGCCCGTCATTAATGGGCTGAGTGATTACAACCATCCCTGTCAGGCCATGGCCGATGCGCTAACGATCCAGGAAGAATTTGGCAGCCTAAAGGGGCTGAATGTCACGTTTGTTGGCGATGGGAATAACGTAGCGGTTTCTTTAATGCATATTTGCACGAAATTAGGCGCGAATTTCACAATTGCCTGTCCAGAGGGTTATGACTTGCCTCCGCAAGCCGTTGAATTGGCCCGCTTTTTTGCTGCCACCAGTGGTAGCCGCTTACGTTTCTTGCGCGATCCCCATGAGGCTGTGCGTGATGCTCATGTGATCTATACAGATACCTGGACCAGCATGGGCCAAGAGGCAGAGGCTAAGAAACGTGAGGCAGTTTTTCCACCCTACCAGGTGAATGCCGCATTGGTTTCTGAAGCACGTCCAGATGTGATTGTAATGCATTGCTTGCCTGCTCATCGCGGGCAGGAACTTACGGACGAGGTTGCGGATGGACCGCATTCACGCATCTTTCCGCAAGCCCATAATCGTTTGCATGCTCAAAAAGCCATTTTGGTCAAATTATTGGCGAGTTGAAAAAGGAAAAGAATATGATAACCAAGACGCATGAGCTGATCGAGTTAGAAGAGCTCTATGGTGCGCATAATTATCATCCCCTGGATGTCGTGCTTACCCGGGGAGAGGGGGTCTGGGTCTATGATGTTGAAGGAAAGCGCTATCTTGACTGTTTGAGCGCTTACTCGGCTCTCAATCAAGGGCATGTTCATCCGCGTATCCTGGAAGCCATGATTGAGCAGGCAAGAAAAATTACTTTGACCTCGCGCGCTTTCCGGAATGACCAATTGCCTCTCTTCTACAAGGAAATAACAGACCTCACCGGGTACGAGATGGTGTTGCCCATGAATAGCGGGGCGGAAGCCGTGGAAACTGCCCTTAAAGTGGCCCGTAAATGGGCCTATCAGGTTAAAGGGGTGCCCCGTTATGATGCCGAAATCATTGTGGCAGAGGGGAATTTTCATGGGCGAACAATTACCGTGATCTCTTTTTCAACCGAACCTTTGTATAAACACGATTTCGGCCCTTTTACCCCTGGCTTCGTGACCGTCCCCTATGGAGATACTGCGGCAATTGAACGGGCGATAACCCCAAACACGGCTGCTGTATTGCTGG
Organism: Thermanaerothrix daxensis; assembly: GCF_001306145.1. Classification (GTDB taxonomy): domain Bacteria; phylum Chloroflexota; class Anaerolineae; order Anaerolineales; family Anaerolineaceae; genus Thermanaerothrix; species Thermanaerothrix daxensis. The sequence goes on from NZ_LGKO01000002.1 coordinate 1,219,130, forward strand.
AACCCATTCAAGGAGAGGGCGGGGTTAGGATACCACCCGAGGGTTACTTGAAACAAGTCAGTGAAATCTGCCGTCGCCATAATGTGCTCTTTATTGCTGATGAGATTCAAACCGGATTGGGACGGACGGGTAAGTTGTTTGCTTGTGATCACGAGGGGGTACGCCCAGATATCATGATTATCGGAAAAGCCCTTTCGGGTGGCTTCTATCCCGTCTCAGCCGTTCTTGCGAATCGTGAGATCTTAGGGTTGATTCAGCCGGGTGAGCATGGCTCGACTTTTGGTGGCAACCCTCTAGCAGCGGCGATAGCCCGGGCGGCTTTGCGTGTGATCACTGAAGAAGGGTTAATTGAAAATGCCGCTCAGATGGGAGAGTACTTCCTGGAGCGTTTGGCTGAGATTCCACCTCGCTATATTCAAGAGGTGCGTGGAAAAGGCCTGTTGATCGGGGTGGAGATGAAACACGAACTGGGAAACGTGCGCCGGTATTGTGAGGCGTTGCGCCAGCGAGGCATTTTAGTCAAAGAAACGCATGAACACGTGATTCGCTTTGCACCCCCTTTGATTATCACACGGGAGATTATTGACTGGGCAATGCCGCACATCCAGGATGTGCTCACTGCTGATGTTTAGAGGTGAGACTTGGATGGTTGTTTCGCTCCTAGGGGAGGGATACCCCTTAGGGGCGATTTTTATGTAGACCAATAATAATATGTAGACCAATAGTTTAAGGACCAGAGGCTCTGTGACAAGGCGTTTTTCTTCTGCTATTCCTTATCTTGTCCTTTTGTTAGGCATTCTTGCTATCTCGACGGCTTCCATTTTCATTCGCTTTGCTCAGCGTGAAGTGCCTTCGCTGGTTATAGCGGCTTACCGCTTGGGGATTGCGACCCTTGTTTTGTTACCGGTGGGCTGGCGGCAGCAGGAACTTGCTCTGCTTTCTGGTCGAGATCGAATGTGGCTTATGGCTGGGGGGTTTTCCCTGGCCTGTCATTTTGCTGCCTGGATCACTTCGCTTGAATACACCTCGGTGGCCAGTTCCGTGATCCTGGTCACAACCACCCCCTTGTGGGTGGCACTTCTTTCCCCCTTGATTTTACGCGAGAGGACTCACCGAGAAGTCTGGTTAGGATTGGTGTTGGCTATGGTTGGTGGGATCTGGATCGGACTTCACCAGAGTTGCAAAGTGGAGGGCGTGAGACTTATATGCGAGTGGGCGGGTTCAGGTGAGAAGAGTACCACGTGGTTAGGGAATTTACTGGCTCTCTCTGGGGCGCTTTTTGCCTCCGGTTATATGATTGTAGGACGGCGGGTTCGCCAAAAGTTATCGTTGCTCCCCTATATCACCGTTGTATACGGCATGGCGGCAATCGTACTTTTGGGGGTGGCACTCGCAACTCATCAGTCGTTATGGCCGTATTCGCCCCGTGCCTTGTTGTATCTGGGCGCTTTGGCGGTTATTCCTCAAATTTTAGGACACTCGGCGTTTAATTGGGCTCTTCGTTTCTTACCGGCTTCTTTTGTCACCTTAGGACTTTTGGGTGAACCGGTAGGCACAATGATCTTGGCTACCTTGTTTCTTATGGAGCCGCCTTCCTGGGGTGAAATTATGGGAGGCGGGGTGATTTTGCTGGGCATTTACCTCGCCTCCCGGGCGAATCCTTCTGATTAGGCTTCTTTGGGGGTAGTGGAGATAGCCGGAATGCGGCGGAACAGATAGTTAATCTCGGCTAGGCGTTCAGCCAGGGCAGGGGTCAAATCACTGGCTCTCATACGCCAAGTCCAATTCCCATAAGGTCGGCCGGGATAGTTCATGCGCGCCTCATTGCCCAGCCCGAGTACATCTTGCATGGGTGCCAGGGCCATTATGGCCACCGAACCCCAAATGGCTCGAATCATATACCAAGCGATGTCTTGCTCAGTGCATGCCAAGTACCGGCGAGCAAAGTCCCGGGACTTTTCGTCCACGCGCTCATACCACCCGCGTGCAGTGTCATTATCATGGGTGCCGGTATAAGCCACGCAGTTCCTTTCATAATTGTGTGGCAGGAAGGGGTCCTCTGGGCCACCCTCGAACCCGAATTGCAGGATCTTCATTCCGGGGAAGCCAAAGTGCTCCCGCATGGCTACCACATCTGGTGTGATCACCCCTAGATCTTCGGCGATAAACGGCAGCTCTCCCAGGGCATTTTGAACCGCCTCGAAGAAGGAGATGCCGGGTCCGGGAACCCACTTTCCTTTTTCTGCGGTTGGATTGCCCGCAGGTACTTCCCAGTAGGCGGCAAACCCGCGAAAATGATCGAGCCGGATGATATCTACTATTTTTAAGGCCGCGCGAATGCGTTCAATCCACCAGGCATAGTTCTGACTGGCGTGGTAATCCCAGCGGTAAAGCGGGTTGCCCCATAACTGCCCTGTGGGTGAGAAGTAGTCGGGGGGCACACCGGCTACCACCGTTGGATTGCCTGATGAGTCAAGGTAAAAAAGATCTGGGTTAGCCCAAACATCACTACTGTCATACGCGACAAATATGGGAATGTCGCCCACAATGCGAATTCCCTTGCTGTGAGCGTAGGTGCGTAACCCTTCCCATTGGCGGAAGAACAGGAATTGGGAAAATTGATGCCGTTCGAGGCGTTCGTGTTCCTGCTGTTTGAATTTTTCCAGTGCCTGAGGTTGACGCTGGCGCAGTGATGATTCCCACTGATTCCAGGGGGCTCCTCCATGGGCTTCCTTGAGCGCCATGAAGAGCGAAAAATCCTCCAACCAGAAGGCCTGGGCTTGTTTGAAGGCTTCAAAGTCCTCGACCCATGGACCTGGATTGTGCTTGAAGTAATGAAACGCACGCTCAAGCAGGTAGAGCTTCCATGGAATAACCTCCCCATAGGGCACAGAACCTTCTGGGAAAGCGGGACGTTTATCCAGGTCTTCCTTTTGGAGCAATCCTTCTTCGTAGAGCAAGAGAGGGCTGACGAGATAGGGGTTTCCGGCAAATGCAGAAAAGCACTGGTATGGGGAATCCCCATAACCAGTTGGGCCCAGGGGAAGCACTTGCCAGAGAGTACATTGTGCCTCGGTTAGGAAGTCAATCCATTGATAAGCCTCAGGCCCGAGATCACCGATGCCATCTGGACCGGGCAGGCTGGTGGGGTGCAAAATAATGCCAGATGTGCGTGGAAATTTCATGCAATGTCCTCCGTCGAATAGGTTTTATTATGCGTGAAGCAGTTTTTGATAAAGTTCAAGGTAAATCTGGGCCGATCGCTTCCACGAGAAATCCTTCTGCATGGCTCGCTTTTGGATCTCTTGCCAAAGGGTGAAATTGCGAAAACAATTCAAGGCTTCATGGAGTTTTTGCGCGAAAGCATCGGAGGTGGGTTCGTTAAAAAGAAAGCCAGTGGAGTGCTGGAAGGTAGGGTCATCTTCGATTGTATCCTTCAATCCTCCCGTGGCGCGGGCCACAGGAATGCACCCGTAGCGCATCGCAATCATTTGGGCAAGCCCGCAAGGTTCATATCGTGAGGGCATTAATAAGATATCTCCACCGGCGTAAAGGCGTCGAGCCAGCGTCACATCAAGCCGCTGAATGAAACGAACCCGATCAGGGTGTGCCTGTGCAAACTCCTGACACTTGCTTTCCAGGACTGGGTCGCCGCGACCGAGGATGATCAGGCTCCAGGGTTGTTCAAGCATCTTTGATAAGCCGTCCAGGGCAATATCTATGCCTTTTTGACGATCCAGACGACTGATAATGATCAAAAGTGGAACCTGTAAATCGGTTTCCATTTGCATTTCGTGTAGCAATTCTTGTTTGTTGATCTGGCGCTGAGGCAAGGTTTGCCAATTGTATGGACTTGCTAACGTGGGATCGTGAGCAGGATCCCATTCGTGCTCATCCAGGCCGTTCAAAATACCGCTGAGATGTTCCCTGCGCCCTTGCAGGAATGTTTCCAGTCCACAACCAAATTCGGGGGTCAGAATTTCCTCCGCATAGGTTGGGGAAACCGCATTGATGTGGTCAGCAGCCCATAGCCCCATGGGTAGGGGCAGGGTCTGAGCCCATTCGGGTAGGGCCGTCAGGTGAGCAGGAGGGATTTGATAACGTTCTATGGCATTGCGGGCTTCTTGCCCCATAAAAGGCAGGTTATGGATTGTGAGCAGTGTACGGACGCATTGGAGGGCTGGACGTTCGATTTGGCGCATACGTAGCATATACACAGCCAGCGCGGTGTGCCAGTCGTTGGCATGAAGGATCATTCTTCCCCAGGTAGTCGCCAATTGCTCGGTCAGGGCAAGGGCAGCCAGGGAGAAGAAGACAAATTTATCCCCATCTGCCTCAGTGCCGGAGTAAGCGGGTGAGTCGGGGGAAATGGGAGGACCACTAATCAGGTAAATTGGAAGACCCTGATGCTCGGCCTGATAGATCGAAGCCGGAAGAGCCTCACCCGTGTCTGTTTGAATTTTTATCTCGGTGACCAGTTGGTATGAGTCCAATCGCTCTGCGATACCTGCATGCATGGGGAGTACCAGGCGGGCATCGCATGGGGGTGAATCAAGGCGGCGTAAGGCACGGGGTAAAGAGCCGGCCACATCAGCCAGACCGCCCACCTTGATTAGGGGAGAGGCTTCTGCAGCCAGAAAAAGCACATGGAGTGGGGGTGAGGAAGGCGCGGCTTCCATAGTTGCCTCCTTTACGATTGATGCGAGGGGTTGCTCTCCAAAATCATTTCAATGTAATCTTGAGAGATGGTATTTTCGGGGGAGGCCCCCAATAATTGGATTAAATCCACCATGCGCTGGGATTTCTGCTCCGCGTCCTTGCGGCTCCAGGTGCGGCTTTTTACTTCCAGAAAGTTGCCCAGGGGTGGATGAGTTACACTATCTACATTGATAAAGAACTCTGTTCCTTGAAAGCGCACCAGGTAACGATATCGTTCTTTTTCAATCTCGATAATTTGCTGGGGTTTGAAGTATTCTCGGTAAAAGCGAAGGCTATGGGTAGCCGTAGCCAGATAGCGGCTACGGGAGAGTAAAACCTGTTTGGGAAATTGTCCCTCACGGCTGGGGCCAATCAGAGTTAGGCGCGTACGTACGCGAGAAACCCGTCCATCCTCTTCGACAAAGTGATCCTCTCGGAAACGCAAACGGCTGTTTTCAGGAGGATCAAATAGGAAGTAAGTATCATATTCCTGATAATGACGACGACGAAGAATTTCAATTGCTGGATGGCTCTCAATGGTCTGGCGAATCGCTGTTGGATCTTCAACCATAACCTTGGCTTGGACTTCAAAGGATTCTTCTTCTGCAGTCTCCTCACCCAACGCGAGCAGTTTAGAGAGCAGAGATTGTTCGCGCTGGATTAAGAAAACATCAATGCGCCGGGCATAGTCGAGGCTGGCACGAATGAGATCGGCTTCATTGAGGCGCAGAAGCTCGCGGTCGCGCATTAGCCAGCGTCCGTTAACCATGACATCGGTTACATCCGTTGATTTGGCTGCATAGATAAGTTGGGCATAGATGCTTTGGGAGTCGCGGCGGAAGCGAGGTGAATTATGCAGCGCACGTAGGTCCACCAGAATTAGGTCGGCGCGTTTACCGGGCTCAAGTGAGCCGACAAGGTGGCCGAGATGAAGGGCTTTGGCGCCAAGGCGGGTCGCCATGGCAAGAGTCTGGCGCGCAGGTAGAGCAGTTGGATCACCACTGGCCCCTTTGGCCAGGAAGGAAGCCAGACGCATTTCCTCAAACATGTCCAAATCGTTATTCGATGCAGGACCATCCGTGCCAATACCAACATTGACCCCTAATTCCAGCATGCGTTTTACCGGCGCAATGCCAGAGGCCAACTTCAAATTGGAGGAGGGGTTGTGAGCAACCCCTGTATTGTGGTGAACCAGGGTGCGAATTTCACCCTCATCAATATGGACGCAGTGAGCGGCGATAACTTTTGCCTGGAGCACATTTTGCTTCTTGATGTAGGGTACCACTGGCATTCCTTGTTCAAGGCGCATGGTCTCCACTTCTTGTTGCGTTTCAGAGACGTGGATGTGGAGGGGAACGTCAAATTCCATGGCCAATTCAGCGGCGGCTTGCAGCATTTCTGCTGTGCAGGTGTAGGGGGCGTGCGGACCAACAGCGGGGGTGATCAAAGGATGGCCTTTCCAGCGCTGGATGAACTCACGAGTGTACGCGAGGGCCTCTTCAAACGACTGGGCATCGGGGGTAGGAAATTTAAGCACCGTTTCTGCACAAACTGCACGCATCCCGATTTCAGCGGTGGTTCGTGCGACCTCGTCTTCGAAGTAATACATGTCGGCAAAAGTAGTTACGCCGCTTCGGATCATTTCCGCACAGGCGATTTGTGTGCCGAGGTGAACAAAGTCGGGGGAGACAAATTCTCGCTCTACTGGCATCATATAACCCAGGAGCCAGACATCCAGCCGCAGGTCATCTGCCAGGCCGCGGAGCAGAGTCATGGGGACATGGGTGTGGGCGTTGATTAACCCAGGCATAAGTACTTTGCCCTGACAATCTATGACCTGGAGAGAAGTGTATTGAGTTAAAATCTCGTTCTCGGGCCCCACGGCCAGAATGGTGTCTCCCCGAATAGCAAGCGCACCGGGTTCATACGCGTGAAACATATCATCCATGGTAAGTACGATGGCGTTTCTTAAAATCAAGTCAGCAGTTTGCATAAGCGCTAAAACTCCTAAGGCAGATTCAATCTTGAGGAAGATACTTAATCAGATTGCGGCGTAAGAAATCCAAAGCGATATTGGTGGCCCAAATTCGTCGGTTCAATGGGGGCCCACCGAAATAATGTTTTTCTGATTTTTGCGTTTCTTGAATTCTGAGGTGTAAATCAAGCTCAGCCTTTTCAAGATTACTTTGCAGGCTTGCAATCAAGTAAACATCAGCCAGTTTTTCAAACAACGTGCTTTCTTGTTCCAGGGATGGCTTTTCTTCTGGGCAGGGCTCTGGATTGATCTGAGCCTCAAATTCATCAAAAACAGATTCAATGGTCTTTGCAAGTGTACCATCCAAACCGCATTCAAGAATGTTTACGGACCATCTCAGCGTGCGCAGGAGTTTTGCCACCACGCCAGCCAGGGTGTCCTCATCTTCCCCATAGAGGGCTTGACCCAACAAGGGGCGAATTTTGCTAGCGAGGGCTTCTAGCATCTGGTTGGCTTCGTCCTCCGAGGTGGCCTTGGCGGTGATGCGGATATCCACCATGCCGGGATGGGCTGATAACCCCACGGTTGGATTGCTAAAGCGTTCGTAATCTGCCAACCATTCGTCTATTTTCGATTCGGGAATGCCAGCCGTTCGTAAAATCCGCGTCTTGATGATCTCTCGCAAGCCAAAGCGTTGACGCAAGTAGGGAATGACAGTTTTTTCCATCAGGAATTCGAGTTCGCGGGGGACGCCAGGGAGGCTGATCACAACATGGTCGCCAGTGTCAAAATAAAACGCTGGTGCCGTACCCACCGGATTTTCAATGGGGACCGCTCCTTTGGGGATATAAGCCTGGCGGCGCGCGTTTTCTCCCGGTGTACGGTTAGCGCGTTGATAGCGTTCGGTGATTTGCTGCCAGAGTTCTGGTCGAAATTCTAACGGTACGCCAAAAGCCAAGGCAATGGCTTCGCGGGTAGGGTCATCAACCGTAGGACCCAATCCGCCACTGGTGATGATGACATCGGCACGCTGAAGCGCTTCTTGGACGGCCTGGGCAATTCGGACCGCGTTATCGCCCACAAAGCTGGCCCGGTACATATCTATTCCCAAATTACGAAAGGCACGTGCAATGAATCGAATATTGGTATCTTGGATCTCCCCAAGAAGCAACTCTGTTCCAATCGCAATGACTTCACCTGTGGTCATGGTGATGGTTTACCTCATTTCAATTCTTGATCTCCGATTATAACCGCCCTCCAAAGGCTGCGAGGTAGGATAAGATCCTCTCCCTTGGGAATGATGAGTGAGTCTAGGTGGGCAATCCCTTTGACAAGTCTTGTCGGATCTGTGACGAGGAAATAATTGTAGTTCATCCACGTTTTTAATAAAGCCTCTTCCTGAGCCGTGCTTTGGCACTGAATCACTAGAATGGCTACGAGGGTTGGTTGAGCAGAAAGTTCTACCAAGGCAGTTTCCATTAGTTCATAAGTGCTGTAAGTGTCCCATATGCTCAACGCAAGGGGATGTCCTTTGATCTTTTTATCTCCGATTAACTGGTTTAGATTTTCAAGGGTAGTTCGAGCCTCAGGGCAAGACCGATCACCACTGAGGGGGGCGATCACGCCAATCTGAATGGGTTCATCTGAATGGATCACAATACATCCCGCGGGGTCAAGGCAAAGGTGGGATGATTGTGTGCACCCTATAAGGGCAAGGTGGATCACTATTACCAGGATGCCATGCTGGAGTCGCCTCATCTCAGTTCGTGAATATATGCTGAGTTTAGCATAGGACAAAAGATTCTCCAAATCGAAAGTCATGATCCCATTTCTAAAGTATATAGAGAATGAATGAGGTGTTCATAGCCTCCTAAGCCGGATTGCCCTGTTGATAGGGTGACTTTGATAATGTAGTTAAGGTGGGGTAAAATCGAAATGGACAAATACTATGAAAAACTACAACCATTCATTGGGATCTTGGGGTGAGCGACTGGCTGCAGCATATCTGGCTGAGCGTGGTTTTGAAATTTTAGAGCGAAACTTTTACACTCCTTATGGAGAATTGGATCTGGTGATACGGCGAGCCAATGAAATGGTCTTTGTGGAAGTGAAAACTCGTTCTTCGGAAATGTTTGGATGGCCTGAATTAGCCCTTACTCCGAAAAAACGTGCACATCTCTTGAATGCGGCTCTGTATTATTTAGAGCAACATCCAGAGTTTGAAGGGGATTGGCGTATTGACGTCATTGCCATCCGCCGGGTTATCGGGAAGAAATCACCAGAATTATTATGGATTGAAAATGTCCTGGCGTGAGGTTCCTTATCCAGTGGTGGTTATTATCGGTCCAACCGCCGTAGGGAAGACTGAGATAGCCATCCAGGTGGCTCAACATCTGGGGGCTGAAATTGTTTCTGCGGATTCACGGCTTTTTTACCGTGGCATGGATATTGGCACGGCCAAGCCCTCAATGGAAGAACGCCAACGTGTACCTCATCACTTGATTGACTTGGCAGAACCCGATGAGGTGTGGAGCCTGGCGCTTTACCAGCAGGAAGCAGCGCGTATCATTGCCGATATTCACCAGCGAGGGAAATTGCCGCTTCTGGTTGGTGGTACTGGGCAATACATTCGGGCGATGATCGAGGGATGGGAGATTCCTCCCCAAGCGCCGGACACCCAATTGCGGAACGCGCTGGAGCAATGGGCGCAGGAAATTGGCGCCGAGACTCTGCACGGGAAATTGCGCGTGTTAGATCCTGCTGCTGCACAACTCATAGACCCGCGCAATGTTCGGCGAACTATTCGGGCATTGGAGGTGATTTTCAGAACGGGTAGGCGATTTTCTGAGCAGCGGCAGCGCAAGCAGGTACCCTACTCATTTCTTATCATTGGTCTAAGGCGCCCACGGTCAGACCTTTACAGACGAATTGATCAACGGATTGAACAGATGCTGGCTCGGGGGTTGATAGATGAAGTACGGATGTTGCTGGCGAAGGGATATTCGCCGGATTTACCCCCCTTGACGGCCATTGGATACCACGAAATTATTCAATACTTGAAAGGTGAGATCTCGCTGGATGAGGCTGTGGTTTTGATGAAACGCCGCACCCGAAATTTTGTGCGTCGTCAGGCAGCATGGTTCCGCGAGGATGATCCTCGTATTCATTGGCTTGAGGTAAATGAGCAGACAGTCGGACGCATCCTGGATCTAATAATGGACAAACGAGCCTGGTTAATCCTTCGTGAGGGGCATGAAACAGAGCCTCAGGTCCAAGGTTTGAAAAATCAGGAGTAGGGATGATGGAAAGACCCTGGCTGAAGCGCTATGATTCAGGAGTTCCATTCACAATTATCTACCCCCAGGTTGCACTACCCTGGTTTCTGAAGCAGGCAGCTGAGCGCTACCCTTTTCGAGCCTGCACCATCTATCGTGATCGGGTACTTTCGTATGCTCAAGTAGATACTATGAGCACGCACCTGGCACGGTGGTTGCGGAAGTTAGAACTCCAAAAAGGGGAGCGAGTTGGACTGGCTTTACCCAACTCTGCTCAGTTTGTGATAGCCTTTTACGCTGTTCTAAAGGCGGGTGGAGTCGTAGTTGCGTTGAATCCAGCCTATAAAGAACGTGAATTGGCCTATCAGATCACTGATGCAGGGATCCGGACTGTTATAGGATTGCGCACTTTGAGGGGGATGTTTGCATCCCTTACCGAATACACTCCTTTAGAACGCTGGATATTAACTGACGATGATGACCTAAACGATCTCCAGGCCTGGTCAGAGCCTTCTGAGAAGAACGGTGGTCAGGTGGAAACCAGCCGTGAAATTGCATGGTCTGAATTGCTGCGTAGAGGTTTTGACAGATTACCACCTTTACCTGTGCTGGATCCTACCGATGTTGCTGTTTTTCAGTACAGTGGAGGGACGACCGGTATTCCAAAGGCGGCGATCGGATTACACCGGAACTTAGTGGCCAATACTCTCCAATTTCGCCATTGGTTGGTGGGAATGCAAGATGGCAATGAAGTGGTTTTGGCTGCTATTCCTCTTTTCCACGTTTATGGGATGGTCATTGCCATGAGCGTGGGAGTGGCGTTGGGAGCCAGTATCGTGCTCATCCCCGATGCCAGAGACACTGATCAGGTGGTTCACCATATTCAGGCGTACCGGGCCACGCTTTTCCCAGGTGTCCCTTCGCTATATCAGGCCATTAACCGCCATCCCAGCGTTTTGGCGGGAGCAGTTGATCTCTCCTCTGTCAAAGCGTGCATATCCGGCTCAGCTCCTTTGTTACGTGAAACCAAGGAAGAGTTTGAACGATTAACAGGCGGGAAAGTGATGGAGGGATATGGCCTTTCTGAAGCGCCAACCGCGACCCATTGTAATCCTATGTTGGGCGAGAATCGGATTGGTTCGATTGGTTTACCCCTCCCTGATGTAGATTGTTGCATCGTGGATTTGGAGGATGGCGTAACCCCCTGCGATATAGGCAAACCTGGAGAACTGATCATTCGTGGCCCTCAGGTGATGGCAGGCTATCATCAGCGTCCTGAAGAAACCGCACAGGCGCTACGATCGGGATGGCTCTACACAGGGGACATTGCCTATATGGATGCAGATGGTTACTTCTACCTCGTGGATCGTAAAAAAGATTTGATCAAAGTGGGGGGCTTTCAGGTCTGGCCGAGGGAGGTTGAGGAGATCCTCGCTGCCTATCCGGGGGTAAAGGAAGTTGCAGTGGCCGGCGTACCTCACCCTCAGAAAGGAGAGATTGTGAAGGCCTGGGTCGTTCCTGAATCTGGGGCTGGGTTGGAGGTTGAGGATTTAAAGCGTTGGTGTTTGGGGCATCTGGTGCGTTATAAGGTGCCTGAGGTCATTGAATTTGTGCCGGCGCTACCCCGCACCAGTGTGGGAAAGGTTTTGCGGCGTGAATTGGTGCGTATGGAAATTGAGCGCACCCGAAAAGATGAAAAGGCCGGCTAAATGCCGGCCTTGTACATGTTTGAGCCAGACCCGATTGATCACTTTAAGGGTTTCTTCTTCAGGATAATGCGTGCATCTACAACTTTAACCCCTTTACCTACCTCATAGACCAGCACAGGATTGGCATCCGATTCGCTGATCTCGTCAGCAAGGTCAAGGACCATGGTTGCATAGCGGCAAATTGTATCTGCCAGTGCCTGACGATCCCGAGGCCCTTCGCCACGAACTCCGGCCAGAACGGGAGCGCCGCGAATCTCATCCAGCATTCGCTGGGCCTGCGCTGCCGATACAGGGGCCACTCGGAAGGTCACGTCTTTGAGAACTTCGACAAAAATGCCACCTAGCCCGAACATCACCGTAGGACCAAAGGTAGGGTCATTAACGGAGCCCAGAATGACCTCGGTGCCCCACGGGGCCATTTCTTGCACTGCAATGCCGTGGATACGGGCATCCGGTTTGTAAGATTTGGCATTGTTGAGGATGGTACGATAGGCTTCGCGAACTCCCGCATCATCCTTTATGTTGACCTTAACACCACCCGCATCCGATTTGTGGATGATATCGGGAGAGACGATCTTCATAACCACCGGAAAGCCGATTTCGTGAGCCAGACGGACTGCTTCCTGCTCGCTGGTTGCTAGGCGTGTTTCGGCAACCGGGAGATTATAAGCCGCGAAGACTTCTTTTGCCTCGATCTCAGTGAGTACATCACGCCCTTCTGCGCGGGCATGAGCGATAATACGGCAGGCTCGCTCGATATCGTTCGAGTCACACGTGGTAAAGTTTTCGCTCAGCGTTTCTTTATTGCGAGCGAATTCACGCAAGGCGGCCAAAGCATTGACAGCTACATCTGGAGCGGCATAAGCCGGAATGCCATGTTCAACCAGCCAGCGCATTGCTTCTTCAGAACGCTCGCCACCCACAAAGGATACTGCTACGGGTTTATTGGTGACGCCACTTTCGTCAACGGCTCGCTTAATGCTCTCGGCAATCTCCTGGGGATTGGTCATTGCCGTTTCACAATATAAAACTGCCAGACCGTCTACCCAGGTGTGAGGAAGTGCATGGCGAATGGCGTCAAAATACCAATCTGAGTTTGCCATTCCGGTTAGATCCACCGGATTCTTGGGGGAACCAAATTCTGGCATGTATTGGCGCAATTCATTTTGCAAATCGGCAGGAGCAAACTGAAGTGGTAAACCATATTTTTCGGCTGCATCGGTTGCTAATACACCCACACCACCACCATTTGTAATGATCAGCAGATGGTCACCGCGCATGGGGGGCTGCAGCGAGAGAGCTAGGGTGCGATCAAAAAGGTTATTCAAATCACTAGCCTGAACTACGCCGGCCTGCTGGAAAGCAGCCCCATAAACTTTCGCGGCACCTGCCAAGGAGCCTGTGTGTGAGGCCGCAGCCGCTGCTCCATGGGCAGAAACCCCGGCTTTGAGGGCAATGATGGGTTTTTGTGCATTACGTGCGGCTTCGATAAAACGACGGCCTTCCTTAAAGCCCTCGATGTATAGAGAGATACAGGAGGTATTTTCGTCCTGATCCAACCAGGTAATCAGGTCAGCGAAGTCAACATCTGACATGTTGCCAATGGAGACGAGTTTATCAAAGCCCACACGCCGAATGAAGGTTGCCGCATCAATGGCAATCAGGAGTGCACCACTCTGAGAGACCAGCGAGGCTTTGCCAGGGAGAGGGAGGAAGGGAGCAAACGAGCCGTTGAAACGATCTGCGTTGCTGAGTACTCCTACGATATTAGGGCCGAGCACGCGCATCCCATAGCGATGAGCGGTTGCCACAAGAGCCTCCTCAAGGTCTTTCTGGCCCACCTCACTGAAGCCCGAGGTGATGACGATTAAGCCCTTAACACCTTTCCGACCACATTCTTCAACGGCAGAGAGCACTGCTTTGGCAGGGATGGTTATGATAGCGGCATCTACGGTATCGGGTATGGCGGAGACATTGGGGTAGACCTTGAGGCCAAGCAATTCTGTGGCATTAGGGTTAACGGGGTAAATGCGACCCGAGTATCCTCCTTCTATGAGATTTTTCACCACGGTGTAGCCAATCTTTCCGGGCTGGGTCGAAGCACCAATAACAGCCACACTGCGTGGACGCAGTAAGTTATCCAAGATGCTATAATTCATGGCACTCTCCCATTTCTAGTATTGCGAAAATTTTAATGCATTTGGTCTGAACAAATGTACCGTTTTCTTGGGTCATTAATCACAAAATCCTCGCTATTGTGAATACACCTCGGGATTTACGCAGTAAGGTAGCGGTCGGTTTTCAAGACCAGCCAAAACGTTTTCTACCGCCATTATCGCCATGCGGTGCCGCGTTTCGCGACTGGCACTGGCAATATGGGGAGTGAGGATCACATTATCCATTTGCAGCAGAGGATGATCAAAAGGAATGGGTTCTGTCTCAAAGACATCCAGGGCAGCAGCAGCAATAATCTTGTTTTGTAGTGCCCAAACTAAGGCTTCTGGATCCACAACGGCGCCTCGGGCTGTATTGACCAAAATGGCAGTGGGCTTCATCACGGCTAATCTTTCTCGATTCACCAGGTGATAAGCCTCGGGTGTGTAGTTCAAATGCAGGCTGAGGATATCTGAATGACGGAAGATTTCCTCAAGATCCATGTAAGATGCGCTTAAGGCCTGCTCGGACTCGGGTTTACGATGCCGACTATAGTAGATAATGCGCATGTTGAAGCATTTTGCTCGTCTGGCTACAGCTTGCCCGATTCGACCAAAGCCGATAATCCCAAGGGTGGCACCGTAAACGTCTAACCCAGTTAAAACCTCTGGTCCCCAGGGCTTCCAGATTCCCCGGTGAACCTGGCGATCGGCCTCTACGACCCGACGCGCTGCTGCTAGAATAAGTGCCCATGCAAAGTCCGCTGTGGTCTCGGTTAATACCCCAGGCGTGTGCCCAATAGGTATTCGCCGTTGTGTGGCGGCTGAAACGTCAATGTTATCAAACCCGACTGCCATCTGGCTGATAACCTTGAGGGAAGGCGAGGCGGCCTGAATCACCTCGGAATCAATGGGGTCGGTGAGCATTGTGAGGATTCCATCTGCGCGGGAGATTTTTTCCAGTAACACGGCTTTGGGCGGAGGATCTTCGTAAGGCCATATCTCTACATCGGCTTTCTCGCGCAGGCGTTCAACAGCGTCGGTTGCAATCTGTCGAGTGATAAAGATAAAAGGCTTGTGCATTGAAAATTACTCCTACGTGGTTTTGGCTTGTAAGGCGTGCAAAAGGATTTCTTCCGTGCGCTTGACCATATCACCGGGGTTGGCATGAAGTCCTTCGAGTAACAGGGCGTTCTCATAGATTTGCTCAATCCCCAGACGCAGAAGGGGATCGTTATCGGGCAAATTGTACAGGCTACGAATTAGTGGGTGGTGAGGATTGATTTCCAGCACTAATTTGGGAAGCGAGTAATCAGACTGAAGTAAGCGGTAGACACGCTGTATCTCTTGAGAAGGACTGCCCTGCTGTAAGGCGAGACGGGCGGGAGATTCGCTCAGGCGTTGGGTTATACGTACATCGGCAACTTTTTCGCCAAGGACGGATTTGAAACGATTAATTAGCCGAGTTTGTTCCTCCACGGAGAGTAGTGACTCACTCAGGTCTTGCCCTTCTGAAGGGGATTCGGGAGGTGGAAGCTCCTCTGAGGCTGCATTGACCAGTTCAATGTTTTGATATTTCTTGAGGCGAAGCATCATAAAAGGATCCAGCGGATCGGTCATCAAAAGCACGTCATAGCGATGACGGCGGAAAATCTCGAGATGCGGGCTGTTCAGAGCGCTGCCTAACGAGTCGCTAAGTAGGTAGTAAATCTTATCTTGACGAGCCGGCATAGTGAGGAGGTAATCTTCGAGGGAGAGCCATTGGTCAGGCTTGAAAAGGGTGGGAAAACGCAACAAAGGAGCGAGCAATTCCCCGTATTCTTCATCGGTGGCAATTCCTTCCCGGATGAAACGTCCAAAGCGTTGCCAGAAGGTGGTATACTCGTCGGGTTTTTCCTTTGCCCAATTTTTCAGGGCTTCGATAAGTCGGTTGGTGATTACCCGTTTTAACTGGGCCAAAACTCGTGAGGCTTGTACAGACTCTCGGGAGACATTTAGAGGAAGATCTTCGGAATCTACAACCCCATCTATAAAACGGAAAAAGGACGGGAGCAAATCACGATTGTATTCTTGAATGAGGACCTTGCGCGCATATAATTTCAGACCTTCCTCGTTGCGTGCGCTGAGGGGACCGCGTTCGGGTGAAGCCGGAATAAAGAGGAGGGCAAAAACTTGCACTGGAGCATCTATGACCAAATGCAGATGAAAGAGGGGAGGCTGGAAATCGAGAGTTAGTTGTTTGTAAAAAGCCTCATAGTCCTCATCTTTGACTTGTTGGGGAGGTTGGCGCCAGAGAGCACTTTGCCGATTAACCGGTTGCTTATCCTGGCCCAGATAGATCGGGTAGGGGATATATTCCGAATGTTTTTTGATGATTTGGCGTAAGCGTGTCTCCTGAGTGTATTCACTGGCGTCTTCTTTGAGATATAGAATTACCTCGGTGCCGCGGTTGACTTTTTCACAGGGTCCAATATTGAAAGTTTCACGACCTGTTGAAATCCACCGGGCTGGGCTAGCTTGAGGTTTATAAGAGCGAGAGATGACTTCAATTCGCTCTGCTACCATAAAAGCCGAATAGAAACCCACCCCAAATTGCCCTATGATGTCATTAGGGTTAGCGTTATTCTCTTTGAGCGCCTGAATGAAAGCACGTGCTCCTGAATGGGCGATTGTCCCCAGGTTTTCGATCATTTCGTCTGCCGTCATGCCGATGCCCGTATCAATGATCCGCAAGGCACGCTTATCTGGCTCGGGGACGATGGTAATTGCCAGTTCTGCGTCCGGATCTAGAACATCCCGCTCAGTCAGAAGAATAAAATGCATGCGTGTAAGCGCATCGGACGCATTTGAGATCAATTCGCGGAGGAAGACATCGCGCTCAGTGTAAAGGGAATGGATCAAAATATCGAGCAGTTGCTGGGTCTCAGCTTTGAAGTTTAGTGTCTGAAATTCATGAGCAGGGTCAAATGCTGATTCGACCATTGTTGCACCTCCGAATAGTGATGACTCGGTGTGAACAACGGTTTAATCTGCCATAAATTTCCACATTTACTCGCAACACATGGCGTTAGCCAGTTTGGCTAGCCAGGGCATAACGTTGGCGAACTGCAGGGATAAGGTACTCTGAGAAGGCGCGTTCAAGATCATAATCAGGTTGCCAACCCCAATCCTGGCGGGCTGCCGAATCATCTACATCCTCAGGCCAGGAATCCACAATTTTCTGCCGGTGGGGGTGAGGCTCAAAGGTGATTTCTGCGTCAGGGAACGCTCTCTTAACAATTTGATAAAACTCTTCCGCGCTGATGCTGAAACTGGTGACATTGTAAACCAGTTGACTAAGAGCGTTACGAGGAGCCGACTCTAACATTAACAAGGCTTTAATTGCATCGGGCATTGTCATAAAGGGCAGGCGTGTGTCGGGTCTTACAAAGCATTTATACGGCAGACCTTGTGCGGCACGATGTAACATTTCAGGGCCATAATCGCTGGTTCCGCCCGTGGGGACTGTGACAGCGCTGATCAGGCCGGGGAATCGAATGCTGCGAAAATCCACACTACTTTGTCCAAAATCTGCAGCCAGTTGCCGATAAAAGCGCGCATAATAACGCCCTAGATGCTCGCAGTACAGTTTATTGCATCCGTACATGGTGGTGGGCTCGAGCCAGTTATACTCCTTCACCCTACCTGCACAGCGTTTGGTCTCCAAGTCAGGTAGGCCGTACACAGCAATGGAACTGGGATAGAGAAACTTTACCGGCTTGCCCTGCCATTGAGATTGCTCAACAGCCAATCGCAACAGATTGAGTGTGCCTTCAACATTGACACGATGAGCAGCTTCAGGATTATATTCGGCTTTTGTGGAAAGAATGGATGCCAGATGGTAGATGGTGCGGATCTCGAATTCTGCCACCAGGCGTCCCAGGAGCATTGTGTCAAGGATATCTCCCTGAATGGCGCGAAGGCAGTAGGGCTTTAGATGTTCGTCCAGTGGTTGGACGTCCAGAGCAATGATGTCATAAGAACCTTGCTGGCCAAGGTGTTGGATCAAACCATGTCCCATTTCACCATTTGCTCCGGTGATCAACACCACTTCTTTGCGCATAGAAGGTTTTCTCCTGTTGGGGTTTTGATTAGACAATTATCAAGTGCCGTAGCATTACTATTGTAGTCGTATTTGTTACTTGCGTCATTCGTCAGATTTCTTGACTTTAATTGATGATTGACACATTTTCAACAAGAAACCAGTTGTCAGATACTCCGACAACTGGTTTCGACAACGACTAAGCCTCACTCTGCTCAGGCAGTAGCCTGACGCCTAAACCAAGTTTTCCACTCCTGATTTTCCCAAACGACAAGGATGGGAGCGGCAACGAATATGGAGGAGTAAGTACCGCTAAACAGACCCACCAGCAAAATGACTGCGAATTCTCGCAGTGTTACGCCGCCAAACAGTGCCAGGGCAAGCAACATGAACTCCACTGTCATCAATTGGGTATTGATGGAGCGTTGAAGGGTCTGGACGATGGAATGATTGGCTAGTTTCTCAAAGGGCAATTTCCGATAGATGGTGCTGTTTTCGCGAATGCGGTCAAATACCACAATTTTGTCCTGGGTGGAGAAACCCACAACGGTCAGCAGGGCGGTTAGAAAGAGAGAATCCATTTGCCAGCCAAAAAAGATGCTGCCAATACCGACCAGGCTGAACACCACCAAGATGTCGTGGATCATGGCGATGATGGCGCATACCCCGTAGCGAAATGCATGAGGGATACCACGGAATGCATAAGTGATGTACAAGACTACTGCCAACGCAGCCACTGCCACAGCAAGAGCGGCCCGTTCTGTAACCTGTTGCGCAATCACTGGTCCGACGCTATCGAAGCGATTTACGACAATATCGGGTGCATTAAAGCGCTCCCGCATGGTTTCAACAATTTTGATTTTGGTCTCGTCATCAATAAAGGGAGAGCGGATAACCAGCAAGTCGCGTTGACCGTTCGCGCTGATGGCGGTTTGTACCTGAACTTCTTTGAAGCCCAACTCGGTGTATAGGTTGACCACCGATTCGGTATTGGGAAGGTTTCCGCTTGGGAAGCGTAATTCCAGAATTGAACCGCCTTTGAAATCAATAGCCAGAGGAAGACCGTTGATTGCCAAAATCAGCAGTCCTGGGACTATGACCAGGAGTGAGATGGCGAAGAAGATGTAGCGTTTTCCTAGGATGTCTAACATGGGTGCTCCTTCTTAGAGACCGAACCATCCGGGTTTTTTGTCTGCGTCTTTGAAGAGATCAAACACAGCTGTTTCGAGAAATGCACGGGTGACGACCAGGGCTGTGAAGAGGCTGACCATTACACCTAATGCCAGGGTTAGGGCGAAACCCTTGACAAAACTAGCCCCAAACGTGGACCCAAACCAGAATAGAATGGCACTAGTGATGAGGGCAGATATGTTGGAATCGCGGATAGAAGACCACGCACGTTTCCAACCCAGGTCAAGAGCTTGGCGTAAGTTGCGGCCGTTACGGAGTTCTTCTTTGAGGCGCTCAAAGATAAGAATATTGGCATCAAGAGCGCTCCCGGTGCTAAGCAGGAAACCGGCGATACCGGGTAGGGTGAGGGTCACGGGAATGGTTTTGAAGATTGCAAATGTGATTGCAGCGTAGGTAAGGAGAGCCATATTGGCAACCACGCCGGGCAACCGGTAGTAAATTCCCATGAAAAGCATAACAATGATGAAGCCAATTACACCTGCTAGCAGGCTTTTTTGCAGGGAGTCCTGTCCCAGGGTTGGTCCGACAACACGAATCTGCTCGATATTGAGGGGAATAGGCAGCGCACCGTAGCGGAGTTGTACGGCTAAGGCATTGGCACTTTCGCTGGTGAAATTACCCTCAATTTGTGCACGTCCCTCGGTAATAGGTTCCCGGATCACTGGGGAGGAAATTACACGTTTGTCCAGGACAATGCCCAGGTATTTGCCGACGTTCTGAGTTGTCCATTCTTTGAAAATACGAGCTCCTTCGTCGGTAAATTCAATGTCCACCACATAGCGTCCAAGGGTATCGCGGCTGACTCCTACCGATTTCAGATCGCGACCCGTGAGCACGGTATGGTAGCGGATTGGTGCAGGGGTTGGTGAGGCTTCTGGGGTTGCCTCTGGTGTAGATGTTTCTGTAGAAGTTGCGGTTGGGGTGCTCTCAGGATTAGGGCTTTCAGGAGTGGAACTCTCGGTTATGCCGAAATCGGTCTCAATGACGGTGCCTTCTGGAAAAGGGGTGTCTCCAAAATCCACAAATTCTAACTGTCCCACCTGGCGGATCTTGTTGATAACATCTTCCGCGTTTGTGGCACCTGGAAACTCACCCACAATAATACGCTCACCAGCAGTCTGAAAAACCACTTCGCTTACCCCCAAAGCGTTACTGCGGTTTTCCAGGATGATCGCTGCATCTTGGAGGTTCTGCTGGGTCACTGAAACCTCGGGAGGAACACTCAAAATGACCTGCATGCCACCGCGGAGGTCAAGCCCCAAGACGGTTTCAAAGCGTTTTTCGAAATTGCCAATTTTTATGCCGGGGTTTTGGGGAAGATCAATCCAGATTGCGGCGATGAGGAGAATAGCGATGAGGATTAGATTGACATGACGTTGTTCCATGCGCATTGGCCTCCGATTTACGACAATTGCCAGCACGGGTGCTGGTGCACGCACGGATTATACTCCGGTTGGATTGGAAGGGGTAGGTGTGGGGTGAGCAGGGTATGGGTGGGTATTACAATTGCCTCTGGTCAGAAGAAAAAATTGCGCATACAATTCAACCGCCTATGATGGAACCGGGCTTACCTAGAAAGACTTCCACAAAATATTTTTCACCCTGGCGGTTGTTGGGAACGTTGTTGGGTCTGGGGCTAACCCTTTATCTGTTGTATTCCTACGGTGTGGATGAATTCTTTCAAACCCTTCGAGCAGTTCCTTGGGGCGTTTTGGGGCTGGCTTTAGGACTTACTCTACTTTCGCGGTTTATGGTGACTCTTCGGTGGTTGGCTCTTCTTCGCTCTGCGGGTGTTGGGATGGATTTGAAACGGGCATTGCGGCTTGTTTTCATGGGTTTATTTGCTTCTAATTTTTTACCCACTACCGTGGGGGGAGATGCAGTACGGTTAGTAGGTGTGCTCCAGCATGAGATGAGTGCCAGTACGGGGGTGGCTTCTTTGGTCATGGACCGAGTTATTGGTTCGATTGGAATGGCCACACTATTACCTTGGGGCATCCCAATGATATGGACTGGGATGGGGCATTTATTCTCATGGCAATGGATGGGGGTCGGGGTGGTTACTTATCTCTCGCAGATATTGCGGCGCGGTTTCCAATTCTTAAGGGGGGTCTTAGAGACCGTTAGAATCTGGTTGAGGCATCCTCAAGGGATTGCTATGGCTCTTTTAGCAACCTATGGTCATATGGGGTGCACTTTTTTGGCAGCGTGGATGCTTCTAAGTAGCATGGGACAGTCAATTTCATTGCTTGAGGTAGGCGCCTTGTGGAGCCTGGCCTATTTTATAACGTTAATCCCTATCTCTATTAACGGCTTGGGTTTACAGGAGCTTTCAATCACCTACTTGTACACTCATTTTGGGGGGGTGGAACCCCAAGCGGGTCTGGTTTTGGCAACTTTAATGCGGTTGCTATATATGGTGGCCAGTCTGCCGGGGGCTTTTTTCCTGCCGGAATTAACAGAGGGGTTCAAGCCCCGAAAGGGTGAGAGGGATTAAATATCCTCCTCTTCCAGACTATCAAGCAACTGCAGGAAATGTTCAACTACCTGAGGGTCAAAGTGGCTACCCGATTCTTCTCGCAAGTAAGCGCGCACCTTTTCCTCCGGCCAGGCAGCCCGGTAAGGGCGGTCATGGCGTAGAGCATCCCAAACATCCACAATCGCGAAAATGCGTGCAGAAAGAGGAATCTCTTCGCCTTTAAGACCAAAGGGATATCCCGTTCCGTCCCAACGCTCATGGTGGTAGGTGGGGATGGCAAGAGCGGGGCGCAGAAAAGCGATTGATTCGAGCATCTGGCGAGCAAACAGGGGATGTAAGCGCATAATTGCCGCTTCTTCTTCGCTAAGCGAACCCGTCTTGCGAAGAATGTGATCAGGGATTGCCATTTTTCCAATGTCATGGAGAATGGCACCTCGGCGGATATGCACCAAATCTTCCCCTGAAATTCCCATGGCCTGGGCGAGACGCACCGTCATCTCCGTAACTCGTCGGGTATGATTCTCGGTGCTTGAATCGCGCATTTCAAGGGCTAGAGACCAACCCAAAATCGTTTCGTCGTAGGCTTGAACGAGTTCTGCGTTTGTTCGTTTTAAGTCTTCAATTAAGCGGGCATTATCAATTGCAATTGCGGTGGTAGACACTAGTGACTCGAGGAACTCTTTCTGCTCGCTGCTGAGGGATAAGGGTTTACGGTGGAATAATTCAAGAACTCCATGCAGGCGGCTGCGAGAAATGAGCGGAAGCCCATAATAGGCAACAAAACCTTCCTCCTCAAGAGGGATTGAATGATGAATGGGAGTTTCACTATTTCGTAGATCAGGAATGAAGAGCGGAGTACCCCTCTTAGCAACCATTCCTGGCAAGGAATATTCCAACTGAAGGGGTGTGGTGCGAATGTTGAGCCCACGAAAGCCGTAACCCCCACCATAGCTCAGCCGACCGCTTTGTTCATGATATAACCAGATATCAACAGCGTCCAGATTGAGTCGGTGAATGACCTGGTCTAATAAGATATTCAGGGTAAAGCGCAGATCGAGGTTAGCATTGATGGCGGTTTCAATGGTGCGGAGAGCGCTCATCTGGTTAAGGCGCTTTTCTGTCTGTTCAGCCAGAATGACCCGCCTGAGCGTTACAGCGGTGATATCTGCTATGGCATTGACTAAACGAACCTCATTGAGGGAAAACGAACGACTCCGTGCAACTGCGAGTGCTCCAAGTGTTTGTTCATGATCAATTAGAGGAATTGCAAGGAGGGATTGAACCGTTTGAGGAAGTGCCAGATCGGGGTCAAGGTCAGGGGTTACCTGATCCACTAATTGAACTTGTGCATTAGAAATAACCCAACCCAGAATCCCGCGTTCGGAAGACACACGTTTTCCGGCAAGGGTTTCAAAACATCCTAAGGCTTTTTCATAGGCTATTTCACCCGTGGATGGATTGTAACTGACCAGCGCTACTCCTTCGGCGTTTAAGTGGCGATTTAAGCGGGCGAGGATGATGGGATAAACCTCATACCGTGAGCGGGCACTTCGCAAAGCATGGCTCAGACTGGTAATGACTTCGAGTTCTTCTTCCCGTTGCTTAAGATCTGTAATATCACTGATGTAACCCTCAAGCGCTTGAAGGCGTCCAGAGGCATCAAAAATCCCTCTACCCTGTTCCCAAACCCAACGCACTCGCCCATCAGCATTGCGGATACGGTAAACCAATTGATAAGGACGGCGTTGGTCTATCGCCTCCTGGACTTGTTCCCAGACCTGCTGACGATCTTCAGGTAAAATAATATCGGCAAATGAGCGTTTTTGATTGAGGATAAAATCTTCTGGGGGATAACCAGTAAGTGCATAGCACCCTTGACTGATGAATTCCATGCTCCATTTTGGGTCGTTCCTGCAACGGTAAGCAGCACCTGGTAAATTCGCCAAGAGAGTGCTCAAAGTGGCCTGGCTTTCCATCAGGGTTTCGGACGAAACAGGCTTTTCTGGGACACTCTCAAATGTCAGCAATAGCATCTGCTCTTGAGCAGGTAGATCGAGCAAGGAGGCACGCAGGTGGATGTGCACTATGTTGCCATTTCGGTTCTTGAGATTAATTTCAAAAGGATGAGGGAATGTGCTTGTTTTTTCCCACAAGGTTTGACGCAGAGCCTCTGTCTCTTCAGGCCAATAGGGTGCTGCCTTTTGCAAGACTTCTTCTGCTGACCATCCAAAAAGGGCGGTTGCTTCTGTATTCCATGCTAAAACATTTCCATTCCGATCCTCTACGGAGGCGGCAATTGGTAATGCGTGTAAGATGGCCTCCAGATTGGGGTTGCGAGACGCCATGGTGGGCTCACCTGAAATTAGAAATTGGGGGATTGATTTGCTCCCCAAACCCCTCTGATGACATATTCATATTCTATCCTTGTGTTTTTCAAAACGCAAAGCAATTTTAGGCTCTCATTCTGGTATAATTTTGACTAGGCCAGTATACAATAGGGTTGGATTTTTAGATGATTGTTCATCAACTGATCATCGTCATAAAGAGGGTTTTGGGTGAAAGGAAAGAGCAGGTTTTTTAGTGATAAATGTGTTATTCTCCAGGGTAAATCCTAAATGGAAAGAGGCGCGTAGGTTACAACCTGGGGATATTTTGCGGGAATCGCGCGCCTTGGTGGGGGCGATTGGGCTGGCGGTTTTGTGGGGGCTCATCTTCTTGGCGTTTAATGATATAGGCGTACAGTGGAAAATTAGCATAGGAGTTCTGATCTTTTCGCCCTTTCTATTGCATTTTGGGTTGAAAGATTTGATTGAGGAAGGAAGCCCAAACGTACAATTGCTTTCCGTAATTGTGATTTTGATTGCTTTGCTTTTAACTATTGCGGCGGTGCTTAGTTTTCCTCAACAGGGTTCTTTGAGCGTACTGGATTGGCGCTTTATGGGGATCGGGCTTATGCCCCTAGTGTCGGGATTGCTAATTTTTCGTGCAGGATGGGGGGCGCCTTCGAAACTTCGCGCTTTGGGATACCAACCGCGTTTGTGGTTTGCTTATGCTATCGAAGGGGGACTAGCAGGTCTGGCACTTGGGGGGCACTTAATCTATGTATTGGGTTTTCTCCCTTTTAGTGGGTATTTGGGGGCTGATGCCTTAGGTATATGGAAAGTTATCTGGTGGGGAAGTGTGGTGGGAGCCCTTCTGTCGCCAGTTGAAGAACTTGCCATAAGAGGCAGAGCAATTGTGTTATTTAGAGATAGGGCGGGTTTTTCTAAAAATCGTATCTTGGTTTTAAGTGTTGCCCTGAGTTTTTTGGTATGGCTTCCTCTGACTTTCACGCTTTGGCCTGTGCCCGTGGCAGTAGTGTTTCTAGGATACCGCATGGTCCTAGCATTACTGAATACCTATGTGCGATTGCATGAGCGATCTTTAACTTTCGGAATCGCATCTAACCTTGGGTTTAGCCTGCTAGCAGGATGGGTATTGTTGGCTTGATGCGCAAAAATGTTTCCCGGGATCCATTAAGATTAGGCTCTATGCGGGGGCATTGGGGAGAGGGACTTACTCTGCTCTCAATTTGTGCTGTTATGGCAGTGTTAATTCGCGGGGAAGTCATTCCTGGAAGCCCCAATCAAGGTGCTTTGCTTTATTTTTCTCTCTTGCCGGTAATTTTAGTGGCTTTCTTTTACGGCACCTTACCGGCTTTATTTGTTGCCCTTTTTTTTGATACTGCCTTTGTGGTTCGTGCTGTGCAACTATACAGTGTAATGCCAGGTCCGATGCCAGCTGTGGAATTGGTAGGAATAACACTGGTCATGGCGACCCTGGCGCTAGTGGTAGGAGATCTCGTGGAGGGGCTACGGGGACGCGCTGAATTGCAAACCGCCCTTGAGGCCAGCATGAGATTGATGGGACGAGCGCTGAACTGGCAAGATGTGTTAATTCTGATTTTCCAGTATGCTCAGAAGCAAGTTCCTGCCGAGGGTGGAGGATTCCTGGTCCGAAATCCGGTAAACCGAGAATGGGAGATCGTGGGTTTCCCGGAGAGTGGTTATTGGAAGCGGGAATCCCTTTCTTTGAATTTACATTCTGACTCTCTGGCAAAATGGTTGCAGGAGCAACCCCATTCGGTCTATTTGAATGATTTGGATGTCCTGGAAGGCTTTTTGGAAGTTGAGAAGGATGTGAAGCCCTGCCCGGTTCACTCGCTATTAAGTGTTCCGCTAATGCGTTCGGATGGTGAGTTAATGGGGATCTTGGTTTTGCTGAACAAAGAGAGTGGTTATTTTGACCAAAGGGATGTCATGCGCCTGGAAACTTTGACCGAATTGGGTGAAAGAGCCCTAGAACAGGCTGGGTGGCACACCATTACCGATCAGGCTTTAGAACAACGAGTGCGTCAGTTGGGAATTATACAGAAAGCCTCGCAGCAGTTAAATGAGCTCTTGGATCCGCAGGCTATTGTGGAGGTCACACTTGAGGTCGCAATGACACTGAGTCAGGCAAAGGCGGGGCTCATCTTGCTCGAGGATGAGAGGTTTTTTTCTCAATTAGGAGAATCTCACAGATCGTTGGGGGTGAGTGAACGCCTTAGGCAGGTGCGTTCCATGTATTCTCCCCATCGTCAAACCAGACAACAGGCTAAATCGGCTCAACCTTTGTATTTTTTCCCTACTTCTAAGGGACAATTAGTGATTCCAATCCATAGGGGTAACACTTTTTGGGGGGTTATCGTCCTTGAATCTGATGAAGAAAAAACTTTTGATCAGACTGCACGATGGGTAGTATCTCTTCTTGCCGACCATGCGGCAATTTCTTTGGAAAACGCACATCTTTTCAGAACCATTGAGAAAGAGAAACACCGTTTGAGCCTCATCGTCAATGGAATGACGGAAGGGTTAATCATAACAAATGAATATGGGATCATTTTATCGGCAAATCCAGCCGCAAGCGCTCAGACCGGCTGGGACTCAAACTCTCTGGTGGGGCAATCAATTTACACGATTATAGATGGCGAGGATTTTGAGGCACGTGTTCGAGACGCGCTTCAGCATGTGTTGAAAGATCAACGTCCCGTGCTTTTAGAAAGCGTGACCTTGAGACATCCAAGTGGTATGCGACGAGTAGCCTCCTTGAGTCTGGCGCCGTTGATCCAGTTAGAGGAGCGTAGCGTGGTGCTCATCATACGAGATATTACCGAGCGAGAGATGCTGACCCGGTTGCAAGACGACCTCATCTCTGCATTTTCCCACGAAATGCGTACTCCATTAACTAAGATTCGGTCAGTTGCAGAGCTCATCCTTTCGGGCATACGAGGAGACGATAACCTCGAGGACTACGAAAAGTACCTTGGTTTACTGGTCTCTGAAAGCGATCGTCTTGCGGATTTTTTGGACCATATATTGGATGTGTATGCTATGGAAGCCCAAGAGTATAAGGTTGAGTTGCGCCCCATGCCGGTGGACTATCTGATCTCAGATATTGTTGCTCACTGGCGTTTGATCAACCCGGAGCGGGAAATCCTTGTTGAGGGTGTTTCGGCACCGGTTTGGGTGCTGGCTGATGAACGCGCTCTCTCATCGATTTTGAATAATCTTCTCGAAAACGCAATCAAATACACACCTGAAGCAAGTCCGATCCGAATCGTGGTTGAACAAACCGAAAAAAAGTGGGCGCAAATCAGCGTTATTGATCAAGGGCCAGGCATCGCGGCAGAGCATCAACCTTATTTGTTCGATCGGTTTTATCGAGTTGATGGGGGAGATGCTCAAACGGTTTACGGTCATGGTGTGGGTTTGTATGTAGCCAAGATGCTTGTTGAAGCGATGCAGGGTACAATATGGGTAGAGAGCGAACCCGGCAAAGGAAGTTGTTTTGCTTTCACCCTTCCAATTGCCGAGGAGGTGAGCCATGAACCCTAAAATTCTGGTGGTTGATGACGATCCAACCCTTAATGAATTGGTGCGGCTTAATCTTGAGCGGAAGGGTTTTTCAGTATATTGCGCCGAGGATGGGGAAGAAGCGCTACGTCTGGCATATGAGACTCACCCCGATCTTGTTATTCTGGACATTATGATGCCCCGTGTGGATGGTTATGAGGTTTGTCGGCGCCTCCGTGCCCTTACCGATGTGCCGATTTTGTTTCTCACCGCTAAGAGCCGGGATACTGATGTTTTGCGGGGATTTGATGCAGGGGCGGATGATTATATGCGTAAACCTTTCAGCCTGCGCGAACTGGAGGCTCGGGTTCAGGCTCTGCTAAAACGAAGCGGGCGTAAAGAGAGCTCACAGCAAACGGATGTCTTTGATGATGGTCATTTGCGAATTGATCTGAATCTGCAGGCGGTTTATCGGGGTGGACGGCCCGTTCGGTTAACGCCTACAGAGTTTCGACTGTTAGCCTGTCTGGTAAAGGAGCGCGGGAAGGTGTTGACCCACGAAGAGCTATTGCGCAGAGTGTGGGGGGAAGGGTATGTGGACGCAGTACCCACTCTGTCCCTTTATATTCGATATTTACGGGAAAAAATTGAAGACGACCCCGGGTGTCCTCAATACATACGCAATAAATGGGGAGTGGGTTATTGGTTCTCACGGCCTGGTGAGCAATGATTGAGGGGAAATGATTCGTACTAACCCGGGGGGTGCAATGTCGGTAGATTTTGCTGCACTAGAGACTGCTATTCGGGATTTGGAGCAAAGTTATTTAGAAGCATGGTTATACAGCGAGGGGGGCTGCTGGAATAAACCCATATTGGTTGTAACACCTGATTGGCAGATTGTTTTTTCGACGCCGTGGGCGGAGCAATTTCTACAATCTGCAGGGTCCCCCCTGAGAAAGTACTTGCGGATTCTCAGCTGTGCCGAAATAGATCAGCCAGTAAACATATGCAACTTGAAACCACGTGACATGCCGTATGAAATCCGTTTTCAGAACCTGTTTTGGCAGGGGAGACCGGGTTATTTACTTGAAATACGCTGTGCGCAAGATCTGGAAACCCAACAAGCCGCCTATCCTTTTACTACGCAGACGGTTCACTCGGTTAACTTTTTTCCGGCTTTGTTAAATTTGCCTGAAGAAGGCATCAACTTTTTGTTGGGCCAAGTGGGAGAGGTCCTGGGAGCCGACCGTGTATCTCTCTTTTCATTGTTCTCTCGAGAAGGACGTTTACTGATGCGCCGTCAGTACGGTTGGCAAGCGCAGGAAGTAGATATGGCACATGACCTAGGTGCCTGGGGAAAAACGGGTCCCTTGGTGGCCCATGGGTTGGATTTGTGGGAAGACTCACTTAAGGGGGGTGAAATATCACAAGCTCATGTGCGCGATCTTCCGGCTCGACAGAGTGCGATCTTGCGTGCCTTAAATGTCCGTTCGTTAATGGTTGCGCCTGTGTTTGTGCGTGGGGACTGGTGGGGAATATTACAAGTTGATGATTGTCGTCAGGAACGGTTGTGGTCAAAAGAGGATATCTATTTTATGCGAGGGATCGCGGGGCTCTTGGGCGCCATGCTCTTGCGTCAAGAGGCCAATAAAACGGCTTCGGATCTATTGCGCCGTGAAATGGAGGCTCGTAAAAAGGCAACCACTCTGTTCGAGGCCTCATTGGAACTGAGTTCTGTTATGGATTGGGATGTAACATTGGATCGAACCCTAGGACTGCTGCATGAAATTATTCCCTTTGATATAGGTAGCATTGTATGGTTGGGGGGAGATAATTTGGTCGTGGTACGGATTTGGGAGGCCACGAAGGGATCCGGACGCATTCTACGTAATCCTCCATTGCCAGCACTCAAAATTGATAAAGCCAGTTTCTTTTTACCTATTCTGAAAGAAGGGAAGCCGCTCATACTCCGGGATACCACTGCCGAACCCGGGTGGATTTCACCAGAGCTCAACCCCCGAGTGCGCTCATGGATGGGGGTGCCCATTTGTTTTGAGGACCAGGTAGTGGGTTTTCTTTCATTGGGATGCAATGAGCCATTGGTATACACCGAAGAACAATTGAGGTGGGTTCTTGCCTATGCTCGGGCGGCTGCACGTGTGTGGCAAAATGCGCGGTTGTTTGATGAGGTAGCCCAAGCACTGGTTGCCGAACAACGATTGAATGAAATCTCTCGGGTGATCAGCGGTACCTCGGATATGGGGAATATGTTGCAGGCTGTGTTGAGGCTGACTACGCAATTGGTGTCTGCTGATATGGGAACATTAAACCTGTATAACCCAGAAGATGAGGTGCTAATCGTTGCCAATTCTTTCAACACGCCGCGTCCCCTATTTCAGACCCGGCTGACAAAGGGGCAGGGAGTGGCTTGGGAAGTCCTTTTAAGTAAGTCCTCGTTGATGTTGCGAGAGTATGCTGAGCATCCGCAGGCTTTAGCAGAGTGGGTGCAGATGGGCGCCCATGCGTATCTTGGGGTGCCGCTCATAGCAGGAGAAGAGGTGCTGGGGGTTATTAATTTATTCAAACTCTCTCCCCAGCGCACTTTTCAAGAGAGGGATCGTATCCTGGTGGAAATTGTAGGACGGCAGATCAGTGTGGCCATCCAAAATGTGCGTCGTTTTGAGCTGGCTCAACGACTGGCAACCCGCGACTCGTTGACGGGTCTCTATACCCGCCGCCATTTTTTTGAGATTGCGCGAATGGAATTCGAACGAAGTCGCCGCTATCAACGTCCAATCGCGATCATTCTTCTAGATGTGGATAATCTGAAACCCATTAATGACACCTATGGTCATCCGGTTGGAGATTTGGCTCTGCAAAAAGTTGCACAGGTTTGTTTGCGGTTGCTACGTCAAATGGATGTGGTGGGAAGGTATGGGGGTGACGAGTTTATCATCTTACTTCCTGAGGCTTCACGTGAACAAGCATTACAAATCGCCGAACGCCTTCGAGGTGCTGCTGAGGCGATTTCTCTCTCAACTGATGGAAAATCGGTTCCTATTTCGATTAGCCAGGGAGTAGCCGCCTTTGAAGGGGAGTATACCTCTCTGGAACGACTCGTGGAACTTGCTGATCGGGCTTTGAACCAGGCCAAACAAAAGGGTAAGAATCAGGTCATGCTTTGGAACCCTCTGGAATGAATAATCTGCAATCGAGGAACTGGGATAGGAGGAACAGTGGTGGAGATGAAGCCGTTAACAACCAGTGTCATTGGCAGTTATGCCTGGCCTTCGTGGTTTGTTTGGGCGGTGGAAGCAATTCGGCGCGGCGAGTTCGGTTCTCGGGACGTTGAGGAAACCCTTAATGATGCTGTAGATTGGGCATTACGTGAACAGGAAGAGGCGGGGGTGGATATCCCGACTGATGGCGAGATGCGGCGGCTGGGATTCTTCACTGCCGGCTTCTATGGGCGTTTAGAGGGAGTGCGGGAATTGGCACCGGAGCGACGTTTAGGCGTTCCGGGGCATGATCAACGGGAGCGGTACGAAGCCGTAGAGCCCCTTGTTGCTCCTGAGGGTCTAGGGATAGTGGCTGAATTTACTTACGCGTGTCAGCGAACCCAGAGGTTACTTAAGGTAACCTGTCCGGGACCCTTCACGCTGGCCGGGCGGATCTTGCCTGGGAAGGTGTATCACGACCGGGTGGACGTAGCCTATGCCTTAGCCGATATTATTAATGCAGAATTGCGTGCTGTTGTTCAGGCAGGCGCAGAGTTCATACAGCTCGATGAACCCAGTATGGCGGTGCATGGGGGTGATTCCAAAGTGTTTCTAGATCTGCTCA
The DNA here is from genome assembly GCF_001306145.1 of Thermanaerothrix daxensis. Classification (GTDB taxonomy): domain Bacteria; phylum Chloroflexota; class Anaerolineae; order Anaerolineales; family Anaerolineaceae; genus Thermanaerothrix; species Thermanaerothrix daxensis. The sequence continues at coordinate 1,250,407 of NZ_LGKO01000002.1, forward strand.
CGCGGACTCTGGATGGAATCCATGTGCGGAAAGGACTTCATCTTTGCTTCGGGAATTTCATGGGGCGCCCAGTTGCCCGCCGGCACTACAAGCCCATCTTTCCCAGCATTTTGGAGGCCAACGTGGATGAACTGGCGCTGGAATTTGCAAATCGGGAGATGGCGGAAGTGGAAATTGCCCGAGAAATAGCGATTGCGGGAAAAACGCTGGCGGCGGGAGTAGTGGATGTCAAAAACTATTATATTGAAACTCCTGAAGATATTGCTGAGCGCATTCGGACGCTATTGAAGTTTATTCCACCTGAACGTTTGGTAATCGTCCCTGATTGTGGTTTCAGTCAAACGGCACGTTGGGCAGCCAAGGCTAAACTTCAGGCCATGGTTGCAGGAGCGCACCTGGTGCGTCGTCAGTTGGGTTTCGTGTAGCCAGTATCTCGTCAGCACACAGGGATAGTCATCTCAATCATCATCCCTCATGCCAGTACGAGGTAAAATTAGGTCATGTTGCGCTATCCCTGGATGACTCTCCTTTTATTGGTAGTGCTTTTGTTTTCCTCAATTGCCTTTGTGGGCATGCCGCCGGGTGGGGTCGACAAAGGATCTTCGGGGACATCGTCATATGGTGAGAACATCGTCCCGGACGAGGTCCTGATTTCAGTAAAACCGGGCTACCTGCCCTCTATGCGTCTTCAGGATCTCCGGCCTACTCATACGGGATTACCGGCCCTGGATCGGGTGAACAGGACTTTACAAGTCCAAAGCCTGGAACCGCTGATCCGGCCGGGAATAGGAGCATTAGAGGGACAAGCCGCGAGTGGGGCTCTGGCGCGGGTTTTTCGCGTGAAATTGCCGCCAGGGACTGAGCTGGAAGGTGTACTGCGTTTCTACCGCCAGCAAGAATTCATCGAATATGCGGAGCCCAACCACGTGTATCGGGCTCTCGATTTTATCCCCAATGACCCAAATTGGAATAATCAATGGGCCTTACAAAAAGTCCAGATGCCCAAGGCTTGGGAAATTTCTCAGGGGCGATCTGAAGTAATCATTGCGGTCTTGGATACAGGTGTGGATTACACCCATCCGGACCTAGCCAGCAAGGTGATCCAGGACAAAGATTACGATTTTATCAACAACGATAATGATGCCATGGACGATCATGGTCACGGCACTCACGTGGCTGGGACTGCCGCGGCTGCCACAAATAATGGTATAGGAATAGCGGGGGTGTGTCCACAATGTCGGATTTTGCCAATAAAAGTACTTGATAGCCAAGGCTTCGGCTCGGATGCGACAGTGGCGCAAGGAATAAATTATGCTGTTAATCAAGGTGCGAAAATCATTAACCTAAGTCTGGGGGGGGCGTCCTGTTCTGAAACCCTTGCACAGGCAATCAATGGCGCTTTTGAGAAAGGGGTCCTGATTGTTGCGGCTAGCGGCAACTCGGGGAAAAAGACCACCATGATGTACCCAGCGGCATCGCCTCGCGTGATTGCGGTTGGCGCCACTGACCAGAATGATGGGGAAACCACGTACTCCCAGCGCGGTCCGGGATTGGACGTGCTGGCACCGGGTGAGGGGATCGTTAGCACAGTTCCATTGAATGGATATGGCTCCTTATCGGGGACCTCCATGGCAGCCCCTCACGTGACGGGGGTAGCAGGACTATTGTGGAGCCGAAACCCTGCTTGGCGCAATACCGAGGTGTGGTGGGCTTTGCGTTATACTGCCGACACGGCTTATTTGATGAGTATCACCAGCTTTCAGGATGCAAATTCCACCTTCTCGGTAGATCAGCCAACGGGGCCCTGGCAGTTATTCCTGCCGTTTATTGCGAAAAATTGGTGGCAGCCCGGGCGCCTGAATGCTTATCGGGCGCTACTGGTGAATAGCCCCGGCCAGGTGGAAGCACCGCTCGATGTTTGTTCGCCCTGAGCCTTGGAACGGGCTAGGGTTCAACCATTGTCTGTGTCGGCGATTCACCCTCGGCTTCTACCTGTTGGGAGCCAACTTTTAAGGTTGGATTGACCGAGAAGCGCCAGGTATATGTCGAGATTTGTCCTTCGAGATCAACCTTTATGGAGACGGTATAAGTACCTGCTTGAAGTGGTGCCTGGGGGATGAGTACCACCGCATCCCGTGTATTCAAGATGTTGCGTCCTAAATTTTGCTGGCCAAGGTCAGGGTTGTAGTAAGTGCTTTCCGTGTAGACACAGTGGGGCAGGGAGTGAGTTTGATCATTGTAAAGGGCGCTCTCTAATACTTTGGGAGTCCGCTCACCGCTGCCGAACTGCATAAGGATTGGCAGCCCACTGGGAGCCGTAAACCCACATGAAGTGAGAGGGTTGGGAGACTCGCTGCCATTGTAACGATCAAGGGCTGTGGTTTGCCCATCGCTAGGCCAGAGGATGGGGTAGCGGATTGAAGACGCGGGTGTCGTTGTGCGTCCGCGTAGCACATCCAGGGTGGCGCCGGTCTTATAACTACCAATATTCTCATGGTAAATCCCGAAGCCCGTACGTTCGAGGCGGGGGTCTAGAATGCCGAGTGCATGAAAAGGTCCCTGCATCCACAGATCAATGGCCTGGGTTTCAGAAAAAGCGAGCGATGTGCTAATTAGAACGTTACTATTACGACCTGCGATGTCTCCATCTGGGGAATACCACGGCTTTTGAGGATCCTCCTCATGGACAATAATGTCGTTTTTAACCATATAGCGAGCGTGCTTCCAGGCTCCGTCACTCCAGACGGGTTCTTCTTGGAGGGGAGGTAGGTTGGCTTGAGCGCGGTATTGGTTCAAGTACTGCAGCCATGGTGGGGTGGGGGGATAACTAACGTTGGTAGGTGCGGGGCTTAAGATGATAGGCAGGTAAACCGGCGGCGGGCTCTGAGCCAGCACTGTGGCTGGGTGAGGGCCTGGCACCAAGATAACAAGCAAGACAAAAAGAATGATCCCTATGAGATAGAGTCTGGCTCTGGAACGAAAGGGCATCAAGCAGAAATTCTCCCTTTGGGGATGATGTAAGGACATTATACCCTGCAATTTTTATCGTACATTCTGATCTAAAAGGAGTTTCAGAAAGTAATGGGTAGTGCGAAAAAGGGATGAGGATCTTGGAAAGTTTAAATAAAAAAAGAGGCGCAAGCAAGGCTCATCCTACTTGAGTCGCTTGCGCCTTTCAATACCCTACCAGATAAGATCTAAAAGAGGCTATAGGGCCAGGGCTGGGGAATTGCCAGGAACATCAGCGAGGATCCCATTAGCGCCAGATTCTTCATGAAATTTACCATTTCCATGGTGCGCATCATGGGGTCTTGGATTTTCCAGAAGGCGTGCATGGTAAACGTAACAGGAATAAAAAATATCACCAGAGCCGCAACTCCCAAAGTGGGTTGAAAACCGGTAAGAAGGCTCAATCCCCCAATCAGTAAGAGCACGCCAGATCCCAGAACGGCAATATTGGGCGCAGGTATGCCTTTGGATTGCGCGTAGCCACTCAAGGCTTTTACCTGGAAGAAGTGGTTGCCTGCATTGAAGAGATAATACAAGCCAACAATCAGCCGACCGATAAGAAACGCTGTTTCCATGAACCTTTACCTCCGCAAAATATTTATTTGAGTATGTTATTACGTAAATGTTTGTGGGCCTTTGAAACTACGTTATAATTGGCCCTATACACAATAACTGTTGATTATTAAACTAATGTTGAATATCTTTGTCAATCGTCAGATTTTGGATTATGTTGAGTAATCAACAAGGAGCCAAAGATGTTGTCTTTTCCAGACTCGACAAAGAAAGTGGATCCTCGGGTTATGCGTACCCGTAAGTGGATCCGCCAAGCGTTTTGGGAATTACTTGCAGAAAAGGGATTTCAGGCGATAACCGTTCAGGACATTACAGCACGGGCCGGGATCAACCGGGCCACCTTTTATGCCCATTTTACGAGCAAGTATGACCTTCTGAGTTATGCGATACGCGAGACATTTCGCGAGGAACTGGAAGCAAGGGTATTAAGTGCTTGTCATTACAGTGCTGAGAATTTGCACACTCTTATGCTCACCGTGTGTGAGTTTGTTGAGAGGCGTGCTAGGAATTGCAAGAATGCTGATCAGCAGTTTCATGCATTAATAGAAAGTCAGATTCGAGAACAAATCCGTGAGCTAGTTCTGCATTGGTTGCGTGATAATAGTTCTCACTTAGTGGTTAAGAGCACCCCTGATCAAGTTGCTACAGTGGTCAGCTGGGCGATTTATGGTCTGGCCTACCAGCGTTATCAGATAAAACCCATTCCACCAGTAGAGACCTATGTAGCCAGCGCCTTTCCCCTCATAGCGGTGTTATTGGGTGAGAAAAGCGAGGATGTCTCTATCGCCTCCAACTGAATTCTCGGTTTTTGGAAGGATGGGCTTGCAGATAGTTGGATTGTAAATCAGGCAATCTTTTCAAAAGCAGAATTCTACATGGCCCGTTCAGGCACCGAAGCGGGTTCCAAAGTAAGCAGACCCCGGTTGTCATCGTAAGCGAGGAGCTCGGCGTAACGGCCCCAATCTATTAGAATATCTAGCTGACGTTCAGCCTCGTCAGGGGGGAACTCGAGTTCCAGGGCGGTACGCACCACTTCCCAATCCAGCGTATTTTCTTCAGCGCGCCTTAGCAAATTCAACAGCCACCGCATTAGAGGCAATCGGCGGATGCGTGTGGCAAAAATTTCCTTGCGCGCCAAAATACTGGCCTGGGCAAAAGTTTCGCCCAGTGGGGTCAGTTGAATATCACCCTTTTCAATGGTTGCGAAACCAAGCAACTCAGCGGTTTCAGTTAGGCGAAGGATGTGATCCGAATCCACGCCAAGATCTTCAGGAAGATGGAAAATGTCGGCTCGATAATTGGGTTGTTCGTTCAGATATTCCAGGAAACCGGCCAGGTCGTTAATGGTAATCTGGGGTAGGGCGCGGGTTCTGCCTGGTTCCCCAGGGGCTGAGCCCAGTTCGATAGGCTCTGGTTGGGTCTGGCCCGCCAGAAGCGCATAGACTTGATCCACCAGATCCTGGAATTCAGGAGACTTGCGCTGCCGTGGATGGAACAGGGCAATTGGCATTTCAGCTACGATACGACCGGGGTCTTTATCCATAATGATCAAACGGTCTGCCATTAGGATGGCCTCTTCAATGTTATGGGTCACCATTAAAATGGCGCGGGTGGGGATTTTGCCACTAAGCCAGAGCTCTAGAAGTTCACCGCGTAGACTCTCGGCACTGAGCACGTCTAGGGCAGAGAAAGGTTCATCCAGGCAAAGCAATTCCGGTTCTACGGCCATAGCTCGAGCAAAGCCAACTTTTTGCCGCATCCCTCCCGATAGTTCACGCGGATAAGCGGTTTCAAATCCGTCCAGGCCCACCCGATCAATGAGATCCAGTGCGCGAGGTTTGCGTTCTTCAGCAGGCACACCGCGAGCGCGCAGAGCCAGTTCGACATTCTCCTGGACCGTTAGCCAGGGGAAGAGGGCAAAAGTCTGAAAGACGATGGTCGCATATGGGTTCACGCCTTCCAGAGGAATGCCCCGATAAAGCACCCGTCCCTCGGAGGGTCTCCGGAGGCCCGTGATGATGCGTAGGAGAGTGCTTTTGCCGCAACCCGAGGGCCCCAACAGAGCAACAAATTCGCCTTCGTTGATGGTTAGATTGACATCCTGGACCGCCACAAATTGGCGTCGGCCGCTTGTGTAGAGTTGTTGAACATGGATGAGTTGGAGCAAAGGTTTTTGGTCGGTCATGGTCTCTTACTCCATACGATATTTTTCTTCAGCGATGAGGTATAGCCGTCGCCACCACAAGCGGTTAATCAGGACAACGGTGAGCACCATGGACAGAGTGGCGGCCAGGAGTAGGGCATAATCTCCATGGACCGTAGCCTGGGCGATCAGCGCTCCAATACCAACGGTTGAATGAGTCGCTCCACCAAAGGTAACGTATTCGGCAACAATGCTGGCGTTCCATGCTCCCCCACTGGCGGTAATGGCACCTGTCACCAGATAGGGGAAAATAGCCGGGAGAATGAGAGTGCGCCAGCGTTGCCAAGACGTCAGACGCAACAAGGCTGAGGTGAATTTTAGATCCTGAGGAATGGCTGAAGCACCAGCAATAATGTTGAAAAGCAGGTACCACTGTGTTCCCATGAGCATCAAGAGAATTGCGGCCAGATTGAGTCCACCAGGAAGAGCAAGGAAGAAAAGCAAAATGACCGGGAAAATGGCCGTTGCGGGCACAGACGCGGCGATTTGAACAATGGGTTGAAGCAGCGTTGCCAGGCGCGGCTGTGTGCCAATTGCAACCCCAACCGGGATCGTCCAAACCAGGGCGATCAGCAATGCGATCAAGACGCGTATGAGAGTTGCGCCGACTCCTATTCCAATGGCCAACCATTGATCTACTGGCAGGCTCAATAGCATCTGGCCGGTTCGAAATCCCCCGTAAAGCAGACCCCCGACCAAGAGAATTCCTAGCAAAATGGTGGGCGTGAATGGCTGAGCTACCTGGCCTTCATGATCACGCATTGGATAGCGGCGTACCATCCACAAATCAATACGCTCCGTGAGGGGGGAGAGTACGTGATCGTGGAACCAGTTGGTCAGCCGTGCACTGTTAAGCAGGTCAAAAAACCATGAGGTGGGTGGGTTGTCGCTTTCCACCATTTCCAGTTTGAAGCGGTCCGACCAGGCGAGGAGGGGACGCCAAATGAGTTGGTCCAGCACGACAATGGTCAGAATTAAAGTGATCAATCCCCAGAGGATTGCCTGCAAGTTGCCCTGGTTGGCTGCTTCTTGGAGGTAGGAGCCCAAACCCGGAAGGCGAAAATCGCGTTCACCAACGGTAAAAATTTCGGCGGCCATCAAAAAGAACCATCCACCCGCCCAGCTCATCATACTATTCCAGATCAGGGTGATCATTCCAAAAGGCAATTCCAAAAAACGGAAACGCAGCCAGGTATTGAGTCGAAAGATTTTGCTGGCTTCGTTAAGTTCCTTGGGGATGGTGGTCAAGGATTGGTACCAGCCGAAGGTCATGTTCCACACCTGACTGGTAAAGATTAGGACAATCGAAGCGAGTTCGGCTGCTAACGCTTCGGGTAAAATCGCGCTCAGGCTCAGCAAGACAACAGGGAGAAAGGATAAGATGGGAACGCTTTGCAAAACATCCAGCAATGGCATCAGCAGGCGCTCTGCGCGTTTGTTGTAAGCGGCAGCGCGCCCATATAAAAGGGTAAAAAGGAGCGAAAGGGCGTAAGCAGCTGCCATTCGCCCTACTGAGAGCAGGGTGTACCAGGGAAGAGCGCCTGGTTCTAACGATATGGAAGGTCCCTTGACACTGGGGGGCGCCTTGACTGCGAGGACAACGCCAGCATAGAGCAAGACGGCGATCAGAACTAGAACAATGGCATCTCCGAGAGTGAAGAGGCGTTCCTCACGCGGTTTAGGCAGGAGCAGGTCTCGAAGGTTTGCCATGCCACCTCCTGAAACGTGCGCCCCGCACGGGTTGAAGTGCGGGGCGTGAGGTGGCTAATAGAAAATGACCTCGCCCGGCTTCAACCGCTTATGTCATGCGGGAGCAGGGTGCAACTATGATAATCAGAATCTAGACCAACAATCTCGTCCATCTCTGGTTTCTCGAAGACGTTACAAATATAGCCCTAACCCTACCTACTGTCAAGAAGTAATTATCGAAACTTTCCCTCCAAGAAACCCACCCTAACTCATGGGGAAGATGATAGAAAAATCTAGAAATCTCTTAAACTATACCCAAAAAGAGAAGAAATGCGTATAATTGCCCACAATTTAAGAAGTCCCCAATTTAATTCCCTTATAAATTATCTAAAGGAGCGGCAATGTCAGTGAGCCAGCATTCCCGCAATCTATTGGTAATGAAATTTGGGGGTACTTCCGTTGGCGATGTGTTAGCGGTACAGCAAGTGGTGGATATTGTTCGCGAAGCACGTTCATCCTGGTCGTCGGTTGTGGTGGTTGCTTCGGCACTTGCCGGAGTAACGGAGGCACTCCTCTCTCAGGCTTTTAAGGTGGCACAGGGTGACGAAAGCGAGATAGAGGCCAATATAAACAACCTGCGTGCGCGGCACCAGGCGTTATTGGAAGCCTTTGTTGCTGAGGAAGAAAGACGTCGAGAAGCCCTGCAATCTATTGAATATCTATTGCAACGTCTTGCTTCCTTATGGCAGGCTATTGCCGTTTTGGGTGAGGCTACCCCGAGAGCCTTGGATGCTGTGGCAGGTATGGGGGAACGGATGAGTGTGCGCGTTCTAGCGGCAATTCTCAACGCGGTAGAGATACCCGCCCAAGCTGTGGATGCCACGGAGCTAATTGTCACCGACGCGCAATTTCAATCGGCTCATCCGGACATGGAAGCAACCCGGGTGAAAGTTGAGACGTTTCTGCGCCCTTTACTAGCTCTGGGTATGGTCCCGGTGGTAACCGGTTTTATTGGGGCAACACCCGAGGGTATTCCTACCACTCTGGGACGAGGTGGGAGTGATTACTCAGCGGCAATCCTGGCTGCCGCTTTGCATGCCAATGAAGTGTGGATTTGGACGGATGTAGATGGAGTGATGACAGCGGATCCTCGCCTTATCCCAGAGGCGCAGACCGTCCCACGATTGACTTACCGGGAAGTTGCTGAGCTTGCCTACTTTGGAGCAAAGGTTTTGCACCCGAAGACAATTCGTCCTATCATTGAAGCCGGAATTCGCTTGCGGGTTCTTAACACCTTTAACCCTTCACATCCTGGAAGTGAGATTGTTGGTGATGCGCCAATGATTCTTGATGGGGTGATTAAAGCGGTAACGGCCGTGCGCAATCAACGCTTGATCACAGTGGAAGGACGAGGTATGTTAGGGGTCCCTGGTGTTGCGGCTCGCACCTTTACCGCCGTCGCGCGGACAGGTACCAGCGTTCCCCTGATTAGCCAGGCTTCTTCGGAGCAGTCCATTTGCTTTGCGGTTCCGGCGGAAACGGCATCTCGGATTGTGACTGCCTTGGAGGAAGAATTTGCCAACGAAATCAAGCGCCGGGATATTGATCGCATTTGGGCCTCCGAGGAGGTGGTTATTCTCACCGTAGTCGGGAGTGGTATGCAGCACACACCAGGTGTGGCAGGGCGTGTTTTTGGAGCGCTGGGTGCTCAAGGGGTCAATGTGATTGCTATTGCCCAGGGCTCTTCCGAAGTATCTATCAGTCTGGTAGTGAAGGCTGAGGATCTACAGGCAGGCCTGCGGGCTTTGCACAATTTGATAAAGATCTAATGGCGGCAGGTGAATTATGGAACCCATCCCGGTTGCTATCTTAGGTGCCACAGGTGTCGTAGGGCAGCGGTTTGTCCAACTCCTGGATGGTCATCCCTGGTTTCGGGTAACCACGCTATGTGCTTCAGATCGTTCGGTGGGTAAGACTTACCGAGAGGGATGTCGCTGGCTGTTGGATACCCCCATGCCGGCTTGGGCATCTACGATGATTTTACAGCCAACAACGGCTGAGGCTGTGAATGAACCGATAGCCTTCTCGGCGTTGCCGGCCGAAGTTGCTCTAGAGGTGGAGCCCCAACTGGCGCAGAAGGGCTGTGTGGTGTGTTCCAACGCCTCTGCTCATCGTATGGAAGAAGATGTCCCTTTGCTTCTGCCAGAGGTCAATGCCGAGCACGTGGAATTAATACACTGGCAAAGGGGACGACGAGGCTGGCGGGGGGCCATTGTGACGAACCCGAATTGCACCAGCACGGGCATGACGGTTGTCCTGAAGGCACTGGATCGGGTATTTGGCGTAAAACGGGCAATTGCGGTTTCCATGCAAGCGCTTTCTGGGGCCGGGTATCCGGGGGTGGCTTCTCTTGAAATTGTAGATAATGTAATCCCCTTCATCCGTGGTGAAGAAGAGAAAGTGGCCTGGGAACCGCGTAAGATGTTGGGTACTTTACAAAATGGCCAGGTCGTTTTACACCCAATAGTGATCTCGGCGCAAACCAATCGGGTGGCCGTGTTGGATGGGCACATGGTTTGCTTGACAGTTGAGTGTGAGTCGCGACCCACGTTGGAAGAAACGATCCATGTTCTTGAAACATATACGGTTCCCGAGTTCATTGCCGATTTACCCTCCACTCCACGACCCCCCATTCTGGTGCGTCTTGAGGAAGATCGCCCTCAGCCACGTTTAGATCGAATGTCCGGAAGAGGGATGAGCACCGTAGTGGGGCGTATTCGTGCTGATGAAGTGCTGGACTTAAAAATGGTGATATTATCTCATAATACGATTCGGGGCGCAGCGGGGGCCTCGATATACAACGCAGAATTGATTGTGCGGGCTGGTTGGCTAGCCTGAGGAGGAGACCATGAGTGAGGCGTTGGTGCAAGGTAAGAAATCGGGTGAAGCAATGACCCAAGAAGCATGCTGGCAGGTTTTTAACCCACCGCCGGAAGTTGCTGAGCTATTATCTGCGGCTCCCAGGGTTATCGTCGGGTCTTCAATCGAAATGCTGATTGATTTGGCCTGCGGTGGCCCCGAAAGCAATTACTACGAAGTTGCATACGAGGTACCGGGTAAGGGACGTTATGTCGAAGCCACGGTGGCACGGGTCCGAAATGGAGTAGTGGTTAATTACACTGAACCCTACATGCGTCGCCGCGATCCTGACTCACTGGTGGTAGGCGATGATCGTCCTACAGATCAGCCGCGCTTTAAAGAACGCTTTGGGCGAGAATTCGGCCCCATTCGGCAGGAAGCCTTAGCGTGGTTAAGATCCCAGGAACTGGCAGTTTTCGGTTTTATTGCCGGGCGACCTGGGATGGGGCCAGATGCACTGGCCATAGTGCCGGCGAATGCGGGTTTCTTTGCGCTGGCATTGGCGATGCTTCAAGGTATCATTCCGCCGGATCAATTACCGGAAGGTTTTAGACCCCGGGTGGTTGTGTTTGGTGTACCAACTTTCCGCCACATTTACTTTGGTGGCAAGCAGGTCGTGGTACATCATCGCGGAGATAAGGTATATGAGATTTTCTCGTTCAACTTATATCCGGGCCCAAGTGCGAAGAAAGGGATTTACGGAGTGCTAATTGAAAGTGGGGAGCGTGAGGGATGGGTGGCACCCCATTGCTCAACCGTTCAGGTGATCACTCCATACGATAATGTGTTGACTATCATGCACGAAGGAGCAAGCGGGGGCGGTAAGAGCGAGATGCTCGAACAGGTTCATCGTGAGCCGGATGGCCGTTTGCTTTTGGGTGAAAACCTGGTAACAGGTGAGCGGCGCTATTTGCAGATTCCTCGCACTTGCGAACTCAATCCGGTGTGTGATGACATGGCGCTATGCCATCCCTCGATCCAACAACCTAACGGTAAACTGCGCTTGATAGACGCTGAACGCGCCTGGTTTGTGCGAGTTAATCACATTGACCGCTATGGAGTGGATCCTTACCTGGAGCGGTTGACAGCCCAACCCAGCAAACCGCTGCTCTTTTTAAACATAGACGCTGTGCCCGGTAGTCGAGCCTTGATATGGGAACATATCCTTGATGCACCGGGGAAGCCCTGCCCCAATCCACGTGTGGTCGTGCCGCGTGAGATCATCCCCAATGTGGTGAACGAGGTCGTGGCGGTAGATGTGCGCTCCTTTGGTGTTCGCACGCCCCCTTGTACACGCGAGCGTCCTACTTATGGCATTATTGGCCTGTTTCATCTTCTCCCCCCCGCCCTGGCCTGGCTGTGGCGGCTGGTGGCGCCACGTGGGCACGATAATCCCAGTATTGTAGATACTGAAGGGATGAGCAGTGAGGGTGTTGGTTCCTACTGGCCGTTTGCACCGGGGCGAAAAGTTGCTCAGGCCAACTTGCTTTTGGAACAAATTCTCAAGTACCCCCGTACACGACACGTATTAATCCCCAATCAGCACATTGGTGCCTGGCGGGTGGGATTTATGCCTCAATGGATTGCTCGTGAGTATCTGGCTCGGCGAGGGAGTGCACGCTTCCGTGGCGACCAAATCCGCCCAGCACGATGTGCCCTTTTAGGGTATGCTATGCATACCCTTCACGTGGAAGGCCAGCAAATTCCGCGCTGGTTCCTGCAGGTAGATACGCAACCGGAAGTAGGTGCTGAGGGATATGATCAAGGGGCAAAAATTCTTGAAGATTTCTTCCGCCGCTGCCTGCAAGATTTTCTTAAGCCCGACCTGGACCCGCTGGGTCGTCAGATTATTCAATGTTGCCTGGATGGTGGGGCGCTGGAAGATTATTTGCTATTGACCCCTATGGAATGAAGCAGTGAGGTCAGGGGCCTAACAAAAGCGAACCTCCGGAATCTGCGCAAGTGGATTTCGGAGGTTTCATGTCAAGTGTCATGGGAAAGTTATTAACAACTTCATAAGATGGATTTTACATTCCTTATTCCAGGATAGTGGTAAACTCAATATAGATTGGGCAGTTCTTGGATCAGGATGGTTTGTTTGAGAGAGAAAACCTAAAAGTCCACTAACGTGAAGAGCTGCCCGTTTTCTTTCTAATCCCCACAACTTTCTCATAAGGAGGTCTTATGAAGGGAACGCGCTTTCTCCAATTTGTCCTAGGGGTTCTGGTTGTCCTGGCGATGGCTCTGACGGCTTGCCAGCCAGCGGCTACGCCAACCCCAGAACCTACACAGCCTCCCACTCAGGTGGAGATACCCACGACCCCGCCTCAGCCGACAGCAACTCCGGAGCCCACAGCAGTGCCGCTGGGCAGTCCTGAAAACCCGATTATTATGGCACTAGCACCTTCTGCCACGGCTCAGGAGTTGATCGCTAGCGGCGAAGCCATCGCGAAACAACTTTCTGATCTAACGGGTTACACCATCAAAACAACTGTCCCGAACTCTTACGGGGCATTGGTGGAAGCCATGGGAGCGGGTAATGCCCATATTGGGTGGTTGCCACCATTTGCCTATGTAGTGGCCCATCAAAAAGGCTATGCCGATGTGGGGTTAATTACATTGCGCTTTGGTGCAGATCATTATGGGGCACAGTTCATTGCCCATGTGGATAGCGGCTTCACCCCGTACTTTGACCCCCAGACCAACCAGAATACTGCCGATGCGGCGACCGCTCTGGCCCAATTTGAGGGTAAGAAGCCGTGCTGGACGGATCCTCTCTCATCTTCAGGGTATGTCATTCCAGTGGGCTTTTTAAACAAATATGGGATCAAGACCCAGGCAGCTGCGTTTGTCCAGGGACATCCCACAGTGGTACGGGCGCTCTATGCGAAGGGCATCTGCGATTTTGGAGCTACCTTCATTGATGCTCGCACATCATCAGCCCTGCAGAAGGATTTGCCGGACGTAATGGATAAAATCGTGGTGATTTGGCGCACAGATCCGGTTATCCCGAATGATAATGTTTCCTACGCCCCCACAGTACCCGAGGACATGCGGGCTAAACTCAATGAGGCCTTTTTGAAGATCGCAGAAACCGAAGAGGGCAAGGCAGCCCTGAAGGCGGTTTACCAGATCGAAGGGCTTAAGGTTGTGGATGATACATTCTACGATGAATTCCGGGTTTACCTTGAGGCTTCGGGGGTTGATGTTACCTCATTGGTGAAATAGGTGTGAAGAAAAGCTGGTAGGGGGTGGGAGAAATGAGTTCTCCTGCCCCCTAATTGTCGCCGTGGTCATTAACCGAGCAGAGGAGTGCCTGTGTTGCGCGTTGAACACCTTACTAAGATTTATCCCAACGGAACCGTGGCGTTACGTGATGTGAGTTTTGAAGTGCCAGATGGGGAATTTTTGGTAGTTATCGGTCTCTCGGGATCAGGAAAATCCACGCTTCTTCGTTGTATAAATCGCCTGATCGAACCTACCTCTGGCAAAATTTATTGGAACGACATTGACATCACCAGTGCCTCACCGAGTGAAATCCGTCGAATCCGACGGCAAATCGGGATGATCTTTCAACAATTCAATTTGGTTAAGCGCTCCAGTGTGCTTACAAATGTTCTGAGCGGGCGCTTGGGATATGCGAATCCATGGTTATCGTTGCTAGGCGTGTGGCCGGTGGAAGACCGACAGAAAGCACTACGAGCCCTGGAACGCGTGGGTATTGCGGATAAGGCTTATCAGCGTGCAGATACTCTTTCGGGTGGCCAGCAACAACGGGTTGGGATTGCTCGTGCCCTGATGCAGGACCCACGCTTGTTACTGGCGGATGAGCCAGTAGCCAGTCTGGATCCTGTTCTCGCACATAGCATCTTACAATACCTTGAACAATTGAATAAGGAGGGGGTGACGGTCATTTGCAGTCTTCATTTTTTGGACCTTGTGCATCGTTACGCAACGCGGGTGATTGGACTAAAAGATGGGGTTAAGGTGTTTGAAGGATTGCCCGATGAGATTGATCGTACCCGTTTCAAGGAAATTTATGGGGAAGAGGCCCAGGAAGTCCGGGCTGCGAGTTTGTAATTTTTGCCTGTAAAGGAATTTATGAACAAAGCCGAACGACAGCCTGCAAAGATTTTTGCTTTGCTCTCATTGATATTGCCGGGGCTTGGGCAAGCCCTGCAAAGAGATTGGAAGCGCGGTTTTAGCATTTTCCTGGCGATCGCTACGGCGATGGCCACCGTGGTATGGTATGGGAAGAGCGGTTGGTACATTGCGATTATCCTCCTGTGGTTGTGGAATGTTTGGGATGCTCTAAACATGCCTCGGGGTGCGCCGGTGGCTATTGCGGTTTTGCTGTGGCTAGGAATGGCTTACGGGATTGGCTGGCAGGTAACTCAAGTTAATCCGATGGCGTTATTTACGAATACTGAACGAGCACAATCTATTCTTCGTCCTATGCTGCAGCCGGATTTTTTTACCGCGCGCAAGGAGAAACATGAGGGCTGGGTAGAGATACAGGTCCCATGTTCTGCAACACCGCCCAAGGCCGAGAAAACCGTGGGGGATATTCATATTCGGGTGCAGCCGGACTGTGGAAACCTGAATGAAACCCTGATTGTAACTGCTGATGGATTGTGGCCAAACGAACCAACAGAGATTACTTGGATGACCCCAATTGGAGATGTGAAACTTTTGGGGCCAGGAAATAATCAGATGTTGGTGGTAGAAACTGATGATGAGGGGCATCTGAGCGCTGTGATTCAAGTGCCCGGGAGTGCCCTGGCAGCGGCGCCTGATCCTACTCTGCCCTTGCCCCATCGCGTTTACCTTACCCAAACCCGTCCAATCGGAGGCATGACTCTCTCTACCAATGGGCAGTATGTGGTCAGGGGGATTTATGAGACCCTGGCGCTGGCACTCCTTTCTACCTTACTAGGGGCTATTCTGGCTATCCCCTTGGGATTCCTGGCAGCGCGAAACTTGATGAGCGGTCATCCAATTCTGATGGGGATATATGTGATCGTCCGCACAATATTGAATATTGTGCGCTCTATAGAATCCCTCATTTTAGCCATCATATTTGTGATCATTGTGGGGTTGGGCCCCTTCCCGGGGATGCTGGCGCTAGCCATTCATACGACAGCGGCCTTGGGCAAGCTCTATTCCGAGGTCATTGAGGCTATTGACCCCGGGCCGATAGAGGCCATCCGGGCCACTGGTGCTAATAATCTACAAGTCATTCGATACGCTGTTATTCCTCAGATTATTCCCCCGTTTACTGCGCTGACCATTTATCGCTGGGATATTAACGTGCGATCCTCCACGATCATTGGGTTTGTTGGCGGTGGTGGGATTGGCTTTTTCCTCTATCAGTGGATTCTGATTGGAGATTTCAGGGCTGTAAGTGCTTCGTTTATCGCAATTGCAGCCGTGGTGATGATTTTGGATTTCTTCAGCGCCAAACTACGCGAGCGATTAGTGTGAGATGAAAAACACGGAGCATTTGATACGATTGCGCCGAATATTCACCCAGGTAGTTGAGGCCATTGTGATTGGGCTGGCTCTCTATGCTAGCATACAGGTGACACAGCCGGATTTTGTTAAGTTAATTACTGCGGCGCCAAAAGCACGTCAGGTCTTGCGCGAACTTTTAGCGCCCGATCTGTTTACCCGCGAATCGGAAGTGGTTACGGTGGGAGTAGCCTTGCCAGTTCCTTGTGGGAGTGCTCCTGAAGATGAGGGCCGGGCGTCTGGTCCGAGATTAGAGGTAGAGCCTAAGTGTGCAGCGGAGCGCGAGACCGTTGTCGTACGCGGTGAGGAATTAGGTAAGGGGGTACAGGTGACCCTGCGTTGGCGCTTACCTGACGGAAACACTTTGGGCATTCAGCGTTTAGTAACTGACGCAGAGGGAAATTTTGAGGTACGGGTGCAGGTACGTCCTATTGTTGCTACAAAAGGAGGTCAATCGGCGCGCATCGAGGCAGAAGTGACCCTACCAGGTGGACGGATAACTCCGTCGCAGACCCTGAGGGATGTGACCGATGCCATGTTTGTAACAATTTTTATGGCATTACTGGCCACTACGCTGGGGACACTTCTGGCCATTCCACTTAGTTTCCTGGCTGCATCCAATATCACGCGACGGGGCCGCGTGGGGGCTTTGGTGTACTATCTGGTGCGCACATTGTTAAATCTGATCCGGTCCTATGAGCCCCTGGTTATGGCAACCATTTTTGCGTTGATTGTGGGGTTTGGCAGTCCTTTTGCTGGCATTCTGGCTTTGGTGATTGTTACGACGGCCTCGCTGGGCAAGATGTTTTCGGAATCTATAGAGAGCATAGACCCAGGACCCATTGAGGCTATCACTGCCACAGGAGCGAACCGTGTTCAGGTCATTTTGTATGGTGTAGTGCCCCAGATTTTGCCGGATTTTCTCTCATTTACCATATATCATTGGGATATTAATGTGCGTATCTCGACCATCATTGGTTTTGTGGGCGGTGGCGGTATTGGGGATTATCTCTCCAAGCGGATAAATGCATTTGAGTATAGCAAAGCCGGCACGGCTTTACTGGCAATCATCCTCGTGGTGTGGGCGTTAGATTTCTTGAGTGCGCAAATTCGCAAGAAACTTATTTAGTTCACATTTTGGTGGATAAACTCTAGAGTTTGCCGAGCGACCTGGTCGAAATCGCGATCAATCATGACACAATGGCGAGAATTTTCCAACCATATCAGACGCTTTTGAGAAGAACCTAATGACCGGTAAAGGCTTTCGGCTCCTGCTGGGTCAATCGTTCGATCCAGGCGCCCTTGGAAAATAAGCGTCGGCTGTGTGACGCGAGGGGCTTCCTGGCGTGCCAGTTGTTGCAGTTTCAAGAGTTGGGCAGCAGCGCGCAGAGGAACAACCCCATAACCCTGCCAGGGGTAGGGTTCTTCCTCTTGATCCTTGGTATAGGTCTTAGGAAAAATCTGGATAACCAACGAAAGCCATCGGGTGCGCCATAGGCCTGGTACATGGTAAGCGGGGGCATATAGCAGAAGTCCTCGCGACTCGGGGTATTGACGAGCCAGCAGCAGCGCTAATAGCCCTCCCATGGATTCGCCACCAATGAAGACATGGTGACATGCGTGACGCAGGGATTGAAGAGTCGAAGCAGCGCTACTTAACCAATCCTTCCAGTGAGTGCGGTTGGTTTCGAAAGGATTAGTCCCATGTCCCGGGAGAAGTGGAGCAGCCACGGTAATTCCTTGTTGATGGAGGAAACGGGCGAGGGGCTGTACTTCTACGGTGGTTGCGGTGAACCCATGAATTAACAAAACCCCGATTTCCCCATTTCCAGGCCAAAAAAAGGACTTGCCATTCAAGTGGGGATTAATGACCCAGTGAGTTGTGGGGGATAATTTCATGTTGATCGGTTCAGGGGCAGGATGTGTGTGGCATAAGGTAGGAGGGCTATTTTAGGATTTGTACCTACTCTATTATAGGCGATTTCCAGGGCAGTCTCTAAATCAGGCGCGTAAGTAAGCAGGCATTTCTCGACCAGGGAGCGTGACATCTCTGAAACCAGGAGGATGGGATTACGTGCCACCTGGCGGGCAATTTGAAAGGCTTTGTGAGGACCAAGGCGAAAACCTGTTCGCTCAAATTTTTCCAACGCCTGCTGATAATTGGTTACATCCTCCAAAAAGGTTTCCAGTCCAGGGTGGCCACTGCCCTCGGGGCAGGCTGCACTCAGGATAACAACACCACCTGGGCGGGCAAACATCGTTGCATGGGTCAGAGCCTTTTGGGCTTGGTAGAGATTGATGTCTTTGGGATGTCCACCCGCCGAGGCAATTACCAGATCATAATCAGTGCGGGCATTAACCATGTAAACATCTTGTACAAGGGGAATCCCGGCTAGCATGACCTGATAAGGATCCCCTGCCAGGACATGAACAATCTGATGCGCTTCATCGAGGATGGTATTTAGAGCAAAGTGAAGCCCCATCATGCGACCGATCTCCTCTACATCCTGGCGCATGGGATTATTAGCAAAGATCCCCGCCTGGGCATTGGGATCGGTAAGCATTTGGTGGTTACGGGTAATGGTTTCTAACCCGGCCAGACCAATTGCGGCTGTTTTTGCCCCTCCCGAATACCCCATGAAGTGATGGGGTTCAATATTTCCAAGGGTAACTCGAAAGGCAGCGGAATAAAAAATGCGGTTGACGTAAACAGGAGTCCCGCGTGAGGTATATCCCAGGAAGTATAAGTTCTCAGCATCCGTAGCATTGTGATTCAGGATGCGATAACGTTGGAGGATCTCCCTTGGAATGAATTCTTGAAGGGAGGCGGGGTCAACGGGTTTGTGTGTACCAGTGGCGATAATCACCACAATATTTTCTGGCCTGATGCCGATTTGCTCCAGCACTTCTAGCAGAGGGGGTAATAAGATGTGAAGTGGAAGCGGACGAGTGGGATCGTTGATGGCAATGGCTACCGAATCGGGCCGAGGGATTTCCTTAAGGGGCGGATGTCCAATGGGATTGGCAATTGCCCGGTAAACGGCCTGGATAGGATCAGGATGAGGTGCCTGTTGACGTGGGAGGATCAGGTCTACATGGAGATGAGGCGGTAGCCTCAGAGTCAGAGAGGATTTTCCAAACGGGAGTTTCCACTGGGTGGACATACGGGCTGTGATTGAGGAAAGGTAACAGTAAAAATTTTATCATTGTTTTTAATTTAGGCGAGAGGCGTGGGCTTGCTTTGCTTCATTGAACATATGGAGGTGCCACAAAAGAGCGATCTCACGCCGATAGAGGCGTTTCAATTTACTCAATAGATGGGCGCTAGTTTCGGCTTCGAGCAAGTCTTGTTTTTCGATCAAAGGGATCTGGAGTAGGGAAGCCGCAAAATAAAGCAGGGGTAGCGAGTCATGGGGCAAAGTCAATTTTTCTAGGGGCAATGACTCGTTGGTAATCTCCTTAAGCACTCTCAAGTAAGCCGTGATCCATGGCCGCAGATGTTTTGCCTCTCGAGCAACACTCAGGGTTTGGGGTACTTCCATTGGGATGATCTCTACCTTCGCTTTTAAGAAGGGACCGCTGCGGTCTAAGGTCAAGATGCGAAACCGTTCTTCTCCAACAGCCAGGATGTTCATGCGGCCATCGGGAAGGTATTCGATCTGACCAATGTTTGCTACGCAACCGACGAGATAGGGTTCAGGCAAAGGCCCTAACGCCTCAACTCCTCGTTTGATTAACGCGACTCCGAAAGATGAGTCGTGACGTAATGTCTCCTGAATCATTAGACGATAGCGAGGCTCAAAGATGTGCAAGGGCAGAGGGGTCCCGGGAAATAGCACGGTATGTAATGGGAAAATGGATAATTCGCGCATTGATTAGATAATTTTAAGCCCCACATCCATTTGTGGGGCTTAATTTATAAGCATAACCCTGTTAGAACCGATTTTTTTCTTTTAGCCTTTCAGCGGTTAAGGGACCTGAATTTTTCGCGCCATTTCTTGGCCGTTTCAACCTGGTACGGAAGGCTCTGTTCGTAAGGCGGGTAGGCTATCCCGGCTTCGGTAATAATAGCGGTGATATATTGCGCGGGTGTTACATCAAAGGCAGGGTTGAAAGCGGGGGCTCCAACCGGAGCAATTGGATGGCCATCGAAAGCGACAATCTCTTCTTCGGAGCGTTCCTCTATCGGGATTGCAGCGCCATTGGGGAGAGAAAGATCAATCGTGGAAGTTGGAGCGGCGACGTAAAATGGAACACCATGCGCATGGGCGGCCAATGCCAGATTATAGGTTCCAATTTTATTAGCGGTATCTCCATTGAGAGCCACCCGGTCGCATCCCACCACCACTGCATCTACTTTTCGAGTGCGCATCACAAATCCCGAAGCCCCATCCACAATAATCTGGAAGGGTATCCCCAATTGCTGAAGTTCCCAGGCAGTGAGGCGTGCACCCTGTAACCGAGGACGGGTTTCATCCACGTAAACAAAGACCTCATGCCCATGTTCATGGGCTGTGCGGATGATTCCTAGCGCGGTGCCGTAATCTACCGTGGCGAGGGCACCCGTGTTGCAGTGGTGAATAAAAGTGACTTTGGGGGGAAGTAATGGCAACGCATTCAATCCGATCTGGCGGTTGGTTTGAACGTCTTCCTCGGCGATGGTATGTGCCTCGTTTAGGATGGTGTGAAAGATCTGGGTCGGGTCGTTGGTTGATAGTGCGTTGACAAGGCTCATGATGCGATCTACCGCCCAGGCCAGATTGACTGCTGTGGGTCGGGAGGCTTTCAAAAGGGTGGCGGCTTGTTCAAGGTGCCGGAGAAGATCTTCTACGGTTTTAGCCGGACTTTGCAAGGCAGCCAGCGCCATACCATATGCAGCGGTCGCGCCAATCGCCGGCGCACCGCGCACGGTCATATTGCGAATGGCCTCGGCCACTTCTTCCACTCGGGTCAGGGTGATATAGCGAACTTCGTGGGGAAGCAGGCGCTGATCGAGAAGCACCAGCGCATCATTGCGCCATTCCAGGGTTCGATAAGGAGCCATGACGTAACCTCAACACTGGAAATTTGTGAGAGGAATTATAGTCGATTCTGCAAGAGGGAGCCTGGAAAATTTCTTCTTTGTTTCGCTTGACAACTTATCAGAGACCATGTAGGTTATAGTTGTATTGCAATTGTTAGGTCTCTCATAACTTGTCTGTTACAACAGCGGGCACCTCAAGGGGGAACGAAAAAGGCCGCTTTCTGTTGTTCAGAAACCTATAAATTTTCAACAAGGAGGATTTTATGTGCAACAAGCGGTTCTGGTTGGGGTTGGTGCCCGTTTGGGTGGTGCTTGCTTTCTTGGGAGGCATCTTTGTACGTGCCAGGGCGGATGTGCATGCACAAACGGAGTCGCCTGTGGCGTTCACATATCAAGGGCAGTTGCAGGAAAATGGAACACCAGCGGAAGGAAATTATGACTTGCGGTTTCGACTTTATAACGCGGAAGAAGGAGGAAACCCGCTAGGAGAGGTGGTGTATCAAAACGTCTCGGTCAGTCAGGGAAGATTTAGCGTCTTGCTTCCTTTTATGCCGGAGGTTCTGGAGGCTGAACCAGGGTATCTGGAAATTGCGGTCCGACCCGGTGGGAGTGAGGAAGAATTTACGCCACTTTCCCCACGGCAAGCGCTAACCCGGGTTCCTTTTGCCTGGCGGGCAGATCGGGCGCTTGTGGCGGCCCAGGCTGAAGCCGTGCCCTGGAGCGGTATCAGTGGTAAACCTGCGGGGCTTGAGGATGGGGATAACGATACGACGTACAGTGCGGGGAGCGGCCTGGTGCTTGACGATTCAACTTTTGCTCTAGATGGTGCCTATTTGGATGCGCAGTACTGGCGCCTTGGCGGTAACGCCCTGGGTTCGGAAAGCACGATGCTCGGGAGTACTGATAATCAGTCTTGGGGATTAATGGTCAATGGCGTGGAGGCCTTGTCATTAAGTAGTGCCGGAGAAGGGCAGGCAACGATTAAATTCACCCAAAATGCGGGTTCAGAAAAAGCCATCGAAATTGGTGAGCGCTATCGGGATAACGGTATCGTGGCGTGGGGGCAGGTTAATGGTAATGGCGAATTAATAAGCGGATTGGGGGTTGATTCGGTTTCGATCAACAGCGATAACTCCTTCCATGTGGTCTTAAATGTGGCAGCAGATGCCTCTTCGTTTTTGATGGTGACAGCCACCCCTGTTGTTGATGAGGCCTCTGGAATGCCCATATCTGGACTGACACTCGTAGTGAGTAAGGTTGATCTCAAAACGGACGGGAAACCCGAATTCGATGTTTTTATCATAGAGGAAGGAACCATTACCTCGGGTTTTTACGGTTTCAATTTCATCGTCACAGGGCGATAGAAGGAAGGTGAGAATGTTCCCACGGCGATGGTTTAAGACCAGCGTGATCCTTGCCCTTCTGGTGCTGATATTGACCTTTCAGGGGGTTCAATCCGGAAACTCGGCCCTCGCTCTACAGGGACAGTGGGTAAGCGGAAGTGGTACCCCAGCCTCGGAAAAGTGGGCTCTGACTTTCACTACGGGCGAGCCGTTTGATCCCGTCCCTATGCAGGGAGAGCGTTACCGCTTTGAGAGTGGCATTCCCATTCAAACCTCTTGTCGAGGCTATGTGCTCTTTCTGCCTCTAGTGGGTCGCTAAGTCGAAAGGCCCGTTTTCGGGCAATCTGGAGAAGCGCCGAGCGGTTCTCGGCGCTTTATGCTCTTAAAGGGGTTTCTTAGAAAATTCAAAGAATTTCTATTTGGATTCTAAGTAACCAGAGCGGTCAAATCCTTTACGATAAAGATGCGCTTTCGGAATATACAGATGTCTCGAAGCCGTAGGCTCACATAAATTTGTGGGATGCATAAACGACGAAAAAGACCTGATAGGTAATTTAATTCTACAAAATACAAGGGGGATTTTTCTAAATCAAAAGGCGGTGTCTCTCCTTTGCGACAAGAAATCTTATGTCGAAAGGGCGGAGCATGCCAGGACCATTGAGACGCTCTATTTCCCCTCTCAGGAGATTTGCTAAATTTGATGAAGACGGCTACCGTACGTTTACCGGAATCTCTCCCCTTGCCAGAAAACAGGGTGGAAGAGCATGTTCATATTGAACCTTATCATGGGCCAATCCCACTAAATTTGAAGGAATTCTGGCGCTATCGGGAACTGCTTTACTTCCTGGTCTGGCGAGATATCAAAGTGCGCTATAAACAAACCCTGCTTGGAGCAGCCTGGGCCATTATTCAGCCTTTCTTCACGATGGTGGTCTTCTCCATTTTTTTTGGGCGGATGGCTCAGATGGCATCTAATGGGTATCCCTATCCCATTTTTAGTTACACCGCCCTGCTTCCCTGGACGTATTTTTCCGGAGCGCTTTCGCTGGCTGCCAACAGCCTGGTGGGAAGCGGGGGCCTGATTACCAAAGTGTACTTTCCGCGGCTGATTGTGCCGGTCTCAAGCGTTCTTTCAGGGTTGGTGGACTTTGCTTTTGCCTTTCTGGTATTGATCGGGATGATGGTTTTCTATGGGTACGCGCCGACGGTTTATACCATTCTCTTGCCGTTATTCTTACTGCTGGCGTTAGTCACGGCGCTTGGGGTGGGGCTGTGGTTTGCGGCACTCAATGTGAAGTACCGTGATGTACGTTATCTAATCCCTTTTTTGACCCAATTCTGGCTGTTTGCGACCCCGGTAGTTTATCCGAGCAGTTTACTAGAACAGCCCTGGCGCACGCTTTATGGGCTGAATCCCATGGTTGGTGTGGTAGAGGGCTTCCGCTGGGCCCTATTGGGTGACCGTCCGCCAGAATTAATGATCCTGGTTTCGGCGATTGTCTCAATCCTATTGCTGATTAGCGGCATGTATTACTTCCGGCGCACTGAAGATACCTTTGCGGATTTGATATGAACCCTTCTAAACCCCATCGCGAGATTTCCATCCGGGTTGAAAACCTGGGTAAACGCTATCAAATCGGGCAGGGAGCACAGCCTGCGTATCACACCCTGCGTGACCAGATTTCGACTCTGGTTACCCAACCGCTGCGTTGGATGGGTATCAGGGCAAAGGAGGATTTAGCGCCACGATATGATGAGAACGAGTTCCGTATCTGGGCATTACGCGGTGTTTCGTTTGAAGTACGCCAGGGGGAAGTAATTGGCATTGTAGGGAGAAACGGTGCTGGTAAGAGTACTTTGCTCAAAATTCTGACCCGCATCACCATTCCCACCGAAGGGAGTGTGGATTTATGGGGCCGAGTGGGCTCGTTGTTGGAGGTGGGAACAGGCTTTCACAAGGAATTGACTGGCCGGGAAAATGTGTACCTCAATGGTGCGATCCTGGGGATGAAAAAAGGTGAAATCGCCCGCAAGTTTGATGAAATCGTTACCTTTGCAGAGGTAGAGCGCTTTATCGACACGCCGGTCAAATATTATTCTAGCGGGATGGCCATGCGCCTGGCGTTTGCAGTGGCGGCGCATTTGGAACCGGAAATCTTACTGGTGGATGAGGTGCTGGCTGTTGGCGATGCGGCTTTTCAGAAAAAGTGCCTGGATAAGATGGAAGAAGTGGGGCGGGCAGGGCGCACCATTTTGTTTGTGTCTCATCACATGCCGGCCATTGTTCGTTTGTGTGAACGGGCTATCTGGTTACAGGACGGACAAATTTATCGTGAGGGACCCGCCTATCAGATCGTTAGCGAGTACCTTAGCGAGTCGTTGGGAACCACCCCCATTCGTGAGTGGCCAGACTTAATGAGCGCCCCCGGGGATGAGGTGGTGCGGTTACAAGCCATCCGGATCCGCAATGCGCAAGGTGAGATTACCGATACGTTTGATATCCGGGAGCCGGTTGGAATCGAAATGGAATATGTGGTCCTGAAAGGTGGGTACGCCTTACATGCTGGCTTCAGCCTGCACAACGATGAAGGGCAGTGGTTGTTCGCCTCGCTAGATACCGACATGGAATGGGATGCAAAACCCCGCCAACCAGGGCGCTATCGCAGTCTGGCCTGGATCCCCGGGAATTTTCTGGCTGAGGGGACCATGATGGTTGGGCCGTCCATTCGCACGGAAGACCCTGAGATATTGCATCTCTATGAGCCGGAGACGGTGGCTTTTCAGGTCACCGAGCGCCCCGGCCTCGGACCGAGCAGTCGAATGGGATTTGTGGGGCATTTTCCGGGGGTTGTGCGTCCGTTTCTCAAGTGGGAAACCCATTTACTGGATCCCAATCCCTGGAATGGCCGCCCGGGGTTGCGGGTGGAGAATCTGCCATGACCGCTGCATCGTCACCGTTGATTTCAATTGGGTTACCCGTTTACAACGGTGGGGCTTTTTTGGAACAGGCTGTGGACGCTATTCTGGCCCAAACCTGGGAGGATTTTGAACTCATTATTAGCGACAACGCCTCTACCGATGCTACCGAAGAAATTGCCCAGATGTACACCAAACGGGATCGGCGTGTGCGATACGTGCGCAATCCGGAGAATCGTGGGGCGGCGTTCAACTACAACCAGACGGTAGCCCTGGCGCGGGGTAAGTTCTTCAAATGGGCAGCGGCTGATGATTGGATAGCTCCCACCTTTTTAGAGACTTGCCTGAGTCCACTTCAAGCGGATGAGACGGTGATCCTGGTCTATCCTCATACTGTTATGGTGGATGCTTCTGGGCAGACCATTGAGATCTACCAGGATGAACTTCACTTGACGGAGGAGGATCCGGGCAGGCGGTTTGCCCATTTTCTGGCCCGTTTCCGTCGTAAAGACAAATGCAATGCGGTGTTTGGACTTATTCGGATGGTTGGACTGCGGCAAACGCGTCTGATTGATTGTTTTACCTCTTCAGACATCACGCTGTTGGGGGAACTGGCCTTGCTTGGGAAGATGGTGGAGATTCCAAAAGGGCTATTTTATCGGCGTGATCACCCGGGATCGAGCGTGCGGGCGCTTAAGCCGGCCGAGCGAACGGCCTGGTTTGACCCGTCACTAAAGGGAGCTCGCTCGTATGTTCAATGGCGACTGGGATGGGAGTTTATGCGTTCGCTGGTGCGTTTGCCGCTTTCGTTGAGGACGCGGTTAATCGGCATGTTAGAAGTGATGCGCTGGGGCTTATGGCGGCGCAGGCTGCTGGGCGCAGAGGCTCAAATCTGGATGTGGTATCAGGCACAACGGCTTCCTTCCCCGGTGTACGCGGGTTTACGTTCTCTCTGGCATTGGGCGCGAAATTCGGCGCATAAATCTCTGGAGTTGTAAAAGGTTTGCCACACTGATTTGTGATCTTTTGAAAACTCGGGACTTAACTCATCAGGAGGAAAACATGAAAACAAGTAAGCAGTGGTTGGTTAGGGCAGGCTATGCACTGATTCTGCTGAGTCTGGTGATGGGGGGAATGCTTTTTTCACCTCAGAACATTGTTTTTGCAGATACCAGCGGGCCTTCCATCAACGTGTGGTATGGCACTACCCAGTATTTCGGAGATCCTGGGGTGCCGGGGCGTCAAATTTACATTTTGGGCAATGTAACCGACTCGGATGGGGTGAAGCTCTTACAGTATTCGCTAAATGGCGGCCCATTTATTAATCTAAAAATTGGGCCCTATCCTGCGTCCCCAAATGGCCCACGCTTGCTCTATGGGACTGGGGATTTTGCAGTTGAACTGTTTGATGGAGAACTTAAAGAAGGGGCAAATCGGCTTGATTTATATGCCAAAGATCATCTTGGATATTCTACGACCCAAATCGTCACCATTTTTTATACCCACAACAAGAAGTGGCCTCTGCCTGCCAATATTGCCTGGAATCCTGATCCTTTAGTGTGGCAAAAGCAAGCCCAGGTGCTGACGGGTTTGTGGACGTTCAGCTCAAATGCAGTTCGTTCATTAGCAATGGGCTATGATCGGATGATCGCTATCGGGGATATGGGGTGGCGAGACTATGAGGTGCAAGTCAACATCACCATCCACGAGGTTGACGGTACCAATGGCTTTAACGCGCCCAGTTATGGGCCGGGAGTGGGGTTGTTACTGCGCTGGACCGGGCATACTGACGAGCCTTATACAGACGTTGGGGAACATTGTGATCAGCCCAAATGTGGTTATCTGCCGTACGGGGCCATTGGCTGGTTACGCTGGCAAGATTCCAGCGATCTTTCAGACGTGGACTTGCAATTGCTAATCAACAATCCCTTGCTCCCAAATTCGTCAGATTGGGCCGTTAATCAAGGGGATACTTTTACGTTCAAAATGCGAGTCGAGACGCTGAGCGATGGTCGTCCGAAGTATTCGCTCAAAGTCTGGAAGAGCGATCAATCCGAACCTTCTAATTGGACATTAGAAGGTATAGGTCAAGCAGGCGATCCTATTTCGGGTTCGGTTGTCCTGTTGGCCCATCATGTGGACGCTACTTTTGGGAATGTCTCGGTGACGCCATTGAACCTTGATCTGCCTGAATCCACCGCTCAATCGGATGATTTCAATATGTGTGCTCTTGATACCACCCGATGGACAGTTGTCAACCCGGTTGGAGATGGCAGCCAGGGAATTGAAGAGCCCTTCACCGCTAATGCTCATCTTTCCTTTGTCCTACCCGGCGGAGTTGAGCACGATATGAATGCCCGTGATGCACTGGGAGGGAATCGAGCCGTTCGAGTGGTTCAGCCAATTAATGACACCGATTTCATCTTTGAAGCGAAATTTGATAGTTCGGTACAATCCACGAGCACACTTCAACGGCCTCTCCAGGGTATGATGGTTGAGGAAAGCGCCACCCCCGCCATGCGCTGGATCCGGGCAGATTTCTACAGTCAGGGCAACGGCACCCGTCTATATGTGGCAACCTATGAGGGGCCGCTGAATGTTCGGTCGGGTAGCCAGGAGGGAAAACTGGTGTGGTTTGATGCACCCGTGATCGAAGGAAATCCTGCTCCTTTGTACTTGCGTATGGAGCGATACGGGAGTCGCTGGCTTATTTCTATCAAAGGCCCTACGGATACTGATTGGCGCACAGTGGTAAATGTGCCTTTCCTGGTTCAAACCGCTCGGGTTGGGTTATATGCGGGAAATGCGTATGGTAGTAACTCTCCGGCTTTTACAGCCAAGGTGGATTACTTCCAGAACCTGGCCAGTCCAATCACAGCCGAGGATGCTGCACGGAACACCCTCGAGGTCAGCATCAATCCGCAAGGTGGGGGTACAGTCATCAAGGCGCCCGATAAGACGGAATATGCTTGCGGGGATACAGTTGGTCTGCTGGCAAGTGCCAACACGGGTTACACCTTTGCAAACTGGAGCGGTGACCTGGTTGGGACATCTTCTTCTGGCACGGTGACCATGAATGGTCCCAAGGCCGTGACGGCTAATTTCAATCCTATCCCTTACACCCTTACTGTCAACACAGTAGGGAACGGTGTGGTTACCAAGAGCCCTGATAAAACCACTTACACCTATGGAGAGATAGTGACATTGACGGCTGTGCCCCAGGCGGGGTGGGGCTTTGCGGGTTGGAGTGGAGGCGCGAGCGGGACCGCAAATCCAGTTGCAATCACAATAACTGGAAACACCACCGTGACGGCCACCTTCTCAGTCAATCGAATTTTCATCCCACTCGTCCTGCGCTAAACGGTACTGCTTGAGGGTGAGGGATGGGAAAGATCCCTCACCCTCAAGCCCTTCGATCTTGTAGTAGTAAACGCACGGAAAAGAGAGGCCCCATGCCCGGATTGTTCGGTATATTGAACGAAGAAGCGCCCGTCCAAGCCTTTGACCTGCACAAAATGGCCCAATTATTAAAACCCGAGATCCAGGGTATTTCAGAAGTGTGGCTTGACGACACGGGCATCCTGGGGTGGGGGCGCGAGGTATTAGAGTATGTGCTTCCTCCGGGTCAGCCTATAACCGGGGAGGGCGAGATCTTTATTTTATTGGATGGTGAGATTGTAGAGTGCCGAGAGGCGGGGCAGGTCAATCGCTTTGTGCTTGATACCTATCGCCGCGGGGGCTGTGAGGCATTAGGGCATCTAAATGGAGGGGTGTGTGCAGGGATCTGGGAGCGCAGGCCTGGCCGTTTGACCCTTCTAACGGATTATCTCGGTTTACGGCCACTTTTCTACATCCATCAGCCGGGCCGATTGGCTTTTGCCAGTGAGATCAAGGCATTACTGGCTTTGAATTGGCTCAGACCTCAGATAAACGAAGAAGCTCTGGCCGAGTGGTTGGCTTTTGAGGTGGTGGATGGGGATCGTACGCTCTTTGAGGGGGTAAAGCGACTGCCGCCGGGGGCGATGTTGGTTTGGGAGAAGGGGCAAATAACGGTTTGTCAATATGCCCAACCCTGTTATGTCGAAAACGGGAAGGGCTGGTCAGAATCCCGGTGGGTTGAGACGTTTATT
This sequence comes from Thermanaerothrix daxensis, assembly GCF_001306145.1. Lineage (GTDB taxonomy): Bacteria > Chloroflexota > Anaerolineae > Anaerolineales > Anaerolineaceae > Thermanaerothrix > Thermanaerothrix daxensis. The sequence goes on from NZ_LGKO01000002.1 coordinate 1,279,723, forward strand.
GAGGGGTTACGACAAAGCCTCCAACGACGATTGGGATCCCCAGATGGTTTTGTTTTGCCCCTGAGTGGCGGATTGGACTCTCGTTTTCTACTAGCCTTGCTTTACGCAGATCTGCGTCATCCATTGCCTTTAGTCACCTATGGAGGCAAAGGGAGTCGTGATGTCGAGCGCGCCAGGAAGATGGCGGAGATGACTCGATATCCCCATCAGGTCCTTTACCTGGAAAATGATTATCTGTCACACTTTGCCAGACCCTGCCTTGAGCGTACGGAAGGTTTTCTAAATATTATTGATTCCCACGGCTGGGTGCTTAATCGCCTTTCTTCGGTCTATAAGGTGCTGGTTTTGGGAAATGGCGCCGATCTTTTCCTAAACACGGCTGAATCGAGCTACCCACCGGAAATTAGGGCAATTTCTGATCCTTTTGACGCTTATTTTGCGTATATCAATGATTTGTTCAAGCTCAGCGAATGGAAATATTGGTTTACCCCAGGTTTTGTGAAGCGTTTTCTGGATTTACCCCGGCAACGCATTGAGGAGGAAATTGCTCACACTCCAGGTTCTACCTTGGCCTTGAGACTGGATACCCATCGCCTTTTCTTCTATGAGGTTGATTACATTCTGCACGGACTTAATGTGATTCGTCCTCGTTTCGAATACACGGAACCTTATTTGGATCGTGATCTAGTCGAGTTAATGCTTTCATTACCCCCCGATTTACGGAAAAAACGAAGGTTACAAAAATTGGCCTTAATGCGCCTTAGCCCGGAACTGGCACGGGTCGAGGGTGGACCGCTTGCCCACCCGAGTGCTTTGGATCGGTGGTTGGATCGCTTTACCCGACGTTGGCGATGGGGACTCAGGCGCCTAAAGGTGATTCAAGATGCCCACTTGGCCCTTCCGTCATCGACCTTTGCAGATGTCCATCAATTACTACGTTTAAAACCTAATCGTCAGTGGCTTGAGAAGATACTGCTCGGCTCGCGTTTTTTAGAGCGGGGATGGTTTCGCCCAGAGGCGGTACGCCAAGCGTTTTATGAACATATGCATGGACAGCACAACTACACACGCCAATTAGGGGCTATGGCAACGATAGAGATGTTGGTGCAACATTTTATTGAAGAGCAACCCGAGGGCTATCATGAGATAGCGATGGTAAAAGTGGGTGAGGAAGCGTAGATGGTTAGTGAGCCTTTGACAACAGGGATGCATAGATTGGAGATTGAGGGATGGGAACGGGCGCTGTTAGCCCCTTATCGTCTTACCTCGCTCATGCGACACCGACTGGATAGATTTCTAAAGAATATTTTTACCCAGTGGATTCGACTGGCTTTTGACGCGCCTAACACCTGGTTTCGTGGGTTTTTCCTGGGGGCAACGATGGCTTTATGGCGATGGAGCCACTTCTTTTTGCGTCAATTGGAATTAGATGTGTACTTAATGCAAGGGAAATCAACAATAGGGGAGGGGGGCATCCGAGTGGTTTATGTGGGGGATAAACTACGGTATCGGTATTTGATAAGCCGTTTATTTGTCAATGGGGAAGCAACTCAGGATGGGCATTGGCGTGTTCCATTCTGGCAACTTGCTGGGCTGGGTGAAGCGTTGGGGAGTCTCAGGGCCGATTTGGTGATCTTTGAGCTCCCTGAAGTTGTGCAAAAGGTTTACAAAGGGAAAATTGATGCCGAATCGCCAGATAGTTTGCAAATGATCTTTGCTTTTCAGCCCGGTGAGGATGAGGAACAGATTGTGAGGCGCATGAAGTCCCAGAAAGAAGCTTTTCGGCGGTTTCGTAAGGCTGGCTATAGGATTGTAGAGGGGGATAGTGCCCGTGACTTCAATTTCTTTTATGAACGGATGCATGTCCCGTACATTAAGAGACGTCATGGAGGTTATGCGGATATCGGAAGCCCAGATGTCATGTATCAACTTTGCAAACAGGCGCGCTTGAGGTTTGTCTGTCTGCCGGATGGTACGCGGATTGCCGGAACCCTTTCCATGATGAGCAGGAAGGTCTATCACTGGCTGTTTATAGGGATTTTGGACGGAGATTGGAACCATGTAAGGAATGGGGCGGCGGGTTTTATGTATTACCAGGAAATCCTAAGCGCTTATCGGGAGGGGGCGAGACTGTTTGATGGCGGTGAAGCAATGCCATTCGAAGGGGATGGAGTTTTTCGGCATAAGCACTCATGGGGATTAGAACCCATTGAAAATCCCTGGCACACTAACCATTTGTTTTTCTGGACTCCCAATGGTTCCAAAGTGGCGCGACAGTGGCTGGTTACATATCGCCCTATAGCGAAAGTGCGTCCTGCCCATATCTGCTAGTTGTTTTTTAAGTCTAAGGCTCAGTCTACATGGGTGACGAAATTCCCTTTATTAGGCGGCTTGTGCATTTCTACTCCTGAGAGATAGTCATGGAACTCTAGTATATTGATTATCGGTGTGCCCAATAACTTGTCAGTCGTTTTGCACTGGTTAGAGCGCATGCGTCCGACTCAAACCGTACCATCAGTGTATAAGTACTAATCTCTGCGTTTTTCCTGCTTTTTAGAAAAGGAGGCTGTGATGAAAGTTGCCATACTGGCAGGTGGTTTTGGTTCACGCCTGGCCGAAGAGACCGAAGTTCGTCCCAAACCCATGGTGGAAATTGGCGGACGCCCCATTCTTTGGCACATTATGCGGTATTACTCGGCGTTTGGGTTTAATCATTTTGTGATTGCCCTAGGGTATAAGGGTGAAATGATCAAACGTTACTTTGCGGATTATTGCATGACGACCACCAACATGACGGTTGATTTTCGCACGAATCAGATCATTCCCCATAATGGACCGAAGCCGGATTGGGTGGTGGAACTGGTAGATACGGGAATAAAAACCCAGACCGGGGGGCGCATTAAGCGCTTGGCGCCTTACCTGGGTGATGAAACTTTTATGCTTACCTGGGGAGATGGCCTTTCGGACGTCAACTTACATGATCTATTAGCATTTCATCGTGCTCATGGAAGATTGGCTACTCTGACCGCGGTGCGACCTCCGGCTCGTTACGGATATATGCACTTCGATGGTGATCAGGTGGTGGAATTTATGGAAAAACCTCAGTTAATGGAAGGGTGGATTAATGGCGCTTTCTTCGTATTAGAACCCGGCATTTTTGATTACATAGATGGCGATGAGACCGTGTGGGAACGGGAACCCATGGAGCGTCTAGCTCGCGAAGGGCAACTAATGGCTTATAAACACACTTCGTTTTGGCAATGCATGGATACGTTGCGCGAAAAGTATTTGTTGGAAAATATCTGGCAATCCGGGCAGGCACCCTGGAAAGTGTGGGAGGACTAAGATGCGCGTTTTGGTGACAGGACATCATGGATATATTGGATCAGTGTTGGTGCCCATGCTCCTTGCGCGAGGTCATGAGGTGGTGGGGCTAGATAGTGATCTGTTCCTAGGCAGTCGCTTTGGTGACCAGCCAATCATCGAAGTTCCGTCAATTCGAAAGGATATACGGGATGTAGAAGCCAACGATTTGGTGGGCTTTGATGCAATATTGCATCTGGCAGGACTCTCAAATGATCCTTTGGGGGACTTAAATCCAGAACTGACTTATGACATTAATTACCGCGCCTCAGTGAGATTGGCGAACCTGGCTAAGGAAACAGGAGTCAGGCGATTTATTTTCTCCTCATCTTGCAGCAATTACGGGGCGGGGGGAGATGATTTCTTAACGGAAGAATCCCCTTTCAATCCTGTAACTCCTTATGGACGGTCTAAAGTCATGGTAGAGCAGGATGTGAGCCGATTAGCCGATGACGATTTTAGTCCGGTATTTTTGCGTAACGCGACAGCCTATGGGGTTTCACCGTTTTTACGTTTTGATCTGGTGCTAAATAACCTGGTTGCCTGGGCTGTTACCACCGGGCGGGTTTATCTCAAGAGCGATGGTACTCCCTGGCGTCCCATTGTCCATATTGAAGACATATCGCGTGCTTTTTGTGTGGTTTTAGAGGCCCCTGTGGAGAAAATCCATAACCAGGCCTTTAATGTTGGACGTACAGAAGAAAATTACCGCATTCGAGAATTAGCGGAAATCGTGGCACAAACGGTTCCCGGAACGCGCATTGAATATGCTCCTGACGCAGGCCCCGATAAACGCAATTATCGCGTGGATTGTTCGAAGATACAACGCGTCCTTCCCCAGTTTCAGCCTCGATGGGATGCCCGCCGCGGGGCGCAGGAACTCCTTGCAGCCTATCAGCAAGTGGGAATTCGGGTGGAGGATTTTGAAGGTCCCCGTTTCAAGCGTATCGCTCACTTAAAAGAGCTTCTAGCCCAAGGGAAAGTGGATGAAAATCTGCGTTGGGCAGCTCATGTTGAGTCTCCAATCGTGTTTTGAATTTCATAACTCAATAAAAAAAGGAAGTTTATTATGTTATCTTCGCCAAACACTCTTAAGAGCGAGGCCTGGACCTCGTTGTTCAAAACCGAGGTGGCTTGCCGTTCTTGTGGTTCACCCCATTTACTTCCCATTATCAATTTTGGTGAGACCCCACTTGCCGATCGTTTGCTAAAACCAGATACACTGGACGAGCCCGAACCATTCGCACCCTTAAATCTGGTTTTTTGTCCGGTATGTGCCTTAGTGCAAATTGACGTGACCGTGGATCCGGAGGTCTTGTTTGCACGAGATTACCCCTATTTTTCATCGGTATCAGCGACTTTGTTACGGCATTCCCGTGAAAATGCGCTTGAATTGATTGAACGGCGTGGTCTCGGTGCGGATAGTCTGGTCGTGGAGCCTGCTAGTAATGATGGATATATGCTACGTAACTTTGTGGAAAAGGGAATTCCTGTGCTGGGGATTGATCCTGCACCAGGACCGGCAGAGGCAGCTTTGACAGCGGGTATTCCGACTTTGAACACTTTCTTTACCCTGACACTTGCTCAGCAATTGGCGAATGAAGGGAAACGGGCTGATGTATTGATCGCTAATAACGTTCTGGCTCACGTTGCTGATTTAAACGGCTTTGTGGAAGGTATTGCAATCGTATTGAAGGATGAAGGCATAGCAGTAATGGAAATGCCTTATGTGGTGGACTTAATTACAAAGAACGAGTTTGACACCATTTATCATCAGCATTTATGTTACTTCTCGGTAACAGCCTTGGATCATCTTTTTAGGCGCCATGGGCTTTTTTTGAATGATGTGCGCCGCTTGGCAATACACGGCGGTTCATTGCGTCTTTATGTTGAAAAGCGCGAAAATGTGCAACCATCTGTTCGATTACTGCTCGAGGAGGAGGCCGAGACTGCGGCTACGTATGAGTATTTTCAGGCTTTTGCCGAGCGAGTGGAATCCATTCGTTCTCGCTTAACAGCGTTACTGAGGGAATTGAAAGGTGGAGGGAAGCGCATTGCAGGCTATGGAGCGGCTGCTAAAGCCACGACATTGCTCGCCTATTGCCAGATTGGGAACGATTTGGTCGAATGGATAGCTGACCTGAATCCCTATAAGCATGGCCGGCTGATGGGGGGGAACCGCATTCCCATAGTTCCGCCCAATCAATTGGTGGAGGCATTGCCTGATTACGTGCTACTCCTGGTGTGGAATTTTGCAGAGGAGGTTCTGAACCAACAGGCAGAATACCGTCAACGAGGGGGAAAGTTTATCATTCCAATTCCTGATATTCGTATAGTTTAAGGAGTAATCCCCATGAATCCTATTTCCCCTGCGCGCGCTACCACGGTGACCCGTTTAGGTACCCAAGAACTAATTCATCAACCCTGTCCGGCTTGTGGTAGCAGCCCTTTGCGTGGTTTTTACGCAGTCCGAGGCGTGCCTGCCCACAGCGTTCTGCGTCTGGAGAGTCGGGAAGAAGCGCTGTCTTACCCCAGAGGGGATGTGCACCTTGCTTTTTGTTGGCAGTGTGGCTTTATCACCAATATAGCCTTTGATCCCAGCCTGAATGCGTATTCGCAACGTTATGAAGAAACCCAGGCTTTTTCTCCCACCTTCAATGCGTTTAATCGGCGTCTGGCGGAGTATTTGATCAATCGTTTTGACCTTCATGGTAAGACCATTTTGGAGATTGGTTGTGGAAAGGGGGATTTTCTGGCGCTTCTGTGTGAGTTGGGAGAAAATCGGGGCATTGGTTTTGATCCGGCCTTTATCCCTGAACGGGCACCAACGGTTAAGCGCGGTCAGGTAACCTATGTGGCGGATTTTTACTCCGAACATTATAGCGATATCGAAGCAGACTTTTATGTCTGCAAGATGACCTTGGAACATATTCAACCGGTTGCAGATTTTGTAAATATGGTGCGCAAGGCAGTTGGTGAGCGCCATGATGCGGTCGTGTTTTTTCAAATTCCTGAAGCTACCCGTATTCTTCAGAAACTGGCTTTTTGGGATGTTTATTACGAGCACTGTTCCTACTTTACACCCGGGTCTTTGGGACGCCTATTTCGTCGTAGTGGATTCAATGTATTGGACTTGTGGGTGGACTTTGATGATCAGTATCTAATGATTGAAGCATTGCCTTGGGTTGGTGGGGCTCAAATGCCCCCCTTGCCTCAGGAGGATGATCTGAGCAGGCTTATCCCCTTGACTGCCTATTTTTCACAAACAGTACCCCAAGTGCTGCAGTATTGGCGAAATCGTCTACGGGAATACTATCAGAACCAACAGCGGGTTGTGCTTTGGGGCGGAGGCTCCAAGGCTGTGGCTTTCCTGACAACTTTGGGTTTAGATAAAGAAATTGCATACGTGGTGGACGTAAATCCATATAAGGAAAACACATTTATTGCAGGTAGTGGGCATTGGATTACTGCACCTGAACATCTACAAGTTGAGCCGCCCGATGTCGTTATCGTAATGAATCCGGTTTACACAGGTGAGATTGAAGCAATGCTTGCTGCCCAAAATCTTAGACCTGTGCTTATACCGCTTAATGCTTGACTTTTAGAAGGGAGGGTGATTTATGGTTATTCATCGAGTGAGTGTGAAACCGCCTGCGCAATTACAATGCCCGGTGTGTGGGGGGGGCAAAATTGAGGCCTTTTTCGATATTAGCCAAGTGCCGGTTCATTGCAATCTTTTGTGGCCAAAGCGGGATGATGCTTTGAGCGCTCCGCGTGGCGAGATCAGGTTAGGGTTTTGTCATCAATGTGGACATATTTATAATCTGACATTTTCCCCCGACCTGATGCATTATTCGATTTGGTATGAAAACTCACTCCACTTCTCTTCTCGGTTTCAAAGTTACGCCCGGTCAATCGCAGAACGGCTCATTGATCGCTATGATCTTCATAACAAGGAGATCATTGAAATTGGGAGCGGCAAAGGTGAATTCCTGGGGTTATTGTGCGAATTGGGTAACAATCGCGGAATCGGTTTTGATCCGGGTTATGTAGAGCCCGGTGGTTCCCCCACGATGCAGCAAGTTACTTTTATTCAGGACTACTACTCTGAGCAGTATGCGCGGTACCAAGCCGATTTGATTTGTTGTCGTCAAACCTTAGAGCACTTGTACCGCCCTGGTGAATTCGTGGCAATGCTGCGACGTAGCATCGGTGATCGAAAGACGGTGGCTTTCTTTGAGGTCCCTAACGTGTTATTTATGCTGCGCGGCCTTTCCGTGTGGGATGTCATTTACGAGCATTATTCCTACTTCAGCGCTGGCTCGCTGGTGTACCTTTTTACTGCTAATGGTTTCGAAGTCCTTTCAATAGAGGACACTTACGAAGGTCAATACCTTACGTTGGAAGTAGAACCCAAAGCAGATAGTTCTTCGGCAAGGGCGGTTGAAGAGCGCGAGTTGACACAACTCTATGCTGATGTCAGTACTTTTCAAGAGCACTTTAAGAACAGGGTGACTTATTGGCAGCAACAACTGGGCCATTATCAAGCAGAAGGCAAGCGTGTGGTGGTTTGGGGGGCGGGCTCCAAGGGGGTTACCTTTTTGAACGCATTGGGGGTGAAAAGCGAGATCGAGTATGTGGTGGATATCAACCCGCGAAAAACAGGGATGCATGTGGCGGGAACAGGGCAGAAAATTGTGGACCCCTCTTTTTTGAGAGCCTATCGCCCGGATGCGATTCTCATAATGAATCCTATTTACGAAAATGAGATCCGAGCACAAGCCCGCGCGCTGGATTTAGAAGCCGAGTTTCTGTTGGTTTAGAAAGGCATTGGGCATTTCTGCAATGGATCTTTACTACGCAAATACTGAATATAAACCAGGAGACACGCGTGGGCGGAATGCCCATATTCGTCAGTTTGTTCGTCATGCCCTGGAATTAGGGCACACGATTTGGGTGGATGAGCCCGTAGAGGCGCATCCCAGATTGCGTGTCCTAGGGAAAGGGCGTTTAGAGCGTTGGTTTGCCCTAAAAGATATGGATGTCATCTACACACGATTGCAAGAGGCTCCTGTTATGAGCTGCCGTTATGCACTACCACCACGGAGGTGGTGGCTTAATGGTGCCCTCCATGTGTGGGAATTCAATACAGTGCCCGAGTTTCATTCCATAATGGGACGTTCAGAGCAGGTTATTAGGGATTCGATCGCCCAATTTCAGATGTGGGGTCAAGGGTGTGATCTGGCTATTTGCGTTTCTGAAGCGTTATGCGACTATGTCCGAAACCAATTGGGCATTCGGAATGCCGTAGCCGTTCCGAATGGTTCAGATGCAAATCTTTTTCGCCCTGATCTGGAGCCAGCACTCCCTCGTGATGATGACTCTCTGAGGGTTGTGTGGGTTGGTAGTGCTGATTTGTCCTGGCACCATTTCGGCTTGATGGTGGAGGCGGCCAGACACCTATGGGCTGTTGGACAAACGAGCATTGTTTTTCATGTGATTGGGCATTCTTTCCCCATTGATGAGACCCCTCCGAATGTCATTTACCATGGCCCCAAACCCTACGATGTGCTTCCATATTGGTTGGCTGGAATGGACGTTGGATTGGTTCTCTACCGTCCGGGGGTAGCCGATTACAATTCGCCCTTAAAACTGTTTGACTATATGGCTAGCGGCTTGGCGATTATAGCCACCCCGCAACCACAAATTAGCCACGTAATGCAACAAATGGGGGCTATGGATTTCCTGGTTCCATTTGATGATGCCGGTTATCTGGTAGAGCGCCTGCAATGGTTGGCCTCAGATCGAGACAAGCGGTTTCTTCTGGGGCGTGCGGCTCGTAACCTAGTGCTCGATTATTACAACTGGAACCGGGCTGTGAGGGACATCTTCTCTCACATTGAATCCCTCACCGAGAGGAGGGCTTCATATGCATTCAATCGCTGAACTACCGCCTACACTACCAGATCGAAAGGGCTGGCCCTGGATACCGGAAGAGTCCCTGATTTTTCCTTCGCAAATGCCCGAGGGTCACAAATGGCCTCGAATTAGTGTTACTGTGCCGAGTTACAACCAGGGTAGGTTTTTGGAGGCCACTTTGCGCTCTTTATTGTTGCAAGGCTATCCCGACCTGGAGATTCACGTAATGGATGGAGGAAGTACCGATGAGACTCGCTGGGTGCTTGAAGAATATGCTCCTTGGCTCACTTCTTGGGAGAGCGAGCCTGATCGGGGCCAAAGCCATGCCATAAACAAAGGATGGGAGCGATCTACTGGCGAGTTGATTGCCTATTTGAATTCGGATGATTATTACCTGCCAGGGGCTTTGTATCGCGTAGCAATGGCTTGGAATTATCACCCATTCATTGCTGTCATAACCGGAGGTGTATGGGTGGTTAATGTAGAGGGGGAATTATTCCAGAGTCGTCAACCATTTCTGCATGCCCGCTCTCCATTGGACCTCTCCCTACTAGACATCAGCGCATGGTATCTCCCTCAACAGAGCACTTTTTTTGTTCGCGAGTACCTGGATAAAGCGGGGCGATGGTTACGAGAAGATCTCCATTACACCATGGATAGGGAATTGATGTACCGTATCTGCCGATTGGGGCAGGTGATGGTTCTGGATCAACCCTTAGCGGCAGATCGGTTTCACGAATCCTCAAAGCGTGGTTCTCAGGCCCTTCGGATGTATCAGGAGGATGCCAAGGCTCTTTCCTACTGCAATTGGGGCGATGAACGGGCAAAAGCACGACGCAAGAAGGTTGCCCGCGCTCGTCGGGGGCAGGGGCATTGGTTAATGGGGTTACGGAGCCGCTCATTCTGGAGTGCTCTTTGGCACCAGGCGTGGGCAATTTACTACCGTCCCGCGTTCTTTTGGGGTACGCAGCTGGGAAAAACCCTATTAAGCGTGTGGCGCCTTTTAGGCTATCGGCTTCGGCCTAATAGATAAAGTTTTTTCCTAACTAAAGGATTTTATTATGAGCATATGTGCGGTAATACCAGCGCGGCTTAATTCGAAGCGCCTTCCACAGAAAGTTTTAGCAACCATTGAGGGACAACCGATGCTCTGGCATGTTTGGCAACGTGTCATTCAATGCAATTTGATTGATCAAGTGATCGTTGCCACAGATTCAGAAGAAGTACTGCAAGTGGTGCGAGGATGGGGAGGGGAGGCCCGAATGACCTCGTCGGAGTGCCAGTCTGGGAGTGAGCGGGTGGCCTCATTGATCAAGGAATTCGAATCTGAGTTGATCATCAATGTGCAAGGAGATGAACCGCTTCTAGATACTCACCTTTTAGAGGCCTTGATCTTAACCTGGCGCTCCCTTCGATGTGACATTATTACACCGGTATTTCGGCTTCAGAGGGCAGCCGAGTTATGGAACCCTTCAATAGTGAAAGTAGCCCGATCCCATCAAGGACGTGCTCTGTATTTTTCGCGTCATCCTATTCCGTTTGTTAGGGATTTGCCGGCTGAGCGCTGGTTGGAAGCGGGACCTTTTTGGGGGCATGTAGGGGTCTATGGCTTTCGGCGGGATGTTCTGGAGGCTTATTCCTCTTTACCGGTTTCCCAACTTGAGCAGGCCGAAAAGTTAGAGCAATTGCGTTTTTTGGAAGCAGGTTACGAAATCTTCACCGTGGAAACTACTTACCATCCCTTTGCGGTTGATACCCCGGAAGATCTGGAACGTGTACGGCAGATTTTTGCCGAGGAGGGTCGCGGATGATTCTGGCGGAAAAGCAAGTTGAATGGCTTGGAGTTGCCCAATCGGTCATGGAGATTGAAGCGCAGGCGATTGAGGCTGCTGCCAAACATCTAGATGGGAATCTTACCCGTGCGGTTGAGATCATCCTGAGCCATTCTGGTAAGGTAGTTGTTAGTGGGATCGGAAAGTCAGGTCACGTGGCTCAGAAGATTGCTGCCACTTTGTGTAGCACGGGTACACCCGCAGTTTTTCTCCATGCCGCTGAGGCAGTTCACGGAGATTTGGGCGTTTATACACCGGGAGATCCAACAATTTTGGTTTCCAAGAGTGGCAGTAGTGAGGAACTGGTACGCCTGACTCCGATTTTACGGCAGTTCCGCTCGGCGCTGATCGCCATTGTCGGAAATCTTGAATCTCATTTAGCCCATGTGGCAGATGTCGTATTGGATGCCCGAGTTCAGCGTGAGGCCGATCCGCTTGGTATTGTTCCCACCGCTAGCACGGTGGTTGCATTGGCTCTGGGAGATGCCCTGGCTGCGGCATTGATGGTGGCGCGACAATTTACTGAGCAGGACTTTGTGCGTTTTCATCCAGCCGGTCAACTGGGACGTAACTTGTATCTGCACGTGGGTGATGTTATGCACCGGTTACAAGAAATTGCCTGGGTGGAGCCGGAGACACCTTTGAGGGAAGTTGTGATCGCCATGACCAGATTTCCACTTGGAGCAGCCTGTGTTTTGGATCAATTCAACCATCTAATCGGGCTGATTACAGATGGAGATGTGCGTCGGGCTTTACAGAAATTCGATGATATTCGCCCTCTGCGAGCCAAGGACGTGATGACGCCTAATCCGATTCGGGTAACTCCAGAAGTGACCTTAGGGCGGGCGGCAGAAATTATGGAAAACCGGCCTTCCCAAATTTCCGTTTTACCGGTGGTAGACAACGAGAGTGGAACCTGCCTGGGGTTAATCCGTCTCCACGATATCTATCTAGGGGCGAGGTAAACAATGAGCCATCCTATGACTTTTCCAATTGAACAGCAGATTTGGATTGGGGGTGACCTTCCTCTGGTCATAGCCGGCCCGTGTGTGGTGGAGTCAGAAGCAATTGTGCTGGAGACAGCATGGGCTTTGAAGCAAGTCACATCTCAACTGGGGTTGCCTTTTGTTTTTAAGTCTTCTTACGATAAAGCTAATCGAACTTCACATCGGTCATTTCGCAGTATAGGCTTTAAGCCCGCTCTGCGTATTCTGGCTCGGGTGCGAGAAGAGGTGAGTGTACCAGTATTGACAGATGTTCACGAGACCAACCAGGTAGCGGAGGTGGCGGAGGTAGCAGATATCTTGCAAATCCCTGCATTTTTATGTCGCCAAACCGATTTGCTTCAAACGGTAGGCCAAAGCGGGCGTGTGGTCAATATCAAAAAAGGGCAATTCATGGCGCCGGAGGATATGAAATTTGCGGTTGAGAAAGTGACGGACACAGGAAATCAACGGGTTTTTCTAACCGAGCGTGGTAGCAGTTTCGGTTACCACAATCTAGTTGTTGATATGCGTTCGTTGGTGATTATGCGTCGTTTTGCTCCCGTGGTTTTTGACCTCACTCATAGTGTTCAAATGCCGGGAGGGATGAATGGCCGTTCAGGAGGGCAACGCGAATTTGCTCCCTATCTGGCCCGGGCAGCCGCTGCGGTTGGAGTGGATGGCTTCTTCATGGAAGCTCATCCTGATCCTGAACACGCCCTAAGCGATGGCCCCAACATGATCCCATTGAATGAGATGGAAACACTGTTGGAGAGTCTACTGAAGGTTTGGCAAACGGCGCGCCCATATTGGGAGTCTGCGTTTGTTCCTTCGCACTAGTTTTATGGGAGTAACTTTCATATGCCCGATATCGTAGTTCTGGGAGCCCGTGGCTTTTTTCATCATGCTGAGCCCTTGCGCCAACATTTTGGTGAACGCATGATCATTGAGGCAGACTATAGTGTGGCTAAGGTGGCTGCCTATGACCCTGATTTGGTGATCACCTTTGAAGCAAGCAACCCGCAACGCGGCTTGGTGGTGGCAGAAATGGTCCGTCGCAATGTGGCTACGCTTCTCGTTATGGACGGCATTCAGGAATGGCGGAACACTTGGTCTAGGACTCAGGGAAGCCAGAAACGTCCTCTCAATCAGCCAGTTTTAACCCATAAAGTGGCTTGTCTGGGACGTTTAGATGCTCGCTTATATGAATCCTGGGGGAACGTGGGAAAATGCGAAATTGTTGGAGCGCCACGATTGGATGACTTGATCGTTCAGCACTATCCAATGCGTACCCAACCCATTGAGGGTCGTCCCATGCGATTGCTGGTCATGACGGCCAGGACGCCCGGGTTTACACCCGCCGAGCGAGCGCTCACCCTTCAGTCACTCAAGGATCTGCGAGATTATCTGAATCTGCGCAAGGATATTGAGGTGGTTTGGCGGCTGTCGAAAGGTCTTCACATTGAATTGAAGGTCAAAAATACGTTTACGTCTGCCACGGGAGAGGAATTACATCAATTACTCCCTCAGATGGATGCGGTAATTACCACGCCCTCAACGGCACAACTTGAGGCCATGTTGGTCGGGTTACCTGTAGCGTTGTTGAATTATCATCTGGTCCCGGTATATACTCCTGCGGCTTGGGAGATTAAGTGCCCATCTCATATTGCACCTGTGCTTGAAGATTTGCGCAATCCACCGCTTGAGCGCATGCTTTATCAGGATTTTTGCCTGCATGATGCACTTGAGTGCCATACCCCAGCGTTACCCCGCCTGATTACTCTCATTGAGAGCATGATCCGGATTAAGCGCGAGCATGAGCGTAATGGGATTCCGCTCTCCTTTCCACCTCGAATTCTGGATGCGCCCGAATCTTTTGTGGCCTGGCCAAGTGAAGCCTTTGACCTGGAACGGTTATACCCTGATCATCCGGTGTTTCGCAATCGAGATGTGATGTTTCTACAATCTGAGCTGGATGCTGCATTAATTACGATCGAGCAACTTAAGGATCAAGTTAATACGCTGACACGGCGTCTTCACCGAATTCCCGGATACACCCTTTTGAGCCACCTGGCATTAAGTCTGCAAAGGCGTTTCCATTGGGGCGGACATTATCAGGTGTGATGTGCGAATTCTGTTTGCCCATTATCGTCCGGACATTGTTAGTGGAGCGGAATATGCATTGGCAGACACCATTAAGAGGCTTGATCAGAACTTTCGGGTTTCTATGCTTGTACCGGGTCAGGGACGTCTTGAAAAGACCTATCGAGAGATGGGGTTTGAAGTTTGGGTTTATCCTATCTCAACGCCGCGCCGTCTTTTGCCGGGCTGGCACACACTCCAATCCTGGTGGCTAGCGCAAAGGTTTACCCAACAAGGCATTCGATTGGTTGTCTGCAACACCTTTGCGGCAACCAGCCGGGTAATGACGGCGGCAAAATGGGCAAGATTGCCGATGGTGATCATTGTGCGGGATTATTTGCGCGATATTTCGCTTCACCGGAAGGTTCTTCAAAAGGCAAATGTGTTAGTGGCCATTTCAAAAGATATTGCCAATCATATTCGGCCAATGGCAGATGGATTGCCAATCCATGTGATCTATGATCCTATAGATGCTGAGGCGTGGCTGGCTCGTGTGCAAGCACATCGTGCGTCGGGGATGCGTCACCTGACAGTATCAACGGATGTGCCGGTTGTTGGGTGGGTAGGACGATTGACACCCTATAAGCAACCTGAGGTATTTATCCGTGCCATACCCTTTGTCCTGGAACAAATTCCTCGTGCGCAGTTTGTGATTGCTGGAAGTGCCCAGCCCCTCGAGCGTGATTATGAGAAGGGCCTTCATGCTCTGGCTGAAAAATTGGGAGTGCAAAACCAACTTCAATTTCTTGGGCAGCGGGCCGATGTGGCAGAGCTGATGAGCGAAATGACCGTCTTTTGTCTGACTTCGCAGCGCGAGCCATTGGGGCGAGTGGTCCTTGAGGCTCAGTTAGCGGGCTGTGCAGTGGTTGTTCCTGATGTGGGTGGGGCAGCCGAGTTAGTTGAGGATGGGGTCACTGGGCTCAAGTTCCACTCGATGGGCGAACTAGCGGCAGAAAATTTGGCTGCTAGAATCGTTGAGCTCCTAAGAGACCCTGCTAAATCCAGATGCTTGGGCGAAGCGGCACGTCAAAACGTGCAAAACCACTTTGCTCGGCCAGATGCAATGGCTCCCCTTTCTCAGTTGTTCTGGACCCTGCTTGAACAATTCCCGTTGGATCGCGATTAATGAATAGTCTCCAACATGTTGCGATTGTATATCGGTTGGATCGGCCAGGAGGAGTACAATCGGTAGCTTTTGCCCTTATGCGTGGGCTGAATCAACGTGGTATTCGTCCAACCGTGCTTTGGGATGTACCCCCGAATCCGCAATTGTTGGAACGGCAGCGGTGCCAGGCCGATTTTGAGGCCATTCGGTTTGCAATTCCTACTCCTTGGATAGATCACCTTCCTAATACATTGCGCTATGTTGCCTGGATTTTTAATACGATGCGCTACGATGGAATGAAACATCGTTACCAATTTGCCTATATCTTTCACAATGGTTTTCTTTTACCGGCCAATATGCCACATGTAAGGTACTTGAGCGGTCCTCCCCTATTGCCTCAACTTGAGAATCCCCCTAGGGGAATGAGAGGCTTCCCTGCACGTCTTTTTCAAGCGGGGTATCGGCATATTCTGGCGAGACGATGGCCGGCCTATGAATTTCACCGGCAGGACAATTATGTCATAAATTCCCATTACACGGCTCAGCTGTTCTATGAGGCTCATGGGGTGAGGTTGCCGGTTGTTTATCCCCCAATTGATCTACATGGACGCAGTTATGTGCGCGGAGATTGGTCGCAACGAGATTCGGTGGTTTTCTTTTCTCGCATTGTGGATTACAAACGACCTGAGATGATTTTGCGGTTGGCAAAGACATATCCAAAGTGGCGTTATTTGATCATGGGAGGGGTGCCACCCCACAGGCGTCCTTATTTGCGCGCTCTAATGTCTCAGGCGCGGGAGATGGGAGTTGCACAAAATGTGACCTTTCTCCCGAACCCCTCAGATCTTCAGGTGCGGGAGGTCCTGGCGCGCACGCGGTTTTATGTTTTCCCGGCAGTTAATGAGCATTTTGGCATGACAACGGTAGAAGCGATAGCCTCGGGGACTATTCCATTTGTCCATGACTCAGGGGGGCAACGCGAAATTGTACCTATGGATCATTTGCGTTTTTCCGATGAAACCTTTCTGGAACGCTTTGGACAGATTGAATCAATGCCCGAAGAAACCTTGGAGGATTTGCGGGAGGGTATGAGAGAGTATATCAATCAGTTTTCTGAAGAGGTTTCAGTCGGGAAACTGTTGGCTTACATGGATGCCATGGGATAGGGGTAATAAGATTGAGTGGAAAGTTGATTCTCTTTTGGGATTTTGATGCCGAATGGGGAGCGGAGCGGTCTCGCTCAGGAGGAGGGCCAAAAGCATGGGGACCGTTGGAATTCCGTTGCACTGAGCGATTGCTGAAAATCTTAGATCGTTTTTCTGTAAAGGTTTGCTTCGCGGTGGTCGGTGCGGTTGCCCTTCCCGGAAATCGTCCATATCATGATCCTGGCTTGATTCGGGAAATTGCAGCCCAGGGACACGAAGTGGCTAGCCATGCTATGCACCATGAGTGGTTACCTGGTGTGGGGAGGACAGATCTGCGCCGCGTAATTCGCCAGAGCAAAGAAGCCTTGGAAACCTGTATTATGCAACCCGTGACAACGTTTGCTCCCACCTATAATCAGCCGTTTGACTTTTGGGAACGAGGCTCAATCAGTCTCTCGGAACGTCGTGAAGTCCCCAGGGATCGCGTGGACTTGGGCTTCTTGTGCAAGATTCTGCGTGAGGAGGGGTTTACCTTTTGTCGGGTTGCCTATAAACCGATTGGTGAAAGGCTGGGCATTCGTCTTGGACGGTCCGAAAATTTCATGCCCAGGGTTGAAAGGATTCGAGGAGTTGTGACATTGCGCGTCAATGCCTTTGGCTTTCGTCAAGACACAACACGTCTTATGGATGACGCGGTGGCCAAGAATGGTTATGTGGTTTGTTTTGCTCACCCTCATGCTTTAGAGGGTAATGGCCCGCAAAGTGAGAACTACTTAATACCCTTCCTGGAGCATGTGCAGGGGTTGGTAAGTTCAGAAAACCTGGAGGTTCTTTTACCTCGAGAGATCGCCAAAGAACATTACAGCAGAGGTTTTTAAGGTGATGCGCCTATGCATTATTTCCTTCAAAGAGTGTTGGGTGAACTCGAAAGGCCAGTGGTATTCCAACGGGGGATTTCCTCTTCAGATTAGGTCATTGGCCTCATTATTCGATGAGACCACTTTGATGGTTACCAAAAGCGAGGGCGGAAGCGGGGGAATCGAATTACCCGCGGGCCTCAAGGTTGTGGTTCTTCCAACCCCGAAAGGCGAGGGAAAAGGAAGAAAACTATATGTCTTAAGGCATGCTCTGGATTACTTTTCAAGGATGTGGCGCGATATCCGGCAAGCCGACGTGATTTATATCCCTCTACCGGGAGATTTGCCATTTCTGGGAATGGGAATGGCTGTTGCCCTCCGCAAGCACCTTGTTGTGCGATATGGGGGATCTTGGGAGGTTAATGATCAGGCCACAACGGCAACACGATTTATGCGTTGGGCGATGCGCATTCTGGCAGGAGGGCGAAATTTGATGCTTGCAACTGGTATGGGAGAAGATCCTCCTGCACCACGGATGCACTGGCTATTTACGACGGCACTAACCCGTGAGGAACTGGAAACCATTTCGCCAAATCTTGAACGTCATTTGAATTCCCCGCCACGCCTGGGGTTTATCGGACGGCTTTCGCCTGAAAAAGGTTTGCCTGTGTTACTAGAGGCTTTGCAAGGAATGCGCGAAGAGGAATTTCATCCGATACCGCGTTTGGTATTGATCGGTGATGGCCCGCAGCGTGATGGGCTTAAAAGACTGGTAGAGTCTATGGGGATGCAGGAACAAGTTGAATTCACGGGGCAATTGGATCGAAAGGCTCTTTCCCATCAATTATTAACGATGGACGTGGCAGTACAACCCTCCCTGACCGAGGGTTTGAGCAAAGCCTGGTTGGATGCAATGGCCCATGGCTTGCCGGTGGTCAGCAGCAACGTCGGTATGGCAAAGCGAGTGATTGGGTGTAACGGAGAGCGGGGTTGGTTAGTTGAACCCGGCGACCCGGGCGCTCTGAAAACCAAACTAAAAGAAATACTCTCTACCCCTCTTCCCTGGCCAGAGATTCGTAAGCGTTGCCGCCAATTTGTGGAGAGTCTTACATTAGAAGCCTGGGCAGAGCAAATTGCCCAGTTATGTGTTGGTCAGTGGGGATGTTCTTATGTGGATGGTAAATTACAATGGGCGAAATGATGACGGTTAGTCGGCGAACAAAAAGCCTGCGTGCTTTACATAGATTATCTCAGACCGAAGAGAATCCCGAGATCATTATTAAGAACATAAGCCGCATGCTTATTGTTGTAATTCTGATCACCTGGGGCTTCAGTTTTATTGGAGGTTATTCGAATTCTGTAATCGTGCTCAATGTCCTTGGCCTGCTTTTGGCAATTGTGGGAATGCGCTATCCGGCGATTGGTGTGCTTGGGGTGGGATTACTGTGTACCCTGGATCCCCTGACTCGTAACCTTTTGCTAAGCGGAGGATTATGGCGGTGGAACACTTTGAATTATTGGTTGGTCATCGTTATTTTATTGAATCTCCGTCTGTTGTTACGCTTGAATGACCCAAACTCACGATGGCTAATGGCTTTCTGGGGAATTATGGCGCTGATGCTGCCTCTCAGCGTTTACGTCAGTGATGGGTTGCAAGATCTTCTTAACGTTGGGGCTACTTTGGGAATTCTGATTTACTTTGTGAAGGCCTCTCGAAACCCTCAGGTTTACTACTGGCAGGGTATTGTCAACGGAGTAGTGGGTGTACTGGGGGGGCTGGCTTTTTATCTGCAACTTGGCAATCTCCCCTATATCAATCCCAACTCATGGGCTGCATTTCCGATGACGGCTCTTTTCAGTATTGCGTTAGCTTTACCCAGCGCCAAAGATATTAAGTATGGGCGACTCATTTTGCTCTCCCTGGCTGCGGTGAATGTGATTTGGGTCTTTCTTACCGGGAGTCGCGGCAGTCTTTTGACTGCTATGGTTGTGGTGGTGTGTTACCTGATGATTTTGCGGAGCATTTCATGGACAACCCTGTTCCTGATTGCGGGAAGCATAGCCGCATTTTGGGCTTTCAACCTCTTATGGGAACGGGAAGCTTACGCCTTAAGTCGTATTCAGCGACTCTTTGATCCTACCTACACAATTGCTGAGCGAACCAGTGGGCGCTCTGATATTGCTGCAACCGGTCTAAAAATTTTCCAGGAACGTCCCTTTGGAATTGGTACGGGATCTTTTCGGGCTGGTGCAATTCTTTTGAATATTCAAGGGGGGGCAGCGCGACCAGCGCATTCTGGATGGATTAAGACCCTGGCAGAAAACGGGGTCCAGGGAATTTTAATCATGGTCTTCATGGTGGGATCTTTTTTAGTAGTGGGTTGGCAACGCCGTGATAAAAATTGTTTTGCAATAGGCTTTTTGGTGACGACGGTGTTAGCGGTTTCATTTGTTTCCAAAGAGTTTCAAGGAAAGGATTTATGGTATTTGGTAGCAGGGGCCATTCCTTTGTTGAATCCTCAGCATACTGAAAACTATCTGAATGAGCCCATCATGAGATCCTCTAGACGCAGGGTTCGGAGCAAAGAAGCGGGGATTAAATGACAAGGGATCAATGGGATTCCCACGTCATTAATAATAAAAAATTGCGCATAGCCATTATCGCTGGAACCCTCGGATATGGAGGAGCAGAAAAACAACTCATATACCTGGCTAGGGCTCTTCGAAACACTGGTTTCGAGGTGCGGGTTTACTGCCTGACCAGCGGAGAACCTTACGAGGCCGTGTTGAGGAAAGAGGGCATTGTTCCCATATGGTTTGGGCAATTTAAGCACCCTTTATCCCGGGTTTTGAAGTTGGTAGATTTGCTCCGTGAATTTAAGCCCCATTTTCTTCACTCCACTCATTTCTACACTAACCTCTATGCGGCTCTCGCTTCTTGGTTTGTGGGGGGAATTGCCATTGGCAGTCTGCGAAGCGATTTGGATTACGAATTGAATGCCAATGGCTTTTGGGGACCGTGGTTGTTGCGGTTACCGCATGCGCTTTTAGCCAACTCGCACCTAGCTCGTCAGCGAGTGATTGCCTATGGCCTGCCCTCAAGCAAGGTGCTTTTGTTGCCCAATGTGATTGATTTGGGCGCTTACGATCGTCAAGCCTCGCAACCTTTTCCCTACCGCTTACCAGAGGGTCGCATTTGGGTGGTCACTGTCTGCCGATTGATTGATGCTAAACGTTTAGACCGCTTTTTACGTATCCTTTCACGAGCACGAGAACAGATGCCCGAGATTGGAGGGGTGATTGCCGGCGAAGGACCTTTACGACAATTTCTTGAAGAGCAGGCAAAAGCCATGGGGCTTTCTCCGGATGGAGTGAAATTTCTTGGCCATTGTGAAAATGTGCCTGCACTATTATCCCGGATGGATGTATTTGCGTTAACCTCTGATCACGAAGGATTTCCTAACGGGATACTTGAAGCAATGGCGGGTGCGCTACCTGTGATTGCCACCCCGGCAGGTGATGCCGCTCGAATTGTGCGAGACGGAATAAGCGGGTTTATTGTGTCAACGGAGGACGAAAGCGCTTTTGTTGAGCGATTACTTCATTTGGCTCGGCATCCTCTCTTACGTCGCACCATGGGGGGAATTGGGCGTCAAATGGTGGCTCAATCGTATAGCCATGTAAGTCTGGGGCAGACTGTGGAACAACTTTACTATCAGATTGCCAGTGCACTAGATCGTTCTGTGATTACTTCTCTGATCAAGCCATAGCCTTAATTTTTTGGGGAAAACAAACCTGATGCATGAATATCCTCGATTGGGGTTTGTAGGACCTATGCTGGGCGTGAACCCAGGGTGGGTTACCAGCCAGGGGGAAATCCTAGCAAACCTTTTTGCTAAAGCCGGTTATCCAGTTACTCTCACCTCGAGGCGAGTTAATCGCCTGGAACGTCTTCTGGATACGATTGCTACTATGGGAACCTGGCAGGACTCAGTGGATGTCATTCTTATTATGGTTTTCTCTGGGATGGGCTTTGCTGTTGCTGATGTTGCTAGCCTGATAGGGCAGAGGTTAAGAAAACCGGTGATATTATGGCTGCATGGAGGCGCATTGCCTCAGTTTAGCCAACGTTTCCCTCGATGGGTTAACCGGGTAATGAGGCGAGGGTGCGCAATTGTTTCGCCCTCACCTTATCTAGCCCATCATTTTGAGAGAATGGAATTCCCCGTTCGCGTTATCCCAAATGTCCTCGATCTAAATGATTATCCCTTTATGAGACGAGCAGGGTGCTTGCCCCGGTTAATCTGGATGCGCACTTTTGAGGATACTTACAACCCGGAACTGGCAGTGGAGGTTGTGGAACGGCTTAGGTTTCGATGGCCAGACGTGGTTCTGACGATGGGGGGGCAGGATCGGGGCTGGCTGGGAGTGGTAAAAAAGCGAATTCAGATTTTGGGTCTCCAAAGCCAGGTTCACCTGATAGGTTTCATGGATAAGGCCACCAAGCAGAAAGAGTTTCAACGACATGATATCTACCTGAGTACGACACGGGTAGACAACACACCGGTAAGTGTCGTAGAAGCGGCTGCTTTCGGCCTGCCCATTGTAGCAACTTCTGTGGGAGGAATCCCATACATG
The DNA here is from genome assembly GCF_001306145.1 of Thermanaerothrix daxensis. Lineage (GTDB taxonomy): Bacteria > Chloroflexota > Anaerolineae > Anaerolineales > Anaerolineaceae > Thermanaerothrix > Thermanaerothrix daxensis. Next base: position 1,301,707 of record NZ_LGKO01000002.1, read on the forward strand.
CTCCAGGATGGCGAGACGGCTTTATTAGTGCAGGATGATGATCCTGAAGCAATGGCAAGCGCTGTAGAACGGCTCTTGATTGATCCATTGTTGTCCACCCGCCTTTCAGTAAAGGGGCGAAGTATGGCTGAAACTTATGATTGGAAGTGCGTGCGCCAGGATTGGGAGCGCCTGTTTAAAGACCTGGGCTTGTTTTGAGTCTCTGAGTTGGAAAATATCCATTGATTTGCGTGAGTGACGGTCCTGAGGTCGAATTCATGGACAAAATATCCCTATATCACAGACTCCCCTATCCTGGCAAGGTGCTTGTTGCTAGCCTCCATGGATATCGTTTACGCGCTCAACGTTATGGGCGGTTTTCTGAGCGTTTAGTTGATGAGGCTCTAGAACGTGATCGTTGGTCACGAGAGCAATGGCAAGCCTGGCAAGAAACCCGCCTAAGTGAAATGCTAGAGGTAGCGGCGAAGCAAGTCCCTTACTACCGTGAGCATTGGGAGAGGCGACGGAGGCAGGGGGATAATGCTTCATGGAGCTATTTGGAAAACTGGCCCGTTCTCAAGAAGGATCCAATTCGTCAAAATCCCAAGGCGTTTGTTGCGGATGGGGCAAATCTTCAATCCCTGATTGAGGAGCATACCAGTGGAACTACCGGGACACCCCTGACGTTGTGGCGCAATTTGGAAACCGAGCGTCAATGGTATGCCCTCTATGAGGCGCGCGTACGACGCTGGAATGGATTCTCATACCGCGATCGCTGGGCTATCCTGGGAGCACAGCCTATAGTACCGGCTGCACAACGACGTCCACCGTTTTGGGTGTGGAATGCAGGGTTAAATCAACTCTACCTTTCTGCCATTCACCTGAGCGAAGATTTCATTCCCTTCTACATTGAGGCACTTTGGAAGCATCGGGTCCGTTACTTGTTGGGTTATCCCTTTGCATTGGCGATACTCGTTCGCTTGGCGGAGAAGCATGCGCTGGATTTGCCTGTGTTGGAAGCCGTTATCACAAATTCAGAAATTTTACTTCCCGAAGTGAGGGAAATTCTTTCCCGAGGCTTTAAGTGCCGAGTGATTGATACGTATGGGATGTCAGAGACAGTTGCAGCAGCCAGCGAATGTCGGTCGGGTCGGATGCATGTTTGGCCAGATGCAGGAGTGGTTGAAATTTTGAAAGATGAAGAGGACAAACCAGCGGGAAGAAACGAAACGGGACGACTGGTTCTAACAGGATTGTTAAATCCGGTGATGCCTCTAGTCCGGTATGAAATTGGGGATCGAGGGTGCTGGGCGCTAGAGCCCGCTATCTGTGAGTGTGGAAGGCAAATGCCGGTGCTGGCTCAAATCAGCGGACGTCTGGATGATGTGCTATTATCGCCGGATGGTCGGCGCATTGATGCTGTCATTGCAGTTGTTTTTAAAGCAGATCTCCCCATTCGGGAAGCCCAGGTTATTCAAACTGCATTGGATCATTTGGAAATACGAGTTGTTCCTGAACCGGGATTTTCGGATAGCGATGTTAGTACTCTGGTTTCGCGTGTGAAGAAGATCACCGGTGACTCAATGCATGTGGAAGTTACCAGGGTGGGTTCTATCCCACGAGGTCCGAACGGGAAATTTAGATTCGTCATTTCTATGTTGAATACACCTACCCCACTTTCGCTTTAGATCGGAATTGAAGACACATATGAAAGCCCAAGATTGCCCCTTTGTATCCATTGTGATGCCTGTACGAAACGAAGGACCCTATATCCAGCGTAGTTTGGGGGCCGTTCTGGATCAAGACTATCCCCAGGAATGCGTTGAAATTCTCGTCGTAGATGGGATGTCTGAGGATGGTACGCGTGAATTTATTCTTGAACAGCAGAAAATCCATCCTCACGTGCGCTTGCTTGAAAATCCCGGCAAGATTGTACCCAAAGGGCTAAATATTGCTATCGCCAATGCCAAGGGAGAGATATTCATTCGGGTAGATGGGCATTGTGTCATTGCCAAAGATTATGTTCGCCGTTGTGTAGAGGCATTGCAGCATGAACGGGTCGCTGGTGTGGGGGGGCCAATGGAGACCATTGGAGAAACGCCAGTAGCCCAAAGCATCGCTTTGGCAATGTCCTCACCATTTGGTGTGGGGAATTCGGCTTTTCGTATCCGGGTAAATAAGCGTCGTTATGTGGATACGGTTCCTTTTCCGGCCTATCGAATGAGCACGCTTCAGGAAGCCGGGCCGTTCGATGAAACTCTGGTGAGAAATCAGGACGATGAGTACAACTACCGTCTTCGCGCAATGGGGGGAAAACTACTTCTGAGCCCGGATATACGATCAAAGTACTACAGTCGAAGCTCTCTAGGTTCGCTTTGGCGCCAATATTTTCAATATGGATTTTACAAAGTCCGCGTTTTATATAAACACCCAACCCAAATTAGCCTGAGGCAACTCGTTCCTCCCGCCTTTGTAGGTGGTTTGCTGGGGTTATTGGTTCTCTCTATGTTCGGGGAGATCTTCCGCTATGGCTTGTTGGGGTTTCTCGTACTCTATGGCCTTCTCAACCTGAGCACATCGTTGGTTTTGTCTGCTCGGCATGGTTGGGAGCATATGCTGCGTTTGCCCCTGGCTTTTGCTATTTTACATGTGGCTTATGGATTGGGGTTCTGGGCAGGTCTGTATGACCTAGTACGTCATTTGTTGAGAAAGAAAACAAGCCATTGAAATTGAAGGGCCTTTGGAGCAACGCTTTACTGATAAGAGTGCAGTGGCGAAATGGAGGGAGGTATGGAAAAAGTGATTTATGCAAGCGATCCCGAAAAATCGGGGACGCGAGTGGGTGTTTCTGTCGTGCGTCAGATTGATGATTGGTTAAGTAGGATAAGAGACATAATAATTTCGGGGTTAGGGATGATTTTCCTTTCCCCGTTTTTCCTGCTTGTTGTGCTCATGATTCGGCGGGATTCTCCAGGCCCAATATTTTACAAGGGGCCACGAGTTGGAAAGAACGGGAGGGTCTTTAAGATTCTTAAGTTTCGCACAATGTACGAGCATCCCACCTCGTTCGAAGGCGCACGCGTGACTGCGAAAGATGATCCCAGAATCACCCCTCTGGGTCGTTTTTTGCGAGAGACCAAACTCAATGAATTGCCGCAATTGTGGAATGTGTTCATTGGGGATATGAGCCTAGTAGGGCCAAGACCAGAGGACCCCGATATTGCTGCCCGCTGGCCCGAAGATATTCGCCGCGAAATTCTTTCGGTGCGCCCGGGGATTACTAGCCCGGCTTCAGTGTTGTATCGCAATGAGGAGGAAATGCTCCAATCCCGTAATGTGATGGAGCGTTACCTCTGGGATATTCTACCCAGCAAGTTGCGGCTGGATCAGTTATACGTTCGCAACCGAAGCATTTGGACGGATTTTGATGTGCTGTTTTGGACAGCTGTCGTGTTACTTCCGCGCTTGAAGAATTATGTGGTTCCTGAACATCTGTTGTATTGGGGACCGTTGGCGCGTTTTCTAAATCGTTATCTGATCTGGTTCCTGGCTGATTTTGTGGTGGCTTTTTTTGCCATCGGCATTGCGGGGGTGTTGCGACGTCTTAGTGGTCCACTGGATTTGGGGATTGAACTTTCACTGGGAATTGCTTTTATCATCGCAATGATGTTTAGTCTGATCAATGCTCTGACGGGCATTAATCGGGTGGAGTGGTCACGGGCAGGTGCCTCTGAGGCGATTGATCTGGCAGTTTCTACAGGGTTGGTGACTCTGATTCTCTTTCTGATTAATCTCTTCTTGCCCAATGGCACTCTCTTACCTCCGATTGTTCTAGTTGCTGCGGGAATGTTTGCCTATATCGGTTTTGTTGCTGTTCGCTATCGAAATCGGGTGATCACAGGGCTAGCCGAACGATGGTTGCGCGTGCGAGGTGATCGGGTGAAGAGCCTTGGAGAGCGAGTGCTGATCGTTGGGGCAGGACAAACGGCACGATTCGGTTTGTGGTTACTCCGGAATGGAGATCTTTCAAAAGCGTTTACACTGGTCGGCTTTGTGGACGATAACCCCCGTAAGATCGGTGCCATGGTAGAAGGCCTGCCCGTTGTTGGGCGGACCGATCAGATTCCCGCCCTTGTTCAAAAACACGATGTGGGTTTGATCCTATTTGCTATCAGCGATATTCGACCAGACCATAGCGAACGCATTTTGACGTTATGTCGTCAGCCAGGAGTGCGTTTGATCATGATGCCGGAGGTCATGGATACTCTGAGAGCTCATTTCCCGGTGAGCGAACAAAGCCGTGAAGAGCTGGCGGAAAAAGTATTAAGAAACACACTTTATGATCGCCTTACTAATGTATATAACCAGCAGCATTTTATGCGTTTACTTGAGCGCGAGGCACAACGCGCTCAACGTTACCACAACCCGCTTTCTCTGATAATTTTCAAAGTCTCGTATCCCTGGCCTGATGAAGCTACCCGGGCTGCTTCGGTAACGGCTCAGATCCTGAAGGCAGTTGCTGAACGCACCTTGCGGGATATTCGTGAGGTAGATGCCATAGGACGATTGGAGGAAAGTGTTTTTGGGGTCCTTTTGCCTGAAACATCTATTGATGGAGCCAACCTTGTGGCGGAACGTTTACAGGTACGGTTGTGCAGCGCGCCAGTTTGGACTGACCGCGGCCCGATTAGCGTTGAAGTGGGAATGGGAGTGGCGTGTCTGGATGATGATGGCGGTCACGAGGGTGTTTTTGAGCGAGCCTATCAAGCCATGAAAATAGCAGTAAATGCGTGATTAACCTTCAAGAACAGATTGAGTTCAACTTTAGGAGAAGTTTCATTGATGACAACGGAAAAGGTGTTAACGGGGAAGCGTGTCCTGGTAACTGGAGCGGCGGGATTTATAGGGAGTCATCTGGTTGAGCGCTTGCAGAATCTCGGCGCCCAGGTACGCGCATTTGTGCGTTATACCTCGCGCGGTGATGAGGGTTGGCTGAATACACTCTCTGCGGAGCATAAGCGAGGATTAGAGATTGTCTTTGGAGATTTGCGTGATCCCAATGCAGTGCGTCGGGCAGTGGCTGACACACACATAGTATTCCATCTGGGAGCCTTGATCTCAATCCCTTACTCATATTTACATCCCTATGAGGTAGCCGAGGTCAACCTTATGGGCACCCTTAATGTATTAATGGCTGTGCGAGACCTGGGGGTAGAACGATTGATCCATACATCCAGCAGTGAGGTGTATGGTTCAGCCCGTTATGTGCCAATTGATGAGAACCACCCATTGCAAGGGCAATCTCCATATTCTGCCAGTAAAATCGGCGCTGATATGTTGGCAGAAAGCTTTTACCGGGCTTACAACGTCCCAGTAGTGACCGTGCGACCCTTTAATACATATGGTCCTCGTCAGTCAGCACGCGCAGTTATTCCCGCGATCATCACCCAAGCGCTGGCGGGGGAAATCATCCGGTTAGGCAATCTCTCTACGCGGCGGGATTTTACTTATGTGAGTGATACGGTGGAGGGGTTTGTCTTGGCGGCAAGTGTGCCGGGAATTGAAGGAAGTGTTCTAAATTTGGGGTCCAATCAAGAGATTTCGATTGGTGACTTGTGTCAGTTAATTCTGGCTAAAACAGGAAATTTAGCCCGAGTTGAGCAAGAGGAACAGCGTTTACGCCCTGAGAAATCTGAGGTGGTTCGGCTACTCTCAGATAATCGCCAGGCGCGCAAATGCCTGGGTTGGGAACCCAAAGTGTCTCTTGAGGAGGGTTTAGATCTAACTATTGAGTGGATTCGAGCCAACTTGCATCGTTTTCGAGTTGGCTATTATGAGATCTGACTAGACTACGAACCTGAACGGGAAGGAGAAAACTATGAAGGCCGTGATTTTAGCGGGTGGGAAAGGGACTCGCCTGGCGCCTTACACGAAAATACTCCCCAAACCCCTGATGCCTGTTGGTGAAATGCCCATTTTGGAGGTTATTGTGCGCCAATTGCGCTGTGCGGGGATTGATGAGATTATTTTGACTGTAGGGCATTTGGCTGAACTGTTGCGAGCATTTTTTGGTGATGGTAGTCATTTCGGTCTCAAGATACGCTACAGTTATGAGGATCAGCCCCTGGGAACTGCGGGTCCCCTAGCATTGGTAGAAGGGCTTGACGAGACTTTTCTGGTGATGAATGGTGACGTACTGACCGACTTGAATGTACGAGAACTTGTGCAGTATCACAAGGAAATGGGTGCCAGCGCTACGATTGCCATGCACCAGCGGAAAGTGAAGGTTGATTTGGGAGTCATTCTATGCGATGGCGGTTCCCGTGTGGTTGGTTATATTGAAAAACCCACCTATGATTATCAGGTCAGCATGGGGATCTACGTGTTTGAGCCCAGGGTATTGAATTTCATTCCCAGAGGAAAGTACCTGGATTTTCCTAACCTAGTGCACAAACTTCTGGGTGAAGGAGAAAAAGTAGTGGGGTACCTGTTCAATGGGTACTGGCAGGATCTTGGTCGGCCTGACGACTATGAGCAGGCGACTGAAGATTTTAATAATTTCCGCGAAAAATTTTTACCGGAGATGATGGGATGAGTATTTGGCGAATACCTTTGGCTGATATTGATTTGGGGGAAGAAGAGAAGGCAGCAGTCACCGCTGTACTTGAACGTCGGTGGCTAACTATGGGGGAAGAAACACAGCAGTTCGAGCAAGAATTTGCAGATTTTGTTGGGGCTACCTATGCTTACGCGGTGAGTAATTGTACGGTAGCGCTTCATCTCGCTTGTCTGGCATTAGACCTTGGGCCAGGTGATGAGGTATTGGTCCCCTCGTTAACCTTTGTTGCCACCGCTGCTGCAGTACGTTATGTAGGAGCAACTCCCCGTTTTGTGGAGATTACCTCGGAAGATGACTTAACAATCTCTCCCCAGGCTTTAGTGGATCGAATTACACCACGAACTCGTGCCATTATCGTAATGCACTATGGTGGTTACATGTGTGACATGCCATCAATCCTGGAAATTGCGCGAAAGAACAATCTCTTTGTAATTGAGGATGCTGCTCATGCTCCAGGAGCAAGTCTGAACGGGCAAAAGGCAGGGGTATGGGGAGATGTAGGGTGCTTCTCTTTCTTTTCAAACAAGAATCTCTCAACAGGTGAGGGTGGGATGATCACCACGCATCGCCAGGATATCGCTGAAAAAATCCGTATATTGCGTTCTCACGGGATGACCGCTCTAACCTGGGACCGCCATCAGGGGCATGCCTGGAGTTATGATGTGGTGACATTGGGGTACAACTACCGCCTGGATGAGTTGCGATCGACCATTGGACGAGTGCAATTACGCAAGTTAGAGGCTAATAACCGACGCCGCGAGGCGCTGGTGGATTATTACCGGCAACGGCTCCGAAAGGAAGTCCCAGAAGTAAGTATACCTTTTAGTGAGCATCCTGGGCGGTCGGCCTATCATCTGATGCCTGCCTTGTTACCTTTAGGGGTTTCTCGGGTGGAATTTATGGAGGCAATGAAGCGTCGGGGAATTCAAACCAGCGTTCATTACCCTCCAGTTCATAAATTCAGTGCTTACCAGGGGATTGCTCTTTTTCATGGGGGAGGCTTGCCATTAACAGAGAGTGTGGCCCAGCGGGAGGTCACACTACCCCTCTATCCCATGCTTACCGAAACGCAGGTAGACGAAGTTGTGTTGGCGGTTCGTGAAGCATTGTTAGAAATCCAGCCCGTCTAAACAATCCATTCCTTTCCATTTCAAAAAGAAAGAAGGACTAAATGCAACCACGAGACTATTTAGTCTTAATTCGACGTTGGCTTTGGTTGTTAGGTGTTGGAATTTTCGTAGGAGCATTGGGAGGCTTGGTTTTCAGTCTTTTGCAAAAGCCCATCTATCAGGCCTCAACTAAGGTTATGGTTTTAGGGGTTCCTCAAAGCAACCTTAGCGACATTCTGAATCAGAACAGTGAACTTCTCTCCCAAACCTTTACAGAGTTGTTAGTCACGCGTCCGGTATTGGAAGCGGCTTCCGAACGATTGGGTTATTACATCAACAGCAGCCAGGTGCGTGTTCAGCAGGTTAGAGGTGCACAACTCATTCAAATTATCGTAGAGGATAGTATCCCCGAAAAAGCGGCTGAAATTGCCAATACGCTGGTGACGGTATTCCTTGAGCAAAACGCAAAAATTCAGTCAAGCCGATTTTCGGCTTCAGAGGAGAGCCTTCAAGCGCAAATTCAGCAAGTGGAGGCTCAGATTGCTGATTTACAAAGGCAATTGGCTCAAACCTCGGAGCAGTCCAATGAAAAACGTATCCAAGATGTGACGAATATCATTTCGGGATTGCAGAGCGAAATTAACCAATTGCAGGCAGATATCGTGCGCATTGAAGCAGAGCGTGACCCCATTCTAGGGGTAAATTCCTTGGGGCAGCCAGCACGCGTGACACCAACTCTGACCGTTGACCAGCAAATTGAACTAACGCAAAAGCGCAGCCGTCTGGATGAATTAAGATCTTTGTTGAGCATCTATCAGCAAATTTACGTCAACCTGACTTTCTCCCCCTCTAATCAAGGTAATTCAAACAGCACAAATAGCCAACTTCAAGCAGCTCTGGTGCTTTACCAGCAAATCTATGCTAACCTGCTTAGCAACTACGAGGCTATTCGTTTGGCTCGACTGCAAAGTACGCCAGAAGTGGTCCAGGTTGAGGAGGCCCGTGTTCCATCTCGACCTGTTCGGCCTCAAACCACGACAAATGTGTTATTGGGGGGAATTTTGGGATTGGTGTTGGCAGCGGGTATCGTTTTCGTGGTTGAGTATTTGGACGACTCTATACGGAACGGGGAGACGGTAACTCGTGTTTTGGAATTGCCGGTTTTGGGCTACATTAACGAGATAAATGGGAAGACTCCCTATGAGGATTATCCGCCTCACGTCATTGCCCAGCCGCGTTCACTTATCACAGAGGCTTTTCGCTCCATTCGCACTAATTTAGAGTTTGTAGAGATTGACCGTCCCTTGAAAACTTTACTGGTTGGCAGTCCAAGCCCTGATGAAGGGAAGACGACCATAGCGGTCAACCTGGCTATTGTGATAGCGCAGGCCGGTAAGCGCGTATTGCTGATTGATACGGATATGCGCAGACCTCAGATACATGAACGTTTACGCCTACCTAACCGATTCGGATTAAGCGATATCTTGCGTGAGCATGGAAGTTTGGATGAAAGTCTGCATCATCTAGCCACGGAGGGGATTGATGTTATCACTAGTGGAATCTTACCCCCTAATCCGGCAGAGGTGCTTTCTTCGGAACGTATGGCGAAACTGATGGAGGAAGTCGCACAACGATACGACAAGGTTATTTTGGATGGACCGCCGTTCTTAATCTCGGACGCTATTGTGCTAGCATCGCGTGTGGATGGAGTTCTATTGGTTCTTCGTGCGCGCAACACTTCCCAAAGCGTTGCTCTAGAGGTTTTAGATCAATTGGACCGGGTTAAAGCCAGAGTGGTGGGGGCAGTGCTCAATCGCGTTCAGGATACCACTTCCAACCATTATTACCGCAGTTTGAAATCCTATACCTACGTATCCAAAGAAACTGATGAATTGACGCTTCTGGAAAATTAGTTGTGTATGGCGGAAGGATGCCCCAATGCCCCAGCCTATTTGCCCTTACCTTGGGCTGAAGCAAGACCCAAACACAGTTTTAGAGTTCCCCAGCGAACGGAACTACTGTCATCATGCCCGACCAGTGGCTCCGGTCAACCTGAGGCATCAGCGTCTGACGTGCCTCACCGACCGATATGTCAACTGCCCGGTTTATCAACAGTCAAATCCTCAGACGTTACCTGAGAATTTGACGTTGCCCAGTTTTCAGCGGGCACGTCAGCGGCGTACTATGCTGGTGCTCTTCTTTCTCCTTGCTTTGGGCGGGTTGGCGGTGGGAATTCTGGGCACAATGAATGCGACTGAAAAGCGAGAAGAAGTTTCTCAGAGTAGAAGTTTATTAGGTAATGCTGGCGGGACTCAGGATCTATTGTTGCTGACTCAGGCGTTGAATTTGACCGAGAGAGCCGTTTCTACGTCCATCACTGCGACCTTGGGCCCTGAACAACCTACGGATTGTGTACCCCCAGAGGGATGGATCGAATATCAAGTCAAACCCACTGACTCACTCTTGCGATTGAGTTTGCTTTATCGCACCAGCATAGAAGCCCTGCAGACCGCAAATTGTCTGGGCGATCGCATGTTGATTCAGCCCGGCCAAACGCTTTTTGTACCTCCATCGCCCACCCCATCAGCAACCCCTACGCGCGCACCAACACGGACGCGTGTCCCAAGTTCGATCGGAATGCCCACTTCGCCGCCACAAAGTGGAAACAACCCCTCGCCACCAACCGCAACGTCCACATTCACCTTCCCCACAAGCACACCCCAACCCACGGCAACCCCGATCCCTCCAACAGCCACGCCCTTGCCTACTTCAACACGAACCCTTCCACCTCCTCCTACCCAGCCTACTCCAACGCCCTTTGTTCCTCCTACCCCTACATTACCCAACACCCCTGAACCCACATACACCTCTGAAGTGCCATCTGTTACCCCATAATCTTCCCTTATCTTCTTGCGTTTGACAGGAGTTCCCTATGTATGGATTAGAATTGAGACGCCTGGTTGGGGCGCTTTCGGTGATAGGTTTGTTTATCATAATGAGTGTATCTACCGGGAGGGCACAAGGGGCTTGGCGGTTTCCCCTCGTGGAGGCTCAAAGCGTGGGACCGGATGTGTGGTTCATGAGTCTGCAGACAGATGAAAATCTTAACACCCCTCCAGTTGCGTATGATGATACTTACAGCGTTGAGGAGGACATTCGCTTAATCATTGAGGCCCCTGGTGTATTAGGCAATGACAGTGATCCGGAGGGGGATACACTCCGTGCGATTAAGGTAAGCGATCCCGCTCATGGCACCCTGGTGCTGAATGCAGATGGGAGTTTCACCTACACCCCCAACCTCAATTACTTTGGGGGGGATACTTTCACCTATCGCGCCAACGATGGGCAGGGGGATAGTGACGTAGCCACGGTGAGTATTACGGTTATTCCGGTAAATGACCCGCCGGCAGCGAGCTCGCAAGCGGTGACCACAGCCGAGGATACAAGTGTGGAGATCACCCTGACAGCAAGCGATATGGATGGGGACAGTCTGACCTACGTTGTTGTGAGTGGACCTACGCATGGGACGCTGAGCGGTTTGATGCCTGTCTTGACCTATACGCCGACAGAGAACTACCATGGCACGGATGCCTTTACCTTCAAGGTTAGTGACGGGCAGGTGGATAGCAACGTTGCCACGGTGAGTATTACGATTACCCCGGTAAATGACCCGCCAGTAGCGAACAATGATACTTACAGCATCATCGAGGATAGTGTTCTGAATGTTGTGGTACCTGGGGTGCTGCAAAATGATTTGGATGTAGATGGAGATGCTTTGACAGTTCAGTTGGAGAGTGGTGTGTCTCATGGCACCCTGACGTTAAGTGCAAATGGCAGTTTTGTCTACACCCCAGGTCTCAACTACTATGGGACGGACACCTTTACCTATCGTGCTTATGATGGGCAGGCTTATTCAGGGATTGCAAATGTAACCATCAATGTGATTGGAAGTAATGATCCGCCAGTGGCTGTCAATGATGCCTATTCAATGCCAGAAGATAATGTCTTAACAGTCCTTACCCCTGGTGTATTAGGCAATGACAGTGATCCGGAGGGGGATACACTCCGTGCGATTAAGGTAAGCGATCCCGCTCATGGCACCCTGGTGCTGAATGCAGATGGGAGTTTCACCTACACCCCCAACCTCAATTACTTTGGGGGGGATACTTTCACCTATCGCGCCAACGATGGGCAGGGGGATAGTGACGTAGCCACGGTGAGTATTACGGTTATTCCGGTAAATGACCCGCCGGCAGCGAGCTCGCAAGCGGTGACCACAGCCGAGGATACAAGTGTGGAGATCACCCTGACAGCAAGCGATATGGATGGGGACAGTCTGACCTACGTTGTTGTGAGTGGACCTACGCATGGGACGCTGAGCGGTTTGATGCCTGTCTTGACCTATACGCCGACAGAGAACTACCATGGCACGGATGCCTTTACCTTCAAGGTTAGTGACGGGCAGGTGGATAGCAACGTTGCCACGGTGAGTATTACGATTACCCCGGTAAATGACCCGCCAATGGCTAATAATGATATTGGCTACCGTGCCAGCATCGCCGGGTTAATTGTTGCAGTACCCGGAGTATTATTGAATGATGTAGATGTAGATGGAGATGCTTTGACGGTTAGGTTGGAGAGTAATGTATCCCACGGCACCCTGACGCTGAACGCGGATGGTAGGTTTACCTACACCCCGAAGGCGGGTTATGTTGGAGTGGACACTTTTACCTATCGTGCCAATGACGGGCAGGTGGATAGCAATCTTGCCACGGTGACCATTGAAGTTGATGCAGTGCGCCCGAATCCCCCAGATTGGATTTCACCGGTTGGGAATGGGGGGACTTACATCATGAGGGAGAGTGCAGTAACCTTGGGGGTTGCAGTTACTGATACGGATATTACATCTGTGCGTTTTCTTTGGTATGATGAGGCGACTTCACAATACCGACCAATTGGGCAAGTTAATCAGCACCCCTACACCATTTCACTTAATTACGCGACTTTACCCTCCAATAAGGAAGTTCAGGTTTTTGCTGAAACCTGGGATAACTTTGGGAATGGGTCGTTGGATACTACGGACAGCAACACTTACGCCCAAACAGTGCGCCGCATTTTTATATTTACTACCAGTTTGCGCAATCAGATTTTCTTACCGCTTGTCTTTAGATAGAGGGGTTAGGGTATAATTGTGCACGTCCAACTATGCCTGCCATTGAGCGCCTCTCAATTGTTGTACCAGTATATAACGAAGAGGAGAACTTGCCCCTTTTACATCAGGCAATTCGATCTGCCATGGATGTCCTCCCTTGGCCATGGGAGGTCATTTTTGTCAATGATGGTAGTCAGGATGGCAGTGGGAAGGTTCTGGAAACTTTAGCCTTTACTGACCCGGTTCATGTTCGGGTGGTAGATCTGCGGCGTAATTTTGGGCAGACAGCAGCCATTGCTGCGGGCATTGATCATGCTACCGGGGATGTGATTGTGTTGATGGATGCGGATTTGCAAAATGATCCTGCAGATATTCCTATGATGTTGGAGAAAATCCAAGAGGGTTATGATGTGGTCAGTGGGTGGCGAGTTCATCGTCAGGATGCTTACCTGACCCGCACTTTACCATCGCGCATTGCAAATGAGTTAATTTCTTGGGTAACGGGGGTACGTCTGCATGATTATGGTTGTACGCTCAAAGCCTATCGACGTGAGGTGTTAACCGGTTTCAAACTTTACGGGGAGATGCACCGGTTTATTCCGGTTTATGCTCATGGAGTTGGAGCCAGGATCGTTGAAGTTCCAGTTTGCCATCACCCCCGGCGATTTGGGAAAGCCAAATATGGGCTTGAGCGCACCCTGAAAGTTATACTGGATCTTTTTACGGTCAAGTTCCTCAACAGTTATGCCAACAAACCAATTTATCTGTTTGGTGGCACTGGAGCGGTATTGATCGCCATCAGTGCACTTCTGCTGGTTTATCTATTTGTGCGACGCGTGTTCTTTGGGATTGGGGTATTGAGTTCACCGTTCTTTCAAATGGCGACTATGATCGGTATTTTAGGATTTCAATCTATCCTAATGGGGCTTATTGCTGAACTACTCGTGCGGACTTATCACGAATCTCAGGGAAAGCCTACCTATACGGTTCGACGGGTTATTCGAAATGGAGAGGAAGAACGAATTTCGATAAATTCCCACTAAGCTTGCGCTAAGACCTATGAGGAGCAAAAACAACCAACCTTACCGCCAATTCTGGATGTTCTCTTTATTGGCCTTAGGAGGTGTATATATCTGGGGATTTTTTAATTGGGCTCAGGCGATATCTCGCCTGGGCTTTTTCATTATCTCCTGGAAATGGCGTCTTTTTCTAGCGGGATGCATAGGCTTGGGACTAATATGGTTGGGGTTGGTTGCACTTGCCCTTTTGGGTAATTTGACGCCACCGATCCTTGTGCGGAAGGTAATCCGAACGCCGCTTATACGGGTGGTCGGTTTGCTTTTTTCTGTCTTATCGGCTGTTTTTCCTGTGGTGATGATAAGTGGATGGATTCCCAGAGCTGAGATTTGGGAATCTTTTCCTGCCCGATTAATGCTTTTGAGCGCCAGCGTGCTTCTAGGGGGAGTGGGGATCGCGAGTGTTTGGCCAGAACATGAAGGCTGGGCCAGTCTGGCCGCCAGTGCTTTGATCACTGGAGTGGGACTGATTTTACTCCAATATCTGCCGGGTATAAGTACTTACCCATTGTCTCTAGGGTGGTCGGAAACCAGCCGCTATTACTATGGATCGTTATTGTTTGCCAAGCAAATCTACGGGGTTTCAGTCCCCCTTTCGCCCCTCCATCCAGCACGCTATCTACTGCTAGCAATTCCGTTTGCCTGGGGTGATCTTCCGTTATGGGGGCACCGACTTTGGCAGGTTGCGCTGTGGCTAGGGATGAGCCTTATCGTTTCCATCGCTCTAGTGAAAAGGGTGCAAATTAAGGGATGGTTCTTTCGTGGTCTGGTCATGCTCTGGGGGGCTCTTTTCCTATTACAGGGCCCGGTTTACTATCACTTGCTCTTATGTGTGGTTCCAATTTTCCTGTTTTTTGATGTTCAAAAGCCGGTGCGTTCCTTGGTAATTGTGCTCCTGGCTTCATTTTGGGCAGGGCTCACTCGAGTTAACTGGTTTCCAGTGCCGGGTGCATTGGCAATCTTTTTGTGGTTGTTAGAAAGGCCTTTAGGTCGTCAATCCATATTCAAGTATTTAGGGTGGCCTGTGATTTATGGTATAGCGGGGTTGATCGTAGCCTTCATAGCACAGGCGTTTTATGTGATCCTTTCCAAGCAGCCAGCATGGATGTACCACTCTACATTCACCTCAGACTTGCTCTGGTACCGCCTGTTTCCCAGCCCAACTTACCCGGTGGGAATTATTCGTGGGATCATTTGGGTTTCCTTCCCCTTGGGGTTGCTTATCGGGGCTAACTTTATACGTAACTTTGCCAGAATAAATCTTTGGCGGTGGTTGGGGATAGCGGGGATATTGGGAATCTTCTTAGTGGGTGGGTTTGTCGTAAGTGTCAAAATTGGTGGGGGCAGCAACATTCACAATTTGGATGCTTTTCTGGTGTTTTTAATGACATTAGGGGGCTATTTTGCGGCTGGACGGATAGTGGCAGATAACGAACCGTTTGAGCGCTTGCATCCGGCTCCCATTCTTCTTTTGATTGCGCTGCTACCGGTGGGCTGGCACATGCATTTTTCACATCCTATGACCCTCTTGGATGAAAGAATTGCCTGGCAGGATGTTTCAGTGATTCGCCAGCGGGCTCAAGAGGTTGCCCAGCAAGGTGGTAGAGTTTTGTTCATTTCTCAACGTCATTTGTTGACCTTCGGTATGGTAACCGGGGTGCCCCTGGAACCCGACTACGAGTTGCTGGTATTGATGGAAATGGCCATGGCAAATAATCCTCGGTATCTGGAACGGTTTTATCGGGATTTAGAACACCAGCGATTTGACCTTATCATTGTTGGCCTCCCCAACACTCCGATCAAAGATCCAACCAGGGATGCCTTTGCTGAGGAGAATAACGCCTGGGTGGAGCGGGTGGTTAAACCCTTGTTAGAACATTACCGTGTAGCGCTTGTGTTACCTTCAGAGGTGGCTCTGATGGTACCGCGAACCAAGGATACAGAGGTTATACCCCCTCGTTCGATGGGATGGGCAGATTGGGTCAGCGTCTGTGGCAGATGACTGCTGTTTCATCATGATATGGGCATTTCCAATCTGGATGGTGTTGAAGTGCCCGGATGAGATCGGAATTGCCTGGAAAGATAACCCATTGGACTTGATAGTGCTTTAACCAGGCATCCCAGCCATTATCAAGTGTCAGAACACTTTCATAAATTCGCGTCAATTCCTCTCCGTAAAAGTCGGTTTGACCATCAATGAAAACTTGGTAATCAGGCCATAAACGATATAGTAGATAGCCTCCCCAGGTAAAGTAGTTCATCATATTGCCCTGAAGTGGTTCGGCCAATATCCATTCGGTGGCCTGGACTGGGAAGACACTCGGATCAAATTGGTTGCGTTGCTTGAAAGTGGGATTGGATAAAAGCATTACAATCAGCAGTAATGATCCTGCTGAAGCCCATATTGGGAACCTGATTTGCGCTTGTATAGCCCGAAAATGTTCTTCTATCGAATCCCAAAGGGAATTGGAAAGAGTTTTAGCGAGTAGTTCACTCAGGATCGGGGTCATCACCAAGGCATAGAGCGGGATATTGCGAGCACTTGTCAAGGCCATTGCTGTCCAACCCACTGCGAGCAGGCCCTTAGAGAGTGGAAAAGAGCCCTTTTGGGTCATGGATAACCCAAGTGAAAGCAAAAGCATTATTAGAAATGGCCAGGTGGCAGGACTGTGAAAATCGGGTGGAAGGTACTCTTGTGTATGGCTTACCAAGTAGCGATTGGTGACGAATCCGAGACTGGTTTCCCATAACCGTAAACCTGCCGGGTTGATGAGCGACACCACAAACAAGGCAATACCAAGGAGTGAAAGCATCATGAATTGGTTGCGTATAATAGGCGATTCTGTTCGGTGCCTGAGAAAATTCCAAAGAGCTTCAGTCCAATAAGCGAGAAAGCAAGCAAACCCAGCGATAAAAGCCCCGTGGGTATTGACCCAGATGAGCATAAGAAGCAAAGGTTTCCAGAAAGGTGAGGTAGGATCACGGTGCCATTTATCCAACAACCCCATCCATATCACTAAAAATAGGAGCGTGAACACGTGGGGACGTGCCAGGAAATGAAGGCTGGCGGCTGCCAAAGAAAGAATGCTCGTCCCTAATGAGACAAGAGGGCGCCGACTTAGCGCGAGCGATTGACGGAAGGCTAACCACCAAGTTATTGCAATAACCAGGCTCACTAAAACGACCACACCACTCAATCCTGCCCATTTATGGGGAAGTGCAAGGATAACCTGCGCTAGCCATTCATGAGGCGTGAGGGCGCGTCCATGGAGTGTGTGAGAGAAGAGGTCTTGGGTTGGTATGGTGTGGGAGGAGAGAATAAAGTTCCCAATGGTGAGATGACGTCCTAAATCGCCATCTTGGTTCAACAAGCGAGGGCCTAGAGCGGCCACTCCTGCGAAAGTGGCCAGAAACAGGATCTCGTCCAGTCCGGGTAAACCCAGGGGTATAGATGTCCGATGATCTTTTTTCTGCATTTTTCCTATTTTACGCCAACAAAGTTCGAGGAAGAAGGCAGGCTAAAATATAAGTGAGGGCCTAGGTTGTTTTATTTGTGGAGGCAAAATGTTGGGTTGGGCCATCATCTTAGGCTTTATTGCAGGAAGTTTGCCATTCTCGGTTTGGGTAGGTCATTTGTTATTAAAACGGGATATCCGCCAATTGGGGGATGGCAACCCTGGTGCCACCAATGTTTTTCGAGCCGGTAACTGGAAGGCTGGCATATTGGCCTTGTGTCTAGATTACATAAAAGGCCTTATTCCGGTAGCGACTGCTTATTGGGGAGGGGGGATTCGAGATGAGCGAATTATTTTAATCTTTATGGCCCCACTGCTTGGTCATCAATTCTCTCCATTTTTGAAGTTTAGAGGTGGTAAAGGGATTGCCACTACGTTTGGAGCATGGACAGGGCTAACCCTATGGGAAGGTCCGTGTATATTAGGATTGTTTTTGATATTTTTCTACTGGTTTCTTGATCAGGATGCGTGGTCGATTGTGCTTGGAATGACGGGGCTTCTTTTTTATTGGGTAATTCGGGGTACAAAGACTGAGGTCTATGGAGCAGCTTTGTTCAATCTTTGGTTTGTGCTCTGGACGCATCGTATGGCGCTTGGAGGTAAAATCCGTTTAAAGCGACACTACGGAATATTCAAAGGATTCATTTCGACAAGGTTATGACGCTGGAATACATTATACGGCCTTACTGCCCTAATGATCGAGAGGCGATATTTCGTATTGCCGGTGACACAGCCTATTTTGGAGAGCCCATTGAAGCCTACATGGAAGATCGTAGACTTTTCACCGATGCATTTTACACCTTTTACACTGATTATGAACCCGAACATGCGCGGGTAGCGGTCGCAGAGGATCAGGTTGTGGGATTCCTGGTAGGATGTACAGACCCTCATCGCTATCGTGGAGTCATGGGGCTGGAGATACTTCCGAAGGTGGGCGCTCGATTGTGGCGAGGGTACTATCAAATAGGGCCCAAAACTCGAAGATATCTGTGGGAGGTGTTCAAGGCATTCATAAAGGGTGAGTTACCAGGTGCTGATGAAACTCTTTATCCTGCCCATTTCCATATCAACATAGCCTCTCAGTGGCGTGGCTTTGGTATCGGCAAAACGCTGATAGTTACTTATTTGCAACAATTAATCGAATCGGGCGTACCGGGAGTTTATTTGCAAACCACCAGCCAAAACAAAACAGCCTGTCATCTCTATGAATCTATGGGGTTTCGTCTGTTAGGTTCAAAACGCACCCAAATGTGGCGTTGGTTAATTCAGGAGGATATAGAAAACCGCTGTTATGGACGAAGACTATAACAAGATCAGGACTGGTGATTTGACCAGTCCTGATCGTTTTTGCTAGAAGATAGTTTGATTGTTTACTGTTTTACGACTACATTGCTGGCCTGCAATCCTTTGGGTCCGCGCTCGATGGAAAATTCGACAACCTGACCTTCTTCCAGAGTGCGATACCCATCCCCACGAATGGCAGAGAAATGAACGAAAACGTCATTTCCACCTTCGCGAGAGATGAAGCCATAGCCCTTGCTTCCGTTGAACCATTTAACCGTGCCGATGTAACGTTCAGTCATGATATTTGTGTCTCCTTCAGACAAAAAATTGGTGTTAGGTGTTCAGCTAGTTCCATCGGAACGATCAAATAATTAGGCTCACGGAATTTCCGTGAGCCGCCTTTCTTATTCCGCGAACTTACTGGATTCCTTGGTTTTGTTTATATCATGTGAGAGTAGATGTGTCAAGGGTTGCGCAGAAACTCAATTGTAAAGATGGTATGCTAGAATCTAAAGAACCTTTGAGCCCTGTATGGAGTATGTTGGATGGAACGCACAGTCCCAAGCACGGCCTCCGAAGAAATTGCCCTTTATTTGCGCACCATCTATTCCTTGTTACGATCCACCGCAGAAGTGCAAATACGCTCTTTAGAGGAAGTGCATCTGGCTACTAATTCAACGCTTCATCCCGACGCACGTAAACCCACTCCCGATATATCTGCATTTATCTACAGCCTGTTACGCCTGCCAGACTGCATCTCAGAGGCGCGATCGGTTATTCTGGGGCAAAGTCTGTCGGTATTTTCGCGACACGGCTATTCCGATGTTGTTAGATGGCAACAGGTTTCTGCCCGCGCTCGACGTCGCAAGTGTTATTTTGATAACCGGGATACCCTAGCTTGCCTGATTGCCAGCCGCTCAGATATTGACGATTTGATTCCCACCCTCACTGCCTTCCAAATCGAATGGAATAAATTACATCATCTGTTGCAAAAACGTCCTATGAGTTCAAGTTGGGAGGCGTTTGTTGCTAACCCAGAAAATTCTCAAAGCCTAGCGGATTTGCTCCAAATTAGTACCGAAGATTTGGAGCGATTGCGCACTGTTTGGGGTTCTCGCTTCGCCCTAAACTTGCAACGCATTGCGCATCGTCCTTGCCACTTCAAGGTGCGCCTTTTGAGCGGCTCGTTAACGGAATATCGCCGTGCTACTCGGGCGTGGTGGGAAAATATCCTCCATGCGTGCCCTGATCTTTTAGAGCGGCCTGTTTATTTTATCTCAAGCAATACTCACAGCGTGGCCAATCTACTTTCCGGATATGCGCTTCACAAAAAAGATGAATTAATTCGCTTTTTAAAGCATGAACGCTATTCAGATTGGTTAGAAGAGTGGCAAGGAATCGAAGAAAGGCGTGTGCCTTCTAGTGAGGAGAATTTTTTATACTACATCCTGAAAAAATACCAGCAAACATCGCGTGGCCGATACACTCTCAACGAGCAATTGGAATTCGAGATAACACATGGGATCCATCGTATCCCTAGCGAACATTATTTTGATATTGAAGCCCAGGTCATCCAACTCTCGTCACTTCATGGGGAAGATCTTGACCCGCGCATCCGATTAGGAAACATGAACTTTTTGGCCGAAAGCGATGCTTTGATCTTGAATATTGACTATCCACTTGGTCTAGCGGCTTATAACTTATTGAGCATCATTGCGGAGTACATCGAACCTGTGCTGGGGGTATACATAATGGGTAAGGCTGCTACCCTTAATGGGCGGCTTGGAGATGTAATGATTCCAAGTGTTGTTCAAGATGAACATTCGCAGAATACATATCTTTTTCAAAATTGCTTTAGCGCTTCAGATGTGGCGCCATATCTCCATTACGGCACGGTCTTGGATAACCAAAAAGCAGTCAGTGTGTTTGGAACCTTTTTACAAAACTCGCGAATTATGGATGTGGTTTACCGGGAGGGCTATACAGACATTGAAATGGAAGCCGGCCCGTACCTTTCGGCCGTTTATGAGATGTCGCGCCCCAAGCGCCACCCAGTCAATGAAATTGTGACCCTCTATAACTTGCCCTTTGATGTTGGGATTTTGCATTACGCCTCTGATACCCCCTTAAGTAAGGGGAAAAATTTGGGGGCTGGTACCCTTTCCTATTTCGGAATGGATTCAACCTATGCCACAACTATCGCTATCTTAAGGCGCATTTTTGCTAACGAGCGTTCTCGCATTCGCTCATGACCTCACAGTTGCAAAAACGCAACAAGAGTGGCCTTGGCTTAGAGGCCACTCTTGTTGTTTTTTATGGATCTCCTAATGTTTTTATGAATCTCCTAATGCGCCCCGTCTTTATTCTCCTAGCGCCTGCAGTTGTTCACGCAGCCGTTGAGCTGTTTCGCGGAAGGTTTCCAATTTTTGACGCTCCTTTTCTACAATATGGGAGGGCGCTCGTTGGGCAAAGGGGCCGGCCAGAAGGGCTTCAAGGCGCGCTATTTGCTGTTCTGCTTCAGATAGCTCGGTTTCTAGGCGAGTACGCTCTTCTGCAGGATCAACAAGGTCGGCAAGGGGGATATACACTTCAATTCCACTAACTACCAATGTGATTTCATTTCCCGGTTTTGTATCTCGCTTCTCGAGAATATGGAAATGATCTGACGCAATTCCGGCCAGTGCTGCTAATATTTGCGTCTGTTCCTTCAGCATATCGGCATGCTCACCAGCAACCATTACAGTGGGGATTTTTCTGGCGGGAGGGACTTTTTTCTCCGTACGTACGTTGCGAATGGCACGGACGATCTCTTGTATCAGGCTGAACTCGGCAACTTTTTGCTCCTCCCATTCTTCCGCGGCCTTAGGTTCTGGCCATCTTGCAATAATCAAGGCCTCTGCCCAACCCTCTTTTGGAGCAAATGCCTCGCTTTTAGATTGAGCGGCCTTTTTCAAGTGTCCCCACAGCGCCTCGGTCACGAAGGGTGTGAATGGATGCAGTAACCGTAAACAGGTGTCTAGCACACGTACCAGGGTGTAAGCGGTGTAGAACGCTCGGTCACCCCCCTCTGCCAGCTGGATCTTGGCGATCTCGATATACCAGTCTGCAAATTCGGACCAGAAGAAGTCATAAATTTGACGGCCTGCTTCACCAAATTGGTAGGATTCGAAGAGGCGCTCCACCTCACGTAAAAGATTTTGGAGGCGCGCCCAGATCCAGGAATCGGCGAGGGTCCACTGCGGTGCCCCTTGAGGTGCAAGGGGACACATATCCAGGGCTCCTATTACGAAACGCCCGGCATTCCATACTTTATTGGCAAAATTTCGGTTGGCCTCCACTTTTTTGAGGCTCAGGTTGATATCATTACCAGGGGTAGAGCCTACCAGTAGGGTGAACCGCAGTGCATCTGTGCCCATTTGATTCATGACCTCAAGCGGATCAATCACATTGCCTTTGGTCTTGCTCATTTTCTGGCCGTGTTCGTCACGAATCAGGCCGTGCAAGTAAACGGTATGGAAGGGCTCACGTCCTGTAAATTCCAGGCCAAACATAATCATCCGGGCAACCCAGAAAAAGAGAATGTCATAGCCTGTTTCTAGTACAGATGTGGGGTAGAAGTATTTGTAGTCCGGCGTTTCTTCAGGCCAACCGAGAGTAGAAAACGGCCATAGCCCTGAGGAGAACCAAGTATCCAGGACATCTTCGTCTTGGTGAATCCGCATACTTCCGCAGGTGGCACAATGCGTGGGATCTTCACGGGCTACGGTCATTGCTCCGCAATCATCGCAGTACCAGACCGGGATGCGATGACCCCACCACAACTGGCGACTGATACACCAATCCTGGATGTTTTCCATCCAGTTATAGTAAATCTTAGTAAAACGTTCGGGGATGATACGAATGCGTCCCTCTTGTACTGCCCGCAGAGCCGCCTCGGCCAATGGTTTGATGCGGACAAACCACTGTTCTGAAAGGCGCGGTTCAATGATCTCTCCACCACGTTGAGATCGAGGTACCGTTAAAGTGTAGGGTTCTTCTTTGATTACCAGGCCTGCGGCCCGCATGTCTTCCCAAAGTTTCTTGCGGCATTCAAAGCGATCAAGGCCAGCGTATGGTCCTCCTGCCTCGTTAATACGTGCTTCCTCCGTCATGATATTAATGATTTCAAGATTGTGGCGCAAAGCAATCTGGTAATCGTTAGGATCATGGGCAGGCGTGACTTTCAGAGCACCGGTACCAAATTGGGGATCTACATAGGGATCAGAGATTACCGGGATAAGGCGATTTAAAATAGGCACCCGTACTTTACGCCCCACAAAAGCAGAATAGCGTTCATCCTGGGGATGGACAGCCACTGCGGTGTCGCCCAGGATGGTTTCGGGGCGGGTGGTAGCGACTGGAATATAGGTGTTGGGATCGTCGGCCAGGACGTATTTGAAATAGTAAAGAGTACCGGGTTCCTCCGAATATTCAACTTCCAGATCCGAGACTGCGGTGCGTAAACCCGGCGACCAGTTGATCATGCGTAAACCGCGGTAGATCAGCCCTTTTTCGTAGAGCCGCACAAAGGCTTCGCGCACTGCGCGAGACAACCCTGCGTCAAGGGTGAAGCGCTCACGGCTCCAATCACAGGAGGCGCCTAGTCGGCGAATTTGGCGAGTAATTATATTGCCGTACTTTTCTTTCCAGGCCCAAACTCGCCTTAGGAACTCATCGCGACCTAGTTGTTCGCGGCGAAGTCCCTCCTTGGCCAGTTCACGTTCTACCAGGAGCTGGGTTGCAATACCAGCATGATCGGTTCCAGGTATCCATAAGGTGGGTTCTCCTTTCATTCGGTGGTAGCGGATCATTAAGTCTTCCATTGCGACGAACATTGCGTGGCCAAGATGAAGCTCGCCTGTAACATTGGGCGGGGGAATGCTGATTACAAAGGGTTTATGGGAGGGATCAAAGTTTGGAAGGTTGGGGTCGTTCCAGGGTTTGAAGAAACCTTTTTCCTCCCACCAGGCATAAAGGGGTTCCTCAATTGCAGAAAAATCATAAGTTTTTGGTAGGTTATAGCCAGGCATGTGCACCTCTTGGTATGGGTTTCTCAATGGTCTCAAAAACAAAACCTTTCGTCCTCATGAGGACGAAAGGTTGACTTCCGCGGTACCACCTCATTTCGCTGGAATCTAACCAGCGCACTCCCCCGGACCATCATCCGGTTCTCGCGGTAACGGGCTAACCCGTGCCGGTCTACTCTCCCCAGTGTGGGGATTTCTTCGGCATCGCTACCGGACGACTTCAGCCAGGGCACTCTGGAGAGGCTCTCAGCCACTGACCTCTTTTTCTGTCAGAGGTAGCCTGACTTACTCCTTCCGGCTTTCTCGTGTTAAGTTTGGCCTGATTATACAGAAAAGCATTCCCGATGTCAATTTGAAAGTGTTGGGGGAAATGGATATTGTTTCTTTAGAAGGATTACAACAAAATTGCCTATTGACTTTTGGTTTGATTTCACTATAATTTTATATAGTAAATTCTATTTTCATACAATGAAATATAACATTCTCTCTTGCTCTAAGAGCCCATCCCACGAATTAACCGGTACGGAGTAAAGATGAAAACCTTGCAGCCTCTTCAAAAGATCCTTGAAAGTGGTGTTATCGCCATTATGCGAGCCCCAAGCGCTTCGCAATTATTGGATGCTGCAAAAGCAATTTTAGATGGGGGAATTGATGTAATTGAAGTGACCATGACCACCCCTGGGGCTTTAGAAGTCATAGAGAAAGCAACCACTCAGCTTGGTGAGCAGGTGGTGTTTGGTGCGGGTTCGGTGTTGGATGCTGAAACTGCTCGATTGGCGATTTTAGCGGGAGCACGATTTATCGTTGCTCCAACACTTAACTTAGACACCATCAAACTATGCAAACGATATTCGGTTCCAGTTATTCCAGGCGCTTACACTCCGACTGAAATCCTGGTTGCCTGGGAGGCGGGAGCGGATGTCGTCAAAGTATTTCCAGCCAATATCGGTGGACCTGGGTACATTAAAGCCATTAAGGCACCTTTACCCCAAATTCGTCTTGCGGCAGTTGGTGGAGTGAACCTGGAGAATACGGCCCAATTTTTCCGTGCCGGTGTTGAGATCGTTGGTGTGGGTGCCGAATTAATCAATGCCCAATTGTTGGAATCCCAATCCTTTGAGGAAATTAGGCGTCGGGCAAGGGCTTTTCGTGAGGAAGTAAAAAAAGGACGAGGGTGGTAATGCGATGATTGAGCGGCATGTGACTTTCAAGGTGCTTCCGGGAAAAGAACAAGCGTTTGAACGTCTTTTTATTGAAGAATATCGGTCTGCAATGGCGTTAATGCCTGGATTCATTAGTGTGTCCCTGTTGATGGAGGTTGAAAATCCTCAGAACTATCACATGGTTATTCGCTTTCGCTCCGCTGAAGAGGCAGCCGCTTGGCGCAGTTCGAGTGCCCATCAGTTACTGCAACCCAAGATCAAAGCACTTTATCAGGAGAGCCAGGTACAAGTTTATGAGGTCATCGCATGACCCCCAGACGTGCTCAATCGAATGCAACACCCAATAATCGTTACAACGTCCGAGTTCTGGATCGCGCCATTAACATTTTGCTTGTGTTATCCGATGGTACGCCCCGTACCCTTCAGGAGATCAGCGAAGCTATAGGATTAAGTCCAAGTACAACGTTTCGTCTCCTCGCCACTCTAGGGTGCTACCGACTTGTTCAAAAAGATGCCCTCAATCGCTATTCGCTTGGCTTGACTTGTTTGGAGCTCGCCAGAGCCTATTATGAAAGCAATGATCTGCGTAAGGTTGCGTTACCAGAATTAGAGGCGCTACGGGATGAAGTCAAGGAAACGGTCCACCTTGCCGTCCTGGAAGGAATGGAAGTAGTTTACCTCGAAAAACTTCCGGGTTTACACGCTATCGGCTTAATGGGTTCTCGCGTGGGGGGCCGTGCCCCCTCTCACTGCACTGGTTTGGGAAAGGTGCTGCTGGCTTATTGCAAACCCGAGGAGGTTAAGGCCTTTTTCCTCAAAAACCCACCTCGCGCCTATACTGAGCGAACGATTACAGACCTTTCGGTGCTTGAGCGCGAATTGGAAGAAATTCGCAGGGTGGGATATGCCTTGGATCGGGGCGAGCATGAGGGCGAAGTTCGATGCGTTGCTGCCCCGATTTTTGATATGCGAGGTGAGGTGGTGGCTGCTTTAAGTATCTCGGGACCTGCCGGGCGCATGGAGCCTTTGGAAACCAATTGGACGCTTATCGAAAAGGCGTGCAAAACGGCCCGAACTATTTCGGAGAAGTTGGGTTTCCGTTCCAAATCGTCATAGACCATTATGCAGTGAATTTCTTGAATTCTCAAAAAAGTGAGGCGAAATATGCGAAGGATCATCAACCGACGAGAGTCCCATATTGACCCCCAAATTTTGCAAGGCTTTAAGGAGCTACTTAAAGTTTATAGTCCATCGTGTGTTGTTGCAGATGCTCAAGAGCGTTATGGGGTCATGCATTCGTCTCTTAAGCCCTTAACACGCGAGACCCGTTTTGTCGGTCCTGCTTTAACCGTGCGTCTGGAGCCGGGCAATCAAGTGGATTGCCTGGATGCATTGGCCGTAGCAGAGCCAGGCGATGTGATTGTGGTGGATGCGGCAGGTGAGACGGAAACCTCGGTCTGGGGAGGGTTGATGGCTGGGCTGTGTAAGATGAAGGGGGTTGCAGGAGCGGTGGTAGATGGGGCTATTCGCGATACAGATGAAATTCGAGATCTGGGATTCTATATCTTCTCTAAAGCGGTTGTACCGCGTTCTACGCACTCGCCGTTTTCAGGTCGGCTGGAACCCATAGAGATAAATGTACCGATCCAATGTGGTGGTGTCCTGGTTCGCCCGGGCGATTTGGTTTTGGGGGATGAGATTGGCGTAGTGGTCATTCCATTAGAGAGAGCTGCGGAAACTCTAGAGAGGGCACGCGCTCAGGCAGAAAAAGAGGAACGAACGCGTGAAAGGATTCGTCAGGGGAAGACAGTTGAAGAGTTGCTAGCAGAGTTTGGCCGCTTGTAATTGAAATGTATCAGGAGGATGAAAATGAGCGCGAATAGAAGGCTTCGAGTCGAAAATTTGCAAGCGTTGATGGCTCAGAAGGACTTAAGCGCATTAGTTTGCCGATTGCCCGAGAACGTCGTATACCTCACCGATTACTGGCCGCATCATGGTATCTCGGTAGCAGTTTTGCCGCGAGAAGGAAAGCCTATCCTTTTTGTGCCCGAGGTTGAACAGGAATATACACAATCTGAATGGGCTGAGGTTGTTCCTTTTGGGTGGGGTCTTCTTAAAGATAAAGAGCTTTACGAGAACTATCGTTTGCTCATTGATTCGGTGGTGGCATCGTGGAATTTAAAGGGTAAGAAAGTGGGAGCAGAACTTTCCTTTGAAGTTGTTGCTCCGAGTTATCGGATTGCCGAGCCGGTTGTGCCTTCGGGACCATGGAATACTCTGCTAGGTGAAATTTTTGCGGAGTCGCATCTAGTAGATGCAACGCCAGTATTGCATGAGGTGCGGGCCATAAAGACGGGGTATGAAATCGAAAAACTTCGTATAGCCAATTCAATAGCAGAAAAAGCAATTCAATCAACCCTCAAAGAACTAAAACCAGGAATTACAGAAACCCAAATCGGAGCACTAATCGAATACAAAATCCGCTCCGAAGGGCCAGGATTTCAAGGTGCTAAGCTCGTGCGAGCCGAGGCCGAGGTCGGTGCGGGCCCCGTGGGCAGTACTAAAGGTACCCTTCTTGTTCCTTCAACCACGTACCGCGTTCAGGAGAGGGACTTGGTTATGATTGAACTTGCCACCATGGTTGATGGTTACTTCTCAGACCTAACCTACATGGCAGTCGTTGGGGAACCCTCACCACGCCAAAAAGAGGTGCATAATGCCCTTCTCGAAGCCCAGCAAGCCGCGGCACGAGAACTCTACCCAGGCAATTCTTTCGAAGCCCCAGATCGTGCAGCACGCGAGGTGCTAAAACGAGCAGGCTTAGACACATATTTTGTCCATATTACTGGCCATGGGGTCGGTATGCGCTACCACGAACCCATTCCCTTACTGGCACCAGGTGCCAAAGGAGTTCTGCAAGAGGGAATGGTTTGTAGTGTAGAGCCAGGAATTTATATCCCTGGTTTTGGCGGTCTGCGTATCGAGGACAATGTGTTGGTAGGTGCTAATGGACCAATCTTCCTGTCCACACCACGCCAACCCTGGTGATTTCGCCTAAATCGCAAATATATCTACCGATCAGCTGAAGGGAGGGCCAAATGTGCAAAAGGTTCGTTGATCAAGTTGTCATTGTGACTGGCGGTGCAAAGGGTATTGGCTGGGGAATCGCTAAAGTCTTCAGCCAAGAAGGGGCCAAGGTTGTTGTTGCTGATTGGGACGATGTAAACGGCCCCAAAACGGTCGAGGAACTGCGTCAATCGGGAGGAGAAGCTATCTACGTTAAGTGTGACGTTTCCAATGAAGAGCAAGTCAAAGCAATGGTTGAGGAAACTATCAAGACCTATGGCCGAATTGATGTGCTTGTTAACAATGCAGGCATTGGTGTCTATAAATCGATCCTGGATACGAGCAGCGAAGATTGGGATCGCTGTCTAGATGTGAATCTCAAGGGTGTTTTTCTATGCTCAAAATACGTCATCCCACACATGCTGAAACAGGGGAAGGGCAATATCATCAATATTTCCTCGGTTCACTCTTTCCAAACCGTTAACGGCGTTGCCCCATACGCCGCCTCAAAAGGTGGAATTACAGCACTTACCCGCAACATGGCAATTGATTACGGACCCACAATCCGAGTAAACTCCATCGCCCCTGGATGGGTACTCACCCCCCTGATCCAAAGCATCTTTGACAGTTATCCAGACCCCGAGGCCCAGCGCAAGGCCGTTGAACAGCGCCAGGTTATGAAACGCATTGGTCGCCCCGAAGATATCGGCTATGCAGCCGCTTTCCTGGCCAGTGATGAAGCCAGTTTCATCACTGGAACCCAACTCTTTGTAGACGGTGGATTAACCGCACAACTTGAAACCTGGTAATTAAGGGCCGTATCCATGGAAAAGAACTTTGCCTTCAACATCACCCAAGACGATCTCAGCCGCTTTTCGGGGAAAGGACCGATATTTGTTACTTTTGGAGAAACTCTGATTCGGGAAACTCCAGCAGATTTTCAGCGCCTGGAACGGACCGAAAATGTCTACATCTCCCTGGCAGGCAGTGAATTGACTGTTGCTACTTTACTAGCCCGTTTTGGTGTCCCCTCGGCCTACATTACTCGGGTCCCTGATAACCCATACGGGTGGATGGTACGAGACACAGCCCGAAGTCACGGCATTGACACAGAGTATTTTGTTTGGGCAAACAAGGCTGAACCCATAGGGCGTCTGCTATATGAGATTGGGCGCACTCCACGAAAAAGCGTCGGCTGGTATCAACGGATGTATTCGGCAGCCAGCCGCCTAGGCTCAGGCATGGTCAATTGGAAAAATGCTCTACGGAATTGTGAGCTTTTCCATACATCCGGTATCACATTTGGCCTGGCTTACCACAGTCATTACGAACAGAACTACCTGCTTGATGCTTTTTATGAAGCCATGTCTCACAAACCACCCAGCTGCTGGGTAGGGCTGGACTTTAATTACCGGGCTACTCTGTGGCGAGCCGAGCAATGTCGGGAGGTAATGACCCCATTAATCAGGGAACATGTGGATATTTTGATCACTACAATCGAAGACATGGCCACAGTGTATGGCTTCAGCTGTGGGCAATACTCGCCAGAACAGATTGATAAGGGGGAAATGGGCGAAATCACCGATAACGATCTACGATCTCTGGCATCTCACCTTGGTGAGTATTTTAACGCCAAAATTGTAGCCATTACGATCCGATACCCTGATTCGTTTGAGGAGAATCGCTGGGAGAGCGCCGTAATGGATTCGCAAGGCCATTTCTTCCGCTCTCCAGCGGTTAAATCCATCACTCTATTAGACCGCCTGGGAGGAGGTGATACCTGGAACGGCGGCTTCTACTATGGACTCTTGACGGCTGGGTTTGGGCCCGAAGGGATCCACAAAGGATTGCTAGTTGGAGATGCCGCCACACGCATTAAACAGACCCTGATGTTTGATTTGCCCATTATTACCAAAGCAGAAGTGCAAGATTTGCTGAAAGCCGATGTTGAGGGTGGCGGGAAGAGAGTCTCCCGTTAAGCCCAGACCAACCCACAACCTACCATAAGGAGGAATGAAATGAACCACAAAACCTTCTATCTGGCCCTTGCTCTGGTTCTGATTGCAACCTTGCTCATCGGTTGTGCATCAGCCCAAACCGCGACGCCGGCGGCTTCCACTGGGAGCGAAGGGCAATCCGCTAAGCCCGCAACCTCAAACGAAGAGTACATCTACGTTTCCTGCATGGGCAACTTAGAATTCTTCAATGCCCACAAATATGGATGGAAATGGGCGGGTGAAGTGTTGGGAGTTAAGACCACCTACGTCGGCCCGGCTGAATACGACCTGAATGCCATGGTTGCGGCCTTTGATCAGGCCATCGCGAAGAAACCTGCTGGCATTGTTGTGTTTGCGGTTGAGCCTGTCCTTGAACCTGAGATTAACAAAGCCGTTGACAATGGGATTCCCGTTGTCACTATCTTGGGAGATCTACCCAACTCCAAGCGCCTGGCTTTCGTCGGTTCGCGCCAGTTTGACCTCGGGTATGTGGGTGGCAAGAAACTGGCCGAAGCCCTGGGCGGCAAGGGTAAGGTGGCTATTCTGAGCATCCCGGGGGTGCAAATGTTTGACGACCGCGAGCAGGGTTATCGAGCAGCCTTCGCTGAATATCCCGGCATCGAGGTGGTCCAGGTTGGTGACACCAAAGCCGACACCGTCACGGCAATTAACGTGGCCAAGGATATCTTGCAGCGCCATCCTGATTTGGCTGCCTTCGTGGGTACAGACTCCACTGGCGGGATCGGTGCAGCCACTGCAGTCAAGGAAGCCGGCAAAGTTGGGCAGGTGAAGACCGTGGCCATGGATCGTAATTCAGATGTTTTGCAGGCGATCCAGGATGGCATCCTAACCGGTACAGTGGCGCAGGACGATGCGGCCATGGCATACTGGGCACTTCTGGTTCTCTATAACTACAATCACCACCAGGCTCCTCTCACCATTGACAACGCCAAGGCTGGCGCCCGCACTGGCCCGACCACCGTCTATATGTCAGTCAACTATATTGACAAGAGCAATCTCCAATACTACCTCGAAGCGAATAAGCTTTATCTCCCATAACAAGAGTTAAATCACTCCCTGTGGGTGCGGATATACCCCGCATCCACAGGGAAGAGTTTAAACGATCAATGAGGAGAGAGGTATGGAAGAGGTTTTACGAGCCGAACACCTCTCGAAGCGCTTTCCAGGAGTTTTAGCGGTTGATGATGTCTCCTTCTCGTTGGATAGAGGAGAAATTCTGGCTCTGGTTGGCGAAAACGGCGCTGGAAAGAGTACACTTTCTCTGATGCTGAGCGGGATTCACAAGCCAGATGCTGGAACCATCTTCTTGGAAGGGAAACCTGTGGTTTTCAACGCTCCAGTAGATGCTATCCACGCTGGTATTGCTATCGTTTTCCAGGAACTTTCCCTCGTGGGCAGCCTTTCAGTGGCAGAAAATATCTTCGCCAACCGTCAACCCGCAGGACCAGGCGGGATTATTCGGTGGGATGAATTGCACCGACAAACTAGCGAATTTTTAAGACGCTTCAATCTTCACCTTAACCCACGCCAATTAGTCAAACAACTCTCCATGGGACAGCAACAAATCCTGGAGATTCTGAAGGCTATTTCTATCAATCCAAAAGTGTTAATCCTGGATGAGCCCACTTCATCCTTGACCGAATCGGAGGCTAACTACCTCTTTGAAAACATTCGAAAGCTCCAAAAGCAGGGGATGTCCTTTATTTACATTACTCACAAGCTTTCGGAGGTCTTTCAAATCGCCGACCGGGTCATGGTAATGAGGGATGGAAAACATGTAGGCACTCGCCAAGTGAGCGAGGTCACCGAAAATGATCTAATCGCCATGATGGTAGGACGGCAAATCACCAGCCTATATGGAGATGCAGAGAAAAGTCGCGGGGAAGAGTATTTCCGTGTAGAAGGATTTACTCAACCAGGAGCCTTTGAGGATGTATCCTTTGGGGTAAGGCGAGGGGAAATATTAGGATTTTTTGGTCTAATCGGAGCCGGCAGGAGTGAACTTGCCAGGGCTATCATCGGAATGTATCCCCGGCAATCGGGAAGAATTTTCCTGGAAGAGCAGGAGATCACCATCCGGAATCCCCGAGATGCGATTCGCCATGGTATTGCTTACTTGACAGAGGACCGAAAAGGCGATGGTCTGTTTCTCAGTATGAGCATCCGTGAAAATCTCATTGCTCCATCTTTGCCTTCATTTACAACCCCTCAGGGGCTTCTGGATTTCCGCCGTGTTGAGACCTTTACGGAAAATTTAACACAAGCTTTTGCCATTGTTACCCCGTCTTTAACCAAGAAGGTTTCGAATCTCTCGGGTGGAAACCAGCAGAAATGCTTGATCGCAATGTGGATGGGGATCAATCCACGAGTCATTCTTTTTGATGAACCTACTCGCGGGGTAGATGTTGGTGCACGGGCCGAAATTTACCACAAATTGCGCGAATTAGCCCACACGGGAGTTGGGATAGTAATGATCTCATCTGATCTACCCGAACTCATTGGGATGTGTGATCGTATCATCGTCATGCACCAAGGACGAATCACTGGTGAGCTTGCGCGTGGGGAGTTTTCAGAAGAGCGCATTATGACTTTCGCCGCAGGTCTTCATTCTCAGGTTTCTCTAGAGGTGAACCATGGTTAAAAAGGGATCCTTGATCCTGCGCTCATTTCGCTCAATCACAGGCTTTCGTGAATTTGCGCTGATTATTGTGTTACTCGTATTTGGATTTGTAATGTCATTAACCTCGCCGGTTTTTCTGACCAAGCAAAACATTGAGGCCATTTTGCTTGCCCTCTCGGTTGAAGCAACCATCGCTGTTGGCATGGTAAATCTCTTGATTTCGGGAGGACTTGATCTTTCGGTGGGTTCCACCTTGGCTTTTACTGGGGTCGTCACTGGTCTTGCGCTTAATGCCGGTGTGCCCGTGGTGTTCTCTATTCTGCTTGGTCTGCTAGCGGCCCTTGGAGTAGGATTGGCCAATGGTCTATTGGTAGCCAAGATGCGCATCAATCCATTTATCGTCACCCTGGGCACCAATATGGCAGTACGTGGGTTGCTTCTTGTCCTCGCCCAGGGACGTGCAGTATTAAACCTTCCAGCGGAGTTCACCATCATTGGGCAAGGCCGGTTGTTTGGTATCCAGTATCCCATTTATGTGATGCTGGCCTTGGTCATCATCGGCGATTTCTTATTACGGAACACCCGCTTCTTCCGCCAGAATTACTACATAGGGAGCAACGAAAAAGCCGCTCGCTTTTCGGGGATTAACGTTGATATGGTGAAGGTTATCAACTACTGTATAGTGGCTTTATTGGCAGGGGTGGCTGGATTGATGATCACCGCTCGCTTCGGCTCTGCATCGGTCACGGTAGGGAGCGGCACAGAACTGCGTGTTATTACAGCGACTATTATCGGTGGTGCCAGCCTAAGCGGTGGCGAAGGTTCCGTGCTGGGGGCTTTTCTTGGGGCTCTCTTTATGGGTATCTTAGCGAATGCGTTGAATCTTCTCGGCGTAGATGTGTACTGGCAGAATCTCATAACCGGCCTTATCCTGATTGGGGCTGTGGTTATTGATGTAGTCAACGAGCGACGTAAGAACCAGGCTACGGCTAAAAGTTAAGCCACCCCAGAATTTCATGAGGCTACTGGCGTCCAAATCGAGAAGCAACAAAGCGATTTGGACGCACTTTTATTCTTCGGAGTCTCTTGATATGGAAAGTGCTAAGAATGAAAGACTAATCATCCTTCGAGAATTTACAAGTGGGGTAAAGGCCCTTCTCCCTATTCTTTTGGGGGTCATCCCTTTTGGCTTGACGACGGGAATCGCAGTGACTCAAACCCACATTACCCCCCAAGATGGCTTTATCATGTCCATATTGGTATATTCAGGAGCAGCGCTTTTGGTGGCCCTACAACTCATTCAGGCTAACACACCTGTGGTGGTCACCATTATCAGCGCATTAATGGTCAATCTGCGATTCTTGATGTATAGCATTTCACTATCTCCTTACCTAAAACACTTACCTCAACGATGGCGTGCCCTTTTAGCATACTTGCTCAGCGACCAGGCTTATGCGGTTTCGATCTCAAATTTTGAAAATCATACCGTCCCGCAACGGGGTCACTGGCATTTCTTGGGTGCGGCGTTAACGATGTGGGTTGCCTGGCAAGGAAGCCTTCTGATCGGGATGGTAGTAGGAATAAGCCTCCCTAAGGATTGGTCTCTGGATTTCACCATCCCACTCACGTTTCTTGCGCTGGCTGTGCCAAATATTAGGGATAAAGCCACAGGAACGGCAGCTCTCTCAGCAGGGGTTATGACCGTTTTACTGAACAACATGCCTTACAAGACAGGCACCGTTATCGCCGCTATCGTTGGCATAGGACTAGGAGTGCTTGTTGAGAGGAGCAATAGCATATGACAACATGGGTAATTATGATTGCACTGGGAATAGGTACCTTCTTGATTCGCTATTCGATGATCGGCCTTACTGGAAAAGTCAACCTTCCTAAAGTGGTAGTGAGAGCAATTCGATTCATACCAGCCTCTATGCTTTCTGCAGTAGTAGCGTCACAGATGTTGGCCTATGCCCGCCCCGGATCATTTACATTGGACATTCCATATTTTGGAGCGGCAATAATTGCAGGGGGCGTTGCCTGGAAGACACGGAACGCATTTTTAACCGTGCTGGTGGGAATGATCCTTTTGTGGGTTTTCCGAAATGTATTAGGGTGGTTAGCAGCAGGATGATCACAAGCTTTCGCGTTGGCTTCGTCCTGGTGTTATTTTTGGGATCGCTGTCTCGCCAAAACCACAATATCTAATTACTAATCCGCTAAACTTCAGCAAAAAACGGCAGAAATATATTGACATTATCCTAACTTTCGCTTGAAATAGCGGCAACTTTCAATAGTAATACCAAATCTGGTAGTAAACCTCCTTCGCAACAGCCCTGGGATCAAAGTCACAGAGCTCGCTGAATCTCTAGGGGTATCAGAAGGCACCATTCGCAACGAAAGGACGCATCAAGCGAGTACGCGGAGGAGCAGTTCTGGTTGGGGATGAGACCATAGCGCACAATTCGTCATTTTGGAAACGCTAAGAAAAGAACTCAGCGGCCAAAACGGTAATTGCCCGCAAAGCCGCTGAGTTGGTAATGGACAACGACTCTATACTTCTTGACGCAAGCAGTACTGTATACTATCTGGCACGCGAGATTACCAACCGTAATCGTTTGCTTGTCGTTACTAACGGCATTGAAGTAGCTCAGATTTTAGCCAAGAATCCTTCAAACACGATCATCTTGATAGGGGGAATTGTAGATAGCAACGCCTCATCAGTCACCGGCTTGCTCAGCGAGCAGATAATAAGGGAATTACGGGTTCAAAAAGCATTTGTGTCTTGCAGCGGTTTTAGCCTGGAACGGGGCATGACAGAAGTCCACATTGAGGAGGCCCAATTGAAACGCAAAGCCATACAAACCGCTCAAGAAGTTATTGGTTTGGTGGATTCAAGCAAAATTGGCAAAGAAGATCTGACATCCTTTGCGCAAATCCACCAGATTTCTTATCTGTTCACAGATTCGGGGATTGATCCCGAATGGGTCCGAAGAATCGAGCTAGCCGGGATTAAATTAGTGGTTTGTAAGTAACTGGATTTCTGGGCCTTTGCGCTGGCCCAATCTGACCTCTATCCCAATTTTCACATCCTAATCTAAATGATTCATTTTGGGTTTACCATGGGAGAATTTATTCTTGAACTACGAGATATCGTCAAACGCTTTTCGGATGTAGAAGTTTTGCATAAAGTTTCATTCAACTTGCGCCCCGGTGAAGTTCATGCATTGCTTGGGGAAATAGGTATAAGATGGGGCGCGCTGTTCATAATGGGAATCGCCTCGCTGATTGGGGGGCGAACGCCCTGCCAGAAAATGAATCCGATGAGCGCCAAGACAATTACCCCGACCCCAATCCAGATCAAATTGAATCTCGGTTTTTGCCTGCGCTTCTTTTCGTGTTGTTGCTGTCGCTGTGTCTTGGATGAAGCAAGGTTTCCCTGATGAATGGCACGGATGCCAAAGTTTGCATCCGTGCCATTTAGACTGGTTACTGGATCTTTATATCGAGGTCTTCCTGGAAGTCAAGCCCATCCTTACGGACATGGACTGTCAGCTCCCAGTTTCCGCTCATGCTAAAATCTGCTTTTATGGAATATCTTCCGCCCCCCTGATCGGTGGCAACGCCGCTCATGCCCATGCCGGTCATGTCAATGTGATCCACGGAAACATCCACAGTCGCACCTTCGATGGGGCTGCCATTTGCATCAGTGATGGTGAAAACCAGTTCGACATTACCCATCATGGCGGGGCTGGGTTTGGTTTCCACCTGGATATTCACCAGTTTCTGTTCTGTTGTGCCATCTGCAGCGGGAGCAGCCCCGCCTCCACAAGCTGCTAGCAGAACCGACGCCAAAACGAATATACTAATAAAGAACAACTTACGCATTCTTAACTCTCTCCTTGATTTTGGTTTAGTCAACGATGTTGATCATCAACATCAAGCCGCCCGGCTCGACGTTATCGTTGGTAGTATGATGCAGGATGTGACAGTGCAACATCCATTGCCCGGTCTCTGTGGCGACGAACTCGATGTCGTAGCGTTCACCCGGAGCAACGCTGACCGTGTCCTTGGTCAACTGCGCCGCCTCGGGGACAGGATGCCCATCCGTCGCCACGATCTTGAAGGGTACACCATGCAGATGCATTGGGTGTATGAACTGACCAATGGCAATGAAGCGCAGCCGCACCAGATCACCTTTCTTGACGGTGATGGTTTCGGTGGCAGGGAAGGATTTGCCATTAATCGTGAAGTAATTGGGTTCCATCCCACTCATGGGCATGGCGGCATAGGTCCTACCATCTGTTATACGCCATTCCGAGATCATCAGGGTCTTATCCACAGCGGGGGGATTGGCTAGAGGTTCTTTGGGATCAATAATGAACGGAGCATATAAACCCGCGCCCACCTGCACATCACCTTTATAATGGGAGTGATACATAAAGGTTCCTGCCCGCTTGGCGGTGAATTCATAGGTAAACGTCTCGCCCGGTTCGATGGGGTCCTGAGTGACACCCGGTACGCCATCCATTGCGTTGGGAACTTCGACACCGTGCCAGTGGATCGTGGTTGGATCGGGCAACTCATTCTTGACAATAATGCGGACCTGATCCCCTTCGGTCACGCGGATCATGGGTCCGGGTACGGTTCCGTTGTATGTGAAGGCAGTAACGGTCACACCATCCAGGATTTCCCATTGGACAGCTTTGGTCGTTAGCTCAAAGACCTTGACTCCATCTTCCAGGCGGTATTCCAGAGGCAATCCGCCTTCCGCTTCAGTGGCCGGCTGGACGTTCGGCGCGGTGATTGGC
This sequence comes from Thermanaerothrix daxensis, assembly GCF_001306145.1. GTDB lineage: Bacteria > Chloroflexota > Anaerolineae > Anaerolineales > Anaerolineaceae > Thermanaerothrix > Thermanaerothrix daxensis. The sequence goes on from NZ_LGKO01000002.1 coordinate 1,339,182, forward strand.
TGCATCATATGAGCCGCTTCAGGATTGTCCATCATCATGCTGCCCGGGGTGGGCGTCCCCTCCGCCATGCCTGAATTGTGATTGTTCATTGGCATGTCCCCATTGGAGGTTGTCGCAGGCGCGCAAGCCGACAATATCAAAGCGAGAGTCGTAATTATAAAAAATAAAATCTTTTTCATTATGGTTCCTCTGCAAAGCTAGAATAGTGCTTCAGTATAATGATTTCCCCTGACCCATCCAGCGCAATTTGACGCGGGGATATATAGGCAACATTGCCTATGTGAATGTCAGACAGATTACTGCTGCCTTGATATCCAATGCCTCTTTGATAGAGGCAACCAGTTTTCTGTCCGCCCGTTGGGATAGGTCACCCGCAATGGAGAAGCGCGTTTGTCCGTCACTTCCATGCAGGATCAGGGTAGCAGGTTCAGCAGTTTCACCATAGACCATCAGAACGACCATCTGGCAGTTACAATCCGCTATACCATGATTGGGGTAGGGGCAATCCTGCTAGATATGTCTCGCAGTGTGCAGATCAAAAGTTTGTAAAGCCCGCAAACCGGCTGGCGATAATTTTTCTTTTTCTTCACCGTCTGCAAAACCTTATCGCAGGGCAAGTCAACAATTAGGTAGGAAGGAAAGTTTGGTCATGGAACGCCTCTTTTATCGGATATTCTCCATTTGTAGGTATGTTCCCATAGAGAGCCGCGTGGCGTATTTATTGATAGGCAGAATCGCCTATCCTGACTCCCTGAGATCACCCCTCCGCCTGCTTGATATATTGTTCGGGCGTTCATTCGAGCAATATTCTGCACGCCTCGGAACAGAAATTAAGTCTCACCCTGATGAATCACTTTGTATGGCGGTTGTTCCGGGTCCACCTTCATTTCGCACACTAGGTCGGTCTCGAATGCCCGACTGGCGGGAATGAACTTTGTCATGCTGAAACTATTCAATTGAACCGCCTGCTATGCCATTGGTGATCCGGTGGATGGCTTCACTCATCTCATGGGCGTTTTCAAATCCATGGACATACCGGCTTTGGGGCTATCTGTTGAGAATTTCCAACGTATTGAGCCGGTAGGGATGGATCACACACTTGCCATTCCCGTTCAACCGATGGACACAGATCCGGCCATTACCGCAAGTTTCAAATCGGTTTCGGTCTTGGTGGAGGAGGAAGAAATTGTCAGGCAAGAGCGGGGAGTTATGACATGAGAAATGACAATAAAATTATTACAAAGGTTCGAGAGGCATTAAGGGGCACGTTGACATCCGGAATCCAGCTTCCAACGATTTCTCCATTGCGTCAATCTCAAAACCTCGAGGTTGAGATTCAAACCTTCCTTCGGGAGCTGGCACTGCTCTCCGCAGAAGGACATTTGATATACGAGGGGGAAGTATCTGAGCAATTGGAACGCCTGATTGGTGAGCAAAGGATAACTAAAGCCACTATGTGGAAAACCCCGTTACTGGAGCGACTCAGAATCAGAGAGCACCTTCAAGCGCTAGGGGTTGAGATTATCTCGCCAAATGCCTCTAAAAATGAACTTGCCAAGTGCGACCTTGGAGTGACAGAGGCTGACTTCCTTTTACCTGAAACGGCGACGGTGGGGTTGCTTGCCTCCCGTGAGAAATCACGCGCTGTTTCCCTACTCCCGCGCATTCATCTGGTAATCGCTCATACTTCCAAATTTCGTGCAGACTTATTTGAGGTACTTACAGAAGCCAAACAATATCATTATTTTGTGCTGATCACAGGACCAAGCCGCACAGCGGATATTGAGCTCACTGTGACTCTTGGCGTGCACGGCCCACAAAAACTAGTTATTTGGCTAATGAAAGATGAAAATTAAATAATCAAGTTGCTCTTGCCTCTTGAGCCCTGTCTTGGGGATAACGGGGTGGGATGGTGTTTAATATCACCTGCAGAATCTCCCTCATTTCATTGGCATTCAAAGGACGAGGCAAGCTCAGTTCAAGCACATTGCCATTGGGAGCCAGTGAGGCTTCTGGTTTCTCTTCTGCGGAAATGATCACAACAGGCAGGTGAGAATACGAGGGGTTTTGCCTTAATGTTGCCAGCCAATCCCAGCCGTGGATATCAGGGAGTTCAAGATCCAACAAGATGGCATCAATAGAGTGCTCCTCAAGGACTTCAAACGCCTTATGGCCGCTTAAAGCGCTAAACAGGCGATAAGGTTGCTCGTTCTTTTCGATTTGTATGGATTGGATTGCCTTGGTAATGAAATGTGCCATGGCGGGGTCATCATCTACCACCAGGATAGAATGTACCTGTGGCTCCAAAGATCGAATTGCATCCACGAGCGTATAACGCGATATCGGTTTCATTAAGTAGGAATGAATTGAGCCAATTTGTGAGTCAACGTGGGGCAGGTGAATCCTGATTACCGGCAATTCGTAAGAAAGTTGCTGAGGGGAGAGCGAGCCCACCTGTGTTGAAAGCAACACCGCTCGTGGATATAGTTTTTCTGTCTGTGGAATAAGCGCATTTAAGTCGGCAACTTCCTGAATGGTATATTCATCAAGAATTTGACGGATTGTCTGCACATGCTCCTGATTAGGGCTCACAAACAAGATAAATTTATTTTCTTGAGCGGGGGGATAGTGAATAGCGGAGAAGGAAAGAGGTTTCTCGGGTGGGATGGTAAGGGGAAGCGTGAAATAAAAACGGCTTCCCTCTCCCAAACGGCTTTCAACACCCATGGTCCCTCCATGTAGTTCAACAAACCGCCTACTGATATATAACCCCAAACCCGTTCCTGAACGACGGCGCCAGTTTTCTTCACCAACCTGCCGAAATTCTGTGAATACCTTGGGCAGATCTTCAGGCGAAATACCCACACCTGTGTCAATGACGTTTATGCGCACTGCGTCATCCAACCTCTCCACCCGAAGCGTAACACCTCCATGATCCGTGAAACGCAGTGCATTGTTGAATAGGTTAAGCAGAACCTGACGTATCCGAGTCGTGTCAATAAAAATAGCCGGCAAATCTGGGGGGATTTCTACCCTTATCCATAAACCTTTCTCGGCAAAAGCGCTGGCTACCATTTGCTGCACTTCGGCGATAATCTGATCCAGGTGAGCCCTCTCTCGAAATAAGGTCATTTGGCGGGCATCAATTTTGCCCATATCCAGAATATCATTTATAAGTCGCATCAGATGTTTGCTGGAGTTGTAAATCTCCTGAACATCATCATATAACCCGGGAGGCCATTGTTCGAGTGGGGCATAGGTTTCAGGGGCATTGACCATCAAATCACTAAAACCGATGATGAAATTGAGCGGGCTGCGCAGTTCATGGCTGACAGCTAGCACAAAATGGTTGCGGGCCTCCCGTGCTTCTTCGGCTTGAGCCCGGGCGAAGGAAAGCATTTCGTTGAGACGTTCCAATTGATAATTAGCATGATTCATTTCTTTCAGGACCCGACTCAGTTCTGCCCGATGCTCGCGTGTCTCTTCAAGCAAGCGGCGCGCTTCTGCATAATGATATGAGGCCGAGTCTAACGCTTCAACCAGGTTATTTAAGAGCGCCCAGCCCAAAATGCTCATAAATGTTCCCCCAAGAACTAATGCCAGCCTGTAGCCATCTGAAATATTGAAAAAACGAGGCAAGAAAATGGCAACGAAAAGGATGCCCAAGTTGGTCGCCAATGTCCCCCCCAACCCCAGAGTTGCGATGGAAATCAGAGGAATGAGCGTGAAAAGTAAGAGAATAGCGGGTTGCCGATACAGGTAAAAGGCAATCAGAATGCTAACCCCAAGCCCTGCCAACCATACCACCTGGGACAGTATGAAATAACGCTCAAGAAGATACAGGCTAAGCCAGATCAGACCCACCATAAAGAGAGATATCACCCATAGACTGGGGTTAAATACTTGCGAGAATCCAAGGGTTGCAATAATGTGCCAGGCAAGATACAAGCCACCTAGCGTATAAACCAGGTTGCGGGCGGTGGATTTCATGAGGTCCATCAAGTCAGAGTCCTTAGACAAGTTTCGCAACCAGGGCATGGTCTGCTCCTACCCAATGATGTTAAGCTGGTAAAGGACATCGAGAAGCGTTCGCTGTAAAATGGGTTTTTTAAGAAAAGCCGCTGCCCCCAACGAGTAAGCAAGATCGGGCTCATCCCACGCTGAACAAACCAGGACCGGGATTTTGCGAGTTAGGGGATCGAGTTGCAATGCTTGAAGTATCTCCCAACCATCTAAGTGGGGCATCATCACATCAAGAATAATAAGGCTGGGTTGAAGATGGCGAGCTGCCTCCAAAGTTTGCTCGGGGTTAGTCACACCAACAACTTCCACACCAACATGGCTAAGATAGCGTTCATACATTCTTAAAGCGGCCGCCTGGTCATCCACAATTAGGATAGTTTGTTGACGGGCAGGGGAAAAAATCAACTTCAATGAAGCGAGTCCTTTTTGCCTGCGAGATGGGTAACTTTCCACTATTTGGACCTGCATACGTTTACCCCAGGTGCTTACATAATCCAGGAAGTCTTTGCCGTCATCTCGACTGGTTTCCCACTGCTCATCGGTCTCAAAATCAATCTGCACGACGGTTTGATCAGCCTGATTATCTACCCACAACTCTAGCCTGGGTCCAGTGCACAGTTGCACGCTGTAATTGATCAGACTCAACAGTATCTGACGCAAGAGCACCCGGTCGGCTTTGATAGGAATGGGATGATCAGGTAACCTAAGATCAAGATAGATTTGCTCGCTTCGTAAGCGCTGAGCCAGAATGCCCTCAAGGCTTCTTAAAAGTCCCACGAGATCAAGTTTCTCGGGATGAAGAACAAATTCGTCTTCGGAAAAGAGAGTCTCTGCCGATCCATTGCGCACTTGGGGCAAGAAATAGCGTTCCCACACTCGCTGACTCAATGCCTGAAGGGCTCGACTATGATCTCGCCGAAACTGACGATCACCAATGTACAGTGCATTGGCTATGTCTCTTGGACTCTCTCCTTGAACATACCGCTTGAAAAGAATCAGATAAGGACGCCACTCTAAGGATTGGGGTTGGGGGTCCTTGTTGGATGGGCGCAGCTGTTCAATTTCGTATAGTATTAATTTTTGGATAGCCTCTGCACGATGCTTTGAAGAACCGGAAGGAAGGGGAAAGTGCTTTGTTAATGGATGAGTCTCAAGAACAGTTAAATCGTAGAGATGAGAGATCAGGTCTTTAAAAAGGGCAGCAAACGTTTCGCGTTCCATGACCGCTGAATGTCCGACTTAAGTCCGCAGAATGATTGTACTTTCGCTCCCCGAGGGATTTAATTGAAGTGTAACCCTTGTTATCCCTGAGGGCAAGGAGGTGGTTTTGTCTGAAGAATTAAAAGCCCTGTCTTGCGAGTTTCGTAAACCCTATTCCGGAATGAAGATAGAAGGAGGAAAGAAATGAAGCGGTTAAGCCTGACCCTTTTGGGTTTGTTGATGATCTTCACGATCGTGCTGAGCGCGTGTGGGACGACCCCAACATCCGCGCCAGCACAGCCAACGGCTCCTCAGGAGGCGTCCCAGCCCACCAATCCGCCCTCACAACCGAGCGGAGGCAAACAACAGGTGGAAGTATTTTCCTGGTGGACCGGCGGTGGTGAGGCGGCTGGTCTAGAAGCGATGATCAAGGTTTTTAAGGCTCAATATCCCGATATCGAGTTCATCAACGCAGCCGTTGCGGGTGGAGCCGGTACCAATGCCCGCGCCGTTCTGGCATCGCGTTTACAAGCGGGCGACCCACCAGATTCCTGGCAAGGACATGCGGGTCAGGAATTAATCGGGACCTATGTCGCTGGTAACCAAATTCAGCCACTGAACGACTTGTATGAATCGGAAGGGTGGCTTGAGGTAATGCCCGAAACCCTTATCCCGCTCATTTCACAAGACGGAAAGATCTACTCTGTGCCTGTCAACATTCACCGGGCCAATGTCCTGTGGTACAACCCCAAAATTTTGAAAGAGAACAACATCAATGTCCCGACCACAATAGATGAGTGGTTTGCCGCTATGGACACGCTCAAGGCGGCAGGTGTCACGCCTCTGGCGCTCGGTGAGCAGTGGACCAAGATGCACCTGCTTGAGACCGTTCTACTCGGCACGCTTGGCCCGGATGCCTACAACGGCTTGTGGAACGGCAAGACCGACTGGGGAAGCCCAGAGGTCAAAGTGGCTCTGCAAAACTTTGCTAAACTTTTGACCTACGCCAATTCCGACTCTGCTTCCCTTTCCTGGCAGGATGCGTCTCAATTGGTTGTCAATGGCGACGCCGCGTTCAACGTCATGGGCGACTGGGCAGAAGGGTATTTCCGTGAGTTAGGGAAGACCCCTCAGGTGGATTACGGCTGGGCGCCGGTACCTGGTACCGCAGGTACCTTCCAATTCCTTTCCGACTCGTTTGTCCTTGCTGCCGGTGCTCCCCATCCCGATGGTGCCATTGCCTGGTTAAAGATTGCGGGCTCCAAGGCAGGGCAGGAAGCGTTCAACCCGGTTAAGGGTTCCATCTGCGCTCGAATTGACTGCGATAAGAGCCTCTTTGGAGAGTACCTCCAGTCAGCAATGAATGACTGGGCAACTAACACAGTCGTTGGATCTCTCACCCATGGTGTGGTGGCTAATGACTCCTGGAAGTCCGAAATTGACACTGCTCTTGGACTTTTTGTCCAGAATGGAGATGTGGACGCTTTCCAGGCTGCTTTAGTCGCTGCGTGCAAGAGCTCCGGTCCCTGCAAATAAGGATTAGCGTAATAATGAGGGGGTGAGGCCTCGTGGAGAGGTCTCGCCCCCTCCAATTCCCTCTGCATAGGGCTTTACTCATGCGAAAGTTTTTTGCTGATAAGGATCGAGTTCTCTCGGTTGTGCTGGTGCTACCGTCCATTCTGGCGGTCCTGATCTTTATTTATGGTTTTATTGGCTGGACGGTTCGAGTTTCGTTAAGCAAGTGGAAGGGTCTCAACCCAGACTATACCTGGAATGGGCTAACGAATTACATCAATCTGTTCTCGGATCCTCGCTTTGCGGTGGATGTTCGCAATACTGTGATCTTCACAAGCGTCTTCGTTGTAGGCACCATTCTACTGGGATTTTTCCTGGCCGTTCTTCTGGATCAAGGGCTAAAAGGTGAAGGGTTTTTCCGTAGTCTATTTCTCTTTCCTATGGCTATCTCGTATATCGTAACCGGTGTGGTCTGGCGATGGTTGATGAATCCAGCCACCGGCACCCGGACCAGCGGCTTTAACCTGCTCTTCTCCTACCTTCACCTCGACTTTCTTCAAAATGCATGGCATACCACCCCAACCTGGGGGATAGCGGCAGTAGCGCTGGCTGCCATCTGGCAGATGTCGGGTTACACCATGGCCCTTTATTTGGCCGGGTTACGCGCTATTCCACACGAACTGCGAGAGGCGGCTCAAATTGATGGCGCAAGCGATTTACAAATCTATCGCTTTGTAATCTTGCCACTTTTGACCCCGGTGACTCTTAGCGCACTCATTATTTTGGGGCACATGTCCCTAAAAGTTTTTGACCTGATCATCGCAATCGCCGGAAAGCAACTTCCCCTGGATGTGCCTGCAATTTACATGTGGCAAACAACATTTGACGGTCTGTTCTACGGGCGAGGGGCAGCCATCAGTATTTTGCTATTGATCAGTGTAGCGGTACTTATTATCCCCTATATTATCTACACTTTGCGCACCGAGACGTTCAAATGAATCGATTACGCTTCAGCAAGAACTTCTTATATGTTCCTCTCGTCTTCATGGCGATTTTTTACCTCATACCACTTTACGTAATGTTGGTCACGAGTTTCAAGAGTTTTGCCGAAGTGGATCTGAAGACAATGTGGAATTTGCCTGCGGGCATTCATTTCGACAATTTCATTGAAGCCTATTCAAAATTAGCCCCATCGTTATGGAATAGTTTCGCGATGGTCATCCCCGCGGCAGTTCTTTCATCCATGCTGGGGTCATTAAACGGGTACATCTTTGCTAAATGGAAGTTCAGGGGAGCAGACCTGATCTTTCCTTTGATCCTCTTTGGAATGTTTATTCCCTATCAGAGCATCCTCATCCCTCTTGTGCAATTTATGAACGCTGTCGGCATCAAGGGGTTGGTGGGATTGACACTGACGCACATAATCTACGGAATCCCCATCACGACACTTACATTCCGCAATTACTATGCCAGTCTACCTCAAGAATTGCTGGAAGCCGCCAAGATCGATGGCGCGGATCTTCTGAAAATTTACCGGCATATTCTCCTCCCCATATCAATTCCTAGTTTTGTGGTGGTGCTTATCTGGCAATTCACATCGGCCTGGAATGATTTTCTGTTTGCTGTGGTCTTAACAGGCAATAAAGATTGGCCCATCACGGTTGCACTCAACAATATGGCGGGCAGCCAGATTATTGCCTGGAATGTGCAAATGGCCGGATCGCTCTTGACAGCTCTTCCGCCACTGCTCGTCTACATCCTCGCTGGGCGCTACTTCCTGCGTGGATTGCTGGCGGGCTCGCTCAAAGGTTAGAGCCGTTAGAGCCAGTGGCCCTTACCGATGGGTTTTTCTAACTGCTGGACACCAGCGTGGCAATCTGTTCCAAGCAGATTGCTGAACATACCATTTTTATTGAAATACGATTCGTGCGGATTCGGCGACAGCCCAAACAATTATGCATTAGCTAGCCCTGGTGTGTCCATTTAAGTTCCTAATTGCAGCCCAATATTAATTCCGATTATTAAGTGAAATCAGAATCAATCAATTAAACACCTCCAAAATACGCCTCTCGCGCGTTTTTTCAGGAATACTCCCATATCGGGTGCAGATCCCAAATCTCGAGCCCTGGTTCCCGAAAAATTGACCGAATCCGAGCAAAGATACGCGAAGCGCCGGGCAATTGATCACGGATCTCGCTCTGGGTTTTCTCTCATTGCCCTGCGTCCTTGGGGACCCGATTCTTTGCACTTTTTCTTAAAAATACTTGAAAATTGTGTCATATTATGTCATAATCAATCAAAAGAATTCGATTATAACGCCTTTTTTGCTCCGAAAGTTTGCAGGATACAAGCAATATCAGGTAATACCCATCCCATTTGTGCAATATTACTCCGGAGGACACTCTATGACCAAAATTGCCTTTATCGGCGCTGGCAGTCTCGAGTTCACTACTGCTTTAGTGCGGGATATTCTGACCTTCCCACGGCTCCAGGATGCAACCCTGGCGCTCATGGATATCAACGCCGAGCGCCTGGAATTCGCTGAGCAAGCAGTACGCAAAATTATCGCTGCCGGAAATTACCCAGCCCATGTCCAGGCCACGCTGAATCGGGCCGAGGCGTTGAAAGACGCGGATGTCGTGCTTACCACGATATTGGTAGGATCAACCGAGGTATGGCGGCACGATATTGAGATCCCCAAAAAATACGGTGTGGACATTAACGTTGGCGATACCCGCGGGCCAAGCGGCATTTTTCGCTTCCTGCGCACCCTCCCCCCAATGCTCGAAATTGTGAAAGATATGGAGCAACTTTGTCCGAAAGCGGTTTTGCTCAACTATACCAATCCCATGGCAATGCTATGCGGTGCTTTACAACGCCAAACGTTCATCCCGGTGACCGGATTATGCCACAGCGTTCAGGGAACCGCTATGATGCTGGCGGAATGGATTGGCGCCCCCTTCGAAGAGATCACCTACACTTGCGCTGGCATTAACCATCAGGCTTTCTTCTTGAAATACGAATGGAACGGAGAAGATGCCTATCCGCTTATCCGTAAAGCCATTACTGAGCGCCCGGAGATTTATAACCAGGAACAGGTACGCAATGAGATGTTCCTGCATCTTGACTACTACCCCACGGAGTCCAGCGGACACAATTCCGAGTACAATCCGTGGTTTCGAAAGCGCCCTGATCTGATCGAAAAATACTGTACACACGGAACCGGTTGGAACCCGGGAGAGTATGCCTATATCCTCAAGGAATACCAAAAAACCGAACAAACCTGGAAAGATCGGATTCGCGCTGAATTGGCACGCGAACTGACCCCAGATGACCTGAAGCGTGGCAATGAATATGCCGCCTACATCATTAATGCCTTGATGGGAGGGGAACCTTTTGGGTTCAATGGCAATGTCCCAAATACGCATCTCATTACAAATCTTCCCCAGGGCGCTTGTGTAGAAGTCCCGGTTTATGTGGATAGGGGCGGTTTTCATCCCATTCATGTAGGCGATCTCCCACCCCAACTGGTTGCTCTGATTCATACCAATGTCATGGTAGAGGAAATGGCCATTGAAGCGGCGCTTACCGGAAACGCACGCTTGGTTATGCAAGCCTGCCTTTACGATCCACTGACTGCAGCAGTGCTGTCTATGGATGAAATAAAGACGATGGTCAAAGAAATGTTTGCGCAGAATCGTGTCTACCTCCCCCAATTTTCGAAAATTGATGTGGGATGAGAAAAATGTTGCTAGAAAACTACCGGCCACGTTCCCGGCTTGTGACCAAAGTAACACAGGTGTTAAAACCCCGCTTTCCAATTATTGACGCCCACAACCATCTGGGCGAGCCGTTTGGGGGTGGTTGGGATCACAAACCCCTCTCGCAACTGCTGGATCTTTTAGACGAGGCTGGGGTTCGAGTTTATGTGGATCTGGATGGAGGTTGGGGCGAGGACATTCTGAACACTCATTTGGACTACTTCAAGGCACGTGCTCCCGAACGATTTCGTGTCTTCGGCGGGGTAGATTGGAGTCGGTGGCCTGAGTTAGGCAACCGTTTTCCGGATTGGGCGGCATCGCGAGTGCGGGCTCAGAAAGAGCGCGGCGCAGACGGGCTCAAGATATGGAAACTTTTGGGGCTTCAGGTACATGATCATGAAGGAAAACTGGTTAAAGTTGATGACCCACGTCTGGATCCTATCTGGGATACCGCATCTGAACTCGGCCTTCCCGTGTTAATTCACGTTGCTGATCCGGTGGCTTTCTTTGATCCTGTGGATGAAACGAATGAACGCTGGGAAGAACTCCATCAACACCCCGATTGGGTTTTTACCAGCCCACCTTACCCCCCTTTCAGTGAGATTTTAGAGGCTTTCTATCGTTTAGTAAAAGGACATCCTCGCACGATTTTTATTGGTGCTCATGTCGGCTGTTATGCCGAAAACCTCACCTGGGTAGGCAAGATGCTGGATGATTGCCCCAACTATTATGTTGATATTGCAGCCCGCCTTGGGGAGTTAGGGCGACAACCCTATTCGGCACGGCGGTTTTTTATCAAATACCAGGACCGCATTTTATTCGGTAGTGATATGGGACCGGATCTGGAAGTCTACCGCATTTACTACCGCTTCTTGGAAACCGATGATGAGTACTTCAATTACAACCCCGGAGACATTCCCCTCCAGGGTCGCTGGTTTATCTACGGCGTTTATTTGCCAGATGAGGTCCTGGCAAAGATATACTACCAAAACGCTCAGGAGGTGCTTGGAATCGAAAAACTCCCCTAGAAATGTTTGAAACCAAAATTTTCAATGGTTAGGAAGGAGAAAAGGAGATGAGACGAAATGTTATATTCTTAATCCTAGCGTTGCTTACCATCTTAGCAGCCTTTCTTGCCGCTTGTGCCCCAACCACCACTCCAACCCCAACCACTGAACCAGGACCTCCTAAAGCAGAGGCAACTACCGCGGCCCCGCCTCAACCCGCCCAGGAAAAAATCACGGTGATTTTTCCTCGTCATGAAGCCGACATCACCGGTGCGTTTGAAGCCCGTGTGCGCGAGTTCGAAAAAACAATCGGAATCCAGGTGGACCTGACTCAAAGCGATTGGGACTCCGTAGCCGACCGCGTGATCCCTGAAATGGCTACTGGGGGAAGCGCCTATGATGTAGTGGAATTTGACAATGGCTGGGTCGCTGAATGGTGTGGAGCCGGATGGGTGACTCCCCTTAATGACTTCATGCCGGCAAACTTTACCGACGGCATGATTCCTGGCCTGGTAGATCTCTTCTCCTGCCCAGATGGTAAACTCTATGGCGTTGTTTGGAACAATGACACACGTTTCTTTTATTACAACGCCGCTAAATTAGAAGCGGCGGGATTCAAAGAACCGCCTCGTACCTGGCAGGAATTCAAGCAGATGAGCCTGGCTGCCAAAGAAAAAGGCGTGGTCCAATACGGGATGGCACCTTCATGGAATCAGGAATGGGCACTTGCAAATGAATTCCACTTCTGGACCTATACCTTTGGCGGCAAGATTGTAGACGAAAACGGGTGCTTTGAATTTAACAAAGATCCCAATACTCTGGCCGCGCTCCAGTTTATGATCGACTCGATCAAAGAAGGGGTAGCCAACCCGGCAGGTTTGACCTATGATCAAGCCACATCTCAGGATGCGTTCTTGAAGGGAGACACCCTTTTCCTGCCCCAGGGAATTGCCGGTCTGATGGCCTACACGCAGGACCCCAGTATTTCTAAGGTGGCAGGTCAGGTTGAGGTTGGCTTGGTTCCCGGCGCAACCCCGGACTTGAGCGCAACCTTGACACTGCCAGAAGCCTACGCGATCCCAGTAAACTCCAAGCATAAAGAGGCGGCCTGGAAGTTCATCCAATTCATGACCAGCCGGGAAAACAATGAAATCCTCGCCAAGGAAATCGGCCTCCTGCCAATTTGGACGGATCTCTACACTGATCCGGATCTTTTGGCCAAATACCCCTTCTGGGCTAATTTCCAGGCTCAGCTCGCAACGGCGCGCGGTCTCTCCAAGTTGACCTGGTACGGCGATTTTGTGGATGTGACTATCGCTGAAGTCCATAAAGCCCTGGCTGGTGAGCAGACTGCTCAACAGGCGCTGGATAACATGGCCAAGGGGCTGGCCCAATTCGAATGTAAGCCCTGAGTTCTTCTAAGGCATGTGGCTCCGGGTGCCTTGCTTGCAGAGGCACTCGGAGCAAACCCCCAATCAATGCTGAACCTCATGCGAGCGAAAAACCTTTACCGCCCCATTTCGGATAACCCTCAAGTGTTGGGTCTTTTGCTGACCCTGCCCGCTCTCATTGCCATTTTGGCAGTAGTGTTTTTCCCCATTGTCAGTTCTTTCTGGTTGAGCCTGCACCAGAAGGACCTTTCCCGCCCCCAATTTGACGCTTTCATTGGACTGAAAAATTATTTCAATCTGCTACATGACTCGCGTTATCTGAACTCGCTCTGGGTGACACTTCGCTTCAGTCTGACTTCGGTCATCCTGGAAGTAGTGCTCGGGGTAAGTACGGCACTGGTGCTCAATCAGCGCTTTGTGGGGCGGGGCTTTGTTCGCGGCTTGATGATTTTACCCTGGGCGATGCCTTCGATTGTCAATGCCGCCATGTGGAAATGGATTTACAACGCAGATTACGGAGCCCTAAACGCCCTACTGACCCAATTGCATCTCATAGATAGTTACAAAATATGGCTGGCTGATCCCAAATGGGCCACCATTCTTATTATCCTTGCGAATGTCTGGAAAGAAACCCCATTTACGGTCATCTTAGTTTTGGCGGCGCTACAAACCATACCGGAGGACCTCTATGAGGCTGCTCGGGTTGATGGCGCGTCTGCCTGGCGCTCCTTCTTGCACATTACGCTCCCTCTAATCGCCCCAGTACTGATGGTAGCAGCCATGTTGCAATTCATATGGGGATTTCAAACCTTTGAACTGGTTTATGTAGTGACCGGAGGTGGCCCCTTCAGCACAACCGAATTGACAACGTTGCGGATTTATGCCACGACCTTCAGGTCGCTACGATTTGGATATGGTGCCGCGATGGCTTACCTGACCAGTTTGGCCATTCTGATTCCGGCTGTTTTCTACATCCGTTCCGCTTATCGCCGTGTGGTGGAGATGTAAACATGCATCTATCCTCAAGACGGACTCTTCGGGCTTTGTTACTCTATGTAATCGTGCTGATGATTGTTATATGGACGATTGCCCCGTACCTATGGCTAATTATCTCCTCTTTCTCCTCCAAAATCGAGTTACTTACCGTTCCTTTGAGGTGGTTGCCATCTCGCCCCACTCTAGAAAATTACCGCTCGCTGTTTTTCGAATATGGCGAGCAATCGGTAAATGCCCGGCTTTTTATAAGATCTCTGAGCAATTCGGCAATCATCTCGCTTAGCACTATGATGATCGCAGTGGTCCTAGGCGTTCTAGCGGCCTATGCAATTGCCAGGTTGCGTTTTCGCGGTAGTCAATGGATGATTCTGGCGATGATGACCATTCAGTTAATCCCTCCCATTATTCTTGTGATCCCCCTCTATGTCATTATGCGGCAAGCAAAACTTCTAGATACGCATCTGGGGCTCATAATTGTGGATCTGAGCATTGCCCTACCGCTGGTGATCTGGCTCATACGCAGTTACTTCGCCTCCATCCCCTCAGAGTTAGAGGACGCTGCACGCATAGATGGATGCACTTATCTGGATGCTTTGTTTCGTATTGTCTTGCCCCTCTCTGGCCCCGGTTTGGTGAGCGTGATGATCTTTGCATTCATCGCTTCTTGGAATGAATATCTGTATGCTTTCATCTACACGAATGTCAATGCCAAAACTCTGCCGGTTCTAATTGGAGAATTCAGCACCAAACTTGGCCTGGAGTACTTGAAGATCGCGGCCGCCGGCGTTTTAGCCAGTTTACCGCCGGTGGTCCTCGCGCTGATTTTCCAACGCTTCATCATTCGTGGGTTAACAGCAGGTGCAATCAAGTAATCCTGATGGAGAGGTCGGTTACGCCATGCAAATGATTTTAGGAAATTTAGGCTTTGAATTTAGTCACCATGCAGAGATCATCCTGTTCTATGAAAACCACCAAGTAGGCAAGGTGTTTCCGCAATTGCTCTCTGAAGGGGTCAACTTACTATCCTCACCCGAAGCAATTTCTTTTCATGATCCCCGCACTTTTGCATCCACCCTAGGGCATGGGTCGCGCTACTCAATTAAGGTTTCTTATAAGCAGGGTTTGACTTACCTCCTGAACATAGATTATTACCCTCAGTGGCCAGACACAGTCTTTCTAAAATGGCATTTCGAAAACCGCGGGAGTGCTTCTATTAAGATTGAGCGGGTGGAACTCCCCTGCCTTGATCTCCCGCGTTTTCACGATAAACCCGTGTGGACACTGCAGGGAGCAGCGGTTAAGTGGGGTCAGGATTTTGCGTTTGAATTACCAGCGTCCTTTCAACGCGATAATTATCTTGGGCACTTGCAAGACAGCGAAGGCGGCGGAATTCCCGTCAATGATTTCTGGAGCGCCGAGTATGGAATAGCTCTTGCCCACGCAGAACCTTTGCCGCACGATTGGTTCATGCCGGTTGAAGCCACTTTCGAAAAATTAATAACCTCACTTCAGCGTCGCGGTTCCTTTATCCTGCAGCCTGGAGAATCCTTTTCCAGCTTGCAAAGTGTCTTGATTTTCCATCGCGGCGACTTTTTTGAACCCATTTCCCGTTACCGTGAAATTTTAGAGAAGCAGGGCCTTCAACCCGCTCCACCTTCTCCGGAGGATTTTGAACCCGCATGGTGTTCGTGGGGATATGAGTTTGATGTAAGACCAGAGGAGGTTGAAGGTGTCTTGCCTATGCTTAGGCGCCTTGGCATCCGTTGGGTCACCCTCGATGATCGCTGGTTTGACCATTATGGAGATTGGAACCCTCGCCCTGACACCTTCCCGGGTGGCGAAGCCCGGATGTCTCTTTTAGTGGAGAGAATCCACCAGGAAGGAATGCTGGCCCAACTGTGGTGGTATCCGCTCTGTGCAGAGGATGGACATGGTCACTGGGATACCCTGACCTACGGTTATTCTCAAATCTTGAAGGATCATCCAGATTGGGTAGTTATAAACCCGGATGGAAGTGTGGCGCGTAATAACCGTCATCTTGCTATGCTTTGTCCGGCTTTGCCTGAAGTGCAGGAATATACATTGCGCTTGGTACAGCGTTTTATAGGCAAATGGGGATTTGACGGCTTTAAGCTCGATAATATCTACACCATGCCACCGTGCTACAACCCTGCTCACCATCATTCTCATCCCGAAGAGTCCATGTGGGCATTCGGGAAACTCTACCAGCAAATTCTCACTGAAAGCCAGCGTTTGTGTCCTCATGCTGGGGTGCAGATTTGTCCTTGCGGCACTCCAATCACGTTTAGTTTGCTTCCTGCAACTACCCAGACCGTCACCGCAGACCCCATTTCGAGCGCCCAGGTACGGCAGCGAATTAAGTTTTACAAAGCTCTGATGGGCTCAAAGGCGGCGGTTTTTGCTGATCACGTGGAACTTACCGATGGGGGGATTGATTTTGCTTCTCAGATTGGTGCCGGAGGAGTACCGGGAACGAAATTCATCTGGCCTGAGCAGCCCGAAATCCTTGCTCGTCTGCGTGAGGTCTGGCTGCTCACCCCCGAGAAAGAAGCGTTGTGGGAAAAGTGGTTCCGGATCTACAATCACCACCGCCCTGCTGAGGGAGAGTACCTCAATCTTTATGATTCTGCCTTTGATCAACCAGAAGCACACGTATTACGCAAGGGCCAGGCGCTATATTATGCCTTCTTTGCTCCATTTTTCAAAGGCGATGTTGAACTGCGGGGACTGGAGGGCGGAAAAAGTTATCGTGTTGAGGACTACACCAAGGGTCGTGCTTTAGGCGTGGTGAGTAAGCAGCATCCATTCCTGTCAGTCAAATTTGAGGGATCGCTCCTCATGATCGCTATTCCTGAAAACTATTAATCAGAAGGGATGTTGTATGGAACAAGGACGCTTCACATATCATGAGATTATGACCCAAACGGAAGCCTGGAACGAAGCGCTAGATCGAGTGGAGGCTCAACGCTCAGACCTGTTGGATCTATTCCGTCCCGATTACGAACAGATCATCTTTACAGGTTGCGGCTCAACGTATTATCTCTCCCTTGCCGCATCTGCTTTGTTCCAACAATGCACTGGCCGCATCGCCCGTGCGGTCCCTGCTGGCGAATTGTTGCTTAATGAAGGTACCGTTTTGCGGCATTCCCCTGAGCATTCGCTTTTGATTGCGATCAGCCGTTCAGGCGCTACCACAGAGACCCTGCGTGCCGTCGAGCAGTTTAAAACCCGCACACGAGGAAATGTCTTGGCCATCACTAACTACCCAGAGCATGCGTTGCCCAAATTGGCTGATCTTGCCCTGGTGGTTGAGAAAGGCCAGGAGGAAAGCGTGGCCCAAACACGTTCCTTTGCCTCTATGTATGTTGCTGCGGTGGCTACAAGCCTTCTGGTAGGTGCACGCCATGCTGACCTGCACGCAATGCGTCGGTTGGCCGAGGTTGGAGCAAGACTGCTCCATGATTATGCACCCTTGGCTCAGAAAATGGGGGCCAATCTTAATTTTGACCGCTTCTATTTCTTGGGCAGCGGGATTCGCTACGGGCTTGCTTGTGAAGCCAATCTGAAGATGAAAGAAATGACACTCACTCACAGCGAACCCTTTCATTTTCTGGAGTTCCGGCACGGTCCAATGTCAATGGTCAATAACCGTACAGTGATCGTCGGGCTTTTGTCTGAGGCGAACCTCCCTTATGAATGGGCAGTTTTGGAGGAAATGCGATCCTTGGGCGCAACAATCCTGAGCCTGAGCGAAGCGGATGAGAGGGCCAGCGTTCAGTTTCAGAGCGGCATTCCCGAGATTGCTCGGGGCGTTCTCTATCTTCCAGTGCTGCAGTTGATGGCCTACTACCGCTCCCTGGCTAAAGGGTTGAATCCCGACCGTCCCACTCACTTGAGCGCCGTGGTTGAATTGGGCGCGCTTTAGTTTCCAGGAAGGAGGTGGTAATCAAAGATTGGCGTGTCAGAAACAATCCTCTATCTCATAAACCCGCTAACCTTGAAAATTAAAAAACTTAAGGAGGAACCATGAAAAGACTAGCCCTGTTCTTTGCCTTGGTTTTGGTCCTCTCCATGGTACTGAACGCATGTGCGGGAGGTCCTCAAACAACTGCACCAACCCAGCCCTCTCCAACCACTGCGCAGGCCGAGGCAACCGCTCCGGTCTCTACGGGCAAAGCTGAGCTGCGCATGATGATGTGGGGGGCTCCCGAAGAGCTGGCCATCTGGAAACAAATCGTTGCCGATTTTCAGGCAAATAACCCTGAGATCACGGTCAACGTCGAGGTTTCGGAGTGGGAGGCTTACTGGACTAAACTCAAGACTCTGCTGGCCGCGGGTACCCCTCCGGATATTTTCGCTATTGATGCCCCCTACTATCTCGATTACCAGACACGAGGGGTTCTGTTGAACCTACAACCCTATCTGGATGCTGAACCCAATTTGCTTGATGATGTTTACCCACAAACCCTAAAGGCCTATCAAACCCCAGAAGGTTACTTTGGCCTGCCGCGTGACTTTCAGACCATCGTGGTTTTCTATAACAAGGACATGTTCGATGCAGCGGGGGTGCCTTACCCCTCCCCCGATTGGACGTATGATGACTTTCGGGCTACGGCCAAAGCTCTCACCCTTGACAAAGACAAAGATGGGGTCATAGATCAGTACGGTTACGCTACCGACCTATGGGACATGGAACTGTTCTGGAGCGAGGTAATCTGGGCTTTTGGTGGGGATATTATTAGTCCTGACCACACTCAAACTCTCATCGGTTCTCCAGAGGCCCGTAAAGCCTGGCGGTTTATTTACGACATGATGTTTGTAGATAAATCCATGCCAGATACTACAACGGCTGCCCAATATGGCGGAGACCTCTTCCAGGCGGGTAAGGCAGCAATGACGACAATTGGGCATTGGGCGGTACCCGGTTATGCAGAAGCAGGGTTGAATTTTGACGTGGTGCAGATGCCCGCGGGTCCGGCAGGAAGAGCAACTAGCGTGAACAGCGCCGGCTTTGTCATTGCCAAGAACACTAAATATCCCGATGCGGCCTGGAAATTCCTCAAATTTGTGATCAGCACGCCGGCTCAAACACGTCTAGCAGAACTGGGCTTTGCCTGCCCGGTGCTTAAGTCCGTAGCTGAAAGCCCGGCCTTCCTGGACCAGCCGATCAAGATCAACCACAAGGTGTTCCTGGATTCGCTGGAGTTCGCACGCATGAAGCCGGTCTTCAAGGGGTATGATGAGTGGGCCTCTGTTATCGGTGATGGGATGGCACCAATCTGGGCTGGCGAGGAAGCAGATTTGGACGCGGTGCTGGATGAGATAATTCCGCAAGCCGATGATGTTTTGAAACAATATAACCCGTAGAAGCACGAAAGCCATTCAGGGGAGTTGCCCGGTATTGCAAGGCAGCTCCCCTTCCCCCAAATTGGAGGAGCACAGTCTATGGAATCTGGAATTAGGCCTCTTGGGCGAGAAAAAATTTGGCTATGGATCTTGTTGGCCCCGACTCTCTTTGGCTTGGTGTTCAGTGCTTTTGGGGCATTGTTGGCTACCTTGGGTTTATCGTTTACCGAATGGGATCTGTTTACTCCGCCCAAGTGGGTGGGACTTAATAACTACATCATGTTATTCACCGATAAACGCTTCCTGCGGGCACTGACCAACACGGCTCAGTTTGCTGCCCTTTATGTCCCAGGAGTGGTAATTATTTCCCTTTTCGTAGCAGTATTGATGAACCGAAGTATTCGGGGAATTTCCCTATATCGAACCATGTATTATCTGCCCGTGGTAACCTCAGCAGTGGCTACAGCACTGGTATGGAATCTTATTTATGGGAAGGATACGGGGGTCCTGAATTACATTCTGAAGCAATTTGGGTTGCAACCAGTGTGCTGGTTATGTACCGATCGCGCGATGCTCTCGGTTGTCATTGTCAATATTTGGGGCGCGATCGGCGAGGGAATGATTATTTTTCTGGCGGGTCTCACCGCTATCCCTCGGGAGTACTACGAAGCCTCAGAGATGGATGGTGCTAACCGATTTCAGCAGTTTTTTAGGATTACACTTCCACTTATTACTCCTAGCATTTTCTTCCAGACCCTTATCTCCACAATTAATGCATTTCAGGCTTTTGATTATATCTACATGTTGACCCGGCGGGGTCAGGGAGACAGTTCCATTCCGGTGGTCGTCTTCTCAATTTATCGCAACGCCTGGCATTTCAACAAATATGGTGTTGCCAGTGCTCAAGCCATTGAACTCACGTTGATTGTGGCGGCACTGATGGTGATCTACCTGTGGGCCGAGAAAAGATTTGTCGTGTACGAGTAAGAAGAGGCTGACAATGGGCAAAAAGATTGAGAAAGTGATGTTGGATCTCATTACCTACCTGCTCCTTTCCTTAGGGGCTGTTATTATGGTGGTGCCCTTTTTGTGGATGGTGGCTACGTCGTTCAAGCAACCAGCAGATCAATTCACGATGACTTTGATTCCCAACCCAATCACACTCGATAATTACCGCAGCCTCTTCAGTGTGGATTTGAACTTTCCCCTCATGTTTATGAATAGTACGGTTATCTCACTGTTGGTAACAGTAGGGCAATTATTGACTTGTTCCATGGCGGCGTTCTGTTTCGCAGTAGTGAAGTTCAAAGGACGCGATATATTGTTTGCGGCGCTTTTGGCCACTTTGCTCATTCCCTTTCATGTCACACTGATCCCCAATTTCATTATTTTCCGATTTCTCGGATTAACTGGTACAAGTGTACCTATCTGGTTGCCCGCTTTTTGGGGAGGTGCCTTCGGTACCTTCTTGATTCGCCAGTACTTTCTTACTATCCCCCGTGACCTGGTGGATGCGGCACGGGTAGATGGTGCCTCGCTGCTGCAAATATTTTGGCGAGTTTATTTACCACTCGCCAAACCTGCACTGGCAGCGCTGGGCATTTTCACGTTCCAGGGTGCATGGAATGACCTGCTTCATCCTCTTATTTATATGCCGGCAGCCCCCAATACAACATTGACGGTAGGATTGGCCTTCTTCCAACAGCAAATGGTACTGGGTGGAAAGTTCACAGTCTTGATGGCGGGTGCTTTTGTTAGCATCCTCCCCCTGCTGCTAGTTTTCTTCTTCGCCCAGAGGTACTTCATACAAGGAATTGCGCTTACTGGGGTGAAGAGATAGCTTTATCGATACCTTGCTCCTTTTGAGGGGTGGGATGGGTTTTATTTGATTTTGTTGGTTTAATGGTTTGAGTGTAAGTGGCTATACGAAATTATTCTGCATGCAATTTGAAACAATCCCCCACCCACGCTGCCAAAAACCTTACCAAACCACGAACGCTTCTCCGAACCGCTGGGGTCAAGCCTTCTCCAAAACGAAGCGAGACCGGCTGAATACCGATAATCCCCATCTGGCACCCCAGTTCGGCCCCCAAGTAGTGCCCCAATAGCCCAGGCGACAAGGTATGGGTTGAAATCTGTGGTATCTCTTCAGCGCCTTCCCACATCACCCACGACACGGCACCCGGTGCCTGGTTCATATCCGCTGCATCTACCCACAGCACCCAATTTGGCTCAAAACGCCGCAACACTCCGGTGAAGTTTTCCGGTGCAATGCCTGCCTCTACCAAAAGCAATCGTTCATGTTGAGGTAAAACCCACTTTAGGCCCCGCACTATCCACAGACCAGCTCCATCATCGCCGTTAAGTTCGTTCCCCACCCCCACAAATGCCAGACGCAAGGCATCAGCCGGCAGATTCAGAGCACGGCGCTGCTTCTCCAGCGCATCCCTGAGCGGCTCGCTCCAGGAGGAATTGAATGTCTTCATCACGGCCATATAATACTTCAAAAGGCACCTTGCTGGCCGAAGCCAGTTCCCATTCCTCGGTCGAAAACCCTAAACACTTGAACCGACAACTTTCCACACATTGCGCGCAGTAAATACAACGATCTGCGTGATAGCGCATCACAAAGCGTTTACTGGCCTTATCAACAACGATCAACTCCAAGGCATTGGCCGGGCAGTCCTTCACACACAACTGACATCCCGAGCAATTCTCGGGATTCCAAACCACTTTAGCCCGCAATCGTTCTGGAACCTGCGGTCGCTGATATGGGTAACGCTCGGTGAATGGCCTTTTGAAAAGGGAGCGAAACACATCGCCAAACATGCTACCTATCGTCATATGCCACCTCTAGAAAATCAGATTCCCAACATAGCGCCCAAGAACAATCGCAATTAACTGGATAACTGCCAGGATCGTGCCAATGCGCCACCACAACCCCACCACCTGATCAATTCGCAAGCGCGCAAAGAGGGTCTGAAGAAGTGCCACCACCAGCAACAGCCCCACCGTCTTGACCAGGAAATCCAGCGGGGAGTGGATACCACCCAAGTAAAAGGCTGCCACCAGCGTGAGCCCAATGACCAGTTCAATGTCCTTGCTCAGGCGGAACAGCGCCAGCCCGCGTCCGCTGTACTCGGTTAGTGCTCCAGCCACAATCTCCGTCTCAGCCTCCGGCGCGTCAAAAGGCGGCAACTCCAGTTTCCCCATCAACCCCACCAGTGCGACCAGAAAACCAATCGGCTGGGCAATCAACAGCCACAGGTTTTGGCTGGCATACTCGTTGATAGATCGAATTTGCCAGGTTTGTGCCGCAATGGCCGGACCCAGCAATGCCAGCATGAAAGGGGCTTCGTACGAGAACAGTTGCGTCAATGTACGGGTGGCCCCCACCAGGGCAAAGCGATCCACCGTGCACGCCCCGGCCAACCCCATACTGAGAGTCAGCACACTGAGCAGGTAAATTGTCACAATCAAATCACCCTGGAAAGCATATGCCGGCAACAACCCCGCCATGGGCACATAAAGGGCAGCCGTCAGAGCAGAAGCCAGAGCAAATAGCGGCAGCAGGTAAAACAACCCACGCTGAACCCCCAAAGGCGTGATCTCCTCTTTAGAAAGCAGTTTAAGCAGATCCGCCAAAGGCTGAAACCAGCGCGGCCCAATTCGATTCTGGAACCTTGCTACCAGCTTACGATCCAAGTATTCATAAGCCAGCCCAGCCATAATCAGAAACAGTCCGCCCGGGAAAATCAAGAGAACAATCAATGGGTTCAGGTTTAACGTCATGGGGCTTTTCTCCTGCGCCGGGAATTAACGAACCGTTTTTACAACCACCGTCCGATCATTACACGAGAAGCAGGGGTCAATTCCTGCCACCAGCATCGGGATATCCGCCAGTTTATGGCCAGGCGCCGTAGCAAGCACCGTTCCCCAATTGGCCAGACTGGGGGTACGCACTTTCACCCGTTCGGGTTTATCGCTTCCATTACTCACAATGAAGTAGAACAACTCCCCTCGCGGCGCCTCCACCCGGCTGATCACCTCCCCTGCCGGGATTCGCCGAGGCATTCGTGCGGTGAGTTCACTTTCTGGAAGGTTGTTTAGAATTTCGCGGATCACACGGATGCTCTCAAAGAGCTCCTCTAGTCGCACAACAAAGCGAGCCTGCAGGTCGCCTTGCTGGCTCAGCACCATCCTGACTGGAAATTCGGTATAAGCGGCGTAAGGAACATCCACACGAACATCCCGAGGTACTCCTGAAGCCCGTGCCGTCGGACCCACGGCTCCCAGTCGCTCGGCCTCTTCGCGGCTGAGAACCCCCACTCCGCGGGTACGACCCAAGAACGTCTCATCGGAGTTTACCACGTTGAGATAATACTGTACGCGCTCCTCAAGAAAACTTACACCATCCAGAATGCGTACCTTTTGGTCTGGTGTCACATCGAACTTGACTCCGCCCAACAAGTTGGCGGAATAATTCACACGGTTACCACTCAAGAGTTCCAGCAAATCCATGACAGTCTCGCGATCCCGCCAACTGTACATAAATAGAGCATCAAAACCCGCCTCATGAGCCGCCACACCCAACCACAACAAATGGCTATGCAGACGCTCTAACTCAGCCACGAGCTGACGAATGGCACGCGCCCTTGGCGGCGCCTGGACCCCCGCAAGGGCCTCCACACCCTGCGCAAAAGCCAAGGCATGGACATGCGAGCAAATACCACAGATGCGCTCCATTAAATAGAGGTTTTGGGTCCAGGTTCGTTGTTCAGCCCCCTTCTCGATGCCACGATGAACATATCCAAGGCGCAGTGTGGCATTAATGACCTCTTCTCCATCTACAAAAATCTCAAAATGGCTCGGTTCCTTCAGGGCTGGATGTTGAGGACCAATAGGAATAACAAATTTCTCACTCATCGGACCCCTCCTTGGCTTCGGGGAAGCCTGTAAATGCCTTCCGAAGTGGATACACACCTTCAGGCCAATTATCCGGTAAAAGCAGACGACTCGTATCCGGTGTTCCCTCGATTCGTACACCGAACATCTCGCTTAGTTCACGCTCGAATAGAGTAGCCGAGGGCAAAATTCCACAAATTGAAGGAAGTACCGCATCTGAGTAAGGTACACTGACACGTAAGGTCAACACCTTGTCTTTTTCGCAAAAATGGTACAACACCTCCACATGCCCCTCCTGAGCGCTTTCCCCCTCCGCAGGTTCAGTCACAGGATGATCCAAACCGGTAATAGCGCTCAAATAACCCCATTGGATTCGCCTAAGCGTTTCAACCACTGTCAGCAAATCCTCACGATCAATCACTACATCCACCCGATTGGGTTGAGGAGTTTTTTCCGCCCGAATCCACGATCGGATGGCGTCTAACGCCTGTCTTAGAAGGTCCTCCTGCATCACTTCCTGGCTCATCCCCTCACTCCTCTATGCTTTGTTTTCAAACTGAGGTTCCGGGATCACTGCAACTGCCTCGGGTTTTCGTCCCGTTTTCAGCGCTTCCAGCAGCTGCACAATTCCGAAAATGATCGCTTCGGGTTTGGGGGGACACCCCGGAATGTACATATCTACCGGGATAACCTTTTCAATACCCCCCAGGACATTGTAGCACCCTTGAAAGACACCGCCCGAAATTCCACAGGAACCCACCACCACTACAAACTTGGGCTCAGGCATTTGTTCATAAATGCGACGCAAACGATCCCGGGATTGCATGGTCACTGGCCCAGTGCAGATCAACACATCAGCATGGCGTGGGCTTCCCTGTAATTTAATCCCAAAGCGCTCCACATCATAACGTGGAGTCAGGGTAGCCAGAATTTCAATGTCGCATCCGTTGCACGAACCACTGTTGTAATGCAATGCCCAGGGGGAATTTACCCTCGCCCAGGTTCGTATTTTGTCCAAAAACCCAACACCCTTATCTTTGTCGCTCATTTGTTACTCCTTTCTATACTCCTCACCACACTAACCCAATATGACCGCAATAAGGGTAAGTAACACCCCAAAAAGGTAAGGTAAAATGCGAGGTGAAAGATCTCCTGTCCCTAGAATCAAGACCCCCAGATGGACAACTGCAAAGAAAAATGCTACCAGGAAGAATGGCGCGTACCCGGGAGCCGCAAAGGTCACATCCGCCTCCTCCCCGCTAGCATACGGGCTATCCTTTAGCGGTGAGTGCTTTTCCGGTGGGGCTAGAAGTTTGCCCAACCCCAGAATGCCCAGTGAAACGCCCAGATAAACCAGAAACGCAAGAGGTGGTGTTAATAAAATCTCCATGGACATCTTCCCTCTCAACGTATCCCGAATCCTAAAATGCTCGACGCCGCCCAGTCGTTTATCGGGTTCATCAATGAAGGCACAAAGCCAAGAACAAGAATTCCCAGAGCAACAATAAGGAGAGGAAGGATCATCACAAGCGGTAGGGGATTGCCCTTCAGAACAGCCTCGGAGGCTTGATGACGGTAGAGGCGATTAACGATAGGGGCATAGTATCCCAGCGACAAAACGCTATTCAACCCGGCGAAAATCATCAATGCCACCGAAGCATTCGTCTGCGCGCTAAATCCACCCACGAGAATCTGCCATTTCGACATAAATCCCGCCAGTGGAGGTAACCCGCCCAACCCCAAAAGTGCAATCGCCAAAGTCAAACTGGCAAGGGGATAGCGCTGGGCTGCACCACAGACATCCTCCACAGTTAGAGGAGTGTGTTGATGGTGACTGATCACCAACGCATACAAAAGGGCGCCTACTGCTAAAAAGGCCAAACCCTTCATTAGGGCATGGGTAAATAGATGGAACATTCCACCAGCGAGTGCAATCGGTTGCTGATAGGCCAATCCCACACCAATCCCGGCGAGCATGTAACCGACCTGAGCGACGCTCGAGAAAGCCAACAACCGCTTAATCTGATGTTGTCGCAAAGCCATCAGATTTCCAAATAACATATTGAGGGCCCCAAACCCCATCAAAAGAATACCCCAATGGGTTTCTGCAGCCCCCAGGGCCGTGAGAGCCCGTAGCATGGCAACCAGGCCAGCCTCGATGACCACCCCCGAAAGCATCGCACTGATTCCACTCGGGGCTTGAGCATGAGCATCCGGCAGCCAGGTGTGCAGCGGTACCAGAGCAGCCTTCACCCCAAACCCAATTATGAACAAGCATCCTGCAACCCATAAGGGTGCACTGAGATCAGAAAAACGTGCACGGATGCCGTCTAACTGCAATGTCCCGGCAAAGGTGTAAGTGAGCGCAATGGCCAGCAAAATCAGCACCGATCCAACGGCACTCTGAACCAGATACTTAACACCGGCTTCCAAAGAACCTTTTTCCTGAGGGTAAAAGGCCACCAGCAGATAAGTGCTGACCGCCATCAATTCAAACCATAACCACAGGTTAAAGAGATCATTGGATGCCCCTAACCCAATAATTGCCCCGATCATGAGCAAAAGAAGTGGAAAATACTTATCATGGGCTTTCTCCCCAGCCAGGTAGGTCCCCGAGAATAATGTGACCACGCTCCCCAGTAAGAGGGTTGTGAAGGCCAGGAGTACGGAGAGGCCATCCCAATGCAGGGAAATGGATCCCACCAGGAGCCATACTCCTTCTCGCCGCGTCTCACTGCGCCAAAAAATGGCCAAAATGTAAAGGCTCAACAGCAAAATCACCAGGGTGATCCATTGACCAAGGCGCGGCTTTCCACCTCGACGTAGAACCAGGCGATCGGCGAGGTAGGTTAAAGGCGCCCCCACTAACGGCAGAGCCAGCAGTCCAATCACTGCCATGTTTGCATCCATCTAGCTCGCCCTCCCTAACATCGTCAAGATGAGCACGACCAGCCAGCCCAGCAAAATTGCAAAGACATTCCAGGCCAGATACCCCGTTTGTGTCACGCGCAGCGCTTCCCCCGTTTTCTGAACGGCTTGAACGACCGCCTCATTGATCGCCTCAAATCCAAATGAGGCTTGCGCCGCTTTCTCTACACCCTTGAAGGTCGCGATCAGGCTCGCCAAGCGTGATCGCCCCAACCAAGCCACAAGACCCACGATCACCACACATAACACGAGATAAGTTGAAGGCTCACGCAGGATTTCCATTCCCACACCCAATGTCATACCCCATTCTGGAGAACCTGCTACCTTCACCACCTCTTCCCAGACCGTACCCAGTTCAAGAGTATGATACGGCAGGCTTGACTTTAGAGCGGTGTAAAAAGGCCCAAGCAACAACCAAGTGCTCAATGTACCTGCTGCCAGGGGGAGGAGCGCCGTTCTCATCGCCATTCCAGCATCATGTGCCTCATGGTGATGTTTGGAACCATTGCCGTAAAAGACCAACGATACCATGCGCACCGTGTAAGCAGCCGTTAGACCAGTGCTAAGGATCATCAACCACGCAATCCACGCCGGGTTACCATGCCCAAGACCTGCCTCGAGAATCAGCTCTTTGCTCCAGAATCCATTGAGGATGGGAATGCCGGCCAAAGCAAGAGCCCCCAGCATGAACACTGCATGCGTGAACGGCATGCTCTGCCTCAAGCCCCCCATCTGGCGCATATCGCGCGTCCCCAACCCGTGAATGACCGCACCGGCTCCCAGGAAGAGTAGCGCCTTGAAAACCGAATGGCTCATTAGGTGGAATTGGCTGGCGAAAACGCCCCCCGCCCCCACCGCGTACACCATAAACCCCAGTTGGCTAACAGTGGAGTAGGCCAATACACGTTTTAAGTCGAATGCCACTAGCGCCATCAGCGCTGCCAACAGGGCGGAGAGCATGCCAACAATCATTACGGCGAGCCTCCAACCCGGTACGGCTTCAAATGCCGGATAGAATCGTGCTAAAAGGTATACCCCCGCGTTGACCATAGTAGCCGCATGGATCAATGCGCTGACCGGCGTAGGGGCTTCCATCGCATCCGGTAACCAAGTCTGGAACGGGAACTGAGCCGACTTGGCTGCCGCTGCAATCAAAAAGCCGAATGCCATCCAGCTCAGCACCGCAGGAGGAACCACATTCGGATTTCCCAGGAACTGGTTAATATCGTAACTTCCCGTATAGGCATACAACCAAAGGGCCCCAAAAAGCAACCCCAAACCGCCCAATTGGGTCATGATCAGGGCTTTCACACCACCCCGTACTGCCTTAGGGTCATCATTATGAAAAGCAATAAGGGCATACGAACATAAAGCGGTAAGTTCCCAAAATACGAACATCCATAACAAACTGGTAGTCAACACCAGGCCAGACATGGAACCAATAAAAAAGAGTACAAATGCATAATAACGCCCGAGCGAATGCTCACCGTGCATATAATCCACCGAGAAAATAACCGCCAAGGATCCAATCACGGTGGCCACCACGGTAAGGAAAACGCTCAAGCCATCTGTTGCCAGACGGAAATCATCAAAAACGCCTCCCAGTGGAAGAAGCAGAGTGGCGCGCTGCGAACTCCAGGGGATCAGTGCCAGCCCTGTCGCACCCGCTAAAACCGAGAAAATTACCGCCAGCGTATGCTGCAAGCGAGGCTTTCGATCCCCTACCAGCCAAACAGCCAGGCATCCCAGCCAGGGAACTCCTATGGGAAGTAGAAGCCATCCGTTTACCACCGCTTTACCTCCGCAATGTGGTCAAAGCCCGGGGGTCAAGGGTGCCAAAACGCCTTCGCACCCGAACGGCTAAAGCCAGTGCTACCACGGCCACAATGGTGTCCACCACAATGACGGTCAAAGCCAGGCTTTGCCCAAGGCCCATATTTCCGCTCACCCGACCAGCGAGAACAAAAGCCAGCAAAACCCCTTTTACCATCACTTGCATACCAATGATAATTTTGATGAGGTTTCTCGAAACCATTATGGCGTAGATTCCGATCCCAACCAATCCTAGTACCACCAGCAAGACAATGACGCCATCAAGGTAATCCATCCGGATTTTCCTCCTTTTGATCAGTTTCTTGGGGCGTCGAACGTAAGAGTCCCAGGACGGTTAGAGCGCCAGTAAAAATGAGAAGAGCCTGGAGCCAGGTGTCCAAACGGCGCCCCTCCCAAAATATCGTCGCCAGGGGTTGGGTATCCGGGTTCGAAGGAGAGACCAGGGTGGGCGGAAGCACCCAATAGGCAACAAGCGCCAGGCAAGCCAGGAGGCACACCAACGCTAGCCCCTTCAAAACCGGATGGGCGTTGGGAGTGCTCTCCTCGCCGGTCAGGTTGATCGCAAACACGAACAGCACGGTTACCAAACCAGCCCCGACGCTTAACTCAATCACAGCAATGAACGGCCCCCCCAGCAAATACATTTCCAATGCCACTAGAGCGCTGGTGAGTGCCAGCCAAATTGCTGAATTGAGCAATCGTTTTGTCGTTACAGCGGCTATCGCACAACCCAACGCCCCCACTCCGATCAGTGCGTAGACCATAAGCCTCCTCCTTGTTGACTCGTTGACTAATCATGTATACAACAAGTTTGTGCTTTTTGTCACGTGTAACTCATCACGAGAATCTGGGCTAATGTTCACAAAATCTCCCGACCTAAAGGCTCCGCATAGGAGCGGAGTGTAATTACGTGGTGGCAGCAAAGCAAACTCTCAGTAAGGCACATTGGTCATTTTCATCTTTTATCCACAACTCAAGTTTCCACAAGAAGGCGGTTTTATCAATAGCATAATCGCCCCTCTTCCCACGTTTCATAAAATGTCAGACAAAACTCTATTCCACTTTTTTGAATTTGGTGTATGATAATTAGGGTGCAACCTGGAAAAGCCAGGGCAGCAAGATAATCCAAGATTTTCCCAAATGCGAGGTCCAACCCATGAGCGCCTATAAACGTGTTCACAATTTCAATCCAGGTCCTTCGGTCTTGCCGGTGCCGGTTCTGGAGCAGGCTCAGGCAGAAATGCTTGACTATCAGGGCACCGGAATGTCGGTGATGGAAATGTCTCACCGCTCCAAAGAATTTGAGACCATCATCCAAACCGCTGAGGCAGATCTGCGCGAGTTGCTTGGCATTCCACAAAACTACAAAGTGATGTTTTTACAAGGGGGTGCCTCATTGCAATTCGCCATGGTGGCAATGAACTTGCGAGCTGCTGGAGCTTCGGCGGATTACATTATCACTGGGGCATGGAGTCGCACTGCGTTTAAGGAAGCGCAGAAATTGGGAAATACCCGTGTGGTGTTCAACGGGGAAAGCGAGAACTTTACCCGCCTACCTGAGGACGCAGAAATGTCTTTCGATCCCAATGCAGCCTATGTGCACTTCTGCCATAACGAGACCATTCACGGGGTCGAATTCAAGCGTGAACCCGTTGTGCCGGAAGGGGTGCCCCTGGTCTGCGACATGTCTTCAGACTTTCTCAGCCAGCCAATTGATGTGAGTAAATACGGTGTCATTTATGCAGGGGCGCAGAAAAACGCAGGACCGGCGGGGGTCACCATTGTAATTGTGCGTGAAGATCTGTTGGCACGTGTTCCGGAAAAACTACCGGTGATGTTAGATTACAAAGTTCTGGCCGAGAGTGGATCTCTTCACAACACTCCGCCCTGCTATGCAATTTATATTACAGGTCTGGTCTTGAAGTGGTTAAAAGGCTTGGGGGGATTGACAAAAATGTATGAGATCAACCGCCAGAAAGCCGACATGGTTTATAAAGTCATTGATGAAAGCGGCGGCTTCTACCGTGGTCATGCCCGCCCCGAAGCGCGCTCCATCATGAACATCCCGTTCCGCCTGCCCAACGAACAGTTAGAAGACACCTTTGTCAAAGAAGCCAAGAAAGCCGATTTGATCGGATTAAAGGGTCACCGTTCGGTAGGCGGGTTGCGCGCTTCGCTTTACAACGCGCTTCCATTGGAGTCTGCACAGGCTTTGGTTGAATTCATGAAGGATTTCCAACAGCGCTACGGATAGTCCAACCTGCCGGTAAACCAATCCCAGGGCTTACCCACTCGCCGTGGAAGCCCTGGGATTTCTTTTTTTTCAAAGTTTTACCGCGATTAACGTGCCATCGCCTGCGGGGTAGATATAGGAGATAACACGGGGGTCATCCGCGACCATTTGATTAAAATCGCGGATAGCATCAATGGTGGGACCATGCACGTCTCGAGCCACGCTTCCACCCCACAGCGCATTATGGAAAGCAACAACGCCACCTGTGGGAATGAGATCCATGGCCAGCGCATAATAATCAGGGTAGCCTTCTTTATCCGCATCAACAAAAACGAAATCAAAAGGAGCGTAGGAGGTTACTTTGGCCAGCAGTTGCCGGGCTTCTCCAACGAGGAGAAGGATGCGCTCCTCAAGTCCGGCCGCCTGGAAATTCTGGCGCGCGATACGTGCGTGAACGGGTGATTTTTCGATGGTAACGATCCGTCCATTTTCAGGTAAGGCACGCGCCAGCCAAAGCGTGCTATAGCCCGCAAGGGTTCCAATCTCAAGGATACGCCGCGCTTTGCTCAGTCGTACCAGAAGGTGCAAAAAGGCGCCCTCCTCCGGGTCAATGGCGATCTCCGGTAGACCCTGTTTGGCAAGACCTTCGCGTACCTGGCGAAGGAGGGTGTCCTCCTTAGCAAACAAGCCTTTGATGTAATGATGAATCTCAGGCGTATCAGGGGTGGTTTGAGACATGATCTTCGACAAAATTACTTCATGATTTCGTTACCAGGGCAATTATAAATCCAAAGCCAACGGGTTGGGTTTCTTCGAGTCAGGCGGTTGTTAAATGGATTAATCTCAGTCATTTGACGATAAGAATGCGATAACTGACAGACTTCTCTGTGATTGCAGTTAGAATTGAGTATGCAGGGGTATAATTAAACTAGCAGGTCAAACAATTTGTGTTTTTATGAGGACCATTCCTCATTGCTTTTACCGCTACACTCACAAATTTTTTGATCGCCATTTTGGGGGATCCCCAAAGAACCAGAATGTTTCAAGCTCGAACTCGGTAATTATCCGGATGGGTATGGTACATACTCGTGAGTAACAAACAGTCACTAAGGATTGATGGGTATCTCTCTTTTTGATGCCGATTGCGAATACGAAATTGTACTTATTGCCCGATTTAGGAGGGAAATTTTGTGAATCCGGGTACTATCGTCAAACTGCGTAACCGCTATTGGGTACTGCTACCCCATGAAGATCCTACCGTGTATGCCCTGCGCCCACTCGCCGGTATGGTGGATGAAACGCTTCTTCTTCACAGGGAGTTAACCAATCTGTTGGGGTACACCCTCCCCGAGGAGCGGCCGTGTCCGGCGAAGTTCCCGCTTCCCAATCCGGAGGACATCTCGGATGCTATCGGGGCGCACCTCCTATGGCAGGCAGCACGGCTAACCCTGCGCGAGGGTGCCTCGCCCTTGCGTTCACTGGGACGCATTTCCATCCGCCCACGCACCTATCAGTTTGTACCGCTCTTAATGGCCTTACGCCTTGATCCGGTGCGCCTGCTCATCGCCGATGATGTAGGTGTGGGCAAGACCATCGAAGCCTTGCTCATCGCCCGCGAATTATGGGAGCGGGGGGAGATCCGGCGCCTGGCTGTCCTCTGCCCGCCTTACCTGTGCGACCAATGGCAAAAGGAGCTGGTCGAGAAATTCAATTTCCACGAGGCGGTAGTCATCCGCTCTGGCACGGTAGGTCAACTTGAACGTCGCAAACCGGCCACGCGCACCCTTTACGAACACTACCCGGTGCAGGTCATCAGCATAGACTGGGTGAAAAGCGAACGCAACCGCCATGCCTTCCTGCTGCACGCGCCCGAACTGATCATCGTGGACGAGGCTCACGGCGCGGCGATGGCAAAGAACCAAAATCAGCAACAACGCTACGAACTTCTGAAAGAAATCGCCAAAAAGAAAAATCGCCATCTCATCTTACTAACCGCCACACCCCATAGCGGCATCGAGTCGGCCTTTCGCTCTCTGCTAGGTTTGCTCGACCCCCGTTTCGAAGAATGGGAAATGGATTCCCTGAGTGAAAACCGCCTGGGTGAACTGGCGAGACACTTTGTGCAGCGCACCCGCAACGACATCGAACACGATTGGGAAAAAGAATCCTGCTTCCCAGAGCGGATCCATGAAGACCGGACCTACCGCCTTTCGCCCGCCTACCGCACCCTCTTCGAAAAGACCTACGCCTTCTGTGCCGAAATCGTGCGAACGGGTTTGAAATTAGAAGAGCGCAAGCGCCGCGTGCGCTACTGGGGCGCGTTGGCGCTGTTGCGCTGTGTCATGTCCAGCCCGGCGGCAGCTCTGGCTGCCTTGGAAACGCGTCACGGGCGGCTGGAACAGACTGAAGGGGTAGACGAGGTGGATTTCCGGGGCTTCGTCTTCGAGTCCGACAGCGACCGCACCGACGACGAGCAACCCACCCAACCGATCGAGGAGACCGAATCCACCCTGCCCGATGCTGAACGCCGTAAACTGCGCGAACTGGGTAAGTTGGCTGCCACCCTGCTCCAGCCCGGGCAGGATACCAAACTTGAGGGTCTGATTCGGTCCGTGAGCGATCTGCTCGCCGAGGGCTACCATCCCATCGTGTGGTGCCGCTACGTCGCCACTGCCGAGTACGTGGCCGGGGAATTGCAAAAACGCCTGGTTGGGAGCCAGCCGCAGGTTCAGGTAATCTGCATCACCGGCAGGCAAGCCGACGAGGAACGCCGCGCCCGCATCGAGGAGATAGACGCCAATCGCCCACGCATCCTGGTCGCCACGGATTGTCTTTCTGAGGGCATCAACCTGCAGGAAAAGTTCACCGCCGTCATCCACTACGACCTGCCCTGGAATCCCAACCGCCTGGAACAGCGCGAGGGACGGGTGGATCGCTACGGCCAACCCGCCCGACAGGTCAAGGTCATCCGCTACTACGGCGCCGACAACCCGGTGGACGGCGTGGTGCTCGATGTCTTGCTCAACAAAGCCCGCGAGATTCACAAGGCGCTCGGTACGCACGTCCCGGTCCCTGAAGAGAGCGAGAGTGTAACCGAAGCCGTGCTGCAGGCGCTCTTCCTGCGTGGCGGCTATCAATCCGGGGCGCAGCAACTAACCTTCGATTTCATGGCCAACGATGTCGCCAGCCTGCACCGACAATGGGAGCGCGACGCCGAGCGCGAGAAACGCACCCGCACGCGCTTTGCCCAGCGTGCCCTCAAGCCCGATGAAGTGCGCCGTGAATTGGAAGCCGCCGATTCCGTCCTGGGTGACCCGCAGGCTGTGCGCGCCTTCGTCCTGGAAGCCTGCCAGCGCCTCGGCCTGAAGTTGACTCACGAGAAGGACGGCCGGGTCCTGCGCCTGGTAACCGCGCCTCTGCCGCATGACCTGCCCGAGGCGCTTCGCTTTGCCCTACCCCAGCCCAAAGATGGCATCTGGCGCATTACCTTTACCTCCCCCACCCCCGAAGGCGCGGAATATCTGGGGCGCAATCATCCCTTCGTGGCGGCGCTGGCGCGTTACCTGCTCGAAGAAGCCTTGACCAAAGGTGGAGCGGCGCACGCTGCCCGCGGCGGCGTCATTGCCACCCGCACGGTGGACCGACCCACCGTCCTGCTCTTACTGCGCGTGCGCTATCTCATCCAGGTACCCGGCCAGACTCCACTTTTCTCGGAAGAAGTGCGGGTTTTAGGTTACACCTCAACCGTGAAAGCCGCCTTTTCATGGCTGCCCGAAGCCGAGGCCCTGCGCCTGCTAGCCGAGGCCCAGCCCGATGCCAACCTACCGCTGGAGGAGAAGAAAGCCACCCTGGACGCGGTTCTCAGGGAATATCCCGCATTGGAAACACACCTGCGCCCGCCAATCGAAGCCCGCGCCCGTGATCTGACCGAAGCCCATAAACGCATCCGCAAAGCCGTCCGCCTGCAAGTACAGGAGTTGACCGTTCAGCCCCAGTGGCCGGTGGATTTGCTGGGAGCGCTGATTTTGAAGCCCGTTGGAGGTGCGGCATGAACCTGCACCCCTCCTTACGCATCGAAGGTGGCCTTTTCAGCCCTGACCTGCTCGAAGCGCTGGCCCACGCCGACCTGCCCGGTCAGAAGCCGCAGGACTTCGGCCTGCCTCCTGGCCGCAATCTGACGGAAGAGATCGCTGCCGTTTATCACGATGCCCGCTCCCTGTGGCAAATCTTCCAGCGCCGCTTGGAACGCCTGCCCGAAGAAGACCTGGCTACCTCCGAAACGCGCGAACTGTGGGTCATCCCCTTCTTGCGCCTGCTGGGCTATGAATTGCAGTATCAGCCGCGCGCCATCGAGCGAGATGGCCTGACCTTTGCCTTCTCGCACGCCCTGCTCCCCTCCCCCGTGCCCGAACAGCCCACCCCGGTTCACATTGTCGGCTATCGCCAGGAGTTGGGCCGCCCCGCCCCCTCGGGCCGACCGCGACTCTCGCCGCATGCCCTCGTCCAGGAGTACCTGAACCGCTCCGAGGCCCTCTGGGGGCTGGTAACCAACGGCCGCATCCTGCGCTTGCTGCGCGATTCCACCTTCGTCCGTCGCCAGGCCTACGTCGAGTTCGACCTGGAAACGCTTTTCGAGCAGGAACGCTTCGCCGATTTCGTCCTGCTCTACCGCCTGCTGCACCGCACGCGCCTGCCCAAAGACGGCCGTGCCGAAGACTGCCTGCTGGAATTGTATTACCAGCAATCCATCGAACAGGGCGGACGGGTGCGCGAGCACCTGCGTGAGGGCGTGGAAGAATGCCTGATTGGCCTGGCGAACGGCTTTCTCAGCCACCCCGGCAGCGCCGCCCTGCGGGAGTGGATTGGGCGCGAAGGGGCGCTGGCGTTCTACCGTCAACTCCTGCGCCTGGTCTATCGCTTTCTCTTCCTGCTCGTCTCCGAAGAACGCGGCCTGATGGGGCAGAACCCACTTTACTTGGAAAGTTACGGCATCTCTCGCCTGCGCCACCTGTGCGAAAACCGCGCCGCCTACACCGATGACCCCGACCTGTGGCTGGGACTGCGCGCCCTGTGGCAGGTCTTTCGGGATGACAAATTGGCTGACCTGCTCGGCGTGCCGCCGCTCAACGGCGAACTCTTCGCCTCGCAGGAACTGGACAACGCCCTCATCACCAACCGCGACCTGCTCACCGCCTTCTGGCATCTGGCGTTCTACGACAACCCACCCCGCCGCGTCAACTACGCCGCGCTGGATACCGAAGAACTCGGCTCGGTGTACGAGAGTTTGCTCGACTACCACCCCACCGTGCACTTCGATTCGCGCGGTGTGCCGCATTTCGAACTCGCCCCCGGCTCGGAACGCAAATCCACCGGCTCGTATTACACCCCGCCGCAGCTGGTCGGCGAATTGATTCGCAGCGCGCTGGAACCGGTCATCGCCCAGCGCTTGAAAGGACAAGAGAACGCACAAGCGCGCGAGCAGGCCCTGCTCTCCATCAAGGTCTGCGACCCCGCCTGCGGCTCCGGGCACTTTCTGCTGGCCGCTGCCCGCCGTTTGGGCAAGGAACTGGCGCGCACCCGCACCAGTGAGGACGAACCCGCGCCCGAGCAGGTACGCGCCGCCATCCGCGATGTGGTTACCCACTCTATCTACGGCGTGGATAAAAACCCCCTGGCGGTGGAACTGGCGCGCGTGGCCCTCTGGCTCGAAAGCCACGCCGAGGGCAAACCGCTCACCTTCCTCGAGCACCGCATCAAGCACGGCGACTCGCTGGTGGGCGTCTTCGACCTGCAAATCCTGAAAGACGGCCTGCCCGATGGCGCCTTCGACCCGCTGGAAGGCGATGACCGCCGACTGGCCGCCGGCCTGAAGCGCCAGAACAAAGCCGAGCGTGAGGGGCAGTTGACCCTCTTCGGCTGGAACCCGGACCTCGATCTGAGTAGTTTGGCGCAGTGGGGGCAGGAACTGGACACCATCCCCGATGATACGCCCGAACTGGTGCACCGCAAACGCGAACGCTACCAGGCCCGCGCCCAAGACCCCGCCTGGCAGCGCCAAAAGGACGCCTGCGACCTGTGGACGGCCGCCTTCTTCCAGGCCTTCTCCCCCGCTTCTCCCCCGCCCATCACCACCGCTGTCGTGCACCGCGCCCTGGCCGGCCAGCCCGTGCCGCCGCAGACCTTGGCACAGGTCCAAGCCCTGGCCGCCGAAGCGTGTTTCTTCCACTGGCCGTTGGAGTTTCCGGAAGTGTTCGCCAAAGGCGGCTTTGACGTGGTGCTGGGCAACCCGCCTTTTAGTGCTGAACTAAGTAAATGGGAATATAAATTTCTTAGATCGCTTTACATTGATGTTGGTTCACTTAATACTGCAAGTTTATTTTGGGTCTTGACTTTGAAGTTAACTAGTGAAACTGGAAGAATTGGGTTAGTCACCCCAAAATCAATCATATACTCAACTAGGTGGAGTAAATTACGCAATCTCTTGCTTCCTTTCGTTGAAAA
The DNA here is from genome assembly GCF_001306145.1 of Thermanaerothrix daxensis. Lineage (GTDB taxonomy): Bacteria > Chloroflexota > Anaerolineae > Anaerolineales > Anaerolineaceae > Thermanaerothrix > Thermanaerothrix daxensis. The sequence continues at coordinate 1,376,842 of NZ_LGKO01000002.1, forward strand.
AACAACTGATCTCGGACAGGCATGGAATGATGTTTTGCTGGAACAAGTCCTTATAGTTGTTAACAAAGGAACGAGACCCCCTAGTATAAAAACTCAACGGTTATTTTCTGATATCCCCGATATTGTCATCGTATCAAAAGAGACTCTAAGAAAATTTGATGTTTGGCTCATAAATCCAGAACCAACCTTACTTGAAATTCTTGAGCGCTTTCAGAAGTCTTCCATAAGCTGGTTGTTTCTTGGTGAAATTTTGTCAACTCAAAGGGGTAAGGGATTTCAACGAATTATGAGACAACAAGGCGAAATTCCGGTTATCGCAGGAAAAGATATAGCACCCTACACACTCAAATCTATTTCGGGTTTCTTGACGGAGGATCAAATAGACGACTTTGGTTTATTTTCGGGTCCCAAAGCTGTATTTCAAAACATTGTTGCTTATATTTCGCGTCCCCGCCCGCACATAAAAATCATTGGCACAGTTGATTATTCAAATGCAGTTTGTTTAGATACAGTAAATATTGTCAGGTGTCCAACGAATGTATTATCACCAGAGTCTATTGTGGCTGTACTCTCCTCCAAACTAATAAACTGGCTAGTGCATCGCATTGTCTATGGATTTGCACAGCGAACAATGCATTTCGACCAATTCGCTCTTAATCGCATTTTTGTTCCATCCAAGTTATTTGAAATGAGGGAGGAAATCCACTCTCTGGCAAACACATTGATTCAGTCCAAGGGAGAGAATAGGTTAGCGGCTGAATCTATTGATGAATTACTATTTGAAGTTTATGAGTTAAATGTAGCCTCAAGAAAAAGCATACTTGACAGTTTCGAATAAAGGTTTAAGAAATTAGCTTTTTGGTTAACTTTTTTATGAAATGAGTACATAAGTATAAAGGAAAGCAATGAACAACATACAACTCCAACCCGGTCTTTATACCAATATTTTCCCGGTAACCTTGCCCGAAGAAGCCGTGACAATCATGGTTATTAAACGTACGCAAGTAGTTGACCTGCGAGCATTGCGCACTGATATTGAGGGTCAAAAAGCGAATGTTTTCGTGTACGCTCACAAGAACTGCGTGTACGGCTATGGTCAAGATGCAATCGCATTTCTGGCAGGCAAGGATTTCCAGGAAGACAAGATTTTCCTCCGAGATATTCCTGCGCTTGCGGCTCATGTGGTCATGGATGGACTAATTCTGTCAGCCTTGTCCAAAGGTTTTTGGCAAAGAGAAAAAAATTCCCCTAAAGGGTTTGAGGCCAGAGCAAAGATCTTTCATCCATCCCCAAAAGGTGTAACATCCCAGGGGAAGGTCAAAGTTTTTGCCGGGTATGATTTGCGATGCGCGCATTACCCTGCCGTTGAATCTCTGGGGTTGGTTGTGGATGTCGTCTGGGCATATCAGGATGAACAGGGCAATCCGCTCAACATGCACCAAATGCGCATAAAAAATGCCTTGAACGAAGCCCTGGTTATTCAAGAAGAATTTCTGCGCAGCACGAGGACCAAAACCCAGGAAGAATTTCTGCGCAGCACAATGCGCTTCAACTTACAAATCTCACAAATGCGGATGCACGACTACTTGCTTCCATTCGCCCAAGAGTTTCACGAGTTTACCCTGCCATGTGGCGGACAGGCACAGTTGGGTTCCATTCCTTTCCGGGTCATCTTAGGGAGGTAGCCATGCCGTATTTTGTTGGCGAGAAACTCTCACCTCCGAAATTGCGATTTAGCGCTTCATCCGTAAGTCAATGGGATTACTCCCCACGCCGTGGACTTCAAAATTATGGACCCTACGACGCAATGACATTTGGAAAGGATCGGATAAATTGTCTGGTGGTTTATCCCGCGACTCTACAAAGCACAAAGCAAATTGTGGTAAGCGGTTTGCAGAATGGCAATGGCTCTTTTGCGGGCTTCCAAAAACTATTTCGGCTTCCATTCACTGTTTGCAGTGAGCGTAGCATTTCTGCAGAGATACCGGAGCAGATCGATACAAACCTTCGTTTATGGGTTCGAGATACTAATCCAGATATTGTTCTACTTCTCACATCAACGCAAAACCCTTCCTTTTACACTAGCGCCAAGTCAATCCTAATAGGTCTTGGCGTTCCGAGTCAATTTGCTACCCAGGAAAAACTTCGTAATTCTTCTCAGTTACCCTGGATGCTTGAAAATATTGCACTGCAAATGTATGCTAAAGTAGGTGGCACTCCCTGGACGGTCCTTTCTCCGCAAAAACAAAAAAGCCTGGTAGTGGGCATAAGCCGCGCAGAGGACAAACAAAAGCAAAGGGTGGTGGGGTTTGTTACGCTCTTTAGCAGTGATGGTGATTATCTGTTCTTTTCCAGCATTGCCCCTCAATCGGTTTATTGGAAAGATAGAAGTGCTTACCAGGAAGCACTGGCGGGCGTTATCGCCAAAGCCTACAATGAATATGCTAACTTGAACGGAAACCCTGACGAAATTGTGATACACCTGTGCAAAAAGCCCGGTAAATTCCGCGAGTTTTTTGCAGCAGAGCAAGCAATGAAGAAACTGGGGGCAAATATTCCGTACGCCATTCTGCATTTGAACGGATATAGTTCTTATCGGTTATTTGATTCTGCACACTCCAGTTACGTTCCCCAATCCGGCATAAAGGTTGTGCTTTCCGAGACAGAAACTTTGCTCTTCCTCGACGGTCGTAAGAGAGATTTTCGAACAAGTGAAGAGGTTCGCAATCGCAAAGGTGTTCCTCGCTTGTTTGAAATTCATTTTGATCCTCGGTCAACAATTTCGCCAAGTGAATTTCCACGGCTGGTGAGGCAAGTTTTCGACTTTGCTGGTGTAAACTGGCGCGGCTTCAACGCTCAATCTGTACCAGCTACGTTGAACTATTCTGCCTTGATTGCGAAGTTAATTGCTGAAATAGGCGTTGAGAACTGGCGTCAACACGTAGCGCAATTGGGTCTGCTGGCGGATAAAGCATGGTTTCTCTAAACCTGATTCAATATCGCGAAGAAGTGAAGCGCGCCTTACTAGCGCGCAAAAATGAACTAGACCAGGAGTGGGACCCATTTGTGGCCTCCTGGCTCGCTTACGCATTCTTGTGCGAGGGAAGTGCATCGTTTTTGCTAGCCCAGGAAATGTTCGAACGATTACAAGCTTGGGCTCAAGAAGAGTCGGCCTGGCAATTTCGACGCAACATCAGCCCCTTACTCTTTCTGGTCTGGCTCCAGTCTAAATTTGGTTATGCTCCAGATAAAGCCTTTTTTGAAAAGGTTCTGAATATGTTTTTAGAGTTGAACCCCGATAATAGGTTTTCACCGTTGCGCTACCCTGAACAAGTTTTTCTCATGGCCTTTGGCATTTCTTCCCTAAAACGAAGGAGAAAGGCAAAAAATCATTTCGTGAACGTTGTTGGTTCACAGACAAAAGGCGGCCTGACACGCCAGATATTGTTCGCGGCTGCGTTGAAAGAAGTTGGGGGGAAACATGCACTGCAATTATCTCAGCCATTAGATGCAACCGATGTGCTCGCAATGCTTTGGTGGGCAGAAAAATACAACGAAGTAACGGACAAAAACCATTGCTGGTTGCAATTTGAAAGTATCGAACCCACATTGCTCTTGTACAAGACAGATGAGTTCGACACCCGGCGCGTTTTGTCGGAGTGGGAACTGGCATTGCTTTATGAAGCACTCATCCGGGAAACCAGTCGCCCCGACCCGGCTATGTTGTTTGATTATTACCCGTTGCACGACCGAGTAAAACAAATCGCAGAGAGAGATTTCAAAGCCGGAAATTACTTCAGTGCAGTCTTCGAGACATGTAAAGCACTGGAAGATTATTTAAGGAAAATATCCGGTTATACGAGAATAGGTGTCAACCTGGCCGAAGATGTGTTAGGCAAACCGGACATGAGTCCTCGCACTTTCTCTGAGCCTCGCGTGAAATTGAACCCACTAGATACAAAATCTACGGATTTTGTTTCACAACTGGATGAACAAAAAGGATTCTCGTCCCTAACAATCGGCATTTTCCAGGCGTTTCGTAACCCAAAGGGACACCAGCCAAAAGATAAAACCTGGGTCGAGATTGATGCCTATGAGGCGATTGACCAACTAGTGGTAATCAGTTTAGTAATGAAAAGATTGCAAGATGCAACAGGAGTTGCCCCTTAACGCTTCCCCCGGCGAGACCTTCCGCGTGCTGAAGGAGAAGGAAATCCGCCAGTATGGCGAATACCGCACCCGCCGCCTGGTGCTGGAAGCGTGGGAGCGAATCTAGGGGCGGTTGTCGCCTACCAGGAAAAGGGTATGGCGCCCGGAGCACCTTAAATTTGGCAACATCCTCCCGGTCGCAGGAAACCCAATGCCCCCCGATACCCCCTCCTGAGCACGGATGCCTTTTCCTGAACCTGGCACGCTCCGGCGTGTGGCTCAGCCCTTGGAATAGCGAACAGGAGGTTGCGCCGTGCCCCGCCACAGGAATTCGGTCAGGCGTTGCCCCAGGGCAACCTCCTCGGCGCCACCAACAGACGGCGCCTCCCAACGTGCGGCTTCGTACAGCCGCCAGCGGTAGAGGTCAAAGGCCGCTTCGAACAGGTCGGCGTATACGCGGGCGGCCTCCAGCGCCAGGGCGTAGGCAACCCACATCCACAACACGGCCACCGGCGCCGCCCACGGCTGCCAGACCGTCCAGAGCAGGAAGAACAGCCCCCAGGCCCAGAGTTCCACCCGCATATCCAGGCTCTGACGAACTTCCGCCAGGGCCTGACGCGCCTCGGCTGGCAGCAGCAGCCACAGCCGCGGCCAGCAGATGACCGCATCCAGGCCGTATTTATCGCGCGGGGCGGCTTCGGCCGCGCGCAGGAGGTTGCCCAGCCCGGTCGGCAGGCAATCGCTCAGGCGGGGAGGCGCGTAGTGACCGGCCATTTCCAGGCGCGCCAATTCGCGCGTCTCTGCCAGGCTCAGGTTGCCCTGCTCCTCTTTGCCTTTGAGGGCGTTCCAGCGTTCCCTTTGGCGCTCGATGCGCTGCCACTGCCGGCGGCTGAGCGGCTCCGCCAGGTAGCGCAGCGGCCAGGGCCAATAGCCCTCCAGCAGGCGCAGGAACGGAAAGCGCAACTGTTCCATCAGTTTGGAGGAGAGCGCAATGACCAGCGCGCTGACCACCAGGAGGACCGCCTGGGTCAGCGCGTCGCGGCTCGAAATCCAGTTCCAAACCGTATCGAACCCGATTTCGAGGGCGAGGACGACCAGCCCCCCGCCCCAAAACAGGAAAGCCGGGCCGAAGAGATATTCCAGCCAGCGGGCGGAAAGAGACTCACCGGTTTTTTCCCAGAATTTGGTCAGCATCACTGACCTTCTTCCTGTTCAAAAAATGGGACGAGCGGCCGGCCGTCTTTAGGGCACACCCCAGGGTCCTCACCAGCCTTCTGGAGGTAGCGGGTGGACCCGCACTCCGGGCAGATGAATTTGCGCGCCACCGGTGAAAACACATCCCCGGCCGAGGGGGTGTAGAGACTGCGTGCCGTTTCGCTGCCCTTCAAACTCAGGCGCGCCGCCAGGATCTCCCGCAGGCGCGGGTCGGAGCGGATGAGCTTCAGCAGGGCTACATCGGTCTTCTGACCGCGTTCGGCCTTGGCCAGCAGCGCCTCGGCTTGGGTGCGCATCTCGGGATCCATCTCCGGCAGCAGGGAGCGGACCTCGCGATACACCGCTTGCTCTTCGGAATGGCTCATTCAATACCTCCTTACAGACCGGTAAAGGTAAACGCTGCCCAGTGGTAGGGATGGCGAAAGTCGCGCAGGAGCGCCGCCGGCAGGAAGGCCTCGGCTTGTTCGGCAGTCATGCGCAGGCGGCCTGATTGCGCCAGGCGTTCCAGTTCAGCCAGCGCGGCTTCGTCCTGGAATAGGTCGCGCAACCAGCGTTGAGCCTGTCGCAAGGCCTGTGCAAAGGGCAGCCCCTGCCCGCGCCACAGGTCGTAGAAGCGAGCAATTAACATCGCGGTGCTCAGGTCGTTTACCGACCACAGGCTGCCGACCACACCCGGCACGCCGGCCTGCATCCAGCCGGAGGGCAGCGCAATCATCTCATCCGGCATTTCCAGTCCGGGAACAGCCGTTTCGCAGGCTGAAAGCACCACCAGGCGGCACCCTTCCAGCCTCAAGCCGTACACCTCGCGCAGGGTCAGAACGCCGTCCGCCAGCACCAAGTGCGCCGTTTCGGCCTCCCCCCAACCGGCCAAGCCGTGTGTGGAAAAGTGCAGCACGTTCGCTTGGGGAATGGCGGCCATCACCGCCGCGCGGGTAGCCTCTTGCTCAGCCAAGCGACGGCTCCGTCCGACAAAGTGAGCCATTGCAGCTTCTACCTCCCGCGGGGTGAAGGGCAGGTCGCCGCGCGGATTTTCCACCGCCAGCAGGCTGTCGGCGGGGCGGTTGGCCGCGGTGCGCGCGTGGTAGAGCGCCTGAGCGCTGGGGGCATAGGTGAAGGTGTATTCATCCAGGGCATAGCGCCGCTTGCAGGGAGGCGTGTCATCGGGCATCCAGGCGGCGTGCAGCGGCAGAAGCGCCAGCCAATCAGAGGGGATGAGGACGACGCGGCTTCCCTCCGGCAGGCCGTTTTCCCGCAGGGCTGCCAGGACCGGTTCCATCAGCGCCTCCCACAGCCAGGCGCAGGTCTTGTCCAACACTTCTTCCCAGTCATCGCGGCGTTCGTCGTTATAGGGGGCGGTGCGCCAGGCCAGGTAGGCGCGCAAGTAGGTGTTTTGCCCTTCATCGCCAACGACCTGCCGCCGCAAGGACGCTTCGGTCAGGCAAGGCAGCTCCACCCAGCGGACGGAATCTCCCGTCACCACGAGCGCCAGGCCGCCGTGTTGGGTAGCCGCCAGGTAGACCAGCGGCGCCTCCTGCGCCAGAGCCCGGATTTGCTGCGCGGTGAGGGTCTTCAGAAAGGTCTCGTAGCCCGGTACTTGTCGGATTTCGGCGATGACCGCGTTCAGTTCGGCCTGAGCGGCTTGGATGCGGGACAACCAGTCGACCAGGCGGGGGGGAACGGCCTGCGCCAGTCGGCCAGGGACATCACTGAGCTGGCGAAGCAACTCGTCATAGCGTTGGGCGGCTTCCCGGTAACGTTCGTGCAAATCCCCGCGGCCAAGCGCGGCTAGGTTCTCCAGGTCGCGGCGCTGGCGCTCGAGGGCCTCGCCCAGCAGACGGGCACGGCCGGACTCCAGCGCTTCCACCGCGGCCACAGGCTGCCCCAGGCGCAGATGCGCAAAGGCGGCTTGCGCAGCCAGCCCCCGTGTCTCTCGAAGCCAGGATTCTTTGCCGCTGCGAAAGTTTTGCCAAGCCAGCAACTCCGTCAACCGAGTGTTTACTTGAATGAAATGTCGAACACTCGCTGCCCAATCCTTTTGCCTGAAGTACAGGCGGGTAAGCGCCGCATGACTGCGGAAAGGAAAAATGGAGGGCAGAGGAGAGGTCTCATTTTGGGAAAGGACGGCCAGGTAATGCGCTTCCGCCGCCTGCGCATGGGCCTCCTCCCCGCTCCGCTCGTAGCGCCGGGCAAACAGGTTGCCCAGGGAATGCTGCACAGTCGCCCAGTGGGACGGGGCCACCTCGCGACGGCGCACTTCCAGGGCGTTTCGGTAATGCGCTTCCGCCGCCTGCGCATGGGCCTCCTCCCCGCTCCGCTCGTAGCGCCTTAGCCACAGGTTGCCCAGGGAATGCTGCACAGTCGCCCACTGGGACGGGGCCACCTCGCGACGGTATTCCTGCAGGGCGTTTCGCAAATGCGCTTCGGCCGCCTGCGCGTGGGCCTCCTCCCCACTCCGCTCGTAGCGCCTTAGCCACAGATTGCCCAGGGCGTGCTCGGTCATCGCCCAATCCGCAGGGGCCACCTCGCGACGGCGCACTTCCAGGGCGTTTTCGTAGTGCGCTTCGGCCGCCTGCGCGTGGGCCTCCTCCCCACTCCGCTCGTAGCGCCTTAGCCACAGATTGCCCAGGGCGTGCTCGGTCATCGCCCAATCCGCAGGGGCCACCTCGCGACGGTATTCCAGCAGGGCGTTTCGGTAATGCGCTTCCGCCGCCTGCGCATGGGCCTCCTCCCCGCTCCGCTCGTAGCGCCTTAGCCACAGGTTGCCCAGGGCGTGCTCGGTCATCGCCCAATCCGCAGGGGCCACCTCGCGACGGCGCACTTCCAGGGCGTTTTCGTAGTGCGCTT
>NZ_LGKO01000005.1 GCF_001306145.1 Thermanaerothrix daxensis
GAGAGGGAGCAGAAGGGGAGGACGTGGAAAGGGTGGGCGTGGATGACCGCCTGGACGTTCGGGAAGGTTTGGTAGATGAGGAGATGGGCTTTGCCCTCCCGGGAAAAGCGGGGGTGATGGAGCCAGTGGTCCAACGTCAGGGGGCCGCTGAGGATGTCCTGAGGGGACAGTTGCCAGTGGTATCGGCTGCCGCTGTATTTGGGGGTGATGTAGAGGGTGTCGCCTTCTCTGGCACTGATGTTGCCTCCGGACATGTCGGTCAAGCGTCGTTCAAACATTCGGCGCCCGATTTGAGCAATTTGTTCGGGAAGAGATGCCATTAGGAACATCCTTAAAAATAATTTTATAAATTGTATCATATTGTCGAATGTCAATAACAAAAGAAAAACTTTTTGGGCCTCTTTGCTATGTGATATTCCTAAAAAGGTAAAGTGCTCATAGATGGGGTAAGCATTGGTTACACCCATTGGTCAAAATGGTTGACAAGCATTTCCCGTCAATGGTATAAAAGGTGAAAGTGCTTTCATCAGTTGTTAGAGGTTGTTTTATGATCAATGGAAACAAAAGGCCAACCATATATGATGTGGCCAGGCATGCCGGGGTCAGCATTACCACGGTCTCGCGTGTGCTCAATGATCCCGGCAGGGTCAATCCCGAGACGCGAAGAAAGATATTGGCTTCCATAGATGCATTGGGCTTTGTCCCCAAGGCCGAGGCACGTGCCCGTGCAATGCAGAAGAACGGTCGTATTGGGGTGGTAACCCCCTTCTTTACGGCTCCGTCATTTGTTCAGCGTTTGCGGGGCATTGCCACGGTTCTATCCTCGAAAAACTTTGAATTGGTGATTTATCCGGTCTATTCGGCCGATCATTTACAGCGCTACCTTTCCACACTGCCGCTGACCGGTAACCTGGATGGGTTAATTGTCCTGTCGCTGCCGGTCAACGATGAAGAAGCAGAGAGGTTGATTCGGCACAATCTGCCAACGGTCTTGATCGAGTATCCTCACCCTGCCCTGAACTGCGTAGAGATTGATGATGTGGAGGGCGGGCGCATGGCTGCCAATTATCTGCTCAGCAAGGGGCACCGCCGGATTGCCTTCCTGGGAGACACGGATCTGCCGGAGTATGCGATTCATCCGGTCAGCCTACGCCTGAGCGGCTTTCGTCAGGCATTGAAGGAAGCGGGTATAGATCTCCCTGAGGCCTTTGTGCGCCTCGCCCCTTATACGCAGGAGCAAACCCGGCAAGTGGCCAAGGAATTGCTTGAGTTGCCCGAGCCACCCACTGCCATATTTGCGGCCACGGATTTCCAGGCGTTGGGAGTGCTTAAGGCAGCCCGCCAATTGGGGGTGGAGGTGCCGGGCCAGCTGGCGGTAATTGGGTTTGATGACCTGGATATGGCGGAGTATGCGGATCTAACAACCATAAGCCAGCACCTGGACGAATCGGGAAAACTGGCAGTGGAGATATTGTTTGCGCAATTAGAATCACCATCGCGCTTGCCGAGGCACGTAAAGCTCCCACTCACGTTGATCGAACGAAAAACCGCCTGAATATCGAAAGGCTCTTGGAATGGATATTGACTTTTTAGTGGATTTGTTGTACTATCTCACTTAGAAAGTGCTTTCATGTTACTTCTTTCTAACAGCCTGATTGTTCTTCAACTATATATGGCGTGTGGTGTTGATGACGAACTTTATGATATGAGCATTAGATTCCGCGACCTGGCTAATGAACACGGGATTGATTTGACTTATGAAGAGGGCCCCGGGGCGCATACTTGGGAATTCTGGAATGAGTACTTTCCTCGCGCATTGGAATGGCTCGATCGAAACTTTATCCAGGAAAAACGCACTCATTAAAAATACGCTCTTGGTTTTTGTGGGATGGTTAGGAAAGGGTGGGCTTTGGTGTGGCGGTATTTTTTTGTGACAATGGGCGACTTTTGTGACGTGAGTTGCGGTTTGCTTCTCTCGGAAAAACACCCGGGCAGACCCTTTGAAGGCAACACCTTTATGCTACGACATATCGGGGTACTATGAAAAACCAAGTTCAACTCATCACCTACGTAGACCGCCTGGGAAGCGGTAACATCAAAACACTCCACCAATTGCTGCGTGGCCCCCTGGCTGGCTTATTCGGCGGTGTCCACCTTCTCCCCTTCTATTACCCCATTAAGGGAGCCGATGCCGGGTTTGATCCGATTGATCACACCCGGGTTGACCCCTGTCTGGGCAGTTGGGAGGATATCAGGGCATTGGGGCAGGATGTTGACTTAATGGCGGACTTAATCGTTAACCATATTTCATCGTCCTCGCCCCAGTTCCTGGATTATTTGGAGAAGGGGGACGACTCGATCTACAAAGATTTGTTTCTTACGATGAGCAGTGTTTTCCCGAACGGTGCCACCGAAGCCGACTTATTGACCATTTATCGCCCCAGACCCGGTTTGCCTTTTTCTTATATAACCCTGAAGAACGGCCAAAAACGTTTATTGTGGACCACCTTCTCCAGGCAGCAGATTGACATCAATGTATTGCACCCTATGGGGAGAGAGTACCTGCACTCGGTATTGCGCACTCTGCATGAAAACGGCATTCGCATGGTGCGTCTGGATGCTGTTGGGTATGCCGTCAAAAAGGCGGGAACCACTTGTTTTATGATCCCCGAGACGTTTGATTTTATTGAAAACCTGACCCATCAAGCCCAGGAATTGGGGATGGAGGTCTTGGTCGAAATCCACTCGCACTATCGCAAGCAAATTGAGATTGCCCGTCAGGTGGATCGTGTCTACGATTTTGCTTTGCCCCCCCTGGTTCTGCACGCCATATTCAATCGCACGGCATACTACCTAAAGCAATGGCTGAGTATCAGCCCGCGCAATGCGATTACCGTTCTGGATACGCATGATGGCATTGGGGTGATTGACATCGGCGCCGACAGCAGTGATCCACAAAACTACCCCGGTCTCATTCCTCCGGAAGAATTAGAGGCTTTAGTGGAGCAAATTCATCTTAACAGCAACGGGCAGAGCCGTCTGGCCAGCGGTGCCGCCGCCTCCAACTTGGATTTATATCAGGTGAATTGCACTTTTTATGATGCGCTCGGGCGCAACGACCGTGATTATTTGTTGGCACGCGCCATTCAGTTCTTCTCGCCGGGCATCCCTCAGGTTTACTACGTGGGTTTGCTGGCGGGCGAAAATGACATGGATCTGCTGGCCCGCACGGGTGTCGGGCGTGATATCAACCGGCATTACTACACCCTGGAGGAGATTGCCCAGGCCATCCAGCGCCCCGTGGTGCAATCGCTGTTCCGGCTGATTCGCTTTCGCAACCAGCACCCCGCTTTTAACGGGGCGTTTAGCATGCCCGAATCCCCGGATTCCCGGCTCATCTTGCGTTGGGATAATGGGGCAGCCTGGGCGGTATTAGAGGTGGATTTTGCTGCCGGGACCTTTTCCATTTCCGGTTCGCCGTTAGAGGGGGCGGAACCCATAGAGGCGTTACCAGGTGCCCACCCAGACAACCGCTACGGGGGTATCGCCACTTAATGGGTTTATGCTTCACCGCGTTGTTGAAAAACGCTCACCCAAGGTTGCTCCTCGGGTGAGCGTTTTACCCGCTAACGAGGTGCTCATGAGGTGAGGGGTTGATCCCCTGCGGCAGTTGTGCGAAGCACTTGCGACAAGGCGCCCTGTGATCAGAAGAGAGGGAGAAACCCCGCCGTTACTTCACCTCAAACTCGACCGTCTTGGCCAGTTTGTCGTCCAGGTAGAGCTCGACCTTGTACTTGCCTTGTGGCCAGGGGTTGTTGTTGCTTAGACTGAAGTGAACAAGCCCGCTCCCAGAGACAAACTCGGTCTCATAAATGGTGAGATTGGGATCCGCGCCTTCCACATCTACCGCGATCCAGACCGCTTTGAGCCTGGTGTCATCGGGCGCATTGCGCAAATCGGCCTGGACGTAAAAGACGGCGTTCGGCGTATAAACCGTAGTACGATTATTGCCCTCTTCGTCTGTGGACATCCAGGCATCGGCAATGTTGGCTGTGGTAACACTTCCGCTGCAGGCCAGGACGGACAACACGATCACCAGCAGCCCGATCAAAATGGGTAGTTTGTTGGAACGCATTATTGGGGTCTCCTCTCTAAAATGGGGGATGGCTTTCAGAATTGCCGCCTGGGGGAATGTGCTCAGCGGAGCGAGGGCGCGCCGGAAGAGCAAAGGGTCCAGCCGGGTGTGCCTAATTGGTTTTAAACCTAAAAACCTAATTTGAGATATTGTACCGCTTATTTGAGTACGGGCTACCCTCCATAACCCCGGATATCGGTGTTCTTGGGACTTGCGCGCCCTTACAGGCATGGGGGATGGAGCGGTGCGTGCTCTCTTGCCCCGTATATACGAGGTACCGCGGCACCTGCTCCTTTGCCCCGTGGGGCGGTCTTCGCTCACGGGGACATCCCTCTCTGCTGAGTGGGGGGTCAGACCTTACCGATCAGCGCGCGGAAGAAGAGGCCCAGGTTAAACGGTTGCCCCGAGAGCAGGTTTTGAGCGCGGAACATGCCTGCCACCACGCGAATCACCAGGAAAGCCGTGAGGGCCTGCAGCACGGCACCCAGCCCCAACTGCCAGGTCGGCACCGGCTCCGCCGCCAGACGCGTCATCATGGCCACCGGCGAGGTAAACGGGAACAGGCTCAGGACGAGGGATAAAGCCGAATCGGGGCGGTTGATCAGCAGTTGAAGGAACATGAGGGGGATGATGAGCGGCAGAATTACCAGAGAAGTGACTTGCGAGGCTTCGCGCAGGTTGGGTGCCAGGGCACCGATGCCCCCCATCAGCGCGGCGAAAATAGTGTAGCCCAGGATGAAGTACAAGATGCCCCACCCCAGGAGGTTGGGGGGTAGTTGAATCCCCTGCAAGGCGGTAAAGGTCCTGCTGCTGAACTGCAACAGCCACAGCCCGGCTGCCAGCCAGACCGTCATCTGCAGCAAGCCCACCAGCCCCAAGCCGATGATTTTTCCGGCCATCATTTGCGAGGGGGTGGCTGAGGAGAGCAGGATTTCAATGACGCGGTTTTGTTTCTCTGTGTTGACACTGCTCAATAAGAGCGAGGAGGTGCCCAAAATAAAAAGATAAAAGAACATGGCAATGCCGTAAGGCACAAAAAAGGCAACCGTCTCATTTGTGGCGCGCGGCGGTTTTTCCGAAGCCACCCGTTCCACGCTCAGGTTCATTGAGACGGTAATGCGGTCAAACAGGGCCGGCCGGTCTTTGAACAGGTTGTAGGAAATGAGCCAATCAACCGGATAAGCGGTGCGGGCATCCTGAAACGGGTTGATTTCTTGTGCGTAGAGTTCAATTTTCCCACTGCTAAGGTAATCCGGCGCGACCACGTAGAGCATGGTGATCTCGCCGGCCTGCAAAGCGCGCAGCCCGGCCTCCGGGCTGGGGTAAGGGCGCACCTGCCCTTCCATTGCGGGGGGAATTTCCCGGATCAGACCGCTCAGATCCACCACCCCTTTGATGGGGGGCTTTTCTGGGGTGAGCAAGGTGATTGGGTCTGGGCTGGGGTTGCGGCGTTGAAGGGCACCCGCGATCAGCAGGATGATGAAGGAAACCAACGGTACCAGGATCAAGGCCAGAAGGAACGAACGGCTGCGCAGGGTGGTCAGGGCCTCGTGACTCAGAATAAGCCAGGTTTTGTGCATTGGAGGAGCCTCCCTTTGTCAGCGGGAACGGAGGATTTGAGCCAGGGTCAATCGCTTTCCGTAAAGCAGCATGCCCAGGCGAAAAGCACGGCTTGCCAGCCAGATGGCGGCGGCAGCGGCTGCCCACAGCACGGCGACCGAAAGGACGATTTGCCAGACTGGGAGGTTTGTCACCATGGCGCGCAGGGGCAGAGTCATTGGTGCGGTGAAGGGGAAGAGGCTGAATCCGATGGCCAGAGGGCTATTGGGATGCTCGATGATGGCGCCCATAAACCAGAAAGGCACGATGGCTGGTAAGGTGAACAAACCAGCAATTTGCTGAGCCTCGCGCGATTCGGTGGCCGTTGCCCCGACCGTGGTCATCAGCGCGGCGATCATTACGAATCCCGGGAGAAATGTGAGCGCCACCAACCCGAAAAAGGAGGCGTTGATCTCCATGCCTTGAAAATCGGGGAAAGCCCGCAGCGCAAACAGGGCGGCCAGCCCACCCATGAGCAGCCAGAACAGCAACTGGGTGAGTCCAACACACAAGTTGCCCAGCACCTTGCCGACCATGAGTGAGTCGGTGGAAATAGAGGTCAATATCACTTCAATCGTGCGGTTTTCTTTCTCCTCCACAACTGCCCGGAGCAGATACCCGCCGCTGGTGCTGATGGCGATCACGAATATGACGCCGCAGAACAAGGCGACCAGCAAACTGAAGAAGTTGCGGGAGCCAATTTTCTGGTTGCTGGTGAGGGTGTGCAAGGTCAGGTTCGGCCCTTCCAGAACGCGGTCACGCACGGTGGGGTCTTCATCCTTCAACAAGTGGGTCAGCAGAAACTTCGAAAACTGACGGTGAATATCTGCCTCTACGGTATGGCTGGTCACCAACCTGACATTGCCCGTGCGGAGATAATCTGCCGCGATCACGTAATAAGCCTGAATTTCACCGGCTTCGAGGGCACGGCGGGCGGCGGCTTCATTCTCAAAGGGACGCATTTCTACATCACGGTCCAGCCAGCCGGTGTTTTGGGGCGGCAGGGGCTGTGCATTGGCAAACAATCCCGAAAGGTCCACATAACCCACCGGCCGCATGTCCTCGCTCGAGAGAGCCGCCACGATGCTGATCCCCATGCTCACGACCAGGAAGATGGGAATGGAAAGCAGTCCCAGAATGAAGCCTTTGCGCTTGACATGGCGCAGGTATTCATGACGGAAGACAATCCAGGTCTTGCTCATAGGGGTTCTCCGCGCGCGGTGACGATCTGGATGAAAATCTCATCCAGCGTGGGCAGGGCCACTTCAAAGCGCTCCAGGGCCACCCCTTGTTCAACCAGGTGTTTTAGAATGGCCTGGGGATGGGTGTGTTCTGTCAGGTGTAGCAGGTAGCCGGAGTTTTCCCGCTCGATGCGCTGGACACCGGGGAGATCGGCGGGCAAATCCCCCAGGGGACACACCAGAATTTTGCGCGCAGCGTAGCGCCGGCGGATTCCGTCCAAATCCCCATATAACATGACCTTTCCATGATTGATCAGTACCAGCCGGTCGCAGAGTTCCTCGACCTGATGCATTTGATGGGTGCACATGATGATGGTCTTTCCGCGCTCCCGTTCCTCGCGCAACAGGTCTTTGACCATTTGAGTGTTAACCGGATCCAGCGCGCTGAAGGGTTCATCCACGATGATCAACTCCGGATCGTGGACCAGGGTGGCGATCAACTGGGCTTTTTGCTGCATTCCTTTGCTTAATGCTTTGACCTTTTTCTTGCGATGTTCGTAAAGGTCAAAGCGTTTCAGGCTTTGTTCAATGCGGTGAGCCGCCTCTGTCGGCTTCAGACCCTTTAAACGAGCCAGGTAGTTCAGGCAAACTTCCAGCGAGATATCCTGATACAATCCCCGCTCTTCGGGCAAGTAGCCGATGCGGTTTTTCTTCTCCTCGTTCATGGGCCCGCCAAGGACCTCGACCTCGCCGCTGTCGGGTTTGAAAATATCCAGGATGATCCGAATGGTGGTGGTTTTACCGGCGCCGTTTGGGCCCAGAAGACCGAAGATTTCGCCGCGTTGAACTTCAAAGGAGACGTGATCCACAACTTGTTGATTGCCAAAGCGTTTGGTAATTTGATTAACTTTGACCGTTGACATGGGAACTTGGCCTTTCTCAGGGAACGTGAGCATTATGTTTACGTAAATGCTGAGACGCTGGTTTCAGTCGGGGCGAGCATCTCCATTTGATTATAAAGAATTGCCTTGCAGAACCTTCCCCAAATGCGTCAGCGGATTGCCCAAATGGGGGCAGGCTCTGCCTGGCCGTTGGGTTGAAGCGGGCGCTTCCCGATGAGGTTTGGGTGGAACTCGGGGTGGGAAGGCAGACTTCTTGCATTCGTGCGGGTAAATGAGGGGGCAGCGTTACCTGGCGCGATAGCGACACCTGCCACGGGCGCAACCGCGATGGGGGATTAGAGGGCGGCACCCCGCCAGATGGCCGATGACCGTGTTATAATAATTGCACCGCGCCCCAGTAGCTCAAAAGGATAGAGCAAGGCACTCCTAACGCCTTGGTTGGGGGTTCGAGTCCCTCCTGGGGCACACCCCCCATAGAAACAGCCCCTTCCCAGATGCGGAAGGGGCTTTGGGTTGTCATGAAAGCAGGGAGGTGCCGCCGCGCTCAGTTGTTGTAGTCGTCGCGGTCTTCAAAATCGCTGCCGATCTCCTCGGCTTCTTCGTGCTTGTGGCGCACCCACAAGAAGAGCACCTGCCCTTCGGGGGTCTCGACCGAGCGCGCCGCCAGGATCGGCACGCGTTCTTCTAGCCCCAGCGGGTTGCGGAAGTGAAGGTAAATCGGCTGCTGGCGCCGCCACATGCGGTGACAACGTTCGACCAGCGCCGTGCCGTTAAAGGTGCGCAGGCGGGTCAGCGCCATATGATACAGGTTGGGGCTTTCATTGAGCCCCAGTGCCCACCCGTCATCCACTTCTTCAAATACCGGGGGTGGGCCTTCAATGATCGTGATTCGGTCGTCCATAGGTCAGTTCACCTCAAGCCCCAATCATATCACAAAGCCAGCAAAAGCGGGAATAGGAAAACCCCTCAACCTTAAAAATTTGTCGGTCCGGCTTAAAAAATGCGCTGGCCTATTGATTTTCTCCTTCGATTTCTATATAGTAAAAATATCCACGTCCCAACGTCATGATGTCATAACAATATATTTACCCCGTCCCTCTGGTTCATGCTGAACGCAAATAGCCCCATTCCCCTCTATCACCAATTGAAGAGTTACCTTCAGGATCAGATCCTGCAGGGGCTGCTTAAGCCGGGTGAACGCATTCCCACGGAAAGAGAATTGGAGAAGCGCTTCAAGATCAGCCGCACCACGGTGCGCCAGGCGATTGGAGATTTGATCAACGAGGGATTGCTGGTGCGGGTGCACGGCAAGGGCACGTTTGTGGCCCAGCCGCGCATCCAGCAGCATCTGGGGTTGCTCACCTCATTTACGCAGGATATGGAAGCCCAGCGCCGCACGCCCGCCTCGCGCGTCCTGCAGTTTGAAATGCTGCCGGCCTCGCCGCAGGTAGCGCGGGCTTTGCAACTTAAAATCGGCGAGATGGTGATCGTCCTCAAACGGGTGCGGCTGGCCGATGGACAACCCCTAGCGCTGGAAACCGCCTACCTCCCGGCGGGACCGTTTCGCGCACTGCTTGACCTGGATATGAGTCAGCGTTCTCTCTATGCCACCCTCAAGGCACACTTTGGGGTGGAGCCGTGGCGAGCCCTGCAGCAAATTGAAGCAGTGGCCTGCCCGGCGGAAGAAGCCCGTCATCTGCAGGTGAGCAAGGGCGGGCCGATTCTCCATATCTACCGCACCACGTTTGATCAGTCCAATCACCCTTTTGAGTTTGTGGAATCTTACTACCGCAGTGATCGCTACTTCTTCACCGTCGAAATCTGGAGTAGGTAACCCGCATTTTGATGGAACAAATGCAATGAACACCCTCGCCATTGGTATTGACATTGGTGCTACCAAGATCGCCGCGGTTCTGGTAACCGCAGAGGGTCAGGTGCTGGAGGCGCGGCATCTGCCCACCCTGCCCCAACGCGGTCCGGCGGCGGTGCTGGATGATATTGGAACTGAGATCAACCGGCTGAGCGCCGTGGCGAATGCGTATGGGGGAAATCTCCAAGGTGTGGGGATGGGCAGTCCCGGTCTGGTCAACCCTGTGGAAGGCAGTGTGCGCAATGCGGTTAACCTGGGCTGGGAGGAGGTCTTCCTGGTGCGCGAGGTGCAGGCGCGCCTGAGCACTCCGTTGCCAGTCTGGATCGAGAAAGACACCAACGCCGCCGCACTGGGCGAATACTACTGGGGGGCGGCGCGGGGGTGCGAGGATTTCGTTTTCCTGGGCATCGGCTCGGGGCTGGGCGGAGGCATCATTGCCCATGGCGACCTGATACGCGGCGCAGATGGCAATGCCGCGGAGGTTGGCCACATTGCATTGGATCCCGAGCATGGGCGGCTGTGTGCATGTGGTTTGCGCGGCTGTGTGGAGACGGTGGTTTCCGGGCCGGGGCTGGTGGCGGTTGCCCGGCGGCTTTTAGCCGCACAGGCGCACCCCACGCACCTCTCGGTAGAGGCGGTGCAGGAAGCGCATGCTGTGGTTCAGGCTGCCGCAGCAGGTGATCCGCTGGCGCTGGCGGCAATAGACGAAGTGGCCGCCGCGTTGACCACCCTGGTTGCCTTCATTGTGGGGTTACTCAACCCCGCCCGCATTGTAATCGGCGGAGGTTTGGGGCTGGCGATTTTTGATCACCTGCGGGCGCGTTTACAGCGCGATTTGCCCCGGCGGGTTCTGCCGGCCAGCCACCAGAACCTGCACATCGTCGCTTCCCAATTGCAGAATCCGGCGCTGGGGGCGGCGTGTCTGGTCTGGCAGGCCGCCCGGCGCGCAGAGAAGAAAGGAGGTGGTCGGTAGCCGAAAGTCATACAAACTGGACCCGGTTGCCTCGATGTGTGTCCCACCAATCTTGAATTCTGAGAAATGAGGAGGAAGAAGATGCGTAAGCAAGTGTTTCTGGCCATGTTGCTTCTGATAGCGCTGGTGCTTTCTGCCTGTGCGCAAGCCACCCCTACCCAGGCTCCCCCCGCAGGTGAGGCGACCCAGCCCCCCGCAGCCGGCGAAGCCACTCAGCCACCTGCCGCGGGTGAAAAGGTCACTCTGATCATTGAATCCTGGCGCAACGATGACTTGCCCATCTGGCAGGATGTGATCATCCCCGCTTTTGAGGCAAAGCACCCCGATATCCATGTGGTGTTCAGCCCCACCGCGCCGGCAGAGTACAACGGCGTGCTGAACTCTAAACTGGAAGCGGGCACCGCGGGCGATTTGATCACCTGCCGCCCCTTCGATGCCTCGTTGAAACTCTATGAGAAGGGCTACCTGGCTCCGCTCAACGACCTGCCCGGAATGGAGAACTTCACCGATTTTGCCAAGACCGCATGGAGCACGGACGATCTTTCCGTGACCTTCTGCGTGCCGATGGCCTCGGTGATCCACGGCTTCTTCTACAACAAAGAGGCGTTTGATAAATTGGGCCTTCAGGAACCCACCACCTGGGATGAGTTCTACCAGGTGCTGGATAAGATCAAGGCCGATGGCACCTACATCCCGCTGGTAATGGGGACGGCGGATATGTGGGAAGCCGCCACCATGGGGTTCCAGAACATTGGGCCGAATTACTGGAAGGGTGAGGAAGGCCGCTTGGCGCTCATCCGCGGCGAGGCCAAGTTCACCGATGAACCCTACATCAAAACCTGGCAGCAACTGGCGCGCTGGCGCGATTACCTGCCGCCGGGCTTCGAATCGGTGAAGTACCCGGATGCGCAGGCGCTCTTCACGCTGGGCAAGGGCGCCATCTACCCGACCGGCTCGTGGGAGATTGCCCTGTTTGAGAAGCAGGCCTCCTTCCCGTTGGGCATCTTCAAGCCCCCGGTGGAGAAAGCCGGCGATCAGTGCTACATCAGCGATCACGTGGATATTGCGCTGGGCATGAACGCGGCCACCAAACATCCCGAAGCGGCGCGGACCTTCCTCTCCTGGGTGGCTTCTGCCGAGTTCGCCGAGTTGTACGGCAACGAACTGCCCGGCTTTTTCCCGCTCCACAGCACGCCGGTTGAGTTGAAGGACCCGCTGGCGCAGGAATTCGTCTCCTGGCGCAATGAGTGCAAATCCACCATCCGCAACTCGTACCACATCCTCTCGCGGGGTGAGCCCAACCTCGAGAACGAGTTGTGGCGCGTGAGCGCAGCGGTGATCAACGGCACTCTGACCCCCGAACAGGCCGCGCAGGAAATCCAGGCCGGTCTGGATAAGTGGTATAAACCCAAGCAGTAGGGCAGATAGGGCAGAAGGGGGTGGCCTTCCTGACATGGGGTCACCCCCGCCCCAATTCCAATTAGCGTTGGAGGGGTGAACGTGAGCACAAAACCCGGGTCACGCGCTTTTCCTATCCATATTGTGGTTTTTCTGGCGCCGGCGGTCATTGTTTATACCCTGTTCATGATTTATCCGCTCATTGATTCCCTGCGTCTCTCGTTTTTTGCTATCGGATCGGACAACCGGGAGTACTTCGTCGGGTTGCGCAATTACGTCCTTTTATTTACCGATTCCAATTACGCCCCGCGTTTCTGGGGGGCACTCAAAAATAATATTGTTTTCTTCCTGGTGCACATGCTGGTGCAGAATCCCATCGGGCTTTTGCTGGCGGCACTGCTTGCCAGTGGTGGGTGGGGGCGCAAATTTTATCGCACCGTGCTCTTCATGCCTACGGTGCTTTCCTTTGTCATCATTGGTTTTATCTGGAACCTGATCCTCAGCCCGCTGTGGGGCGTGGCTGAAAGCATTCTAAAGGCGGTGGGGCTGGGCTCGCTTTTCCGCCCCTGGCTGGGGTTGGAAAGCACGGCCCTGGTGACCATCTCTCTGATCTCGGTGTGGCAGTTTGTGGGAATTCCCATGGTGCTCTTTTACGCCGCGCTCATCGGCATTCCTGAGGAGTTGCTTGAAGCAGCCCGGGTGGATGGGGCTACCGGCTGGCAGGTGTTTTGGCGCATCAAGTTCCCGCTCATCCTGCCCACCGTGGGTATTGTGGGCATCCTGACCTTTGTGGGCAATTTCAATGCCTTTGATCTCATCTACACCATCAAGGGAGCGCTGGCCGGACCGAACTTCTCCACAGACATCATGGGCACCCTCTTCTACCGCACTTTCTTCGGCCAGCAGTTGCAATTGGGCAACCCGACCATGGGCGCTACCGTGGCTGCGATGATGTTCATTATCATCCTGAGTGGCGTTTTGATTTACATGTTCTTGTGGCAGCGGCGTATCCAAGCGGTTGAGATGTAAGGAGGCCTGGATGAGCACCTCTTCGCGTTCCCTCACCTACGGCAAGGATTTTGGCCTGCTCTACCGCCTGCGCCTGCTGTTGGGCGGGTTTGTGCCACACCTGATCCTGACCAGTTACTCCCTGCTGGCTGTTTTTCCGGTGGTGATGATCTTGATCAACTCGTTCAAGACGCGCAAGGCCATCTTTGGCGAACCGTTCGCTTTCCCCAACGCTTCCACGTTCAGTCTCATCGGTTATGAAACGGTGCTGAGCCGTTCCAATTTCACGCAGAACTTCATCAACAGCATTGTGGTCACCGGGGTGTCGTTGTTGTTCATCCTGTTGTTTGGCTCCATGGCGGCCTTTGCCCTCTCGGAGTACAACTTCCGTGGTAACACCCTGACAGCACTTTACCTTTCGATTGGGATCATGATCCCCATCCGTCTGGGCACGGTCAGCTTGCTGCGTTTGATGGTTAAATTGGGGCTGGTCAATACCCTGACCGGGTTGATCCTGGTTTATATTGCGCAGGGGTTGCCGCTGACCATCTTTATTTTGAGTCAGTTCATGCGTCAGGTGCCCAAAGAATTGAAAGACGCGGCCCGTATTGATGGGGCCAGCGAATACCGCATCTACACCATGGTCCTGCCGTTGGTACGTCCGGCGCTGGGTGCCATCGGCATCTTCACCATGATTCCCATCTGGAACGATTTGTGGTTCCCGCTGGTGATCGCTCCCAGTGCCAAAACGGCGACCATTACCCTGGGGGTGCAGCAGTTCCTGGGGCAGTTTGTCAGTGATTGGAACGCCGTGCTTTCCTCGCTCAGCCTGGCCATGGTGCCGATTCTCATCCTCTATGTGATCTTCTCGCAGCAGATGATCCGCAGTATTACTGCGGGTGCGCTCAAATGATCTCTATCAGGGAGGTTTCCATGCGCGTTGGAATTGCCGGAGTTGGTTTTATGGGCTCCACCCATGCGGCGGCGTGGGCGGAGACCGAAGCGCAAATTGTGGGGTTTGTGGCAGAAACCGTGGAGGAGGCCCAACCCATTGCCCAGCAGTACGGCGCCAGGGTCTTCCCGGATTTTGCCTCAATGCTCGAAGCGGTGGATGTGGTGGATATCTGCACCCCCACCCACCTGCACGTGCCGATGATCCTGGAAGCGGCCGCCAGAGGCAAGCACATCATCTGCGAAAAGCCCCTGGCCCTTTCCGTGGAAGATGCGCTGGAAGCCGTGCGTGTCTGCCGCCGCGCCGGGGTCCAGCTCTATGTAGCCCACGTGGTGCGCTTTTTCCCGGAGTACGCCCTGGCTAAGCAGATTATCGCCCAGGGGCAAATTGGGCAGGTGGCCACCCTGCGCTTGCTGCGTGGCAGTTATCGCCCTAAGAAGCCCGTGGGCAACTGGTTCCTGGATGAGACCAAGTCGGGTGGCATCCTGATGGATTTGATGATTCACGATATGGATTATGCCCGTTGGGTGGCCGGCGAGGTGGAAAGCGTCTTTGCCCGCAAGGTCAGCGCGGTGCACCAGGGCAGCCCCGTGGATTATGGTCTGGTCATCCTCAAACACCGCAACGGTGCGATCTCCCATGTGGCGGGGGCCTGGGCCTATCCCCCGCCCACGTTCCGCACCCGCTTTGAACTCTCGGGGGATCGTGGGATGATCGAATTCGACTCACAGGCCACTTCGCCCATTGAGAGCCTGATCATCAAGCCCCATGCCGAAGCGCCGGACGTGGGGTTGCCATCCAGCCCGGTACGCGAAAGCCCTTACACCACGGAGATTAAAGAATTCTACGTAGCCCTCAAAGAGGGCAAGACACCGCGCGTAACCGCCGAGGACGGTCTGGCGGCTGTGCAGATTGCGGCTGCTGCCGTGCAATCTGCGCAGAGCG
This sequence comes from Thermanaerothrix daxensis, assembly GCF_001306145.1. GTDB lineage: Bacteria > Chloroflexota > Anaerolineae > Anaerolineales > Anaerolineaceae > Thermanaerothrix > Thermanaerothrix daxensis. The sequence continues at coordinate 14,964 of NZ_LGKO01000005.1, forward strand.
GTAAGGTGGTCTATCTCGAATCGTTAGGGGAGAGGCTGCTATGAGCATCCGAATTGGGATTATGTCCTTTGCCCATTTACACGCCGAGGCGTATATCCAAAATCTGCGCGCCATCCCCGGCGTGGAGATGATTGGCCTGGCTGATGATGACCCTCAGCGGGGAGAGCACTTTGCGCGCCTTTTCGGGGCGCATCGTTTTCGCAGTTACGAGGAACTGCTGGAAGCCAGACCCGATGGGGTGATCATCTGTTCCGAGAACAGCCGCCACCTGCCTCTGGTTAAACTGGCGGCGGAGGCGGGGGCCCACATTTTGTGCGAAAAGCCGCTGGCCACAACGGCCCAGGATGCGGAAGCCATTGTGCGTACCTGCCGCCAGGCGGGGGTATTGCTGATGACGGCTTTCCCCATGCGCTTTTCCACGCCGCTTCTGGAAGTTAAATCCCGTCTGGATGGGGGTGAACTGGGGCAGGTCTACTGCTTCAACTCCTCCAACCAGGGCGAACTTCCCAAGAAGCATCGCGCCTGGTTTGTGGACAAAGCGCTGGCGGGGGGCGGTGCGATCATGGATCATACGGTTCACCTGGTGGATATCATGCGCTGGTACCTGGGCAGTGAAGTGACCGAGGTGTATGCGGTTGCCAACCGCATCTTCCATGCGGATGAAGTGGAGGTAGAGACGGGCGGGATGGTTTGGGTGACCTTCGAAAATGGGGTCTTCGCCACCATTGATTGTTCCTGGTCGCGCCCGCCTTACTGGCCATCGTGGGGTGGTCTGTCGTTTGAGATGGTAACCGACCGCGGCGCCGTGTGGGTGGATGCTTTTCGGCAGAATCTGACCGTCTTCACCCATGCCCTGCAACGTCCCTACTGGGCGTTCTGGGGCTCAGATCCCAACCAGGCTATGATTGAGGACTTTGTTCAGGCCATCCGTGCTCAACGTCCACCGCGGGTGAGCGGCGAAGATGGTCTGCGCGCGGTCGAGGTGGTTGAAGCCGCCTACCGGTCTGTGGAGAGCGGCCAGCCGGTGCACCTGGAACGGCGCCAGGTCTAGGCAATGGATGCCGGGCCATATCACCCTCGAGATAACCCCTTCGATCCTCGAAGGTAGGAGGAGACCCTTGCATGCTTCTCATTGACAATGCCACACTCTATACCCCTACCGAATGTTTTCACCCCGGCCGGCTGTTAATTGAGGATGGGCGCATCCTTGCGTTGGGAACGCCAGAGCACCTGACGGCGCCTGCGGAGACGCCCACCCTGGATGCTCACGGCCTTATGGTGACCCCGGGGTGGCTGGAACTGCAAATCAACGGCGGGTTCGGTCACGATTTTACCGAAGCCCCGGCCACCATTTGGGAGGTGGCGCGTCACCTGCCCCGTTACGGCGTGACCGCTTTTCTGCCCACCATTGTTACCAGCCCGCTGTCGCAGGTGGAAACCGCCATGGAAGCCTGGCACAGTGGTCGCCCTGCCGATTTCCACGGCGCCGAGCCGCTTGGCTGGCATGTGGAGGGGCCTTTCCTCAACCCGGGGCGCAAGGGAGCGCACAACCCGGCTCACCTGCAACTCCCCAGCCTGGGCGCAGTGGAGGGCTGGCAGCCGGCCAATGGGGTACGGCTGGTCACACTGGCGCCGGAACTGCCGGGGGCAGATGCAGTGATCCACTACCTGGTCAGCACCGGAGTGCGCGTCTCCGCCGGGCACAGCCTGGCGACCTACGAGCAGGCGCTACATGCGTTCGATCTCGGTGTAACTTACGGCACGCACCTCTTCAATGCCATGCCGCCGTTGGAACATCGCGCGCCGGGTTTGGCGGGGGCGTTGCTCACCCACCCCGATTTGACGGTGGGTCTCATTGTAGATGGCATTCACGTTCACCCCGCCATGGTTGCGCTGGCCTGGCGGGCCAAGGGGCCAAACCGCTTGAATTTGGTCACGGATGCCATTGCAGCGTTGGGGATGCCCCCGGGCGAGTACCGCCTGGGTGACCTGGAAATCCGCGTAGATGCCACCTCGGTGCGCCTGCCCGATGGCACTCTGGCCGGCAGTCTGCTCAGCCTGGATGCGGCCGTGCGCAACCTGATGGCCTTTACAGGGTGTACCCTGCCGGAGGCTCTCTGCACGGTGACCACGACCCCTGCGGCGGTGTTGGGGTTGAGCGATCGCGGCCGACTGGCGCCGGGTTACCGCGCCGACCTGGTTTTGCTCTCACCTCAGCACGAGGTGGTCATGACCCTGATCGGTGGGCAACCCGCATTCGGGGCTGAGGCCTTTGAAGAACGCCTGCACGGGCGGGTGGAGAGAAGCCCATGAGCCTGGAAAATGAGATTTTTGAGCAGCCCCGAACGTTGCAGCGTTTATTAGATGAGGGCTGGCCGCGCATCCAGGCCATTGCCGAAGGACTTCAGCGCCAGCCGTTTGATTACGTCTTTCTGGCGGCGCGGGGCACCTCGGATAATGCGGGGCGGTATGCTCAGTACTTGTGGGGGGCGTTCAACCGCCTGCCCATTGCCCTGGCTACCCCCTCGCTCTTCAGCCTCTATCAATCGCCTCCGCGTTTGAGCGGCGCACTGGTGGTGGGTATTTCACAATCCGGGCGCTCTCCGGATCTTCTCAGTGTCATGCACGAAGCGCGCCGTCAGGGTTGCCCGACCCTGGCGATCACCAACACGCCCGATTCGCCCCTGGCCCAGGCCGCCGATTTTGTGGTGGATATCCTGGCCGGTCACGAAGAGGCGGTGGCGGCTACCAAGAGTTACACCGGGGAATTGCTGGCCATTGCCTTGCTCTCTATTGCCCTGGCCGGGGATGCGGAGCGCCTGGCGGTGCTGACTCATCTGCCCGAATGGGTGGAAGCCATGCTGGCCCAGCATGCGGCCATTCAACAACTGGCGCAGCGCTACCGCTTCATGGAACAGTGTGTGGTCCTGGGACGCGGCTTCAACTATGCCACGGCGTTTGAGTGGTCGCTCAAATTGAAGGAACTGTGCTACATTGCGGCAGAGCCCTACTCCTCCGCCGATTTTCAGCACGGCCCTATTGCACTGGTGGAGCACGGCTATCCGGTGATGGCGGTGGTACCAGCAGGCAGAGTTTACGCCGGTATGTTGGAGTTGCTCCGTTACCTGCGCCATGAGCGCCACGCCGAACTCCTGGTGCTTTCGGATCAACCCGAGGCGCTGCGCCTGGGGCAGGCAGCCGTGGCGCTCCCCGCCGAAGTGCCCGAATGGCTCACGCCGCTGGTCAGCATCATTCCGGCGCAATTATTTTGCTACCACCTCAGCGTGGCACGCGGTTTTAGCCCCGAACGTCCGCGCGGCCTGCGCAAGGTAACCGAGACCGAGTGAAAGGCGAGTGCGGGTCAGGGTTGCTCCTGGCCCGCCCGTCGCAATAAGTACTCCCGCAGCGCTACTGCCTGGTTGTGTGCCTCATCCCGCGCTGCAAACAACAGGGTGACCCGCTGTTCGCGTGCCAGCGCCAGCAGATGTTCCACGGGCTGAGGGTTGGCATCTAACTCGGCAAAGTAGCGGTTCTTGAAGGCCTCCCAGCGCGCGGGAGCGTGCCCAAACCACTGCCGCAGGGCTGTGCTGGGGGCTACTTCTTTAAGCCACAGGTCGGCGTGCAAGGCCTCGCGCGTCATTCCGCGCGGCCAGACGCGATCCACCAGGATGCGCACGCCGTCCTCCGCTGTGGCTGGTGCATACACGCGCTTAACCCGAATCTCCATGTCATACACCTGCTTGTAACAAATAGCATAACACTAAAAGAGGCCGGGCATAGGGGTGATTTTTGATGCGGATGTTCGGCATTGGGGGATAGAAAGGGGCGGGGATTTTCTAATCACCAGTCGGTGGGAGAAGATTGCCGGCCCGATGCGTCCCTGGTTTGGGGTGGATGGGAGTATAATCGCCAGAACGTAGAGGAGGAAGCCATGAGAACAAAGTTGAACAGCGGTGTGCTCTTCGCCGCAACGGCCTACACGCTGTGGGGCTTTTTTCCGATTTACTTTAAGGCCCTTCAGGGGGTGCCGGCCCTTCAAGTGCTGGCCCATCGCATCGTGTGGGCTTTCCTCTTTCTGCTCGTTGTGCTGGCTTGGCGAGGAGAGATAGGCCATTTGCGGCGCTTGCTCACCCCACGCATCGGGCTGAGTTACCTGGGGGCGGGGGTTTTGCTGGCAATCAACTGGCTGACCTATGTTTGGGGGGTCACGGCCGGGTTGATTGTCGAGACCAGCCTGGGCTATTTCATCAACCCGCTGGTGAGCGTGGTGTTGGGGGTGGTCTTTCTGCGTGAGCGTCTGCGCCCCCTGCAGTGGCTGCCGGTGGGCCTGGCGGCAGTGGGTGTGACTTACCTGACCCTGGCCTATGGCCGGTTGCCCTGGCTGGCTCTGGTGCTGGCTTTCTCCTTTGGGTTTTATGGGCTGCTCAAGAAATTAGCGCCGCTAAACGCGCTCCACGGTCTTACCCTGGAAACGGGTAGCGTCTTCCTGCCGGCGCTGGGTTACCTGGTGGCTGTGGAAATTGGCGGTCAGGCAGCGTTTGGGCATGGGCCGGCCAACCAGACCCTGCTGCTGGCGCTTTCGGGTGCGGTTACGGCCGTACCTCTTTTACTCTTTGCCGGTGGGGCACGGCGTGTGCCCCTCAGCACGCTGGGGCTGTTGCAGTACATCGCGCCTTCCCTCCAGTTCTTGCTGGGGGTCTTTGTTTACGGCGAGCCGTTCGGAACCAGCCGCTTGGTGGGCTTCAGTCTGATCTGGCTGGCGCTGGCGCTTTTTTCTGCCGAGAGCGCGCTGGCCCAGCGCCGCCATGTTTCGGCCACCTCCGCCGCGGTTGGCAGTGGCTATGAATACGCAGAGGGGACGGTTGCCGGCGCCGGCTCTGGGTGCACGGTCACATCCGCATCGGGTAAAAGCGTCTGAATAGTGCGCTCCACGTCTTCGGTCAGGGTGTGCACGGCGGTAAAATCCATCTCCGGTGCGACCAGGATATGCACATCCGCGAAGGGCTGGGGGCCGGCATAGCGCAGACGCACGTGGTGGCAATCCACCACCCCCGGCAAGCGCTCGACGGCTTGTTTGATGGCATTGGCTTTGTCGCGGGGGGCGGCGTCTAGAAGGGCCTGGATGGCACGTTCGCCCAGTTGCAGGCTGATGTAGATCACGATGAGCGCCACCACCAACGCAGCCATAGCATCCGCCTGGCGCAGGAAACCCAACTGGGGGTGGATCGCGGAAAGTTTTACCCCGATCAATCCCAAAATTACCACGCTACTACTCCAGATGTCGGTGCTGAAGTGGAGCGCATCGGCTTCTAGGGCCTGGCTGTTGTGCTTGCGAGCCGCCCGGTAGAGCACGCGCGAGCGGGTGAGATCCACGGCAATGGACACGAACATGACCAGGAAAGCCCAGAACGTGACCTCGATCTCCACATGGCGGAAGAAGAGCCGTTGCACGGCTTCATAGATGATCCACACACAGGTGATCAGGAGCAGGAGCGTCTCGAAGAGAGCGGAGATGTTTTCGATCTTCCCATGGCCGTAGAGATGCTGATCGTCGGCGGGCTTGCTGGAAAGGCGCACGGCAAAGAAGGTCATGAGGGCAGCCAGTAAATCCAGTCCTGAGTGGGCGGCTTCGGCCAGGATGCCCAGACTGCCGGTGCTCACCCCGACAACAAGTTTGAAGGTGGTCAAGCCCACAGCGGCCACTACCGAAGATAGGGCCGCCGCATGTTTTTCGCCATCCGCGGTTTGCAGATAGGAGGTCAAGGTTCAAGCCTCCGAAGCGGGGGATAGAGGATGAAGTGGAGCCGCGGTCTGCTGGCGGACGCGACGCGCCGCCTCCATATCGGCAAAGACCGCCGGCAGGCGCGCCTCCAGAGCGGAAAAGAGATCGTGGGCTTCCAGCAGGCGCTGTTGGTTCTCGGGGGTGGGATGAGCGAGCAGGGTCAGCCCATGCTCTGAAAGCGCGTGCAGGGTACGCAGATGGTCCAGCCATTGTTGCAGGTAGGCAACCCACCCTCCGGGTTTGAAACGGTAGTAGTCCCGGCGCGCATGTAGCCCGGGCACTTGCTCGATCAGCCCGCGCTCGGCTAACAATCGCACCATCTGGCTGACGGCGCCTTTGCTGGCGTTCAGGGCAGCGGTCATTTCGCCCAGGGATTGGGCGGGTGGCTCACAAATGAGCAGCCAGGCCAGGATGCGCCCGGCCAGGCGGGGCAGGCCAGCGGCTTCCAGTGCCAGCGCCATGGCGTCAACAAACTGCTGCTGCGCCTCACCTGGCGCGGTGGTATAGAAGAGGGAGCATGATGCTGCGTTCTTGTTTTCATTGTTTCGTGATTATAAAACTTTCCAAACATCGTCAATGGTATTGGGTTCTTGCCTGGCAGGGTCTTTAGCACGATTGGATGGTTTCTCGCCAGGCTGGATGGTCCAGAAGGTCATCGCCCCCGACAATGGGATGACCAGGCTGATGCGTACCCAGGGAGGCTCGGCCGGTATTATCAAGGCCATGCTTGCGCAATTGACACAGCGCCGGCAACCCCGCACCCGCCGGCCTAGTGGGGGCAGCAGGTCGGTGGCTTGCGTGCAAAAAAACAGCACCCCCAAAAAGTCCCTTCATAGCCGGTAGGCCTCAGGGGGTGTGCTCAAATGTGAGGATCCACAGGTCGCCGTAGCGCTCGCGGGCGCGTGGGGTAAAATGCTCGGAAAGCCAGCGGATGATAGCGTGCTCGGTGTACCCCATTTCGTGGTATTCCTGAATGGCCTTCTCAAAGACGATGAACGCCACTGCGTCGCATCCCTGGACGGCGGCCTCAATGGAAGGGGTGGGGAACAGGCCAATGGCCGCTTGCGTGGCCGGGGCGTAGGTATCGTTGTGCGAGCCGGGCACATCCGCCAGGAAGGTCTGCGGCAGGTCACGGGCGTAGAAATGGCTGGGGAAGAAACTCAACTTATTATCGTGCACAATACATAAACGCTTGCTCTCGGAAGCGGCGCGCCGGGAAATCTCCTGCACGCTCTGCATGGCGGCTTGAAAGGGGGAGCGTGGAAATGCGGCATACCCGGCTTGGTAGAGGAGGCCGCCCAGGCTGCCCACTGTCAACAAAATTCCCAGGAGTACTGCCGGTGCGCGCCGAGTCGGGTGGGTCAGCACCCGGCTGCAAAAGAGAAAATACACCACCTGGCTGAGCATGAAAGCCCGTGGGACGAAGATAGGGCGCATCAGGTAGGAGGCAATGAAGAGCAAGGCGGGTGGGAGCAGGCCAGCCGTGAGCAATAACCCTTCTTCGGCCCGACGGGGCTGATAACGCAGTGTCTCAAACACAACCAGCGTCACGCCGGTAAGGGTGATGAAGAGCGCTCCGCCCAGCCAGAGGGATGGCAGGGGCAGATTGGTGTGGAAGATGACCAGCGCCTGTAAAATTTCCACTACGCCCGGGCGCGGTGTCCAAAAGGCAGCCTGGATCTTTGCCACTTGCCCCGGCACCAGCCACAGCCAGGGCAGGCTCAGTAGCCCGATCCCCGCCATGGCCCCCAGCCAGTTACGCAGCAGCCGCCATTCCCGGCGGATGAGTAAAAACACCCCCGGAAAAACCAGGGTGAAGGGCGCCAGGTTGTGGGTGTACATGGCAAGTGCACCCGTCAGGACCAGCCCTACCCAGGCGCGCCAATCCTGCCGTTGCCCGGCCCGGTGAGCCTGCCAGAGGCGCACAAAGGCCAGGGTGTAGCCTACCAGCATCAAGGTTAGCAAGGCGTACATGCGCACTTCCTGCGCGTGGTAGACCTGCAACGGTGAAAGGGCTGTCAGCCAGGCGGCTGCCAGGCCGCTTGGGGCGTTCCAGAGCCGCCGGCCCAGGGCATACACCCCCAGGATGATCGCACAGGAGAGGATCACGTTCAAGCCGCGGATGAAGGCGATGGAATTCCCCAGGTGCAGCCATCCATGCAGAAGGAAGTAGTACAGCGGCGGCATGGTGTCTGCCGCCGTGCCCTGGATGATGGCGCTCAAGGGACGCTCGGACAGGAAGATTGAGAAGGCGTCATCGTACCAAATCCCCCGATCGGCGAGGTGATAGAGGCGCACGCCCACTCCCAGAAGCAAAATGGCTGCCAGCATCCAGCCGTGGGTGTGGGTGGAGCGTTTATCCGGTTTCATCGTGGCTCCTTGCCAACCCTGCCCGCCGTGCCCAGAGCAGCCCGATCAGGCAAAAGAACGGTAACGGCGGGTACATCCATGGCGATTCCGTATTTCCCTCCAGAGTAGCAAAAAACAAAACCCAGTGTCCCACAAATAGCAACAGCGCCCATCCCCAGACCCACGCGCGGCCCCATTGTTCTCTGCGCTCTTCAATGGCTCGGAAGATCAAAAACACGGCCGGTAATAGTGCTGTGTAGTGGGGGGTGGCTGTGCGCAAGGCGATAAGATTGGTGATCGTCAGGGTTAACAGGGTGGCAAAAAGGAATTTCTCTCGGTCCTTGCCGAGGGCGCGCCACCATTCTACTGCCAGATAGAGGGCGCATCCTGTATGGAGGATGACGTTGAGCGGTGTTTCCAATCCGGGCACCTGACTGGCAAGGATGGAAAGGGTAGAGCCAATCCGGTTGGTGTAGGAGGGATACTCCAGTAACTGACGCAAAAATTGCATTGGCCAGCCAGGAAGCAGCGCCAGCGAGCCGAGCATCAGCAGGGTTAATCCCCCTACCAGCCCGCCCGCGAGGCGCCATCGGCGCGTGGAGAGTGCCCACAGCAAGACGAAAGGCAGCAGCAGGAAGGTCATCTGAGGTTTGCTGGCAGTGAGGGCCAGCACCAACCCACCTTCCAAATCACGCCTGTGGTAGATGAGAGCAATGCCGACTACGATGAGGAATGCATTCAGCCCGGCAAATTGTCCCAGGATGATGGTGCGAATGCCAATATACCCCAAGAGGCCGAAGAGCACCCACAGCGCCAGCGCCCCACCGCGCGCCCGATACCCTGCCAAACGCAGACTGAGCGGGGTGAGCGCCACCAGGGTTACTTCCAGCACGGTCATCCATAAGGCCCGCGCCAGTGTGTAATCGAGCAGGCCGAAGGGGGCAAAAAAGAGCATGGAGAAGAGAGGATAGACAAAATGGGCAATATCCTCCCCTTGGCTTGCGTCAGCAGGGCGCCCATAAATGGCGTATTGCGAAGCCAGGCTGACCCGGTCGTCGTAAGGGCTGAGCCCCTCTTTCAACCACATGTGGGCGCCCATCCAGCGGGCCAGGAAGTCGTTGCCGCCGGGGTTGGCAAGGGCAAAACGGTAGTTCATCCAGGTCAGGCCGGCCAGGGTGACCAGTACCAGGAGCATGACCCCCAGGTAGGTCCACAAAGTGGGTTGTGCCGTCCGTGCTTGGGAGGGCATGGTTGACCCCATACAGGATGATTCTATCCAAGGTGGGCACATGGGTCAAACCGGAGTGTGCGCTGTTCTTGCCAGTGGGTGACCGGGGGTACAGGCCGGCTGTTTGCTTGCGTGGAGGGTGCTCTCAGGTTGTAACTTTTTGTCAGGTGGTGCATCTAATCAAACGGATTAATTCTCACGCGGAGGGAAAAAGCGAGGTATGAGCACTGGCACGACGTCTCAACCCCGGGTGATTGTATTTTCTACCCCGAACTGCCCCTTCTGCAACATGGCGAAGCGCTATTTGCGCGAACGGGGCATCAAGTTTCGCGATGTAGATGTCAGCCGCGATGCCGCTGCGGCGCGGGATATGGTGCGCCGCTCTGGTCAGCAGGGCGTCCCGGTCATTGACATCAATGGCAAAATTGTGGTCGGTTTCGATCGGCCAAAAATTGACCGCCTACTAGGCCTGAAATAATCCTGTATAATGAACATACTAAGGAGGTTCTGATTATGAGCGAAACCCTTACCAATCCCCCCATTCAACCCCTGGGTTCACGGGTGCTCATTCGCCCACTGGATCAGGAAGCACGCACGGCCTCGGGTATCCTGCTCCCCGAGACGGCCAAGGAGAAGCCCCAGACCGGTGTTGTGGTGGCGGTTGGGGACGATGAAGAGATCAAGGTGCAGGTGGGCGACAAGGTCATCTTTGCCAAGTACACCGGCACTGAGTTTCGTCATGACGGCACAGAATATTTGATCATGGAAGCCAGTGATATTCTGGCCAAGATCACGCAGTAAACCAGATTTGAAAGGAGGTTGCGCATGGGCCTGGAATTCGGTTTGGAACTACCCCTCGGCGGTGAAGAAACCGTCTATGATGTGGCGATCATCGGTGGAGGGCCGGCCGGTACAACCGCGGCCATCTACACCGCCCGTGCCAACCTCAAAACGGTGGTGATTGACAAAGGCCTCACGGCCGGCGCCCTCGGCATCACCAGTAAGATTGCCAATTATCCCGGCATTCCGGAAGAGATCAGCGGAGCCGAGTTGCTTCTGCGCATGCGGCGGCAGGCGGAGCAATTTGGGGCGCAGTTCATTCAAGATAAAATCCAGGGCTGCGAACTGCAGCGCGACCCCAAGGTGCTTTACGGTAATAACGGCACCTACCTGGCACGGACGGTGATCATCGCCACTGGCTCGATGGGGCGCGGCAACCGCGTGCCGGGTGAGGACCGCTTGCTGGGGCGCGGAGTTTCGTACTGCGCGACTTGCGATGCGGCCTTCTTCCGCGATCAGGAGGTGGTGGTGGCGGGTAACAACGATGAGGCCATCGAGGAGGCCCTCTTTTTGACTCGCTTTGTCCGTCGCGTGCATTTCCTCTCGCCCACTCCCGATCTCAAAGCCCCGGCTGAATTGGCGGAGGAGTTGCTTCACCATCCCAAGGTCACGTTCTACCCCGGTGCGGTTTTGAAGGAGATCGTGGGTGAGGAACGGGTTGAGGGGGTGCGCTTCCGCCAGCGCGGTCAGCCCGAGCAAACCCTCTCGGTCAGTGGTGCGTTCATTTACCTGCAAGGTGGTCAACCAATTACCGATTTCCTGCAGGGGCAATTGCCGCTGAGCGAAACCGGCTGCTTGATCGTGGACCGCGAGTTCCAGACCGCCATCCCGGGGGTTTTTGCTGTGGGGGATGTACTGTGCAATCACGTCAAGCAAGCCGTGGTGGCGGCAGCGGAGGGGGCCGTAGCCGCCATGGCCGTGGAAAAACTGCTGCGCGGGCGCGAGAAACTGGCCGTGGATTGGTCGAAGTAGCCGCTTGCACGGAGGTTGTCCATGCCCCGTCTGGTCGTTATCGGCGGTGGCCCGGCTGGGGTCACCGCCGCCCTTGAGGCTGCCCACCGGGGAGCCCAGGTCACCCTGGTGGAAGCGGCGCATCTGGGCGGACGTGCCACCTGGCACAGCCTGGTGCCCAGCAAAGTCTTTTTGAGCGCTGCCGAAGCCCTGGGCACTGCCCGGCCCTGGCTGGATGCGCCTCTGCCGCGCCCACCGCTGGCACTCCTGCGTGAGCGCATTCACGCCCTGGCAGTCGCTCAAAGTCGGGCTCAGCAGGAAGCGTTGATCCATGCCGGAGTGACTCTGGTTCAGGCGGTGGCGGCCTTTGAGTCTCCGCACATCTTGCGTCTGGAAGGCGAGGATGGTCGTCAAATGCGCCTGGAATTTGATATAGCCATCCTTGCCACCGGTTCCGAGCCAATCTTCCTGCCCCAATTGAAGCCGGATGGTAAGCGTCTGCTGGCGCCGCGTGCCATGGCGCATCTGGAAACCTGGCCTGAGCACCTGATCATGATCGGCGGTGGGGTGACGGGCAGTGAGTACGTCTCCTTTTTTAACCAGATGGGCGTGCCGACTACCTGGGTGACCGATCTGCCCACCTTCCTGCCGCGTGTGGATGCGGATGTGGCGGCGGCTTTTGCTGCCATCATGGCGGCGCGTGGGGTTGCGCTTTATCCCAATGCGCCGGTGGAGGCTGCCGAGAGCGATGGCCAGGGGGTACGGGTGGTGCTGCGCGATGGGCGCGTTCTGGAGGGCAGCCACGTGTTCATCGCCATCGGACGACAAGCCGATACCGCCCGACTCAACCTTGCGGCAGTCGGGCTGAGTGCCAGCCGCCGGGGTCTGGTAGTGGATGCGTTTGGGCGTACGGCGCTCTCTCATATTTATGCCATTGGCGACGTGGCCGGCCCACCTTACACGGTCAACCGTGCCCAGGCCCAGGCGCGCGTGGCGGTTCGACATGCGCTGGGGCTGCCCACTTTGCCCCTGGATGCGGTAGTCACCGCAGAAGCCATTTACAGCGATCCTCAGGTTGCGCAGGTGGGGTTGGGGGAGGATGCGGCGCGCCAGCAGGGGCGCATGGTGCGCATATTGCGGGCCGATTTTGCCCAAGGGCTCAAGCCCCAACTCGGGGCTCATGCACAGGGCTTTCTAAAACTGGTGGTGGAGGCCCAGAGCGGGCATCTGTTGGGCGCCGCCGCACTTGGCAGTCATGCTGCCGAACTGATCAATGCGCTGGCGGTTGCCGTTCAAATGCGGGCAACGCTGGATGATCTGGCCCGCTGGGCGCCTGCCTACCCTACCCTGGGAGATCTGGTCGGCATTGCTGTGCACGGGTATGGGGTGTGATTATCCAGCGGCGCGCTTTGCCCGTCGGTAGAAGCGGAACACGATCCACGACGTGACGATGATCAGCACACAGGCAATCACAACCGGCACCACCACGGCGAGGATGGAGACCAGGGTGGCGGTCAGGTCTTCCAGGAGGCTGACCGGCACATTGCCCGCTCCGCCGGTGGTGGCGGTGACCGCCGGGCGCACGGCCAGGGTTTTGGTCGCGTGCACGCCCCCGGCCACCAGCAGTCCCAGCGCCAGTGCCAGCACGGGGTGAATCTCGGTGATCACGTTGGCGCTGGCGGCAAAAACGATGGCACCGGCAGTTGGACGCACGAAGGTTTGGAGGATGTCGTTAATGTGATTGACGGCGGGGATTTTATCGGCAAAGAACTCAATCAGCGCCAGCACAACCAGCAGGGCAATGATCCAACCATTGCTCAGGGTGTCCCAGGGCGGGCGCAGGGTGATTAATGTGGTGTAGCGCCCGAGCAGTGCCACGACCAGCAGTGGGATGTAGGCGTTTAGCCCCGCGCTGGCGGAGAGGCCAAAAGCCGAAAAGATGCCCAGTACTTCCATAACTCCCTTCCTTCTCGCTTAGGGAAGCACAAAGCCGGCCCAGGTGCCGGTGAGAAAGAAACGCACGCCATCTACCAGAAAAATCTGAAGCAAGGCGGTGCCCAGCCCGGCCAGCAGGAACCCACGCAGGGCGTTCCAATCGCTGAAGGAATTCTCACGTTTCAGCAGGAGAATCCAGAACAGGGTGTAGCACAGGGTGAGCAGGGTCAGCACGCCCAGCGCGCTAAGCAGCGCCAGCGGAAGGACGAGAATCGGAATGTGAGAGGCAATGCCAAGCGCGCCCAGTGCTGTGGTGCCAAGCAAGCCGAATAACTGCCACCCCTGCGACAGAGCCGGCTCGGGGCAAGGATCGGTCCATACCACCTGGCTGAAAAGAGGGACAAGCAAGACCGATATCCCCAGTCCGAAGCCGCTGCCGGTGGCCAGGCGTAGGAGATTATTGGGTGGGTAGAGTGCAGGTAGGTGAGGTATCAGACTGAGGAATGAATTGACCCCATCCAGTACAAAAGCCAGGGCAAAGGCAATGAATACCAGCCGGAAGGGCCAGGAAGGGGCCAGGGCACGCCGTCCGCGGGGCAGTTGAAAAGTCAGCCCGATCAGGGCGCCCAGAAAAGTGCCGCTGCAACGGGCGCACAGGGGGAGCGGACGGTCGCCGAGGAAGAACGAGTGCGAGGGGATGCGATGGCAAACGGCGTAACCAATGGCATCGGCTTTACCCAGCACCCCCGGTGGGGTGAATTCCCACCAGGCCAGCAACACTCCCAGGGCCAAAGCCCCCAGGCCTGCCTTCAGCCACAGTTGCCAGGGTGGGCGCTGCATGAAGGTATTTTAGCACAAATGGGGGTTAGCCCCGCACAAAGTAAATGAGAGCCACCAGGATGCCGATGGTGACCACGATCCAGCGCAAGACGATGGGGCGTACCCGCCCGGCCAACATGCCGCCCAGCATGCCCCCCACCAGGGCTCCCACAGCCATTACCACAGCCGCCGACCAGAGCACCCGGCCCGAGGCCACGAAATACAGCGCCGCGGTCAGGTTGGCGGCCAACGAAAGCCCCTGCTTGAGCGCGTTGAGGCGGGTGAGGGTGTCTTCGAGCACCAGGCCCAATACGGCCAGCAAGATCACGCTCAGCCCGGCGCCGAAATAGCCCCCATACACACAAGCCAGGAAGATGGGTAAAAAGGCCAGGGCTTCGCGCGAGGCGCCAGGTTGATGGGGGTCGGGATGAGCGAATACACGTCGGCGGATCTCATCCTGGACCGCCAGCAAAAGCGCGGCAAAGAGGATCAGGTAAGGTACCAGGGCGCGGAAGAGACGCTCGCCGCTGAGCAGAAGCAGCAGCCCGCCCACCAGGCCGCCTGCCAGCGCGGCGGGCAGCAGCACGCGCAGGCGATTGCCCTGCCCCTGGAGGTCGGTGCGTTGGGCCCAGGTGCCGCCCAGGTAACCCGGCAACAGGGCCACGGTGTTGGTCACATTGGCAACCACCGCTGGCACTCCCACTGCCATCAGTGTGGGGAAGGTGATCAGGGTGCCGCCGCCGGCCAGGGCATTCACCGCCCCCGCGGCCACTGCGGCCAGGGCGATGCTGAGGTAGGATAACCAGTCCATAGATGATACCTCGATGAATGGAGCATTAACCGCGCCAATGATAACATACCCCTTGCCGTCTGGCGGATTTCAGGGCTGGCGAGACGAATCCCACTGGGGATTGAGGGTTGTCACGCCTGGGCGCCTCCCCCGGTGCAGATTCTATGTGTCGGGCTAGCGCTCGGCGCCAAACCGGGCGGATTGGGGTACGTAGGCCACGGTGCGGGTGTGGAAATCTTGCACCAGCGCGTTGCGGGGCAGGGTGAACAACCAGCCAACGATCATGACATCGCCAATGGCCCCCGCCGCGTTCATCGTCAGTAAGGCCCAGGTGGGCACAATCCAGGATTCCGGCAGGAGAGGTGCCAGTGCCAACCCCAGCAGGCTGATCCCGAATAACGGAAGCAGCCCGATGATGGCGTAGGCCGGGAGGGTGAAGTACCATCCGGGCGCTGAGGCTGAGGCGTACCAACCCTTGAAGGTAAATTGAGGCCGGCTGCGGGTAAAGAGCCAAAAAGCCAGGCCGTGCAGTCCTTCGTGCAAAACGATCATCAACACCAGCAGGACGAGGAAGGTCAGCAACGTGCTCAACACTTGCCACGGCGTCTCGCTGCGGAAAATCAAGATGAACTCGCCTGTGTGTGGGCGCAGGCGGGTGAACAGCACTGCGAACAACCAGCCTGCGCCGACCAGCAGCACCAGACCGATCAGATTCATGGCCATGAGTAGGCGCGAATTTTCCAGGTTAAATTCGCCTCGTTCTACATAATCGGGTGGCAGTTCGGAATAGGCTCTCATGGGGGTGTTTCCTCAACGGGCGGAAATTCAGGCACACTGACCCACTCCCAGGTTGCTCCGCCTGGGCTGAGATGGAGTTGCCAGGTGCGTGCCGGCAGACCAGCCCCTTCAAAGGCGGTCTGCATGGCCTCCGCCAGGGGCTCGGTGTGGGTACGGGTAAAGGCGATCACGCTCGGTCCTGCCCCTGAAAGGGCAGCGGCAGCTCCCAGGCGCTGCGCCGCCTCCAGGGCCTGCGCTGCTCCGGGGATCAGCGGCAGGCGATAGGGTTGGTGGAGACGATCTTGCATGGCCCGGCGCAGCAGGGGCAGGTTGCCCTGGATCAGCGCCTGCACGACCAGCGCGGTGCGCCCCAGGTTGTACACAGCCTGCTCCAGGCTTACCTGGCGCGGCAGGGCCGCGCGTGCGGCGTGGGTCGGAAGGTCAACCTGCGGCAGCGTCACAACCGCCCGCCAGGGGGCCGGGTTGAAGCGGTGGGCAATCCAGCGGTCCTCGTCGTTCAATACGACCACCAGCCCACCCAGCAATGCCGCTGCTGCATTGTCGGCATGGCCTTCCAGATCCACTGCCAGGTTGAGCAAGGCGGAGGCATCCAGGGGATGCTGGCTGAGGGCACTGGCGGCCAGCAAACCGGCCACGGTCGCCATCGCACTGGAACCCAGGCCTGAGCCGGGCGGAATGCGGTTATATTGGAGAATTTCCAGCGGGGGCGGGGCACTCTGCAAGCATTGCTGGTAAAAATAGTGAATGGCCTGCACCAAGCGGTTGGCTTCCAGGGGCAGGTCGCGTCCTTCGCCTGCGATGCGCACCTGGGTGCCCCTTGGGCTTGGGCGCACCCAGGCTTCATTCCACATCTCCAACGCCAGGCCAAGGGCATCAAAACCCGGGCCCAGGTTGGCTGTGGTGGCCGGTACGCGTACGTGCACCCAAGCGGCGTTCATCGCACCTCCGTCAGAAGAGCCTCGGTCAGTGCTTCCAGGCGGGCGGGAAGGGTGCGCGGGGGGGGGCTCCAGCGGGTGACGATATCGGGATCCTTGAGCCCGTGCCCGGTGCAGACCACCACAATGCGCTGACCGCGCGGGTTAAGACGGCCTGAGGCGATCTCGTGGGCCAGGCCGGCAGCGCCCGCGGCAGAAGCCGGTTCCACCCAAACGCCGTGGCTGGCCAGACGGCGTTGCATGGCCAGGATCTCATCATCCGTGACGGCAATGATGCGTCCGCCGGATTCCTCGGCGGCTTGCAGGGCCTGCTCGCCCCGCGCTGGTCGCCCAATGCGGATGGCCGTGGCAACCGTCTCGGGTTTTTCTACCGGGTGTCCCAGGACCAGTGGGGCTGCACCGGTGGCCTGCACACCCAGGAGATGCGGCAACCCACTCCCCTGCCGGGCGTGGTACTGGCGAAAGCCCATCCAGTAAGCGGTAATGTTGCCGGCGTTGCCCACCGGCAGACACAGCCAGTCGGGGGCCGCTCCCAGCGCATCGCAGATTTCGAAGGCCGCGGTTTTCTGACCTTCCAGGCGGTAGGGGTTGAGCGAATTGACCAGGGCAATGGGGTAGTTCTGGCTGATTTCCACCACCAGTGCCAGGGCATCATCAAATGAACCGTCAATTTGGATGACTTCGGCGCCGTAGGCCAGGGCTCCTGCCAGTTTGCCCAGGGCCACCTTGCCCTGGGGGATGAGCACAATGGCGCGCAATCCAGCGCGGGCGGCATAGGCAGCGGCTGAGGCCGCGGTGTTGCCGGTGGAGGCGCAGATGACCGCGCGCACCCCGCGCCCGAGCGCCTCGCTAATGGCGGCCGTCATGCCGCGATCTTTGAACGAGCCGCTGGGGTTTAGTCCCTCGTATTTGATATATAGTTCAAACCCCCCACCGAGTTCCTCGGCCAGGCGCGGCATGGGGATGAGAGGGGTATTGCCTTCCAAAAGGGTGACGGGGTGGGTGTAAGGGGGCAGGTCAAGCCATTCCCGGTAGCGATGGAGCAAGCCTGAGTAGGGCGTATGCATGATAGACCTCGGCGGTCAATAAGGTGCCGTGGGAGATTGGATTGATTATACCTAAAAATAAAACGAGGGATCCGGATTTGGAGAGAGTTGAATAAGAGATGGGGCACAATGGTTCGATCCGATGTGTGGAGTTCGAAATCAAGGATTGAATCCCATGTTCTATCGTGTCATAATGTTAATAAAATTGACACGTTGACATCGTACTTGCCACCATCGTTGCCGTGTACCTGAAGAAAAGGGAGGGAGCCATGGCAACGCTAACGTTAAGTGTGATCAAAGCCGATGTGGGCGGTTTTGTGGGGCATTCCGCCTGTCACGAGGCCCTGCTTGAGGAAGCGCGCACTTTGCTGGCACAGGCTCAGGCAAAAGGGCTGTTACTGGATTTCTACGTTACCGCGTGTGGGGATGATTTGCAACTCATTCTCACCCATCGCCATAGTACCGATCATCCTGAAATTCACCACCTGGCCTGGGATGTCTTCAAGGCCTGCACCGAGGTGGCGCGTCGGCTCAAACTTTACGGCGCAGGGCAAGACCTGCTGGCGGATGCTTTTTCAGGCAATGTGCGCGGCATGGGACCGGGTGTTGCCGAGATGACGATTGAGGAACGCCCCTCCGAGCCGGTGATCATCTTCATGGCGGACAAAACCTCCGCCGGGGCGTGGAACCTGCCCCTCTACAAGATGTTTGCCGACCCTTTCAACACGGCAGGACTGGTGATCTCGCCCAGCATGCACGCGGGCTTTCGCTTTGAGGTCCACGATGTGCTCGAGCATCGGCGCATCTTTTTCGATACCCCCGAGGAGGCTTATGATCTGCTGGTTTTCATCGGGGCGGCGGGACGTTACATGGTCAAGGCGGTTTACACCAAGAGCGGTACCGTTGCCGCGGTGTCCTCTACCCAGCGTTTGGCCCTGATTGCCGGTAAGTATGTGGGGAAGGATGATCCGGTGTGCATTGTGCGCTGTCAGGGCGAATTTCCGGCGGTGGGAGAGGTGCTGGAGCCTTTCACCCTGCCCCACATCGTAGAAGGGTGGATGCGCGGCTCGCACTACGGCCCACTGATGCCGGTGCCGGTGCGCCATGCCACGCCTAGCCGGTTTGACGGTCCGCCGCGCGTGATTGCGCTGGGCTTCCAGCTCGCCGAGGGGCACTTGATCGGCCCGCGTGACCTGTTTGATGATCCCGGGTTCGACGAAGCGCGCCGACTGTGTAATCAGTTAGCGGATGCCTTGCGCCAGCATGGTCCGTTTGAGCCGCACCGCCTGCCGATGGAGGCCATGGAGTATACCACCCTGCCCGAGGTGATGGCGCGCCTGGCCGAGCGCTGGCAGCCCCTGGAAGAGTGAGGGACGTCCTCAGGTGATCTGATGCGGGTCAACTGCTTGCAGAACCCACAGGTCGCCTGTGCGGGTCGCCACCATGGCGAAGTTGAAGCGGTCTATGGCCGTGCAATAATCCAGATCGGAGGGTGGAAAATCTGGGCTGCCAAGGGCCAGGAATTTACGCGCGGTGGAAGACTCGCGTACCCGTTGAATGAAAGGCTCGGGGGCAGGATTCTGACCGCTTAAAAGCGCCTCGATGTAGTCGGCACAGGCGGCGTCCTCTTCTCCGCCGTCCTCGGCGCGCTGGCCTGTGATGACGAAGGTGATGGTGGTGGGTGATAGGCGGCGCAGGTACTCGGCGGTGGCGTGAGCCGTGCAGAAGGCAGTTGCCAGCAGGGGCTGTGCCTGCCGGCTGCGTACGATTCCCTGCGTGCCAGCGGTGGTGCGCTGGATGAGGGTACGTCCGTGCAGATCGCGGCCCACGATTTGGGTGGGCGAGTTGCAGAAATCAAACCCCGGCACGCTGAAGCCGTTGACCTCGCCGATTATCAGAGCGCCGGGGAAACGTTGTTTGAGCGTGAAGGCTTCCTCAACCTCGCCGACCAGCAGGATGCGTTCGGCGCCCGCGGCAAATGCATAAGCCGCAGTGCTAAACGCACGTAGAACATCAATGACCACCACGGCGCCGGTGGCCTGAGCGCAGGTTTCGAGGGTGGCGCGCTGGAAGGTGAAGGAAGAGGGGGGCATGAGGTGTCTCCTGAAGAAGGGGGGTATTATAAACTCGGGTCTATTATAGCCTGGCAGGCATTCTCAGAAGGAGAATGCCGAAGCGTTATTCGGAGCTTTTCTAAATCTGACGCGCACTGCATATCAGGAAGGGGCTGATGGCGCTTCCCTATAACCTGAGCCCTCCATGAAGCCCCAAAGAGCGGTGCAAATCTGAAAAGGGGAGGGCGGTGGCTTCAACGGATGGGGCAAATCTATTGTAAAATTCAGGCACAATCCCTGTGTGCGCATTCTCCTAATTCTGTGATAACATCCGGGTTTTCCTCTTCTGAGCACTCCCCTACCTCTCGCGATCCCGCTCGCGGCTGGCTGCTGGGATTAATTTTGCTCAATCTGGTGGTTGCGCTCTTTACGTTTGATGATTTTGGCTTCGCCTGGGACGAGCCGCTTTTTTACGCCTACGGGGATGCGGTGGATTATGCCTACTCGATCTCGGCGCGTCTGAGCGGGAATTTCGACATCGAGAACGCCTACGGCCCGAGTGCTGGCGACCATAAGTATTACGGCCCGGCTTACCTTCTGCTGGTGCGCCCCCTGGTGGATGCCCTCCGCCAGTTACCTGTGCCCGGTGTGCATCGGGATGAATGGTGGCATTTGGTGAATTTTCTCACCCTGCAAGTCGGTGTCGTGTTTTTCTATAAATTGGCTCGTCGTTGGGTGGGGCCTTGGGCAGGGCTGGGGGCCGCTGCGCTCTTTGCCACTCAGCCGGTGGTGTGGGGACATGGCATGATCAATCCCAAGGATATGCCGTTCATGGTTTTCTTCATCCTGGCGGTGGAAAGCGGGCTGACCCTGGTGGATCACTTAAGGGCAACCTCTCCCCCAGCCTCTACTGAAGCCGCACCGCCGGGGGAAGTCTTTGCACTGGCGCGGTGGACGCTGTGGCGGGTGGCCGTGTTGGTGGTAGGGAGTATGGTGCTGCTCACCTATCTCCTCGCGGGCCCGATCCAGAATGGGATTCGCGCCCTGGTGGAGGCGGCCTATCAAGCAGCACCGGGTAGTTTGCTCGGGCGGTGGTTCCTCTGGGTGGCTGCCCGCGCACCCGAGACTCCGCCAGACGCCTATGTTAACAAGGCCTGGGCCCTATTCCTGCGCCTGCGCACGGGGGTCACGGTGCTGAGCGTGCCACTGGTGCTCCACACGCTGGTGGGGCTGATCTGGCCGGCGGGGATGCAAAATCTGGGCCGGGCCCTAAGCGCGCGCCTGGCTCCGTTGCCGACCTGGCCGCAGTGGCGGGCCGGTGCACCTTTCCGATGGCGCAATGCGGGTTGGCGCCTGGGTGTGGCGGCGCTGATGCTGGGGCTGTTGACCTCAATACGAGTGCTGGGGCCGCTGGTCGGGGCGCTGGTGGTGCTCTATTTTCTCCTTCAATCTTACCCACGCAGTTGGAAGCCTTTGCTCGTGTACGGACTGATCGCAGCAGGGGTGACCTACCTTACCTGGCCGTTCCTGTGGGACAATCCCCTTGTTCGACTCATTGAAGTGGCCCGCCACATGGCAAACAATCCGCACATCTTGCCGGTGCTTTTCAATGGGCAGGTATTCCCTTCCAATCAACTCCCGCGCAGTTACCTGCCAACGCTGCTGGGGCTGACCCTGACCGAGCCGGTCTTCCCGCTGTTGGTGCTCGGCTCAGGCGTGGGGCTGGTGCGTTTCTGGCGGCGGAGCCTGGAATGGCGGTCCTTCTTAATCCTTCTCCTCTGGGTGGGCCTGCCCCTGGCTTACGTGCTGTGGCGTCGCCCCCCCATGTACGATGGGTATCGTCACTTTCTGTTTTTACTGCCGCCGCTCTTTGTGCTGGCCGGCCTGGGCCTGGATGCGCTCTTTGGGTGGCTGCGCCGGGGGTGGCAGCGTGTGGGGTTGGGTTTCCTTCTGCTCCTCCCGGGGGTGATTGGCCTGGTACGCTTGCATCCTTATCCATATGCCTACTACAATGCGTTCATGGGCGGGGTGGGGGGTGCGTTTCGCCGCTATGAAACCGACTACTGGCTGACCTGCTACAAGGAAACCATGTGCTTGATCAATGCAGAGGCCAGGGATCATCCAGTGACCCTGTTTGTCCTGCGCCAACCCCAGATTGCTCGTCGTTATGCGGCGCCGGGGGTTACGGTGCAAAGTTTTGATCCGGCAAATGATGCTACCTACCCGGGCAGTTGGCTGTTGCTCATCACCCGCTATAACCAGGATTTGACCAACCATCCGGAAGATCCGGTGCGCTACGCGGTGGGACGCGCCGGAGCGGTTTTCTGCGTGGTCAAAGAGGTGGGAGGGACGGCAGTCCCATGAAGGCATCCCGTTGGAACGAAGCGATCTTCTTTGTTGGGGGATCATTGCTCTTGAGTGTGGTGGGAGGGGTGTGGCTCTCTACCTCAACCCCCTATGGAATGGGGTTGGTCAATGATTCGGCAGTATATATTGGTGGGGCGCGCAGCCTGTTGGCCGGGAATGGGTATATGCGCCTGTCAGGTGACTTAGGGCTTAAGCCGATCACGCATTTTCCACCCCTCTTCTCGTTGACGCTGATGCTGGCAGCGCTGGTAAGCCAGAGCGATCCTCTGCTGGCAGCGCGCTGGCTGATGCCGTTGCTCTTTGGCCTCAACATCTCCTTGTTGGGCGGGTGGGTGTATCTGATGACGCGGAGGCGGGACCTGGCTTTGCTGGCTTCTGCGTTGTGGGCTTTTTCTGATTGGGGATTGAACCTGCATACGTATGTGCTGAGTGAACCCCTGTTTTTAACCTTCTTTTTGCTGGCGTTCATTACCTGGTTGGCGTACCAGCACCAGCCCCGTCCGTATTGGGCCGGGTTGAATGGCTTTCTGGCGAGCCTGGCTTACCTGACGCGCTACGCAGGAGCAACGTTGCTGGCGACGTTTGGCCTGCTGTTGCTGGGGTATGCCTGGCGGGAGCAGCGCCGCTGGAAGGATCTGAGGCGTTGGCTGATTGGAGCGTTACCTCTGCCGGCATTGTGGACCCTCTACACTTGGCGGGTGGGTGAGGGGGTGGGCAACCGACAAATTGCCTGGCATCCCATTCCCTTGGATACCTTGCGGCACGGGCTGCAAAACAGCCTGAACGCGCTGGCACCGGATTGGTTGATTCGCCTTTTTCCACCGCTGGGAAGCCTTTTCTCGGCGCTGGGATTATTGGCCAGCCTGGGGCTGGTGATTGGTATCGGGTTAGGGGTCTGGCGGGTGTGCCGGCAGCCGAAGGCAGTGTTTCCGCAATGGCTGGCGCCGGTCTTGTTTGGAGGAAATTACTGGGGCTTTTTGGTCCTTTCCATCAGCCTGCTGGATGCCAGTACACCTCTGGATGACCGCGTCCTGGGGCCGCTCTATCTCACCCTCCTGGCCTTGAGCTTGGTGGGGTTGGGGTGGCTTTTGCGCTACCCTGGGCGCTGGTTGCGCCTGATTGCTCTGATAGGGGTGGTGGTAGGGGTGCCGCTTCTGATGGGAGATGGTGTGATGCGGGGGCAAGCCTTGCGTCAGGAGGGGCTGGGTTTCGCTCACCGTGAAGTACAGACCACGCGCTTGTGGGACCTGCTCCGCCAGTATCCGGCGGGGAAGTACGTGTACAGTGATCGTCCAGCGGCCATTCATCTTTATGCTGAACGCCCCTGCTTGCCCCTGCCTGCGCCCGTGGACCCGGTGCAGGCGCGGTTTCGCCCGGACTATGAGGCGGATCTGGCGGAGATGAAGGCGCGCATTCGTGCTGGCCAGGCCATTCTAGTGCTATTTGATTTGCACCGCAGTGGTGATGCAGCCTATCTGGGCGAGATCACGGCTGACCTGGGTGATCCGCAGATGGTGGATTTTGTGTGGGTGTACGGTGTCCTCAGGTAAAGAGTGACCGAGGTGGGGCACTTAGCAATACTTTGCCCTTACCCTTTCTTTGCATCTATTGGGAAGATTGTGCGAACTTGAGGGAGAAGTTATACTACCTACTAGAGTCAATTCACCATTGGCAAGATGCCCTCATCTTGGACATGGTTCGAATGATTAGTTTTCCAGCGCGCCGAGTGCTGTCTTCCCCTTCTGGATAAATGCGTCGTCCAATCGTAAGGTCAGCATTTTGTTGCCTATGGACCTCCAACATCGCGGGTATATCTTCTAAACAGTGCTGACCATCGGCGTCAATGGTAATTAGGTAGGGAGTGGTGCATTGGCTGATGCCGGTTGTAAGGGCCGCTCCATAGCCTCGATTGACCTTGTGATGAATAATCCGAACAAGGGGGTGGTGAGCGTAATTGGCAAGGATTGCGGCTGTTTGATCGCGAGATCCATCGTTGACGATGATCAATTTCCAGTTATTGGTTTCGCAGAACTTAATAATCTCAGGCAGAACCCGTGGAAGTGCCTTTTCTTCGTTGAAGCAAGGCATCACAATGGTGAGTTCGTGGAGAGAGCTGTTGGGTTGGGTTTCTTCCATGAAACTTTTACCCCGAAGAACTTGAATGGGTTTTGCTCAACATGAAATAAAGATAATTGTTATAGTGCGCCAGGTTCATACTGGTCATCCGAGTTAATAAAGCCAATGATCTCGCCTTGGCAAATGCGCAGGCCTTTGTTGAGTGCATGGGATTGTCCTCGATCGGGTTCGTTCCACCACCGGATCCGGTCGGCGTATTTCTCTAAAATTTCTTGGGTTCCATCTGATGAGCCACCGTCAAAAACCAAGTACTCCGGGTCGGGGTAATTTTGCCCTAACATCTCTCTATTCGTTTCCCGCTTTCTCCATCTCCTCCATTTCGGCGTAGAGCGGGCGGAGGCGGTCGTAGAGGCGACGGTAGATGCGGTGGTACAGGGCGTTGTAGCGCCGATGGTGTTCCGGGATGGGCTCAAAACGTTTGCCCGGACGGGTCATGGCTTGCGCAGCGCTCTCAAAATCGCGGTGCAGGCCCAGCCCTACCGCCACCACAATGGCGGCGCCAAGCCCCGAGGCTTCGTAGATATGTGGACGGGACGCCGGCAGGCCGAAGATATCGGCGGTCAGTTGCATGGCCGCTTCGCTTTGACTGCCACCCCCGGCCACGCGCAATTCACGGATCGGCACGCGCGTGCGCCGCACAATGCGTTCGCCCCCTTCGCGCAGGGCATAAGCCACCCCTTCCAGGATGGCGCGGTAGAGGTGGGCGCGGGTGTGCAGATCGCGAAAGCCAATCACCGCGCCGCGTGCCTCCGGTCCCGGTTTCTTCAGCCCGGGGGACCAGTAGGGCTGCAGGATCAATCCATCGGCACCCGGCGGCACGGCATTGACCAGGCGATCAAAGAGCGTTTCCGGTTCCTGGCCCTGCTCCCGTGCCAGCGCTTCTTCGGGCTGGCCGAACTGACTGCGGAACCAGGTGACCATCCAATAGCCCCGGTACACCTGCACTTCCAGGCTGTAGGCACCGGGCATCGCCGAGGGATAGGGGGGTAGCAACGGCGTGACTTCCAGGTAGCGCTGCGAGGTCACGTTGATGGTGGCGGTAGTGCCGTAACTCAGGCAGGCCAGGTCCGGCAGCAGGCAACCGCTACCCAGCACTTCACAGGCTTTGTCCGCGGCGGTAGCAATCAGAGGCAGCCCTGCCGGTATCCCGGTGGCCTCAGCGGCGGTGGGGGTGATATACCCAAGGACCTCGCCCGGGCGGCGCAGCGGTGGCAGGGCTTCGCGTGGCAGTGGGACCACTTGCCATTTCCAGTCCCAGGCGGCGGCCCAGTCCTGCTTTTTGTAGTCGAAAGGCAGGTAGCCCACCTGGCAGCCGGTCGAATCCACCAATTCTCCCACCAGACGGTAGGTCAGGTAGCCGGAGAGCAAGACGTACTTGTGGGTCTGAGCCCAAATTTCGGGCTGGTGGGTGCGGATCCAGGAAGCCTCGGCCTCGGCCTGCAGGTAATTGACCGTGGCGGTCATCCCGCTGAGGCGGAAAGCCAACCCCCACAGCCCACCGATGGGCTTAAGCCCCGGCGTACGCCGCTGGTCCATCCACACAATGGCCGGACGTAGCGGGCGCAAGTCGCGATCCAGGTTAATGACCGTGGCACGCTGGGTGGTCAGCCCCACACCACGGATGCTGGCCTTATTCACGCCTGGCTGCTGCCATAACTTCTGGCAGGCAGAGCAAATGGCCTGCCAGAAAACTTCGGGGTCCTGTTCGGCCCAGCCGGGTGCAGGGGAGTAGTAGGGTTCGATTTTTTGCTGTCCTTTGGCCAGCAAATTGCCCTGCAAATCAAAAAGAAGCGCGCGGGCGCTCTGGGTGCCCATATCAATGGCCAGCAGTGTCGGTTCGCTCATCTTACCCTCCCTGGTTTTTACCCCAGCGTTTAGCGGCTTGCTCCGGGGTCATATCCAGTCCCAGCGTACCCCCCGGATTGAGAATGTGGTGGGGATCAAAGTAATTCTTCAGGGCGCGCAGGACACCCATGGCGGTGGAATCCAATTGTTCTACCAACCAGGGGGCCGTCTGCTTACCGACCCCGTGGTGGTGGCTAACCGCTGCACCGCTTGTTTGAATGGCTTCGATCAGGGCATATTGTACATCCAGATAGTCGGCGATGGAGGTGTAGGGGAGGATGAAGATGAAGTACAGGTTGGCGCCCTGGGGATAGACATGGGAGATGTGGGTCATGACCAGGGGGACCCCGTGCGCCTGCGCGGCGGCACGCACCGCCTGGTAAGTGATTGGGAGGCGCGTCCAGGTACCTGCACATTCGAGTGTGTCAATGACAACGCCGAAATCCAGCAAGTCCTCGCGCAAATAGGGGTCGCGAAAGCGCTCACGCTCCCAGCGCTGCGTGATGGGCAGAAGGCTGAGGTTAAGAGCGCCGTGATCGCCGCAGATTATGCGGATGCGTCGTTGCAAATGACTGCAAAAGCCGCGTTCGCCATCGCAGGAGCCGATGAGCAGGCAACGCTCCCAGGGGCGGTAGCCCAACCGGGTAAGTAGCCCATCCAGGGGGGTGCCGGCCAGGCCGTACATGTGCATGGCCACCTCGGTTTCGTCCCCGTCAGAAAGGCGGAAGATGGAGGGAGCACCGGCCTCATCCTGCATGATCTCGCGCAAGGCGGCCTGACCCTGCTCCCAGGACTTGAAGAGGAAAGCAAAGCGGCGCGTGTTTTCGGGCTGGTAGCGGAAAATGCGCAGGGTGGCATTCAGCAGGATTCCATAGGCCCCTTCACTGCCGATCATAATCTGGTCCAGGTCGGGCCCAATCGCGGCGCGTGGATAGGGGGGCGTCCGCAGTCGCCCAACCGGGGTGGCGTATTCCTGTGCCAGCACCAGATCTTCGATCTTACCGTAGTAGGTGGAGTTCTGGCCGGCCGAACGGGTGACAATCCAACCTCCCAGACTGGAATATTCGAAAGATTGGGGAAAATGCCCGCAGGTGTAGCGTCGTCTGGCTGCGAAACGCTGGGGGGCCTGGTTGAGCGCCGCTTCCAGGTCAGGGCCACGGATGCCGGCTTCGGCGGTCACGGTTTGATCGGTTTCGCTAAAGTCCAGAATGCGGTTTAGGTGGCGGCTTAGATCGAGCGCTACCCCACCCAGCACGGCTTCACGTCCGCGGGTGACCGTGGAGCCACCGCCGTACACATAGAGTGGAATGCGCTGGGCATGGCAGTAATCCACAATTGCCTGGACCTCATTCGGTGTGCGGGGACTGAGCACGGCGGCGGGCAGGTTTTCCAGAATGCCCAGGCGCAGGCGCAGTTGATCTACCATGCCCGCACCGTAGGAGGCGCGTACCCGGCTAAAAGGATCCGTCCGCACATTCTCTGCACCCACCAGATCGCGCAGGGCGTTCAGGTGGGTACCCTCTAGAGGGATGGGAAGCGCTTCCGGCAAGGGACGTAGCCCCAGCCATTCTGGGGTTGGCTCGGTTCGGAAGGCGATCCCCAGGCGGTCCTGCAAGAGGCGCACCAGGCCGAGGTTGGGGTGCTTGAACGTGTGTGGGTCGCCCCATTTGAAGATGGCACGAAATGAGCCGGGAGGGGGCGGGCTTTCAATCCAGCGGGGCGCGGAGACGGAGTTGGGTGTCATGCAAACCTCCTGAGGGGATTAGCCGGTTGGACGAGGGCTGTAAAAACGCCACCAGGTTTCACGATAGGCATTGACCTCTGCTTCCCAGCGAGCATCTTCCCAACCTAATTCGGTTTGTACCAGAGCCCGAATGCGGTCGAGGTGGTCCATTCCGCCGTTGGGCAGGAGTAGCCCCAGGCGCACCCGGCGCAGGAGCAGATCTTCCAAGTGCACCACTCCCTCATGGCGGGCTGCCCAGCGCACTTCTGCCCACACGTTGGGCAGGGTAGGAATGGGTTGCCACTCTGCAGGGGGCATTTCGGCAAGAAACTGGGGCAAGTCGGGGCCGAGTCGCCCGGCCAGGTAAGCCAAGGTTTCAAAATCGAGATCGGGGGCTGCTACTTCCGCCGGGGCAGGGGAAAAGAAGGAGGCGCGCGGGCGAGGAACTGCGCGCAGGTTCAGGTATGGAGCGGCCAGGCGCAACGTGTCCAGTGCCATGCGCCGGAAGGTGGTCAATTTTCCCCCGGTGATGGTGATCAGCCCTTGCTCGTCCCAGACGCTGTGGGCACGAGATTCCTTGGAAGGATGCTCCGCCCCACTGCGTATAATCGGGCGCAAGCCGGCAAAAGTGGCGATGAGATCCTGATCGCCAGCCTCTACGCCGGGGAAGACGGTGTGCAGGGCTTCCAGCAAGTAGTCAATCTCCTCAGAGGTGGCAAACGGTTCGCGATCTTCCCACTCTTTGGGGTGATCCAGGTCGGTGGTGCCGAGCAGGGTTACCCCCTCCCAGGGGATGGCGAACATGGCGCGGCGATCGCGCGGGTGAAGCAGGGTAACGGCTTCGCTGAGTGGGAAGCGTGCATGGGGGAAGACCAGGTGGCTACCGCGAGTGCGGCGCAGGCGAGGAACCCCGCCGACTTGCTGACGCAGGTCATCCGTCCAGGGGCCGGTAGCGTTGATCACCACCCGGGCGCGTATTTCAGCGGTGCGTTCGTGGGGGTCGGCTTCATCCCGCACCACGGCGCCGCACACCTGCCCGGAGGCGGTGCGTAACAGTGCAGTGGCACGGGCGTATGAAAGGGCGACAGCCCCGGCCTGAACGGCCTCACGTAGCAGGCGCAACACCAGGCGCGAATCATCCACCCGTGCATCTCCATAATAAACTCCACCTGCCAGGTCGGTGGGGTTGAGCCAGGGACAGCGTGCCAGCAGATTCTGCGGGGTGAGTTTTCCGTGCTGCCAGCGCAGGGCCATGCCATCGTAGATAAGTACCCCCATCTGAAATTGGCGCAAGGATGCGCGGTAATAGGGGTAAACCGGCAGGACAAAGGAGAGCGGCGTCACCAGGTGCGGTGCGGCACGCAGCAGCCATTCCCGCTCGCGTACCGACTCGAAGGTGACATTGAACTGACGATTGCGCAGATAGCGGAAACCCCCATGCACCAGTTTTGAGGAACGACTGGAAGTACCGAAAGAAAAATCGCGAGCCTCAATCAGCAAGGCGCGCAGTCCGTAAAACGTGCACAAGCGCAATAAACCGGCCCCGGTCACCCCGCCCCCGATGATGAGCACATCCCAGGGGCGATCCAGAGATGCCCAGACGGCATCGCGCCAACCACGAGACCACATAATCATAACCTCCTGAAGGGGTAAAAGCACGAAATGAAGGCGAGCGAGGGCTTCAGAGCGCCGAATTCCCGTTGCGAACTGTGGCTTCCCACAGGCGGATGCTCTCCAGCATGACGGCTCGTGTCAGGGCTTCGGCGGCATCCGGCTGATTCTGGCGGGCATATTCGAGCAAGCCCTCATAATAGGCGCGCGAGCGGGCGCGGGCGGCGGCGCGAGCGAAGTAGCGCCGGGCCATGCTCAGGTAGAGTTCGCGAAACCCGTTGAGAATGAGCGTGAATACCGGGTTGCCCGAAAGCACGGTCAGAGTGTGATGCAACTGCCAATCTGCGGAAGCAAAGGCATCTGCTTCGTCGGGGACTCCACACAAGGTTTCCAGCAGGGCTTCTACCTCACCGCGGGCGCGCTCGAAAGCCAGGCGACAGTAGGCCGGTGTCAGCAGGACACGTACCTGCAGTAAATCCGGGATGAACGTGGGGGGAAGGGCTTCGGGGTGGTTGATGAGCGCGCTCAGGATGTTGAGGTTGCCCTCGCGCCAGTAGTCGCGCACACGAGTGGGCTTGCCGTGGTGAATCTCGATCCAGCCATCCCGCGCCAGGCGTTGGAGTGCCTCACGTAGCGTGGGACGGGTAATGCCCAGGCGGGCCGCCAGATCACGTTCGTTGGGCAGGGTGCTACCTGGGGGGAACGTGCCGGTGAGAATGGCTTCGATGAGGCGGTTTTCGGCGATTTCGGCAGGGCGGGGGGGAGGGGGCAGCCAATCCATAAGAGGCTCCTGATAGGTAAGAGGTCATACCAGTTACAGTATAGTGAAGTCGGACCCAAAAAGCAAGTGGTTTTTCTGATATACTTACTTTGAACTTATTTCCTGACGATTGTTCCTGCGTTGATCTCAAAAAACGCTCTCCCCTCTCAGGTTGCCATTGTGGTGCCGGTTTACAATGAAGAAGCCGTGGTGGACGCGTTTCATCAGCGTCTGCGCAGGGTGATTGACGTGCTTCCCGTTACCTTTTCGATCATTTACGTCAACGATGGTTCTACCGATGGTACCCAGGTTGCTCTTGAAGCAATAGCGCAGGCGGACCCGCGGGTCGTCGTGGTGGAACTGAGCCGCAACTTTGGGCATCAGGCCGCCCTGACCGCGGGTCTGGATCAGGTCGAGGCCGAGTGGGTCATCAGCATGGATGGGGATGGTGAGCATCCTCCTGAACTGATTCCCGAAATGCTGGCGCTGGCAACCCAGGGCTACGAGGTGGTGCTGGCTCAGCGGCAAGAGCCCCAACAGGCAGGTTGGTTCAAGCGCTGGACCTCGGAGGCTTTTTACTACCTGATCAATCGAATCGCCTCCACTCCCATTCCACCGGGGGTTTCGGATTTTCGCCTGCTCCATCGCCGGGCTTTGGAAGCCCTCCGTCAGATGCGCGAATATCACCGCTTTCTGCGGGGGATGGTGGCCTGGGCGGGCTTTCGTACGGTGATTTTGCCTTATGCGCCCACCCCACGCCTGGGCGGGCACTCGCACTATTCTCTGCAAAAAATGTTACGCCTGGCGTTCAATGCCATCTTTTCTTTCTCCTTGGTTCCTCTCTATCTCGGGATTTCGCTGGGGGGCGTCTTCTTGTTCCTGGCCCTGCTGGAAGCCCTCTATGTGCTCAGTTTCTGGTTAACCGGGCGCCAGGCCAGTCTGGCGCCGGGCTGGTCTTCGCTCATGTTTGTTCTGCTCTTTGTGGGCGGCTCTTTGATGATCATGTTGGGAATCATTGGGTTGTACGTGGGGTATATCTTCCAGGAGGTTAAGCAGCGCCCCATCTACTTTATCCGACGGATGGTCACCTTTTCCTCGGATGCTGAGTCCAAGCATGACCCGCATGCCCCTACGACGCCTGATTGAGTTTCTGCATACCCTTCCTTTCCCCCTGTGGTTGGCCGGGATTCTCCTTCTTGCCTATGGCCCCTTCCTGCCCTGGCTGGGATTCTACTGGGATGATTTGCCCCTATTATGGATTGCCAATACTTACGGTGCAGAAGGGTTACAACGTTATTTTTCCACGAATCGCCCGATCTGGGGGGTGTTTTACCAAATCTCGATGAGCTTCATGGGCACGGTGCCCTGGCAATGGCAACTCTACGCGCTGTTCTGGCGCTGGATGGCCGGTCTCACGTTGTGGTTGACCCTGCGGCAGGTTTGGCCGCAGCGCTCGGCAGAGGCGGCCTGGATGGCTTTGGGGTTCAGCCTGTATCCCGGCTTTGGGCAGCAACCGATCAGCATCGTGTACAGCCACTTTTTCATTGTTTTAACGGCGTTTTTTACCTCGCTCTATGCCATGCTGCGCGCGGTTCGTTCCTCTTCTCGTGGCTGGGGCTGGCATCTCCCTGGTCTGGGGCTAAGTGCGATCAACCTGCTGAGCATGGAGTATTTCTTCCTGCTCGATCTGTTGCGTCCGCTGTTGTTGGCGCAGATACTGCCGGGGGAGTACACCCAGCGCTGGCGCAAGGCCCTTCGCCTTAGCCTGCCCTACCTGGCAGTGTTTGTGGGGGTGGCGCTTTGGCGTGCCTTTTTCTTCCCCTACCAGACCTATAATTATCAGCCGCACCTCCTGCAATCCCTGAGCCTTCAGCCCCTGGCCGTGTTGGGGCAACTGCTGGGGCGCATGCTTCGCGACATTCTGCTTACCGGCATATTGGCCTGGTTTCACCCCTTAGCCCGTCTGACGGCACTCCCCGAAGCGGGTCCGCGTACATTGCTCCTCACCGCAGGGGTTCTGGTTGTGGCGCTGGGAGTATTTTATTGGCTGGTGCGGTGGGTCTGGCCACTCTGTGGGGGTAGCCGTCTGGTGGAGCGGTGGGCAGAGGCACGCCCTCTCCTGATCCTGGGTGGGGTTAGCCTGCTTCTGGCTGGCTGGCCGTTCTGGCTCACCGACCTGCCGATCCAACTTGGTTTCCCTTACGATCGCTTCACGTTGCCCTTCATGCTTGGGGCGGCATGCCTGTTGGTGGGTCTGGCGCGACTTCTGCCGGCAACTTGGGGGACGGCAGCCCTGGGGATTGTGGTTGGGCTGGCTGCGGCCTTTCAAACCCAGAATGCGGGTGAGTACCGGCGGGATTGGGAGACCCAGCGCGCGTTCTTCTGGCAAATGGCCTGGCGCATTCCTGATCTTAAGCCTGGGACTACCGTGGTTGTGCAGGGACTGCCGCTAACTCATTACAGCGATAACTCCCTGACTGCGCCGCTGAACTGGATTTACGCTCCGGAAAACCGCACCCAGCAGATGGACTACCTGCTGATGGACCTTGACGTGCGTCGTTCTTATCCGGCTCTTCAGGCAGGCATTCCGCATCAACCGGTGGTGTTGGATTATCTGGCCGCCACATTCAATGGAACTACCGATCAGGTGCTGGTGCTTTTCTTCCGGCCCCCTGCCTGCCTGCGGGTCATTGACCCTGCCCTGGAGGCCGACAACCTGTTCTTACCCCCACAATTGCGTCGGGTGGCCGCACGACTAGGTGCCCCGGCGCAAATTGAGGCTCAGGCCGATCCGCCCAGCTTGCCTGCGTTTTACGGCCGTGAACCGGCGCATGGCTGGTGTTACTACTACGAGCAGGCCGATTTAGCCCGCCAGCGTCAGGACTGGGAGACCGTGGTGCGTCTGGCTGAAGCCGCTTTTGCCCTCGGCGATTACCCCAACGATCCTGCCGAGCGCCTGCCCTTCATTGAAGGGTACGCCCATGTGGGTGAGTGGGAGCATGCGCTGACCCAGAGCCTGGAAGCCGCCCGGGTGGCTCCGACCATGCAGGAGGTGGTATGCCGCTTGTGGCAGCGTCTGCTACGTGAGACCGCGCCAAGCCCACAGCGTGACCGGGCAACCATGACTTTACGTCAAGAAATTACCTGCCCTTAGTTGGAGGATGCGCCAAAATCGTCTATAATCTCACCCGTGTGAGCATTTCCATCCCCAAGGAGGCGTATGAAGATTCTAGTCAGCGGTGGTGCCGGTTATATTGGGAGTACCATCTGCTCCGCTCTGCTGGATGCCGGCCACACCCCCATCATCCTGGATAATCTCTCCACCGGGCGGGTGGAATTCACCCGCGGGCGCATTTTTTACCATGGTGACATTGCGGATGTCGTGCTCCTGGAACGCATTTTTCGGGAGCATCCCGACATCCACGCGGCCATTCACTGCGCGGCGCTGATTGTTGTCCCGGAGTCTATGGAGAAGCCCTACGAGTACTATCGCGAGAATGTGGGCAAATCCATAGAATTTTTCTACCACCTTCAGCGGCTGGGTTGTAAGCGCGTGGTCTTCAGTTCCTCTGCCTCGCTGTACGATGTGGTGCCGGGGTTCATGGTGCGTGAAGACTCGCCGCTCAAGCCTTCCAGCCCCTATGCACGCACTAAATATATGATGGAGATGGTGCTGCGGGATTACTGCCTCAGTTATGGCATGTACGGCATTGCCCTGCGCTACTTCAACCCCATTGGGGCCGACCCCAAGATGCGCAGTGGCATCCATGTGGAAAATCCCACCCATGTTTTAGGGCGGATGGTGGACACCGCATTGGGGAAGTACCCCTATTTTGAGATTACCGGCACCCAATGGCCAACCCGCGATGGCACGGGGATTCGTGATTACATCCACGTTTGGGATCTGGCCGAGGCCCACCTGGCCGCCGTCCTGGACTTCGACGCCGTCTTTGAACGGGCTGGCAACCCACCGGATCGCTATCTGGTGATCAACCTGGGGACGGGCCGTGGGGTGACCGTGCGTGAATTGCTGGAGGCCTTCCAGAAGGTCATTGGGCGGTCCATCCCGGTGCGGGA
Organism: Thermanaerothrix daxensis; assembly: GCF_001306145.1. GTDB lineage: Bacteria > Chloroflexota > Anaerolineae > Anaerolineales > Anaerolineaceae > Thermanaerothrix > Thermanaerothrix daxensis. Next base: position 49,010 of record NZ_LGKO01000005.1, read on the forward strand.
AGCCCCGCCGCGCCCCGGCGACATTGCGGGCTCCTACGCCAACGCGGATACCGCAGAGCGCTTGCTGGGGTGGAAGGCGCGCCTTTCAATTGAGCAGGGCATCCGGGATGCGTTGCGCTGGGCGGAGATCCGCCGGCAGATCTTAAACGCTGGAAATGCCGGCACAGTCTCGCTCCAAAGCGCGGTGTCTGAAGTGGATTCGTCGGCTTTAGATCACGGCCCGGTGCACCCGTGAGGCATTTCACTCAAAAGTGAACACGCGCCCGGTGAGGCGGGATTCCTCAGCAGCAAAAGCCAGACGGTGGCTCTCCAGCGCCTCGCGCGCTGTTTGCAGTACCTCGGCGGGGTTGCCCCCGGCCCGCACGCAGGCAACAAAGTGTTCCATCAACCCCATATCGCCGCCGCCGTGTCCCTGGCCCGGGGGTGGGCTGGTATCGTAGGTGCGGCGGGTAAGGGTGCGGTGCTCCTCGACTTGAATCCATCCCCCGCCATTGCCAGCGATGCTCATCAAGCGTCCGCGGGTGCCTTCGATGCGCGTGGAACGGTGCTCCACATGCGAATGCCCGTGCATGGTCAGGGTGACCGTGGTGCCGTTGTCGAATACCATGCTCACTACCTGATGATCTACCACGTCGTTATCGCAGTGGTAAACGCAGCGTCCATAGGGACCGAGACGCAGGGCCTCCAGCAGGTTTTCGGGCGTGGGATCAAGCGCCAGGACCGTCAGCGGCCAGCCGCGGTACTCGGTGATCTGGCGCAGGTCAGGGTAGACTCGACTCAGGGCACGCACCAGGCCGGGCCGCTTGACCTGCTGCTGGGTGGCCCAGCGGGCAATACCGCGCGGCGCTGTCTCGGCGTAGTTGTGCCAGAAGGGCTTCATCTCCAGGTAGATGTAAGGCGCGTAGTAGGGGCAGGTTTCTGCTGCCGGACAGCCATCCAGGCAGCGCTCCGGAGCACCGGGGGGAGCATTTTCGGGGCGGAAGTGCAGCAGGCTGCCCACGCTGTAAAGGCGGCGGCAGCGCTGCCCCAGGGCCCAGGGCAGCATATCCAGGTCGTGGCAGCATTTGGCCAGAATCATTGGGCTGGAAAGGGCCTGATTGCGCCAGTTGCCGCGGACGTAGGAGTGTGCCATGTGCCAGAATGCAACATTCTCGCGGTGATCCACATCCACAATTTGCCCCAGCACACCGGATTGCACAATCTCGCGCAGCAGGCGGTAGTGGCGGGTATAGCGCATGACGTGCCCCACGTGCAACTGCCGGCCGGTGGCTTCGCTGGTCGCCACGAGTCGCTCGCACTCCTCCAGGCGCGGGGCAAGGGGTTTTTCCAGCAGGATGTGGTAGCCGGCACGCATTGCCGCCAGTGCGGGGGCGGTGTGCAAGGTATCCTGAGTGCAGATCAGCGCGGCGTCGGCCATCTGGGGTTCATCCAGTAAATCTTCCCAGGTGGTGTACTGACGCTCGCGTGGAATGTGGTGCTGGGCAGCGAAGCGAGCACGACGCTGGGGATCCGGCTCGGCGACCGCCACAAATCGCAATTGATCGGGGTGTTGTAAGGCGTAAGGGGCGTAGGCTTCGGCGCCGCGTTGTCCGGCGCCGATCAGCACAGCGGTGACAGGTTGCGAGGGCATTGGCAGGGCTCCTTCCAGAGTACGGGCTGGAGGGGGGATCATGACACCCACTCCCGGCTAATTATATCTGCCTTGCGACTGCGGGTGGGGCGCGTTAGCAGGGCATTTTTCGTTGCCGTTGGTGTGCTCGGTGGAGAGGCAGTGCCATGCCCTCCCAAACGACTCAAAACGCCGGGCATATAGCCCGGCGCTGGGTCGCTGAGCAATCGAAGGAGGCCTATACCCGGTAGCAAGCGGCTAGGTGGCCCCCGCCTTTATCTTCCAGAGGGGGGTGGTCATTATCTTCACAGACTTTGGCGGCAATGGGGCAGCGCTCGAAGAAGCGGCAGCGCGGGGCCGGGTTGATGGGCTTGCTGATACTGCCTTTGATCTCGGGTGTGCCGCGCTTGAAGGTCGGATCGGGCACCGGCACGGCTGAGATCAGCGCACGGGTGTAGGGGTGCAGAGGGTGATGCAGTACCTCCTCGGTGGGCCCGTATTCCACGATTTTGCCCATGTACATCACGGCCAGCATGTCGCTGGTGTAGCGCGCCACGGCCAGGTCGTGGGTGATGTAAAGGTAACTCACCTCGAGTTGCTGGGCCAGGTCCATCATCAGGTTCATGACCCCGGTGCGGATCGAGACATCCAGCATGGAGGTGGGCTCGTCGGCAACCACAAAACTGGGGTTGATCACAAGAGCACGGGCAATGGCCACGCGCTGGCGCTGCCCGCCCGAAAGTTCATGGGGGTAGCGGAACATGAACGAGGTGGCCGGGGTCAGCCCAACCTGCTCCAGCATCCTGGCAACCATGACCTCGCGATCCAGCACGGTCCCGATGCCCTGTACCGCCAGCGGCTCGGCGACGATGTCGAAGATGGTGAGGCGCGGGTTGAGCGACTCATACGGGTCCTGGAAGATCATTTGCACCCGGCGGCGGAAGCGTTTCAATTCCTTGCCTTTGAGCGCGGCCAGGTCCACCAGATTGTTTTTCTCGTCGGCAATGAGGATCTTGCCCTCGGTGGGATCAATCAGGCGGGTGAGCAACTTGCCGGTGGTGGTCTTCCCGCAGCCCGATTCGCCGACCAGGCCGAGGGATTTGCCGGCGAGGATGGTGAAAGAAATATCATCCACGGCGTGCACTTTGAGCCTGCCAGGATTGAAGATGTTCCCCCCCACCGGATAATATTTCTTGAGACCTGTGACCTGTACCAGAGGGATGCCGTTTGGGGTCATGATTGCACCTCCGCCACCGGAGCGGGATTCCAGCAAGCCAGGTAGTGGCCGCCGCCGATATCTTCAAAGGGGGGCTGTTGCTGTTTGCAGATATCCAGTGCGCGCGGGCAGCGAGGGTGGAAGCGGCAGCCCGGGGGCGGGAAAAGGAGATCCGGGGGCTCGCCGCCCAGCGCAACCAACGGACGCTTCTCGCCGACGATGCTGGGGAAAGCCGACATCAAAGCCACGGTGTAGGGGTGACGCGGGCGCTTGAAGATTTCCACCGCATCGGCCAGTTCACATAAGCGCCCGGCGTACATGATGGCAATGCGCTCGGCCACTTCGGCGATCACGGCGATATCGTGGGAGATGTAGATCATGCTCATGCCCATCTGCTTCTGCACCTGGCGCAGTTCACGCAGCACCTGGTCCTGGACGATCACGTCCAGGGCGGTAGTGGGCTCGTCGGCGATGATCAGGTCGGGGTTGCAGGCCAGGGCCATGGCGATGATGGCGCGCTGACGCATCCCGCCGCTGAATTCGTGGGGGTAGCGATCGGCCATTTTAGGGTCAATGCCCACCAGGTGGAAGAGGGCTTCCACGCGCTTGCGTGCTTCGGCGGGGTCAATATCCCGCTCGTGACGCTCGATGGCTTCGATGATTTGATCGCCCACTTTATACACCGGGTCCAGGGCATTCATCGCCGCCTGAAAGACCATCGAGATGCGCTTCCAACGCACGTTCTGCATCTCTTCTTCGCTGAGTGTGGTCAAGTCCATTCCATCCAGCAGGATTTGCCCGCCGGTGATCTGCGCGTTGTCGGGCAGAAGGCGCAAAAGCGCCATGGCCACCGAGGTCTTCCCGCAGCCCGATTCGCCGACCAGGCCAAGGGATTCACCGCGCTTCAAATCGAAAGAGACGTCATCAATGGCCGAGACCGGGCCTTTGCGCGTCTTGTAGATCATGGTGAGGTTGCGAACCGAAAGCAAGGGTTTTTCTGCCATAGGTCTATCCTCGGGTTTAGCGCCGACGCAGGCGCGGGTTGACCACTTCGTCCAGCGCACGCCCTACCAGGTAAAAGGCACTGCACAGGAGGGTGATCGCCAGGCCTGGCGGAACGATCAGGTACCAGTATTTCCAACCGCCCAGCAGGTAACCTGCGGCCTGGGTGGTGTTGATCATGATGCCCCAGGACATGCGCAGGTTGAGCAGGCCAAAGAAGGATAGAGCCGCTTCAGAGAAGATGGCTCCGGTGACGGTAAACATCATGTTGAGGAAAGCTAGGGGCATCAGATTGGGGACAATGTGGCGGAAGATGATATGCAGGTCGCTGCCTCCGGCCACCTTGGCGGCTTCGATGTAGGGCTTGACCTTAATGGTCAGCGCCTGGGCTTTGAAGATGATGGTAGTGCCGCCAAAGCCGGAGAGGATTCCGATCAATAGCGCCAGTTCAATCATCCCAAAGTCGAAAAAGGCTGTCAGCACCACCAGGAGGGCGATAAAGGGCAGAATGTTAATCAGGTCGGCCAGACGCATGAAGAAAGCATCCAGCGCACCACCAAAGTAGGCCGAGATGGCGCCCACCGAGGTGGCAATGGTTACGGTGACGATGGCAGCCAGCAAGCCCAGGACGAACTCCGATTGCGTGCTGTACATTAACTGGCTGAGCACATCCCGTCCGACCGGGTCGGTGCCCAGCAGGTGACGTGCTGAAGGTGGGGAGGGGTGCTGCAAAATTGTGGGGTCGTTGCCGATGAAGGGATCGTAGATGTTCGGTTCCCACACCGTGTGCATCAGAATGGGGTGCGCCAGTGCCATCAAGCCGAAGAAGACGATGATTCCCAGCCCCACCAGGCCGATTTTGTTCTCGGTAAAGAGGGCCCAGCTCTGCTTCAGCCCTTTCCAGGCGATGCGCAGGCGGATTTTCCACAGCGGTTCCTGTATGTGAAAAGCGGTTTCGGCAGGTGCAGTGGTCATGATTCGGCTCCCTCAGGCATAACGAATACGCGGATCCAGGAAGGCATAGGCAATATCTGCCACCAGGTGGGCCAGCAGGGCCAAGGTTCCGATGAACAGGAAGGACCCCATGACCAGGGGGATATCCCCTGTGGTAGAAGCCGTGAGCAGCGTTAACCCCAACCCCTCCCAGGAGAAAACGGTTTCGGTGATGATGCCGCCGCCGAGAATGAAGGGCAAAGAGATGATCAGGCTGGTGAAGACCGGCAAGACCGCATTGCGTGCGGCGTGCTTATCGCGCACTACACGTTCCGGCAAGCCCTTGGCGCGGGCTGCCATGATGTAGTCTTCGCGCAGGGTTTCCAGCATGGTCGTACGGGTGAGGAGCATGGTGCCCGAGAAGTTGATCAGGGTCAGCACGATGATGGGCAGCGCCATGTGGTAGAGAATATCCCAGGCGTACTTAGCCACTGGCGAGGCTGCCCAGTAGCCCACGACAATGGCGGCACCGCCGATCAGAGCGCTCCAGCGGAACAGCGAGGCGCGGTAGGGGTTCATACGGCGGGTGAGGTAGTACACCACCACCAGAGCGACTGCCAGGAGGGTCATGGTGAGCAATAAGTTGATAAAGATTTGATTGGCCGTCAGCCCTTTAGGAGCGGCGCGCCAGAGAGTCACATCCAGGAACTTGCCAATGGGGAACCACTTAAGGGTGAACCCAAACAGGTAAATCATCATTAACGCAAACCAGGGTGTGAAGACGGTGTAGAAGAAGGCTCCTACGACTGTGATCCCGTATTCCAGCCCCGTTCCGCGCTGCCAGGCCAGCACGCGTCCTAACCAGTAGCCCACGAAGAACTCGATCAGAGTTGCCGTGAGAAAGAGAAAGATGGTGCGCGGCGCGCGCTCGAGGAGGACATCCATGACCGGTTTGCGATACTGATACGATTCGCCCAGGTCACCGCGCAGGGTGTTGCCCATCCACTGGAAAAACCGCACGTAAGCGGGCTTGTCCAGCCCCAGGCGGCGGCGCAGGGCTTCGCGCTGTTCCTTGGTGAACTTGGGGTTGTTGACGTATTGGAGAGTGATGTCGCCGGGTTGGGCATCCAGAATGAAGTACGTCAGCGCGAAAAACACGAACAGGGTGACCACAATCTGCAACAGGCGGTTGGCGATATACTTGAGCATCCCAACTCCTCAGCGTGGATTAGATACCAGATTGTGCAATCTTATCATGATCTTAATGACATGTCACCCCAAGTACGGGTAACAAATATCAGTCAAAGCGGATGATTTTTGACCCAAGATGATTGAACAAACCCTCTTTGTGATCATAAAAACGAGGTTGAGGGGGGAGAGTCCCCTCAACCTCGCAGGTTACCGCTTCAGGTGCGCACCTGGGGGTTACTGAGCGGCAGGTTTGGCAATAGTGGGCGCACCATAGAGCCCGGAGCCGATTCCATCCAGCACCTCGGTGTAGGGGTATTCGAGGTTGCGGAAGGCATCGTAGATCGGGTTGGTGAAGAGTGTGATATAGGGCAGTTCGGTCGCCAGGATGTTCTGGATTTCGAACGCCAGCTCTTTGGCCTTATCAACATCGGTCTCGAGCAGGAAGGCATCGCATTTTTCCTTCAGCGCGGCGCTCTCGTACCCATAGGGGTTGGTGGGCACGCCGCTGTCGAAGAAGGTGCAGATGTAATCCGGATAGATGCTCAAGCCCCAGCCGAGGATGAACATGTCGTAATCACCCGTGTCGTAGACGGCGGAGAGGATGTTGTTGAAGTTGGTCAACTCAGCCGTGGCGGGGATGCCTAACTGGCGCATCCACTGCTCAATATACACACCCGTGGTGGCGCGCAGGGGGTCATAGCCCGCGGAGGGCGCCAGTAATTTCACCTCGGGGAACTTCTCGCCGTTGGGCAGTTTCAGCCCCTGACCGTACTCCACCGAACCGCCGCGAGCAGGGTTCCAGGTGGGCTCTTTCTCCCAGGTGAAACCAGCGTCCTTGAGAATCTGCACGGCTTTCTCCATGCGGGTCTTGGTATCATCCCCAACGCACCACTTGGGCACATCCGGGTTGTGCCAGAAGCCATTGCCCTCGGGCACTAGCGTGTACACCGGTAGTACCGCGCCCTGGAGCACGCGCTCAGTGAGGAAGTCCAGGTCAATCATGCAGGCAATGGCCTGGCGCAGGGCCTTACCCGCCTCGCCCTTGAAGTAAGAGCGGTTCTGGTTGAAAGCCAGGTAGCGGAAGCCGTTCTGCTCGTTCTCCACGATGGTGATATTGGGATCTTCTTTCAACTGATCCACAAAGCCCTGCTGCAAGCCGCTGGGGTTGAGCAGGAAATCTACATCGTTGTTGCGCAGGGCCAGCACGGCGGCATCCGGATTGCCGTAGAGGGTGTAGAGCGCGCTGTCAAAGTACGGACCGCTCTTGTACTCAAGCACCTTTTCGCCCTCGGGGGTGCCGTAGGCGACGAATTCATAGGAGCCGTCTTCCTTGTACTCGCGGTAGGCGCCGTTGGCGTATTCCTCAACTACCGTGCCGATGAAGAAGTTATTTTCATTGACGCGGTTCTCAGCGAAAGCGCCGACTTCCCACTTCTCCAGCCGCCAGGCGCCGAAGGTGGGCTCACCTTCATTGTCCAATTTGTGCAGGATGTCCACGGCTTCAGCAAGCTTGGCATCCAATTCGGCCTGCTTGGCATCCAGTTCTTCCTGGGTAGCGGTGCCTTCCTTGACAGCCTTCTCGAGGTCGGCGACTTCCTGTTCAAGCGCCTTGTACTCGTCGCTCTCCAGCACGGCCAGTGCTTCGGCGACTTTGGGCTCCCAGTAGGCCTTGCTCACAAACGGAGTTTGTAGAGCCCCGTACTGCCACAGTGAAAGGCCCGGAATCTGGTTGTAGTAGTACTTCACCGTCAAGGGATCCACCGCTTCGGCCTTGACCAGGAAGTCGGGATTGTAACCCGATTGCCAGTTGAGGCCCAGTTTGAACTTAAGGACGGTGTTGACGGTGAAGGCCACATCCTCGGCTGTGACCGGGCTGCCATCGCTCCACACCAGCCCGTCTTTGAGTTTCACCGTGGCAACGTAGAGGTCACCTTCCTGAGTGAAATCGCTGGGGAAATCGGCCGCTACTGCGGGGATGAAATCATAGCGCTGATCCGAGAGGGTGAACAGCGTAGGCCAGTGATAAATCTGGACGACATAGTTCCAGTAGGACGCTCCTACATCATCGAAAAGGGCCCATACGTTGGTGGTGGTCAAGTCCTCCAGCGTAGCGAAGCGGATGACCGGCGCTCGCTCAGTAACGGGCTGGGTGGGTTGTTCTGCCGGAGGTTGGGTGGGCTGCTCCTGCGCGGGCGGTTGCGTGGCTGCAGCCGGGGGTTGGGTCGGCGTGGCCTGAGCGCACGCAGCCAGCACCATGCTGGCAATGAGCAGCAGGCTGAAAACGAACAACAGATGACGCTTCATTTTTCTCTCCTCCTTACCTTGGAATGGGAATTAAGAGGGACTTACTTAACAAAACGGCATGGGGAAGCCCCGGACTGCCCTCTCGACAGCCCACCGGTCCAGTCCCATAGCAGAAAGGGGTGAGTGAGCCGGTGGTTTTCCAGTCCATGCAGGCATTCTCCAGCCTGACAACTGCCCATGTGGGCAAGGAAAGTATAGCATAAATAAAAAATAGGCGTCAAGTTAAATACCAAATGGGACTAATTGTCTCTACAATTCAAGGGCGAAACAAGGAGCGCAGGCCACTCAGGAGTGCCAGCCCCTGGGGAGAAGCGGTGTGGGTTTGCAGTTCTCCCAGGGCTGCCAATGCCTGCAAGCGCTCTTCCTGGCTCAGCGGCAGGGCGGCGAACTCCTCTTCATCCAGTACTTTTTGCTGTCCATCGGGGTAGATCAGCAGATCCAGGGCCAGGTCCACGTATGCGATGGTTTCCGTGCCGATTTCAGCCGGGCGGGTGATGTTGGCATACCAGGCTTTCAGGGCATCGGTATCGCGGTCGTGAATTTCAAAGATGTTGTACCAGCGATCGCCGAAATAGGCTTCGAGGAAGCGATCGCCTGGGCGCAGAACGAGGCCGAAGAAGGGCATCTCGGCGCGGTCGAAAAAAGCCTCCAGAAGCACCCTTTGCGGCTGTCGCTCCAGCACCCGCCCGCGGTAGCGCCACACCTCGCGCCCATGCAGGTCTTTTTTGATCACCCACACCCATTCGGGGCCGGTCATGGCTCGGACTCCAGCACCAGGATGCCAGCCGGGTCTAGGCTGAGAGTCAGGGAAGTGCCGGGTTGGACCGCGTGGCTCAGGGTGAAACCCAGGCGCAGTCCGGTGGAAGTGCGCAGTACCAGGCGGTAACCTTCACCCCGAAAGGTGACATCTTCTACCAGGCCCTCGATGCGGTTGGGGGCGGCCGTGTCCGGCGCAACCGTGCGGGCCGCAGCGGGCCGAAGCAGTGCGGTAACCCGCTGGCCGATTTGCCAGGGCAGGGCTGTGCCATCATGGGCGGCTTCCAGTATTCCCAAGGGGGTTTCCAGGCGTAGGGGAGAAACGCTCTGCACCCGTGCCGGGAGCAGGTTGGTCAGGCCGAGGAAACGCGCTACCCAGGGGGTGGCCGGGCGGGCGTAGACGGCGTCTGGCGGGCCGTCCTGGACCACCTGCCCCTCGTGGAGCAGGATCAGGCGATCGGCGATGGCAAAGGCCTCCTCCTGATCGTGGGTCACGTAAATGGTTGGGATGCCACTTTCGTGCAGGAGACGGCGTAGGAACTCGCTTAGTTGTTCACGCAGGGCACGATCCAGTGCACCTAGGGGTTCATCCAGCATCAGCAGGCGCGGTCGGGGGGCCAGCGCACGCGCCAGTGCCACCCGCTGCTGCTCACCGCCCGAGAGGTCGGTGACACGGCGATGGGCAAAATCGTGCAGGTTGACGCGGGCGAGGGCTTCTGCTACGCGGCGGGCTATCTCCGTACGAGGTAGCCCCTGCATGCGCAGGCCAAAGGCTACATTCTCGGCCACGGTGCGGTGTGGGAAGAGGGCGTAATCCTGGAACATTAACCCAAAGCGGCGCTGGTGCACCGCTACCCCGGCCAGATCCTTCCCCTCCCACAGAACCTGCCCCTGTTCGGGGGCTTCTAACCCGGCAATGATGCGCAGGAGGGTGCTCTTGCCACTGCCTGAGGGTCCCAGCAGGCATACCGTTTCGCCGGCCTGCACCCGGAACGAGACCCCGCAGAGTAAGGGCTGGCCTTCGTAGGATTTCCAGATGTTGCGGACTTCAAGCATGGTGCGCCTCTTGCTTGTGCCGGGATGCGTTCTATATCCTACCATAAAACGCCGCCGGGGCGGCCAACGGAGGGCAGTGTGGGCGAGGGATGAGGCGTGTTATAATTTGACCCGGCAATAAAAAAGGCGCCGCCAGGGACGCCAAACCGGGTTGAAAGGATCGGGAAGTTAGTGCCGAAGGTGGGAGTCGAACCCACACCCCTTTCGGGACACGATTTTGAGTCGTGCGCGTCTGCCTGTTCCGCCACTTCGGCTGGTTGCGCTTCTTAGTATAATGAGAACTCTTTTCAGGGTCAAGGGATATTAATCATGCGTCTTGGAATCATCGGGTTACCTCAATCGGGAAAGACTACTATCTTTAATGCGCTCACCCGTGGTCACCAGCCCACCGGTCTCTCAGCCGGTAAGGTGGCCATGCACACCGCGGTGGTGGATGTGCCGGACCCGCGAGTGGATCGCCTGGCGGCGATGTTCAATCCCAAGAAGGTGATTTACGCTAAGGTAACCTACGTGGATATTGCGGGGATTGAGGGCACGCGCAGTCAGAGCGGGCTGCCAGGCCCACTGCTGAACCAGTTAACCCAGATGGATGGTTTTATCCAGGTGGTGCGCTGTTTTGAGGATGATGCATTGCCTCACCCGCTGGGGAGCGTGAACCCCCAGCGCGACATTGACGTCATGGAGAGCGAATTCATCCTCAACGACTTGATTGCGGTGGAGCGCAAATTGGAACGCCTGAACGAAGAACGGCGCAAGGGGGCACGCGATAAAGGCAGTCTGGAACGAGAGGTGGCGCTCTTTGAGCGCCTGCACCAGGCGCTCAGTGCCGAAACGCCACTGCGTGATCTGGAACTCAGCCCCGAGGATGAGCATATGCTGGCGGGGTTTGGCTTCCTCACCCGCAAGCCCATGCTGATCGTGCTTAACCTAGCGGAGGGGCAGACGCCCCCTACAATCTCCTATCCTCATCAGCGCAGTCAGGTGGTGCCTTTGCAGGGAAAATTAGAAATGGAGATCGCTCAGTTGCCTCCTGAGGAAGCCACGGAATTCATGCAAGCCTACGGCTTGAGTGAGCCCAGCCTCAACCGCGTGATTCGTCTTTCGTATGAATTGTTGGGGTTGCAGTCGTTCTTCACGGTTGGGCCGGATGAAGTGCGTGCCTGGACGGTGCACCGGGGTGCCACTGCGCCCGAAGCGGCGGGTGAGATCCACACCGATATGCAGAAAGGCTTCATCCGCGCTGAGGTCATCAGTTACGAGGACCTGATGGCGCTGGGCGGGATGAGCGAGGCGCGTGCCAGGGGAAAACTGCGCTTGGAAGGCAAGGAGTATGTGGTGCAGGATGGCGATATCCTGACCATCCGCTTCAGCGCCTAGGCCGGCGCGGAAATGATAGCAATTTTGTTCTATTGCTATTGTCTGAACCGGGCAGACGTGGTAAAATCAAACCCAGAAAAAGCGGCGCTTCGGTGTGAGACCTGGAGTTGGCACGATAAAGGCGCGACCTTTTAACTGGGCTGATTTAGTAACCTTATATCGCTACCGTCATCAAATTGCGTGTCTGGATAGTATCCTGGCGCTGACGCGTGGCCAGCCGTTAGGATTCTGGGTGGTTTTGCGCCACCTGCGGTTAGAAGAGAATGCCTTTACCACCGTCCTGCATCCCAGCGATGGCAAGCCTGCGCTGATTGGTCAGGCTAGCCTGCGCAACGGCGGCAGTTTGGGCCAGATGACCTTCGTCCTGCCGGCTGTTGCAAGCCAAACCGCATTGGTGCCGTTCCTGATCGAGGAACTGGTACGGCAGGTGGGGCAGCAGGGAGGGCTGGGTCTGCTTGCGGCAGTGGATGAAGAGAGTCCACTGTTTGAGGGACTGCGCCACAGCGGGTTTGCGGTATATGCCTGGCAACGCATCTGGCGGCTGATGGGAGCGCCCCTGATGGGCAACGGCCAGGGCGATTGGCTGCCGACGACCGGGCTGGATGAATTCGCCATTCGCAGCCTGTACCAGGCGCTGACACCCCCGTTGGTGCAGCGAGCCGAACCCCTTGCTGAGCGTGCGCTGGCGGGCATGGTCTTCCAGCAGGAAGGTGAGATCCTGGCCTATATGGAAGCCCACTTTGGGCCGCGTGGCATTCTGCTCTTCCCGCTCTTCCACCCCGATGTGCAGCGGCCGGCAGAGGTGCTAAAGGCTTACCTGCGCGGTCTGCACTTCTCGCTGGGACGGCCCGTGTACGTGGCGGTGCGCTCCTATCAGGCGTGGTTGGAGGATGCGTTGACCGATCTCCAGGGCGAACTTTATCGCCAGCAGGCCCTCATGGTGCGCTACCTGACGGTGACGACGCGGTCAGCGGTGTGGGCGCCAGTCAAGGCAGGGCGCGACAACCGCCAGCCGGCGTTGATCGGCCCCCTGCCCAGAGAGATGTGCGTGGCGCCAATCCAACGTGTGACTGAAACCGCTACGTTGAGCGAAACTCATTACAATTGAAATATGAACCTTTTGGAACGAAGTAACAGGTGAAGAACGACTATGACACAACTGCGAATTACTGATGACTTGCAAGCCTTGTTGGATGTCCTGCCGCCGCGGGTCGCTGAGGCGGTGGTGCGCGTGGACGACAGCGACAATTTACTGGAGATTATCCTCGATCTTGGGCGGCCTCCCATGGCGCGCTTCGTAGATCGAGAGGTCGTTTTACTGGAAGAAGAGGTTACCCACGAGGACATTCAAACGGTGGTCTCCAGGGTGGGTGAATTTGATGCCGACAACCGCGCTGGCCTGGAGCGCACCCTGCACCGCATTTCGGCCATCCGTAATCGCAAGGGCTACATTGTGGGGTTGACCTGTCGGGTGGGGCGCGCTGTTTACGGCACCATTGACATCATCCAGGACCTCATCGAATCGGGTAAGAGCATTTTGCTCCTGGGACGCCCCGGCGTGGGTAAAACCACCATGCTGCGCGAGGCAGCGCGCATTTTGGCCGAGAAGGCACGCGTGGTGATCGTGGACACCTCGAATGAAATCGGTGGGGACGGCGATGTGCCGCACCCGGCCGTGGGCAAAGCCCGCCGTATGCAGGTGCCCACGCCCTCGCTCCAGCACGAGGTCATGATCGAGGCGGTGGAGAACCACAACCCCGAGGTGATCATCATTGACGAAATCGGGCGCGAACTGGAGGCCCAGGCGGCCCGCACCATTGCCGAACGTGGGGTGCAACTGGTAGCCACGGCTCACGGGCGCACTCTGGAAAACCTACTGCTCAACCCCACCCTTTCTGACCTGGTGGGAGGCGTGGAGTCGGTGACCCTTTCGGACGAGGAGGCGCGCCGCCGCGGCACGCAGAAGACGGTGCTGGAGCGCCGTTCTCCGCCCACCTTTGATGTGCTGATTGAGATCCAGGAGCGCAACCGCTTGCACGTTCATGCGGATGTGGCGGCCGCCGTGGATGCCCTGCTGCGAGGGTACCCGATCCCGCCGGAAGTTCGCTACCGCGATGAAAACGGCGAGATTCACATCGAGCGCCCGGCGGCGCCGGCCATGCCGCGTGCCCTACCGAGCGGTCTGCGGCGTGCCTTTGGCAATGCCAGCGAGTACGCCCCGGCCACCGGGCGGGGGACACGCACCCCGGCCACGCCCTCGCCTTCACCTTCCCTGCCGGAGTACGAGCCGGCTTCGCCTTCCACCCCCACCCCGCTGCCGACCATTCGCATCTACCTATATGGGGTGGCGCGCAATCGCCTGCTGCAGGCTGCCAAGCGCCTGGGCGTACCGGCCATCGTGGTGCCCACGCTAGAAGAGGCGGATGTGCTGATGACCCTGCGCACCTACTACCGCTCCCGCCAGCAGCCGGTGGTGATGGCCGAGGAGCGGCAGATGCCGATTTACGTCCTGCGTGCCAACACCATCAACCAAATGGAGCAATCGCTGGTGGAGATTTTTAACCTGACCCCAGAAAATACGCCAGCGGAGTGGGAAGTCATTGCGGCGCAGACTCAGATTGCCATTCAGAGTGTGCTGAACGGCCAGCGCTATGTGGATTTACCTCCCGCTTCGGCAGAAGTGCGCCGCTTCCAGCACCAGATGGCCCGGCAGTACAATCTGGTCTCGCATTCTTACGGCAAGGAACCCAACCGCCGGGTGCGCATTTTTCGCGATTAAGCCTGCCGGTTGACTTCAGGAGCATGCCACGGTGTTCATCACTCTGGAAGGACCGGAAGGCAGTGGAAAGACGACCCAGGCGCGGGAACTGGCCGAGTTCCTGCGCCAGCAGGGTTATGCCATTCTGACCACGCGCGAACCCGGGGGAACCAGCATTGGGGATCAGGTGCGGGCGATCCTGACCGATTTGCAGAATGCGACCATGCATCCCCGCACCGAGATTTTGCTTTTCCTGGCTGCGCGTGCGCAACTGGTGGAAGAGGTGATTCGTCCGGCGCTGGCACGGGGCTATGTGGTGCTGTGTGACCGTTATGCCGATTCCACCCTCGCTTATCAAGGATACGGGCACGGTGTCAGTCTGGAGACCCTGCGCGCCTTGCTGGCTTTTGCCACCGGGGGGCTGATTCCCGATTTGACGCTGTTGCTGGATGTGGACCCTGAGGTGGGGCTGCAGCGGCGCAGGCGAGCCGGGCAGTGGAACCGCCTGGATGCCTACGACTTGGATTTTCACCGGCGGGTGCGTCAGGGCTACCTGGAATTAGCGCGCCAGGAACCTCACCGTTGGTTCGTGGTAGATGCGTCGCAACCGGCAGAGGTGGTACAATCTACCCTGCGGCAGGTGGTGATGGAGCGCTTGCGCCTTCACCCTGCCTCAGCGACTCCAGCTGAAAGAAAGGATCCCCTTGCATGAGGAAATTACTCTGGTTAATCCTTCTGAGCCTGGTCGTGGGTGCTTGTGCGCCTGCTACCCCAGCCCCCACGCCCACCCCAACCAGCGCCCCCACCGAGGCGGCACCTCCGACCGAGTGCCGGGTGGTGGATTTGTTCCCAAGTCCAAAGAATCCCGCTGACCTAAGGTTACCGGCGATCACCGCGCAGGATCACAGCCGTGGTGCCAACAAAGCCCGTGTGACCATTCTGGAATACACCGACCTTCAGTGCCCGTATTGTGCTCTGGCGGCGGGCTTTCTCAAAGATTTTGAGAATCAACACGCTCAGGAAGTACGGGTGGTCTTTCGCCATTTTCCGCTGAATTCGCATGATAAAGCGCAATTGGCAGCGCAGGCCACTGAAGCGGCGGCTTTGCAGGGTAAGTTCTGGGAAATGCACGATTTTCTGTTTGAACAGCAACCGGCTTGGGCAATGAAGACACCCACCGAATTTGAAGCCTGGGTCATAGAGCAGGCTGCCACGCTGGGGCTAGATACTCAGCGACTGGCCAGGGATATGAAGAGCGATGCCGTGGTGGAAAAGGTGAAGAAATCCCTGCAGGAGGCGATTGATCTGGGGCTGGGCGGCACTCCATCTTTATTTATCTTCCTGGATGATCAACTCACCTTTGTGCCCAATGATCGGGTGCCCTATGATGCGCAGACCCTCAACCTCATCCTTGACCTGCATAAACTGCGCGATCGCCAATACAAGCAATGCCCGCCCATGGTCATCAATCCAACCAGGCAATACACGGCCACCCTCAAAACCGAAAAAGGCGATATTGTGATTCGGCTCTATGCCGATAAGGCTCCCTTTACAGTGAACAACTTTGTCTTTCTGGCGCGCAACGGGTGGTACAACGGGGTGACCTTTCACCGGGTCATTCCGGATTTCGTCGCCCAAACCGGTGATCCGACCGGTACGGGCCTGGGTGGGCCAGGGTATCAATTCCCGAATGAGATTGACCCCAATTTGAAGTACGACCGTGCGGGTATCGTGGGGATGGCGAACGCCGGCCCCAATACCAACGGCAGTCAATTCTTTATTACCTACCAGGCCTTGCCGGATTTGGACGGCAATTATCCTATCTTCGGCGAAGTGATTTCTGGGATGGACGTGCTCAAAGCCCTGACCCCACGCGATCCTGATCAGAGTCAGGGTGTTCTTCCGCCGGGAGATAAGATTCTCAGCGTCACCATCGAAGAGAAATGATACCCTCATCCTTCACTCCGTCGGCGCCTCCCGCGTGGCAATCCGTGCTCTTTCTGGTCTTCAGCAGCCTGGGAACGCTGCTGGGCCTGGGCGGTGCGGTGATGTTGGCGTTTTTGGGGCTAGTGGCATTGGTAGCCGGGGAGGCCGGGGGCGTGCAACAGGTAACCGGCGCGCTGAGTCTGGCGGCGACGGCGCTGTTGGTGACCTTATTGTGCCTGCCGGGAGTGATCCACGCTTACCGCGCCTTGCGGGGCCATGTGCGCCCCATGCGCCCGCTGGGACGCGGATTGCCTTGGCTCACCCTGGGCGTGCTGGCCTGGCCTTTGCTGGTGGGGCTGTATGGGGCGCTGGAAAAAGCACCGGGTGCGTGGCTGGTTCTCCCCCCTTTGATTGTAGTGAGCGCACTGTTGCCTTTGCTTTGGTTCCTCTATCTGGGGGCGCAAGGTCTGGCTCTGGATTGGGAGAGCGATGGGTGGGGGGTGATAAGCACCAGCCTGGTGATTACCATGCCGCTAATCCTTGTGGTGGAGGTGGGGCTGTTCCTGGTGCTGGCCGTGGGAGCATTCGTCTGGGTGGCAGGACGGCCGGAACTGGCTCAGCAATTGCAGGACCTGGTGCGCACTCTGGAAACGGTGGATCCGCGGGTGCTGGAGGCCTACCTTCAGGATGTGTTTTCCCAGCCCAGTGCCCTCACCTTGCTCCTCCTGCTCGTCGCGGGGGCCATTCCGCTGATTGAGGAATTCTTCAAACCGCTGGCCGTTTGGACGTTTGCGGGGCGCAAGATTACCCCGGCACAAGGGTACCTGATTGGATTGCTGGCCGGCGCCTGCTTTGCCCTCTTAGAGAATTTGAGCGCGCTCAGTGGGGTGGCCGGGATGGGCAGTCTGCCCACGCTGGTAGGGCGGGTAGGCACGGCTCTGCTTCATATGACCACCAGCGGTCTGGTGGGCTGGAGCCTGGCCAGTGCCTGGCAAGGGCACAGCCCCTGGCGGGTGCTGGGCACCTATCTGCTGGCTGTGTTTTTGCACGGTCTGTGGAATGCTTTTGGATTGCTGATGGGCATCGGGACCCTTTTCCCGATGCCGTCAAGCGCTACTTCACAACTGGCTCATCTTGGTTCGCTGGCTCCGATCATCTTGGGAATTTTAGCGATCTTCAACTTTATTTTCATCCTCGCCGCTAACCGGCATTTCCGCCGCGAAGTGGCGGCAGGCAGGGAAACCCCACCGCCGACGGTGGGATAAATCTTTTAGGGAGTGTGGTTTGTGGACTGGATTTCGTTCGGCATTGATCTGATCCTGCACCTGGATCGTTATCTTGATCTCATCATCCGCAGTTTTGGGCTGTGGACGTATCTAATCCTTTTTGTGGTGATCTTTATCGAGACCGGCCTGGTGGTAACACCCTTCCTGCCGGGGGACTCGCTGCTCTTTGCGGCCGGGGCCTTTGCCGCTAAGGGGTCATTTAACGTGTCTTTCTTGTTTTTCATGCTCTGGCTGGCGGCGGTATTGGGAGATACGGTGAACTACTGGATTGGACACTATGTGGGGCCGCGCGTCTTCCGCGAGAATGTGCGCTGGCTCAAACGCGAGTATCTGGAGCGCACCCAGGCTTTTTACGAGAAGCACGGCGGTAAGACCATCTTTCTAGCGCGTTTTATCCCCATCATTCGCACGTTTGCTCCCTTTGTGGCCGGGATCGGCAAAATGCGCTACGGTTACTTCATCACCTATAACGTGGTGGGCGGGCTGGTTTGGACCGCCCTGTTCATCTTTGGGGGGTATTTCTTCGGCAATTTGCCGGTGGTGAAGCATAATTTTTCCTTAATCATCATTGCGATCATTGTGATCTCGGTGATGCCTGCAGTTGTGGAGGCGCTGCGCAGTCGGCGCGCTCCGGCTTCGGTGGCGCCGCCTAAAACCTCAGTAGATTAAGAGGGTTATACTTTAAACATGGAGCATTCCCTGCGCCGTTCGGCTCACCCGGTCATGACCCGCGAGCAACTGCAAGCCCTGTTGCGCTTTCTGTACCGACACCTCACCCGCACGGAATTTGTCGGGTTGGAACACTTGCCGCGTGAGGGCGGGGTGCTGGTGGTAACCAACCACGTCAGCCGTTTGGACGTGCCTTTGCTTTTCATCAACCCGGTGCGGCCGGATATCACCGCGTTGGTGGCGGACAAATACCTGCGTTATCCGCTTTTCCGCTTTATGGTCGAGGTGGCTGAAGCCATCTGGATTGACCGCAGTAAAGCAGATTTTACGGCGCTCAAGCAGGCGGTTGAGGTTCTGCGCCAGGGTCGGGCGTTGGGCATTGCTCCCGAAGGCACGCGTAGCAAGACCGGCCAACTGCTGGAAGGCAAACCGGGGACGGTGCTGGTGGCGCAGCGAGCCAACGTCCCGATTGTCCCGGTAGGGCTGGCCGGCACGGAAAAAGCCCTCCGCTCTTTGCTCACTCTGCGCCGCGGGCGGATTGTGGCGCGCTTCGGCCCGGCCTTCCGCCTGCCGCCGCTGGATCCGGCCAACCGCCAGGAGGACCTGCGCCGTCAGACGGATGAGATCATGTGCCGTATCGCGGTTTTGCTGCCCGCATCCTACCGCGGCTATTATGCCGATCATCCGCGCGTGAAGGAATTGGAGGCCGAAGGCAACCCGCCCCCGCCGCAAGAGGTGGTGCGCCTGTAGGCGGGGCTTACCGGCTGCGTCAATTCATTTTCCCTTGCCCTCCCATGCCGGTCCGGGTCATTCCCCACACTCATTCGATGAGCACTGCTGCCCATCGTCGGGCTGTGCTGGAAGCGTTGCTGGTTACCTTCCTGTGGTCCACCTCTTGGGTGCTGATCAAACTGGGGCTGCGGGCCGATCTGCCCTCTCTGACCTTTGCCGGCTTGCGTTACTGCCTGGCGTTTGTGTGCCTGCTGCCCTGGTTATTGGGATCACCGGAGCATCGGGCCACTTTGCGCAGGCTTCCGCGTGCCTTGTGGGGGCAGTTGCTTCTCTACGGAATTATCTCCTACGCCGTGGCACAGGGGGCGCAATTTTTCAGCCTGGGTTTATTGCCTTCGGCGACCGTTTCGTTGGTGCTCAACCTTTCCCCTCTGGCCGTAGCCGGCCTGGCTGCCGGGCTGACCCGCGAACGCCCGGCAGGGTGGCAGTGGGTGGGGGTGGGACTTTCTGCCGCCGGGACGCTGCTCTACTTCCTGCCCCTTAACCTGGCCGGCGCCGGGTTGGTGGGTTTGCTGGCGGCGGGGGTGGGGATGCTGGCCAATGCAGGGGCTTCAATCCTGGGACGGGCCATTAATGCACGTAGCGGGCTCTCGCCGCTGGTAGTCACCACGCTTAGCATGGGGTTGGGTTCCTGGCCAATGTTGGCGGCGGGGTGGCTCTGGCAGGGGCCGGCCACCCTGGGGCCGCTTCAATGGGCCATCATTGCCTGGCTGGCAGTTGTCAATACCGCCCTGGCGTTCACGCTTTGGAACCGCACCTTGCAAACTCTGAGCGCCGTAGAATCCAGCCTGATGGCCAACACCATGCTCCCTCAGATCGTCCTGCTAACCTGGCTTTGTTTGGGTGAAGCCGTGGGTGTGAAGGGCATTATTGGTCTGGTGCTGGTCACCCTGGGGGTGGCGCTGGTGCAGTGGTCATCTTCTGGCGCGCAGGGGGCTGCCCGTGATGAGGGCCCAGGCGTGCCGCAGGCTAGTGGAGAGTAAGGGCACAGCCGTAAGCCAGCGTTTCGCGCACCTCCGGTAAGCGACCTGCCAGCAAGGCCTGCACGGCTTCATCTACGTAAAATCGGGTGGGGGTGCGCTGACGGAAGGTTACGTCATCAAAGGCGCCCTGATAGCGCAGGAGGCCTATCGTGTCAACCACGAAGAAATGTGGGGTGGTTTGGACGACATAATGCCTGGCTACGGCTTGATCGGCGTCATGCAGTACACGTGGCAGGCCACGCTCGATAGCGGCTTGTTTCAATTGGGCCGGAGTTTCTTCCAGCACGGAGGCGATCGGAAGCAATACCACCGGCTCACCCCAACTGGCAGCACGCTCCACCACACGGGGATCGGTGCGCTGACACCAGGCGCATTCTGCCGACCAGAAGTACAACACCACAATTTTGCCCCGCAGGTTTTCCAGGGACCAGATGTGCCCTTCCAGATCCGGCAGGGAGAACAAAGGGGCGGGTTGATCCAGAGGTAGAGAGGGTGGAGTAGCCATAGGTGAGGTTTTCCTTGTCAGGGATAAATGCCAGGAAAGTGTCTGTGATGCAAATTATAGCAGGAGATAAGCGATCAGAATTTTCCGGTTTCCTGAATTCCGAATCGTGTATAACCTTTGTTTCACAAATTGATAGATTTTGAGGGTTGCCCCCGAGTATGATAGGGCCAGGTAAGTGAATTTGAGCCGTGAGGAGTGCTTTCTGTGGCCGAAACATCTACCGGGACAACCCCGAAATTTTACGATCTCACCCTGGAACAGCGCTGGCAGTGGTTGCAGACGCACACGAATCTGAGCGCGGAAGAGATTGCCGCGCTGAGCGGGAAGGCGGGTTTGAGCGCCGAACAGGCCGATCACATGATTGAAAACGTGATCGGTACCTTTGCCCTGCCGCTGGGAATTGCGCGTCACTTTGTTGTCAATGGACGTGAAGTGTTGGTGCCGATGGCGGTCGAGGAGCCTTCGGTGGTTGCGGGGGCGTCTTTTGCGGCGCGCCTGGCCCGTGCCGGGGGCGGCTTTACGGCCCATACGACCGAGCCGCACATGATCGGACAAATGCAAATCCTGGATCTGCCCGACCCATCCTCGGCGCGCCTACGCCTGCTGGAAGCCCGTGAGGCCCTGCTGGCCGAAGCAGCGGCGGTGGATCCGGTGCTGCAACGCCTGGGTGGGGGGCCGCGTGATTTAGAGGTGCGGCTGATCGAATCCTCCCCCATTGGGCCGTTCCTGGTGCTGCACCTTATCTATGACGTGCGCGATGCCATGGGGGCGAATGCCGTCAACACGGCGGTAGAGCGCCTGGCCGGGCGAGTGCAGGCCATCACGGGAGGCAGGGTGCTTTTGCGCATTCTCTCCAACCTGGCCGATCGCCGTCTGGCGCGGGCGCGCTGCACCATTCCCCTCCGTGAACTGGCCTTTGGTGATTTTCGCCCCGAGACGGTGCGAGATGGCATCATCGCCGCCTGGGCTTTTGCGGCGGCTGACCCCTACCGCGCCGCCACGCATAACAAAGGCATTATGAACGGCGTGGATGCGGTGGTCATCGCGACTGGCAACGACTGGCGTGCGGTGGAGGCCGGGGCACATGCTTACGCGGCGCGCAGTGGGCGCTATACCAGC
Source organism: Thermanaerothrix daxensis (assembly GCF_001306145.1). Taxonomy (GTDB): domain Bacteria; phylum Chloroflexota; class Anaerolineae; order Anaerolineales; family Anaerolineaceae; genus Thermanaerothrix; species Thermanaerothrix daxensis. The sequence goes on from NZ_LGKO01000005.1 coordinate 70,492, forward strand.
CTGAGCACCTGGGGAAAGGATGCCGAGGGCAACCTGGTGGGCACGCTGGAGATGCCGTTGGCGGTGGGCATCGTCGGTGGGGCAACCCGGGTGCACCCGGCGGCGCGGGCGGCGCTCAAACTGATGGGCGTTTCAACCGCGCGTGAACTGGCTGAGATCATTGTCTCGGTGGGGCTGGCGCAGAACCTGGCGGCGCTGCGTGCCCTGGCAACCGAGGGCATCCAGCGCGGGCACATGGCCCTGCACGCCCGCCAGGTGGCGATTGCTGCCGGAGCGACTGGTGAGATGATCGAGCGCCTGGCCGAGCAACTGGTGCGTGAAAATACCGTGCGCATAGACCGCGCCGAAGAAATCCTACGTGAATGGAGTCAGAAACACTCATGACGGAGACTTTCCCTCAAACTACGTTTGCGCCTTTGAAACCCGATCGCCCGGTTGGAATAATTGGCTACGGGGCATATGTTCCCCAGTATCGCCTGCCCGCGAGCGAGGTCGCTCGCATCTGGAAGGGGGGACGGGCTGCCACGCCCATCAAGGAGAAGGCCGTGGCGGGCCTGGACGAGGACGTGGCAACCATGGCCATTGAGGCAGCACGCAATGCTCTCAAGCGCGCTGGCATTCCGGCGGATCACCTGCGTGCTGTGTGGGTGGGTTCGGAATCGCACCCCTACGCGGTCAAACCCACTTCCACCATTGTGGCAGAGGCCATCGGTGCAGTGCCGCATATCCAGGCCGCCGACTGGGAATTTGCGTGCAAGGCCGGCACGGAGGCGCTGGTGGCCAGCATGGGTCTGGTGGGTTCGGGCATGGCGCGCTACGCCATGGCCATTGGTGCCGATACGGCCCAGGGGCGCCCCGGCGACGAACTGGAATTCACCGCGGCCTCGGGGGCGGCGGCCTACATCGTGGGTCCGGCAGAGGAGGCGTTGGCGGTGATCGAGGCCTCGTTCTCCTATGTCACCGATACCCCCGATTTTTGGCGCCGCCCGGAGCAGAAATTCCCCATGCACGGTCAGCGCTTTACCGGTGAACCGGCATACTTCAAGCACATCACCGAAGCCGCTCAGCACCTGATGAAAGCAACCGGCACGACGGCGCAGGATTTTCGTTACGCCGTTTTTCACCAGCCCAACACCAAGTTCCCGCAGCGCGTGGCGAGTTTGCTTGGCTTCACCCCGGAGCAGATCAAGCCGGGTTTGCTCTCTCCGATCATCGGCAATACCTACGCAGCGGCGGCATTGATCGGCTTGGCGGCAACGCTGGATGTTGCCCAGCCTGGTGATCGCATCCTGGTGACTTCATTCGGCTCGGGTGCCGGGTCGGATGCCTTCATCATCCGCGTCACCGAGGCCATCACCCAGCGCCGGGGGGTGGCACCCACCACGCAGGCGTACATTGCCCGCCGGGTTGAGATTGATTACGGAACCTATGTGCGCTTCCGCGGGAAACTGGCAAGTTGAGGGGGATGGCCATGCGCGATGTGGTGATTGCAGGGATCGGAATGACCCCGGTGGGCGAGCACTGGGAAATTTCGTTGCGCAGTCTGGCCTACCGTGCCATTCGGGCCGCGCGCCAGGATGCGGGCGGGTTACAGCCCCAGGCCCTCTATGTGGGCAATTTTCTGGCCATTGACTCTTCGCGTCAGGCCAACCTGGCCTGCCTGATTGCCGATAATGCCGGTTTGGGTGGGATCGAGGCGATGACGGTTGAGGCGGCCGATGCCTCGGGCGCAGCGGCGTTTCATGTGGGCTATCTGGCCGTGGCTTCGGGGTTGGTGGATGTGGTGCTGGTGGTGGGGGTCGAAAAGTATACCGATGCCCTTGGCCCGGAGCAGGAGAGCGCTGTGGCGCAGGCGATGGATTACGATTACGAGGTCATGCAGGGGTTGACCCTGGCTGCCCAGGCGGCACTGGTGATGCAGCGTTATCTTTACGAATATCGCCCCCCGCGCGAGGCATTTGCGGCGTTTCCCATGCTGGCCCATGCCAATGCGGTGACTAACCCCTATGCCATGTACCGCCGGGCAGTCAGCCGCGAGGCGTATGAGCGGGCGGAGATGATTGCCGATCCCCTGCGCCTGTTCGATATGGCCCCCTATGCCGATGGTGCAGCAGCGGTGGTGCTGACCACGCCGGAACGGGCACGTGACGTAACGCACCCGCTGGTTGCCGTGCGCGGCTCCATCGGTGCCATTGACACCCTGGCGCTCCACGATCGCCCTGATCCGCTGGCGTTTGAGGCGGCCTACCACTCGGTGCAGCGTGCCTGCGAAATGGCCGGGATCAGGCCGGGCGAGGTGGATCTCTTTGAACTGGACGATGCCTTTTCGATCTACGCCGTGCTCAGCCTGGAAGCGGCGGGCTTTGCCGAACGCGGGCAGGGCTGGCGGCTGGCCGAGCAGGATGCCCTCGGCCTGCGCGGGCGTCTGCCCATCTTGACCATGGGCGGCTCGAAGGCGCGTGGCAATCCGCTGGGCGCGACAGGCGTCTATCAGATTGTGGAAGCGGCGCTGCAATTGCGGGGCGAAGCGGGCGCCAACCAGGTTCCCAACGCGCGGCGGGCGCTGGTGCAAAACCTGGCCGGGCCGGCTTCCAGCGCCTTCACGCATGTCCTGGAGCGCTATTCGGGTTGATGCAAGGTTTTGAGAGTCTTCCGCCGTCAATTTGATAGGAATTGATAGGTGTACATGGTTAAAGTTAGGCTGATTGTAAAGGACAGAAAGGAGAAGCAGGCATGGAAATTCCGCGACATTGGCGCTTGAAACAGCAACGTTATGCCCTGGTGGGGGAGGTTTGCCCACACTGTGAGGAGAAAATTTTCCCTCCCCGGGATGTATGCCCTTATTGCGGCAACGAAGCCAAGACCCAGTTCACCTTCAGCGGGCGGGGCACGGTGTTTTCATTCACCACGCTGACCGAAGCGCCGGCCGGGTTTGAACAGGCAGCGCCCTACACGGTGGCGCTGGTCAAACTGGAAGAGGGCCCGGTGATCACCGCGCAGTTGACCGATCTGGGGGATCGGCCGGTGGAGATCGGGATGCCCGTGGAGATGGTCACGCGCAAGATCCGTGCCGAGGATGAGGCGCGCGGGGTGATCCTTTACGGGTACAAGTTCAGGCCGGTGATGGAAACGCCAAAGTAGTCAACCGCCTCAAGATAACCGGAAATTTTAGTCAAAAGCGTTCCCGATCGTTGGGAACGCTTTTTTGTTTCCTTATTTATTGACCGGTTTTACCGCCAACTTCTCCGCCTCGGGTTCAGGCGTGGCGCTGAAGTGATACCGCTTCCGTGCCAGGTGGGTGGGGAGGGGCTTTAATGGATTGTGTGTCAATGGCTGCTTCCAAGAGGTGAGAGTATATAATAATTTTTAGAAAGGTGGCAGCGGTTGTTGAATGCGGCGGGGGGAAAATCGGCTATCTTGACTTTGAAAAGGGTGATCTTGATTGGCTCAAGGGTTATTATCATGGTGACCCCATGGCACAGAGGTAACTTCACAAAAGGAGAGCAGAATATAGATGGGCGAAGGCGCAAAGGGCAGCAGGGAGTTCGTCTGGAGATGGTGGGAAATGCAGATACCCAACGTCTGTTCAACCGGCGCACGCCGCCGACCGCTTTGCAGTGCAGGTGAAGTCCAAGCCGTTCGCTGCCACATTTCGAAGCAAGGACCAAGACGACTTGTCCCGTTCTAAAAGGAGCGAAGAAAACGTATAAAACACAGGAGGATTGGATAAATGGGTTACGTCAAAGACAGTTTAATGCCTAACGAGAAGGTTCTCTTTACTGCACGTGTTCATCCCGCGGTTTTTTTGCCCTCAATTTTGACGTTTGTTATGACAATTGCATTTTTTGTTTATAGCAGTAAGGTAATGATGGTCAGTAAAGCAGGCTCACCGCCTTCTCAAACTTCTGCTGTCAATGGTGGAGGAATTCTATTGCTTTGCTTTTCTGGTTTTCTATTTCTTTACTCAATATGGCTTGGTTTGCAAGCATTAATCGTAGTATTAACAACTGAGTTTGCGGTTACAAATCATCGCGTCATTGCCAAAACAGGGTTTATCCGCAGACACACTCTCGAAATGCTTTTGCCTAAAATTGAGAGCATATCAGTAAATCAGAATATACTTGGTAGGTTATTGAATTTTGGTACGGTCACTGTAACTGGCACGGGCGGAACAAAGGAAAGTTTTAGAGCGATTGTTGACCCTATTGGAGTTAGGAAGAAAATCAATCAAATTATTGAAGGTTATATGCGGTATCAACAACAACTTTCCAATCAACAGACAGGTGGATAACAGAGCGTACACTTGACATGTGGGATTCAGCGGCGCTTTCGAGCATTTTCCTTACTTCGGGTTTTTCTTGCTCACGAAGCAAAATACCATCCTGTCCATGTACAGGATAATGCAAACCATTAGCGATAAGGGTTCAGGGTTGTCCACAATGCTAAACTCAGAAACTAAATCTCGTCTAGCACATGTTATATGTCTATTAGGGTTATTCTTGCGCGTGTTTTTCTTTGGAACGGGTCGCTCTCTTGGGTTGGACAAAGCCATGTTGGCTCTCAATATTGTAAATCGTTCATTTCTAGAATTAATCAAACCCTAGATCACAATCAAGCAGCACCGATCGGTTTTTTTGCTTTTAGAGAAGGCAGTGGTTAGTTTGTTGGGCAACAGCGATTACGCCTTGGGAACTATCGCGCTTGTGGCCGGCTTGATCTCAATTCAATGATGTATGCAGTGTCAAAACGATATATTGAAAAGTCATGTGTGCTTGTTTCAATCGGACTGTTGGCTCTCTCTCCAAGGCTCATTTATTACATTACTCTTCGGAGTTGAGACAATACTCGGTTGATATATTGGCAATATTGACATTGTTGTTGATTGCTTCAAGATACTACCATGAGGAGGTGGAACTCCGTAATTTAATTGTCTTTGGTGAGTTGTCTTTGGTGTCGCGGTAATGCCTCTCTCGGTTATGAGAGAGACACACGCCTTCCCGGTTTACAGGAAGGCGTGCGTTGATTCTGGGGAACAGATGATTTTTTGAATCGATCTGCGCGCTTGCCTTGCGGTGGGTAGGGGGTGCCGCTTAATCCGCCGGCCCTACCTTGGCGGCAGAGGCGCTAGGGCTTGAAGCGCACCTCCACGGTCATGCCCCAGCGCAGGCGCGGGTCGGGTGCCTCCAGGCGTAGGCGCACGGTGTAGACAATGTCACCGCCCTTGGTGGCGAACTGGTCGCTGATGCGCTCCACCGTGCCCTTCAGCGTCACCTCGGGCAGGGCATCGGCCACAATCTCCGCCTCCTGCCCGACGTTGATGTTGACCACGTCCGTCTCGCTCAGGTCGGTGGTTTCCACGTAAAGGGTGTCCAGGTCCGCCAGCAGGATCACGGGCTGGTTGGGCATTACCGATTCGCCCGACGCCACCCGCACCTCCACCACGGTGCCGGCAAAAGGGGCTTTGAGTTCTAGGCTATCCAGGCTGGCCTGTGCTGCGGCCACCTGGGCCTCGGCCTGGCGCAGTTGCGCCTCGGCCAGCGCCAGATCATCCGGGTCGGGGCCCGACTGACGCTGTTCGTAGGTGTGGCGCGCCTCTGCTAATGCGGCTTCGGCGGCGGCCACCGCCGCACGCGCCTGCTCCAGGCGGTTGTTCAGACGATCATAATCGCGTTGGGCTTTTTTCAGGCGGTCCTGGGCATTTTCCAGCCGATCTTCGGCACGCTTGCGGGTGGGGTTGTCGGGATCCAGGTTCTTGTATCTGTCCACCTCTTCCTGGGCGTCCTTCACCTCATCCTGGGCTCGGGTTACCTCTTCCCAGGCGCGATCTATCTGGTCGCGGTAAGCATCGGTATCCAGGTTGTCCAGCGCCTGTTGGGCATCCAGCAGAGCCTGTTCGGCCTGCGCGACGGCCTGGCGGGCCTGGGCTGCGGCCAGGTCGGCGGTACGTTTGAGGTCATCCAGGTGTTGCTGGGCCTGCAGGCGTGCCAGTTCGGCAGCCGCCAGCGCGGCTTCAGCCTGCTCACGATCGCCCAGGCGCATCAGCACCTCACCTGCCTGGACGCGCTGGCCTTCCTCCACCAGCACTGCATCAACCCGACCGCTGACGCGGAAAATGAGCCAGGCCGAGTCGCGCGGTACCACGCGTCCTTCGGCAATGATCCAATCCGGCGCTGACGCAGCGGGAGGTGCGGTGGGGGTTGGCGCGGGCGCCGGTTGGCCCACCAGGTTGCACCCGCTGAGGCTCCCGAGCAGAAGGATAAACAGGGAAAGAAGGCCCCAAAAACGTTTTGCGCTCATTTTGCTCCCTCCAGAGTGGGGTTTATTCATAAGCCAGCACCTCACGTATGGTCAAACGGACGGCCGTGCGTGCCGGCAGCAAGCTGGCGATCACCGAAAGCACCAGCACAACGCCCAGCCAGGCCAGGAAGCCGGTTGGGGTGTAGGCAAAGAGGGCCGGTGCGTTGAAAATGGCGTGGCTGATCACGTTGGAAAGCAGGCGACTGATGGGGAAGGCGGCCAGCGAAGCCAGTATCCAGGACATCAGCCCAATGAGCACGCCCTCAACAATGACCAGCAAGCGGATGGTGCCATCCGAAGCGCCAATGGCACGCATGATACCGATTTCACGCGTGCGCTCCATCACATTCAGGCTCATCGTGCCGGCCAGGCCAATGCTGCCGACGATGGCCGCCAGGCCGGAGAGGATGAGCAGGAAGTTCGTCAGCACATCCAGACCCTTGGCGGTCTTCTCCAATACCGAAAGCCCTGCCCGCGCCTCGCTGATGTTGTAGCCGCGCCCTTTCAGGTAGGCATCCACACGGCGGGCCAGGTCTTCCTGCTCGGCGAGGGTGAGGTTAGCCCGGTCGGCGGCCACGCGGAAGAGCAACCCCCGCCCCGATTGCCCCAACTGCCGGCTTAATTCATCGTAGGGCACATAAGCCAGGTGCCCCAGGTTTTGCCCGGCCAGTTGGAGAAAGCCCACCACCACCCAATCGCGCTCACTGCCGTTTATGCGCAGATGCAGGGTATCTCCCACATGTAGGTTGGGCAGGGTGGCGCGGAAGCGTTCGTTGACCACCAGCACGTTGCGGTCGCCGGCTTGCAGCCAGCGTCCTTCACGCAGGATGGGGGTAACCAGGGTCGTCTCAATGGGCACTCCGATCAGTTGAACGGTATCCAGAACCTGATCGCCCTCCCCCATCAGATCGGCGCGGGTATACGCCCAGCCCTCAACATGCCCCACACCGGGCACCTGAGCCAGGTCGTTTTTCACGCGCTGGATGCGCTGCGGGGCTTCAAAGGTGAGGTTCACATCGGCCAAGAAGTAGCGCGAGAGTTGCTGGATGTACCGCTCAATCGCCGCCTGGGTGTTGAAGGTGGCAATGAAAATGGCCCCGCCCAGCGTCAAGGTGATGAGGGTCAGGATCAGGCGCTGGGTGCGGCGGAAGGTGTTGCGCAGGGAGATGAGGAGCGGGCGGGGCAGGCCGCGGAAGCGCTTTTGCAGACGTTCGATCCAGTGCGGGGTTTGGACAGCCTCGCTGGGGCGGATGCCGCTGATGACCTCGTGTATGCGCACGCGCACGCCGTGCAGAATGGGCAGCAGGGCTGCCCCCTGGGGCACGGCCAGCGCCAGCACCACCTGAACGAGGATCGCCAGCGGTACGACGCGGAAGCCCTGCAACTGCAGGTTGATGCGATTGGCCAGGTAGTCCAGGAGAACATAGGAAAAGCGAGCCGAAAGCGGCAGGGCAAGGAGCAGGGCCAGCACCCCGTAAGTCAGAATGAGCACCTGGTAGATGCCGGCGACCTGCCAGCGCCGCGCGCCGATCAACTTCATCACCCCAATCTGCACCATTTGCTGGGCCAGCAGGGCGTTCAAAGTGTTGGTGATCAGGAAGCCGCTCAGAAAAACCACCAGCGCACCCAGGACGAAGAGCACCCCCACTACCGCGTCCACGTAGATGCGGTTGGGGTGGTTTTCAGAGGTGCGTACGGCCGAACTGAGGATGAGCACTCCCTGGGCTTCTACCTCACGGCGCACGCGCTGGGCGACTTGGCGGATGGCGGCCTCATCGTTTCCCTCCTCGACTGTCACGTAAAGGGTGTTCCAGGCCTCATTCTGGTCCAGCCAGGGCAGGGTGGCGGGGGTGATGTAGCCCTGGGGCGCGGCCAGGAAGAACCCCCCGCCGCCTGCTGCGGCACCGAGGGTCAAGTCTTTAACGATGCCCACGAAGTGCAGGCGGCGCGTCTTGCCAGAAGGCAATTCCACGGTGATCCAATCCCCCAGCCCAACCCCAATTTCGCTCAACTTGGATTGTTCCACCACCACCTCTTTATCTTCTGGCGGCCAGGTACCCTCCAGAAGATGCACGCGGTTGATGGCCTGGGTGCCCATATCCGGGATGGCGTTGAAGTCCATCGGAATCCAGTCGCCGTGTACAGTCTGCACGCGCAGGCTGATTTTGTGCACCCCCAACGCATCGCGCACGCCTTTTACGCTTTTGACTCGCTCCACCAGATCATCGTCGAAGGGGGTGGTCACCAGCATGATGTTGGCCGGGTTGACCGCGCGGTAACCGGTGACCATGTCTTCGGCGATCACGCGGTGATTGGTGATCAGGATGCCAATGGCGAACAGCCCCACGGCAATCGAGAGTACTACCAGGAGCGAGCGCCCCAGGTTGCCGATGAGATCGCTGAGCACTTTGCGCCATCGGGGTCGCATCATGCGTGGCCTCCGTGTCGGTTTTGCAGCGTGGTGATGAGGTCCGGGGCACTCTGGCGCAGGCTCTCCCAGGCTTTCTCGTCGAGCAGGAGCACGAGGGCACCACTGGTGTCAGCGGTGTAGGTGGTTGCTTCCTCAGCGTGCGAAAAGGCACGCCACGTACCAGCCGAAAGCGGCGCAGGGCGCGCCAGCAAGCGCCGGCGGCTTGGGCGGGGATGCAGAGTGCCTTCCAGCACCATGGCCCAACGACAGGCCGGCAGGGAAGCCGTGGGAGGCAGGCGCAGGGTCTGCAAGTGGCGGTTGAGCAGGCGCATCTTCGTGTGGCTGAGGTGCGGCCAGGTGGCCACAATCGCAGGATGGATCAATTCACCATCAGAGATGACCAGCACGCGGTGAGCCCGTTGCGCCAGGCTGAGGTCGTGGGTGACCATGACCAGGGTCTTGCCGTGTGCCACCAGGTCGGTGAAAATCTCCATCACCTGGGCGGCCGTGCGCGAGTCCAGGTTGCCGGTGGGTTCGTCGGCCACCAGGATGGGCGGGTCGTTGGCCAGGGCGCGGGCGATGGCGGCACACTGCTGCTGGCCTCCCGAAAGCGCTGCCGGAAGTTTGTGGGCCACTTTTTCCAGCCCCACCCGGCGCAGGAGCGCCATGGCACGCTCCTCCCGTTCGGCCGGGTCGTAGCGGTTGCAAAAGTCCATCGGCAGCATGACGTTTTCCAGCACCGAGAGCATCGGCAGTAACTGGAAGAATTGGAATACAATGCCCAGGTTGTGCCCGCGCCAGACGGAGAGTGCCCCTTCACTCAGAGTGTTGAGCAGGGTGCCATTGACGCGCACCTCGCCGCGGGTGGGACGATCAATTCCGGTGATCATGTTGACCAGGGTGGATTTACCGCTGCCAGATTTGCCGGTGACGCTGACAAATTCACCGCCGCGGATGCTCAGGTTGATGTTTTTGAGCGCCTCAAAGGTGCCTGCCGGCATCTTAAAGACCTTCCACACCTCTTTCAGGTGGATGAGGGCTTCCTCAGCACTGGGTTGACTCAGGGCGATGGTGGGTTGAGTCAGGGGCATGGTTTTGCCTCCTTACCCCAGTGCTGCTTGGCGATCGGCAACCAGGCGCCCATCGGCGATCCACACCACGCGCGAGAAGCGCCGTTCCAGGCTGAGGTCATGCGTGACCATGAGGATGGTCTTGCCCGCGGCGACCAGGCGTTCAAAGATGTGCAAGATGCCCTCCGCCGTCCCCGAATCCAGCCGGCCGGTGGGTTCATCGGCGAGCAGGATGGGGGGATCGTTGGCCAGGGCACGGGCGATGGCCACCCGCTGCTGCTGACCGCCGGAGATGGCCGAGGGCAGCTTGTGAATGTGCTCCTCAAGTTCCACCTGGCGCAGCAACTCGCGTGCGCGCTCCACCGATTTGCGCCCCTGCCACAGGCCGCAGAAGTCCATCGGCAAGAGCACGTTTTCCAGCAGGGTGAGGGTGGGCATGAGCAGGAAGTTTTGGGTGATCACGCCCAGCGTGCGCCCCCGCCACAGGGCCAGGCGGTCCTCATCCAGGTCGTGCACCCGCACGCCGTTTACCAGCACCTCGCCTTCGGTCAGCGCGTCAATTCCGCTGATCATGTTGAGCAGGGTGGTCTTTCCCGCGCCGGATTTGCCGATGATGCCGAGGAACTCCCCCGGGTAGACCTCCAGATCAATGCCGTGCAGCGCCCAAAAATCCCCCGCCGGGGTGTGGTAAGCCTTTTTGACCCCGCGCAGGGAGATGATGGGGGAGGGCGTTGCGGCGCTGACCGGAGCACTGTTGGAGAGGGAAGGGTTCAGCATAGGGCTTGGATGTCGGATCAAGAAACAGGATTGCTGTTCTGTGATAAAATAGATAATGTGTCCAATTATGGACGCAGTGTCTATAATTATATGCCGTTAGCCGGGTTTGTCAATTAGCCCATGCGTCAGATTCCCCCTGTCAACCCCGAGGACGCCTTGCGGGCCGCGGAAGAAAGCGACCGCCGTGCCGACCGGCGCATTCAGCGCACCCGGCAGCAATTACGTGAGGCGCTGCTGGCGCTGATCCTGGAGCGCGGCTACGAGGCACTGCGCGTGGAGGACATCACCGAGCGGGCGAACCTGGGACGAGCCACCTTTTACCTGCACTATCGGGATAAAGAGGCCCTGCTTCTGGATAGCATCCAGCAGACGGTGGATGAACTGCTGGCGCAGGTGAGCGCCTTTGCGCCTCCACGCCTGGAAGCGGGCTCGGAGGCTGCCGCACGCTGGCTGCAGCGTGCCATTGCGCTGGTGTTTGAGCACGCTGCTGGCAGTGCCACGCTGTACCGCGTGATTCTGCGCGGAGAGGGCACGGCGGCCATCTCCCGGCGCATTCACGCCATGATCTGCCAGGCGGTGCTCGCCTACCTGGAAGCCCATCGCCCACACCAAATGCCCCCCTTGCCGGCGGATGTGTTGGCGAACTACTTTGCCGGCGCGCTGCTGGCCCTGCTGACCTGGTGGTTGGAGAACGGTATGCCCTACGGCGCTGCGGAGATGGCGGCCATGTTCTACCGCCTGTTTTACAATGGGGTGGGGCACCTGGGGGCGACGGAAGGCTGAGCGTTACCAGAGAGCGGCTTCGCCCTGCAACTCGCAGGGCGTTTTTTAATGTAAGTTTCCAAAACAGATGTTATGATGAGGTTGCAAAATATCCTAAGGAGGTGAAAGATGTCCGCAAAAGAACGGGTTATTGAGATCACAGACCCTCCGTTCATTCAGCATTTGTTCGGCAGTCCATCCTGGGCCTGGTTGTGGCTGATTGTGCGTGTTTATGTGGGCTACACCTGGCTGACCTCAGGCCTGGGCAAAATCAGCAACCCGGCCTGGGTGCAAACCGGCCTGGCGCTGAAGGGCTTCTGGCAGAACGCCGTCGTGGTGCCGGAGCCCCCGGCCCGTCCGCCCATTGCCTTTGAGTGGTACCGGGCGTTCATTCAGGCTCTGCTGGATGGTGGGCATTATGTCTGGTTTGCCAAATTAATTGTGGCCGGGGAGATCCTGGTCGGCATTGCCTTGATCCTGGGCGCCTTTGTGGGGATTGCCGCTTTCTTTGGTGCCTTCATGAACTGGAACTTTATGATGGCTGGCACCGCCAGCATCAACCCGGTCTTGTTCACGCTGTCCATCTTCCTCATCCTGGCGTGGAAGACGGCGGGATGGTGGGGTCTGGATCGCTGGCTGCTACCCTTGTTGGGGACGCCGTGGCGCCCCGGGCGGGTCTTTGCCGGGGGAAGTCCCGGGACCGCACCTGGCGAAGGCACGCCGTAATACGCGGTAGCCCGGCCTGCTTCATGATGCCGTAAAAAAGCCCCCGGGATCTGACCCTCCCGGGGGCTTTATGCTCCGGTTTGTGGGCGGGGGAGGTTACGCGGCCAGGAACAGTCCCACTGCCACCAGGACCGGCGTGATCAGGTTGAGGGTCACGTTCAAGCCCAGGTAGGGCATCAGGTGGGGCAGGTCATCGGCATGGCGTAACACGCCGCGGATCACACGGGGCAGGAGGATGGCTGCAAGCAGGCCCAGCAGACTGGTGGCGGGGAGCACGCCCCCAACCACCCCCACCACGACGGAAAGGTATGCCAGCCCCAGGAACAGGGCGTAGATATAGGCACTGCGCTGGCGCCCCAGCAGGATCGGGTAATGGTGGCGCCCCACACTGCGGTCGGCTTCTACATCGGGGAACTGATTGAGCAGAAGCAGGTTGTTGACCAGGAAGAACGGCACCAGTGAAGCCACTACAACCGTGGCCGAAAGTTCACCCCCCAGGGCCAGATGCGTTCCAATGACCATCAGCGGGCCAAAGCCCAGCCCCGGCGCGATCAGGCACAGGACCGGCAGGCGCGTGATCAACGGGGTATAGGCCACAATGACCAGGATGCCCAGCAGGCCGATCATGGCCAGGGTCCACCCACGCAGGGCCACAAAGTAGGCCCCGATCAGGCTCAGCACAAGCAGGCTGATCAATCCAATCCACAATGCCGCTGGCGCCAGGGTGGGTTGCTGCGGGAGAGTGCCGCTCCCGCCGCTAAAGGGCGTGCGCTGGGTGCGCAGGTCCAGCCCGGTTTTGAAGTCCACGTATTCATTGAGGGCATTAACGCTGATGTGGGCCGCCAGGGCGGCGACCAGCACCAGCCCTATGTGCCACCAGGCGGCCAGGTGACCGGTTTGCCAGTAGGCTGTGCCTACCCCCAGGAGCACGCACGCCGGGGTCAGCAAAAGAAAGGGGACACGCATGGGGCCAAGCAGATTTTTCCACGAGGTCATAGGATGGCTATCTCCGTGCAGCAAGATTTCGATGAGGAATGGGGGGGCCAGGGATAATCTATCCCTGGCCAGATGCCCCCTAATTATCACGAGATCCGGGCGAAGCGTCAAGCCATTTGGCGCAGGATCAGGAAGTGGCCGTTTGGGAAGCCCGGAGCGCTTCAACCGGCTGCGGGAGCGGTGTGGTGGCGCGTAAGAAGCCGGCAAAGAGGAGCACCGCACCGATGAACTCGCTGATGTAGAGGGCGCCCGGGATGCCCATGCGACTGAACGCGCCGCCGAACGCTGGCGATAAAGCACCGAGGGCAATCAACACGTTGCCGATGGTGCGGTGCAGCAGTACCCGCTTGCGCCAAAATAGCCAGGCCGAGTAGGCCGCGCCGCCGACCAGCAGCACTGTTCCATAGAGGTTAAAGAAGGGCGTCAGTGTGCGCACGCCGGGAGTGACTATGGCGCGCCCACTCAGTTCGCTTGCGGAGGCGCTCCCGCTTGCCATCAAGGCGGGGTTGAGTTCGGCTCCAAAGACGCGCCATGCCCCGTAGAGCGAGCCCAGCGCCAGGATGACCATGAGCGCATGGGCGACTCCGCGTTTGCGTATCAGCAGGTACGCCGTGCCTTGCCCCAACCAGGCTGCGACCAGCATGGCTCCGAACAGGTACCACAGGCGAAAGATCAAGGGGTTCCAGCCAAAAGCGCCGTAATACCCCTCGCAGAATCCGCCGATGGCGTAAAAGAGCATTCCAATCCCCCACAGCAGGTGATGGGCGCCCCGCTTTCGGATGAAGCGGCGCAGCACCGCCCCGGCAAATATCAAACTCACCCCACTGGAAAGAAACGGTAAAACGGTGGTGAAGAAGTTCATTGAAAAACCTCCTTGGAAATTTTTTTAAAGACCGCCCAGTACCACCGCTAGGCTGATGCCGATCAACACCAGGATTGCCAGGCCAATGAGAATGAGGATGATAGGAATGACCCGTTCCCAGAAAGGCGGATAGCGGCGCGGTGGGCGGTGGTGGGGAGACTGGATCATGGTGACCACCTTTGTCCATAATTATGCAACGCCGGAATTAAGACAGGATGAAATTTTCGCCATCGTCGCTCTACTATTTTCAACCTGCGAGGGGCGTGGGATAATTAACCCGCGCAAGAGGATCTTCGTTCCTGGAGGAGGCTGCGATGGAAACGTACCCCATCCCCATGGTGCCGGGCCCGGTACGGGTACCGCCCGAGGTTCTGGCTGCGCTACAGGTGGATTACGGTTCGGGGGACCTGGAGCGTGAGTTCCTCGACCTGTACAATCAGGTTGAGGCAAACTTGCAACAACTGTGCGCCACCCGTAACCGTATTGTCGTCCAAACTGGCGAGGGGATGCTGGCACTGTGGGGGGCGCTGAAGAGCACGCTGCGGCCGGGAGAGCGGGTGCTGGCGCTGGCTACCGGTGTCTTCGGCTACGGCATTGCCGAGATGGCCAGGGCCATCGGTGCCGAGGTTAAAATCATTGGCCTGCCGTACGATGCCACCCTGAACAATTGGGAAGAGATCGAGGCGGCCATCCACGAATTCAAGCCCAAGATGATCACCGCCGTGCATTGCGAGACCCCTTCGGGCACGCTCAACCCCCTGGCTGAGGTGGGACGCTTGAAGGCAAAATATGGGGTGCCCCTCCTCTATGTGGATGCGGTTTCCAGCATTGGGGGGACGCCGGTAGAGGTAGATGCGTGGGGAATTGACCTGGCGCTGGGTGGCTCGCAAAAGGTGCTTTCGGCGCCGCCCATGATGGCGTTTGTGGCGGTCAGTGAAGCAGCCTGGGAGATCATCGAGCAGGTGGATTATGTGGGCTACGATGCGCTAAAGCCCTTCCGCCATGCGCAGACGCGCTTCGAGTTTCCCTATACCCCGAATTGGCACGGCGTGGCGAGCCTCAAAGTGGCATCGGATCTGCTCCTGCAAGAGGGGTTGGCAAATGTGTTTGCGCGTCATGAGCAGGTGGCGGCTTACTGCCGGCAACGTCTGCAGGCGTTGGGCTTACGCTTACTGCCGCGCCCGGAGGCCATCCCCTCACCGACGGTCACAGCCGTTTATGTCCCTGAGGGCATTGCCTGGCCGGATCTGGATGCGCGCTTTCGCCAGCATGGGCTGGTGGTGGGCGGTTCCTACGGGCCGCTGGCGGGCAAGGTCTTTCGCCTGGGGCACATGGGCAGTCAGGCAGATATGCGTCTGGTAACCCAGGCGCTGGATGTGATCGAACACGTGGTGCGTGCTCTTTAGGCAGGCGGGCGGTTTTGCCAGGTTTCCAGCAGTGCGGGTAGGTCGCTCAGGCGCTCCAGCGCGGCATCGGGCTGGATGGGTTCGGGCAGGCTGGAGGGGGCGGTTGGGCCGCTATGGCGGGTGAGCCAGATCCCCCGCATCCCGACCCGCTGTGCGCCCCACACATCTGCCCAGAGCAGGTCCCCCACCATGACTGCCTGGGGGGCCTTGACCCCAAAATGATGCAGGGCATGGGTGAAGATGGCCGGGTGGGGTTTGCGCCAGCCCACCTCCGCCGAGATGAAGATGTGGTCCAGCAAAGGCCGTAACCCGGCCTTGTCTACCAGGCGTTGGACATCTGCGGCATCGCCGGCATTGGAGATCAGCCCCATGCGGTAGCCGCGCCGCCGCAGGGTATCCAGGGTGGGCAGGGCATCGGCTTCGGGCTGCCAGCGTGCCTCCGTAGGGGCGTAAAGGGCTGCCAGCGCTTCCGCTAGATCCGCAGGTGCAGGTTCGGGGTGGCCGTAGGAGCGCAGAAACTCTCTCAGCAGGGTGTTGGTGGGAGTTTCGATCAGGGTCTGATCGCGCCGGAAGTAGTACTCTTGCAGCCTTCGTAGAAAGAGTGGCGCCAGGGCAGCGGCATCCAGGGCGTAGCCGCGGGCACGGAGGGTTTCCAGCATGGCATGGGCGCCCTCGGCCAGTGCTTCATTCAGGTTTCCCTCAAAGTAGATCAGCGTGTGACCTAGGTCAAAGAAGATTACCTCAATTGCTTGGGTTGTTCCGACCAAGGCGGCACCTCAATAACCCCGCTGTCCCTGGTAGCGGTTGAGCAGTACACCCCCGCTCAGGTAGCGGCGCAGGTTTTCGGCAAACAACTCCACCGCTCGCTGCATGTAGTGACGGCTGACCCCGGCAATGTGGGGGGTGATGATCACGTTAGGCAGTTTCCAAAAGGGGCTTTCTGCCGGCAAGGGTTCTTCCGGGAAGACATCCAGCGCGGCGCCAGCAATGCGGCGTTCCTGCAGTGCCTGGAGCAGGGCGGCGCTGTCTACCACTCCACCCCGGCTGACGTCAATCAGGTAGGCGGTGCGTTTCATCGCTGCCAGAGCCTCGGTGTTGATGATCCCGCGCGTGGCTGGGGTAAGCGGCAGGCAAATCACCACAAAGTCGCAACCGCGCAGCATGGAGGCGAGAGCCTGAATGGGGTAGAGGCGGGTAAAGAGGTCGCCAGTGGGGTCGCCCAGGCCCGGGCGGGTGTAGCCCTCGTCCTCTGGGTGCATCACATCGCGCTTGGTGGCCAGCAGGGTCACCCCAAATGGGCGCAGCAGGCGGGCGATTTCGCGCCCCACGCTCCCATAACCGACGATGCCCACCGTGCTCTCGCGCAATTCCAGGGGTGCCAGGCGCTCCCAGCGGTCGCCGGGCCATTCGGCGCGATGTTGCAGGTTGAACACCTCCGGCAGGTGATGCCCCAGCGCCAGCATCATCATTAGGGCGTGCTCGGCCACCTGAGAGGCGGCGGCTCCGCTCAATGTGGTGATCTGCACCTCGGGCTTTTGCAGTAGAGGGGCATTAAGGAGGTGATCAATGCCGGCGTAGTGGATCTGGACCCAGCGCAGGCGGGGGGCCTGCTCGGGTTTGGGCAGTACCGAATCGGTGTAGAGGACTTCCGCCTGGGTCCACAACTCGGGAGGGATCTCATCTGGGTGGCGTGCCGGGTGCACGGTCAGGCGCAGGCGTGGCGAGATTTCGCGCAAAATGGTCACCAGAGGCTCGGGAAAGGCCACCGTGATGAGTACGTGAACAGGGGTTGTTGCCATGTGCAGGTCGTCCTCCGCATATCCGCTGCAATCAGCGGATGTAAATTCCCTGGGGGTCCAGTTCCTCGCGTAGGATGCGCAGTTCTTCGTCGGTGGGGGGCTCGGTGGTGCGCAGGTTGGCTGCCACCCGAAGTGGCCAGCCGGTATTGGCCTGGACCTGCTCCACCGTCACGCCGGGGTGGAGCGCCGTCAGGATTAGTTCGCCGCTCTCATCCGGTTCCAGGATGCCCAAATCCGTGACCACAGCCTGGGGGCCGCCGCCGCGCACGCCGCTGGCAATGCGTTCGGCACGCCCGCTCAAAAAGCCGGCTGAGGTGCGGAAATCCACCCGCTCGGGAAAGCGACGCTTTTGATGGGGGGTGATGATGTAACAGCGGTTGGCCCACGCTGCGATCTCCATTGAGCCCCCCGAGCCCGGCAGGCGCACCTTGGGGTGGAAGTAATCCCCGATGACGGTGGCGTTGATGTTGCCAAAGCGGTCAATCTGGGCTCCGCCGAGAAAGCCCACGTCAATCAATCCGCGTTGCAGGTAGAGGCTGAAGATATCGTACATGCTGCACACCGAAGCGGCGCCGCTGACCAGGGTGGGGTCGCCAATGGAGAGCGGCAGGCGCGAGGGGCGGGCGCCGATTACCCCCGCCTCATACACTAAAACCAGATTGGGGGCGTGGGTGCGCTGGGCCAGATTGCAGGCCAGATTGGGCAGCCCCACCCCAACGAAGACGACATCGTGATCGCGCAACAGACGCGCGGCGTTGATGGTCATCAGTTCGGCAGCGGTGTAGGCGCTCATTTCAGTAATCTCCGTAGTTGATTGGGGCTGACCAGCGCGGCTTGACTGCCAGTCGCTGATGGGTCTCTTCACCCAGTTTTTGCCAGTATTCCTGGCGATCCTTGACGCCGAAGACCCATTCCTCCAGCCAGGCCAGCACGGCTTCACGTGACTCACTCAGTTTATCCCAGGTCAGGTAGAAGGCGTTATCCCGGTCGTAGTAGCCCTGTGTGTAGGAGGGATGCGCGCAGTAAGGCACGTGGCACACGGCATCCACAACAAATTCGGGGATCAGCGTGCGGTTGGGATCAGAGCGGATGACTTCCTCTTCCACAATTTCCTCGGCGGTGAGGATGACATGGCGGGCGGCAAAAGCGGCTTCTTTTTGCTCTCCAATGATGCCCCAGATATGGGCGTTACCGCGGCGGTCGGCACGCTGGACGTGGATGATGGCGACATCCGGGTTGAGGGGGGGGACCACCACCACCTCGCGCCCGGTGTAGGGGT
Source organism: Thermanaerothrix daxensis (assembly GCF_001306145.1). Taxonomy (GTDB): domain Bacteria; phylum Chloroflexota; class Anaerolineae; order Anaerolineales; family Anaerolineaceae; genus Thermanaerothrix; species Thermanaerothrix daxensis. The sequence continues at coordinate 88,876 of NZ_LGKO01000005.1, forward strand.
CCTGCAAGCGGCGGTAGTTGGGGTTGACGCGCTCCAGATCACCCGCCGCAGTTGGGTTCATAGGCATGAAGGGCAATCCGGCGGCTCCGGCCTGCAGGCGTGAGATCATGCCAAAGTGGGAGTACTCTTCCCACTCCAGCCGCCCCGCTTCGATCTCGGCGCGCACAATGCGCAGCGAACCCACACCGGGGTTGCCCATGTAGGAAAAAATGAGTTTTCGCGCACAACCGGCGGCGATCATCTGTTCGTAAATCAGGTCGGGGGTGGCGCGGGCCAGGACGAGATTGCGCCGCCCCTGACGGATGATCTCGTGCGCGGCGGCGAAGGGGATCAGGTGGGTGAAACCGGCGGCGTAGACGCAATCGCCATCGTGGACGAACTCAGCAATGGCTTCGGTGAGAGAACAGCGTTTATCGGAGGGCATGGCAGGTCAGTCAGACGTCCTTTCTGGGGGTTGAGGCGGGGGCTGTCCGGAAACAAGACAACCCCCGCGGCAGGGGCTAGAGTCGGCGGATCAGGGTGCGCGATTGCTCGTGCATGTAGAGTTGCAGGTAGTGCACGCCGCCGGCGTTCTTCCCGGTCGAACCGGAGCCTTTCCATCCACCAAAGGGCTGGAAGCCGGGCCAGGCACCCGTGGTCGCGCCTTGCGGGCGGTTGGCGTATACTACGCCCGCTTCGATGTGCTCGAAGAACCATTGGGCTTCCTCTTCCGTGCCGTAGAAGCCGGCAGTTAGGCCGTAATCTACGTCATTCGCCAGGCGCATGGCCTCTTCGAGCGATTCGACCCTGGCGATGGTGCTGATGGGCAGAAACATCTCGTACTTCCACAAACGATGGTCCAGCGGCACATTCGCCACCAGAGTAGGAGTGCAGAAGTAGCCTTTAGCGTACTCGCCTTCAGTGAGCACTTTGCCGCCGGTCAGGATGGTGCCCGCCTGGCTCAGTTCCTCGCAGAAGGCCTGGTAATCGGCATAGGATTTGCGGTTGATCACCGGGCCGAGGAAGTTCTTGCGCTCGGTTGGATCCCCGATGCTCAGTTTGTTGGTGAGTTCGATCAGACGACTGACCAACTGGTCGTACACCGGGGCTTCAATGTAAATGCGCGAACAGGCGGAGCATTTTTGCCCCTGCAGTCCGAAGGCCGAGCGCACAATTCCGGCGGCAGCGTCTTCCAGGTTGGCGTGGCGGCTGACGATGGCGGGGTTCTTGCCCCCCATTTCAAGGATGGTCGGGCGCGGCCAGCGTCCCTGGGCGAACGAGCGGTAGATGTGCATGCCCACATCGTACGAGCCGGTAAAGGTGATTCCGTCCACCTCAGGGCTGTCAATGAGCGCCTGGCCGAGGGTACTGCCGGGACCGGTGACGTAGTTAATCACACCATCCGGTAAACCAGCATCGCGCAGGCACTCGGCGATCAGGCGCACGCTCCAGGGGGTATCACTGGCGGGCTTCATTACCACGGTGTTGCCGGTGACCAGCGCGGCGGCGGCAGGCCCACCGGTCAGCGCGCAGGGGAAGTTGAAGGGGCTGATCACCAGCCACACGCCGTAGGGGCGCAGCACTGAAAAATTGCGCGCTTCAAACCCAACCAGCGGATCACGGCCCATCTCGACGACAAAACCGTTGTTTGCCTCCATGCGGTCGCAAGCGTAGCGGAAAAGGTCCGCCGTTTCGGCCACGTCGCCCAGGGCTTCCATGCGGTTCTTGCCCACTTCCAGCGAGACCACCGCGGCGATTTCGTAGATGCGCTGGTCAATCAGGTCGGCAGCCTTGCGGATCAGGGCGACGCGATCTTGCCACTTCATGCGGCTCCAGGCCGGGAATGCGCGTCGTGCAGCCGCCAGGGCGGCCCGAGCGTCCTCAGCCGTGCCCTGTTGGAAAATTCCTAATACCACATCTGTATTGGCGGGGTTGCGGTCTTCGAATTTTTTCTCAGCAAACACCTCTTTGCCATCAATGATCATGCCGTACTCGTGTCCCAGCCTGGCTTTGACCTGTGCCAGGGCTTGCTCAAAACGCGTGTGCAACTCTTCTGGCGGGTTGAACATGGTGGCATAGGTCAGTTTGAATGTGCTTTCGGCGGTCATAAACTAACGCCCTCCTTTGTGAGACAGGAAAAATTTGGGGTGCGCCTGAACCGCTCAGGCAGTATTAAGTATAGTCAGGGCGGATAGGCAAGTCAAAGCCAGGGTGTCAGGCAGTTGGCAGGAAGTTCATCCTGATTGACCGCTGCCCAGAGGGGGTGGGTGAGCAGTGTTATAATCGAAAATGTGTCAAGATTCTGGCGCTTTGCAGGGCCGATTCTGCTGATCGGTGGTGTGGGGCTGGGTGCGTTATGGACGATGCCGGGCGTGCGTGAGCGGGTACTGTGGCATTTTGAATCCTGGCGGGTCCAGATTCGTTATGCGCTCAAGCCACCCCAGGCGGCTGTGTTTGTGCCGGAGGCAACGATCTCGCCTCTGGCGGTGACTCCTAGCCAAACGCTGGCCACGCCCACGGTGACGCCGACCGCCCTACCCGTGCTTGCCGAGGCCTCCTCTGTCGCTGTCACTCCCACGGCACTGCCTACCCCCACTCCCACCCCCTTGCCACCTGAAGTGCATCTTACCGGCGGGCGCTATTACGATCAGCACGGGCTGTGGAATTACTGCGCCCCGGCTACCCTGGCGATAGCCCTTTCCTACTGGGGCTGGGAAGGGGATCGTACCGACATTGGCCGGGTGGTCAAGCCGTTTGAGAAAGATAAGAACGTCATGCCGTATGAACTGGCGGATTACGTGGAAAGTTACACCGGTCTGCGCGCCCTGGTACGGGCGGGAGGCACATTGGATCTGCTCAAACGCTTGGTGGCGGCCGGTTTCCCGGTAGTGATTGAAAAGGGCGTGTACCTGCGTGACTACAACGGTCGTCTGGGCTGGATGGGTCACTATACCGTGGTCAGCGGTTATGAAGAGGCGGCGGGGCGCTTTATCACCCAAGATGCTTACTTCTCACCGGATTACCCGGTAACCTACGAAGATCTGCTCTGGCAGTGGCGTTCATTCAACTATGTTTTTCTGGTGATCTACCCACCGGAGCGAGAGGCAGAGGTGATGGCAGTACTGGGTCCCTATGCCGATGCGACCGAGTCTTACCGCCAGGCTATGCAAACGGCCTCGTACGAAGCCAGTGCATTGAGCGGCCTGGAGCAGTTTTTTGCGCTTTTTAACTACGGCACCAGCCTGGTCAATCTGCAAGACTACGCCGGCGCCGCGCGGGCCTACGATCAGGCTTTCAGCCTGATGGCCAGCCTGCCGGAGGATAAGCGCCCCTGGCGCATGATGTGGTACCAGACCGGTCCCTATTTCGCCTACTACTACACTGGGCGCTACTGGGATGTCATCCGCCTGGCAGATACCACCATCGGCGCGGCGGATCAGCCCTATATCGAAGAGTCGTTTATCTGGCGGGCGCGAGCGCGCCTGGCGCTGGGGGATACGGCCGGGGCGGCTGAAGATGTGCGCACGGCCCTGGAATACCACCCTGGTTTTATCCCTGCTGTGGAACTGGCCCAAGCCATGCATCTTCAACCCTGAGGATGAGGAGATCATGCTGCGCATTCTGCACTTTGCCGATGCTCACATTGATATCGCCAACCGGGGGCGTCAAGACCCCCAAACAGGCTTGCCCATCCGGGTGCTGGATTTTCTGAATGCGTTGGATGTCATTGTTGAGACTGCTATTCGCGAGAGGGTGGACCTGGTGCTATTTGCCGGGGATGCCTATAAAGACCGCACACCGGCTCCCACGTTTCAACGCGAGTGGGGTAAACGGATGATGCGCCTTTCACGGGCGGGCATTCCCACATTGCTGCTGGTGGGCAACCATGACATCTCGCCGGCTTTGGGGCGGGCGCACACGCTGCAAGAATTTGAGACGCTTGAAGTGCCGAATGTGCGCGTGCTGGGGCGTCTGGCCCTGCTTAAGCCCGTTGACTTATGGGGCCTGCCGTTGCAGGTGCTGGCCATCCCCTGGATCTCCCGTTCCACGTTGATAGGGTTGGAAGAACTGAGTGGCAGTGAGCCGGAACGGGTCTACGAACGTTTGCAGGAAAATTTGACCTGGGCAGTGGAGAAGTTGTTGGAGGAAGTGGATCCCACCCTGCCGCTCATCCTCACCGCACACGCTTCGGTAGAGGGGGCCGTGTATGGAGGCGAGCGACTGATCATGCTGGGGAATGATTTCGTGATCCCGCGCGGCCTGTTACTGCACCCCAAGGTGGATTACGTGGCGCTAGGGCACATTCACAAACACCAGGATCTGAATCCGGGGGGCTACCCGGCGGTGGTCTACCCGGGTTCGATTGAACGCGTGGATTTTGGAGAAGCCGCGGATGAGAAGGGTTTTGTCCTTGTGGAGGTGGATCGTGGAACCACCCGTTACGCGTGGCGTCCGTTGCCGGGGCGCCAAATTGTGGATACAAAGGTGGATTTGAGCGAACTGGAAAAAGTGGAGTGCGAGAAGCCTCTGCCTGGGGTGGTGATGGAGACCATTCGCCGACACCTGCCCCCACCTCAGGCTCTTGAAGGGGCCATTGTGCGTTTGGTCCTGGAATACCCGCGGGCCTGGGAGACGCTGCTGGACGAGGCGGCGCTACGCAAGTTGCTAGAGCCTGCCCTGGAAGTCCATCTGGTGCGCCGTCCACGGGCGGAGATGCGCCTGCGCCTGGCCGGGGAGGCAAGCATTGCCCAGCGCACGCCGCTCGAACTGCTGGAATTGTATTGGAAATCGCTTTCACTGCCGCCGGACGAAATTCAGGCACTGCAAGATCTGGCGCGACAGGTGCTGTCCCAGGCGGAAGGTAAATTCATTTAGCATGAACCTGTGTTTGGATCTCATTCAGTACAATGGACGAAAGTAACCACATTTTAGAAATTCTGGTCATCTTTCTGTTGATCCTGCTGAACGGCTTTTTCGCGATGTCGGAAATGGCGCTCGTCTCCGTGCGCAAAGTGCGTTTACAACAGCAGGCCGAAGAAGGAGAAAAGGGGGCGCAGACTGCCCTGGAACTGACCGAATCGCCCAATCGTTTTCTCTCCACCATTCAGGTGGGCATCACGCTGATCGGTATTCTGGCGGGTGCACTGGGTGGGGCGACCCTCTCGGGCGACCTGGCGCGCTGGCTGTCGCAGTGGCCTGCGCTGGCCCCGTACGGCCAGGCCCTTGCGCTGGCACTGGTGGTGCTGGCAACTACCTACTTCTCGCTGGTGCTGGGAGAACTGATCCCCAAGCGCCTGGCGCTTTACTACCCGGAGCGGATTGCCACGGTGGTCTCACGGCCCATGCTGACGCTCTCGCGGCTCACGGCGCCGGTGGTTAGCCTGCTGAGTGCCTCTACAGAAGTTGGATTACGTCTGCTGGGAGTGCGCCCTTCGGCAGAGCCGGAATTTACCGAGGAGGATATTCGCGGGTTGATTGAGCAAGGCACCCAGGAGGGCATTTTTGAGAGCAGCGAACAGCGCATGGTGGAAGGGGTGTTTCGCCTGGGGGATCGAACGGTAGATGCGATCATGACGCCGCGCACGGAGATTGAATGGATTGACCTGGAGGAAAGCCCCCAGGAGATCCTTGAGCAGGTTCTCGGCAGCCGCCACACCCGTTTCCCGGTGGCGCAGGGCGATCTGGATAGCGTGCTGGGGGTGATTTCGGCGCGGGACGTGCTGGCGCAGTCTTTGCGTGGGGGCGAATTCAACCTCTCCCCCTGGATTCAGCCGCCGCTCTTCGTTCCCGATAGCATGAGCGTGCTGAAAGTGCTCGAAGCCCTCAAGAGTGCAGGGGTTTCTGTTGCCCTGGTGATTGACGAATACGGTGGTGTGCTGGGCATGGTGACGCACTATGACCTGCTCAAAGCCATTGTGGGTGAACTGGGGGAAGCGGGCGAAAGCAGTGAGCCGCTGTGGGTGCAACGTGAAGACGGTTCCTGGTTGATGGATGGACTGCTCCCCATTGATCAATTCAAAGAACTGCTGGATTTGGAAACCCTTCCTGAGGAAGAGCGGGTGGGCTATCAAACTCTGGCGGGATTTGTCCTGTCCCAGTTGGGGGTCATTCCTGTGGCGGGCCAGGTGTTTGAGTGGAATGGTCTGCGATTTGAGGTGGTGGATATGGACGGACGACGCATTGATAAGGTATTGGTCTCGCGTATCCCATCTTCTGCGCAGGAGGGGGCATGATTCCGGTCCGTCTGCGCTTGCAGGGGTTTTTATCGTACCGCCAGCCTCAGGAAGTGGATTTTACCCAGTTTGATATGGCCTGCATCAGCGGGCACAACGGCGCTGGCAAATCCTCTTTACTGGATGCCATCACCTGGGCTCTGTTCGGCGTAGCCCGCACCAAAAGCCAGGACGATGTGATTCACAATCAGATGGATCGTGCCGAGGTGATGCTGGATTTCCAGTACGAGGAACACCTTTATCGGGTGCAGCGTGCACGCTTGCGCGGCAAATCTACCTTGCTGGAATTCTTTGTTCGGGATGAGGACGGTAATTGGCGGCCCCTCACTGAAAGCAAGATCAAGGACACCGAGGCACGGATTCAGCATCTCCTGCGCATGGATTATGAGGCCTTTATCAATGCCTCCTTCTTCCTTCAGGGAAAGGCAGATCAGTTCACGGTGAAAAGCCCCGGCGACCGCAAAGAGATTCTGATGAGCATTTTGGGGCTGGATGCGTGGGATGCCTATAAAGAAGCGGCCGCAGCCCGTCGGCGGCAGGCGGAGCAGGAACAGGCGGCTTTAGAAGGTCAGATGCAGGAGATTGAACGTGAACTGGCCGAGGAAGGTGAGCGGCGGGCAGCCTTGCAAAAATTAGAAGAGGACTTGAGGCAAGCCGAGGCCCTACGCCGGGCCCGCGAAGAGGTGTTGGCCTCTGCCCGGCAGGTAGCAGCAGCACTGGCCGAGCAGAAGCGGCTGGTTGAAACGTTGCGCGAGCAGTGGCAGAAGGCGTGTCAGGCGCTGGAAGGCCAGCAGGCCCTGATGGCCGAGCGAAAAGCCCAGTGGGAGGAAGTGCAGGGGCTTTTAGTCCATGCGGCGGAGATCGAGGCCGCCTACGCGGAGTGGCAGGCAGCACGGCGCGACCTGGAGGCTTGGGAGGCGTTGGCGACCCGTTTCCGGGATCTGGAAAGCCAACGGCAGGCTCTGCGCCAGGAGATTGCGCTGGAACAAACCCGATTGGAGGGCGAATGGCGGGGATTAAAGGAGAGGGAAGCCGAAATCCTTGCTCTGCAGGCTCAGATGCTGAATACGGAGAAGGAAGTGGCTGCCTCACGCCAGAACCTGCAGGTCCTGGAAACTCGTTTGGCCGAGCGCGAAGCCCTTCAGCGCAAGAAGGAAGCCGCCTATCAGGAGCAGGCGGAACTGAGTGCGGAAAATAACCTGCTCAAAACCCAGATGGAGGAGATTAAAAGGCGCATTGAGAGCCTGCAAGCCGTCACCGGCGCAGTGTGTCCGCTATGTGGTCAACCTCTGCCGCCTGCCGAACGTCTGCGCCTGATCGAAGAGTTACAGCAGGAGGGAAAAGCGAAGGGTGATCGCTTCCGCGCCAATAAAGCGCGCTTGCAGGAACTGGGCGAGGAAATTCGTGACCTGGATGGGCGCCTGAACGAGTTGGAAGTTGTTGAAAGTCAGATCAAGTCGCTTACCGCCTACCTGGCACAGGTAGAAGAGCGCCAGCAACACGCCCTGCGTCAAATGGAGATGTGGCAGTCCGAAGGGGCACCGCGCCTGGCAGAAATAGAGGCGCGCCTGCGCGAAGGGCAGTTTGCCCTGGCCGTGCGCGAGGCACTGGCCGCATTGGATGCCCAATGCCGTGAGTTAGGGTATGACCCGGCGGGGCATGAGGCCGCCCGGCAGCGTGAGCAGGACCTGCGCTCCAGCGAAGAGGCCCTGCGCCGTCTGGAGAGAGCACGTGCCGAGGCGAGCAGCCTGGAACGGGAATTGGCTCATTTGGAAGCACAACGCGCCGAAAAGGAGCGCGAGGTAAGCGAATCAGAGGAGATGTACCGCCAGGCTGAGGCACGTTATGTCCGTGATGCCGCCAATTTGCCGGACCTGGAGGCGCTCGAGCAGGAGGTTCAGGCGCTTAAACTGAATGAGAATCGCTTGCGGGTTGAGGTGGGGGCTGCCCGGCAGAAAGTGCAGGTGCTTCCTCAACTCAAAAAACGGCTGGAAGATCTGCAATCCCGCCGTGATGAAACCAAACGCATGATTGCGCGCCTGAAGACCCTCGAACGTGCGTTCGGCAAGGACGGGGTGCCGGCTTTGCTGATTGAGCAGGCTCTGCCGGAGATCGAGGCTCAGGCCAATGAGTTACTCGACCGCCTCAGCAACGGGAGCATGTCGGTATCGTTTGAGACCCAGGCGGAGTACAAGACCAAGGTGGGTGAGAAGAAAGAAACCCTTGAAATCATCATCCGGGATGGAGCCGGCTCTCGGCCCTATGAGATGTTCTCCGGGGGTGAGGCGTTCCGCATCAATTTTGCCATCCGGCTGGCATTGGCGCGGGTGCTGGCCATGCGGGCCGGGGCGCGCCTGCAAACGTTGGTCATTGATGAGGGGTTTGGCAGTCAGGATGCCGAAGGCCGCCAGCGCCTGGTGGAGGCCCTCTCCATTGTGCGCAATGATTTTGCCAAAATCCTGGTAATCACTCACTTGGATGAACTTAAAGATGCCTTCCCGGCGCGCCTGGAAGTTGAGAAAACCCCCAACGGTTCGCAGATTCGTCTATGGAAGGCATGACAAGCATTCCCTGGCGCGTGGGGGTGCAGCAGCGCGTGCTTCCCACCTATCGCGTCCCCTTCTTCACAGCCCTGGCACGTGCCTGTGCCGGGGGGCTGAGCCTCTTTGCTGGCCAGCCCCGCCCCCAGGAGGCCATTGAGAGCGCTTGCCAGGTGGAGGGGGTCACTCTCTACCCAGCCCGCAATCTGCACTTGCTGGGAGGGCCGGTTTACCTCTGCTGGCAGTGTGGGCTGCGCACCTGGTTAGAAGTGTGGCAGCCCCAGGTCCTGATTGTCGAGGCTAACCCCCGCTATTTGAGCACCCCCACGGCAATTGGGTGGATGAAGCGTCATGGTGGGGTGGTCATCGGCTGGGGACTGGGTGCACCGGGGGGGCGAGCGCCTGCATGGCTGGCGTGGGCACGTGTAGCCTGGCGGCGGCGCTTCCTGAAGGCTTTTGACGCCCTCATTGCCTACAGTCGGCGCGGGGCGGCGGAGTATGCGGCACTCGGATTTGACCCGGCGCGCATCGTGGTGGCCCCCAACGCGGTCGCCTCACGACCTGCCGGTGCCCCTCCCATGCGTCCGCCCGAATACCGCAACGGGCAACCAACGGTGCTCTTTGTGGGGCGCTTGCAGGCGCGTAAGCGGGTGGATGTGCTCATACGCGCGTGTGCTGGCTTGCCGGCTGTGCTTCAGCCCCGCTTGCTCATTGTAGGCGATGGGCCGGCGCGTCCCGACTTGGAGGCGCTGGCTCGGGCAGTGTACCCGCACACCGAGTTTCTGGGAGCGCGCCACGGCGAGGCACTGCGCCCCATCTTTGAGCAGGCGGATCTCTTTGTCCTGCCCGGCACGGGTGGGCTGGCCGTCCAGCAGGCCATGGCGCATGCGCTGCCAGTGATTGTAGCCGTTGGGGATGGGACGCAAGAAGATCTGGTGCGCCCGACAAATGGTTGGCACGTGCCTCCCGATGATTTGCCTGCGCTGACCGGAGTCCTGGCTGAGGCGCTGAGCGATCCCCTGCGGTTGCGGCGGATGGGGGCGGAATCGTTCCGCATCGTGGATGAAGAGATTAATCTGGAGAGCATGGTGGCGACCTTTGCCCAGGCCATTCACTTAGCCTGGGCTTACCGCCATGGAACGGGAGATGCACCATGCACCTGATGCTCATTGCAGATGGCCGCAGCCCGATCACCCGCGCCTGGCTGGGGATGCTGCGCCCGCTAGGATGGCATCTGACCCTGATATCCACGTACCCTTGTCCTGCCCCGGCTGAAGTGGAGCATTTCGAGATTCTACCGGTGGCATTTGGCGGCCTGGGTGGGGGTGGAGCAAGGGCTTCCGGGACGGGGGGGATGCGCCGCCGCTGGCGAAGGCCCCTGCAGGGGTTGCGTTACTGGCTGGGACCCCTCACTCTGGGGTTGTATGCGCCGCGCCTGCGGCAATGGGTGCGCCGATTGCAGCCCGATGTCGTTCACGCCCTGCGCATTCCTTATGAGGGGATGCTGGCGACTTACACTCCTGCGGAAGTGCCGCTGGTTATTTCCATCTGGGGCAACGACTTGACCCTGCACGCGCGTGGTTCTCCTCTGATGGCGCGTTTGACCCGGCGTGCCCTGCACCGGGCCGCGGCGCTGATCACCGACTGCCGCCGGGACCGGCACCTGGCTCTCCATTGGGGATACGCTCCGGCCAAGCCAACTCTAGTGGTTCCGGGGAACGGTGGGCTGGATTTGGAACGTCTGCCCACCCTGCGTGCCCGGCTGGGAGAACCTTGGGCAGCGCACCTGGGGGAGGACGAGTCGCTCTGGGTGCTTAACCCCCGAGGGATGCGCCAGTACGTGCTGAGTGATTTGTTTTTCCAGGTGGTGCCTCTGGTGCGCGAGCGCTTGCCTGGGGTGCGTTTCCTCTGCCCCGGCATGGCTGGCCAGCCCCAGGCCGAGGCCTGGGTGAGTCGCCTGCACCTGGAAGAGGCGGTGGTGCTCTTGCCTACCCTGCCTCAGGGCCAGTTGTGGGATCTTTTCGCACGGGCGCCGGTGATGGTCTCGCTGGCCACGCACGACGGTACGCCCAACACCCTGCTGGAGGCCATGGCCTGGGGGTGTTTTCCGGTCCTGGGGGATCTACAAAGCCTGCGAGAATGGGTGGTGCCGGGCGTAAACGGCTTGCTGGTGGATTTGCGCCGCCCGCAGAACATCGCCGAGGCCCTGGTCCTGGCGCTGGAGGCCCCCGACCTGCGACGGCGTGCCGCCGAGATCAACCGGGGGTTGATTCGCGAGCGCGCCGAGGTTAATCGAGTGCGCCAGGAGGTGCAGCATTTTTTCCAAGAATTGGGCAAATAGGATTAGAATAACAGGCGCATCAGGTCTTTTCCCTTTCCAGCATTCTCTCAGGCGTGAGGTCATCATGGACGATGAAATGCAGATACGGGCGCGGTGGCGTGGCGTGGCGGTCGGCGCGGCAGTTGGTGATGCGCTGGGCATGCCTCTGGAATTCGGGCTGGCTTCGCACCCGCGCGCGCTGATTCGCACCATGTTACCAGGACGCCTACCGGCAGGCAGTTTCACCGATGATACTGAACTGGCGCTGGCAGTGGCTGAGACCTTGCTGGCACGCGGGTACCTGGATGCGGATGATTTGGCAGGGCGCTTTGCCGATTGGTACCGCAGCGAGCCACCGGATGTGGGCGTGCATACCCAAGCAGTGCTCAGTCGCCTGGCGGCAGGTGAACCCTGGGAGGAGGCCGCCGAAGCCGTTTTTCGCGAGCGCCCGGAGAGCGCGGGGAATGGCGCCTTGATGCGATCCTGGCCGGTGGCGCTGGCCTACTGGCGTGATCTGGAAGCCCTGCGTGAGGCCAGCGTGCTCCAATGCCGGGTGACCCATCGCCATGCGGAATGTGTGGCGGCGTGCGTGTTTCTCAATACCATGCTGGCGCGGCTCATTGCGGGTGCTACTCTGGAAGCCGCGTTGGAGACGGCTTTCGCCCAGGCGGCGCCCTTGCCGGAAGGATTGGCACATGCCATTCGGCTGGCACCGCGACGGCGGCGCGAAGAACTGCGCAACACCGGGTGGGTGCGCCACACGCTGGAAACGGCAGTCTGGAGCCTCTTCAATAGCCACACCTTTGAGGAAGCCCTCATTCAAGCCGTCAACCTGGGGGCAGATGCCGATACGGCAGGCGCGGTGACCGGTGCACTGGCGGGGGCGCTTTACGGCGTGGAGGCCATCCCTGAGGCATGGCGCACGGCACTGCGGGGGGAGTGGCCGCTGAAGAGCGGGCGTCTCTGGCGCTGGACGGATTTCGTTGCCCTGGCTGACCGCCTGGCGGCTCTGGCAGGGCATTCAAATGATGCCCCTAATAAGATATAATAGATACAATAAACCTTAAATAGGCAGATTGGGCGTGGTAACCCCCACCACCCATGAGGGGTGGTTCTTGTTTTTGGGGGAGGGTGCGCACAGTTCGTCTTGCCCGGTGTTAGGTCATTTACGGAGCCAGAAAGTTAGCCGGGTGAGGGGAGTGCCGATCTACCTCCCCAGGGATGGGAAAAGATGAAAATGTGTCGCATCATTTTAGGCCTTTTGTTGATCGCCGGGCTGGGTTGGGCCGGCCAGCAGGTTGGGGCGCAGACAGGTGGGGTTACCACCCTCTACCTGCCTCTGGTAGGGCGGGGTTTGCCTCTGCCACCGCCGGATGAAGCCGCAAGCCGATTACGGGTGCCGCCCGGCTTTGCCATTCGCATTTTTGCGCAGAATCTACCGGCCCGCCCTCGCTTCATGGCATTTGGGCCGGATGGCTGGCTCTACGTGAGCCTGATGAACAGCGGGCAGATTGCGCGCCTGCCCGATCGCGACGCAGATGGGCTGGCGGATGCGGTCGAGGTGGTGGCGAGCGACCTGTATTTGCCGCACGGGCTGGAGTGGCACGCGGGCTGGCTTTACGTGGCCGAGGGAGATCGTGTTGAGCGCCTGCGGGATGAGGATGGCAATGGGAGTCTGGAGACGCGCAAGTTGGTCACCGATAACATTCCACCCCCGGTGGGGCATTCCAGTCGCACCCTGCACATTGGCCCGGATGGAAAACTCTATGTGAGCGCGGGCTCGAGTTGCAATGTATGTGAGGAAGAAGATCCGCGTCGGGCGGCCATCCTGCGCTTTAACTTGGATGGCAGCATTCCCGCCGATAATCCCTTTGCTGGCGACGCAGATCCTCACAGGCGTCCGCTGTGGGCATGGGGATTGCGCAACAGTGTGGATTTTCTGTGGATCCCCTCCGGTGACCTGTGGGCCGACCACAACGGCAGTGACGGGCTGGGTGATGATCTGCCGCCGGAGGAAATCATTATTCCCGTGCAGCGCGGCGCCTGGTACGGCTGGCCGTACTGCTACACGCCTGGGGTGGGGCGGGTCAGTGGGCTGGAGGTCCGTGACGAACGATTGGCTCTGCCGAGCGGTCTGAATTGTGCCCAGGCCGTCCCGGCGCTGTTTACAGCCTCGGCTCACAGTGCTCCATTGGGGATGACGCTGGGGGCGGGAACGCTCTTCCCACCGGCTTACCGCCAAAGCCTCTACGTGGCCTACCACGGTTCGTGGAATACGAGCCCGGCGAATTATCGTGATTGCAAGGTGGAGCGCATCCTGTTGGATGATCTCGGCCAACCGGTTTCGGCTGAGCCTTTTGTGGATGGTTTTCGCGCGGCGGGAAAACCCTGCGGCGATACGGCCACCTGGGGACGCCCGGCGGATGTCATCTTTGGCCCGGAGGGGGCCATGTACATCTCGGATGATAAGGGCATGCGGGTGTATCGGGTCATCCCTACACCCTAATCTCAGGGGGCAGTGTCGGCAGGGGATTCGGCGGAGCGTCTGCGGGTGGCTTCAGGGGCAGGGCCGTAGCGTGGCCTGCAAGTCGGGCCAGGCCCATTCGGGCAGGGGGACGATGAAAGTGAGTTCCCAACCCGCGGCGCGGCGGTAGAAGATCAAGCCGGTTGCTACCACCCCACGGCCACTCAGACTCAGCGCCTCCCAGTCCAGAGCGAGGTCACCCAAGACCAGCAGGGCTTTCTGGGGGCTTTCGCCGTATTCCGGATTGTAACCCAGGCAGGTCGGGGTGCCGGCTTGCAAGGCCTGGCGTATGGGCGCTATGATTTCCGGCGCATTGTTGTAGCCCGGTGGGGTGGCGCCAACAGCAAAGGGGGCAAAGGCAACTCCTTGATCGCCGATCACCCCGACCAGTGCTTCTGCCCGCTGGTGGCTAAGCGCATCTTTCACCTCCCGCAGCACTTCTACCAGGTCGGCGGGTGTGGAAGAGGTGGCCGTGGGCGGAAGCGTTGGGGGTGGAGTAAGGGTGGAAAGCGCTTGGGTGGCGAACGGAGAGGGGGACGGGCTGGAGGTGGCAAGGAGAGGGGTGAGGGCAGGGGGTGACGGGGACGTGATGGGCGTGTGCAATGTACAACCGATTGCCAATCCTACCACCCCGGAAATCATCCACAGAATTTTCAGGGAATTTCGCACACCTGTATCTTAACCCGCTTTTTGACCGTTGCCGCTCAAGGCTTGACGGTACCAGGCCAGAATTTCCTCACGCTTGGGCAGTCGTCCGGCACATACCACTTTTTCATTCACAACCAACGCCGGAGTGAGTAGCACCGGGTATTGTTCAATAGCCAGAATATCTCTGATATGCTCCAGGGTGGCCGGAAGGTCGGGGATTTCCTGAAGAAGTTGTTGAAGCGCGCCTCGCGCTGCCTGTTCGAGCGCGTAGCATCTGGCACAACCGGTTCCCAGGATTTTGATGTTCAGCATGGGCACCTCCTCAAATGAAGAAATCAGGCTGAGTGGTTCTCGACGGCTAACACAGCGGCGGAGTAATCTATGCCAAGGCGGAGGGTCAATTCATCGGCGATTGTCGCCAGGTAGGGTTTCAACGCGTTCAAGGCCTCCTCACGCGCCTGGATGCTGGGATGTTGAAAAACTTGTTGCTTGAGGTTGTTGTAGAATTGAATTTCTGCACGAGAAAGCACCTCACCCCCCTCCTGGCGGCGTACCAAATCGGTAAATAGTGCGTAAAGGCGCTGTTCCAAATCCACCGCCTCGGGATCGGCTTCGAAACGGCTCAGGGCTAGATGATAGGCCTGTACCAGGGGGTGCTGGCGCAGGCTTTCGCCCAGGGCTTGGGCAGCGGCGATAATCTCAGGGCTCAGCAAGGTTGTACTCTCCTTATTACGGTGTACATTGTTTAGTGCCCACAGGCACAGCCGCTGCGGCGCGCGTTGCGAGCAAAAGCCACGCCGGCGGCCTGGCTGATCACAGCATCTACCTCGGCCAAAAGGTGGATTACCTCGGCTTCACGTTGACGATAAGCCTGCATCACCGGCAAAGCGTTCATCTCATCCATCAGTTGCTCCTGAGCCTGTGAATGGGCCAGGAAGTCGCCCTCATTTCTCTGCATCGCAGCATGATGCTCACGGATTTGGGCAGTTAACCGCCGTACCCGCTCATCATGGCTGGCAGCCTGGTAGGCCTGCACAAAGGCCTGATAGATTTCGGTCGCTTGCAGGAGGGTTGCCAGCGCATGGGCTTGGGTCCCGATTGTGGCTTCCAGGGTGGGATCAGAAAGGGATGTATCGGGCATTGGCTGCGAATCCGAAGTTGAAGGTTATTCACAAGAACGAATGTTATTCTAAACCCCTTTTGGGGGCGGAGCAAGTGTCAAACCTCATTCTCTCCCAATGATGACGAATGACAATTGACATCTGGGTGGAGGGTGGGCAAAGCCTACTGGCCGGAGCTCAATCCGTGGCGGGGGTCGCAAGTTTCTGCGCTGACCCTTTGAGCATGTCCCATCCCTGCAGGAACAGCCCTGCCTGGGTCAGCCCCATTCCCACCAGCAGTACCGTCAGTGCGATGGTCAACAGCGTGATCATACGGGGCAGGTTGGCTTCCAGCCGCCTTGCGGATTCCAGCAGATTCTGGGTGGTAGTCTGGTATTCTGCGACGACCGCTTGGGCGTTCTCCAGGCTTTCACGGATGTGCCGGATCTCCCCGGCCATGCGACGAGTTTCGCTTTGGATGCGGCCCAGGTTGCCTCCTGTATTTTTCAGCCCATTTTCCATGTCGGAGAAAGAGGCCGATAGCCCATCTAGGCTGGTTGCCACCTCTCCCAGTGCGGTGGAGAGGGGCATCTCGGGGGTGTAAGGCTTGCCGGGGAAGAAGGGAATGGAGGTTACGGCGTGCAACACCCCTTCCAGTACCTGGGCGCTGGTCTGGGCGGCCAAAAGGGAGCCTTGCGCGGCTTTGACGGTGGTGGGTAGACTGCGCCCGGTCAGCGCCACCAGCGAATCCATCAATCGGGCCGTGTCTTCAATGGAATTTTCCAGCGTTGTGAGGGCTTCGTCCAGATGGATCACACTGGCTTTGGCCGCGCTCAGCGACTGTGAGACCACTTCCAGTCCCCGTGAGGTGGTCTCAAGGGTGGTGATGATTAACCGCACCCCTGAGGTCAGCGATTGGGTGACGGGCTTCCGTGCCCACCACACCCCTGCCACCCCAGCCAGGTTGATCAGCAGGCCGAAGATTGCTGTGATGACCAGTGCAAGACCGATTAATCGTCGGGATAGCGTTCTCATGATAACCTCCTCGTTATAAGGGATGGTCCTATCCCGGTCTACTCAGATCCACCAGGAGGGGAGAATTGGGCTGGTATGGTTGTGCCTCATCATAAGGCCGGATTCAGGACCGCCCCACCACCCAGAGGAAAGAGGCGGAGCGATTTGCTGTGAGCCGGGGAGACCTCAGTGATGCCCAGGGCAATCCCCTGCGTTTGAATGGGGAGGGTCACTCTCTGGGCAATGGCAATGGCTTCTGGCACGCGATTCGATGGCAGGCCGAATGCCAGCGTACAATGGGGCACCCACGCACCTACCCGATAATGCTCCCAAAGACCCTCGGTGCAAGGCTCAAAGACGGTCTGGAATTGGGCGTGGAAGTTGAGAAGGAAGTGCGTGACTGTGACGCCCAGATACACGGTGGCTTCTGGGGTGGGAAAGACACCCAGGCTCGAAAATGTGAGGGGAAATGGGGCGTATTGGCGGGCAAACTGCTCGAGCGCAGCCACGACTTCCCCCAGATGGAGACGGTCACTAATTCCTAAGGAGAGGTGGGGGCGGTAACCACTCTCGCGCATGGAGGAACTCACTCGGGCTTCGGCAAGCCAACCCCACACTTGGAGCACTAGCATTTCCGCAGGGGGACCAAAATAAAGTTCAACCGCGAAACTCATGGAGGGCTTCCGTTTAGTGTTCTGCCCGACTTTGGTGAAGCATGGGTGGCAGGGGGCACTGGCTGAGAAGTATTTTCACCGGTGGTGTCTTAATTGTAGCCGAAAACGCAAAATGCCCCCTCGGTACAGATGAATTAACCCGGGGGTTACCCCGCGGGGTGGGAGCGAAGCGCTGTGGCTAACCGTGCAGACTGCTGCGAAAGATTTTGTACTCGTCGGGGACGGGGTTGCCACCTTCCCACATAACGTAACGGAAATCATCCGGCGAGGTGTTCCCCTCGGAGTTGATCAGCAGTACCTGTGAATGCGGTCCCAGACCGAGGTAATCGCGCAGTTCGCGTGCGCCGGGGTACTCCATGATAAAGAGCAGGGCGCCTAACGTAACCGCTCCCGATTCGCCGGAGATGATCATGGGATCGCCGCGCAGAGGAACGCCGTACACACGCATCCCCTTGGCGGCCACGTAATCCGGGCAAATGGCGAAGACATCAGCGATTTGGTAGAGAACCCGCCAGGCCAAGGGGTTGGGCTCGCCACAAGCCAGGCCCGCCATGATGGTGTCCAAGTCTCCTTCAAACTTATGCGGCTGACCATCGCCAATTTTGGCCGAAAGGTACAGACAGGCGGCTTTGGTCGGTTCGACGACCACCGAGAGCGGGCGCTCCGGGCCGAAGAGGTTGGCGTAATAACCCAGCGTGGCGGCAGCCAGTGAGCCGACTCCGGCCTGGACGAAAACGTGGGTCGGTTTGCTCAACCCCTGGGCAGCCAGTTGCTCCTGGGCTTCGCTGAGCATGGTGGTGTAGCCCTGCATGACCCACGTGGGGATGGATTCATACCCTTCCCAGGCTGTATCTGAGATGACCACCCAACCATAGCGCTGGGCATCTTCGTTGACCTGACGCACGGCATCGTCGTAGGTGCCATCAATCACTACCACCTTGGCGCCAGTCTGCTGAATGGCCTGGATGCGCTGTTGAGAGGTCAGTTTATGGACGTAAATGACCGCTTTAAATCCCATTTGCGCAGCAGACCAGGCCACCCCGCGCCCGTGATTGCCGTCGGTGGCGGCGGCAAAGGTGATCTCGCCCAGGCGCTCGCGCAAAGCGCCGCTGCTCAGTTCGGCAAAGGAGAGCTCGCGGTCGGTAATGCCCAGACGCTCTCGCACCCACCGGTATATGGCGTAAGACCCTCCCAACACCTTGAACGAGCGTAGATCCAGGCGAGCCGATTCGTCTTTGACCCAGATGCCCCCCAGGCCGAGACGCGCGGCCAGATTGGGCAATCCCACCAAAGGGCTCATGCGGTAGCCCGGCAACTGGCGGTGAAACCGCCGCGCTTGCCACGGAACTTCGGGGGGAAGCAGTGCCTGTACCACCGCCGGGTCAAACCCGGCCCGTGCGCGCGGGTTAATCCACCATTCAATAGGTCGTTCGCTGGCCATGGCTCACCTCATCAAAATGTCTGACAACTTTTTACTGCATATAGTATAACCCCAAATTCGGCACCGGGATAGAGACATGCCTTCACGGCCGTAGGGAGAATATCCCCTCTTCTGCTTAGCGAGCGTCTGAATGGTGAGGTCGTTCTCGGCCGGCTAGGCTGTCTCGGGTTTTCCCCATTCCTCCATTAAGGAATCCCGGGGTAGGTCCGGGGGTGGAAGTTCGGAGGCCAGTACGTTTTCTAACGGGGGCAGGCGTTGGACCTGCAGCAAGATGGTGGGCAGTAAGCGGAGCTTGCGCCAGGTGGAGGTGTGGGCGCGGCGGGTATGCACCTGATAACCGATCCGCTCAATTTCATGCAGTATGGCAGCATATAACAAAGCGGCGGCTCCCACCGCCGGACGCGCACGCGGGTGGAGCAGACGTATGCCCGGTAGAGCGCGGCGGTAGAGGACGCGGGCGCGGGCGATCTCGAATTGCATCAGCCCGATGAAGCGGGAGTCCATCACGCCGTTCAGAATGTCCTCGCGCTGGAGGCCGAACTTCTCCAGGTCCTCTTGGGGCAAGTAAACCCGTCCACGGTGGGCATCCTCCCCCACATCGCGCAGGATGTTAGTCAGTTGCAACGCAATTCCCAGTTCAATTGCGAAAGGAGCGGCTTGCTCGAAGGTGGCACCCGGTGCCAGGCCAATGATGGGGATGGCCAATAGCCCCACTGTGGAGGCAACGTGGTAGCAGTACAGCCGCAGGTCATCCCAGGTGCTGTACTGACAGTAGGTCAGGTCCATGGCAACCCCGTCAATCAGCGCCTGTTCATAGCGGCGGTCCACTCCGTGGATACGTCGTACCATGCCCCAGGCATATAGCAGGGGATGAGGTTGGTCTTCGGGCTCTAGGGCCACCTGCGCCCGCCAGCGCTCCAGGTCGTTCAGAGTGGCGCATTGCGAGTCTACCAGGTCGTCGGTGGCGCGGCAGAAGGCATACAGCGCACGGATGGCCTGCCGTTCCCGGCGTGGTAATAGCGCGGTAGCAAAGTAGAAAGTGCGCGAGTATGATTTGATCACCGCTTCTGTGAGCGCAAAAGCCTCGGCTGGGCGCAGGGGGGCAGGTGAGTGGAGCGGGGATTGCCGGGTCATGACATGGTCCTGGTCAGGAGGATGGCGGGTTGAGAATGAGTTTTTCAACCACCTTAGCCGAAGACACCACACCCGGTAAACCGGCGCCCGGGTGAGTGCCCGCACCGACAAAGTAGAGATTTTCGAATTCCTCCGAGCGGTTATGCGGCCGGAACCAGGCCGATTGGGTCAGGATGGGTTCCACCGAGAAGGCAGAGCCAAGATAACTGTTGAGCACATCGCGGAAGTGGAGCGGGTCAATGTAATGTTCAACCACCAGATTTTCACGTAGACCAGGCAGGTAGTGGGCTTCCAGGAACTCCAGGATGCGGTTCTTGTAGGGGATGGCGGTTTCCTCCCAGTTTACCTTACCCCCCAGGTGCGGGACCGGCGAGAGGACGTAGAAGGCTTCATGGCCTTCGGGTGCCAGCGAGGGGTCGGTGAGCGTGGGCATGTGCAGGTAGAGCGAGAAATCTTCAGCCAGCACCTTGCGGCGGAAGATGTCATCCAGCAATCCCTTGTAGCGGGGGCCCAGGATGATGTTGTGGTGTGCCAGGCGACTATCCAGGTAGCGCCGTCGGGTACCAAAGTAGATCACGAACAGGGACATGCTGTAGCGCATGCGTTCGATGCGACGGTTGGTGTATTTGCGTCGGTAGACTTCTGGGATGAGGTAGCGGTAGGTGAAGGCGACATCAGCGTTTGAGATGATGATATCTGCTGTCTCCACGCTACCGTCTTTCAGGCGGATGCCCTGCACGCGCCGCCGCCCTGTATCTACCAGGATTTCGTCCACCTCGGCATTGAGCACCAACCGCCCGCCCATTTCCTGGAACAGGCGCACCAGCGCATTTACCAGTGCCCCTGTACCGCCCATAGCAAAGTAAACGCCCCATTCGCGCTCCAGGTAGTGGATCATGGCATAAATACTGCTGGCATCGTACGGATTGCCCCCGATCAGGAGGGGGTGGAAGGAAAAGACCTGGCGCAGAAAATCATTCTGCACAAATTGAGAGACATAAGTATAAACACTTTGATAAGAACGCAGTCGCACCAGATCTGGGGCCACTTTGAGCATGTCTTTCAGGTGGGTGAACGGCTGATCGGCCAGTTGCAGAAACCCCTTCTCGAAGATGGGGCGGGTGCTTTCCAAAAAACGCCGGTACCCTTCTTTATCGGCCGGATTCCATTTTTCAATTTGAGCGTAGATCAGATCTGTTTGGTTGTTATATTCAAAAGAACGCCCCTCAGCGTCGAAAATGCGGTAAAAGGGATTGACCGGTACAAAGGTGACATAATCCTCACGCTTGCGCCCAGCCAGTTCAAACAATTCATCGAATAAAAAGGGTGCTGTGATGACGGTGGGCCCGCCGTCAAATTTGAATCCATCCATTTCATACACGTAGGCTCGGCCGCCCGGCTTGTCGCGCTTTTCGAATATCGTGACCGGGTAGCCCCGTGCGGCCAGACGTATGGCAACGGCCAGACCGCCGAATCCGGAGCCTATGACAATGACGCGTTTTGACATGAGATGTCCCTCCAAGGTGTGAATTATTCCGATTTCAGTTATAGCATAGAGCGAGACGGGGCACCCCGTCTTTGTATAAGGATTGTCAAGGTGCGAGCGAAAGAATGAACGCCTGGGGCTTGAACCTACGCGCTAGAAAAAATCTTTAGGGCGTTCCCCTGTGAGCCAGGGCGCGGGCCAGCGCGTGCTGACGATAGGTGAACAGGAAGCGCAACCCCAATGGTGAGAAGATCACGCGCGTCCAGAGGTGGCGCCACCCGGGGCGGTAAGTGTATCGGATTTGGTCCTCAACAACGGTGTGATTGGCATCCAGAGGGATAAAGGTGTGTCGGTGACGCCAGAATTTCAGAGGACCTTGCACCTGCTCATCCGTAAACCCCTGCCTGAAATCCACCTCGCGATGGATGGCCTCCCAAAAGATTGAGAAGAGACCCAGGCTCAAGCGGAACCGCAGACGGGAGCCCTCGCCCAGGGGTTCATGGTAGAGGATCTCTAGGCACAAAGGGGGTGGGGTAAGCCGTGCCAACGCCTGGGGCTGTTGATGAAAGGCGATGACGGCTTCGAGAGGCGCCTTCAAGGTGAAGCGATGGCGAAATTCTGGCATCTTGGGGTTACTGTTCTGGAGTGACTTTCACTACCGGTTGCCTTTGGAACTCCAGGGAGAGGGGAGCCCGATAAACATAGCGCCAGACATAGGTGGTAAGCCACAGTAACAGAACACCACTGAACACACCAGGTGCCCATGTTCCCAGGTTGGCCAGCAGAAGGCTGCCCACGGCAGGGGATAGGATGCGCGTCAGGGCTTCCAGTGCCGAGGCGATTCCCAGCGTGCCGCCGACTTCAATGGGGGCAACCGTCTTGCTAATGGCGCTGTTGATGACGGTGTTGAGCACGCCCCCGCTGAGAGCGGTGGGAGCCAGGATCAGCAGGAGAACCGGCACGCTTGGGGCCAATGCCCATCCGATTAAGGAGAGGGCCATCAGAGCCGTGGAGGCCAGGATGAGCGTGCGCTCCTCGAAGCGCTGAGCCAATTTCCCAACTGCCACGCCCTGCACCAGGACCGAGAGCAGTCCCACATAAGCCAAAATGTAGCCCGTCTCCCGCGCGCCCAGGTCAAAGCGCCGCAGGGCGTAGAGAGCGAAGATGGTCTGGAACATCGAGAAGGCCAGTGCAAAGAAAAAGCGGGTGTGCAGTAAGGGCCCGACCAGGGGCTTGCGCAGCGCTTCTACCATGGCTCGTAACGTCAGCGGAGGGCGCTCGCGAGCATCCTGGCGTGCTTGCGCCGTCAGGGATTCGGGCAACCAGGCAACGACCAGGAGGAAGTTAATCAACGAGAGCGCTGCAGCGCCCAGCGCCGGCACCGCAAACCCCCACTGCGAGAGCAATCCTCCCAGGGCCGGGCCGATGATAAAACCCAACCCGAAAGCGGCCCCGATCAGCCCCAGGCCACGGGCACGGCTGCGTGCATCCGTGACATCGCTGATGTAGGCCTGGGCCACGCTGATGTTTCCGCCGGTGAAGCCGGCCAGAATGCGCGCGACAAAGAGCATTTCAAGGGACTGCGCCAGGGCCAGCAGAACGAACCCGACCAGGTTGCCAGCAATGCTGATCAGCAGCACCGGCCGTCGCCCCACCCGGTCAGAAAGGCGTCCTAGCAGGGGGGTGCCAACAAATTGGGCGGCTGCGTAAACGGCTACCAGCAGCCCCACCTCAAAATCCGTGGCGCCAAAGGTTTCGGCATAATAGGGCAGGAGGGGCAAAATCAGCCCAAAACCCAGCAGATCAATGAAAACGATTAGGAAAATTGAAGATAAACGTCGGTTGTTTCGTAGCATGAGAGAGTCACCTCCGGGAGGTCTTGGAGATGTGTTCTTGCATCAAACGTTCAATCAGAGCGACGGCTTCGGGGAGAGGTGCCCGCAGGTAGATGGCAGGGATCTCTTCGGGTAAACGCAGATCCTGGAATGCCTGGCCACCCAGCACGACCCAGGGTTTAGGGTCGGGAAATGCGGCAAGGGCCTGTGGCAGATCGAGCAGGTTGCGCGTCACTTCCGGCCGGGTGGCCGTGAACAGCAGCAGGCGCGGCTTGAGCGGTCCCAATGCTTCGGCCATGCCCTCCAGTTTCAGGTCCTGGCCCAGGTACTTCACATTCCACCCACGCCAGCGCAGCATTACCACCAGCATGAGCAGGCCAATCTGATGGGTTTCGCCCGGGGCGCAGGCGGCGACGATGACACCAGGGTGGCGGGGCGGTGCCGAGGCGGCCAGCAGGCTCATCAGATGCTGTAAACAGAACTGAGTGGCAAAATGCTCCACGGCAACCGGCAACTCACCGCGGTGCCAGGCCTCGCCAATTTCCACCAGCATGGGCTGTACGACCTCAGCCAGCACCTGGTCAATGGCGTACAGCGCTGAGGCACGGCGCAAGATTTCGGTGGCGGCTTCTTCGTTGAAGTGCGTCAGGGCCTCGTAGAGGTCGCGGGCCAGGTGGCTGGGGGAGATGGGCTGCCGGATGGGGTAAAAGCGCGTTTGCTCGGCCACCGGGTCACGGCCCAGGGAGCGTAACTCGCGCCAGTACTCCACCGCCCGTCCAATGCTTAAACCGCTCTCGATTTGCTGTTTGAGCCAGCGCAGCAGGTGGAGATCGTACTCGGAGTAAAGGCGGTAGCCCTGGTGGCTGCGACGGGGGTGAGGCAGGCCGTAGCGGCGTTCCCAGGCACGTAAAGTGACGGGCGGTAGCCCTACCAGGCGCGATACAGCCTTGATGTTGTAGACCGGCGCGTAAGGATCGTGAGAGCTCTCAGTGTTTTCCATCTAATTTTGATTGGGCGCAATTCTACCTATATGGATGATATATGTAAATATTATCACAGAGGAGTGCTATATGTATCTCCTTTGTACAAGCCCGCGTTGCTTGCACAAGCCCCTTAACGGACGGTGCGCGAGGTACTCTTCAACAGGTCACCGATTTTATCCGCGCCCTCCGAGAGGGTCTTGCCCAGGAAAACGCCCGGTACGCGCTGGATCAGATCGGGCATCCTGAGAAAGGCAGCCCCTCCGTACCCGAAAAGCGGCGTCGGGCGCAGTCGGGATAATTTTTCCTGCAGGCGGCGCATCGCCAGGGCGGATTCTTCTGAGGTGGCGGTCAGAACGATCAGCGCGGGGCGCTCTTCGCGGGCATAATCAACCAGATCCTCCAAGGGAATGTCGGGCCCCAGGTACTCCACGCGATACCCTTCACTGCGCAGCAGGATAGCCAGCATCAGGGCGCCTAGTTCGTGCTGCTCATAAGGCGCTCCGCCTACCAGGATGAAGGGATTCCCCCGGCGCACGGGGTAGGTTTGTAAGAGAGTCAGCAGTTTACCGCGTAAAAAGGCGCTGGCAAAGTGCTCGGTTGTAATGCGAATATCGCCCCGGTACCACGCTTCTCCAATCTGAACCAAACAGGGGACCAGCACTTGTTCAAACAAGGGGCGCAGGGCGTAGCTGCTCATGGCCTCGCGCAGGATCTCGCTCGCGCGGGCTTCATCATGCCGGATCAGGGCTTTGTAAAGTTGCTGGGTATAAACCTCCGGAGCAGCGCTGGCGGGCCGGGTTGGAGCCTGAGGCGTGGTAGGAATGGCCTCGGGCCACAAGCCGTTGCGGACCATCTGGCGCAGTTCAGCCACTGCCTCGCTGATGCTCAGGCCGTTGTCGGTGCGGTCTTTGAGCCAGCGCAGGATGGCCACATCGCGGTCGGAGTAGAGTCGGTACCGGTTCTCGGAGCGGTGCGGGGTGAGCACCTCGTGCCGTCGTTCCCAGGCGCGCAGGGTCACCGGGCGCACACCCGTCTGGGCGCTAACGGCCTTGATGGTGTACTTGGGTTCATCAGAAAGTTCTAAAATGCTGGGCATGGCCTTCTCCTTTTCAAGTCGGTACATTCGGCCTGTTGTTGTACATAGTGTAGCATATTATACAGCCTTTGTATAGCCCCTATTTGTATAATCTTGGGTTTGGAGGGGTTTCAAAGTTTGATCTCGAGGGCCGTTTTCTTTGGCCAATTAGCGGCAAGTGATTGTCTTAATGTTTCAGATTCATAAAAAACATCTGGCCTTGCCGCACTCCGCGGCAAGGCCAGGAAGGGTCCACAATAGGGTGCACCTAGCGGCGTAGCAGGGGTTCAGAGTGAGGAGGGGTTAAAGGTAAATGGATATGGAAGTGCCACTTTCGGACGAATAAATAAACCCCCAACCCTACCTGCCCTACCCCTGCTAATATTCTCAGAACTGGGAAGGCGGCGGCCCAATTTACCCCATTCCAGGTGTGAGTTGCGGCCATCCAAAATGGTAGAGTCAATGTAAAGATGCCGGTTACCCAGAGCGTAAAGGCAGCGATTTGGTCGCTCCCGTGTGTTGTATCCTGCCTGGTACCTGCGAAAACAGACCGCAATCTGGGTAGAAGGAAGACCAAAAAGAAGATGAGGGTAAGGGCAGTGGTATAAACGACTGCATCCACTGGCATGGATTTCCCGCGCAGGGCCCGCGAGGTCGCCATATGGAGCACACCAACCAGCAAACCCGCGATCAAGACCCTCACCGCATATTGGTGGGCGCCTGTGTGCCTGCGAATCAGGAGAACAACTGCGCGTATTCCCAATATACCAATAGATGTTGTGATGATCACGAACAAGATATATAGCCACTGAAAGCGAGCCAGTGGAGCCATATTCGGTCCAAACCCGTTAGGGTTAATGGCAACGCAACTCGTTCCCAGGCCGCTGGCCAGGGTGAAAAGGGCGGTTATTCCCATCATGAGGATCGCCAAAATGCGCAAAAAGCGAATCCATCCAGGTAATTCTTTCATGGTGCCCTCCCTAAATTGAAAGGTGAATTTTGAAAGATCTCCAACTGCTTACCTCAGCGTAGATTAAGGCCGATAACCAGGCAGAGGGTTGAAAACAATAGTGACCACGGGAGTCGTTCCATCCATTTGTCCCATTTGCTTGCCGAACGCCCCATCCGCTGCCAGAGTAAGATCATGCCACTAATGCCAATGATGGCCCCCCCTAAACTCATTCCAAGGATAAAAGGCCTGATTTGATACAGTGCAAAAGCCAATAGAGGCAGTCCCACGATAACCAGACCAGCGACTCCATGGACGAAAGCCACTGCTCCCACCCGTAGAGTCGGATGGGCTCTCATAAACCGGGTTATGGCGATGCCCACCCAGCCAATCAGTATGAAACCCAGATAAGCGCTGGTGAAAGTCGGGGCATATTCGTTAACCAATCCCAGGGAGAGGCTCAAGGGGATTAGGGCCGCGAACCAGACTCCAACGACGCTATTTAACACTTCTCGCCCCATGAGGATCAACCAAACGCTCGCTACCAGGAGGATGCCAAAACCCAGGGTATAGGCCCAAGTGGCAAAGGGTGTGCTTCCAGGGTGACCCGCTGCAATTTGCCAGGCAGAAAGCAGAGCGGTGAGAGCAAGAGGGAGGACAAAGGAGAACTTTGCACGCATGGGTCAGAGAGCCAGAAGGAGCATGGCAGAAAGCATGTAAAGCGAAGCATATTTATACAGGCTAAAGTGGGTGCGTTCGGTAGGTCTAAGCATGACGATCAAGGCCAGACAGAGCAACCCGGCTGAAAGGACCAACAGCAGGCGTAGATAACCCCATTGCATGCCCAGCCAAATTCCCGCTAATGTAATGGCAGCAGTGGCTAACAGACTGGAGATAGTTATGATCAATCGGGTGGTCCTGAAGCCATAGCGTGCGGGAAAGGTCGGGATGTGGGCAGCCTGATATTCATTAAAGTGCTTCAAAGAGAAAGTCAGGATGTGCGTGGGTATCCAAAACAGGACGGCCAGGGCCAGCAAAAGGCCAATCCCATCAATGGTCCCTGTCCCCAGGGTACGCCCTGCTAAAACCGGCATTCCTCCTGAGATGCCCCCCCAGAGGATGCTCCAGCAGGTGCGGCGCTTTAGCCAGAGGGTATAAACGATTACATCGAAAAACCAGCCAGCGAAGACAATCCAGCCGTAGCCCGTGCTGATACCGAATGCCCAACCCACGCCCAGTACTGAAAGGATGACCCCCAAAATGAATGTCTCGTGGGGCGTAAGGACGCCCGCGGCCAGTGGTCGGCTCTGGGTACGCTGCATTTTGGCATCAATATCGCGGTCCCACCACATATTGAGTACGGTGCTCCCGCTGATAGCCAATCCAAGACTGACCCCGAGGACGAACACACTGTCCAGGTGATAGACTGGGCAACGGGCACTCATGTAACCGGCCAACCCGGTAGCCAGGAGCAAGCCAGTTTGTAAAGGTTTAATCAGCGAACCATAGAGCCTGATCCGCTGTTTGATCACCGTTAACCATGTTTGCATAAACACCTCCGAAAGTGACAGCACGCCTCAGGGTTCGCGCACACAGCGAAAGCCCGTCCCGGGTCCGTAATATGAAGGAGTGGCATTGTTGGTTACCCACACCCGTAAATCTGGAGGGTAGCTGTCTTTAGAGCCGCCGCGCATGAAGCGATAATGCATGCCCGGGGTAATGTCACTTACCCACTGCCAGACATTTCCCGCCATATCGTAAAGCCCGTATGGGCTGGGAGAGTCCAGGGTGGCAAAACCGGCGTAAGTCTCCCCATTGTAAAATCCGACAGGGGTGGTGCCGGACCCGTAGGTTCGCATATCCTCAAAAGGATCGCCACTGGCGTAGAAATTGGCATTTGCCTTTGTGAGATCCCATCCCCAGGGATAAGGTCGTCCGTCAATTCCGCGCGCGGCTTTTTCCCATTCTAGGCCAGTTGGCAAGCGGTATCCGTAATAGCGGCAGTATCCCCAGGCCCCGAACCAGGAAACGTTGGTCATTGGGTGATTGCTTAAGCCGGAGCGGGGGGCAAAGATCTTTCCATCGAAAGTGAAGGGAGAGGCGGGATCGTTAAGCGGCACAAAGGGGTAATTTTTGGGAGAGATGGCTTCCTCGTGTTTTGCCCCATGGAACGGGTCGCCAGGATAAAAGCCTACCAGTTGGTCCGCCTCAATTTTGACAAATCCATCGGCCAGCGCTTGATTGAGAAAACGGGTGTATTGTTCAACAGTAACATCCGTGACCATGATAGTATAAGAGTGTGTCAGGGTAACCTGATCATTAAACTGCCCGGCCAGGAAAGGCCCTGCCGGAATGACCACCCAGGCCTCCGGATCAATACTAGTGTCAACGCTTAATACCGAGGCTTCGGCCACGCTGGAACGACAGGCGCTCAATCCCAGCAGGCCGAGCAGGCAAAAGAGCCCCCATGTAAGGCGAGGAATCATTTCACAAATAGAGGAAAATTGTACATGCCTCATGCCTTTACCTCCAATGCGGGGTCACTTTGTTGGGCTTCTTCTGCCCAACGGCCCTGGCGCCGAAACAGATCCAGCAATCGCCAGACCAGAATCAAGGCTAGAATGACCAGCACCGTTCCCAAACCGATGTCGGTGAGCAGGAGCACGGTGTTGACCAAGGATTGTTGAGCACTTTCACTCACTACCAGGCGCTTAAGTTCGTAAACGGTCACGGCTGCAAAAGCTAGGTCGGAGAACACAATCACCCCCCAACCGTAGAGCCGACGCACAAGCCCTTTCAGACCGATCATGTCTCCGTAGTAGAGCAAGATGATGGTGGCAATGATCCCGGAAAGGACGTGCCAATGGCCAGTCAGGATAAGGCGTTCTTCACGCGCGGGCCATTGACGGAAGATCTCGTCCAACCTTACAGCAACAAAAATTCCAACCCCGCTGACGGTGAAATTCATGAATACCATTTGCCAGAGCGGGCCAAAACGCAGGGGGTCGTGAAGCAAGGCACGTAATTTCTGGATCGCATTTGGTTTGACAAATCCCTGGCTCCCTTCGCGGATCAACTCGTCCCAACCATAAATGACCAGCATTAAAGCCCCCAGCATGGCCGGGGTGGCTCCCACGTAAATAATCATATGGGCAATGGGCTCCAGGGGTGTTACCACTCCCCAGACTCCCAGATTGAGAACAAGGGTACCCAGGATGAACAGGGGCATGGCAATTTTATGTAAAATGCCTTTGAAATCTAACCAGCGCCCGATGATAAGCGTTAACATGATGGCAATAAGCGCCAGCATGATGTGGAGATGCCCAATAACTGCATACTGAAAGCCGGTTTTTTCCGGTAAGCGGATAATGTTCTCGGCCAGGAAGACCCGAAATCCGTTGCCAAAGTACGCCCCGGGCACGGCTCCAAAGAGGGCCGAGATCACAGTGGTGAGAGCGGTGGTAAAGAAAGCCACCCGTTCAAGGTCAACGCCGTTGCGGGTGTGAGCGTAAGCCTTGGTGGTGACGAAGTAAGCCCGATCCCAAGGCCACAAAGCGATGCAGAGCAACACACCAGCGAAGAAGATCAGGGTTAGACCAGCGATGTACAGACCGTGTAAAGCCCAGTTGTGCCCCCAGTAAGCGAACCCCATTCCAGAAATCATCGCGACCAGGTACCCCACGGTGATCAGAGTTCGCACTGCTGTGCGGAGAAATGTTTTCATTTTCAGGAGGGCGGTGATGATGTAGGTCTCAATGGCAATAACCCCCATAGCAATCGTGTGGTAGAGAATAATGATGCGTCCCTCGCGCTCTGCAGGTAATAACTGCATCCCCAGGGAGCGTACAATCCAATCCCGTACCCCCAATTCTGCCATGGGACCCGATAACATCCCGAATAATGCGGTTTCCAGCCCGATCATGGCAACGGCTACTAAAATTAAGCCTTTGGTCGAACCGAAAAGATAACTCAAGCGCTGCCGAATCGTAAGCATAGCCAATCTCCTGGCAAAGTGGATTCTCTGACCCTTTGCCCCATTTGTTATGTTAATCACAAAAACGCACCTGGTCTTTGACTAAGGTTAATCCCTAACTGTGAAATGACCCATAACGAATGTTCCTAAGGGGAAATCCCTTAGGAACCTTTGGGGCATAGGAAGAGCATCCTTTACGCACGTGGCTTTACGAAATAATCCCACCATCGGGGTTGAATCAGAATTACGAGTAAACCCAAGCTGGCTAAGGGGGCCAGGGCAAAGAGCGAGAAACGCCCCAATTGTTGTGCGGTTACCACCGCTAACGGGATGCCAACCACCAGTTCGGTGGTTGCGGCAAGTAATCCCATCACCCGTGCCCATTCACGGGGCTTATGCAGAATGGCTAGGGTTACAACGGCCCAACCCAACATGGCTATCCAATGCAGACGTTGCACCAGGGTAAAAATGGGATCCCCGTGGGTGATTATACGGCTGGTGCTTGAGACGCCATTCATCCAGCAAAAAATGTATGCCATGCCTGTCAATAGCCCCAACAGCGTCTGGCGCCAGGACACTTTTTCCACGGCTCTTAAGAATAGAAAATACAGCGCCAGGTAGGGCCAGAAGAGGGGGAAGTAGACCGGGGGTAAGCCGGCGGCCATATAGGGGACATTTACAAACCACGATCCTAACAGGGCCAGTACCAACCCGATAGTGGAAAGGAAAAAGGCCCAGGAGCGCCCGGTAAAGAATCCGTAGGCGCTCACGGCGAAGAAAACTCCCGCCGACAAGCCGAAATCTGCCATCAGTGGGTGAATGTATTTCAATAAGATTTCACATCCTGGCTCGGCGGATTCGGCGCTCATCCCAACGCGGTACCATTGCAGGAAAAGTACAATGTGCCCAATGATCCCCATGAGGGCTGCAATGAGCGCCAATACACCACCTAAAACTTGACGATTTTTCATCCTAGCCTCCTCGTTTTCTATGGATTGTTAATTTCGCCGGTGTGGCAGGAACAGCCATTGTAATAAGCCGCATCATGATGAGCCGCTACATAAACAACCGTTCCTGGGGCAATGGTTAGATTGCAACCTTTCAGAAATGTGGGGGATCGCTCCCAGGCCATGACCTGGACTTTGCACGAAACGTAGACGGTGCCGCTCCAGGTATCATTGCAGAGGGGACCTTCAACAACTTTATCTACCACCACCATCTTTCCTCCGATCTTGACCAGGATGGGGGTTGGGGAGGGTCCTGGCGTTGGGGTTGTCGGAGGCATGGGGGTGGGTAAGGCTGTCAGATAAGAAGGGGGTTCGCCCGCAGATTGACAGGGATTCTTTTCAGACTGACAGGCGGAGATCAGGATGTTTGCTAAGATTAGTACGAAAAGCCTCAACAAGTGGGTAGGCCGCATGTTCACCTCCCGTCTGTGTGAAACATAGCACAAAGGCGGTCAAGGCGGCTTTAACTTAACGCAAATAAGATAGAATGGAGTTATGAAACTCTTCGATGTGCTCCAAACGCATTCTGTCTTTGCCTCCCTGGAAGAGGAAGAGCAAATGTACCTTGCCCAACATGCCCGGGTACACCCGTATCAGAAAGGCGAGGTGGTGGCGGTACAAGGTGATGAATGGCCTCATCTTTTCTTGATTCTGAAAGGGGAAATCCAGGCGGTTAAAGTCTCACCCGAGGGCCGGGCATTGATGGTGACGACTTTTTCCAGAAATGAGATCTTTTGGGGCCCTGCTTTTTTTGAAGAGGGTCTCTTGCTGCCAGTTACTCTGGAGGCTGCCCAACCTGCCACCCTGGCCATATGGTCGCGAGCGGTCTTAGAGCCCTTGCTGGTTAAGGGGGGAATAGGGTGGGCATTAGCGCGCCTGATGCTTCAGTACATGCTGCGAGCAAACATCCTGCTGGAACGTCTGGCGTTTCAGCCCGTAACGGCACGGCTGGCACACTTACTGCTTGAGCACTTCCAGGCCACAGAAAGCCCCGCCATTCCACGTACTTTGACCCTGGATGAAATTGCCGCGCGCATCGGCACCACGCGCGAGGTGGTCTGCCGCACCCTTTACTACCTGGCAGATCGGAACATGATCGAGGTGACCCGGACGGAGTTCATCCTTGTTGATCGTGAGGGATTGAAGCATTTGGCAGAGGGTTCTTAAACTCTCAATTCCACTTTCCCATATTCCGCTTCGCGTGATAGCATTAACATGCCCTTCCCATGAGAGGGGTATCTTATCGTGAGGTTGACTCTATGTCTGATCTTCCCGATTCTGAGCTTCTGCCTCTATGCCTGGAACACAATTTTTGGACCTGGTCGGCGCAGGCTCAGGTACAGCCCATTCCAATCCAGCGCGCCAGGGGGGTCTATTTTTGGGATATTCACGGCAAGCGCTACCTGGATTTCAATTCCATGGTCATGTGTGTCAATATTGGTCATGGGGATGAGCGAGTGGTGGAGGCTATTGCCCGTCAGGCGCGTGAACTGGCGTTTGCTGGCCCGCAGATGGCTACCCGCCCGCGTGCCTTGCTCGGCAAATTGCTGGCGGAAATCACTCCCCCGGGCTTGACCAAGTTCCTCTACACGTTGGGCGGGGCAGATGCTAACGAGAACGCCATCAAATTGGCGCGCGGCTATACCGGGCGATGGAAGATCCTGACGCGCTATCGCTCTTATCACGGGGCCACCTACGGCGCCATTGCTGCTACCGGCGATCCGCGCCGCCTGGCCTGGGAGCCCCTTACCATGCCCGGCGTGGTGCATTTTCTGGATCCCTATCGCTATCGCTCCACCTTTCACCGCACCTGCCCCGACCTGCCCGAGGAGGAATTCACACAGGATTACCTCAACCACCTGGAAGAAGTGATCCAGTACGAAGGGCCGCAGACCATTGCTGCCATTCTGCTTGAGACGGTCACCGGCACCAACGGGGTGATCATCCCTCCTCGCGGGTACCTGGAGGGGGTGCGCGCGCTGTGCGACCGCTACGGCATTCTGCTGATCTGTGATGAAGTGATGAGTGGGTTTGGGCGCACGGGGGCGTGGTTTGCGGTGGAGCATTACGGCGTCGTGCCCGACCTGATGACCATGGCGAAGGGGTTGACCTCGGGATATGCTCCGCTGGGAGCGGTGGCCATGAAACCCGAGATCGCCGCGTACTACAACGAGCGCGTCTACCAGGGTGGGCTGACCTACAACGGCCATCCCATCTCTCTGGCGGCGGCCATTGCCACCATCGAGGTGATGAAAGAAGATCACCTGGTGGAACGTGCCCGCGCCACCGGTGAGGTGCTGGCCGAGATGCTCGCAGAACTGATGGATCGCCACCCCTCGGTGGGTGAGGTGCGCTCCATCGGTCTTTTTGGGGCGATTGAACTGGTACGAAACCGTCAGACGCGCGAGCCTCTGGCTCCTTATAACGGTAGCAGTCCCGAGATGATGGCTCTGCGCCGTTTTTTGCTGGATCGCGGGCTGTTCCTCTACACTCATTGGAACGTCGTGCTGATCATCCCGCCGCTCATCATCACCCCGGAACAACTGGCTGAGGGTTTTGCCATCCTGGATGAGGGCTTACAGATTACCGATCGGGCGGTTGAAGCATAGGTGTAACCTTATTCCCCGCCCACGCATCTAAGTAAAGGTTATTGTTTCGGAGATAAATCATCCAAATCAACGAGGAGTACAAGCCATGGAGATCAATCTGGGTGCAGTGACTGCGTCCTCGTCATCTCACTCCAATGATGTGGAAAATTTGCTCGTCCTTGGGGCCGGGCCGGCCGGTTTGGCGGCGGCGCTCTATGCCGCCCGTGCCGAACTTGCGCCCCTGGTGTTGACTGGTACTGAATTGGGCGGTCAGGCTGCGCTGACCCACATGATTGAAAACTACCCCGGTTTTCCCGAGGGCGTTGGTGGGATGGAACTGGGGGAATTGTTTCAAAAGCAGGCAGAGCGCTTTGGAGCACGCCTGGAATTTGATACGGCCGAGGCGGTGGACCTATCTCAACGACCTTTCCGGGTGCGTACGTACGACAAGGAGTACCTGGCGCGCACGCTCATCATTGCCACTGGCGCCAGCCCCAACCACCTTCAAGTTCCCGGAGAGGCAGAATTCACGGGTCGCGGAGTTTCCTACTGTGCTACGTGCGATGGCTGGTTTTTCAAGGATAAGGAGGTCATTGTGGTGGGGGGCGGCGATAGCGCGCTGGAAGAGGGAATTTTCCTCACTCGCTATGCCAGGCAGGTGACCATCGTACATCGGCGTGATCAATTACGCGCGGGGGCCATCTTACAGCGCCGCGCGCGTGAGAATCCGAAGATCCGGTTTATCTGGAACACGGTGGTGCGCGAGATCCGCGGCAACACGGCGGTGGAGGCAGTGCGCCTGGAAAATGTGAAGACCGGAGAAGTCTGGGAGCAACCCACCGACGGCGTGTTTATCTTCATCGGCCATCGGCCCAATACAGCGCTCTTCCAGGGGCAATTGAAACTGGATGCCCAGGGCTACATTAAAACGGATGCGCTGATGCGGACCAGCGTGCCCGGTGTGTTTGCGGCGGGTGAGGTGATGGACCCGCATTTTCGCCAGGTGGTGACCTCTGCCGGTATGGGCGCCGCAGCGGCTATGATGGCCATTCGCTTCCTGCAAGAGCAAGAGGGGTAGAGCATTGACCTTTGAGGGCGGGTAAGGCTGACCACCTGACAAAAAGGCTGCCCTGATCAACCGGGCAGCCTTTTGTATTTACTAACCGCGCGGGTCAGGGTGTGGGCGAGGGTGAACCCGCTGCCCACCAGACGAAGACGCGCAGTGCACTGGGTGATCCGGCCTGTTCGTAAATGGGCTTGCCATCCAGGGAGGTCCCGGTCTGGCGCACCGGCACTACAAACCATTGTAGTACATGGGGCACGGTATCCACCGGGCGGAACGAAGCCGGCACGATGTATTTGGTATCCGTCACATAATCTACCAGGCGGCGACCGCGTCCTTCTGTCAGGTCCTCAATGGTCACGGCGTACGCCTCGTTATCTCGCAAAGTGCCCACCGAAGCCCATTGCAGGGTCACCGAATCGTTGGCAGCAGTAAAGACGGCGCCGTTGGCGGGCAGGAGCAGGTTAGGTGCCGGATACGGCGGGGGTGGGGTTGGGGTGGGAGTGGGGCCGGGGGTGGGCAGTCGCTCGCACAGCGGGATTTGCAGTACCTGCCCCTCGTAAACAATGTCGCTGGTCAGGCCGTTATAGGTCTTGATGGACTCCATGGAGACGTTATAACGGGCGGCAATGATGCTCAGGGTGTCATTGGCCGTCACCGTGTAATCCAGTTTTTGGCAGGCGGCTTCGGTGGCTTCGGCCGGGCTGAGCGTGTTGGTCGGTTGCGGAGATGGGGTGGGGGTGGGTTGGGGAATGAGCAATTTTTGCCCCACCACCAGGTTATCACACGCCACCGGCAGGTTGTTCAGAGCAATGATGCTGGAGACGGAGACCCCAAACGTGTAGGCGATGGTGATGCAGTTATCCCCAGAGCGGACGGTGTACTCAATGGGTGGCAGGGGGGTAAAGGTGGGCTCCAGGGTTGGGGTCGGGCTGGCGGTGGGGGTCAGGGTGATGGTGGGGGTCACGGTCAGGGTAGGTGTGGCCGTGGGTTCCACCACTCGTCCGGTGCCTTGCAGTGCCGCAAAGACCGTGCCCGCGCCGATGGCCAGCAGCAGGACCATTAATCCCAACGCAATCGGGAGTGAAAGGGTGATTTCAGGAAGGCGAGGCCCCTGGAGCGGGCTGCCTTTTTTGCTTCCCTCAGGGGTAAAGGTGTGGCCGCAGACCAGACAGCGGGTTGCTCCTTCACTGGTGCGCGCTCCACAAATTGGGCAAACTTTGGTTTTGGTCGTTTCCTCTGGACTCATAGACCTTATCCTTAAAATATGCCGTATAAGGGTTCGCGGCAGGGGGTATTATAACATAGTCGTTTTTCTGGCAAGGGGTGGCCTCTCGGCTGCCGGTTCAGACAACTATCACGCGTGTGCCGTAGCCTATCTTTTCGATGTCCTCCGGACCGGCTACGGGGGTTGTCCAGCGGTAAAGCCAGCGTGCTTCGGCGGTGCGCATGTTGATGCAGCCGTGGCTGCGGGGGGTGCCAAAATCGGTGTGCCAGTAAGTGCCGTGAAAAGCCACGCCGGTAGCCTCAAAGAAGCACGTCCAGGGTACACCGGGTAGTTCGTAGTCTTCGGGGTTGCCCGTCAAGCGACCCTCCCCCATGTGTTTGGAGGGCATCTTGGAGTAGATGTTGAACTCCCCCTTGGGGGTTTCCCATGGAATTTCTCCGGGAGGTGAACGGAACAACCCTGAGGAGATCTTGGTTTGGAAAACCGGCGTTTCCCCTTCGTAGCAGGTCAGGGTTTGGCGGGCAATGGAGACTTCAATCCACTTCTGGTGAGGGGGCACATCCGGAGAGATGGGAGCAAATTCTTCCGGTCTCAGCAGGCGCAGATGCAGAGCAGGGGCGTGATACTCAATTTCCAGCAATTCATCCTTAATGCGGTACCAGGGACTGCCATCAGGTCCTTCGTCTATTCCCACCACCCAGTGGGTGGATTCGAAGTAAAGGCGGTATAATGGCTGCCAGCCCTGCGACCTCGTGTAGCGCAAAGCCTGGGTGTAGGGCACGGTGACTTCGGCCAGGTTGAGCGCCGCTGGCAGGTTCGTGGGGACCGGATTATATTGAATGCGCACGCGCTGCGTGTTGGCCCGATGGATGTAACCGCCCCATACCCGATACCACACCGGATTGTAGGCAGGGCCGGCTTCCGACTCCACCTCGGCGTAGATGTTGACCAGTTCGTCGCGGTAGCGCTGAAAGCGAATGCGGCTTTTGTCCGAAGGCTGGCTGTAGACGCTGACCGAACGCACGGTGACACGCAGCAGATCCTCTTGGGTGGCATCGCGGAAGGTGCCCTCCCAGGGGCGGAACGCCAGTGTCCCCAGGCTGAGCGCCATCAGGCGCAAAAATTCGCGGCGCGAAAGGCGGGTGCTCATTTGCAAAGGATTATACCAGTGTGAGGGATCTCCTTTTGGCGCTTCTTTCCGCGGTGCTGGGGGCGCTAGCCAACTGGCTGGCGCGTGATCTTCTGCGCCGTTTTCGATTGCGGGAGATCTTCGGGCTCAATTTTGCCCTCATCTTTGGCATGATGTTGCCTCTGGCTCCGCTCTACTTTAGGCTGGCGTGGCAACCAGAGCCATTGGGATGGTTGGCTCTGAGCGTTGGGTTGGATGCGCTGGCCAATTATGCTTATTTTCGGGCATTTGTGGATCTGGATGCCGTCTCCGCCTCCACGCTCCTGGCCCTCTCGCCTCTGTTCACCTTGCTGATTGCTTTGGGGTTGCCAGGCCAATCGGTGGGTCTTCAGCCATTGCAAATGGTGGGGGTGATTGTGTGTACCGGTGGTGTGCTGGCTCTAACGCGCGTCCAGCCCCATGTGAATGAAGCGGTGCGGGGCGATGCGGGACCGACCCGAGCTTGGCTTTACCCGCTGGTTGCGGCGGCGCTTTTTGGCCTGAGCCTCTACCCGGCTCGGCTTCTCTTTACCCGCGGGTGGACCAACCCGCCCACGTACTACCTGGTGCGCGCGGGCCTCATTGCGCTGGTGGCGAGGTGGGTGGCTCCTTCGGGTTCTTTCCGCTGGCAAGCGGAGCAAGTGGGCAGGCTAGCCCTGCGCGCCGTTCTGGTCATTGGGCAGTGGTTGGCGCTTTTATTCGCGTTGGAGGGAGGCGCCCCCGCCGCGGTCAAGGCACTGGCGGATACTTCGCCGCTCTTTGTGGTGGGGTTTAGTGCGATCCTGGGAAGGGAGAGACCTACGCGCGCCCAGGTGATGGCGGCCTTGGGAGTGGTGGCCGGGGTAGCGCTCTTGCTGCTGGGGGCAGGTTGAGATGAGCGGCGCCTTGGTGAAGGCGGGTTTACCGTCATTCTCACCGATGTAGCGAACGCCTTCGCTTGACAGTTTGCCAATCTTGTATATACTGACACTGACCTTGCCAAGCATCGTGTGCAGGGTTGCGACCCCCGGCAAGAGGAGTCCTCGCGCATGCGCGATAATGTTTGGAATGTGCTTACCCTCCTCGCCCTGCTGGCCACGCTGGGCGTTGTGCTTGTTTTTGTATTCATCTTCCTGAACCCCTATACTCCTCTGAATCCGTTCCCCCCTCCCACCCTGCCTCCACGCCTGGTGCTCCCCACCAGTACCCCCACGTTGCGCCAATTGCCCCCCACCTGGACGCCAACTCCCCCCTTGGGGGCTGAGACCCCAACTTTGCGCCCAACTTCCACCCTTCCGCCAACTTACACGCCTTACTTCATTCCCACGGCCACGCCCACTCTAACCCCAACTCGCACTCCGACCATTACCCGGACTCCCACGCTGACCCCAACCGTTACTCCCATCCCCACGGATACACCGGTTCCCCCGCCCGAACCCACCGCAACCGAGGGCAGTACGTAATTTCATCCGCCCTCTCTGCGCTTTGGGAAAAGTGGGATGGTTTTTTGCCGATGCGTGGGCGGGTGGGGGTCCATGTGGATAGAACCAAGAGGTGAGTTTATGCCTGCTGAAACAATTGATCCTGCAACCTTTGCGCATCTTGTGCACCTGGCTGCCCTGGAACTGGATGAGGCTCAGGCGGAGTACCTGCGCCGTGAGTTAAACCGCCAGCTTGGGGCTATTCACGAATTGGAAGCCATTCCCCTGGATGACAGCGTGCCGATCACTTCGCACGGTGTCCCTTACACCCCTGAGATCAGCCCGCCATTGCGCGAGGATGACTGGCAGCCTTTCTCCGATGCGGCGGAGATCCTTGGGCAGGCGCCGCAGGTTGAAGAGGGGTATGTTGTTGTGCCGGATATTCCCCACACTACTCTGGAATAATAATGATGATGAGGTCACATGGAACTGTGTGATTTATCGGCGTATGAACTCAGTTTGCTCCTCCGCCAGCGACGCGTCTCGGCGGTGGAAATTCTGGAATCCTGCTTGCGGCGCATTGCCCAGGTGGATGGTCGTCCTGGCAGCTTAGAGCCGGGGGAGCCCCTGCCCGAAGATGCTGAGCGCGTGCACGCGTTCATCACCCTGACGGCAGAGCGTGCCCGTGCCCAGGCCGAAGAGGTGGACCGGCGCCTGGCAGCGGGTGAGCCGGTCGGCTTGCTGGCGGGCATTCCCTTCACGGTTAAGGACATCTTCTGCGTCAAGGGCACCCCCTCGACGGCTGGCTCGCGCATTCTGGCGAATTTTGTGGCCCCCTACACCGCAACGCCGGTTGCCCGCATGGAAGCCGCGGGGGCGCTTATGCTGGGCAAGGTCAACCTGGATGAATTCACCTACGGCTCGTCAAATGAGTCCTCCGCTTTCCGCCCTACCCCGCGTAACCCCTGGAATCTGGATCGCGTACCGGGTGGTTCTTCGGGTGGGAGCACGGCCAGCGTAGCCGCGGGCGAAGCTCCGCTCTCGCTTGGCACCGATACCGCGGGTTCAATTCGGCAACCGGCGGCCTTCTGCGGGGTGGTGGGCATCAAGCCCACTTATGGGCGCGTCTCGCGCTACGGTCTGATCGCTTTTGGCTCCTCGCTGGATTGCCCTGGACCGATTGCCCGCAACGTGGTGGATGCCGCGCTCATGCTCCAGGTGATTGCCGGCCCGGACCCCCACGACAGCACTGCAGCCAACTTGCCGGTACCCGATTACCTGGCGACGTTGGACGAAGGGGTGCGAGGACTGCGTATCGGTCTCTCACCGGATTACTTCCGTATCACCTTTCCCGATGCGGTGCGAGGTGAGTATGATCAGCAGCCCATCCCCGGCGAGATTGAGGCAGCGGTGCGCCGTGCTGCCGATATCCTGGCCGACCTGGGGGCCGAGATTGTCGAGGGCGTGCCCATGCCCAACACTCGCTACGGCATCCCGGCCTATTTTGTGATTAGCCGGGTGGAGGCGGCTTCGAACCTGCACCGCTACGACGGCGTCAAGTACGGCTACCGCACCCCGCAACCCGTGCAGGACCTGCACGAAATGTATCGCAAGACGCGCAATGAGGGGTTTGGGTTGCAACCCAAATTACGCATTTTGATGGGCATGTACGTTAGTGCGGCGCAGTACAGTGCTCAGTATTATCAACGCGCTCTGCGCGTGCGCACCCTCATTCGCCGCGATTTTGAACAGGCATTTGACCCGCAGGGCAAGTACCGTTTGCATGCTCTGCTCACTCCAACCACCCCCACCACTGCCTTTCGCATGGGCGCTATCTATGGTGACTCGGTGCTCATGCAGTACGCCGATCAGCTCACCGTCCCGGCCAATCACGCGGGCATTCCCGGCATTTCTATACCGGCCGGGCTGGATGGTGAGGGACTACCTATCGGCATTCAATTCCTTGGCCCCGATTTCAGTGAGGCATTGCTTTTGCGCATTGCGCGGGCTTTTGAGCGCGCCACCGAAGAAGCCCCCTGGCGCAAGGTCAAACCGCAGGTGTTGCAGCGCCTGGCGGCTTGAATGAACGAAGGATGGTAATACCATGGCAAGAGTTACCCTTTCCCCAACGTCCGGCGCTGAGCACACACTGGCCGCGCTAGCGCATGCGGCGATTCTCCTCCCTGGGTGGGGGCTACTGGCTCCCACGGCCATTTGGGCGGTCCAATCGCGCCGGGGACAGTACCTGTCCTTTCAGTCTTTGCAGGCGTTCACCTACCAGGCAGCCCAATTGTTATTCCTGATGGTGGTGGGGTTGGGGCTGGGGGTACTCTACCTGGGCGGCATCGGGGTTGTGATTTTGCTCTCTGGGCTGGTTTCCAAGGATGTGGCCTCGGTGCTCCTCCCTCTGGGACAAATTTTCTTCATCGGGAGTCTGGTGGTATTGTGGGGGCTGTGGGTCCTGGGTGGACTCGTGGCTGCCATCCTATGCCTGAGCGGCCAGGATGTGCGCTATCCCCTCTTGGGTGCTTTCCTTGAGCGGTACTTGAGCGTTGAAGCCGGTGCGGATCCCTCTTCATTTACTCCCTTTGCCCCCGAACGCGAAGCACGCTGGATGGCGGCGCTGACCTACGCGGGAGTGCTCATCAATCCTTACGGTTGGCTGATTCCGTTGATCGTGTGGCTGACGCAAAAGGAGCGCTCTGCCCTTTTGCGCTATCAGGCTCTGCAGGCGCTGCTTTACCAGGGGATTGGAACACTGGTGTTGATGGGATTGAGCCTCCTGATGGGGGGATTGGCCATCCCAATGATTCTGGTGCTGGCTTTCGTCGGCAGTTTTTCATCCAGCCTGCCCGTGCTGGTGGTGATCCCCTGGGTGGCGCTGGTGCTTTTGATTACCACGCTTTCGCTAATCTATGTATTCTTTGGGCTGTGGATGGGTATGCGGGTGGCCCAGGGGCAGAATTTCACCTTCCCCGGTTTGGGGCCCTGGCTGCGCCGTCGTCTTGACGTTACCTCACCCGTTTATGGAGGTTCGACCCTATGACTGAGTACGAGGCCATTATCGGCCTGGAGACCCACATTCAGTTGAACACCCTGACCAAGATTTTCTGCGCTTGCAAGGCCGATTCCTGGTACGACCCGCCCAATACGAACATCTGCCCAGTGTGCACCGGGCTCCCCGGCGTCCTGCCGGTGCTGAACCGCGCTGCAGTGGAGAAGGCGGCCCTGCTGGCCATTGCCATGCACGCGGAGATTAACGAGATCTCATACTTCGACCGCAAAAATTACTTTTATCCCGATCTGCCCAAGGGCTACCAGATTTCGCAGTACGATCAGCCCTTGGCCTCAGGGGGATACCTGGATGTACCGATGCCGGCAACGCCGGAGCGCCCGGCCTACGTGCGTCGGGTGACCATCCGTAAGTTGCATATCGAGGAAGATGCGGGGAAGACCAAGAATGTCAACGGGCGCCGCTGGATTGATTTCAACCGCTGTGGTGTGCCCCTGGTGGAGATGGTCACCGGACCTGACCTGCGCTCGGCTGATGAGGCGGCCCAGTACCTGATTCGTCTGCGTCAGTTGCTGCGCTGGCTGGGCATTTCCGAGGCAGATATGGAGAAGGGCCACCTGCGTTGCGACGCTAATGTCTCCATCCGCCCCAAGGGCGCCGATTATTTCAACCCCAAGACCGAGATTAAGAACGTCAATTCGATTGAGAACGTACGGGATGCCATCCAGCACGAAATCGAACGCCAGATTCGCGAGGTGGAGGCCGGGCGCACCATTGAGGCCTGGACGCTGGAATGGGATGAGGATGCAAGCGTCCTGCGCAAGATGCGCTCCAAGGAAACCGAGGCGGATTACCGCTACTTCAAGGAGCCAGATCTGCTGCCACTGCGCATTGATGCGGCATGGAAGGCAGCCATCCTGGCCCAGCGCGTGGAATTGCCGTTGGAACGTCGTCAGCGTTTCATTGAAGCCTACGGGTTGCCGGAATACGATGCCGAAATCCTGACCGGCGAGCGTGCCCTTTCGGATTATTTTGAGCAGGCTGTGCGCGCATATGGTGGGGACCCCAAAAAGGTCTCGAACTACCTGATGAACGATGTGCTGCGCATGCTCAATGAGAGCGGCAAGAGCGCGACTGAACTGCGTCTGACCCCGCAGTACCTGGCGGATATTCTCAGACTGGTGGATGCAGGCACCATCAATACCTCAACGGCTAAAGCCCTCTTGCAGAAAGTGGAGGAGAGTGGCCGTTCCCCGCAGGCAATTGTCGAAGCCGAGGGGCTGGCAAAGGTCAGTGATGAGAGCGCCATCCGTGCCGTGTGCCAGGAGGTGCTGGCCGAAAACCCCAAAGAGGTGGAATCCTACCGCAAGGGCAAAGTGACACTGATTGGCTGGTTCGTGGGTCAGGTGATGAAGAAAATGCGCGGCAAAGCCGATCCCACCCTGGCGCGGCAGATTTTGGAGGAACTGCTCGGCACTCAGGAGTGATTTGTATTTAGAATTTCGGTTGAGCCAAAGGCATAAGTTGCTGAGACCCTTGTAGGGCTTACACGAGAATTCTTAACGGATCACTGGAAGTTCGTTGGGTTGTCATTGGCAAGGTAATTTGCAAGAGTCAAAAACCAGCCGGAGTTGTCCAAGTGCAAGCATATGGAAGAGGTTTTGCCCGGGCCTATGACCTGAAATGGTCGGGTTTCGCCAGACAGATTGCCCCGTTTATCCTGGATTTTTACGCGGCTACACCGCTGGGGCAGAAGAAGAAAAGCATTCTTGACCTGTGTTGTGGTACCGGCCATCTGGCCGTTTGTTTTTTGGAAAAGGGATACCGGGTGGTGGGCCTTGACCTGTCGGCGCCCATGTTGCACTATGCACGGGAGAATGCCCGCCAATATCTCGAGTCCGGCCAGGCCGCCTTCATCCAGGCTGATGCAAGCCATTTTT
Source organism: Thermanaerothrix daxensis (assembly GCF_001306145.1). GTDB lineage: Bacteria > Chloroflexota > Anaerolineae > Anaerolineales > Anaerolineaceae > Thermanaerothrix > Thermanaerothrix daxensis. Next base: position 132,191 of record NZ_LGKO01000005.1, read on the forward strand.
CACTAAATGAGCGTTTTGGGCTGGTTGTTTCCACGTATGACGCCCTCAATCACCTCGAGGACGAAGCAGCGCTACGCAGTTGTTTTGAGTGTGTGTACAGGGTCAGTGAGGGGTATTTCATCTTTGATTTGAACACACGGCGTGGGTTAAGGCGTTGGAATAATCTCCAGATAGATGCGGATGACGATGTATTCACCCTTACTCGGGGGTTCTATGACGGACAAAGTGACCGGGCCTGGGTAAAGATCACCGGTTTTCTCCGGTTGCCCAACGGGCTCTATGAAAGGTTTGAGGAGACCGTGTTCAATACTGCCTTTGAAATGAAAAAGGTAAAGGAAGCACTATTAGATGTGGGCTGGAAGACGGTCTATTTTGCCCGCATTCAAGACCTGAAAACTCCACTTGATGACCCTGAAGAGGAGGGGCGGGTGTTTGTTGTGGTAAGCAAGTAATACAATGAGCAATGGGCAAACTTCCTGAGAGGTTTTGAAATGATCCTTGCCGTCAGTAAGGCAAATGCGGAGCATTATGTCTGGGGCCAGCAATGTGATGGCTGGCACCTTCTCAACTTACCCTCGCTGAGCGTTATCCAGGAACGCGTCCCGGTGGGGGCCGGTGAGGTACGGCACTACCATCAACAGGCTCAGCAGTTCTTCTTTGTGCTTTCTGGGGTTGCCATGTTGGAAGTTGGGGGTGAGTGCACCCGGCTCAGTCGCGGGCAGGGCTGCCATGTCCCGGCGGGGGTGGCTCACCTGCTCTACAACGAAGGCCCTGAAGACCTGGAATTTCTGGTCGTGTCGGTGCCCCCTGCCCACGGGGATCGCGTGCCGGTGGCAGATGGCTGACCCGCCTCCGGAGCCCTTGCCAGGGCTTGCTGAGGGGGGCCGGAACTTACCGGCAAACCTCGGCGGTAAGCCATAGCGCATTTTGAGATTTTAAGGTATGCTTTAATCACCTTCGTTTGGGCAAACCGGGGGGTGAGGTTCCCTTTCGCCCAGCGGCTGCCCGGAAGGCAGCCGGAGGTGCTCCGGCGCGTGCGCGCATGATCCTGACGCTGCTAAACGGAAGGAGGTCTGGCCTATGATTAAAGACGCTCTCAAAGAAGCCGAAGCCCGCATGAAAGGGGCGCTGCAAACCCTGGAAGAAGACCTTGCCGGGATTCGCACTGGCCGCGCCACACCGGCGTTGATTGAAAAGATCCCGGTAGAGTACTATGGAGTGCCCACCCCGTTGATGCAATTGGCGGCCATCAGCGTGCCTGACCCACGTACCCTGTTGATTAAGCCATTTGACCCTTCTACCCTGCGCGCGATTGAGAAGGCGATTATTGCCTCTCCGTTGGGGCTGACCCCCTCGAATGATGGCAAGACCATGCGCCTGGTGCTCCCTCCCCTGACCGAAGAACGCCGGCGCGAACTGGTCAAAATGGTTCATGCGCGCCTGGAAGAAGCACGTGTGGCCATTCGCAACATCCGCCGCGATGTGATGAAAGATCTGCGCGAATTTGAGAAGGAAAAACTGATCTCAGAAGACGACTTGAAAAAAGGTGAGGAAGAACTGCAAAAACTCACCGACCGCATGATTGGAGAAGTGGATACGATTGGTGCCCGAAAAGAAAAGGAAATCCTGGAATTCTAATCCTATGGAATCAACCCCTGCGGCTGTTTCAGCCCCTGAATTGACCAAAGTCCCCACCCACATTGCCATCATTATGGACGGTAACGGACGCTGGGCGCGTCAGCGTGGTCTGCCACGCCTGGCGGGCCACCGCGCCGGCACTGAGAACCTGCGCCGTATCATTCGGGCTTGTGTGGAATTTAACATCAAATACCTGACCATTTATGCTTTCTCGACCGAAAATTGGGGACGGCCTGAAGAAGAGGTCAACGGGCTGATGGCCATTCTGGAAGAAGTGATTGACAAAGAACTGGATGAATTGCACCGTGAGGGGGTGCGCTTGCAGCATATTGGCCGTTTGGAGCGTCTCAATCCCACCCTGGTAGAGAAGGTCAAATACGCGGTTGAGTTGACTCGGGATAACGACCGTTTGATCCTCAACATCGCCTGGAATTACGGGGGACGGGATGAGATTGTCTGCGCTATTCGCAAGATGATCGAGGATGGGATCAGGCCCGAAGAGGTGACCGACGAACTGGTCAGCCGTTACTTGTTTACGGCCGGCATTCCCGATCCCGATCTGATCATCCGCACGTCGGGGGAGATGCGCATCAGCAATTTTCTGATCTGGCAAGCCGCTTATGCTGAATGGTATGTGACCCCGACCTTGTGGCCGGACTTTGATCGCGAGGAATTGCTTAAAGCCCTGGTGGATTACAGCCGCCGCGAACGTCGGTTTGGCCGCCTGCCCACAGATGAGTGCTGCTCCGAGGTCTGATAAATGCTTGCCCAGCGCCTCATGGTCATCATTGTCCTGATTCCGGTGGGTGTGACTTTTGCTGTGTGGGGGGGCTGGCCCTATGCGGCGTTTATTGCCTTGATCTTAGTGGTAGCGGCCTGGGAATATTGGCGCATCTTCCGTCGGGGAGGGTATGCACCGCTGGCGGGTGTGCTTTTGCCCGGCGTGGCGATCCTGGTGTTGAGCCGTGCTGCCTGGGGATTTGATCACAGCCACCTGATCCTTTCAGCGCTCATTCTGGTGACCATGCTGGCCCACATGGTGGCGATGGCCACCACGAACACCGCCCAAGGCGTGGATTTCGCGATCACGCTGGGCGGGTTGCTCTACATTGGATGGTTGGGCAGTTATCTGATCTCGCTACGTGCCCTACCTCAGGGGTTATGGTGGCTGTTGCTGGTCATCCCGATTATCGGGATTGCGGATTCGGCGGCCTTTCTCATCGGGAGGCGTTTTGGTCAGCACAAACTGGCACCCGCCATCAGTCCAAACAAGACCTGGGAGGGTTACCTGGCCGGAGTGGCCTTTGCCATCCTGAGCGGTCTGTTGCTGGCGTGGTTGTGGCAATTGCGTTTTCCTGCTCTGCAACCCTCGCAAGGGCTCATCCTCGGGGTATTGATCGGTACGCTGGCGCCATTGGGGGATTTAGGAGAGAGCATGTTCAAGCGCCAGTTTGGGGTAAAAGAAGCCAGCCATTTACTGCCAGGCCATGGGGGGATATTGGATCGCATTGATTCCTGGATTTGGGCGGCCGTGATCGGGTACTACCTGATCACAGGTTTGTGGTTATCCGTGTAAACCTTATTCCCAATAGACGGAGGAAAGCGATGAGTGAGGTCCCCTTACACAGCGAGATCGGTGATACCCGACCGACGCGCAACCTGGCCTTGGAACTGGTGCGGGTGACAGAGGCGGCGGCGCTGGCGGCCGGGCGCTACGTGGGACGTGGCGATAAAGAGGCTGCCGACCGTGCGGCCGTAGATGCCATGCGCCTGATGCTCAACACCATTCAAATGGACGGGGTGGTGGTCATCGGGGAAGGAGAAAAAGATCAGGCCCCCATGCTCTACAATGGGGAGCGTCTGGGCACCGGGGATCCACCGCAGGTGGACATTGCCGTGGACCCCATTGACGGGACACGCCCCACTGCGCATGGGTTGCCCAATGCCATCTCGGTAGTGGCGCTGGCGCCGCGGGGGACCATGTTCAACCCCGGTCCGGCGGTGTACATGCATAAAATTGCCGTTGGTCCGGCAGCGCGGGATGTGATTGATATTGAGGCTCCGGTCGAGGAGAACCTGCGCCGTATTGCCAAAGCCAAAGGGGTGCCGGTTGAAAATCTCACCGTGGTAGTGCTGGACCGCCCGCGCCATGCTTCGCTGATCGCCGAAATCCGCCGGGTTGGGGCGCGCATCTCGCTCATCCCGGATGGGGATGTGGCAGGTGCACTGATGACCTGCATCCCATCTTCGGGCATTGATGTGATGATGGGAATCGGCGGCTCGCCCGAAGGGGTCATTGCCGCCGCGGCGCTGCGGTGTGCAGGGGGCAATCTCCAGGGAAAATTGTACGCCCGAACCCCTGAAGAGCGGGCGCGCTGTGAAGAACTGGGTTATGATTTTGACAAAGTCTTAACCCTGGATGACCTGATTGCATCGGACGATGTCTTTTTTGCCGCGACCGGGGTGACCAATGGCGATCTCCTGCGGGGGGTACAGTACTTCCCGGATGGGGCGACCACGGAGAGTCTGAGCATGCGCGGGCTGACCGGCACGGTGCGTCGCATCATTGCCACCCACCGCCTGAGCAAACTGGCGCGCATCAGCGCGATTCCGTACTGAACCGCAAATCAGAACGCCCCTGCGTCAATCTACGCAGGGGCGTGACCTCAGCATACAGGTTTGGATACCTAGCGGATAAGGTAGGTGATGTTGGCGTCGGCGCTGATAATCAATTGCCCGGCGGCGATTGGGGCGCTGCCACCACCCCCCAGGCCCATGCCCTTGGCCTCATACACCGGGATGGGGCTGCCTGAGGAGTACACACTGACATTCTGCACCTCGCCCAGGGTGACTCCAACGGTCTGGGCCAGTTCCTGAGCACGGGCCTTGGCGTTCTCGATCGCTAGGCGGCGGGCCTCCGACTCGGCTTTTTCGCGGTCGGCGACATCAAACGTGATGCCGTAAATGTTGTTGGCACCGGCCCGCACCACCGCATCCAGCAGACCGCCCAACTGGCTCAAATCGCGTGCGGTGATGAAAACGGTATTTTCCACGACAAATTTAGTGCCGAGCACCTCACCGTTGGGACCGAAGTTCTGCTGGGGGTATACGTTGAAGGCGCTGGTCTGAATATCTTCCTGGGCAACGCCGCGTTCCTTGAGCAGATTGACGATGGCCTGGGCTTGTTGGTTGTTCGCGTTCAGGGCACTGGCAACGTCATCGGCTTCGGTGCGCACTCCCACGTAGATGTAGGCGATGTCCGGCACCACATATACCTTCCCGCTTCCCGAAACATTCAGGGTGCGGATTTGCTCTTGAGACGATGCTGGCACCTGGATGCAGCCGGCCAGCAATCCCAGCATGACCAGGGTCAGCAGGGCGAGCATAAGGGGCTTTCTCATGAGGTTTCCTCCTTACAGAGAGATGAGTGAAATTGGTTTATTGACACCAATAAGACGCCCTGCTGGCGAAAAAGTTCCCTTCCGCTGGACTGGTACCTGGCTTGGGGGAAGACTCCAAACACCTTCACGGCGCGTAGATCACCCGCAGCCCCCCCATGGGTTGTTCTACGCTCAGGCGCTGACGCGCGTTGGTAGCGGTTGTTCCGGGCGAGTAGCAGAGGTTTTCCTGGCAGGTAAAATCTGTGGGCAGAGTCAGTGTGGACAGGGCGCGGTTAATGCGCAGTTCCAGGCGTGCTGTGCGGGGCACAATCAGGGTGGTGAAACCAATGGGATTGGCCAGTCGGCCTTCCAGTTCACCGGTGGCTGGCAGAGTCACGGTCAGGCTGCCCAAAGCCACCTCGCTTTCGAGGCGACTGAGGGAAGTGAGTGCGCTCAAATCCAGCACCTGCTCACCCAGCCCACTTTTCAGGCTGATTTCCATGGGAATTTGCGCGTTGAGGCGTAACCGCCAGAGTGATTGGCTTGGCCCTGCGCTCCAGGGGAAAACAACCGAACGGCCTTCTGCGCCGATTCGCACCTGGGCGGTGCCGCCAACCGTCTCCATCTGGGTGGTCAGGCCTAAACCACGGGGCAGGGTGATTTCACCCTCAACCAGGGTGCGCTCGGCGGCTCCCCCGCTGAGTTCCAGGCGGCCCAGGGGTTGCTCAATCTCAATCTGAGCGCGCTGTGCCCCGGCAGGGAGCGCGTAGGTGAGCGGTTGGGCATTCGCAGGGATACGCGCCTGGCCAATGGCAAACCAGGTAATCCCACCTAGCAGAACCAACATGACTGCCATTGCCAGCGCTGAGGCCCAAGCGGGGCGCTCGCGCACCACCAGATCCAGCCCAAGGGCGATCAGGAAGATCGGCCACAGGCGAAGAAGCAGTTCCCATCCCCCCAGGGGGAGAAAACCGAGGTTAGCCAGCAGGAATACCCCGCCCAACAGGATGGAAAACACTCCCCAGGTCCAGCCTTTGCCCTGGTAGATATGATCCAATCCGCCGATGATGAAAAGCAAAGGCCACAGGCGGATCAACAGTTCCCAGCCATCTACATGGATCACCCCCAGGTTATTCAGCAAGAACACCACTCCCACGGCGATCAGCAGAAGCGGAAAAAACAAACTTGGTCGAGTTTTTTGCATGACATTCCCTCCCTTCAGGATCGTGTTCCCCGCAAAGCGCGGTAAACCAGAAAGACTCCTACGAGGATGAGCGCCAGTGGCCAGAAGAAGCGTCCTAACGCGGTGGTGCCAAGGAACAGCAACAAAGAAAGAACCAGGAGAATACCCGCCGGGTACAGAGGCCAGGTCATGTGCGTACCGCCCGGCCCGGGCAGTAAATAGAGCACGAGGAATGTCAATCCTAAGCCGGCAAAAAACACCCAACCACCGCTGGCACCGGGGAGGAGAGACTCCGCGAGGGTGACTAGCGCCAGGGTAAGCATCGTGCCAGCCGGGATGATAGCCCACCAGAACTCCCGACGTAGCAGGTAAACCACCACAAAACTCAACCCAATGCTTCCCAGGACCAGCGCCCCACCCCAGTAGCGGGTGGCTTGCGGGGCAAACGTGCCCAGCAGGATGAGAGCGGCGATGCCCAGGAGCGGGAAAGCGGGGAAGGCGGCCCACCAGGCCTCACGATTGGAGAGCAGGACCCCCAGGAAGATCACTCCACCTACCGCCAACAAAATACCCCAGACCACGCCTGCCAGGTTGACCTCAAACCACAGACTGACCAGGGCCAGCAATCCGGCCAGGATGAGAGCCACCCCGCCGATGATGCGCCAGCGCGATTCGGACATGTTTCCCTCCTCAAGAGAAAGAAAATAACGAGATCGGCCTTTTCTATCTACGTAAAATGGGCTAAAAGATTTCGACTGAGCCCAAACCTGTTTCTACATGGATCTCAAAGCGGTTGGTGGCTGTGGGGTAATCCGGCGATTCGTAAACCTCGCCGTTATGCGGAAACCGCTGGGTATCCACGTTGACCCCGGCCAGCCCGCTTTGCACGCGAATGCGTACGGCCAGGGTAGGAGGAACCCGAATCTTCAGGCTGGCAACCCCACTTTTGAGGTGGGCGCTGCCCTGACCCTGGGCAGGGAGGATGAGGGTGGTCTCACTGGCCCCGGTTTCCAGGTGTAGATGCCGGACCTGCAGGGCGCTGAGATCGAGGTGGCTCTGATTGGCCCCCAGGCGCAGATCCAGATTCAGCGGGACATGCGGATTGAGGCTGAGTTCCCAATGATGTCCTCCTGCGCTGCTGACCCAGGGTAGGAAAAGGGCGTCGGCTTCCACCCGCATCTGCACCGAGAGGTCCTCTCCCTGACGTTGTTGCTCCAACCTGACCGCGCTGCCCAGAATCCCGTGCAGGAGCAGATCCTCGTTTGTTTCCAGTGCCCCTAGGCGCAGATACCCCGCGCCGTGGTCCAGGCGCACAGAGGCTGTGCGGGCCCCTTCAAGGGGGAGGGTGATCTCACGGCGTGCACCCGCGGCAGCCTCGGGTCGAAACCGTAATAACAACCCAATTCCCAGGAAGATCAAGAGAAGCGGCCAGAAGATCGCCCAGGCGCTGAAGGGCAGAAGCCCCAGGTTTTCTAACAGCAAGAGCAGCCCCAGAATTAAGAGCGCTCCACCCCAAAACAAGCGTCGTCGGTTCATGTAAAGAGTCTCCTCCCTTGGAAGACGAGTTACCAGAAGTAGATTGTTTGAGCCCCCCTCTTTATAATTTGTCTAGATATCTCTGGTTTGGTTCCATTATACCATGGATATGTGGTTTGGGAGCGCTCTCAGCATCAAGGGTGTCGGATTGAGATTTGCGCTTGTCTGGGCAAATTTTGTATAATGAAATTGGGCACGCTCTTCGGAGGATGGGCTGGCCCAGGAGGTTACCATGTATGTAACCGTTTTGATGGGTTATGTGGCCCGTGAGAACTGGAGCACGCTCCAAAAGGCCTTTGCCGAAGCGGTGCGCCATCCGCCGAAAGATTTGCTGCATTCGGTGCTGGTGCAGTCGGTGGATGATCCGATGCAGTGGCAGATCATCTCATTCTGGTCCTCTTACGAGGCCTACAAAGAAGCCGAAGCCAAAAAACAGACCGACACCTGTGTACAACTCTTCTGTGCTGCCGGGAGCACCCCTACCCGGCGCGGTTATCGCGTCAGTGAGCGGTTCAGTCGCATTTAAGGGGTGAATGTGGAAGCGTGGTTAGAGCGCTTGGTGGCGCTGGAGTCTGAAGTGGCGTATAAAACCCCACCTGCGCCGGGGGAGCGTTATTTCCGTTTCTTGCCGGGACGGTTGCCGATTCTATTATCGGCGCCACATGGCGCAGCCCATGTGCGCGAAGGCCGTCTGAAGGAAGAGGAGGATTATACTGCGGCACTGGTGCGCCTGGTGGCGGAATTGAGCGGGGCGCATGCGCTTTTCACCTGGCGCAAGGCGGATCCGGACCCGGGCTTTTATCCAGAGACGCCGTACAAACGGGCCTTACGTCAAATCGTACGCCGATACTCCGTTCGTTTTATCGTGGATGTGCACGGTTGCGCGGCCTATCGTGATTTTGGATTGGCTCTGGGCACCCTGCATGGGCAGAGTTGCCCGGGCGAACGCCGCCTAATCCTGAGTCTGCTGTCTCGTTTTGGTTTTCGCGAGTCGGGTCCCTGGCTCTCGGTCGTGGACGTGGATCACACCTTTACGGCTAACGGTCGTCTGGGGCAGGAAACCATTACCCGCTTTGCCTGGCAACGGTTGGGGGTACCGGCAGCGCAGTTTGAATTGCACCCGCAAATCCGTGTAGTGCGGCGATTGAGCGAGGCTACTGAGCGTGAGCCTTTTCAAGGCGACAGGCAGATGATTCTGCGCACGGTAGTATTCTTTCAAGCGCTGGTAGAGGCGCTGGCACTGCGGTTGGGCAAAGATGCACCAGAGCGGGAAGGGCTGGCGGCCCCTTCATCGTTTGAGGGTGAGGACGATGCGCCCTGGGTCCCCCAGGAGGATTAGTCTGCCTGCAGGGGACTGAAGTAACGGTTACGGTCGTGATTGACAGCCCGCGCAGAGCGGGGTATGATTAAGGCGCGTTCGGGTGGGACCGGCGCGGCAGAAACCGCCGAACCCTGTCAGGTCCGAGAGGAAGCAGCAGTAAGGCGGCCCTTCTGGGCGCCGCCGGCGAACCTGCCCGACGCAATTTTTACACCTGTTAGCCTATGGAAACTCCTCCCATTTGCAATTATGAAGGCTCAGATTATCAGCGCTCTTTCTGGGAGCAGGGCGGGCGTGCCTACGAGGATGCTGTAGAAGCCCTGGCCCTACGTCGTCTCCTGCCTCCTGAAGGCGGGCAGTGGCTGTTGGAAATCGGAGCGGGGGCAGGGCGGAATACACCGCGTTATCATGGCTACCAGCGCATTGTACTGCTGGATTATTCCCGCACCCAGTTGCAACAAGCCCAGGAACGCCTGGGGCAAGATGGGCGTTATCTTTATGTTGCGGGGGATGCGTACCGCCTGCCGTTCGTGAGCGGCTTCTTTGATGCCGCCACGATGATCCGCACTTTGCACCACATGGTGGAGCCGCGGCGGGTGTTGGAGGAAGCCCGACGAATTTTGCGCCCGCGTGGTGTGTTTATCCTGGAGTTTGCCAATAAATGCAATCTCAAAGCCATTCTGCGCTACCTTCTGCGCCGCCAGGTATGGAGTCCTTTCACCCCGGAGCCGGTGGAATTCGCTCCCTTGAATTTCGATTTTCATCCTGCCACGGTGCGTACCTGGTTGAACCTGAGTGGCTTTGCCGTTGAGCGCCAGTTGACCGTTTCACACTTTCGGCTGGGGTTGTTTAAGCGGCTTTTGCCACTGGGATTGTTGGTAAAACTGGATGGATTGGCCCAGTGGACGGGGGACTGGTGGCAACTTTCGCCCAGTGTCTTTGTACGCGCGCGTGCCCGTGGCGAAACCCCGGCGGCTTCGACGTTTGCCTTCCGTTGTCCGGCCTGTGGTCATGAGCCCCTGGCCGATACCCCCCCTGAGATCACTTGCCCGGAATGTGGGCGCACCTATGCGGTAGAAGACGGAATTTACGATTTTCGTCTGCGCTAGGGTGTGATCTTTTCCAGCACCCAGAAGTGTGAAAGCCCCAGGAGGCGCAGGGGGGTCTTTTCGAGCGCCTGCAGGACCGCTCTCAGGAGACGTCCCAAACGAGGGAAGCGGGCAATGATGTTATCGTAGGCGCCGAAGATGATCGTGCGTTGGACCACGCGCAGGGGCAGGCCGGCGATCAGGCGATCCAGGTCGCGGCTTGAATAAACGCGCACATGTGGGGCCAGGCGGTCGCGCCAGCGCTGGGGGAGGTAATTGACCAGCGGAATGTTGCCGAAGCGGTACCTGCCCCGCCAGTAGATGCCATGGGTCTCGAAGGGGTAGCCCCGGTTGGGGCAGAAGAGTACCAGCCGCCCACCGGGTGCCAGTACGCGAGCAATCTCAGCCAATGTCTGACGATCGTCGGCCACGTGTTCGATTACTTCGTGGCTGAGGACGAGGTCGAAGGTGTGGGCAGGAAAGGGCAGGGCCTCGCCGGCTCCACAAACCACCCGCGGGTGACGGCCATAGGCCTCGCGGGTGCGCTCCCATTCGATATCCAGCCCCACGGCCAAATGTGCCGACTCGCCCAGACGGGCTAAGTACTGCCCCACGCCGCAACCATCCACGAATACCCGCCCCCGTTCGCGTCCTTCGGCGGCCGCCAGGATCATGTTCAAACGGCGTTCCTGTCCGGCTCGCCAGACGTAGGAAGGGGTGCCACGCAGGGCGGCTTTGGATGCATCGGCAGGAGAACCAGGAGGATGGCGGGAGGTCATGTATGGCCCCAGTGAATGGCGATAGTGCCCATCATTTTATACACAAAACGCACGTCTGAGAAGCCCGCTGCTTCCAGAGCGGTGGCCAATTGGGGCGCGGAGAGAAACCCAGCGCTGGAATGCGCCAAGTACTCATAGGCCTCGCGCTTGCCGGTGAGCACGCCGCCGATCCAGGGGATCATCCTGAACATCAATGCATCGCGGAGCGGGCGGAGGGGGTGGGGGGTAGGACGGGTTGTTTCAAGGATGGCGATCTGTCCACCGGTTTTGAGCACCCGAGCCATCTCGCGCAGGGTCTGGGGCAGGTCGGCCACGTTGCGCAGCAAAAAGGCGCAAACCAGGGCGTCGAACGTCTCGGTAGTAAAGGGCAGGGCCAGTGCGTCTGCGGCGCACCATGCGGGGGGATGTGGAAAAGTGCGGCGTTGCCCCAGCAGAAGCATGGGCAGGGTGAAATCGGCGGCCACCACCCGCACTTTGGGCACCTGGCGCATCACCTCACGGGCAAGATCGCCGGTACCACAGCCCAGATCCAGCACAATGGCCCCCGGTGGCAAATGCAGGCCGCGCACAGCCTCGCGCCGCCAGGCTAAATCTAAACCGCCTGTCATCAGGCGGTTGGTCAAATCGTAGCGTGGGGCAATCTGCCCAAACATGTGGCGGATGCGCGCGGCGCGCTCCGCCGGATCGGTGTTACTCGTCATTGGTCAGGGGCACCCAGGCCAGGATGGTCGTGCCCGCCCCGGGCTCGGAGATGATCTCCACCTCTCCCCCTGCTTGGCGGGCGCGAGTTTGCATGTTGGAAAGCCCGTGACCGATGGACTGACAAACCTGTTGGGGGTCGAAGCCACGTCCGTCGTCCCGGACTTCCAGCAAGACGCGGTCCGTAGTTTTCCACAAGGTGACTTCCACGTGTCGGGCGCGGGCATGTTTGGCAATGTTGGCGAGCGCCTCCTGGCAGATGTGGAAAAGCGCTACCGCCTGAATTTCGGGCAGGCCGGCCAGTTCATCTTCTGGCCCTTGCAGGTCCACATTAAGCAGAGTGTTGGCATGAAACTCCTTGACCAGGCGACGGATGCCCTGCATCAGGGTCTCGTTTTGCAACTGGCGTGGTCGCAGGTCAAGGATGTAGGCGCGGATGTCGCGAATGGTGCTGTCAATATCCCGGATGGCCTGCTCAATCCGCTGCAGGGCGGCCTGGGGGTCCTGGTGGATCAGCAGACGGGCGTGTTCCAAGGTCAGCCCTACCGCGTAGATGGACTGGATCACGCCGTCGTGCAGGTCCATGCCGATGCGCTCGCGTTCCTCAAGCACGGCCAGGCGGCGGCCCTGCAAGTTTAGACGCACATTCTCAATGGCCAATCCCATCCAGGAACTGATGGTGGCCAGGAACTGCATTTCCAGATCGTCCAGGGGGCGTGCATGACGGCTGGCTACGCACAATACTCCCAGCACGCCCTGGCGGCCGCGAATGGGGAGGCAGGCCACCTGCTGAAAATGCTGCAGAATCACCTGTGGATGCAGGCCTTGCCCATCGGGTGGGGCCGGCTTGAAGACAAAGGGCTGGTCGCGCTTGGCCACCTGGCCGATGATGCTCTCGCCCAGGGCAAATTCTTCGCGCTGCCACAGCGCCTCAACCACCGAGCCGCGGTGCAACATGCGTTGCAGGGTGCGCCCGTTTTCCTGGCGCAGATAAACCTCCCCCACTTCCAGTTGCAGATAATCCAGCACCTGGGTGAGGGCTTTATCCAAAATCTGATCAATGTCCGAGGAGGTGGCCAGGGTAGATGCCAGTTCGTTGAGCAAAGCCAGGTTTTCGTTGCGGCGGGTGAGGATGCGGTCGCGCTCGACTAATTGGCGGTAGATGCGTGCGTTGGTGATGGCAACGGCGGCATATGCCGCCAGCATCTCGATCAGTTGCTCATCTTCTTCGGTAAATTCCGGAGCATCTCGCTTATTGGTCAGGTAAATCTGCCCCAGCTGGCGGTTGCCCTGGCGGATCGGCACGCCCAGGAAGGAGGTCATAAAAGGATGGTGAGGAGGAAAGCCCACACTGCGGGGGTCGCTGGTAACATCGCGCAGGCGGATGGGCTTCTCGCTGCGCATCAGCGTGCCGATGAGCCCCAGCCCACGTGGGGGGTGAGCCATGCGACGAATTTCCTCTTCGCTCATCCCCACCGGGATGAAGGCTTCTAATTCCCCGTTGGGGCCAACCACCCCGACGGCCGCATATTGGGCGTTGACCTGTTCACAGGCCAGGCGCGCGATCTTTTCCAACAGGGATTCCAGTGAAACATCGCGCACTAATTCCAGGCTGGCATGATGAAGCGCCAGCAGGCGCTCTTCCAATTGTTCGCGGGTAAGATTGACCGTGCTCATAGCACTCCTTTGGCTTTTACTATTTTACTGGTCATTGTCTGTTTTCGTCAACTTTGTTACAAGGTTCACAAGAGCGATTCCCGTCCGAATGGGTTATCTTCAAGCCCTCTTCGTCAGGACTTCACAAATTCTTCACACGTGTTTGCTATGATCATGACTGCAAGCGCAAGCCAAGAACCCTTTACAAAAAGGAGGTTTTAGCGAAAGATGAAACGATTGATTTGGATAGGCGTAAGTGCCTTACTGGTACTGGGAGTGGCATTTGGGGCGGTCTCATGGGTGCATGCTCAGGCACCCACGCCGACCGAAACCCCTTCAACAACGTCCACGACCCCATCCTGGGGATGGGGCGGCTGGGGGCGTCATGGCCGCGGGATGATGGGATGGTGGGGCGGCTACCTGCAAGACGAAATGCTGACCGCCCTGGCCAACCGATTGGGCCTCAGTGTGGATGACTTGAAGGCAAAACTTCAGGCCGGTACCACCCCAGCACAGATTGCTCAGGAAAAGGGCCTGACCCAAGATGAGTTCCGCACGCTGATGCAGGAGGCACGCAACGATGCCCTTGACCTGGCAGTGAAGAACGGCAAACTCACGGCTGAGCAAGCGGAGCAGATGAAGCAGGGTACCTGGGCGCTGGGCACCTACCTCAAGGACACGTTCTTCGCCACCCTGGCCGAAAAACTGGGGCTGACCACGGAGGAACTCCAGGCCAAAATAGATGAGGCTCGCGGTGCTACCCTGGATCGCGCCGTGCAGGACGGCAAATTAACCAGCCAGCAGGCGGAGTGGCTCAAGCAGAACGCGCCCAAGGGCTGGGGCCTGGGTGGTTTTGGCTGCCGTGGGCCATGGGGAGGTTGGGGCCTGAGCAGCTCCACGCCCACCACGACCCCCACCCAACCCTGATCTCGCGTCACCCGGCTGACGCTGAAAGAGGGCAGAGCACGCACTCTGCCCTCTCGGTTTTTATGGAATCCCTGGTTGACCCTTACACTTCTGCAAAGCCGGGACAGGCTTGCTTGACATCAACCGGGGGCTGTGCTAAATTAGTAAACGCTAGGTATCTTCCCCGTGGTTGGATGAAATTCGCATAAAAAGGAGTTGCCGCCTTGACCAAGTCTCGCACTCAACTGATGGTAGAGCGGTTACGCGAATTGCAGGCCTCCTCACCAGATATTGAAGCCTCGGCAGTGGTCAGCCTGGATGGGCTGACAATTGCTTCGGCGCTGCCCCAGGGCGTGGAAGAGGATCGCGTTTCGGCTATGTCGGCGGCCATGCTTTCGCTGGGCGAGCGCATTGCGAATGAATTGGGGCGCGGTGCGCTGGATCAGGTGTACATCAAGGGTCAGAAGGGCTATGTGGTGCTGATGTCGGTGGGTGAAGAAGCGGTGCTTACCGCGCTGGCGCGTGAACAGGCCAAGCTCGGTCTGATCTTTTTGGACATGCGCCGAGCCGCCGAAGACCTGGCTAAACTGATCTGAGACGCAACCATGGAAGCGATTCCCAAGAGCGGCTATTATTACCCGAATAAAATTGCCCGCATTGCCCTGCTGGCACTGGAAGATGTGATGGGGAAGAACGGCGTTAACGCCATCCTTAACCTGGCCAACTTGCAGCACCTGATTGATAACTATCCTCCCGACAATTTGGAACGTCAGTTTGATTTTGCCGACTTCTCGGCCATTAATGGCGCGTTGGAGGAAATGTACGGCCCGCGTGGCGGTCGCGGATTGGCCCTGCGCGCCGGTCGGGCAACTTTCCAGGATGGGTTGCGTCACTTCGGTGCCCTGGCTGGCGTAGGCGATTTGGCCTTCAAGGTACTGCCTCTGCAGGCTAAACTGCGCATCGGCCTGCCCGCCATGGCGAAGATTTTCAGCACCACCAGCGATCAGTACTCCACTGTAGAAGAAAAGGACACTCATTTCGTTTATACCATCCATCGCTGCCCGGTGTGCTGGGGGCGCAAAAGTGACCGCCCTGATTGTTACATGGCAGTGGGACTGCTTCAAGAAGGCCTCAAATGGGTCTCCGGCGGGCAGGAGTTCCGGGTCAATGAGTCGAAGTGTGTGGCCATGGGGGATGCAGTGTGTGAGTTTGTGATCTTCAAAGAGCCAATTGGCTGATCATGAGTGAGATCGTTACCCCATCTACCCTGTTAATTATCGAGGATGATCTGGACGTGGCCGAAATGCTGGCCACGTTTTTCAGGGAGCAGGGCTATCGAGTGCTTACTGCGAACTGGGGAGAAGATGGGGTTCAAACGGCTACCGAGCAGATACCGCATCTGGTCATCCTGGATATTCGCCTGCCGGATATTGATGGATTTGAAGTGGCACGACGGCTGCGTGCCCAGCGCCGCACCCGCTACATCCCGATCATTTTCCTGACCGAGAAGCGCGAACGGCGAGATAAACTCCAGGGGTTGCAACTGGAAGCCGATGATTACATCACCAAGCCCTTTGATATCCGCGAACTGGGGCTGCGCGTGCGGAATGCGTTGAGCCGTGCCCGGCGTGAGTCGCTGACCCACCCGGTCACCGGATTGCCTCAGGGCACCCTGGTAGATGAAGCACTGGCACGCTGGTTAGCAACGCCTTCGCAGCCCCCTTTGTGGGTCATTGGGTTGCGCCACCTGGAAGCCTTTCGAGAGGCTTACGGGTTTGTGGCGGCGGATGATGCGTTACGAGCGGTGGCTTTGTTGTTAGGGCGCCAATTGCCCGATTCGGCAGATGATGCAGTCTTTTTGGGGCATCTGGATCACACTTCCTTTGTGTTGATTGGGGCTGCCGAGCCGCAAAGTGGTGTGGGGGAGCGCCTGACCCGTCAACTGGACCAGGCCCTGCAATTGTTCTACCGCAGCGAGGACTTGCAAGAGGGGCGCTTTGAGGGGAAGCGCCTGAGCGTGATGATCCGCCCCTTTGAATCTTCCACCCTCCCCGATTCTGTTGCGGCGCTACGCACGGCGCTGCTGGCGTTGGTGGAGGCGCCGGGGGCATGAGGCTCACGCTGGTCATCCCAACGTACAACGAAGCCGAGAACCTTCCCCTCCTGGCCGAGACGCTGTTTGCTTTACCTTTGCCCGATCTGCGCCTGCTGGTCGTGGATGATGCCAGCCCGGATGGTACCGGCCAGATTGCCGAAGGTCTCAACGAGCGCTGGCCGGGGCGGGTGCGCGTCTTGCACCGACCGGGCAAACTGGGGCTGGGCACGGCCTATATCCAGGGGTTTCGGCTGGCCATGGAAGAGGCCGATGCTGTGGGGCAGATGGATGCGGACTTTTCACACCCGCCGGCCAAGGTGGTGGAATTGGTGACCGCCTTGGAGACCTGTGATCTGGCCATCGGCTCGCGTTATGTGCCGGGCGGGTCGCTGGATGAGCGCTGGCCGTTCTGGCGGCGCTGGCTCTCAGGATTTGGTAATGCGTATGCGCGGGTGATTCTGGGACTGCCGGTGCGGGATGCTACGGGGGGCTTTCGCCTGTGGCGGCGAGAAGCCTTAGAGCGTCTGCCGCTGGAGCGAGTGCGCTCAAACGGCTACGTCTTCCAGGTAGAGATGGCTTACCTGGCGTACCTGCATGGGTTACGCATTCGCGAAATCCCCATTCACTTTGCCGATCGGCGCTGGGGGCAATCGAAGATGAACCTGCGCATTCAGATTGAGGCAGCCTACCGGGTGTGGTTGTTGCTACGTCAGTACGCCGATTTGCGCCATCGGCGCGTAGCCCATCAGGTCAGGTCGTCTTCTCGCTGAACCTGCGTTTGGCGATAAATTTGGACCAGGCGCGCCCACTCGTCCAGCCCAAGCGTCTCGGCGCGACGCTGAGGATCAATCCCGGCTTGTTCCAGCAGAGTTTCCACCCGGGTAGAGTGCCAACCCAGGCCGGCGGTGAGGGCGTTACGCAAAGTTTTGCGGCGCTGAGCGAAACCAGCCTGCGCCAGGCGGAAGAAAAGCCCCAAGTCCTCCGTGGGGATGCGTGGCTGGGGATATAGGTCCACGCGTAAAATGGCCGAATCCACCTTTGGCGGGGGGTAAAAAGCGCCGGCCGGAATGCGCCCAATGGGCTGGGGGTGGCCGTAAACCTGCACGCTCAGCGCTAGCAGGCTCATCTCGCCTGGAGCGGCGCAGATGCGCTCGGCAACCTCGCGCTGTACGGTCAGTACCAGGCGGAGAGGGCGCACCGGGCCCTCCAACAAGCGCCGGATGAGGGCGGAGGTGATGTAGTAGGGGATGTTTGCTACGACCAGCAACGGGTCGGCATTGCCAAGATACGGGGTCAGGTCAAGGCTCAGGATGTCACCCTGGAGCAGGGCCACGTTGGCCGCGTTGGACAGCACCTCCCGTAAAAGGGGGATCAGGCGCTCATCCAGTTCTACGGCCACTACCTGCTTGGCGGCGCGTGCCAGATAGCGCGTCAGGGTGCCCAGGCCAGCCCCAACTTCCAGCACTGTGGCATGGGAGGGGATCTCGGCGGCGGCCACAATGCGCTGAAGGATGTTAGAATCGAAGAGGAAATTTTGGCCCAATGACTTTTTGGGTTGCAGGCCGTGCTGGCGCAGCAACTGCGGCACGTTGAGCGGGGGCAGGTCTAGGGCAGAATCCATGGGATGGCGCTCGGAACGGGAGTGAGAAAATACACCGTGACGTACTGGTGCCAAGGTTGGTAGTCTTCGTCGCTGTAACCCAGATCAATCCAATAGCGCCCGGGCACACCTCCACCCACATCGGCGATCACGCCAATGCCGTAGCCGGGCACATAAAGACGTTGGCCCAACATCCACGAGTACCAGGCTCGGGTGACGGCGATGATGCCGTGTCGCAGAGGCAAGCCGCTGGCCGTAGCGGTGGAACAGCGATCCACTCCCAAACGGCAGGGAGAGTACGAAGTGGCGTACACGGTCACGGCTCGCCAGTACTCGAGGGTCCCCTGAGGGGTCTCCAGGGTGTGAATGACCACTTTCGTGCCGTAGCCCACGCGCTGCGGTTTGGGCTCCTTGGCCACCCACCGGGCCTCTACGGTGCGCCCCACCTCTTGCCCGTCCTCGTAGCGCACGCGCAGGCGGCTGACCTCAACCCCGTATTCGCCGGGCTCAATGATGCGACGCTGATCCAGTTCGGTTTCGGGGTCGGGCTCATACTCATTTTTGAAGGGCAGGGTCTCTTGCTCCAGCACGACTTCCTCGCGCACACGCACCACTCGGATGACCCCATCGGCGGGGAGGGGCTGGTCTTCTGGCGGCTGGCTGTAATCCAAACCCTGGAGGGCGATCCCGGCTTCGGCGAGGGCTTCGCCCACCGTGGCAGCGCTGCTGTAGAGAGTAAGGGTGTTGTCGTTTACCTGGACCCGGAGGAGGCGGGCTCGCCTCACCGTTACCTGGATTTCAGGGGTGAGCGGAGTCTCTGGTGCGGGGCTTACCTCATCGCCGCTTTCCAGGTGCAGGGCGCATTCAGCGAGGGCTTCCCCCAGAGTGGGTGCGGCAGAGTAGCAGGTGCCGGTTTGTCCCTCATCCTGCCAGGTGAGCGGGACAGCGTGACGCACTTCCAGATGGTAGGTGGTGGCAGGGGGGAGCGGCTGATAAGGGTCAATGGGCTGACCCTGCCAGTACACACGGTCACGGGGAAAAAGACGCACTCCTGCTTGCAGGAGCAGGTTAGCCGGAATGCGCTCGGCGCTCTTAAAGGCGAGGCCCCGGTGTTCCGGCCAGAGTGCTAGGTGCACCAGTCGGGCGTGCTCAAGGCGTAGCGGAGCGTCCCACCAGGGAGTAAGGGCGGGCCGGGCCGGAAGGAGGCGGTCCTCGGAGTGAGGGACAAGGTCGGCAGCACGCAGGAGGCTGCCCAGCGTCAGGGCACGTGTGCGTATTCCCACCCACTCCCCATCTACCTGTACCGGGACGATGCGCTCCAATCCCGCGAAAAGCAGACCGGCGCCCACCAGCCCCAGTAAAGCCGCCAGTGCCAGCAGCCAGTGAGGACGAGAATCGCGTGGTTCAGCCATGTGTCACCAATTGTACCGCGAGGTGGCCGGGTGCTCAGGGGGTCAGGTAGTCACCGCGCTGCTCCACCTGAGGGGGGAGGAGGGGGGCGAAGGCGCGCAGATGGGCTTGCAGGCTTGGGATATCTGCCTCGCGCAGCGCGTAGAACGATACGGTAGCATCCCCGCAAACGAGATTGGCGGGGATTTCCCATTCCCCCACCTTATGCCAATGGCTCGGCAATTGGCCGGGAAACCACGAGTCGTATACGATAGCCAGATCGGCATTGGCCTGGCGAGTCACCCGATCAATGGTTGTAGCGTCCAACGTCCCGTGGAGACGTGCCTGGGCAATTTCGCGGTTAGCCAATCCCACCAAGTCCACAACGTGAGCATTGGTGAAGTAAGCCACGGCCCCGATGTCGTTAAGGGCCACCGTTCCCTGGGGGTAGAAGCGGCTCACAAAGCGCGCCATCTGCACCTGCTGCTGGTAGATGTTGGCGCTGGCACGGGGCACGGAGAGGGTGAAGTAGGTTCCAGCCAATACCGGCACGGCTAGGATGGTTGCAGCCACCAGCGTCTGGGCAAGCGCGGCCAACCAGGGGATGGAGAACCAGCGGTGCAGATCGAGGCGCATTAGAGGAGGCACCAGCACCAACACGGCGGCGGCGATCAGATAGGCCTGGTAGCGTGCATAACCCTGCACCGACGCCAGGGTCAAATGGATCAACATAGATGCCGCCACGACCACAAGCAAGGCTTTTTCACCCTCCATGCGCCGCTCTCGGCGCCACTCGTTCCAGAATCCAACTCCCAATCCCAGCAGCAGTAACCCCATCTGCGGGGCGTGGTTCAGGTTATCGGCCAGGCGGGCTCCCAGGGTGCTGAGCAGTTCCAGCAGACTCCGACCCGTGCCGGGTGAGCTTTTGATCAGCAGAGTGGCGGGCAAAAACCACCAGCCCTGTTGGACGAAAAACAACCCCATCAAGGTAACGGGAAGCAGGGCCAACCCTGCCAGCGCCAGCCCCAGCCGCCATCGGCGCTGCCACATTAGCAGAAGGGTTGTGACGCCAATGAGGAATAAACCCTCGTAGCGCACCAGGGGCAGAAGCATGCCCAGAGGCAGCAGGCGGGAGTGGATACCCCTTGGCGCGGAAGGGGTCAGAACGTGTTCCAGAACCCACAAGAAAACCAGGGTGAGCACGGTGTGCAGAACGTGCTCCATGCCGCTAAAGATCATCGGCAAGAGCGGCATGGCCAGGATCAGCAAGACCAGTGCCAGGCTGATTTGAAGTTGATTCAATCCGTGCCGGGCCCAATACTCATACCCCAGGATGATCATGACCACGGCTAACCCCAGGTTGATCCAGAGAGGCAGAGTGGGGTGGTTACCGATGAGGCGCATTAGCAGTGCCAATCCTCCTGTCCACAGCAGGGAGGAAGATGAGGAGGAAAAGGCATATGGCGTGACCCCCCAAACCCCATACTGAGCCAGACTGCGCGCCATGGCCAGGTGAATGTAGGCATCGTCCACCACGTAGGTCAGGTGACCTGCATTACGTGCCAGCACGCTGAGGCCAAGCAGAAGGGTCGAAAGCCCCAATAACGCCAGAGCGGCACCCAGTGCCCAGGCACGACGCAAATTGAGAGGCTTTGTCTTTTGACTCATCGCTAAAATTTTACTATCATAAGGGTGTAAGCCATGCGTATTCACAAGGACTGCTCGCTGTAAAGGAGCCGCACCTATGCCCCCTTTACCTTTTAACCTTCCCCCGGTTCCACCTCTCCCGTTTTATATTCACCCGCTTGTCTTCTGGAGCATCGTTTTGGTGATCGGTATCATCTTTGCGGTGGTCTTTTTGCGCTTTTTGTTTGCCCCCCCGGAAGAGCGGACAGGAGCGCTGGTCATTTTTGTGTTGATGGTGGTGGGGGTGGTTGCGCTCTACGCAATTGCGCTGAATGCTCCGCTCATCATTTACCACTTCAAACGCTTAACCCACCCCATTTTCCGCTGGTGAGTTCCCCTCTTCACCACCCAATGTTCCCACATCTCCATAAGCCAGGAAAAGCGCCATCTGCGTCACGGCCTGGTACATGGCCTCTAACTGGGCGCTCAGGCTCAGATCGGCGGCGATTTCCGGGTCTCCCAGGCGCTTGAGCAGGGGCTGAGAGATGAGGGGGGGCTGGACGTAAAGGGGCAGGCCGCTCAAGGGGTTGCGCAACGTCCAGAAGGCTCCCCAATCTGACTCCGGGGGTCGGGGGCGTTCGCGCTTGGCAGGGGCGGGTTGCGTCCCGCGGCGCATCGCTGCCCTATCGGTCACGCCGCGGCGTTTGCGCAGTCCTTCGAGAATTTGTTCCTGGGTGCGCCCGCGCATGCGGAAGAGCAAAAAGGGGTCTTCGTCAAAGCGCTCACCCAAGATGTAGTGGGTGGCCGCAATGTGCTTGCAGGGGTTGGCTTTATCGGGGCAGGAGCAGGTAGTGTAAAGGTCACCCCGGGCCGTGGGGAAGAGGTTAACCCCTGTAGTGGCAAAGGCCTCTTCGATGTTCGGGGGCATTTCGCCAGCCAGCAGCTGGGCGGCAAAGACGGCCTGGTCGGCCAGCACGTCCAGCACTTTTTCCCACTGACGGGGGGTGAGGGGGGTGAGGCGGATGGTCACCTTGTAGGGGCGGGGGCGGGTGCCCTGCACCAATGCCTCGATCTCGCCCTCGCGCTCTTCAATACGCAGAACCTGACCGGCACGGGCGTAAGCACGTCCGCGCTGTAGCCGGCGCAGGTCGGTAATTTGCTCAAGGGCCTGGATCCAGCGGCGTGACCACCAGTTTTTGCCGAAATCGCCCCGCGCGCTGATGGCTTTGATCCCCCCTTTGGCTTTGCGCGGTGTGCGGGGTTCCCAGGCGTAAAATTCGTGATCGTCGAAATTATCGTACCGACTCATAGGTCTCTTTTCCGTGAGTGCGCAGCGCCACCAGATCACGCAGTTGTTCGTTGCTCAGTTCGGTGAGCCACGATTCGTCCTCGCCGATGATGGACTGAGCCAGGCCAATCTTGGATTCGATCAACTCGTCAATCCGTTCTTCCAGGGTGCCCTGGGTGATCAGTTTGTGCACCTGCACGTTGCGTTTTTGCCCAATGCGGAAAGTGCGGTCGGTGGCCTGGTTTTCCACCGCCGGATTCCACCAACGGTCAAAGTGGAAGACGTAATTGGCACGGGTCAGGTTAAGCCCCAGACCGCCCGCTTTGAGCGAGAGGATGAAAATGGGTGGGCTGTGTTCATCCTCCTGGAAGCGGCGCACCATCTGTTCGCGCTGACGCGGCGGGGTGCCGCCGTGGAGGAAGTAAACGGGGACGCCCAGGTGCAGGGGCAGGGCTTTAGCCAGCAGGTCTCCCATCTCGGCAAACTGGGTGAAGACCAGGGCGCGGTCGCCTGAGGCGATCACCTCTTCCAGCATTTCAATCAGGCGGTTCAATTTGCCGCTTCGCCCGTTCTGAAGGGCGCTCTCCAGGCGCTCATCCAGCGGCTGATGCAGGTACTGCGCCGGGTGGTTGCATACCTGCTTCAACTGGGTGATCATGCTCAGGATCAGGCCGCGACGCTGCATTCCCTGGCTTTGCTCGATTTGCGCCAGTGTCTTATCTACCACGGCCTGGTACAGGGTTGCCTGCTCCTCGCTGAGGGTGCAGTACTGCTTGACCTCGATTTTTTCGGGCAGGTCCTGGATGACGCGCGGATCGGTTTTGACCCGGCGCAGGATGAATGGCGCTACCATGCGCCGCAGACGCTCGGCGGCGTGCTGATCGCCGAAGCGCTGGATGGGCAAGGCAAATTCACGGCGGAAGGTTTGCAGTGACCCCAGATAGCCCGGGTTGAGGAAGTGCATGATGGACCACAAATCGTCCAGGCGATTTTCGACCGGCGTGCCGGTAAGGGCCAGGCGAAATTGAGCCGAAAGGCGTCGCGCGGCCTGACTCTGACGGGCGCTGGGGTTTTTGATGTTTTGCGCTTCGTCCAATACCACCCCAAACCAGGAGACCGACTCCAGCAGGGCTTGATCCTGGCGCAACAGGGCATAACTGGTCACCACCAGGTCGGCCTGCTGGGCCGCCTCCCGGAAGGCCTCGTCCCGCAGGCGGTTTGGCCCCTGGTGAATGAGCAGGCGCAGTGAGGGGGCAAAGCGCTCGGCTTCGCGCTGCCAGTTGGTTACCACAGAGGTGGGACACACCAGCAGTACCGGCCCGGGCAGTTGCCCCGCCACTTCTTTTTCGTGTAGGAGCAGGGCCAGGGTCTGAATAGTTTTCCCCAGCCCCATATCATCGGCCAGGCAGGCTCCCAGGCCGTAGCGGCGGAAGAAGGCCAACCACGAGAACCCCAGGCGCTGGTAAGGGCGCAGTTCGCCGCGCAGGGTGCGGGGTTGGGGGAGTTCGGTTAGGCGCTGGGGCTCCTTGAGCCGCTCCAGCCATTCGGCCAGCCAGCCCTCGGCTTCCACAGCATCCACGGGCAGGTCGTGCACCTGCTCACTGCCCAGCGCCAGGCGCGTGGCTTCGAGTAGGGTAACTTCGGTGCCCTGGCGCTGTTTCTCCCAGAAGCGGATGGCCGCTTCCACCTGGGCGCTATCCAGCAGGACCCACTGGCCGCGTACCTGCACCAAAGGCGATTTGAGGGCAACCAGGGCTTCAAATGCTTCGCGAGTCAGGGTGGTCTCGCCGAGCGCAATTTCCCACTCAAAGCGCACCAGTGCAGCGAGGTTGAGCAGGCCGCTTGCCTCGCCTGGAGCCTGAGGAGTGGCCGGTTTAAGGCGCACGCGCACCCCCAGGCGCGCCCCGCGCTGATTCCACCACGGCGGGACCAGCACGCCAAAGCCGGCCTGTTCCAGAATGGGAGCCACTTCGCGCAGGAAGCGGTAGGCCGCTGGTGTATCCAGGCTGATGCCAGTCGGATGACGCGCTGCCAGGCTGGTGAGGATGGGCGGGAAGAAGCGCGCCGCGTACCCTAATCCGGCCAGCAGGCGCTCCTGGGGGGCAACCAGACGGTCGCTGATGCGGGCCAGTTCGTGGCTGGATCTGAACCAAACATCCTCTGCCGAGATCAGCAGGCTAGGATCGCTGCGAGATTGAAGCAGGTAATGCAGTTCCCATGTGCCATCGGCGCTGGGCTCTTCTGAGGCGGGCGGTGCTTCCAGCAGGAAGGCTACCCGGAAGTGCTCATCCCCCGCCACCTGAAGGTTGCGCAGCCAGGCTTGCAGCGTGCTGTGCAGGGCACGCACCTGGGCCAGAGAGGCCCGTACCACCGGATCGGGGCGGAAAAGGGCTTCCAACCAGCGATCCTGGATCTGATCCGAATCGGGGGGGATGAGGGGCATCTGACTGCGCCCCCAGGTGCGCACCAGGGCATCGGTAGCACTCTTTATGAAGGCATCCAGCAGGAAGCGCGCTTCGGGGAAAACCGGTGTCCCACGCGGGTTTGGCTGACGCTCCGCGCGGCAGACCGGGGGCATTGCCCGCTCCAGTTGCAGCAGGCGCTGGGCGTCGTTAGGACCATCCAGGACGGGTTGCCAGCGCGCTAGGTACTGTCCCCGCGGCTCGGAGGGGTGCAGAAGGACGGGCAGGTACTTTTGCTGGGCCAGAACTTCCAGCACCAGGTTGCAAACGACCTGCCAATAGCGCGCATCCTGCCCCAGGTGCACCTGCCCCGATACGCCTTCGGGGGGCAGGGTGGTCAAAATGCTGAAGGCTTTGGCAATCGGTAGCCACAGCCCTTTGACCCGCCAGGGACGCAGGCGGGGTGTGCTGGCCTGGTCCATCTCATACAGCGGGTTGAGTTCGGGCGAGGGCCAGGGGGTGTGCTCGTCAGAGGGAAGGCTGAGGGTAGCGGTTTCGGGTGTGGCCTCGGCCAGCGGTGTACCTTCTCCCAGGCGCTGGCGCAGTTGCTCGGGAGAGACGCAGAAGGGGTGATCTTGCGTCTTCCCTTGCCCGTTGGCCGGGGGAGAGGGTGGGGAATGGAGCCCGGCGAGGTCCTCAGCCCAGAAGAGCACCCCGCCCGCATCGGTTGGGCGCTTAGGAGGGCGCCAATGCGCGTGTAGAACCCACATATGGGCGTTCAGCCGTCCTTATATGAAGCATGGAGGGAAAGACCCGGTCGAACCAAGTGTTAACCCAAACGTCTATCTATGTGTGAAACCAAAACCAGGGCTTTGAAAAGCCAGTGCCTGGGGCATGCCGAGAGGAAATAATCCGTTGAATAAGTTCTGAGGCTTAAACGCAGTCTCTGACTGCGCATTATTTTCGTTCCCTTAGAGTGCTTTTATTATACCCTACTCTGCACCTGTCAAGGGGACGCACACCAAGTGGATTTCCAGAAAAGCCGCCTTAGGAGACGGGTTGTGCGCTTCCGCCGCTCCGGATGCACAACCGGGCATTTGCCAAAATTTGACAGAAAGCCGGTCTTCGATTATGATCTATTGTATTAGATAATTATCTAATGGATAGTTCATGACCACCCTGCTCTGGGAAAGCGGTAGCGCATACGATTTCTTCATTGCCCTCTATGTCCTGCATCATCCGCAGGAGTTTGGGGTGCGCCCCACCTGGGCAGCGGGGATGCGGTCGCGGTTGCCGGCGGGGCAGCGGGCGCTGCTGGAGATGGCGCAAACCTTCCTGGGGGTGCCCCTGCCATGGCTGCACGGGTTGCCGGCAGAGGCCAAAGCGGCGTACCCCGCCTTGCAGGCGCTGGCGGCCCTCCCTCCTGCCCAGCGCCTTAAAGCCCTGCTTTGGCGGGGCGATTTCACCCCTGCAGCAGAGCAGGCACTGGAACACCTGATCGCTCGCGGCGAAGCCACGCCGGAGGAACGGGAGGTGCTGCGCGAGACCTTGACCCGCCGTGGGCGTCCCTTGCGCCCCGAAGCCTTTCAGGCGCTCCTGCGCACCGCTGCCCAGGCCGAGGCGTTTGGCAGCGCCTACCTGGAGGCATTGGAGACCTTCTGGCGCGTTTTCTTCTGCGAAGAAGAAGCCCGTCTGCGCCCCTGGCTGGCCCGCGGTTTGGAGGAGGCCCAGGCTCTGGCGCGCCGTACCGACCTGCCGAACCTGCTGGACTTACTCTCGGGCGGGGTGCATTTTGAGGCCCTGGAAGGCATCCCCGAACTGGTGCTGGTGCCCTCCTACTGGAGCACGCCGCTGGTGTTCTACAGCCGGGTTGCGCCGGAGCGGTGGATGTTGGTTTTTGGCTGCCGTCCACCGCAACAATCGCTGCTGCCGGGCGAGGACCTGCCTGAAACTCTGCTCAACCGCCTCAAGGCTCTGGCCGACCCCACCCGCCTGCACATTTTGCGCTACCTGGCGCAGGGTCCTCAGACCCCCACCCAACTGGCGCGCCGGTTGCGCCTGCGTGCCCCCACCGTGGTACACCATTTGCAGGCCCTGCGCGTGGCCGGCCTGGTGCAAATCACCATCACCCGTGAGGGCGAGCGCCTCTACGCCCTGCGCCCCGAGGCCATTCGCCAGGCCCACGCCGACCTGGTAGCCTTCCTCAATGTTTCGGATACCCCATCTGAACCTTAATGCCCGGAGTTGCTTCGATGCCGTCTTTCATGAATCGCGTTGCCCATGTCTTGCGCCTCTACGCCGAACGCTTGCGGGCTTTCTCGCTCAATGCCCGCCTGTACCTGCTCAGCGTCGTTCTCAGCGGCGCCGCCATGGGGGTGTTTCGCTTGCTGTTCAACTTCTACGTGCTCAGCCTGGGGTACGATGAGGCCCTGCTGGGCACGCTGATTGCCATCAGCAGTCTGACCGCCTTGCTTTCGGCTCTGCCCATGGGCTACTTGGTGGATCGCCTGGGGCACAAGCCCGCCCTGCTCCTGGGGAGCGGGTTGAGCGGGGTGGCGGTGCTGATCATGGTGCTTTTCCCATCTGCGGGGGTCTTTCTGGTCATGAATGCCTTGCTGGGGTTGGCGCAGAGCCTCAGTGGTGTGACCATGGGGCCCTTCCTGATGGAAAACAGCGGCGAACAGGAGCGCACGTATCTTTTCTCCTTTGCGTCGGGCTTGCAGACGGCTTCGGCCTTTGTGGGCAACTGGGTTGGCGGCTACCTGCCCACCTGGCTGGGGGCGCTGCGGGGGGTCTCGCCCACCAGTGCGCAGGCGTATGCGCTGGCGCTGGCGACAATTGTGGCCGGGGGCGCGCTGGGCATTGTGCCGCTGTTCTTCCTGCGACCGGTGCGCCTGGCTGTGGGGGAACGCTCGCTTTTCACCCCCCTGGCTTACCTTTACCGCCATTTGGGCACCCTGGGCAGGTTGATCCTGCCTACCTTTCTCACTTCCATCGGGGCCGGCCTGGTCATGCCTTTTATGAATGTGTTCTACCGCCAGGTGCACCATCAGCCCGACCCGGTCATTGGCACTCTGTTCGCCTGGGGCTCGCTGGCGATGGGGCTGGGACTGCTCATTGCTCCGCCCCTGGCCGACCGTTGGGGCAAGGTGCCGCTGGTGGTGGTCACCCAGGCGCTTTCCATTCCTTTCCTGTTCCTGATGGGCTTTGCGCCCTGGTTTGAGGTGAGCGCGGCGGCCTACTACATCCGCCTGACGCTGATGAACATGGGGCTGCCGGTCTATCAGGCTTTTGTGATGGAGCGCGTGGAGCCGCAAGCGCGCGGTACGGTGGCCAGCCTGGTGAGCATGGCCAATAACTTCGGTTGGGCCTTCAGCCCCACTGTGAGCGGCTGGATTCAGGTGCGCTACGGCTTTGGGCCGGCCTTCATCGGCACGCTGGTGCTCTACTCGCTGGCGGTTTTTTGCTACTGGTACTACTTCTGGCGGCCCCAACCCCAGCCGACGCCGAACGCAGGCGCGCCTGCAACTTTTCGGCCCCCTGTGCATCTGAATAAGTGATGTTTGGCACAAATCTACGTTGAAGGGAGTTACTCAATCCATGGAGATGATCATTGATTTTCCGGGCGGCGCGCGGGTGGATGCGCACTTTGGCCCTTACACGGTGAAGACCGACCAGCCCCCCATGGGCGGTGGTGCGGGTTCGGCCCCCACCCCCTTTGCGCTCTTTCTGGCTTCCCTCGGCACGTGTGCGGGGATTTACGTGCTTGGCTTTTGCCGTCAGCGTGGGTTGCCCACGGATGGCATTCGCCTCATCCAGCGTGTGCGCAGCAACCCCATGACCGGCATGGTGGAGGAGGTGGAACTGGAGATCCAGGTGCCGCCGACCTTCCCGCAGAAATACTACGAGGCGCTGGTGCGTTCGGCGGAACAGTGCGCGGTCAAGAAGCACCTGGAGCGCCCCCCGCGCTTTAACGTGCACACCGAGGTGGTGGGCCAGCCGGCCTGAGGCCCGCCGGCTGCCCTGCGGAGCGGCCTACCGCTTTCGGCGAGTTTTCGGTTAAAATGGCCTCATCCTTATCTGTGTAGTTGAGCGAGGAGAGGCCGTCATGCGTAAACTTCTGCTGGGTGTCGCAATTGTGGTGCTGCTGGGCGTGCTCAGCGGCTGTGGGGCCAAGGTCGAGGGCGGCCGGGTGGTGGTGCCGATCAGGCTGGATGAAGCCGCCCTGCGCGCCCTGGTGGATCTGGCCGTCAAAACCTACGCCGCCCGTCAGGGCAGCAACCCGCTGACTTTGGAGGTTCAGCAGGTGACTTTCCTGCCCCCGGAGACGGTGGTGATTGCCATGCAGGCGCAGGTGGTGGGTGGGGTGAAGATCGCGGGCAGTGCCGAGATGCGCTTTAGCGTTCAGGATGGCTTGCCCCGCGTGGAGATCACCCGCCTTGAAATCCCCGGTGCCACGATCAGCGAGGCCATGCTGAGCGAACTGAATGCCCTGCTGAGCAACCTGCTGCAGGAGCAGGTGCGCCGGGCCGGAGATCGGGTGACCCTGCGCGAGATCGCCGTGGAAGCGGACGCATTGGTGCTGAAGGTTGAGGTGCAGGTGGCGCGCTGAGCCACCCGGGGGGCGGATGAGGGATGTGATAGAATCAGGGGCGATGACTTCTACCGCCCCTGATTTGCTCTCGCTGGTGCTCACGCTGCGCCCTGCGCCGGAAGTGGCCGCGGCTCAGCGCCCCATGCCGCGCTGGTGGGGCCGGGCGGCCCATGCGCTCTTCCTGCGCGCGGTGCAGGCGGCTGATCCTGCGCTGGCCCAGCGCCTACACGACGAAGAGGGCGTGCGACCCTTCACGGCCTCTAATCTGCTGGGTGTGTTTCCCCACGGACGCCCCGACCCCGCCCAGACCTACACCCTGCGCTTCACCGCGCTGACCGCCGAGGTGGCCGCGGTTCTGCTGTGGGCCGTGCGGGTAGGGCCGCTGACCCCCGGCGCTAGCGTGATCCTGGATGAGGTGTCTTTCGAGGTGGTTGCGGCGGCGCTGGATCCGGAGGCGCATCCCTGGGCGGCGACCACCACCTACGCCGACCTGGGGGCCGCGCACCTGCTCCCCCGTCACCATCCGCCGCGCCGCCTGAGCCTGCACCTGGCCAGCCCGACCGCCTTTCACACCAACGGCCGCACCCAGCCCCTGCCCCTGCCCGATCTGGTCTTCGGCAATCTGCTGGAGCGCTGGAATCGCTTTGCCCCGCTGGCCCTGCCCGAGGCGGCGCGTCAGTATGCCGCCGAGTGCCTGGTCATTTCGCGCTTTCACCTGCGCAGTCAGGTTGTGCCGCTCAAGGAGGGCGGCTTACGCATCGGCACGGTGGGCGAGGTGACCTACACCACGCGCAATTACGACCGCTACTGGATGGGGGTGATGAGCGCGCTGGCGGCACTGGCCCAGTTTTCGGGCGTCGGAACGGCCGTTTCGGTGGGCATGGGGCAGTGCCGCGTTCGCCCGTCAGCGGCGGTTGCGGCAGAGGATTTCCTCGCCTGAGAACCGCGCTGCTGGCAAAAACCTTGCAACCCTCCTGAGGGGGGAGGGCTTTTCGGCCCTGTCCACTCGCTGGTAAGGAGGGAGGTAATTTCTGCCATGCCGCCGTTGTATGTGGTTCATCAGGGCGCGCGCTTGCGCATTCAAAACCGCCGGCTCACCGTTGAGGCCGCTGAGGGTGACCCGCCGCCCGTGCTGGCAAATGTGCCGCTGGGGCAGGTTTCGCAGGTGGTGCTGTTCGGCAACATCGGCCTGACCACACCGGCCATCCACGCCCTGCTGGGTGAGGGGATTGAGGTGATCTTTCTCACCCAGGATGGTGATTACCGCGGTCGTTTGAGCGGCAGCCTGACCCCGCATGTGCCGCTGCGACGCGCGCAGTATCGCACGCTGGAACAGCCCCAATTTGCCCTGCGCATGGCCCAGGGCATGGTGCGTGCCAAACTCGAGCACCAGCGCACCCTCCTGCGCCGCCACCAGCACGAAGCCGACTCTCACGCCGTGGCCGCGGCGCTGAGCGGTTTAGACGATTTTCTGCGCCATGTGGAGCATAAGACCACCCTAGCGTCGTTACGCGGGCTGGAGGGAGCCGCGACCGCGGCTTACTTTAGCGGCTACCGGCGCTTTTTCGACCCGGCCTGGAAATTCGAGGCCCGCCAGCGCCGTCCTCCGCCCGACCCGGTTAACGTCCTGCTCTCGCTGGGCTACACCCTGCTGGCCGAACTGGCCACCAGCGCCGTGCGCACGGTGGGGCTGGACCCTTATGCTGGCTACCTGCACGAGGTGGTTTACAACCGCCCGGCGCTGGGGCTGGACCTGATGGAGGAGTTTCGCCCGGTGGTGGATGGGCTGGTGCTGTGGGCCTGCCGCAGTGGTCAGATCACGCCGGAAGATTTCAGCCCCGGAGACGCTGAGCGTCCGGTGGTGCTGGGGGAGCGTGGGCGACGGGTGTTCCTGCAGGCTTTTGAGGAGCGTATGGAGCGGCGCTTCACTCACCCGCTCAGCCAGCAATCGCTGACTCTGCGTCAGTGCCTGATCGAACAGGCGCGCCAGATTGCCCAGCGAATCTTGGAAGACCGACCGGGATACCAGGGCATGGGGTTTCGTTGATGAGTGACGAGCGTGCTTTTTACGTGCTGGCTTACGATATCAGTGATGACCGCCGCCGCTTGAAGATCGCGCGGTTAATGGAGAGCCTGGGTGAACGGGTGCAGGAAAGCGTTTTTGAGGCCTACCTGACCCCGCGTGAACTGGATCGCCTGCTCAGGCGGGTGGAGCGCCTGCTGGAGAGCCAGGAGGATTCGGTGCGCGTGTACCGCTTGTGTGGAGCGTGTCGGGGGATGATCCGCACGCTGGGGCGGGCGCAGTTAACCCCCCCGCCCGGGGTGATTATTGTGTAAAAGGAGCCTCGCTTGCCGTCACGGCGGGATATGCGGTTTTTGCGCTGGCGGGGGTGCGGTCGTCTGTCCGAAAGAAGTGCCGTTTGGCACTTGCAACCCTGTGCACACCTCTTTATAATAGAGGCAACAGGTTTTTATTGCACCGCACCTTAACAAGTGGATAAGGAGCGTGGACCTGAGGAAAAGTGTTGCACCGGGTGGTAATATCCGAGGGTGGGTTGTGAAAAAAATCACTTTTGCGTACCCCCCCTCAAAAATGAGCCAAAAATGGGTCAAAACGGGAGGGGGGTACGCAAAAATTGGCGTGGGGTAGAAGGGGCGCATAAAATGCTTAAATTTACCCCCTTAAGTGGGAGAAAAAGTGCTGTTTTGACCCCGAAAAATGCTCTAAAATGCGAATTTCCTCCCACTTTCAGTTGTCTAGATGTCTGCAGTCTGAATCATTGAATGCCCGTAAGGGCATTAAGACCGACCATCGAACCGTCCGTACCGGCTGCGGATGGCAAGAACGGTCTGAATCATTGAATGCCCGTAAGGGCATTAAGACTCTTGAATTTCATTGGTTTTCCTACTTTAAATAAATAATTGTCTGAATCATTGAATGCCCGTAAGGGCATTAAGACCCGACGCAATTGTGGAAAGTTTCGTTGAGGGGATAATAAAAGTCTGAATCATTGAATGCCCGTAAGGGCATTAAGACGGAATTGGCTGAGGGTCTGGCAGAATTCGGTTACAACATGTCTGAATCATTGAATGCCCGTAAGGGCATTAAGACAATTCAAGCAGCGTGCCGTTGATGAGTTTGTACCAATCTGCGTCTGAATCATTGAATGCCCGTAAGGGCATTAAGACTAATTTTTGCTAATCTATGATTAACGAACCTTAGTGTCAGTCTGAATCATTGAATGCCCGTAAGGGCATTAAGACTCAAGCGCGCGCACGGCAATTCTCTCTTCGTGACGTCTGAATCATTGAATGCCCGTAAGGGCATTAAGACCCACCTCAAATGTCAAAAGTTTCAATAAATAAACCGTAAGGTCTGAATCATTGAATGCCCGTAAGGGCATTAAGACAACCGATAACCCGCGATATCCGAGGCACTTAACAATGTCTGAATCATTGAATGCCCGTAAGGGCATTAAGACCTACCCAAAGGTCACTCCTGCGGGACTTGCACCCACAGTCTGAATCATTGAATGCCCGTAAGGGCATTAAGACCCTCCTCTTTCACAATCTTCACAATGTTTAAGGGGATGAAGAGTCTGAATCATTGAATGCCCGTAAGGGCATTAAGACAAAAAGCCGTCGCGTAAGTAACATTCGTACTCGCCTTTTGCGTCTGAATCATTGAATGCCCGTAAGGGCATTAAGACCTGATGCGACCGGGCGTACCATACTAACGCCCGCTTATCAGTCTGAATCATTGAATGCCCGTAAGGGCATTAAGACCGATGACCTGAAGAAACTCGACGAGATTGCGGATTACATGGTCTGAATCATTGAATGCCCGTAAGGGCATTAAGACCGAAAAGTGTCATCGCGTTGAGGAGTACCACGTTGCAAAGGGTCTGAATCATTGAATGCCCGTAAGGGCATTAAGACCGCCGCAGCGCGCCCGCCGCGCGCTGAGCGGCGCGCGAGGTCTGAATCATTGAATGCCCGTAAGGGCATTAAGACATTATCGCATCATGGCTTGCCGGCTATCCTCAAATCCGTCTGAATCATTGAATGCCCGTAAGGGCATTAAGACGGAAACACCTGCGCCAGGCTGAGCAGGTTGATTTCGCCGTCTGAATCATTGAATGCCCGTAAGGGCATTAAGACAGGCTTTTGGTTATTTCTTCAGGCTTGCGCAGCGAGCGGTTGCGTCTGAATCATTGAATGCCCGTAAGGGCATTAAGACCACGTCAAAAACTCCGTTTTTCGATCAAGCCCCCCCACAAGTCTGAATCATTGAATGCCCGTAAGGGCATTAAGACAAAGCGAAATCGAGGCAGCGCTTGCGCTTGCCGACGAATGTCTGAATCATTGAATGCCCGTAAGGGCATTAAGACTCGACTTCTTCCGGCTTGAGAACATCGCGAATGTTGGGCACGTCTGAATCATTGAATGCCCGTAAGGGCATTAAGACGCGAAAACCCTTAATACTTCGTTCTTTCTCATTTTTTCACCGTCTGAATCATTGAATGCCCGTAAGGGCATTAAGACCTGTTTTTTTACCCAACCGGCCCCACCTCTCAAAAACCGCAGTCTGAATCATTGAATGCCCGTAAGGGCATTAAGACTTTCATCGTTTATAACTTTTGCCGTCCCGATGAAAACCACCGTCTGAATCATTGAATGCCCGTAAGGGCATCTAGATGGCCGCCCAGGCCTGCACAGAAAAACGGTCCGGGTGAAAGGTGGTTCGCCCGTTCGTCTCGAGGCCTCCAAAAGCCCGCAGGGGCCATCCAACACCGCGGCCCGCCCGCCCGAGTGGCTGGGAGGGGGCATTCGAAACCAAATCACCGTTCCAGAGTTTACGCCATGACCCTGCCAATCGAAGAACTTGAAATGAATGCTGTATCGGGCATGCCGTTTGTACGTGAAGGATTGGGGCATGGATGCGCCGATCTGGATCCACATCATCGCAGGCGCAAATCCAGAATCGCCCCGATATGGCCATTGAGATGGCTCGTAAGGATGATTCCTACGAGGAAACCAATCGTGAAATTTGAGGATCAGGAATCAAGCCTTCCCCGGGATGCGGCATCGGCCGCAGAGCGGGGGCGGAGAACCCGCGGTGGGCGCCTGCCCGGGTGTGGGCGCTCCTCAGGTAGCCCCCATACCCCCGCGAGGTGCCACCTGCGCGCGTGAAAATATTGTCTTTTTGCGCCCCTGCGGGTATAATAAAAATGCGCGTGGGCGGTTAGCTCAGTTGGTTAGAGCGTCGCGTTGACATCGCGGAGGTCGTAGGTTCGAGTCCTATACCGCCCACCTCCCCCGATCCACCCCTCCATCCCCCACCACCCTGCGCGGCTTTTTGCCGCGCGGGTTTTTTTATTTTCCGCTCCCTCATTGAGGAATGCAACAAGTGCGGGGATTCCCGCTGTACTGCGTAACTTTTTGAGACAAAAAGCGACTTTACTTATGAACATACCCTTATAGTCCTGAGGAGGATGGCAGAATGAAATCGCAACCCTGGCGATGGCTGATGATGGGAGTCGGCGTCCTGCTGGTATTGGCACTGGGGGGGTGTGCGACCCTGGATGCCAGTGCGGACTTTGATCTGCTGAATGGGTTGAACGGCGCAACGGCCACTGCAGAGCCCGGCGCAACCCCGACCCGCCTGCCCACCCTGGGCGTGGTTCTCTTCAAAGGCACCCTCGAAAGCCTGAACGGCGACGCGCTGGTCGTCAGCGGGGTCACCTTCCGTGTGGATGCTCAAACCCTGATACCGCCCGATCTTCAGGTCGGTGAAAGCGTGGCGGTGAAAGCGGTGCTCCTGCCGGATGGCACCCGCTACGCCCTGGAGGTCGCTCGCCTGGACAAGACCGCCTCGGAGAGCGAATTTAAGTTCTACGGCGTGGTGGAGAGCATCTCCGACTCGACCTGGCTCATTTCCGGCGAGTCGGTTCAGGTGGATGCAGAGACCCAAATCGAGCCGGGCATCCAGGTGGGCAGTCTGGTGGAGGTAGAAGGGATTGTGCGCGAGGGTAACTTGGTGGCGCGCAAGATCCACCTGGAAGATGAGCGGGCCCAGCCGACCCCCGGTCCCAAGCGCAGTACCCCTGATGGTGAGGAGGAGTGGTTTGGCGTGGTGAGCCAGATCGAGGGCGAGATGTGGACCATCGGCGGGCGCACCGTTCAGGTCACAGCGCAGACGGAGCGCCAGGGCAACCCGGGCATGGGCGACCTGGTGAAGGTGCACGCTTCGGCCCAGGCCGACGGCACTTACCTGGCGCGCGAGATTGAGAAGATCCGTACACTGCCTACCGCGGGTGCGCCGCAAGCCCGCAACTTCGAGTTCTACGGCACCGTGCAGAGCATGGACGGAAGCACGTGGGTGATCAGCGGCGTCAGCCTGAGCGTGGATGCCAATACCCGGATCATGGGCAATCCCGTCGTGGGCAGTCAGGTGGAGGTTAAAGCGCTGGTGCAGTCCGACGGCACTTACCTGGCGGTGGCGATCAAGGTGAAGGAAGGCGGGAGCGGACGCTTGGATTTCCGGTCCACGCCTAAGAGCGAGGACGGGCAGGATGACGATGACGATGCCAACCCCACGGTGCTGAGGCCCGGCACGGATGACCCCAAGAAGGCCGGGGGCGACCGTTCCGGTAACGGCAAAAATCGGGGTGACTCAGAGGAACACGAGGATCGCGACTAGGGCAAGGGCGGGTAGCCCGGTGCTTCCATGTTGACCTGTGGGGCGCTTTTTCTTCCGGTTTCTGCATGGGCGCGGCCTGTTGTACCGACAACAGGCCGCTCTTGCGCGCCGGATGTGCCTCGCTGCGCTTGCATTAGGGTATACTGGAAGCGTGGTGGCCCTGCCTGTGACCCTCAAGTCCGAATGGACGAATTTGGCGATCTGATCCCCCGTGCGCGTGCTCTGGATGCCGAGGCGCTGACGGCCCTGCACGATGCGCTGTACCCGGCCGTATATCGCTACGTGGCCTACCGGCTGGGGGATGGCCCGCTGAGTGAAGATCTGACGGCGGAGGTCTTTCTGCGCCTGCTAGAGGCCCTGCACGCCGGGCGTGTGCGTGGTTCTGGCTTGCGGGCGTGGTGCTTCACCACGGCGCATCATCTAGTGATGGACCACCTGCGCCAGCGCTACCGCCGTCCACAGCAGGGGCTGGAAGATGGTCATCTGGCCGCGGAGGGCGACCCCGAGCAAACGCTGGAAGCCCAGCAGCGCCTGGAGGCCGTCCAGCGGGCCATGCGCCATCTCACCCCCGAGCAGCAGCACGTGCTCACCCTGCGCTTTTCGCAGGCGATTTCTCTCGAAGAGACCGCCGCGCTGATGGGCAAAAGCGTCAATGCTGTCAAGGTTTTGCAGTTTCGCGCCCTGGCGGCACTGCGGCGCTGGCTGGAGCGGGAGGAAGCATGAGCGCTAAACGCGGTGTGACCCCCGAGATGCTGGAAGCGTGTCTGCGCGCTCTGGAGCAGGGACAGGCGGTAGAGGCAATTCTGGCGCGCTACCCCGCCGAGCAGGCCGAGGAACTGGCGGCGCTTCTGCGCGTGGCTCAGCACAGCCGCCAGGCCGCTGCCAACCTGCGGGTGCCGCTGGCGGGCCGCGCACGCAGCCGTGCGCTTCTTTTGGATCGGGCGGCTCGAGAAGCCCTGGCCCCCTCTCGCCCACGCCTGCACCTGGCCTGGGGAAGCCTGGCGGTCCTGCTGGTGCTTTTGCTGAGCCTGGTGGTCACCACTTTTGCCTCGGCACAGGCCCTTCCGGGCCAGCCGCTCTACCCGCTCAAGCGGGCGGCCGAAGCAGTGCAGTACAACCTGACCACCCGTCCGGAGGCACGCCTGGCGTTGGCCGAAGCCCTGGATCAGCGCCGCGCCCAGGAGGTGCAGGCCCTCATCCGGCAGGGGCAGAGCGTCGAGGTGCGGTTTGCCGGCTTTCTGATGCAAGGAGAGACCGGGCTGTGGGAGGCTAACCGCATCCCCCTGCTGTTCTCGCCCAGCCAGGAGGCCCTGGCGCGCTCGCTGGAGGGGGCTTACGTGGATGTGGAAGGGGTGGTGGAGCCGTTCCTGGGCGTGCGGGTGCAGCGCCTGGAACTGCAACTTTTGAGAGTGCACGGCACCCTGGCCGAGGTGACCCCGGACTACCTACGCCTGGATGGCCTCACTCTCTGGCTCGGCCCGGCCACCCAGCACCGCGGCACGCTGCGGGTGGGGCAGAGCGTCTCGGCGACGGTGGTGCGCCTGGCCGAGGATCGCTTTCTGGCGCTGGTGGTTCAGGGTCAGGGGGAGCGTGCCGGGCCCACTCCGGATTTCTCGGCCACCCCCTGGCGCGAGTTCCGCCAAAGCCTGCCGAAGGAGTTGCCCACGCGTCCGGCCCAGCTTCCGCCCGCTCAGCGTATCTCACCGCCGGGCCAGGGTAAATCAACGCCTCAACCCGGCCCCTCGCCGCGCTTTGAAGCCACCCGCGAGCGCACCCAAGAGGCTGAGAAATCGCCGGAGCCGACGCGTACACTGCGCCCCAGCAAGACGCCAAAGCCCACTGAGGAAAAATCCGAGGCGCACGAAACACCGCGACCCACCAACCCCGAAGCGGGTGATCACGAGGAGCGGGATTGAAGGAAGGGTGCCCTAGCGCGCTGCCCCGGGCGGGAAAAGGCGTTCCCACCCTTCGCGCAGACGGCGGTAGGTGTCTTCCAGGGCTTCGGGCAAAACCCGCGTTCCGGCCAGGGTGGACATGAAGTTGGTATCGCCCGCCCAGCGCGGCACCACATGAAAGTGCACGTGATCGGCAATGCCCGCTCCGGCGACCGTGCCGATGTTGGCCCCAATGTTGAAGCCCTCGGGCCGGTACACCTCCCGAATCACCTGCACGCTGGCAGTGATCAATTCAAAAATTTCGCTCCGTGTGGGGGCATCCAGGGCTTCCAGCATTGCCGTGTGCTGGTAAGGCACTACCATCAGATGTCCGCTGGTATAAGGAAAGCGGTTTAAGATGACGAAGGCGAACTGACCGCGCGCCACCACCAGATTCTGCTCACCATCCGATTGCTGCGCGGCTTCGCAAAAGACACAGCCTTGATTGCGATTGGTTTGCTCGATGTACTGGCTACGCCAGGGGGACCATAATCGTTCCATGCATCGCTCCCAACTGTAAAGGGATTTCAACCCACGCGCGATGTTGTTATCGGTAAGCCTAAACGCACCCCCGCGAGCAGGCTCTTGGTTGCCCTGATTTTATCACAAGTTGCCTGCCATTTTCTCATCCCGTTGAATGGGCTGGACGCTTCCAAAGATCGGGCCTTAGCCTGCGACACCCAGTTGCACGAAGCCCCTGCCCCTGGTATGATTGGGGGCGATGATCACGACCCGCCTGATTCGCGTCAATGCTCAAGACCCAGAGCCGGCGGCCATTGCCGAAGCGGCGGCCTTACTGCGCCAGGGCGAACTGGTGGCCTTTCCCACCGAGACTGTTTACGGGCTGGGGGCCAATGCGCTGGATGCTCATGCCGTGCGCCGCATTTTTGAGGCCAAGGGGCGCCCCGCCAATGATCCCCTGATCGTGCACCTGGCCAGCGCAGCCTGGCTGCCGCGGGTGGTAGCGGCGCTTCCCGCTCCTGTGGAGACGCTGGCGGCGCGTTTCTGGCCCGGCCCGCTGACGCTCATCCTGCCCCGTGCCCCCGCCGTGCCCCTGGAGGTCACCGCCGGCCTGGAGACGGTCGCCGTACGGGTGCCGGCTCACCCGGTAGCGCTGGCGTTGCTGCACGCCAGTGACCTGCCCATTGCGGCCCCCTCGGCCAATCGCTTTGGTGGGGTCAGCCCAACCACCGCGGAGCACGTCTGGCATGACTTGGCGGGGCGGGTGGCGTGTATTCTGGATGGTGGCCCCACCCCCATCGGGGTGGAATCCACCGTGCTTGATCTGACCGCGTCGCCGCCGCGCATTCTGCGCCCGGGGGGCACCCCCCGGGAAGCGCTTGAGGCTGTTCTGGGCACGGTGGAGGTGTGGGAGGGCAGCGCTGCCAGCGCGGCTCAGCCTTCGCCGGGGTTGCTGGCCAAGCACTATGCCCCACGCGCCCGCTTGACGCTGGTATTGGGCGAGGATGCCGAGGCTCTGCTCATGCGGGTAGTGGAGGAGGCACAAGCCCTCTGCGCCCGGGGTGAGCGAGTGGGTGTCTTGCTGGCCGATGAGGACGCGCGCCAGGTAGAAGCCCTTCTCCCCGGCGTGACCCTGTTGGCGCTGGGGCCGCGCGACGATCTGGCCGAAATTGCCCGCAACCTTTATGCGGCGTTGCGTCATTTAGATGCGCAGGGCGTGACAGCCATTGTGACGCGCGAGTTCGGTCGCCGTGGTCTGGGCCTTGCCATTCGCGATCGCCTGCGCCGCGCCGCCTCACAGATCATTACGCTTGACTCCTGAAACCCGGAGAGCACGGATGGCCTCTTCAATTTCCCCGTCCCCTGAGACCCTGGGTAGGACCCTGTTGCCTGGTTTACCACTGGCTCCCGAACGCGTTTTTCCCGCTTACGCCGGGTATTCGATTGCCAATTTGCCCGCTACCATCTGTGCCTGGCTGGGTGTTCCGCCGCCGGATGGGGCGGCACCATCTCTGGCCGAACCCTACCGGCAGGCGCTCCACTCGCGGTATCGGCGGGTGGTACTGCTGGTGGTGGATGGGCTGAGCTGGCATTTTGCCCATCAGCGGGGTGGGTTGGCACCCGGGGGAGCGGCGCCGGTTTTGGGCCTGCCGCTCACCAGCGTGGTGCCCAGCACCACCGCCACCGCCCTGACCACTCTGTGGACGGCGGCCTATCCTGCGCGCCATGGCGTCCTGGGCTATGAGATGTGGCTGAAGGAGTACGGCCTCATCGCCAACATGATTCTGCATAATCCGGCGTCATTTAGCGGCGATTTTGGATCGCTGCGCCTGGCAGGTTTTGACCCGGAAACTTTTCTGCGGGTGCCCGTGCTGGCCCCCCACCTGGCGGCCTACGGGGTGCGCACCCTGGGGCTGATGCACGTTGCGATAGCCCGCTCCGGCCTCTCGCAGATGCTGATGCGCGGTAGTGAGATTCTGCCTTTCCGCAACAGCAGTGACCTCTGGGTGACCTTGGAACACCTGCTGGATGAACCCGCAACGCGCACCAGTTACATCTATGCTTATTGGGGGGATCTGGACGAACTTGCGCATCGCTTTGGGCCGGAGGACGAGCGGGTTAATCTCGAATTCAACGTTTTGCGCCTCTTGTTGCAGCGTTTGCTCCAGCCTCGCCTGGGGCGAGGGCGCGAGGATACGCTCTTCCTGGTGGTGTCGGACCACGGCTTTGTGCCGACGCCCCGTCAGGCGCTTTACGAACTGCGCCAGCACCCCGAATTCATGCGCCATTTGCTCATGCCCCCCTCGGGCGAAAACCGCCTGCCCTATCTGTTCCCGTACCCCGGGCACGAGGCCGACCTGCGCGATTATATTGAATCCACCTGGCCCGAGACCTTTGACTTGATCTCAGCGCGTCAGGCCGTGCAGAGCGGTCTGTTTGGGCCGGGAGAGCCTGACCCCATGGTGTATGATCGTCTGGGGGAATGGGTGCTCTTGCCTCGCGGAACAGCCTACCTGTGGTGGGCAAACAAGGAAAACAGCCTGTTGGGACGGCATGGTGGACTGCATCCCCATGAAATGCTGGTTCCCCTGTATGCCTGGTGTTTGTGAGATGAATGTCCCGTTGTATGTCTTCTATGATGGTGAGTGTCCGCTGTGCCTGCGGACGGCCCGATGGTTGCGCCGCCTGGATTGGCAACGACGCCTGGTGTGGGTTTCGTTCCGTGCCCCCGGAGTGGTGACGCGCTTCGGGTTAGACCCGGTTCGTGCCGAGGCGCGTTTGCAGGTTCAGGCTGACGGGCGCACCCTGGAAGGCATTGCGGCAGTGGAGGCGATTGTCGCGCGTTTGCCCGCGCTTTGGCCGTTGTGGCCCTGGCTGGTGCTGGCCCGGTGGGTGGGGCTTGGCCAGAGGCTCTATGATTGGGTGGCGCGCCATCGCTGGCGCCTGGGAGCGCGACAGACCTGCGCGGGCGTCTGTATCCGTCCTGACCCCTCCCATGAGGGGTAGGGGGCGCCAGGGTTGCCCCTGCTTCATGGGGTGGGAGCTTTGTCTTGTAGGGCTGAGGCGGACGCGAAATTTTTCTGCTCCATGGGCTCTTTCCCTACCCTGGGGATTTGCTCCGGAGCCTTGCGCGCGGACTAGGCCGGGGTGATCTCGGCGATAGGTACCGTGAAATGGAAGGTTGTGCCCTTGCGGTATTCGGATTCGAACCAGATTTTGCCGCCCTGCATTTCCACCAGGCTGCGAGTGATGTTGAGCCCCAGGCCACTGCCGGGCACTTCGCGGGTTTTCGGGTCTTCAGAACGGAAGAACTTTTGGAAGATCTTGGGCTGATCGGCGGGGGCGATGCCGATGCCAGTATCCTGCACCCAGATGTGCACCACCTCTCGTGGGCCGTTGGGATCCCAGTGATTCGGGGTTTGCTCCGCCCCCAGGAGGATCTGCCCGCCGGGGTCGGTGTACTTGTGGGCGTTGTTGACCAGGTTGACCAGAATTTGTATCAGGCGGGTGCGGTCGGCCCATACCGGCGGCAGGTCGGGCGGCAGATGCAGGGTGAAGGTCTGCTGTTTTTCTTCGATCTGGCGGCGCGTGGAACGCTCCACTTCGCCCACGATCTCGGCCAGATTCAGGGCGGCAAACTCCAGGCGCATGCGCCCGGCCTCAATCTTGGAAAGATCGTTCAAATCCGAGACCAGCGTGCTCATGCGGTCCACGTTTGAGCGAATCACGTTAAGGAAACTGGCCTGCGCCTCGCTCACGGGTCCCACCGCGCCGGCGATGAGCAGTTCGGTGTAGCCCTTGATGGAGGTCATGGGGTTTTTGAGTTCGTGGGCTACGAACGAGACAAACTCACTCTTGGCCAGGTTGGCAGCTCGCACGGCAGCGTAAAGTTGCGCGTTGGCAAGCGCAATGGCGGCATGGTCACACAGGCGCTGGAGAAATTCCAATACATCCGGTGGAACGAAATCGGGGTCAGCGGATTCGAGGATCAACAGACTGCTCACGCTCTCCTCGCGGCGGATGGGCAGAAGCACCTGGACGCGGCTTTCGGGGTGCAGGCGCAGGGTCCCGGCGTCCAGGTTGCGGCGCATGGCTTTGCCGCTCGCCAGTAAGGCGGTCAGGGGCAGGGCCGCCTGGAGATCTGCGGGCGCGGGGAGGGCTTCTTCTTCGATACCTTGCCACGCCATGGGGCGCAGACCCATCTCGTCTATTGGCCCGATCAGGCCTGCGCTGGCTCGCGAGCGACGCATGGCCCAGTTCAGGGTAATGGCCATAGCCTGGCTGAGATCAAGGGTGGCGTTTAACTCGCGGTCAATGCGTTGCATAACCGAGAGTTCTTCCACACGCGCCGCCAGAGCCTGATCGGTCAGGGTGTAGAGGCGGGCGTTCTCAATGGCAATGGCGGCTTGCGCTGCAAAGGCGCTCAACAATTCCGCATCTTCTGGGGTGAAGTTGCCGCCGTCTTTGCGGTTGACCACCTCCAGCACCCCAATGGGGCGTTCCTTGACCACCAGCGGGACAGCCAGCACGGCACGGGTGACGAAACCGGTCATTTCGTCCGGCAGACGGAACCACTCCGGCGAAGTGCTGACGTCATTGACGATCTGGGGTTGACGGGTCTGGAAGGTCTTGCCAGCCAACCCGCGATTGGAGGGCATGCGCTGGTTGAGCAGGCTTTGAGCCACTGGCCCCAGCACAACACGGAAGACCAGTTCATCGCTCGGTTCGTCCCAGAGCAAAAGGCTGCCGGCTTCGCAGGCGAGGATATCCACGGCGTTTTCCAGAATGGTATGCAGCAGGGGCTCCAGGTCGAGCGTGGAGGAGAGTTTTTGAGTGACATCATGCAAGGTTTTCAACTGGCGAGCGCGGCGTTCTGCTTCATTCAGCAGGCGGGCTTTCGCAATGGCGCCGGCTGCCTGGTCGGCAATGGCCTGCAGCAGGTTGACCTGTTCCTGGGTGTAGTGCACGTCGGGGCGCTGTGACCCCACACTCAAGACCCCGATGGTTTCGGCCCCGGTGTTCAGTGGAACTCCAACCCAGGCGTAGAGGTCGGCCTGGGGGCTTAAAATGCCGCGCGCCCGGCACTCGCGGGTGTAATCCCCGGTCAGAATGGGCTTGCGCTGGCGCAGTACGATT
Source organism: Thermanaerothrix daxensis (assembly GCF_001306145.1). Taxonomy (GTDB): domain Bacteria; phylum Chloroflexota; class Anaerolineae; order Anaerolineales; family Anaerolineaceae; genus Thermanaerothrix; species Thermanaerothrix daxensis. Next base: position 175,603 of record NZ_LGKO01000005.1, read on the forward strand.
CCCTCCAGGCTGCTCCCCAGGGGGATGAGGCGGTTCTCCCGTTCGCTCAGGCGCTCGTCGCGCCACACCTCAAAGACCACGCGCATAGCCTCGCTTTGGGTTTCGTGTAGTACCAATTGAAAAGCCTCAACCGGGATGACCTGGGCGGTTTGTGCGTAGATCAACTCGTAGATATCTTCCAGGGCCAGGGTCACGTTAACCCCCTGAGCTACCCGGATGAGGACATTCATCTGGTGCACCCGCTGGTTGAGATCTGCGATGACCTGAGCACGTTCGATGGCCAGGCTGGCCTGATCGGCCAGGGCGCTCAAGAAGGTGTAATCGCGGGTGGTGTAGGTTTGGCCCGAGGCAGGGAACCCCAGGGCAATCCATCCGCTCAGGTGGGTGCGGGTCTTGAGCGGGTAGTAAACACGTGCTCCCAGAAGCGCCAGGCGAGCCTGTTCCCCGTAGAGGGCGTTGGGCATGCGTGCAGGGTTGCTGATATAAAAGGGACCAGACTGCTGGTGCAGAGCGTGCACTAGGGCGCTGTTGGCGGGGAAGCGCAGGTCGCTGCTGGGCTGGCCACTTGCATCCGGGGTGGCCACATACTGATCACCCAGGGGATCATAGAGGTATATGTGGAGAAGGGAGGGTTGCAGGGTTTCTTGGATCGTTGTGCGCAGGATGCTGAGAATCTGCGGTAATTCCACCGCGTGGGTCAGATCGCGGATGAAACGATTGAGGCGCTCCTGGAGGGCCTTCTCACCGGGGAGGAAAAGGGCATCCAGGCTTTTTTCGATCCCGTGGTAGATGGGCAGCAGGCTCAAGGCTACCAGCGCAAACAAGACACCGGTCAGGATTGGGCGCGAGGTGAGGTTGAGGGTGTTAAGAATCGTCATTCCACCAGCGACTATCAGCCCGTACCCAATCCCCACCAGGGCATACAGCAGCACCTGCCACAACAGGTGATTAGGCGAGGTGATCAGGGAGCGACTCTGATTTAGCCCTGCCGTGAGGGGTAACGCCAGAGTGAGGCCTGCCAGAACGGGCGTGGCTTCACCGGGTTGTCTCAGGTTGAGCAGTAAACCAGCGGCCCACAGGTAGAGAGCAGGTAGAGTGAGCAGCATGCTTGCCAGCAGGCCCAGGGCGCGGTTGCGCTGGGGCGCTGTTTCGGCCTGACGGGCCGCTAAAACCAGCAGGGCCGATCCTGCCAGCCCGTAGATGCCGAGCAATGTAAACAGCACCTGCCAGATGAAAATGGACTGGCGGGCGGAGTTAAACAGGAAAATGCCATCCAATGCCACGGCAGTGCTCAGAGCCAGGGCATAGCCTCCGCGGCGCAGACGCGAGCTCCATGGGGGTGGGAGCACCGTGTCGGCGACGCTGATCAGGAGGTCGAGCAAGGCTGCAAGCGCCAGGGCAAAGGTGAGCACCCACACGGGAACCAGGCGATGCGTTTGCCAGAGATCGGTGCTACCAGCCAGGACAAAGCCGAGCGACGCTGTCAGCAGGACCAGTGCCCGATTGGCGGAGTGATCGGGAAGGCGCAGGCAGACCAACCAGGCCAATGCCACTAACAGGATACCCAGAGCATGGGGAATGTCGTTCAGGCGCACCTGCCAGCGCCGCGGCCAGGGTTGCAGCACCTGAATCCGGGTGGTGTAATCCCCGCTTGCGCTTTCCACGCTGAGGAAGACTTCCTGGCCAATCTTTTTCCCTTCCAGGCTGGCCAATAGAGCGCTTCCATGGGGGGTGGCGCGCCCATCCACCCGCAGGATGTGATCGCCGAGTTGTAATTGAGCACGGCTGGGGTTGGCGGTGTCAGCGGTTGGGTGGAAGGAGGCTCCCACACGCATCCCCGGCAGGACAAGCACACCCAGCGAAGGGCGCGAAAGCCAGGCGTGGCTTGCAAAGGGCAAGCTAAGCATGATCATGGTCAGGAAGATCAGCCAGAGCAGGAGTGTGGCTCTGATTCCGCGTTGGGCGTGGATACCTGCGAATGGGGCGGAGGGGGTCTGGATGTCAGATTCGACCATGAGGGTGCTCCACCTGAAGAGAGTCAGGAGGATTGCGTCGGCTTACGCAACTGGTGCGGGTCAAGTTCCAGAGGCACACGGCGCTCCCCCAGGAATTTGAGCAAGACACGGACGCGCTCTCTGCCGGGCAGGTGGGCATCAAAAATGGCCTCATACCCTGCAAAGGGACCTGTTTCGATTTGTACCTCTTCGCCTTTCCGAAAGGGTTCCGCAGGGGCGTGGGCTTCTGCGCGGTTAAGCCGCTCAAGGTGCGCTTTGAGCGACAAAATCAAGGAATCGGGTACAATGGCCGGCTCGCCCCCGAATGAAACCAGGCCGGTGGCAAAGGGCATCCATTGGAAAAGCGAATGGCCGGTTTGTTCCAGATCGGCACGTACGAAAACGTAGCCTGGAAAGTAGGCGCGAATGCGACGCGAACGTGGGTTGACCGGCGAGACTCGCAGATGCGGGTAAAACACTTCCAGGCCGCTTTCTTCCATGTAGCGGGCCAGGCTCTCTTCTCGATGAGGATGGCTATGGACAGCATACCAATGCGGGGGCATAAGGCATCTCGCAGGTCAGGAGGTAACCTTATTATAATGAGATTCCCTCTGCGCTGGCGGGGGGCTCTGGTTTACAGTTTTCTTAAGTGTGGGGACTAGCCGGCCCCGCTGGCGCCTCCTCCACCACCCCCTGCTCCTACGCCACCATCGGCCCCGGTGGAGGTGATCACACTGGTTGCGGCGATTGCCCCGAGCAAGTCGTCCATGTTGCCGGCGCCCGCGGGGGTGAGCAGCCAGGAAATGGCAGGAGCAAAACCCTGATCGCGAAATGCCTCGGTCCATTGGAGTCCGTTACCAAAAGCCACCGCATAGGGCAGGTAGGCTTCTAACCACTCTCCTTGCAGCCCGCTGCGTTGCTTGATCAGATTGTCCAGGTAGTGTTTGAAGCCCTTCCAGCGTGCGGCGTGCGTTTCGCCTTGGGGGGTGAGCAACAGCCAGCCATAGGTGAAGAGAATCATGCCAATTCCGGCGATCATCAGGCCGCCAGCCAGTCCCAGTGCTAGTGTCCCCACACCGACCAGCGCATCACTGCCCAGGACCAGGACCAGACCCAGGATTAGCAGGGGAATTTCCAACAAGAAGGTCAGTGTGGTCAGGACATTCAGACGCTGGCGCTCGCTCAAGCGCTGGGCATCCAGGAAGCCCAGCCCGAGCAGCTCACGGGTCAGGGCCTGCTTGAAGGGGGTGATGAGGCGGGGAAGTTTACCGCCCAGAGTGCTCAGCCGTACCGAGGATTGGAGTCCCTGGCGGGTGGTAAAAAGTCCCTCGAAGAGCACCTGTTCGTGCTCTTTCAGCCCCCCTGTATCGCGCAGGCGTTGCAGCGCGTAATCACGGCTTTTGAAGAGCCCTCGCCCTCCGTGGGTAGCTTCCAAGCGTAGCCAGCCCTTTTGAGCCAGGTGAACCAGGGTAGCGGCTACCTGAGCAGGAGTGACTGCTGTGGGGTTGAGCAGGAAAGCAGCCTGGGCTGGGGCAAGGTTATCAGGCGGGTTGGTGACAATCCCCGGCGGGATGATCACCGTGGGGCGTTGGTGTTGACGGCGGTACGTCCAGAGGGCCACCAGTGCCGCGAGCCCCACCAGTAATCCCAGCCCAATGGCCCAGGGGGCCATCTGACGGGCCTGTGCTCCGCGTGCCAGCAGCCGCGCCTGCCAGTCCGGAGGTTGAGCAATCAGGCTGCCGCGGGGGAACAGGATTTCAATGGTGACGCCCTGGTTGGCGGGAATATTGTAAGCGGTGAAGATAAGCCCTCCGGGTATCGGGGTGGTTGTGTACTGCGCGCCGCGCAGTTGGGGCCGCTCAGCCGGGGTCAAATGAGCCGGATAGTGCACCGTGATTTGGGCCTGGCGGATGACGTATTCGTGTTCTTCAGGGATGGCCTGCCAAAAGATCCCTTCGGCATTATCTCGCAGGTGAATGTGTCCGTGGACCTGATATTGCAAGCCAAGGGTGCGAGTGTCGTCCTGAGTGGGTGGAAAATGCCAGGTGATCTCGATTGGATCGGCGCTTCGTTTGATCTCGACCTGGTTGGGTTGATCTCCTTCGGGCAGTTGTACCCCATCTAGCGTGGCGCCCTGGATTTCAATCCCTTCCAGTTGGTCCAGGGCCAGTTGACGAAAAGCATAGGTGTAGGGTCCCCCCTCAAAGCGGAACGTCACCGTTTCTTCAACCTGGATGCGGTTGTTGCTCAGGATTTGGAGTGACACATCGTAGCGCTCGGCAAAATAGGAGCGGGCCGCGGCATGGGTGGCCGGCGGGAGTGCCAGCACGAACAGGAGAACCGCCAGGATGACCAGTCCAAATGGAAGTGTTTTGCGTGCGAGCATCTCTCCCTCCCCGGAGTCACAGACCTTCAGCGGGTTGGATGGGGGTGCGTGGCCAGCGGGCGAGCACCCCTAGATAAATAAGGGCCATCAGAATAAAGGCGATTAACCCCACCACGGGATCATAAGTGCGCATTTGGATCAGCGCCGGCGAAGGGAGTGCCGAGGCTGGAAAGGTGACCACTAGCGCGGCATAAAAGTTATTGGCCGCATGCATGCCCAGCGCATATTCCAACCCTCCGCTCTGAAGAGTGGCCCAGGAAAGGACCAGGCCGATGCCAAAGTAGAGCGGCAATGTCAGCCAGGCTCCGTAGGTCTGAACTTCAGGATTTAGCCCGTGAAGCAGAGCAAAGATGAGGTTGGGAAGGATCAGTGTGGCCCAAAAGCCCAGGCGCGAGCGCCCGATCCACTGGGTTAGATAACCGCGAAAGATCAGTTCCTCGGTGCTGGTCTGGAAGGGAATAAGCAGGGTTGCCAGCAACGCGTATGGCAAAAAGCGCGACCAATCCGCTGCCCAGATGTAATTGGAAGGATGGATGAGCCATAAAATTAGATCGGTCAATGCGCACAGAAGCAGCCACAAGCCAAAGGAGCGCCAGAGGTAGGCCCAACGTACGCGCCCCGCAGGGTTGATGAGCGAAAGCAGAGAACGGTGATGAAACAGGCGCAATCCGATGACCAGCCCCAGGAGGCCGCCCAGCGGAAATGGCAGCATGGCGATAACCAGCACCAGCAGGGGTGGGAGGGCATTGAGGTCAGTGGTGCCGGTAAGGATCACGGCTACCAGGCTGGCCATCAACGAGACGCTGATGAAGAGCCAGATCACCAGGGCCAGAGTGGCGATATATCGCCACGTCTCATGTCGTCCTTCACGGGCGGTAGAGAGATAAGAGGAAACCATCTCGACTCCTTTGCGATGCGGGCTTGGGTTGAGAGCGAATGAAGCGGGTGAGATGATGGGGGTGTGTTTCACCTATTATAATAATCCTGGCAGGTTAACGGCATATCAAAGGGATTTCAACAGGTGATTAACTCTCCGCTTTCTCTGCTGATCCTGGCGGCACTGGCGGTGCTCTTTGTGCCGGGGGCGATTTGGGTGGTCTGGCGCACCCCTGTCGGTCAAGATGTACTGGAACAACTGGCTGAAGCCTTGGGGCTCTCAGTAGCATTGACGGCGCTGGGCGGGTTGCTGCTTTTTACCGTACAAACTCCCCTGACCGCGGGTGATTTACGCGCCGGGTATGCGGCGCTGGCCCTGGTGGCCTTGGGAGGGTTGGGATGGCGCCGTGGGCAGATGGGCAGACGGATTTCACTCCGATCTGTAATGGGGGGACTGGTGGGTGGGGTTGTGCTGGTGGCGGTGGTACTTTGGCGCTTCTACCAGGCGCGGGGCATGGTTTTCCCGGCCTGGGTGGATTCGGTTCACCATGCGTTTATCGTGCGTAAAATCCTGGAGGTGGGAGGCATCCCGGCCACTTTGCAACCCGAGATTTCCACCTTCTTCTCGTATCATTACGGCTTTCACCTGATCACGGCCTGGTTTGCTAGCCTCAGCCATCTGGAAGCGGCGTCAGCCGTATTGTGGTTGGGGCAGGTCCTGAATGCATTGGTGGCGCTTTCGGTGTATCGGCTTGGCAAGGCGGTATGGGGTGAGCCATTACGCGCCGGGTTGGCGGCGCTCCTGGTGGGGTTTGCCTTTCAAATGCCGGCCTATTACCTGGCCTGGGGGCGCTACACGCTTCTGACCGGGTTGATCATGTTGCCCCTGGCCATGGCAGCAATACTGGATCTTTTGCGCAATCCCCAATCGGTGGAAGCATTTATGCGCCTGGGGGTGCTCACGGCAGGCGTGGCACTATCGCATTACACGGCCTTGCTGTTGCTGGCTTTGTTTGGGGGAGCCTTGATCCTGGTCAGAGGCTGGGGAATTTGGCGGCGTTTGGACCGGGCGGCGCGAATGCAACGGGTCTTGCCGCTGGGAGCGGTGGTGCTAGGGTTGGGGCTGGGGGTTGGGCTGGCGATGCCCTGGCTGTGGCGAGTGGCATGGCACCTGGGTGCGCAAGCCACAGTGCGGGTGGTTTCTCCTCTGGATACTTCTCAAATGGGTTATTTCCGTTATATTCTGGATTTGCTGGGGCCGCGCCACAATCATATCCTGATGATTGCAGCGGGTATGGCTGGAGTCCATGGGCTGACCCGTGTGCACAGCCGTCTTTTGGCGGGATGGGGGCTGGTGTTGGCCCTGCTGATGCTGCCATGGGGAGTGCGTCTGGGACCTTTTCGCCCAGACCACATGGCGATTGTGCTTTTTCTGCCCGCGGCGCTTTGCCTGGCGGACGGTGGGGTGAGTTTTTGGGGCTGGCTGATGGGCCGTGTGCCCGCTCCCCTTTGGCGTCGGGTGGGTTGGGTAGCAGGGGGGCTGCTGGCGCTGGGGGTATTGGGTTGGGGCGCCTGGTCCACACGCACGGTGACCCATCCGGCTACACAGCTGGCCGATGCAGTGGATAAGATGGCCCTGGATTGGGTGCGTGAGAACTTGCCGGAGAACGTGCGTTTCTTTATCAATGTGACCGCATGGCAGGGAGGTACCTATCGGGGTGTGGATGGGGGGTACTGGTTGCTCCCGTATGCCGGGCGTGCCAGTTTGTTGCCGCCTGTGCTATATGCCTGGGGTGAACCAGTGGCGGCGGCGCACATTAGCCGCTGGGCTGCCCAAGCGGCGCAGTTAAAGGATTGCGATGCAGCGTTCTGGGCCCTGGTTGAGGAGGCTGAGTTAACCCATGTGTATGTCCGTGAGGGGGTAGGCAGTTTACAACCGACAGCGCTCAACCAGTGTACGGGGGTGGTGCCGATTTACCGGCGCGCGGGGGTGTACATCTATGCATTGGAGCGGTGAAATGTCCAGACAAGGCGACTTACGGGTGATTTTTGTACAATTATTTTGTGAAAATTGCCACCAGACCACACTTGTGATATACTAGGGCAAGATTGTGCCGGTCAGATAGACATCTTCTGTCGTGAGGACCGCTCATGCTTCAAGACTATCTCCCCCTATTTGTTATTCTGGTTGTTGGGTTTGCTGTTGCGCTGATTGCCGTTTTGCTGGGGATGCTTTTTGGCCCCCGGCGGCCAACGCCACGGAAAGCAGCCCCCTATGAATCGGGAATTGTGCCCTATGGACCAGGACGGCGACGAATGTCCATTCGGTTTTATCTCGTAGCCGTCCTTTTTATTCTCTTTGATGTCGAAGTAGTTTTTGTAATTTTTTGGGCGGCGGCTGCCCGCCAACTTGGGTGGCTGGGCTTTCTGGCGATGCTGGTGTTCCTGATTGTTTTAGAGGTAGCCCACGTGTATGCGTGGAAGAAAGGAGCGCTGGAATGGGATTAGAGCAAAAAACCGCACAAATGGGGGTGGTTACCACCACCCTGGAGCAGATGGTCAACTGGGCGCGCACGCGCTCGATGTGGCCGATGTTGTTTGGGTTGGCCTGCTGTGCCATTGAGATGATGGCAGCGCAGGCTTCTAGTTACGACTTGAGCCGCTTTGGAATGGAACTGATGCGTGCCAGCCCGCGCCAATCCGACTTAATGATTGTGGCGGGGCGGGTTTCGCGTAAGATGGCGCCGGTGCTGCGCCTGCTTTACGACCAAATGCCTGAGCCCAAGTGGGTAATTGCCATGGGGGATTGCGCCTCTTGCGGCGGTATTTTCAACAACTACGCCATTGTGCAGGGCGTAGATGAAGTGGTGCCGGTAGACGTTTACGTGGCGGGTTGTCCCCCGCGTCCTGAGGGACTGATTCACGGCATTCTGACTTTGCACGACAAGGTGCAAAGAGAAAAACTGACTAAGTGGGCTTAGGGCAAAGCGCCTGGCTCACTGGCTCCCATATACACCCGACCATGGGGGTGCCGGTTTGGAGAGTTGCGAGGACGAGGTCAAAGCGATGGCAAACACAAACACTGAGGTGTTGGAAGAGGCGGTACGGGTCATCAAAGAGCGTTTTGGCGCCAGTGAACATCGCTTCCGGGATGAGGTCACGCTGATCATCCCCCCCGAAAACATCATTGAAGCCGCCCAGACGCTTAAGGAGACCTTCGGGTTCAATGTGTTGATTGATGAGACAGCGGTGGACTACTGGCCCCAGCAAACTCCGCGCTTTCATGTGGTCTATCATCTCTATTCCATGCCCCATAACCTGATATTGCGCTTGCGGGTGCCGCTCAACGGCAACGCCCCCCACCTGGAAACGATGGAGAGGGTCTTCCCCAACGCCAACTGGAAAGAGCGCGAAATCTGGGACATGTTTGGAATCGTTTTCGATGGGCATTCCGATTTACGGCGCATCCTGATGCCCGCGGACTGGCAGGGACATCCCCTGCGTAAAGATTATCCGCTAGGTTACGAGGAAGTGCAGTTCTCTTTCAACGCGGAAGAGATTGATCGCCGCAAGCCGTATGCCAAGTCTTAAGGGTGGAGCCGGCTATGGTAATGTTACGTGAAGTTTCTGTAGATGAGTTGCGCCATCTGGTTTCAGAACGCGCGTTGGCGGGCGAGACCATGCTGTTGAACATGGGGCCTCAGCACCCCAGCACGCACGGGGTACTGCGCCTGCTGCTGGAACTGGATGGGGAGATTGTGGTGAATTGCATCCCCGATATCGGCTTTCTGCACACGGGCGTTGAGAAGAACATGGAAGCCAAGACCTATCAGAAAGCCGAGGTGATGACGGATCGGTTGGACTATCTCAACCCCATCGGCAATAATCTGGTTTACTGCCTGGCAGTGGAAAAACTGGTGGGGTTGGACGTGCCGCCACGGGCGCAGGCCATTCGGGTCATTCTGGCTGAATTGACGCGTATTGCATCGCATTTGCTCTGGCTGGGCACCAGTTCGCTGGATCTGGCGGCCATGTCCACTTTCCTCTACACCATGCGCGAACGCGAGATGATCCTGGATATCTTCGAAATGTGCTCTGGGCAGCGCATGATGACCACCTACGTCCGCCCGGGCGGGCTGTGGCGGGATGTGCCGGTGGAGTTTGAGGATGCCGTGCGTCGTGTGCTGGAGATCATGCCGCGGCGCATTGATGAATACGAACGCTTGCTGACCACCAATGAACTTTTCCTGGATCGCACGCGTGGTATTGGGGTGATCACGGCTGAGGAATGCATTCAGTGGGGCATCTCGGGGCCGGTGGCGCGCGCTGCGGGCCTCAAGTATGACTTGCGCAAAGTGCGCCCCTACAGCGGTTACGAGCAGTATGAATTTGATATTCCAACTCAGCCCGATGGCGATGTGTACTCACGCTACCGCGTGCGTGTGGAGGAAATGCGTCAATCCTTGCGCATCATCCGACAGGCATTGGATAAACTGCCTTACGGCCCGGTGCGCAGCAACAACCGCAAATTTGTACCGCCCCCGCGATCCGAACTGGGGGTGAGCATGGAAGCGGTGATCCATCATTTCAAGTTGTGGACCGAGGGATTTGTGGCACCCAAGGAGTCGGTTTATGCGGCCATTGAAAGTCCGCGTGGGGAACTGGGTGTCTTCCTGGAAGGGGATGGAGGCCCCAAGCCCTATCGGGTGCACTACGTGACGCCGTCCTTTGCCAACCTGCAAATTATGCCTTTGCTGACTCGCAATCACTTTATCGCCGATGTGGTGGGGATCATCGGCAGCATTGACATTGTCTTGGGAGATTGTGATCGGTGAACACGCTACGCGCCAAATACGCCGATGAAATTCAAGCCATCCTGGCTAAGTATCCGCCGGAACACAAGCGCTCAGCGGTCATGCCCCTGCTCTACCTGGCCCAGCGCGAAGCGGGCTATGTAACGGTGCAGGCCATGGCTGAAATCGCCGAGATTCTGGAGATTTCGATCACGGATGTAGCCTCCATTGTGGGCTTTTACACACTTTATTACGACCAGCCGCATGGGCGCTACCACATTCAGGTTTGCACGGACCTTCCCTGTGCCCTACGCGGCGCAGAAGATTTTCTGAAAGCCCTCTGCCAGGCGCTGGGGGTAGAGGTGGGGCAGGTCACGCCAGATGGGCTCTTCGTCATCGAAGAAGTGAAGTGCATTGGGGCCTGTCATCGGGCGCCGGTTTTCCAGGTGCAGGGAGATGGGGAAATTGTCTTTCACGAAAATCAGACCCTGGAGACGGCCCTGGCGGTCATTGAAGCCTTAAGGCAAAAAGCCCAGCAGGAGAAGGAGGGCACAGCATGAGCGAGTATCTCATCCTACGTCACCGCGCCATCCCGGGCCTGGAGCGCCTGCCGGTGTACCTGGAGCACCAGGGGTTTGCGGCCTTCAAAAAGGCCGTGATGGAGTTGCCGCCAGCGCAGGTCATCCAGATGGTTAAAGACTCGGGATTACGCGGGCGCGGTGGGGCGGGCTTTCCAACGGGCTTAAAGTGGTCATTTTTGCCCAATGATCTCTGGCCGCACTATGTGGTAGCCAATGCGGATGAATCTGAACCGGGCACCTTCAAGGACCGTGAGATCATGGAATCCAACCCCTTCCAGTTTTTGGAGGGGTTGATGATTGCCGCGTATGCGGTGCAGGCCAATGTGGCCTATATCTATATTCGGGGCGAGTACTGGCACATTGCCAGGTGGTTGGATCAAAAGATTGCCGAATTGGAACAGGCCGGGTTGCTGGGGGAGCGTCTTTTTGGCACCGACTACTCCCTTCGCATTTACACCCATTTGGGGGCGGGTGCGTACATCTGTGGCGAAGAAACGGCGTTGTTGGAATCGCTGGAGGGCAAACTGGGCCAGCCGCGCCTGCGCCCGCCCTTCCCGGCTACGGCGGGGCTGTACAATCGCCCAACGGTAGTCAATAATGTAGAGACTCTGGCAAACGTTCCGCTAATTGTGCTTAACGGACCGGCCTGGTATCACAATTACGGCACGGATAAGAGCCCCGGCACCAAGGTTTTCAGCCTTTCAGGATGTGTTAACCGGCCGGGTAATTACGAGTTGCCTTTTGGGGTCACCTTCCGCGAGTTGATTTTTGAGCATGGGGGAGGCGTGCCGGAGGGACGCACGCTCAAAGCCGTGATGACGGCCGGGGCATCCTCGGTGCTAATTCCAATGGACGAAAGCGTGCTGGATACCCCAATGGATTACGAATCCCTGAACAAATTCGGCGGTTCATTGGGATCGGCTTCGGTGATTGTGCTGGATGATTCGGTCAACATGGCGTGGTTGACCCAGAAGACGGTCAATTTCTTCAAACATGAGTCATGTGGCAAGTGCACGCCCTGCCGCGAGGGTACCTATTGGATGAATCGCCTGGCCGAACGCATTGTGCGCGGCAAGGCCGGCCTCCGTGAGGTGGAGTTGCTCTACCAGGTGGCGCGTCAGATGCAGGGCAAGTGCCTGTGCGCGTTGGGAGAGTTTTCTACACTGGCTGTGGTTTCCAGCATTGATCGCTTCCGAGCCGATTTTGAAGCCGTTGTGACGAAGGAGCCGATTTATGGGTAAGATGGTCACCCTCACCATTGATGGCCAGGTGATCAGCGTCCCGCAGGGAATGCTGATTGTGGATGCTGCCAAAAAGGCGGGAATTGACATCCCAGTCTTTTGCTATCACCCCAAGATGGAACCGGTGGGAATGTGCCGCATGTGCCTGGTGGAGGTGGGGCGACCCGTGATTGACCGCACCACCGGGCAGCCCATTTTGGAAGCCGACGGTACACCGAAGATTCAGTTCGGGCCTAAGCTTGAAACCGCCTGCACGACGCCGGTGAGCGAGGGCATGGTTGTGCGCACTCAAACCCAGGTGGTCGCGGAGGCGCGCCGGGGTATCATTGAGTTTCTCCTCACCTCGCACCCCCTAGATTGCCCGATTTGCGATAAGGGCGGTGAATGCCCGTTGCAGAATCTGACCATGGCTTACGGGCCGGGGGAGTCGCGCTTTCAGTATGAAGATAAAATGCACCTGGCCAAGCACGTACCGCTGGGTGAGTTGATTTATCTGGATCGTGAGCGCTGCATTTTATGTGGCCGGTGTGTGCGTTTTCAGTCCAATGTGGCCGATGACCCGGTGATTGCTTTTAGCCAGCGTGGCCGGGCTTTGCAAATTGTAACTTTTTCCGAGCCCGGCTTTGATTCTTACTTTTCAGGCAATACCACCGACATTTGCCCGGTAGGGGCGCTTACCACAGCCGATTTCCGTTTTGGCGCGCGTCCCTGGGAGATGATCCCAACGGCGTCCATTTGTCCGCACTGCCCGGTTGGGTGTAATCTGACCTTGAACGTGCGCCGGGAGGCCGCGGCGGGTGGGCGTGAGGTGATCAAGCGTGTGATGCCGCGTCAGAACGAGTGGGTTAACGAAATTTGGATTTGCGACAAAGGGCGCTTTGGCTATCACTATACCGAAAGCCCGGAACGCCTGCGCCAGCCGCTGGTGCGCAAGAACGGTCGCCTTGAGCCAGCCACCTGGGAAGAGGCGCTGGCTTTCGCCGCGGAGGGATTGCGTGAGCGCTCGGGGGTGGTCGCGCTGGCTGGGGGTCGTCTCAGCAACGAAGATTTCTTCAATTTGTATCAGGTTGTCACGGCTCGGCAGGGACGGGCTGTGCTTTACTCCACCATGGCCGGAGGAGACTACGTTCAGCGCTACGGGTTGAGCGGGGATGCCAATCTGGCGGGGCTGGGTAAGGGTGATGCCGTCCTGGTAGTGGCGACCGACCTGCATGAGGAAGCCCCGCTGTGGTGGCTGCGGGTTAAGCAGGCTGCCGAACGCGGCGCGACGCTGATCGTGGCAAATGCCCGTCCCACCAAATTGGAGCGCTACGCTGCCCATGTGATACGCTATGCGTACTCAGAGGTGCTGGAAAAAGTACAATCGCTGCTGGCAGGGGAATCGCCAGAAGCCCAGGCACTGGCAAAAGCGACCAATCTGGTGATCTTTTTCGGTCAAGAGGGGCTGTCTCTGGAAGCCTCCGAAGCCCTGGCCACTATGCTGGCGCGCCTGCTGGTGCAGAACGGGCAGGCAGAACGACCACTGAGCGGACTGGTGGCGGTCTGGCCGCACGCCAACACCCAGGGAGGGTGGGAGATTGGCTTCCGTCCCGATCCCGACCTGGCACACACCCTGGCCACTGCCGGGGCCGTGTGGGTAGCGGCGGCTGATCCGGCGGGTGATGATCCCATCCTGGCTCAGGCACTGGAGAAGGCAGGTTTTGTCATCGTCCAGGACCTGTTCTTGACCGAGACAGCGCGGCGAGCGGATGTGGTCTTCCCGGTGCAGGCCTTTACGGAACGCGAGGGCACCTGGACCTCAGGGGAGCGACGGGTGCAGCGTTTTTATCCGGCAGTGCCGGAACTGGAGAACACCCGCCCCGATTTTATGATCGTTGCCCAGGTGGCAGACCATCTGGGCATTCCATTGGTGGGGCGTTCGGCAAGCCGGGTGTTCGACGAACTGGCTCGCGCGCTGCCGGCTTTTGCAGGCCTTTCTTACACGCGCCTGGCGGAAGTTGTGGAACAGTGGCCACTTGTTGGGCGGGGGGATTTGTACTACGGGGGAACGGTCTATGAGAATACTCAGGGTTTGGGGGTGCGTCTGGCGCGGATGAGTGCGGGCGCGGAATTAAGTGAGTGGCCCGCGGTGGAGATAGCACCGGCGCCGGCAGACGATGCGCTCTATCTGGTACCGGTGGTACGTCTCTACGATCAGGGGCAGACCCTGGTTCCTTCCCACCTGCTTCAGCAACGCATGGCTCGCGCGGCTCTGTACCTGGCTCCGGCCACAGCCGCCCAGCTGGGCGTGCAGACAGGCGAGCGTGTGGAAGTCAGTGCGGGCGAGTGGGCCGAGACGCTAACCGTTTATGTGGATGCCAACGTTCCGGTAAAAGCGGGTTTGGTGCCGCGCAGTACCGGTGTGCCGTTGCGTCAACCCCTGTGGGTGCGAGCGCAGCGGGCTGTGCTTGAACCTCAGCCCTGAACTTAAGGAGATCGCATGGACGCTGGCTTGTTTTGGGAGTGGGTGATCAAATCGCTGATTATTGTGCTGATGCTGACGGCCGGCTTTGCCTACGCCACCCTTTATGAGCGTCGGGTCATTGCGCGCATTCAGGTGCGCATTGGACCCAACCGGGCTGGCCCGTTTGGGTTGCTTCAGCCGGTGGCGGATGGGATTAAGTTGATTTTCAAGGAAGAATTGACACCGGCTGGGGCGGATAAGGTGCTTTTCTTCCTCGCACCGATCATCACAGTACTGCCCTCCCTGGTCATTACCGCGGTAGTTCCCTGGGGAGATACGGTGGTCATCGGTGGGCGTGTGATTCGTCTCTACCTCACAGATATCAACGTGGGGATTTTGTACATCCTGGCTGTGGCGTCCATCTCGGTTTATGGAATCGTGCTGGCGGGTTGGGCCTCTAACAATAAATATGCCCTGTTGGGCGGGCTGCGCTCAACGGCACAGATGATCAGTTATGAACTGGCGCTGGGGCTCTCCTTTGTCGGTCCGATCCTGCTGGCCGGTTCGTTGAGCCTGATGGACATCATCAATGCCCAAAAGCACCTCTGGTTTGTGGTTCTTCAGCCGGCAGCATTTTTGCTGTATTTTCTGGCTTCTCTGGCCGAAGTGAATCGCGCCCCGTTTGACATGCCCGAAGCCGAGCAGGAACTGACGGCGGGTTATCACGCCGAGTACTCGGGGATGAAGTTTGCCCTGTTCTTCATGGCCGAGTACATCAAAATGATTGCAGTAGCCATGATTGGTGCCTCTCTCTTTTTGGGCGGTTTCATGGGGCCGTTTGTGGACCGTTTCCCCTGGTTGGGGCCGGTGTATCTATTCCTCAAAGTAGCGGTATGGTTGTTTGTGATGATCTGGCTGCGTGCCACGTTGCCCCGTATTCGGTATGATCGTTTGATGCAACTGGGTTGGAAGGTCATGTTCCCCCTGGGACTGCTGAACGCTGTAGTGACCGCCTTTGTGGTGGTTCTGGTTGGAGGATAAGCCATGCTTAAAGGTTTGCTGGAAACTCTTCGCTCAATGACCGAAAAACCGGTCACCATTCAGTACCCGGAAGTCAAGCGTCCGGTGCGAGCGCGCTTCCGCGGGCGGCACATCTTGCGCCGCTATGAGAACGGGCTGGAACGCTGCATCGGTTGTGCCCTGTGTGCGGCTGCCTGCCCTTCCGATGCGATCTTCGTTGAGGCGGCGGAGAACACCGATGACGAGCGCTACTCACCGGGTGAACGTTACGCCCGGGTCTACGAGATTAACATGCTGCGCTGCATCTTTTGCGGTTTCTGTGAGGACGCTTGTCCCACCGAGGCCATTGTACTTACTGACAATTACGAACTCACCTTCACCGACCGCCATCACTCCATCTACACCAAAGAGATGCTGCTGGAACCCGTGCCGGAAGGTGGAAAACCTACTCCGCAGAAGGTGGAGCCGGGGGTTTACACGCGTGCGATTCCGATCATGCAAGATCCCACTGATTAGGGAGGTTGGATGGCCTTAGGAACGCTCATCGTTTTCGCTGTTTTGGGCCTGGTTGTGGCCGGATCGGCCATTGGCATGCTGGTCAGTCGGAACGCCATCTATGCGGCGCTTTTCCTGGTGCTTAACTTTATCACGGTGGGAGTGTTGTACCTGATTCTGGGCGCGCCGTTCATCTCGTTCGCGCAGGTGGCAATTTATGCCGGCTCGATCATGGTGCTTTTCGTGTTTGTGATCATGCTGCTGGGTGCCGAGCAACTACCTGTCCAAGAGCCCTTGCGCGGGCAGCGCTGGATTGGCCTCCTGGCAGGGGTGCTGTTTTTACTTGAGGCCGGTGCTTTCTTCTACCTGCGCACCAGTGCTCCCCGGTGGGCGGCTGAGATTGGGTTTGGGTTTGAGAGCCCGGTGGTCGTGGGGCGGATGCTGATTGAGAAGTACCTCCTTCCTTTTGAGATCACCGGTTTCTTGCTGCTGATTGCGGTGGTCGGTGCAATTTTCCTGGCTCGCCTGGATACCCCGGTCAAGGGGACGGGGTTGGGGCGGCACGCTCAAATCGGCGAGCGAAAGGAGTGACGGCATGCCTCTGATGTATTATTTGGGTCTTTCTGCCTTCATGTTCACCATCGGCATCCTGGGAGTGCTCCTGCGTCGCAACCCGCTGGTCGTGTTTATGGCGCTGGAATTGATGTTCAATGCCGCCAACCTGGCCTTTGTGGCCTTTGCGGCGTTCCACAAAGTGCTGGACGGCGAGATTTTTGTTTTCTTCGTCATTACCACGGCGGCTGCCGAAGTGGCCATCGGGCTGGCGCTGATCATAGCAATCTTCCGCACCAAGCACTCGGTGGACATTGATCAGATGAGTGAGTTGAAAGGATGAACCGCCCATGCACATGGAGGTGATGAGCGTAACCGAACCGTTGTTCCGCCTGGCGCCGGGGGTGGTGTTTTTGCCGGTAGCGGGCATTCTGTTGAACTTGCTCCTGGGAGAGCGTTGGAGCGAGAAGGTCGTGGGTTGGATTGCCAGCCTGGCGACTGTGGGGGCGTTTGGGGTGGCCGTTGCTCTGGCTGTGGGCTTGAGCCGCCATCCTGAGGGTGCGGTGGTGCCTCTTTTGACCTGGATTCACATCGGTGATTTCCGGGTAGATTGGGCCTTCCGGGTGGATACCCTCTCGGTGGTGATGATGTTGGTAGTGGCGGGGGTTGGCGCTTTGATCCACATTTACTCCATCGGGTACATGCATGAAGATGTGCGCCACAACGGTGACCCGCGCCGTTTCCGCCGCTTCTTCGTCTTCTTGAATCTCTTCATTGCCGCCATGATGATCCTGGTCAGCGCCAACAACTTCCTCATGCTCTTTGTGGGCTGGGAAGGCGTGGGCCTGTGCTCGTACTTGCTGATTGGCTTCTGGTTCGAAAAAGGCGCTGGCGGTATTGGAAATGCATTGGCGGCCAAAAAAGCCTTTGTGGTCAACCGTATCGGTGATTTCGGCTTGCTGATTGCTCTTTTCCTGATCTTTGTAAATTTTGGTAGTTTGGACTTTGATGCGGTGTTCGGCCAGGCCTCCCATCTGGCGCAGGTGGCGCCGGGGGTATTGACGGCAATCACCTTGTTCATGTTGCTTGGGGTAACCGGCAAGTCGGCGCAGATTCCGCTTTATGTATGGTTGCCGGATGCCATGGCCGGTCCTACCCCGGTTTCGGCGCTGATCCATGCGGCTACCATGGTCACTGCCGGTGTGTATCTGGTGGCACGTTCGCAGGCGCTCTATCTGGAGGTGCCGCTAGCCCAAAGCACGGTCACCTGGGTGGGAGGGCTAACGGCATTGCTGGCAGCCACCATTGCGCTTGGGCAGTATGATATCAAGCGTGTGCTGGCTTATTCCACCATCAGTCAATTGGGTTTCATGGTGGCTGCCGTTGGGATGGGAGCCGCCGTCGCGGGAATGTTTCACCTGGTTACCCATGCGTTTTTCAAGGCGCTACTCTTCCTCTCTGCCGGTTCGGTCATTCTGGGCATGGAGCGCGGTCATGAGGCCGGCCATCACCATCAGGTGGAACTGGATCCCCAGGACATGCGCTACATGGGGGGATTGCGTCAGCGTATGCCGCTGACCTTTTGGGTTTACCTGATTGGTGCGCTGGCGCTGGCAGGCGTTGCGCCCCTGGCTGGCTTCTTTTCTAAGGATGAGATTTTGGCGGCTGCCAACCTGAAATTCCCGGCTGTCTTTGGAATTCTGCTCTTCTCGGCACTACTGACAGCGCTCTATATGGGCCGGCAACTGGCTCTGGTGTTCTTCGGCTCCCCCCGCAGCGAGGCAGCGGAAAAGGCTACGGAAAGCGCGCCAATTGTGACGGCACCGCTGGTGGTGCTGGCAGGGCTTTCAGTTGTGGGGGGCCTGATCAATGCACCGGGGATTTATGCCCTGGAACACTGGTTGGAACACACGCTGCACACGGTGGAGGCTATTCCCTTCCAGTGGACGATTGCAGCGTCGTCGCTGGCGGTTGCGTTGATCGGCCTGGGACTGGCCTGGTGGCTCTACGGGCAGCGCCCCTTACCCAGCCCGCGAGAGACAGACCCCCTGGCACGCCTGTTGGATGGAGTTTATCACGCCCTGGAGCGCAAGTGGTGGGTGGATGAGATATATCATGCCCTCTTTGTGCGTCCTTACCAGGTACTGGCGCAGGGGCTGGCCCAGGCAGTGGATCTGGGGGTGATTGATGGGATCGTCAACGGAGTGGGGCAACTGGCCCGCCAGATTGCGTTGTGGTGGCGGAAGTGGCAGAATGGCTATGTCCGCTCTTATGCCCTGACCTTTGTGGTGGGGGTAGTGCTGATTGTGGCTTACTTGCTCCTGAGATGAGCGGGTGGGCTCACGCCAATTCCGTAGGAACGAGGTTTGAGGATGATTCTGGGCATTAGTTGGCTGGTTTGGCTGATTGCACTCCCGCTGATGGGGTTTTTCATCCTTCTGTTTATTCCCGCCAGGGCCAAAAATGCCTTGCGCTGGGGGGCATTGCTCACCTCCCTGCTCACCTTTGGCGCGGCGCTGGGGATGCTGGCGCAATTTCAGGTCGGGAATCCGGCTTTACAGCAGGTGGTGCGCCTGCCTTGGGTGCGCATTGGTGATCTCACCATTGAGTTCTACCTGGGTGTAGATGGCCTCAGCCTGCTGTTGGTCCTGCTAACCGCTTTCTTAACCCCCATTGCTATCCTTTCCACCTGGAGTGCGGTGGAAGAAGGGGTGAAGGGATTCATGCTCTTTTTTCTCTTGCTGGAAAGCGGCATGCTGGGGGTTTTTCTGGCGTTGGATCTGGTGCTGTTCTACATCTTCTGGGAGTTCACCCTGGTGCCGATGATTTTCCTCATCGGCGTGTGGGGGGGCGAACGACGCATCTATGCCGCGGTGAAGTTCTTCCTTTTCACCATGTTCGGCTCGGTTTTGATGTTGCTCGGCATCCTGTACCTGGGATTGCAGACGCGCACCTTTGCCTGGGATGCTTTGCTTCAGCAACGTGAGGTTTTCGCTGCCGCCCAGGTCTGGCTCTTCCTGGCGTTTGGGCTGGCTTTTGCCATCAAGGTGCCCATGTTCCCTCTGCATACCTGGCTACCGGATGCGCATGTGGAAGCCCCTACTGCCGGTTCGGTCATTCTAGCGGGGATCCTGCTAAAGATGGGCGCCTACGGCTTTTTGCGCTTCAACCTGCCGCTTTTCCCGCAGGCCACACTGCAACTGGCTCCGTGGATGGCGGCCCTGGCGGTGGTGGGCATCTTGTACGGGGCGGCTGTTGCCTTTGCCCAGCAGGATGTAAAGAAACTGGTGGCATATTCATCAGTGAGCCATCTCGGTTTTGTGGTGCTGGGGACTTTTGCCCTGACCGCACAAGGGCTTGAGGGTGCAGTGCTTCAGATGATCAATCATGGTTTGAGCACGGGGGCCCTGTTCCTAATCGTGGGAATGCTCTATGAGCGCCGGCACACGCGCCAGATGAGTGCTTTTGGCGGGATCTGGAAGGTCATGCCGGTGTTGGGTGCTCTCTCACTTATCGTTACGCTTTCTTCCCTGGGCTTGCCGGGCTTAAACGGCTTTGTGGGCGAGTTCACCATTCTCCTGGGAGCGTTTCGCTCCGCAGTGTTGGCGTCCCCCTGGTTTGCCGGGCTGGCAACGCTCGGGGTGATCCTGGCAGCCATTTATTTGCTAACCATGTTTGAGAAGGTGTTCCTGGGGCCGGTGCGCCACGAGGAGAACCGCCGATTGCCGGACTTAAATGGGCGCGAGATCCTAACCCTGGCACCCATTATTCTTCTCATCTTCTGGATTGGTTTGTACCCCCAACCCTTCCTTGACCTGATCCATCCCAGTGCCGAACGGTTGGTGGCGCTGGTGCAATCGGTGGCCCTGGCCGCCCACTAGGAGGACAACCTATGAGCCTGAGCGATTTGATGATGGTGCTCCCGATTGCCTTTACTCTTGTATGGGCGTTGGTGCTCCTGCTGATAGATTTGTGGCTGCCGCGTGAACGGCAGGGGATTCTGGCACTGCTGACGGCATTGGGACTGGCGGTTGCCTTGGGGCTAGATCTGGCTCAGAGCGGGCGAAGCGGTAGTGCGTTTAGGGATATGGTGGTGCTGGATAACTTCGCGGTCTTCCTCAACGCACTTTACCTGATTAGCGGTCTGATTGCTCTGGCGCTGGGCTACGACTATCTCAAGCGGATGGAAATGGAGCGAGGCGAATTTTATGCCCTGCTCCTTTTCTCCATTGCCGGGATGATGTTGCTGACCCAGGCGAATCATCTGATCCTTGTCTTTCTGGCTTTAGAGTTTCTTTCCATTCCGCTGTATGTGCTGGCGGGTTTTGCTCGACCCCGCCTCGAATCGGAAGAGGCCGCTCTGAAGTACTTTCTGCTCGGTGCCTTCTCCTCGGCCTTTGTGCTGTATGGCATTGCACTCGTCTTTGGCGCAACGGCCAATGCCAGTTTGACGGGCGTGATTGAGGCGGTACGCAGCGGAAGCGCTGAGGTGGGCTTTCTGACCGCCGGGGCAGTGATGCTGCTGGTGGGCTTTGGTTTCAAGGTGGCAGCAGTGCCTTTCCATGAGTGGGCGCCAGATGTCTATCAGGGCTCGCCCACTCCGGTGACCGGTTTTATGGCGGTGGCAACCAAAGCGGCGGGTTTTGCCGTGCTGATGCGCATTTTCCTGAATCTCTTCCCTGGCCTTGCCACCAGCCTGACCCCGATTTTCTGGGGTATTGCGGCGCTGACGATGATTGTGGGAAACCTCCTTGCTCTGGCACAATCCAACATCAAACGATTACTGGCTTATTCCAGCATTGCGAATGCGGGCTACCTGCTGATGGCGTTTGTGCCCTATGGAAACGCCCAGGTGGCCGGTCAAGCCATTTCCTCTATGCTTTTCTATCTTCTGGCCTATGGGCTGACCACCTTTGGGGCCTGGGCAGTGGTAGTAGCGCTGGAGCAGGCGGAAGGTCGCGGGCTGACATTGGAAGATTACGCCGGGTTAGGACCCAAGTATCCCTGGCTGGGCGTGACGATGCTGATCTTCATGCTCTCTTTGACCGGTGTGCCCCTGACGCTGGGATTTTGGGGCAAGTTCTTCCTATTCCGCACGGCGGTGGCTGCTGGTTATGTAGACCTGGCCATTATCGGGTTGCTGACTTCGGTGATTTCGGCGTACTACTACCTGCGGATTGTGGTGATCATGTACATGCGTGCGGGTGAGCCCCGGGTGCGCCGGGATGGCTGGCTGAACCTGGTAGCCATTGGTACAGCGGCGGCAGTGGTGCTGCTTAGCGTGGTGCCGGTGCAGATGTTGGAACTGACGGCGCGGGCCGTACTGCACTTGCCCTAGGGGATTGCGGTATAATAAAGACGCAACGCCCCCGTAGCTCAATCGGATAGAGTAATGGACTTCGAATCCAGAGGTTGCGGGTTCGAGCCCCGCCGGGGGCGCTCCTCCACAAGCAAAGCGGCTTTTCGCCTAGAATGTTGCTAAGACGGTTACCTGACCTCTATCCGTTCAGAGAGATCGGGTGGCTGTTGCTTTATGAGCCAATGCTCATGCGCTGATCTTGCGTAGAAATCTGAGCACGGTTTGGATGTAAGGACGGTAGGCTTCGCGGTGAATGCTATGGCCAGCCTCGGCAAAGTGCACCACCTGGACGTGAGGCCATAAGGTTGCTACCTCTTTTGCCACCTCTGGTGTGATCAACCCGCCGCGTTCGGGCGCTGCCGTGAGCAAGAGTCCTGGACATTGCAACGCGCGTACCACCTCGCGCCAGGGACGCCGCGGTTCCATCCAGCCGTTAAGGGCTTCTGGGCGCAATTCGTGCTTGGCTTTGGCCCACTGAAAGCGTTCGCTTTCATCCCAGGTAGGGTGGCGCGCCTGGCACAAGGCCATCAGGTCGTCAATGGAGCGCTCTCTGTTGGCCAGCAGGTCATCACGGATTTGGGTATACTGAGGCGATTGAGGATCCAGGTGATTCAGGGGAAGATGGTCCCCCCAGGGAGGGTCTTCTAGCACCAGTCCGTGAACCAGGTCGGGTCGGTTGGCGGCCAGGCGTGCGGCGACATCGGCTCCCATGGAATGGCCAATGACCACAGGGGGGGTCAGGTCCAGAGTTTGGATCAGTGTCTCCACATCCCGCGCCTGGACCTCCGGGCCTACACCCTCAGGACCGATCCCGGAGGAGCCATGCCCACGTGCGTCGGGGAGAATGACGTCGAATTCCTCTTCCAGTGCCAGGGGGACACGGTTCCAGCACAGGGCGTTGTCGGAAAAGCCGTGCAGGAGGATGACCGGTGGTTTCTCGCCGCCGGTACGATAATAGGTCAGGCGCATCTGGCCAATGGTTATGTGACCGTAAAACAAGCGTGGCATAAGCGCTCCAGATCAAGCGAGATCTATCTCTAGTATACCTGCAATTTTGGGGCGAGAGGGTGGCAAGGGACGGGATCTTAGGAAAAACCGGCCATGCAGGATTGACTTGAAAATGATTTTCATTTATAATTAGGGCAATGAATCTACCACCCTTGAATCTCACAGAGGAATGGCTGGACCGGCTCCA
Organism: Thermanaerothrix daxensis; assembly: GCF_001306145.1. Classification (GTDB taxonomy): domain Bacteria; phylum Chloroflexota; class Anaerolineae; order Anaerolineales; family Anaerolineaceae; genus Thermanaerothrix; species Thermanaerothrix daxensis. The sequence goes on from NZ_LGKO01000005.1 coordinate 198,538, forward strand.
GGCTAGCGGTTATCGCCTGACACAGCCCCTGCGTCGGATTGTGGAACTGCTGGTTGCCAGTCCGCGCGCGCTCGGCCCGATTGAGATCTATGATCTGGTGCGTGTGCACTACCCCAACCTGGGCCTGGTGACCGTCTATCGGACGTTGGAAAAACTGGAGGCACTGGGGCTGGTGCAGCGGGTGCACCAGGAGGATGGGTGCCATCGCTATCTCCGCGCAACCCAGGGGCATCAGCACCTGTTGATCTGCACGCGTTGTGGGCGAGCGACGTACTTTGCTGGGGATGACCTTTCGCGCTTGATCCGGCATACCGAGGAAGAAACCGGATACCTTGTCCAGGATCACTGGCTCCAACTTTACGGTCTCTGCCCGGCCTGTCGGCAGTAGAAGGTCGTTTTTAATGTCTGTTGAAAATGATATTCATTTTTATGGAGGTGTTTTATGAACCAGCGTTTCTTCCTGCGTTTGCGTAATTGCGTAGCCATCTGGAGCCTCATCCTTGTTCTGGCGGCCTGTTCCTCCGCTGGGCAGCTTGTTACCACTTCGGAGGCTCCTTCATCCCAAAAATTGCAAGTGGTTGCGACCACAACTTTAATCGGCGATGTGGTCAGGCAGGTTGGTGGCGAACATATTGAGTTGCAGGTGCTGTTGCCGGTAGGGGCCAATCCGCATAGTTTCGAACCGGCGCCGCAAGATGCCGCCAAACTCTCTCAGGCAGATCTCATCTTTGCAAACGGCCTGGACCTGGAGGAGTTTCTAGAGCCGCTGATCGAGAGCGCGGGTGCAGCGGAGCGGGTAGTGTATGTTTCAGAGGGCATTGAACCCTTATCTCTGGCCGAAGAAGAACCTGCTCAAGAGGCGGAGTCTCATGCCCATTCCCATGGCACGAGCGACCCGCATGTCTGGATGGACCCCAATAATGTAATGATCTGGGTGGAGAACATTGAAAAAGCGCTCAGCGCCAACGACCCGGCGCACGCCACGGCATACGCGGCGAATGCCCGGGCTTACCGGCAGGCATTGCAGGATCTGGATGCCTGGATTCGCGAGCAGGTAGCGCAAGTGCCCCCAGAAAAGCGCAAAATCGTCACGGATCACCTGGTCTTCGGGTATTTTGCCCGGCGTTATGGGTTTGAGCAAGTAGGGGCGGTGGTGCCTGGCTTTAGCACCTTGGCGGCGCCCTCGGCACAGGAACTGGCGAGCCTGGAGGCCCAGATCCGGCAGTTGGGGATTAGGGTGGTTTTTGTGGGTACGACCGTTAACCCCGTTCTGGCCCAACGCCTGGCGGAGGACGTGGGAGCCGAGGTGGTGACGATTTATACCGGTTCGCTTAGCCCGGCGGGAGGGCCCGCGGCGACGTACCTTGATTTTATGCGCTATAATGTCCTTGCGTTGGTCAGCCACCTGAGGTGAAATTTGCACGGGATAAGGGAAAGCCTATGACCCTGATTCGTGAGATTCGACAGGCACGCTGGTCCCTCAATGGGTATCGCGCCGTCCATGACACTGCTCGGCCCATTGTTCGGGCGGTGGACTTAACGGTTACCTATGAGAGCGGGCCGGCGCTCGATCGGGTTAGTTTTGAGGTCTATAAAGGTGAGCGCTTGGCGGTGGTTGGGCCGAATGGGGCCGGTAAAAGCACATTGTTCAAAGTGATTGCCGGCATTCTCCAGCCCACGGCCGGACGAATTGAGATTTACGGCGGGGTGCCAGGTGAGCACATTTGCGTGGCGTATGTGCCTCAACGCTCGGTGGTGGATTGGCGCTTCCCGGTAACGGTTTACGATGTGGTCATGATGGGACGTGTGGGACGGATTGGTCTGCTCCGCCGTCCTGGGCGGGAGGATCATCAGAAAGTGCAGCAGGCGCTGGCACGTGTGGGTTTGAGCGATTTCGTGTCACGTCAGATCGCCCAGCTTTCTGGGGGGCAGCAGCAGCGCATGTTCCTGGCACGCGCGTTGGCCCAGGAGGCTGAACTGATGCTTCTAGATGAACCCTTCACTGGGCTTGACCTGCCATCCCAAAATGATTTATTGGATCTGCTGGAGCGTTTACAGCGCGAAGGAATCACCCTCATGATCTCATTGCACGATCTGAACCTTGCTGCTCAGCACTTCACCCGTGTTATGTTGCTCAATCGTTCTTTGATTGCGTTGGGTTCCCCGCAGGAAGTTCTGAACACGCAGACCCTGCTGGCGGCCTATGGGGGGCAGTTGCACATTCTGAGCGAGCAAGTGGGACAGGTGGTCTTAGGAGATACCTGCTGTGATGGAGGGGAACACGGTGCTTGACGTACTGCTGCAACCGTTTCAGTATGCCTTCATGGTGCGAGGGGTGCTGGCTGCCATTTTGGTGGGGGTGGTCTGTGCCGTCGTAGGCACATTTGTGGTCCTGCGGGGCATGGCGTTCTTTGGTGATGCACTGGCGCACACCATTCTACCCGGCCTGGCGGTGGGTTACCTTGTGGGGGGCGGCTCGCGGGAGGCTCTTTTCTGGTGGGCGCTGGGAACGGCGGTGCTCAGCGCGGTTTCGATTGGCACCCTCAGCCGCAAATTGCATCTGAAAGAGGATACCGCCATCGGCATCATCTTCGCGGGGATGTTTGCGTTGGGTGTGGCGCTGATCTCATCGGTACGCAGTTATTCGGTAGATTTGGCCCATTTCCTGTTCGGTGATATTCTGGCCGTGCGCGCGAGCGACCTGGCGCGGAGCGCCATTTTTGGGGGCACCGTGTTGCTTTTGCTTTATGCCTTCTATAAGGAATTTGCGGTGCTCTCATTTGACCCGATCCTGGCGGCCACACTGCGCTTGCCGGTCCATCTTTTGGATTTACTACTCGTAATTCTAATTGCCGTGGCCATCGTGGTTTCGTTGCAGACGGTAGGTGTGGCGCTGATGGTGGCTATGCTGGTCACACCTGCGGCGACTGCCTCGTTACTCACCCGCCGCCTGCCGCTGATCATGCTGTGGGCAGCGGTCATCGCCGCCTTCTCGGGGGTGATCGGACTATACTTTTCGTATTATTTCAATATTGCCTCTGGGGCCGCCATTGTATTAACCTGCACCTTGATTTTCATTCTGGTTTCCTTTATGCGGGCCGTACGGGAGAAGTTGATCCGTGTCTCGGTGGCGTAAGGGGGTCACCTTCAAGTGGGTTTGCAGATGATAAGACTACGCAAATAGAACCGCCAGGATGTGTCCATGTTAGATGTTCCAACCCTATTGATCGCCCTGGCATTTCTTCTGGCGGCCCTACTCTATGCTTCTGTTGGGCATGGCGGGGCTTCGGCTTATCTGGCGGTAATGGCACTGGCAGGAATGCCTCCCACGGTGATGCGCCCAACCGCTTTGATCTCGAATATGCTGGTGGCCGGGGTTGGGGCTTATAAGTACATGCGTGCAGGTCGCTTCTCGTGGAGGGTGTTCTGGCCTTTTGCCATCACCTCGGTGCCGATGGCCTATCTGGGAGGTAGCATTCATCTGCCTGCGCATTATTTTGAGGCTTTGCTGGGAATTGCACTTTTCTTCGCGGCACTGCGCTTATTGGTCAAACCGGGTGGAGTTGCTGAGACGTTGCGTCCCTTTAAGTGGGGATGGGCGTTGGGAATTGGTGCGGTGCTGGGGTTTGTTTCGGGGTTGATTGGCATTGGTGGTGGCATCTTTCTCAGCCCCCTGCTGATTTTCCTACGCTGGGCAGAAACGCGTCAGGTATCTGGCATTGCCGCAGCCTTCATTCTGGTTAACTCGGCATCCGGCTTTCTGGGGCTTTTGCAAAACAGCCCTCCACTGCCTTCGGCATTGCCCCTCTGGGCGGTGGCTGTGTTGGCAGGCGGGTGGTTGGGGGCCGAACTGGGTAGTCGCCACCTCAGTCCGCCCTGGATTCGGCGGGTTCTGGGGGTGGTGCTGGTGATAGCGGCTTTGCGAGTTCTGTTAGCCTGATCGGCTGTTTTGTGCCTCAACCTCCGGTTTGCAACAGGCGTGGCAGGATGTGGCGTTCGACTTGCTGGTCGTTGTGGGGGGTGGGTACCTCGTCGAAAAGGTACCAATCTTCGACATGTTCTAGGTATTCGCCGGGAGCAAGCGTGGTTAGTGGGCCCAGGCTTTCCAGTTCAAGCAGGCGCTCGTTGGTGAAAACCTCAACCGTGCAACCCCAGTCGGGATAGGTCGCGTCGGGGTGATAGTCGAAGCGCTTGATGAAAAGGTGGCCTCGGCGGGCATAAGCCGCCCAGCCCAGGGGCGTGTGCAGCCCGATTTTCTGCTCCATGGGACGCAGAGGATCTTGCCGGGCCAGCATGTAGGAGCGTCCCAGCGTCCAACGTGGATCGCTAAGGTCCGTATAGGCCCATAATGCCAGTGCGCTCACGGGTTGCAGATGGGTCTTGTGCGTGCCGCGCGGGGGTAGGGGGAGAATCGCACACCCCCCGGCGGCCATGGCAGTGATAGCCCAGGCAGCCAGGCGGACTTCCCAGACACCCAGATTGTGCAGGCGGTGAATCACGCGCACATGACTTCCCTCGGGGGCCAGCCAGACTTCCAGGCTTTTCTGAATGCCGGTCAGGGCTTCTACCGGCTGGGTGATGCGGACCCCCTCGGAAATGGGCTCGTAGGAGATGGGTTGGTTGTCGGGCACATAGGTGCGAGGATGAACCTCTGGTGCGTGCCACAGGCGGTGTCCGCCGTAAAGGTGCCAGGTGGTAGGGTCCGGTGGCTGTGTCGGATCGAGTACTTCGGCAAATTCGTTTTCACCCTCGAGGAATCCATACCGAATGATGCGTGGGCCGAACCCTAAAGTGATCAACACCTCTACCTTGTCATTGGCCAGACGCAGGCAGGGTCCATAGGGAGGATAAGCCGTTATGTCCATGGTGGATAATGACGCTTGAGAGATAGAGTGAGAATAAGCATTTTTATTATCCTGGTAAACTCAAAGAAGAGCAAGCGCTTTGTATGGCTATTTTGGGGGAGTATTGTGGTAGAATTCGCCAAAATCTTTTTCTGGTTATCTCCTGGGATTTGATGACCCTCTGGATAAGTTAGCGTATAATAAGTTTTATCTCAGGATTTCAACCGTCTCTCATCCTTTGCCAAAGGAGGTGATGGCCCTATCCAGTTGATATGCCTTTTAATTTCCCCAGTTTCCCAATTTGCTAAGAGATAGTACTAAGGAGGAGACAATGTTTGCCAAGAGAGTTTTTGTCGTTCTGGCTGTTCTGACGGTATTAAGCATGGCGCTGGCAGCCTGTCAGCCCGCCGCCACTCCAACTGCTGCGCCGCCTACTCAACCCCCTGCGACCCAACCTCCGGCGACTCAACCGCCAGCCACTCAACCGCCAGCCACGGAGGTTGCCTTTGAGCCGATGAAGTACCCCGAGAATCCCTCCTGTGATTATGGTGGGATTATCAAGGAAATCGCGGCTCTGGATCGGCTGACAGTGCAATTTACCCTCTGCCAGTCGGATCCGGCCTTCCCCTCCAAGGCAGCGTTCTCGGCTTTCTCCATTCAGCCAAAGGAGTGGATTGAGGCCGCTATGGCGGATCGGCGCATCCTTTCCCAGCCGATTGGTACCGGTCCGTTCAAATTGGAGGCCTGGAACCGGGGCGACAGCATTGTAATGAAACGCTTTGACGATTACTGGGGCGAGAAAGCCCAGGTAGAAACACTGGTCTTCCGCTGGAATAAGGAGGCCGCCGCGCGCTTGCTGGAGTTGCAATCGGGCACGGTGGATGGCATTGACAACCCCAGCCCAGACGATTTTGAGGTCATTCGCAACGATCCCAACCTGAAACTCCTCGAGCGCGAGGCCCTCAACGTCTTCTACGTGGGCATGACCAACACCTTCAAGCCCTTTGATGATGTGCGGGTGCGTAAGGCGATTGCCATGGGCATTGATCGCGAGCGCATCGTCAAGAATTTCTTCCCGGCCGGTTCAGAAGTGGCTACCCACTTCACCCCCTGTGCCATTCCCAATGGCTGCACCGGTGATCCATGGTATGAGTTTGATCCTGCCAAAGCCAAGGAGTTGCTGGCTGAGGCAGGCTACCCCAACGGCTTCAAGACCAAGATTTACTACCGCGATGTGGTGCGTTCGTACCTGCCCGAACCGGGTCTGGTTGCGACCGACCTGCAAGCCCAGTTGAAAGACAATCTGGGTATTGAGGCCGAAGTGGTGGTCATGGAATCCGGCGCGTTCATTGAAGAGTCGAGCGCTGGACGGCTGGATGGGCTGTATCTGCTGGGGTGGAACGCGGACTACCCACACATCACCAATTTCCTCGATTTCCACTTTGGGGCGTCGAATCCGCAGTTTGGTAAACCCCATCCTGAGATTTACGAGTTGCTTCAAGAGGCTGCGCGAATTGCTGATCCCAAGGAAGCCGAAGATCTCTATACTCGGGCCAACAACGCCATTCGCGAACTGGTGCCGATGGTGCCCATTGCACACGGTGGTTCAGCGGTGGCTTACCGAGCCGATGTAGAAGGCGCGCACGCCAGCCCGCTGGGCAATGAGTACTTTGCCGTGGTAAAGCCCGGCGACCGCAACACCTTCGTATGGATGCAGAATGCTGAGCCCATCTCGCTCTACTGCAATGACGAGACAGATGGTGAGTCGCTGCGCGCCTGCGAGCAAATGCTGGAGTCTCTCCTTGCTTTTGAGGTTGGGGGTACCGCGGTTAAGCCGGGTCTGGCCACCTCCTGTGATCCTAATGAGGATCTCACGGTGTGGACCTGCAAACTGCGCGATGGGGTGAAATTCCACGACGGCTCCGACCTGGATGCCAATGATGTGGTCATGTCCTGGATCGTTGCCTGGGATGCCAAGCACCCGCTCCACATTGGTAACACCGGGGCTTTCTCCTACTTCTCTTACCTGTGGAACGCTCTGCTTAACGCGCCGCCCAGTGAAGATTAGGCAGAGGTAACCCCTCAAGAGGTTTTGAGCGGGATGGGGAGAAATTGTTCGATCCCCATCCCGCTTCCACCATGCTTTTGGTGAGGGCCTAGCGACCCATGATTCAGTATTCCATCCGGCGTATCCTGGCTTCTTTCCCGGTCCTGCTGGGTATTCTGATTGCCACTTTTGTCCTGGCACGGCTCATCCCCGGCGACCCCTGCAAAGCGATCCTGGGCGAAAAAGCCACCCAGGAAGTATGTGCCCAGTTTGCTGAGCGGTATGGGTTGAACAAGCCCATTTACGTGCAGTTGGGCATCTACATGGGCAACGTTCTACGCGGGGATTTTGGTACCTCCATACGATTCAGTCGGCCGGTGACCACCATCCTGGTGGAGCGCCTGCCCACCACCGTGGAACTGGGTCTGGCGGCAATGACCATTGCGTTGCTGGTGGGCATTCCCGCGGGGATCATTTCCGCCATCAAGCGCAATTCCATTTTAGACGTGGTCACCATGGTCGGTGCCAACATTGGGGTGTCCATGCCGGTTTACTGGCTGGGCTTGATGCTGGCCTATCTCTTTGCTCTGGTGCTCAAAGATACCCCCTTCTGGTTGCCGCCCAGCGGCCGCCTCAGCCCCGGCGTGACTGTGGTGCCGTTCTTTCAGGTTTTTGGCTGGCCGGTGCCCGAGGCGGGCTTTTGGCGGGGGATCCTGGATTTCATCGCCCGGCTTTATCTCTTCAATTCTTTGATCACAGGCAATTGGACTGTCTTTAAAGATGCGTTGACGCACCTCATCCTGCCGGCGCTGGCGCTGAGCACGATCCCGATGTCCATCATTGCTCGTATGACGCGTTCGAGCATGCTGGAAGTGCTGCGTCTGGACTATATTCGCACAGCGCGCGCCAAAGGGCTGATTGAGCGCCTGGTCATTCTTAAACACGCTTTGCGCAATGCTCTGCTGCCGATTGTGACGGTTGTAGGCATTCAGGTGGGCAACTTGTTTGCCGGTGCGGTGCTGACGGAGACCATCTTTGGCCTGGCCGGCGTGGGGAGCATTCTGTTCGAAGCCATTACTGCGCGCGATTTTCCGATCATTCAGGCTTTCACCGTGGTTATTGCAATTGGTTATGTGATCATTAACCTGCTGGTAGATTTGTCTTATGTCTTTATTGATCCTCGTATCCGATTGGAGTAATGCCTGATGACCTCTGCATCGGCCCCCATATCTGTTCGAGCCGTTCGAGATTACCGCGCCAATAGCCTGTGGCGTTTGACGCTGAGGCGCATTTTCCGCCAGCGACCTGCTATTATCGGCATGACCCTATTGGGCATTCTGGTCTTCTGCGCCGTTTTTGCTCCCGTCATCGCGCCGTATGATCCGGAGGCGGTTTTGATTGGTGTGGAGAACGTGCGCCGCCGCGAACCCCCTTGCATTCATTTGCTTGGCTGTCCCAAGGATCGCCCTCAACATTTAATGGGCATTGATGGCAACGTGCGAGATGTGTTCAGCCGGATCATTTTTGGCGCGCGCATTTCGTTGTTCATCGGGATTTCCACCGTCAGTTTTGCCATTCTGGTCGGCACCATCCTGGGAGCCATTTCCGGGTATGTGGGGGGATGGGTGGACCTGGTGATCATGCGTATTTTAGATGTATTGCTGGCCTTTCCGTCCTTGCTTTTAGCCATTGCGATTGTGACGGTCTTGGGGCGCGGTTTGCAGAATGCCCTACTGGCAATCGCGATTGTCTCCATCCCGGTCTATGCACGGGTGGTACGGGCCAGTGTGCTCTCAGTTAAAGAGAATGCCTATGTGCTGGCTTCACGGGCTTTAGGGGGCAGTCATTTTCATGTCCTGCTACGCCGCATTTTGCCCAATGCTATCCCACCCCTGATCGTGCAGGGAACGTTGGGGATTGGCACGGCAATCCTGGATGCAGCGGCACTCTCCTTCCTGGGGCTGGGTGCCCAACCCCCGACGCCGGAGTGGGGCACGATGTTAGGCACCGAGCGCAATCAGGTTTTCACGGCGCCGCACCTGGTTTTCTTCCCCGGCCTGGCGATCATGATCACGGTGCTTTCATTTAACCTCTTGGGGGATGGCCTGCGCGATGCCATTGACCCTCGTCTAAAGCAGGGTTAAGGAGGCCAGCATGAGTGTTAACGACGACTCGCAGCCTTTGCTGGATGTTCGTGACTTGAAGACGTATTTCTTCACCGAGGATGGGGTGGTCAAAGCGGTGGATGGCGTCTCGTTTCGGGTGTACCCGGGAGAAGTGCTGGGGCTGGTCGGTGAATCGGGTTGTGGTAAGAGTGTCACCTCTCTGTCCATCCTGCGTTTGCTGGATGCGCCGGGGAAGATTGTGGGGGGTGAGATCTGGTTTGAAGGGCGTGACCTTTTGCGCCTGAGTGAGCATGAGATGACCCAGGTGCGGGGGAATCAGATCTCGATGGTGTTTCAGCAACCGGTGACCAGTTTGAACCCCGTTTTTAATATCGGCAGTCAGATTGCAGAAGTGATCATGATCCACAATCCCAATGTGAAGAAAGCCGAGGCCTGGCGCGAGGCGGTCAATTTACTGCGTCTGGTGGGAGTACCGGATCCCGAACGACGAGCTTATGCCTACCCCCATGAACTTTCGGGGGGGCAGGCGCAGCGGGTGATGATCGCCATGGCGCTGGCGCTACGTCCTAAACTTCTGATTGCCGACGAGCCGACCACGGCACTGGATGTGACTATCCAGGCGCAAATTTTAGACCTGTTGCGAGGACTGCGTAGCCAATTTAACACAGCGGTCGTTCTGATCACCCACGATCTGGGGGTGGTTGCCGAGATGGCAGATCGTGTGGCGGTGATGTACGCGGGGAAAATTGTGGAAGAGGCGGGTGTGCAGGAGCTATTTGCCAATCCGCTTCATCCCTATACCCGGGGTCTGATTGCTTCGGTGCCGGTCTTGGGGCGTGTGCGAGATTATCTCGAAACGATCCCGGGGAATGTGCCTAACCTGATTGATCTACCGCCGGGCTGTCGTTTTGCGCCGCGTTGCCAGGCTCGTTTGGATTATCAATTGGATATTTGCACCCAAGAGGAACCGGATCTCATTGAAATCGCCCCTGGTCATAAAGTGCGTTGCTGGCTGTATCAAGACCGCGAGATGCACACCGCTCCATTACGCCAGATGGCGCAGGCCAAATCTTCTGTGAGGGATTGATCAAGGTGGCAAACGAAGCCGTATCTCCAAACCCAATTTCTGCAAAAAATGGGCGCGTCTTGTTAGAGGTGCGCAACCTGGTCAAATACTTCCCGGTACGCGGAGGCATTTTTCGCCACGTTGTGGCCTGGGTGAAAGCCGTAGATGATGTCAGTTTCACCATTCACGAGGGCGAGACGTTGGGGCTGGTTGGCGAATCGGGTTGTGGCAAAACGACGGTGGGACAGGCCATTCTACGGCTCACCGAGCCCACCCGCGGGCAGGTGATCTTTGATGGGCAGGACCTGCTCAAGCTCAAGGGAGAAGCCCTCAAACGTGCCCGGCGTAATTTGCAAATTGTGTTTCAGGATCCCTACGGATCCCTGGACCCGCGCCTGCCCATTGAAGAGTCGATTGCTGAGGGACTGCACATCCATGGGATTGGGACGCCTGCAGAACGATTTGAGATTGTGCTGGAGATGTTGCGTAAAGTGGGGATGGAGGATTACCACGCGATGCGGTATCCCCACGAGTTCTCCGGCGGGCAGCGACAACGCATTGGAATTGCCCGTGCTTTGGTGCTGCGTCCCAAGTTTCTGGTGCTGGATGAGCCAGTCTCGGCACTGGATGTGTCCATTCAGGCGCAGGTGCTTAATCTCTTGCGGGATCTACAGCGTGAGTTTGGCCTGACCTATCTCTTTATTGCTCACAACCTGGGGGTGGTGGAGCACATTTCCGACCGGGTAGCCGTGATGTACCTGGGAAAAATTGTGGAAGTGGCTCCCCGAGACGTGCTCTTTGGAAATCCCATGCACCCCTACACGCAGGCGCTGATGTCGGCTATCCCCATTCCCGATCCCACTGTCAAACGGCAACGCATCATTCTCAAAGGGGATGTGCCCAGTCCGCTTAACCCGCCCGCAGGCTGTCGCTTTCACCCTCGCTGCCCGATGGCCATGGGGATTTGTGCGCGCCAGGAACCGGAATTACGGGAGGTTGCACCGGGTCACTTTGTTCACTGTTGGCTCTACCAGCCTCATGAGGCAGAGCCGGTTACGGCCCAAACCGACTAACTGGCCAGAGATGTAGTAATTTGTCCTCACCCAGGCTGAGCAGATAGCGGCCATCGGGTGAGAAGGCCAGCGCCGTCACACTCCCATTGTGAGCAGTGAAGGGGGGCAACCACTGCTGACTGCTCACTCTGAGCAGATAGATCTCACTGCCGATGCCCAGGGCCAGCCATTGGTCATCCGGGCTGATGGCAATCGCATTGGCAATTTGAGGTAAGGCCAGTTTGGCTTTGGCGGTTCCGTTGCGGGCATCCCACAAGGTGAGCAGGGGGACGAATTGATCGTTGAGCGTGCCCCCCGCCACTGTTGCCACCAGCGTGGCATCGTGGTTGACAGCAAAGACGGCAATGAAATCCTCGTGATTGAGTGCCGGGCTGAGGGTGCCGCTGGTAGCGTCTTGCAGTTGAAGGGTACCCCGGGCATACCAGACCACGTGCAGCACGTCCGGCGCAAAGATGACGTTGTACACCGGTGCTGCCGTTTGAAAGCCCGTGAGCCGCAAGCCGGGTTGGCCCGAGGCCACATCCCAAATGGTGGCGGCAATTTCCTGTGTTGAGCCGATGAGCAGCAGACTGCCATCAGGAGAAAAGGAGGCGGTGTAGATCTGTCCATCCGGCTGCAGGGTGTGCCGCACCTCGCCGCTGACCAGGTCGCGCAGGGTCAGGGTGATGTTATCCGTCGTGATGGCGAGTGTGCGCCCATCGGCAGAGGCATCCAGAACGGAGGTGGGAGGCGAGTACGCCAGGTCGGCCAGGGATTGCAAGGTGTTGGCATCTATCAGGGTAACCTGTTGTTCTGCCAGGACCCAGAAGGCGCCCGAATCAGTACGCCATACGGCGCGGAAGGGGTAAGCCGGTATGCTGGCGGTGCGGGCTCCTAGCGCCTCTTCCGGGGCGGGTGTGGGCGAAGGGGTTGGGGTGGGGATGGGTGTGGGAATGGGCGGGAGCGTCGGAATACGGGTGGGTTCAGGAGTGGGTGTGGGAGTGGGGGGTACAGGTTGGCCCCCACAGCCAACTGCCACAAAGAGGAAAATCCATAACAGGAATAAGCGCAATTGAGGAGATCTCATGGGGCCACCGTTTCCTGAGACAAGAAAATTTCTGAGAGACAGAGATGCAGTGATTATACTCCGGGCGGAGAAGGGAGGTCGGGAGGTACCGCTGTGACCTCGGCCTTGGTGTGAGCATTGCTCTGTAAACGCTCGCGGTAAAGAATTTCTTCCAACAGTTTGCGGTTGAAGTTGATTAGATCAGCCACCAGGCCAATGAGAATGGTCTGGAATCCTACAATGAGAAGCACGGCCCCCAGGATGAGGGATTGGATATTTCCGCTACCGCGCCCTTGAATGTAAAAAATGAGAAAGCGCACCAGGGGTACCATCCCCAACGCGATCAGCGCCAGTCCGATGGTGGTGAAGACGCGAAGCGGGCGGTACATGGTGTAGGCCCGCACGATGGTAACGGCGGAATTGAGCAGATAATCCCCAATTCCCTTCATAAGGCGGGAGGGGCGGCGAGGAGGGTTGGTGCGAACCGGGACACTGGTGATGGCGAAGCGATGATTGCCGGCCTGGATCAAAGTCTCCAGGGTGTAGGAGTAGTGGCTGAGGACATTTGTGCGCAGCGCCACTTCGCGGGTCATGGCGCGGAAGCCGCTGGTTGCATCCGGGATGGGGATACCCGCCGCGCGCGAAACGACCCGGCTGCCCCAGGTCTGCAGGCGGCGTTTGAGCGGTGAGAAGTTGGGCTGCTCGGCCACCCCGCGATCCCCGATGACCAGTTCGGCCTCTCCCCGCAGGATGGGGGCAATAAGCGTCGGGATGTCCTCGGGCTTGTACTGCTCATCGGCGTCGGTGTTAACGATGATATCGGCTCCCAGGCGCAGGCAGGCATCCAGCCCAACTTTGAAGGCCTCGGCCAGCCCGGCGTGGCGCTTCAGGCGGACGATGTGATCGGCACCCGCGGCACGGGCAACCTCGGCCGTATTGTCTGTGCTGCCATCATCTACCACCAGCACCTCAACCCGTTCAATGCCTTCGATGCGGCGGGGCAGGTTGCGCAGTGTGGTGGGCAGTACCTCGGCTTCGTTGTAGCAAGGGATCTGGATGATCAACTTCATAGGAATAAATCTTCCGTTACCCTCGAAGGGAAAGTCTGGTAAAAGTATATCACACGCTTGGGGCAACCCATTCGAGTCTGGATAAAGAGACGGTGCATTTTGAAAAAATAAGAGTATCCAAAAAGTTGTCTGGTGGCAAGAAATGCCTCCGCGAGGGTTTTCGGCTATAATGAAGACGGTTGATTTCTCTCAGGAGCCGACAATGCCCAGGGGACGTCTTTGGTTATTTGCCTTCTTTGCCGCGCTATTTCTGACTGCCTGCCGTGTTGTTTTAGAAACCCCTGTACCCCCTCTTCCCGGCCCTGAGGTTGGCGCACCAACCTTTACGGCTTCTCCCTTTACCCCTACACTTACACTCACCCCTACGCCGTCTCCCACTCCTGCGCAGACCCTTCTTCCCACCGAGACGCCGGTGGTGCCGGAGCAAGGTGCCTACCCGGCTCCGCTGGCAAATGGGCTGCTGGCCACACCAGGGACAGGCGTGGAGGGCTTGAGCCTTCTCAGCACGCCAACGCCTGCCGCTCCCATGCTAATGGTGCAATCTGCATCGCCTGCTTTTATCCCGGCTTTCCGCTATGCCAGCCTGGGATGTAACTGGATGGGGGTGGCAGGGCAGGTTTTTGGTGCCGGGGGTAACCCGCTCCCCAACCTGGTGGTTAGTGCCAGCGGTAATGTGGCTGGGCAGAGCGTGGATGCCCTGGGATTCACCGGCCTGGTAACCGATTACGGTCCAGGGGGGTATGAGATACAACTCGCCAATCGTGTGGCACCGGCTATTTTTTGGATTCAGGTTTATGATTTGCAAGGTGCTCCTTTGAGCGAGGCGCAGATGTTCCAAATGGGGGACGACTGCGCGAAAAACCTGGCCATCATTAATTTTGTGGCAACGGGCTACCTGGACAATCGCCTTTACCTCCCGTTGGTAGGCCGATGAACCACGGTGTCCGCAAAAGAGGTAAGGCGCTTTGAGCCTTGAGATTGTGTACCTCAACTTGTCATTACGCTCATATTATGATAAGATAATTTCGCAAAGCGGCGACATCCTCGAGCAGGAATTCCTCCAAATGAGGGCTTCCTGTTATTTAACTCTAAGGACAGCAAAATAGGACCCGAACTCCCAACCCACAAAGGACACAGGAACCGAAAGGGAAAGGTGCCATGCATAATACATTCCTGACCCGCGAAGGCTATAAAAAACTTCAGGAGGAACTTGAATACCTGCGCACGCAACGCCGCCAGGAAATTGCCCAGCGCCTGCATGAGGCTATGGAGGGCGGTGAACTGATTGAGAATGCCGAGTATGAGGCGGCAAAGAACGAACAGGCTTTTGTGGAAGGACGCATTAAGGAACTGGAAATCCTGCTGGCCACAGCCCGGATTGTGGACGAAGTCCCGGCTGCAGACACGGTACAGATTGGCTCGCGGGTAACAATCCAGGAGGAAGGCAGTGATACTCCGGAGGAGTACGTCATTGTTGGAGCGGCCGAGGCCGATCCTACGGTGGGAAAAATCTCCAACGAATCTCCGCTGGGTAAGGCCTTGCTCAACAAGAAGGCCGGCGATATTGTGCAGGTGGATGCGCCGGCGGGTTCGTTCACATTCCGCATCCTCAAGGTCGAATGAACCAGGGGTAGCCAGAACGCCCCGCCCGAAGCGCAAAACCGGTAGGGCGGGGCTTTTTTATGAGCCGTGTGACATGATGATTACCTGATGAGGGTTTGCCAATGGAATTATCTGAACTGGAAAAAATACGTTTGAAGAAAGTATTTGAGTTACGTGCGGGAGGAATTGAACCCTATCCAACCCGCGCCAACCGCACCCATACATCTCAAGAGGCCATCGCCGCATTTGAGGCCGCTGAGAAGCAAGCCGATCCTGCGCCGGTAGAAGTAACCCTGGCCGGACGGCTGCGTGCCATTCGACCGATGGGCAAGGTGGTCTTTGCTCACATTGAGGATGGCGCAGGCCGAATCCAACTTTTCTTCCGTGTTAACGAACTGGGCGAGGATCAACTGCGTCATTTCACCGAGTACTTCGACCTGGGCGACTTCATCGAAGCCTTTGGTGTGATGTTCCGCACCCGCACAGGTGAGGTGACCCTGCACGTTCACCGTTTTCGGATGCTGGCTAAGGCCATTTCTCCCCTTCCAGCGGCCAAAGATGAGGTGGTGGATGGTCAGATCATCCGTCATGCCACGCTTAGCGATCCCGAGTTACGCTACCGCCAGCGTTATGCCGATCTGGCTGTCAATCCGGAAGTGCGTGAGATCTTCCGCAAGCGGGCCGCCATTGTGCGTGCGCTACGGGAATTCCTGGATGAGCGGGGGTTTTTGGAAGTAGAGACTCCGATCCTGCAGCCGATTTACGGCGGAGCGGCCGCACGTCCCTTCATCACCTACCACAATCAACTGAAACAACAACTGTACCTGCGCATCTCCTTTGAACTCTACCTGAAACGTTTGCTGGTTGGGGGCTATGAACGGGTTTATGAGATCGGGCGTGATTTTCGCAACGAGGGTGTTTCGTTTAAGCACAATCCCGAATTCACCCAGTTGGAATTCTACATGGCCTACGCCGACTACCTCAAGGTGATGAGCCTGACTGAGGAAATGCTGGCTTATGTGTGTGACCGCGTTCTGGGTACGCGCCAGGTTACTTTCAACGGTCATGTGATTGATTTCAATCCTCCCTGGCGTCGCATTTCCTTGCGTGAGGCCTTGATTGAGGCGGTGGGGATTGACATTGCTCAGCATCCGACCACCGAAAGTCTGGCTGAGGCCATGCGCCAGAAGGGGTTGGCGGTCAAACCGAATGCGCCGCGGGGAAAATTGATCGAAGGCATGCTGGGCGATTTTGTTGAACCCAACTTGATCCAACCCACATTTATTTACGACTACCCAAGGGATATCTCGCCCCTGGCAAAAAACAAGCCCGATGATCCCAATACGGTGGAGCGCTTTGAGGGCTATGTCGGAGGCATGGAACTTTGCAATGCCTTCACCGAACTCAACGATCCCCTGGAGCAGGAGAAGCGGTTCCTGGAAATGGGGCGCACCTATGAGGCTGAGGATGAAGATCGTCATCCCATGGACGAGGATTATCTGCGGGCGATGGCTTACGGCATGCCGCCAAATGGGGGATTTGGGATGGGGGTGGATCGTCTGGTTATGCTCCTGACTGACCGCCGTTCCATACGCGAGGTCATTCTCTTCCCGCATCTGCGGGAACGCGAAGATGACTGAAATTGGCGTTTGCATTCGTGGGCGAAGGCGTGGGGTACTTCGCCCACGAATCTTAAAAATAAGCCTGCACCACTTGACATAGAACATACGTTCCTCTATAATAAAGCCAAATTGTAAATAGAACAGACGGTCCATTAATAAATGCCCAAGGAGGAAGGGCCATGGTCAAACCCAGAAACGGGCTGAGCGAGCGCCATAAGCGTATTTTGCAATTTATCGAGAGTTACCGTCAGCAGAATGGATATGCCCCCTCTATTCGCGAGATCGGGGATGCCATTGGTGTGGGATCTACCTCACTGGTCAACTACTACCTCGATCAACTAGAACATTTGAAATACATCCAGCGGAATCGTTCCATTTCACGGGCAATCCGGGTTTTGCGTCCATTACCCGAAAGCAACGGTCGGCGAGGCAATGTTCTGCAAACCCTGCGCGAGGACTTCCTCGCCTTCCCTCTAATTGGGCGTATTGCCGCCGGTGTTCCCTTACCCGCGGTGCCTCAGGAAATCACTGAAGATTACGAGATGGTCCACGTCGCCACCAGCGATTTTCCGGCCCGTGTGCGCCGGGAGAATGTGTATGCGCTGGAAGTGCAGGGCGATTCCATGATTGATGCGCTGATCTACGACCAGGACATCGTCCTGGTGGAATATGCCCAGGATGCGAATAAGGGCGATATGGTGGCGGTGTGGTTTGATGACACTAATGAAACCACGCTGAAGTATTACGAACCCGAATACGACCGCTACGGCCGTTTACGCAGTGTAACATTGCGGCCTGCCAACCCCACTATGCAGCCGATCAAGGTGGAAAATCGCCCTTTGCGGATTCAGGGCAAAGTGGTCATGGTGATTCGGAAATATCGTCAGTAGCGCCGCGAGTTGCTTCAAAGCCCGGGGGATCGTCATCGCGCCGTCGGCGCAGAATCACGCTCAGCGTTCCACCAATGACAATCAGCACCAGGATGACGCTGCCCAGGATAATGCCATTGGTCTGGGTGGTATTCTCCAGGTATTCAGCGGGCAAGGGGGTTGCCAGGGCTTCACCTTCATTCTCCATGATCACTGGTGAAGGGGTGGCTACAAGCGTGGGGGTCGGCGCCACTGGCGAGTTCAGGGCAGGTGGGGCCGGGGTCTTCCAGGCCTGGGCGCCGATGAGAAAGGCCAGAATCAGGAGAAAATACAAGCCAAAGCGCAGGGAAGGGGGAAGAGAAGAAGGAAAGTCTCTCATCGTGACGTTCAGGGACGGCGGAGTTGCTCCACAGCAGCCGTTGCCGCTGTGACCGGATCGGCTTGCTGCTTGAGCACTTGTTGGGTGGCAAACGAGAGCACCGGACGCAGGCTGTCTAAAACCGGGTTGGGAGGAGGAATGTGAGCGCTCAGAATGATCTGGCTGAGCGCATCCCGGAGATTGGCGTCGTTCCAGGCATTCAGGACGCTCAGTCGGGTAGGCAGATAACCCGCAGCCTGGGACCAGGGCGCCAGGAATTCTGAGGCACTCAAATAGGCCGCCAGGCGCATGCTGAGACTGCGCCGCTGGGGGTCAGGATCGGCAATCGCCCACATCCATCCGTTGGCAAGAGTGTAGGGGTTTCCACTCAAGGCTGGAATTGGGTGAATGACAGCATCCGTGGGCAAGTCTATGAGGTAATTACTGCTCCAGGTAAGCGCCCCATCTGCTCGACGTTCCAGGAAGGTTTGCCAGACCTGCCCATCGCTCTGCAAGGTAGTAACCCAGTTGGGGAAGACACCCCGACGGGCGGCTTCGGCAAAGAGGGTAAAGACTTCGGTCAGAGGTTCTTGTTCCAGGGTAGGCAGTCCCTGACCATTTTGTACTTTTCCTCCCGCACCCTGGTAAAGAACCAGGGGGGTTAGCGCATCGTTGCCAGCGAAAGCAACAGCGCGCCCACGCGCGAGCAGTTCGTCCCAAGAGGCAGGGGGTGCCCCCAGTGCTGTTGGACGATAGACCAGAGTATAGGCATCACCGGCGAAAGGCAGACCGTAAAGGCGCTCCTGAATGGTCCCCAGGCTGCGGGCATATCCCAGCCAATCTTGGTCCAACCCCTGGGGGAAGGCCTCATCCAGCGAGTAGATCAAGCCTTTAAGTGCCGCGTTTTCCAGGTCGGCGCGGTTGAGAGCGATGACCCCAGGAACGGCTGCCGGGGCTGCTGCGGCCGCGGCGGCCAGCGAATCCAGTAATCCACCCGGCCCACTACTGGTTTTGACGCGCACCTTCACGATCACGCCCGGATTCTCGCTCATGAATTGGATGAGGCGTTGCTGGAGTAACTGGGCGGCGGGGGTTTCGTTGGCTGGATCGAATGGCGGGGGAAGCCATAGGGTGATGACCGCCGGTGCCGTTACTGAGGAGGACTCAGTCGGTGTGGGAGGCAGGGTAGGGGTGGTGGGGATCGGCAGGACCGGCGTTGGGGTGGCCGTGGCCCTACCGACCGATAATGTCCAGGGTAGGGCTTGACAGGCAAGCAGCAGCCCCCCGATAATAAGGATCATAACCCGGGCGATCCAGCGCCGTATCCTGGAATCTGCCAGTTTCATCCTCAACACGCTCAGGCCAGGTTCACCGGCTGGGAGAGCAAGGCCACCAGCAGGGATACTGCATTTTGCACATCGTCGTAATCCACCATTTCAGAAGGAGAGTGAATGTAACGACAGGGGATGGACAGACATCCGGAAATCACGCCAGCACGGGTTAACTGGATGGCACGCGCATCGGTACTGCCGGCTTCCAGGACTTCCAGTTGGTAAGGGATGTGGGCTTTTTCAGCCATCTCGACCATCCAGCGCACGACCCGTGGATCGGCCAGCATGCCACTATCGCGGACTTTGATGGCGGGCCCTTTGCCCAGTGCCACGGCCATCTTCATCCCCTTTGGAGTATCCCCGGTGAGGGTGACATCCACGGAAAGCCCCAGTTCAGGGTCTATTCCAAAAGCGGCGGTAGCGGCGCCGCGAGTTCCTACCTCCTCCTGGGTGCTGAAAACGAAATAAACCTCGTGGGGGGTTGTTTGCAAGCGGCGCAAGGCCTCAATCTGAACCGCACAGGCAATGCGGTCATCCATGGACTTAGCTACCAGACGCTTGCCCAGATCGAGGAACGGGCGCTCAAATGCAGCTACATCACCCACTTTGACCGGACAATCCTCTTTGCTGGTGGCGCCCACATCAATGAAGAGCCGATCAAAACTGTGCACACGTTCCATGCTATCGAGTTTCTCGCCGCCGATCACACCGCGTACCCCATTGACGAATTGCACCCGTCCACCCAGGCAGGTATGGGGGCGCACTCCGCCAATGGTGGTAAAGCGCACAAACCCATCCTCCTCAATATGGGTGGCGATGACGCCGATTTCATCCATGTGGGCAGCGGTCATGATGCGCAATCCCCCTTCGCGCTTTTGCCCTTTGCGAACGATCAGGTTGCCCATGGCATCCACGCGAATTTCATCGGCGTAGGGGGCCACTTCTTCCTTGATCAACTCACGGATGGCTTGTTCATACCCCGAAGGGCCAATGGCTTCAACCAGTTTGCGAATTAAGTCTTTCATGGTGTCTCCTTGCGGGCAGAGATTTCTAGCGTTCCATGTTTAGAATTTCAGGGGTGAGGGCATGAAGGGCTTGGGTCATGAGGTGAAGGGTGTTTGCCCAGTCCTCAATGCGTGCAATGGAAACCGCGCTGTGGGCATGGCGGATCGGCACCGAAACCGATACGCTGGGGATACCCGTGCGTTGGCGGTGAATGGCGCCGGCATCGGTGCCCCCGCCGCCGGGCTGGCGGATCTGATAGGGCAGATGGTGTTCGTCAGCCACCCGGAGCAGAAAACGCACCAGGCGCGGATCGGAGAGGGTAGTGCCGTCGGCAACGTAGATGGCCGGCCCCCGACCCAACCGGGTGTTGTAGGCAGTATTCTCACTGCCGTCCCACGTAGGCAGGTCATGGGCAGGAGTGGCGTCCAGAACAAAAGCCAGGTCGGGGTTCAGGGCATAAGCGGCCACCCGTGCACCGCGCAAGCCGATTTCTTCTTGGACGGTGAAGGCGGCTTGAAATTCGAGATGCGGGGGCGCCTGGCGCAGTAGTTCAATCAACGTGGCCACTCCCAGGCGATCATCCAGGGCTTTGCCCATCAGGCTTGGGCCCACGCTCTTGAAAGGAGTGGCAAACACCGCGCGATCCCCCGGCTTTGCCTTTTTGCTCCCTTCTGGCCCCAGATCAATGCGCAGACTTTCGGTGGCAATGGCCGATTTACGCTCATCGGGGGTTGTCAGATGGATGGGGCGGGCGCCAATTACCCCCGGCAGGTGGTCTTTGCCCACCCAGACCGGTTTGCCGGGTAACTGGCGCGGGTCAATGCCCCCGACAATCTCAAATTTATAGAGGCCCCCTTCTTCTTCATCCACAATCATCAGGCCTACTTCGTCCATGTGAGCGGCCAGCATGACCCGTAGAGAGGGCTGGCTTTGGGCGTGCTTGATCGCCAGGACGTTGCCCAGGGCGTCCACCCGGACCTCATCGGCCAGCGGTTGTACCGCCTCAAGGACGATTTTACGCACTTCACTTTCATCCCCTGAGACCGCACAGGCATTGGAAAGGCGTTCAAGCAGGTCGAGCGGTAAGTTTTGGGTCTCCATAGGTCAATCTTCCCAACGAATTTTTTCAAGGAAATCGGCTTCTAGGCTGGTGATAAACTCAGCCAGCAGGTGGCCAGCGCGCTGTATGTCTTTGAGTGAGATGACTTCAACCGGGGTGTGCATGTAGCGCAGCGGCAGGCTTACTACCATGGTGGGAATGCCCTCGGCCACAACCTGCATGGCAAAAGCATCTGTGCCTGAGTGACGCGGCATGACTTCGACGGCATGGGGAATATCCAGGCGTTCGGCCAGGTTCTTGAATACCTTAAAGAGGGCAGGGTGAATATTAGGGCCCCATCCCAGGACCGGACCTTTGCCCAGTCCGAAGGCGCGGTAGTCACTGTTGACCCCTGGTCCACGGGCGAAGGTCACATCCACAGCGATGGCTAGATCGGGGCGTACGCTGAAAGGCGAGGTGAACCCTCCCCCCAGGGTTTCCTCTTCCTGCGCCGTGGCGACCGCCCAAACATCCCAGACATGCTGACGCCGTTGCAGTTCTTCCAGGCAAACGGTGAGCGCAGCGACCGAGGCGCGGTTATCCAGGCTGTGGCCGGCCAGCGTCTCGCCGGTAAGTTCAAGCGGGGGCTGGGCAAACGAGACCAGATCGCCCACACGCACCAGGGCGTTGACCTCTTCTGCCGGTAAACCGGTGTCTACAAAGAGGTACTCCATATCAATCGCGCTTTTCTCTCCCAGGTGAGGCGGGAGCAGACGAGGCGCGGGCTGCAGGATCACGCCGGGCAGGTCACGCCGCCCGTGTACGATGACTGGCTGACCTGGCAGGATGCGCGCATCCACACCGCCCACTTCGGTGATGCGGATGAAGCCATCTACAATCTGGCTAACCATCATGCCAATGGCATCCATGTGGGTGGCGATCAACAAACGGGGGCGGGGTTCAGGGCCCTGGCCTCGCCGCAGGGCATGCAGGCTTCCCAGTGGGCTGACGGTGATCTCATCCACCCATGGGCGCCAGGCCTCGGCAATGGCTTCGCGCACGGGGGCTTCATAGCCCGAAAGACCGGGCAGCGATATTAATTGCTTGAGAAAATCTTTGATGTTATCCATAGTCCTCATGTGTGTGGTGGAAATAATTTTTTTCAGGAGGAAGGAGTCTCAGCCGGAGGTGAGGTGGGGCTGGGGGATGGCGTGGAGGTCACCTCCGGAGTTGGTGTGAGCGTTGTGGTGGCCGTAGGTGTGGGGGTCTCTGTGCGCGGTGGCGGTGTGAAGGGGGTAAAGGTGACGGTTGGGGTCCAGGTCTGCGTGGGGGTTTCGGTGAAGGTTGGGGTGAAGGTCAGGCTGGGCAGAGTAACCGTGGGGGAAGGCGTGCCGGCTAAAGTCGGGGTGAGGGCCTCGGGGCTGGGGGTAGCCGATGGGGTTGGGGTGGCCTGAGAGATGCGATTGCCAATCTGGAGGATGATGAAGCCAAGGCAGTAACAGGGCAGGGTTGCCAGGATGATGAGCAACAAGATAGAACGAATGCGTTTACGCCGTTCAAGGGATGAAGCCATCAAGGTTGCCTCCAGCGCTTTTCATCATAACACGGGGCTTGACTGGTGACAAGATGGCCTCCGGCAGAATTCCAACCCCGCAAGTTCATTGGGCTGTGTTATACTTTTTGCAGTAGCCATAGTTTTTCAGAAAGGGAAGACCGAGCGATTATGTTTCGGTGGAGGAACTTGAAGGGATGAAGACTTTATTGCTGATGCGTCACGCCAAATCCAGTTTCAAAGATGGCAGCATGCCCGATTTTGAGCGTCCTTTGAGCAAACGGGGGGAAAAAGATGCCCCACGCATGGGAAAGTTGCTGCGTGAGAAAGACCTGGTGCCCGACTTGATCATTTCCTCGTCGGCGCTACGGGCAAAGGCAACGGCTGAACTGGTGGCTGAAAAAAGCGGCTACAAGGGGGATATTCTCTTCGTTGAGGACTTGTACCTGGGTGAACCGGTGGCATATCTGGAAGCCCTGCGCAATCTTGACGATGAGGTGGAAACCGTTTTGGTGATCGGGCATAATCCTGGCCTGGAAACCCTGCTTCAGATCTTGACCGACAAAGTCGAATCGCTCTCGACGGCGGCGATTGCCCATCTTGAGGTGCCGCTACGTACCTGGAAGGCTTTGGATACAGTGATCATTGCTACCCTCAAGCATCTCTGGCGGCCCCGCGACCTGTAGACTGCAATTCTCACCGCCGGGTGATGTGAATCTTGTGAATTGGGTGTGAGGGGGCAGGGTAATACCGCAGAACCTGCCGGGTTGGGTCGGTTTCATGGGTTCCGTCGGAAACCCGCACATCAAAGCCATGGGGGTAGTGAAAGTTGGGGATGAAAATCTCTGTGGGAGCCTCCAGGCCTGGTATATGTCGAAACACATAATCAAACTGCCCTGTGCGGTAATCGAATTTCAGGCTTAACGGCTCACCGGTGGTCTTCATGGGGTAGGGGCGGAGGATCGCCTCTAGCGCACGCCCGCCGGAATACACATCCTCCGGGCGGGTCTGTTGGTCGCGGCTGAATATGGAAAGATCTTCATCATTCCATAGGTCGCCGTGAGCGTTGGTGTTATCGGGGGTGTAGTTCCATAGTGTGTATCCGAGCAAATTGTCTTCCATGGCGCGCAGTGTACGATCCATGGCCTGCGCGTGTGCCCTGAAATTCCCATCCCGATAGGCGCGTTTATTGTCCAGATCAAACGGAATGCCGCATTCACCGATGATGACGGGCACATTGCCCAGGCGTTCGCGTGCATGGTGCTTAAACTCAGCCAGTTGGTCGGCAAAGTTGCGCCGGATGAAGGGCCAGAGGACCACCTTGCCCCGCCCACGCGCATCGTAGGCCAGCCAGGGGAGAAAGCGTTTGGTGTAGAGCACGAAACCATCGTACCAGTGGGGGGCATAGATGATGCTGGCTGGCCTGTCGTGGATCCAGTGGGGTGGGGGTTGGTTAACCTCGGGCTCAATGAAGATAAGCACCTGGGGATGGACGGCGCGGATAGTCTGGATGAACGTTTCGTAAAATGGGCGCAGGCAATCCTGCCCAAAATCCACCGGCCGTCCGTTTATTTGCGTAAAGTAATTGGGACGCAGCAGGCGAGGTTTGCCACTGGCATCCACATCCCAGACCCCGTGCTGGCGCCAGACGCACTCTTGGCCTTCGCGCCAGGCTCGTAATCCCTGCGGATCCACGCGCTCGCGCCGCACGACACGGCTGCCCAGGATGCCGGTATCGAACACATCCACATCCTGGGGATAGCCTGCTCCCAACAGCATGGCCTGGAAGGGTGTGGGGGTAATTCCCTGGTGGAGCAGACCATTATGCCGATTGAGGTCAGGCCAGCCGATGTAACCGGGCAGAGGTTCGTTCATGATGTCGTAGCCGATGACGTTGGGCAGGGGCGCCAGGTGTTCGGCCAGGCGTCGGGCGGCGGCCAGGTAATGTCGTTGCAGGTAGTCTTGAATGTTCTCGCCTTCGACCAGGCGCTGGGGGGCGAAAAAGCGCCCTCCGAAGAACAGTGTGAACATCGTGGCAGTGGCCAGTTTGGTGGCGTTGGTGGGCCAAATCATGCGCGGGAACGGATCGCCATGGGTGGCGTGCACAATGGCGGCACCCGTGGCGGCGAAGTGGCGCATCTCCAGCCCGGCCACTTCCAGCGTCCAGCCCGGTGCCCCATCTCCACCGCTGAAGCGGCTCCACACATCCTGATGAAAATCTACCACCACCTGAATATCATGAGCCAGCGCTTTTTCCAGCACGGCGGCAACGTAATCCAGATAGGCCTCATCGTAGAGGCCAGGCCCGGCGTGTTCGATAGCTTCCCAGGTGACTAGGAAGCGCACAAAGGTCAGGCCCCACGCGCGCAATCGAGCCCAATGCTCATCGGCTTCTTCCAGTGGAAAGGGACGTCCGATGAAAGAAACGTCTCGATGCCCGAAGAAGCCCTCACTGCGGTAAGTGGCACCGTCGGGGACACGGGGCACCTTGCTGCTACCGCTTAAATTGACTCCCCGCAACATTAACACACGTCCACTTTCATCCTTAAACCACGGGCCATCGATCAGGATCATTCTCTCTTCCTCCCTGCTGGTGCTTTGGGCGGGATTATACCCTGGCGGTAAATGAGATCCGCGCTACGGTTCGGGGCGGGGGGCACGTTTACCCACTGTTGCCCCATAGATCACGAATGCCGTGCGCCCGTCCAGGTTCAAAGCCGGGTTGAGAGCCGTATCGTCGAAAGCCCCAATGGCACAGACCCCGCACCCCAAACCTTCGGCAGCCAGGTAGAGGTTCTGGCACACATGCCCCGCATCCAGGAAGAGATAGCGCAGCCCTCGTGCGCCGTAACGCCAGGTCATGCGCTCTGTGACGGCTACCCAGAAAAATGTGACTGCCGAATGGAGGATGTGCTCCTGTTCGTAACAGGCTGCATAAAGACGTGGTGCGATGTTGGCTTCCGTCTCATAAGGTAACAGGGCATGACGGAGAGCCAGGTAGCGATAAACACCTTTCCCCAGTCCGGAAACCCGATTGACCAGCAGGAGGGTTTCAAACGCATGGCGCGCGCCAGCCGAAGGTACAGTACGCAGTGTGGCGGGGCGCTTGGTTACCTGGCGCACCCCCTGAGTGGCCCAGAGTAAGAGCGCCAGTTCTTCCAGCGTGAGGGGTTGGTCGGCGTAATGGCGCAGAGTACGCCGCTGGGCCATGATCTGCCAGAGATCAGCTGGCGGTGGTTTTAGCGTTTCTACTCCGGGGAGAGGGATCAGGGTGGCTTGCGGATCATATGGCCATTCCAGGGGTGGTTGGGGGTGCCCCTGCTGCTGGGCGGTCTCACCCACGGATTGCGTGAGTTGCAGGGCGGTGAACACTTCGTTTGGAATCATTGGGGACTCCTTTCGATGAGGAATTTGACCATGCGTAAGTAGTAGGGACGGGCTTCGCGAGCCGGTTGGGGGATGAAGCCGTTCTTTTCATAGAGACGAATGGCGGTGAAATTATCGGAGGCCACTAAAAGGGCCAGTTTGAAAAGCCTGCCAGCCACGGCCAGGCGCTCGGCAAATGCCAGTAAAGCGCTGGCGATTCCCTGGCGGCGAAAATTCGGGTGGGTGGCGAGGTGCGCTATGTAGAACTCATCCCGTCGGGCTTCGAGCGAGAGGGTGAAGCCCGGGCGGGATAGCAAGCGTGCTCCCACCCGCATTAACTGCAGGCGCTCGTTGAGGGAGTACGCCCGCAGTATGCAAGGGACCAGTCCCAGGCTGAGGCGCAGCAAGTGGCCTCCCGGGAAGGCCATCAGTAATCCGGCTGGTGTTCCTTCAACTTCGGCGATGTGGCCGATTTGATAACTCATGCGGTGGCCGGGCGAGATGAAGAAGATTTCCAGCACGCGCATAAGGCGTTCCTGCGAACCCAGCCCAAAGAATTCACAGCCCAGGTCTCCCAGTGTGCTGGCCAGCAAAGGGACCCCCAGAGGCGCGTCTTCCGGTCGGGCAGGACGGATGAGAGGGATCATGGTGTGGAAACTTCGCGGTTAGGGCGCAGACGACGGTAGAGCCAGCGAATCAGCGCCTGGCTCTCCGGGGTACGCAGCAGCCATAGTCCCAAGCCGTAGAGCCCGAGGCCCAGCCCAAGGGAGAGAAGAAGAAGCCCAGCCTGGCCCACGTGGCTTTGGGCGACATGGAGCAGGACGCTGACACCGATTCCCATGGCCAAAGTGGCCAGAGCACCTCGCCCCAGGGCATCCCACAGCGGGCGCAGGGGCAGTCCGGACAGGCGACGGCGCATGAAGTAGAGCAGCCCCAACATCTCTAAGAACGTAGCCAGGGAATTGGCCAGGGCTAAGCCGCCATGAGGCATCCATCCAATTTGGTGGAATAAGCGCGCAAAAAGCGGACTAAGCCCGATATTCAGGCTCATGGCAATGACGCCGATGGTGACCGGGGTGCGAGTATCATGGAGCGCGTAGAATGCCCGGCTGAGCACTTCCACCATGCAATGACCGACCAGCCCAGCTGCGTACCAGAGGAGGGCCCATGTCACCATGGCGGTGGAGCGCGCGTCGAAGGCCCCGCCCTGGTAGAGCAGCACCACTAGGGGCTGACGCAGCAGGATCAATCCCAGGGTGGCCGGGAGGGCCAACAAAAGTACTGCCCGCAGGGTGGAAGTCAGAGAGGCGCGCATTTCGCTGTATTCACCACGGGCGACCTGCGCCGAGAGGATCGGGAGGGAAGCAATTCCGGCAGATTGGGCAATGGCCATTTGGGGGACAAGCATCAGACTGAACGCCAGGGCGATGGCGGAAACACTGCCTTCGGGAAGGCTGAGAGCGATAATGGTATTGACCACAAAGTTGAGTTGCACCACGGCTACGCCGAAGATGCGCGGCCCCATCAGGCGCAGAACCTCGCGCACGGCAGGCAGGTGGCGCCCTAGTGTCAGGACAAAACGTCCTCGCAAATGTCTAAGGGTGGGGAGTTGTACTCCCAGGTGCAGACACGCCCCCAGCACGGCACCCCATGCCAGGCGATCAATGCCCCATTGGCGGGGAAAAACCAGGACTCCCAGGATCATTCCAATGGAGTACATGGCCGGTGCAATGGCCGGCACCCAAAAGCGCTGGTGGGCATTGAGGATGCCCATCACCAGGCCGCTGATGCCAAAGATGGGTACGGTGAGCAGCAGAATTCGCAGGAGGTGGGTGGTCAGGGCTTCATGACCGGGATCCTGACCAGGTGCCAGCAGGAACAGCCCGTGCCGGACCACCTGGGGTGCAAACAATCCCACCCCAATGCTGACCAGGCTGAGGATGAGTACAAGCCAGTTTAAGATGGCTGAGGCCAGTCGCCAGGCCTGATCGCGCTGTTCCTGGGTGAGTAGAGCCGTGAAGGTGGGGATGAAAGCCGAGCCAAGCGCACCTCCCGCCATCAGGTTAAAGAGCATCTCGGCAATTCGGTTAGCGGCGTTGAACGAATCCAGCGCGGCACTGGTGCCAAAGGTGCGGTAGATCAGAATACCCCGTACCAGCCCGGTTAGATTACTGATCAGGAAAGCCAGCATGACGGTGGTTGCCGCGCGGGCAATGCGCCGGTTAGCCTGAGCGACACTGGCAACGGCCTGGTTTCGCATCGCCAATGATGATAACATAAACTGTGGTCCTTGCTATCTGCTGAGCGAGAGGCGTTCTATGATATAACTAATTTTAGATGACTTTATGGAGGCAGCATGTTTCCCATTAAAGATACCATCCGCTCGCGCTCTTTTCCCATTGTTAACTGGACTCTTATCCTCCTGAATGCGGTTGTGTTTCTCTTCATCGAACTGAGCCTTTCTCCGCGTGGATTGGAGCGATTCATCTACACGTTTGGCTTGGTACCGGCGCGCTTTTCCCTGGTCAACCCTTTGACCTGGTACCCGTTGCTTACCCACATGTTTTTACATGGGGGATGGCTGCATTTCCTGAGTAACATGTGGACGCTCTACATCTTCGGAGATAACGTGGAAGATCGCCTGGGATCGGGACGCTATCTGGTTTACTACCTGCTGGGCGGCGTGGTGGCTGGTTTGATACAAATGTTCCTGGGTGGGGCACCGGATGTGCCTTCTATCGGTGCCAGTGGTGCTATCGCGGCCGTGCTAGGGGCTTACTTCTTGTTCTTTCCCAATGCCCAGGTGATTACTTTTGTACCGGTTTTCTGGATGCCCTGGTTTGTCAATATTCCGGCGGTGGTGTTTTTGGGGTTCTGGTTCATCTCGCAGTTGTTCTCGGGGGTGCTGGCACTGGCATTGCCCGCCGGCGCAACTGCGGGTGGAATTGCCTGGTGGGCGCACATTGGAGGATTTGTGTATGGGCTGGTGATGGCGCGTCCGTTCAGTTATCGTCGCCGTTCCCGCCCATGGTACTTGGATGAGTATTACCCCTGGTAAAGAATCCCATTATTTTCAAGGAGGCCTTTATGGATCTGCTTAACCTGTTCTGGCTCTTTCTGATGATTTCCTCGATCGCACCGTTGTTTCGCCAAAAGATCATCGAAACCAGTCGCCTGCAGTTAATGCGTAAACTAGAGGAAAAGCGCGGCTCACGCGTGATTGCCCTGATTCACCGCCAGGAAAGCATGTCGTTTTTGGGCTTTCCCATTGCGCGCTACATTGATATTCAGGATTCAGAGCAGATCCTGCGCGCGATAAAGATGACCGATGATAATGTACCGATTGACCTGATTCTGCATACACCGGGCGGGCTGGTGCTGGCGGCTGAACAAATTGCCAATGCGCTGGCCAAGCACCCGGCTAAGGTAACCGTTTTTGTCCCCCACTACGCCATGTCGGGCGGAACGTTGCTGGCGCTGGCAGCCGATGAGATCGTGATGGACGAAAACGCCGTTCTAGGGCCGGTAGATCCGCAATTGGGGAATTACCCCGCGGCTTCCATTCTTAAAGTCCTGGAAACCAAGGATCGCAACCAGATTGATGATGAAACCCTGATCCTGGCGGATATTTCGCAAAAGGCCATTCAGCAGGTGAAGGCCACCGTCAAGCGCATTGCCTGCTGCCACTATCCGGCAGAGGTGGCGGAGCGTCTGGCGGAGGAACTGGCAACCGGGCGCTGGACGCATGATTACCCGATCACGGTAGAAGAGGCGCGCGAACTGGGGCTAAAGGTGAGCACGGACATGCCGGCTGAGATTTATCAACTAATGAATCTCTATCCTCAAGCCGCCCAGCGTCGCCCTTCGGTGGAATATATTCCCATGCCCTATCCGACACGGCCGGGGGTACCGGGGCGTGCCCCACAGGGCAATCAGCACGGCTAGAAGATATTGATTTGGCTTTTGGAAGGAGGTCAGGATGAGCGAGGAGCAAGTTGCGGGAGTAGTGGACCTGAACCGGGCTCCGCCGGAGGTACTGGAACAATTGCCGGGGATTGGCCCGGCGCTGGCCAAGCGCATTGTGCAAGCGCGGCCATTTACGACGCCGGAGGACCTGGTGCGGGTCAGCGGCATCGGGTCGGTTTTGCTGGAGCGCCTGCGCCCCTATTTCACCGTCTCGCCCCCTGAAGCGGTGGGGGAAGGAGGTGAGGAGGAAGAGCCCCCTGCACCTCTGACGATGCCATCTGAGCGTGAAGTGGCCGTGAGTGAAGCGTCTGTGTCACCCTCCGAAGAGATTGCGGCGGATTTGGTGGGGCCTGGTGTTCAGGCCGAGGCGGCCGCTGGCCTCACTGAGCCTGAAAGCCCGCTGGAATCCGCGGAGATTGCCTCACCCGCTGTGCCGTCAGATGCGGGCGGGGGCGATGAAGGCATCCCTGCAGGCGCTGCCTCTCAGGAGACCAAACCAGAGGCGGCTTCACTTGCAAAACCCGAGGCTGAAAAACTGGTGACCCGCCGAGATCTGATTGCCTGGGTGGTGGGAGGCAATCTGATCACGCTGTTCCTGGCGCTGCTGCTGGCTTTGCTCTTTTTAGGCCTGGTCAACGGGACACTGCGTTTTGCCTCAATGGCGCAGTTTCGTCAGTTTCGGGCCGAGGTGGCAGTTTTGAGCGAGCGCGTGGACCGCCTGGAGGGTGATTTGGAGACGGTGCGCACGCGTGTAGAAGCGCTGGAAGGATTGAACGGCCGGGTTAGCGGGTTAGAGCGTGAAACGGCAGCCTTGAAGAGCACCCTTGACCAGGCACAGGCAGATATCCAGGCCATTCAGACGCTGGTTAAGGGGTTTGACCAGCGCCTGGCAGCGGTAGAGGCTACCAGCGCTCGTTTTGGGCGCTTTCTGGAGGGCTTGCGGCAATTGCTGAGCGAGACCCAGGCCCCAACGGAGGGAGGACCATGAGCGCAACGACCTCCCCTTCTCCGAATGGCGCCGGACGGGCTATTCGCGCGTTCTTGAAAGCCGTTTTGCGCTTGTTGCTGGTCATCTTGCTGGGGCTCATCCTGGGTGCCGGACTCTATGCAGGTGGAGTGCTGCTCTATCAGCGCGCCATTCTTCCAGCCGAGGAAAATACTGCCCGTTTGAACGCCTTGGAGACGGAACAGGCGGGCCGCTTTGCCCTGATCAGAGATCAACTGGCCACCCATGAGGCCAGGTTGCAGACCCAGCACGCAGTCGCTTATCAGATGGTCATGACAGCCACTCTCCAACTGGCCACCCAGTCCGCGCGTCTGGATGCCCTGGAAAAGCAGGCGGATTACACCGGGGAGTTGATCGGCGAACTGGAAGAGGATGTGGGTTGGCTACATACCCAGGTGGCGGCTCTAAACACGCCTCTGGCGACGTGGGAAGGGCGTCTGAGCACCCTGGAAGCCCAGGTTGCGCAAAGCCGTTCGCTGGTCTACGAGGTGCAGGCAATGCGCGCGGCTTTTCACGTACTGCGTGCTCGCCAATACCTGACCGCTGGTAATTACGGCCTGGCCCGGAGTGAGATCGTCCAGGCACGTGAATGGCTGGTCCGTTTGTGGGAGCAGGTGCCGGCGGAGCAACAAACCACCGTCCAGACCTGGCTCGAGCGATTGCAATTGGCCGAGGCCAACCTGCCCGACCTACCGGTGCTGGCAGCCGAGGACCTGGATATTGCCTGGCAGCTCCTCCTGGTGGGTTTACCGCCGCTGTATGCCACCCCCACACCCCTACACACATTTGCAGTCACCCCCGAGGCGATGCAGCCTTTGGGGACCGTCACTGCTGTGCCCACGACGATGACTCCAACGCCTTCAACGACACCAACACCCACCTCTGGCGCTGGGGCAACCCCGAGTCCCACCCCTTCACCTTCTCTTACACCTTCCCCGCGAGCACCTTGAGCACAAACCCATCCCCGGAGGTTCTCCGATGAACACAAATTCAGAGTCATTTGAAGAAGTTCCCACCACCCCAACTGAAGGGGTGCCCGGAGCCACCGCAGGCGGTGAAATTCCTGAGCCGGTGGCAGAAAAGCCGCAGCGCCGCTGGTGGCAAAAGGCGCTAACCTGGTTGTTAATCGTCTTGCTGGCTTTTGGGGCCGGTTTTGGTGTGGCTTTCTTTGCCCTGTATTTTCCCCTCCAACGCGAGGCGGCCAGCATGCGCAGTGAACTCAACACTCTGCGCCAGGATTACGAAAAGGCCAGTGCTGAGTTAGAGACCCTGCGCGCAGATTACCAGCGGGCGGAAGAAGCCTTGACGAGCGGGCAATTGGATATGGTGCTAAGCCGTTTGATCAGCAACGTCAGTTACGCCCGCCTGGCTCTGATTACCAAAGACAACCTGACCGCCCAGCAGGAATTGAGCGCTGCGGAGGCGCGTTTGAAGGACCTGGAACCGCTCCTGAACGATCCTCAAACGTTTCAGGCATTGCAGGAGCGCTTCAAAGTCATTCGCAACTCTCTTACCAGCAACCCGAATAAGGCATTGGAAGAACTCCGGTTGTTGAGCGAAAACCTGGCGCGCATTCGAATGCGCTAAAGCCTTGCCGCTCCATAGGACTCAATTGACCTAATCGGATGACCCTGGCTTGGCCAGGGTCATCCGCGTTTTCAGAAGGATTGTCAGGATTAAGGGGTTAATAGCGCAGGAAAGCGCCGATCATCCCTGCTTTTTCCAGTTCGGAGTTGCGGTGCACCACTTCTACATCTCCCCCGCCACGCATGACCCGGCTAACGGCGAAATCCACTGCATCCGCAATTTCATGCATTTCACCCCCACAGGCAGGGCAGGTGGTTTGCTGACGCGAGGTCAGATAGCCACATTGGCCACACCGGTAGGCAGACTGCCCAAAACCCTCTAAGATGACCAAGGTGCTCACACGGTCCTCGTTAACCGCCTGGAGGGTGTTTTCCAAACCGATCACCGCACCGCTGTTTTTAGCGGCTGCCGTGATAAGGTCTTTGATTAACTGGTTTTCACGCTTGGTTTCGAACTCCTGCCCAACTTGCATGGCTTTCGCCAGCACCTCTGCGTGGCTGGCTGTCATGTTCATGGGAAACGTCCCAACGATCAGGCTCTGCCAGGCCTTAGGGAGCAGGGAGCGAAAGAGCGCTACGTTATCCTCGGTTCCTCCAATGAGGATGCGGCGGACGCGATTTTGCTCAAAGAATGAGACAGCAAAATCCACCGCTTCCTTCATGTTGCGTTCTATCACCTCATCAACGTGCTTGGTGCGTCCGGCAACGCCCCCACGTGCACCGGGCAGGCTGGAAGCGCCGCCATGCTTGGTACGTTTGACCATTTCACCAACGATGCCCTCTTGCTCGCGCAATTCGCCCAGATGAAAGTGGAAGAGGCGGGCGCCTTGCTTATCCACCAGCACCACCCCGTAGCCACCGTAGGAATCCAGCAGGTCGGCCAGCACACGCACACTGGGACGGTCGCCAACGTGCACCAGGTCCCGCACGGGGACGGCCAGCGAGTAGGCGCGGAAGAATCCCTGCGGTTGACACGAAAAAACCACCACACCACGGCCGCTCCAGTCGTATTCCTGCATGATGTAGCGCTCTACGGCTTCCTCATCTTGCGGGAGGTTCACTTTCTTAAGCATGTTGCGCAGGCGCAACCGGTACGAGTCTTTATTTCCCAGGGTGGGATCGGTGCTGAGATAGACGCTCAACACGGGATGGGGTGAGGTGAATTTAATTAACTCCCGCACATCCTGATCGGTTAACATGGCATCCTCCTCATTAATGGGATTGGCACAACCGACAGAGCCAGTCAAAAGCCCCACTTCTGCTAGGGGCGTTTACCCAGTGTGACGCTCACCTCCTTTTCTTGATTATCGCGAAGGATGGTCAGAATGACCGTATCGCCAGGGCTTTTGTGCTTCATCAGATAACTGAGCAGATCGCTGAAAGTCTGGACGGGTTGATCATCAATGGCGATGATTAAATCGCCCCCAGCCGGAAGACCGGGAAAACGAGTGGCTTTGCTACCGCCCCGTAGCCCGGCACGGTCAGCCGGACCGCCGGGGGTAACCGAGACAATGTAGGCGCCGGTTTGGCGCGGCAAGCCCAGGGCTTCAATTTGCTCCAGGGTTAGCATCTCGCGGCTGGAGATGCCGAGATAGGGGTAATCGTAAGTCCCCTTTGCGATCAGCACCGGTACGACGCGCCGTACAATGTTGCTGGAGACGGCAAAACCAATTCCGCTGTTGACTAGCTCACCGGTGATGGTGGTGCCGGTGGTACGGATGGCGCGGTTGACGCCAATGACCTCGCCGGCCAGGTTCAACAAGGGACCTCCGGAATTGCCCGGGTTAATGGAGGCATCCGTCTGGATTACATCGCCGGCGCTGAAAAATGTCCCTCCTTCGGCCTGGCGCAGTGATTCCAGGGTACGCCCCTTAGCCGACACAATACCCAGTGTCATTGTACCGGTCAATCCAAAGGGATTGCCGATGGCCACGGCTGTTTGCCCAACGCGTACCTGGTCCGAATCCCCCAACGGCAGGGGGACCAGTACATCAGGTGGAACGTCCACTTTAATAACGGCTAAATCGGAGTCCAGATCTTCTCCAACGACTCGCGCCCGCACTTTCAGACCGGAAGCAAAGAAGACCTCCAGGCCGCTGGCGCCTTCGACCACGTGATAATTAGTGACAATATGCCCCTCACGGTCATAGACAAAGCCCGACCCCAGGCTTTCAATTTCACCATCGGTGGTGGTGGCAATAAAAACAACACCCGGCGCTACGCGTTCGTAGAGGTTGGCGAGGAGAACATCACGATCGGTAAGCGTCACGGGAAGTTCGGCCACCAGGGTTGGGGTGGCAATTGCGCCGGGTTGCGAAGGGGGGCGCACTTCGGTTGCCCGCGAGGCGGCTTGCAAGGTGGCGGTTGGGGCACCCGTGAGGCGCGGCAAGGTAGGGGTGAGGCTGCAGGCCAGCATGGCCAGCAGCATGATCCCAAGAATCGCTATCCAACCAAGTCGCTTCATTCTAATCATCGCTTTCCTCTCTACCCTCAGCCACCTCGGCGCAGTTGCTCGAATAGCGCGCGCTGCTGAGGGGTCAGGTTGCGTGGAATTTCTACCTTGACCTTGACGTAAAGATCGCCGCGTTTTTGGGGATTGCGCAGATTGGGCATGCCCCGGCCCGAGAGGCGGAATACCTGCCCGGGCTGCGTGCCCGGCGGGATGGTTAAGATCACATCGCCGCTCAGAGTGGGGACGGTGACCTGCCCGCCCAACACGGCAGTATAGAGGTCAATGGTCACCTCGGTGTAAAGGTCATCGTCCTTACGCTCAAAGCGCGGGTCGGGCAAGACCTCAATCACCAGGTAGAGGTCGGAGCGCTGACCATTCGGGCCAATGGGCCCCTGGCCAGCCAGACGCACTTTGGTGCCTGTGCGTGCACCGGGTGGGATCTTGCCTTCCAGGCGGCGGCCATCTACCTGAATAAGGCGGGTAGTGCCGTGGTACGCCTCTTCCAGAGTGATCTGCACTGGCTGCTCCACCGCTGGGGTGGTCTGGCGAGCACGCCGACCGGTGGTGCGGGTGGCTGTACCCGGCATCCCACCGAAGATGGCGCTGAAGAAATCTGAGAATCCACCCAGATCGCCAAAGAGATCGTCAAGGTCAATGCGCACTGTACGCGTGCCCACCGGACCCTGAGCGAACCACTCTTCCCAGTTGAAATCACCGGGAGCGCCGCTTTGTTGCCAGCGGAAATAGGATTCGCCCAGCGCGTCGTAGCGTTTGCGCTTCTCGGGATCGCCGAGGACCTCGTAGGCCTCGTTGATCTCTTTGAATTTCTCCTCCGCCGATTTATCACCCGGATTGCGATCCGGGTGGTATTTCATGGCCAGACGGCGGTAGGCTTTTTTGATTTCTTCTTCAGTGGCGTTGCGGTCAACACCGAGGATTTTGTAGTAGTCTTTGTACTCCATACCTTCATTTTATGTCCGCGAACTCCTGAAAGTCAAGGCTGCGCCAGTGGCCTCTTATAAAACGTTTATACGATTACATAACTAAATTGTAAAGCACTCGTAAGTTCGTGAGAGGTTAAGAGGCTCTCCTTTAGATTAATAATCATGCTATATTAAAAGCATGGCCCAGCCACGGGAATATCTGCTGGTTGTTGAACCCGACCCCCTGATTTGTGAGGTTGTCGGACGCCAGTCGCTGGAAGCAGCGGGCTATCGTGTTCAGTGTGTGCCGGAGGTCTCGGCGGCGATTGCTAAGGCTGTTCAGACGCTTCCGGATGTGATCTTGTGTGATCTGGTGCTGGAGGGGTTGAGCAGCAAGGATCTGCTGGTGGCACTGCACGCTCAGGGGTTAGATATCCCGGTGGTGCTGATTGCGCCTAAAGGAGCAGAAGGGGATTTGATTCAGAATTTTCGGTTGGGGGCTGTGGACTATTTGCTCTGGCCAGCCCGTGAGCCAGAGGTTCTGGCCGTAGTTGAACGGGTGCTCAAGCAGGTCCGTGAACGCCGTGCCCGAGAACAACTGGCGCAGGCCCTGCAGCGTACCAACCAGGAACTTCAGCAGCGCCTGGATGAACTCAACACGATTTTCAACATCGCCAGGGTGTTAACTTCACTGACCCATCAGGGCGTGTTATTTGAGCAGTTGTTGGAGCAATTGATCAAAGTGACTCGTTCAGACCTGGGGTGGGTCTTACTGAAGGATGAGGGGCGCAAGACATTGGTGCTGGCGGCAGGAAAACATCTGCCCGCTTCACTTATGGCGCAGCGCAACCATCCCTGGGAAGATGGGGTCAGCGGGTTGGTGGCCCTTTCAGGTGAATCGCTGATGCTTGCCGGTGAGCCGCTCAAGCGCTTTCGAATATCCACGTTGGGGCAGGCCGCCTTGATTGTGCCGATCAAGGCATCGCAGCAGGTTATTGGGATTGTGGTCCTGATGCGCAAGAAGGACGCGCCCTACCAGCCCGGCCAACAGCGCCTGGTGGAAGCCGTAGCCGATTTTGCCTCGATTTCGCTGGCAAATGTCCGCCTCTTTCGCACCCTGGAAGAACGGGTGCGTGTCCAGCAGGCTTTGATGGAGAATGCCGCTTTGCGCGTCCAGGTGATGAATCAGGCCCTGCAGCAGGTTCACCTGCAAATCCGAGAGCATGCCGAAGCGCAGAATCATGCCCTGGAGCAGTTGACCAAAGACCCGACGGCGCGTTGGAGTCCGACCCAACGCCAGGTTCTGACGGCCTGGCGTGAGAGCGTGGAGAGGTTATACCTCTTGGCAGATCTCATTCCCACCGGCCCGGAAGGGGCGCCCCCAGGATCTGCTCAACCCAAGGATTTCAATGGGCTGGTTGGTGAAGCCGTGCGTCACCTTAATCCGCTGGCTCAGCATCGCCATCAGGAGATCGCACTGGCGTATTCGACGCAACCCCTGCCGGTAGAAGGGGATGAAACCCTGTTACGATACATCCTGCACAGCCTGCTGGGGCTGGTAATGGGGTTGAGCGAAGATGGTCAGATTCGAGGGCGCACATATTTGCAAGATGAAATGGCTCATTTGGAACTGGAATGTCGGGCTGATCTGGATGAGGATCAGCGCCGGGTGCTCCAGAAGCAACCCTTTGAAGGGGTCTCCACGGCAAGACGTCGGTTTCCGGAAGAATTGGAGGCAGATTGGCGCCTGGTTTTGCAGATCTTAACCCAATGTCGGGGTAAAATGTGGTTAGAGTTTGTTACCCCGGAACAGTTGCGCTGGCATTTGACCTTTCCGCTTGTTCGAATTCAGGCGGTTTCGTCATTATCTCCCGCAAAGGCGACTGAGACATCATGACCCAGGTGAAGGATATCAACATTCTGGTAGCCACCTCCGACTCACAGGTTAACTACCTGCTGGAGCGGGTCTTGCAGGCTGCTGGTTATTCGGTGGCGATTTTCCAGGAGGAGGATAAGGTTTTTAACTACCTCAGCACCCATCCTACGGGGTTGGTGATTTTGTCTGACACCTTCAGGGGGAACAATCATCTGGATTTTGCGCGCAAATTGAGCCGGGACCATCCAGAAGTCCCCATCCTGCTCCTGGTAAAGAAGGATACGCCTGAACTGCTCAAAGAAGCCCTGCGCCTGGGAGTGAGCGATTATCTCAGTCTGCCCCTCAAATCGGAGGAAGTGCTGCGCGCGGTTGAAAACAACCTTTCACGGTCACAGCGACTGCGCGAATGGATGATGCTTGAGGCGCGCCGTTATACCGACCGGTTGCAGCGGCGCGTGGATGAGCTGGAGACTCTGGCCCGTTTGAGCCAGAGTATCACGGCTTCTTTGGATCCCGAGAGTGTGCTCTCGGCCATCGTGGAGGCAGCGGTTGAACTGACCGGTGCGGAAGAAGGTGCGCTCCTGCTGGTAGATGAGGAGACCGGCGAACTCTACATGCGTGCTTCCAAGAATTTCCAGGAAGATTTTGTGCGCACCTTCCGCCTCCCGATCCAGGATACTCTGGCGGGCTCGGTTGTACGCACTGGCCAGCCGGTGCTCCTGGATGAGAGCACACCCCAGAAAATAAAGACGGCTTACCTGGTCCATGGGCTGGTGTACGTGCCTCTTCAGTATAAGGGCCAGGTTTTTGGCGTCCTGGGAGTAGATAACCGACACAGCCGTTTCCAGTTTCAGAAACGGGATGTGCAACTGCTGACCACCCTAGCGGACTATGCCGCCATTGCCATTCAGAACGCGCGGCTCTACAACGATACTCGTCTGGAACGCAACAAATTGGAGACCATCTTGCGGCGCATCCAGGATGGGGTTATCGTGGTAGATCAAGGGGGACGTATCTTACTCATTAATCAGGCAGCCATCTCGGCTCTCAACCTGGATGAGTCTGACTTGATTGGAAAACTTGCCCGTCAGGTGATTGCCTATCCTGACCTGGTGGAGTTGCTGGAACTCTCCACGCGCAGCCTTTCCAGCCGTCTGGAACTTACAGTGGAAGATGGGCGGGTCTTTGATGTGCAACGCACCCCGATCCCGGATGTGGGCACGGCAGTGACCTTACATGATATTACCCAGTTGAAGAAGATAGATCGGATTAAGAGCGAATTTGTCAGCACGGTTTCGCACGATTTACGTTCGCCGTTGACGGCCATTCTGGGGTATGTGGAATTAATCGAACGTGCCGGGCCAGTGAACGAATTGCAGCAAGAGTTCATTCGCCGGGTGCAGGCCAGCGTTCAGAATATCACTCACCTGGTGGATGATTTGGTGAATTTGGGGCGCATTGAAGCGGGCTTTGATACGCGCAAAGAGTCCTTTAGCCTGAAGCAGGTCCTAGATCATGCCATCGAAAACTTCAAGAAAGCCCTGGAGCGTAAGGGGCACCGCCTGGTTATGGAACTGCCTGAAGATCTGCCGCTTTTCCTGGGCAACCCGGTTCAGATTCGCCAGATGTTTGAGCACCTGCTGGATAATGCCATCAAATACACCCCGCCAGGTGGGAAAATTACCATCCATGGTCAGGTGGAGCAGGAACAGATCATTTTGCAATTTTGCGATACCGGGATCGGGATTCCGGTGTCGGATTTGCCCTTTATTTTTGACAAGTTCTACCGCGCCAGTAACGCTGGCGCAGAGGTTTCCGGAAGTGGTTTGGGGCTGGCAATTGTGAAGTCAATCGTTGAGAGCCATCAAGGACGCATCTGGGTAGAGTCAACGCTGGGGCAAGGCACCACATTTACGGTTGTACTGCCCATTATAGAAGCCTGATTTGGGTAACAGTCTGGAAGTGCGGTATAAGTGGTCAGTTAAAAGAAGCCTCCGCCGGAGGCGTTGCTCGTTTCCGGCGGAGGCTCTTGCCAAAGGAGGAGACAGCGATGAGCTTGTCTGGAGGTGTCCGGATGACCACGTTGTCGCTACTGATAATACTACACCTGAGATTGGATGGCTATGGTTGGAAGTCACGAGGGGAGAATGATGTTCATCTGGACTCTCTGTGACATCTGCGCCGGAAAAGATATGAGTTTCATCCAGGTAGCGGGGTTGTAAGGAGGATGTAAAGCGAACGGAGTGACACTTAATATAAAAATAATAACAAGTTTGTCGGGGGTAAAAATTCCCATGTCTGGTGTTCTTGACGCAGGGTTAGCGATATGCTACTATGGATTGAAGTCACCCCCAAAGTGATGACTCGGGCGCTATTTTTGAGTGAGCAATTGGAGGAGAGCCTTTATGAAAAAGCAAATGCCTTTTATCATTGCGTTTGTGGTGTTGGTCGCACTGATGGCTTCCGGGTGCACCCGTTCGGCTTCCACGTCGCCGACTGCCCTGGCCACCCCAACCTCGGAGGAACTCCCCTTCCCGGTGGATGTGGCGCAGCGCATGACTGAAGTGGCCCAGCAGACCCAGATGGCCATGCCCACCCCAGCCGAGCCGCTGGCAACGCCGGTCGGGGTTGAAACTCCAACTCCGGAACCGACCAGCACACCGGTGATCATCCCCACGCCCACCCGTCCGGCCACTTATACGCTGCAGTCGGGTGAGTGGCCCCTTTGCATTGCCCGCCGCTACAACCTGGACATCAACGCGTTCTTTGAGGCTAATGGACTGACTATGAATTCGCGGCCTGCGGCTGGCACAGTGCTGAAAATCCCGCAGGGGGGTGCCTGGAGCGCGGGCGAACGCGCTCTTAAGCCTCACCCCACGCAGTACACGGTGAAGGCTGGAGACACGGTGTACTCCATCGCTTGCGAATTTGGGGATGTTTTCCCCGAATCAATCATCGCCGCCAACAATCTTCAGAGCCCCTACACGCTAACGCCGGGGCAAGTACTGCAAATTCCCTGATTCCCGGTCAGGGGGCAGTGAGATTAAGTGAGCGCGGGTGAAGACTCTGACCCGCGCTTATATTGTTTCTTCTATATCCATTGTGTTTTGAGGTGGTCCATGGCGTTTGAGATACTCGGTTATGAACCCCAGTACCGGGGGCATGCTTTCGACGTTGTCAAGGTGCAGGTGCGTCTCCCGGATGGTCGGGTGCGCCCGTATGACCTGGTTGAGCACCGCGATTCGATCAGTATTGTGCCGGTGAACGCACAGGGGCACATTTTGTTCGTAGCGCAATATCGCATTGGAGCCGGTCGGGAATTGCTCGAACTGCCAGCCGGGGTGATGGAGGAAGAGGAAGAAGCACGTGCCTGTGCCGAGCGCGAAATTCGTGAGGAAACCGGGTACGCCGCCCGGGAGTGGATCGAACTGGGGCAGTTTTATCTCGCCCCGGGTTATTGTACCGAGCGCATGGTGGTTTTCCTGGCTCGCGAGTTGTACCCTGCTCCCCTACGTCCAGATGCGGATGAGTTCCTGCACCTGCGGGCACTGAGTATTGAGGAAGCCTATGCCATGGCACAGCGGGGTGAGATTCATGATTCCAAAACGCTGGCAGCGTTGTTTTTAGCGCGCCCTTACCTGGTTTCGGGCTGATTCCGGGCCCGAATCGGAGAGAAAGAGGGGGGATTAGTTGAATTGTGACAGGACGCACACAAATAAGGTGACCTATATAACTTTTGCTTGTTTCTAATTGGGGATAAACTTGAGTGAACGAATTGTGTCTAGACCACGCGTATTGGCGTGGTGATGAAATTGGAATATGCAATAACCCAGGTTTACAGGGAGTGTGTCCTATGAGTCGTAACGTGATCACGATTGATGCGAATGAGGCGGTTGCCCATGTTGCCTATCGCCTCAACGAAGTGATCGCCATTTACCCCATTACACCCTCTTCAGGGATGGGGGAATTGGCTGATGAATGGTCGGCCAAGCGCATCCCCAATATTTGGGGGACGGTGCCGTTGGTCGTGGAGATGCAGTCCGAGGGCGGTGCGGCTGGTGCGGTCCATGGCGCTTTGCAGACCGGTTCGCTCAGCACCACCTTCACGGCGTCGCAGGGTCTGCTGCTGATGATCCCGAATATGTACAAGATTGCGGGTGAACTAACGCCGACCGTCTTTCACGTCTCGGCGCGCACGGTGGCCACTCATGCGCTTTCTATCTTCGGCGATCATTCCGATGTGATGGCCACCCGTCAGACCGGATGGGCACTGTTAGCTTCGCGCTCGGTGCAGGAGGCCCATGACAATGCCCTGATCGCCCAGGCGGCCACCCTCGAATCCCGCGTACCGTTCCTGCACTTCTTCGATGGCTTCCGCACATCTCACGAGATTAACAAGATCGAGTTTCTCAGTGAAGACGACTTGCGCGCGATGATTAACTACGAATTGGTCAGTCAGCACCGCGCGCGTGCGCTCAGCCCCGATCATCCAGTGATCCGTGGTACAGCGCAGAACCCGGATGTCTTCTTCCAGTCTCGTGAGCGCTGCAACCCTTACTACCAGGCCTGCCCGGAGATTGTTCAAAAGGTGATGGACCGCTTTGCGCAACTGACCGGGCGCCAATACCACCTCTTTGACTATGCGGGCGCCCCAGATGCTGAGCGGGTGATCATCCTGATGGGATCCGGCGCCGAGACCGCCGAAGAAACAGCCCGCTATTTGATGGAACGGGGCGAGAAAGTCGGTGTGGTTACCGTCCATCTTTATCGGCCCTTCTCGGCGCGTCACCTGCTTGGCGTTCTGCCGGCGACGGTGCGTAAGATTGCGGTGTTGGATCGTACCAAAGAGCCCGGTGCAGCGGGTGAACCTCTTTACGAGGATGTGGTAGCGGCAGTTTACGAGGGCCTGAACCAGGGCTTTGCTCCCTTCAGCCAGGCACCGGTCATCGTGGGCGGTCGTTATGGCCTTTCCTCCAAGGAATTCACCCCGGCCATGGTGAAGGCGGTCTTTGATGAATTAAAGCAGGACTTGCCGCGCAATCATTTCACCGTGGGCATTGAAGATGATGTGACCCACCTGAGCCTGGCCTATGATCCCTCCTTCTCAATCGAGGATCCTCAGACGGTGCGCTGTGTGTTCTTCGGTTTAGGGGCGGATGGGACGGTCAGTGCCAACAAGAACTCCATTAAGATCATCGGTGAGGAGACTGACAACTACGCGCAGGGTTATTTCGTGTATGACTCCAAGAAGTCGGGGTCGGTGACGATCTCTCATTTGCGCTTTGGCCCCAAGCCCATCCGTGCACCGTACCTGATCGGCGAAGGTGACGCTAATTTTGTCGCGTGTCACCAGTTCTCCTTCCTCGAGCGCCTGGATGTGCTTAAGTACGCCAAGCCGGGCGGGGTTTTCTTGCTCAACAGCATTTACCCGGCAGATAAAGTGTGGGATGAACTTCCGCGCGAAGTGCAAGAGGCCATCATTGCCAAGAAACTGCGCTTCTATGTGATTGATGCCTACGAAGTGGCGAATAAAACCGGCATGGGCGGTCGCATCAACACCATCATGCAAACCTGCTTCTTCGCCATCAGCGGTGTACTCCCGCAGGAAGAGGCGATCGCTCAGATCAAGAAGAGCATTCAGAAGACTTACGGCAAGCGTGGTGAGGCGGTGGTGCAGCGCAACTTTGCCGCGGTGGACCAGGCGCTGGCGCATTTGCAAGAAGTGAAGGTGCCGGACAAAGTGACGGCCAACCGCACCCGCCGTAAACCGGTGGCGGATGAGGCGCCTGAATTTGTACGCGAGACCCTGGCTCCGATGATGATCTTCGAGGGTGATCGGTTGCCGGTCAGCAAATTGCCTGCGGATGGTACCTTCCCCACCGGCACGGCAAAGTGGGAAAAGCGCAACATTGCCCTGGAAATCCCGGTGTGGGATCCGGAGGTGTGCATCCAGTGTGGTAAGTGTGTCATGGTTTGTCCGCATGCGGTCATCCGCATGAAGGTCTACGACCCCAAGTATCTGGAAAACGCCCCGGCCACGTTTAAGTCCACGGATGCACGCT
Source organism: Thermanaerothrix daxensis (assembly GCF_001306145.1). GTDB lineage: Bacteria > Chloroflexota > Anaerolineae > Anaerolineales > Anaerolineaceae > Thermanaerothrix > Thermanaerothrix daxensis. The sequence goes on from NZ_LGKO01000005.1 coordinate 242,424, forward strand.
TCAAAGAGTTTCCGGGGATGAAGTACACATTGCAGGTTTCGCCAGAAGACTGCACTGGCTGTGCGCTGTGTGTGGAAGCCTGCCCGGCCAAGAATAAGAGCCAAGTGGGCCTGAAGGCCATCAACATGGCGCCGCAACCGCCTTTGCGAGAACAGGAGCGCGAGAATTGGGAGTTCTTCCTCTCCCTGCCCGAAGTGGATCGCACTGCAATCAGCGTCTCTACGGTTAAGAATTCACAACTGCTGGAGCCGCTCTTTGAGTTCTCGGGGGCTTGCGCAGGCTGTGGTGAGACGCCCTATCTCAAGTTGATGTCTCAGTTGTTTGGAGATCGGGTGGTGATCGCCAATGCTACGGGATGCTCCTCAATTTATGGCGGTAACCTGCCGACTACACCCTGGACCTTCAATCGTGAAGGACGCGGGCCAGCCTGGAGCAATAGCCTGTTTGAGGATAATGCTGAATTCGGCCTGGGCATGCGCCTGACCATTGACAAACAAACCGAATTTGCACGCGAATTGCTGCAAAGCCTGGCTGCTGAAGTGGGTGAGTCGCTGGTGGATGCCATTCTGAATGCCGACCAGCGTAGTGAGGCGGGCATTCGCGAACAGCGTCAGCGTGTGGCCTTGCTCAAAGAGCGCCTGGCGGGAATTAAGGATTTCCGTGCCCGGCTTTTGATGGATGTGGCGGATTTCCTGGTGCGCAAGAGCGTGTGGATTGTTGGTGGCGATGGCTGGGCGTATGATATCGGTTATGGCGGCCTGGATCATGTGCTGGCCTCGGGGCGGGATGTCAACATCCTAGTGCTCGATACCGAGGTGTATTCCAACACCGGTGGTCAGGCCTCCAAAGCCACTCCGCGTGCAGCAGTCGCCAAATTCGCCGCCAACGGGAAAGGCTTGCCCAAGAAAGACCTGGGGCTGATCGCGATGACCTACGGTTACGTATACGTGGCCAAGGTTGCCATGGGCGCCAACGACCAGCATACGCTGCGCGCCTTCCTGGAGGCAGATGCGTACGAGGGGCCCTCGCTGATTATTGCTTACAGTCACTGCATTGCCCACGGCATTGATATGCGCAAGGGCCTCGATCAGCAGAAACTGGCGGTGCAGGCGGGTGTGTGGCCACTCTTCCGCTACAACCCGATGCTTCTGGAAGAGGGCAAAAACCCGCTGGTGCTGGATAGCAAGGAACCCAGTATCCCGGTGTCTGAGTACGCCTACAATGAAACGCGTTATCGTATGCTGACCCAGAGCGACGAACAGCGCGCGGAGATGCTGCTCAAGGCAGCGCAGGAAGATGTAAAGCGCCGCTGGCTGCAGTACAAACAAATGGCCGAGATGATCATGCGAATCAACGGGAACGGTCACGAAGGCGTTCCGGCGCAAGACTGAACGTGATATGGCGAGGGTTCTGGGGAGAGAAAGCCCGGAACCCTCGCTTAATCTTGGGAGGTGAGTATGGTGGATCTGAGCACACGTTACCTGGGCTTGGAGTTGAAGAATCCGTTAGTAGCCTCAGCCTCGCCGCTGTCGAAGAAACTGGATGGCATTCGTCGTCTGGAAGACGCGGGCGTAAGTGCTGTGGTAATGTATTCGCTCTTTGAGGAGCAAATCGTTCATGAGAGCCTGGCACTGGACCACTACCTGACCCGCGGTAGCGATTCGTTTGCCGAAGCACTTACCTACTTTCCGGATCTTGGGCGGTACAACGTTGGACCGGAAGGCTATCTGGAATTGATACGCAAAGCGAAGGAAAGCGTCGGCATTCCGATTATCGGCAGCCTAAACGGCGTTTCCAGCGGCGGCTGGATTGAATATGCCCGTTTGATCCAGGAGGCTGGAGCGGATGCGTTGGAACTTAATCTCTACTATCTGCCCACCGATCCGGCGCTGACAGCGGCGGAACTGGAAGCCAATTACGTGGGGCTGGTGGCAGACATTCACAAGCAAATTCGCATTCCTCTGGCTGTCAAACTCAGCCCGTTTTTCACCGCGCTGCCCCATTTTGCGCAGCAAATGGTTCAGGCGGGCGCGAAGGGGCTGGTGCTGTTCAATCGCTTTTATCAGCCGGATTTTGATATCGAAACTTTGGAAGTGGTGCCCAGCTTGGTGCTGAGCACATCCGAGGAATTGCGCCTGCCCCTACGCTGGATTGCGATTTTATACGGACGGGTGGCCGCAGATATGGCGCTGAGCAGCGGGGTGCACACCGGTCAAGATGTGATTAAGGCCCTGATGGCGGGGGCAAAGGTGGCGATGACGACCTCGGCGTTGCTCAAACATGGCCTGAAGCGGGCTGGTGAAATCCTTCAGGAGATGCAAGCGTGGATGGAGACCTTTGAGTATCAGTCAGTGCAGCAAATGATTGGAAGCATGAGCCAGCAGGCCGTGGCCGAACCTGCGGCGTTTGAGCGAGCCAATTACATGAAAGCCCTCCTGACATATGATAACCGTCTGATTTACTAACCCTGTTAATCCAAGGTGGTCAGGCCCCTCCCTGGCAATTGGGGAGGGGTTTTTTGTTTCTATAGACTCTACAAAAACATTATACATAATTGAAAAAATATTTGACAATCCATATGCAAATCGCGTACATTATGTCTACTGTAACAAACACATAAATCTTAACCTTACGAGGAGAGAAAACATGAAACGCTTACTGTTGTTGGTTGTATCGATGTTGGTTTTAGCGGCTTGTGCACCAATGGCAACTCCCCAGCCTACTTCACCTCCCATGCCGACCGCAACGCCAATTCCTCCAACGGCAACTCCAGCCCCTCAAACAATCGTTGACATTGCTGTTGCAGATGGACGGTTTACTACTCTGGTGAAAGCTGTTCAAGCGGCGGGTCTGGTGGAGACGCTCAAGAGCGAGGGCCCCTTTACAGTCTTTGCTCCCACGGATGAAGCCTTCGCAAAGTTGCCCAAAGAAACTCTTGAGAGCCTGCTTAAGCCTGAAAATAAGGATCAACTGATCAAAGTCTTAACCTATCACGTGGTTGCGGGCAAGGTTTTGGCTGCAGATGTAATCGGTCTGAGCGAGGCTCAAACAGTGGCTGGTGAACCCATTGCCATAAAGGTCGAGGGTGACAAGGTTTTTATTAACGACGCGCAGGTGATCCTCACAGATATCGAGGCCTCCAATGGGGTAATTCATGTGATTGATGCTGTTATCCTGCCCCCCAGCATGATGGCGGAAGCCAAGAAGGATATTGTGGACATCGCGGTGGAGGATGGGCGCTTTACCACCCTGGTGGCAGCGGTCCAGGCGGCAGGTTTGGTTGAAACGCTAAAAAGTGAGGGTCCGTTCACTGTTTTTGCTCCGACAGACGAGGCTTTTGCTAAATTGCCTGAGGGCACACTCGAGGCTTTGCTCAAGCCTGAGAACAAACAACAATTGACCGACATCCTGCTCTATCATGTTCTGCCGGGCAAAGTGATGGCTTCGGAGGTGAAGGATGGTCTAATTGCGGACACAGCCCTGGGAACTTCGGTGTTCTTCAAAGTTGATATGGGTAAGGCGTACATCAACGAGGCACAGATCATTATTACCGATATCGAAGCCAGCAACGGGGTGATTCATGTGATTGATGCGGTGATCTTGCCAAAAGACATTGTTGATGCGGCCGTTTTCAATAAATTCAACACGCTTGTTGCAGCAGTGCAGGCGGCAGGTCTGGTGGAGACGCTCAAGAGTGAGGGCCCCTTTACGGTCTTTGCTCCCACGGATGAAGCCTTCGCAAAGTTGCCAGCAGGCACTCTGGAAAGCCTGCTCAAACCGGCCAATAAGAGGCAGTTAACCGACATCTTGCTCTATCACGTGGTTCCTGGTCGGGTGTTGGCAGAGGATGTGGTGAAACTGGAGCGCGCCGAAACCGTATTAGGAAAGCCTATCACGATCAAAGTTCAGGATGGCAAGGTATTTGTCAATGAGGCGCAAGTTGTCTTGACTGATATCAAGACTACCAATGGGGTTATTCACGTGATTGATACCGTGATTTTGCCTCCGCGCTGAGGCGATTGTGTGGGTGGGTTACATTTACTGGTAGGAGTGGGAAGGGAGAATGAGGGCCGTTGTCATCAACGGTCCTCATTCGCTATAAAAAAGAACGGGCAACCGAAAGATGAAGGGGTTGCCCGTTTTTCTAGCCGAGAGGATGTGGAATAAGTCCAGGTGGGAGTTTATTCTTCCTCGAGCGCCGGTTCGCCGGCCTTCTTTTGGCGATAGACAATACGGCCACGGGTGAGATCATAGGGTGACATTTCCACCCGCACCCGGTCGCCGAGGAGAATACGGATATAGTACTTACGCATCCGCCCGGAGAGGTAGGCCAGGATTTCATGCCCGTTATCCAGGCGCACGCGGAATTGCGTCCCCGGCAGTGCCTCTACAATTGTGCCTTCCACCTGAATCTTCTCTTCTTCTTTGGCCATCGAGAACCTCCAGACCGTTTCACCAACCCGATGAGCGAAGGCTTACTCCGAAGCGCGTGACATCTGGCGGCGTTTCATGCGGCGAATGGCCTTTTTCTGTTCCAGGCGACGCAGTTCGCTCTTTGAGATGAACCAACGCTTCCGGCGTACGGTGCTCAGCACACCGCTCTTGACGACCTTCTTGCGGAAGCGCTTGAGCAGTTGCTCCTGGCTTTCGTTGGGCCGCAAGATCACAATTGTCAACGCACTCACCTCCTTTCGGGTTAAGAATTTTTGAGTAGCACGCTGCGCGCGGGCAAAAAACTCGGCTGCATACCGCACTTGCAGCCGAGGGCGAACTCAAACGGGTTGCTTACTCATCTTGCCCACTTGCCCAGCGCGATATGACCTCCATTCCAGGAAATCATGCCAATCAATTGGTAAAACTGCCTGAAGGTTGCCCGCAGGCTTTCTTATTATACACGACAAGCCGTCAGGCGTCAAACAAGGCTTGAAAATTAAAAAATCACGGGCGCCTGGTGCCACCCAAGCGCCTCGTGCTGTGTGACATTGCAATCAGAAGCCTCTAAATCCAGCCGCGCAGTTCCATGGCCTTAACCACGCGATTGATCGCCACCATGTAAGCGGCGTCGCGCATGAAGACCCCTTCTTTCAACGAAAGATCTAGCACTGCGTGGAATGCCTGGGTCATCTTGGTATCCAGACGCTGAAGCACTTCTTCCTTGGTCCAGTAGAAGTTCATATCATTCTGGACGCTTTCAAAGTACGAGACGGTCACGCCACCTGCATTGCACAGGAAATCGGGGATCAGGAAGATACCGCGTTGGCGGATGGCTTCGTCGGCCTCAGGAGTGGTGGGCCCGTTGGCACCTTCGGCGATCAGTTTGACCCGCTCATGAATGTGCTGCACAGTGTCGGCGTTGATTTGTCCCTCGAGCGCGGCCGGGATGAGTACATCGGCCTCCTTGCTCAGCCAGGCATTGCCATCCTCAATGCTATAGCCGGCGGCACGGGCTTTGTTTTTGTCAATGGTGCCGTATTGATCGGTGATGCTCATAAGGAAGCGTGGGTCAATTCCATCTGCTTTGCTCACAGTGTAGGCGGTGCGGTCTTCGCGATCCCAATATGAGACGCAGACCACTTTACCGCCGAGGATCTCAGTGAAGCCCACTGCGGCGTACTGGGCTACGTTGCCGAAGCCCTGGATGGCGGCCACGCACTGAGAGGGTTCCAGGTTAAGGTGCTTGAGAGCTTCGCGGACGGTGTAGATGACACCGAATCCGGTCGCTTCGGTGCGTCCCAGCGAACCACCGCCTCCCACGGGCTTGCCGGTGATGACCCCAGGGGTGTACTGCCCAACCAGTTTGGAGTACTCGTCCATCATCCAGCCCATCATTTGCGGGTTGGTGCCCACATCCGGCGCGGGGACGTCCTGACGTGGGCCAATGTTGCGCCAGATCTGCTGGATGTAGCCGCGGGCCAGGCGCTCTTTCTCGCCTTCTGAAAGGGTTGCCGGGTCCACAATAACGCCGCCCTTGCCACCGCCGAGCGGCAGATCTACCACGGCGCATTTCCAGGTCATCCAGGTGGCCAGAGCACGCACTGTATCAATGGTTTCAGCAGGGTGAAAGCGAATGCCACCTTTGCACGGCCCGCGGGCGTCATTGTGCTGAACGCGGAAGCCCTGGAACACGCGGATGGTGCCATCGTCCATGCGCACCGGGATGCGGAAGTGGTACTCTCGCATCGGCCAGCGCAGGATCTCGCGCACCTGGGGGTCGAGTTGGAGCAGTTCGGCTACATGATCGAATTGACGCTGAGCCATTTCGAAGGCATTGGTCGTACCCGTCATAAGCATCTCTCCTGAGGGGGTGGGGTTTGGGGTGAGGAATTTTAAGGCGCGGAAGCATTGACGCCTGGGAGAAACTAATAGCGGGCATCCCGGTCGTATGCCCGCTACAAGTTGCCCCTATGTATGGCCAAAATTGGCACGTTGGCGCCTCCGCTTGTTTCGATCCATTTACAAGGTTAATGGATTATCGCGCTTGCGTCAATAGGATGAACGTCTTCAATCCTGGATGATCTCTTTCACTCCATACAGCTCTGACAAGCCTGCTGCGGAGCCGTTTGGAGGAAATAAGCCCGCCTCTGGTATAATCAAAAGGCTAACGGACTTATCTGATCAGGAGTTTGGTCAACCTATGAGAGACCCATTGGATTTTCAATCCATTATCATGAAGTTACAACAGTTTTGGGCCGAGCAAGGGTGCTTGATCTGGCAGCCCTATTACACCCAGGTGGGTGCCGGGACGATGAACCCGGCTACCTTCTTGCGTGTTTTGGGGCCGGAACCCTGGAATGTGGCTTACGTGGAGCCCTCGATTCGCCCGGACGATGGTCGCTACGGCGAAAATCCTAATCGTCTGCAACAGCACTATCAATTTCAGGTCATTCTCAAGCCCGATCCAGGTAACCCGCAGGAGATTTACCTGCGCTCGCTGGAAGCCCTGGGCATTGACCCGCGCGAGCACGACATTCGCTTTGTTGAAGATAACTGGGAATCGCCCGCACTGGGGGCCTGGGGGCTAGGCTGGGAGGTCTGGCTGGATGGATTGGAGATCACCCAATTCACCTATTTCCAGCAGGCAGGCGGGATGGTGCTGGAACCGGTCTCCGTGGAGATAACCTACGGGCTGGAACGCATTGCCATGGCCCTGCAGCGTGTCAGCAACTTTCGGGATATCCGTTGGAACGCCGAACGCACCTATGGGGATGTCAACCTGCAGGGGGAACGCGAGCACAGCACGTACTATTTTGAGGTCGCCGATGTAGAGCGACTGCGCCAGATGTTTGCCCTCTTTGAGGCTGAGGCCGAGGCGGCGCTGGCGCGCGGATTGGTCTTGCCGGCACACGATTATGTTTTGAAGTGCTCACACACCTTCAATGTGTTGGACACGCGTGGCGCAGTGGGAGTAACTGAGCGTCAGGTGCTTTTCGCACGCATGCGGGATATGGCACGGCGCGTGGCCGAAGCCTATGTGGCTCAGCGCCAGGCGCTGGGCTTCCCCTGGCTCAAACCCACAGCCCAGGTGAGCGAGGCCCCAGCCGTGAGGGAAGCGCCCCGTTCCATCCCAGAGCAGGAGACTCTGCTGATCGAAATCGGCACTGAAGAACTTCCTCCCGCAGACCTGGAGGCCGCCCTGGCGCAGTTACGTCAGCGAGTGCCGGCGTTGCTGGATGAATTGCATCTGCCCCATGGAGATGTTCAGGTCTGGGGGACACCCCGGCGCCTGGTGGTATGGGTGGAAGATTTAGCGGGGCGGCAGCCCGACCGAGAATTGATCATCAAGGGCCCGCCGGCTAACCGCGCTTTTGATGCCGAAGGACGCCCGACTGCGGCGGCGGAGGGCTTTGCCCGGAGCAAGGGGGTGCCGGTGGAAGCGCTCACGGTTGCCGAAATGGACGGAGGCCGTTACGTGGTGGCTCACGTGCGTGAGACCGGACGCCCGGCGGTGGAAGTGCTGGCCGAGGTCCTGCCGGGAGTGATTGCCGACCTGCGCTTCGAACGTTCGATGCGCTGGAACAGTAGCGGGGTGGCTTTCTCGCGCCCAATCCGCTGGCTGGTAGCACTGCATGGTGAGACTGTTATTCCCTTCACCTATGCCGGGCTGACCTCCGGGCGGGTGACGCGGGGGCTGCGTTTTGCCGAGCCGGCCACCTTTGCACTCTCTCACCCGCGCGATTACCGCATATTCCTGGAACGGCAGGGCGTGGTTGTAGAGCCGGAGATTCGGCGGGCCCGAATTGCCGAGCAGGCGCGTACCCTGATCGCTGACGTGGGGGGGGACCCGGAACACCTGGATGAGGCGGTGCTCAATGAGGTCACACACCTGGTTGAAGCCCCGACCGCCCTGCGCGGCAGGTTTGAAGACGAGTATCTGCGCTTGCCGGAAGAAGTGCTGGTCTCGGTAATGAAGAAGCACCAGCGCTACTTCCCGGTTTACACCCGCGAGGGGCAGCTCCTACCCTACTTCATTGCCGTGCGCAACGGTGGGAAAGAAGGGCTGGACGTGGTAACGGACGGGAACGAACAGGTGATTCGGGCGCGTTTCGCAGATGCGGCCTACTTTATCCGTGAGGATCTGAAGCACCCGTTGGAGTACTATTTGCCCCGCTTGAGCACCCTCACTTTTCAGGCCAAATTGGGTTCAATGCTGGATAAAACCCATCGCATTGAAGTGCTGGTGGAGCGTTTGATTCCCATGGTGGGGCTGGAGGCAGAAGATGCCGCCGCAGTGCGTCGGGCGGCTCATTTGTGCAAAGCGGATTTAGTAACCCACATGGTGGTGGAAATGACCTCTTTACAGGGGGTGATGGGACGCTATTATGCCCTGCAAAGCGGTGAGCCCCGGGCTGTAGCGGAAGCCATTTTCGAGGCCTATCTGCCTCGTTTTGCAGGCGATCGCTATCCTGAGACCCCGGCTGGTCTGGTGCTGGGTCTGGCGGACCGCCTGGACACACTGATGGGACTGTTTGCAGTGGGGTTAGCCCCGACCGGCACCAAAGATCCTTTTGCTTTGCGCCGGGCGGCGCTGGGGCTGGTGCAGAATTTGATTCATTGGAATCTGGATTTCGACCTGCGCCAGGGTCTGGAGGCCGCCGCGCAAGGTCTGCCGGTGCCGGTAAGCCCCGAAGCCAAAATGGAGTGTTTGGAGTTCATTGTGGGGCGCTTGCAGAACGAACTGCTGGAGCAGGGTTATCGTTATGATGTGGTGGCCGCGGTGCTGGCTGCTCAGGGGCATAACCCGGCGGCGACGGCGCGTGGTGTGCGGGAACTGAGTGCGTGGGTGAGCCGGTCGGATTGGAATACCATTCTGCCTGCCTACGCCCGCTGTGTGCGGATCACCCGCGACCAGACCGAGCGTTTCGCAATTGATCCCGCGCGTCTGGTTGAGCCGGCAGAGAAGCACTTGCTCTCAGCGCTCCTTCAGGCGGAGGTCACTCCCCGCCGGCCCGGGAGCGTGGAGGATTTCTTCCAGGTCTTCCTGCCCATGATCCCGGTGATCAACCGCTTCTTTGACGAGGTCCTGGTCATGGCGGAGGATGCTGGTTTACGCGCCAATCGCCTTGGCCTGCTTCAGCGTATTGTGGCCCTGGCAGATGGAGTGGCCGATTTCTCGAAACTGGAAGGGTTCTAAATCCTCTGGTTTCGGATTAGATAAAGGTTCAACCACTGTTCGTCGGATCATTTTCCCAGCACGCCGGGAGAGATAGTGGTGGAAAACCGGGGATCTTGGAGTGGTCACCATTCCTAGATCCCCAATCATTTTGGGCCGGGTTGCTGAGAGCAGTGTCGAGATAGTGAAAACGCAACTGCCGGTCGGATGACCGGCAGCGTCTTATCGGGATTTGACCTGACAGCGTCAGGGTAGGATGTTGCTCTGTGCCCAATCGTTACCCAACGCAACGGCAAGATCCACCGCGGCGTTAGGGTCGTAGCGATTGTAAATGCGCGGGTTTTGCAGTTGCATGACGGTAATGAGGTAATTCAGCGTATAGGGTTTGGGGCTGTAAAGGAAAATGGTGGTTTGGCTGTAAAGGTTGTCGGCATTGGTCTCTTGAACCACGTTAAAGCCCTTGCCGCGCAGAAATTCGGCCGTGCGTCCGGCCAGTCCCGCCACGCTGGTACCGTTTTGCACGACAATGCGTGCATTTTCTGCTTCCATCAGGGCTTTGGGGTCTTCTGCCACCGCAGCCGGCCCAACTGCGCCGTTGGTGGAGAAAACTTCGTCTCGGATCAGACGGATCTGATCCGGGATGGGGATGAGGATGTCCAAACCGTCCGGGGAGGTGGCCATTTCAACGGCATTCGGGCCGATTACCCCGCGCTTAATGTTCTCCGCCGGAATCTGCACGGCCAGCCAGGCCAGTTGAATGGCTTCTTGCAGAGTCATGTTGGTACGAATGCCTGCCGACAACTCGTTATATAGCACGGGGGCTTTTGCAATCAATTTGGGGATTTGATCATACTGCAAGATGCGGTCACGGATGGCCAGAATGACCTCTTGCTGCCGCCGGGCACGGTCAAAGTCACCGCCTTCGGTGTAGCGGTTACGCGCGTAGGCCAGTGCCAGATCTCCTCCCACAGCATAGACACCTGGTTCCAGATGCACCTTGGGGCGGTTACCGGTGGGGTAGAGGGTAATCGGCTCTTGGACGCGAATTTTGATGCCCCCGATTTCGTCAATAAATCTCTCGAAGGCGTAGAAGTCAATCTGGGCGTAGTAGTTGATCGGGACTCCTAGGAATTGGCGTACCGTTTCGACTGCCAGCCCTGGCCCGCCGCCGGGCAGTTTATATGTCTCCCCTAGGAAGTAGGCGGTGTTAATTTTCCCGTAGTCAAAGCCGGGGATGTTGACCCACATATCGCGGGGGATCGAAAGAATCCCCGCCGTGCGGGTCAGTGGATCCAGAGTCAGGAGCATCATGGTGTCCGTCCGTGGCGTCTCCCCGGCTTCCCAATCGCGGTAGTCCAGGCCCATGACCAGGACGGTCACACGGCTTTTGCCATCCCAGGGTTCGGGCGCGGGCCCATTTTCCTGAAGAGGCTGGTTGAGGGGGACATTGGTGGCGGAAAGTCCGGCTGGGTTTGTCGTATTGGGCCCTACCGGAACGCCGCCCAGGCTGGTCATGCTCCACGAGCGGAAGAAGTTGCGTGCCAGCGAAAAAGCGGCCCATCCAGTCACCAAGGCCAGGAGAATGAATACGATCAAAACAACCAGTGTCAGGCGATCTAAATGGAGACGCCGGGGAATCATGCGGGTGCGCAGTTGCGACATAAAGCTTTCAACCCTTTGGAATCAGAAATTTCATGCTCAAGGGTAAGGTGCAAGATGGATGCCATTTCAAGCAGGGGGTGGGGGTGGCACCGGTAGGTCGTCTACCGGGGTCTCCATCCATTTGCTGCCTTCATCAATCAGCATCACCGGGATGTCTTCCACAATCGGGTACTTGCGTCCGCAGTCACGGCAGACCAGCCAGGTCTCGCGAACCAGGTCTAGAAGTCCCTCGCGTTCGCGCACACAGGCCGGGCAGCGTAAGATTTCTAACAAGTCCTGGCTTACCATATGGCCTCCTTACCAGTTTCTTGGCCTCTATTGTACCACCAAGGGGAAGAGGGTGTAAAATTCGCTGCGGATGCCTGCATGCGGGTGTTGGTTTGTCCGGAGATTCTAATTTGCGCGACCCATCGGAGAGATCAACGATGCAATCTTTATGGCGTGCTTTCAAGACCCCTTATCCCCGCCAGTTCTGGTTGATGTTTGTGGGGATGTTCATCAGCACGGTGGGGGCCAGCATGATCTGGCCTTTCCTGATGATTTACATCAGTGAACGCTTGCAGTTGCCGCTGACCTCAGCCGCAGGCCTGATCACCTTGAACGCCGCGGTAGGCCTGGGGGCTTCGTTCCTGGCAGGCCCAATTGTGGATTACCTGGGGCGAAAGTGGGTAATGGTGATCAGCCTGATGGTCAACGGAATGGGGTTTGTGTTGATGCGCCAGGCTCACACGTATTCCGCCTTTGCCGGATTGATGGCGCTGCAGGGGTTCTTTAACCCGCTCTACCGCATTGGCGCAGATGCCATGATGGCGGATCTGATCCCCGCTGAGCAGCGGGCAGAAGCCTATTCGATGCTGCGGTTGAGCAACAACCTAGGGGTGGCAATCGGCCCGGCGGTAGGTGGGTTCATCGCTAGCATCTCCTATGAGATTGCCTTTCTGTGTGCCGCAACGGGCATGAGCCTATATGGATTGCTGATCGCCCTGCGCGCTCGTGAAACGCTACCGCGCCGTAGGAGAATGGAATCGGGCGGCAAGTCCTCCCATCCACGCGAGCGTTTTGGGGGGTACGGGCGGGTCCTGCGTGATCGTCCGTTCCTGGCCTTCACGTTGACCTTCACGTTGACTCAGGTTTGTGCGGCCATTTTATGGGTGTTGCTTTCGGTTTATACCAAGCAGAATTTCGGTTTACCAGAAAGCCGTTATGGCTGGATTCCGACCACCAACGCGCTCATGGTGGTGCTCTTTCAGATTCCGGTCACGCTGGTGACCAAGCGCTTCCCGCCCCTGCTGGTGCTGGCAGTGGGCTCGCTGTTTTATGCCTCGGCGGTGACCAGCGTGGCCTGGGGACGCGATTTTTGGGCTTTCTGGCTGAGCATGGTGGTCATGACCATCGGGGAGTTGATTTTGATCCCCACCTCCACCACTTATGTGGCCGGGCGGGCACCAGAGGATATGCGAGGGCGTTACATGAGCATTTATGGGTTGACCTGGGGAGTGGCCTCTGGGATTGGCCCGGTGCTGGGCGGGTTGTTAAACGATCATCTGGGGCCGCGTTTTATCTGGTACGGAGGTGGTGCGGTTGGATTGGTCAGCGTGGTGCTCTTCCTGGTATTGAGCCGGGTGCAACCATCTGCTGTGCCAGGGGGTGGTGTGCCCGAGGCAGCATCTGCGGCGCAACCAGAGGTAGTGCTTGAGCGCGAGGTTCGGTAGGCGGGGCTAATTTGGCCGGCAGGTAGTGAGCGAGGCCATGGGGGATGTTTCACCGGGTTGCGCAGCGGGGAGCGGCGCGTTCCGATGTGCCGGAGGCAGTGGGTAAATCAGCCGGGCAGCACGCTCATAGCGGAAGTACTCCCAGGCCCAGTTAATCAGCACGACCAGCCGGTTGCGAAAGCCCACCAGCTGCATCAAGTGGACAAAAAGCCAGATCAGCCAGGCTACCCAACCCTTGAGGTGTAAGCCAAAAAGCGCGGCCACTGCCTGGTTGCGGCCAATGGTGGCCATGCTCCCCCAATCGCGATAGCGAAACACCTGAAGAGGTTGTCCTTGCAAGGCACGCAGGATGTTGCGGGCCGCATGCTCGCCTTGTTGCATGGCCACCGGTGCTACCATGGGCAGGGGGTGACCGTTTTCATCTTCGAGGTACGCGGCGTCGCCGATGACGAAAACCCGGGGGTAACCCGGTAGTTGCAGGGTCGGCAGGACGCGCACACGTTTCTGAGTTCCCAGGGCGGCCGGCAAATTTTGAACCAGGTCAGCAGCCTGGACACCCGCGGCCCAGATCAGGGTCTGAGTGGGCAAGGTGCGCCCATCGGCCAGGTTCACACACTGCCCGTCGTAATCCCGAACCTGGGCCTTTAACCAGACTTCCACGCCTTTCTGACGCAAGGCTTCCTGAGCGGCTTGGCCCAAATTGGGTGGCAGGTGGCTCAGCAGGCGGTCGGTGGCCTCCAGTAAAATCACACGGGCTCGGCTCAGGTTGAGGTTGGGGTAATCTTTACGCAAGACCAGGCGAATCAGTTCGGCCAGGGCGCCCGCGCATTCTACACCGGTCGGGCCACCCCCCACAACCACAAAGGTCAGCATGGCGCGCTGCACGTCGGGATCAGTTTGCTGGGTGGCCAGTTCAAAGCGGCTTAATACGTGATTTCGGATAGCGAGGGCTTCATCAATGTCTTTGAGCCCGAAGGCATGTTGAGCAATGGAGGAAAGACCAAAAGTGTTGGTGACACTACCGACAGCAAGGATCAGATAGTCATAGGGAATTGGGCCGGCGGTGGTGAACAGATAGCGGCCTTCCAGGTCAATCCGCTGCACGTCTGCCTGCACAAAGGTCAAGTTTTTCTGCTGCCGCAGGATGCCGCGCACCGGGTAGGCGATTTCCTCCGGGGCCAAACCAGCGCTGGCTACCTGGTAGAGGAGGGGTTGAAAGAGATGGTAGTTGCGCCGGTCAATGAGCGTCACGCGCACGGGGGCGTTTGCCAGTGCGCGTGCTGCGCGCAATCCGCCGAATCCGGCTCCCACAATTGCAACATGAGGTTGGGTCACACTCGAAGGTTTCATCAGGTCGTCTCCCTGGATACGTACCAAGCCGGAATTGTGATAAATGTAACTAATACTATTATAGTCTAATTTATCACATAATACAACGGGCTGTGTAAACCCACACCTGCCCCATCATGAAAGTGCTTGAAGAAGTCCTCCTTGTCGCCCAGAGCGAAGGCTGGAGCGTGGTTTTGTGGTTGCCCTGCAACTCTCTTCTGGTCTAATCGGGGTTGATGGCTTCCAGACGCGCAATGGAGGCGATGACCCGCTTAAAGCCGACGCTTTCAAAGAACACGTCTACGGTTTCCTCGCCGTCTTCCTGAATGCGGCTGTCTACCACCATGCCCTCGCCCCAGGCGGGATGGCGCACACGCTGACCGGGGCGGTAACGGGGTTGCAGGATGGCAGCATGGGCGGGGGAGGGCGGTACGCGCGAAGATGGCGAGCGTTCTGCTGCCCAGGTCGTGGCAGATGAGCGGGTGCGCCGATACCCCTGGCGCTGAAGCAAACGCTCGTCAATATCCGCAAGGAAACGCGAGGGCTCTTGTTCAACCGCAACGCCGTAGGCACTGCGGCGCAAGGCCCGCACCAGGTAAACCCGGTCTTTGGCCCGTGTTAGGCCCACATAGAAGAGGCGGCGTTCTTCTGCCATCTCCTCCGGATCGTCTCGTGATCGGCTGTGGGGCAGGAGCCCCTCGTCCAGCCCAATGATGAAAACTTGAGGAAATTCCAACCCTTTGGCGGCATGCAGGGTGAGCAGGGTAGGGGCATTTTGATCCTGGGGCAGTGTATCCTGGTCGGAAACCAGTGCCAGGTCTTCTAGGAAGGCGCTCAATCCGCGCTCGCGATATTCAAAAGCCAAACGGCGCAATTCTTGTACGTTTTCCCAACGATCCTGACCCTCTTCACTGCCGTCGTTGATGTAGGCTTCGTAGCCCACATCGGCCAGGATGCGGTCAAATAATTCAATCAGGCTCAGGGTATCACGTGCTCGTTGCCAGTTGGCAAGTAGTCCCCCGAAATCGGCCAGGAGCATGGCGCTGCGCCCCGGAAAACGCGCCCAATAAGGAGAATCATGCCCTTTTTCACCCAGTTCAAGCAGAAGGTGGCCTGGGGATTGGTGGGTCTCGCGGGCCAGCAGTTGTAAAGCAACCAGAGACTTCTCGCCGATCCCGCGCGGCGGGACGTTGATCACGCGCAGCAGGCTGATTTCGTCATCCGGATTTTGGGCCAGACGCAGGAAGGCAATTACGTCCTTGACCTCACGCCGGCCGTAAAAGCGCTGGGCTCCGACCAGGTGATAGGGAATGCCTGCACGTAAGAAGGCCTCTTCCAGTAGGCGAGATTGAGCATTGGTGCGATACATTACTGCAAAATCGCTGCCGCGAGCCTTACCGCTTTCTATCCACTGGCGGATGGTATCCACGACGAAGGTGGCCTCTGCAAATTCGTCCACGGCCTCATAAAGGACAATCGGCTCACCCCGCCCGCGATCAGAGAAGAGGCGCTTGGGCGTGCGCTGGTGGTTGCGGTTGATGACCCCCTGGGCCGCATCCAGTACGGTTTGGGTGGAGCGGTAGTTTTGCTGCAAAAGGATCTTCTGAACATCCGGAAATTCCGATTCAAAACGCAGCACGTTGCGGTAATCCGCCCCGCGCCACCGGTAAATGGATTGATCCTCATCGCCTACCACGAAGACGTTCTGGTGTACGGAGGTCAATAATTTGAGCAGTTCGTATTGCACCAGATTGGTATCTTGAAACTCATCCACCAGCACGTGTTCGAAACGCCCCGCGTAGCGCTCCAAAACCGGTGGGTTTTCGCGAAACAGACGCACGGTTTCAATCAGCAGGTCATCAAAGTCAACGGCGTTGTTATTGCGCAGGAAGGTCTGGTACTGCTGGTAAACGCGCTTGACAACCTCATCGCGGTAAGTGCGGGGAGTGAACTCCTCGGGGGTGATGAGGTTATTTTTCGCCATGGAGATGGTGGCGTGAATACCGGCTGGGCGGTAAAGCTTTTCATCAAGGTTTAGTGCTTTAAGGGCCTGGCGTACCAGAGCAATCTGGTCATCTGCATCCATGATCACGAAGTTTTGATCGAAGGGTAGATAGGCTGCTTCGCGCCGTAAAATGCGAGCACAGACGGCATGAAAGGTACCCAACCAGATGGACTGGCTTTGTTCACCCAGGAGGGTCTCGAGGCGATGTTGCATCTCGCGGGCGGCTTTGTTGGTAAATGTGACGGCCAGGATGTGGTGAGGGCGTACTCCCATGGCCTTGACCAGATAAGCGATGCGCTGGGTGAGAACGCGCGTTTTGCCCGACCCCGGTCCGGCCAGCACCAAAATGGGCCCTTCCCCGGCGGTCACCGCGCGGTATTGTTCGGGATTGAGGTGTTTCAGAAAGTCCAGCGGTTGATTTTCGAACATCCTGCCGTCCATTGAATAAAATCCGTGCCCAAAGAAAAGCAAGGCGCTTAGCATTATAATTCATCTCAACGTCGAAACCGGTAACATGGGAGGCGAGGATTGCGAGCGCGACGGGCTTTGCTGTATGTGCCAGCCGATGACTGGCGGAAACTCCAGAAGGCAACTACGCTGGGGGTAGATTGTGTGTGTCTGGACCTGGAAGATGGGGTGGCGCAGAATCGCAAAGAAGAGGCGCGGCGTAACATGGTGCAGGCTCTCCAAACACTGGATTTTGGGAAAGCGGAGCGCCTGGTGCGCATCAACGGGGTGGAGAGCGGTCTGGCCGAGGACGACTTAGAGGCGGCGCTCTCCGGCAGCCCGGATGGCATTGTGGTGCCCAAGGTGCGCTCCGCAGAGGACTTGCGCTGGGTAGCGGCTCACCTGGAAGTTGCCGAACCGCGTCTGGCCCGGCCGGCGGGTAGCCTGATTATGATGGTCATTATCGAGCGGGCGCAGGCGTTTCTCAACCTGGCCGAGATTTGCCAGGCCACGCCACGCTTAGAGGCTTTGATCTTCGGTGCAGAGGACTTGGCAGCCGAGTTAGGTGTCAAGCGCACCCGCGAGGGCTGGGAGCTCTTTCATGCGCGCAGCACGCTGGTGCTTCATGCGGCGGCTTTTGGCCTACAGGCCATTGATTGGGTCACAGTGGATTTCCAGGACGTGGAATGGGTGCGCCAGGAAGCGGAGCGTGGCGCGACTTTAGGATTTTCGGGAAAGCAAATCATCCATCCCAACCAGGTGGCCCCGGTGCAGGCGGCTTTCACGCCTTCACCCGAAGAGATTGCCTGGGCTCGTGAACTGATGGCGGCTTTTGCGAGTTATCAGGCGCAGGGTAGAGGGGCATTTGCCTGGCAGGGGCAGATGGTAGATCGCCCGGTGATCCGGCGTGCCGAGGGCATTTTGGCGCGGGCGCGTGCGGCGGGGGTGCTGGCAGAAGCCGATTAGGGAATGCCAATGAGGATGAGAGTGATATTGTCGTGCCCTCCGCGCTGATTTGCCAAGTCCACCAGGATTTTGGCGGCCTGTTCCATGGGGTGTAAGTTGAGCAGGTGGGCCATTTCCTCGTCATTCACCAGGTCGCTCAATCCATCGCTGCACAAAAGCACGAAATCTCCAGGGTTCAAATGTAGCCCCTGATTGGCGCGAGCCTGTAGATCACTTTCCTGGGCTGAAAGGCGCAGGCGCAGGTCCACTTCGGGGGGAGTGGCCGAGCCGAGGAACTGCCGGATCATGTGCGCCTGAGGGTGGTGGAGGGCTTCCTCCCGGGTGATCCAGCCGTTATCCAGGGCTTCCTGGACCCAGGTGTGGTCCACGCTCAAGCGTTGAGGTTGCCCGCGGCGAATCAGGTACACCCGCGAATCGCCCACATTGGCAATGTAGAGCCGCCCTTTTTGGATCCAGGCACAGGCGCAGGTTGCTCCCATGCCGGTTTGATCGGGGTTGCGCTGCGCCTGCTCGTAGATGACCTGACTGGCATGGCGAAGGGCTTCAAAAAGGAGGGAGGGCGGAGAGAGGCTGTCCCCATGTTCAAGCACAAACGCCTCCACCATTGTCACTGCCAGTTCAGCAGCAACCTCGCCTGCCTGGTGCCCACCCATTCCATCGGCCAGAATCGCCAGAAGCACGGGGGCCTCGGGGGCGCGGGGGTCGGCCAGGGCGCAGACGCGGAAGCGATCTTCGTTGTTGCGGCGCTGGCGCCCGCAGTCGGAAAGGGCGATGACGGGGAGGTGAGGTTGGGGCAAGCGGATCATGCGGCATCCTCATAGGGTAGCAATAGGGGATGAGGGGGAGGTGATGGGTGAGGGAACTCAAATCGGAGAGCCACGCTTCCCAGGTGGAGAATATCGCCGTGGCTCAACCAGGTCCCTTCAGGTGGGAGGGGGGCTGCGTTCAACCAGGTACCCGCGATGGACCCCGCATCTACCAGTTTAAACCCCTCCGGGCCAGGTATAATGCGCGCGTGCACGCTTTCCACGCTGGGGTGAGGAAGGTGCAGGGTGGCTCGGCGGGGATCGCTGCCCAGGGTAACCTCGGCCTGGGAGAGGGCAAAAAAGCGCCTTTCATCCTCGGGGTCAGCGCTTGCATCCTGAATGAAATCGAACGGCACTTCGTCACTACGCAGCCAAACCAGCCAGGCGGGAGCCCCTTGAGGAGGGGCAGCGGTGGGAAATGGGCCGGGGATGGGGCGTCCGGAAGGGAGCGTTTCTTTTACTTTTCTGGGGGCAAGGCGGGCGTAAAGCGGTTGGGTCAGGCGCCGATAGGCACGCCAGCGCCAGAGGATCAGCCCCAATGTGGCTGCACTCATCAGCACGGCCCATAGGGGCAGAACCTGTGGGGTGGTGAGACGCGCCCAGGCCTGCTCCGGCAGACTGCGCGGTGGCTCGGGGACGATAACCTCCAGAGGCCATTCCCGGCTTTGGCCTTTCAATCCCAGGCTATCCTCTACTTCCACGCGGATCCGAAAGCGTTCGCTGGTAGTGATGTCTTCAAGGGACCACTCCAATGTCTCAAACGGTGCACTCAGACGTTCGGCGACCAGGGAGTCATTAACGAAAAGGCGGGCAGCGCGCAGAGGACGGGGGTGCTGGTCGGGAAATTCGGTGATGAAGGCAAAGGCGTAGGTGCTTGGGGAAAGGCGCCGCGCGAGTTGATCTGTGGAATCATGCCAGGTGCGAGCAATCTCAGCCGGGGGAGCCAGAAGAATAGGGTTGGGAGGAAGTATGGTGAGGTCAACAGTGAGCGGTTCAGAGTCCAGGGGCACCCCATTCTGGATCACCCTTACCACCAGTTCGTGGCTTCCGCTGGTAGTGAGGGCGGAGGTGTAGGTGGCGCGGTAGCCATAGCGCAGGGGCTGAAGCAGGGGCTCAGGATCGGGTAGCGCTTCGGGCCCGCTGAAGAGGAGAAACTGCCCCCCACTCTGAGTAGCCAGGTCATTCAGAGCGGCGTAGTTCTGGGGCAGGCGGGTTGGGGCCCGGGCATTAGCCACCAGCCAGACATGCACGGGCACCCCTTGGTTTTGGGCACGTTGACGGAGATCGGCCAGGGCAGGGAGCGCCGAACCCGGCAGTGGTGCGGTGAGAAAGAAGATGATCGGGCGTTGGGGATTCGTGGGGTCTATGCTGCTGGCCAGGTCAAGCGCGCGGGTCAGCCCGTTAAGCGAGGCCGTCTCCCGTTGCAGGTCGGGGCGTGCGGTCTCCAGCCAATCGGCCCAGCGCGCTGGGTCGTTGTTACGCACCAGTTGGAGGCCGCTGTTGGTGATGAGGCTAAGACGGTCCGGGGTCGGGGAAGGTTGAGCCTGCGCCCAGGCCAGCCAGTGCTGGCGTAGATACTGGAAGCGGGAGCGCTGAGCATATCCCACGCTCCACTCCGGTCCGTAATTGAGAACCAGGATGATATGGGCGCCGGGATTGAGAAGAGTCACTCCCAGCGGGGAGCGCGGCTGATCGTCTTCTAAAATTTGGAGGGCCTCGCTTTGCAGATTGGTGAGAAATTGTCCCTCGGCGTTGTAGACCTCAAAATAAAGGCTCAGGGTGGGAAAGTGGGTGCTCTCCACCCGGCGGAGAAGCACCCTTTCTGCTGCCTGGGCATGGGTCACTGCATCCACCCCCTGGAGGAGCAGGCCAGCATAAATCAGGCTTATCAGGGTCGCAATCTTACGCCCAGGCAGGCGAGGGGGTATCATCAATCATCACAGGGCGGAGCACAGGTTGGGAAGTCATTCCCATTCAATCGTTGCAGGTGGTTTACTAGTAATATCATACACAACACGGTTAATTCCGTCCACTTCGTTGACGATGCGGTTTGCGATCCGTTCCAGCAGATCATCGGGCAAACGTGCCCAGTGAGCGGTCATGAAATCCTGAGTGGTCACTGCTCGCAGAGCGACGACGTCCTGGTAAGTGCGTTGATCCCCCATGACGCCCACGGATTGCACCGGCAGTAGCACCGCAAAAGCCTGGGCCACGGCAGACTCGCCTTCACTTCCGGGGCGCTGTTGCAGGAGGCCGGCGTGTTCCAGTTCGCTGGTGAAGATTGCGTCGGCGGCGCGCAGGCGGGCCAGGCGCTCGGCCGTAACCTCACCCAGACAGCGCACAGCCAGCCCCGGTCCGGGGAAAGGCTGGCGCCACACCAACGCCGGGGGTAGCCCTAACGCTTCGCCTACCAGGCGCACTTCATCCTTGAAGAGGTAGCGCAGGGGCTCAACCAATTCGAAACTCAGGTCAGCTGGCAGCCCACCCACGTTGTGGTGGGTTTTGATGCGCTGGGCACGTGAGCGGTCGGGGGCGCTGGATTCAACCACATCCGGGTAAATGGTTCCCTGCACCAGGAAGCGAATCGTGCCCAGACGACGTGCCTCTTGTTCGAAGACACGGATGAAGGTTTCCCCAATAATGCGTCGCTTCTGTTCAGGGTCGGTCACTCCTTTTAGCGCGTTAAGGAAGGTTTCTGCAGCATCCACAACGATCAGGTTGGCGCCCAGAGTTTTTCGGAAGGTGGTTTCCACCTGTTCCCGTTCGCCCTGGCGGAGCAGACCAGTATCCACGAAGACGGCCACCAACTGGTCGCCGATGGCACGCTGCACCAGAGCAGCCGCTACGCTGGAATCCACGCCGCCACTCACGGCGGCCAGGGCGCGTTCTGAACCCACCTGAGCACGGATGCGCTCCACGGCCTGGGTGATGATGGAGGTCGGGGTCCAATCCGGTGTGGCACCACATATATCCACCACGAAGCGGCGCAAGATGTCCTTTCCCCCTGGGGTGTGATGCACTTCGGGATGGAACTGAACGCCGTAGTAGTGACGGGTCAGGTCGCCCATGGCGGCGATGGGGCTATTGGGACTGCGAGCCAGCACCTCAAACCCTGGGGGCAGGGCTTCAATGCGATCTCCATGGGACATCCAGACGCGTTGCCGGCCCATGGGAAGCAGGGGATTGGGCAACTGGGTTTCGATCTCCGCTGGTCCGTACTCGCGCTCAGGTGCCGGAGCAACCTTTCCACCCAGGGCGTGAGCCAGGGCTTGCATGCCATAGCAAATGCCCAAGATGGGGCGTCCCGACCCCAAAACGTAGTCGGGGATTTGAGGAGCGCCCGGTGCGTAGACTGAGGCGGGTCCCCCGGAGAGAATGAATCCTTGGGGACGGAGTGCCATTACCTGCTCGGCGGGGGCGTCCCAGGGGAAAAGTTCGCAGTACACCTGAAGTTCGCGTACCCGCCGGGCGATTAACTGGCTGTATTGGGAGCCAAAATCGAGAATAGCAATACCTGTGTTCATGGTGCCAGGATAATTTGTCCATTTTCCATGGAAGTGATGACGGCCAGTGACTCAATAGGCACCCCCAAATGTTCCAGGGCTTTGCGCCCTCCCTCAAACGTCTTTTCGATTAATGTGCCAATCCCCACCACGGTTGCCCCTGCGGCTTCGGTCAGGCGCACCAATCCCAGGATGGTTTGACCGGTTGCGAGGAAGTCATCAATGATAAGCACGCGCTCGCCGGGTTTTAGGTATTCGGGTGAGACGATTAATTCCACCATCTGGCCCTTGGTGTGAGAGGGGGCAATGGTGAGGTAAACCTGGTTGGGCATGGTGATGGGCTTGCTCTTGCGTGCGTAGACCACCGGGATCCCCAGGTGCATGGCCGTTGTCAGGGCTGGCGCGATTCCAGAGATCTCAGCGGTGAGGACGCGGGTAGGGTTGACATGGGCAAACCGACGGGCCAGTTCTGCCCCGCAGGCGTCCATGAGCAATGGGTCCACTTGGTGGTTGATGAAATTGTCGACTTTTAAGATACCTCCCCCCAGATTTTTACCTTCTCTGAGGATACGCTCTTTCAGGGCTTGCATGCCGTTCCCTCCTGAAGTGGTGATTGTGTGGACATTTTAAGACGAAACGGCGGGCTTGGGTAGAGGAACGGGAGAAGACCATTCTGATGTGACATTCGTCACATATTTTGTCTGACATATTGACTCGCGGCGCAATTTCCTTATAATGAAATTATCCCCGGTAGATTCTCCCTTGAATAGAATGCAACAATCTGGAGCATAACGTGCTGAGGTATTTCATTCGCAGAGCGCTGGCTCTGGTACCGGTATTTTTCTTGATGACCGTGATCGTCTTCTTGTTGATTCGCATGGTGCCCGGCGATCCGGTGGATGTCATGTACGGGGCAGAGGGACTGGATCCAGCACGGCGGGCGGTGCTGGAGCGCAGCCTGGGCCTGGACCAACCGCTTGTAGTGCAGTATGTCAAATGGTTGGGGCGCGCCCTGACCGGTGACCTGGGGCGCTCCTACCGGGCGCAAATGCCGGTCTTGGATTTGATTTTGCAACGGCTGCCAGCGACGCTCTACCTCTCGCTGGCGGCTTTGTTATTTTCGGTCGTGCTCGCCATTCCCTTGGGAATTATCTCGGCGGTTAAGCGCAATTCTTGGGCCGACCTAGGAGCCATTGGCTTTGCCATTCTGGGCATCTCGTTACCGCAATTCTGGTCAGGCATCATGCTGGTCCTGCTCTTTGCAATCGTGCTCGGTTGGTTGCCTTCCATTGGCTATGTACCTCCGCAGGAGAATTTTGGCCGATTTCTCCGGCATATTATCCTGCCGGCCGTGACCCTTGGCTGGTCGCTGGCGGGCACCACGACGCGCCTGACCCGTTCCAGCCTTCTGGAGGAGTTGGGCAAGGACTACGTACGCACGGCCCGCGGAATGGGCTTGCCTGAGCGTAAGGTTTTGTGGGAGCATGCCCTGCGCAATGCCCTGATCCCGACGGTGACCATGATTGGCTTGCAACTGGCGTTCTTAATTGGAGGCGCGGTGATTGTGGAAACCGTCTTTGCCTGGCCAGGGATCGGTCTGCTGATCGTGGATAGCATCTTTGCGCGCGATTACCCGGTGGTCCAGGGGGTGATTATGGCAGTGGCGGTGATGGTGGTGTTGGTGAATCTCCTGGTGGATTTCATCTACACGCTCTTGGACCCGCGCATTCGCTTGGAGTAAAGAGCCCGGGTGGACTCTTCTCAAAACCTGAACCAGAGGAGAAGGAGGTTGACAATGAAAACCAAATACCTGAAGTGGCTCACTTTACTGATTGCACTGGTGCTGGTGGTGAGCGCCTGCCAGCCGGCGGCTACACCCGCACCCACGCTTGCTCCGACGACGCCCCCTGAGCAGCCGCCAGCAGCAACTGAGCCCCAGCCCGCGGCTACCACCGAAGCGCCTCCGGCGGGGCCAAAGTACGGTGGGGTGATCACCTTTGCGATGAAAGAAGATGTTACTACCTTGGACCCGCTCAAAGCCATTCAATACGGGGATATTCGCTTGAATGGGCTGGTGGTGCAACAACTGGTGGCGCCAGATCGCAGCGGCAAATTTGTTGGCGTGCTGGCAGAGAGCTGGGAAACCTCACCGGATGGTAAGGAGTGGATCTTCCACCTGCGCCCAGGGGTGAAGTTCCACAACGGTGCGGAGTTGACCGCCGATGATGTCAAGTGGATCTTCGACCGCATCCTGGATGAAAAATCGGGCGCGGTCATGCGCAACACTTACCTTAACATTGGCCTCCAGGTTGAGGTGGTAGACCCACGCACGGTGAAGATGACCATTGAAAAAGGAGCGGGGCCGTTCCTGTCTTACTTGGCACTGCTCAATCGCTCCGGGATCATTCACCGCGATAGTTACGATGCGGAAGGAAACGTGACCAAACTCATCGGTACAGGGCCCTTCATGCTGGATTCTTACAAACCGGGGGAATCCTACACCCTCAAGCGCTTCGATCAGTACTGGAAAGAGGGTGAGCCCTATCTGGATGGGGTGGTGCTGAAGGTCATTACCGATCCCGTGGTGCGGCTGAATGCGCTGCGCACGGGTGAGGTGGATATGACTGAGGAACTGCCTCTTGCCGATGTCAAGCGCCTGCTAGATAACCCCGATCCCAACTTTACCGTGGTGGTGTACTACTTCAACTCGGGGGCCCGCCTGGTCATGAATCACACACGCCCGCCGTTCAATGATCTCAATGCCCGCATGGCGGTGCAATATGCCTTTGACCGCGAAGCCTACAACGAGGCGGTGTATTTTGGGCTTGGCCAGGTGCACAATCAGCCCTTCGTGCCGGAAGATATGTGGTACCTGGATGTGCCCATGATTAAGCCCGATCTGCAAAAGGCCAAGGAGTACTTCCAGAAGGCGGGCCTCAGGGAAGGTACCGAGATCACTATGTTGCTGATGCCCAACCAGAAGGATGCCGCCGAAATCATTGATGCCATGCTCTCTCAGGTGGGTTTCAAGGTCAAGTTTGACATTGTGGATGCGGCAGCCTGGAACTCACGGGGTCGGGCGCTGGATTACGACCTGCTCATGGGGACCATGACCGGCATCTTCGATCCTGACCGGCCGTATGGCTACCTGACTCCCAAGAGCAGTGGTAACTGGCTGGTAGGGGGATACAGCAATCCCAAGATGGATGAATTGCTGGAGCAAGGAATTGCCGAGGTGGATGTCGCAAAACGCAAAGAGATCTACAAGCAGGTCTTGCAACTGGTGCAGGACGATGCGGCAACCATGTACGTGTTGGGCCTGCCCTGGGTGGAGGGTTGGCGCAATTTCGTCAAGGGATACCGCCCGGGCAATGCTCCCATGTTGATGATGATGGATGCCTCCGAAGGATTGAACACAACCTGGTTAGATAAATAAAGAGGTGTTGAGGTGGGGCGCCTTGCCCTGCCTGGACGGGCGCCTCACCTCCTTTTATTGACCTATGGCAACGACACAAGCCCGTGTGATTGCTTCCATGGAACCCGCACTACGGCAGCGACGCCTGAGTGAACGGGTCTTCTTCCGATTACTGCGGCACCGCCTGGCACTGGTGGGAATGATCCTGACAGCGCTGGTAGTGTTCACCGCCATCTTTGCGGATGTGATTGCTCCCTATGATCCGCTGGAGATACGGCTCAAGGATCGCCTGCAGCCACCCAGTCCGCAACATTTAATGGGTACAGACCACCTGGGGCGAGATGTTTTCTCGCGGGTCGTGTACGGCTCGCGCATTTCATTGCAGGTAGGCGTGGTATCTGTGGCGCTGGGCACCATTGTGGGGCTCTTTGTGGGGATGGCAGCCGGGTATCTGGGTAAGTCGGTGGATACCGTGCTGATGAGCGTCATGGATGCTATTTATGCCTTTCCGGCCATCCTACTGGCGCTGGCGCTGGTCGCAGCCTTCGGTCAGGGGCTGGTGACCGTCATGACCGCCATTGCCATCGTACGTATTCCCATTTTTGCACGTACCGTGCGTTCTTCGATCATGGCCGAGAAAGAAAAGGAATATGTCGAGGCAGCGCGCTGCATTGGCCAGCGGGAGTGGCTCATTCTTTTCCGACATATTTTGCCCAACATCATGGCCCCCATTATTGTGGTGACCACCACATACTTTGCCGCGGCCATTGTGGTGGAGGCTTCATTGAGTTTCTTGGGGCTGGGGGTGCCGCCCCCTCAGGCCAGTTGGGGGGTCATGCTTTACGATGGACGGAAGTATATGGAGCAGGCCCCTTATGTGGTGGTTTACCCCGGTTTGGCAATCTCGCTGGCAGTCCTGGGCTTTAACCTCCTGGGGGATGGCCTGCGGGATGTGCTGGACCCGCGGCTACGGAATGTGACATGAGCGCTGTGCTCCCTTTTGAGGTGGCCACCAGCGAGGCGCTGCGGTTGGTGGTGGATTTAGTGCGCATTCCGGCTCCCTCAAGCGGAGAGCAGGCGGCGGCAGATTTTACCCAGGTCCAGATGGAATGTCTGGGCTTTGAGGGGGTGCACCGAGATATCTGCGGTAATGTGATTGGGTACTGGCAGGGGGCGAGGCCGGGCCCCACCTTGCTGCTTGAAGCCCATTTGGACGTTGTGCCGCCAGGGGATGAGTCGGCCTGGCATTATCCCCCTTATGGGGGCGTGGTAAGTGCGGGGCGGGTGTGGGGACGGGGTGCCGCTGATACGCATGCCTCACTGGCCGCGATGCTGGCGGCAGTGGCTTCTCTCCCCCGCTCCGATCTGTGCGGACGGGTGGTGGTGGCGGCTACTGTGATGGAAGAATCGCTGACCGCGGGTGCGGTTGAAGGATTACTCGCAGTTGAGCGTCCGGATGTATTTGTCACGGGCGAACCCACTGCCCTGCGCCTGGGGGTGGCCCAAAAGGGGCGGGCGACTCTGGAGATCCGAACTGTTGGGCGGGCGGCGCACACCTCGCATCCGGAGCAGGGGATCAACGCGATTAGGCGCATGATGCACACTCTGACGCGCATTGAGAACCTGCCGCGGCGATGGGAAGAGGTTCTGGGTGGTGAGGTGTTTGAAGTGACCGAGATCGTCTCGCATCCCTATCCGAATATCAATGTAGTACCACCGGGATGTCAAGCGCGCCTGGTGGCTCGCTTATTGCCAGATGAGACCCCCCAGTCCTTGCGGGTTCGTCTGACCCAGGCCATGGCGGGTCTGGATGGGGTGGAAATCACCCTGGCCAGGCTATGTCAGACCTGCTACACCGGGCACGTGCTGGAGCGCGAAGATTTTCTGGTGGGCTGGAGGATGCCCGCTGAGCACATCTGGCGGGTTCGCATGCTGGATGCTCTGCGCTCCCGGGGCCTACCAGCAGAGACGCTGGCGGCGGGCTTTGGCACAAATGCGTCTGCGGCAGCAGCGATTGGAATCCCCTGCTTTATTTATGGACCGGGAGACCTGGCACAAGCCCATACGGTGGACGAGTGGGTGGCCATTGAGCAGGTAGAACAGGCCGTGGCGGGGTATCGGGCGTTGGTTCAGGCTTGTTTGGGGTCCCCTTGCGGGTTTTAATAAAGAAACAGTACTTATGAATTTGCTTGAGCAGGGCGAATCGGCACCTCTGGGGGACCTATCAGGTGTGATAAAATCATAAGCAACATGAGTGTTCCCCTTATTTTGCTGGCATCGAATTCACCCCGACGGCGGGTCTTGCTTTCATGGACGGGCTGGGCGTTTGAAGTCCGTCCGGTCAACCTGGATGAAACTCAGGCGCTTGATGAATCACCGCGTGATTATGTGATGCGCCTAGCCCAGGAAAAAGCCCTGGCGGCGGCCGAGTTTGAAACGGAAGCGACCGTTATCCTGGCGGCAGATACGGTGGTCGCCCTGGAGGACGAAGTACTGGGGAAGCCAGAATCGCCGGAACAGGCCGCGGAATTTTTACGCCGGTTGCGCGGGCGGGTGCACGAGGTTTATACGGCCATTGCTCTCGTTGATCGTCGTAGTGGCGAATTGCTCACCGACATATGCCGCTCCCTTGTGCCCATGCGGACCTATAGCGAGGCGGAAATTGACGCCTACGTGGCCAGCGGCGATCCAATGGACAAGGCTGGTGCCTATGCCATTCAGAGTCCTGATTTTCATCCGGTGACGGATTTTGAGGGCTGTTATGCCAGTGTGATGGGACTCCCATTGTGCCATCTGGTGCGCACGATGGCAATCCTGGGTTTTGAACCGCCTGCGGATGTGCCTGAAGAGTGCCAGAGGCACTTGAATTATGCCTGCCCGGTGTATCGGGCCATCCTGGAAGGTGAAGATGAGGGCTAACCCGATGCACAGAGCCTTGTGAGGGGTAGGGTGCAATGACGAAACCACGTGCATGGATCTTGCTTATACTCATCGCGATATGGCTCTTAGGGGCTTGCCGGCCTGACCTGGGGGCACCGGCGAGCACGCCCACTCTGCCGAACCTGGGTGACCCGGTGGTTAATATCACCTCGGTACCGGACGTGCGGGCAGCGGCGGAAGCCTTTTTGGCGGCGTGGAAGGCTGAGGATTATGCTGGCATGTACGCGCTGCTCACCCGCCTTAGTCAGGATGCCATGAGCGAGGAGGCATTTGCTCAGCGCTACCGCGATGTGGCCGCGACCATGAGTCTGAGCGGGTTGGATTACGCCATCCTTTCCACCTTAACCAACCCCACAAATGCGCAGGTGGCCTATCAGGTCACCTTCCACACGGTCTTGTTGGGAGATCTGAGCCGCGAGATGGTGATGAATCTGGTGCTTCAGGACGGGGCCTGGAGAGTGCAGTGGGAAGATGGCATGATCCTGCCCGAACTGCGAGGGGGCAACCGTCTGATGATGGATATCACCATCCCGGCGCGGGGTAATATTTACGATAGCCGGGGGAACGCGCTGGCCGCTCAAACAGATGCTGTGGCCTTGGGGATCATCCCCGGTCAGATTGACCCCGAACAAGAGGGCACTCTGCTGACCGAACTGGCTAGCCTGACCGGCTTAAATCCAGATTATATTCGCTCGCTCTATCAGTATGCCGCACCCGATTGGTACATTCCGGTGGGGGATGTTTCCGCCCAGGCGGTGCAGCGACGCTACAGCGTGCTTTCCAACCTTAGCGGGCTGGTGATGCGCACTTACAATACGCGTTACTACTTTGATAGCGCGGCCCCGCATGTGACGGGATACGTTCAGCCTATTCCGGCTGAGGCGTTGGAGGAGTACAAACGGAAGGGCTATCGAGGCGATGAGCGGGTGGGTATGGCCGGCCTGGAACAATGGGGAGAAGCCTACCTGGCGGGTCAGCGCGGCGCGGCGCTGTATGTGGTGGATGCACAGGGGAATATCCTGACCCGGTTGGGGCAGCGGGATGCACAACCTGCCTATTCGATTTACACCACGCTGGATAAGGATTTTCAGGTGCAGGTGCAGAAAGCCATTGAAGGCTTTCGAGGCGCCATCGTGGTGTTAGAGCGGGATACCGGGCGCATTCTCGCTCTGGCCTCATCACCGAGTTTTGACCCCAATTTGTTTGATCCGAATAACTACAACAGTGGCTGGTTGTTGAATCAGGTCTTTGATGCGAACACCACGCCTCTGCTCAATCGAGCCACTCAGAGCGCCTATCCCTTGGGCTCGGTTTTCAAGATCATTACCATGGCAGCGGCGCTGGAAAGCGGTCTCTTTACCGCGGACTCTATCTACGAATGTGGCCATACCTTCACCGAGATCCCGGGGTTGACCCTTTATGATTGGACCTATGAGAAGGAGAAACCCCCCAGCGGTACGCTGACCCTGCCGGAAGGCCTGATGCGCTCTTGCAATCCCTGGTTCTATCATATTGGCCTGGAACTCTACCGCCAGAATCGCCCCCAGGACGTCAGCAATATGGCGCGGGCCTTTGGTTTGGGACGTCCTACTGGCATTGAACAACTCCCCGAAGTGGCGGGGAACATCCCCGACCCGACCGGCGAGAATGACGCAGTCCAATTAGCCATTGGGCAGGGAGCCATGCTGGTCACTCCTTTGCAGGTGGCAGATTTCATTGCGGCGGTTGGGAACGGAGGTACGCTCTACCGCCCGCAGGTGGTGGAAAAAATCACCAACCCGGATGGGGAATCGGTGTATGCTTTTAAACCCGAAGTGCGCGGGCAATTGCCCGTTTCCCCTGAGAATCTCAAAATTATCCAGGATGCGATGCGCAGCGTGGTCAGTAACCCCCGCGGCACAGCCCACTACGCAATGATCGGTTTGCAGATCCCGATTTACGGCAAAACAGGCACTGCGACGAACCCGGCGGGCAAACCGCATGCTTGGTTTGCCGGTTACACGGATGCCAAGCGCAGTGATAAACCGGACATTGCCGTGGTGGTTCTGGTCGAAAATGGGGGCGAGGGTTCTGAAGTAGCGGCACCGATTTTCCGCCGGGTGATCGAGGATTATTTCTACGGGCGTCCTTTGCGTCTCTACCCGTGGGAAGCCTCCCTTTACGTAACGCGTACCCCCACACCGCTCTACACGCAGACGCCTACGCCCACGCCGGTACCAACTGAAACCCCGCTTCCTCCGGAGGAAACCCCGACGCCATGAGTTCCTTCTCCGCCACAACGGATTCCTCTTGGGGGCAAGTTGTGCGTGCCCAATCGGGTTTTTATACCGTGCGCATGCGCGGTGGGCAGAGTGTTGTTTGCCGTTTGCGCGGCCGTTTGAAGAAGATGCATCGTCAGGGGGATGTGGTGGCTGTGGGGGATTGGGTGCGAGTGACCCTGCTCTCGGACGGCAGTGGTGTGATTGAGGCGGTTGCACCGCGTCAGCGTGCCCTGGAACGCCGCGCCCCTACGGCACGGGGCACCTACCAGCAGGTGTTGCTGGCTAATCCGGATCAACTGGTCCTGGTTTTCGCCTGTGCCCAACCCGAGCCGCGATTGCGCATGCTGGATCGTTTCCTGGTCATTGCCGAGAAACAACAAATCCCTGCGCTGATCGTGGCAAATAAAGTAGATCTGGTGGGGCTGGAGCGTGCACAGGAAATTTTTTCCATCTATCCCCCTCTGGGCTATCCGGTGTTGTATACCTCGGCGAAAACCGGCTACAGGGTGGCAGAATTGAAAGCCCATCTCCTGGGTAAACTCTCGGCCCTAGCTGGGCCTTCCGGGGTGGGCAAAAGCAGTTTGCTCAACGCCATCCAGCCGGAATTGGGTTTGGCAGTGGGCAGTGTGCGTGAGAAGGGTGGTAAAGGTCGCCACACCACAGTGGTGCGTCAATTGTTTCCCTTAGAGGGGGGCGGTTATGTGGCAGATATGCCGGGATTGCGCACGCTAGCCCTGTGGGATACGCAACCCGAGGAATTGGATGGCTATTTTCCGGAGATCCGCGATTTGGTGTCCCAATGCCAATTCAACGACTGTACCCACACGACCGAACCGGGCTGTGCGGTGCGTGAGGCGGTGGCGCAAGGTAAGATCCACCCCCACCGTTATGAATCTTATTTGCGCCTGCGCCAAGGCGAAGAAGACGACGAGTAATGGGTAATTCCCTCCCAAGCAGGAGGTTTAATGTCCTCAAATCTTTCACTTCAATGGGAGTGCCTGACGCTGGTGTTAAGGCACCCGTTTCGTCTATCTTATGGGGTGAGTGAGACGCGTCGGACCTACTGGGTGCGCCTGGGGGATGACGTGGGGTGGGGTGAAGCGACTCTCCCACCTTACTACGGGGTGCCGCTGACCGATTTCGAAGCCTACTGGGAGATGCGCCGCCAGCGTGGACTGCGCTGGCCGGAGAGCCTGGAGGATCTACCTGCCTGGGTGGGGGTGGAAGGCCCAGCAGCGGCGCGATGTGCGCTGGAGATGGCGGCCTGCGACTACTTGGCCCGTCGAGCGGGGCAACCGCTGTACCAATTTTTGGGTCTCCCCGAGCCCCCAGCCCTGCCCACTTCGCTGACCATTGCCATTGATACGCCAGCGGCTATGGCCGAGGTAGCCGCCCGCATGAGTGCCTACCCGGTGCTGAAACTTAAACTGGGAGGTGCTGAGGATCTGGAACGCCTGGAAGCCGTCCGGGCGGCGCGACCGGAAGCCGAAATCCGCATTGATGCAAATGCCGGCTGGACGCTGGAAGAGGCCAGGGCCTATCTGCCCCGCCTGGAGGCGCTGCGGGTGTCTATGATTGAACAACCTTTGCCGAAAACGGCGCTGGCTGAAATGGGGCAGTTACAGCAAATGACCCTCATTCCGGTGGTCGCGGATGAATCGCTGCAGACATATGCCGATGTGGAGCGGCTGGCTACCGCAGGGGTGCGCGGGATCAATGTCAAACTCATGAAGACCGGCGGGCTCCTTGAAGCGCTGCGCATCATCCGCCGCGCTCGCGAACTGGGCCTGCAGGTCCTGCTGGGGTGCATGATTGAGACCTCGCTGGGGACGACAGCCATGGCTCACCTGGCGGCTCTGGCCGATTGGCTTGACCTGGATGCCCCCCTCTTGATTGCCAACGACCCGTTTGAAGGAGTGAGCTACGATCCCAATGGGCGCATTCGGGTGCCTGCGCGCCCGGGCATTGGCGTCATCAAACGCATTTCACATTACTAGGAGGTTGTATATGTCCGATCTTACCGGGCGAGCCCAGGAGGTTTTACAGCGTTTAGCCCGCGAGCGCGCCGATGAGCGACTGCATGTGTTTGAGGTGAAAATCGAGACCGTGGATGAATGGCGCCTGCGCTTAAGTGGCCGGGTGTTGGAGGAGGCCGATCGCCAGGCTTTGCGAGCGGCCTTCCGGGCTGAAGACGAGCGTTGGGTGATAGAGGATAGCGCCTTGCAGGTCTTGCGCCATCCGCATAACCCCATCCTGGCGGTTGCGACCCATCTCACCAGCCTGCATCGCGAACCTTCCTTCCTCGCCGAAATGCTGACTCAATTGCTTTGGGGAACTGCGGTAGAGGTGTTGGAAGAAAGAGAGCGCTGGGTGTTCGTGCGCTGCCCGGATGGTTACCTGGGATGGACGTATCGCCCCTACCTGGGCGAGGCTCTGCCTGCGGTTCCCACGCACATGGTGGCGGCACCGGTAGCCCTGGTGCGCGCTCAACCTGAAGCCGCGGCTCCTCTTGTCAGCCGGATCTTTGCCGGCACTTATCTTGGAGTGGGGGAAGTGGTCGGTAAGTGGGCAAAGGTACAGGCTCACGTGCAGGGTTGGGTGCCCACTGAGGCATTACGGTCGCTAGAGGCGCTCCCGCGCACCCCAGCGGTGCAACGTGCCCAAATGCTTGAGGATGCCTTTCGCCTGATTGGTGTACCCTATTTATGGGGTGGCACCACGGTCAATGGCATTGATTGCTCGGGTTTTGTGCAACTGGTGCACCGACTCAGCGGGATTAATCTGCCTCGGGATGCAGACATGCAGCAGGCGGC
The DNA here is from genome assembly GCF_001306145.1 of Thermanaerothrix daxensis. Classification (GTDB taxonomy): domain Bacteria; phylum Chloroflexota; class Anaerolineae; order Anaerolineales; family Anaerolineaceae; genus Thermanaerothrix; species Thermanaerothrix daxensis. Next base: position 275,893 of record NZ_LGKO01000005.1, read on the forward strand.
CAGTCGGCCTTGTGACCCTGTCGCTCTGCGCCCTGGCGATCTGCTCTTCTTTGGTGAAAAGGGGGAGTCTCGCGCCGTCACACATGTGGCGCTGAGCCTGGGGGGATGGCGCATTTTGCATTCTTCACGCTCACGGAATGGCGTATATGAGGATGATGTGCAGCAAGTGGCTCATTTACGCGAGTCGCTGGTTGCTACCGGCACCTTCCTGGAGGTGGACTAGGCAATGGCGGAAGGGCTGACCTCGCCAGTTGGGCCGCGGGTGATGGTGGCTGGCCGGGAATGCGATTATTTTTCCGGCACCGGTTACCTGGGCTTGCAGAGCGACCCACGGGTTCTGGCCGCAGCCCAGGCGGCCCTGGCCCGTTTCGGCTTGAGCACGGCTACTTCGCGTGGCGGTTATGGGGAGCACCCTCTATATGTAGACCTGGAACGAGCCATTTGTGCCTATTTTAGCACCGAGCAGGCGCTCTACCTGCCCACGGGCTATCTGGGGATGAGTCTGTTGGTGCAGGGGTTACACGGTCTTTATGAACGTCTCTTTGTAGACGAGGCCGCTCATTTCAGCATTTGGGATGCGGCGCGAGGGACCAACCTGCCGGTGGTGTCCTTCCATCATCTCGATGTTGAGGATTTGGCGCGTCAGTTGCGTGCTCACCTGCGCCCGGGGGAGCGTCCTCTGGTGCTCAGTGATGGGGTGTTTCCCATTTCCGGGGAGATTGCCCCCCTGCCCGCGTATGTGCGCCTGGTAGCAGAGTATAACGGATGGGTGGCTATAGACGATGCCCACGGGGTGGGCGTACTAGGGGTGCATGGCCGCGGAACGTTGGATTACTGGGGGGTGAGCGATCTGCATTGCTTTTCCACGGCCACTTTAAGTAAAGCCCTGGGGGGTTACGGGGGGATCATCGCCGATCGGGCAGAACGAATCCAGCGCTTGCTGGCGCATTCTGCGGTCTATGTGGCGACCAGCCCACCTCCGCTACCAGTGGCTGCTGCCTCGGCTACGGCGCTGCGCATCGCGCTGGAGGAGCCTCAACGCCGCGAGCGCTTATGGCAGAACGTGGCGCTGGTGCGGGCGGGGGTGCGCAGGTTGGGGTGGGATTTACCGGAAACACCGGTACCCATCCTTTGCTTGCGTTCCCGACCAGGGCTGGATTTGAGCGACTTACAACGTCGTTTGTTCGAAGCGGGTATCTGCGTGGCGCATGTGACGCGCTATTCCAGCACGCCTCCGGGTGGGGCGCTTCGCATTGCCATTTTTGCCACGCACACCGAAGCCCAAATTCAGCGTCTGATCGAAGCGCTTGGGGAGTTGCTCTAGCCGGGCCCGCCGTTAGCGCGGTTTTCGATGCGGCGCAGGGGCTCGCCGTACTTGACTTGATATACATCGAAATCGCGCGCGACAAATACATTGGGAAAAACCGCCTGTGCCTCGTGCAGGATGTCTTTCTCGCGGTAGCGCCGTGAAAGGTGGGTCAGAATCAGAGCACCGACATCGGCTCGACGGGCCAGTTCGGCGGCGCGGCGGGCGGTCAGATGCCCAAAATGGCGGGCCATCTCGGCCTCTTCTTCCAAGTAGGTGGCTTCAATCACCAGAGCATCTGCCTGGTAGCACGGCTCTACCAGATTGTCAATCTCGCCGGCATCGCCAACGATTACCAGGTGGGTGCCGCGGCGGTACTCACCGAGCACCATATCGGGGGTAATTAGGCGTCCATCGGAGAGGGTGATGGTTTGGCCTTCGACCAGTTGCCGACGCAGCGGGCCGTTAGGAACACCCAGCGCCTCGGCTTTTTCGGGAAGGAAGGGACGGCGTCCCTTCTCTTCAAAGCGGAACCCCAGACTATCGGCACCGCGATGCTGGACGGGAAAAGCCGTGATGGTGAAATCATCGGCTTCAAAGAAGGTGCCGTTGCTGATCGGACGCAGATTGAGCGGCATGGGTGGGGTGGCACCCCGCAGGACCACCCCGAAGAGCAGGTCGTGGATGCGTTCCAATGCCCCGCGGCTACCGAAAATTTCTAATTCGTCAATGGTCTCCCAGCGCATGAACGTGGAGAGCAATCCTGCGAGCCCTAAAATGTGGTCCAGGTGCCCGTGGGTGATTAAAATGCGGTTGAGGCGCTTGAAACCAATTCCGGCTTGCAGGATCTGCCGCTGGGTGCCTTCGCCGCAATCTACCAGGAAACGGTGCTCGTCATGCTTAACAACAATTGCCGGCAGGTTACGCCGGATGGAAGGAGCAGATGCGGAGGTGCCGAGGAAGATGAGTTCAAACAAGGGAGGTCACCTGATTAAGTGGTGTGCCTTATTTTAATGCAACTTGGCAGGAAGCAGTAAAATTATCGGAAGGAGCGACACCATTTGGGTGAGAAAAAATCACAGGAGGTGACCCCATGGAAATTAAAATTGTGCCGATTGAAAAACCGGAAGCCGTGAATGTCATCTTGGGGCAGTCGCATTTCATCAAGACGGTGGAGGATATTCATGAAGCGCTGGTGACCAGCGTGCCGGGTATCAAGTTTGGGCTGGCCTTCTGCGAGGCTTCGGGTGCCTGCCTGGTGCGCTGGAGCGGGACAGACCCCGACCTGATTACCATGGCGCAGAAAAATGCCCTGGCGGTGGGTGCGGGCCATACTTTCTTCGTTTTCTTGGGCGAGGGTTTTTATCCCATCAATGTTCTCAAAGCCATTCAGGCGGTTCCCGAGGTGTGCCGAATATTCTGCGCCACAGCCAACCCGCTCCAGGTCATTGTGGCTGAAACCGATCAGGGACGCGGTATCCTGGGGGTGGTGGATGGGAGCAGCCCTAAGGGGATTGAAGATGAGGAGGGGATTGCCTGGCGCAAAGGCTTCCTGCGACGCATTGGCTACAAGGCATGAGGCCCGGAACTTGCAACAGGCTTTTTGCGTCTAAGAAATATCCTCTCTTCCTCGAATCTCAAGAGTGACTCATGAAAAGGAGTTGATGATGAAAGTACGATGGATCGGTGCCCTTATCCTGGCTGTGATGCTGGGAGGATGTGGACTTTTAGGACAGCGGCCTACCCCTTCGGATGCCGAGATGGCAACCCAGGTGGCTCAAATCCTGACGGCCATGCCAACCCCAACGTCGCCGCCCCTTGAACCTACCCCAACTCAGCCGTTACCTACCGTGGCGTTCACGGAGCCTCCCACGGTTCTTCCGCCGACCGAGACACCCACCCCGCTCCCTCCTGAGCCGACGGCCACTACGCCGGCTTATCCGGCACCTGAAACACCTGCCCCTACTGCTACGGCCACGGTGACAACTCAACCAACGCCTACCTACGCCTTTACCCCTCCCGCAACGGACCCGGTGCTCAAACTGGGTAATGCCACGTGGACCGATTCGATGGACAACGACCGCAATTGGCCCACTGGCCCGGATCAATATACCAGCATTGAATTTCGGGATGGGGTGATGCGGCTGACCGGTCTGACCTCTACGGATGGCTGGCGGATGACCTGGCCGAAGGTAGCCGATTTTTACCTGGAGGCGACCTTCCGTACGGGTGAGTGTAAGGGCAGTGATCGCTACGGTCTTTTCTTCCGCGTGCCGATCCTAAGCAATCCCGACCGGGGTTACCTGTTCGGTTTAACCTGCGATGGTAAATATGCTCTGCGCCGTTGGGATGCTTCGGTTGGGACCCGGGGCGAGATGATCACCCTGGTGAATTGGAAGTCGGATGCCGCCATTAACGCAGGACCCAATCAGGTTAACCGCCTGGGGGTGATGGGTATCGGTGATCGTTATGCCCTCTATGCCAATGGTGTGTTGCTCACTGAGGTGCGCGATGATCGCTTCTTAGAGGGCTATTTCGGTGTCTTCGTAGGCGCCCGTGAGACCGAAAACTTCACCATCCAGGTGGATCAGATTCGCTACTGGGAGAATCCACGCCCGTAATGATTTAACTTACACCAGAGAGCGGGTTCTACACCCCCGCTCTCTTTCTTTTGGTAGGGGTAAAATAGGGTATTGTTGATCACGAAAAGAGAGTTTTCAGGAAATGACCACACTTAAAGGCCACCAGTTGCTCCCCTACCTGCCGCGGATTCGTAAGGATACCCCCGGTTTTCTGCTGGATTGTGCCCGGCGCTATGGGGATTGGGTGCACTTTGATATGGGAGTTACTCAGGCATTCTTCATCAACCATCCGGATGCCGTGCGTCACATTCTGCAGGAGAATCACCGCCATTACACGAAAGATACCCTTCAATACCGCACTCTGGCGCTGATTACTGGCCAGGGGCTGCTGACGGCGGATGGCGAGATGTGGTTGGAGCATCGGCGCTTGCTTCAACCGGCTTTTGCGCGTCCGCACTTAATGGCTCTGGATGAAGTGGTTCTACCAGTGGTGGAGCGGATGCTTCAGCGCTGGGAGCACCTGGTGGCCCGTCAGGCGGTTGTGGACGTGGATCACGAGATGCTGGAAACAGCGCTGGAGGTGGTGGGCCTGGCTCTTTTCGGTTTGGATCTCAGCCGGGAGGCTCCTCAACTGGTCAGGGCGGTGCTCACGGCTCTGGATTATGTCATTTACCGCGCTCAGAATCTGGTGGTTCCGCCCTTGAACTGGCCGACACCGCGTAATCGTGCCTTTAAGCGTGCTCTGGGTGAGTTGGAGCGCGCGGTGGACGCGATCCTGGACACACAGCGTGATAAGGACGCGCGAGGAGAAAATCTGCTGAGCCTGCTGGTGCAGGCCGAGCAGGCGGGCCGTATGTCTCGGCAGCAAGTGCGCGATGAATTGGTTACCATGATCGTGGCGGGGCATGAAACTGTCGCCACCGCCCTGACCTGGACCTGGTATCTTTTGACGCAGCACCCCGAGGTGGAGGCTGCTCTGCTTGACGAGATTGATACGGTTCTGGATGGACGCCCACCAACACGGGAAGATTTACCGAAATTAACCACCACCGCGCACGTGTTTGCGGAAGCCTTGCGCCTTTACCCGCCTGCGTGGTTGATCACGCGGCGAGCCATTGCTGAGGATGTGTGGATGGGGCACCCCATTCCACCAGGGGCACTGATTATCATGAGCCCTTATGTGCTGCACCGCCACCCTGCGTTCTGGGATGAGCCCGAAGCCTTCCGGCCCGAGCGGTTTGCTGACGAAAAGGCGCGGACTTACCACCGGTTCGCCTATATTCCTTTTGGGGGTGGACCGCGCCTGTGCATTGGCAATCATTTTGCGCTGGTTGAAGCGCAACTTATCTTGAGTCGGGTATTGCAGCGATTCCGTCTTGTCTTTGCGGGCGCAGGGCCCGTGCAAGCCGAGCCGTTGGTCACCCTGCGCCCGAAAGGTGGAATGCCCATGCGTCTAATCGCACGCGAAGGGCGCTGATCAGACGATTTTCTCAACCACCTCGATGCCGTTGAGGGCCATGTGATAGAGGAAAACGGCGTGCAGCAAGTCACCGGGGTGTGGGAAACCACCTTCTCTTTCGGCCACCTCGATGGGGCGGTCATAGGTTTCCACACCATCCGTTGGAACAATCACTCTGCGTTGCAACTGGCGCGCATTGGCGTCCAGACGCAGGTGCATGGCCAGTTGATAGGTGCATAAGTCGGTGCAATCGCCCACCACAATGAATGTATTAACCTCGGGATGCTGAGCCAGCCAGTCGTTCAGTCCTGTGTTCAGACCCGAGGAAATGGAGTTTTTCTCCAAAATCACCATCTGGTTGAAAAAGGGCAGGCGTTTGAAGGCGTCTACGGGTTCGGCTTCGGTAGTGCCACGTACGCAGTGGGGGGGCCAGGCGGAAAATTCGACAGCATCTGGCTCGTGGCTGTCCTGAGTCAAGAGGATGTGACGGATGCCGTAATCCCAGGCGTGCTGGAAAAGCGAAGCAATGGGTTCTACGATGCGTCCCACGCGCTCACTGGCCAGAGGCCCGCTCACACAAAAGCCATTAATCACATCCACCGAGAGGATAGCCGCTCGCGCGGGGTCAGGAGCGATCTCCTTCAAGCCAACGACCGGTAATTGGGCCAGCCACTGTTCCAGATAGCGCAGGAAGGGCACGCTTTGGTCTTGCAGATTGAGACGAGGCATAAACCACCTCCTGGGTTATAAAGGGGATCTGATCACTTTGTGTCATATTTACACTAAATCAATTTTAGCAGGAAGGAGGGGGTTGTCAAGCACATCCCTCAGGAGGTGAGTGATAAATGGACTCTACCAACGCTTCTGCAAGCGAATGCGCAGGATGATAGCCGTGGTATTGAGCAGGAGCAATACCGCCAGCAGGACAATGATGCCAGCCGCGGCCAGTTTTTGAAACTCCTTTTGGGGCAGCGAGATCCAGTTAAAAATCTGAATGGGCAGCACGGTGAAGAGGTCCAATGGCCCGCGCAAGTCGAAACGAATGTAGGTGAGAGCGCCGATGGTGATTAATGGGGCGGTTTCACCAATGGCACGCGACATGGCCAGGATGGTACCGGTGAGAATGCCTGGCATAGCATAGGGCAGAACATGGTCGCGCACGGTTTGCCAGGGCGTGGCTCCCAATCCAAAAGCGGCCAGGCGCACACTGCGTGGCACGGCGCGGATGGCTTCGCGCGAGGAGACGATTACCGTGGGCAGAACCAGCAGGGTCATGGTCAGGGCACCTGCCAGCAGACTGCGCCCCAGGTTTAACCCGTACACGAACAGACCCAGCCCCAGCAGGCCATAGATGATGGAGGGTACACCGGCCAGGTTGGAGATGTTGATCTCGATGAAGCGGGTGAACCAGTTGTCACGGGCATATTCTTCAAGGTAAATGGCTGCTGCAACGCCAATGGGAAAGGAAAGCACGGCAGTGATTACGGCCAACCAGAGAGTGCCCTGCAGGGCGGAGCGCAGCCCCGATTTATCTGGGAACCGTGAAGGAAATTGGGTGAAAAATTCGGGGCGCAGCCAGGGCAGTCCATCCAAGAAAACGTCAATCAGCAGGATGAGCAGCACCACAATACCGATCAGAACCGCCAGCAAGGCAAGAAGTTCGAACCATCGTCCGCGCTGTTTGCGCCGTTGGAGGCGTTGAAGTTCGTTAGGGCTGAGGAAGGCGCTCGTGTTCATTCGTACACCTCGCGGAAGCGACGGGTCAGGAAGTGGCTGAGGACGTTCATCACCAGGGTCATCAAGAAGAGCATCATTCCCACCGCAAAGATGGTCAGGTAGGCAAGGCTCTGTTGAGGCGTATCACCCAGGCTGACCTGAACAATGTAGGCGGTCATCGTTTCAATGGACTCAAGGGGGTTAAGGGTTAGTTTGGGTTGCTGGCCGGCGGCAATGGCCACGATCATTGTTTCGCCGATAGCGCGGGAGACAGCCAGGATGAAAGCGGCGCTGATGCCCGAAAGTGCCGCCGGGACCACGATTTGAGTCGAAACCTCAAGTTTGGTGGCGCCCAGGGCATAGGCGGCATCCCGGAGGGAGCGAGGCACGGCTGAAAGTGCGTCTTCGGAAATGGAGGCTACCATGGGTAAGATCATGAATCCCATCACAATGCTGGCGCTAGCGGCGTTGAAGGTCTGAGTCTGAGGGAAGATGGATTTGAGCAGGGGGGTGACGAAGAGCAGTGCAAAGTAGCCATACACCACGGTGGGAATGCCCGCCAGTACCTCCAGAACCGGTTTGAGGATACGCCGCGCGTTGTCAGAAGCGTATTCACTCATGTAGATGGCGGCCAGCAATCCCAGGGGCAGGGCGATGATCATGGCCCCGGCGGCAACCAAAACAGTGCCGTTTACCAATGGCCAAATGCCAAATTTTTTAGAGGCGAAAAGGGGGGTCCAGCGCGTTTCGGTGAAGAATTCGACGATGGAAACTTGTTGGAAGAAAAGAACCGTCTCACGCAGCAGGGTGAAAACGATGCCCAAGGTAGTCAGAATAGAGATGGCCGCGCAGACCAGCAGCCCCGTCTGAATCAGCCGTTCGCCAGTACGGGGACGACGCTTGAGCATCTGAGGAATGGAGGTGGAAGAGGAAGGTGCGAGTAGGGAGGTGGTTCGAGATGTCTCCATGCAGGGGATCTCCATGACAGCCTGGGAAGGGTGGGGTTTCCCTTCCCAGGTAGATTCTACATGAATTTTTGGAGGAAATCGGCGATTCTCATTGCTCCTTGGCCAACAAGTCAGCCAGGCTGACGCCCACGGTAGACCCTTGCCCCTCAAAGATTGAGCCCGTCACGCGGTTTTCAAAACGCTTTTGGACAAGTTCGTAGATCTCCGGCGTGAGCGGGATGTAGCCCACTTCTGTGACAATTGTGGTTGCGTTCTTCAAGTAGAAGGAAATGAAGGCGTTGATCTCATCTTTCTGGTCCACCCGGGCGCGGTTGACGTAGATGAACAGCGGGCGGGAAAGCGGCCGGTAAGTGCCGTTAGAGACAGTTTCCAGCGAAGGCAGAACGCAGCCGTTTCCACTGTCAATGGCAACCAGTTTTAGTTTATCCTTATTTTCCTCGTAGTACGCCAGGCCGAAGAAGCCCAGGGCGTTTTCATCTCCCGCGATGCCCTGCACGAGCACATTGTCGTCCTCACTGGGGAGGAAATCGCCACGGCTGGCGCCCTCCTTGCCCACGATGGCCTCGGTGAAGTAGTCATAAGTCCCCGAGTCCACCCCTGGCCCATATAGGGTCAAAGGACGATTGGGGAAGCCCTCCCGAACCTGGTTCCAATTGGTGATCTTCCCCTCTGCTTCGGGCTCCCAAATCTTCTTGAGTTCGGCCACTGTGAGGCACTCCACAAAGTCATTCTTGGGATTGACCATCACCGCCAGGCCGTCAAACGCGATGGGCAACTCAATGTAGTCGATACCGTTCTGCTTGCACAGTTCGGTTTCGGATTCCTTGATGGGGCGGGAAGCATCAGAGATGTCGGTTTCGTCATTGCAGAATTTCTTGAAGCCTCCGCCGGTGCCGGAAATGCCAACCGGGACGCGCACGTTGGGGTACTCGCTCTGGAACTCCTCCGCAATGGCAGCCGTGATGGGCGCAACAGTGCTGGAACCATCTACCAGAATGGTGCCTTCAATATCAGCGGAGGTTGTGGGTGCAGGGGTGGCGGTAATCACCTGTGGAGTTCCTGCAACGATACGGGTGATTTCAATCACGGTGGGTTCTGCGGGTGGTGGTGTGGCCGGTGCACAGGCGCTGATCACGATGGCGGTCACAAATAGCAGACTTATTAGACGGAACAAATTACGCATGGGTCTTCTCCTCTCGTTTCTTAAAGTGAGATGGCTTCACATATGAGTATATATGGGGCGTGTTAAGGGTGCTCAAAAGAGGGTTTAAGAATGGGTTAAGGATTGAAGAAAAACGACTTCACATTTGTGAATCGTATTCACAAATGACTTGTAACCCGGCAGATAATCCCTATAATCACAATTGGTCGTTATCTGCTTGGCTCGAGTCTAAGGATGTTATTGAACGCGGATCGCCTGGATTTGCTGGCACGAATTGCTGAAATGTACTACGAGAGCAACCTGACGCAAGATCAGATTGCTAAAATTACCGGCTATTCGCGCTCAATGGTATCCCGTCTGTTGACCGAAGCCCGGCGGCAAGGGGTCGTTGAGATCCGCATCAATCACCCGATGCAGCGCCGCCGAGACTTGGAGCAAGCCCTGCAGGCACGTTTGCACCTGGATGAAGTGTGGGTGATGGCCCGGGGCACGCTGGCGCATGGGGAGATGTTGCGTCGCCTGGGTGTGCTGGCGGCGCGGTTTTTAGAGGCGTATCTCCACGATTACATGACGCTGGGGACCTCGTGGGGCACGGCGGTTTACGAGACGGTGAACGCGCTGCAACCGCGCACGTTTCGCGGCATTCGGGTGGTGCAGATGATTGGGGCTCTGGGCACCCCCAACCCCGATATTGACGGTCCGGAACTGGCGCGACGCATGGCACGGGCCCTGGCCGGGCAGTACGCCACGCTGCCAGTGCCCCTGATCGTAGAGAGCGAGACCACCCGTCAATCGTTAATGCGGGCACCGCATGTGCAGCGCGTAACTCAGTTTTTCCGTCAAATTGATTTGGCGTTGGTCGGGGTTGGTACGGTAGAACCCGAGCATGCCAGTCTTTTGCGCGCTGGCTACCTGACGGCTGAACAATTAGAGGATTTGCGCGCTGCTGGCGCGGTAGGAGATGTGTGCGCCATTCATATTGCCCTGGATGGCTCGCTGGTGGATACCCCGTTGACTCGCTGTATCCTGGGCATTGATGCGGAGACTCTGCGCCGTGTTCCCATTCGCATTGGGGTGGCCGGGGGGCAAGCCAAGGCCCTGCCGATCCTGGCTGCCAGCCGCTCTGGGTTGATCAATCGTCTGGTAACCGACGAGGTTGCCGCAACTTTTGCTTTACGTATTTTGGAGGAAGGATCATTGTCGTATGTCAATGCAACCGAACCCGATGCAGATTGAGAATACGCTTCCGGTGAATCATGAACAGTTGCTGGCCGAATTGGGGCGTGACCAGGCGCTGGATATGCTAGCGACCATGTGCCTGATTCGCGCCTTTGAGGAGAAGGCCGAAGATCTCTTCGCGCGAGGGATGGTGCACGGCACCATGCATCTCTCGATTGGACAGGAGGCAGTGGCCGTTGGGGCTACCCGCGCCATGCAGCAGGGGGATTACCTGCTCAACCATCACCGCGGGCATGGGCACTGCCTGGCTTGGGGCAGTGATGTAAACCTGATGATGGCGGAGTTTCTGGGTAAGGAAACTGGCTACTGCCGCGGGCGTGGGGGCTCGATGCACATTGCCAATGTGGAGGCAAATAACCTGGGTGCCAATGGCATTGTGGGAGGGGGGCTTCCCATCTCGGTGGGAGTGGGGTTGAGCATTAAAATGCGTCGCACCCGCCAGGTTTGCCTGACCGTTTTCGGGGATGGCGCCGCTAATGAGGGTGCCTTCCATGAGGCGCTTAATATGGCAAGTATTTGGGATCTGCCGGTGGTGTACCTGTGTGAAAATAACCAGTATGCCATGTCAATGCCAGTAACCAAGGCGTTTAATATCGAGCGCATTAGCCAGCGTGCGTGTGCTTACGGAATACCGGGCGAGACGGTGGACGGCAATGATGTACTGGCCGTTTATGCGGCCGTGCGCCAGGCGGCAGAACGCGCCCGCAGTGGTCAGGGTCCGACGCTGGTGGAGGCAGTGACCTACCGCTGGCGCGGGCACTCGAAAAGCGACCGCCAGGCCTACCGCACGCGTGAGGAGGTCAAGGTGTGGCAGCAGCGTGATCCGATCCGCCGCTTTGCCGCTCTTCTGGGGCTGAGCGAGGAAGAACTGGCGGCTTATACCGCCGAAGCGCAGCGTAAAGTTGAGGCGGCAGTTGCTTTCGCTCAGGCCAGTCCTGAGCCCGATGTGAGCACTATTCTTGAGGGTGTCTATGCGTGAGATTACTTACGTCGAAGCCATACGCGAAGCCCTGGCCCAGAAGATGGCCGAGGATCCAACAGTTTTCCTCATCGGTGAGGATATTGGCATTTACGGCGGTGCCTTTGGGGCAACGGCGGGGTTGATTCAGCAGTTCGGAGAAGAACGAGTCATTGATACCCCAATTTCAGAAGCGGGAATTGCTGGTGCCTGTATCGGTGCCGCCCTCACCGGGATGCGCCCCGTGGGGGAGATCCAGTTCATGGACTTTGTGACCCTCAGCATGGAGCAACTGGTGCTCCAGGCCGCCAAAATTCGCTTTATGTTTGGGGGAAAAGCAAAGGTGCCGTTTGTGCTGCGCATGCCAGGTGGCTCCGGCACGGGTGCGGCGGCACAGCATTCCGAAAGTCTGGAGAACTGGTTCGTCCATGTGCCGGGACTGAAAGTAGTCATGCCCAGCACCCCTTATGATGCCAAGGGGTTATTAATTGCAGCCATTGAAGACGATAACCCGGTCATCTTCGTTGAGCACAAGTTGTTGTATAAGATCAAAGGGCCGGTTCCCGAGGAGATGTACCGTATTCCGCTGGGGCAGAGCCATGTGGTGCGCGAGGGCAAAGATCTGACCATTGTGGCGACCTCGGTCATGGTGCAGCGTGCCTTGCAAGCCGCCGAACAGTTGCAGGCCGAAGGCATTGAAGCAGAAATCATTGACCCACGCACGCTACGTCCTCTGGATGATGAACCCATCATCCGTTCGGTCATGAAAACCGGACGCGCTTTAGTCGTCCACGAGGCGGTGAAGATGGGCGGTTTTGGCGGCGAGATTGTAGCGCGCATTGTAGAGAGCGAAGCCTTTGACTATCTCGAAGCCCCGGTGCGCCGCTTGGCCGGGCTGGACATCCCCATTCCATATAATCGTACCCTGGAGTATCATGCCGTACCCCAGGTGGAGAACATTGTGGAAGAAGCCCGCAAACTGGTCAAAGGGGCCTATTAGGAGGTAGCGTGGCGCACGAAGTGATTATGCCCAAATTTGGTTTTACCCAGGAGACGGCGGAGATCGTGCGCTGGCTCAAGCACGAAGGAGACGTGGTTGAGCAGGGGGAGCCCATTGCTGAGGTGACGACGGATAAGGTCAACATGGAGGTGGAGGCTCCTGCCAGTGGCATTTTGGCTGGGGTGCGCTATCGCGAAGGGGAGGTGGTGCCGGTCACTCAGGTCATTGCCTATATCCTCCAACCCGGTGAGGTGCTGCCTGAGGAAGCGGTCCCTTCTGCTAAGGAAGTGGGCGAGGGTGCAGCCCCTACTGAGGAGGACCTTCTGCACGTCACACCGGTGGCAGCGCGTCTGGCGGAGGCCGAGGGAGTGGACCTAAGCCAAGTACGGGGGAGCGGTCCTGGTGGGCGAATTACCCGGAAAGATGTTGAAGCCTATCTGGCTGCCCGTCAAGCCCCGCCGGGCAAGGTGCGGGCTGTGCCGGCCGCGCGGCGATTGGCTCGCGAGTTGGGGGTGGATTTGGGGCAGGTTGCGGGGAGTGGCCCGCGCGGGCGTATCCAGTCAGAGGATGTGCACCGTGCTCATGCGGCTCAGGTGCAAGCCGCTCCTGCGGTGGTAGCGCCTGCGGTTGAAGCCGCAATGGCACAACCGGCGGCGGTGAGCGAGGTGTCTGGCGTGCGTACGCCCATTGCGCAGGCGATTACCCTGACGGGTATGCGCAAGGTCATTGCCCAGCGCATGCAGCAGAGCGCTCAGAATGCTCCGCACATTCATCTGGAGATCACGGTGGATGCAACAGCCGCGGAAGCCCTGCGTGCACGGGCTAATCAGCGCTTGAAAGAGGGACAACCCAAGGTCAGTCTGACAGCGGTTATTGCGCGGGCGTGTGCCTGGGCGCTGACTCAGCACCCGCGGCTGAACGCCTGGTTGGTGAGTACATCGCAAGGGGAACAACTCTTAATCCCTGCTCAGGTTAACCTTGGGATTGCGGTAGCAGTGGATGAGGGGTTGATTGTGCCGGTGGTACGCGATGCGGCGCGGAAGAACCTACTGCAATTGGCGGGTGAGATCGGGGATCTGGTGGAACGGGCGCGGGCCAACCGCCTGAAACCTGAGGACGTGGTGGAAGGGACTTTCACCATCTCCAACCTGGGCATGTTCGGGATTGAGCGCTTCACGGCCATCATCAATCCGCCACAAGTGGCCATTCTGGCGGTGGGGAGTCTGCGGCAGGAGGTCGTAGCCGATACAGAGGGGCAGATCCAGGTGCGCCCGGTGTTCAGCTTGACTCTGTGTGCCGATCATCGGGTTGTGGATGGAGCGGTCGCAGCGCGTTTCCTGGCCGACTTGCGTGAGGCGCTGGAGCAACCCGAGGTGATGGTGGTGTAAGGACTAAAATTTTAGTCTGGAGGGAATGTGGACTCAACCCCGTTAAATCTGCTAGACTTATTAATACCGGAAGCGATTGCGCTCAATTTTACGGCTGCCTCGGCTGAAGCGGTCATCCGACACCTGGCAGCAGCGCTCCTCCGGCAGGGTTATGTGCGCGAGACATTTGCTGAGGCGGCTCTGGAGCGCGAGGCGCGGCTACCTACGGGTCTGCGGCTCTCGGGTGAAATTCATGCGGCGATCCCGCATACGGATATTGAGCATGTGCTTCGCCCGGCCGTGGGGCTGGCCACCTTGCCCGAACCCGTGATTTTTCGCAACATGATTGATCCCACAGATGTTGTTCCGGTACGTCTGGTCTTTTTGCTAGCCTTGGAGCAACCCAAATCACAGGTGGAGATGCTTCAGCAGGTTGCCACCATCTTGCAAAATCCTCAGGTCGTCAGTGATCTGGTCACTGCGCAAACGTTGGAAGAGGTGCGGCGGATACTCGCGCAGGTAATGCCTGCGCAGTCGTGAAGCAGGTGGTACGTAATTTTCTCCCTTTACTCAATTCATTCTAAACCTGATCTGTGAGGAGGTTAACGTGAGCAAACCCAAAGTCGTTCTGGTGGCCTGCGGTACAGCCATTGCAACTTCCACCGTGGTAGCCCACGCAATTGAGGAGGAAATGAAGAAGCGGGGAATTAACATCACAACCCGTCAGTGTAAGGCAACAGAGGTGCCAAGCCTGGCTGCCGATGCTGATCTGATCGTCACAACGACCCCGCTGCCTTCAAATCTTGGTAAACCCGTGATCCAGACCCTGGCGTTTCTCACGGGAATCGGAAAAGAGGAGGTGTTGAAGCAGATTGAAGAGATACTAAAACAGTAATTCCCTATTTCGATCGTTTATTTTCTATTCCCCCCAACTTTTTCATTTCAAATCCTCTCAGGAGGCCAAAATGGATGCCGTATTAAGTGCGATTAAGACGTTATTTGACACGCTTGGCGCTACGGTCATGCTCCCCATCATTATCTTCTTGCTGGCCTTGATCCTGGGTGCCAAGCCGGGGCGGGCCTTCCGCGCCGCCGTTACCATCGGTGTGGCATTCGTCGGTATCAATCTTGTTATTGGGCTGATGTGGTCAAACCTGACCGAAGTGGCGCAGGCCATTGTGAAGAACACCGGCGTAACTCGCGATGTGGTGGATGTGGGTTGGCCTTCAGCCGCTGCCATTGCCTTTGGTTCCTCGGTGGGTCTGTGGGTGATTCCGTTAACCCTGGTGGTTAACCTGGTTTTATTGGCTCTGCGTCTGACCCGCACCCTGGATGTAGATGTGTGGAACTACTGGCACTTTGCGTTCATCGGTTCGCTCATTGTGGCCGGCACTGGTAACCTGCTGTACGGGTTGATCGGTGCAGCGTTAGCGGCGGCACTGGCGCTTTTCCTGGGTGACTGGACGGCCAAGGCTGTGCAGAAATTTTACGGCCTGCCGGGCATTTCCATTCCGCACCTGACCTCGGCTCCCATCGTGCCCATTGCGATTGCCACTAACTGGGTCATTGAGCGCATCCCGGGTTTGCGCGATGCGGAGTGGGATACCGAGACCATCCGCAAGCGCCTGGGGGTTTTTGGTGAACCGGTCATTTTGGGCCTGGTTATTGGTTTGGTGCTGGGTGCCATCGCTTTCTACAATGCTGGTGACGCGATGACGGTGCTGGCGAAAGTGTTGGGTGCGGGCATCAACCTGGCCGCTGTCATGTTGCTGCTCCCGCGCATGGTTGCGATCCTGATGGAAGGGCTGATCCCGATCTCCGAGTCGGCACGTGAGTTCATGCAGAAGCGCGCCGGTGGGGATCGCGAGTTCTACATTGGCCTTGACTCGGCTATTTTGATCGGTCACCCTGCCGCGATTGCCAGCGCGCTGGTGCTTGTCCCGATTGCCATTCTGCTCAGCATCATCCTGCCGGGCAACCGCGTCATCCTCTTTGCCGACCTGGCGGTGATTCCCTTTGTAGTGGCCATGACCGCACCGGTCATGCGGGGGAACGTGCTGCGCATCGTCATTGCCGGGACAATCACCCTGGCCGTTGGTTTCTACATTGCCACTTCGATGGCGCCGCTTTTCACCTCCGCAGCGGTGGCTTCTGGTTTCTCACTGCCTGAGGGCGCGGTGCAGATTACCAGCATTGCGGATGGCTTCCTCTGGCCTCCGTTCCTCTTTGTTCGCACGGTCATGGGGCTGGGCGCGCTCGGGTTGGTGGTTCTGGCGGCTCTGTTGGGTGTAGCACTCTTCTTCTTCCTGCGCAACACCAAAGCCTGGGAAGCGGCCGCAGGTGCGCCCGCAGAGGCTACAGCTTCAGCCGACTAGGCCTGATTTCCGCTTCACCTTTGGATCAGCCCGAGCGCCCTCGGGCTGATCCATTTTTTGTCGAGGGCACGGTTGTGTTTAGCGCATCAGCCCGCGGATGATCAGATCCACGGCTTCGTCCTCGCTTAACCCGCGTGCCATCAGCGTTTCAAGTTCCTTGCGGTTAACGGTGCCAATGGCTGCCTCATGTGTCACCTGAGCCTGATCGTGGCGGACGATGACGAGGGGATTGTTGCTGGCCTGTGCCTGCCCGCGCACGATTTCGGTGCAATCCATGTGTCCACGCGTGTTAGGGGCGTTGCCTTCGGTGACGGTATCCACGCGGCTTTGGGCGTGGTCCTGAACGGCAATGCGGGTGCGGGTTAACCCCCTTGCCCCGGGCCCCTCCAAAACCACGACTTCGCGCACATGGATGGCATCTTCACCTTTGCCATAGGCTTTGGTCACCAGTTCCGTCACACCACCAGCCTCGACGCGGACGTGGTAATCCAAACGCAGTACGCCTACCCGACCGCGCGTCAATGCGAAGGTGGTGGTGAAGTATCCACCTTCTTCGACAACGACCTCGGCCTTGGGAAGAACCACTGTGCCCCCCTGAGGGCCGTGAAAGTGTTCTTCAGTGTACGTCAGGCTGGCATTGCGTCCCACCCGAATACGGGCTTGCATGCGGTGCTCAACTTTGATCGCATTAGGGAAGGAGCAGTGTGCCAGAAAGCGCACCTGCGCCTGTTCGCCAATCTCATAATCGGCGATAATCTCCTGTTCTCCTTCGGCTGGCAGAAGCCCAAAGCATAGATGCACCGGCTGAGTGAAGCGGGTATGGGGCTCTACCCAGATGTGGGCACGCACGCCATGCGGCAGACTCTCCGCTTCGAAATGAACGCCGGGAATCTCATGTGCTACCAGCACCTGATTGGCCGAAATGACCAGGGTGGCAACCTGGGGCAGTTGGAGGACGCCCGGGTCGCCACCAGCCTGCCGGTAAGCCTCCATCATGGCGTTGAGTTCACCTGCCCATGTGGGTGCTGCCTCGCTTGAGGGGGATGGAAAACGAGATGCGCGGGTCATGCCTGGCCTTCCTCCTGTTCCAGACCCATTCTCATGAGTTCAAGAGGGGTAGGATGCAAGCGACAATGCTCACGGTAGAAACGCCGCGTTTCCTGAGGATTGCCGATGAATGCAATGCTGCCCAGGCACATCAATGAGGCGCAATCGCCAATTTCAGCCAGTTCATCGCGATGGGTGATGAGTAGGATGGTGCTGCCCTCGGCGGCCATGCGGCGGATCAGATGCTCAATATCCGTCAGCGAAAGAGCGTCTATTCCCGAATCGGGCTCATCCAGGATGGCCAGGCGTGGACGCATGGCATAAACGGCAGCCAGTTCGATACGTTTGCGTTCCCCGCCCGAAAGGGTCTTGTCCACTGCCCGGTAAGCATATTGGGCAGGGGGCAGGGCGACTGCTTCCAGTGCTTCCAGCACGCGTTGGCGGTCTGGCTCTTTCATCCCCAGGCTGATGTACTTGCCGACCGGGATGCCCTCAAAACGCGCCGGTTCCTGCCAGGCCAGGGTGATGCCTAAACGAGCGCGTTCAGAGAGGCTCAAAGGGGTAATATCGCGTCCTTCGAAAAGGATTTCACCACGGTCGGGAGTATAACCGGCGCACCCCATCAGGGTATAGGCCAAAGTGGATTTTCCCGAGCCGTTTAACCCCAGCAACACATGGATCTCACCTGGCTTGAGAGACAGATTGACGTTGTTCAGCAACACCCGACCCTCTCGCGTCAGGTAGAGATTTTTGACCTCCAATAGATAGGAATCCATCGTTTTGCCTTATCCGGGTTTATCATTATTCTGGATTCAGAATATAATCCCGAATCGTGCCACTGGCTAGTTCCGTTTGTCACGATTACAACTCTGTTTTGTCACCCATTAAGGCGAGCCAGTGGCACCAAAGGGCTTTGAGTCTCATTGCAGGATCATCCTTTACATTCCGGGGGGGTTGTGATAATATATGCTTTGACAATTGAATAGCCTTTTACAGGCACCTCTTATCCAGAGAGGCGGAGGGACCGGCCCGATGAAGCCTCGACAACCTGGATGCGCGTGAAGTGGGCGCACGGGCATCCAAGGTGCCAAGTCCGGCAGAAAGTTCAATTTCTGGAAGATAAGAGGGCAGCCTACACCCGTGTAGAGATTGCCCCTCCTTATCCCAGAAGGGGCATTTTCTTTTTCTAAAACCTTTATAAAGGAGGTAAAACCAGAATGAATACGTCGTTTATGCATTCGCCTCGGTACCTGTTCACCTCTGAATCGGTGACTGAGGGGCATCCTGATAAAATGTGCGATCAAATCAGTGATGCTGTCCTGGATGCGTGTCTGGCGCAGGATCCGTATTCCCGGGTGGCCTGCGAGACGGCAACCAAGACCGGCTTCGTGATGCTCTTGGGTGAAATCACCACCCGTGCCATCCTCAACTTTGATCAACTGGTGCGCCGGGTGATCCTGGATATTGGTTACGATGATTCCAGCAAGTCATTTGATGGAAACACCTGCGCAGTGCAGGTAGCAATCAGTCAGCAATCCGGCGATATTGCCATGGGCGTGGATCAGGCCCTGGAAGCCAAAACGGGCGAGATGAGCGATGCCGAAATTGAGAAAATCGGCGCCGGTGATCAGGGGATGATGTTCGGCTATGCCTGCAATGAAACACCGGTGCTGATGCCCATGCCGATTTACCTGGCCCATAAACTGACTCGGCGCCTGGCGGAAGTGCGCAAAAACGGCACGCTGCCCTGGCTGCGGCCAGATGGCAAATCTCAGGTCACAATTGAGTACCAGTACGGTAAACCTGTGCGCGTTCATACGGTGCTGATCAGTGCACAACACGCCCCCGAGGTCACCCAGCAACAGATACGCGATGCCATTATCGAACATGTCATTCTGCCCGTTTTGCCCTCACACATGGTAGATCGGGAGATGAAGATTTACGTCAATCCCACCGGCCGCTTTGTCATCGGTGGTCCGCTGGGAGATGCCGGCGTGACCGGGCGCAAGATCATCGTGGATACCTACGGTGGGATGGGGCGGCACGGTGGGGGCGCTTTCAGCGGCAAGGATCCCACGAAAGTGGATCGCTCGGGTGCCTATGCGGCGCGGTACGTGGCAAAGAACATTGTGGCGGCGGGCCTGGCTGAGCGCTGCGAGATCCAGGTGGCCTATGCCATTGGCGTCGCACGTCCGCTGAGCATCAATGTGGAGACTTTTGGCACGGGCGTGATTCCCGATGAGGAGATTGTACGCCTGGTGGAGACCCACTTTGATTTACGCCCGGGTGCAATCATCCGGGATCTGGACCTGCGCCGGCCCATTTACCGCCAGGTTGCAGCGTATGGTCATTTCGGTCGGGATGATCTGGATTTGACCTGGGAACGCACCGACAAGGCGGAACTCCTGCGCGAAGCCGCGGGTCTGCGGGTAGCGGCCTCCTGAAAGCGACCTTTTTTGAGAAACCGAAGCCCTGGCTGCAGGAAACCCCTGTAGCCAGTTTTTTAATCGTCTTCCGGGGGTGGAGCCGTTGGCCCGTAATCCAGCACCTCGCGGATGGGGGAATTGGGCAGAGCGGGCGAGATAATGCCCTTTTCTTCCATAGCGTCAATCAAACGGGCGGCGCGGGTGTAACCGATGCGCAGGCGGCGTTGTAGCATGGTCACCGAAGCCCGCCCCTCACGACGCACCAGGTCAATGGCTTCCTGCAGCAGGGGGTCTCCCTCTTCGAGGTTCCACAATTCCCCCTGCTTGAGGGGTACGTGAGGTGGGAAGAGATCTACCTGGGTCTCGCCGCTGGCACTGGGGGAAGGAAGGGATGTTTGCTGGGCGGCTGCCGTGCGCCAGTAGTCCACTAGGCGTTGTATTTCGATGTCGGAAACGAATGTGCCCTGCAAGCGCACTGGCGCGGCGGCGTCGGGAGCCTGGAAGAGCATGTCTCCGCGCCCCAACAAACGCTCTGCCCCGGGTTGATCCAGGATCACCCGACTATCTATCGAGGAAGCCACGGCAAAGGCAATTCGTGCCGGAAAGTTGGCTTTGATCAAACCGGTGACCACATCCACAGAGGGTCGCTGGGTGGCCAGGATCAGGTGAATCCCGGTGGCACGCGCCAGTTGGGCCAGGCGCGTGATGCTGCGCTCAGTCTCGTCGGGCGCCAGCATCATTAAGTCGGCCAGTTCGTCAATCACGGCGACCAGATAGGGCAGGGGCGGCTGGTGGCGAGCGTTGTATTCTTGCAGGTTGCGTACCCCAACTTGGGCAAATTTGTGGTAGCGAGCATCCATCTCGCGCTGAAGCCACTGTAGCGCTCCAATGACGCGCTCGGTATCCACCACCACCGGGGTTAGCAAGTGCGGAATGCCATTGTAGCCAGTGAGTTCCACGCGTTTGGGGTCCACCAGCACCAGACGCAATTCCGCAGGGGTGTTATGAAGGAGCAGGCAGGTGAGGATGGCGTTCACGCAAACCGATTTGCCGGAGCCGGTTGTGCCTGCGATGAGGAGATGGGGCATGGCAGCCAGGTCGGCGGCTACCGGCCGCCCTGCAACATCCTTGCCCAGGGCAAAGCGCAGGGGCGACCGCAGGCGCTTGAATGCCTCACTCTCGATCACCTCACGCAATGCGACCCGGCTAATTTCGACATTGGGCACTTCAATGCCTACGTAATGCTTGCCCGGTACCGGTGCTTGAATGCGGATACGCGGGGCTGCCAGTGCCAGCGCCAGGTCATCGGCTAACGAGACGATGCGGCTGACGCGGACACGTGTGCGTCCGTTGCGGGTCTCGATAAAATCGGGTTCTACGCCGAAACGCGTGACGGTTGGCCCGTGGGAAATATCCACCACATGACCAGGGGCCCCGAAGGATGCCAGCGTGTCTTCGATGATCTTGGCACGTTCGTGGTCCAGGTTATCCTGGGTGGCAGCCGGCGTGGGCAGGTCAAGGATCTGATCCAGTGCGGGCAGCACCCAGGGCGAGGGGGGTGACGAGGCAGGAGAAGGAGCGGTCTCGGGGGATTCTGGAGGCCCCGCCGGCGCTGAAGACGCCTCGGGGGTAGATGGGGAGCGCGAGCGGCGCGGCTTTGCCGACACCGGGCTGCGCAGTGGGACTGCCGGCAAGGGCTGAAACTCAGCGGGGAGAGGTTCCTCTGTCGCCGGGGCGTGGGGGGAGGAAGTGGACTGGCGTGAGGAGGACTGCCGGGTGCGCCTGGTCACCGCAGCCTGCCAGGCTTTGTTCAGTTGCTGTATCAGCACGGTGAGTGAGGTATCGGTGAGCAGCATCAGGCTGAAGCACAACCAGGCCAGGAGCACGACGCCCGCCCCCATGGGGCCGAAGGCCTGGATCATGAGCCAGAGCGTACGTTCCCCAAGCCATCCACCGCCCTTACCCTGGCCTACCAGGGCGGGTGTGCCACCGCTGAGCCAGTGCAATCCTGTCAGGGCATTCCAGTAGAGCAGGCCCAGGCCCACCAGGCGGGGCGCCGAGGGCAGGGGAAGGCGTTCAAGGCGGCGCAAAATCAGCCAGATGCCGACGATCACCATGGCAATGGGTACAGCCAGGCTGCCCCATCCGAGGAACTTCCGCAGGGTGGTAAGAATGAGGCGGCTCAGGAGCCCGTTTTGAGCAGAGATCAGGCTTAAAAAGAGGGCCAGGCCTGCCACTGCCAGAAGCACGCCCAGGGCATCCAGTTTTCGATCAGGGGAAATGCGGTGCCACATATCCCGCAGTCGCGAGAGCAAGCGCGGGGCGGCGGTAGGGAGAGCGGAGGGGGACTTTCTGCGCCGTGAGGTCGTTCGCGGAGTTGGCGGAATGCCACGTGAGGACGAAGAACGTCCGCTTGAACGGTCTTTACGTGAGGAGGGCGAACGGGTCTTGGCTTGCGGGGTCATGGGCATCCGGGCAGACTCAATTTCTCATAAATCATTCTACCCCAAGGGCGCGGCGAGTGGCTCGAAAAGCCAACGGTGGCAATCGATCGCGGTCAAAGAAACCCACCTGGTCGGCATCATCCCCCGGGCGAAGCGTCCCCCCGACCCGTTTGGCGCGGTAGATGATGACGATGTCGGCGCCGCGTTCATGCTCGCGCCCGCTGATCACTCCCACCAGGTCGGTGACCTGAACTTCCAACCCGGTTTCCTCGAAAGTTTCTCGCTCGGCGGCCCGGGCAGGGTCTTCGCCCGCATCCACAAACCCCGCTGGCAAGGTCCAGAAACCTTGATAGGGCTCATTGACGCGTCGGGTAAGTAAGACTCTGCCCTCTTCTTCCACAATGGCCGCAGCGGCTACTTTGGGGTCGGCGAAGTAGATCCAACCACATTCGGGGCAGGTAGGACGCTCCTGTCCAAACAGGAAGCGCGAGACAACGGGAACACCACAATAGGGGCAAAATCGTATCGGACGTTGAGGCATCATGGACGAGGCTTTCGGATCAAAATCCCTATGCCCAGCACGAGGGCAAGCATGAGCAAGCCGGCTTGAATCAAGCGCTTGAGCGAGATCCCACTACTGATCGAGGGGCTTGCAGGGGTGGCTGTGTATATTTTACCCCGTTCTTCGGGGGCCGGCAGCCCCAGGATGGGGTTCGGGGATTCACCGGAAGGGCCTTGCAAGGCGCGCACTTCGGGAGTGGCCTGCGGAGTTGCCGGCGGTGGTGAGGGAGAGGGCGCCATAAGGGGGGCCGAGGTGATGGATGGGAGCAGGGGATACCCTGGAACCACCCCTTTGGAAGCGCTTCCCCCCATATCGGAGGCTCCTCCTCCGCCACCCATGCCCATGGCGCTGGGAGGTGGGGGTGGCCCGCCCCAATAAACGATGACAGGAGTGGGGGTGGGCTCGCTGAGCCCCAGGGCTTCCATCTGTGGAGCGCCGGGCGCCTGGGCGCGCATGGTTGACCCGCCGGTGGGGAAGGGGAGCCATTCCAGTATGACGACCAGAACCACCAGGGCAATGGCCAGCGCTGGGGCTAATTGCCAGATCGGCATGGGGCGGGGCCGTGGGGAAGACACCATGGCAGGGGTTAGGGTGAAGGAACGCGGGGCTTTGCGCCGCGGCGCCTGGCGTAGCACGTGCCGGGTCTGGCGCAGGCTTTCCCAGGCTTCGCGGTACTCGGGGTGCGTGCGCAATTGCTCTTCCACCTTGCGGCGGTCGCGCTCGCTGAGCTGCCCATCCAGGTAGGCGGAGAGGCGTTCCCAATCCTTGTAGGAGAGCCGCGTTTTCATGCCATTTCCTCTTTACCTAGACGAAAGCGGGCCGGCAATAGTTCCGCAAACCCCGCCAGGCAATCCCGCAGCCGCAGGCGGGCACGCGCCAGGCGACTTTTGATAGTGCCCAGCGGTTTGCCCAGCGCTTGGGACACCTCGGCGTAGTCGTACCCTTCCACATCTACCATAATGACTACCGCCCGAAAGTCTTCCGGGAGGTCTTGTAAACAGTGCGTGATCGCATTTTCGACCTCACGCAGTTGGACCATTTCCTCCGGTGAGAGGTGATCGTCCATTAACCAGGCGGGGGATTCGATTTCTTCTTCGTCACGATTGAGCGGCTCGAGTGCCACCGTAGGGCGACGTTTGCGCCGCCGCAATTCGTCATAGCAGGCGTTGGTCACCATGCGCAGCACCCAGGCTCGGAATGAACCACCGCGGTAAGTCTTGAGACTGCGGTAGGCGGCGATGAACGCCGATTGCGTTACATCGGCAGCCGCATCTGGGTCATTCAACATGCGATAAGCCAGGTTATAGGCACTATCCTGGTAAGCCAGGACCAGTTGATTGAAGGCCTCCAGGTCGCCTTCCAGAGCACGGGCAATGCATTGGGCCTCGTCCATTTCAAGCCTTTCTCAAGCGCAGGACCAGCGCTAACCCCTCACGCCACACCGCCATTGTGAGGCCGGTGATCGCGCTGAGCACCAGGACGAAGAAGGGAAGAATTGGGGCCTGCAACCAGAGACCCCGCAACCATGCTGCCATGGGGGTGGCAAGGAGCGCGGCCCAGAGTGCCCGCCCGCCAATGCCGGCGCGGGACCATCGGGAAGGTTGATAGAGTTCTAACGCAGGGGCAGTCAGAGCCCAGCCAACGAGCAGCGGGATGAAGGTGCTGAGCCATCGGCCCGAGAGCAGTGAGAGGCCGTGGGTGAGTTCCCCGGCTAAGGTGACCCCTAGCAGAAATACCACATCGCCGGCAACCACCCAACCCGTCAACCGAGATACACGCATGGTTGTCACGTCAGTTATCCTATCCCAA
This sequence comes from Thermanaerothrix daxensis, assembly GCF_001306145.1. Classification (GTDB taxonomy): domain Bacteria; phylum Chloroflexota; class Anaerolineae; order Anaerolineales; family Anaerolineaceae; genus Thermanaerothrix; species Thermanaerothrix daxensis. Next base: position 300,313 of record NZ_LGKO01000005.1, read on the forward strand.
AGCGAAACCAGCGTCAAGCCAGTGACCCCATTAATGTATGTGAGAATCGGCTTTTACCGGAGAGAAGAAAAATACTTGCCGGATCGGCGGTGTATTATAATCAGCATGGATCAACGATCTCTATTTTGGAATGAGGACCAACGGGCGATACTCTCATGGTGGGTGGCCGGTTGACAAGGTAAGCAAGAGGTAAGGTTGCAGTGGAAGGTTTGCTCAACGGGATTGAACGCGCTCTGGGGTGGTTTCATCTTTTCCCGGTGGCACCGGTGGGGCTATGGTTTTACCCTTTGCTGGTCCTCATGGTGGCCCTAGAGGGACCGGTGTCCATTTTGCTGGCGGCCACAGCCGCTTCTGCAGGCTTTGTTGCGCCTGTTCCGGTTTTCCTGGCCGCTTCCCTGGGAAATTTGATTGCGGATACCCTGTGGTATGCGCTGGGCTATGCCGGCAAATTGGAGTGGTTAACCCGCTGGCCCTGGCTGGGGATCACGCCGGCGCAGGTGGAACGCTTGAAAGAAGGGGTGCGACAACATGCACTCAAGATTCTGGTGATTGCCAAATTGACCAACGGGATGATCATACCTGCTTTGATTGCCACTGGCCTGGCGCGGGTTCCTCTGCGTCGCTGGTTTGGGGCCATTTTCCTGACCAACCTGGTGATCACAGGGGCTTTTGTGGCCGCCGGTTATTTCATGGCGAACAGTCTCATGCAAATTACCCAGGGGGTACGGTATTTGGCCATTGCTTCGACACTTCTTTTCCTGATTTTGGGCATGCTTTTCCTGCCACGCCTGTTGCGCCGTCATCCGGCATTGCAAATGGACGGATCGGCCGATTCTCATGAACCCAAACCCTAGATCCATGCGTATTCTGATTGTCACGACCACTTATCCGCCCCATTTGAACGGGCAGGCCACTTTCAGCGGCAACCTTGCCAATGGGTTGGCGGCGCGGGGCCATGCGGTACGGGTGGTAGTACCGCAGCGCGGTTGGAAATTGGAAGTAGAAGAACACGGCAACCTGAGCGTGTGGCGGGTGCCCGGTCTGCCTCTCAGTTTGCTTCGCAATGAGTTGATTTGGGTATGGCGGCTAAGCGCTCATATCCGCCAGGTGTTTGAGGAGTTTCAACCTGAAGTTGTGCATTTGCAGGATTCCTCGCCTCTGTGTCGGGCAGCGCTAAAAGAAGCCCGCCGTCGTGGTATTCCGGTTCTGGCGACTCATCACCCTGGGCCGGAAATTTGGGCGCCTTATTTCTCGTGGTTGGCACGCTACTTTCGCCCCCTGGTTGCCTGGATTGCCTGGCGCTGGATGCTCTCCTTTCTCAATTGCGTGGATGGCGTGGTGGTGCCCTCTGAGGCTGCGGCCCAGGTATTGCATGCCCAGAAGGTTCGCCCTCCGGTAGAAGTGATCTCATGTGGGGTGGATTGGCATGGTTGGCAGGCATTGCCCCCCGTGGATCGCGTGGCCGTGCGTCAGGCCTGGGGATTGCCGCCTGACCAACCTGTCTTTTTGTACGTGGGGCGATTAGATCCGGAAAAGCGGTTGCCAGTGCTGCTTGAAGCGGCGGCCCTGGTTCGTGGAAGTGCCTTTCAGGTTGTGCTGGCAGGAGAAGGGGGGCAGGAGTATCAATTGCGCCGCTGGGTAAACGCTCAGCGGCTCCAGGAGCGGGTGCGGTTTCTGGGACGGGTGCCGCGTGAAGCCATTGCGCCGTTGTTGCAGGCGGCAGACATTTTCGTCATGCCGGGCGATGTGGAATCCCTGAGCCTGGCAACTCTGGAGGCCATGGCCTGTGGGAAGCCGGTCATTGCGGCGCGGGCTATGGCGCTGCCGGAACTGGTCCGGCACGGCCTTAGCGGTCGTCTGTTTCAACCCGGCGAGGCAGGTGACCTGGCGGCTCAGATGCAGTGGATGCTGGAGCATCCCGAGGCGTGGGCGGTCATGGGGGCACATGGGCGTCAGTTGGCGCGTGCTCATGACCTGAATCGGACGTTGACGCACTATGAGGGACTCTATGAACGTATGGCCCTGCCTGCCGGGGTACCGGCTCCAACACGGCGCCCCTGGGTTCGGGGAAGAGTTGCGCGTCTTTCACCCGCGCGAGCATTGGCAGTGATACTGATTGCCCTGTCGGCGCTTTTTTTGAGCGATATGTACCGTGCTCCGGCGGCGTCGGCTTCGGGTTTGAGCCTGAGTGAATTGCGGACCACTGTGATCGAGCACTTAGGGCGCTTGTTTGAGCATCGCCTGGGCGAAGGTCGAACTACGGGCACGCCAAACTACCCCTGGCAATCTATGGAACGGCCGATCCGCGTTGCCTTGTTTACGCAGGGCGGGGGCATGGTGTGCCCTCCCTTGATCATGGATTGGCAGCCTCTACCAGCCTGGCTGGCGGAAGAAAATCCATCCGATAACGCGGTTGCCGTGGGCGCGTTGATGATCGTGGAAAGCAATTGGGATACAAAGCAATTACAAATTGCCTGGCAGCCGCAGGGGTGTCAGCAAATGCCTGTGTCCGACCCGGCCGCTGAACAATCGCTTTTGCAGTCCTATAAATCCATTGCCTGCCAGGCGGTTCCAACCCAGGAGGATTCTGAAGCCTTGCAGTGTGCGCTTCAGGTGCTGGAATCCTGGATGCACTTGGAGGTCACCCCTTAAGCGGGGGCGTAAAGGCCAGTTCACCGGCCCACCCGAACAGTTCGAGGGCTGCGCGCTCGTTCGTAATGCCTTGCATGAGCAAAAAGACCTCGGCTTGGGAGGTGTATCCCCAATCGTGGAGGACACCGGGGATGCTGCCGGTTTTATGGCAAAAGGTCACTGCATCCGGGTTGAAATTGCGTTTGAGTAGGCGATCGTCCTGGTTCAGACTGAGGACCTGATCTACCCACTGGCGCTCAATGGGGGGTAAGGCCCGTACCAGATCGAATAAACGTATGCAATCAGTGGCGCTTATCCAATTGTCTAAACCCCGCGCACGGGCTTCAAAATCCATCAACTTGCGTTGCAGTACCGTGCCCTTTAGTCCGAGGGTCGCAAAGGCCCGGTTCAAGCGCTCAATGCCCAGCCGGCGGATCACCAGGTTGGTGCATAAGTTGTCGGAGGTGGTGATCATCATGAGCAGCACATCGTGGTAGGTCAGGCAGCGCGTAGTCATTGCCCAGGCAAAACCAGCACCCTGGACCTGAGGCTCCTCGTCCAGGTTGCACCACTCGCTCCGGCTGACCTCTCCGGCGCGCTCCAGGTGCAGCCAAGCCAGCAGGATGGGGACCTTGATCAGTGAGGCAGCGGAAAAGCGATTGCAGTTGGCTTCTAGATGAGGGGGCTTCCCCTGAAACTGCAGGTAAAAGGCGTACTGGGTTCCCGAATCCCGCAGGGCATGAAGAAAGGCAGTTAAATCCAAAATGTCCTCCGTAAACGAAGGATGATGGGTTGCCTTGATTTTACTTCTTAACCTCTCCAATTGGCCTAAGGCGAGGTGAGGATGTGCTGGCACTCTGGAGCCGTTGAGAGGCTGGTATGGAAGAAATGGATCAGTTGGGGCATAAGATGGTCCAGACCAGGGGAACGCACCTGCTCATGGGTGGCGTTAGGGAGCCAGATGATGGCCTTGGGATTTTCGGCAGCAGCATAAAGCCGCACGGCTTCCTCAGGGGGAATACGGCGGTCAGCCCGACCGAAGACGAAAAGGATGGGGCGGGGGGAGAGGCGATGTACGACATCCAGAGGGCGTACCTCATCCCGTGAGAATCCCTTACGCCATTCCGAAAGGCGCATGACGTGTTCGTAAAGGGGAACCGGGAAAAAGGCCGGCCGATTAACCCGCCAGGCGTCCGCAAGGGAAGGGAAAGGTGCGGCCGCAACAACAGCGCGGAGGTTGGGTGTACGGGCGGCGCTAAGGATCAGCGCCACTGCACCGGCCGAATGACCAATGCCCCCCACGCAGGGGAGGCCACGCGTTTCGGTGAGATACTGCACGGCTGCATCTACATCCTGGCTTTCGCGAGCCCCATAGGAGAAGGCAAAACGGTTGCCCTCGCTTTCCCCGCTCCCTCGATAACTGAAAAGCAGAACGTGGAACCCGGCATCATGTAGCGGCCGGACCAGAGACAGGCCCTGGCGCTGGTCTTTGGCGGTAGCGGGTGCGTAAAGGATCGCCGGTGCGTCGGAACTAGAGGTGGGGAAAAACCATCCCCGTAGAGTCAATCCATCGGTGGTAGGAAAAGCCACCTCTTCATAGGCCAGGTTTAGATCAGAGGGTGGGTTTTTGAGACTTCGCAGGGGAGCGGTGGTGGCGATCATCTCGCCAAGCAAGGGGGCCGAAGCCAGGAAAAAGGACAAACTTGAAATTAGGCTGGTCAGTAAAAGCGTGCTTCTCAAACGGCTACCTTATGCATTGCAAAGTGTGCCTTATTGTATCTGTAAAAGAGGGGATTGAACAGGTTGTGAGGTTGTACGGAATTTGAAGCCCTCCTATGCTTTTACGGTGGGAGTTGAGGGTGATTCAATTTGACATGCCTTTATTTTGGTTGTAAAATTGATTTTGCCTTGCTTCTGGGCTTTAGTATGAATTATTCCACACCTGTTCCAGGGAACACATCCATATCAACCGAGGTCCATTCCATGACCGAATTGTTGACTGTCGAGGGCCTGGAGACCCAATTTCGTACGCGTGAAGGGATCGTCCATGCCGTCAACGGGGTTTCGTTTTCGCTGCGCGAAGGGGAGACCCTGGGCATTGTGGGGGAGAGCGGATGCGGCAAAAGTGTTACCGTTATGTCCATCTTGCGCCTGATTCCCTCGCCGCCGGGTAAGGTGGTGGCAGGGAAGGCCATCTACCAAGGCAAAGACCTGCTGAAGATGAGCGATGAAGAAATCCGCCATATCCGCGGGGCTCAGATCAGCATGGTCTTTCAGGACCCGATGACCTCGTTCAACCCGGTGTTGACCATTGGCCGGCAAGTGGCAGAACCATTGGAGATCCACATGGGGATGTCGCGCAAACAGGCGCTTGAGCGCGCCGCGGAGATGCTGGCCATGGTGGGTATTCCCCATGCCAAAGAACGCCTGAATGACTATCCCCACCAGTTTTCGGGCGGGATGCGCCAGCGTGTGATGATCGCCATGGCGCTGGTCTGCACGCCCCAAATTCTGATTGCCGATGAACCGACTACGGCATTGGATGTGACCATTCAGGCGCAGATTATTGACCTGGTTAAGCGCCTGCGCGATGAATTGGGGATGGCGATTATCTGGATCACCCACGATTTAGGCATCATTGCTGGTCTGGCTGATCGGGTGGCGGTGATGTACGGGGGATATATTATTGAAATGGCCCAGGTGGACGAGCTCTACGCCCATCCTACCCATCCCTATACAATTGGCTTGCTGGGCAGTTTGCCCCGCATGGATGAAACCGGCCATCGGCGCCTGGTTTCAATTGATGGCTTGCCGCCGGTATTGCTGGAAAAACCGAACTACTGCCCCTTTGCACCGCGGTGCAAATATGCGGTTGAGCATTGCTGGCATGAGAATCCGCCCTTGATGTCGGTCGCTCCTGAGCATCAAGTGGCATGCTGGGTGGATACTCAAACTGGGAGAGAGCGCTGATGGCCGACTCCGAAGTTCTGGTTCGTGTTGAGAATCTGGTTAAGCATTTTCCGATTACTCGTGGCATTATTATTCAGCGTCAGGTGGGGGCCGTCCATGCGGTGGACGGGTTGACCTTCGACATTTACAAGGGTGAAACCCTGGGTTTGGTGGGTGAATCGGGGTGTGGAAAATCCACTACGGGACGTACCATCCTCCAACTTTACCGCCCGACCTCGGGTAGTGTGCACTTTGAAGGGGTGGATTTGGTTAAACTCAAGGGGGAAGACCTGCGCAGGATGCGTCGGCGGATGCAGATGATCTTCCAGGACCCCTATGCCAGCCTCAATCCGCGTATGACGGTTGGTGAGATCATCGGTGAGCCACTAATTATTCACAATGTGGCGCGTGGGCGTGAGGTGCAGGAACGGGTGGAGCACTTGCTGGAATTGGTGGGGTTAAACCCAGCCTATGCCAACCGCTACCCACATGAATTCTCAGGTGGTCAGCGCCAGCGCATTGGTGTGGCGCGCGCACTGGCATTGCAGCCTTCTTTCATTGTGTGCGATGAGCCCATCTCGGCGCTGGATGTATCTATTCAGGCCCAGGTGGTCAACCTGCTGGAGGACCTACAGCAGGAATTTGGCCTGACCTATCTTTTCATCGCCCACGACCTTTCAATGGTGCGCCACATCAGCAACCGGGTGGCAGTGATGTACCTGGGGGTGATAGTGGAATTGGCCTCGCGAGATGAACTTTACAATCACCCGCTGCACCCCTATACGCAAGCCTTGCTTTCGGCGGTACCCATCCCGGATCCGGCCGTTGAGAAAAAGCGCAAGCGCATCATCCTCCAGGGCGATGTGCCCTCGCCGGTTAACCCCCCTTCGGGGTGCCGCTTCCGCACGCGTTGCCCGCTGGCGGCCGAGATTTGTAAAGAAGTAAAACCCGAGTGGCGTGAGGTGAGTTCAGGTCACTTTGTGGCCTGTCACATGGTTTGAAGCCGCGCGAGTCTTTTCTGGAAGGAGGTGATGATCGGGGCGAAGGGAAGTTCAGAGCGGTTGGTGAAAGCAGGGTGTTTAACCCATTCGAGTAAACAACCCTAGATCCTTTTCAAGGAGGAGAAAGATATGCGTACGAAATTGTTTCTGTTGATCAGTGTGCTGGTGTTGGCGAGCCTGGTTCTGGGTGCCTGCCAGCCGGCTGCACCAACCCCCGAGACGATCATTCAGACGGTTGTGGTCGAAGGCACACCCAGGGAGGTGGTGGTGACCGCGACCCCTGCGCCAGCGGCCGCGGGTCCCAAGGTTTTGCGCCTGAACATGGGGCCGGGCGACATTCCCACACTGGATCCTGCGCTGGCGACTGATACCTCATCTACCCAGATCATTGAGTTGACCTCGGTGGGCCTGACCCGTCAGGATGAGGAAACCGCCGATGTTCTGCCCGGCATGGCGGAGTCCTGGGACGTTGTCAACAATGAAGATGGTACGCAGACCATGACGTTCCACCTGGTGTCGGGCATCCCGTGGGTGCGCTGGAACGGCAAAGAAGTGGAGCAGGTGCTGGATTGCGAGGGTAATCCGCGCTATGTGACAGCCTACGATTTTGAGTATGGCATCCTGCGCACGCTCAAGCCCGAGACGGCCTCGGACTACGCCTACGTGCTGGGCTTTGCTATCAAGGGTGCGGACGCCTATAATGCGGGTGAGACCGATGATCCCACCACCGTGGCGGTGAAGGCGTTGGATGAGAAGACCCTGGAAATTACCTTCAAAGAGCAAGCGGCCTACAACGTGAACATCGCCGGTATGTGGGTGGCTCACGCCATGCCCAAGTGGCTGATCGAGGGTGATGACTGCACCGAGGCCCGTGGCGATAAGTGGACCGAGACCGGTTTCTTCCAGGGTTATGGCCCGTACACGCTGAAGGAGTGGGTGCATGACTCCTACATCACCCTGGTGAAGAACCCCTTCTGGCCGGGTCTGCCCTCCGTGCCGGTGGCCAAGATTGACGAAGTTACCTGGACCATGCTGGATGAAGTACCGGCTTTCGCCGAGTACGAGGCGGGTAACCTGGATGTGGCTGGTGTTCCGCTGGCGGATATTGACCGCGTGAAAGCCGACCCCGAACTCTCGCAGCAACTGGTGATTGGGCCCGTGATGTGCACCTACTACTACGGCTTCAACACCAAGGCAAAGTTCGTGGATGATCCGCGTGTGCGCCGTGCCCTCTCTATGGCCATTGATCGCCAGAGCCTGATTGATAACGTGCTCAAGGGCGGTCAGGAGCCGGCGCAGTGGTTCTCCCGCCCCGGTCTGACCGGTGCACCAACGCCGGAGAAGTATCCTGATCTAGGTGTCAAATTTGACCCCGAGAAGGCCAAGGCCGAACTGCAGTCCTACCTGGATGAGAAAGGTCTGACTTTAGCGGATCTGGACATCACCCTGATGTTCAACACCTCCTCGGGCCATCAGAAGATTGCCGAAGCCATCCAGCAGATGTGGAAGGAGTATCTGGGTCTGGATGTCAAACTGGCCAACCAGGAGTGGAAGGTCTACTTGAAGACCATCCGCGACCCGCAGGCCACGCCGCAGATTTGGCGCCTTGGCTGGTGCCAGGACTACCCGGATGCCAACAACTTCCTGCGCGAAGTGCCCACCAAGGGTGGCTCGGCCAACCCGGCTGAGGGCGGTGGCTTCAACTGGGAGAACCCCAAGTTTGAAGAACTCGTTGTCCAGGCTGCCCGCGAGACCGATCCACAGAAGCGCGTTGATCTCTACGCTCAGGCCGAACAGATCCTGGTCTACGAAGATGCGGTGATGATCCCGATCTACTGGTACACCCGCGTCACCGTGACCAAGCCGTACGTCCAGCGCACCTTCTCGGTGCTGGGTGGCCTTGAGCACATTGAGAAATGGGATATCACCCAGTAACGGGTTGTACTCAGGAGGGGAGGGGGGTAACCTCTCCCCTCCATCCCTTTGGGGAAGATTTGGATGTTAGGAGCGAGTGAATGGGCCGATACATTGCACGGCGTTTGATTTACCTCTTGGTGGTTCTATTTGTAGTTTCAGCCATCACTTTTGGTTTAATGCACGCCGTACCCGGAGGGCCGTTTGATCGTGAAAAGGCTTTGCCTCCGGAAATCATTGAAAATCTCAATAGGCGTTACCATTTGGATGAGCCTTTGCTAATGCAGTATGGGCGCTATCTTTACGACGTGTTCATTCCGCGTATTAGCGCCACCCCGCCCAAGGGGAGTGTGGATGACGACTTTCTCATTACGGTGAAATTGGGCAACGTGTGGTTCAAGTGGATGAATTTTGGACCCACCTATTCATCCCGTAGCCGCACGGTTAATGATATCTTTCGACAGCAGTTGCCGGTTTCGGCGCAACTGGGAATCATGGCCTTGTTGGTGGCTATTATCATTGGTATGCCACTGGGTATTTTGGCTGCCCTCAAGCAAAACACCATTTTTGATTATCTGGGGATGAGTGTGGCCATTTTTGGGGTCTCAGTGCCGGTTATTATTTTGGGCCCCATCATGATATGGATCTTTGGGGTCACCTTGAAGTGGTTCCCTCCGACCGGTTGGGGGGCAAAACCCCCATTCGTCTTGGGTATATTCCCACGTGAGTTGGGTCCGGAGTTCTTCCGTTATGCGATTATGCCTTCGGTGGCGCTGGGGCTTGGCTCTTCGGCCATTATTGCCCGCCTCACCCGCGCCAGTCTGCTCCAGACCATGCGGGAAGATTATATTCGCACGGCGCGCGCCAAAGGATTGCGCGAGTCGCTTGTCATCGTGCGCCATGCACTCAAAAACTCGCTTATTCCGGTGGTCACCATTTTGGGGCCGCTGTTTGCTGCGCTGGTCACCGGGACCTTCGTCACTGAGGTGACATTCGGAATCCCGGGGATGGGGCGTTACTTCGTCACCAGCATTACCAACCGGGATTACCCGGTGATTATGGGCACTATCTTGCTTTATGCGTTGATCCTGGTCATTGCCAACCTGGTCGTGGATATTGTATATGCTTACCTGGATCCGCGCATTCGTTATGATTGATCAAGACATCTGAGGGATCAATATGGCTCAACCTGTGACATTGGATGCTCGTGCTCACGACAAAGATGCACTTTTGACCACCAAGCGCGAAAGCCTGTGGCAAGATGCCTTGCGCCGGTTGGTGCGCAACCGGGCGGCGGTGGTGGGTGGGGTAATCATCCTTATGTTATACCTGATGGCCATTTTTGCCGATAAAATTGCCCCTTACCCCTACGAAAAGCAAACGTTGGTGGACCAAAACAAGGTACCGGCCTGGATGCTTAAAGTCTTTCCTACTATGCAGCCTTATGCCAAGATCTCGGATAAGTACCTCCTGGGGGCAGATTACGTTGGGCGCGACCTTTTCAGCCGCATTGTGTATGGGACGCGTGTATCGTTAACGGTGGCCTTGATTGGTCCGCTCATCAGCCTGATTATCGGGGTGACTTACGGTAGCATCTCGGGGTATTTCGGGGGGCGGTTGGATAACATCATGATGCGCATTGTGGATGTGCTCTACGCCTTCCCGGGTTTGCTCTTTATTATCCTCCTCATGGCCTTCTTCCGTTCGACCTTTGCCCGCCCGGAGCCCGGCACGTTCACTTATGCAGTCAGTCAATTGGATGCGCGTCTGGGGGGGATGTTGTTTATTTTCATCGGCATCGGCCTCACGGCGTGGGAAACCATGGCGCGCCTGACCCGCGGACAAGTGCTGTCTATGCGTGAGAAGGAATTCATTGAGGCTGCCCGCACCATTGGCGCAACCGATTTGCGCATCATGTTCCGTCATATTCTCCCCAACATTGTCGGTCCGCTGGTTGTAGCGGAGACCCTAGCCATTCCGGGGTATATTACTACCGAGGCGTTTCTCTCGTTCATCGGTCTGGGGGTTAACCCACCTACACCCTCCTGGGGCTCCATGATCTCCGAAGGGGCGCAGGTGATTCGGACTTACCCCAACCAGACCATTTTCCCGGCCCTCGCCTTGGCGATTACCATGTTTGCTTTCAACTTCCTGGGGGATGGCCTGCGCGATGCGCTCGATCCCCGCTTACGCGGTACCCAGTAAATATCTTTAGTCCCGCAACTCTTGCACTTTTAAATTTCGGAAAAACCGCACTGAAGCGCTTTCCGAAGCCTTCGGGGCGGTTTGCTATTAAACCAAAATGGAGAGATAGAAAGGAGGAGAACGATGCGTACAAAGGTCTGGATGGTTCTAAGTGTTCTATTGGCTGTGGCGATGCTACTGGCGGCTTGTCAACCTGCCACCCCAACCCCGCAGGTCATTATAGAAACGGTGGTCGTAGAGGGAACTCCCCGGGTGGTCGTCGCCACGCCCCAACCCACCCAGCCCGCCGAGCAACGCAAGGTCTTGCGGCTGGCCTGGGGGCCGGGAGATATTCCCACCATTGATACTGCGTTGGCGGTGGATGTGATTTCGATTCAGTTGATTGACTCGATGACGGTCGGGCTGACCCGCCAAAATGAGCAGACAGCGGAATTGGAACTGGCCATGGCCACTGAGGTTAAGACCTCGGAGGATGGGCGTACCTACACCTTTACGATCAAAGAGGGAGTACCCTGGGTGCGCTACAACGGTAAGGAGGTCGAGCAGGTATTGGATTGTGACGGCAATCCACGTTATGTAACCGCTTATGACTTCGAGTACGGCATTCTGCGCACATTGAGCCCGGCGACAGCCTCAGATTATGCTTACGTGCTTTATGGCATTGAGGGCGCGGCGGCCTATAACCAGGGTGAAACCGATGATCCAAGCACCGTAGGGGTCAAGGCACTAGACGAGAAGACTTTGCAGATCACCTTTATCGAACCGGCGGTTTACAACCTCAACATTGCCGGGTTGTGGGTGGCCCATGCCCAGCCCAAATGGATTATCGAGGGCGATGACTGCACCGAAGGGCGGGGCGAGCGCTGGACAGAAACGGGCTTTTACCAGGGCTACGGGCCTTTCACGCTAAAGGAATGGGTGCATGATTCGGAGATCTCCATTGTGAAAAACCCCTTCTGGCCCGGTGATGCTGTGGTGCCTTCGCCCAAGATTGATGAGGTACACTGGTCGCTCATTGACACAAGCGCAGCGCTCGCAGAGTTTGAGGCAGGCAATTTGGATGTGACGGGTATTCCAACAGGGGATATTGATCGGATCATCTCTGATCCAAAATATCAGGATATGCTCCGTGATACCTACACCCTGGGCACCGAATTTTACGCCTTCAACACGACAAAAGCCCCGACCGATGATGTGCGGGTGCGCCTGGCTCTTGCCCTCTCGGTTGATCAGGAGGCAATTGTAAAGAATGTGATCAAGACCGGCTCGCCCGCACACTGGTTCACGCATCCCGGCGTTGCTGGTGCGCCAAAGCCAGAAAAGTTCCCCAACCTGGGGGTCTATTATGACCCCGATCGAGCCAAAGCCCTGTTGGATGAGTATCTAAAGGAGAAGGGCTTAACGGCGGATCAGTTGGATATTACGTTGATGTTTAACACCAGTGAGGCGCATAAGCGCAAGGCGGAGGCTGTGCAGGCGATGTGGAAAGAGGTCCTGGGGATCAACGTTAAGTTGACCAATCAGGAGTGGAAGGTTTACCTGAAGCAGCGGGTAGCCGGCAACGAAAACATCTACCGCGGCTCGTGGGTGCAGGATTATCCGGATGCTAACAACTTCCTGCGAGAAGTATTTGCCGACAATAATGGGACACCGGGTGCCTATCAGGACGTGGTAAATTGGCCAGTAGCCGAATCCGAAGATGGTCGCATTGTGTACACGCCGGGTACGAACCCACTCTACGATAAATTCGTTGAGCTTGTGCTGGCGGCGGCAAAGGAGACGGATCCTGATAAGCGTATGCAACTCTATGCCGAGGCCGAGAAGATCCTGGTGGTGGACGCGGCCGTGATAGTGCCCCTCCAGTGGTATGCAAGCAAGATCCTGGTCAGCCCACGGGTTGTGGATACCCCCTCCATCACTGGCTATGATCGTTACGAGAAGTGGGATATTAAATCCTGAACCCTAGTGTTTTCCTGTGCTCGCTCTGTCAGCCCCTGGGACTACCAGGGGCTGCTTTTTGCATCGGGGTGTGAATAAATGGTTATAATGGGAAGCACCTTGTGGGTATCCCGATCCGATGGCGATTTCGTTATGGAGCATGGTATGAATCGGAAGCCAATTCTCTTCCGCATCCGTTATGGTGTGATGCTGATCCTGATTCTGACCCTGGTGGCCTGTCAGGCAGGGCCTGCGGGGGCGGGCAAAGTCACCCCCTCAGACGCCGTGGCGACGACGGCCCCCTCGCCACTTCCCACTCCTACCCAGCCACCCAAAGTGTTGACGGTGTGCCTGGGGGAAGAGCCCCTTACCCTTTACCTCTACGGGGGCAACAGCCGCGCCATGTGGAACATCCTGGAGGCGCTTTATGATGGCCCGGTGGATTGGGTGAATGGCCAGGCCCGGCCGATCTTACTGGAACGGCTGCCGGATCGTGAGAACGGGGATGTGGTTGAGGAGACGGTGACCGTTCAGGCGGGGGAGGAGGTGGTAGATAGCAGGGGGCAGGTTGTTTTCCTGGAGAAGGGGGTGCATGTCCTCCCGGCCGGATGCCGTGAGGCTGGTTGCGCGCAGACGTGGGATGGGAGCGCACCTTTGGAAATGACCCGCCTGCGCATTACCTTCCACCTTCGGCCTGGTGTGACCTGGTCGGATGGACAGCCCTTGACCGCTGCAGATTCGGTGTATTCCTTCCATTTGGCCGCCGACGCTAAAACGCCAACCTCAAAGTTTTATGTGGAGCGCACCGCTGAGTATCGGGCAGAAGATGCACAGACGGTTGTTTGGGTGGGGAAACCCGGCTATGTTCCTTACGATTATGCTGCGGTGTTTTTTATCCCACTACCCCAGCATGTCTGGGGCACCTATACCCCCGAAGCCCTGCTGACCGCCGAAGTCAGCACGCGCCGGCCTATCGGCTGGGGGCCCTATGTCATCGAAACCTGGCAACCGGGCGAGGTTTTGCGCTTGCGGCGCAATTTAAACTACTTCCGGGCGGGTGAGGGGTTACCCAGATTCGATATCGTTGAGTTTCGCTTCCTGGGCGATCAGGCGGATAACAACCTCTACGCATTGCTTCACGGTACATGCGATGTAGTGGATCGGACGGTATTGCTGGAAAATCAATTAAAGGACGTATTGGAAGCTGAGAAAAATGGTCAGATTCGCTTGTGGCGCTTGCTTGGTCCGACCTGGGAGCATTTGGATTTTGGCATTCGCCCGGCGGCTTATGATGCGGGCTACTCGCCGTATGGGGGGTATCGTCAGGATATTTTCGGTGATGTGCGCGTGCGCCAGGCATTTGCCTATTGCCTGGATCGGGAGCGGGTGATTAGGGAGGTCTTCCTAGGGCAGAATCGGGTGCCGCTTGGGTTCTACCCACCCGATGACCCGCGTTCTCTTCAAGGTGAGAATCCGTTCCCCTACGACCCTCAAAAGGGTCAGCAACTGCTGGATTCTGTTGGCTGGGTGGATGAGGATGCCAACCCGGCCACCCCGCGCGTGGCTCGGGGCGTGCCCAATGTCCTGGAGGGTACGCCGCTGGCGGTTACATACCTGACGACAAACGCCCCGTTGCGACAAAAGGTGGCCGCGATCCTGGCTGAGAGCCTGCGCGGGTGCGGGATTGGGGTGAATGTGCAGAGCCTGGACGCGGGCGAGTTTTATGCGCCTGGGCCGGAGGGGCCATTGTTCGGGCGGAAATTTGATCTGGCCGCCTTCGCCTGGCAAAGCGGAGATGAATCTCCCTGCTTTTTATACATGACGGAGCAGATCCCCAGTGCAAGCAATCACTGGCTGGGCACGAATGTGACCGGGTTCAGCGATCCCACTTACGATCGGCTCTGTCAGGTGGCGCTCTCTGCGCATCCATCGGATGGCGAGGTCTATCTGACGGCACAGCGTGAGGTGCAGGCGTCCTACATGCAATTCGTGCCCTCGCTACCACTTTATTATGCGTTGGACCTGGTGGCAGCACGTCCGGACATTTGCGGGCTGGCGCCGAGCCTCACGGGGCGTAGTGACTTGTGGAACCTGGAAACACTGGATCGCGCGTCGAATTGCCAGGAATAGGCTCTCACGTTGGCCAAAATAGCAACCACACCCCCACCAGGGCAACGCCGGCGCCGGCAACGGCACGCAGGGATAATCGTTCGCCGTTCCATGCGGCTAGCGGGAGGACAAAGATGGGGCTGGTGGCCAACAGGGTTTGGACGACCCCTGCTGCTGCGTAGGTAAGCGCGACCTGTTGTAACCACATGGCCAGGTATGTGCCGAGGAAGGTGGCACTTACTGCGATTCCCAGCAGGTGCGGGTGATTCCGGAAAGGAGCCGTATCCAACCGGGGCTGGCGGGTAAGCGTGATCCAAAGGAGCAATCCAACAACCCCGGCGGCCAGGCGGACCACTGCACTTTGTAGTGCATGGATGGAAGTGGTGAGGAAGACAGCGCGTGAGAGCAGGACGGCGACGGACTGTGCCAGCGCCGCTACAAATCCCCAAAGCACGCCCCGCCAGCGTAAAGGCCCGGTCTGCTGCTCTGCGGGAATACGTTCACTGATGACCCAGGCTACCCCGCCACTGGTGATCAATATCCCTGCCCAGGCTTGCAGGCTTAAGGATTCGTGTAGAGTCACCATGCCGAGCAGGGCGGTGATGGGCGGAGCAAGAATGGCCAGGAGCAACGTGCGGCGTGGTCCCAGGTCATTCAGAGCGGCCAGGTAGGCGGTATCGCCCAGGCTGATCCCGACCAAACCGCTCAATCCTAACCACAAGCCTGCTTGAAAAGAGAGCGGGGTAAATTGACCCGGGAACAAAAGCAGGGTCATCCCAAGCAGGAAAAGTCCGACGATCCCTTTGAGAAGGTTGAGATGCAGGGGACGCAGCCAGCGTCCCGATTGCGCGAACAGGAAGGAGGCGCTGGCCCATAACAAGGCGGCCGTCAACGCGGCCAGAGCGCCGAGGGTAGGAACAGCCATGAGCCAATCTCCACAGCCAGGAATTCAATTCCTCTTATCATACCGCAATTCTCCATGGCAGATTGACTTCTCATAAAGAGCAGAAATTGGAGTTGGAAATCCGAATAGGTATGGTATAAATGAATTAAGTAAGGAAAAGGCAGCAGGGTGAATACCGAAAAGGGAGAGCGCTGATGGTAAGTTTTGGTGATGCACGGCGCGCAAACCGGATTGATTGGGAACGTCCGGTGCAGATTATCGCTCCCGTACTGGCGGCGGCGAAAACCCTCAATGTAAGTGCGGTGGGGATGTTATTGCTGACCGCTGCTGATGTGGCCCTCAACGTGGGGGATGAAGTGGCTTTGGAGGTGCCTCACCTGGATGCGAGTGATCCTCTGGTGGTTCACGGGCGGGTGGTGCGCCTGGAGCGCGCCCCGGATTTCCTGCGCGTGGCGGTAGATTTTTCGTAGAGATTTTCCTGCGTCCTAAGAGTTGGTTATAAAAAGACCGTGCCTCTTTTTTGAAGCGCACGGGTTCTTAGAACGTTGGACAAACCTTGTTGACAATTTATACTAATGATAGTAAAATAATCAAGAAAATATAATAATTTTGAGCATAAAAATGCAAATTCAAAAACAATTCGGAAAGGATTGAAACATGGGAAAGTCGTTTGAACTGCCCGAACTAAAATATGCCTACGCGGCTTTGGAGCCGGTTATTGATGCCCGCACCATGGAGATTCACCATACCAAACACCATGCGGCTTACGTTAACAACCTCAACAAGGCGCTGGAAAGCGCACCGGAATGGTTTGAATACCCCATCGAAACCATCTTGCGCCGGATCAACGAGATTCCAGAAGGCATTCGTACCGCTGTTCGCAATCATGGAGGTGGTCATGCCAACCACTCCTTATTCTGGGAGGTCATGATCCCCGGCGGTGCGAAGGAGCCCCATGGGGCGCTGGCCGAGGCGATCAATACCACCTTTGGCTCCTTTGCGGCTTTTCAGGAGCAGTTTAGCAATGCTGCCATCACCCGTTTTGGCTCTGGATGGGCCTGGTTAGTGGTGGATGGAGAGAAGAAATTGCGCGTTTACTCAACCGCAAATCAAGATAGCCCCTACATGGAGGGGCACACGCCCATTTTGGGATTGGATGTGTGGGAGCATGCCTACTACCTCAATTACCAGTGGCGCCGCCCTGACTATGTAAAGGCGTGGTGGTCGGTGGTTAACTGGGATGTGGTGGGGCGTTTGTACGAACAGGCGTGCTAATCGGTTTGGCTCTTCAATTTGCTAATGCAACGGGGACGGGTGTAGTAACCCGTCCTCTTGTATTTGGCTAGGGCGCCGTTTTACCGTTTTCATCAATTGTGGCGGTCAGGTGAGCACCTAACAGAGTGATCATACTGCTGACATACATCCAGATCATGAAGACAACCACGGTGCCCAGCGAGCCGTAGATCAGTTCGTACCGTGCCCACCCGCTACTCAGGTAGAAGACAAAAGCCCGCTTGGCTATTTCCCATCCCAGTGCGGCGAAAAGGGCTCCCCATAGTACGGCTCGCCAGCGTACAGAGGTGTTGGGAATCCAGGCATACAGGCCGAGGAACATCAGGAAAGTAAATGTCCAGGGAACCAGTGTAGAGAGAGCGGTCCAAAGCAAGGTTTGTTCTAACGGGACGCCGTTGCGAACCGGCAAGTGAGATTGGCGAAGTAGGTTGATCAGCGGGGTGGAGGCCAACGAGAGGATCAGCAGCAGGATGATGATCAATACCATGAGCAGCGCCATCAGGCGGGTGCGGATAAGATCGCGCGGCTTGACCCCTTGCCAGGCGTAATTGATGTTGCGCACCAGAGTATTGAAGAACCCCGTTGCCGACCATAATGCCCCCAGCAAACCGATCAACCCATAGGCGCTGCGACGGCTGAGGACTTCTTGCAGGGTGCGCTCAAGCAGACTCTGGGCACCTGGCATGAGCTCTGTTACCATATTAAGGGTAATCTGGTAGGCGTCCTCACGGCGCAGCACAAAGCCAAGTACCGAGATCATGATCAGCAGTAGAGGGAAAAGGGAGAATAACGCGTAGTACGAAAGGCTGGCGGCTGCTTCGGCGCCGCGTGCCTGACTGAAGCGGAGAATGGTCAAGCGGATGATTTGCAGGCTTCCTCGGCTCAGTCGGTTCGTACGGCGGTAAAGGGTTCGAATCTTTAGGTAGCCCTGGTGAGCGTATTGGGCCAGATGAGCGTATTTTTCGGGGGGGTTAAGGGGCATCACGAATGGCTCACACTTTACATGGCTTTTCGTTCTCAATTTACCATATAAAATCTCATTTGGGTATGGAAAGGGCTGTCTTCTGGTACAATTTTCTAACGCTGTCTATCGGTATGATAAGGAGGGTTGGGTGACCGAACAGGAATCTTCTCTAAGCGTCATGCCTCGGTTTTCCAAAGGGGTACGCATTGTAACCACACGATTGGTCGAACAGGGGGTGAAAACAACCGGCTTGTGGTTCTTTCATCTCTTTTGCCGGGTCGTGCTGGATCGGCCCTTGCGGCGCCTTTCGCAGGTCACGCCGAGTCTGTTTGTGGGGGGGCAGTTCAAACGACGGGGCAAGCGCATTCTTGAAGGCTGGGGAATTGAGGCAGTGGTCAACCTGCGCGATGAGTTTGATGATCGTGCGGCCGCGCTAGCCCCCCCACATTATTTGCATCTACCCACCGTAGATGATCAGGCGCCCTCTATGGAGGCGCTGGAGGCAGGGGTTGCCTTTATCCGAGGCCAGATTGATGCCGGGCGCAAGGTCTACGTGCATTGTGCTTCAGGGGTAGGACGAGCCCCCACCCTGGTGGCAGCTTACCTGGTCAGTACCGGCCTCACGGTGGAAGAAGCCTGGGAAAAGATTCGCCGGGTACGTCCCTTTATTCGGCCCACACCGGTGCAGCGCCGCCAGGTGGAGCGTTTTGCTCAATGGTGGGGGGAGCGCGAACGGTTTTCCTCTTAAGGGTAATTCCATAATCATCCTCGTACAAACCCGACACAGTATCTCCTAATTCGTTATAATGAACGCGAAAGAGGAGCACCTATGCGATTCAAATATCCTCTACCGCGTTCTTCAGAGATCACCCCGGAAGCGCTTTTTCGTTCCCGCCGACGCTTTTTGCAAGGGGCATTGAGCCTTTCGGCGGGTATTGCATTGGCCGCATGTCTGCCTGGCACTCAGAACCCTGCCCCCGACGATGTTACGAGCCTGACCCCACAGGCCACGGGTAGTGCGGATGAACGCGGGGATGCACTCACACCTTTTGACGCAGTGACCCATTACAACAATTACTACGAATTCTCTGCGGACAAACAGGCAGTGGCTCGGTTGGCGCGTGATTTCCAAGTGCGTCCCTGGGTGGTTGAGATTGGGGGGTTGGTGCACAAACCCCATACAATAGGAATTGAAGACCTCCTGCGGGCATTTTCTCTCGAAGAGCGCATTTATCGTTTACGCTGTGTGGAGGGCTGGTCCATGGTGATTCCCTGGCTGGGCTTTCCATTGCATCGGTTGTTGGAGCGGGCAGAGCCCATGGGTTCGGCACGGTTTGTGCGCTTTGTGGCGCTCTATGATCCGGAGCAAATGCCGGGCCAGAAGAATCCCCTTTTTCCCTGGCCCTATACCGAGGGATTGCGCCTGGATGAGGCCCTGCATGATTTGACCATCTTGGCGGTTGGGCTTTATGGGCAGATGCTGTTGCCTCAAAACGGGGCACCCTTGCGTCTGGTGGTGCCGTGGAAATACGGCTTCAAGAGCATTAAAGCCATTGTGCGCATTGAACTTACTGAAGAGCAACCTGCAACTTTATGGTCCACTGTTGCGCCGCAGGAATACGGTTTCTACGCCAATGTTAACCCGGAGGTGCCCCATCCGCGTTGGTCGCAAGCCACAGAGCGGCGGATTGGCGAAAACGAGCGCCGACCTACTTTGCCCTTCAACGGTTATGCGGAACAGGTGGCAAGCCTGTATCAGGGCATGGATTTGAGCGTTTATTATTGAGATCTCATGGCAAGGGTGTTGGCACGCAAGGCGGTTGAACCCCGGGCGTGGCTTCTCTGGGTTCACGGCCTGGGGGTGGCGCCGTTGGTTTTCTTTGGGATTGGGTTTTGGCGGGGGATGTATTGGATCAATCCTTTGCAGGTGGCCATTCAACGCAGCGGTGATGCGGCTGTGTTGCTGTTGCTGGCGTCGCTGGCTTGTACGCCTCTGTCGTGGGTGCGCGGCTGGGCGTGGTTCGTGCGCTGGCGGCGTCCCCTAGGACTGTATGCCTTTGCTTATGCCCTGGCTCATGTCGTGCTCTATGCGGGAGTGGACTACGCGTGGAACTGGGGCTGGTTAGGGGCAGAATTTCGTGAGAAGCCCTATTTATGGTTTGGGGCTGCCGCTTTCCTCATCCTCAGTATCCTGGCCGTGACCTCACTGCGGCGCATCCAGCGCAGGCTCGGGTGGCGTTGGAAGGTGTTGCATCGGTTGGTTTATGCGTCTGCGCTTCTGGTACTGGTGCATCTGGTGCTGGTGGTTAAGGGGGATGCTTTACGTTTGCGCGGCGATGTGTGGAAACCCTGGCTGGTGGGTGCCGGCGTGGGTGTGCTCTTAGGGGGGCGTTTGCTCCGAATGGCCTGGAAGAGCATGAAAAGGCGGCTCTGATGCACCCACGGGGGAGGGGAGAACGGGGTGAGGGCATATGCTTCAAGAGCGGGGAGTGTGACCCGAAATATGACCGGAATGCTCTGTAATGGGCATGGGCGGAAGGTGGAAGCAGGCTAGAATGGAAATATCCTCTTAGTATTTTGGAGAAGCCTGCTATGGAAACCACAACCCGCGAGGCGCGTCTGGCTGCCTTGCCGAAACTTAATGAGATCAATCGTGAGATTGCTGCTTTCCAGCGTGCGGATACGCGTCGGGCCATTTGGCAACTGATCAACACTCTTGTACCCTACGGTGTGTTGTGGTACTTGATGTACCGCAGTCTGGCCGTTTCGTATGTGTTGACTCTTGGGCTGGCCGTATTGGCGGCTGGTTTTTTGATTCGTGTATTTATCTTTTTTCATGACTGCGGTCATAACTCGTTTTTCCCTTCTACTCGACTGAACCGCACAGTGGGCTTCTGGCTAGGCATTCTAGTGTTTACCCCCCGGTGAGCAGTGGTGGCATTCCCACGCCATTCACCATGCCACTAGCGGTAATTTAGACAAGCGTGGGGTGGGAGATGTGACGACGCTGACCCTTGAGGAATTTTATGAAAAGGCCTGGTTGGAGAAATTGGGTTACCGCTTTTTCCGCAACCCGCTGGTGATGTTTATCCTGGGGCCAATTTTCATGTTCTTGATAATGCATCGCTTGCCCTTGCCGCGGTATGGCAAGCGTCAAACCCACAGTGTGTGGCTGACCAATCTGGGCATCGTGGCCTTAGCCGCCGGGCTGATTGCGCTGGTGGGCTGGAAGGCATATGTGATGATCCAGCTTCCGGTCATCTGGCTTGCCGGAACCGGTGGCATTTGGTTGTTCTACATCCAACATCAGTTTGAAGATGTGTACTGGGAGCGGGCGGAGAACTGGAATTATGTGGCTTCGGCTTTGCTGGGGGCTTCCTACTACAAATTACCCAAAGTGCTGGAATGGTTTACCGGTAGCATTGGCTATCATCACATTCACCACCTCAGCCCACGCATTCCCAATTACTACCTGGCCGAGTGCCAGCGCCGTTCTCCCATCTTGCAGCGATGGGCGCGGGTGGTGACCATTCCCGAAAGTCTGCGCACCGTTCGCCTCAAGGTGTATAACGAATCCCGTCAACGCATGGAAGGCTTCCCGAAAACCGAAGCACCCCCTGTGGGTGAGGGCCAAACGGGAAAGGCGACTTTGTCGAATCCCTCTTAGGTTTTGAGTATGCCTCTGCTTGTCACAGACCGGTGAGCATGCAAGCCGGTCTGTGATTTTTTGTGTGCTATGATAGTAACAATATTTTATCCACCCAGGCTATCCAGCCGGGATGGGTTTTCTCCGACACTTTAAACTCTCAGGGAGGCAAAAGCACGATGGTCTGGCAACCTCAACGTGCACCGCTGATGACTCGGTGGGGCCGGGCGTTACTGTCTGAGGTAGTCTGGCCGGAGTACCCTCGTCCACAGATGGTACGAGAAGCGTGGCTAAACTTGAATGGCCTCTGGCAATATGGGATCGCTCCACGTGAGCAATCCACACCTCCCACCTTCACAGGCGAAATTCGAGTGCCCTTTGCGATTGAAGCGGCACTTTCGGGTGTGATGCGTCCGTTGCTCCCCGAGCAGCGCTTGTGGTATCGGCGTACCTTCAAGTTGCCGGAAGCGTGGGAGGGTTGCCGTGTGCTGCTCCACTTTGGGGCGGTGGATTGGGAAGCAGAGGTTTGGGTGAACGGTACCCTGGTAGGCCGTCACCGGGGAGGATACCTCCCGTTTGGATTTGATATTACCCCTTACTTGCGTCCGGGTGAGCAGGAAGTTATTGTGGCAGTGTGGGATCCCACAGATGCTCACTGGCAGCAACGCGGAAAGCAGGCGCGTCAGCCACATGCGATTTGGTACACCTCCGTTTCGGGGATCTGGCAGACTGTCTGGTTGGAGGCCGTTCCTGACCATTATGTGGCCGGGCTGCGGATTACACCGGATGTGGCCGGGCAGTCGGTGCGGGTGCGGGTTCTGGCGGGCGGCACGGCAACCTTGCATAACGTGCAGGCAGAGGTGTTTGCCGAAGGGGTCAAAGTGGCCGAGGCGCGCGTGCCCACCTCTGCAACGGAGTTGGTCATTCCCTTGCCTTCGCCACGCCTTTGGAGTCCGGATTCACCGTTCCTTTATGATCTGGTGGTGAGTGCCGAAGGAGATCGTGTGCAAAGTTATTTTGGAATGCGCGAATTTCGGCTGGGTAAAGACGGGCGAGGGCGAACTCGGGTTTTGCTTAACGGGGAGACGCTGTTCATGTTAGGTCCGCTGGATCAGGGGTATTGGCCGGATGGCCTTTACACCCCTCCTTCGGAAGAGGCGATGCGTTGGGAACTCGCTTTTCTCAAGCGATTGGGCTTCAACATGGTGCGTAAACACGTCAAAGTTGAACCGGCTCGCTATTATCATGCCTGTGATCAGATAGGATTGATCGTCTGGCAAGATATGCCCAACGGCGGGCGTGCCCAGGGCCTTTTAGAGGCCACTTTAACCCTTTTGATGGGATTGCATCAGAGCGATCAACATGCTCTGTGGCGCTTTGGCCGGCAGTCCCCTGCAGCGCGGGAGGATTACCGCCGCGAGTTACGGGCAATGGTGGACCATCTTCATCCTTTCCCCAGTATTGGGGTGTGGGTGCCTTTTAACGAGGGGTGGGGGCAGTTTGAGGCGCGTGCCATTGCTGAGTGGCTCAAAGCCTACGATCCAACCCGCCTGGTAGATCACGCCAGTGGATGGTATGATCAGCAGGGCGGCGACTTTTGCTCTTATCACATTTATGGTAAACCCCTCCGGCCGATTCCACCCGAGGAAGACCGGGCCGTGGTGCTGTCTGAATTTGGGGGCTATAGCCTGGAAATCTGTAATCATCTCTGGAATCCCCGCCGGCGCTTTGGGTATAAGCACTTTAGGACCATCCCGGATCTGACGGCAGCCTATGAACGCCTGCTGGATGAGCAAGTGCGTCCTTGGGTGGAGGCGGGCCTTTCGGCAGCCGTTTATACCCAGACCAGTGATGTGGAGATCGAGGTGAACGGCTACCTGACCTATGACCGAGCCGTGGTCAAGATGGATGAAGATCGGGTGCGTGTGGCTCACGCAAGGTTGATGCAGACGGCACGGGAGGCGGCTCAAGGGGCAAATGAGAAGTGAGGGCGTCCAACGCTGCTCGTCCCCTGGTCAACAAACTTCGGGCTATAATTCATCCGAAACTCCTGATGGGAATATTTTTAGAGGCAGTTGTGTCTGAAGCAAAGCGTTTTAACCCCAAAAAACATGCGGTTCTCCTGGAAGCCGCGCGTGAAGCCAAGTGGCATCCACGAGCCTTGCTACGTCAGGTTGGAGTGCAGCCGGGTCAGGTGGTGGTGGACCTGGGGTGTGGGCCGGGTTTTTGGACCTTTCCCCTGGCCGATCTGGTCACTTCTACCGGGGTAGTTTGGGCGCTAGATATCAGTCGCGAAATGCTGGATGCGTTGATGGCTCGTCATCCTCCGGAGCAGGTCCACACAATGTGCATTGAACTGCCGCGCATCCCGCTCCCAGCGGCAAGCGCAGATCTGATTTGGGCGGCTTTCGTGGTTCATGAGATTGAACCACTGGACTACCTGATGCGTGAAATCCAGCGTGTTCTGAAGGTTGGCGGCCGGGTGGCGGTGCTGGATTGGCGTCCAGATGCGGTTCATGAGGATGGTCCCCCGCGCGCTCATCGTCTAGATGTCGGGGTGATTCGCAACGGACTCCAAACTGCTGGGCTAACCCTGCTGGATTCGCCCTGGCAGCACGAAGACGCCTATCTTGTCATGGCCCAAAAGGGCAGGTGAAGGGGTATGGAAACAACAGCCACTGCCATTGCCCATCCCAACATTGCTTTTATTAAATACTGGGGCAACCGTGATGCCGAACTGCGCCTGCCGGCGAACGGCTCGCTTTCCATGAACCTGGGCGGGCTTTTCACCCGCACCTGCGTGCGGTTCGATCCTGCGTTGGCTCAAGATGAGGTCTGGCTCAATGGTCAGCCTCTGGAGGGAGAGCCGCGCGAACGGGTTGTGCGGTTTTTGGACCTTGTGCGGGGTCTGGCTGGACGCAATCTGGCGGCACGGGTGGAAAGTGAGAATAATTTTCCAGCAGGCGCCGGCCTAGCCTCCTCCGCTGCAGCATTTGCGGCGCTGGCGCTGGCTTCAACAGCCGCTCTGGGCTTGCACCTGGATGAAGCCGTGCTCTCTCGCCTGGCACGGCGCGGTTCGGGGTCTGCGGCGCGTTCCGTCCCAGGAGGGTTCGTGGAATGGCAACCCGGTCGGGGAGATGCCGATTCCTATGCCTTCTCAATTGCCCCACCCGAACACTGGCCCTTGGTGGATTGCGTGGCGATTGTGGAAGCCGCCCATAAAGCCGTAGGCTCGAGTCAGGGGCATCGGTTAGCGGCAACCAGCCCCCTGCAGGTGGCACGCTTGGTGGATGCACCACGGCGACTGCGGGTTGCCCGTCAGGCGATCTGGCGGTGCGATTTTGAGGCGTTAGCCGAAATTGCTGAGCAAGATAGCATGATGATGCATGCAGTGATGATGACGTCACGGCCCCCTTTGATCTACTGGCAGGGCGTTTCGGTGGATCTCATGCGTGCGGTTGCGTCGTGGCGCCGTGAGGGGGTCGCCGCCTTCTACACCCTGGATGCCGGGCCTAACGTGCATGTAATTTGTCTGCCCGAATATGCTGAAAATGTTCAAAGACGGTTGCAGAACTTTCCGGGAGTGCGCGAGGTGATTGTCGCGGAGATCGGAGGTCCGGCGCGCCTGGTGGGGGTGCAAGGTTGAGCACGATTTTTGCCCGGTATACCCAAAAGCGATATAATCAGGGTGGAAACGATAACGGTTAAAAACATAAAAGGTAGAGGCGATGATCTTTCTAGAGTTTTTCATTTTCTTCAGCCTGACGCTGTTTTTGCATGAGTTCGGGCACTATCTGGCCGCCCGGATGTTTGGCATCCGGGTTGAGGAGTTCGGTTTTGGTTTTCCGCCGCGCCTGGTGCGCCTGTTCCGGGTTGGTGAAACTGAAGTCACTTTGAATTGGATTCCCTTCGGCGCTTTTGTGCGTCTTTCCGGCGAAAATGACCCCAGTGTACCGGGGGGATTTATCAACGCAAAGCCCCTGGCGCGGATTGTCGTACTACTGGCCGGGCCCTTCATGAACCTGTTGACCGGGTTGGTTCTCTTCAGCGTGTTTTTCTTGCAAGCAGGTGTTCCTGAGGTCACCAAGGTCATGGTGGATTATGTTGAGCCCGATTCTCCGGCGGCTCAGGCTGGCATCCTGGCAGGTGATCTGGTTCGTGAGGTTAACGGCGTGGCCATTACCAGCATGTCGCAACTGAGTCAGATCATCAGTCAGCATCGTGGGCAGGAAATTACCCTGGTTGTCGAACGGCAGGGTACGTTAATCACCCTGCGGGCTACTCCCCGCCTTAACCCGCCTCCAGGTCAGGGGGCGTTGGGGATTCGCATGGCCACCCCCTGGCGGGCGGCCTCCTCCTGGTTTGAGACGTTGCCCTGGGCCTCACGGGCTACTTGGGAGGGGCTGATCCAGATCCCACGTTCCCTCATTGCGGCAGCGCGTGGGGAGATTCCCCCTGAGCAGAGCCGGGTGGTCGGTCCGGTTGGCATTTACACCATTTTCTCCCAAGCCCGTGAGCGAGATATTGAAAATGAACAGGCGGGGGCCAGTCCAATTGAATCCACCCTGACGCTGCGCCTGATGGCGCTGATTTCAGTCGCGGTGGGGTTTGCCAATTTGTTGCCGCTTCCCGCTCTGGATGGTGGGCGCATTCTTTTTATCTTGCCCGAACTGGTGATAGGTCGGCGCGTACCGCCCAGATATGAGGCACTGATCCACACCATTGGTTTTGTTCTGCTATTATTGTTTTTCCTGTATATCACCGCCCAGGATATTCTTAATCCGGTGGTATTACCCTAGAGAAAGAGGCACGTATGTCAAGAAAATCGCGTAAGCAAGTTTCGTTTGAGCAGGTTTTGGAAGCCCTGCTGGATATGAACCAGCCGTTCCCGGCGCGCTTTTTGCATCGCTTCTCAGATCTCAGCCCTGAGGATCTGGAAAGCCTAAAGAAGGTGTGGAAGCAGGTGCCAGCCGAGCGGCGGGCAGCGCTCATGGAAGATCTGGAGATGCTGGCCGAGGCCGACACATTGGTCTCGTTTGATGAACTGAGTAAATTCGCCCTGGATGATGAAGACCCACGGGTGCGGGCGGGTGCGCTTAGCCTGCTGTGGGAGTGCCAGGATCCGCATCTGATTCAAAAGATGATTCAGATGATGGAAGAGGATAGTGATGAAATTGTGCGGGCTCAAGCGGCTTCGGTGCTGGCCCAATTCGTTTACCTCGGCGAGGTTGAGGAACTCCCGGAGACCACCTTGCACATGGTGGAAGATCACCTGCTTGGTGCATTGAGCCGCGACCGCTCGCCGCTGGTGCAACGACGGGCTTTGGAGGCGCTTGGTTTTTCCAGCCGTCAGGAGGTGCCTACCTTGATCCTGCGCGCTTATACCAGCAGTGATCCCACCTGGGTGGCCAGCGCACTTTTTGCAATGGGACGCTCGGCCGATCCGGCATGGGGGCAACATGTGGTGCGCATGCTGGATCATCCTGATTTCGATGTGCAACTCGAAGCGGTGCGGGCGGCAGGCGAACTGGAAGTGGAGGAGGCGCGTGAACCCCTCTTAAAGATGCTTGAAGAGGGGATCGAAGACGAGGAAGTGCGCATGGCCGCCATATGGTCGCTTTCGCAAATTGGAGGGGAAGGAGTGCAGGAGGCATTGGAGCGACTGCTGGCCGAAACCGAAGATGATGATGAGGCCGCTTTCATCGAGGATGCTTTGGATAACCTCTCCTTCAATGAAGGGGTGATGCCGTTTGGAATGTTCGAGTTTGAAGTCCAGGACGAGAAAGATCTTGATCACATCATTGATCTTGCGTCTGAGGAAGAGGGTGAGGACGAGGATCTGGACGAGGACTTGCTGGCGCGCTTGAACTGAGGTGTGATCTCAGCGGGGAGGTGGGGCGAATTGGGCTGGCTGGTCGTGGCAGTGCTGTGGTGGCAAACTCTCTGGTGGCCGCAGGTAGCCACAGATCCCATTGTTGAAGGGGTCTCCGCAGAACCCAGGTTTGGTGAGCAAGTGATCTTTCAGGCTCACCTGCGCCTTTCCGTTCCGCCGCGCGAAGTCGTATTGCTTATCTCCCCCGAGGGTCAGCCACCCCTTACCGTTAACCTCACCCCGACCGCCGCCGGACAATTGGTCTACACCTGGAATTTGTCAGGGCGTGCGCTGACACCCTTTTCCCGCATTACCTATTGGTTTCAGGTTAGACGGGATGATGGGCAGGTGGTGGAGAGCGCGCGTTATCAGTTTATCTACCGCGATGACCGCTTTGAGTGGCAGGAACTGCAAGATGGCATAATCCAGGTGGGATGGGTGGAAGGCGATCTGGCCTTTGGACGGGCGGCACTCCTGGCCGCGCAGAATGGTCTCAGTAAAGCCCAATCGCTTCTGGAGGCCGAGCCTCCCGCTCCTTTGCAAATCTATGTCTACCCGGATATTCAAAGCCTGCAGGAGGCGCTGAGCCTGTCTCAAACCCCCTGGTTGGCAGGCCATGCCAGCCCAAAGACGGGAATTGTGTTGGTGGCGATCCCCCCTGGGCCGGATCAGGTGGCAGAGATGGAGCGCCAGATCCCGCACGAGATTGCGCATCTTTTGCAATACCGGTTGATGGGGGAAGCCTACGAGCAATTGCCGGTTTGGCTGGCAGAAGGAGTGGCCTCACTGGCTGAGTTATACCCCAACCCAGATTATCAGCGTGCATTGGAACGGGCGCTTCGGGAGGATCGTTTGCTCCCCATGCAGAGTTTGTGCCGTGCCTTCCCGCGCGAGACAGCCGGTGCTTTTCTGGCTTATGCCCAATCCGCTTCGTTCGTGCGCTATCTGCAGGAGCGTTTTGGGCGCAGTGGGTTGACGGCGCTGACACGGGTCTACCAGGACGGCCGGGGATGTGAGGAGGGCGTGCAGGCAGGGTTGGGGATCCCGCTGATGCAATTAGAACGCGAATGGCAGCAGGACGTGCTGGGAGTTAATGTGTGGCAACGTGCCTGGCGCCATTTGTGGCCTTATTTAGTACTGGGGGTTTTGATCACTTTGCCAGTACTTATCAGCGCGTTTCTCGTCCACCCTCATCGCTCACATCTTCCCCGACAGGAGGAGCCGTGACAACAGATGCCGTGCGCCTTCACGCTTTGATCCATGGTCATGTGCAAGGGGTCGGTTTTCGCTATTTTGTTCAGGATCGGGCCCTGGCCTTGGGGCTGGTTGGGTGGGTGCGCAACACCTTTGATGGGGATGTTGAGGTGGTGGCAGAGGGTCCGCGTCCGCGCCTGGAAGCCTTGCTGGATCACTTGCGCCGCGGCCCCCGCGCTGCTGTGGTCACGGGGGTAGATGTCGAATGGTCGCCGGCCAGCGGCGAATTTCGACGGTTTGAAATCCGTCCCACGGTTTAGGGCGCTTCCTCACCGGCTAGCAGGCGGGCTTTTTGCCAGGGCGGCAGGTTGCTTTCCTCGGCCAGCAGTGCCCGCAACTCAAAGATTTGGTCTCGCAAAGCGGCCGCTTTTTCAAATTCCAGATTCTTCGCTGCGGCTCTCATTTGCTGTTCTAATTCGGTGATTAAGTGTTTCAGTTCACGGGCAGAAGCCGTGCGAGCGGCTGCCCGGCCAGCGCTGTACTCAGCGCGCCCTTCAGCCACGGCGGCGGCACTCAACCGTTCGGTCAGGTCATGGACGGCCTTGACGATGCTGACGGGCTCGATCCCATGAGCCTGGTTATAGGCCATTTGTTTGGCACGACGGCGGTTGGTTTCATCAATAGCCTGGCGCATGGCGTCGGTGATGTGGTCGGCGTACATGATCACGTGCCCATTGACGTGGCGTGCAGCGCGTCCAATGGTTTGGATGAGCGCGGTGGCGGAACGTAAAAAGCCTTCTTTGTCGGCATCCAGAATGGCGACGAGAGAAACCTCGGGCAAATCAAGTCCCTCGCGCAGCAAGTTGATGCCCACCACTACATCAAAAACCCCCAGACGCAGATCGCGCAGGATGCCCACCCGTTCGAGGGTATCAATTTCGGAGTGTAGGTAGTGCACTTTGATGCCCAGTTCCATCAGGTAGTCTGCCAGGTCCTCGGCCATGCGTTTGGTCAGGGTCGTGACCAGAGCCCGCTCGCCGCGCTCGACGCGTTGGCGGATCTCTTTGACAAGGTCATCAATCTGGCCCTGGGTGGGACGTACTTCCACCACCGGATCGAGCAGCCCGGTGGGGCGAATAATTTGCTCAACCACCTGATCGGCGCGTGCCAGTTCGTAGGGGCCGGGAGTGGCCGAGGTGTATATGGTGTATCCCATGCGCTGCTCAAACTCTTCAAAGGTCAAAGGACGGTTGTCCAACGCCGAGGGCAAACGGAAGCCGTATTCCACCAGCACCTCTTTGCGTGAGCGGTCGCCGTGGTACATGCCTCGGATCTGCGGGATGGTCATGTGGGATTCGTCAATGATGAGCAGATACTCGCTGGGCAGGTAGTCCATCAGAGTCCAGGGAGGCGAGCCGGCAGGACGCTGATCGAGATGGCGCGAGTAGTTCTCAATGCCGGCGCAGTAGCCCACCTCGCGCAGCATTTCCAGGTCGTAGCGCGTGCGCTGTTCCAGACGCTGGGCCTCCAGCAATTTCCCCTGGGCGCGCAGGTAAGCCAGGCGCTCTTCCAGTTCGGCCTCGATATCCTGGAGGGCTTTTTGCAGGCGTTCTTGCTCGGTGATGTAGTGTTTGGCAGGGTAAATGGCAATTTGTTCGGGTTGTTCGAGCAGTTCGCCAGTGAGGGGGTTGACCACCTGGATACGCTCAACCTCATCGCCAAAGAAGGTGATGCGATAAGCACGCTTATCCTCATAAGCCGGGAAGATCTCCAGAGTATCCCCGCGAACGCGAAAAACACCGGGACGAAGTTCAAAGTCGTTGCGTTGATACTGACTCTCAACCAACTGACGTAGCAGAGCATTGCGACGGTAAATACCACCGATTTGCAGATCAATCACGCTTTTCCCGTACGCCTGGGGATCGCCTAGGCCGTAGATGCAGGAAACGGAGGCGACGATGATCACATCTGGCCGCGACATCAGCGCAGTGGTTGCGGCCAGGCGCAGGCGGTCAATTTCTTCGTTTATGTCAGTTTCTTTTTCAATGTACAGATCGTGCTGAGGTACATAAGCCTCAGGTTGGTAGTAGTCGTAGTACGAAACAAAGTATTCAACGGCATTATCGGGGAAGAACTGCTTAAACTCGGCATAGAGCTGGGCGGCCAGAGTTTTATTGTGGGCCATCACCAGCGCGGGCATTTGCAGTTCGGCGATGACATTGGCAATGGTATAGGTTTTGCCCGTCCCGGTTGCACCCAACAGCACCTGATGCCGATAGCCGCGCCGCACGCCCTCGACTAATTGGCGGATGGCTTCGGGTTGATCCCCGGTGGGGTGATAGGGGGCCTGGAGTTTAAATTTCATAAGGTCTCTACCTGATAATCGGATGAGTGAAACATTTGTTCGAACACGGATCATTCTATCATATTTTCAAACGAGTGGGAGGAATTGCTACGATGGGTGACGAAGCCGGATTGCTGGCTTTTCAATGCAGTCAGTTAAGCGCGTATACCAGGGGTGGTGTTGAGCACGGCCAGCGGGGTATGAAGCGCTTTCCGAGGCACGATCAGCGATCCGAAACCTCGGTCTGCGGCTGTTCGAGGTGACTGAGGCGCTCTAACACCTTGAGCAGGCGTTCGCGCCATTGGGGGTCGTCCGGGTCAAAAGACATCCAGTAGGCGTTCTTACCCGTGCGGGCCAGAGGTTCCAAGGAAGGTAGAGGGCGGGGTGGTGCATCGTCGGGGCGTGGTGGATAGCGCAAGACCAGTTGCCCGCTCTCCACGCTGACCGAGGCCAAGCCCGCGGCCTCGGCGCGCAGTTTGACCTGCATTTGGAAGAACAGGTTTTGGACGGATTCCGGAAGCGGGCCAAAACGATCATGGAATTCATCGCTGAGAGCAGCCAGTTCGTTTTCGCTCCGGGCTTCGGCCAGGCGGCGGTAGAGGCTGAGACGGGTGCTCTGAGCGGGCACATATGAAATCGGGATGCCAATGTCCAGGGGTAAATCCACGTTCACCATCAAACCCAAGTCGGCTGAAGGTTGGGTGGGTTCAGCGCCTCCGGCCAAGGGGTACTCTCGACGCAGTTCTCGCACGGCCTGGGCCAGCAGGCGGGTGTACAGATGAAAGCCCACGCTGGCGATATACCCATGCTGGCGGGTGCCCAGGATCTCACCGGCACCACGCATTTCCAAATCGCGCATGGCAATGGCATACCCCGAACCCAATTGCGTGTTTTCAGCAATGATTTCCAGCCTCTCCTGGCCTTCAGGTGTGGGGGGACGCTTGCGGTGACGGAAGAAGTACGCATAGGCGCGCTGAGTGCCACGCCCGACCCGCCCGCGCAATTGATACAATTGGGCCAGTCCAAAAGTATCCCCGCGATCTACAATGAGGGTATTGGCGTTGGGGATGTCCAGACCGGATTCGATGATTGAGGTACAAAGTAGAACATCCACCTCGCCGCGGGTGAAACGTTCCATTACCTTAGCCAGTTCCTCCTCGGGCATCTGACCGTGTGCCACGGCGATGCGGGCTTCGGGGACCAGGGTTTCCAGGTGACGTCGCATTGCCTGTATGGTCTGGACGCGATTATGCACAAAGAAAACCTGCCCACCACGCTCCATTTCACGCAAGATGGCCTGTCGTACCAGCCGAGGGGAATAAGGGCCGATGTGGGTGATCACAGGGAGGCGTTCTGCCGGAGGGGTGTTGATCACCGAAATGTCGCGCACGCCGGCCAGTGCCATATAAAGGGTGCGCGGAATGGGGGTGGCCGTCAGGGTGAGCACATCCACCTCGGTGCGCAGTTTCTTGAAGTACTCCTTGTGCGTGACCCCAAAGCGTTGTTCCTCATCAATGATGACCAGCCCCAGGTCTTTGAAAACCACGTCCGGCTGGAGCAGGCGATGGGTGCCGATAATAATGTCAATGTCGCCCAGCGCCAGGCGAATCAGGATGTCTTCCTGTTCTTTGGGCTTGCGGAAGCGAGAGAGCATCTCGACGTTGACGGGGAAGGGCGCTAATCGCTGGCGGAAGGTCTCATAATGCTGCTGGGCAAGGATGGTGGTGGGTACCAGAACGGCCACTTGCTTGCCATCCATCACCGCTTTAAAAGCGGCGCGTAATGCAACCTCGGTCTTACCATAGCCCACATCACCGCAGAGCAAGCGATCCATGGGGCGTGGGCTTTCCATGTCGCGCTTAACTTCTTCGATGGCACGCAGTTGGTCCTCGGTTTCAATGTAGGGGAAACTGGCTTCCAGTTCCTGCTGCCAGGGTGTATCTGGGCTAAAAGCAAACCCCTGGGCTACTTGGCGTTTGGCATATAGTTCCAGCAATTCACGTGCCACCTCGCGGACGGCTTCGCGCACGCGTTGCTTGGTGGTATTCCAATCCGCGGTCCCCAGACGGGTGGGGGTGGGCTCTTCGCCATCGGGGCTGATGTAGCGGCTGATGCGATCGGCCTGATGCACCGGAACAAAGAGCTGATCGCCTTCGGCATAAGCAATGCACAAAAACTCGCGTTCCACCCCTTCCAGAGTGCGGCGGACCAGTCCCACGAAGCGCCCAATGCCATAATCTACGTGGACCACCCAGTCCCCCGGCTTGAGATCGGCGTAGATGGCTTCGGGAGGGGCTGCTTGAGGACGAGCGCGGCGGCGCGGCTGAGGGCGTTCCCAGCCGAAAAGTTCACTGTCTCCCACCAGGTGAAGGGGTTTGCCGTCGGGACGAGCGAGCATCCAGCCCTCGCTCAAACTTCCCTCAATAAAATGCACGTGTTGTTCCGCAGCGGCAGACAGGTAGCGACGGTGTTCATCCCATAACTCGCGCAGGCGCGACACCTGGCGAGATACGATCAGCACCTCCTCCTCAGCGGTGCCACGCAGGGCCAGCCACTCCAGGAAGGATTTGAGGCGCCCCCCAAAGCGCGGCTGGGGCTGAAACTGCCTTGCCAGCGGATGTCCTTCCTCATCCTGACTGTGGCCCATTTCAAGCCAGAGGAAATCGCCTAGCAGATCCTGGAGTTCGGACCAGGGAAGGTAGGGGAGCGGAAAATCCGGAGCCAGCAGGCCCTCTGCAATGCTATCCTGGCGCATTCGCACGGCCAATTCTTCAATTTCATTGGCGGTGTTACGCAACAGGTCCAGATCGTCAAAAATGAGCAGCGTACCCCGAGGAAGATAATCCAGCAGGCTGCCCGGTAAGGGATAAACCAGGGGCAGCCAGAATTCATCCGCCTCTTCTGGAGTAAGCCCTGCCGCGGCTGCCTTAACCGGAAGCACCTCACGGGCCGGAGTGATGAGGGCTTGTTCGAGATTGTGGACAGTGCGCTGGGTGGCAGGATCGAACTGGCGCAGGGTGTCCAGTTCATCGCCGAAGAATTCCAGACGGAGCGGCAGGGGTTCTGTGGGCGGCCATAAATCGAGGATACCGCCACGCAGGGCGATCTGTCCGGCCTCGACGACTACCTCCACGCGCTGGTAGCCGATATCCAGGCATTGGCGCAGGAAATTTTCCAAGGGCAGGGTTTGGCCAACGCGGATCAGCCGGGTGTGTTTAACGAATTCCCGGCGGGGTAGGGTGCGGGTCATCACTGCGCGGAGGGGAGCCACGATGAGCGGCGGGGAATCGGGGCGTGGCAGGCCCGGCAGGTGGTAGCGGCTGAGCAGGCTAAGCACCAGCAAGCGATCTTTGCGGGTTAGCATCCCCCAGGCAGCGTGCTCGTAGAAAAGGGGGTTGGGCTCGGGGAAGAGGTAATGTTCACCTTCGCCCAACCAGAGAGAGAGTTCATCCTGAAGAGCCAGCGCACGATCTGTGCGCTCGACCACCCAGACCAGGGGGGTGGTTAGATCGCGGTGCAGTGCCGCGGCCAGGGGCAGGCGAGCCGCACGCATGAGCCCCATCCCTTGCACGATCAAGCCATCGCGCAGGTCATCCAGCAAATGGCGGTACTCAGAGTGGGAACGGAGGGCGTCCAGCAGTGTGGCAAGGTTCATGAGTCAAGAGACATACCGTTAAAACGATTCATGGCGGTGTCAAGTCCTTCGGTGACGAAGACGCGGATGGCTTGCACGGCGCGGTCAATCAGCAGATCCAGAGCGGGTTGGTCGCTTTCGCTGAAATCTTGCAAAACGTAGTCAGCAGGATCCATTCGTCCCGGTGGTCGGCCGATGCCGAAGCGCAGGCGCGGAAAGGCCTGTGTCCCCAATCGTTCAATAATCGAGATCAGTCCTTTGTGGCCTCCGGCGCCGCCGCCGGGACGCAGGCGAATCACCCCAAAGGGCAGGTCGAGGTCGTCGTGTATGACTAGAAGGTGGGCCAGCGGAATTTTATAGTAACGCACCAGGCTACCAACGGCCTCGCCTGAAAGATTCATATAAGTTTGAGGCTTGGCCAGGATTACCCTGTGCCCGTTTAGGTAACCGTTCTGGATCAGGGCTTTCATTTGCAGGCGAGGTGTGCCCAGATTCAACTGGCGGGCAAGCGCGTCAATGACCATGAAACCCACGTTGTGGCGGTTGCGTGCATAAACGCGCCCAGGGTTGCCCAGCCCAATTAGCAGGTAGGGCGGGGCGGTTGTTTCCGGAGGGAGGGGAGAGGGAGAAGAATGGGTCATCGGATCTAGCCACGATGGGCGCGGGAACGGATCCCGGCCAGCAATCCAAGAAAGATCAGGAGGCCCAGAGCGGTCATCCCCCCACGCGCCAGGGTAGTCAGGAGGGTGCCGGGGGTTAGCGTCAGTGGGTTGGAAGGCAAGGGGGTGGGCGATGGGGCAGGGGTTGGGCTTTGTGCAGGGAGAGTGGGTGTGAGGGTGGGGGCGTTGGTAAGCACCTCAAGGGTGGGGGATTCCACCGGCGTGTAATTGCGTACCCGCAGGTGTTCAACAACCTGTTCTAGGACCCGGCCGTCTTTCAGCAGGAGCCGCAAGCGCAGACGGTAGGTGCCGTCGGTAAGCGTGGTAGTATCCCACAGGGCCAGCGGGTCAGCGGCAGGGGGCTGTTCGGATTGCACAATGGGAAACCAGGTCTGGGTGGGATCTTCCTGGTAAGCAAACTCTAGTTCGTAGCGCACCCAATTGCCTTCAGGCAGAGCGGCGCGAATGGCCACCTGTCCGTGCAGCACAGCCCCGGGCTCGGGGGCGGTGAGCAGCGGAGGCGTGGCTTGCGAGAGCGGTGCCGATCCAACCAGACTCAGAAGAATGACCAGGCGAAAAACGGCCCAGAGCATAGCATTTAAGTTTATCACGAAAATTCGCCAGAACCCCATGCCCTTTAAGGCAAGGGGAAGGTATTTTTCTGGCTTTCCTGCAAAGAAGGAAGTCCACAAATGGTATCAAAAACCGACAGCCAGTATAACCGCCAGGCCTCTTGGGTGATCCGCTTTCTGAGAAACTGACTCCCGGTTAGTTAAGCGAGCGGAGCGACCGATGCCCCGGTCTTTTATCTGGCAGGCCAAAGCGTAAAACTGTTGGGTGTTTAGTCGAAGATGGGGTAGGGGGCGTTAAACGGTTGACGCGCAAACCGCTGCATTATACACTTGGGGCAGAGGACGCCCTTGGACGTCCCATCTTTGACCCCGGCACAGTACCTGAAGGCCAGGGTTTGTAGGTTGACAAAAGGTTCTGCCGTTGCTGCCAGAAGCGTGGTGCTGCTCTCGTTGGGTGATTCCTATGAATCCTGTTCAGATAGAAACTTTCTTGCATGAAACGCTTCTTCCCATTCTGGCTGCCATGATCGCGGGTGGGCTGATTGGGTTGGAACGCGAATATCGCGATAAGTCTGCCGGTTTCCGCACCTTCATTTTCATTGCAGCGGGTTCGGCTTTGTTTACAATGCTGTCGCGCTCCTTTGGGGGAGGGGATATCTCACGGATCGCAGCAAACATTGTCACCGGGATTGGCTTTTTAGGGGCCGGGGCGATTCTCCGAGAGGGGCCGCGTATTGCCGGATTGACCACAGCGGCCATTATCTGGTTGACCGCTGGGGTAGGAATGGCCATGGGAGCAGGAGCGTATCTGCTAGGGGGATTGGTAACCGTGTTTGCGCTCATTGTGTTGTGGCTGTTCCCTGCCTTTGAACGGCGCATTGACCTTCTGCGCGAGCAACGAGTTTATGAGATGGTAGTTCAGGGGGGAACGGAGTCGCTGGAACAGATTCATGCGGCTATGGGGCAGGTTGCTCTGCGCCTGATCCGACGCGAGTACTTCAAGGAGAGCACCGGACTCTTGCGCTGTCGTTGGGTGGTGCTGGGAAGCCATGCAGCTCATGAACAATTTGTGGCTTTTCTGGTGGCATCCCCGTGGGTCGTGCAATTTCGCTATTGAGAAGCAGAAAGCCCCTGCCGTTTCGTTGGGCAGGGGCATGGGGACAAATCGGAGTAACGTTTAGATGAAGATGATCTGAGCACCCTCGGTCATATCAATGAAGTCGCTGGCGGTGACGATCCCCTGGACACCCTCGACGAAATCGTCCATGGTCAATCCCATCATGTCCACGGTCATTTTGCAGGCGTAGAGTTTGGCACCACCATCCACCAGCATCTGTAAATACTCCCGTACCGGGGGAACGCCCAGGGCTTTCATTTTGTCCTTCATTAGCTTTGTGGCAAGCGCAGTCATGCCGGGCAGAACGCCAACCAGGTTGGGAATGCCCAGATTGCCCGGAATGCCCATCATGTTCATCTTCATGCTGGTATTCGCCACGGGTGGGAGTTCCAGATGGTCCACCCGATGTTTATTGATCAGATCCAGTCCCCAGAACGTGAAGAAAATGGTGACATCCACGCCGTTGCCCAAAGCAGCCCATCCCATCACCAGGGCCGGATAAGCCATATCCAAGTTGCCCTTGGAGCAAATAAAGGCGATGTGGCGATTTCCTTCTGTCATGATCAAACCTCCTTAATTGAGAAAAAAGATTAGACACAACCCTCGGGCTTGCCCAGGCCGGCAATTCGGGCCACCTTCTTGGCCGGGCCCTTGGGGAAGAGGGCAAATAATTCTTTGGTGGAGATGCCCGTTCCTGCGGTGATCGTGCGCAGGGTGGGGGCCTTGCCGGTGGCACCAGCGCTCTGGCGGCAGAAGTTGATCACCTTCCAGTGCTCGGGGGTTAACTCCTCGATACCCTCTTCTTTGGCCAATTCAATCGCAATTGCTTCGTTCCATTCATTGGGGTTAACCATGAACCCTTCAGCGTCCACTTCCACGGTTTTTCCGGCAATGACTCGGGTAGGCATAGGTATTTCCTCCTTCAAAACTTGGATTTATGTTTTAGTCCTGTGCAGATACAGGGTTGGACTTCGATTCGGCCTGATGGCCGATAACGTGCAGGACTCGCAGCGTCAGTGCCAGGCCGCGACGAACAGCCGGGTCTTGCAACTGGCGCAAAAGGCTGAAGAGCGAAATATCTACCGGCTTACCGACCTCCTCTTCGGCCAGGAGCAGGGTGTTGCGGACAAAGGTCAGGATTTCGGGCTGGGTCATGTCCTTGACGGTGTTGAGAATGAGCACAATGTTATCTCCCAGCCGATTAACATCCTCTTCGCTGAAAGAGGTGACAATGTTATCCACAATGCGCACCCCGCCACGGGCAAAGGCGAAATACCCTTTGTCTTCCAGCGTTTGTAGGGCTTCGGTGAGGCGCATCAGGACATCCTTGGAGACGGGGGTTAGTGTCTCGATGAGATCGTAGAGGGCATCCAGTTGGTCAAGCAGGGTTTCAATCTGGCGCGCATGACGAAGCAGTTTCTTGAACAGGCGTAGCAATTCTTCTGGCTGGATGTATTCCTGGATCTCCTCAAGTTGTTCACTTCCCAGGCGCAGGGCTTCCTTGGCGATGGGCATAGCCGTTTCGATGAGTTCATCTCGCGCCTGGCGTTCGCGCTCGGCCAACCGGGCCTGTTCGCTCAGGTAAGCCACCTGCTCCATGAGGGCGTCCAGTTTCTGGTTCAGGGCGGTGATTTCAGCCTCCATAATACCCCTCCGCTAAACCTTCCACTTGCCGGCCATGCTCATCGTGGCAGGAAGCGGCAGTTCCATTCCGCGCAGCAGGATGTGCCAGTACATCCAGTGGAACATCAGTTTGCCCCAGTGGTTAAATTCGGATTCCTGCAGCAAGGTCAGGGGGCCGATGCCGGGGAGTGGGTAGCGCCCAGGCAGGGGTTCCTGGGTGTAGTTGAAATCGATCATCAACCCCTTGCCAAAACCGGTTTCGATGAAGCAATTGGCGTGCCCATCGAAGTAAGGCGGGAGTTCGCCGGTCTCTACGTAGTCCAGGAAATGCTCGGTAAACAGGTCAATTGAGAAGTGGGCGGTTGCCCCGGCCTTGGAGGCGGGAGCATCCGAAGCATCGCCGAGCACGAAGATATTGGGATGGGCCTTGGCGCGCAGAGTGTGGGGATCCACCGGCACCAGGTTAAGTTCGTTTCCCAACCCCGATTTTCCAATCACCTCGGCGCCCTTATTGAGCGGGATGGTGACCAATAGATCGTACTCGATCTCGCGCTCATCGTAAGAAACGATCTTCCTGGCGTCTGGGTCCACCCGCTCAATCATGAAATCGGGCTCAACTTTGATGTTCTTGCTTTCCAGCAGTTCTCCCAAAAGTTTTGAAGCCGTCGGTTTGGTGAAAGCGCCGGATAGCGGCGTGGCGTAGATGATTTCGACCCGATCGCGCATGCCCTGCTGGTGAAAATACCAATCTGCCAGCATAAGGAATTCCAGGGGTGCTACTGGGCATTTGATGGGATTGTCAACGACGTTGACAACCAAACGCCCTCCTTTCCAGGAGCGCAAAGTGTCTCGCAGGGCTAGGCTGGTCGGTAAGGTATAGAAGGAATGGATGGTTTTGCCCCATTCGCCATCCAGCATTCCCGGCGTTTCCTCGGGGTAAATATCTACACCGGTTGCAATGATGAGAAAATCGTAGGGCAATACACTCCCATCGGCCAGGTGCACGCGACGGTGCTCGGCGTCAATTTCTTCAACTTTGGATTGGATGAAACGCAGTGGAGGATCTATAAAGTCACGCTTGGGCTTGATGACGTCTTTTGGGGTGTACATGCGGAAGGGGATAAACAAGAAGCCAGGCTGGTAGTAGTGAATAGGATCCGGATCCACCAGCGTAACTTCCCACCGTCCAAAATCGAGCAAGCGCTTGAAGCGGTTGGCAACGATTGTGCCTGCAGTGCCGGCGCCGAGAATGACGATTTTTTTCATAGAGTCAACTCCTTGACTAAGAGATTTGAGTAAGCGTAGCGATTTGTTGCAAGCGCTCAATGAACAATAGGCGCTCACGCAGAATGCCTTGCACAGCGCGGGCGGCCGCAGTTGGCCAGGCTGCCACACGCTGGTGCTGGCTGGGATCTATGGTTCGAATCTCACCCGCGGCCGCACGCACTTGTTCCACAGGGAGATCATATTGCTCGGCCAGTTGCCGCCAGAGGGTTTCAGGGTCGGTGGGTGGATTTTGCCAGAAGCAGGGGCCGCATAGGAACCAGGCCACAACCTGACCTTCGTCGTAGATGGGAGCCAGCAAGTAATTTAGCCCGGCGTGGCAGGTGGCAATACCTCCCCGTGGCCCAACCTCATGCACCATGCGCCGCCGGGAGGTCTGGCAATCGGCGCGTGCCTGTTCGTGCTGCCACAGCAGTTGGCAAAGCGCACAGGGGTGGCTGGTCTCGGTCAAGGGGTTCCCATCGTTGTCCACCACCACGGCGCTCAGACCGCTGATCTCGGCATACAGATCCTGAATGGGTTGAACGCAATGGGTGGGGAAACCGATTGCCAGATCAATGGCCTGGGAAGAGGTTTCGGTGGGGGTGCGTCCCAGCAGGCGCTCAACCTCGCTCCGCGGGAAGCGCCACTGCTGGCCGATCTTCACCCCTTTGAGCCGCCCATCCTGGAGCATGCGGTAAATGGTGATGCGATCAACCTTGAGGAGATCTTGAACCTGGCGTGTGGTTAATAATTCTTCCATAGCATGTTATAAAATGTTATAGCATTCTTTATCACGCTTTATGGTAGCACCCCTGCCCCGGTACGGATAGTGACAAATGTCACGATGATTGTCATGTTCGTTATTTGCTTCACAAACTGGCTATCATAAGGACCGCCTTTATTTGTGGCTTTGGTTAGGAATTGTTCCCCTTCGGTGGGGCTATCCCCGGCAGTGCTTTGGTTCGGTGTAAAAGGCGTAACTCGTGCACTGCCCAGGGGTTACCTATGGTTAGAGTATGCATTGCGGAGAGAAGGATTCCATAAATGCCATCCGACTCTACGGGTTTGTAAAGGTAGGAAAAGGTAGAAGATGAGAGAGGGTTCGTTTCCCTCGCAGTAAGGGTTTGGCCCGAGATTGCCAGTTTTGCGCCAGATGCGCTTTGATCATCCTACGTCCTTGGAGGAGGAATCAACATGAGCGAAACCAAAGCGGTAGCCATCGTGGGGGTTGGAGCGATTTTGCCGGATGCCCCCGATGCACCGACCTTTTGGCAGAATATCAAGCAGGGGCGTTATTCGGTGACCGAGGTGCCTCGTGAGCGTTGGGATCCAGATCTCTACTACGATCCCGACCCGCGAGTGCCTGATAAGACCTACACCAAAATCGGAGCATGGGTGCGCGAGTTTCATTTTGAGCCGCTTAAGTGGGGGATTCCCATCCCCCCCAATGTGCTGGCCGTCATGGACAACACCCAAAAATGGGCCATTGCGGCGGCGCGTGAGGCCCTTCTGGATTACGGTTTCCCGCAACGTCCGTTGGATCCCACCCGTGTGGCCGTGATCCTGGGAAACTCCATGGCGGGGGAAAATCAGTACAACACCAGTTTCCGCGTGCGTTTGCCGGAGTATCTGGAGGCTCTGCGTGAATTAGAAGTGTTCCGTGATCTTCCGCCGGATGTGCAGCGCACACTGTTGGAAGGGGTGGCGGCGAAGATACGGGCCAAACTCCCACCGATTACTGAAGACACCATGCCGGGCGAGTTGGCCAATATCATTGCCGGGCGGGTGGCCAACGTTTTTAATTTCTCGGGCGCAAACTTTGTCACGGATGCGGCTTGTGCCTCTTCCCTCGCGGCCCTCCAAGCCGCCATTGAAGGGCTGAACGCCTATCAATTTGATGCCGTCTTGACCGGGGGCGTGGACGGCAACATGAGCATTGATGCATACGTCAAATTCTGCAAAATCGGCGCGCTCAGCCCGGATGGTTCGCGTCCATTTGCCGAGGGCGCTAACGGCTTTGTGATGGGCGAGGGCGCGGCGGTATTCTTGCTCAAACGCTTGGCCGATGCGGAGCGAGATGGGGATAAGATTTATGCTGTCATCCGGGGGGTGGGTTCCAGCAGTGATGGACGGGGTAAGGGCATCACAGCCCCCAACCCCACTGGTCAGCAACGGGCCATTGAACGGGCATGGAAGAACGCCGGTCTCTCACCCGCCACGGCAACCCTGATCGAGGCTCATGGCACCTCCACCCGCGTTGGGGATGTGGTGGAGGTGAACAGCCTGAACGCTATTTTTGATCCTTTTGATCTACCGGTGGCTTCAATTGCCCTGGGTTCGGTCAAATCCAACATTGGTCACCTGAAGAGCGCAGCCGGTGCCGCAGCGTTGTTGAAGGTGGCGTACGCGCTTCATGAGAAGGTGCTGCCTCCCTCGATCAACTTCACCCGCCCCAATCCTAATATTGACTTTGATCACCTTCCCTTCTATGTCATTACGGAGTTGCGCCCCTGGGAGCGTCCACGCGGGGAAATCCGACGTGCGGGGATTAGTTCGTTTGGTTTTGGTGGGACAAACTTTCACGCTGTCGTAGAGGAATATGTACCGGGTTTACTGACGAGCGAAAGGAAGGTCTTCCCGGCGGTGGCGGTTGCCCAGGCCGAGATTCCAGCCGAAGCCTCGGCGGTGTCGGTCTTTGAGGGACTGCCCACTTTCCGTGGATTATTCGTAGTGGGGGCGCCGGAGCGTGCGGCCTTAATCTCTCGCTTGCAGAAGGTGTTGGAAGAGGCACGCGCCGGGCGTATGCCGGCCTGGAGGACGCCGCCACTGGATGAAGTGCGCTACCCTGAGCGCATAGCGCTGGATTACGCCGATGCCGCTGATTTGGCCAAACGGGTGGAGAAGGCCCTGGCGGCCTTGGAGCGAGATGCGCCTGATACTTGGCAGGCCCTGGCCGGTCAGGGGATTTATCGCGGGCGGGGGGCACCCGGCAAAGTTGCCTTTCTCTTCCCAGGACAGGGCTCGCAGTACGTCAACATGCTGCGAGATTTGTACGAACTAGAGCCCATTGTCGCCGAAACGTTTCGTGAGGCCGATGCGGTGATGACCCCGATTTTAGGTCGGCCCCTCAGCGCATATATCTTTGTTGAAGATGGTGATGAGCGGCTTAAGCAAGCCGAATCCGAGTTGCGCAATACGATTGTGACCCAACCGGCCATGCTCACCGCGAATGTGGCTCTGCTACGCCTGCTGGCCAAGTACGGTTTTCCCCCGGATATGGCCATTGGTCACAGCCTGGGGGAGTACGCCGCGTTGGTTGCGGCCGGTGCTCTGCCCTTTGCCGAGGCGCTGGAGATTGTGAGTGCGCGGGGGCGGGAGATGGCACGGGTTTCCATGGCAGATAACGGTTGCATGGCGGCGGTTTCGGCACCTCCTGAGGCCATTGAGCGCATTTTGAGCCAGGTA
The DNA here is from genome assembly GCF_001306145.1 of Thermanaerothrix daxensis. GTDB lineage: Bacteria > Chloroflexota > Anaerolineae > Anaerolineales > Anaerolineaceae > Thermanaerothrix > Thermanaerothrix daxensis. Next base: position 343,613 of record NZ_LGKO01000005.1, read on the forward strand.
CCCGGTTATGTGGTCATCGCGAATTACAACAGCCCGTTGCAAAGTGTCATCGGTGGTGCAACGCCGGCGGTTGAAGCGGCGCTGGAGGCGCTCCAGGCTGCTGGCTATCAGGCCGTCAAAATTCCGGTCTCGCATGCTTTCCATACCCAAATTGTGGGGCCGGCCAGTGAACCGCTGCGTCAGGTCATTGCGCGCATGCATCTCCAGCCCCCTCGCATCCCGGTTATTTCGAATGTGACCGGTGAGTTTTATCCATCGGATCGGGAGGCTATGCTGGATTTGCTGGCGCGTCAGGTGGCTTCACCGGTCCAGTTCATCCGAGGTGTTCAGACACTCTACGCCCAGGGAGCGCGTATTTTTGTTGAGGTGGGTCCCAAGCGCGTTTTGGCCGGGCTGGCCAGTGACATTCTCAGGGAGAAGGCGTCTGAGGTGCTCATTTTGGCCACTAACCACCCGCGCAAAGGCGGGCCGGCTTCATTCAATGAGGCGCTGGCCGGTTTGTTCGCTGCAGGAGTGTTGCCCCGGGGGGTTGAGGAGCGTGCGCTGCCGGTGCAAATCACGCCGATACCTGAGGCAGCCCCAAGACTCACCTCCGAACCCCCGGTGCCCCAGGTTGCTCCCGCCATTCTGGTCAAGGAAGGAAGGTTGCCTCTTACGGGCTCGGTGGTTATCAGCGGTGCCGGTTTGGGGTTGCCGGGGCGTCAACGGGCAGTGTTTGCGGATGACAATGTTGAGCGCTTGCTGCGGGGCGAGATCATGATTGAGCCGCTGCCCTTGGAAGTGCGCCAAAGCCTGCTGCAACGGCGTATCATTCGCCTGATCAAGAGTGATAACGGCGCCGAAGTGCAGCCGGTGGAAGATTTGGAGCAGACGGTCAAACTGGCGGGGCAACGCGGGCAGTTTGACCTGAGTGAGGATTTTGGTGTGCCGGAAGAGCGGGTGGAAGCCCTGGATATTTCCACCCAACTGGCCATTGCGGCAGGCATTGAAGCCTTGCGCGATGCGGGCATTCCCCTGGTGATGCATTACCGCCCGACGAGTGTGGGTACTTACCTGCCGGATCGTTGGCGCTTGCCTCCCGCACTGGCGGATGAAACCGGGGTGATTTTCGCTTCGGCTTTTCCGGGGCTTGCAGAACTGGCACGAGAGTTAGAGGACTACCATCAGTATCAATCTCTGAAGACCCAGTTGGAAACCTTGCAAGCGCTGGCGGCGCAACTCGGTTCAGCCCCCCCGGAGATGCTGGCCTTCTTAAAGGCTCAGATGGCCGATCTCGAACGTCGCTTGGCTGACCGGGATTATCATCTGGATCGCCGGTTGGTCTTCCGGGTACTGACCATGGGGCACTCGCAGTTTGCTGAGTACATTGGTGCACGGGGCCCAAATACCCATGTCAATGCGGCCTGTGCCAGCACAACCCACGCGCTGGCGCTGGCTGAGGATTGGATTCGCCAGGGACGCTGCCGGCGGGTCATCATTATCGCCGGGGATGATGTTACCAGTAACCCTCTGATGTCCTGGATCGGCGCTTCGCTTATGGCCAGTGGCGCGGCCACCATTGAGGGGGACTTGCGGCAGGCGGTATTGCCCTTTGACCGTCGGCGCAATGGGATGATCATGGGGATGGGCGCTGCTGCGCTCGTTGTTGAATCGGAAGATGCGGTGCGCGAACGAGGAATGCGTGGCATTTGTGAGGTCCTGGCCACTGACATTGCCAACAGTGCCTATCACGGCACGCGCCTGGATGTGACTCATGTGAGCGAGATCATGGAGCGCCTGGTCGGCACGGCGGAGCGACGATTTGGGCTCAACCGTGCGGAGATGGCGCCGTACATGGTGTTTGTGTCTCACGAGACTTATACCCCTGCGCGGGGGGGCTCGGCTTCTGCCGAGATTCGCGCCTTGCGGTATGTCTTTGGAGACCACGCTAATCGCATTCTGATCGCCAACACCAAAGGGTACACCGGGCATACCATGGGGGTGGGGGTGGAGGATGTGCTGGCCGTCAAGGCGTTGCAATATGGGCGCGTGCCCCCAATTGCCAACATTGATAATGGTTTTGAGCCAGACCCCGAACTGGGGGATCTCAACCTATCCCGGGGTGGGACCTTCCCATTGCGCTACGCCCTGCGCCTGGGAGCGGGCTTTGGATCTCAGGTGGCAATGGCCTTGCTGCGGCGCATTAATGGTGGAGATGAGCGGGTTAACCCCACGGTGTACAGGCGTTGGCTGGCCGACCTGGCCGGGTATGAGCAAGCCGAACTAGAGGTCGTCAAACGTACGTTGCGCATTCGCCATGCGGGACCTCCCCAGCGCCCTCCCTTGCAATCGCGGTGGCAGTATGGGCAGGGACCGACCCAATGGGCTGAGACTCCCGCTGCTGAGAATCCGGTGTCCTCCTCGCAACCGGGTGCGTTTTCCTCGCCGCGTGAGGAGGTCGCGTTTGAAGGGACAGGGGGACCGGCCGTGACGGTGCCGGAGGAAGGCCAAGTCGCTGAGTTTCTCCTGAACCTGGTCAGCGAGAAAACCGGGTACCCACGTGAAATGCTGGACCTGGATTTGGACCTGGAAGCCGATCTGGGCATTGATACGGTGAAACAGGCGGAGCTATTCGCCAGTGTGCGGGAGCAGTACGGCATCCCGCGGCGCGAAGATCTGCGTCTGGTAGATTACAACACGTTACGTAAGGTCATTGCCTTTGTGCGGGAATCGCTGAGCAATCTGCCTTCGGCAAGCGCTCCCCTCCCACAGGGGGATCAAAACGACGGATCTTCTCCAATGGCGTCTGTCGAGGTGGGTGCTGGCGAGACCCCGCCAATATCCCCGGCGATGAAACCGGCCTTGCCCGATGAAGAGGAGATCCGGGCGGTGCTGGTGGCGCTGGTGAGCGAGAAAACGGGTTATCCTCCCGATATGCTGGATCTGGACCTTGATCTGGAAGCCGACCTGGGCATTGATACGGTCAAGCAGGCGGAGTTGTTTGCCGCGGTGCGCGAGCGCTATGGCATCCCGCGCCGTGAGGATTTACGCCTGGTGGATTACAACACCCTCCGCAAGGTCATCGGCTTTGTGCGGGAGTCATTGATGGCCCAGTCAGAATGGAGCGGGGCGCAGCCCTCAACAATGCCTGCTGAGCAGCCAACCCAGTCCGTCAGCCCCGAGGTGCTGGAACTGGTGACTGCTCGCGTGGGCTACCCGGTGGAGCATCTGCCGGTGCAGACAGAACCTCCTGCTTCTTACTCGGTGGAGGTGCACTCTTCCTCCTCGGGGCAGGCCGGGAGCATAAGCCTGGATGAAGAGAGAATTCGGGCATTCGTACTTTCTCTGGTCAGTGAAAAGACTGGTTACCCTCAGGAGATGCTGGATCTGGATTTGGACCTGGAAGCCGATCTGGGCATTGATACGGTGAAGCAAGCCGAGTTGTTTGCTAGCGTGCGGGAGCAGTACGGCATCCCGCGCCGCGAGGATTTGCGCCTGGGCGATTACAACACGCTGCGCAAGGTCATCGCCTTCGTGCAGGAGTCGCTGCAGGCGTTGCAGGAGGCTGAACGCCAGCCGACAGAGAAAAGAGAGACAGCAGATCTCTCATCCCTCCCGGTGTCTGATGAGGTGGAAAGCCCCATACTGGAAGAAGCAAGGGATGAAGCACCGGGGAGCGGAATTATTCGGCGCCGGGTACCGCGGGCCGTTTTGCGCCCAAAGGCGGTGCTCTGCCAGCCTACCGGCATTTCGCTGTCCGCCGGGATGCGGGTGGTCATTGTGGGAGATCAAAGTGGCGTGGGGGTGGCGTTGGCGCGTCGTTTGCGGGGGCACAAGGTTAAAGTACTGCTCCTCCCCGGTGACTCACCAGAACAAGTGCTCTCTCAAGTGCGCCAATGGGTGGAAGAAGCCCCGGTGAACGGTCTCTTTTTCCTGCCGGGTCTGGATGTGGAGCCTGCATTGGAGGATATGGACGCCGAACGCTGGAATGTTGAGGTGCACCGACGTGCGCACATGCTGTTTGATTTGCTCCAGGTGATTACTGGCGAGCCGTTCCTGATTGCTGCTACGCGCCTGGATGGATTGCACGGATTCTCGGGAGCTCCTCTGGCATCTCCTCTGGGCGGTATGATCAGCGGGTTGGTTAAAGCGGTATCGTGGGAGCGCGCCAATGCTCTGGTAAAGGTGGTGGATTTCACGCCCCGGGCTGAGCCGGCGACCATCGCGGCCCAGTTGATCGAGGAATTGCTTTATGACCCTGGTGTGGTTGAGATTGGGCGGTGTGACGAACAGCGTTATGGGGTCACTGTGGTAGAGGCTCCTCTGGGTGAAACCCAGTCGTTTAATCTGGGTGACAAACCAGTTTTCCTGATTACGGGTGGGAGCGGCGGGATTACCCGGGCTGTGGTGCGTGACCTGGCGCGTAAAACGCGGGGGGTGTTTTACCTGGTAGGACGTTCATCCCTTCCTGATCCGGAAAACCCGGACCTGCTGATGCTTCGTCAGGATCGCGCAGCCTTGCGCCAAACCCTGCTCAAGCGCCTGGCAGCACGGGGGGAACGACCCTCATTGGCGGAGGTTGAACAGCACCTGGCGGCGCTGGAACGTGCTGAGGGAACGTTAAAGTTATTAGAAGAGGTGCGCACCTGGGGCGCAGAGATTACTTATATCCCTGCGGATGTCACAGATGCGCAGGCGGTGGAGAGCGTTGTCCGCCGCGTGGCTCAGGAGCAGGGACGCTTGGATGTGCTGATTCATGCTGCCGGTGTGGAGCGCAGCCGCCGCCTGGAAAGCAAACCACCAGAGGAATTTGCCCAAATCCTGGCGGTCAAGGCGGCAGGCTTCTATCACCTCTATAAGGGCTTGCAACGTCATGGCCTGTGGCCGCGGGCGCTGGTCGTTTTCACCTCAATTGCGGGGCGCTTTGGAAACGCTGGACAGGTGGATTACTGCGCGGGCAATGACTTTCTTGCCAAAATGATGCTGGCATTGCGACATCACCCGTCTGGGATCAAGACCCTGGCGCTGGACTGGGGGGCTTGGGCCGAGGTGGGTATGGCCAGCCGGGGTTACGTACCTGAGATTATGCGCCGCGCCGGGATTGATCTGATGCCACCGGAAGAAGCCGCCGCTCATGTGCTACGCGAATTGCTCGGCAATCCGGGCCAGGCCGAAGTGGTGCTGGCAGGCTCATTGGGCGTACTCACGTTGCCACGTCGCGATCAGGATGGCCTGGATCTGGAAGCGCTGAACCGAACCCTGGGCGGGCATCTCAACATTTTGCCGGGCATCCTGACACGTTATGATCGTTGGGAGGGGGCACATTTTGAGGTGGAACTGGATCCCCAGCAGACCCCTTATCTTTATGATCATGCCCTGAATGGGATTCCGCTATTACCTGCGGTGATGGGGCTGGAGGGGTTTGCCGCCGCTGCTCTTCGCTGGGCTTCTCTGGCTGGAGAGAAACCTGTCTGGCGGGTCAAGGGGTTTAGTGAGGTCCAGTTTATGGCCCCCTTGAAGTTTTATCGCTCTCAGCCGCGTCGTTTTGCCATCACGATCCAGATGATGCACGATGGAGAGGGATTGACCGCCCACGCGGTGCTGGAATCCAGCCTGAACCGCCCGGGCATGGGTGCTCAGACCTTGCGTCACTTTGCTGCAAATGTTCATTTGGTATCTGGGGAGTACGAGGCAGAGCCTCAGAAGATCACCCTCCCCCTGTGGGAAGAAAGCAAGGCGGTAAAACGCGAAGCAATTTATGCCCTCTTCTTCCATGGGCCGGCTTTTCAGGTGCTGGAAGCCGCCCAGGTGGAGGCGGAGAGAAGCGTAGGGCGTTTACAGACCGACCTGCCCACACTTGGCGCCGTTTCACTGGTCACTGCCCCGCACCTGCTTGAATTGGTGTTACAAACGGCCGCTGCCTGGGAAGTGGCTCAGGATGGGGTGCTGGCCTTGCCCTCTGGCGCAGAGCGGATTGTTTACCATGCCCGGACGTGGCAGGAGCCGGTCTGGGTTGAGGTCACTCCCAGTAGCAGCCAGGAACGGCGCTTTAACGCACGGGTGCTGGATGCTCAGGGTCACCTGATCCTGGAGGTGGAGGGGTGCCGCACGGCCCGCCTACCTTATGCAGCAGAGGCCCCGCTCGTGGCACCTTTCCGAATCAACCTTGGCCGAGGAGGGTGACCTATGGTAAGCATTTACTGGACGCTAGGGGGTGGGGCGGCTGTGATGGCCGATCCCCTTCCCCTGGAACAAAGCCTGTCGCTTGCCGAACAGGTGTATTTTCAGAATCTGCACTTCCCTCGACGCCGGGCCGATTGGCTGTTGGGCCGTTGGGTGGCAAAATGTCTCCTGCGCGCCGCCGATGAGCGGTTACGGGATTATGCGCTACGACGCATCAGCGTCTTGCGGAATGCTCAGGGCGCACCTCAGGTCTGGGTGACCCCCGATACTCCCTACCCGGTGGCTCTTTCGCTCACTCATCGCGAGGGTTGGGCAGCCTGCGCGTTGGCTCCTGCTCCCGATTTAATGCTGGGCATTGATCTGGAGTGCATTGAGCCTCGGGTGCCTGCTTTTGTGGCGGATTATTTTACTGCCGAGGAACGGGCTTATGTGAAATCCCTCCCTGAAACATATCTTTCCTTGGCGGTCACCCTCATCTGGAGTCTGAAAGAGGCGGTGCTTAAAGCCTTGCGGGTTGGGCTGGCCTGGGATACGCGGCGGGTGAATGTGGATCTGCCCGTTTCCCTGACCCCCAACCCCTCCTGGCAGGCGGCGCGCGTAAGCGTGCGTGGTATTGCGGCCCCCTGGTGGGCCTGGTGGTGCGTATTGGGGCAAAAGGTGCTTACCCTGGCGGTTTGTGCGGACGAAAGCCCCACCGACCTGGCCTACGTGCCGATTGGTTACCCTGCCAGGATGCGTCAGAGCATTGGTTGTTGAGGCCGATAACGCCTTAGATCTGGCGCCAGCCGCACGCCCTGCAGCGCCAGTATGTGGGTACGGGCGAGGTAGGCGCAGCCGGTCATCAGGTGCAGGGCCACGTCGGCCACATGCCGGTTTTCGGGGGCTTCCAGGTAAGAGCCCTGAACCCAGGCATTGAAAGCGCCCATGGCCGGCCCGCACCAAATCTGGTAATCCATCTCCCGGCCGGGTTCGCCGCGGTTAGCCCAACGGGAGGAAAGCCCCAGATACCAGCGGAAAACCAGAGCCATCTTTTGATGGGGGTCACGCTGCGCGCGCTCAATTTGGCGCGGGTCGCGCTCTTGGAAATACTGCACGGTTTCCTGCCAGATGGACTCGAGGTCGCGCTTGAAGATTTGACGCTCCAATTTCTCCCGTTCTTCAGGAGGAATGGCTTCAAGGGAGGGAAAGCGGGTGTAGAGTTCGTAAAGCCTCTGAGCCCGCATAGGGAAGAGCGTACCCCGTTTGAGCAACTGTACCTTGACCCCCATTTCGAACATATCGGCGGCGGGAGCCATCATCACATCGGCCATATCCGCCTGGGCTAACAAGCGCTTCACATGAGCGGAAGTGCCGGCTTCAACACAGGATTGATTGACAGAGCCTGTCACAATATAGGCAGCGCCCATGGTGAAAGCCGCCAGCGCCGCTTCGGGGGTGCCAATGCCGCCTGCGGCGCCAACAAAGACTGGCTGAGAATAGGAATATTGCGCCTGGATGCGGTCACGCAGGGTTAGCATTGTGGGAATCAACCCCACCAGGGGGCGGTTGTCGGTGTGACCGCCCGAATCCGCCTCTACGGTGATGGCATCGGCCATGGGCACATATTGGGCCAGATTAGCCTGGGTTGGGCTGATTTGCCCACTTTGCAGAAGTTGCGCCACCAGGTCTGCCGGTGCTGGCTGCATGAAGCGTTGGGCTACTTCGCGGCGTGAGATCTTCGCGATAATGCGGTTTTGCGCCACAATTCGTCCCTGTGGGGTTTGGGTGAGCCCGGCTAGGCGGTACCGCACCAGGTTAAGGGTCAGATCTACATAGGCCGAAGCCTCGATGGTTCGGATGCCGTGTTTCAGGTAAAGATCCGTCGTGCGTTCTTCCAGCGCAGGTTCATTGGGGCTGAAAATCAGGTTAAAACCGTAGGGACCTTGCGGCAAGGCTTCGCGGATGCGGTGAATGGCCTGCTCCACCCGGGCGGGGAGCAAACCGGCAGCCCCGAATATGCCCATGAAACCGTTCTTGCCCAATGCGATGACCAGTTCTTCGGAGGCAATACCCCCTGCCATGGCGCCAGCATAGTAAGCATATCGCAGGCCAAACAGGTCGCGGAAGCCCGGGTCGCCCAGGGCTTCGGCTGGGAGGGGAGGGGCATAAGCCAGGATTGTGGCCGCTCCGGGATCGGCCTGGCCCGCAGGGAGCAAAGCCGTTTCAGTGGTCAGGGCAAGCGAGCCTTCATGGGTTACAGCCCAGAGAGGATGATCGAGTTGGAGAAGGAATTGGCGTTGGGCCTCCGTGGTACGGGCGAGACGGGAGGGATCTCCTTGCCAGCGCCACTCAGTGAAAGGTGCAGGGTAAGAAGTGACAAGGAGGGGGAAGGGGGATGAAGACTTTGAAGTGGGCATGCATTTTCTCCGCTGCAGGGCATAATTTTGAATATCAACAATTAAAACCCGCGCCTTGGGTGCGGGTTGCAGGGCGTGGGCAGGTTGGTGTTTAATCTGGATGGAGTCGTTTTAATCGCCCAAGCAGGTGCCAACCAGACGGGCACCTTGTACCCAGGAATGATCCAGGGGAACTCGTTTGACCTTTCCGGCTACCTGTGCGAGAGGAATGGGTTTGACGCTACCACCCTGAATACCTACCATAACACCATAATGCCCCTGGCTGACCAGATGAGCGCAGGCTGTGCCGAGCTGGGTCGCCAGGACGCGATCGAAGGCAGAGGGAGCACCGCCGCGCTGCAGGTAGCCCAGGATGGTGACACGGGTTTGCAGGCGGGTAAATTCCTGCAGACGGTTGGCCAGATGGAGGGTATCCCCGGCGGAACGTTTTTCGATCTCCTGCAAGCCGGCTTCTACCGCTTCGGCCTCGTTTCCACTGCGCAAGCGCCGGTTAGCCTGGCGGGCGTGCTCGAAGAACTGGAGAGTCTCTTTGGCAATGGCGCCCTCTGCTACCGCCACCAGGCTGAAGCGTTTGCCGCGGCGGCTACGCTCCAGGATGGCCTCGGCGACTTTATGGATGTCATAGGGGATCTCGGGGATGAGAATGACATCCGCACCACCGGCAATGCCCGCCCCCAGGGTCAGCCAGCCGGTCTCGCGTCCCATTACCTCCACGATGATGATGCGGTGATGGCTGAAGGCAGTGCTGTGAAGGCGGTCAATGGCTTCTGCAGCGATTTCCATGGCGGTATTGAAGCCCACCGTCATATCGGTTTGGGGGATGTCATTGTCAATGGTAACGGGCAGGGTGATGACGTTAAGGCCCTTTTGCAGGAGGTAGTATGCGCTTTCCTGCGTATTGCCCCCGCCCAGGCAGATCAGGCCATCCAGGTTGTGCTGGCGGTAAACCTGGAGAATGCGCTCGGTATAATCCACCGTTTGGCCTTCTTCTTCGGCGCTGTAGGGTTTATCGCGATTGGTACCCAGGATGGTGCCCCCGGTCGTCAGGATGCCAGAGAGCGCTTCTCCTTCAAGGGGCATGACCAGATTGTGGGCCATCCCGCTGAAACCATCGTGGAAGCCGATTAACTGGAGGTTGAAGTGCCCGGCCACGGCTTTGCCGATGCCGCGTATGGCGGCGTTGATGCCGGGGCTATCGCCACCGGAGGTCAGGATGCCGATTTTGCGAGGGGGTTTGGTTTTCATGGTCATACCTTTTCTGGTGCTTCAGGTGCCGCTGCCGTAGAGGGCGCGGTACTTTTCCAGATCTACCGCGGCGATATAGGGAAGGTTGCGGCCTTTCTCATCAATATCCAGGCCGTAGCCGACCACGAAGTAATCGGGGATTTCGAAGCCCAGGTAATCAATGTGGATATCCACTTTGTGGCGGGCTTTCTTATCCAGCAGAGCGCAGATTTTCAGGCTGCGCGGCTGGCGTTCGAGGAGCAATTTACGCACGGTATGAATGGTGTAACCCGTATCTATGATATCATCCACCAGGATGACATCCCAATTGTGAATGTTAATCTTGTGATCCGCATCAATGCGAACGAAACCGGAGGATTCGGCACCGCGGTAGGAGGAGACGAGCATGAAATCCATGGTCATGGGACGATTGATCTTGCGCATGAGGTCGGTAAGGAAGACCACGCTACCGCGCAGCAGGCCGAGCAGGAGCAAGCGGTCGGAGTCGCGGTAGTCTGCGGTGATCTGGGCACCCAGTTCGGCCACGCGCTGCTCGATTTGCTCCTGGGTGATCAGAATTTGGCCGATGAAATCGTAAGGAAGGGGGGAGGCTTGATTCTGCGCCATGTTACCCTCGCGAGGGAATGATTCTGAGGTTCTGGTATATGTTACCATGAAAAAGGGGAGACGAAATGATAAAATGCATACACAGCGTGTTTGTTTGATTAGAGAAGCCTGTTAGCCCAAAGTTAAGATGTCACCCCAACCACCAAAGTTAGAATGTCCCCTATCAGGGAGCAGCTTTGGTAGGGGATTGAGTAGATATAGGGGAAAACGCCATGGATGGTCGGGTGCAGGCTTATGGGCTTTGGATGCATTGAGCAACTCGAAATCAATTGATTCGGCAGCGACGACTCTAGCTTGATCTGCCTGTTGAGAGCAAAGCACAAAGGCGAGGGGCTGATTTTTGTAGAGGACGGTGATTTCACCTTTGGAATTCTCCAAAACGGTCACCTTGGCCTTCCGCATAGCATGGGTTGGACGATCGACCTGGATTTGATAGCCAGAACGATGACGCTGGAAAATCAGGTTTTTGGAGAGGATCCGCTCGGCTTTGCGGCGCAAAATTTGATCCAACTGCTCGGCATCCCCGAGCGGACGATGGACATCCACTGGACGGCGGGGCAGGATGGCAAAACGTCGGTTGTAATCATCGATAAACGTGGGTAACCATGAATTGGCCTGCTCGGGGGTAGAGATCCCCTGTACCCCCATCTCCTTGGTTAGGCGATCCTGCAGGGTCTGGTTGGCTTGCTCGACACGGCCCTTGGCTTGGGGTGTGTTGGCGCAAATAATTGGGATTTCCAGCTCTTGCATTGCCCGGCCATATTCGGTCAGGCCGTCCCCAGGACCACTTTGGGGGTATTGAGGTGAAAGATGCCGTCCTTGTCACTGTAAAAGGCTCCAGGCTTGTCGTAGCACTCGAAATAACTTCGGGCGGTTACACAACAGTCAAAGAAGGTTTCATGGGGCACAAAGCGCATTTCTGCTAGTTTCCCCGTGGCATCATCCACAAAGACCAATAAAGACCAATGAGGTGCAGCGCGGACTTCGGCCCTCGAACCAATCGTAATCTGAGCCATCAATCTGGATCAACTCGTCCAAAGCGGCTCTTCGCTCGCGCATTTGGAATACCCGGAATTTGCGCTTCCGGCGAGGTTTCCACAACCCCTCGCTGATCATCAGCTTCCATACGCTTTCGTCTGAAATCCGCAATCCATGCACTTCCGTGAGCTTTTCGGTTGCCAGGGTGGGCCAAAAGTCCCGATATCGCTCCAGGGTCAAGGCTAAGGCTTGTTGTATTACTTCTTCGCTCAACCGATTGTGGCTCGGTCTCCCTCGAGATTGGTTGACTCATCCTTCTGCCCCGTCCCGCTTGAACCTCCGCCATAGCCGCTTGACATGTCGTTCGCTCACTCCTAACAGCTCACCAGCCTGTTTTTGGGTGATCCTTTTTTCTTCCAGTTGGGTCATGATTTGTAGACGATACAGTTCTTTTTCGCTCATGGTGTGTAATTTTTTTCCATTTCTCCGGCCCTTTCTTAGAGGGACATCTTAACTTTGGTAAAAGGGGACGTTTGTACTTTGGTGTAGCATGATTAGAGAAGCTCTTTTCAGTACTGGGTTATAATCTAACAAGTACTCAATGTCCTTAGTTAAGATGCCTATGAATTTACCGTTGATTTCCGTTATCATACCGGCCTATAATCACGAGCAATATATTAGGGAAGCTATTCAATCAGTCGTTGTACAAAGCTATTCACCGATAGAAATAATTGTTATAGATGATGGTTCGAGCGACTCAACAGCGGAGCAGGCTGAGCGTGCTTTGGCAGAAGGGGGGCGTCCCTGTAGACTGATTCGTCAGGCAAACTCGGGAGCCCACGTAGCACTTAACCTGGGGATATCGTTGGCTTCAGGGGAATATGTTGCTATTCTAAACTCGGATGATCGTTATCATCCCGAAAGGCTCTTGAAAGTATTCCATAAAATGCGACAAAACCAATCCCGTTTTGCTTTTACCCAGGTTAGTCATATTGATGAATATGGGCGGCCACATCCGTATCATTCTCATTATCTTAAGTTATTGGCAGAGATCGACCTTTTCCCAACAGTTGGTTTTGCTCTTCTTCTGAACAATCTTACTATTACAACCGGAAATTTCATTTTCCATCGTACCCTTGTTGATGACGTTGGTTACTTCTCTCCGTTTAAGACTTGTCATGATTGGGATTATGTACTTCGGGTTTTGTTAATTGAGGAACCGTTATATGTCCCCCAAGAGTTGATGGATTATCGAATACATCCACAAAATACGTTAAAACAAAATGCAGCGCTGGTTGAAGAAGAGGGGGTATTAGTACGACAAGCCTACTTAAGGGAAGTTAATGGTGCCAGAAACCCTCTTGCTCCTTGCCCCCGATACTGGGGAGAGTATTGGAATTTTTTTGTGGATCACTATTTCCTACCAATGTGTGAAGGATCGGATCTGAGTGTTGCCTTACAAAAGACAAAAGCGAATGGTCTAAGTGCCCCTAATCTTCAAGTTTATCAAATCTTGGCAGGTACTTTAGAACGATATGTGTTGTGGCTAGAGCGGTGTGAATTGTGGAATGAAGACCTGACTTATAAGGTCAATAGCTTAACTCAAAAAGTTATCAATCTTGAAAAGATAGTAGCTGATCAAAAGGAACAGCTTCAAGCACCCCTTTACTTTGCTCTTCGCAGGAAATTGCTCCCCCTCTATCATTTGCTGGGTGGAGAGAAAGTCGGTTTTCTTACGGACGCAAAGAATCGTATTAAACGATTATTTGGTTTGAAATAAGAATATTTCGGATTGCTATTTGGACTATGTTAAAGCACATTATTAAAAAAATTAGCGCCTTTCCATGGAGTTGGGGGACAGCTGTAACTTGTCTTGCATTCTTTCTATACATATCGTTTGTCCAGTCTGTTCGGACCTCCGTTCCGGATCACGGTAATTATTGGACAGACATGAGTGTGCTAGTACAAGCGCAAAATTTTCTTGACTGCGGTTTTCTTAGGTTGAAGTTTATAGCTACGTGGGATCAAGGCTGCAAGATAGGTTTACCATTACCAGAAAATACAAGTTTTACCTCTATTCATTCTAGCTTCCCCCAAATAGTTGTGGCTTTACTTAAGATATGGGGGTTTCAGCTTCCAGGTATTCGACTGGTTATGTTAATTTTCTCGACCTCTGCAATTTTCGGGGTTTTTCTTTTTGTGCGAGATTGGACAGGTAAGGGTAAACTAGCTTTTTTAAGCGCTTTTGGTTTTGCTACGCTGCCGTTTTTTCGGCTATTGGCAGATAATCTAACTGTGCCATATGATATTGCAGTTAGGGTATGGTTTTTCTATTTAATCGCCAAGGTTTCTATTAATCGGGAACTTCTAAGAGAAAAAAAGTGGTTACTAATTTGTGCCGGTATTGCGTTCTTAAATGCCCTGATTTTCAGCGTTGAAATTATCCCAAGTGTCTTGGCCTTTGCAGGGTTGGCTCCGTTTGCTATTTCAATTCTAGGGGGCAGACCCTCGATTAGAGAAACTATTAAACTGGTTGCCATTCTGGGTGTGGGATATTTTATTGGTGCGGTAATTCGATTGTTGCACCTCTTTTGGGTACTGGGTTCATTTGAATTGGTCAGTAATTTGGTCATTAGCCGTGCACTTCGTAGGCTCTCTGCCCCTGAGTTGGCCTTCACTTTGACAACTTTTGATTATGTGAAATGGCTTCTGAGTCGTTTTATACGCCTTGCCCCTTTGCAAAGTGCCTTGGCGCTGTTTGGCTTCTTTGCTCCTTGGTTTGTTGGGTTTCGTCAGTCAGCTTCTGGTGAGACTAAAGCCCTTTGTGTGAAATTTACCGCTCTTTTTTTAAGCGAAGTTATGTGGTTTGGATTGTTTCGCCAGCATAGTGCCGAGCATGATCATACCGTTTTGCAGATGTCTATTTCTTTAGCATTTCTATGCGGTGTCGCCATTTATTCTATTGAAAAAATTTTTTCTGTCCGTTCCTTTTCAAGGCTGCTTCAATTTGGTCTCGCCTCTTTATTAGTATTTCAAGCGGTCTCATTAAAGGGAGTAAAATCCTTACAATATAATGTGCAGACTCATTTTGATGCTTCATTTTTGGAAAGACAGACGAGAGTCTTAGCACCAGTTCTAAGAGGAAATATTGAGATTGTAAATATGGCTGAACCTATTTCGTTTCCTCCTTTTTATCTTGTTAAGGAGGTAGCGCAATTGCCTAGGGGGCCTGTCATTACGTGGCGTTCTGCAGAAGAATTACATGGAAAGCGTTACTTGGTGTTTGCTAATCCCTTTAGTCCAACATTCAATGAGTTAATCGGGCAGTATCGTTTGGTGGGGCTAACCAGACATTATGCTCTTTTTGACCCTCAAGTTGCCCCGTCTTTCCTTAACCACTTTGTACAACAAGAGCAAAGTGAGAGTAAGGAGTCAGTAGCAAAAATTGAAGAGACTTGGTTGGGAAATATTGGTCTAGTGGGGTTTTGGCTGAGTCCAACCGATGAGGGTTATCCCTCAAAAGTCTCTTTTTACTTGCCTCACATTAACGAGACAATAACTTGGTTGGTAATTATCCCTGCTGAGTCTCAAACCAAGACTTTATCATCTACTCTGCAAATTACTTTCGAGAAGCAGGTTGGCGAGGATAAGCAGGAGATTTTATCTCTGAGTACTCCTGTACCTCAAAACGAAATTTTCATTGAACAGGTATCCACCCCCTTCTTGGATGATAAAGATTCAATCGGATTGACGATCTTGGTGAAAGGGGATCTCTCGCTAATGAGCGGAGTTCGGGTTTTTTTAGCACCAGTCATGAGTTCGGTAGAATGACTAAAAATCGGAGGCAGCTTGGCTCGATTGTGGAGATTGAAGCAACTAATTGGCGACTCGTCAGCGATAAACACACCGGGTGAGGGCAGTAGGAATCGGGGGAAAGGCTGGCCTGCGCCATCTCCCAACCGTGTTGATGGACAATGTCAAACAAGCGCTCAATCCCACCCTCTGGGAACTGGATATCATCATCCAGCAGCAAAATATATTCGTAGGGTTCAAGAATGTGCGCATATTCGGTTAGCAGGCTGTGAAAGGCGGTAAATTTTGTACCGGGCAGCCGGCCGGTTTGATGGAATTCCACATCGCAGGGGATCTTGCCGACGTACGTAGAGTCGTAATGGTTGATGATCAGGTCAAACGGGCGGCTGCCGTCCTGCCACCAGCCACCCCACACTGCTCCTGCCCCGCACTGAAGGAAGACGGCCCATCTACTCATTGAAATGCGATGATCAACTACTAGGTAGGTATGGATAAAGTTACAATTAGAGAGAATTGAGTTCATTTAATATTATTAAATGCTCTGTTGCAAAGATTAGACAAACCGAGACACACTTACCGATGGATATTGTAGACCAATCCTTTAACAATCGGCTCTCGCCGCTGCAGGCTGGGCTTCCGAGAGCAAAAGTTGTCACCGAACGTGCGTTTGATCACCGAGTTCACCATGTCGGTCTTCCGACGCTGTCCAAACAGACCATCGAAACTAACCCGAGGAACCAGATCGGCTCGCGCTCTCCGTTTAGGGTTCAACAACTGACCACCCTGTCGCACCGTCGGGATCAGATTGTCGTCTCAAACGGTTTGACCGTCAAAGCCCGAGTCGGCTAACATGACCCAGGATTTACGCTTGTCTTGGTAACGTCCATAGTGGCGGGCGTCTCCCCGCAAGCGGACAGATAGGCCACCTCGCTGCCCGCTCCCCAACCCAGGCGCCAGGCCGGGATAAATTGCGACACAATGCCGACTGCATACACCCCTTTTATCCATCGCTGATAGATTCGTCCTATACGAGTTTGGTAGAACAGGATAGCTTGCCCCGGCGAAAAGCCGGTGCTGTCTGAATCAATCCCCTCTTCATCCACTTCATTTTCATCCAGAAGCCGGTTCTTCATCTTTTCAAAATCCAGCATACGCAGCTTCCGAAAGGTGCATTGCAAAAGTGGCGTGGTCAGGAATACGCGACAGTTCCAGCTCCCGGCAGATTTGGTCACTTGCCAGCAACCACTCTTCCGTGTCGCGGTCCCCCAAGTCCAGGTAGAACATAAACAGCACACAAGCCCTCAATTAAGAAATGGTAAAGTGATGAAGACTTTTTGGATGTGAATAGCGTGGTAGCGCGTGTTGGGTCAGGTGATAGGCAATCCGAGCGACTTTGACGTAACGGCTTTCTCGTAGCTTCATGTCTTATCTTTACCACATAATTTCAATGTTTGCAACAGAGCAATATCAAATAATAATGTGGTATTAAGTAGGGTAGCCAGACCAACTATTTAGAAGGCTTATCAATTTATATCATGACAAACAGGTTGATACGGATGTATTATGAAGGTTTCCTAGCCATAATCGGTACTGACCATTCTCCAGACCATAGAATACCAAACTCAAGATCATTATCAGAGCATAAGCTAATATCTTTGAATCCTGCGACTACAAGGTGATGTTCGAGTGATAATCGAGAGAATACACGCATCTCCAGTGTTAGACCGCTTCCTCCATGAAAGCACAGATCAGTGAATACTTGCTCCCGGCCATCTGCCGTAATGTTACGCAGAATATATCGGCCATTCTCTTTGTTGATGCTCCAGTTGTACAATTCGGGAAAGTGTTCATCAGTTTCCTCAGTCTCCGTTCGGAACGGAACGGTCAGGATGAGGAGGCCACCGGGTTTGAGTAATGAATAAGCACCATCAAATGCACGCTGTACTGGTGGTGGTATATGTTCAAAAACTTCACTGCTGATAAGAAAGTCGGCTGATCCAAACATGTAATCAGGTGGGTTTGTGATATCCAAAAATGGTTCCTGATGATAAAAGGTATTTAGGAAGTCAAATTTCTCCTCAAGTAAGGGTAAATAGCCCGGCCATTCGCTAAGACCTATACCACGTTTATTCTTACATTTTGGAAAGTCGGGTAACGCCAACGACTTACCATATAGTCCAATGGATAAGGCACGAATGATAGAACGAAAGCGTAATGTTGAACCGCAATTTACACAGGAAGGTTGCTCTCGCTCCCGAATTAGTGATTCCAATGCATACCCCGAATAACCACATATATTACAGCGGAAACGAAGCGCCTCTCTGCCAGTGCTTTTAACTTGCAAAAACTGACGTATTTTTTTCTGTAATCCTATGGAGTATCACTTCCACCGTCCTGATTAAGTAATAACTTTATAGTATATTTTTTAATCATAACATGAATTTGGTTAGTGTAACATATTTTCTGTAAATTCTAGAACCTTAACAAAAGTGGTGAGTCAGAAGTATCCTTAGTGTTGGAAAGGACAAAAAAGGAGACTGAAATGACTCACCAAAATGATTATACCTCTGTGCAAGAACTGACGGAAAAGGGATTGGAAGGTGTTTCGGAACTGATGCGTGTTTTGATCAACAACATCATGCAAGTCGAGCGCACCAGGTACCTACAGGCTGGCGAGTACGAACGGACCGAGGAGCGCAAAGGGCATGCCAACGGCTACAAACCGAAAACGGTCAAGACCCGGGTTGGAGAGATTACCTTTGCCATTCCACAGGTACGAGAGGGTGGCTTTTACCCTTCGGCGCTGGAAAAAGGATTGCGCAGCGAGCGGGCCTTGGTTGTGACGCTGGCAGAGATGTATATCCATGGAGTGTCCACCCGGAAGGTCAAAGCCATAACCGAGCAACTATGCGGTGTCGAAATTTCCGCCATGCAGGTCAGCCGGGCCGTTGCTCAACTGGATGAGGTGCTGCAGCAATGGCGAGAAAGACCGCTGGGCGAAATCACCTATCTCTACTTGGATGCTCGTTACGAAAAGGTGCGCGAGGCTGGACAGGTGCGCGACACCTGCACTTGCAGCAGGTGCAAGTGTACAGCGGTTTTATTGGCCACAGGGATCTTTCCAGAAGGCGAATGGCAGGTGTTAGGAGTTTCCACCTCTCTCAGCGAGCACGAAAGCCACTGGAAAGCCTTCCTGAAGGGCTTGAAGGATCGCGGCATGCATGGCGTACAGTTGGTCATCAGCGATGACCACAGCGGACTGGGAGCAGCCAGGAGAGCCGTTTTGGGCAGTATCCCCTGGCAAAGATGCCAGTTTCACCTGCAGCAGAACGCAGGCGCTGACGTGCCTAAACAAGCCATGCGCATGGAGGTAGCCGCCGACATTCGTGCGATGTTCAATGCGCCGGATCGCAAGACCACAGAGAAGTTCCTGCAGGCTGCTATCCAGAAGTATGCCGTTTCAGCTCCGCGGTTATCTGCTTGGCTGGAGCAAAATCTGGCGGATGGTTTCATGGTCTGCGATTTCCCGCTCGAACATCGGCGGTTGATCCGCACCACCAAGAGCCTGGAGAGGGTCAACAAGGAGATCCGCCGCAGGACAACAGTTGTGGGTATCTTCCCCAACGAGGCATCCTGCCTGAGACTGATCTTCGCTCTTCTGATGGAGATCAGCGAGGAGTGGCAAATTGGAAAACACTACTGTGCTGGCAAGTCATTGACATGTTAAAGAACAATGGGTATTTCTGGCTCGATTTTACAGAAAAAGAGTTGCATAATCTGAATTTGGGATAAGGAAGAGGCTCTCCAAAAGGAAGTAAACTTTTTTCACCACAACACAAGATCTTTCAAAGAGGCCCCCAATGGACAGTTTACTAGAGTTGTTCTGCGATGTCGATGATTTTTGTCAAGCATTTCTACCCCAATCAAACCATCATTTACCGAGCAGCGGGCAAAAACAACGTCAGCGTAACCGCCCTTTGACCACCCGTGAAATTATGACCATCTTGATTGACTTCAATCCGTTCCATTACCGTGATTTCAAAGCTAACTATAACCCTTGGTTCACAATGATTGCATCAAGGTCTTTCTCGTTCGGGAATTAGATTTATCTTCTGCTTTGAAATTTTCCCATAGATATTACACTGGAAGTACATACCGCTATCCTTCACCAAGTTATACATAACGCTCCTTCCACATTTACCATTCCACATTTTCTCATTGCATTATCATAGTCCCTGTCTTCCATTGCCCAAACTGTGATAATTGGAAAATCTCTTCCATGAATTTGCTGCAAGACCTGAATATCTTGAGAAGCGTCAAGCCTTAGCTGTTTTGGGTAGAAAAATCTTATCGGACTGTTCTGGACACTATCAAGATTCAAGGGTTGGGCTAACCCCCCTAGATCATATATCCATCCGTCCTTTCCGGATAAGTAACCAGTAATTCCTATCTCAGGACTTTTGATAAACGAGTAACCAATCCCATCTATGTTATAAACACCTCTATACGCCAAGGTAGCCAAGTACATATAACCCTGCGATCTTGATGGATTTTTAAATGACCACATGCTTGGACCGTCTGTAAAAATGCTTCCAATAGTTACAATCAACAAAATACTTGCTGGGTATAACATCAAGAATTTTTTCAAACGTGGTCTCCCTATCAAAGGTATGTTATCCGAAATTACAAAACCAGTTGAAGCACCAATTATTAATATGAGAGCGTTCTCATAATACCACCAATAATTAGCTGGTGCTTTGTAATATATAAATCCATATAGCAACAACAAGATCAAAGAAAAAATCTTGCTTAATGTACTTTTGGTAAAAGAAAGCAGAAATGAAATAACAATCAAAGTTCCTATTAATGTGTAAAATTCTGGTTGGCTATTAATATTCTTTAGTGAAACTCTTCCCAACCTTTCAAAAAAATAATAGATCATATGCTTGTCTTCAAATAGCGTTGACAAGGACGATTTTGCCCAATAAGTTACTGGAATAGGCCAAACTTTGTAAAAAGAAGCTATTAAAACCCATAAAAGAGTTAATATAGCAAACGATTTTATCGCATGGATGAAATATGCGTTCATACCTTTTATAGTAATAATGTAAAATAACCCCACAAAAACTATTGGTAAAGTAATTTCTGGTCTTATAAATAAACCCATAGCGAATAGGAAACTAACACTGGGTTGATCATAATCTTGTTTTATTTTTAGATTATAAATTAGAGTTGCTATCCATAAAAACAACAAGCCACCTTCAAACTCAAAAATCGAGTTCAAGGACAGCGCCAAAACAAAATATATGATGCCCAAAAATAAAAAGATTTCAAAGTTCCTTTTCCAAAACGGTAACCAAATTATATATGATATTAATCCGTTGATTATCAAAACCATTTTAGCTGATTGTAAACTTCTTTCATTGAAGCCAAGAATGTTTCCAATATAGGATGATATAGTCAAAACCGTTATCTTAATCGGCGAAGTTGCCAACAAAGCCGGTCTATTGACCAACGGGAAATACTGCCATGTACCAGTCTCAACTGCGTTTTGAGCGATATTGAGGTAAATGAAAACATCATCATAAAAGTTATATCTTAGGTATAAATAATAAAATACAACACTAAACGCTGACACTAACAAAAAAGTTATCAGGATAAATCGCAGAACTCTCATTCTAATCGCCCTCAAATAGTATCTTTGACCACACCATTTTAGCAGCATTTATGGAATATTTTTCTTTAACAAAAGCCAGACCATTCGTAGATAAGTTTTCCCATATATCAGGTGATTTATATATCCTTAGAATACTTTCCACAAACCGATTGGGCGAATCTGCTATTAAAATATTTTCGCCATCTTTCAGCCCCATTCCTTCTGCAGCTATCGAAGTGGCCACACAGGGAACCCCATAGGACAAACTGGTTACAATTTTCCCCTTTACACCAGCTCCATATCGCAATGGGGCTACGGAAATCCTGATGTTTTCAAATAAATCACTTAAATCTTTAACATAGCCCAATACCCTGATCCCATCTTTACCATCCATACTATAAAAATGGGCGGGCATATTACTCCCAGCGATAATAAAAGAAATTTCTGCATGGTCTTTACGTATAAGTGGCCATATCTCCTCTAAGAAATACTCAACCGCGTCTACGTTTGGGAGATGCTGAAAACCGCCTAAAAATAGCAATCCCTTCCTGTTATCGAATCCATTGCTTCTACCTGGGATATGCCTTGGGATGGGCATTACTATTGTTTTCGCTGAAGGCACTAAATTTGATATTAACTCTTTTTCGACGTTGCTGACCAGAAGGGTTATATCTGATAAGCCTATAGCTTGAATTTCCTCTTGTCGAGTTTTCTGGGCCTGCTCAAATAAAGAAACATCGTTTTTCAACAAAGCTTCTCTCTCTTGCCTGAGAAAGTGCAAATCTACTGTATTAAAAATTATTTTTGGTTTCCTTAGACTGTTCCTAATTAGGTGTATAAATTCTCTTGCCACAGTAATCCTGGAAAGAATTATGAAATCGAATAAATCACCTTTATCCAATAGAAAATCAGCAATGGAGGTAATAAAGGGATAATATAAGACCTCAACCCCTTCTTTTTGTAATGCCACTGTATATTCACCAAAATGTGCCAAGTTTTGAGGAATAAATGTTACAGCACAACCTAAACTGCGAATAATCTTCATAAAATTATAAGAGTCGATTGATCCAGAGTCTTTATCTGGTGTTGGCGTTGTTGCATCAATGAATAAAACAAATTTCTTGGCAAAGCGGTTTCTGATTTGCAATTCGTTCAGTTTTTCGCTTGTGAGATGGTAAGAGAGTATATTTTTCCATTTTTCCCTGAATTTCAATTGATTGACTTTTTGATAGGATTTAACGCCTGAGTTTATATCAGTGCCAGAGGATACCCCTTCATAATGGATTACCCTTGCGAAGGGTTGGTAAACCACCTTGTAACCAATTTCTCTAACCCTAAAGCATAAATCAGTATCCTCATAATATGCAGGAACAAACAGTTCATCAAACCCCCCCAACTTTTCCCAAATTTCTTTCTTTATCAATAGGCAGGCTCCTGAACAATAATCCACTTCTCTAATGTAGTTATACTTTGGATTGTCCGGGTCATCTCCCCTTCCATAATTCCAACCACTAGCGTCCTCCCATATAATGCCCCCGGCTTCTTGTAGTTTTCCATCTGGGTATATTAATTTAGCGCCTACACATCCTACATTAACATCAAACTCAAAGGTACTCACCAGTTCATCTAACCAATTGTCCAGCACTTCAACGTCATTATTCAATATAAGCAGATATCTACCAATTGCTTTCTGGGCAGCCAAATTACAGCTTTGTATGAAACCCAGATTCTTCTGATTTCTAATGAATTTTAAGCCCTCTAATTTTCCCAGCAATTCTGGTATGCGCCAATCGGTCGAATGGTCATCAATTACAATAACCTCAAAAGGAACTTTTGAGTTGGCTGACTTTAGGGATATTAAGCATCGCAAAGTGACCTCGAAGTGATTATAAACCGGTACAATTATTGAGACTAATGGATAATCATCCTCTCTTTTGCCATATAGATTTTTTACTCTTCGTTTTTGTTTTGTCGTTGAACTAACTTTTTTTTTTCAAAGCCCTTAAATAACCAAAAATGTTCTTCCCTACCTTCTCTCTCCAACTTCCCCTTGGAAACAGCCACAATCTTACACGCCACATCCATTGAATAATCTTCCAGGCCGTACTGCTGTAAATTTCCAGCAGAGTAGAGTTCAAGTTTTGCAGAATCTGCTCGCGTTCCTGCTGGTACTGGCGCAGCGATTCGGTTTGATGACGGGCAGCATCTAATTCTTGCTGGAGCGCTGCCTTTTGCAAAGAAAGCGCTGTATTTTGCTGCTCCCGCTCGGCCAGCTGCGCCTCTAACCCGGCCACTCGCTCCCGGCTGGTTTCCACCTCCACCCGCAGCGCCGCCAAAACCGCCTCCCGCTCGCTCAGCTGCGCCTCCAGCCCGGCTACTCGCTCCCGGCTGGTCTCCACCTCCGCACGCAGCACATTAAGGTTCCCCTCCACCTGCTTTAACCGATTCGAATACTTCAAAGCAGTGCGAGCGAGCACTTCCTCAGCGGTTATAACTCCACCATCATTGCGTACGGGAATAGAAATTCCTACCTCTGTAGATATCTGAACTAACGTTCGGTAAAACTCTTCCCAAGTAGCAGGAATGTGTACTTTTACCCCTTTATAAAGGGAAGCTAATTTTTCAATAATCGTTTCTAATACCTCATCTCGCCATATAGTATAAGGTTCTACTAATTTGTGTAAAAATACAAAATTGCCTTCTACACCGAAGAAAGGGGTCTTGACCAGCGCCGATGAAGATAAAGACAAATACACCTTGGGCAACTCGATATGACTTGATGGATCAATATGCTTGAGTATAAGAAGAGCCTCCCAAGGCCCTCTATACTCTTGATTGGCAGGATGTTCATAAAGAGGATTGGTATATGCAGGATGATCTTTAATTATCAGAGAGGTAGGATCGAAAAGAGAACAAATTTGTTTGTCAACCCACGCATCAATTTCGGGAAGCAGAGTACCTATAGCAGAAAAGTACTGCCGAAAATAAATAAATGGAGCATACAACAATTCAAAATTCTCAGGAAAGCCGAATAAAGCTCTAAATTTTTCAACTAACCCTGAATTTTGGCGACATACTTGATAAAACGATTCGAGAGGGATGGAACGTATTTCGGCAAGGGTGGGTTCACAGACCATGGATGGAGAGAAGACCCAAATTTGACTGACAGCATCTAAGTTAAATTCAGTGATTACTTGAGCATGGCTTAACGGGTTTTGAGATAACCATCCAGCCAACCGGCGCCGCGGGCTGTAACTCAGCAGACCTTCATCTGTAAGTGCAATAGGGACTCCTTTCGAAGCACACAAAGAGAAAAGCCTATTAAAAAGCGGAAACCCCCAGCTATAAAAATGAAGAATAGAGGCGCTGGAGGAGAGTGCCTCAAATAATTGCATGTTTGCATCCGGATCACCTTCAATAACCACCACTTCATCCCAAATTCCAATACTGGTAGCTTTTTGAGCATATGGAATAGTGCGATGAGAGTTCAAAAGTAATACTTTATAGTCCTCTTTGTATTCTGTAACGGATAAGATAAAGGAAGTTAAGACATGTGACTCAGTTCCGCAAGCAAAAATGATTTTCCTCATAGTTTATCCCCAGCAAACCGATTAGGATTAGTTACTAATGCCCATATATTTTTCAAACTTCTCAATCACTTCTGATACACCACCAACCGCACGCAAGACACCCCCATCCAACCAAGCAGCCCGGCTGCACATCTTCTTCACCGCAGCCATGCTGTGCGAAACCAGCAAAATGGTCGCCCCCGCTTCGCGGAATTCGCGGATGCGCGCTGCGCTCTTTTCCTGAAAGGCAATATCGCCCACCGAAAGCACCTCATCGACAATCAGCACATCCGGCATACGGGCAGTGGCCACGGCAAATCCAAGCCGTGCTACCATACCTGAGGAATAAGTGCGCAATGGGGCATCTATGAAATCCCATAATTCGGCAAAATCAACAATTTGATTAAATAACGCCTCGATTTCCCTGCGTGTTAGTCCAAGGAGCGTTCCGTTAAGGAAAATGTTTTCTCGGCCGGTGAGTTCCATGTGAAAACCGGCACCTATGGCTAACAAGGGGGCAATTCGCCCTTTGACCCAAACCCGTCCCTCGGTGGGGCGCATGACCTTGGCAATAAGCCTTAATAAAGTGGTTTTACCAGCGCCATTGGGGCCGATTAGCCCAAAAACTTCGCCTTTATGGATCTCGAGGTTTATGTCTTGCAAGGCCAACAAATCCAGATATTGCACCCGTCCTTGGATCCGACGAATGGCGAATTCCTTGAAGGTGTGGTAGTTTTCACGAGGTACACGATACCGTACTGTAACGTTTTGTAGGATAATTACAGGTTCGTTTGGCATAATGGGCATGCTTGTTTTTCAGATTGGCAGCTTAGAGGCTCCTCTATCAGGTTCGATAGGCAAATTCATCCACTTTCGCGGTGAAAATTAACCAACCCACTAGAAATGTTCCCAGTGAAGACAGGCCTGCTGCTAGCCACGTCCCAAGCGAGGGATGGATGCCATCGAAAACCAACATTCGGAAGACATTCACGATATGTACCATTGGGTTGAAAAGGAGCCAGAACTGTATATTGCTGGGTAAAGCGCTCATGGGATAAATGACCGGTGTTAAGTACATCCATCCCATAAGGACAATGGCGTACATTTCAACTACGTCCACAAAGTACATTCCAACGGTGGAGATGAGGAGGCCCACCCCCATAGTAAAGAGAGACAAAAACAGCATGGCCACCGGAACGAAAATTAGGGTGGTTTTTGGCCAGATACCCAATGTTGCCATTACCAATAATAGCGGTACCAAAGAGAGAGAGAGATTGACCACCCCGGTGCCAATAGATGAAAATGCAAACGCCGAACGCGGGACATAAATTCTGCGAAAAAGATCGCCACCCCATACCAGGCTATTGATTATGGCTGTACTTACCTGGGCAAAAAAATTCCACACGACCAAGCCGCTTAAGACGTAGGCTGGGTACCCCCTCACATTCACATGAAAGATATGTGAAAAAACAATGCTAAGAATAATCATCATTCCCAATGGATTAAGCATGGTCCATGCTACGCCGAGCACTGAACGCTTATAGCGCGTTGTAATATCGCGGCGCACCAAGTAGAGGATTAAATCCCGATAACGCCATGCCTGTAAGAATTCCTCGAGGAAGGTTGGCGGTCTGATGCTGGAGTCGTATTCTAGAGAAAGAAGGTTTATCTTTGTCACGAGGATAATTCTACATGTCGGTGCAGGTTATGTCAATGGACCGCGCGCGGTGACCGTTCCAAATTTGGTAAAGGATGAAGTAGGATGCAACAAGCCAGATTTAGAAGGGCGAATCTACTTGCGGGTTAGACGAACAGGGTCGCCAAATCCAGTCCACGCAACAGATGGTTAACGGCGTGTGCAATCACTCGGCTGACATTGAGAGCCGATTGCTCCCGTTTGTAACCTCTCATCGAACGATAGCGTTCTCTCACCCACCAACCGATACTGCGTTCACAGCCATTGTTGGTTCCGTCTAATTTCGGGTGTCTATGTTCATCTTTCCAGGTTCGATAGAAAGTAAGCCGCGGCCATAAGTTCCGGCGGTCTAAAAACAGATTGCGCATCCGATAGGAGACCTCAAAGCGTTTGCTTTTGGATGGCTTGCGTGCATGGGCATATCGTTGATACATGCGTTCGAGTTCTTCCTGTTCTTGGGGCTGACGAGAGCGAATAAGGTCTTTCAGGCGCGCCAAGTCTGCCGAAGCCTGTTCTGCCTAAACCCCCACAACATCCAAGGAGGGGTCTTGACTGGCGCGAATCAACGCTGACAGCTCGTCCACTAACGCATCCGTGTTGCGCCTAACATGACTCTTGCACACTTGATGGGCGCGCCCCGTTTCGTCACTCACCTTTTTGAACGCATCCGCATCGTCGCTGACCAACACATCGGCCTCCGTGGCTTCCAAAATAGGCTCCAGCCACTCCTACAATTCTTCCGCTTCTTCGCCCGCTAAAGCGTCAATACTCAACGTCCACCCATGGACTGCATCTACGCAGATCCCTAACAGTAACCATTTCCCATTAAGCACACACTGGTTACATCTGCGCCTACCGCGCCTGTTTTGTAGCCCTTCAGCAATTCCTTGCGCTTCATCCCGGGTATCTTTTGCGCCGCTGCTTGCACAGCGCGATGGACGCTGGTCTTTCCAATACCTATTCCCAACGCACTGAGGACGATTGCCACTGCATCATAACTCAGCCCCAAAATATACAACATCACGGCCAGCCCCAGCACCCGATGAGAGATGTGTTGACAACCTACGCCTTTCGGATAGGCCCGAAACGTGCCACCACAATTCGCGCATTCATATCGCCACACCTTCACATTCGAATAAGTCCCGTCCACCAGTTTCTTCTCTACCTCCTGGCGCGGATAGAAACGCTTGCCTTTGCATCCATCTCTGGGCATTGCTTGGGCAATTCAAATTGTCCCAGGTTCATAACTGGTAAAAGCAGGTTCAATCGCATATATATAAGTCCTTTTGTTTTTGTGGTAACGGGATGGTCTACCAACCATCCCGTTACCCATTTTATCTATCCTTTTACCAATTGTGGAACAATCACAGATCAATCACATCACATCATTTATGGATGATATAATCTCTACAGCCGCTATATAGTTAGTTGGAGGAGGTTTAATCCCGTGAGTCGAACTTCTTCATTAGTACATGTGAAGACATTCGATTTTTCAAACACCCCTGTTTCATTACATCGTCCGAAGTTTACATATTCGCTAGAAAGATCAGCGAATGAGCCATTAATAAGCATTGTAACCCCATTCTACAATACTGGTCATGAATTTCATGAAACGGCTCAATCGGTGTTTCAGCAATCTTTGCAACAATTCGAATGGATCATTGTGAATGATGGAAGTGATAACCCAGAGTCTATCTCAATCCTTGAATCCTATCGGAAGATCGATCCTAGGGTACGTGTAATTGACCATCTTTCCAATAGAGGGTTGCCAGCGGCGCGGAATACCGGCTTTCGAGAGGCAAGAAGCGATTTTATCCTTTTCCTAGATAGTGATGACCTGTTAGAACCAACGGCAGCTGAGAAATGGTTTTGGTTCTTAATCACAAACCCAAGTTGTGCATTTGTCAAAGGTTATACGGTAGGTTTTGGTGAATATAACTATTTATGGGCTAGGGGGTTTCATCAACGGAGGCTTTTCTTAGGAGAGAATTTAGTTGATATTACTTCATTGGTAAGAAAAAGTGTATTAAACAGCGTTGGGGGATTTGACGAATCATTAAAACAGGGTTTTGAGGATTGGGAGTTCTGGCTTAAATGCGCTAATGCTGGTTTTTGGGGAGCAACGATTCCGGAGTATCATGATTGGTATCGCCGGCGCTCTATGCAGCAAGTTCGTTGGCAGGCATTTGATAGCCGAAAGGAAATAGTCCATTTACTCAGAAAGAGATATCCTAATCTCTTCAGAAAACGAAATTTTCCCTCAATTAATCTTAATGCCTCGGAGCAAGAGAAAAATCAAATTGATCAAGAAACCGCGTTATTAGCTGGCAAGAATAGGTTGTGTAAGAATAAACCCAGAATCTTAATGATCGTGCCTTGGTTAAATCTTGGCGGGGCCGATAAGTTTAATCTTGATTTAGCCAAGTTGTTAACCCGTTCTGGGTGGGAAGTTTCGATACTTACTACATTAACCAGTGAGGATCCATGGTGGCAAGAGTTTTCAAAAATCACACCTGATATCTTTATGCTTCACCGTTTCTTGACCATTGAACACTACCCATCTTTCATTCGCTGTTTTATTGAATCTAGACAACCTGATGTGATTTTCTTAAGTAATAGTGAATTCGGTTACTTGTTACTCCCGTCGTTAAAGCGTTGTTGGCCCAATCTTGTCTTCATTGACTACTGCCACATGGAGGAAGAGGATTGGATCGACGGTGGATATCCTATGCTTTCCATTAAGCATCAGAATTACATAGATCTTACTCTGACAGCAAGTGAGCATTTGAAAAAGTGGATGATTGAACATGGGGCAGATGGAAGAAAAATAGAGGTGTGTTATATTAATGTGGATACAAAGGAATGGGAACCCTCAGAAGAGGTTCGCAAACAAGTAAGAAATGAGTTAAGTATACCCGATGATCTTCCTGTTTTGTTATATGCGGCTAGATTATGCAAACAGAAACAGCCTTTGCTGCTCGCAAACGTGATTAGGGTTCTAGCAAAACGAGGTTTGAAATTCCTCGCAATAGTTGTGGGGGATGGTCCTGACAAGGGGGAGCTTGTCTCCTTCATCAACCACAACAAGCTTCAGAATTTTGTGAAGATTATGGGAGCGTTACCCAATGATCAAGTACGTCGACTCATGCAAGCAAGTGATATTTTTTTTCTTCCTTCTGAATGGGAGGGCATTGCACTCTCGATTTATGAGGCAATGGCTTGTGGTCTAGCCGTCGTTGGTGCTGATGTAGGGGGGCAACGTGAGTTGGTAACAGAGTCTTGCGGAATTCTTCTCAAGCCATCTGGAAATTTCCAGAATGATGCGATAGCATATGCTCAGATATTGGAGCGCTTAATAACCAATGAAAAAGAACGTAAGTGTATTGCTGATCATGCTCGATATCGAGTTGAGAGCTTATTTAATCAAGAAGAGATGATTTCGCGTTTTTTATATCTAATTGAAAAAGCATTTCAAAATCGCAAAACGCTAGAAACTATCGCTGATTGTGAGTCAGCAATGATCATTGCTAAGCGCAAGGCTCAAATGTATAGTTCAAAAACACAGACCTCAGTTGAGCTGCTGAATATGCAATGGAAACCGCCGACTATCAACTCAAGGTTATATTTCTGGCTTCGGGCTCGACTTAGTACCCTATATAACTATGGAAAACGCCGTGGATGGAGGTGGATGGTGAGAATCAAGGAGGTATTGGTGAGATTTCTTATTCCCGATGAGTATGAGGAACTATAATTTTCAACAAATAACCTAGATACCGGAACTAGGTTACTAAAGTACAAAAGATGCTCTGTTGCAAAGATCAGATAAACCGAGACAACACTTAGCAATGGATATTATAGATCAGCCTTTTGACAATCGGCTCTCGCCGCTGCAAGCTGCGCTTGCGAGAGCGAATGGTGTCACCAAACTTGCGTTTGATCACCGAGTTGACCGTTTCGCTCTTCCAACGCTGTCCATACAGACCCTCCAGGCGCGCTTGAGAAACCAAATTGGCTCGCGCTCTGCGTTCAGGGTTCAACAAATTGCCGCCCCGTCGTACCGGCGGGATCAGATCGTCGTCGTGAACAGTTTGACCGTCAAAACCCGAGTCAGCCAACATGAGCCAGGCTTTCCGTTTGCTCTGGTAATGTCCATAGCGGCGGGCGTCTCGCCGCAAGCCGGCCAGATACGCCACATCGCTGCCCGGTCCCCAGCCCGATCGCCAGGCCAGGATGAACTGAGAAACTCTGCCAACCGCATATACCCCTTTTACCCAACGCTGGTAGAGACGTCCTGTGCGGGTTTGGTAGTACAGGCTTGCCTGCCCCCGCGAAAAACCGGTGCTGTCCGCAGCAATCCCCGCTTCATCCGCTCCAACTTCATCCAGAAGCGGCTTCTTCATCTTCTCAAAATCTGCCATGCGCAGCTTCCGAAAGGTGCGCTGAAAGGTGGTGTGATCCGGAACACGCGACAGCCCCAGCTCCTGACAGACCTGGTCACTGGCCAGCAACCGCTCTTCCATGTCCCGGTAACTCAGGTCGAGATAGAACATCAACAAGACACAAGCGGCGAGCTGCGGCAGGGTGAAATGATGGGGACTTTTGGGGTGCGAATAACGTGGCAGCGCTTGCTGAGTCAGGCAATAGGCAATGCGAGCCGTTCTAACGTAACGGCTTTCTCGTCGTTTCATGGCACCTATTTGCCAAATTCATTCAATGTTTGCAACAGAGCATACAAAAGACAATAAGAGCGAACATTAGTCCAAAAGTGGTATGAACAGAGGTTCAGGCAAGAACTCTTCGGCATGTTGTCCACAGGTTTCCGTTCTTTTGCGTACTGAGGGATATAAAACTATGATGATGAAAATCGGTTTCCTGGGTTGTCAAGGATTTCTACACTGATCTGACGAAGCTTCTTATAATTGTATGGTTGGTATAGGGTTTATCCCCAGATACCCGGGAACTACCAAAAACAAAATATTGTTCGAAAAGACAGTGGTACTGATTGCAATTATCTGTGCTATAAAGTAATCAATCAATTATCTGCTCTCGGTAATTGGAAATATCCACCAAACCCCATAAAAATGCTGTTAGGGCAATATGGCCTCTCTGGATTTTGCATGAATAAGGATTGCTACATGGATTAAAGTCGCTTTCACGTATAGCTATGGTCAAATGTCCATGATATCTCTTACATACAGTGTTGCAACGAATTGCAGTTTTAATTACTTGTCCATTGCTCATATGATTTTGTTTGTTTTCAATATATGGCAGTTCCCTAAAAAAGGTATTACACATGCAAGATATGAGTGCGATTTGATTGTCCATGTGATTCTCAGCTATTGCCCGGTTGTACAACAATGCTTTTCCAGTATTCGCGGTGAATTTTCTCTAGCTGGGGACTCTAGTTAATCGGGGGGGGGCTAGTAACGATGTTGAAAACTCCCAAAGTGGCGATTATTTCAGGGGTTCAAGGTGATACCCGTCGCTATCGCGCGTTTCATCTGCGTGAACAGTTATTGTTATGCGGTGTAGAGTGTGAGTATAGTCACATAACGTTTCCTGGGGTAGGTGACTTTGCAGACTGGGCAGATGTACTCATTCTGCAACGAGTAACCTGGAACCGGCTTGTAGAGGCACTCTTGCAAAGAGCCAAAAGACACGGGGCTTTAGTGTTTGCGGATGTGGATGACCTGGTTTTTTCTCCAGAGGCTTATCGGTGGATTAATTCCCCTGATTTTGTAGACCCAATTCGCTTGGGGTTATATCGAGAAAACCTTAATTTGAATCGCGAAACTCTTATTCATTGTGATGGAATTATTGCCTCAACCGATTTCCTTGCCTTTCACGCCTCTCAGCTCTCAAAGCCGACCTGGGTGCATCGAAATGGTTTCAGTTTAGAGATGTGGATGCATTCACTAGATGCTCTTAAAACAATGGGCTCTGAGCTGAACGAGCGGATTGTTCTCGGCTATGCAAGTGGAACGCCCACCCATAATCGCGATTTTGAGATCATCAAACCTGTTTTGCAACGTTTGTTAGACGAATACCCTTATTTGCATTTACACTTGGTCGGTCACATCCATCCAGGGGAGGACTGGGGACAAGCAACAACGCGGGTTCATCGCTTGCCTTTTGTACCGTGGCGTAGTTTGCCTAAAGTTTTGGCTCAATTTTCGATAAATCTAGCCCCTTTACGATTAGATAATCCCTTTTCTCAATCCAAGAGCGAAATCAAGTATGTGGAAGCGGCATTAGTTAAAGTGCCAACAGTAGCCAGCCCTACCGCGGCTTATAGATATGCAATCCAACATGGAAAAAATGGCTTTTTAGCCGCTGATTCTTGGGATTGGGAAGAGATTCTTCGACGTCTTGTTGAAGATGCTAATTTGAGGCGAGCTGTAGGAGAATGTGCCTACCAGGATGTGAGTTTTCGGTATGCTCCATGGAAACGGGCAGCGGAGATTAGTGCGTTGTTCAATAATGCATTTGAGCAATTAGGGGGAGCGTTTTACATTCCTGAGAGAGATCATCATCCCATTGATGATCCCCGGGTCTTTCAACATATTTGGCTGAGTGAGGCCGTGGAATGCCGCCCCAATTTAATTGAGCGGGGTTGGTATACCCTTCGAGCCCGTGGCGTAAATGTCCTCCTAAGGGAGATATGGATATTTATCCGGCGCATGCTTGCCCCAATTTTTCCTTTTCGCCAGTCAAAATCTCTAAGATGAGTAATCAACCCACAGTTTCTGTTTGTATTGTCAATTTGAATGCGGCGCTCTTTTTACGCCAATGTCTGCAAAACTTGCCCGCCGCTCTTCCCGATCTTGATTTTGAGGTTATTGTAGTGGATAACGGTTCCAGTGATGACTCTTTGCGGATGTTAGAAGAAGAATTTCCCTGGGTTTACCTCATTCGTAATTCCCAGAACATGGGTTATACACGCCCAATGAATCAAGCCCTGAGATTAGCGAAAGGAAGATATCTGGTTCAGCTAAATCCAGATACGCTGCCACAACCGGGTGCATTTTCCACCCTTTACTTTTTTATGGAATCCCATCCTGAAGCAGGTATTTGCACTCCAAAAGTCTTAAATCGCGATCATACTTTGCAGTATCAATGCCGGCGTAGTGCTGCTCGCCCCTGGGACGTAATCACATATTTTACGGGGCTTTGGCGCCTTTTCCCTAAAAATCGTTTGTTTGGCAGGTATTTGATGACTTATCTACCTGAAGATGAGATCGCTGAAGTAGAAGCCGTTTCGGGCTCTTGTATGATGATTCGTCGCGGCGTAATTGAACAGATTGGCTATCTTGATGAGACTTTCTTTGCGTATCAGGAAGATGCTGATTTTTGTTTTCGCGCGCGCCAGGCGGGATGGAAGATATACTACGTACCCATGGCTGAAGTCATTCACTTTGGCGGAAAAGGGGGATCCAGTTCAGAACCTTATCGGGCTATTTTCGAATGGCATCGGAGCTATTACTATTACTACCGCAAACACCTTGCCAAGGAGTATTCATTTGTCATCAATGGATTTATGTATATGGCCATGGCTGTAAAATTAATTATTAGCCTTCTCCGAGCGTGTTTCTCAAAAGAAAAGGTGGTTGGGACGAAAAAACCTTAACAGCTATGGAGTTCTCTTATTTCCTGGTCCTGTCCCTTCTCTACTCAAGGTTGGTGCCCGAAACTTCTAGGGGATATTGCTCAGAGGAACGGCAATGGGATTAAGTACCTGGGGGCAATTCTTGGAGAGACAACATGAAAGAAATCCTTGGGTGAGGTTCCTAACTTACTAACTTTGATTAGCAACATATTGTTAGCTATGTCAATACCTTCGCCAATTAGCCTGATGGAACAGGTTCTTTGACAGGGTGAATGCGGCCTAGAGCAGCCACTTTGTGGAAAAGCTCGGAAACTAAATTATCATCGGGTTTTTGCGGAAGCATTTGGATTGTCTCCATCACATATCGGTAGCCTCGGCAGTAAGCTTTCAAATCCAAAACACTGAAATTGGGGTCTTCTTGTCGGTACTGGCACATTAACACTTGAGAAACATCGGTCATGAACAGCGCCAGGTTGGCGGCATTGGTGACAGCGGTTGGGGTAATGTTCATGAAATCTTCCAGCCCCCAGAACTGTTTAGCGTCCCTGAAATTGACCTCGATTTGGAATCTCAGACTGTAATAGTCAATCAACTTGTCGTAAGACAGTTCCAAATCGCTGGAAAACAGGATCACGTTGGCCCAGGCTTTGGTTGCCCGATTCGCTCTGAGCAAAATGACCACGTTCAAAGGGTCTGGGAAGTCCTTGTGGAGCAACTGCATCTGGTAAGTGCGGGTCTCGAAGCCGTCTTCGATCTGGGTCTCCTTCAGGTACTGGTCTGGGATATGGCGCACATCCACCGGCTCGCCCAGTCTGGGTGTTGGGCCCCGTTTGGGAGATGGACCCGCGTAGGCGAAGTGTAAAGCAGCATCGTAGCGCAGCTTGGAAATCAGATGCAGCTGGCATTGCCGCACCATGTGGAAAGCCGGATGGTTACCAAAATGACCGTCCAATACCAGGTAAGTCAGATGGAGCGTGCCTTGAATGGTGTTCAGAAATTGCAGCATTTTCTGGATACGCTGCAACTCCGGGTTGAGCACTACGTCTGCCTTGTTCTTATTGCGACTGCCCTTGGGACGTCCGGGTTTCCGCTTTGGTTGGGCAGGTTTGGCTTTCTTGGCTTCCTTTTTCGCCTTGCTGGCTGCTTTTTCTTCTTCTGTGTGGCTCATCTGTTCCACGCAGATTGGATAGGAGCGTCGCTGCTGGGTGCTCACCAAGGACAATGTGAAAAAGGACAACCCCGGCACCGCTTTTTGCTGCAAACTGGAGAAAAAGTAGCCCAAACCATGCGTTTGCTTGCCTGCTTTCGTGACGACACACTCATCCCCTACCAACAGGTAGGTGTCCTGACAGTCCAACAGATGCTCACGAAAGAATGTCCAGAATACCTGCGCCCAGGGTATGATCGTGTAGAAGAAACGCTGCACGGTCCGGTAGCTGCCACCTTTTTCGGCCCAACGGGATATCCCTAGCATGGTTACTCGGCCCGTCATTGCAAGCATGGCTACAATGATCCGGCTCAATTGCCGCATAGTCGTTTTTGAAATGCTGTTCTGTATTGGTTGTAAAAGTGCTAAAATGTCTGTCATGGGCTTTTTGGGTGAGTTTTGGCCTTGGCGGACTTATACTCTACTCCAAAAAGCCCTATCTGCTTACGTTATTTTTGGCGAAGGTATTGTATATGTCAATATACAAATATTCAAGTTTTACCGAACTATTGAGCACCTGGTAACTCAGAGTTAAGTCCCACGCGCATTTGGTGTCGGGACAACGATACTGCGGGATCGACAGGAATGCAGAATCGGCCGGGTTCAGCATAGATTATCAGTAAACAATACAGTGGGACCGGTGTCAATCGATCAGCCCGGTAATTACCAAAGCGCTCTGTTGTGGCTTTAGCCCCAAGTTCTTACCCCGTCTGTCCCAGGCGGGCGCGCTCCTCGGCGGCCACGGTTGGGTCCAGTTTGCGGAAGAGCGGCTGGGGCGGTTGCAGGCGCTGACCGGCTCTCAGCTCACTGGGCTGCCAGTGGGCGGTTGCTCCTTCGGGATGGTAGCGCAGGACGGTATGCTCGCCTAGTGCATCGGTGACGGTAGCGGTGCTTTGCGTTCCAAACAGCGGCTTGTCGTATCCCAGATAGCGATGCAGTTTTTCGCTGCTGAAAGGAAGGAAAGGCGCAAATAGTAACTTGAGCGAATCTATCGCTCGCAGTGCCGTAAAGATGGCCCGTCCGGCCGCGGTTTTATCCGTCTTGATGCTCAGCCAGGGGGCTGTTTGCTCCAGGTAGCGGTTGACTTCGGTGGCCAGCCGCATGGCCTCGCCCAGCGCCGCGCGGAGGTGCACGGCTTCGAGTTCTTGCCCCACGGTTTCAAAGCCCTGCTCCACTGCTGCCAGGAGTTCTTGATCCTGTGCAGTCAGTTCTCCTGGATCGGGTACTACGCCTTCCCAGTGCTTATAGGCAAAGGAGAGCACGCGGTTGGCTAGATTGCCCCAAGTAGCGACCAGTTCATCATTGTTGCGCTTGACAAAATCTTCCCAGTCCCAGTCGGTGTCGCGGTACTCCGGCATGTTGGCTGTGAGGTAGTAACGCAGTGGGTCAGGATCGTAGCGTGTGAGGAAATCCCGTCCCCAAACTGCCCAATTGCGGCTGCCAGAAATCTTCTGACCTTCCAGGTTCATGAATTCGTTGGCCGGTACATCGTAAGGCAGCACGAACGGTCGGGGGTTGCGGCTGCCCAGCAGAGCGTCCAGGGTTTCACCGCTCCCAATTAACTGGCCAGGCCAAATGATGGCGTGGAAGGGGATGTTATCCTTGCCAATGAAGTAATAGGAGCGTGCTTCGGGGCTGTGCCACCAGGCATGCCAGGCTTCGGGCTCACCAACCAGGTGGCTCCATTCAATCGTTGCCGAGAGGTAGCCAATAACCGCCTCGAACCACACATAAAGGCATTTCCCTTCCATTCCCTCTACTGGCACGGGGATGCCCCAATCCAGATCACGAGTGATGGGACGCCCTTTCAACCCCTCGGTCATGATCAGC
Source organism: Thermanaerothrix daxensis (assembly GCF_001306145.1). GTDB lineage: Bacteria > Chloroflexota > Anaerolineae > Anaerolineales > Anaerolineaceae > Thermanaerothrix > Thermanaerothrix daxensis. The sequence goes on from NZ_LGKO01000005.1 coordinate 380,377, forward strand.
CCCAGGGACTGGCGCAGCACATTGGGACGCCAGTAGGATTCCCGTGCGCGTAAAAAATCGGTGATTTGGGGCTGTAATTTGGCAAGATCAAGGAAGTAGTGCTCCGTCTGGCGCAGTTCGGGCACTGAGCCGTCAATGCGCGAACGCGGGTCAATCAGTTTTTCGGGATCCAAAACATTGCCGCAACGGTCGCATTGATCGCTGCGCGTTTTGGGAAAACCGCAGATGTAGCAGGTGCCCTCTACGTAGCGGTCGGGTAAAAAGCGCTGCTGGGTGACCGAGTACCACTGTAACTGGCGATCCCGGTAAAGGTAGCCGTTTTTCAGCAGCGCCAGGAACATCTTCTGAGAAACATTGAAATGGTTCTCGGTGTGGGTACTGGTAAACAGATCGTACGTCAGACCCAACTGCTGAAAGAGCTCTAAAAATGTGGTGTGGAAGCGCTGGTACACGACGAGAGGGGAGGTTTTCTCGGCATCCGCCCGCACAGTGATCGGGGTGCCGTGGGCGTCGGAACCCGAAACCATGAGCACGCGCCGCCCCTTCATCCGTTGATAGCGGGCGAAGATATCGGCGGGCAAGTAGGACCCGGTGAGATTGCCCACATGGATCTCGGCGTTAGCATACGGCCAGGCAACAGCCACCAGAATGGGTTCAGACATAGAAGTCACCTCAGAGACACAAAATGCAGCACATGTGCCGAGATTTTATCACGAAACGCCCGCCTGTGGGGCATGGGGTAGTCCTCTAGTTGGGGGAAAATTACACGCTCGGTTATTGTGTCAACTTTACTGATAGGTGCAACAGGTGTGATCCTGCTATTTGGTTCGATTGTTTCAGTCTTGACAGAAACAAGTGAAGAATATACAATAAAACAAATCCAATTTTAGCCTTTGGAGATTTTCAGGAGAAGTAGGCTTATGGTGTCAGACGAAGCGGATAGTGGCTCGGATAGTCCTCCCCTTCTTTCTGGGGACTCCGAAGCCTTATCCCAGTTCATTGAAAACATGGGATTGTACTTCGAGGACTATGGCATCCCGCGCATTGGGGGCCGAATCCTGGGGCTGCTCCTGGTGGCGCGGCGCCCGGTCTCGCCCGAGGAGATGAGCGAGGTCCTTCAGGTCAGTCGGAGCAGCATTTCGACCAACTTGCGTTCTCTGCTCATGGCGGGCCTGGTTGAACGGGTCTCGTTGCCGGGTGAACGTTCGGACTACTACGTTATCTCGGAAGAAGCCTGGGAACGTTCACTGGAGATGCGCCTGGAGGGCATTCAGGCCCTGCGCGAAATCGCCGAAGAGGGCCTGCAAGGACTGGATGCGGGCCACCCGGCGCGCCAACGGCTGGAAGAAATGCTTTCCTGGACAGCTATGGTGGAGGATGCCTACCGCAAGTTACTCGAAGCCTGGCAATCTCGTAAGGAGGTTCCAGCCTGAACGGCTAAGGACGTTCATGATCTAAAGTCCTTTAGCCACCGGCTGGAATCCCACCAGCCGGTGGCTTTTGCACCGGCGATCTTGCTGAAGGAATAGGAGGTCTGCCATGCGCTACCTGGTCATTCGCACTGAGAACCTCAGCAAGCGCTTTGATCGCCGGACGGCACTCGATCGGGTTACCCTCGATGTTGAGCCGGGCGAAATTTATGGCGTCTTGGGGCCAACCGGCGCCGGTAAGTCAACTCTGGTTCAGTTGCTTTTGGGGATGATCCGTCCCACCCAAGGCCGGGCGCTGGTCCTAGGCTTGGAGCCGGCGCGCCAGGGCATGGCATTGCGTCAGCGGGTAGGGTATGTTCCCGAACAGGGGGTATTCTATCCCTGGATGCGTGGTGAAGAGGTGTTGCGGTTTCTAGCCCAGACGCGGCGCGTTTCGCTCACCGAAGCCACGTTTGATCTGGCGGCACAATTTGGCCTGGATCTGAGCCGCCCGTTCAGGGCTTATTCGCCAGGCGAGCGCAAAGCTTTATTCCTGGTGCAGGCCTTCATGCATCCGGCAGACGTGCTGATCCTGGATGAGCCCATGCTTGGGTTGGAAATCACTGCTCAAGACGTGTTTTCACGCCTGGCGCGGCAGGTGCGAGCCGAGGGTCGTACCATCTTCTTTACCACCTCCTCACTACTTGAAGCTGAGCGTTTGTGTGATCGAGTAGCATTGCTGTGGCAGGGGCGTGTTTTGGCAGTGGAACGTGGCGTCCAGTTGCGCGCCAAGACATTGCGCCGCATTGAAATGCGTTTTGCCACGCCTGTGGCTTGGGAAGAGTTCGCTGGTTTGCCCAACCTGGAAGAACTTCAATTAGAGGATAACAAACTACGCTGCACGCTGCGGGGAGACCCGGATGCCTTTCTAAAGGTCGCCAGCCGCCATCGGATTACTGACTTTATCAGTCAGCAGCCCAGCCTGGATGAGATCTACCGCCGCTACTACGGGGTGGGTGGGTATGCTGCCTGAAATGCTGGTAGCCACGCTTCGTGCACGTGGAAGGTGGCTGCTGGGATGGGGCGCAGGATTGTGGATAGCCATTTTTGTGTGGAAAATTGGGTTGCGGTTCCTGCCCATTGGTAACCTTCCGGGTTGGCTGGTGCTGACGCTTAACGCCGGGGCGGATGACGATGCACTGCTGTTTACATTGGTCTTGCCCTGGTTAATGGGTGTCCCGCTGCTTGGTGAGGCTGCACGTTGGCTGGGAGAAGCAACGTCGCGCGAGACCGTGGCTTTTCTGCTGACTCTTCCGGTATCACGCTGGGTGCTCTTTCTGAGTGGGTGGGGCTTTCACATCCTCCTTCTACTCATCCTGCTGGGTATCAGCCTGATGGGGTTGTGGGTTGGGCAAGGCGTTTTCAGTGGATCGTGGAACGCAGTGGAACCCCTTTCCCATCTTGTGGCACTGGGCTTGCTCTTGGGACTCGTAATTCAAGGTGGTATGCTCATTGCGCTCTACACGGCCAGCTTTCGATTGGGATTTGGAGGTGCGTTCGGGGGCTTGCTGGTCAGTTTTCTTCTCTACGGATGGACTCAACATTTCCCACTCTTAAATTGGATGCGCTTTCTCCTACCATGGTATTACTACCTTGCGGGAGGGTGGAGCGAAGGAAGCAGGGGATTATTGGGGGTGATGGGGGGTATTAACGTGTTGCTGGCCGTGTGGCTGTTCTGGGCATTTGTCTATGGGCGGCTCACAGAAGCCTCCGAAAGGCAAAAGATAAAGAAATGTTAACCGAATGCTAACATCTTCTTTGCTTAGTTTTAAGGCACAAAGGGTAAGATATAGTCGTAAATCCTCCTCCTGGTTCAGGTTTTACTCCTGGTGGGTTGGTGAGACAGGGCAAGTCAATCTAATATCGGTGTGTAGAGAGGGCGCGGAGAAGGCGCCCTCTCTACGTTTGCTTTTGAAAGTAAAGGTAAGACCTCGGCTGTAAGGTGTCAGTTTCTTGCGCCTTGCCCTTTCCTCCATGGCCTCTTGTGGCTGGAGGGCGGGTGGGCGTGCTACCTGCTACAAATGAGTAGGGTTGCGGTTGCATTTATTGTATAATGGATGATAGAGGAGAGCCTCCACCGTGATAAATCCCCTGATTGACCCCAATGTGGCGTACTTTCTGCTCGTGGTAGGCCTGGTGCTGGGTGTGCTGGCATTGTTTTCCCCCGGTACGGGTATTCTCGAAATCGGCGCTCTCTTTGCCCTGGTGTTGGCGGGATTCGGCATCGTCCGTCTGAGCATTAATGCCTGGGCACTGGGGTTGTTGATCGTAGGAGTGATCCCGTTTCTAATGGCGCTGCGCTTCTCGCGGCGCTGGTTTTACCTAGCCATCGCCTGTGTGGCTTTTGTGGTGGGGTCCATCTTTCTCTTTAAGACACCGGAAGGGGGATTAGCAGTGAACCCGCTCCTGGCGGGGATCACTTCAACCATTGCTGTAGGTTTGTTCTGGTTGGTGGGTTGGAAGGGCCTGGAGGCGATTCGACGGCACCCCGATATCTCCATGGAACGGCTCATGGGAGCAGTGGGTGAGGCTCGCACGGCGATTCATCGTGAGGGCACCGTCTACATCAATGGCGAGGAGTGGAGCGCACGCAGCGATGTTCCCATCCCGATGGGGGCCAAGGTGCGTGTGATTGGGCGTGAGGGATTGGTGCTGATTGTGGAAGCATTGACTTCGCAATCACAAACTGAATTGTAGCCCTATAAGGAGGTGTTTGCATGGAACTGATCTATTGTCTAATCGGCGTTATCGTTGTGGGTGGTATTGCCTTTCTGGCGGCAGCCATTCGCATCGTGCCCGAGTACCAGCGCTTGGTGGTTTTTCGTCTGGGGCGCTGCCTGGGTTCACGCGGTCCCGGTTTGGTATTACTTATCCCGTTCATTGATCGTGGGGTGCGGGTGGACTTACGTGAGCAGGTGCGTGAAATCCCGGCTCAGACCGCCATTACCAGTGATAACGCGCCCATCTCCATTGATTTCCTCTGGTACTATAAGGTGTTTGATCCCGTGCAAAGTGTCTTGCAGGTGGCCAATTTTGAGGCTGCCGCTCAGGGTATTGCTACCACCACTTTGCGTTCAGTTATTGGTGCCATCATGCTCGATAGCGTGCTCTCGGAGCGTGAGCAAATTAACCACGCATTACGCACCCGCTTGGATGAGGTAACGGAGCGATGGGGGGTTAAGGTTACCAATGTGGAGATCCGCGAGATTATCCCGCCGCGCGAGGTGCAGGAGGCCATGAATCGCCAGTTGTCGGCCGAGCGCAATCGCCGTGCCATCGTCACCGAATCGAATGGTACGCGTGAGGCGGCGATTAACGTGGCTGAGGGTGAGAAGCAAGCAGCCATTCTCAAGGCTGAGGGTCAGAAGCGCGCCTCAATTTTGATCGCGGAAGGCGAGCGAGAAGCGCAACTTTTGCGTGCCGAGGGTTATGCTGCCGCGTTGGAGAAGATTTTCTCGGTAGCCAATCGCCTGGATTCGAAAACCCTCACCTTACAGTACTTTGAGACCCTTAAGAGTATGGCGGCTTCGCCCTCAACGAAGTACATCTTCCCGATGGAATTTACCAGCCTGCTGGGGGATTTCCTCCGCCTGCGCGGTGAACAAGGTGGAAGTGCACCTCAATCCTAACTTGTGAGATCTGAGCGGGGAGTCGGCGGTTGAGTTCCGGCTCCCCGCAACTTGACACACGACGAACTTGGTCACCACCGTTCACTATCAGATCCTGGAAGCCAACTGGCGGGATATCCAAGCCCTTTACCGCCTGGAGAAAGCCTGTTTTGGCCGGGATGCCTGGCCTTTGCTGGATATTGTGGCCGTGACCACCTTGCCAGGGGTGGTGCGGTTGAAGGCCGTCGTGGATGAGCAACTGGTTGGGTTTATTGCCGGGGAGGCAAAGCCCAAAGAAGGGCTTGGCTGGATTTTAACCCTGGGGGTCAGTCCGGAGTATCGGCGGATGGGAATTGGACGAGCGTTGTTATTGGAATGCGAGCAGCGCTTGAAAATGCCACGCATTCGCCTGAGTGTACGACGCACAAATTGGCCAGCCATCCATTTGTACCATCGAGAGGGGTATCGCGAAGTGGATGTCTGGCGACATTATTATAGCGACGGGGAAGATGCGTTAATCCTTGAAAAAGTAGTTGACTCATGAGCCAAGAGCGTATATCATAGAGGCAGGGTCTATGAAGAAACATCCGGTCTTGACTTTAATACGATGTCTACGCGGCACGCGTTATTTCGCGTGCCTTTTTGCTTGTTAAACCCTTTTCAATCCATGAAAGGAGATGCATGATGGATTACGGGATGATCGGCAAGCGTGAGAAGGCCAGACGATATGCCCAGGAGCGCGAGCGCATTCGCTTTCAGACCTTTACGGTCACCGTCGAGGGAGAGAACAACTCGCATGTGGTCCAATATGACCATGGCAAATGGCAATGCGATTGTGAATTCTTCCGCAGCCGAGGCGTTTGCAGCCACACTATGGCGCTGGAGATTGTTCTGGAAAACATGCTGACCCACCCAGTTAACTCATAGGGAAGGCAATAGAATAGCCTCTTGTCCAGCAGGTCCCACAGACAAGGGACCTGCTGGTGTTTTTCCCGGCGGAGTTATCTCTCCCAATATCCCTGATTATCGAAGAAGCGTAATCACCCCACCTAAGAGCGCTCCCCCTAAAATGAGCCAGGTGGTGTTAATTTTATATTTTGCCAGCAATCCGAACGTTGCTCCTGCAATCAGCAGGCTGGGCAGGTCAACCAGCGAAGTCCGTGCCAGGTGCCAGGTCACGGCAGCCATCAGGCCCAGAGATGTCGCATTAACACCGTCCAAAAAAGCAGCGGCCCATTTGGATCCTCGCAGGCGAGGGATGAGGGGGCTGGAAAGAGCCACGAAGAAAAATGAGGGCAGAAAGATTCCCAGTGTCGCCAGAAGGGCGCCTGGCAGGCCCCCCAGGAGATAGCCGATGAAGGTGGCGCTGGTGAACAGGGGGCCCGGTGTCATTTGCCCAACCGCAATGGCATCCAGGAGTTGCTGATCGCTTAGCCAGCCGTAACGCACGACCAGGTCGGCGCGCAGAAATGCCAGCAGCACGTAACCGCTTCCGTAAAGAATGGCTCCGACCTTGAGAAAAATCAGAAATAAACTGGTCAGACTAAAGGGCAAGGAAGATGTGGTACTCAGTAAGTTTAGGCCAGCTAGGGGTAGAAGCGCGAAGCCCTGCTTTCGCAACGATAACTCCCTGAGATTGGTAACCAGCGCAAAGATGACCCCGCCTCCCAAAAGGAGAGCAACCTCATTGATTCCCAAAAAATAGCTCCCCAGGACCAACCCCGCTACCAGAATTGGGAAGGGACGATTGAGCACTTTGTGCCCTAAATCCCACAGCGCTTGGAGAATGATGACCACAATGACGGGTTTGATGCCATACAGCACACCACTTATCTGGGGAAGGTTGCCAAAATTAACGTACAACCATGCCAGGCCCAGTACCATCAAAACGGCGGGGAGTGTGAAGCCCAATCCACCGATAAAGAAACCGGCCCATCCGGCACGGCGTAACCCCAGGTGAATGGCCATTTCGGTGGAGTTGGGCCCCGGAATCAGGTTGGTGGCTCCCAGGAGATCCAGAAACTCCTGATCAGAGAGCCAGCGACGTCGCTTGACCACTTCGTTGTGCATAATGGCGGTGTGGGCAGCCGGTCCGCCGAAAGCGGTCAAACCCAATTTGAAAAACAGGCTGGTTACCTCAAGCAAGTTTTGCCGATCGCTGGTATGCGCGGGGGCTGTTTGCATTAGATTGGGCCCTAAAGAAAAACGACAGGCAATTTTGCCTGCCTCGCTGACCGGGGGATGAACTGGGAGATTTAAAAATCAGGCGGAGAGGGTGGGATTCGAACCCACGGTGGCCCAAAGGACCACAACGGTTTTCGAGACCGCCCCGATCGTCCACTCCGGCACCTCTCCGAGCGGGTGCCTTTATTATAACAGAGAGACCTCACTTACGGAAAGAGCCGTTCTTGTTATGGCAAAGAGAGGACTTCGCCGCGTGCGGGATAAATGGTTGAGGGAAGTCCTGCCTGGCGCATTTTTTCCTGCAGGGCTTCCGCTGCAGGGGCTTCGCCATGAACCAGGATGATCTGCCGTAAGCCAACCCGGCTGGCCTGGGCATAGCGCAGAAGCATGTCTTGCCCGGCATGGGCGGAGAAACCATCAATGGTCACCACTTCGGCACGGCGATCAAAGAGTTCGCCAAAAATGCGCACGACCGGCGCGCCTTCTGCCAAACGTCGCCCCAGGGTATCGGGTGCTTGCCAGGAGACGATGAGCACTGTGTTGCGCGGATTCTGGATGTTGTGTTTCAAATGGTGCAAAATGCGCCCGGCTTCGGCCATGCCCGAGGCAGAAATGATGATCATTGGATCGGTGCGGTCGTTAAGGGCGCGTGATTCCTCCACAGATTGCACATAATGCAGTTGGGGGTAATTTAACGCCGGGTGTCCACCGGTTTGTACAAAAGCGCGGGTTTCTTCGTCAAATAAATCGGTGAACTGCTGGAAAATGCGGCTGGCTGCCACAGCCAATGGACTATCTACGTAGATGGGCACCGGGGGAATCTCACCCGCCTGGAGCATCCGGTTATAGCAGTAGACCAGTTCCTGGGTGCGTCCAACTGCAAAGGCGGGGATGATGACCTTGCCCCCGCGCTCGAGCGTGCGCAGGGTTACTTCTCGCAGCCGCTGGTAGGCCTCTTCGGGATCGTGGTGAGGGCGATCGCCGTAAGTGCATTCCATCATCAGGTAATCCACCGCCTCAGGGAGTACGGGGTCGCGTAACAGGGGAAGCCGTTCGCGTCCGATATCTCCAGAAAACCAGAAGCGAAAGCGCTGGCCATTCTCCTCAATATCCAGAACAATCGCAGCCGAACCCAAGATGTGGCCGGCATCTACCAGGGTGGCCTGAACACCGGGCACCGGTTCAAATGGCTGCTGGTACGGGATGCCCCGAAAGAGTGGGGCCACTCTTTCGGCATCGGCGATGGTGTAGAGGGGTTCCAAGGGGGGTTCGCCCCGCTTACGGCGCTTCTTGTTGACGTAATTGACATCGGCTTCAAGGACGTGGGCGGAGTCGCGTATCATGATATCTGCCAGGGCCGCGGTGGCTGAGGTGGTGTAGATCGGCCCGTTGTATCCCTGTTTGACCAGATTGGGCAAATTGCCGCTGTGGTCAATATGCGCGTGGGAGAGGATCGCCGCCGAAATACGGCGGGGGTTGAAGGCAAATGCCAGATTTCGGCGATAGGATTCTTCGCGCCTACCCTGGTAGAGCCCACATTCCAGGAGCAGAGCGTGTTCGTTAACTTCCAGCAGAAATTGAGCGCCGGTGACCGTTTGGGCTGCACCGAGGAAGTGAATACGCATGGCGAGCTCCTTTCTTCAAAGCGCGGAGAGGCAGCGCTCTCGGTTGGGCTTAGGGATGAGCAAGGGCGAAATTGGCCTCTTGCAGAACGCGCAAAATCTCCCCGCCAAAACGCTTAAAGCGCCAGGGCGTGCTCTGCATGAGCCGTGCCAGATCATCCGGGTGAGTGGGATTTTCGCGCGCAATACGTTCCATGAGATCGCGTGGTAGAATGATGTCCGATTCAACTCCCAGGCGGCGCCCTACTTGTTTACGCCACTGACGCAGGTGCTCCAGGCGAGCCAGAACGGCTTCATCGGGGGCACCGTTGCGAGGACGGGGAGGTGGGGGGGCGGTGAGCGCCTCGCGAATGGTGGTAAGAAGACCTTCTTGAAAGCGCGCGCGTTGTTTGGCGCTCAGGATGCCCAGGCGGGAAAGGTCGCGGGGGCTTTTGGGCAGGGCCAGGGCAATTTCCAGTAAGGCTTCGTTGCTCAATATTTTAAAGTGAGGGAGATTAGCCAGGCGAGCCTGTTCATCCCGATAGGCGTACAGCGCGTGGAGCACGGCCATTTGTTGAGGGCTCAGGTTGTAGCGCTGTGCCAGATTCCAATCCGGCCCTTTGCTCAGATCAATCACCGGAACACTAACCTCGGTAAGACGCTCAAAATCTTCCTGAGCGAGTTCCCATAACCCCTTCTGTTGAAGAGCGGCGGCCAGGCGCTCGCGTAGGGGGAGCAGATAGTGTGTGTCGTGACGTGCGTAGTCCAGCATGGCAGGGGGAAGGGGGCGCTGGGACCAGTCGGCACGCTGGTAGTGCTTTTCCAGTTGGAGGCCAAATTCTTGCTTGAGCAAACTTGCCAATCCAACCTCACGGCGCCCCAGGATGCGGGCGGCGTGCATAGTATCGAAAATGTGGCGGAAGATGAAGCCGAAGTCGCGTTTGAGGCAGATCAGATCGTACTCGGCGGCATGAAAAACCTTTTCAATCCGTTCATCTGCGAATACTGCCCCCAGGGGGGTAAGATCCTTCAAACACAGTGGGTCTACCAGAAAATCGGCTTCTGGGGTGGAAAACTGAATCAAACATACCTGCTCCTGGTAGGCATACAGGCTGTTCGATTCGGTGTCAACGGCGATACGAGAACTTCTAAGCAGAGTTTCGACCAGGCGGTCGAGGTCGGTGGGTTGATCAACCCAAACGAGCGGTGTGGTGTCGGTGGTCATGGTGTGGATTATAGCAGAAGGTGAGCCGGGCAGGAAGTTTTCGCAAAGGTGCCGGGGATGCCAACTTCGCCTATCTGTGGAGCAAATCCCTTGACCAAGTTATGATATATTATCCTCAACAAGCGGAGGACCTATGAAGGAGCGAATTCTAATCATTGAGGATGATGAGGCTATTCAGCGCATTCTCAGGCGCGCATTAACCTATGAGGGCTATGTAGTTGAATCGGCTCAGGATGGAGAGAGCGGGCTGAAGCTCTTCCGAGAGTCGCGCCCTGACCTGGTCGTGCTGGATTGGATGCTGCCGGGCATTGATGGGTTGGAAGTGTGTCAGCGCCTGAGGGCAGCCAGCAAAGTGCCGATCCTAATGCTAACCGCCAAAGATACGGTACAGGACCGGGTGCAGGGATTGGATGCGGGGGCGGATGATTACATTGTCAAGCCCTTCCAGGTAGAGGAGTTTCTGGCGCGTGTACGGGCGCTTTTACGTCGCACCGAGGCTGAGCGGGCGCCGGTGCTAAAGTTTGCTGACCTGGAGTTAGATACCCGTACCCGGCAGGCGCGTCGGGGGCAGCGGGTGATTCCGCTGACCGCGCGTGAATTTGATCTACTGGAACTGTTCATGCGCCATCCCCGACAAGTCTTGACGCGTGAGATGATTTTTGACCGTATCTGGGGGTACGACTTCAGTGGCGAGAGTAATGTGCTCGATGTGTACATCCGTTATCTGAGGCAAAAATTAGAAGCGGAGGGCGAACCCCGCCTGATCCACACCCTGCGCAGTGTGGGTTATGTGCTGCGCGAAACCGAAGAGTAAATGTCTCTGCGACTGCGGCTGACTCTTCTTTACACCTCACTCCTGGGCGGCGTCCTGCTCATTGTGGGGGGGCTGGTGTACATTCTGGTCAGCCAAACGCTCCTGAGTGAGGTGGATAGCCGTTTGGAGCGAGCCGCTCGGCAATTGATTGGCCGCTTACGGGTCAACCCGGCCAATCAATTCGACCAGCGGGCTGTGGTTGGTTTTCAGCCGCTGGAAACTCTATTCTTCCAGGTGTGGGATGCCCAAGGGCAATTGCAAATCTCACGACCTGCGGGGCTCACTCAACCGCTTGATCCGGTGGGTCTAACCTACGGGCAATCCATTTACCGCTCTGTCTTAAGCGGCGAAACGAACCTGCGCGTTCTTTCCGTGCCGTTGCGCAGCAATCGTGGCCCGGTGGGAGTTTTGCAAGTGGCCTTGAGCCTGGACCTGCTGTTGGTCGCTCAGCGTACATTGGCAACCCTGCTGGTGATGATGTTCATTCTCTCTGTGGGTATTGTGGGGCTGGGCACCTGGTTAGGAACCGGTTACATCCTCGCGCCCTTGCAGGTTGTCACTGAGGCGGCTTTGCAGATCACTCGCGCTGATGATCTCTCGCGCCGCATTCCACTGGCGGCTCAAGAAACGGACGTGGAGTTTCGGCAGTTGATCACTGCCTTTAACACTACCCTGGAACGGTTGGAAACCCTTTTCCACGCTCAGCGACGCTTTCTGGCAGATGTGAGCCACGAATTGCGCACGCCACTCACGGTAATAAAGGGCGAAATTGGGTTGATGCGTCTGACCGGTACCGTTGATCCCGAATCCTTGCAGGCCATTGATCAGGAGGTGGATCGTCTGACCCGCCTTGTGGGGGATTTGCTGTTGATGGCTCAGGCTGAAGCCGGGTCGTTGACGTTGGAACGCCAGCCTGTACCCTTGGATGACCTGGTGTCAGAGGTGGTCCAGCAAATGCAACGCCTGGCCGAAGAGACCCGTTCCCTGCGTGTGGTAGAACTGGAGCCGTTAACCATCCTGGGAGATAAGGATCGGCTCAAACAAGTTTTGCTCAACTTGGTTGGTAACGCCATCAAGTACACCCCGCCGGGAGGGGAGATACGTTTGGGACTTCGGCGCGAAGGTCGCGAAGCCCAGATCAGTGTCAGCGACAGCGGGCCGGGAATTCCAGAGGAGGATCTGCCTCACATTTTCGAGCGTTTCTACCGCGGGCGAGGCCAGGAGGGTGAAAATGCTCCCTTCGGATATGGGTTGGGACTGGCAATTGCCCAACGTATTGTGCAGAGCCATAGGGGATGGATTGAGGTCAAGTCGCGTTTGGGGCAGGGCACCACATTTATTGTGCATCTGCCGCTGGAAAATCCCATCTTAGGCAAAGAGGAGCCTGGCTAAGCCGCACCGGGTAGCCAGGCTCAGGGCAAGGAGGAGAAGCCGAAATCTCTATAGAAGGGTGCGTGAGCGCTCTTCGTTGCTGCGGCTGGGGCGTGCATTGAGGCTGTGGTAGGTGGGCTCGGGACGGGAGGGGGCGGTGGTGGATCGCGCGCTCAGGTTGGTGGGAGTTGGCGTCGGGCGCGGAGCAAAGGCAGAGGAGTTCACGGTGGGGCCAGTCGTCGCGGCAGGACGTGGGGTGCGCAGGGGGGTGCGCAACAGTGGCTGATCGCCGGTGGAAAAGAGACGCTCACCGGCCACAGAAAGGGTGCCGATGATAAGGATGCGAATGACCCAGACCATCATGGCTACGAAGATGGGGACTACGGTGATCAAAGTCTCCCGATCAATGACCGAGGTGCTGGCAGGTGTGTGGGAGACAATTGCCATTGAGACCCCCCACCAGGTGAGCAGTGCATTGAAGGTGGCCGCCAGCAGCCAGGCGCCAAATAGATACCAGACCTCTTTGGGCTCAGAAGATCCTTGCTCGGGCGTGAAAAGACGAGCAATGCCGGCGAAATCTATCCCGCAGAAAGCGATTGCAAGAATAGTTGACCACTGTAAACCGGCGAACGAAAGACCGCCCAGCAGGTCGCGCAGGGCATAGTCGGTAGTGCTGTAATTAAAAATTTCAAAGGCCACTAGTGCGGTGAGGATGATAATCCCAAAAAGAAACCCCGGCCGCAGGCGCAGACGGCCCGCCAGTTCGGAAAACCATTGGGTGAAGGAAAACGATCGGCTGTTCATGGCATCTCCTTTTGACATTTTCAGGGAACCAGAGGGGAAGTTGCTTTGATTATAGAAAATTTGTTCTATTGTGTCAAGCGCCATAGGTAGAAGCCAATATAGGACCTTCCCCTACATATGGGGAGTAGTGGGGTGGTAGGAGGGATGGCTGTCCAACAATTCTCACTCTTGATTACGCAGATTGCGAATAAAAGGCGTGATCTATGAAAACCGCAAAGCGTGAAGTTGGGTTAAAATCGGGGACAAACTTTTTCACGGAGAACACATTATGGCTCTACAGCCCGGATTAAGTTACGAATGGATGATTACTGTTCAGGAGCATGATACCACCCGTGCTCTGGGGGATGATACGTTACCCGTAGTGCTGAGCACGCCCCGTCTGATTGCCTGCCTGGAGCATGCGGCCCACCACACCCTTCTCCCTCATTTGGGGGAGGGTCAGACCAGCGTTGGGACGCTGGTCCATGTGCGCCATCTGGCAGCCACCCCTTTGGGGATGCAGGCGCGGTTTCGGGCTGAGGTGGTAGCTGTGGAGGGGCGACGTGTGCGCTTTCGTGTTGAGGCCTGGGATGAAGTGGAAAAGATTGCCGAAGGTGAACACGAACGATTCATCATTGAGCGTGCTCGCTTCGAAGAGCGTCTGGCCCAAAAAGCCGCCTCAAAATAATTGGGAGCGGGGCAGACCCGACCCTGACAGGGCCTGCCCCCTATAATCGGTTTTTTTCTAAAATCACCCCTGCGGGAAGTGTTGGTGGCGTTGGACGTAAGCCACAATGCCGCCCGCTTCCAGGATCTGGCGGAAGAAAGGGGGTGGGGGAGGCAATTGCCAATGTGTCTCGCCCACCTGAAATTGCCAGGTGTGGGGATCGAGCACGGCCAAATCGCCATCATGAACCGCTGCGACCACCTCGGCGGCTTCAAAGAGGGGCAGACCGAGGTTGATGGCATTGCGGAAAAAGATACGGGCAAAGGACACGGCAATGATTGCCGCGATGCCGCGTTTTTTGAGCGCCTCCGCTGCATATTCACGTGATGAACCACACCCGAAGTTGCGCCCGGCGACAATAATATCGCCTGCTTGGGCCTGTTCGGCAAAATCAGGCCGGGCCTCAATGAAGGCCGCTGAGGCCAGGTCGGCATTAGGGCGCATGTAGGGGGCATAACGCCCCGGTACAATCTGATCGGTATCCACGTTATCGCCAAACTTCCAGATGCGTGCCATGGGGATTCCTCCACAGTCAGGATTAAGACAGGGTAGCCGGATCGGTAATGTAGCCGGTAGCCGCGCTGGCTGCAGCCACGGCCGGGGATGCTAGGAAAATGCGCGCTTCGGGTGAGCCCATGCGCCCTCGGAAGTTGCGGTTGCCGGTTGAAAGGCACACGTCATCTTCTCCCAGCACGCCATGGTGGCGTCCCATGCAGGGGCCACAGCCAGGGGTGGTCAGCACAGCCCCGGCTTCGATTAACGTCTGGAGACTACCATCAGCCGCCGCGCGTGCCAGGGCCTGCTGGGAAGCCGGCGTGACGATAAAGCGCACACCCGGCGCTACTCGCCGCCCGCGCAGAATGCGTGCCGCTGTGGCCAGATCCTCGTAGCGTCCGTTGGTGCAGGTGCCCAGGAATACGACGCTAACGCGCTGGTTGCTAATTTCGCTCAGGTCCACCACATTTTCCACCGTGTGAGGCAGCGCAACCTGGGGTTGCAACTCATCCAGGTTGATGTGAAGGGTGCGGGCATAGGCGGCGGATTCGTCTACGGTGAGCCATTCCGGAATGGGGAATTCCTCGCCCAGGCTGGGGTCGGGCGGAAAGATACCGGCTTTGGCCCCAATCTCTATGGCCATGCTCGCCAGCGTTTGGCGTTCCGGCAGGCTCATCCAGGGGGCGCCATGGTATTCCACGGCCATGTAGTTAGCCCCATCCAGCCCCACCTCTCGGCATAGGCGCAGTGCCAGGTCCTTGGCTTCGACCCAAGGGCGGAAACGCCCCCGCAGGATCACCCGCAGGGTTTCGGGTACACGTAGCCAGGTTTGTCCAGTGGCCCAGGCCAGGGCAATATCGGTGGAGCCCATGCCACATCCGAACGCGCCAACAGCCCCGTAGGCGGTGGAGTGTGAGTCGGAGCCGATGATTACCTTTCCGGGGGTGGCAATGCGTTCTTCTACCAGCACCTGGTGACAGATGCCCCGCCCAACCTCAAAAAGGCGAATACCCTGCTCGGCGGCAAAGCGGCGCACGCGGTTTTGATCATTAGCAATGCTCACCGTGGCGGCAGGAACCACGTGGTCCATGGTGAACACCAATTGCTGGGGATCCGCTACGCGGCTTGCGCCTAACTGTTCGTGGAAAATTTTGAGAATCGAGGGGGTAAGCGAATCGTGGGACATCACCACATCCGGGCGAATGACCACAAAGTCGCCAGCGCGAACCTCATGGCCGGCGGCGTGTGAGAGGATTTTTTCGCTCAGAGTCTGGCTCATGCGATACCTCCGGAGGAAAGGGGTGTGGGGTTGGATTCCAGATTGTGGTAGTGGGCTTGCCATAACATACGGTCAACTTCATCTAGGGTGAGTGCCTGCACATCGGCCAGGGCTTTGATCTGGCGCGTGATCTCGCGGATTTGTTCGTCGCTCAGGTTGACTCCCAATTGCTCGGCGCGGTGCCGGATGGCGTTCCAGCCGGTCAGGCGATGCGCCACATGGATGTAACGCGTGAGGCCGAAATCTTCTGGGCGCAGCACTTCGTAGGTGCTGGGGTCGTTGAGCACGGCCTTTGCATGGATGCCAGCCTTATGGGTAAAAGCCGCAAAACCAGTGATGTAATTGTTGAACGGGATGTCCACCCCAACGATTTCTGCCACACGCCGGTCCAAATGGACCAGCAGGGGCAAATTGTATTTGGCCACTAACTGAGGACTGGTTCCGTACAGGCGGGCGATCAGTCCTCCCAGGGGGGTGATGCCATTGCGTTCGCCGATGCCAAGGACGCTGGTGTCCACATGGGTGGCACCTGCTTCCAGCGCCGCATAGGCGTTTGCAATGGCACAGCCGGTGTCGTTGTGGCCGTGGAATTCAATATCTGCGCGGATGCGCTGGCGCAAGGCGGAGACCAGTGCATAGATCTGATGCGGGGTGCCAATACCAATCGTGTCGGCGATGCCCACGCGGTGCACCCCCATCTGATCCACCGCTTCGTAAATCCGGAAAAGGTCCTGGGGATCACTGCGCAGGCTATCCTCGGTGCTAAAGCGCATTTCAACGCCCTGGGTGCTCAAGAAGGCCAATACCTCCTGAGCCCGGTCAATAATCTCATCAATCGTAAGATGATGGCTGAACTGACGTAATTTGGAGGAGGTTCCGATTACCAGGTCAACTCCTTGCACACCGGTATCAACGGCGCGCTTGGCGTCTTCAAGGTTGCAGCGCACGTGAGTGAGAACCTTAGCCCGCAAGCCCAACCGGGCCAGCATGCGACAATCCTTTTCGCTTTGAGGCGAGGCGAGCGGGGTGGTTACTTCGATGTACTCGACCCCGAAGGCATCCAGCATTTGTGCAATTTCCACCTTCTGTTCGGGGGTGAAAAAGGCGTTGACAAACTGTTCTCCCTCACGTAGGGTTGAGTCAATGATGAAATAGTGTTCCAGACTCATAGCAACCTCCTTTTAGGGGATAAATGAAAACTCCCTCACCGGTGTCTGGTGAGGGAGTTTGTGGGCTAAGATATAGGGCAAGCCGAACCCGCCAGACTACCGGTGGGGTGTCCGCTGGATCTTCTTGCCCTTCTTCAATTCCGAAATCAAGGTGGGAATAGCGTTGTTCATGATTGGGCGCGATTATAGGGACTTGAGCCGATTTTGTCAAGAATTTAACCTTAAAAAATGCTGGAAATCCTTGACAGCCCGAGAAGTACGTAGTAAATTTATGCCCAATGTTTAGCCAGACGTTCTTCACCCTGCCACGTACCCGTCGTCCAAAGCCCACCTCTGCGCGGGAAGGCGGGGTTTTGTTGTTTGGTTAGCCCGTTGAGTCGTTGAATCCTAACACCAGCCCAAAGGACCCCTCCTTCCCAACAAGGAGGGGTCTTATCTTATATCCTCAGGAGGACGTGATGGTAAAAGCGCAAGTCAAACGAGTCGTGCTGGCCTACTCAGGGGGACTGGATACCTCGGTCATTGTTCCCTGGCTACGTGAAAACTATGGGTGCGAAGTGGTTTGCTTCACGGCCGACATCGGCCAGGGTGAGGAACTGGAGGGACTGGAAGAAAAGGCATTGCGTAGTGGCGCCAGCCGTTTGATCATCCGTGATTTGAAAGAAGAATTTGCGCGCGATTACCTGTTCCGTGTGCTGAGGGCGGGGGCTGTTTATGAGCGCAAATACTTGCTGGGTACGTCCATCGCGCGACCCCTCATCGCCAAACATCAGGTGGAAGTGGCCCATGAAGTAGGGGCAGATGCGGTGGCGCACGGTGCGACTGGCAAGGGGAACGATCAAGTGCGTTTTGAATTGACCTACATGGCCTTGGACCCGCGTCTGAAGGTGATTGCTCCCTGGCGCGAATGGGACATTCGCTCCCGCCAGGACGCCATCCGTTACGCTCGCGAGCGCAATATCCCGGTGACAGCTACTGAAAAGTCCATTTACAGCCGCGATCGCAACCTGTGGCACCTTTCGCACGAGGGTGGGCCTCTGGAGGACCCGTGGAATGAGCCGGAAGAGGGGATGTACCTAATCTCAACGTCCCCCGAGAGTGCCCCGGACGAGCCGGAGTACATCGAGATTTCTTTTGAATCTGGGACGCCAGTGGCAGTCAACGGGGTGACCATGTCACCGGCTCAAATCATTAACCACCTTAACGCAGTAGGCGGGCATCACGGCATCGGGCGGGTTGATCTGGTGGAGAGCCGTCTGGTGGGGATGAAGTCGCGGGGAGTGTATGAGACGCCGGGTGGCACCATACTGATGGCCGCTCACCGTGAATTGGAATCGCTGGTTCTGGATCGCGACACACTGCACTTCAAGGACCTGGTGGCGCTCAAATACGCTGAACTGGTTTACAGCGGTATGTGGTTCTCGCCCTTGCGCGAAGCCCTGGACGCTTTTGTGGATAGCACCCAGGGACCGGTAACGGGCACGGTGCGGCTCAAACTCTACAAAGGCAACATCATTGTGGCCGGTCGCACCAGTCCCTTCAGTCTGTACCGCGAGGATTTTGCCACGTTTGGACAGGACGATGTGTACAACCAATCCGACGCAAAAGGATTTATCAACCTGTTTGGCCTACCGTTGAAAGTGCGTGCGCTGAACGGCCTGCCGGTTTCGGGGTTGGAGATGCCCAAGCCGGATTACAGCCGCTTCAAACGGGATTGAACACGCTGGTTGGGAGTTTTGGACATGGCTGAGACCTCTGCTTCCTCTCCCCTGTGGGCCGGGCGCTTTGAACAGCCCATGGATGCGGCTGCATGGGCACTGAATGCTTCGCTGAGTGTGGATCGCCGTCTGGCGCTGGTGGACGTACGCGTCAACCAAGTCTGGGCTGAGGCGCTGGAGGAAGCCGGGGTATTAAGTGCTGCCGAACGCGCCGCCCTGGTAGCGGGTTTGGAAACCCTCAGGCAGGAATTTCAATCGGGTAATTTTGTGTTCCAGCCGACGGATGAGGACATTCACACGGCAGTCGAGCGCCGCCTGCGCGAGTTGGTGGGCCCCCTGGGGGGGAAGATTGCAACCGGGCGCAGTCGCAATGACTTGGTGGCCACCGATTTACGCCTCTGGTTGATGGAGCAGTTGGGCGCCCTGGAGGGGGCTTTGTTGGAGGTGCAAAAAGCCCTGTTGGACCAGGCTGAAGCAAGCGGAGATCTCTATCTGCCGGGCTACACTCATCTACAACGTGCTCAGCCGGTCCTGCTGGCGCACTGGTGGCTGGCGTATTTCTGGCCGCTGGAACGCGACCGCCAACGCCTGGGGGATCTCTACCCGCGCATCGCGGTCATGCCGATGGGAGCGGCGGCACTGGCCGGTTCGGGATTCCCGATTGATCGGGAGCATCTGGCGCGGCGCCTGGGCTTTCTGGCGGTGGCTTCCAACAGCCTGGATGCAGTAGCCGATCGCGATTTTGCGGCTGAATTTCTCTTTGTGGCGGCTATGCTGGGAATTCACCTTAGCCAGTTAGCCGAGATGGTGATTCTCTTCTGTAGTCAGGAATTTGGGTTCCTGGAGATCCCCGACGCCTTTGCCACGGGCTCCAGCCTGATGCCCCAGAAGAAAAACCCCGATCTGTTCGAGTTGACCCGTGCGAAAGCCGGTACTCTGTTGGGGCATCTGACTGCATTGCTGGCGGTACTCAAGGGACTGCCGCTAGCCTACAACAAAGATCTTCAGGAGGATAAGGCACAGGTCTTTGGCGCCATGGATACCCTGCTCAGCGTCTTGCCCGTGCTGGCTGCCGCGATACGTGCCTTACGGGTCAGGGCGGAACGTATGCAGGGTGCGGTGAGTGCTGAACTGATGGCTACCGACCTGGCGGATTATCTGGTGGAACAGGGCCTGCCCTTCCGTGAGGCCCATGCCGTGGTGGGGCAGGTTGTACGCCTGGCGTTGGCACGTGGGCAGAGCCTGGACGCCCTGGATCAGGAAGCATTGCTGGCCATTCACCCGTTGCTGGATGAGCGTGCGTTGGCGATCCTGCAGCCACGCCATAGTCTGGCCCGGCGCAACCTGAGCGGAGGAAGTGGCCCTTTGGCGGTTCGCACCCAACTGCATGCGGCGCGGGCAGCGCTGCTGCAGCGGGTGCTCCCGGATAGCAGTGAGAACGTGCGTGAAGAGCGCACTTCCAGATCTTAGTCAGAACTTAAAACTTTCTCAAAAGGAGGTACACGATGATGTCCACACACTGCCCTGAATGTGAAGCCCTGATTGAGGTGAACGAAGAGGTGCAATTGGGTGAAATTCTGGTTTGCCCTGACTGTGGAGTTGATCTTGAAGTGACCGCATTGGAGCCGTTTACCCTCGAACTGGCGCCCATGGAAGCCGAAGACTGGGGCGAGTAAGCCCCACCAGACTGCTTGTTGCGAGGTGTACCGATGAACCATCATCGTTTGCGTATTGGTGTGCTCTATTCGCGTTTACGGGTGGAGGAGAAGTGGATTTTTGCGGCACTTGAACAGCGCGGTGTGGATTATGAGCGCTTGGACGACCGTTTTGTCCACTTCGACCTGGATAACCCTGGTCCGTGGCTTCAGTACGATGCCATTCTGGAGCGCAGTATCAGTTACGCCCGTGGCCTTTATGCTCTGCGGGTGCTCAATGCCTGGGGCGTGCCCACGGTGAACACCGCGGCAGTGGCGGAGGTGTGCGGGGATAAACTGGCCACCACTGCAGCGCTGACACGTGCGGGCATCCCACAGCCGCGCACGGTGGTGGCTTTTACAGCGGAGGCAGCCTTAGAGGCCATTGAACAATTGGGGTATCCGGTAGTGCTCAAGCCCGTAGTGGGTTCATGGGGACGCCTGCTGTCGAAAATCAATGATCGTGATGCGGCGGAAGCCATTCTGGAACACAAGGAAGTCTTGGGGTCTTACCAACACCAGATCTTTTACATCCAGGAGTACATTGAAAAGCCGGGACGCGATATTCGGGCTTTTGTGCTGGGAGATCGCACCGTGGCAGCCATTTACCGCAAATCGGAGCACTGGATCACCAACACGGCGCGAGGTGGCCAGGGTGAGATCTGTCCGATTACCTCAGAACTGGAAGAACTCTGTGGGCGGGCAGCAGCAGCCGTTGGCGGAGGGGTGTTAGCCATTGATATTTTGGAGCACCCTGAGCGGGGCCTTCTGGTTAACGAGATTAACCACACCATGGAATTCCACACTACGGTACCTACCACAGGTGTGGACATTCCGGGCATGATCGTGGATTACGTCCTGGCGGTGGCGCGCCAGCGTGTGGGGGTGGTGGCATGATCCGTGCAGCCATTGTTGGGGCTTCCGGCTATGCAGGTGGCGAGGTCTTGCGCCTGCTTCTGGACCACCCGGAGGTTGAGGTGGTACAGGTGACTTCACGTCGCCATCTGGGGGAGTATGTTTACCAGGTCCATCCCAACCTGCGCAAGCGCACCTCGCTTAAATTTAGCGATCCCGCCGGACTTGAAGCGGTGGATGTTCTCTTTCTGGCGCTCCCCCATGGCGAGGCACAGCACCAGATTGACCGTCTGGCAGGTTTGGCCACCTACATCATTGATCTCTCTGCCGACTTTCGCCTTAAGCGCGCCGAAGATTACGAACACTGGTACGGAGCGCCACATGCAGCCCCTCACTGGTTAGGGCGCTTTGTTTACGGCCTACCCGAACTTCATCGCGAAGATCTGCGCGGTGCTCACTACGCCAGCGGCGTGGGTTGTAATGCCACTGCAGCCAACCTGGCACTCTGGCCGCTCGTGCGTGCCGACTTGCTGGATACGAGTCAGCCGGTAGTGGTAGAAATCAAAGTTGGATCTTCGGAGAGCGGCGCTGAAGGGAACGTCGGAACTCATCATCCGGAGCGCAGTGGGGTCATTCGCACCTTTTCCCCCTTTGGTCATCGCCACACTGCAGAGGTGATCCAGGAGATGGGGTTGGAACATGTGGTGCTGACCATGACGGCAGTGGACCTGGTGCGTGGGGCCCTGGCAACAGCCCACGCGCGGGTGAAAGCCGGGGTAAGCCAACGCGATCTGTGGCGCGCTTATCGTGCAGTGGTCAATGAAAACCCGTTTTTGCGGTTGGTCAAAGAGCAGCGGGGCATCTACCGTGTGCCGGAGCCCAAAATTCTGGCCGGTTCCAATTACGCTGATTTGGGGTTTGAATTGGATGAACGCACCGGGCACGTGGTTTCCATGTGTGCCCTGGATAACCTGATGAAAGGTGCGGCGGGTTCTGCCGTACAGTGCATGAATTTGATGTTGGGGCTGGATGAGACCTTGGGGCTGACATTCCCCGGCCTACATCCCATTTAATGTTTTTAGGAGGAGGCAAGCGTGTGAACGGAAATGGGCATTTGCAGACCCTTGTGGTCAAACTAGGAGGTACCGAAGGGGTTGACTTTGCTGCGATTTGCCAGGACGTGCTGGCCTTACAGCGCGAGGGCTGGCAGATGGTGCTGGTGCATGGAGGATCAGCAGAAGCCAATGCCTTGGGAGAAGCATTGGGGCATCCCCCGCGTTTTGTGACCTCACCCTCAGGTTTTACCTCGCGTTACACCGACCGCAAGACCCTGGAAATTTTTGCAGCAGCGGTTAACGGCCGTGTCAACACCTTGCTGGTGGAGCAATTGCAGGCGTTGGGTATTAACGCACTGGGGCTGTGCGGCCTGGATGGGCGATTAATGGTGGCCCGGCGCAAGGATGCCATTCGGATTATAGAGAATGGGCGTCAGAAAATCTTGCGCGATGATTACACCGGGACCATTGAAACGGTCAATGTGGGCCTGTTGCGCCTGTTGCTCAAGGAGGGCTATGTGCCGGTGGTGGCGCCTCTGGCACTTAGTCCACAGGGAGAAGCCCTTAATGTGGATGCTGATCGTGCGGCGGCCATGATTGCTGCAGCACTGCAGGCAGCCACTCTGGTACTGTTGACCGGGGTTCCGGGGCTGCTGCGCGCCTTTCCGGATGAAAGCACGCTCATCCCGCGCCTTACGCTGGCTGAGATGGAACGGGCATTGGGTTACGCTGAAGGTCGGATGAAGAAGAAGATCCTGGGGGCGCAGGAGGCTCTGCGCGGTGGAGTGGGACGCGTCATCATTGCGGATGGACGCGTGGGCCAGCCGCTGGTGAGAGCATTGCAGGGTGCCGGTACCTGGATTACTCCCTAGAAAAGACGGAGGAGAACGTGATGAGCACATTGACGATGGTGGACTCGATTCAGGCCGTTGAAGGTCGTCACACCTCGGGCCTCTATAATAAGCAGCCGATCACCCTGGTAAGAGGGGAAGGGGCCTGGCTGTGGGATGAGCGCGGACGAAATTACATTGATTGCACCAGTGGTCAGGGCGTGGCCAATTTAGGACACGGTCGCATTGAAATTGCACGGGCCATTGCCGAGCAAGCCCAGCGTCTGATTACCTGCCCGGAGACCTTTTTTAACGATCAGCGTGCGGCACTTATGGAGGAACTCACCGCATTAACGCCGGGATTGGAGCGGGTGTTTTTCTGCAACTCCGGCACTGAGGCGGTGGAAGCGGCGCTTAAATTCAGCCGATACAGTACCGGGCGCAAGCAAATTGTGGCTACCATGCGCGGGTTTCATGGGCGGACGATGGGGGCGCTCTCGGCAACCTGGAATAAAAAATACCGCGAGCCGTTTGAGCCGCTGGTGCCGGGATTCATTCATGTGCCCTATAACAATCTAGAGGCCATGCAGACGGCAATCGGGGAAGATACGGCGGCGGTCATCCTTGAAGTGGTACAGGGCGAAGGGGGAGTTTACCCGGCAACACCCGATTACCTGCTCGGGGTTCAGGCACTGTGCCGCGAACGCGGCGCCCTGCTGATCATTGATGAGGTGCAAACTGGCTTTGGACGCACCGGACGCATGTTCGCCTATCAACATTATGATCTGCAACCCGATTTACTTTGTGTGGCTAAGTCTCTGGCTGGGGGACTGCCCATGGGGGCTGTGCTGATGGGTGAACGGGTACGCGCACTCAGCCCGGGCTTGCACGGTTCGACATTTGGTGGCAATCCCCTGGCATGCGCCGCTGCTCGCGCGACTCTGCGCATTTTACAGCGTGAGGATTTACCGGCCCAGGCAGCGCGTAAGGGCACCTATTTCATGGAACGCTTGCGTCAAATCCGCTCACCGCTTATTCGTGAGGTGCGAGGCCTGGGACTGATGGTAGGTGTGGAGTTGAAGCAAAAGGTGGCCCCTTACCTGAGCCTGATGCAAGAGCGGGGCGTTCTGGCGCTTTCGGCAGGGCTAAATGTCATCCGCTTTTTGCCGCCCCTGGTGATCCGTGAAGCCCAACTGGATCGGGTGGTTGAAACGCTGGAAGAAGTGCTCGCCTTGGGGCCGGATGGGGCTGAGGAGCAAGGCCAGAATGGAAGGTGAGGGTATTTTGCAGGCAACTCGCTTGACCACCCTGGTGGGGTTGTTAGAGCGCTACAGCCCGACCGGGAATGAAGCCGAGGCTGTGGCCTGGTTGGTGGGGCGCATGCGCGCGCTGGGGTTTACGGGTGCCCGGGTGGATGAGATCGGTAACGCAGTCGGGTGGATGGGTGCAGGACCTTACCAGGTGCTGCTCCTGGGACATATTGATACCGTGCCGGGAGAAATCCCGTTGCGTCTGGAAGCAGGCCGGCTCTATGCCCGGGGGGCTGTGGATGCCAAGGGGCCGCTGGCGGCTTTTGTAGATGCGGTTGCCCAGGTGGGGGAGATGCCAGGTGTGCAGTGGGTCGTCATCGGGGCCGTTGGCGAAGAGGGGGATTCACGGGGGGCCCGCTTCCTGTTACCCCACTATCGCCCCCAAATGCTGATCATCGGCGAACCGAGCGGCTGGGAACGCCTGACCCTGGGTTACAAGGGGAGCGCCTGGGTGCAGGTTACTGCTCGACGTACTCTGGCCCATACGGCGGCACTAGCGGAAAGCGCCTGTGAAGCAGCAGTGGCGTTTTGGGAACGTCTTAAGCAGGCAGTGCTGACTTTTAATCAGGGCCGCTCCGGCATATTTGATCAATTGCTGGCAACTTTGCGCCAGATGCATTCCGATTCAAATGGATTTGAGGAGCGGGCTCAATTGCAAATTGGCTTGCGACTTCCGCCGGGGTTGGAGCGGCCGGAATTAGAGGCCTTGCTTACCGCGGCCGCAAACGGCGATACCTGGTTAATTGAAGATTTTATCCCCGCGTATCGAGCAGAGAAAAATACCCCGCTCGTGCGAGCCTTCCTGGCGGCCATTCGGGCTCAAGGGGGGCGGCCCTCATTTACGCTTAAATCGGGCACGTCAGATATGAACCTGGCCGCACCGGCCTGGGGATGCCCCACTCTGGCTTATGGGCCGGGCGATTCCAGCCTGGATCATACACCGTACGAACACATTGAGGTGGAGGAGTATCTTAAGGCCGTTGAGGTTCTATCCCATGCCCTGCGCGGTCTGGCTTCAATCTTCAATGATCACTCCGGGAACAATTTCGCATAGATTTCCGGCGTGAAACGCTGGACCGTTTCGGCAGAGAGACTGTTGGTTTTGCAGATTTCGGCGTAAAGATCCACGCTGGGTCGGCGAATGCGTCGTTGGGTTTCGACGTCCAGCCCCCATAGACCGAAGCGCTGGGTCCAACCGCGTTCCCACTCAAAATTGTCCACCAGGGACCAGTGGAAGTAGCCCTTGATTTGCCAGTTGAAGTTGACCGCCCGCCAGACCTGATGAAGGTGTTGCACCAGGTAGCGCGGGCGCAAATCATCATCAGCATCCTCCACGCCGTTCTCAGTGATCAGGATCGGCAAACCGTATCGCTTGGCCCATGCCAGGCCCTCAAACATGCCCTCAGGCACGTTAGCCAGAAAACCGGTATCGCTTAGTTCGGCTTCCTGAGGGTATCGTGCGGTGTAGAAAAAGCCGCTTTTTGAGAATGGATTGAAGGAGATTAAGTCGCGAGAGTAGTAGTTGAGGCCAAAGAAATCCTGCGTTTTGGCGGCTTCTGGGATCTCGGCTCGAAAAGTTGCAAAGCGCAGTTTGCCGTGCGTGATGGCATCGGGAAAGGCGGCGTTGAAGCCCTGGTGCAAGAAAGCGGCTATCCAGGCATCGGGGGGAAACCAAGTTCGGGCAGGTCGGAAACTGCGGTAGTTGAGGGCTATGCCCACCCGGGCGGTCTTTTGGATGCGGTGGATGGCCTGATAGGCTGCTGCGTGACCCTTGACCATGTGAGCTAGCACCTGGAAGGCGGTGCGCAGGTCGTTTTTTCCGGGCGGAAATCCCCCGCCCAGGTAACCCCCGTAAACATAGACATTGGGTTCGTTGATGGTTACCCACAGTGAAACATAGTCTTTCAGTGCCTCTACCACCTTGGTAACATAACGTTCAAAGTGGCGCGGTGTTTCCTCGTTTTCCCATCCCCCTTTTTCATACACCCAGATGGGATCGGTGAAGTGATGAAGAGTCACTAACGGGGTCATGTTGCGCTGGTAGAGGCCGCGAATGATCTCACGATAGTGGTCCAGGGCATCCTCATCCCAACGATCTGGGGTGGGTTGAATGCGGCTCCATTCAATCGAAAGGCGGTGCGCGTTTTGACCTGTTTCAGCGGCGCGGTCGAAGTCCTCGCGCCAGCGTCCGCCCCACCAATTGCAGGCCAGGCCGGAACGATGCCCGTGGACGATGCGCCCGGGTTCATTTTCCCAAAGGTACCAGTTATTATTGGTATTATTGCCTTCCACTTGATGGGATGAAGTTGCCGTACCCCAGAGAAAGCCGGTAGGAAAGTAGTAGGTGGCACTTGGGGGCATTTGCGAGGCACTCCTGGTGATGTGGGATTATGGACTAGATTTATTATATCCTTCCCGCGCCGGTGAGGGCTTCGTTTATAATACCCTTGATTATGGATGATGGACTGGCTCTGACCGTGAATGATGAGCTGAGTGCCCAAGTTGGTTTGCTCCTCCGCCGACACGGGTTGTACCTGGTAGTGGCAGAATCGTGCACCGGTGGGTTATTGGGGCATCGCATAACGAATGTCCCGGGATCTTCCGATTACTTCCTGGGAGGCGTCATTGCCTATGCGGATTCGATCAAGCAGGCTTTGCTGGGAGTAAAGGCCGAAACCCTAATCCGTTTTGGGGCGGTAAGCCGCGAGACGGTACTGGAGATGGCGCATGGTGTGCGAGAGCGCCTGTGCCCGCCGGGTATTACCCCGGCGCAACTGATTGGCCTGGCCATTAGCGGTATTGCCGGACCGGGCGGTGGTACCCTCGACAAGCCAGTGGGCTTGACCTGGATCGCTTTGAGTACGGCTGAGGGGGAGTGGGCCTGGTCATATCACTGGGAGGGGGATCGGCTCCACAACAAGGCCTCCTCTGCGGAGCAGGCCCTGCGCCTTTTGCTGAACTATTTGGAGGGATATGGGTCATCGCGTTGAAGTGATCCTACGTACCCAGGGTGGGCGTCAACTCCCCTGGATGGTTGTTCACCAGGGGCGTGTGCTCCCCATCACAGAATGGGGACGAGCCTGGGTGGACTGGGATGGCGAGCACTACCTGGTTCGCCTTGAAGGGCAGATTTGTGAACTGTGGCACAATACTGCCGAAACCGTGTGGTATTTGCGCGATGTGGCCGGTTCAACTCACCCGGCCTGAGGAGGACCTGTGGACAGTCCCAGACGGATTGTTATTCTGACCGCGGATGCGGGTTTTGGTCATCGGAGTGCGGCCAATGCGGTCGCCGCTGCTCTGCAGGAGCGCTTTGGAGCGCAGTGTGAGGTCCACATTCTCAATCCGTTGGAGGACAAGCGAGTGCCTTTCATCTTGCGCGAGAGCCAGTCGGATTATGACATTCTGGTACGGAAGGCGCCTGAACTTTATCGCCTGGGATTTGAGGTTTCCGATGCCACCCTGCCCAGCGCGGTCGTTGAGGGGGCGCTGACGGTAATGCTGTTTGAGGTCCTGTGGGATCTCGTTCATGAATATCGCCCCGACGCCATTCTAACTACCTACCCGCTCTACCAAGCCCCGCTGACAGCGGTTTTTACCGTCTCACGTCGCTTTGTACCATTGCTAACCGTCATTACCGACCTGGTGACTGTGCACCGTTTATGGTTCCACGAACGTGTAAATTACTGTCTGGTTCCTACACCGGCGGTTTATGATCTGGCATTGGAGTATGGACTGGCACCGGAAAAAGTGCGCTTGACGGGCATTCCCGTGCATCCACGCTTTGCCCAGGAAAAGCGCCCCAAACCCGAGATTCGCCATGCGCTGGGCTGGCACCCAGATCTGTTTACCGTCATGGCGGTTGGGAGTCGCCGGGTTTCAGGGCTGATGGATATGCTGCACGTGCTGAATCATTTTGGGGCTCCCCTGCAGGTTGTGGTGGTAGCCGGCAAGGATGAGGAACTCTATGCTGACTTACAACGCGTGGAGTGGCATGTGCCGGCTTTCTTGTACCTGTATGTAAGCGAGATGCCGGCTTTTATGCACGCTGCCGATCTGCTCATTTCGAAGGCGGGAGGGCTCACGGTAACTGAAGCCCTGGCCAGTGGTTTACCCATGGTGCTCATTGATGTGATCCCCGGTCAGGAAACCGGCAACATGCAGTATGTGGTTGAAAACGGCGCTGGAGATTGGGTCGAGCAGCCCCTTCAGTTTTTGGAGGTTCTGGCGCACCTGCTCCAGAATGACCGGGCTTTGCTCCGTCAGCGTGCCGAAAACGCGCGGCGGTTAGGGCGTCCGCTGGCGGCCTATGAGGTGGCAGAATTGGTTTGGGAGGCGGCCCAAACTGGGCCTGTGCGTAAGGCAGCCGGCAAGCTGGCCGGAAGGCGCTCTCTACTCGACCTGCTCAGGCTGAATCAGGTGCACTGGAACGAGGCGGCAGAGACGGAGGAGGCTGAGTGAGACGTGCAGATGTCGTGGTGTTAATCTCAGCCCACGCCGAGTGGCAGGTGGTCACGGATTTTTATTCGTATCCCCCGCAGGGGCAAACCCCTTTCGGGGATTTTTTTGAAATGGAGATCGAAGGGTTAAGGGTGGTGTTTGTATATGGGGGGTGGGGGAAGATCTCGGCGGCGGCTTCGGCTCAGTATACCATTGATCGTTGGCAGCCCCGTCTATTGGTCAACCTGGGAACCTGTGGGGGAATCGCCGGCCAGGTGCAGAAGGGAGAGATCCTCCTGGTAGAGCAGACCCTGATCTACGATATTTTGGAGCAGATGGGGGATCCTCAGGAGGCGTTGGATTTTTACACCACTTCTTTGGATGTCACCTGGGTGGGGGAGCGGGCTCCTCTGCCGGTACGCCGCGCGCGTTTGCTCTCTGCAGATCATGATTTAGATCCCTGCGAAGTCCCCATACTAAGGGAGCGCTTTGGGGCAGTGGCCGTGGACTGGGAAAGCGGGGCCATTGCCTGGGTAGCAGCGCGTAATTGTTGTCCCTGTCTGATCCTGCGCGGCGTGAGCGATCTGGTGGATGAGCACCGGGGCGAAGCCTATGTTGCCTTTGAGGTTTTTCAACAAGGGGTTGAGGCTGTCATGCGTCCCTTGCTGGTAACGCTCCCGACCTGGCTTTTGCTCTGGGCGGAGAAAAGGTTGAAAGATTAGCCCTAAGGTCCACCCAGCCTGATTTGATATCAAAATTTTGTGATGATTTTCACTATTTGTTTGTGCCAGTTATCCGTAGTCGGTGGATGGCAGAGATGATATACTGGCCAAATTGGAGGTAAAAAGTAAACATTGTACGTATTATCAATTCTTATGTCATCGTGCCTTATGTTCTCACCTTTGGTTAATCTTTGCATGGCATAATTAGGCCGGATATTCCGGGCTAGACAAGATATCGGTACAATATTTCATGACCAAAGGAGGTCAAATGTCTCAACCCGCTGTTGAAATCCCCAGGCCAGGTGGCAACCGCGCCAAGTTTATTGTGGGTGGCTTATTGATTGTTGCGGCCATTGTTTATTTGATTGCTTCTTCCACCCAGGCCAGCGCGCAATATTTCCTGACTGTAGAAGAACTTCGGGCTAGAGCCGATGAAGTGAGGGGTCGTGAGGCGCGCATTTCGGGGGCTGTGCTTGGGGACACAATTCAGTACGATCCACAATCCTTGCAATTGAGTTTTGAGATTGCCCACGTGCCCGGCGATAATAAAGAAATTGAAGTGCAGGGAGGATTGGCGGCTGTACTGCACGCGGCGGTGAATGACCCCACCCGACCTCGTATCAAGGTTGTCTACCACGGGGTCAAGCCCGACCTCCTGCGTCATGAGGCCCAGGCCATTGTCACGGGCAAGTTGGGTGAAGATGGGGTATTTTACGCTGAGGAATTGCTTCTCAAATGCCCTACCAAGTATGAAGAAGCCCTGCCCGAACAGGCGGGGAATTAACGCGCCGGGTGATTGTCCAAAGTCACACCGCGTTGGGATGTTGAACTGAGCTTACCTCTTCGCGGGTGACCAAACGAGGAGAGGATTATGGTGGCCGAAATAGGGTTTGGTGCGCTTATCGTTGCTTTTGTGGTTTCAATTTATGGAATCGTGGCCGGCATTTATGGGGCGCGTCGTCACGCAGAGCCCTGGCTGGAGAGTGGGCGCCGGGCCATGTTGCTCACCTGGCCGCTGATCACGCTTGCGGTGCTTTGTCTGGTGGCCCTGTTGGTGGGTGGTCACTATGAGGTGCAGTATGTTTATAACGTGACCAGCAGTTTCATGCCCCTTTATCTGAAAGTAACGGCTTTGTGGGGTGGCCAGGCGGGTTCATTAGTTTTCTGGTCCTGGCTTATGGCAGCCTTTGCCTCCGCGGTAACACTGCGCAAATGGGATCGAGACCGTGAATTCCTCCCCTGGGTAATCGTGGTCACGCTGGTCACACTAGCATTTTTCCTTGGGCTGGTCATCTTTGTGGAAAATCCTTTTGTTCGGTTTTGGCAGATGCCAGATGGTCGGCAGGCAGTGGCGATGTTTGCCCCGCGCGGGGCTTTGCCGCTCGTGCCGATGGAGGGGCGCGGGCTCAATCCGCTTTTGCGCCATCCGGGGATGATTTTGCACCCCCCAATGCTTTATTTGGGTTTTGTGTCTTTTGTCATTCCCTATGCGTTTGGCATTGCTGCGCTGGTAACGGGCCGGACGGATGATCGGTGGATTCGCATTACCCGGCGCTGGACCCTGGTAGCCTGGTTGTTCCTCTCATTGGGGTTGATTTTAGGTAGCCGCTGGGCGTATGATGTCCTGGGGTGGGGGGGCTATTGGGGCTGGGACCCGGTTGAGATTGCCGCTTTCATGCCCTGGCTGAGCGGCACGGCCTTCCTTCACTCAGTGATGATCCAGGAAAAGCGAGGACTTTTCAAGCGCTGGAATATGATTTTGATCATTCTGACCTATGCGCTGGTCATTTTTGGCACCTTCCTGACTCGCTCGGGAGTGCTTTCCTCGGTGCATGCCTTCGCTCAGAGTGCCATTGGCCCGCTGTTCTTTGGCTTTATTGCCATCACCTTCCTTGGCTCCTTGGGGTTGTTACTATACCGCTGGAATGATCTGCGCTCCGAAGGAGTCATGACCTCGTTGCTTTCGCGCGAGGCGCTTTTCTTGCTCAACAACCTGCTTTTTATGGGCGTTCTGGTGGTGTGCTTCTGGGGGGTCATTTATCCCCTCATTTCAGAAATCATCACCGGGCAAAAGGTAACCGTAGGCCCCTCCTACTATGAACGCTCCACGGGTCCCCTATTTGCTGCTTTGTTGCTCCTGATGGGCATTGCCCCCCTTTCTGCCTGGGGGCACTCGACGCTAAAGACGTTGGGGCGTGCCCTGTGGAAGCCTTTGGTGGCCTCTGTGGTGATTGTCGTTGGCTTGTGGGTAGGAGGAATCCGCGCGTGGAGCGCTTTACTGGCTTTCTGGCTGGTTGCTCTGGTGTCGTTAGTGACCTTGTATGAGTACTACCGGGCTGTGGTGGCGCGGCATCGTCGAACGGGTGAGAATTACCTGCGGGCATTATGGAACCTGGCCGGGCGCAACCGCCGCCGCTACGGCGGGTACATCATCCATCTGGGGGTGGTTCTGATGGCGCTGGGGATCATCGGAATTGAACTTTTCCAAACGGAGACCCAGGGGACGGTCCAGCCGGGTGGCTCATTGCGCCTGGGAAATTACACCATGCTCTTCCAGCGCCTGGATGTGTTTGACACGCAGGACGGACGCAACGTGGCGCGGGCGGTGGTCTCGGTTTTTAAGGGGGATCGCTACGTGGGTGAGTTGCACCCACGTCGGGATTTCTTTTACGATTCTCAGCAAACCATGACCATTCCAGGGGTACGTAGCACAATGGAAGACGACTTCTACGTCCTCCTGGTGGATTGGCAATCCTCCGCCCAGGGGATTACCTTCAAGGTTTACCATAATCCCCTGGTTAACTGGTTGTGGGTAGGTGGGTTGGTCTTCATTCTGGGGACGCTGGTAGCGGCCTGGCCGGACCGCGAAGCCGAACCAACCCGTGCTCGGGCTACGCAATCCCTGGCGGCGCAGAGGGTGAGACCGTGAGTAAGATCAAAACTGGCGAAGTGCGCTTTTTCTGGCAAGGCTGGGTTTGGGGGGCAATGCTTGTGCTGATCCTGGCGGGGATCGTGGTGCAGCCGGTGCTGGCCCAGCAGCCCACTCCCTCCGATGACGAGGTAAATGCGATTGCCAAGACCATGTACTGCCCCGTCTGCGAAAACGTGCCTCTGGATGTATGTCCAACGCAGGCGTGTGCCCAGTGGCGTGAGTTGATCCGTCAGAAACTGGCAGAGGGCTGGACGGAGCAACAAATCAAGGATTATTTCGTGGCGCAGTACGGGGATCGAGTGTTGGGAGAGCCGCCTCGCCGCGGCCTGCATTGGCTGGTTTATGTGCTTCCCCCGCTTTCGTTTTTGATCGGTGTTGTCATTGTGATTAACGTTATCAGAAGCATGCGCCGACCTCTGTCTCTGAACGCCTCATCCCCCTTGGGGGCGGATGCGCCATCCGCCGCAGAGGATCCTTATTTGCAACAGTTGGAAGAGGAGTTGCGTCGGCGCGAACGTGGCGAGTAAGCGCCCGAATTTTAGAGATGGAGAGGTAAGATGAGCACCGAATCCAAACCGACCACGGGTTCGCGTTCGTTATCCCCTGTGATTATTGTGGTTTCGTTTGTGTTGTTGATCGGCTTTCTATATCTGATCGGTCAGGGGCTTCGCCGTGCCTATGCCGGCCCGATCGCGATTGGGCAAAAGGTACCAGCGTTTGAATTGACCACATTTGAGGGGGCGGTTATTCGCACAGCCGACTGGCAGGGCAAAGTGATCGTGGTCAATTTTTGGGCATCGTGGTGTAAGCCATGTGAGCAAGAGGCCGCTGATTTAGAACAAGCCTGGCAGCGCTATCGCCCCGGAGGGGAGGTGTTGTTCCTGGGGGTGGACTATGTGGATACCGAGCCGGAAGCCCGTGCGTTCATCGAAAAGTTTGGCCTCACTTATCCTAACGGCCCGGATTTGCGAACCAAGATTTCGCAAATGTTCCGCATCCAGGGCGTGCCCGAAACCTATATCATTGATCGTGGCGGTCGCTTGGCCTTTGTGAAGAAAGGTCCTACGACGCTGAACGAAATTACCGGGGTCATTGACCAGTTGCTGGCTCAGGCCCCATAAGGAGTGTATGGTTTTATGGAACTGGGTACATTGTTTCTCATCCTGGCGCTGGCATTACTGGTGGGTTTCTACCTCAGCCAGCCCTTTTTTGATGCCCGCCTGCGTCGAATCTCGAAGGCTGCGCAAGCAGCAGCGGATAGCCGCGAGCACCTTCGTTCCAGCCTGTTGGCGGAGCGTGATCGCCTGATTAATGCTTTATTGGAACTGGATTTTGATTATGCCCTGGGAAAGATCCCCGAGGAGGATTATCCGGTCCAGCGCGAAACCATGCGTCAGGCGGCAGTACAGGTTCTACGTCAACTGGATGAACTCGAGGTATCGGTTGCAGAAGGCGAGGCCGAAGAGCGCCTGGAAGCCGCTCTGGCGGCACGGCGGGCCGAACGCAGGGGTGAAGCCCTACCCGAAGAAATGGATGAGATTGAACGCCTGATAGCCGAGCGCCGACGCGAGCGCCAGGGTAAAGTGGCTGGCTTTTGCCCTCAGTGTGGCCAGCCGGTGCGGCGTGATGATCGCTTCTGTCCCAAGTGTGGTGCGGCGCTTCAGGGGGGAGCATGAGCATCTTAATGAACCGTCATTGCCGTATAAGTGGACTTATCCTCATAGCGGTCTGGCTTGTCTTCGGCCTGGTGGGGTGTTCGCTGGCCGCTGATGTCACCCCTCCACCCAATGTACAATCGTTTGTGGCTGCTCAGCCCACTCCCACTCATGCCACGCTTCCTCTGGTCCCTCCTGACCCGCGGCAGGGTGAGGCTATCTATCGCGAAAAATGTGCGCCTTGCCACGGGGAAAGCGGTCTGGGGGATGGCCCACAGGCCACGCAGTTACCGGTGGCGGTACCCGCGCTGGCCGATCCTCAACTGGCCCGCGAGGCCAGCCCTGCCGCCTGGTATGCGATGGTGACTCAGGGTAATGTGGAGCGCTATATGCCGGGTTTTCGCTCCCTGAGTGACCGTCAGCGCTGGGATGTGGTGGCCTATGCTCTTTCCTTGAGCCTTTCCGAGAAGATGTTGCAGCGCGGCGCCGAAATTTATGCGCGGGAGTGTCAGGCATGCCATGGCCCGAAGGGCGAAGGAGATGGCCCACGTGCGAAATCTTTGGGCATCACTTTGTCGAATTGGCGAAGCGAGCCCGGAATCCTGGCTGAGCGTTCTCTGCGCGAGATTTACAAGGCGGTTCAGGCGGGGGTGACCCCTGCCATGCCGGCGTTTGCGCAGACCTTGAGCGATGATGATCTGTGGGCTGTGGCGGGTTATGTGCGCTGGCTCTCATTTGTTTCGCCCTCTCCTACTCTAGGAACTACTGGGGTGGAAGCCACGCCGCTGGCAGCCACCCCTCCTGCGGGCTCTGCTTCTCAGGCAACGCAGGCTCCTACCACTTTGCCCTCGACGGTGGCACTGGTCACGGTCAAGGGTCAGGTTAACAACGTAACCCTGGGAAAGGCATTAACCGGCGTTGAGGTGCGTTTACTGGCCTTTGATGGCATGACCGCTGCTTTTGAGCGCTCAGCGCGCACCGATGCGCAGGGACGTTTTACCTTTTCCGAAGTCGAGATTCAACCTGGACGGATTCTGCTGGCCACAGTAAGTTATCAGAACCTTTCCTTTGAGTCCCAGGCTTATCATGTCCAGGATCAAGATATGACCTCGACCGACCAACCGATTGATCTCTCGGTGGCTGTATATGAGACCACCACCGACACCTCCGTGCTCTACGCAGATCGCATGCATGTTTTCCTGGACGTGCTGAACAACGAGCGTCTGCAGGTGGTGGAACTTTTGCTCTACAGCAATGTGAGCGATCGGGTGTTGGTGCCCTCCGAAGCAGGTGGTCCCGTGTTTACTGTGGCTCTCCCCGCCGGGGCTGAAAATCTCCAGTTTCAGGATGGGACATTGGGGGAGCGTTATGTGGCGACCAGCGGCGGCTTTGGCGATACCGAACCGGTCTATCCGGGGATGAGCCACCAGCTCTTGTTCGCATATGAACTGCCGATGGCACGCCAGGTGTCGTTGAGCATCCCGGTACCTATGCCAGTGGAGGCGGCGGTGATCATGGCCCCCCAAGAGGGAGTGAGCCTGAGCGGCCCTCAGTTGCAGGCGATCGGTACGCGTCAGGTGCAGGGGGTGAATTTGCAGGTTTTCACCGCTTCGGCACTGCAGGCGGGGTCAACCCTTGATCTCACGCTGGGGGTGCGGCGTGCTTTTCCCTGGCGCTTAAACCTGAACGCCGGCAATAGTTTGATTGTGGGACTGGTGGTATTCATCGCAGTGGCCTTGGGACTGGGTGTGTGGTACTGGCGACAAGTCCGTCTTCCGCAGAGGACGGAGCCATCCCCAGAGATTGAAAGCGAAGACCCGGTGGCCATTCTGGATGCAATCATCGCCCTGGATGATCTCTACCGGGCAGGTGAATTGCCAGAAGAAGCCTACCGCACACGACGGGAGGAATTGAAAGCCCGCCTGCGGAACTTGAAACAGCCTAAGGACTCCTGAAAGGGTAAGACGTGGCGATGATTGAAGTGCATCATCTCACCAAACGTTATGGCCCCAAGGTGGTACTGCGCAGGCTGGATCTGCGTGTGGAGAAGGGTGAGTTTGTTGCACTGTTGGGACCCAATGGCGCAGGGAAGACCACTTTACTGCGCATTCTGGCTTCTCTCTCCAAGCCGACTCTGGGTGAGGTTTGGATTGCCGGTTATCGGTTAAGAGACCAGGCGGCTTGGGTACGACGGCGTCTGGGGGTGGTCTCACATCAGCCCCTGCTCTATGGGGATTTGAGCGCTGAGGAGAATTTGCGTTTTTACGCCCGACTTTATGGACTGGAAAACGCGGAGACGCGAATTCGCGAGGTTTTGACCCTGGTAGGACTTTGGGCGCGGCGGCGTGACCTGGTACGGACTTTTTCGCGCGGGATGCAGCAGCGACTGGCCATCGGGCGGGCCATTTTGCACGATCCAGAAGTGCTTTTGCTAGATGAGCCGCACACCGGGCTGGATCAGGAGGCCTGCGACATGCTCGATCAATTGTTGCGGCAGGTGGCTGCGAGAGGTCGGACAGTGGTCATGACCTCGCATGATCTGGCGCGGGCGGCTGACCTGGCTTCACGTTTTGATGTGCTTAGCGGGGGGCACATTCAAGCGAGTGTGCGGCGCGAAGACCTGGCCGGAGATGCATTGCTGACATTTTACCGTCAGGCTTTGGGGTCTGAAAACGCTACGGAGGGAACGGGGGAGGTGCATTTGTGAAAGCGACGGGGGCGGTTTCATTCTGGCAGGCCACTCTGGCCGTGTTGTGGAAGGACCTGGCAGCCGAGTGGCGCAGTCGCGAGTTGCTCTCAGCAATGCTGGTTTTTGCCCTGTTGGTGATCTTTATTTTCAATTTTGCCCTGGAACTGCAGACCCAGTTGCGTGCCGGCCTTAGCGCAGGGATTCTGTGGGTCACCCTCATTTTTGCGGGCACGTTGGGGTTAAATCGCTCATTAGCCGTTGAAAAGGATCGCGGCTGCCTGGATGGTCTCCTGCTGGCACCAGTGGATCGGGCAGCCATTTATGCAGGAAAAGCACTGGCTAACTGGGTTTTCATGCTCATCGTGGCCGCGATTATGCTGCCCCTGTTTGGGATTTTCTATAATGCCTCTCTAGTACTGCCGGGCGTTGTCCTGGTGGTCCTGCTGGGCGCTGAGGGTTATGTGGCAGTGGGGACGCTGTTGGCTAGCATGGCGGTTCAGGCCCGCACGCGTGACATTCTTCTTCCCATTTTGTTGTTCCCGGTGGTTATCCCGGTGGTGGTAGCCGCGGTCAAGGCTACAGGGGGCTATTTGCAGGCTTTACCCCTGGAGGAGATTCGTCCCTGGCTCAACCTTCTGGGGGTGTACGATGTCATTTTCACTTCGGTGGCTTTTATGGTATTTGATTCTATTCTGGAAGAATGAGTAGAGGAGGTTTCCATGTCAACAACTCCCCGAGCCTTAGTGGTACTGGATGTCATTGCTGGTCTGGCGTTGGCAGTAGCAGCCGGTATGGTTTTTTTCTATGCCCCGTTAGAGCGGGTCATGGGAGCGGTTCAGAAGGTGTTTTACTTTCACGTGGCGGCTGGCTGGGTGGGCATGTTGGGCTTTGGGTTGGCGGCGGTGGCGGGTATTATCTACCTGATGAGGCGTCGCAGCCGGTGGGATTTACTGGGGGTGGCGGCTATTGAGATCGGTCTGGTCTTTACGTTGATCAACGTGGTCACCGGCATGATCTGGGCACGCCCGGTCTGGAATACCTGGTGGACATGGGACCCGCGCCTGACGACGGCCACGATCATGGAACTGGTTTACATTGCCTATCTCATGTTGCGCCAGGGCATTGAAGATCCGGAACGACGAGCGCGTTTTGGAGCCGTTTATGCCATTGTGGGTTTCCTGAGCGTCCCGCTGACTTTCTTTTCCATCCGCATCTTCCGTACCATTCATCCAGTGGTTTTGGGGAGCGGTGACCCGACGGCGACCGGTGCTTTCAGCATGACCCCCCGAATGACCCAGACGCTGATGGTCAGTCTGGTGGCGTTCTCGCTGCTGTTTGTGGCTTTGCTCTGGCATCGCCTGCGCCTGGGCGAGTTGGGCGAACGGGTAGAACAACTACGTCTTAAGTTGCAATCCTAGTGAGGAATAAACTTATGGAACAACCGGCCAATACATTTACTTACTTTATTGCGGGGTATGCGGTCATCTTTGGAGCTATGCTCATTTACCTGGTGAGCCTGGTGGTGCGGTGGCATCACTTGCGTCAAGATGAGGCCCTGTTAACCCAACTTGAAGCCGAGAAGGCCAATCCCCAGGCAAGGGATCAGGCATTCTCACCTTAAGCGACGGCGCATGGCAAAGGCACAGCGTTTTTATGCCGTCTGGCAGGGGCGGCAGCGTGGGGTGTTTGATTCCTGGGAGGCCTGTAGGGCGCGGGTGGAGGGGTATCCGGGTGCCCAGTTCATGAGGTTTGAGACCCGCGAGGCCGCTGAACAGGCGTTGCAGAGACCTTACCAAGATGTTGTGGCCGAGCGCCAGAGCCCTCCGCGTCCGTCTCAATCACCAGCACCATCGCAGGGCTATTGCGTAGATGCGGCTTATGACACAGCCCGTCAACGCCTGGAGTATCGCTGTGTGTACCTCCCTTCACGCCGCGAGATCTTTCGGGTTGGTCCCCTGCCCGATGGGAGCAATAACATTGGGGAATTCCTGGCCATTGTCGAGACGCTCATGTATCTGGCAGAGCGCAACGATCCAGCACCAGTTTACTCAGACTCGGAGATCGCCCTGCTATGGGTGGCTCGGAAACGCTGTCGCACGCGGTTGCCTGAAAGTCCGGAACGGGCAGCCCTTTTTGAACGCATCCGGCGAGCAGAACAATGGTTGCAGTCTCATACGTTCAGCAACCCATTGCGCAAGTGGAAGACAGACCAATGGGGGGAGAATCCCGCCGATTTTGGGCGCAAGTAAGCAGGGTGGGGAATTAAAGCCTCCAACGGGGCCTTGCATGCGTACCCCGTTGGAGGCGTTTCAGGAGGTGTGGCACACGGAGAGGTCCGTGGTGGCACGCTCTTTCCTAGGCAACCTGGCTCTGGGAGATCTGAGGTAGCCGTGAGGGTATGGCAGCGATTTCTTCTTCGGGAAGGGCCAGGTCTTCTAATTGCCCGTTATTATAGGCATTATAGGCACTCAGGTCGAAGTGACCATGACCGGAGAGGTTGAAAAGGATGACCCGTTTCTCACCCGCTTCTTTGGCTTTCAGGGCTTCGTCAATGGCAACCCGAATGGCATGAGCGGACTCGGGTGCCGGCAAGATCCCTTCGGTACAGGTGAAGAGCACAGCGGCTTCGAAAACGGACCGTTGAGGCACAGCAACGGCTTCGATGTAGCCCGCGTCATAAAGGGCACACAGGGTAGGTGCCATGCCATGGTAGCGCAAACCACCAGCGTGAATGGCGGGTGGGGTGAATGAGTGTCCCAGGGTGTACATTTTCATCAAGGGGGTCATGCCGGCAGTGTCGCCGAAGTCGTAGGCGTAGATGCCACGGGTGAGCGAAGGCGCGGCGGTGGGTTCAACCGCGATCAATCGGGTGCGCTGGCCGTTGCGCAAATTCTCGCGCAGGAATGGGAACGCAATGCCCGAAAAATTGGAGCCTCCTCCGATGCACCCGATGACCATGTCCGGATACTCGCCGGCCAGGTCCATTTGCTTGAGGGCCTCTTCTCCGATTACGGTTTGGTGCAAGATGACATGGTTGAGCACCGAACCCAGGCTGTATTTTTTCTTCCCGCCCGAGGTCGCAGCCACTTCGACGGCTTCGGAGATGGCAATGCCAAGGGACCCGGGATGGTCGGGGTTGGTTGCCAGGATGGCGCGCCCGGCTTGAGTGCGGTCGGTGGGGCTGGCAAAAACCTGAGCGCCATAGGTTTCCATCAGAAAACGACGGTAAGGCTTTTGCTGGTAGGAAACTTTGACCATGTAGACTTCCAAGTCGAGGTCAAAAAAGCGGCAGGCCATGGCCAGGGCTGAACCCCACTGCCCGGCGCCGGTTTCTGTGGTTAAAGCATGCGTTCCCGCCACCTTGTTGTAAAAAGCCTGAGCCAGGGCGGTGTTCGTTTTGTGACTGCCGGATGGGGAAACACCTTCGTATTTGTAATAAATGTGCGCCGGTGTATCGAGAACCTTTTCAAGCCGGCGAGCACGAATCAAGGGGGTGGGGCGGTAGAGTTTATAGGCCTCGCGCACGGGCTCAGGTATCTCAATGTACCGCTCTTGACTGACCTCTTGCAGGATCAATTCCATGGGGAAGAGCGCACTAAGGGCATCTGGGGTCAGGGGTTGACCGGTTGCCGGATGCAGGGGCGGGCTAAGAGGTACCGGCATGTCGGCTAGAATGTTGTACCAGTAGCGGGGCAGATCGTTTTCATTAAGGATGTAGCGGGTCTGTTCGGACATGGTAAACCTCCTTTGGAAATGTGAATTAGATAAAAGACGCCATTTAGCGGTTTGTGATTACACACCGAAACAAAAAGCGTGTTCGCCTCGCTTGGAGGCGAACACGCTTTGGTGTCCGCGGTGCCACTCCAGTTAGGCGGCTTTTCTAACGAAAATCCCCTGGTGAAAGCACACAGGGGAAAAAGCCAGCCTCACTCGTTGCGGGTACGGTGGTCGAGCCACGATACCCTTTGCCCTGATAACGGTGGCGACTCCGGCTCAGGCTACTTTCCTGCTTGGCAGGAGTTCGCCCTGCAACTCCGAGGTCCATTCGGCAACGCTGTACGTGCAGGCTCTCACCTTACCCTGCTCTCTGGAACGCCCTGGCGCTGCTTACTCGCCCTCTTCATCGTCTTTCGCTATTTTGTTTTGCCTGATTATATAGGTTTCAGGTGTTTTGTCAATAGTTGATTTGAAATTTTTAAGAATCTGAGGCCTCGGATTTTGATCTACGACGTGGCCTTAGGGCGTTGGGTGAGTGTAGCGGAAAGCACGATTAAGAAGAGATAGACAGTGACAGCGATGAGGATATACGCAGTGGGACGGATGTTGAGGTTCATTAGGAGGAGACTGATGAGTAACCCTCCCAGCGGAACGGCTAGGCAGGAAATTGTGAGAGCCCTGCGTTGTAGCCGACGCAACCCATAGCAGGCGAGACAAGCAATCGCCCAGAGTGCAACCACTATATAGTACATGGCATTCTCCCCGTAGGTGACTATCGTTGAAGAGGTGTGAGAGATGAAACGATCGGATAGACACCTATCTAGCTACATTATATAAAAATTTTTCATTGAATACAATAATAAATCTTTATTGTTATTGGGTAAAAAAACCATCTCCAGAAGCCCAAGGATTAAACACCCCAGAGGCGATGGAGATGGAGGTTACAAAAATGATGCGGTGTGCGGGCTTAAAGTACGTGCCGGTTCATCAGGTCCATTTCGCGGAGCAGGTTCAAGCCGATTGCGCTGCCTTGCATGACCAGGAACAGCCCAATCCCTGTAAAGAGGGGGGTACTGATGTTAGTGATGAGGAACGATACTGCGGAAGGCTGGCGCAGCACCTCAGCCAGGCTCAGACTTTGATTGGTCAGGGTGATCTGAATGTTGACCACCTGGGCAATGACATCCGCCAGGAACGCAGCCAGGACAACCCATGAGAAAATACTTAGCAAGGTGGTTACCAGAACGAGTGCCTTGCTACTGTAGAGCATCGGCTCGCTGGCTTCGACCGCTTCGGGTAAATTGGGGGTTTCTTCCACTTTGGGCTCCTTGAAAATGAAATGGTTTTGTCCTCTCCAGGTGAGGACAGGTCCATTCTAACACGGATCGGTAAAGGCGAAAGCGCGGATTGGGTGCACGAGAGAGGGATGAAGACTGGCGCATTCAGGGGAGAGGGCTTAAAATAAGGGAGCTGCATTAAGCGAGGAGCAGGTTTTGTTGCTTCCTGCTTACCTTGTAAAAAACAATCATTCAGGAGTAGTCCCTTGACATTTCCAAATCCATTTTATCGCTGGCGCCCGCATCCCTGGCATGGGTTAGAAACCGGTCCCCAGCCCCCACAATTGGTCTATGCTTATATCGAGTTAACCCCGTTCGATCTGGTCAAATACGAAGTCGAAAAAACCACCGGGTATCTTAAGGTGGATCGGCCTCAACGTACGTCATCCCAGCCCCCTACTCTGTACGGATTTATCCCGCGCACCTACTGCGGTGCAAGGGTGGGGGCCTTGACCTCGGGGACTTACCGAGGCGATGGAGATCCGCTGGATATCTGTGTTATCAGCGAGCGCCCAATTGCCAAATCAGAGGTGATCTTGACCGCACGGGTCATTGGGGGAATGCTGATGATTGACAATGGCGATGCCGACGACAAGATCATCGCCGTTTTGGCCAATGATCGCTTTTGGGAAAGTGCTAATGACGTGAGTGACCTTCCAGATGTGCTGGTAGAACGCTTACGGCACTACTTCAGTACTTATAAATTAGTGCCCGGCAAGGAATCTACCACCTTTATTGAGCGTATTTATGATGCTCAACACGCAATGCGGGTGATTGAGGCTGCCATCCAGGACTACATTGACATGTACGGCGGTTAGTCCGTAGTAGAGGTTGGGTTGTCCTGCCGCCGACGCCAGGCTTCAAGGTCGGCGGCATGCTCTTCCTCATGCTGTACCACCCACTCATAGACAAAGTCAGCAAGGCCTTTTCTCAGCCAGGGGAAGCGGGTGGGAGCACTTAATTCCGGCTCAGTAAAGGCTTCCAGGCGGCGCAAGGTCTGTACCCGAACACCCTGGAAATCTGCCCATGCGCGTTCCCAGGGGCAATCTTTAGATTTTTCATACCAAAGGGCATTTTGGTGATCGGTATCAAAGGATTTGAAATGTAGGGTGGAGGGCTTGATCCCCTGGCGCATCTGGTACAAGAGCGTGACTGTTTCGGCTTCCCACATTGCCAGATGAGCCAGTACGTCTTTCGCAGAC
The DNA here is from genome assembly GCF_001306145.1 of Thermanaerothrix daxensis. Taxonomy (GTDB): domain Bacteria; phylum Chloroflexota; class Anaerolineae; order Anaerolineales; family Anaerolineaceae; genus Thermanaerothrix; species Thermanaerothrix daxensis. Next base: position 423,258 of record NZ_LGKO01000005.1, read on the forward strand.
CATATCCCTACCGCTCCTGGTTGGGTGAGCAGATCGGGTTCCAGCCCTTCAATGGCGCGCAGCAGGCGCTCACGACTGCGCTGGAGAGCCTCGAAAAGGGTTTTCTTGTCCATGGATCCCATTAGGCTCGCAGGAAGTATTGGGTTTCAATTTGTTGCCAGGTTTCTTCCGGGTGGACGAGCAGGAATTGCCCCAGTAAAGGCGTAGCCTCGCGGATCCGTTCCGCCATGCGCTGGGCCAGCCGCCGCAGGGAGAAGTGGGCATTGGGTGCACTTCGCAATGCAATCATGTGCCAGGCCTGACGGAAGTTGAGTCGTACCAATGCTCGGCGGCGGAAGGCATTGGGGACGACGTAGGCGGCCACGTCCGGGTTCCAGGCTGCAAGTTCACGGTAAGTTTGGTCAGCAGTGCTCATGACTTGCTCATAGGACTCGAGCAAACCAGCGGCTTCAATGGCACGCGGGATGGTGTAGCCCAGGTATGTGCTCAGCGGCTGTGGGCTAAGGGTCATCATGCGATGACGTTTGAGTTCAAGGTAACCTCCTTGATCCAGCACGAGAACGAAGGTGTAGCCAACATGTTCCAGTTCACGGATTGGGGGTGTAAAGCGATCCAGGCCACCCAGGATCATTCGCGCCAAAGTACTTATCTGTTCGGGAGAGCGTTCTCTAATGGCCTGACGCGCCTGCTCGAAACTCAGGTGAGAGTAGCGAAAGAGGCAGGCGGCCAGGGCGGTTTCTTCGGCGTTGTGATCCCAGGCTACTAAGTGGCACCAATCCTCCATTTCAGGAGGAACGGCAGGAATTTCTCGTGCCAGTTGGCGTGGCAAGGTCTGAAGGTAGGGCACTGCCTCGGCGTATTTGACCAGGGTGGGCACAGAAGCCTGAGCGACGGCTTTTATTTCTGCGCCTAGTGCGCGTACCTCCTCCAGCGGATGAGAAAGCATTTTACGGAGGGTGTGTTCCAGCGCGCGGGCATTGATGGTGACCCCCACATTAGCCAGGGCTGCCGCCGGCAAGTAGAAGCGGCACACATCCACATACTTGGAGCGAATGCGTCGCTCCCATGCGTTTTCGTCTTCGTCGGATCGGCGCGGAAACTGAGCGGCGATTACCTCGCGCACTTTGGGCAGTGCCTCATGGTAATGGGCAAAGAGGGTTCGACAGGTCTCTAGATAGCGTTTTTCAAGGGAATGCCCGGCCAGTTCAGGGGGGCGGTAAAAATCTTCCGTTCCCCATTTCTGGTAGCGTGTGGATTTTTCGGTGTATGAAGCCAAGCGGCACGATTCCAGGGTTTCGATTGCCAGGCGTGAAACGTTCTCCACGGCGATATGAAGAACCGCGTGTTCTGCGACCGAGGCATGGCCATACCCTACCACCCATTTTTCATGGAAGGCGGCACTCTTTTCTTCCGTCAGTTCGGCGGCAATGTCGCGAAAACTTTGGGGGGAACGCGAGGTCTTGGCAAACGTGACAGCAATGGTTTCAGGGGGCAGGGATTGAGGGTCCAGCAAGTAAACCTGGCGTTCAGGGCACATGATTCAGGATCTCCCGGGCTTTGCGAATGTCATTTTGGATTTGGATTTTCAGGGCCTCGATGCTGGCAAAGCGTTGCTCGGGGCGCAGGCGGGCAACAAAATCCAGTTTAAGCGTTTGGTGGTAGAGATCACCGGTAAAGTCCAAAAGATGGGCTTCTAGGTGTCGCTGGGGCAGGGGAGAATCGAAGGTTGGACGCAGACCCAAATTGGTGACCGCGGCGAGGCGCTTTGCGCCAACCCAGGCCCAGGTAGCATATACACCATTGGCGGGAAGCAACTTCTCGGGCCATATGGTCAGGTTGGCAGTGGGAAATCCCAGGGTGTGTCCCCGGCCGTCCCCTCGCACGACTGTGCCCTCAATGGAGTAAGGTCGCCCCAACCACCGGTTGGCGGCTTCGATCTCGCCCTGGAGGATCAGGTGGCGGATATGGCTGGAGGAGATGGGTTGCTCGCCTTCTTGAATGGGATGGGTCAGGATGACCTCATACCCCAATTGACGTCCGATGGCCTGAAGCCGTTCAGGGGTGCCTTCCCGACCACGTCCCAGCGCAAAGTCGTAGCCGATGACCAGATAGCGGACTCCCAGGTGAGCGGTTAGCCATTGCATGAATTCTGCGGCGCTCAGGCTGGCCATGTTGAGGTCAAACGTGAGCGTAACCACCCAATCAACCCCCAGTTCGCCTAAATAGCGAGCACGTTCGTCTGGGCTGGTAAGATAGCCGGGAGGGGGATTCTTGCCCAGCACGACGGTTGGGTGAGGGAAGAAGGTAATGACCACGGCAGGATGACCTTGTTGATGAGCACCTTCCACCAGTGTATGGGTTAGTGCCTGATGCCCGCGGTGAACGCCATCAAAAGTGCCGATGGTTATCCACGAATTTTGGAGCGAGAGCGCATCGAGAGAGGTGACATGATTCATGCTATCTGCTCACTTGTGTACATCCAAGGGATCTGTGATGAAGTGACGTTTGCAAAAAATCGCAGCAATCCCACTGCACGGTGATTGCTGCGTTCCTCACAAATCTTTCCCGGCCGTTGGAGTTCCCCAAGTGGCTTGATCATCCTTGGCCGTGCTATGAGAAGAACACCTTCTTAGGCTGCCACTCGTTGGTAGTTTCATCAAACTCCAACAGAGCAACCAGTTCCCCTTGTTCGTTGATGGCACGCACCATTTTGCCAATGCCAGGCTGCCCGGGGATGCGATGTCCGTGCCGGATAAGTTCGACCTGTTCGTGGTCCAATTCGATAGCAGGCCAATCGGCTAGGGCTTCGGCAGCCGGGATGAGGTACTGGTACCAGGTGCCGTTTTCAAAAGCCTCGCGCAGTTTTCGCAGGGGTACGGCATCGCGCAGCGTAAAGCGTCCGCTACGCGTGCGGCGCAAACCCACCAGATGAGCACCACACCCCAGCACTTTGCCAAGATCGTTAGCCAACGAACGAATGTAGGTGCCGGATGAGCAGTGGATGTCAATCACAGCCTCGGGAGGGGCCCATTCGAGCAGTTCCAGGCTGTATACCTTTATCTTACGTGGCTGCAGGTCCACCTCTTCACCTTCGCGTGCCATTTCATAAGCCCGACGTCCCTGGACCTTGACCGCCGAGTAGGGCGGTGGCACCTGCTCAATTTCCCCCACAAATTGCTGAAGGGCTTCCACAAATTGTTCCTCAGTGATCTCAACAGGCGAGGTGCTTGTGACCCGACCCTCGGAATCATAGGTGTCGGTGGTTTCGCCCAGGCGGATAACGGCCTGGTAGCGTTTGTCAGAGGCAGAGACGTACTCGCTAAGTCGCACCGCCGGGCCGATCAGGACCACCAGCACTCCCGAAGCCCGCGGATCAAGCGTTCCCGTGTGCCCGGCGCGGCGGATGTTGGTTCCCTTACGAATAATCTGTACCACGTCGTGAGAAGTCAACCCCACCGGCTTATCAACGACGAGGACGCCCGAGATGGCATTTTTAATATCAAACTGACGTGTTCGATCACTCATGCTTGCTTCCCCTGCTCAACCTTTGGCCGTTATGGAATTTGACTTAATGACCTGTTGCTCCCATAATTCTTGTGTGGCTTTGAGTACTTTTTCCTGCACATCCTCCAGATTCCCATAGAAGTCAGCACCAGCGGCGGCGGGATGTCCGCCCCCTCCGAAGCGGGCTGCCAGGGCTGAAACATCCCAGCCGGGTTTGGCCCGCCAGCTTACCTTGATGCGCCCATCGGCATGCTGAATGAAGAGCACTGCAATATCTCCGTCTTCAATCCCTGAGAGAATATCCGTCAGATCTGCATCGTCATTACCCTGGTAACCAGCGGCGGCACGATCGGCCTGGGTAAGGGTTGTCCAAATCAACCGACCCTGACGTTTCAGGTTGACCAACCCATAGCCCCAGAAACGGGCCGCCTCGAAGGAACGGTGGATCAGCGCACGTTTGTAGAGTTCGGGCAGGTTAGCCCCTTTCTCCATCAGGTCGGCTGCCAGGCGCAGCGCCTTGGGAGTCATATTTGAGGTTCGAAACCCAATTGTATCGGTAATTATGCCGGTTAGCAAGGCGCTGGCCACTTCTGGTGTGATGGGTAAATCCCAGGCGGGGAGGTGCTCGGCGAGGATGGCGGAGGTAGCCACGGCCTCTGGGTCAATCAAATTAACCCGAGCAAAACCGGGGTTGGTCACGTGATGATCAATGCAGAGATCTACCTGGTAACCATTCAAGCCCGAAGCAATCCGTGGTACGTCGGCGGTATCCAGAACAATGAAGAGATCAAATGGAGGCTGGACATCGTGGCGAATCTGGTCGGCTCCGGGCAGGTGGCGAAAAACATGTGGAAAACCATCCGGGAGCACCATTTGAACGTTGCGCCCGGCCTCTTGTAAGGCCAATCCCAGACCCAGGAGCGATCCCACAGCATCGCCATCCGGCCGGATGTGCGTGGTGATCAGCACGCGCTGAGCCGCATTGAGCATCTGGCGGATGGTGGTATCCAGTTCAGCATTGGTCATGCTGTTTCGTCCTCGGCTTCGCTCTCATCCGGCGCTGTGGGTTGTTCCGGGGCTCCGGGGGTTGAGGTGCTGCTCCGTAATGCAGCCAGCAAACGCTCGATGCGGTCGGCGCGTTCAGGTGTGGGATCCCAATGAAAGCGCAGCCGCGGAAAGACGCGCAGTTCGATACGATCGGCCAGCAGGCGACGAATGTAACCGCTGGCGTGGTTGAAGGCTTCCAGGATTTCAGGCGCACGCTGACTGCCCTCGACCGCTGAGACGTAGATATCGGCATAGGCGAATTCACGATCCACTTTTACACCGGTAATGGTAACCCCACTCAGGCGAGGATCGCGAATCTCGCCCATGACCAGCATTTCGGAAATCTCTTCCTGGATCCGTTCGGCTATGCGTTGCAACCGTTGAGGTGTTGGCATGGTTCTTTACCCGACTTTCTCAAGATTGACTACTTTTGCGCTCGATCACATAACACTCAATTTCATCGCCAACCTGAATGTCATCAAAACCCTTAAAACCGGCGCCACATTCCATACCGGCACGCACTTCCCGCACATCCTCTTTTTCGTGCTTGAGCGAGGCAAATTCCCCATCATAAATAACCTCACCCTTGCGGCGAATGCGCACGCGTGCCCCTCGGCGGAATTCACCCTGCAGGACCCGACAACCAGCCACATTGCCCACCTTAGAGATGTGGAAGACGGCCAGCACTGTACCTTTGCCCACTGGCACCTCTTTTTCAGGTGGTTCCAGCATACCCTTAAGGGCTTTTTCAATGTCCTCGGTCAGGCGATAGATGACATCGTAAAGACGTATTGATACGCCTTCACTTTCAGCCAGCCGCCGGGCGGCATGGTCGGCCTGTACATTGAAACCCAGGATGATGGCATGGGAGGCTGAGGCCAGCATCACATCGCTTTCGCTCACATTGCCGGTTTCGGCGTGCAGGATGTTAATACGGATCTCACTGTTTTTGCTCAAATCATTGAGCGACGAGATGATCGGTTCCAGCGAGCCCTGTACATCCGCCTTGATGATCAGACGCAGTTCCTGGGTCTCACCGGCCTGTACTTTGCTGAAGAGATCTTCCAGGGAGGCTTTTGGCAGGGCTTGACGGCGTTGTTGCCGCTGCAACAGGCGTTCCTCAACCACCTGGCGGGCTTCGCGCTCACTGGCATAAACCCGGAAGAGTTCGCCCGCATCGGGTACTTCGTTGAGGCCCATGACCTGCACGGGGGTGGAAGGTCCGGCTTTGCGCAGTTTGCGACCACGGAAATCAAACATGGCGCGGATACGCCCGTAGGCGGTGCCAGCGACCACAATGTCTCCTGCTTCCAGGGTGCCGTTGTAAACCAGAAGCGTGGCTACAACCCCGCGGGCGCGGTCAATTTTGGCCTCGATGACGGTACCAAAGACCTGCCCATTGGGGTTGGCCTTGATATCCAGACTATCGCTGACCAGCAGAATGGCTTCTAACAGGTCTTCGATGCCTTGTTTTAACTTGGCAGAAACCGGCACTACAATGGTATTGCCACCCCATTCATCGGGTACCAGACCCACCTCGGCCAATTGACGTTTGGTGAAGTCGGGGTTGGCGTCAGGGCGATCAATTTTATTGAGTGCCACGATGATCGGCACCCGTGCTGCGCGAGCATGGGCAATGGCTTCTTTGGTTTGAGGCATGACGCCATCATTGGCAGCCACAACCAGGACGACGATGTCGGCACCCTGGGCACCGCGTGAACGCATGGCTGTAAATGCTGCATGGCCGGGTGTATCCAGGAAGGTTATCAACCGCCCTTTGTGTTCAACTTGATAGGCGCCAATGTGCTGGGTGATGCCACCGGCTTCGCCAGCGGCCACGTTGGTGTGGCGAATGGCATCCAACAAAGTGGTCTTGCCATGATCCACATGGCCCAGAATCGTGACCACGGGAGGCCGCGGCTGTAAGAGCCGGGGATCCTCTTTGGCGATCAACTGCCGCCACAATGGCACCTCGCCAGTTTCCTTCTCCTCTTCTTCCTCATGAACTTCGGGCTTGGCTTCAAACCCCAATTCAGAAGCCACGATGGCCGCAGTGTCAAAGTCCACCATCTGGTTGATGTTGGCCATGACACCGTTGTCCATGAGGATGCGAATCACCTGTATCGGGCTGGCCTGCATGCGCTGAGCCAGCTCGCGGACGGTAAGGCTTGCCGGTAGTTCGATGGTCTTCGACCCGTTATCGCTCATAGATGTTCCTCACTTTCTAGTTGGTTTCCTGCGTTGGTCGAGCGATCGGGGCGAGCACCGGAGTGACGGAGACTTTTACCCGGCGGGGGCGCCTGGATCGCGGGACCCGGTTTGGGGTTGCGGCGCGGTTTCCTCTTCTGGCAGGGTGGCCATGAAGGCCAGCAGGTGCTCCCGGTCGGTTGGAGATAACTCTGTCCGTAGAGCCTGAGCCAATGGCCCTTTGAGCGCCCGTTCCCAGCAAGACCGCTGATTGTGCAGGTAGGCTCCGCGTCCGCGCATCTTGCCTGTTGGATCCACCTTCACCCCGTCCGGGGTTCGCACCAGCCGTATCAGGCTGCGCTTGGGGAGCACCTCGCGGCAACCCACGCAAGTACGCTGCGGAACGTGTTTGGTGCGCCGGGGTTTGGCTTTAACCACCGCTCCTTTTCCTCCGTTACTCCATGCTCAGAGTTCCCATTCATCCCAATCTTCATCTTCGCGTTTGTGCTTTTTGCGAATTACCACCTGATCCCGATCGGGATCGTATTCCAAAGCCACGGGTTTCTTTTTCTTCTTGGCTTTCTTCTTCCCTTTACTTCGCGTGGTAATTTCCTCTTCTTCCTCCTCATCTTCGTCCAAAACGACTTTGGTGAAGATATCACTTTTGAGGGAGAAGAGTTGATCGAAGGAAATTTCCTCTTCCTCGTGTTCTTCTTCGCTTGTTGCCGGTGCAGCCTCAACCGGGGCTTCAGTGATGGGTTCGGGTTCGAGGCTCATCTCAATTTCTGGTGTAGAGGCAACAGCCTCCATCACCGGGGGCTCTTCGGTGACCATTTCCACTTCAGGAGTTGGTGTTGCTTCTATCTGGGTTTCGGGTTGAGCCTCCAGTTCGCGCATACGCTCTTCCAGGCGCGCCATCAGCTTGTTGATTTCCTGCATGGCGCGTGGCCCAATTCCATTGAGGCGGAAGATTTCCTCGGGACGCACTTTCATTTGCACGGCCATCTCGCCCACGGTTGTGTAGCCGGCTTCCTGGAGGATGTAAGCCACGTGCTCGGGCAATCCACTATCGAGGATATTGGTCTCGAAGGCGTCCGGCGGGATTTGGGCCTTGATCTCGGCCAGTTTATCACTCTCGATGGGCTTGGCAGCGACAGCCGGAGCGCCCAGGGTTACCCGACGCTCTACCCGATCTACAAAGCGGGTCAGCGTATCGTACTCTTCGGGGGTCAGGGGGCGCCCTTCCGCCTTGCGTGCCAACATGTCCTCGATTTGAGGAATTTGATCTGCCAGTTGCTCGGCGAGCGGGGCGTAGGCCGGATCCTTCTGGAGTCTGTGCAGGGCATCGGCGGCGGCCTCGGTCAGGCTCTTGATATCAATGCGCCAACCGGTTAGGCGAGCAGCCAAACGGGCATTCTGCCCATCTCGCCCGATGGCAAGGCTCAGTTGGTCTTCCGGAACAACGACGGTGGCTGTCTTGCCGTTGGGATTTTTCTCGTCCAGGTACACCCCGGTCACGCGGGCCGGGCTCAGGGCTTTGGCGATGAAGACGGCCGGATCTGGATTCCATTCAATGACATCAATCTTCTCATCGTGGAGTTCGCGCACGATGGCCTGGATGCGCACACCGCGGATGCCCACGCAGGCACCCACCGGATCCACCCCGGGCTGGGTGGCGGAGACAGCGACTTTGGCACGTTCGCCGGGTTCACGGGCTATGGATCGAATTTCTACGATGCCGTGATAGATCTCGGGCACCTCGGTCTCCAGCAGGCGGCGCAGGAAGTTCTTGTGCGTCCGCGAGAGGATAATCTGAGGGCCACGCGGCGTGTCCTTGACCTCGGCCACCAGGGCGCGTACGCGATCGTGCACACGGAAACGCTCGCCGGGGATCATCTCCTTGCGTGGCATGGTGCCCTCGGCCCGCAGTTCCAGGCCAATGGTTAGCCCCTGCGGGGTTACTGCCTGGACAATGCCACTCACAATCTCCCCTAGTTGCTTCTGGTAGTAATCCAGTTGCATTTGGCGTTCAGCATCGCGAATGCGCTGCTGAATGACCTGACGGGCGGTTTGAGCAGCCACACGTCCAAAGTCTTTAGGGGTACTGTCTACAATGATGGTCTGGCCGATCTCAACATTGGGATCAATTTTGCGGGCTTCTTCCAGCGAGACCTCCGTGTGGGGGTCCTGCACGGTTTCCACCACTTCCTTTTCGGCCAGGATGGTCACCTTACCCGTTTCGACGTCTATTTTGGCTTCGATGTGCTGGGCCCCGGAGGCATTAACGGCTTTGCGGTAGGCCGAAACCATTGCCGACTCCAGGGCTTTGATGATGACCTCCTTGGGCAGTTGTTTCTCTTCAAGCACCTCGTTGAAGGCCAGAGTAAATTCGTTCTTCATACCTGCTCGCTCTCCCAAAATCTCACTACAGAATTTGTGCTCAAGGTTTATTCGCATTCTATAAGCAGAAAAGTGGGACTGGCCCACTTTTCGGTGCTTGCGCTTTCTGTGGCGACGTTGACGTTTCGCATTTTAACACAATCTTGTGGGGGTGACAAGGGCGAAAGTGTATATAATATGCGCAAAGACTCGGTCGGTCGTTGCGTGGGTATATCAGGAAAGGAGTGCTCAAATGAAGTTTTTCCACTTTATTCTGGCATGTCTATTGGGGGGGCTGCTCCTTGCGGGGTGTGGCGGAAAGGCTGAACTAACCCCTACCGTCGTAGAACCCCCTGTGCCGACTTCCACCCCATTACTGTTTCCGACCAGTACCCTTGCTGTGCCCACATCTCCGCCTCTGCCCACTCAGCCCCTTACCTCACCCACTTTATCTTTGCCTGCACTTACTCCCACCCCAGCAGACAACCAGCGCTTTGCAGTGATTCTGGTGAAACCAGAAGAACGTCTGGCCGTTCACGAAGGTCCCGGCCTTACGTATCGCGTTGTGGGGACTTTGCCCTATGATGCTACCGATGTGCGAATAACTGGCCGACAGGCTCAGGCAGATAATATCACCTGGGTAGAGATTCAGCGGATCTCAGATGAAACCTTGAAGGGATGGGTGAATGCCCGTTTTCTGACCCAATACGTTCCCACGGAGGCCTTCTGCAACCCTGAGACCGAGAATCTGATTCGGCAATTCGAACAGGCAATCCTCCAGGCAGATGGCCGTTTGCTGGCTTCGCTGGTTAGCCCTGTCCATGGGGTTGATATCTGGCTCTGGCGTACTGGACGGGCGATTAACTTCGATGCCGCCCATGCCCGCTGGGTGTTTGATAGCACTTACGTCCACAACTGGGGTGTGCACCCGGCCAGTGGTCAGGAGACTCGGGGATCGTTTCAGGAAGAGGTGCTTCCGGCTTTACGCGATGGCATCGCTACGACGCATGAAGTGCGGTGTGATGATCTCACGGTACCGGGCCTTGCGAAGGAATTCGTCTGGCCGGCGCACTATCGCAACATCCATGCCTATAAAATTTACAAACCCGCAACACCGGGTGTGGATCTGGATTGGCGCGTCTGGCTGGTGGGGATTGAGTACGTAGACAATAAACCCTATCTCTTTGCGTTAATTCATTATCAATGGGAACCCTAGGCGTTAAGCGTTCCCATTAAGTTGATCTTGGGAGGAAAAGGGTGGATACAGAAACCGGATTAATCGACAACATTGCGGGTCGCAATTGGGGTAAGGTCGATGTCAGAGGATGGGTCAACGTCGTTTTGTTGTTTGGAATCATCTTTGTTGGAGCGTTACTGCGCCTCGCCCCGGTTCTCTCGGCTGGGTTTCCTCTCAATGATGGGGGATTGTTTTATGAGATGGTGAGAGATTTACAGGCAAACAATTACCACCTGCCACTTTATACCACTTATAACAACTTGAACATCCCTTTTGCTTACCCACCTCTGGCTTTCTTTATTGCAGGCTGGCTGAACGATTACCTTAAGATAGATTTGCTCGTACTTTTCCGGTTTCTTCCTGTGATTTTTAGTATTCTCACCATCCCGGTTGTTTATCTCCTGGCGCGCGAATTCTTTGAAAACGAAGTTGCCTTTCTTGCAACGTTTACATTTGCTTTGCTCGTTCCGGGTTATCAGTGGTTAATCGTGGGTGGGGGGCTGACTCGTTCACCTGCCTTCTTTACCGGAACCATTGCCCTGTGGGTGTCTCTTAAATGGTTTAAGTCCGGGCATCTTCGCTATGCCGTTCTCACAGGTCTTTGCTTGGGGGTAACTCTCCTTTTCCACCTGGAGATCGCCTGGGTTACATTCGTAAGTACGGTGGTGATCGGGTTTTTCAAGGGGCGTTTAAAGCGAATACTGCGTGGAACTCTGATCGCCGTTCCTGTTATGCTAATGGTATCAGCGCCTTATTGGCTAACAATGCTAGCACGTTATGGTGTATCCATCTTTGCCCGTGCTATGGGAACAGGGAATTTGTTTGCATTTAACATCATCCTGACCAAACTTATCTTTAATAATTACACCCAGGAATCTTATTTCACGCCCTTTGCAGTTTTTGCTTTATTGGGGTGGATCTACAGCCTGATGTATGGGGAAAAATGTCTCTCTATTTGGGTGCTGGTACTTTTATTTCTTGGTCCGCGAAGCATAAATCGCTCGATTTCGATTCCGGTGGCCTACTTGAGTACGGTGGGTATCGTCAATGTGTTGTCGCCCGTGTTTCGTGCACCTCGGGGACAGTATTCGACAGGCTCTCCTTTGCCAGGGAGCGTCTTTGCCGGTACCTCTCCATTGTTTATAAGGAATGGTCCTTATATCCTACGTGACATTAATTTTCAATGCCTACTATAACCCTGTTTTGGACGATCCGCTTAAGCACCTGCCTAAGGCTGACCTGGCTGCCTTTGGGTGGCTATCCTCAAATATTCCCATGGAAAGTGAGGTTTGGGTGGTCAGTTGTGCTTCAGATTGGGCTGTAGATCTAGTTTCCGAGTGGTTTCCGGCGCTTGCTCGGCGCAAGAGCATTCTAACAGTCCAGGGGACTGAATGGTTGCCCAATGGAGAGTTTGCCAGGATGGGAAAGGCCTGGGCTGAAATTAGATTTTGTTATCGAGATGAGAATGCTCTGAGTTGCCTTGAAGAATATGCCAGGAAACACGCTTTAAATTACACTCACATTTACCTGTCCGCCCCGGACTCTTCGTGGAGTTGTTCGGATGGCGGAAATTTATATCGTCTGAAGCACCAGTTGGAGCAGGCGGCGCATTATCGCAAGATTTACTCGGAGAAACAGGTGGTTATTTTTGCCAGGGAAGAACAGAACACTTTAGAGACCGATTCATCAAAACAATAGACCCCTTGAAGCGTGGAGGCAGGCGACATTATGGAAAACCCTACTGATTTTCTCTGGTGGCGAGATGGCGTCATCTACCAGATTTACCCACGTTCGTTCGCCGATAGCAATGGGGATGGTATTGGTGACCTGCCGGGTTTAATCTCCCGACTTGACTATTTGGCGGATTTGGGAGTAGATGCCATTTGGCTTTCACCCATTTATCCATCTCCCGATGTTGATTTTGGTTACGATGTGGCAGATTATCTCTCCATTGATCCACGTTTTGGCAGGATGGAGGATTTTGATCGTCTGATCGAAGCGGCTCATCACCGTGGCATTCGGGTGATTTTAGATCTGGTGCTCAATCACACCTCTGATCGTCATCCCTGGTTCCAGGAATCGCGGCGCTCACGGGATAATCCCTATCAGGATTGGTATCTCTGGCGCGATCCGCGCCCCGGGGGGCGTCCCCCAAATAACTGGGCATCTGTGTTTGGGGGAAGGGGGTGGGAATTCGAGCCCCAGCGTGGTCAGTTCTATTTCCACATGTTCTACAAGGAGCAGCCGGATTTGAATTGGCGCAATCCGAAAGTGCGCCAGGCCATGTTGGATGTGTTTCGTTTCTGGTTGGAACGAGGTGTGGATGGCTTTCGCCTGGACGTTTTCAATGTCTACTTTAAGCATCCTGAATTCCCTAATAATCCATTCCGCCTCGGATTACGGGCGTTTGATTGCCAGCATCATATCTACGACATTGATCAGCCTGAAATGATCCCCCTGCTGCGCGAGATTCGGGCTATTTTGGATGCCTACCCTGAGCGGTATGCGGTTGGAGAGACATTTTTGAGCACACCCGAAAAGGCAGCGCGCTACTGTGCTCCTGGCTTGCTCCACGCCACGTTCGATTTCACTTTCTTGCATTGCCCCTGGCGCCCTGAGTGCTTCCTGCGGGCGATTCAGACCTGGGAGCATGCACTTGGGGCCGAGTCCTGGCCTACTTATGTCTTGAATAACCATGACAACCCACGTGCAGCGACCCGATACGTCCGAGGCGAGAACGATGCACGCCTGAAAGTTGCTGCCACATTGTTGCTGACCCTGCGGGGAACTCCGTTTATGTACTACGGTGAGGAAATCGGAATGCGAGATATCCGCGTTTCACGGGCGGAGATTAAGGACCCCATCGGAAAACGTTATTGGCCTTTCTACAAAGGGCGGGATGGTTGTCGTTCGCCAATGCAGTGGGATGGCTCTTCCCATGCCGGGTTCACCACCGGGGTCCCCTGGTTGCCGGTGCACCCCAACTACCGTTGGCGGAATGTGGAAGCTCAATTGCAGGATGAACGCTCGCTACTGAATCACTACCGGCGCTTGCTCCGCTTGCGGAAGGACAAAGTGGCCCTACGGCGGGGGCTCTTTCAGCCTCTGAGTTTTGAGCCGCGCCGCTTGCTGGCCTACTTGCGCCAGTTTGAAAACCAGACGATCCTGGTGGCCTTGAACTTCAGCACGCGCCCCGTGCGTCTGGCGCTGGGTGGAACGCTGCGAGCTGCACGTTGGAGGCCGCTTTTTTCCACCTATGGTGATGAACCAGCGATGCCCCGAGACGGTTTCCTGGCTTTACGCGGGGATGAGGCTGTTATCCTAGAGCGAGAAGATTAATCAAGCGCCTGAGTCTCCGCTGTTGGTTTCACTCGGCATCTAGTTCTGCTTCGCGTTCGCCCAGCGGCTCCAAATTAAAGGGCACACCGACCTGCTCGCCGCCTTCACGCAGTGATTTGACCACTTCGGTCAACAAGGGTACGCCTTCACGCGCATACCGTTCGGCGTTTTCAAATTCCTTTTCACCATGAATGAAAATACGGTCTTCCCCCTCGGCCTTGGGGGACTCTCTTATCATGCGGATCAGGCGATCCATGTCGGCTTTGAACTCATCCACCGGACGGAGTGCATCCACGCGGATGGCGGCAAAAAAGTGCCCCACATTTGCCGGCCGTCCTTCACCCGGTTGCGCCACTTCAATGCTGTAGGCGGCTCCCGAAAGCACGCCGGAAAGGATATCTACTACCATTGACAAGCCGTAGCCTTTATAGCCGCGCATCAGAGCCGTGCCTCCCAAAGGGAGCAGGGCCCCGCCCTTTAAAACGGCTTTGGGGTCCGTAGTGACTTTCCCACTAGAATCAATACCCCAACCTTCTGGAATGGGCAGACCGGCTTTATCGTATACCGTGATCTTGCCGATGGGCACGATACTGGTGGCCATATCCAGTACGAAGGGACGTTCCTGGCCGGCTGGTGCGGCAACAGCGATGGGGTTGGTGCCAAGCATTGCCTTACGCCCGTAGGTGGGAGCCACCAGGGGTTGCGAATTGGTCAGGCTAATGCCGATCATGTCATGGGGCAGGGCCATCATGGCGTAGTAACCCGCAATGCCGTAGTGATTGCTGTTGCGCACGGTGACCATGGCCATTCCAACTTCGCGCGCCTTTTCGATGCAGCGTTGCATAGCACGGTATGCCACAACCTGCCCTAATCCGCGTCCACCGTCTAGAAGTAGGGTGGCGGGGGTTTCACGAATCACCTGAAGGGGGGAGTGAACGTCAATCAGTCCTTTGCGGATGCGATTGCCGTAATAAGTGTGGAGCCGGATGATTCCGTGAGAGGCTACGCCTCTCAAGTCAGCAGCCAGCAGTACATCGGCCGCAATGTGGGCGTCCTCTGCGGGGACGCCCATGTGGGTGAAGAAGCGCACCATATAATCTTTCAGCGCATTGGCCTGGAAAAGCAAGACACGTGGCATGGACTACCTCCAAAAAAAGCCCTATGCCTATATTATATATCCAGATTCTTAACCAGGCGGGCATGGGTCTGGATAAAGCGGGTGCGCGGAGGCACGGCCTCACCCATCAGCATGTCAAATGTGCGATCGGCTGCTGCCGCATCCTCGATCGTTACCATCATGAGGGTGCGGTTCTGGGGATTCATCGTGGTTTCCCACAATTGCTGAGGGTTCATTTCCCCCAATCCCTTGTAGCGCTGGATAGAAGCCTTTTCCGCCGGAATTCCCAATTCTTTCAAGATTTGCTCTTTTTGTGCCTCGGTGTAGGCATACCGTACAATGTCCTTGTAGGCGATTCGGTAGAGCGGTGGCTGGGCAATAAACAAATGCCCATTCTCAATAAGGGGTTGCATATAGCGGAAGAAGAAAGTTAACAACAATGTGCGAATGTGGCTGCCATCCACATCGGCATCTGTCATCACAATGACCCGCCCGTAACGTAAATTGTTAAGGTCAAAGGATTCGCCAATCCCGGTGCCAAGGGCTGAAACTAAAGCCTTTACTTCGTTGTTTGAGAGGATTTTGTCCAGGCGGGCTCGTTCCGTGTTAAGAATTTTGCCGCGCAGCGGCAGGATAGCCTGAAAATGGCGGTCGCGCCCTTGTTTGGCAGAACCACCCGCACTATCACCCTCCACAATGAACAACTCGGTTTTCTGTGGATCGCGTTCAGAGCAATCGGCCAATTTGCCGGGCAAGGTCAGGCTTTCCAGGGCTGATTTGCGAATTACTAAATCCCGAGCCTTGCGAGCAGCATCGCGGGCTCGTGCTGAGGTCAGACATTTCTGGATGATGGCTTTGGCAGCGGCCGGGTTTTCCTCCAAAAAGACCGCGAGCGCCTCGCCCACCACTTGCTGGACGTAAGTCTGCACCTCAGGGTTCATCAGTTTGACCTTAGTCTGGCTTTCAAACTGCGGGTCAGGGTGCTTGATGCTGACAATGGCGGTCATGCCCTCACGGGTATCATCGCCGGTGAAGTTGGGATCGGACTCCTTGAGCAGTCCATTGCGGCGGGCATAATCGTTGAGCACCCGTGTCACTGCTGTGCGCAGCCCGGTGAGGTGGGTACCCCCGTCAATGGTGTTAATAGTATTGGCAAAGGAGTACACCGACTCGGCGTAAGCGTCTGTGTACTGGATGGCTACCTCGATACCGATATTCTCCACCTCCTTCTCCACGTAAAAAACCGGGTGAAGTACTTCGCGGTTGCGGTTGAGGTAGCGCACAAAAGAGATGATCCCGCCTTCAAAGTAGAAGGTCATCTCTCGCTGGGTGCGTTCGTCTACCAGGCGAATTTCAACTTTGCGGGTGACAAAGGCCATCTCTCGGAAGCGTTGCACCAGGGTTTCGAACCTGTAGTCCAGGTCCCCCTTAAAGATTTCACGGTCAAATTTGAAAGTGGTGATGGTGC
Source organism: Thermanaerothrix daxensis (assembly GCF_001306145.1). Lineage (GTDB taxonomy): Bacteria > Chloroflexota > Anaerolineae > Anaerolineales > Anaerolineaceae > Thermanaerothrix > Thermanaerothrix daxensis. The sequence continues at coordinate 439,536 of NZ_LGKO01000005.1, forward strand.
CAGTATCTTCCGGATTGCAAGTACCAATGACCTTTACCGGCTCAAGCGGTATGCCCCGCTCATAGCGCTGGAAATGGATCTTCCCCTCACGCTTGACCCGCACCTCGCACCATTCGGAAAGGGCATTAACCGCCGAAACACCGACTCCATGCAACCCACCCGAAACCTTGTAACTGGAATGTCCAAACTTTCCACCCGCGTGCAGGGTGGTCATGACCACCTCTAAAGCGGACTTTTTCTTCTCGGGGTGGATATCCACCGGGATACCGCGTCCATTATCTTCGACGGTGACACTGCTATCGGGGTGGATGGTGACGGTGATGCGATTACATGCCCCCGCAAGAGCCTCATCAATGGAATTATCCACGACCTCATACACGAGGTGGTGGAGGGCCTTAAGGTCCGTGCCACCCACGTACATGCCGGGACGTCGGCGGACTGCCTCAAGTCCTTCCAGAACTTGAATGTCCTTTGCTCCGTAACTCGTTGTTGCGTTCATCTGCGCCACAATTACCTCCAAATCACTTACACGACAACAGCCGCTTCATTGGCTTTTAGCGGCGATATTAGCGGCCGTGCGTTGAACTAAAAATTGCATCCACTGGATACCGCGACGATAATAGACGAAACTGGCTGCCAGGATAGCAGAATAGATAAAAGCATGGCCTAGAATGCCCACAAGGGTCAGCCAGGAATCAGTTGGTGCGGAGCGCCAGAGCAGATCCAGCCCCTGTCCTAAGATCAGCGCCATCAGGATGAAGATGGGCAGACCGGGCAGGAAAGGTTGAACTAATACCATGCTCTTAAGGGCAGCCTGGATGGGGTTAAGGTTCAGGGCAAAAATTCCATGGGGCGTAAAGACCAGAGGAAACAAGATCATGATGACGAGCAGCCCACCGACGAAGAAAGCCACATTTCCTAAACCAGGCAAGAGCCATGCAACCAATCCGACCAGTAAAAAGGCGGGCACACTCAAAATGGCCAGGAGAATGTAAAAGAGGATAGAAAATCCCAACGCCGAGGGCACCTGATGACCGATGAAACGCGTGAGTTCAAGATCAGGTGCTTCTGCTGTTGCATTGGCCAGCAAGGCGAAGTACAGACAGCCCAGCACAAAGCCCAATGCCAGGAGCAAAACCCCTACGCTGAGCAGTTCTCCCAGGCTTGTGATTTGTAGATTGCGGGCCATTCCCAATGGAGTAAGGTTATCCGAAAGGCCGCCGAACAAACTGGGAACTCCGATGGGAAATGTTCTGAGCAGTCCCATGAGGTTGATCTCTTTCAGCAAGGCTTCCCAGGCTTCTGCAAACGATGTAGATGAAGGTGGGTTGCCATAGTGCTCAAGAGAGGCAATCATAGCCCGAATGGCAGGTGTAAAGATCTGTTCTACTCTCAATCTAGGGGCAAGCCATAAGAGCAAATCCACACCTACTGGGAGCAGAATCAAATAAAGATGACTGGCTACCGTATTGAAGCCAGCAATAAAAGCCGCCATTATGTTTGGCGGTTGTTCACGTACCGATTCAGGAGAAACAGCCATACGTGTTACATTTTACCACACGCCAATAACAAAGCCCTGAACAGAAAGCGTTTGCATGACCGCTTTGTACGCCTGCCCTTCTTAAACCTTGCGTGCTATAATGAAGGCGTAATTCTTTCGCGCCTGCGATTTGAGCGATGTCTGAGAGTGTTCTGGTTTTAAATGCCAATTTTGAGCCTATCAATGTGTGCAACCTTCAGCGTGCTATCGGGTTGATATTGACGAACCGGGCGACGCTGGTGTTGAACGGTCGCGGGGAGATTCACACGGTTAATCGAGTTTTCCCACGTCCTTCCATCATCCGGTTGCAGCACATGGTGCACCGTCCCCGCCCTAAAGTTAAACTGACTCGGCGTGAAGTCTTCCGGCGGGATAATTACACCTGTCAGTATTGTGGTCGGCGCACGAATGATCTCACGGTAGATCATGTGGTCCCCCGTCACATGGGGGGACAGCATACCTGGACCAATGTTGTCACAGCGTGTGCGGCTTGTAATCATCGCAAGGGCGGGCGCACTCTGGCTGAGGCGGGTATGACCCTTTTACGCCAACCGACCGAGCCGCCCAACACTGCACTCTACATCTTTGGGCGCCATCTCAGCGAATATGCTGAATGGGCTCCGTTTCTCTCCGGTTGGTAGCCCCATTACACCATAATTTGCATTAAATCGCGTGCCAGTGAGACTGGGCCGGTAAAGGCCTTACGTGCGCGTGCTACCCAGGCTTCGGGCTGGGTTAGAGGGGGGGTGTGGATAAGGTAGAGCGCCCCAACCTGCGCCTGAGCGGCAATGTGCCCGGCCTGTTCAGGAGAGGTGTGACCGGGCCCCTCACCGGTGGCTTCGTGCAGGAGGACATTGACCCCCTGAGCCAGGCGGATTACATTCTCGCAGGGCTCTGTGTCGCTGGAGTAGGCAAGGCTCCCGTTTGCCAGTTCGATGCGCAGCCCCAGGGTGGGCAGGAAATGCTTAACTGGGGCCGCATAAACCCGCCAGAGGGGAGTGTGAATGAAACAAGTCATGGCCTCTTCGGGTACATGGATATATTCCACCGGATAGAAACCCGGCCATTTCTCCCACTCATAAAGGTCCATCATGGACTGCAGGCGTTCCATTGCGTGAGCCGGTCCGTAAACCTTAAGGGGATCCTGCCGCCCGAGGAGCCATAGATCCATCAGCAGCAAGGGCACCCCAGACACATGATCCGGGTGAAAGTGCGTGATGATCAGGCTGTTAATGTGACGCCAGGAGAGACCCGCGCGCATTAAGCGAGCAATGGGGCTCCCGGGGGCATCAATCAATAGAATCTGATCCTCTTCAACGATTGCCAGGTGAGTATTTTCGCGATGTTCATCGGCAACCGCATAGGCCGAACCCAGGATTACAATGCGTCCCATGAGTCAATTCTCCTTCTCGATTTGCTTGGGTGTTGCTCCTATTGGAGTTTAGCGGAAAAGCAGGTAGCGGGCAATTTGGGGGGTGATCCAGGTTTCAATGAGGGCCGCCAGCACCAGGAGTGGGATGACCGCACCCAGCATGATTTTAAACCACCGGGCAATGCCGGCCAACAGAGCCTCGCTGAATGTTTTACCGCGCTGGGGGGTGATCATCCCCAGGCCAATTTCCAGGGTGGCTGTGGTGGCTAACCACAGTGCTGGCACCTCAAAAAGGCCATGGGGGAGGATGGCTCCCACAATGAATAAGGAGGGTGCAAAGCCGTTATTGCTCAGTGCCTGGATTAAGAAGCCGACTATGCCCATGGTAGCCAGCATGGGAAGCACGCCCAACACACCAAATGAAAAACTACCCAGGATCAGCCCCAGGAATAGCGCGCGCAGATTTTGACCGAGGATCGCGGTAAATGTACCGGGTGATCCCATCGGCCAGAGGGTGGTCCATTGTGAAAGGCGCTGATTCACCTGAGTTTGGTTGAGATCGAGTTGCAGGGGGAAGCGATGGGCTAAGTGAGCACCCAGGCCCAAACCAACCAGCGCCAGCACTGCGGCTATCAGCAGTGTCCAGCGCATCTCTGCCAGGGTGCGTGGGATTTCTGTCCGGATCCAGGAGAGCACACTGCGAGCCTCACCGCGGAAGTGCCGCACAAAGGTCCGCCAGCCCCAGGCCAGATCCAGGGTATCCAATTCACGCCCCAGGAGTTCTTCGCGTTGGAAATGGGCCAGGCCCACCCGCACCAGCAAGATTGCCAGCACCAGAAGACCGAACACGGCCCACCACAAGATTGTGTTCTGTCGCCCCCAGAACATGATGGCAGTTTCTCCCTGGATGAGCAAGGCCATGGGGATCACAATAAAACTGGCCAGCAGGTTGGCGGCACGTACCGAGGTGGCTTGACTGGACGCTACTACTGCCCCGCTGACCATAACCAGGGCGTGGAAGAAGGTCAGACTGAATACCTGAAGCACCACCTCCACAGGTGGTAAAGTCACTCGATTGAGCGCCAGACCCAGCGTGTACACTCCCATCCCCAGGAAGGCGGCCATCAAGGGTAGCACCATCGAGGAAAGTAATTTGCCGGTATATAGTTGCCAGTCCTCAAGGGGGGTGCTCAGCAGGGGTTCGATGCTCCCACGCTCCTTCTCGCCCACAAAACTTTCCAGGGCGATCACCAGTGAGATGGAAATGGGGAAGAATCCCACCACAAGCATTAAGAAGGGCACCATGCGTTCGCCAACCAGTTCGGCGCCATACTGGCGGACGAAATTGAGCATTTGCTGGGCGAAGAAGTTCATCAGGAAAGGAAAGAACGCCGTGAGAAAGAAAATAGGCGTTAGAATGCGCCAGTCGCGAAATTGATCGCGAATCTCTCGCCGGGCGATGATCCAGACAGGTTGCAAGGCTTCACGCCATGGCATGAGGCTCCTCCATTGTCATAGCACGCAGATAGGCTTCTTCCAGGCTGCGCGGTAACTCGCTGAAAGTGAGGAGGGGCATTTTCGCTGCGGTCAACGCACCCAGGAGAAGGGGGTTGGTCCGGTGTGGCTCTTCAATTCGAAAATGAATCCAATCAGACCCGCGGCCAACTACCTCAACGCCGGGTGGCAGGGTGGGAAGAGGATCGTTCCAGGGTTGAGCAAAACGGATCTCATACAGGGGGGCCCCCAGCAGATGGCGCTTAAGTGCCTCGGGGGTGTCGTTGAAAAGGATGCGGCCGCGGCGAATGATGGCAATGCGGTCCGCTAATGCTTCTGCCTCGGTCAGGTTGTGTGTGCAGAGGACAATGGAATGCTGGGCTTTGCGTAAACTGTGAATGGTTTCGCGCACAATGCGTGCGTTTTCGGGGTCCATGGCTGAGGTGGGCTCGTCCAGTAGCAGGACCGGGGGTGAATGTAGGAGAGCACGCACCAGGGCCAGTTTCTGACGCATGCCCTTGGAGTACTCACCGATGCGCCGGCGGGCGGCTTCTTCCAATCCAAATTGTTCCAGTAGGGTGTGTACGCGCCGGCGGCTGTTTTCTCCCTTCAGACCATAGAGCTCGGCAAAGAAGAGCAGGTACTCCTCCCCGCTCATTCGTGCATAAAGTCCATGGTGCTCGGTTAACACCCCCACGTTGGCACGTACTTTTTGGGGGTGCTGAATCACGTCAAAACCAGCCACCCACGCGCGGCCGCGCGTGGGGCGCAACACCGAGGTCAGCAGGCGCACTGTAGTGGTCTTGCCGGCGCCGTTGGGGCCCAGCAGGGCCAGCACCTCGCCCGTTTCGACGCGGAGGTTAACGCCATCCACGGCGACAAACTCCCCGAATGCTTTACTCAAATCCTCGGTTTGTATCATTCCCCCTGCTCCTGGTGACTCAAGCCGTCGGTTGGGAAGATTGTGCCTGTGGGCGATGGCGAAGGAATAAAGCCAGGGCCGCTGCCAGGGCGACTACCGCCATCAGGGTCTGGTTGATATTCAGCCCTGCGACAGGTGAAGGGTCGAGGCGCAAGAATTCAAGCAGGAAGCGCCCAATGGGGTAGATGATCAGATATACCAGGAATAAATCACCGGGTTTGCGTTGTGTGGCGAAGCGGCGCTCCACCCACAGGATGACGGCAATGTTCATCAGGTTCCACAAACCCTCATAGGCGAAGAGAGGGTGATAGTAGGCCTGATCCATGAATTCAGGCAGGCGATGGGCTGGATCAATGTAAATGGCCCAAGGCAGTTGTGTGGGCATGCCGTAGAGTTCCTGGTTGAAAAAATTGCCGAAGCGCCCGATGATCTGAGCCAGCGCCAGGCAGGGGGCGATAATGTCCGTCCACGTAGCAAAAGACATGCCGTGTTTCCGAGTATAGAGATAGAGCGCCACGACTCCGCCGATCACTGCCCCGGGAATCCCCAGGCCGCCGTGCCAGATAGCGATGGCATCTAGCGGATGGGTCAGGTAGTACCCGGTTGTGATGCCTTGTTTGACCAGGGAGGCAGGGGGAGTCAGGATGTGCCACAGACGGGCACCGATGACCCCCGCAATGAACACCCAAAACAGCATGTCCCACGCGGCTTCGGGGTTTTCTCCATAGCGACGGGCACGCCGACTGGCCAACCAAGTGGCCAGCATGGCACCCCCAACAATCAAGAGTCCGTAAAAGCGAACGGTGATCGGGCCAATATTAAAACCGGAAGGCATTGGGGTTCACTCCTGAGAGGAAGTAGTGGGGTTGACAGGGGGGAGACTTGAAGCCTGGCGAAATACGATCCACAAACGCTGAAGGGCGGTGAAATTGGCCAGGATCGCGATGACCCACATGGCGATAAGGGGGCGATTGAGGAGAAGGCATGGCACCAGGATCAAAAAGCGTTCTACCCGCGTTAGCAGTCCGCCCTCGACTCGAAACCCTTGGGCTTCACCGCGCGCTTTGGTGTAAGACACCATGAGGGAACCGCCGGCTGCAAGGTAAATCAGGAGAATGGCGGTGGGGTTTGCTTGATTCAAATAATAAACCAACAAGCCGCCCCAAACAAGTAATTCGGCATAACGGTCTGCCACCGAATCTAGAACGCCGCCGAAGGGGGTGGGGGCCCCCCGTAGGCGTGCCAATGCTCCATCCAGCGCGTCCAACGGCCAAATGAAGAGCAACAGCCAACCCGCCCAGGTTATTCGGCCCTGAGCCAACCAAAGGGCAGCCAACACGTTCCCGGCCAACCCCAACGAGGTGACCATGTTAGGCGTCACACCTAGGTGGGCTAGTCCACGTGCCAAGCGCTCCAGGAGGGGTTTGAAGCGTTGGCGTAAAAAAGCCGTCAGTGTTTGGGGGGAATTCTCGGAAGCCTTAGGGGACACCATCACATCTCCTTCCTGCCAGGCAGTGATGTCCCGAATGCTATCCCAGCGGAGAGAAAAAGTCAAGTTTGAGTTTCAGGAATGGCCCGGCAATCAAGAGGTTTCTTAGCCGGTATCGGCATCCTGATCTTCGTCTTCCGGTGGTATCAGGACTTCACGTTCCCGCCCGCCCCCTTGGGCCGGCCCGACAATTCCCATGGCCTCCAATTCGTCCAGAAGCCGCGCTGCCCGGGGATAGCCAACGCGCAGGCGGCGCTGCAGAAGTGAAGCACTGGCGCGCTGGGTGCGACGCACCAGCGCAATGGCCTGCTCCAGCAAGTCGTCATCCTCGTTTTCCTCTTCCTGCAAGAGGGCCTCCCAGGGGGCTTCTTCGGGTTCATCTGCCAGACGATGCCAGTACGCCACTACGCGGTTGATCTCCGAATCCTTGAGGATGACCCCCTGAGCGCGGATAGGACTACCCACCTCCGGGTTCAAGAACAGCATATCTCCGCGCCCTAACAGGGATTCGGCCCCGTTAGCGTCCAGGATCACGCGCGAATCAACCGAGGAGGCAACGGCGAAAGCGATGCGCGCCGGAAAGTTGGCTTTGATCAGTCCGGTCAGTACATCGGTGCTGGGGCGCTGTGTGGCAATCACCAGGTGGATGCCCGTGGCGCGGGCCAGCTGGGCCAGGCGCACCAGGCTGTGCTCCGTCTGGTCGGGCGCCGACATCATCAGATCCGCCAGTTCGTCAATGATGATGACGATGCGAGGTAACCCGGGTTGATTCTTGCGCGTCTGTTTGGCGTTGTAGGCGTTCAAATCACGGGCGCGGGCGGCTTCAAACAGGCGGTAACGCTGGTCCATCTCGTTCAGCGCCCAGCGCAGTACGGCCAACATGCGCTCGATTTCGGTTTCAACTCGTCCCAGGATGTGGGGCAAGCCGTCGAAGCGTGCCAGTTCCACCATTTTGGGATCCATGATGGCCAGGCGGAGCTGTTCGGGGGTGTTGTTCATTACCAGGCAGGTGATCAGGCTGGCCAGACAGACAGATTTTCCCGAACCGGTGGTACCGGCGATCAGCAAATGCGGCATGCGCTCCAGGTCGGCCACAACAGGCTGTCCGGAGACATCTCGGCCCAGGGCCAGTGCCAAGGGAGAGCGCAGGCGTTGGAAGGCCTCGGATTCAAGAATGGGGCGGAGGCGTACCGGAGTTGTGGTTGTATTGGGTACCTCAATACCCACGTAAGAGCGGCCGGGCACCGGGGCTTCGATGCGCAAGCGTTCGGCGGCCAGCGCCAGGGCCAGGTCGCGGCTCAGGGCAGAAATTTGCGAGACGCGCACCTTCTGACGCATGGGTTGGCCATCTGGTCCAGGGCGCTCAATGTAACCCGGCTCAACAGCAAACTGGGTCACGGTTGGGCCGCGCCGGTAGCCCACCACCTGGGCAGGGATGCCGAACTCCGCCAGCGTCTGTTCGATTTTACGCGCCACTGCCAGAATGCGCTCTTCATCAATCCCGTTGGTTTCCTCCTGGGTCAGCAGACTTAAAGGTGGCAGACGCGGATCACGGGTGGCGCTGACAATGGCCACCGGAATCCCCTCAGCGCCCGATGAAGGGGAGGGGGAAACCCTTTCCGTGGGCGGAAAGGCTGGCTTTTCAGAAAGTGCGGTGGATTGGGTTGGACGCTGCCACTCGCGCTCTACCCAGGCTTTGAAGGCCGTGGTGGCTCGTTTCCACAATCCCAGTCCTATCAAAGCCAATCCAATCCACAGAAGGAACCAGAGCAAGGCGTTAAGAGGAACAGGAAGAACGCGAGCAGTGAGAGTTCCAAGCCCCCAGCCGATGATTCCGCCATCCAGGCCGGCTTCTGCGCGTTCCAAATCCAGCCCTTCCATGATGGACAGCCAGGTCATCCAGGCAAAAAGGGCACCTTCCAGAGCCAGGATGCGCTTGAGCAACTTAACCGGAGCGGTGGCTGTCCCACCGCGTAGTACCCATCCCCCTAAATAAGCCAGGAATAGAACCAGCCCATATCCTCCCAGACCCAGGCCACGCTTGAGCAACAGGCCCCAGGGGGTGATGAGGCTGCCCTGGCTGAGAGAGGTCATGCCGATTAGGCTGAGCGCGGCCAGGACAAGTAGCCCCAGGCCCAGCGCATCACGCCCAAAGCGGTCCAGGTAGGCCATGGCCTTGCCCAGCCTACCAAGCCAGGAGGCCGAACGTCTCTGTTCGGATGGAATGGAGGGTGAAGATCCCGGACGCGACTCAGGACGCGGACGAGGGGTTACACTCATTCAGCGCACACAAAACCCAAACCCAGGCGGCGGCGATCTACGTCAATGTGCAAAATGCGCACCTGAACCGCCTGCCCTACCTGGAGAAAGTGATTGGGGGATTTCACGCTGGTGGGAAGATTCATCGAGGAGACATGGATTAGACCTTCCACACCTTCCTCCAGGCGGGCGAAAGCCCCGTAGGGGGCAACGGCGGTGATCCAGGCGGGGACAACGTCTCCTGGTTTGTAACGAGCCGCCAGCGTGAGCCAGGGGTTGGGCATCAGCCGTTTGAGACTCAGGGCGATGCGCGCATTCTCTTCAGAGACCTGTAAAACCAAAACCCGCACTTCATCCCCCACCTGGACAATATCGCGGGGGTGTTGCACGCGTCCCCAAGAGAGTTCGGAAACGTGTATCAATCCCTCTACGCCTCCCAAATCTACGAAGACGCCGAAATCGGTGATGTTGGTTACGCGCCCGGTAACCACGGCGCCTTCTTTGAGGGTATCAAAGAGGGCACGGCGGCGCCCCTCGCCCGCAAGGGCGGCTCGCTCTGAAAGCACAATGCGATTCTGAGCCGGTTCGCACTCGATCACCTTCAGGCGCAGGGTGCGATTCAGGTAGGCTGAGAGAGCGGCGCGCCGCTTTTCCCCTTCGAGATTGCCATTGATTTCCACCAGATGAGAGATGGGAACAAACCCCTGGATACGTTCACCCTGCACGAGCAGGCCCCCCCGGTTGAAACCGTAGACACGCAAGGTCAGTACCTCATCGTTCTCAAACACCTGCTGCACGTATTTCCAATCGGTTTCGCTTAGATCCGCTTGAAGCATAGGCCGGATCTCATACGTGCGGCAGTCTGGCATGATGGCTGCCTCGTTGGATAATACTGATGCCCACCATCCTTCATCAAGCGGTTCGGGTGATGAGGCTCTGGTCGTTGAGACCATACGTTTAGTGACCATAAATTCCTCCCCGACGAACACAAATAAAAACCGATCGTATGATCGGGTTCCCCCCACAACTAAGAGATTTGGGATTGACGCTGGTTTTGTTCTTCCATTTCCAGGAGAGCACGGGCAACCGCTTCAATGGCTACCTTTTGTTTCCGATAAAGATCTGCTTCCGACATGGCCAGGCGCGCTGCCACCTCACGCACCTTTTTACCTTGCACAAATTTTAACTCGAGAATATTATACAACACCCACTCAGCTGTGAAGCGTCTTTCACCCTCTGGTCGCACTCTTTCGATGGCTTCTTTCAGTACGGCTCGCAGGGCATTGGAGACATTCCCATCATAAGCCTCAATGGCACGTTGGACCACGCTCAGGCGCAGAAGCGGGCTCTGGGTTAACTTGGGACCTCCCCAGTAATGCGATAGCGCCTCGCGCACCCATTGGGTTAGGTCTGCCGGCTCTGGCGGGATGTTCTGGAGCACGGTATTTTGGTGGTAGCGTCCAACTGCCCGCAATCGCTGTATGAACTCGGTTTGCGTGGTCAGAGTACGTAGGGATTCAAACACCTCACGTTGAAGACGGTAGTCTTGCAGCGCCAGCGCCATGCGAGCGGTCAGAGTCTCAAGGGCTTGCTCTTGCTCGCTATCCATTTCCATGTCCCCTGCTTTGCAAATGCCTAAGAACCCCAGCAATTGGGGGTTGCCCGCTTCATCTTCATCCAGTAGGGGCACCAGCATGTCTTGGCCCCAACGGAAGCGTCCGCTCAGACTGCCGTTTTGCGCCAGAACCTGGTTGAGAGAGGCTTCGGTGGGGTTGTTTTCCAGGTTGGTTTGCCCCACCTGGACTAAAAGTTCCAGGCCTTGAGGGTCGAGCGCGGCTACATAAGCCCCCGGCACCTGCAGGCGATCGCAAATGGCAGCCAGCAGGGCTTCCAGGAACTGGCGCAGGTCATTGCGTGTTAGCAGGCGCGTTTCCAGGCGGCGCAGAAGTTCCAGGTCGTTTTTGTCTTTTCCGTCAAAGAGCCATTGCTCCAGGAGGGGGAAGAATAATGTGATCAGGTACTCGCTCAGCAGAATGGTGGCGACCATGATGATGGGCACCAGGGTGGAGTAGGGGTTGCCAAATTGCTCTCCCGCTCGGCGCACGATGGTGACGGCAGCCAGGGTCAGGCTGGCAGTGACCGGGCCGCGCAGAATCCATTTCAAAAGGCGGCTTTTCACCGTTCGATCAGGCCAACCCACACCGAAGAAGGCGACCGCATAGGCCATGACCACTACCAGCCCGCCCACCAGGAAAGTGTTGAGCACCGAGAAGACCCAGAAAAGCCCCACATGACGCGCTGCCAGGGCCGAGCCAAAGAGCAAGTACGGAAACGAGCCGAGCGCAGGTGCAATGGATCCTACCAGCAGGTAGAACATGCGGCGTCGGCCCGTTGAGGTGGTGGAGCGCCGAAATGCGCGCACCAGGTTATAGCCGCTAATTCCCATTGCCAGCGCGTAGCAAAAGGTGAAAAAATCGGTCAGTGGCGTAGGTTTGAGGTGGGGGGCCGGCAATCCGTTGCGGACCAGGGGGCCAATGAACCAGGGGGTGGGAAGTAGGAGCAGGAAGATTAACGAAGCGACGTAGGCCAGGCGTACGAAGAAGCGCCGACGCCCTCGGCTGGGTTTACCGGTGGTTTCCAGTAGCGCGTCCGAGAAGTGCAGGTAACACGCTGGTAGCAGGATAATCCCGACCCACTGAGCGCGCAGCCAGAGTTCTTGCTGTGCAGGTTGGGCAGCCACACTGGCGAGCGCCTCAGCCGTGTAAATGATCACAACCGCGACCAGAATCAGCGCAAAGGAACGGGCGACCCGATCACGTAAGTTGAAAGCCAGCGCATATAAAAGCAGGGCAAAGGCGGTGATGGCAACGCCGGCAACCAGAATCTGGTTCAAAGTAATCAATACAGATAACATGCCCGACCTGTTGGCTTGCCTGTCTTTACAATACTAACGCAAGAGCCGACTGAAGAAAAGGGCAATGTCTTGATTGGCATAATACCGATCATGAAAACCACTAAACTCAAAACCTGATTTAAGCGCCAGGCGGATGGCGGGGGTATTTTTTGAACTCATCTCAAGTACCATTTTGCGCAACCCGCGCGGCAAGGCCCAGGCTTCTGCGGCCAGCAGGAGAGCAGTAGCAATGCCCTGGCGGCGATGGGGAGTATCTACAACCAGGTCCAGCACCCAGGCGGTGGCAGGGGCTCGTTCATCGCTCAAGGTCAGGTAACCCACCGGCCTTCCACCCAGCAGGGCTACCAAACCACCGCTGCGTGTTGACCATTCCTGAAGCAGTAGAGCGGGCGAGCGCGGATACTGCAAGCGCGCCGTGCGTGGCAGGCGCACTTCGCGGAATCCCACGTTAACCTGTCCCTCTTCCAGAGAACGTTCCATTTGCCAGACGTATTGAATTTCAACCGAGTGGTCCATGGCGACCAGGTATTGCAAATCGGCAGAAAGTGCGGGACGAACCTCGATTTGAGGCATGCGGATTAACCTCCATCAGGGGCAAGGATGCGAACCGGTACAATGCAGGCAGGAAAAGGCTGATTGGTATTGTCATAAACGACCAGGCGCAACTCGTAGTCGCCGGGGGTCACCATTTCGGTATCCCATTCGCCACTGCCCTCGCCGCCCAGGGGCTGGTCCACGATGGGGCGATTGCCGGCGGCAATGGTCAGCCAGTCCTGGGTGCCAACTGCCCGGTATTCATACTTGTAGAAACCCAGGTTGGGCACGTTAATCGTTCCCCGCAACACCACTTTTCCCTGCAAGACGTCCCCGGCTTGTGGATAGGTCCATTCAATCTGGCCAGGAAGGCACCCTTCGCTGGTTGGGGTGGCTGGCGAAGGGGTGGAAGCGCCCATGGCCGGGGCGCTGGTGGAGGTAGAAGCGGGAAGTGAAAATGGCGTTTCCAACAAAGTTACCGTGGGCGTGGGCAGCGGCTGAAAAAAGGCGACTGCGGTGGGGTACACAAACGACACCGTGATGAATTCGAGCAGGGCCAGGCCCGTGGTGAAGACCAGGAGCGTTACTGCGCTGCGTAAACGCAGTAAGGCACTCTCGCGTTCCAGCCCAAAGACGGCGCTGCGCCATGCCTCCCAGGCGCGCACAAGATTGCGCAGCCCAATCAGGGCGGCTATTCCTAGGAAGGCGTAAATCCATCCTTCATAGGTCTTCAGGAAGCGCAGCAGATCTTCCATGGCTCCTGGTCGGGTGCTGCGATCGGGGATGACCCGGCAGGCTCACACATGGATGCGTTGGAGCACACCCCGGATCAAAGCGGTCAATTTGGGCACCAGGATCTTTCCGGCTTGAAGCACCTCCTCATGCGTGGTGAGGGTGTTCCCGTCCAGGTTGGCTTTGTTGCTGATGCCCGAAAGCCCTAATACCCGCATGCCGCCGTGGCGAGCGACTGTCACCTCAGGTACCGTGGACATGCCCACGGCATCGGCGCCGATCAGGCGCAGGAAGCGCAGGTCGGCGGGGGTTTCAAAGGAGGGGCCAGCCAGGCAGATATAAACCCCTTCCCGTAGGGTCAGCCCGGCTTCATTGGCGACGGCACGACAGTGGCTCATGAGTTCACGGTCGTAGGCCTGACTCATGTCGGGAAAACGTTCCCCAAAAGCGTCCAGGTTGGGGCCTCGTAGTGGGTTAAGTCCGGCCATTCCAATCAGGTTAATATGATCGGTGATTAACATCACATCACCGGGCTCAAAGGCGGGGTTAACGGCCCCTGCCGCGTTGGTGACCATCAAAATCTGAACGCCCAGGCTTTGCATGACGCGAATGGGGAAGGTGACCTGTGCCATGGTGTAGCCTTCGTAATAGTGGGCACGGCCCTGCATGACCATGACTGCCTTGCCCTCTAATTCACCTACGACCAACCGTCCGCTATGGCCTTGTACCGTCGAGACCGGCCAGTGGGGAATCTCCCGATATTCGAGATGGGTGGGATGAGCAACCTGGTCGGCTAAGCCGCCTAGTCCCGAGCCCAGAATCAGGCCAATCCGGGGTTGAAGGTGAATCTTGGAGCGTACATAGTCACGCGCCTGATAGATGGTTTCTAACGTATGGGTTTCCATGCGATTTCAATCCTTCTTTTCGAGAGAATCATCTAGGAACACACCCGTGGTGATGCCGTTTTTCTATACCATCCCTGCCGTGCACGATTATAACAGAAAAGCCCTGGGCCTTTTTTGCGGAGCCAACCGTGAAGAGAATATGAAAACGCTTCCATCGGATTTTAAAGTGGTATATAATATAATGGTAAGCAAATTGTATGCGTTCATTGTCCAGACATTCTATGGCGTCCCGGTTCCGCCTCCCCCTAACCCCCCGGCACCGCTCTCCAAACCCACAGCGTGCTGATCTTGTCTGGCCGTGTGTACTAACCGCCCTGGTCCTTAGCGGGGTGCTGGTGGGATATGCTCTCCTAGCGCCGCTTTCCCCTCCGGTACAGCGTATCAATCTTGTGTTTGGGTTGAGTGGCTTGATTCTTACCATCATCGCTTCTCGGTGGCTGCTACCCTATAGCCAAAACCCGCTTAATATGTACCTGGGATTGGCACTGAATGCGCTGGTCATTTTGCTGGCGTTTTATTTCCACAACTTCCTTTTGCCGGGCTATACTACAGTCCTGGGGATTACCCTGATTACGCTTACGGCGGTGCTGTACGGGCGATGGGCAACCTATGGGCTGTTTGGTGTTGTGACCCTGGTGGCAAGTGGTCTGTATGCCATGGGATGGCTACGGGTGGAACGCCTGTGGCAGCAGGCCACGTTGTTTTTGCTAACCAGCGCATTGCTGGCTGAGACAATTTTACGTCTTCGGCATTCCTTTATTCAGCAACTGGCGCATCTAAATATTCTCAATCGGGCCGCCCAGGCACTGGCTTCCACAATTGAGTATCATCAGGTTATCAACCTGGCCTGTAGCCTGGTGCAGGAAGCCGTGCAGGCCGATGGGTACTATTTGGGCTTGTTGCAGGGTGATAGATTACGCCTGGAATTGATCTACGACTCCGGAGAGCACTTTCCGCCTACTGAGGTCTCTCTCGATGACACCCTGGTGGTTCAGGTTATTCACCAGGGCAAGCCTCTCTTGATCCAAGACATGGAAACCGAGAGATGGAAGTATCGGAAGGGTATACGCTATGTGGGGCAGCCCCGCATGTCCCAATCCTGGTTAGGCGTGCCCATGATTGTGGGTGGGAAGGTGATAGGCGCCATCGTGGTGGCGTCATACCGTAAACATGCCTTTACCCTGCATGAGGTGTGGTTGCTCGAGAATCTGGCGCGACAAGCGGCACTGGCAATTGAGAATGCCCGGCACCATCTGCAGGTTGAGGAACGAGCCCGTCTGGATAGTCTGACCCAGGTACTCAATCACAATGCGTTTCTCGAGGTACTCGAGAAAGAACTGGTTCAAGCGCGCCTTTCAGGAGCGCCCCTCAGTCTGATTATGCTGGACGTGGATTATTTCAAGGACTATAACGACACGTTTGGCCACCTGCTGGGTGATCAGGTGTTGCAGCGTGTCATTGAGGTCATTCGCCAGCATCTCAAGCGCACGGATTGGGTGGGGCGCTGGGGTGGGGAGGAGTTCGTTGTTGCTTTGCCGAATGCGACGGGAGCGCAGGCCTATCAAGTTGCGCAGCGTATACGGGAGGCATTGCGTAAGATCTGCCTTACCGATCCATCCGGTCGTCCGGTTGTACCGCCCACGGTCAGCCAGGGCATCGCCGTATTTCCGGATGAAGCCGAGGAGGTACTTACCCTCATTGATCTGGCCGACCAGCGCCTTTACCAGGTGAAAAGCCGGGGGCGCGATCAAATTGAGCCCGGCCCGGCACATTGGTCAGTGGAAGGCACTTCTGACTCCATCGCCGCATCCGTGGAACCTGGGCGGGAAACGCTTGAAGTGCCCCCCGAGTCGTTTGTTGATCTTATTGAAGGAGCGCGAGCACGTCCTCAAAAGCGGCCAGGGTTTGAGCAACCTCGGCGTCGCCGATCCAGTAGTGCGTGACCAAGCGGAACTGACGTGGACCCACCACCCCTACTCGCACGCCGCGCTCGGCCAGGCGGGCGGCAAAGGCCGTGGCATCCAGAGGGAGGCTCTCGTCCAGATTGAGGAATACCATATTGGTGGCCGGCAGGCCCATGGGCAAGTAGAGCCCTGGCAAACGTGCCAGCCCTTGTGCCAGTTCGCGGGCGCGGCGGTGATCCTCAGCCAGGCGTTCAATCATGGTTTCCAATGCCACAATGCCGGCTGCTGCCAGGATACCGGCCTGGCGCATCCCACCCCCCAGTTGTTTACGGATGCGCCGCGCTTGCTCGATAAAAGCATGCGATCCGCACAACACGGAGCCAACCGGA
The DNA here is from genome assembly GCF_001306145.1 of Thermanaerothrix daxensis. Lineage (GTDB taxonomy): Bacteria > Chloroflexota > Anaerolineae > Anaerolineales > Anaerolineaceae > Thermanaerothrix > Thermanaerothrix daxensis. The sequence goes on from NZ_LGKO01000005.1 coordinate 455,990, forward strand.
GCGCATAGCCCTTTGCTCAGGCAAAAAGTGACGGTATCGGCTGGGGCGGCCAGGGCTTTTGCGCTGACTCCCAGCGCAACTGCGGCGTTGAAGATACGCGCCCCGTCCAAATGCAGTCTCAGCCCGCGCGCATGGATGGTTTCACCGACCTGGCGGGTGTACTCCACGCTCAGAGGTACCCCGCCGCAGCGATTGTGTGTGTTTTCCAGGACCACCAGGCGGGTGATTGGATGGTGGACATCTGAAGGGCGAATGGCAGCTAGGATGTCTTCCAGGCGCAGGGTGCCATCCGGTTGGTTAGGTAGGGTGTGCACGAACACACCTCCCAGGGCCGAGACGCCCCCGACCTCAAAGAGGAATGTGTGGCCCAGGTGTCCCATGATCACTTCATCGCCGCGCTGGCAGTGTCCTAGCACGCCGATCAGGTTTCCCATTGTCCCGGAGGGCACAAACAGACCTGCTTCTTTGCCCATGAGATCGGCCGCCATGGCTTCCAGGCGATTGACGGTCGGATCTTCGCGATAGACATCATCACCGACCTCGGCGCGAGCCATGGCTTCGCGCATGGCGGGTGTGGGGTGGGTTACGGTATCGGAGCGCAGATCAATCATGGCGGTTCCCTCTACAATGCATAGTTCAAGCGGATTGGTACCGACGCAGCCATTCCAGCAGGGCTTGCAGGTCTGCGGGAAGGGGGGCTTCGAACGTGCAGGGTTCGCGTTCACCTGGCAGGCGTAGGGTCAGGCGAGCCGCGTGCAAAAAGTGGCGCTGTAGGGATAGACTGGGGCGGCGGTGACCGTAAAGGGTATCCCCCACAAGCGGGCAGCCCAGGAAAGCCATGTGCACCCGAATCTGATGAGTGCGTCCCGTGAGGGGATGCACCTCCAGCAGAGCATGCTGGCGGAACGACTCGCGCACCCGGTATTCTGTGATTGCCTCACGCCCCTTACCAGGGGGGAGAACGCTCATGCGCTGGCGGTGAGCAGGATCCCGCCCAATGGGGGCTTCAATGCGCCCCTGGGGCGTGGGGGGGTGGCCATCTACCAGCGCCAGGTAAGTCTTCTGCACCTGGCGGTTGCGAAACTGCTCCTGCAACCAGCGATGAGCGCGGTCGTTTTTGGCAACCAACAGCAACCCCGAGGTGTCTTTATCCAGGCGGTGCACAATGCCCGGACGACGTTCCCCGCCCACGCCTTCCAGGTCGGGGTGGTAAGCCAGAATGCCGTGCACTAGCGTCCCCTGGGCATGCCCGGGTGAGGGGTGTACAACCATCCCCGCCGGTTTGTTTATGATTAGCAGATCCCCGTTTTCAAAGACAATGTCCAGAGGAATGGGCTCGGGCTGGAGCGAGGAGGGTTCGGGTGGAGGCAGGAGGATCTGAATCTGCTGTCGGGGTTGCACGGCAAAACCCGTCTTTGTGACGACTCGCCCGTTGAGGCTCACTTTCCCGTCTTTGATCAGACTTTGGAGACGGGCGCGAGAAAACTCAGGCAGTTTCTGCACCAAAACTTTATCCAGGCGCTCCTCGCCGGGACCCTCATACACGAAAGCAATCACCTGGCTTGACTCATTCATGGCTGATCATTGGGGCTGGAAGGCAGGCTTTCCCCCGGTAGATTGGAATTTGAGAGCGCATTTGCCGAGCGTTCACGGCGTTCTTGTAGCCAAACGCTCAATATCAGAAGCCCGGTACCAATGGTTATACTGGCATCCGCCAAATTAAAGACCGGGAATGTGCCCACCGAGATGAAGTCGGTGACATGCCCGAGAGTCAGTCGGTCAATCAGATTGCCGATGGCTCCTCCCAATTGCAGGCTCAGCGCCAGGCGGAGCCACTTCTCGCTCGTCGGAATGCGTGGGAAGTAATATAAGATGGCCAGGGCGACCAAGACGGCCAGAACGGCAAAAAGTTTTCCACGTTCTTGAAGGAGGCCGAAGGCCACACCGGTGTTATACCAGTGCACGATGCGGGCATAAGGGGCTAACCATGGCCAGGGTACCCACACTTCATAAAGCGCCAGATGCTGGCGGATCAGTGCTTTGCTAATCTGATCCAGGAGAATGACTCCCCCGGCGATAAAAACCAGCAGACGGTAACGCATCCAGGTTTTCACATCATGCCTCCCAAGGTATCCCCCTTATTTTAATCCATGGATTGCCATCCCAACGTGAGAATGTGGGGTTTAGCCCATGTCAATGAACATGAACTCGGGGTTGCCAAGATGGTTGGCCAAAGCATTTAGATTGAGTGAAGAGCCAAAATAAATCAGGTGGGCCGGACAACCCTGACCGCAGTCCTGGCTGCCAAACCCACATACCGGTACCTGGGCTCCTGGGAAGGTGAGGGCTTGCTGAACCCACTGACATTCCGAACGACCGGGGCTTTCGTCGAAAAAAACGGCCACGGGGTGGGCGTGAGGACGCAGCCAATCCAGATGCCAGTGCGGGGTGGGGTGTAGGCCCAAATGGTGGCGGATACGCGCTGCGATACCGCCGTGGCCGCGTGCACTTCCCCAGTAAGCATACCAACCGGCCGGAAATTTGTGTTCTCCTAAGCGTCCAACACGAATTTGGCTGGTCTGGGGTAACCACAGGATCAGGCCGTATGTGCCTTGAGCAGAGGGCCAGGGATTGGGCTTCATGGCACACGGAGCAAGAAATCCAGTTGATGGGCCACAAAGATCAGTTCTCCCCGCGCAATCTGCTCTCGGCGCGCGGTCAGCCACTTCTTTAACAAGTCCGCGGGAAGAAGGGCTTGCCGGGTAAGGCTTTCTTCTACGAAATGTAGGATGCACTCCAAAAAATATGCCTCCCGGGCCGGATAGCGGCCGTGGTGGGGAAAAACCACCCAGTCGGAGGCGCCGGCAGTCAGAATCTCCAACCCCAAAGCGCGGCTGGTCGTGAAAAGGGCGCGCCCGGCGGTGCTGCCTCCGGTGGGCAAACCGTGCAGACGGCGTTCGTCCATGCTCTGATGGTAAAGGGCTATGACCTGCTCGTCAAGTTCCTGAGAGAGTGGGGGCAGGAACAGGCTGAGGCCGTCAAAATTCAGGGTGAGGTAAAGCCATCCACCGGAACGAACACAGGTGCTCAAAGTGGTGAGGCCTGCTTCCAGGTTGACCAGGTCTAGAACAGTATGGGCGATCAACAGATCGAATTGGGGAAGGTGGAGCGGGAGGCCGCCTGGAACCACTGCATCGGCAGCCAGGAGATCGAGTCTGAGCCAGCGCTCTCCCTGTTGGAAGAGATAACTTCCCGCGGTCGCGTCGAAGGTTATTCCGGCCTGTCGGGCCCAGTGGGCGAGCCAGCGGCGTGCGTATTGTAGGTTAGCCATTTCAATATCCAGTGCCAGGTAGGTGGCTTGGTCCACCAGTCCCCATTCCCACACGCGTGGGATCATTGTGCCGATCCCTGCCCCTATTTCCAGAATTCGTATCGGGCGGCGAGAAACTTGCGCCAGGTGCTGAGCCAGCATTGCCCATACCTGACGGTTAAGCGCCCGGTCATCCACGCTGCGCTTGGCGTCCAGGTAGTGCTGAAAATTGAAAGAAAAAGAAGATGAGTTCATAGAAGCGGTGATCATTAAACAAAGGTTTGCAGGAAGTATCGGGCTTCAGTCATGCTTTGCTCCCAGGTTGGAAATTGCTCAAAGCGCGCCCGTGCGGCTACGCTCATGCGCGCCAGCAGATCGCGCTGGGTAGAAAGATGTTGCACCACCTGGGCGAGGGCTTGGGGATTACCGGGTGGAACGAGAAAGCCGTTCACGCCAGAGGTGATGATTTCTGCAGCCCCTCCGCGGGTGGTTGCAATAGGGACCAGTCCATAGGCCATGGCTTCAAGATAAACGATGCCAAAGCCCTCATAGTCAGAGGGCATGACCAATGCATGGTGCTGACTCAGTAAGTCGCGCACCGATTCCCCGGAACAGGCACCCCAGATGCGAACCGTTGTCTCTAGATTCCTCTGTGAAACGAACTCCTGGACGGCACGGGTTGTTTCGGGTTCCAGGTCTGTGCGTCCGACGATGCTTAGTGCCCAGGTTTGCATGGGCAGAGTAGCCAGAGCCTGCAGGAGCACATCCAGGCGCTTACGCCGGATGAGATTGCCCAGGAAAAGGACGCGTAAGGGCCCGGGTTGCTGACTACGTTTCTGCAGCCAATTGCGGTCCGCGATCCCCTCCCCGTGTGCATTACCACCAGGGTAAATCACGCGGTGGGGCTTGGTCTGCGCTGCTCGGCAAAGACGTTCCACACTCTGGCGAGTGGTTTGGCTGTTGTAAAGAAAACCGTCCAAGGTACTTAGATAGGCCCGCTCAATCCACCCGTAAAAACGGCGTAGCAAAGGGGCATGATGGGGCTCACTACTGCGAAGATGGTGAACAATGCCAAGAATCGGGTAGTGGATCTTTCTTTTGAGTCTGGCATTGAGCAGGAAAAGTGACGGGTGGTTCAATTCATCCTGGAGCAACAAATCGAGGGGGGTGTTTTTCAGTCGGCTCTCAATCCGGGGATCGAGATTTTGGAGCACGGCCCGTCCGTAACCGGGCCAGGGCAACGAGATGATCTCCACTGTATCTCCCTGTGCACGCAGGTGCTGAACCAGGTAACGGTCGTAGAGGTAACCGCCTGAGAGTGTGTTCAGGTCTCCGTAAATGACCAACCCTACTCGCATGGATCACAGAGCCATCTCATAAGAAGCCCAGGCATTCTCGTGCTCCCATAGGCGCACGCGTAGATGAGAGAGGCCCGCGGCAGGTAGACTATGAGCGATATTCTCGCACAAAAGGCGAGCAAAGAATTCTAGCGAGGGATTGACCCCGGCAAACTCGGGAAGGTCATTCAGCAGGCGGTTGCGGTAGCGGGCCACCTGACTTTCCAGGGCGGCTTCAAGAGCTACAATGTCCATGAGATAGAAGTTGGCATCCAATTGTTCTCCGCTGACCTCGACTTCGACCCGGTAAGCATGGGCGTGAGGCAGGTTTTCAGCCCCCCAATCTCCTCCGATCAAAAAGTGCTGGGCAATGAACGAGCGGGAAACGGCCACGCGATACATATCAGAATCCCTTTACCTTGCAAAATGGATATTGGATCTCACCTTTTATAATCATAGCATGAGGACAGACTTGAGCGAAGTGCATGAACAAACTCTAACCGAAATTAATCTTGAAGATGTGCTGGAAGCAATCGGGGTGACGCGGTCTGGTCTGTTAGGGCGTGGGCTGAGGAAATTACTGCGATCATCAGCCCGGAAGTTTGCCCGCCAGATTTTGACCTTTGATCGTCGTGTAGCCGAAATTGGCTTACATCACGCAGCAAGTCAATTTATCACCATCTATGTTGAAGAGGTGAGGGTGGTAGGGGATGTGCGAGTGCCTGCTCAGGGGCCGCTGTTGGTGCTCGCAAACCACCCCGGATTGAGTGACGCTCTGGCGCTCTTTACTGCCCTGCCTCGTGAGGATCTGCGTATATTGGCAGCTGAACGTCCTTTCTTAGAAGCATTGCCCGCTATCCGGCCCTACCTGATTAGCGTGCCCATCAGCGAGGCTGCCCGTATGCCGGTCCTTCGGCAAGCAATCCAGCATTTGCGCGCGGGTGGAGCGTTGCTGAACTTTCCCGCAGGGCGCATCGAACCGGATCCCGCAGTTTTGCCAGGGGCGCGGGAAGCCGTGGGGGCGTGGTCAGAGAGCATCGGGTTGTTTGTGCGTTCGGTGCCCCAGGCGGTTGTAATGCCCATCATTGTCAGCGGCGTCCTGGCGCGGGCGGCGTTGCATCATCCGTTGACGCGCTTGCGCCGCACCCCCCGTGAGCGCGAGCGGTTGGCCGCAACGCTGTGGATTCTGTATCAGTTACATCGGCCAGGGCGTTGGCCGGTCAGGGTGGTCGTGCATTTTCTGCCACCCCTGTATGCTGCCCAATTAGCCCCGCTGCATGATGTGAGTGCAATCACCCGTGCTGTGATTACGCACATCCAGGCTCACTTTCCGCTTCAGGAGTAAGTCAGGATGACCTGTAAGGTATCCTCTGGATATTCGTAAAGTAAGCGGAATGCCTCAGCGGCACGTTCAAAGGGAAAGCGGTGAGAGATCCAGAATGAAGGACGCAGCCACTTGAGGGCTTCAAGAGCCATTTCCAGCCGCCGCTGTTTGTTCCAGCGTCCGCTGAGTTCGGGAGCGATGGTGCTTACCTGGCTGGCAATCATTTGAATGCGGCTGCGGTGGAAGCGCCCTCCCAGATCTAGAGCCACTGGCTTGCGCCCGTACCAGGAGCCAATCACAATGCGCCCGCTGTAGCCGGTAATCTCGACCGCCTGGTTGAGCGCACCGGGGGCCCCAGAGACTTCAAACACCAGATCGGCACCCTGGTGGTAACCGAGTGTTTCCAGGATCGAGCGTAACCCTCGCAACACATCTTCGCTGAGCGGATCAAAAGTGGCTGTGATGCCCAGTTCCATTCCGGCTTTACGGCGAAGTGGGTAGCGGTCCAGGGCGACAATGCGGCTGAGAGGGAAACGCGTCAATAAGGCGGTGGTGAGCAGTCCTACCATGCCTAGCCCGAAGACGACCACTTGTTCGCCCAGGATGGGGCGGCCATCCTGGACCAGGTTGATGGCTGTTTCCATGTTGGGAAGGAAGAGCAGATCCTCTTCCCCCAGGCCTTCGGGTAGAGGGATTAGAGACTCGACCGAGGCCACAAAAGCGCTTTCGTGCGGATTGAAAGCAAACACCTTGCGCCCCAGCCAGGTTTCTGCCACTTCCTTGCCCACTGCGATGACCTCTCCTACGCAGGCGTAGCCGTACTTGAAAGGAAGGGAAAAGGTGCCCCTTAAGGCGGGCAGTGTTTCATCCAGGCTCAGCCAGGTGGGGATTTGTCCGGTAAAAGCCAGCAGTTCGGTGCCGGTGCTGATCGCGCTATACAACGTCTTAACCAGCACTTCGCCCTTGTGCGGGGTGGGGCACTCTTCTTCCCGAATTTCGAGCACGAGCGGGGCTTTGAAGATGAGCGACTGTCGCTTCATATTTGACGTTCGGTAGGCCTCCCCCATAAAACGAGATCATGGTCATAGAGTTCGTGATAAAGGAGCATCAATCCCGGTGCTTGCCGCTCAGGGCTGATCAGCAACTTGTTTATATAATGATAACCGCCAATCCATACTGGCGCAAGTGTGATGATGGCGGCATCCAGGAGCCGGGCTTCCAAAAAGGCTGTCAGTACCGTGGCGCCCCCTTCGACCATCAAAGTGCGGATGCCCCGATGCCAGAGGTCATTTAGCAAGCGAGGTAAGGGAATGCGTTCGCCAGGTTCGCTCACCAATGGGATCACATGGGCCCCCCGGGTTTCCAAGATATGGCGGCGCCTCTCAGCGGCGCGGATCGAGGTGAAAATCCACGGGGGGTTGGAAGGATGATGCATAACATGGCTTTCAAGTGGGGTGCGTAATTGGGTGTCCAGGATGAGCGGTTGGGGATGCGTTCCTTTAATCAGGCGTACCGTCAGGCGGGGGTTATCCGCCAGTACCGTACCAATACCGACCAGGATGGCTTGATGTTCGACGCGCAGGCCGTGAGTCAGATGCAGGGCTGCTTCGCCGCTAAGGGCGCTCGGTTGACCCTGGGCGAAGGTCAGGCTACCATCCAGGCTCTGGGCAAATGCCAGGGTCACCCAGGGACGCTGTTGGGCCTCGCAGTGCGCCTTGCCCTCTTCTTGCCACTCACGGATGCGTTTTCTGGCCGTTTCGACCATGGCTGGTAAGGTTTGCATGGGGCAGCCTTTCTAACTCAAGCCAATGATTCAGGCGCAGGACTTTGCTGCGTAGGTAAGCCATGTTCTCTGGATAAACGGTAGGTAAGAGGGGAACGCGTTCAACAACTTGAATGTTGTGGGTTTCGAGGTCACGGATCTTGTGGGGGTTGTTGGTCATTAACCGGACTTTGGTTACCCCCAGGTCTTTCAAGATGAGTGCGGCAATATCGTAACGGCGCGCATCGGCCGGGTGTCCAAGGGCCAGATTGGCCTCTACTGTATCCAGGCCTTGATCTTGTAGGTTGTAGGCGCGCAGTTTTTCAATTAAACCGATACCTCGCCCCTCCTGCCGTAGATAGATCAAAATGCCCTGCTCTGCATCCGCGATCTGATTTAACGCCTGCTGTAACTGCTCTCCACAATCACAGCGCCGCGAGCCCAACACATCCCCGGTGAAGCATTCGGAATGGATGCGCACAAGGACGGGGAAGGTGGGATCAAGGTGCCCATGAACCAGGGCCAGATGTTCGCGGTGTTCAATGGAGTCGGTATATAGATGCAGGTAAAAATCCCCCCGGGCGGTGGGCAGGTACGTGCTGACTTCGTGCTTAACCTCTAAGTGACGCATAGGAAAACCTCATCGTTGACAGGGTAGGAAACGATGCGGGGTGGTATCAGGTGCGATCGGTAATCAACACCCCTATCAAAGCGATTTCAATGAGTTTTGTGAAATACCCAAGCGGAGTTCGAGCGCCGATCAAGATCCACAATAGAACGGTCAACCCGGTGTAGGCAATAAAGCCATAGCGCACCCAGCGGAAGCGTTCTCCCAGTCTGCTTGGACCTAGCAGGTAAGCCCCCAGCAGAATGAGATATCCCAGACCATTGAGGATAAAGACCGGGTCGGGGAAGAGCAAGGAGAAATGAATGGCAGCCGTGGCGACGGTCAACAGGGTTATGACCAGCCTTCGCAAGAACCGGGTGTCTGAAGTTTTTGAAGCCATGTTCTTCGCTCCTAATACTAAAGGGAAGCCATGTCATCACCATGATGAAGATCTTGCCCAAGAGGTAAGCCTTCCACAACGCTCAGGCCCTAGCTTGTCGGTGCTATCTTGACAAATTGTATCAACAAATGGGGTTATTGGGGAATTATGTAAAGGCTCGGGCAGACCTGGAATGCCCGAGCCTTATGGAAGAGCAAATAGGGGTTATATACCTAAAGTACTATCGCTGGATGCGTTCCAGGGCAATCTGCAATCGCTCGCCGTCGAAGGTATCCTCGGCGGCAGGCAGGTTGGCCGGAAGCGGTTGGTTGAGCATTTCCAGGGTCAGGGTTTCGCCCATGATATAGTCCTTGAAGGCAGCCAAGGCCGCTTCCAGACCGGGTGTGGCCTGGTAGTACAGGCGGATGCGGTCAGCGATGTCCAAATCGGCCTGCTTACGCAACTCCTGTACCCGGCGTACAAACTCGCGAGCCAGTCCCTCCTGGATCAGTTCCGGAGTGAGATCTGTGACCAGGGCTGCCAGGTAGGGGCCTTCTGAGGCAACGGCAAAGCCCTCTCGCGCCTGGACGCGGACCTCGACCTCCTCAGGCAGAATGGTATAGGTTTCTCCATCCACGTTAACTTCAATGGGCTGGTTGTTGAGCAGACGCTTGGCGGCTGGCTCAGGGTCAAGGGCTAGAATTGCCTTGCGGATGGCGGGGAAGCGACTGGCGTATTTTTGTCCCAGTTGTTTGGGCAGGGGGTTGAGGCTGTAGGCCACGGCTTCGCTGGTGGCATCTAGTACTCGCACACGCTTCACATTCAACTCGTCTGCCAGCAGGTCGGCATATGCTTCGACCACCGGGATTTCCTCAGCATTTCCCACCGCAAAGGCGGCTTCGGCTAGCGGCTGGCGCACCTTGCGGTTGGCTTTGTTGCGCGCCGCATGCCCGAGTGAAGCTAGACGCATGACCAGTGCCATCTCCCGATTGAGCCGTTCATCAATGACACTGACGTCATAGGACGGCCATTCAGCCAGGTGCACGGAGAGGGGCGCCTCTTTATCCACGGAGCGCACCAGGTTCTGGTAGAGGGCCTCCGCCAGGAAAGGCATGGTGGGGGCTAGAAGTTTGCTCAGGGTCACCAGCGCCTCGTAGAGGGTGGCGTAAGCAGCCCGTTTATCGGCATCGGATTCGCTCTTCCAGAAGCGGCGGCGCGAACGGCGCAGATACCAGTTAGAAAGTTGGTCCACGAAAGTCTCGATGGGACGCGTGGCTCCCAGTACGTCGTAGTGTTCCAGGGCGTCGGTGGCTTCTCGCACCAGTGCATGCAGGGTGGAGCGTAACCAGCGGTCCAGGGCGGTATATTCAGGGGTCTCGTCTGGATTGGGCTGCCAGCCGTCCAGGTTCGCGTAGGTGACAAAGAAGGCGTAGGTATTCCAGAGAGTGAGTACAAAACTGCGCAGCACCTCGGCCACCAAATCGCTGGAGAACCGCCGTTCCTGGCCCGGCGGGCTGGCGGTGTAGAGGTACCAGCGCATGGCATCTGCGCCTGTACGGTTGATTACGTCCCACGGATCCACCACGTTCCCGCGCGATTTGGACATTTTCTGCCCCTGCGCATCCAGGATTAGCCCCAGGCAGATGACGTTCTTGTAGGCAACCTCGCCAAACAAGAGCGTGCTGATGGCATGAAGGGAGTAGAACCAACCGCGGGTCTGATCCACCGCTTCGCAGATGTAGTCCGCGGGGAACTGCCGCTTGAACATCTTTTCGTTCTCGAAGGGGTAATGCCACTGGGCAACCGGCATGGCACCGGAGTCAAACCACACGTCAATCAGTTCGGGCACGCGCTCCATAGTACCTCCGCACTCGGGGCACTTCCAGCGGATTTCATCCACGTGCGGGCGATGGAGATCCAGCCCAGAAAGATCGCGCCCCGCCTTTTGGGACAGTTCGGCCACCGAACCGATGCACTCCTGGTGGTGACACTGTTGGCACTCCCAAATAGGAAGGGGAGTACCCCAGTAGCGTTCACGCCCCAGTGCCCAATCAATGTTGTTGGCCAGCCAGTTGCCGAAACGCCCGTACTTAATATGCTCCGGGTACCAGTTGATTTTCTCGTTCAATGCCACCATTTGCTCTTTAAACTGGCTGGTACGAATGTACCAGGTGGGGCGAGCGTAGTAAAGGAGCGGGGTGGAGCAACGCCAGCAGAAGGGGTAGGTGTGAGTGTAGGTGCCGGCACGCAAGAGCAGGCCGCGGCGACGCAGGTCTTCGGTAATCTCGGGGTCTGCCTCTTTGACAAATTTGCCTGCCCAGGGACGCACTTCTGGGATGAAGGCCCCTTCTTCATTCACCGTCATCAGGATGGGCAAATCGTACTCCAAAGCGGCGCTCATATCCTCGGCACCGAAGGCGGGAGCCATGTGCACCAGGCCGGTTCCTTCCTCGGTGGTCACAAAGTCCCCTAGCACCACATAGTGAGCCGGTTTATCCACCGGAAGGAAGGTGAACAACGGGTGGTAGCGCTTGCCTTTCAACTGGCGACCCTTCATTCGAGCGACGACCTTTACCGGCTCGTCTCCGAAGACAGCCTGCACCAGCGCTTCGGCCAAAATCAAGCGCTCTTTGCCGTTTTCGGGAGTCTCGCGCTCGATAACAACGTAGTCCACGTCCGGGTGAGCCGCCACGGCCACATTCGCGGGCAAGGTCCAGGGGGTGGTGGTCCAAATGAGCAGAGAGTTGCCCGGTTCATCCACCAGGGGCAACCGCACATATACCGAGGGATCGGTGGCTTCATCGTATCCCAAGGCGACCTCATGATCTGAAAGGGGGGTGCCGCAACGCGGACAATAAGGGACGACCTTGAACCCCTGGTAGAGCAGGTTGCGTTCCCAGAAATTCTTTAAGATCCACCACACCGATTCGATGTAATCGTTGGTATAGGTGATATAAGCCGTATCCAGGTCAACCCAGTAAGCAATGCGTTCGGTAAGTTTTTCCCACTCGCGGATGTAGGTGAAAGCCGATTTGCGGCACAGTTCGTTAAAGCGCGCGATCCCGTAGGCCTCGATCTCACGCTTGGTATTAAAGCCAAGTTGTTTTTCTACTTCAATTTCCACCGGCAGTCCGTGGGTATCCCACCCGCCGCGGCGAATGACGTGATAGCCGCGCATTGTTTTGTAACGCGGGAAGACATCTTTAAAGGCCCGTGCCAGGACATGGTGGACGCCCGGCTTTCCATTAGCGGTGGGAGGGCCTTCGTAAAAAACATATTCCGGTTGTCCCTCGCGCTGGCGCAGGGTTTCGTGGAAAATGTCGTGGGTCTTCCAAAAGCGCAGAATGGATTCTTCAAGAGAGACGATGTCGAGTTTCGGCGAGACGGGTCGGAACATAATCCACTCCTCTAACCTGAGATTTTTAACCGCTTCATCCGCAGAGGGGGAGGCCCTAAATAAAAACCCTCTGTCCACTTCAGGGACGAGAGGGCTTCTCGCGGTACCACCCTGATTCCTGCCCACAGGCAGGCACTCTGCCAGGTACGCCCGGTTTCCCGTTGATACCTGCGCCGCGGATAACGGCTGGCGAGGCCGGCGCCCCTACTGACGAACCTGTCGGTTCGCGTTCAGTTTGCAGCTCCGGAAGGATTTTCGGCTCACCGATCTGCCCCGGCTCACACTCTCCCAGGTTCGCTGACAGCCTCTAATGAGCCTACTCGTTTCCATCATCGCTTTTGAGATGCGCAAATTATGCCACGAACCTCAGAAAAAATCAACCGCCGCAAGCTGAGATCAACTTGAGCCCGCCTGGATATAATTCGATAGAGAACAGGTGATTGCAGGACTTGTCCCGGGACACAATTAACGGGGCATATTGATCATTTATTTTAGAGGTTGAATGAAGCCTACAGAAAGGTGGTGCACATGAACATTCTGATCATTGGCGGAAGCGGTTTTATTGGGAGCGCCCTGATACCACGGCTATTGGAAGAAGGACATGCCATCAATGTGCTGAGTCGGCGTCCCCACGCCGTGCGTTTGCCCCCTTCGGTTGCCGTGCACCCCTGGGACGGGCATAGTGGAGCGGCCTGGGCGGACCTGTTGGCCGGTATGGATGCAGTGATCAATCTTGCGGGGGCAAATTTGGGTGTGGGGCGTTGGACTCAGCAGCGAAAAATGGAATTTTTGGCTAGCCGTGTCACGAGTGGGCAGGCTGTGGTTGAGGCATTTGCTCTGGCTCCGCGCAAACCTCGTCTCCTAATGCAGGCTTCGGCGATTGGGTATTATGGACCCTGTGGAGACGAGGTGATCACCGAATCCTCACCCCCAGGAAGGGATTTCCTGGCTCAACTTTGCGTGCAGTGGGAGGCCAGTACCCAGCCGGTAGAGGCGTGGGGGGTGCGTCGAGTACTTTTGCGCACCGGAATAGTGTTGGGGCGGGATAGTCTGGTGCTCAAACGTCTGCTATTGCCCTTCCGGCTGGGGGTGGGAGGACCTTTGGGCAGTGGACGGCAGTGGATGCCCTGGATTCACTTAGCCGATCAGATCGGTGCAATGTTGTTCCTGCTTCATAACGATCAGGCGGTGGGCCCCTTTAACTTGACGGCACCTAACCCGGTACGCAATGCTGTCTTCGGGCGCATCCTAGCACGTGTGCTACGACGTCCTTACTGGTTACCCGTTCCGGCATTTGCGCTGAGGTTGGTGCTCGGGGAGATGAGCACCCTGGTGCTGGATGGGCAACGCGCCTTGCCCCAGCGGCTTTTGGATTTGGGTTATCGCTTTGCCTTTGAGGATTTAGAAGCGGCTCTGCGCGACCTGCTAACCGACTGAGATCCGTGTAGTTTTAGGTATAATTAACCAACTCACGGAGGACAAGCCCATGAACATTGATGAACAGGTTGCACTTCTCATGCAGGGAACCGAATACGGGGATGAGGCCCTCAAACAGGCCATGGCGACGGAACTACGCGAACGCCTGATTGAGGCACAGCAGGAGGGGCGTCCTTTACGGGTTTATTGCGGTTATGATCCGCGGAAGGCCGATCTGCACCTCGGTCACACGGTAACCATGCGCAAGTTGCGCCAGTTTCAAGACCTGGGCCATGAGGTGACCTTTCTGATCGGAAACTTTACTTCTTTGATCGGCGATCCTTCGGATAAGGACAAACTGCGCCCCCGGTTGACCCCCGAGGAAATTGAGGAGAACGCCCGCACCTATGCCGAGCAGGCCTTTCGTATCCTGGATCCTGCGAAGACACGGATACGTTACAATGCAGAGTGGCTTTCCAAGTTGTCCTTAGCGGACATGATCCCGCTGGCAGCCAATTTCACACTTCAACAATTCCTCACCCGTGAAAATTTCCGCCTGCGCTGGGAGCGCGGCGACCCGATTTACCTGCATGAAACTTTCTACGCCATCATGCAAGGGTATGACGCTTATATGCTTCAGGCGGACGTTCAGGTAGGCGGTACGGATCAATTGTTTAATATCGTGACCGCCGCGCGCAAAATTATGGCTTTCCTCGGTGCCAAACCCAATATTGCGATCATCATGGGCATCTTGCCGGGTACCGATGGGGTGGTAAAGATGAGCAAGTCGTTGGGCAATCACATCCCCATCAACACGACGGCTGAGGATATGTATGGTAAGGTGATGAGCATTCCCGATTTTGTCATGCCCACCTATGCCAAACTGGTTACCCGGTGGCTGCCTGATGAGGTGGCTGCTTTTGAGAAAGCCCTCGCCGATGGCACTCTGCACCCGCGGGATGCTAAGATGAAACTGGCCTTCGAGATCACGGCGAACTTTTATGGTGAAGAAGCCGCTCAGCGTGCTCAAGAGGCTTTTGTGCGCCTTTTCCAAAAGCATGATTTGCCTGAGGATGTTCCAGAATTCCATGCCGAGGCAGGTCAGAGCGTGCTGGAGATTATGGTGAAGGCGCACCTGATCAATAGTAAAAGCGAGGGGCGCCGTCTGATTGAGCAAAAGGGTGTCCGTCTGGATGGGCAGGTACTGACCGACCCGAACGCCCCGCTACCCCATCCGGGCATCCTGCAGGTGGGGAAGCGCCAGTTCTTACGGGTTATTTTCTAGGTCGTTTGGGCGATAAAGAGTGTCTTGGCCAACATTGAGTAAGAAGATGAAACGCGATGTCTGAATTGCCTCTGATTGTTGAAAATTTGACTTTTCGCTATCGAAGCCGCCATGAGCCGGCGATTCGAAATATCAACTTAAAGGTTCAACCTGGTCAGGTCGTACTGATTGCCGGGGCCAGTGGATGTGGAAAGACCACCTTGATTCGCTGCATTAACGGTTTGATCCCACGCAGTTACAAAGGCGAACTGACAGGCAGTATCCGCATCTTCGGGCAGGACACGCAGGGGCTCTCATTAGCGCGCATTTCTCAGATGGTGGGCACTGTCCTTCAGGACCCGGAGCGTCAAATTCTTGGCTCACGGGTGATCAACGAGGTGGCGTTTGGATTGGAGAACTTGGGTCTGCCGCGTGAAGAGATCCTGCAACGCTCGCAAGAGGCTTTAGAGCGGTTGAAAATTGCGCACCTGCGTGATCGTGAGACCTTCAGCCTTTCGGGAGGCGAGAAGCAGAAAGTGGCTCTGGCGGGTGTGTTGGCAATGCGTCCGGGTATCCTGCTGCTGGATGAACCGCTGGCCAGCCTGGACCCGGCCAGTGCCCAGGATGCGTTGCAGATGATTCGCCAATTAGCCGATGAGGGCATGTCGGTCATCCTGATCGAGCACCGTGTGGAGGATGTCCTCGCCATCCATCCTGAGCGGGTGCTCTTCATGAGTGATGGGGAGATTAAATTCGATGGTACTGCCGAACAACTGGCGGATTATGTGGACTACCGCGAGGTGAAATTGCCAGCCCCGATGATCTTGAACCTGGCGGCGCGCGCGGAGCCGCCATCTGAGCCGCACTGGCTTCCCAGCGGGCGAGAGGGTCCCCGTGAACCGCTGGTGGAGTTCCAGGGGGTGCATTTCGGCTACGAAAACGGGACCGAGATTTTGCACGGCGTGGATCTGACCATTTACCGCGGTGACATCATCGCGGTTTTGGGCCCTAATGGAGCGGGCAAAACGACTCTGATCAAGCATGCCATTGGGTTGCTCAAACCCAAGCAAGGGCGTGTTCTCATCCGGGGGCGCGATACGCGCCATATGAGCGTGGCAGAGATTGCCAGCACCCTGGGGTATGTTTTTCAAAGTCCAAGCCATATGCTCTTTGCCCCGACCGTTTACGAAGAGCTGGCATTTGGACCTAGAAACCTCAATCATGATCCCGAAACCCTGCGAAAGGAGGTGATGGACGCTATCGAGATTGTGAACCTGAGGGGGTATGAGCAGATTCCGCCGCTCTCAATGTCCTTCGGGCAACAGAAGCGTGTTAGCATCGCCGCCATTCTCTCGATGCGCTCGCGCATCCTGGTCATGGATGAGCCCACGGCCGGGCAGGATTATAAGAACTACATCAGTTTCATGGATTCGATCTTGCAAATGCCCGGCTTTGAGGCGATTCTTTTTATTACTCATGATGTTGATGTGGCCATCCGCTACGCAAACCGGGTGCTTCTGGTCAATGATGGGCAGGTGGTCGCGGATGGCGCGCCCGAGGAGGTCCTCAGCGATCTGGAGCGGCTGGAAGCCTGCCGCCTGGTTCCAACCTCACTGCTGCGCCTGAATCTGGAATACCTGTCTGCTACACGTCGTTTTCTCAGTGCGGAGGCGCTGGCCCATTTTTCACTAGCTTGAAAGGAGGAGCAAGATGGATAAGCGTTTGCGTTCAATTCTCTTTTCTTTAATCGGTGTTCTGGTTTTCTTCCTGCTGATTGTTTGGATTGGCGGGATGATCAATCCTAACCTGCAACTGGATGAAACCGGCGTGCTGCGTTTTGCGTTTGTTGGTATTGGTTTGTTAATCGTTTTTGTCATCTACACCCTAACCCGCCAGAGCCCGGTGTGGGAAGTGGGCACGCGTGAGGTGGTGTACATGGCGATTGGCGCGGCCCTTTATGCCGTGCTCTCTTTCCTTTTCAACGGCACCGTGTTCGCGGTACCTTCGGTCAGCCAGGTGGCCCTGCGCCCGGCTATTGCCATTCCGATGTTCTTCGGTTATGCCTTTGGCCCGGTAGTGGGCTTTTTTAGCGGCGCGGTGGGCAACATGTTTGGCGATGCGTTGACCGGTTTTGGCCTCTCTCCTCAGTGGAGCGTGGGGAACGGGCTGGTTGGTTTCGTGGCGGGGTTGGTGCATCTTTTCAAGGATAAACGGCGCAGTGTGGACACGGTGTTAATCGTCAGTGCCTTGCTTGCTGCATTGGCCACCGTCATTTTCTTCGTCAACCGCAATGTGCCCAACATGATGTTCTTCGATCCCGAGGCGGGCATCTTTGGTGATGCCACCATTAGCCTCTTTGCCGGTATCTCGGCGGTGGTGGGCTTTATCCTGGTATTACTGGTGCGCTTCCTCTTCGCCCAGAATCTGGATGTGGCAGCCGCGGTGACGTGGAGCCTGCTGGGTAATTTCTTGGGCATTGGCTTTGCGGCCATTTCGGATATCTGGATCAATGGCTATCCGCCAGCAGTGGCAATTGTGGGAGAGTTCCTGCCTGCGGCGGGTCCGAATGCCATCTTTGCTGCCATCCTGGTACCGTTATTGGTGGTGGCGTTTGCATCGGTGCAGCGCCAGACTGGTCGCTGATAGAACGTGTGGAGCAAAGGCAGGTGAGGGGGGCTAAACAACTCCCTCACCTGCCCCTGAGGAGTCATTAGGAGTTATATGCTCGTTACTTGGCGTTACCGACCTCGTAAGTCGCTCATCCAGAGTTTTGACCCGCGTGCCTGGATCATTTTCTTCCTGTGCTACATTGCCTGCACAGTGCTTTTCTGGGATCTGCGGTATTTGCTGGTCCTTTTTGCCATGGCGCTGGTGGCGGTTTTTACCTCGGGAATCAAATGGCATGAAATGCGCCGCGCCTGGCTTTTCATTGGCGGTTTTATCCTTTTCTTTTCCTTCCTTACCTTACTGACAGGGCGGGGAGGCATTGAGCTTTATAAGGAAGAACATGTTATTCGCCGTCTGGCGGCTGGTTTTACCCTCTTCGGTTGGCGCCCCACGCTCATCCTGAGCGCTGAACGCATTGCCTACGCCGTGGCCATGATGGTGCGCGTTTTCAGCCTGGCCAGCATGACCATCCTTATTCCATATTCACTGAATCCGGCTCTTTACGGGGTGACATTCCGCGGTTTGGGACTGCCTGATAAGGTGGCCTACGGCATGGATTTAACCATGCGTTTTATCCCCTCCTTTGGGCGTGATTTTCAGTTGACAATGGATGCCCAACGGGCGCGGGGCTACGAACTGGAGAAGATTTCTGGAGGGCTGTTCGCTCAGGTGCGCAAACTGGCGCCGCTCATTGTGCCGGTGACGATCCATGCGATTGTGGCTAGCGAGGATATTATTGATGCCATGGATCTACGCGCCTTTGGGGTTGGGCCACGCACGTGGGTAGATGAATTGCATTATCGCCCGCGTGACCGTGCCCTGATCGCATTTGGAGTGGTAATGCTGCTGGTCTGCATTGCCCTCTCCCTGTGGGGGTTTGGAAAGTTCTGGGTGCCGGAATTTTTGCTACGCCTGGCGCAGTAAATCTCTTTTTCCGATCGGCTAGTGCCCGGCCGCCATTCAGGTCAGATGGCGGCTCACTTTTCTTTGGCCTGGGTGCCACGATGACCATCCGGCAAGGCAAAGATGATCGGCAATCCCAGGGTCAAGATGCCTGCGCTAAGCAGAAAGGCGTTGTGCAATCCCAGGTTGTCGCTGAGCCAGCCCACCCCTAACATGGCAAATGAGCCAACCACAAAGTTGACCGCCATGAAGGCGCCGTTAGCCAGGGCGCGCTGTTCAGGGTAGTGATCCTGAATGAGGGCCATCAGGATGGGGGTCATGGAGAGCATGGTGGCTCCCAGTCCCAGTAACGTGACCAGGCGGAGGACCAGTTGGGAAGTAGCAAGAAAGGCAAATGCGAAGGTAGCCGTCCCCAGCCCGGCGGCGATGAGGACGGGTTTGCGCCCCAGACGGTCACTGAGCGACCCTCCCAGAAATGCACCTCCAATGCCGGCAAATTCCATGATGGTAAGCGAGCCTCCTGCCAGCCAAAGTGTGGCCCCCTCTTCGGTCAGAAACGTGGGCAGAAATGTGGAGAAGGCCACCTGAGCCAGCGCGCGGGTTATCAGCAGGGCACTCACCGGGATTAAAACCGGTCGTAACAGAGCCCAGGCTTGTTTCCAGGGGATCGGATCGGGAGGCTGAGCGGGTTGGGCGGGAACATCGCGCAGGCTCCAGTAAACGGCCAGGGAAACCAGAATACCGATGCTCATGAGCCATGGTAGCCGCTCTATTCCTAATCCCTGAATGGCAATTACGACGATCAGGGGGCCCAAAGTACGTCCCAATTCACCAGCAGCCATCCACAGACTCATCCCCAGTCCCAGCCGGTGAGCCGAGAGCCGCCCGGCAATGGCGGGGCCAATGGCATGGAAACCTGCAGAAGAAAGCCCAACTACAAGGAGTAAAATCATGGCGGTTGGGTAAGTGGGGGCGACGCCCACCAGGGACATCATAGCGGCTGTGATGGCCGGCCCAAGGAAGAGCAGCAAGCGCAACCCAACCCGATCTCCCAGATAGCCGATGAAAGGTTGAAGAATGGAAGGGGCCTGAGTGAGGAAGGAGAGTACCCCTGCCTCGGTTTTGGAGAGGGCATAGCGCTGGATGAGCAGAGGCAGTAGTGAAGGCAGAAAAGCCGAGTAGGTGTCGTGCACTGCGTGCCCCAGGGCAATGGTGCTTACACGTTCACTTTGAAATCTTTCGGCGTTCAGGCTCTGGTCTGTGATCATGGGGACGAAGGATTGGGTAGACGGGGCGTGTGGTTTAAGGATGAGGAGTGCGGCGAATTTCTCCTTCAACAACTAGATGAAGGAGAGAATGGGGTGCATTAGTCCCGTATTCCGTAACGTCTTCCAGGGTGATGCGCAGGCGCAGGGGAGAATCACCTGGATGCTGCTCCAAATAGCGAAGAATGGCCTCATCAGCCTGCACGCCGAAAGTCTTTAGCAGGCGTCGAATATCGTGGTGGCTGATCTCTTCATTCATTGCTGAAATCCTCCTCTCATGGTTACCGACAAACTTTGTGCTTGCCTTCCAGTACCGGGTGAGCGGCGTGCTGTTTGCGCTTTTGTGCATCTATCCAAAGGGCCAGTACGGCCAGCAACGTCGCGACCAGGATGACAAACGCTGCAATATGGTACGTGCCCCGCAACCCTGCCAGGAGGGCTGAAGGCTCCGCCTGAGTTACTTCAAAGCCAGGAGCAAGGTTAGCGAAGGCGCGTACCTGGAGGGCAAATAATGTGCCCATGAGGGGAAGCCCTGAAGTTTGCCCCAGAGTTCGCATCAGAGCCAGTAACCCAGAGGCAATCCCCAGACGATTGCGGGGCACGGCGCTCATGATGGCGTTATTATTCGGGGATTGGAACATTCCCAGCCCGATACCGAAGGGGATCAGGTGCAGGACAAAAGCCAGTGGGCTGATTCCGGCACGAATGGAGGCGACCGAAAGGCAGCCAATGATGACCATGATGAGGCCGATAAGACTGATCTCCCGCGAACCATAGCGATCTGAGAGCGCGCCAGCGACAGGTGCAACGATGCCCATGGCCACAGGATGAGCCATCATCAACAATCCTACCAGTTGGGTTGGGTAGCCCTGCACCAATTGGAGGAAGAAAGGCATTAGGAACATTCCGGCCATGACAACGAACACAAGAAAGGCCATTAGCAGATTGATGGAGAACAGAACGTTGCGGAACAGACTCAAATCCACCATGGGGTGAGGCTGGCGGTGCTCTACCCATACAAACAAGATCAATCCGATGAGGCTGACCCCCAGGAGAATTTTAGGCCACTGATTGCCAAAGCCCAAATCCTGTCCCAGGGTCATACCCAGGGCATAGCAGCCCATGGCGATAAAGAGAATCAGGGCCCCCACAGCATCAAAGCCCCCATCGCGCTGGCCAGGGTGCAGGTTCGGGACAAAGCGGTGCACGATCAACGAGGCGATGATTCCTATGGGGAGGTTAACCAGGAAGACCCAATGCCAGCCGGCCCAGGCGATGATCAACCCACCCAGGGGCGGCCCGGCGGCAATGCCGATTGAGACAATGCTTCCGATGGTGCCCAGGGCACGCCCGCGGGATTCGGGCGGGAAGACCTCAGTGACTATGGCCGTACCAAGGGCTTGAGTAAAGGCAGCTCCGATGCCCTGAAGCGCACGAAAGACGATGAGCGCCGTAATGGTGGGGGCCAATCCACACAGTAGCGATCCCAGGGTGAAAATGATTAGCCCTATCTGGTACAGTCGCTTCTTGTTGTAGAGGTCACCCAGTCGTGCCGCGCCAAGCATCAAGGCTGTGACCATCAGAACATAGGCCAGGACCACCCACTCCACGGTGGCAAAATCGGTATGGAGGTCTTTGACGAGGGTGGGCAGGGAGATATTTACAATGCTGGCATCGAGCGTGGCCATCAAAACGCCAGAGCCGACACTTAGCAGGGTTAGCCAGTGCTGGAGGTTAGGGCGAGATGATGTCATGGCGATGATCAAAGCCCCTATTCAGGTAGGAATATGTACCCCCCCATTGTACTCTGAATCAGGCGGGTTTCGTCAGAGTCGGGCTGCATCTTATAGAGAAGGCTGCGGATGGTGTTTTCTACCAGCGCTCGTGCGGTTGGTTCAGGCAGAATTTCATTACCCCAGCCCGCGTGGTAAAGGGCTTCCCAGGTGACCTCGTGAAAAGCATTATCCAGCAGGTAGCGCAGGAGCCGGCTTTCGGTCGGAGTCAGCAGGATGGGCAGATCTTTATACACCAGCAGGTTCTGTTCGACATCCAGGCGGAATTGGGCCTGCCAGGTAGTATCGGGGATGGGACGAGGCGGAATCTTTTCAGCCAGACGACGCACACGCTCTTTGAGTTGGGTCATAGCAAAGGGTTTGACCAGATAATCGCTGGCTCCCATGTCGTAACATTGTTGCATGACCCGCGGATCGGAGAGGGCCGTCAGCATCAGAATGGGAGCCTGCGTTTCGCGCCGCAGGGCTTCCAGCAGGGTTAACCCATCCAGGTCGGGCATCATAATGTCCAGAATGATGAGATCAACGGCCTCATGCTGGAGCAGGCGCAAGGCCGATTGAGGCTGGGTGGTGGTCAACACCTGGTGGTTTTCTTTCTCCAGGATGCCGCGTAACAGATCACAAGTGTCACGATCATCGTCTATGATGAGGATCTTCAGTTGAGTGGGAATGGCGTTAAACACCATAAAGGGACCCCTTTAAAAAACAATGAGGGATAGAGATCTTTTCTTATTTTAGATTTGGGTGAGGGAAATGGCAAGCGCCCGTCTGATATAATTGCCTTTGACCCTGTGGAATTGATAAAATCAATAAAGAAAGGTATATCGTGTATTTTCAAGGAGAACCGGAGGTCAGGTAGCGATGGTGGTGCATTTTTATGCGACATTTCGCCCGATTGTGGGAGGGAAAACGGTAGAGGTACCGCTGGCCGAGGGCGCAACGGTAGCGCAGGTATTGGAGCATTTGTTTGATCGTTACCCTGAGTTACGGGCTCAGATGATGGATGGCCAGGGCAATCTCCTGCCGTATGTGCATTGCTTTGTCAACGGTCGTGATGTTCACTACTTGCCTGAAGGGTTGCAAACGCCTCTTCGTCTCGAAGATCGCCTGGATATCTTTCCCCCGGTAGGCGGTGGGTGCATTTAGAAAAGCACGAGAGCGTATGGCCTACCATACGCTCTCGTTTGGGGGTGGAGGTGGGGGTTAGATAATCTCGAGTTCTTTGAGCTTGCTCTCGGGCACCACGCCGTTGACCCAGCCGCGCTCGTGATAGTATTCTTCGAGCATCTTGTCCAGTTCGCAGACATGGCCGAACGAGCCCTGCTCCTGAGAAGGCTCCTCCAGGAAGCGCTTGGGTAAAGTATCGCTCCCCTCCCGGAAGCCGCACAGGTTGTTGTAGTAGCGCTCCAGGTTGTAGATGCGCTCACCCGTCTTCAGTACATCCTCAGCGGTGAAGGGCACGCCCACTACAGCCGAGAACTGTGCTGCATAATCTTCTGCAGCCTCAGCAAAGGCGCTGAATTTGCACAGATCCAGGCTATCTGAGAAGGCGTGCAGGTCCTGCAGTAATTTGAGCAACTTGCCTTTGCCCTCCCAGGCCAGCGGGTCGGTCTTCAGCGGGATCAGGCCGAGTTCGGAGGCCGGGCTATAGCCGCGCAGGTGACAGGCACCGCGGTTGCTGGTGGCATAACCCAGGCCCATCCCTTTTAGACCGCGTGGGTCGTAGGCCGGGATGCCCATTCCCTTAACTGTCATTGCGATCTCGGGGTGGCCGAATTGCTTGGCCGCTTTTTCGGTACCCTCGGCGAGGATGTCGCCCACGCCTTCGCGGTAGGCAATCTTGCGCATTACCTCGATCATGCCGAACACATCGCCCCACTTCAGGCCGCCTGTGCCGTTGACATAGCCGCGCTCGGTGGCTTCCATGTACATGGCCAGCACGTCGCCGATTTCAATGGCGTCAAAGCCGTAATCATTGGAGAGGTCAATCATCTTGGCGATGGCGGCCGCATCATCGTTTTCGCACATGGCACCCAGCGACCAGGCGGGTTCGTACTCCACCGACTCCATGCGCAAGCCGGCAAAGGGGCCTTCTTTGATTTCCACTTCTTTCTTGCAGGCGACCGGGCAGGCATGGCAGGTGGGGTCATCTACCAGGATGTGTTCCTTGACCCACTCGCCGCTGATCTTCTCAGATCGGGGCGCAAAGGAAGCGCGCTGCGCATTGCGAGTGGGCAATGCCCCCATGGTACTGGTGATGTTCATCAAAACGTTGGTGCCGTAGACCGAGAGGCCACCCTTGCGCGGGCTGGTCACGTTGGCCGGATCCATGATCTTGGCCAGCGCTTGCTGGTGGGCAGTCTTCCATAGTTCGCGATTTACGGCCTTAGGCATCTTCTTCTCGGCTTTGATGACAATGGCTTTGAGCAATTTGCTCCCGCCTACGCAGCCGGTACCACCGCGACCACTGGCACGATCGTCTTCGTTGACCCAGCAGGCAAATTTGACCAGACGTTCTCCGGCTGGGCCGATGGCGAGCACACTCAGATCTTTCTCGCCGTACTTTTCCTGCAGAGCCTTGATGGTCTCGTGGACCGTCTTGCCCCAGAGTTCTGAAGCGTCGTGAATCTCAACGTTGCCGTTCTCTACATAGAGGTAAACGGGTTTGGCGGCTTTTCCTTTGACAATGATCCCATCCAGCCCAGCCCACTTGAGCCGTGCGCCTGACCAACCGCCGTGGTGGCTGTCCATGATAGTGCCTGTCAATGGCGACTTCGTGCAGATCGCCATGCGGCCGCTCATGGTCACTTCGGTGCCGGTGAGTGGGCCGGTCATAAAGCACAAAATGTTCTCAGGCGAGAGCGGGTCAACCTGATACCCGTTTTCAAAAACATATTTGTCGCCCAGGCCTCGCCCGCCAATGTATTTCAGCGCCCAATCCTCGCGGATGGGTTCGTAGGTTACTGTTCCTGTGCTCAAATCCACATGGGCAATACGATTCGCATAACCTCCGAGTGCCATACTCCCCTCCTTGTTGGCATAACTTCATTTGTTTGTTGAAAATCAGGGCTCGCGGAGAAAGACCTTTTCCTCACCTCCTTTCCTGACCCGGCCGAGATGAGGCAGTGATGAAAAAGGTATTCCATTGGCTGGCTTTAATGGCGATGATGGGGATAGCAGAGTTGAGAGCAGAATGTACAATAAGCGGCAACCAGCCTTGCCACTATGTTAAGTCTAGCCAATTACTGGTTTGAATTCAAGTGACATTTGTCAATTTTTGTCCCCTTATCGGAGGGTTGGGCTCTCATGAGTGGCTGTAGCTCGGCTAATGGTAAAATCAAGGGCACAGTAGGACAACACTTGACCCCATCCAACAGGAGCACGATGAGTTCTTCTTCCCCTCCTCAATCTTCATGGCGTCACTATATTACATTGGTAATCCAGGGTTT
Source organism: Thermanaerothrix daxensis (assembly GCF_001306145.1). GTDB lineage: Bacteria > Chloroflexota > Anaerolineae > Anaerolineales > Anaerolineaceae > Thermanaerothrix > Thermanaerothrix daxensis. The sequence goes on from NZ_LGKO01000005.1 coordinate 480,863, forward strand.
TCTCATTGGAAGTGTAGATGCTGTACCCGGCGTCTCCGGCGGGACAATGGCCTTGCTTCTTGGTTTATATGAGGATCTGATCCGGGCCATTCGCACTCTGGCCGATGTGAAAGTATTTCAACAGCTTCTCAAGCCCCGTGAATGGAGATGGCTGGTCACCCATCTTCCCTGGCGCTTTTTGCTGGCTGTGGCATTGGGAATTTTGGGTGGGGCATTCACCCTGGCGCACGGACTGCAGCGGGCCCTATTCCATCATCCGCGGGCTGTGTGGGCGCTCTTTTTTGGATTTGTTCTGGCCTCAACATGGATCGTGAGCCGCCGCATTCGCCGTTGGAAGCCCTTTTATGGCGGCTTGTTTTTGCTGGGAACGGGCATCTCATTTTCACTGGCCGGGGCCATGGCCCTCTCAACCCCTCAAGCGTTGTGGGCGTTCTTTCTGAGCGGCTTTGCGGCTATTTGTGCCATGGTCCTGCCTGGCATTTCAGGCGCCCTGGTGCTGGTTCTTCTGGGCAAGTATCAAGATGTGCTTGCGGCGGTGACCGGCTTTCAGATAGGGGCTTTGCTGGCCTTCGGGTTAGGAGCCATTCTGGGCTTGGGCTTGATGGCGCGCCTGCTGACGCGTTTGTTGCAACGCCATTACGATCCAACACTGGCTTTTTTGTGTGGCTTGATGGCCGGATCACTGCGGCGTTTATGGCCATGGAAGGCCTGGGGGGAGGGCAGTGAAGGTGCTTCTTCATTTGTGGAGTCAATTGCCAATGTCTGGCCAGCCTTTGGAGAGATCGAGACATGGGGACTGCTTGGCTTAATTGGGGTGGGGTTTGGTCTGGTTGGTTTGTTGGAACAGGTGGCTCGTAGGAAAGCCGTTCGGATGAAATCCCAGGCGTCCGAATCCCCTTCAGTTATGTTAGGAGGAGAATAAAATGAGGCCTTCTGATTTCTACTCGCGTTTTCCACTGGCGCATACGTTCTCCATTGTTGCTCGCGATCCTCAAAGTGGGTGGATGGGGGTGGCAGTTCAATCGCACTGGTTTTCAGTGGGTTCGATTGTGGCTTGGGGTGAGGCTGGGGTGGGCGTGGTTGCGACCCAGTCAATGGTGGAAGTCAGTTATGGACCCCGTGGTCTGGCGCTGATGCGAGTGGGTCTCTCTGCGCCCGTAGCGCTGGAAGCACTTCTCCAAATGGATGAGGGACGTGATGTGCGTCAGGTGGCCATGCTGGATGCGCAAGGGCGGGTGGCCGTACATACCGGTGTGCGGTGCATTGAGGCAGCGGGACACTATCAGGGAGACGGATTCTCAGTACAGGCAAATATGATGAAAGGGGCTGAGGTGTGGCCAGCCATGGCCGAAGCCTACACCTCCACCCACGGCGATCTGGCCGACCGGCTTCTGGCAGCGCTGGAGGCAGCTCAGGCGGCCGGGGGAGATATCCGAGGACAGCAGTCTGCCTGTATCTTGATTGTCAAAGGCGAGCGTTCAGAACGCCCCTGGGAGGGGGTAATCGTGGACTTGCGGGTGGAGGATCATCCCCAACCCATTGCTGAATTGCGACGTCTGGTGACCCTGCATCGCGCTTACCAAGAGATGAATGCCGGAGATGCTCACCTGGCCGAAGGGCGGGTGGAAGCCGCCTTAGAAGCCTATCGCCGGGCTGCCGAAATGGCCCCTCACTTGGATGAACTTCCTTTCTGGCATGCGGTTACCCTGGCTGAAATGGGCCGTCTGGAAGAAGCGCTTCCAATCTTCAAACAGGTATTTGCCCGCAATCCGGATTGGGCGGATCTGCTCACTCGGCTACCCGCCGCGGGTCTATTGCGCCAGGATGAGACCATGTTACAGGCCATTCTGGCACAACGGACTGGCTAGAAATGTGGGCTCTGGCATGTTTGTTGCACGAGGGCTAGAGAAAATTGTGGATTGACGTGAGGCGCGTGTGGTGGATTTGGTCGTAATCCCTGGCTCGCAAGCAGAGAACGGAATGCAGGTGGTGCATCACTTGGTAAAGCCACCCCGGCGCGTGGAGCGAGGGCGAGAGCGCGAGCAGATATGGCTGGCCCTGTGGGCGAGCAAAGGGAGGCAAGCAGAGGAAGCCTTGCTGAAAACCTGGTTGGATCAGGCAGGAGCCCGCTATTACCAAACCCGTGGTTCGGTGAGTCTGGCTCTGCGCCAGGCATTTGAATATCTTAACCAGCAGGCGCTTGCCCATAACCAGGCCCATGGGCTTTCCACCCCATTTTTAGTGGTGGCGGCGGTTTTGCGTGGGGAACAAATCTATCTGGCTTTTTGTGGCCCGCTTCATGCCTGGCTGTTTTCAGGGAGGGATGCTACCGATCTTTTCTCTCCTGAACTGGCGGGTCGGGGGTTAGGGATTGGCCGTGCCTGGACCATGCGCTTTTATCATTGGGCCGCCCAACCACATTCGCGTGGTTTATTCAGCCTGAGTGCCACATTCCCCTCCGCTCTGGCTGAAACAGGGCACGAGGGTTGGAAAGAGGCTCAAGGAATCTGGATTGAGGTGGTGGCCGGGGATGGGCAAATCCGTTATGCGGAAAAGGCCTCAGCCCCTCCGGAGGTAACTTCTGAAGTAGCCCAGCCTGCCGGGTTGGGGAAGGCGACTCAAACAGCCCAGGGGCGCCCCCCTTCTGTGCGCACTGGCGAGGCGCGGGTGTTGGGAGGAGATCACCTCTCTGCTACGGCCACTCGGATGAGACCCCCTTTGCCTGAAGAGACGCCGAGCGCATCGCCGGCTGTTGCGCAAACGGCCCGGGCGGGGGGTTCTTCAGCCCCAAGCCGTGCCGAGCCAACTGCACCGCGCAAGCAGAGGCAACCCTCTGTTCCCTTTGCCGGTGTGGGCCGTGCTCTGGCTGGCGGGGTGTGGGGGATTGGGCAAGGGCTTGAGAAACTTAATCAGCATCTGAGACGCTTTTTGGGTAAAGTACTACCGCGCTTTTTGCCTACTGATAGCGCGTTGATGCGGGTATCTCCGGGTACTTTGGTATTCCTGGCAATTGCAATCCCGCTAATGGTGGTGACGGTGGCCCTGGTCGTGTACTGGCGACAAGGGCGTTTGGAGCAACACCGGCTCTATCTCCAGCAAGCCCAGCAAGTGGTCAACCAGGCACTGGGCCAAAGTGATCCGGCGTTGAAGCGCGTCAATCTGGAGGCGGCCCTTACCTGGGTGGAAAAGGCCGATCAATATGGGCAAAGTGCCGACTCTAAAGCCTTGCGAATGAGCATCTACCAAAACCTGGATGCTCTGGATGGCATCCGGCGGTTGGTTTTCCAGCCCTTACTCCCCGGGGGAGTAGGGGGCAATGTGCAGGTTGGCAAGATGGTAGCCACCTCCAGCGAGGACCTCTACGTGTTAGATCGTGGGCAGGGGATCATCCTGCGCCTGGTGGCGACGCAAAGCGGTTACGCATTGGATACTCAGTTTGCCTGCCGGCCGGGGCAAATTGGGTCTCTGATTGTGGGGCCCTTTGTGGATTTGCTGGCCCTGCCGGCTTCCAATTTCCATAATGCCCAGGTGATGGCGATTGATGCTAACGGGAATCTGGTTTATTGTGGCTTTAAGGGGAATCAGCCAGTGCTGGATGCGGTAGCACTTCAACCGCCGGATCAGGGATGGGGAGGTGTGAAGAGCATTACTGTACGCCAGGGCAATCTGGTTGTTTTGGATGCAATGCAGAACGGTCTTTATGAGTATCGGGGTAGCCAATGGGATTTTGTGGATCAGCCTAAAGCCCTCTTTGGGGCGCAGGTTATTCCCCTTGCTAACGCAGTCGCCCTGGCCGCCTTTCAGGATGACATTTTCATCCTGTATGAAGATGGGCATGTCAGTCGCTGCAGTGGCCTGGGAAAGGTCGAGTGCCAGGATCCCTTCCCCTTCCGTCTTAGCCAGGATGGGCAGGTTCTGGAGGTAGCGCGGTTGAACGTTACTTTTACAGATTGGACATTGACCCCGCCTCCCGACCCGGCGCTTTATCTGCTGGACCCTTCCAGTCCCTCAGTCTACTATTTCAGCCTGATGCTTAGCCTCCAGCAGCAGTATCGCCCTTCTCTAGTGGAAGGGGAACGCCTGCCCGAGCGACCGGCTACAGCATTTACCATCACACCAGGGCGTAACCTGGTGCTGGCATTTGATAATCTGCTCTATCTGGCAACGCTGCCCTAGGGGTTAGCCACGCCCCCGCAGCCAGCCCAGCAGACGTTCGGGAGACCAGGTGTTTATGATTTGAGGTGGCTCTACCCAACCTCGCCGCGCGATCCCAATGCCGTACTCGATCAGATCCAGATCACCCGGCGTATGAGCATCGGTATTCAGCGCCAGGGGGATGCCCATTTCCGCGGCGCGACGAGCATATACATCATCCAGGTCTAAGCGGGCGGGGTTGGCGTTGATTTCCAAAGCAGTTCCATGTTTGAGGGCTTCCGCCAAAACGGTGTCCCAATCCAGATCTGCTCCTTCGCGATTGGGGAGGAGTCGTCCACTGGGGTGTCCAATGATGTCTACGTGGGGGTTACAGATGGCATTAAGGACACGGCGGGTGATCTCAGACCGTGATTGGCGCAGGCTGACGTGAAGGGAAGCGATGACAAGGTCCAGTTCCGCTAGCACCTCATCCGGGTAATCCAGTTGGCCATCAGCCCGAATTTCAACCTCAGCCCCCTGGAGGATCAGCAGTTTATCTCCCCAGCGCTGGCGCAAGGCCTCGATCTCTGCCCGTTGCTGATGTAGCCGTTCGGGGGTGAGCCCATTGGCAATGCCTAAACCGGCTGAATGATCAGTGATGGCAATGACACGCAGACCACGGGCGTAGGCGGCTGCGATCATCTCCTCAAGGGTTGCAGCGCCATCGCTCCAGGTGGAATGGGTATGCAACTCGCTTTGTAGGTGTTCCTTGCGCAGCAATTCGGGAAGTTGGCCTTTGAGGGCTGCTTCGATCTCTCCCCGATCCTCACGCAGTTCAGGTGGGATCCAGGGCAACCCCAGTGCCTGATAAAGACTTTCCTCATCGGCAAAGTGCTGTTCGTGCCCCGTCTCGTCGCTAAGCCCGTGCTCGGAGAGGGAAAGGTTTTGTTTTTGCGCCAGTCCCCGCAGGCGCACATTGTGTTCTTTGGAGCCGGTAGCGTATTGCCAGAGACTGCCAAATTTTTCGGGAGGCTGGCACCAGAGTTGCAGGCGGGTGCCGCTTTTGGTTTCGATGCTGGCTTTGTTTTCGCCCTGGGCTAGGACGCGGTACACGTCGGGATGATGAACGAAGGCGTCCATTAGCGCTTCAGGCTGATGGGAGGCGGCTACCAGATCCAAATCGCCCACCGTGGCACGCCAGCGGCGCAGGCTTCCAGCCAATTCAACGCGAATAACTCCCGGTTGTTGGCGCAGCCACTCCACCCAGCGCAGAGCCATTGGGCGGGCCATGCCCAGGGGCAAGCGATGCGAGCGGCGACGCAATGCCTCAATCCCTTCCAGGATGCGGGATTCGGATTTTTCACCCATTCCAGGCAGGGTGCGCAAACGCCCAGCACGCGCGGCTTCCTCCAGGGCTTCCAATGTGGTAATGCCGGCTTGTTTCCAGAAGAGGGCGGCTCGTTTGGGTCCCACATCTGGAATTTGTAGCAATTCGATCAGGCTAGGGGGAACCTCTGCTTCCAATCGTTTCAGAAAGCCCAGTTCTCCGGTATCCAGCAGTTCCTCTATCTTTTCGGCAATGGCTTTGCCGACGCCAGGGATTTCCTGCAAGCGGCCCTGCGCGCGCAACAGGCTGACCTCTTGCCCCAATGTGCGTAAAGTTTCGGCAACGCGGCGGTAGGCCAGCACGCGGTAGGCATTTTCTCCCTTGATTTCTAAGAGATCGGCAACACGTTCAAATACGGCAGCCAGTTCTTCGTTCGTCATTTGGGACATCGGCTTACGGCATCAGCACCAGGGGCACGGGTGTGAAGATCAGGACAAAGATGATCAGCATGATCGCACCCAACAAGCGTCGCTGTCCATCCAATTCAGTGATTTGATCTAGCGGCTCGGCGTAAACGCGCCCGAAGAAGAAAATCAGCAGGGCCCACAGCCACCAACCGCTCCAGATGAACCCCATTAGAATCAGCACAGCGAGGATGATTGGGAAGAGCGCTTGAGCTCGTTTGCGCCCGAAAAGCGTGTAAAGGATGTGTCCTCCATCAAGTTGACCCGCGGGGATGAGATTCAGGGCTGTGATCAACAAGCCTCCCCAGCCCGCCCATGCCACTGGATGCAACACCACATCCAGACCACCGTAGGGCAGGGGCTGCCCGGTCACGAGATAGCGCAGCCAGTAGAGCAGGGGCGGTAAGCCTTGATAGGAGACCGGTTCGGGCAACAATCGTCCAAACACTAGAAATTTGAGAAACAAGTAAAGGATGGAGTTACCCTCTAACTGAGCCTGGCCCAGGACACCCGGCTGGGGAAAGGCCGGCAACGGCTCCAACCGCGAAAGCGAGAGGCCGATTAAAAGAACCGGGATGGCTACCACCAATCCACTGAGGGGGCCGGCGATGCCAATATCCATTAAGATGCGCCGGTTGCGGGGCACTTCTTTCATGTTTATAAAAGCCCCCATGGTGCCAAACGGGCTGATTGGGAACGGAAGGGGGAGGAAGTAGGGTAGGGTAACGTGCACGCCGTGGTGACGGCCCATCAGATAGTGTCCGAACTCATGCGCCGCCAGGATGGCCATCATGCTGAGCGCAAAGGGCCATCCGGCGCGGAGCAGTTGCAGGATGACCTGAGGGGCAGAGCCGCTGAGTTCCCCTTCACTGCCCAGGATTCCGCCAGTAAACCATACACTGAGCAGGGTCAGAATGAACATGATCAGGTTTACAGCGGGGTTTGAAGGGCGGGCGGAAGGAAGCCCGCGGATGATGTAGATGACGTGACGCTCCTCTTCAGTGCGGAACAGTGGAGTCAGTCCCAGGGGTTTCAATTGTGTGCTAAGCGTATCGTAAGCAGTGGCGGAGTCCGGTGCTACCAAGCGTCCGCGGTAGCGCACGATATAGGGGGTGCGTTCACTCCCCAGGGTAACATCCTCGATGTGAAAGATGCGCCGCACATAGGTTTCGACAAGATCCTGACGCTGAAGGTCAAATGTGTAGTCCATAAGGGATTCCCCTTGTTCGAGTTGCACAGAAAAATCAGCCGTTCATTCACCTCTGCTTGAGGCGGGGATGAATGGGAGTCGAACCCACCACGGCTCGCCACGCGACCCGTCACCGGTTTTGAAGACCGGGGGGCTCACCGGAGCCCTCCCATCCCCACCTCTAAGGATAATTCAGCCCCTATAATTCGTCAACAATTTGCCAAAGTGCGGGAGCAATCACCGTGCGAGTCACCAAACCTGTCATGGTTGAAGGTTCACCCGCACAGGTCGAAATTTCTCTGATTGTGGTAGAAGATCTGCCTTATGCCGTATTTCTGCCTGCGGTGATGCGCTGGGCGGGTTGGCCGTTCACTCAGGGCTGTACGGGCATCTGGCGCATGAACTCTTCGAACATTTGGCTGAACTGAGGTGCCAGCAAGAAGCCGACTACTGAATTAACAATGGCAAGTACCAAACCCAGGCCGGAAAGGATTAACCCGGCGATGGCCATGCCCCGGCTGGTACTGTTCAACCCCAGAATGCCGGTGATGATGCCGGCGATTGCCAAGGGAGCCCCACAGATGGGCAGACACCAGGCTAGTAACGTGATCAGGCCAAGGACCAGGGAGGCAACGGCCAGACCAGGGCGATTGGGAGAAACAGATGGTGAAGGGGGCGGGGTTGAGGGAGCGGGTTCGTAACTCATGGTTTGGGGTCTCCTTTGAATGGGGCCAAAAAACGAAGGCTCCAGGTCGGTCTATAAGCCGCATTCTGTCCGTCCGGTGGGTATCTCTGGTCAGCCCAGAGACGGCACCGGCCGGGATGATCATCTATCTGGGCGAGCCGTTACCGACTCGCTCTAGCGGCCTACCCGGGGCTCCAGGGAGGCGAGCCACCTCCCGCCCGCTGACGCGGGCTTTGCCCCTGCTTGGCCTTGCTCCCGGTGGGGGTTACCTAGCCGCCTGTATTACTACAGGCGCTGGTGGTCTCTTACACCACCTTTTCACTATCACCACTCGCTCCCCCTCAGGGGTGGCGAGGGCTACCTGTTTCTGTGGCCCTATCCGGCGAGTTACCCCGCCCCGGGTATTACCCGGCACCGTGCTCTGTGGAGTGCGGACTTTCCTCAGTCTCGCGCCTGGCGAGACCGCGATCATCCGACCGGCCTGGAGCATTTCTTATGATAACGACTTTGAGGCTTGGCGTCAACTGGATCGCAGGACCGCTTCTTGAGGTCTATACAATGGCTAAGAAGATTGCATGGAAGGTAACTTTTCAACGAAAAAGGGGTTAAACTTTGGAGAAAAATAATGCATATGCCAAGGAGGAGCCGTTTATGTCGAAAGTCGCCGTGGTCACCGACAGTACCGCTTACATTCCCAGATCACTGAGCCAGGGCCTGCCCATCTATGTGGTGCCTCTTCAGGTGGTCTGGGGCGAAGAGACTTACCGCGACGGCATAGATATTCAGCCTCTGGAATTCTACACACGCCTCAAGACCGCCAAAGTGATGCCCAGCACCTCACAGCCCTCACCGGAAGCCTTTCGGCAGGTGTACGCCACCTTGCTGGAAGAGGACTATGATATCGTGAGCATTCACATCTCGGCGAAACTCTCCGGTACGCTGGATTCAGCCATTCAGGCGCGTGAGATGCTCAAGAGCGAACGCATCGCGCTGATAGACTCGAAGGTAACCGCCATGGCCCTGGGATATCATGTGCTCAGTGTTGCCCGGGCGGCGGCTCAGGGGGCGTCTTTCGAAGCGTGTAAAGACCTTGCTGAACGTGCGGTAAATCACACTGGCGCGGTTTTTGTTGTCAGTACTTTGGAGTTTTTGCACCGCGGTGGGCGCATCGGCGGAGCGGCGGCGTTTTTAGGGACGGCCCTCAACCTCAAGCCTCTGCTAGAACTTCGCGATGGTCGGGTGGAGGCGGTAGAGCGCATTCGAACCATGCGCAAGGCATTGGAGCGATTGTTAGAGCTTCTGGATGAGCGTGTTGGGCAACGTTCTCCCCTGCGCCTGGCCTGCCTGCACGCCAATGCTCCTGAGGAGGCTGAGGCTCTGATGGAGCGGGTGCGTCAGCGTTACCCCCAGGAGCGGTTGGTTGAATTGGTGATGGCAGAGGTCAGCCCGGTGATCGGTACGCATACCGGGCCGGGCACCGTTGGCATTGCCTACATGGCCGGCATGTGAGTGCCTCGACCTGAACCAACGTGCTACCAGTGGTCCGGTGGGTGGCAAAGGGCTGCTTGATCACCCCATATTTATGGGATGGACCCGGTCTTTGGCCTCTGGGGTGGACAAAGTCTGATAGAATCACACTGCTGACTCTCTCAATCATTCCACCACTCGAGGTCTGCGATGCGAAACTATCCTCACATTGGCGTTCAGATTGCAGATATCTTGCTGCCGAAGCCCGGCATTGATCTTCAAAAATGGGCTGTGATTGCCTGCGATCAATTTACCTCCCAGCCAGAATACTGGGAAAAGGTGGCTGCTCTGGTGGGTGAGGCACCCTCAACGTTTCACATGATCCTGCCCGAGGTGTATTTGGGCACCCCCGAGGAGACACGGCGCATCCAAAGTGCACAGGAAGCCATGCGCCGCTATCTGGAAGCCAACCTGTTTGAGACCTATAGTGGTCTAATCTATGTAGAGCGCACGGTGGGGGGAAAAACACGCCGGGGCTTAGTCCTGGCCCTTGATTTGGAAAAATACGAATTTACCCCCGGCGCTCAGTCTCTGATCCGGGCAACCGAGGGTACCATTCTTGAGCGCATTCCACCGCGCATGCGTATCCGCAGGGGGGCGCCACTGGAACTTCCTCACATCCTGGTGTTGATTGATGACCCAGAGCGGACAGTGATAGAGCCGGTGGCTGAGCAGTCTGAGCGCCTGCCCTTGCTCTACGATTTTGACCTGATGCTCGGGAGCGGCCATTTGCGCGGGCGCTGGGTGGATGATCCGGCATTAGAGCAGCAGGTGGTGCAGGCGCTGGAACGCCTGGCTTCACCCGAAGTGTTTTACACCAAATATGGGGTCGAGCGTGATAAGGGAGTTCTGCTCTTTGCGGTCGGAGATGGTAATCACTCCCTGGCAACTGCCAAGTCGGTTTGGGAGGAACTCAAAGCTCAGGTTGGTCCAGACCATCCGGCTCGGTACGCACTGGTGGAAATCGAAAATCTTTACGACGAAGGGCTGGAGTTTGAACCCATTCACCGTGTGGTCTTCAATGTGCAGTCGGACTTGGTGGCAGACCTAAAAGCCTGGTTTGGAGAGCGTCTCACACTCCAACACTATGCCGATGAAGATGAAATGGTAGAGCAGGTCCACCGCCTGCCCGTTCAAGGGGAGCATCGTTTCGGTATTATCTCCGCGCAAGGCAACTGGCTGGCAAGCATCCAGCGTCCCGATTCAAATCTGCCTGTGGGTAGTGTTCAGGCCTTTCTGGATGCCTGGCTCAAAGAGCACAAGGAGGCCAAAATTGACTACATCCACGGGCGCGAAGTGGTCAGCCGCTTGGGACGCCAGCCGGGGAATTACGGCTTTTATCTGCCCGCCATGCCCAAGACCGAGTTATTCAGGACCGTTATCCTGGATGGCGTGCTCCCCCGCAAGACTTTCTCGATGGGGGAGGCGATTGAGAAACGTTTCTACATGGAAGCGCGGCGCATCGCCTGAGTGCACGGGCCTCAGGAGGTGTACTGGTAGAGTTCAACCAGCACCCCGCCTGTGCTTTTAGGGTGGATGAAGGCCATTTTGCGTCCAGGAAGTTCAAGAGGGGATTCGTTGATCAAACGGATCCCCTTTTCTTTGAGGGTGGCCAGCATCTCCTCAATGTTGTCCACTTCGAAACAGAGGTGGTGCATACCCCCTCCGCGCTCAGCAATGAAGCGCGCTACGCCGGTCTCGCTGCTGGTAGGTTTGACCAGTTCAACTTCGCTATCACCGACCGGGATGAAAACCACAGTGGCCTGCTGGCTGGGCACATCCTCAATGTGATCAATCTGCAGTCCCAGTGCATCCCGCCAGAAGGAAAGCGCAGTTTCAATGTCCGGCACAGCAATGGCAATGTGATTGATCTTTGTGATTTTCGCCATGTCCTCACCTCATGAAAACAACCTAGATCCAGTTTGGGGGTTGATATTCGCCCCACACCTGACGCAGGACCCGGCAGATTTCGCCCAGGGTGATGTCATTTTCAACGCACTCGATGAAAAGTGGCATCAGATTTTCGCTACCACGGGCGGCCTGCTCCAGGCGTGTCAGCAATTCACTCACCCTGGCCGGATCACGTTGGGCGCGCAGTTCAGCCAGCCGTGCGCGTTGAGTGGCTTCGATGGCGGGGTCAACTGTCAACCGCTCTAAATCCAGTTGTTCCTCGATTTGAAAGGCATTGACCCCCACAATGATCTGCTCCTTGCGTTCCACGGCTTGTTGATAACGGTAGGCCGATTCCTGAATTTCTTGCTGCATATAACCGTTTTCAATGGCTGCCAAGGCACCCCCCATGGCGTCAATTTTCTGGATGTAGGTCATAGCCCGCTGGCTGATTTCGTCCGTCAGGTATTCAATGACATAAGAGCCGGCCAGGGGGTCCACCGTATCTGCCACCCCGGATTCATAACCGATGATCTGCTGGGTACGCAGCGCAATATGCACTGATTTCTCAGTCGGCAACCAGAGCGCTTCATCCATTGAGTTCGTGTGCAGAGATTGTGTGCCACCCAGAACAGCGGCCAGAGCCTGGATGGTGACCCGGACGATGTTGTTCTCGGGTTGTTGGGCGGTGAGCGTGGATCCCCCGGTTTGGGTGTGGAAGCGAAGCATCCAGGACTTGGGGTCTTGGGCGTTAAAGCGTTCGCGCATAATCTGCGCCCACAGGCGCCGGGCAGCCCGGAATTTGGCCACCTCTTCCAGGAAATGGTTGTGAGCGGCGAAGAAGAAGGATAATTGAGCCGCAAACTCATCCACCTGTAGACCGGAATCAATGGCGGCCTGCACGTAGGCAATGGCGTTGGCCAGGGTGAAGGCAACTTCCTGCACCGCATTAGCTCCGGCTTCGCGGATGTGGTACCCGGAGATGCTGATGGTATTCCAGCGTGGCACGTATTGGGCGCAGTACTTGAACACATCGGTGATTAAGCGCATAGAGGGCCCGGGGGGGAAGATGTAGGTGCCGCGTGCCACATATTCTTTGAGGATGTCGTTCTGAATCGTGCCACGCAACCATTTGGGGTCCACTCCCTGACGTTTGGCAACCGCGATGTACATGGCCAGCAAGATGGCGGCAGGTGCATTGATGGTCATGCTGGTGGAGACTTTATCCAGGGGGATTTCCTTGAACAGTATCTCCATATCTCGCAGGGAAGAGACCGATACCCCCACTTTGCCCACTTCGCCGGTGGCCATGGGGTCGTCGGCATCGTAGCCAATTTGGGTGGGCAAGTCGAAAGCAACTGAGAGCCCGGTTTGACCCTGGGAAAGCAAGTAGCGATAGCGCTGGTTGGATTCTTCGGCGGTGGCGTAGCCGGCGTACTGGCGCATGGTCCACAATCGCCCGCGGTACATGGTGGGCTGAACCCCGCGGGTGAAGGGATACTCACCCGGAAACCCCAACTTTTGCATGTAATCAAAGTGTTTTGGCGGAAGGGCAACACGAGGCAGTGGAATTTGGGATGAGGTCAAGAATTCCGGTTTGCGCTCGGGATATTTCTCAATCAAGGGTCGTAACGTCTGGGCTTCCCAACGTTGTTTTTCTTTTTCAAGATCCGTCATAGGATCATCTCCCGATTGACCTGAAGGTTGCGGCAATGCTAGTATACCGTATCCCTCATCTCGGAAAAGATAACAATTTCATGGTAAACTTTGGACAAACTTCCTAAGAGCATAGTCGCCATGACTCCGTTCTTGCAATTTATCCTTGTGGCCGCCATTATTTTGTTTGCCGCAAAAGTCGGGGGTTACTTAAGCACGCGCCTAGGACAGCCTTCGGTACTGGGTGAGTTGCTGGTGGGGTTGTTGCTAGGTCCCTCATTGATTGATTTGATTCATTTGCACATTTTCACGGATGTGCATTTAGGGGAATTTGTTTATGAAATTGGCGAATTGGGTGTCCTGATCCTGATGTTTCTGGCTGGATTAGAGCTGCACATTCGCGACTTTGTCCGCAATACACGGGTTTCTCTCCTGAGCGGATCGTTGGGGGTCATTGTTCCATTGGGGCTGGGCACCTTAGTGGGCGTGCTCTCCCACCTGCCTCTCAACAGCGCTATCTTCCTGGGGCTGACCCTTGGGGCAACGAGTGTGAGCATCTCGGCACAGACCCTGATGGAATTGAATGTTCTGCGTACCCGGGTGGGGCTAGGCCTGTTGGGGGCAGCGGTATTCGATGATATTCTAGTGATCTTATTCCTCTCGATTTTTCTGGCCCTGGGTGATGGGGGCCTGACCACGGCGGCCATTTTGCCGGTGGTACTGCGCATGGCCCTATTTCTGGTGCTTTCCATTGGATTTGGGGTGTGGGTACTGCCCTGGCTTAGCCGTCGGGTGGCGGTGTTGCCGGTCAGCCAGGCAGCACTCAGTTTTGCAATTGTGATCATGCTGGTATACGGCCTGGCAGCCGAGATAATAGGTGGGATGGCTGCCATTACGGGAACTTTTCTGGCCGGTCTGATGTTTGCCCGTACTCCTGAAAAGCGGCAAATTGAAAATGGACTGCGTGCTCTGGGTTATGGCTTCTTCATCCCACTATTCTTTGTCAATGTGGGCCTTGCTGTGGATTTGCATTTGATCCGCGTGGAGACCCTCTGGATCATGCTAGGGGTGATCTTAGTGGCTATTGTGGGTAAAATTCTGGGAGCGGGGTTGGGGGCGCGCATTTCGGGGTATTCCTGGCTGGAGTCGCTTCAACTGGGGATTGGGATGGTCTCGCGTGGAGAAGTGGGATTGATTGTGGCAACCGTCGGTTTAGATAATGGCTGGCTCTCGCCGGAAGTCTTTCCAGCCATCGTGGCCATGGTATTGGTTACCACCCTGATAACACCGCCGCTGCTACGCGCTACGTTTGTTCAGAAGAAAGAGGCGGGTGAGGTCACTGAAGCTACGGCAGAGTCTTCTGAAGAATCGGTAATAACTCTAGAGTCCAAAACTTGAAGAGGTGGTAATCGCTCATGTTTCTCGTTTTGTTCGTTCTCAACGACCCCGAAAATCTAGATCGTCTGCTGGATGCGTGGGAGAAGGTGGGTGTGGGTGGAGTTACCATCCTGCTCAGCAAAGGGTTGGTGCGCTTTAAGGAGAGCGGTGGGGCGTGGCGGGAGGATTTCCCCCTTTTTCCTTCGCTTGAAAACTTCAAAGAGCACATTGAGAATACCAACCGTACGTTGTTCTCCATTGTAGAGGATGAAGCCACCGTTGAGCGTTTGTTGAAAGCCACAGAGCAGGTGGTAGGGAGTCTCTCTCAGCCTAATACCGGGATTATGGCGGTGATTCCCTTGGCGCGCGTGTATGGTCTAAAATATCCGCGCCGCTCGTAATCAGATTGCTGGGTGAAACGAGAACCCGACCAGCATTCTAGAGAATGAGCATTGCATCACCAAATGAATAGAAGCGGTAATTGAGGCGGATGGCTTCGCGGTAGACCTCAAGAATCCGCTCACGTCCAGCAAATGCGCTGACCAGCATCAGCAAGGTAGAGCGGGGCAGGTGAAAGTTGGTCACCAGCGCATCCACTACGCGAAACTCGAAGCCGGGGAGAATGAAAAGATCGGTTGGGCCCGCAAAAGGGGCAACCCAATCTCCAGGAGCGCCGTGGCGAGCCGCAGTTTCAAGCGCACGCACACTGGTCGTGCCCACAGCCACCACACGCTTCCCCGCGCGTTTTGTCTCGTTGACCAGCCGTGCTGTCTCGGGGGGGAGTTCGCACCACTCGGTGTGGATGTGATGCTGGGTGGGGTCTTCCTCGGTTACTGGTGCAAAGGTATCCAACCCAATATGAAGAATCAGGCCGGCAAAACGGATTCCCTGTTGCTTGAGGTGTTCGATGAGTTCGGGAGTGAAGTGTAGACCGGCGGTAGGGGCAGCGGCTGAACCAGGTTGGCGAGCAAAGACCGTCTGATAGCGTTCGGGGTCGCGCAAGGGTTCGTGAATATACGGGGGGAGTGGCATAAGCCCGATGTGAGGTAAATAGGGTTCAATGGGTTCGCTAAAACGGATCAGACGTCGCGATCCGCCCAAATCGGCTACAACTTCTGCGGTAGGGCCGCCTTCGACTCGGAGACTTAAGAAGGGGCGGATGCGTTTTCCGCCTACCAGGGCCTCCCAGGCCTCTTCGTTCATCTTTTTAAGCAACAGCAGTTCGACCCTCCCCCCGGATGGCTTACGCGCCCAGATGCGGGCAGGAATCACCCGGGTTTCGTTCACCACCAGCAAGTCTCCGGGGGCAAGATAGCGCCCAATGTCCCAAAAACGGGCATGCTCGAGATCGGGCCGATCTCGCCACATGACCAGCAGGCGGGCGTTGTGGCGCGGTTCAACCGGGGTCTGAGCAATGCGCTCCGGGGGCAGGTCGTAGTCAAAGTCTGAGGTTTTGAGGGGCGATTTCGACATGGGTTAGGTAGTTGTTAGGCATGCATGGACCCGAGTGGTGGTATCAGGTGAACAGCCGTGGCTGCGAATTTTCTTTCGTATAAGGAATGCCGAGGTGGGCATAAGCCAGGGGAGTAGCAACCCGCCCCTGCGGGGTGCGGTCCAAGAAGCCCAGTTGAAGCAGGTAGGGTTCGACAACGTCCATGATGGTATCGGGTTCCTCGCCGATGGAAGCCGCAATTGTGTTCAACCCCACCGGTCCCCCATTGTATTTCTCAATCACGGTACGCAATACGCGCTGGTCCACATCATCCAGCCCCAGGGGATCCACATTAAGCAGATTTAGCGCCTCGCGTGCGATTTCAGCGGTAATTTGACCCGCCGCACGCACTTGCGCATAATCGCGCACCCGACGTAGCAGTCGCAGGGCCACGCGAGGTGTGCCACGAGAGCGGCGAGCAATTTCTTCAATTCCTGCGGGGTCCGCCTGAACGCCCAGTAACATGGCAGCACGCGTCAAAATCTGGCTGATGGCTTCGAGCTCATAGTAATCCAGGCGGTAGACCGCCCCAAAGCGTGCTCGCAGAGGTGCGCTCACCAGGGCCAGACGTGTGGTGGCACCGATCAGGGTGAAGCGAGGGAGCTTCAGGCGAATGGAACGTGCTGATGGCCCTTTGCCAATGACGATATCTAAAGCAAAGTCCTCCATGGCAGGATAGAGGACTTCCTCAACTGCTTTACCCAGGCGATGGATCTCGTCAATAAAAAGAATGTCACCGGCGCGGAGGTTGGTCAGAATTGCGGCCAGATCGCCAGCGCGTTCGATGGCTGGTCCCGCGGTTACTTTAATCTCCACCCCCATCTCGTTGGCCAGGACATGAGAAAGGGTGGTCTTGCCCAGGCCAGGGGGCCCATAAAACAAGACGTGCTCAAGCGGCTCGCCGCGCTGGCGGGCAGCGGCAATGAGGATGGCAAGATTCTCTTTTAGGGTGTCCTGGCCAATAATATCATCCAAACGCCGTGGACGCAGAGCCTGATCCAGGCGGTCATCCGGTCGGCTTTCGGGTTGCACCAGGCGTTGCTTGATCTCGTCCATGTCGGTTTGATTATAACCGCTTTCGGCGGGGCGTTTGAGATTATAATAAGCAAAATTTGAGGGAAGGAGCCGCACATGTCTCTCGTTCACGTCTCAAAGCACCCTCTGGTGGCTCATAAACTAACGAAGTTGCGCTCGGTGGAGACCGAGCCCAAGCGATTTCGCGAGTTGGTGCGCGAATTGAGCGCGCTACTGGCCTATGAGGCAACAGCGGATCTCTTGACCCGTCCGGTCACAGTGCAAACGCCCATGGGTGTGGCGCAGGGGGCAGAACTGGTGGATACGATTGGGCTGGTCCCAATCCTGCGTGCCGGGTTGGGGATGGTGGAAGGCGTTTGGGAACTCATGCCCACGGCAGAGGTCTGGCATTTGGGAATTTATCGGGACGAAAAGACGCTGAAACCCGTGCAGTACTATAACAAACTGCCCACCGAGCCGCGAGTGAGTGTGTGCCTGATTCTGGACCCCATGCTGGCCACAGGGGGGTCGGCGATTGCGGCAGTGGATATTCTTAAGCAGTGGGGGGTAAAACGGATCAAGTTTGTGGGGTTAATCGGCTCACCCGAGGGGATCCAGCGGCTGGAGACTCACCATCCCGATGTGGCCATTCATCTGGCAGCCATTGATGAACGCCTGAACAACCAGGGTTATATTGTGCCCGGCCTGGGTGATGCAGGAGATCGTCAATTCGGGACGGGGTAAAGCCAACCTGCTTAATCCCCGCTGAGTTTTCACGCCCATTGGGGGTGTGTTGGGGATTCACACGCGGAGGGCATGCCGGGCGCGAGCAATCACTCGGTTGAGCCCCCACAGCGGGAGGACCAAAACCAGATGTACCGCCAGGGCAATTCCCAGAACGAGACCTAGCGTCAAAAGTCCTCGGTTAAGAAGAGGCCACAGCGTAAGAGCCAGCCACTGCTCAGCGCCAGCCAAAATGGCGACCAGAACGACGATCCCCAGTACAGTCCCTACAGCCCACCAGGCACGGCGGTCAGCCGCAGAGGGAATCATGGTGCTGCTGATGGCAAAGGTAAGGTAAAACCACAACCAGAAATCTGGTTGTTGCGTCAGGGCAAGGGCTTGTTGAGGAAGTGCCTGCCACTCGGCCCGGAGGAAGAGTGGAATCAGGGTTTTAAAGCCGAGCACATTCAACCCAAGATGAGCGACCAGGAGCGTCCCGGCAAGGAAAGGAGCCGCTCCGATAAGGGCATCGCGCAGAAAATCCGTTGGGGTGGTACGTACATACCCCAATTCCAGTTGTCCATCCGGTAACAAGCGCGGCAGGAGCGAAACCCCCTGTACCGGCACGCGCAGTAGCCAGGCCACAAGTGCATGGCTGGTTTCATGCAAAAGTACTCCTGGAAAAAGCAGGATTGAGAACAGGGCCAGTGCCCAGCCCGGGCGCCCAGTTAGGAGGAAGAAAAACGCCTGCATCTCGTGATGAAGCCAACGCTGGATCACGAGCAGCAGGACCAATGAAGAGATAAAAGCGGCTATGCCTTCAAATGCCAAACCGTGCTTACCCGGCAGCGGCCTCAACAATTTTGACGAACTCGGCTGCTTTGAGGCTGGCTCCACCAACCAGGGCACCGTCAATGTGGGGCTGGGAGAAGAATTCAGCGGCATTTGCCGCGGTGACCGAGCCGCCATAGAGCACTCGCACTGCTTCGGCCACTGCAGGGCCGAACATTCTGGACAAGGTGGGACGAATGACTTCGGCCACCACGCGGTTGGCATCCTGGCCGCTGGCTGCGCGCCCGGTGCCAATGGCCCAAACTGGTTCGTAGGCAATGACCAGTGCGCTCGCTTGTTCAGGAGTCAGGTCTTTCAGCCCCTGCTCAATTTGGCGAGAGACGACCTCAGCGGTGCGGCCAGCCTCGTTTTCGGCCAGGGTTTCACCAATGCAAACAATCGGGGTCAGGGCGTTCGCAAGGGCGGCGCGCACTTTGCGGTTTACCGTTTCATCGGTTTCCCCAAAGTGGGTACGCCGTTCGGAATGGCCAAGGATCACGTACTGGCAGAACTCCTTAACCATTGCGGGGGAGATTTCACCCGTGAAAGCCCCGGCTGCTTCCCAATGCATGTTCTGAGCTCCCAACCCGATTTCGGTACCGCTCAGCATGGCGGCTATGGCCATCAAACTGGTGAAGGGAGGGCAGAGGACACGCTCCACTTCACTGACTGCCTGCAATCCCGGCAGCATCTCAGAGACCAGGGCACGGGCTTGCTCAACGGTCTTGTTCATTTTCCAATTGCCGGCAACTAGAGGTTTACGCATGGTGGCATCTCCTGAAGGGAATAGTAAGGTCATTTGGTTAAGGGAAGAGAAATGGTGATGCGTGGACGAAGGGGTTGAGGAGACCGGTTGAGGTTCTTCTAAGAAGGCTCCCTGGGAGGTCAGCAGGAAGGCGGTGAAACCCAGAAATACCCAGGGCAACAGAGGTGCCTGAGCATGACGAGCCAAAAGCAAAGCAGAGCACAGAAGGTAAAGGCTCATTGCCTTTTCACCCCATTCCAAATAATTATAGGGGTTTTTAGCCGACCGCGGCGAATGAGTGGCCGAGAATCCTTGATTCAAGGTCTTAGGCGTGCGATCAAATACCCCACCTTCGTGGAAAAGACCATCGAGGGCACCGACTGCACAGGTCAGGCTGATCCCGATTCCCAGCAAAGCCATTCCGGGCAGTAATTTGAGGCGCTGCTGCCAGGTGGAATGGGTCTCGGTCTGGGCTGTCAGGTATTCTACGGCAAGGCCGAGGCCGCCCAGCGCGCTCCAGAAGAAGAAATTGAAGTAAGAAGGGGACCACACTCCCAGAGGTAGGATGAGCGCAAATGCCAGCACTGCAAAGGGAAAAGGCACGTACATTGAAAGATGCAGCAGCCCCTCTAGGCGGATCCGCCAGGGTAATGGGGCGCGCCACAAACGTGTTGCGAGTTTGCGCAACGTTTGGACACTTCCTTTTGCCCAACGATATTGCTGTCGCCGCAGTGCGGTCAGAGTCTCGGGGACCTCGGCTTGGACCGTGACATCGGGGAGATAGACCCCCTTCCAGCCCAGCAGTTGGGCCCGGTAAGCAAGGTCCAGATCCTCGGTGAGGGTATCCCATTGCCAACCCCCGGAGGCCACAATACAAGTACGCCGCCAGATCCCTCCCGAGCCATCAAAACCGATGAAAAATCCGCCAGCAGCCCGACCGCCTTGTTCGACAATGGCGTGTCCGTCCATGGCCAGGGCAAGCAGGCGGGCAAGGAGGTTTGTGTGGGCGTTGTAGTGGACCCATCGCGTCTGGACAAAACCTATCTGGGGATCTTGAAAAACGGGGACAACGCGTTTGAGCCAGTTGCGGGGAGGGATGAAGTCGGCGTCGAAGATGGCAATTAGTTCGCCGGTGGCTGTTTCCAGGCCGGAGGCCAGATTGCCTGCTTTGTAGCCCTGGCGGTTGATGCGATGGCGGTAGACGATTTCAAATCCCTCGCGTCGATATCGTTCGACTAGCGTCTGTGCCAGTATCGAGGTCTCGTCGGTCGAATCATCCAGGACCTGAATTTCCAGGCGATCGCGGGGATAGTCCAGGCGGGTCACGGCGTGGAGGAGGCGGGTGATCAATTGGCCCTCGTTATAGATAGGAAGCTGAATGGTAACGCGAGGCCACGAGGGAGGGGGAATGAAGTCCGATGAGCGGGGGAGGCGGTGACGAAAGCGCAGATACGTGTAAGCGAGGAAGAGGCTATTCAGCCCAGGGAGAAGGACCATGAGCATGCATAGGGCATACAGGATTTTAAGGACAATCAAGAAAGTTTCCCAGGCAACTGCATTGGTCATGGCACATCCCTTGATGCGGGCTACAGGGCTTTGCAAGCGCTAATTCTACCACCATTGGGCTTGTAGTTATGTGGGTTTGAGCAGATAGAGAGGGTAAAAGAGGTCAGGGTTACTTGTCGAACCGGTTGGGTTGTGTTAAAATCATAAGCGCAATACGGTGGCTGTAGCTCAAAGGCAGAGCACCTGACTGTGGATCAGGTGGTTGTGGGTTCGACCCCCATCAGCCACCCCTGTTTTTAAGGGGAAAGACAAACGTCAGCACCGATCCTAAGCGTTCTGAAGTCACGATGATAGTGCCCATCAGTGTGCCTGCTCAGATTGAGCAGGAAATTCAGATGGCATTGCAAAGAGATGAGAGCGATGTCTCTTGCTTACCGTTATCCTATTAGAGCACTACGGTAAGTTTTAATCCGCGCCAGGGCGGAGGATGAACTCATGACCAGAAAAGAGACGCGCTGAAAGCCCTCTCAATTCTAAAAACTCTTTAGCCCTTTTGAGGGCTCTTAAGCCCCGTTTTATTTGTATTTGGTTAGGCGATTGTTTATAATGAGAATTGTTGATGGGGGACGATGGGTAGAGGGGTATAAGTTTAGTGTTATCTGCTTTCTCTGTAGGGGTGAGAGGTGCCAATGAACGTTAGTGAAGGGTTTGCTAAGGAATTTTTCATCGCTATGTTGGGCACTGAGCCTCAAGGGGTGACCTGGCTGCTGGATTGGCTGTTAGCCCAGGGCTTTCCAATCAAAGAGGTACTCGTTCTTCACACTCAGGGGGAAGTTGTTCAGCCCGGACTTGAAAAATTAGATGCTGAGTTTTTACGGAGTTATCCCCACCTTCATTATCGTCGCGAGGCGGTGGTCGGAGATGATGGCCCTCTCCGGGATATTGCTTCGGAGAAAGATGCTTGGGCTTTCTTAAAAGCCATCTACCGGGCGATTCGGCGGGCACAACAGGCCGGATACAGTATCCACTTAAGTCTGACGGGAGGGCGAAAAACCATGGCCGTATATGCTATGGTTGCAGCCCAGTTGCTTTTTGGCGAAAAAGATCGCGCCTGGCATATGATCTCAGAAATTCAGTGGTCGGGCACCGAAAAACGTATGCATGCTTTGCCTTCCGATCGCTTTCAGGTGGTTCCTGTACCGGTTCTACGCTGGAGCGATTCGGCCATTGCTCGGCTGCTTCTCTCGGAGGTAGACGACCCATGGGAAGCCATTCGCCGTCAACAGCGTTTTACTACCCAGGAGGCTTTACGTCGGCGCAGAGAGTTTTGGAATTACCGACTGACCCCTGCCCAGAGGCAGGTCGCCGAACTACTCGTCCGCGAAGGATTGGATAACGCGGCTATTGCTCGCCGATTGGGGAAAAGCGAGCATACCGTTGCCAATCAACTCACCCAAATTTACCGCGCCTTCGAAGAATGGCAGGGGGAACGCGGAATCGTAGGGATGGCCAATCGGGCTGCTTTCGTTGCCGAGTTTGCTCCTCTGTTTGAAAAAGAGCGTTGAGGATCAAATGGGAAGAAATTCCCATTCAAAACGGGAAGTGTCAGCGATGACAAATGTGAAAAACGACTTAACCTATATAGGAGGAGCGTTCGTAGAAAGGAGAAACCATGAGTGAGTGGATGCAGAGTGTGACGGTAGAAGTGAAAACGGTAACCCCCCTCTTTTTGGGTGGGGCGGACCCTCATGGCCAGCCGGAACTGCGTCCACCCGCCTTTCGCGGGGCGATGCGCTACTGGTACCGCGCTGTCCTTGGGGGAGTGATTGGAGATCAAGATCTAAAGAGCCTGAGGAAATTAGAGCAAGAAGTTTTTGGAGATACCGAGCGCGGTTCTCCCTTCTCGATTCAGATCCAGCAAGTTCCCCTTAAGACAGAACGCAAGCCCATTCTACCTCATAAAACCTCTTCAGGGAGCCGAATGGCTTTCAGTGAAGGCCAACAATTTCAGGTGATCCTCAGAACCTCTCGTCCGGTGGACCCACTGGTTTGGGTCAACATGTGTATGGCATTCAACCTTGCCATCTGGCTGGGCGGGCTGGGACTGCGTTCGCGGAGGGGGGCAGGAAGCCTGCAGGTCATTGGAAGTAGCGATCCATCCCTAATTCCGATTTTTCCTACGAAGACGGAGGAGATTCGTAAGTATATTGAGAGGATCCTGCGCTCTGCCCTCAAGCAGGCGAAGTCATTGGCTGAACAGAAGGGAGTTTCCTCATCCTCTGCTCTGCCTTTGCCGCCAACTCAGTTTCCCTGCGCCGCAAAAGGTGCAGAGATTCGTCTGGTGAAAGAATGGGCGGTTTCTCCTCAAGAAGCGCTTGCCAAACTAATGCGCAAAATGCCTAAAATCGTTGCGCTGGGGGGAATCTCGCCCCGTCAGGGATCGCCACTCTGGGCGCACCTTTTTTATACCCCCAATCAATATCACTTACTGCTCACGCTCTTGCCCTCACGGCTAGCATCCGGAAGTCATGATTACAGGGAAGTGGCTAAGGTGCTCCAGTCTTTTGGTGGGGAAACCATTGAGATAAAGGGGTGGAACGTATGAAGAACGCGGTAATTCTCTTTACCTTCTCGCCGGTGCAGTCCTTCATCGCCGAAGCGCGCCGTGCCGAAGATTTGTTCAATGGATCGGCCATTCTTTCGCAACTGGCTCGTGCCGCTGGCGAGGTTTTCAAATCCAAAGGGGACTTGATCTATCCCGCTCAACTGGGGGAAAATGATGCGCCTAATGTGCTGGTGGCGCGCGTCCCCGCCGATAAAGCCGAGACCACTGCCAGCCGGGCACGAGAGGTGCTCTTGAAACGGTGGCAAGAAATCGCCGAACAGGCTCGCAAAAGGGCCCAGCTTGACGAAGACGACACATGGCGGCAAATCTGGCAGCGCCAGATTGTGGACACCCCTCCGTGGCAGATTTACTGGGCTTATGCTGAAGAAGCAGAATCGTATGCCGAGGCATATCAACGGGCTCGCAATCTGCTCGAAAGCGTCAAGCACAGCCGCCTCTTTTCGCAAAGCCATGAAGAGGGCGAAAAGGACAGTCTGAGCGGTCAGCGCAGTGCCCTTCATACAGCAGCCCATTCTTCTGCCCGGGAGTATTGGAAGAGGATGGCCAGCAAGCCGCACATCCTCCCTTCTCAGGTGCACCCGGAGGGACGGGAGATCCTCGACGGCATTGGGCTGGTCAAGCGCTTCTGGGAAGGGGCCGAGCGGGAATTCCCCTCGACCAGCACGGTGGCAGCGTGGGATTTTTATCAGGCGGCGTGTGCCCAAGCCCCGCAGGAACTGCAACGATACCGTGAATGCCTCGAAACGGTTTCCCCTCGCCTGTACCAAGCCCGGAAGCAGGACAAGATTTTCCCCTACGATGGTGATTTGTTCTTTGCAGAGACCCTCACCGCCCGGCGCCTGAAGGATAGTTACAATGTGGAACTTCCACAGGCTGAACTGGAGAACGTCAGGAAACTTCTCAAAGCTCTGGTTGATAAAGTGGGCAAAGCCCCATCGCCGTACTACATGCTAATTCAGTTTGATGGCGATGGGATTGGAAAAAAGATTGACTACCTGCTAGCGCGGGACGACGCCGAAAACGCGCACCGCCGCTTCAGTCAAAACATTGGTGCATTCTCCAATGCGGTGAGAGGAACAATAAATCCAAACCAAGGGGGTTTTCTCATCTACAACGGTGGCGATGATGTGTTGCTGCTGGCTTCTCTCGAGCGCGGCTTGCAGCTGGCGATAGAACTGGCAAGGACCTATCAGGAAATGGTCGGGGACGGATTTAACGGTTTCACGGCAACGGCATCTGCAGGAATTGTGATTGCCCATCACCTGACACCGCTTTCTAAAGCCCTGACCCTTCTGCGCAGTGCCGAGAGACGGGCAAAGGAGAGCCGAGCCGATTCGTTAGGCAACAAAGGGGTCGTGTGTCTCACCCTGGCAAAGCGCGGTGGGGAAGCCCTTTCTGCGCGCAGCGCTTGGGAAGATGTGGCGAACTTTCATCAATGGGTAAAAGCGTTCCGACAGAAAGATCTGGCAGGAGTTTTTCCCTACGCGCTGGCCCGCGAAGCCGCGACGTTGGAGGCGCTCCCGTCCGAAGCCACTCGCAGTCTGGTGCGCTATCTGGTCCAGCGCCATACCGGCGAGCGCGTAGCCAAGGCAACCTGTGAACAGTGGGCTGATGCGTTGATCACATGGGCCGACAACATTCGGAAAAGGACAAATGACAAAAGTGGACTGACCGAAGTGGCTCACTGGCTGATCGCAGCCCGCTTTATTGCTTCTGGAGGTGCGGAATGATGCGGTTATTCATGGAAGCCGAAGATGTCCTGCTGTTTCGCGATGGACGCCCCTTCAATGCCGGGAGCGACCACCAGGCGCGCAGTCTCTTCCCCCCATCCCCCTCAGTGATGCAGGGAGTGATTCGCTCGCACTATTTGCTCATCAAAAATATCCCCCTGAGCAACAGGGGAGCCATCAAAGAACTGGTGGGCGATACGGAAGACTACAAAGCATTGCGTTTGCGCGGTCCGTGGCTGGCGCGCCAAACGGGCGATGGGCGGGTTGTGCGCTATTTTCCCACCCCCACAGATGCCTATCCAGCCGATGAGAACGCCGAGAGGATTCTGCCCATGAAAGTGGTGCGCAACCCGGGTGGGAACGTCTGGGCCGGGGAATTGCCCTATCTGCTGGAAAAGCCCAACGAAATCATCACCAAAAACGCTCCTGGAGCGTTTGTCAGCGAAGAAGATCTCATGTCTTACCTGGAGAAAGGTGTCTCTGTGAGAACGGAAAAAGCCGATGCGTTGTATGTTTCGGAAGTGCGGTTGGGCATTCAAACCGACTCACGGCGGCGTTCAACAGTAGAGGGAATGCTGTACGAGGTGGAGTTTATCCGCCCCCAAGCGGGCACCGGACTGTATCTTGAGATGGATGGGTATCCGGATTTTCCAAAGGAGGGCCTCCTGCGCGCAGGTGGGGAGGGACGTGCTCTACACTACAAAACCCTTCGAGACAGCCAAATCTCCCCGATCCGTTGGGGGTATAGCGAAGAACTCCCCCGCTTCTTCAAAGTGTATTTTGCTACACCGGCTTACTTCTCACAGGGCTGGAAGCCAGACTCGTGGACGAAATTTTTCACCAGAGAGGTTCGTTTGGAGGCTGTGGCGCTTTCGCGTTATCAGGTGCTGGGCGGATTTGATTATTGGAACCACAAACAAAAGCCCTCAAGGCGCTTGGTGCCAGCCGGGAGTGTGTACTACTTCTCTCACTCGGGAGGCGCAAGGTTGCGTCAGGATTTGGTTCAGCAAGCCATCACCGAGTGGGGCGCAGAAATTGGTTTTGGACAGGTGTTGGTTGCAGGGTGGAAACCTGTAGAATGATCCTATTTACAACGATTTCAGGAGGAAACGATGTTTAAGGAGAAACGCTTACTTTTCCTATATGTCGAAACCCCCCTGCATGTGGGGGCAGGACGTGCCAGTGCCAATGTGGACTTACCCATTCAGCGCGACCGAGTCACCCAGTACCCCATTGTGCAGGCTTCTGGACTTAAGGGTGCGCTTCGTTCAATCTATAGAGAAACAAAAGGGCTTGCAGACGATAGCAAGGAAATTGAAACCCTCTTTGGTAAGGCCGGTGATTCTGGCGAAAACTGGGCAGGCGCAATTTCCACCGGAGATGCCCGCATTCTCCTCTTCCCGGTGCGTTCGCTGGCAGGGGTGTTTGCGTGGACGACCAGTCTACATGCGCTGGAAACGTTCCGTCGCGCTGCCGAACTGGCAGGACAGTCCATTCCGTGGAAACTGCCGGGAGCCGTGGAAAAGAACGCGGGACTGCTGGCAAGCCAGAGCGAACTCGTCATAGACGACAAAGTGGTGCTGGAGGAGTTCAGTTTCTCCGCCAAGCATTCTCAGGAGGTCGAAGCGGTTGCAGAATGGCTGGCACAGAATGCCCTGCCGCAGGGGGAGGCTTATCAATACTGGCGGCAGAATCTCCCAGGACACCTGTGCATCCTCTCAGATGATGCCTTCCGTGACTTCTGCCTCTACGGCACCGAGATTCAGACCCACATCCGCATTGACCCGGGCAAAAAGACCGTGGCGGAAGGTGCATTATGGACCAGCGAAAGCCTGCCGGTAGATAGCCTGCTCTACGCTCCGCTCATGGCAACGGACGCGCGCTCAAATACCGAAACCATGGACGCCGCTCAGGTTCTGGAGAAGTTTGCTTTCCTCAACAACGCCCATGTGCAGTTGGGCGGTGATGAGACAACCGGTCAGGGTTGGGTGGCCGTGCGAATGTACCCGTAAAGGAGGGAAGAGAAATGGCAGAGTTGCAAGTTTCCCATCAGCGCTCATTGGAGCAGCAGCGCGCCGAACATGCCTGGAATGCGGTGCAAAGTGCAAAGCGAGCGTTGAAGGATAAAGAGAAAGAACTGCGGTCATTGGCGCGCAGTGCCCCCGCCAGCATTCAGAGCAACGGTTTAGGGCAAACGCTGGCGTTCTGGAAAGCCAAAAAAGAACCCCACCATTCAGCCCTGTATGATGCACTCTCCGATTGGTTAAAGAAGCAATTGGGTGTCCAGTCAGGTGATCTGGTGGAGTGGATTGCTACTACGGCCACAAGCCTGCAGTACCGCCATGCCACTGCCGAGGCCATGGCATACCTTAACTGGTACAAACGCTTTGCCGAGGCTGACCTCAAATCGGAATGATCAGGGAAGGAAACGCGTATGAGTCCCAATCCTCACTATCCCAATCGAGGAGAACCTCTTTCCTCAAAACCCTCGCAGTCGGGCAAGAGGAGTGGCGATGCAAAGCCCTCTTCGGGTCAGACATTTGAATATCCTTTGCCCCGCGAAGTGGTAGAAGTGTTCAAGAAACAAAAGGAGGTGAGCAACCCCGGGCTGATTTTTGAGCGGTTTGTGCCTTTTCTGGGCGAACAAAAAGAAACCCGCCGAACGCAAGCCTTAGGGGCTGCCCAGAAAGCGCCCGATCGTGGGGCTCTCACCGCCGCCTATCAGCGCTGGGAGGCGCTGGCACGGGCAAATGGAGCCGAAATCTTTACCCTCAAGACAGACTGGCGCTTCATCCCCGGTTTGGGGCGTAAAAATGCACTGGAGATTGGCTTCAGTTTCCACCGCTATGGGTTTCCTTACCTGCCCGGCAGTAGTGTCAAGGGAATTGCGCGCACATGGGCGCTGTACGAACTGGCTTCACGCCTGAAGAAGGACGCCAATACCCTCGACCTGAATGGGCTCGATCAAACCCTTGCCCTTGAAGAGAGCGAATTTAAGAAAGCGTTTCAAATCCATCATCCCGGAGAGGAAGAATGGCTTCTTGCCTCTGCCTTCCGCGACGTGTTCGGCACGCTGAAGTGCGTAGGTGGAGCGGTTTTCTTCGATGCCATTCCCATACAGGCTTTTGCCCTGGATTTGGACATTATGAACCCCCACTATACTCCCTACTATCAGGGCAAGGAACCCCCCGTCGATTGGCATCACCCCAACCTGATCACCTTTTTGGCAGTTCCGGCGGGGAAAGAATTTGCCTTTGCGGTCGCATGGCGCCGCGGCGCCCCCAACCCCGAGTTGCTCAAACGAGCCTGCGTTTGGCTGAAAAGTGCCTTAAGGGATCTTGGGGCGGGTGCCAAAACTAGCGCCGGCTACGGCTACTTCACGGCTACTTCAAGTGAGGAAACCGATGATGGTTCTCTGTCTGGTGGGTGAACAACCCATTCCCAATTTGTTACCCGTGCGCTTCCTCAAGCCACAAGAAACCCTCCTCGTCCATACCAACCTACAGGCCTCTCAGCAGAGCGCCCGGCGTCTGGCAGGGCTGATCGAAAATGCCCGTTTGTTTTCAATCGGAGATGGCTATCGCATCCCGGGGATTGTGGAAAAACTGCGTCAGGCAGTTGGGAAGCAAGATGAGGTAGTTATCAACCTCACTGGCGGTACGAAGCCCATGGCGCTGGCAGCGTTCGAACTGGCACGTCAGCGCCGTTTCCCTGTGGTGTATTATCAGACGGAAGGTCCCCGCGGTCGTGATCAGAAAAGCCTGATCTACCTCTATCGCTTCACTGATGAAGGTGAACTGTGCCTCGAGTCTGAATACCCCCAATCTGTACCCCCGTTAATCACGTTGGATGACTACCTCAAAGCCCATCTCGATAATTACCAAGTCAAGGGACCCTCTCAAGACTCCGGCGGGGAATTAGAACGAGCAATCGCTAGGGTTCTTGGGGAGTATGTAGACGAGAGCCTGCAGGGGGTGGTACCCGGAGGCGTCAAGGACCAGGCCGAAATCGATTTGCTCATTCGTTGTGGCAACCATGTTGGGGTTCTGGAAATCAAAACCGGTGGTTCGGGGAGTGGCAAAAAGGCTGTGGATCAGTTAACCACGATTGCAGCGCGTGAGTATCTGGGCACCTACGCAGCGCGTTTCCTCGTCACGCAAACCTCCATGGAAGACCGCTACAAACCCCTTGCTCAGGCCTTGCGCGTGACGGTGATCGAATTGCGAGAGTACCGTCCCGGAAGAGATTTAAGCCAGAACGACAAAGTCAGACTTCTTCAAGGAATTGCCCAATCCATCCCCATCCGTCAGGAGGGTGTATGATTCTGGTGAACTTCTCACACCCCCTTTCGGCGGAGCAAATCCATCAGCTGGAGATCCTTACCGGCCAGACAGTTGAGCGCATCATCGAGGTGCACAGTCAGATCGAACCCGATCAGCCCCTCGGCCCGCAGGTGACAGCCATGGTAGACCGGGCAGGGTTGACCATGGAGGAGTGGCAAAACGCCCCCATCCTGATCAATCCACCCGCGCTGAATTTCAGCGCCGTTGTATTGATTGCCGAACTGCACGGACGCATGGGGTACTTCCCCGCTTGCGTGCGCCTGCGCCCGGTGAATGGCAGTATTCCACCCCGCTTCGAGGTAGCCGAAGTACTTAACCTGCAAAGCCAGCGGGATTCGGCTCGCCGCCGCAGAGGGTGAACCTTTTCTCCAGGAGGTTGAGCATGTCTCCATCTTCTTACTTCCCCCCAGATTACACCGGACATCCCTTGCTGGATGTAGGGCTGGCAACGCTTACGGCATTTGCCGGAAAGAACCGCCCCACCGAATTGGTTAAGGAAGATTTAATCCATATGGCGGAGTACATCCGCGAGAATTACATCGTGGACCCGCTCAAATCTTTCCTGAATGTGGCCTTCCCCAATTCGGGGTTCACCAACCCGGCTTTTGAAAAGCAACCTGAAAAGCGCCGTAAGTACGCGAACATCATCTCGGAGGCGATTACAGCGCCTGTAGGGGAGGAGCGCGATCCTTTCACGGGGCATCCAGCGACTACCTTGCCGCTTAATCCCGAGGGTGATTTACTTCCTGGGCGAGCCTACCGTCAGCACATTCCTCTCCTGACAGGCGTGGATGTGATCAACTTCTACCCGTACGGCGAGGCAGGTATTCCCATCTCCGGAATCAATTTGCTGGCGTTCCAGGCGCTTCCCTTGGGGTGTGCTAAAGTAAGCGGTAGGTTGCTTGCCGTCCATAGCGATGACCCCGACTTACTACTCTACTTTGCACGAACTTTCCTCAAAGCCAACCTGCAAGGGGTCACCTTAGCCCGGGTTACAGGCGACAAAAAGCTACCCGATACCAGCCCTTATCAAGCCCGAACCGTGCTTATCGAGCACCTGCTCAAAGCCGAGCAGGAACTTACCCGGTATCGGCGGGACAATGAAAGCCCTCCACCCACCCTGACGGGCTACTACTTTACCAACAGTGGACAGGGGGTTGACCTGCAAATCTTCCCGCTTCCTCTCGAGGTAAGTGGTTTTCTCCGCACGGTCATGCACAACCCTACCCTGAAAAACGACTGGGAGGCACTGGCCCGGCGAGGCTGGCAGTTGACGCGCAGTGAGAGCGAGGTTGCGCGTTACAATCGCCTCTATGAGGACTTGTTCAACCTGCCGGAGTCGGCCTCTTTTTTCATCCGCGTGTATTTCTTGCGGAAACCCCCGCGCCTAACCGCGAAAAGGGACAAACAAGACCCCATTCAAACGTATGATACCCGCCGTGAAGTCGATTTAGTCTCGTGGCGGTTAACTCAACGTTTCCTCAAGGAGGTGATGCTTATGGAAGAATCACGTATTCAAGCCATCCGCGCTTTGGGCGATGCGCTGGCGCAGTATATCTTTGAGCGCAACGATCGTGGCGTGTTCAACGGCTTTTGGATGGCTCGCAATTACACCGAATTGCGCGCAGTTTTGATTCGCGCCTCTACCGCCGAGGTGCGCGCCGGACGCAAGCCCCTCATCACGCTGGATCAGTTCCTCTCTATTTTTGAGCAGTCGGAGGGAATCCCCAATGCCGATTGGCGTCTTGGGCGCGATCTGGTACTCATCCGCCTGCTCGAACAGTTATATCAAAAGGGTTGGCTTCAGGCTCATGCTGAAGAACTACCCGAAGTACCCGCAGAAGAAGAATCCATGTAATGCCTTGGAAAGGAGGAAAATTCTATGTCTTTCATCACTGGTTTACTGCTGATCGATGCGCCGGCATCTGCTCTAAACAATCTGGGCAACGTCCCCGGCAGTATGGCCGAAAACGCCGTAGGTGTCAAAGTCATCTCGACCCGTGAAGGCAGTTACCCCTATGTTTCGGCACAGGCGTTTCGCTACTGGTGGCGCACCACGCTGGAGCAAGGACATTGGGGCTGGAAAGCCGCGCCGGTTTTCCGTGAAACCAAAATCGCCTACACCGATGCCAACCCCATCCTCTACTGGGATGATGATTTGTTCGGCTACATGCGGGCACCTTCTCAAAGAGCTGAAGCTGTTAGTGATCGCGAAGCCACTGGATTGGTGGCAGCGGCAACGCCCACAGCCAAGGCGGTGACCCGCCTTTCTCCCCTGCGGGTCTCCACGCTGGTTTCTGTGGCGCCTGTGCGTCTGGTCAATGATTTCGGCACCATGTCTCGGCACGAGGGCAACCCGGTGCCGCATGAACATCAATTTTACCGCGCTACCCTGCAGGGGCTCTTCTCGCTGGACTTGCATGCTGCTGGGACGTTTTCTTATGCCGACCGCACCGGCTATTTGAACCTGGATGAGCCGCGGCGAAAACTAGCCGAACAAATGGGGCTAGAGCATTTGGCGGAGGAAAAATCGTATCGCCTGCCACTCAAAGAACGTCTCCAACGCGTGCGTGCTTTGCTTGAGGGGCTGGCCGAACTCAGCGGGGGTGCTAAACAAACCTTGCACTACACCGACGTTAGTCCAGATATCCTGGTGATGGCAGTGACCCGAGGTGGAAATCATATGTTCGGGCATATAATTGCGGCTCAAGGTGAACGGGCAGTGTTGAACTTACCCGCTCTTCAGGAAACCTTAGACGTGCATCGGGATGATCTGCTCTCCGACGTCTTTATCGGTTGGGTGCGCGGCTACCTCGATGCAGAGCGCGAGAGGCTTGAACAAGCCCTTGCGGAAGGCGGGGCCCTAGCTCCCTGGCACGGCCGGATTCACATTATGCATCCACGCGAGGCGTGTTTGCAGTTATCTCGGGAGTTAGAGACGCACCCGGATTGGTTGAAATAAAAATCTATGGGGTGTGTTATGCGTGCACTAAAAATCGTAGCCGAAGGGCTCACAGCATCCTTCCGCTACCCCCACTTTATGTTCGGCGTCCAGCCAACTTTTGAGATGCCCCCGCCTGCCACACTGTATGGGCACATTGCCAGTGCGTTAGGAGAGTGGTTTGATCCGCAGGGAGTACGCTTTGCCGTGCGTTTCCAGTTCCTCCGCAAGCAGGCAGATATTGAAACCACTTACTTATTGACACCTGCTGGTGGTAGACTCCCTGGGAATAGAGCTTTCTCTAAGGTGTTGGAAGGCAACGCGAATCCATTTAAACGCGAGATCCTTTTCTTCCCGCGTATGACCCTCTATCTTAACCGCCCCGAGTGGCTGGATGCCTTTCGTCAGCCGCGCTATGCGGTTTGCCTTGGACGCTCACAGGATTTATTCACCTACCGCAAAGTGGAAGTGGTGGACCTGCAGTCTGCCGAGGAGGTGGTTCTGGAGCACACCCTGCTGCCTTATACCTATGCTGCCTATACCGCCGCAGGGCAGGCTGTGCTCATGCCACGACTGTTAGATTACACCCATAAACGCTATCCCACTTTTGAACGTTATATTATCCTGCATCGCCGCGTACACACGCGCCACTTCACCCGTTATGAAGGACAGCCCGTCCTTGAACCCTGGTTGGCTGATCCAACTGAACCGGTAGGTGAGGGTGAGTTTTTGGGGGTTGTATGGCTTTCGTGGGTATAGGCAATGGAAATTCCCTGTGTTCCAGACGGTTTGACCCATATATGGGCTAAAAGCCCTAAGTCTACCGATGTGCCACCTCAGACACTGGTGGAACACACGTGGGAAGCGCTGATGCGCCTGCGCGATCTGGCGCATCAGCGCCCCAATTTGCCTGCCAGCGCCGGGCAGCCCCGCCTGTGGCATCTGCTCTTTTGGGCGCTTTTCCTCCACGACTGGGGAAAAGTATCCCCGGGATTTCAAAAAATGTTGCGTGGCAAAGCACCTCGCTGGCAATATCGTCACGAAGTTCTCTCACTGGCTTTCCTCGATTGGGTAACCGATGGATTGACACAGGAAGAGACAACCTTTTTAGCGGGTGCAATTGCCACCCACCATAAAGATTTTGATGAAATCGAAGAGGCTTACCTTGTTGAGTGGGAAGAAGACCTTGACCCACTGAACGAAATGCTGAAAGAAATTTCTCCTATAGATGTGCAGGCGCTGTATCGCTGGATCGAGACATGCGGCGATCGCTGGGTGGATGCTCTTGGGATGCGCTCATTGGGCGTTTTCTGCCCGTCCCTTCCCCCGGTTAATCGGGCATTTGCCATACTTACCCCTACGACGGTTCGTCGACACTTAGGACAAATCAAAGCCTCTTTACAGGCCTGGCAGGCGGGTGCGCCAGCGGATGTGATACGGCCGGGGGTTTTAATGCGTGGTTTTCTGCTTCAATCGGATCATCTGGCTTCAGCAGGATGGGGGGTCTTGCCTAATCTAATGATCTCCCAAGAGGTGATTTTGAAGGCGTTGAATCTTCCTTTCCGCCGACTATACGCCCACCAGCGCAGTGCGGCCCACACGGATGGACATGCCTTGCTCTTGGCTCCCACTGGTTCTGGTAAAACTGAAGCCGCTTTGCTCTGGGCACAGAAACAATGTCTGCCCCGCCTTTTTTATACCTTGCCCTATCAAGCCAGCATGAATGCTATGTATGACCGCCTGAATCGCATATTCCCCGGGCAAGTGGGCCTTTTGCATGGGCGTAGCACTATGGCACAATTCCAACGCTTGATGGAGCAGGCATACACTCCCCAAGAAGCAGCCAAGTTGGCTCATATGCTGCGCAACCGTTCCGGTCTGGCTTATTACCCCATTCGTGTGCTCAGCCCTTACCAACTACTCAAAGCGTCCTTTCAACTCAAAGGGTACGAAGCCCTGCTTAGTGATTTTTCACAGGCCGCTTTTGTTTTTGATGAAATACATGCTTATGAACCTCATCGCTTGGCGATGATTGTTGCATCCGTAAAGTATCTGGCGCGCTACTATGGTGCACGATTTTTGGTGATGTCAGCGACTTTGCCAACCCCTATTCGGAAGGTGTTCGAACAAGCCCTTGGAGCCGTTTCTCTAATTCGAGCCCCTCACTCCTTCCTGAGACGTTTGCGTCGCCACCGCCTTAGCCTCAGGGAGGCGAACCTTGTGGATGAAGCCAGCCTGCGCGAAATCCTTGCACAGGCACTGAACGGACAGAAGGTGCTGGTAGTGGCAAACACCGTGCGCCGTGCTCAAAACATTTATCGGTGGATGCGGGCTCACCTTCCGGCCACCATTCCCCTGTTCTTACTGCACGGGCGCTTTAATGGGCGCGACCGCGTCCGCAAGGAGCGCGAAATGATTGCGGCGGCGGGCTTAAACTCAGGCCGGTGTTCTCCGCTAGTGGTTGTGGCTACGCAAGTAGTAGAGGTTAGCCTTAATCTTGACCTGGATATCCTGTTCTCCGATCCGGCCCCACTGGAAGCCTTGCTTCAGCGTATCGGGCGCATTAATCGCCTTGGGCAACGCGAACCAGCACCAGTAGTGGTGTTCCAAGGACTGGAAGACGTATTTGCCCGGGTTTACTCACCTATAGAGCAGGTTACTCGAACCCTAGAGGTGCTCAAAGGAGTTCTTGCGGCATCTTCGGAAAAGGCAGTTTTGTTAGATGAACGCTTTTTGCCGAATTGGCTGGATGACGTGTATACCGACAGCGTGTTAGAAGCCTGGGAAAAGGCTTTTGAGTCTACCCGTGTGGATTTTGAGCGCGATTTTATTAATACGCTTCAACCTTTCCGTTCCAACCCAGCGTTAACAGCCCAATTTGAACGTCTCTTCAATGGCACTGAGGTCTTGCCGAAAAGCCTTTATGATGAATATTTACAATTACGCGAAAGCGAGCGAGCGCTTGAGGCAGATAGCCTGTTGGTTCCACTCTCATGGGGAGTGCGCGCCATGCTGGCTCAGCGTGGGCAACTCCTGGCGGGTGATCGCGATTTCCCTGAAGTTGTTGATGTCCCTTATGACTCTGAGTGGGGTTTAGATCTAGAGACTCAATCCATCTCTCAAACTACAGAGGATGAGGCATAATGGTAGCATTTCCTTTAACTTTTATGCGTTTGCGCTTTGAATGCCAGGCTGAAACTCCTCTGCGCCTGGGAGGATGGCGGGCCGGCAACAATTTACGCGGCGCTCTGGTGGATGTGATGCGTCGCGCCACTTGCCCCTACAGCGTTCCGGCGCTTGCAGGGATGTCTGTGCCCCCCGATCCCGAGCATGTTGCCACCTGCCCGGTGTGCTGGCTGGTCGCGGCCAACGAAAAACCTGGCATGGAACGCCGTGGTTATGTCCTCACCCCACCCTTGGAGATTCCCGAATTATTAAAACCCGGGGAGCGTTTTGTCTTTCACCTGACTCTATTAGGGGAAGCTCAACGCTTTTTGCCCTACTTTGTACTGGCGGTACCAGAGATGGGACGAGACGGAGTGGGAGTGGGTCGAGGACACTTTACCTTGCGACGCATCACAGCCGATTTATTGAATGGAAAGGAGGAAGAGGTACTCCGTGAAGGCGAAACAATCCTGCGTCCTCCCAAAGTTTCTTTGAGCCATACTGAGATACAGAATTATGCTGAGAGGATGATGCAGGGATGGCAGGCAACCGATATTATGGAGATGCGCATAACTTTCCATACCCCTCTTCGCCTTATATGGAATCAGCGGCTTATCAAAACTCCTGATTTTGCCATTTTCTTTGCCCGGCTACTAGAGCGAGTGGATGATCTGGCCAAGCAATTTTCTGGTGCCAACCAGCGTCCCTATGAGGAGCGCACTTATTTGCGAGACCTTTCTTTGCAAGTGCGCTTGATAGAGAATGATACCCGTTGGATAGAAGTTTCCAGTGGCTCCAGCCGTACGGGCAGGCCGACCTGGATCAGCGGGTTGGTGGGGTTTGCCCGGTACGCCGCCCCCACGAAGATATGGCGTGAACTCTTGCCCTGGCTCATCTGGGGAGAAATCGTTCAGGTAGGTAAGGATACAGTCAAGGGGAATGGCGTGTTTCGCCTCTCTTTACCGGGGGTCAAGAAAGGAGGCGGAGGTGGCTATTATTCAACATCTCATCGTTGATGAATATGGCAGTTTCATTGGCAAGCACAGCGAACGCTTGATTGTCTATAAAGGGGAGGAGAAATTTATTCAGGCCCCCCTACTTCATCTCGAATCGGTGGTAATCGCCAACCAGGGTATCAGCATTAGTGCTGATGCTGTGCAGGTGTGTACGGAGCGCGGCATCCCGATTTTCTTTGTTAACTCAATTGGGGAGCCATATGCCAGTTTGTACAGCGCTGGATTAACAGGCACCATTGCGACTCGCCGCGCTCAGTTAGAAGCCTACCGCAATCGTCGTGGTTTAGAACTGGCGCTGGCTCTTGCTATTGGTAAAATCCAGAACCAGGCCAATCTTCTCAAATACATGAGTAAATACCGAAAGGAGAGCGACCCCACGCTCTATGAGGAGTTACGCCGCCTTGCTGCCGAAGTCCTTGATGAACGAATAAAATTGGAGCACCTCTCTCGCTCGCCGGAGGTTAGGGAGGGCAAATTATCTATTGAGGATCTACGCCAATCTATTATGGGAATCGAGGGCCGGGCTGCCCAACGTTACTGGGATGCCATCCGTCTGACCGTGCCTGAGAAATACGGATTCCCAGGGCGAGTAGGACGTGGAGCGGCAGATCCAATTAATGCTGCTCTTAATTATAGCTATGGTATCCTCTATGGGCAGGTCGAGCGCGCCATTGTCCTTGCGGGCTTGGATCCTTATGCCGGCTTTTTACATATGGACCGTCCTGGCAAACCCAGCCTTACACTCGATTTAATTGAGGAGTTTCGTCCCACTGTCGTGGATCGCACCGTTATTGGGTTGGCCAACAAAGGTGTGGCCTTTGATCAGGATAAGGAGAAGCGGCTCACACCGGAGGTACGGCGCATGATTGCTGAAAAGATTCTGGAGCGCCTGGACACCCCAATTCCCTTTGAGAATAAACGTTATGCGATTCGTGCCATTATTCAAATACAAGCACGTCATATTGCTACTTTCTTGCGAGGTGAACGTGAGGCTTATCAGCCTTCTCAGTTAACGTGGTAAGGGGGTAATGACCATGGGTGTTGAAAAAACGCCTAATTTAATTCTGGTCTACGATATAGTAGATGATCGTAAGCGTGCGAAAATTGCCGATATCTGCCTGGATTATGGATTGGATCGCATTCAATTTAGTGCCTTTGTGGGGTGGCTGATCCCCTCAAAACAAAAAGAATTAATGATTAAGATCAAACGCACCCTGGGTAAGAGTCCAGGGAATGTGCAATTAGTGCCCATTTGCGCTGAAGACTGGCAAAAGCGCAAGATCATTGACCAGCGAGAGCAGAGATAAAGCATGTTTGATCCCTATGAAGAGATTTACACGTATCCTTTCAGGGTCACCGATCTGAAGCAATGGGCTTACTGTCATCGTTTGCTTTACTTTCTGGTGTGTCTGCCGGACATTCGTCCACGTACTTACTTGATGGAAGCGGGGAAAGAGGCTGGCGAGGAAGAAGTCGGGCGTATTATGCGCCGCTCGTTACAGATATTTGGTGCTGTGCAAGGGCGGCGGGAGTTCAATGTTAGAGTCCGTTCGGCCCAATGGAATATGCGGGGCGTTGTAGATATGGTGATATGGGTGGATGAACCCGCACCTGGGGAGGTCATACCAGTGGATTTCAAGTTATCGCAACGCAGCGGCGAGCATGTCAAGCTTCAATTAATGGCCTATGGCCTCTTACTTGAGGAAATGAGTGGAAAGGTGACTTCCCGGGGTTATTTGTATGAAATTCCTCTGCGGCGGGTGGTGGAGGTTCCATTCGCTCCGTCATTACGGCGAAGTGTGCGGGAGGCACTGGAAGACATGAAGGCCATGCTGGAGAAAGAACAAATGCCCCAGCCAACCACCCAGCGTACTCGGTGTGTGGGGTGCGAATTTCGGCGTTTCTGCAATGATGTGTTTTGAGACACGCATCGGCGGCGACCTCTAATACTGGGGAAGGATATAAACTGAGCCTACGGAGTACGAGGAGGAAAGGTCCGACCTGCTTGGAATTTACTTCTTATCGCTGGAGGTGGTAAGGCACGTCAATGATGATCCGTTGAAAGCCCATACGGCGGCGCCGGTAGAGCAAAGCAATAAGGTATACGGGAATGGCCATTGCTGTTCCAGATTCTTTCAGGCCACGTAGGTTGATGATCATGATGATACCCAACGTGAGCAGTGCCAATGTTACCTTAATAGGGTCAAAGCACTGGAAAAGCCGAAGCAATGGCGACTATTCCGGCGGTCAGGCTTACAGCCGCGGTTAGGCTGTAATCTATGATGAGCGCAGTAGCGGCGACCAGACCAGGTAATGTGCCCAGATTCTCCCGCGCGACGACGTAGGATCCCCCTCCTGAGGGATAACCATGGATAGTTGGAAAGTAGGAAAGCGCCACAATGATTAGTAAACCCGTAATGGTCAACCCAATTGGCCAGGAATATTTCAGGCCAAGACTCCCGGCTACGGCCAACCCTAGATAGATCTCCTGATCGGCGTAAGCAATTGAGGAAAATGCGTCCGGGGAAAAGCGGCCAGTGCCCGAATCTTGTTCAGACGCTCGCCGGTTAAGTTCTGAGTGGGAAGAAGGGAACCCACTAACAAATGCCAGAGATGATCTAACGCACCAGATCTCCCGAAAGTGTGGGGTTTTTCTAATTACAAGTATATGCCGCCAGGGTCTTGTCGTTTCCTAATCTTGACCAAATGCGAAAATTTGGGGGGTCCAAAACGATTGGCCTATCGTTTGATTTCGGTTAAAATCGAATTACCCTGAAACCCCGGTTCGTGACCTTTGTTAAGGTCATTTAAGTCATGAATGATTCTTGCAGGCTCTTGATCCTGGAGCCCGACCAGGCACTTCGTCTCTGGTTGGTTGCGTTGATAGCACCGGCCGGGCATACCATCCATGCGGTTCCCTCCCTGGAAGTTATGGGTGCATCGCTGGCAATGGAAGACTTCGGTTTTCTGATTGCTGATTTGCAGGATGATACCGCATGGGTAACTTTGGGCAAGGAGTTGGACCGTCTTGGCTTTCCGCCGAAAACCATCTTCCTTGCCCCTGCCGGTAGCCAGGGACCAACGACGAAATGGCCTTTTCCGTATATGACGCTGCATAAGCCCTTGATGCCACGAGATTTGATGATAGCCATTGCAACACTACATAAAGGAGGTATGCGGCTTCCAGAAGCACCATTGGCTGTTCATGAGGTAGGGG
The DNA here is from genome assembly GCF_001306145.1 of Thermanaerothrix daxensis. Classification (GTDB taxonomy): domain Bacteria; phylum Chloroflexota; class Anaerolineae; order Anaerolineales; family Anaerolineaceae; genus Thermanaerothrix; species Thermanaerothrix daxensis. The sequence continues at coordinate 520,461 of NZ_LGKO01000005.1, forward strand.
CGCTTTATACGGCGCCCCTGGCACTGCCCTTTGAACGCCTGTGTGTGCACCTGGAGGAAGGGAGGGTCATAGATTGCCAGACACGCACACTCCGCGCTGGCAGCCAGAGGATACGGCTTTCGCTAACCGAATCTCACCTCTTGGAAAGTCTGTTATCCAACCATGGCCTGGTTGTGCCTTATGAAGACCTGGTAGGATTGATTTATGGTTTTTCAATCAGCCGGTCTGAAGCGGCCCAGTTGCTACGCTCGGTCGTGACTCGTTTGCGGCATAAACTGGCTCAAGTGGGTGGCGCGACATGGATTTATAATCAGCGCCATTTGGGGTATCGTCTTCAAATAGCCCCGACTCCTGGGCCGTTGATCGAGTAATCTGCTAAGCGCTCATCGCTGCCAGGGAAGATCAATCTCTGGAAGATGGGGTGGATTAAGCCAGCGTAGCCACCCGCTACTGGTTCGCTGTTCGGGGGATGATTGATCTAGTGCCATCAGGAGCATACTTCCCCCGATCAGGAATGCTCCTGCCCATTGGGCTGGGCTAAGGCGCTCGCCCAGCCACACCTGTGCCAGAAATACAGTGACCAGCAACTCGCTCAAACCCAGGAGGGCCGTTTGCAGTCCTCCCAGGTTTTTGACGCCGAGGAAAAGAGTCAGACGTGAGAGGAACGTGACTCCTGCCATCCCTAGCACAGGCCACCATGAAAGCGAAAAGGCCGGAAGCACCGGGTGGGCAATGGCAAATGCTGCGCCCACGGTTAATGCCATAGCCAGCAAAGTGTAAAGCGTAACTGTAGGAGCAGGGGCTTCGTATAAAATGCGTTGATTGATAATGAGATGAAGGGCATAAAAAAGGGCTGCGAGCAACATCATGAATGCCCCGCTCAGATTGACGGGATCGTGCCCGGTGCGAATCAGCAGATAAATGCCAGGCAGGGCAAGGGTCAGGCGTAGCAGCGTGATGCGGCTGATTTGTTGACGGTCCAGCCAGAGCCAGAGGGCAACAAATAGGGGATAGAACGAGTAGATCAGGTGGCCCACACTGGCATCTAGGTGGCTTAGAGCAGTGTAATAAAAAATGGAGCCAATTCCATTGAGCACCCCTGCGATAAGGCATCCAAGTAAACCCACAGGATAAATATAGAAGAACTGACGTTGAAAGTTCATCACCCCCAGCATTAGAAGGGCTGCAATGGCACTCCGTAGGGCTACGACGGCCAGGGGCGAGAACCCCAGCGCGAAGGCTTGTTTGCCAAAAACGGGCATGGTGCCCATGAAGAGCGCCGAAGCAAGCGCCGCGACGACCCCCTGAGACCGCCGATTCACGTGCATGTTCCCCTTACCCCGGTTGAGGGCTCATTTCAGTAGCGCGCGGACCTCATCCAGCAAATCATCGCTCATGAAATCTCCTTTCTGCATCAGGGATTGGATGTGGCCGCGCAAACGCTCCTTCTCGGCTGGGGTTAATTCCTTGGCCGTGACCACGATGATGGGAATCTCGGCGGTTTCGGGCTGAGCCTGAAGGGCTTCGATGACTCCAAAGCCGTCAACCTCGGGCATCATCAAATCCAGGATGATAAGGTCGGGGTGTTCACGTTGAGCCAATTCAATGGCTTCGCGGCCGCTGGCTGCTTCAAAGAGGGTGTAGTCTCCCTGAGATTGCAGAATGCGGCGAATCAGACGGCGAGCCTCGGGATGATCATCTACAATGGCAATGCGTGGGAAACGGTCAATGGTGATCTTACTGAGCGCGGCTAGCAGGCCTTCCTCGGCACCGGCTTGCATGGCCTCTGACACCACCACGCTGCGTGACCACCCCTCTCCCAAGATTGTGCGTTCAACTGGCAGGGTGTGCCCGGAGATGTTCATGACCACGACTTCATGAGGCTTGATCTGACCACTGCGCACCAATTTGATCAATCCGGCGCAGGCTACGGCAGCAGCCGGCTCGACCGACATGCCTTCCATTTTGGCGAGGAAGTGAATGGCGCGAAAGGCCTCTTCATCGCTGACACTTTCGAAGGCTCCTCCAGATCCTTCTAGCATCCAGTTGCGCAGGAGGGTATAGGTTCGTCCAGGATCGCCAGTGGCCAGGGTGGCAATATGGGTATGCGGTGATTGAATTGGGATGGCAATCTCGCGACCCTGTTTCCAGGCATTGACCATGGGAGCGCAACCCTCAACCTGGATCACCCCGATCTTGGGTATCCGGTCAATCCATCCCATCTGGTACATCTCGCGGAAGCCCTTGAGCACTCCCAATGGCCCCATGCCACCACTTACCGCCTGAATGTACCAGTCCGGGGCTCGCCAGCGGGGTCGGGCGGCTCCCAAACCATTGGCCGGGGGCTCTAATAAAACCTCGCCCAGTTGTTCAGCGATCTCATAGGCGATGGTCTTCATGGATTCAATATTGGTAATGCTTCTGGCTCCAGCATCGAGGAAGATGCCTCGCTGACGCGCAAATTCCGCGGCGACCTGCTTGGCCTGGTCATAAGAGCCGGTGACTTTGATGACTTGGGTGCCGTAAAGCGCAACCTCTCGCATCTTAGCTGCCGGCACCAGGCTGGTCAGGAAGGCCCAGAGTTTTATCCCGGCGCGGGCTGCATAGGCAGAATAAGCAATGGCCACATTCCCTGTTGAAGCCAGCACCACTTCACGCACCCCGGCGGCCTTCAGAGCAGAGATACTCAGAGCGGCCTGACGGTCCTTGAATGATGACGTGGGTCCCTGGCGTTCATCCTTCATGAAAAGGTTGGAACATCCCAGCATCATGCCCAGGTTTAGGGCACGGATTAACGGCGTTCCTCCCTCTGACAGGCGCAACTCCGGTGCGGGTTGGGTGACCGGCAGCAGTTCGCGATAGCGCCAGAGGTCGAAGGGTCGTTCTTTTAGTTGAGGCGGGAGAGCAGAGGCAAGATGTGCGTAATCATAAATGGCTTGTCGCCACGCGCCTCCACATACCGGGCATACGGTTTCCAGGGGTTGATAGGGTGCCCGAAAACCACAATCTAGGCACTCAATTTGACAGCGGTCATTGAGCATTCATTCACCTCAATGCAATGATGGATAGCCTTTATGCCACTTTTGAAGGGCCGACTCCAGCAGAGCAAAGAGCTCTTTTTCCTGTAACTGGCTCTTGTTGAGCATGCGCTTGCTGAATTCGGCCAGTTGTTCGCGTTGCTCGGGGGTCAAATCTCCTCCGGTGATAATGATGACCGGGATGCGATTCCAGGTAGGGTGGGTGCGCAGGGCTTCAAGAACCTGGAAGCCATCCATGCCGGGCATAAACAGGTCCAGCAAAATAACATCCGGAGTGTGTTGTGCTAGGTGCTTCAGAGCCGCCTGTCCGTTCTGAGCCACCTGAGTGTGGAAGCGTCCATCTGCCTCGAGGATTTTCTGAAGCAGACGCACGTCCTCTTCCGAATCATCTACGATCAAGATTTTTGGGTCGTTGCCGCCATTCTTGAGGCGATAAAGTGCGTGGATCAGGTCCTCAGGCAGGAATGGCTTAACCAGGTAATCTGCGGCTCCCAGGCTGAAGCCCTTTTCTTCTTCTTCCAGGATACTGCAAATGATCACCGGAATATCTCGTGTCTCGGGATCGTTCTTCAGATCGAGGAGCACCTGCCAACCATCTTTGTCGGGCATCATCAGATCCAGGGTAATGGCAAAGGGTTTGAGGCGTTTTGCGGCAGGAACGGCCTGATGAGGATCGTGGAGGGGTACAATGCGGTAACCGTTGGTTTCCAGGTAACGCTGGTAAAGTTGGGTCACTTGATGGTCATCATCAATGGCCAGGATCACCGGGGTGCCTTCCGGCAGAGGTACGGGCTGGGAAGCGCTCTCCTCGGCTGAGGGTTTTGGGACCGGCAGGGTGAAGAAGAAAGTGCTCCCCTTGCCCACCTCACTCCATAACAAACCGATGCGCCCTCCATGCATTTCCACAAAAGAGCGGCAGATGGAGAGCCCCAACCCCGTCCCCCCTGTGCGACGGGTAGGGGAATCATCCACTTGTGAGAAAGGCTGGAAGAGTTTGGCGCGATCTTCTTCTGCTATTCCAATGCCCGTGTCGGTAACGGTGACCATGATCTCAGGAGTGCCCTTGGGCCCCTCGATCACTTTGGCTTCTACCGTGATGGATCCTTCCTCGGTGAATTTGGCGGCATTGGAAAGGAAATTGAGCAGCACCTGGCGGATGCGAGTCGCATCTGCAATCACGGTTGGCAGGTCGGCAGGAACGTGATGATGGAGGGTGATGGGTTTATCCTTAACTAACCCTATGGCAGTGGACATCACACTATTGATCAGATCCCCCAGGTTTACCTCGCTAAATTGGAGTTCCATCTTCCCGGCCTCAATCTTTGAAAGATCGAGGATGTCATTGATCAACCCCAGCAGATGTTGGCCAGAGTTGTAGATGGAGGTCAGGTCTTGGCGTTGCAATTCGGTGATAGGCCCGTCAATGCCTTTGAGGATCACCTTGGAGAAACCAATGATTGAATTCAAGGGTGTGCGCAACTCGTGGCTCATATTGGCCAGGAACTGGCTCTTGAGGCGGTCGGCGCGACGCATTTCCTCAACGGCTTGTTGGGACAATTCATAGGCGCGGGCGTTTTCAATGGCCACGGCGATCTGGTCAGCCAAAATCTGGAGGACGTGGAGATCCTCAGAGGTGAAGGCATTTTCGCTGCGGGCATGGATATCCAGAACCCCCATGACATTGTCGCCTGTCTTGAGCGGAAGCACCACTTCGGATCGCGTGTAGGGAAGGTTTGGATTGGGTTGATAGAGGGGATCTTCCAGGACACGGTTCAGCACCAGGGGCTCTCCTGTGGTTGCAACTCGCCCGATGGGGGTACGCGAACCTCTCGCATAACGAACCGGATTGTTCAGCAGGTCCTCACGCCCTGCACCAGCCGCCTCGCGTAAAATCAAATAGGCCCCTTCTTCGTTAAACAGGTAAATGCCTGCATGGTAGTAGTTGAAGCGCTGGGTTACCAGGTGTACCATGCGTCCGAGCAGGGTGTTGAGGTCCAGTGTGCTCAGTGTGTCGCGAGCAATCTGAGCCGCCGTTTCGAGTTGGAGGGCACGGCGCTGGGCTTCACGCAGGAGGTTGAAACGTTCAACGGCAACGGTGATTCCGTTGCCAGCGGCTTGTAGAATCTGGAGGTCATCCGCAGAGAGTGTCATCGGATGAGAAGAGGAGACGGTCAGCAAACCCAGGAGACGTTCGCCACTGCGCAGGGGAATGAAGCATCCGGAATGAATCCCCAGCGTTTGCAGGGTATTGCGTGAGGTCGAGTCCAGAGCGCTTTGCTCAAGGTTGGCGAGCACCAGAATATCCTGGCTCAGTTGGCTAAGGAGCGGGAAAGCCTGAGCCGGAAGTATCATCCCCTGGCGCTGCAGGGAGGGATTTGTGGAGCAAAAGCCTGCGATCTCGAGTGAGGTGACCTCACCTTCGGGGGTTTGATTGACCAGAATAATGGCCAGGTTTTCGGCGCTCGCGGGCATAGCGTGCCGGAAAAGCAAATCGGCCAACTCCTGAACCTCGCGGGCCTGGGCAATGCCATTACTGATAGTGTAGAGCAATTCGGTGCGGGCCAGAGCCTTTTGGGTCTGCTCGAAGAGGCGCAGGTTTTCGACTTCGGTGGCCATCTGCCCGGCCAGTGGGGGATAGGTGCGCAACTCCCGTCCACTGAAGTGATGCGGCTCATCGCATAGCAGCAATAGGGCTCCTAATTGTTCGCGTGATGCCCACAAAGGCAATGCTGCAAGGGCCCGAACGGAGAGATCCAGCAAACGCTGGCGCATGTCTGGGTCGGTGATCTGCTCTAAAACATCCTCATAAAACTGTGGGGTGCGGGTGCGCGTCAGACGGAAATAGGGGTGATCGGGGCCGTATAGGGTGTCCACTGGGGGCGGTGGCGTGCCACGACCACTATGCCAGTTAGCAGCGACGCGCAGGTAATCCTTCCCTAGTGTGGAGTCGCTCTCGCTGAGAAGCAAAACTGCCCGATTGATAGCCGGGATGCGCATCCCTTGGGGGATGACGGCTACCATCTCTTGCAGAGTGGCGGCGGTGGACATGCGCGTGCTGAGATGGTACAGGTTTTCAGTTTCGTCCAGCGAGGCTTGTAATTGCTCTAGCAGATCCTGACGCACCAGAGTGTTGGCGACGGCATCTGCGGCTAAGCGCAAGATATTGATCTCATCGGTTTGCCAGAGACGTGGAGTGGTTTGTTCAAACGCCAGGAAACCGGGCACAGAGGCTTTGCCAGGAACAGCCAGGAGCAGAATTGAAGCAGTGTTCAGATTGCGTAGAAAGTTCTGTTCAAAGGCTTCCAAATCATCCAGGGTAGCAGCAACCCATCCCTGATCGCGTAGTGGCCGGCTCCACGATGGGAAGAGTGCTATCGGCATGTGTTGGAGTTTGTTGCGCTCGAGTTGAAATTCGCTCTCCTGTTTAGACCAATCGGCGATGGCTGACCAGTAAAGCCCCTGCTCGTCCTCTTTGACAGTAGCGTAGAAAACATGATCGCATTGAGCGGCTTCACCCAGCAGACTTAGCACCTCACGCAATGCCTTAAGCCCCGATTCGCTCAATAACGTCACTGCCCGCGCGACGCCTGCCTGGTACCGCTCGCGGGTTTCAATTGCACGCAAACCGGCAACGACTTCCTGGAACAGGTTAGCGTTCTGGAGTGAGATGCTCAACTGGGTAACCAGGGTGGAGAGTAGCTCGTACTGAACCCGTGAGTAAGCATCGGGCGAAGTGAAAGATTGAACCAACAAAGCCCCGATGATGCGTTCGCCGGTGCTCATTGGGAACGCCATCAAAGCCCGGGGGGTAGGTTTGGGAAGGCGAATGCCCCGGCGTTGAAGTTCTTCTTCCAGGTTTTGGCCCAACCAGAGCGACTTGCGTTCCTGAATGACATAACCGAGAAGATCATCTTTGAAAAGAGGGGAAGCGGGCCAATCCCGCAACTCGCCATTCTGAATCACCAACGGGAAGCGGAGCAAGCGGGGCTTTTCGTCGTAAAGCGCCAGTACCAGATTGGTATTATCGGCGATTTGCCCCACAGCCTGAGGCACCAGATCCAGAATTTCCTCTGCCTCTGTCAGCCGCGAGATTTGTTGACCGATCTCGTTGAGGAGCGCCAGTTGTTGATTGCGGCGGAGCAGTTCTTGCTCGGCACGTGTGCGTTCGGCCAGTTCTTGCTGTACGGCGGCGTAAAGTTGAGCATTCTCAATGGCCAGACTGAGTTGCCGCAGTACTTCCTCTACCAGCAAAATCTCATCTTCTGTCCAGATTCGATCCGGGGTCTCATCCAATACTTCCAGCAATCCCTCGCCGAAACCGGGTAAGGTCAGGGGTGCGGTAAGGCGAGCCGGTTGAGCCAGCGAACGCTGATGCACGGCGGCTTTTGATCCGGAATCTCCGCGAGTGTTTATAGAAGAAGTGGAATGAGTCGGTCGAGAGGTAACCTTAACTGTGGGTGTGACCGGGCGGGTTTTTACATCGGCATTGGCAGGTCGGCGCGAAGGTGGAGCTGGAGGGGGAGATGGGGGGGCATCTATAGCCGATGTGGGAGCGGGTTGAGGTGTAGGGGTCTCTAATACCTGGATATAGCCGCGCCAGTGGCGATTGGGCTCAGAAGCGCTTCCCAGCGGGTACGCTGTTAGGCGTAGGGCGAGCGTTTGGCCGTATGAATTCTGCCAAGTGAATTCTTCCTCAAAGGGGGTTTCGGGGGCTTCTAGCCAGCGCTGGAGATGGGAAACTATATTGGCCGGCAGGAAGATCTCAAATAAGTTGCTCCCAATCCATTGTTCGGGAGAAAGATCCAACCAGCGGGAAACTTCCGGGCTACAGGCCACGCAAATACCATTGACCAGGCAGGTGAACCCCCATCCCTGCGGAGTGGGTTCCGCTGAGGCCTGATGGCGAGAGGGTGTTTTTCCCTCTTGGAAGGAATTGAGTTGTTCGAAGAGAGCATCAAGCCGGCTGTGCAAGGGTTTCTTCGACATGGTGGATTATCTCCTGGGCCAATACACGGTATTGCAGCGCAGCCCGACTCTTGGGGGCATGCTGGATAATGGGGGTGCCAGCGATGGCGCTTTCGCGTAGCCGTGTGTCAATGGGGATCACGGTTTCCGTGAGCCCCTCGGCGAAGTGGTCGTGCAAGTATTGGTAAAGTGTGCGGTGGATACGATTGCGCTGGTCGAACATGGTAAGGAGCAAGCGGTAGGAGAGGGTAGGATTATACTGCTCGCGAATACGACGAATTAGTGCCAGTACATTTCTTAAGGCATAAATTGAGAAAAACTCAGCCTGGGTAGGAATCAGGGCTGTGTCAGCAGCAGCCAGTGCGTTGCTCATTAGAGCACCTAGAAACGGGGGACTATCGAGAATCACATAGTCAAACCTGGCACCTATAAAGGGAAGTTTCTTTTGGAGCAGGGTTTCATAACCTGGTTGGTGAGGGAGCAGGCGCTCGGCTAAATTTAGCGATGGGTTGCCGCCCAAGAGGTGAAGCCGTTCGATTTTGGTGGGTTTCCAGAGTGCTTCTGCCGAGGGGTAATTTTCCAAAAGGATGTCCAGGATGGTAACCCTAATCTCCTGAGGATCTGCACCAACGGCCAGTGTGAGGTTGGCCTGGGCGTCCATATCCACGAGCAGAACGGAATACCCCATCTCAGCCAATGCAGCCCCAAGATTGACCGTGGTTGTTGTTTTAGCCACACCGCCTTTCTCATTCGTTACCGCTATACATTTCATCATGCCCTCCTGCGCGGTTGACACTCACGGTTGACTATTGGTTTTTGCCGTTGCCGGGCACCTCATCATTCGATGAGGGAGCAGGTGGACGGTTGAAGACGATTTGAACGTGCGAAGCACCCAGCGCGCGTTGGAGTTCTTCCATGGTGATATCCAGCATGGTCTGCGGATCTGTGGCAGCGCGGATCCGCCCGGTGATTTCCAGGGCCTTACGTTCGCGTTCAGCGCGGCGTAGGGTGGTTTCGAGCAAACGGGCGTTCTCCAGGGCTAGGGCCACCTGTGCCGCTATGGCTTTCAGGGCTTCGATCTCTTCCTCGGTCCAGTCTCGTTCGGGTGCCCCCACATCCTGGACCCGAATGACACCCAGAATTTCATCACGTAACTGAATGGGTACCGCCAAGACGGCTGCCTGCCCCTCCTCGGCTGGGGCAACTGTCACCTCACCCCGGCGGATAGCGGCTTCAATTTCCGGCTGCGAAAGCGGGGGTTGAGTGAACAACCCCTGTGCGGTGTAGATATAGGCGCGGTGACGGCGAGAACGGACTTCTTTTTCCCATTCCTGCTGGAGGTAGCGCCGGTTCACGCGACGTGCCTCGTCCAGAGCACGCATGGTTTCTTCAAGCAACTGGTTGTTGACGATAGCAATAGCAATCTGATCAGCCAGCGTACTGAAGAGTTCAATATCTTCTGGGGTGAAGGCGTTGGGTTGAGTGCTCTGAACATCCAGAGCGCCAATGACACGATTATTGGCGATAAGAGGAAGCGCCATTTCAGAGCGCGTTTCGGGCAGGTCGGGGTTCTTAAAGTGCACTGCGTCTTCGCCCACGTCCGTGGCAATACGGGGTTGTCCGGTGGCTGTCACATAGCCTACAATACCCACCTTACCAACTGGCAGTTTATGCTGGCGCGCCAGCATGCGCTTGCCCCCTTCGCTATTAGCGGCACGCAACACCGCGTATTCGCCTTTCTCATCAAGGAGAAAAACGCCAACATGGTAGAAACCAAAGCGCTCGCTAATCAGGGTGGTCACTTGATTGAGCAGACTTTCAAGTGCCTGGGCAGACACAATGCTCCGCGCGACATCGGCTACCGTCTGGAGCTGACGTGTGCGGTAGCGCAGGGCTTCATTTTGCTGAGCCAGTTCGCGGGTGCGTTCACGAACGCGGTCTTCCAGTTCGTTAATAAGGCTGCGCAGTTGCGCTGTCATCGTATTGAAGGCATTACCCAGTGTCCCAATCTCATCCCGGCTTTCTACGCTGGCCTCGGCTTCCAGATCCCCAGCCGTGATTCGCTCGGCAGTCTTTGTTAACTGAATCACCGGCGCGCTCAAGGCCCCTGAGACCCAGGAGGCTGCCAGACCCACAGCCGCAGCAAACAATGCGGCAATGATGACGGCTAGACGACCCTGGGCTTGAAGCAAAGCCAGGAGGGTACTCTGTTCGCGTACGAAGAGGACGTACCAGGGTTTGGTCTGTAAACGCACAGCCACACCACTTTCCAGGTGGCCGGGTCTATCCGGATGCACTTCCAAAGTAAAGTAGGTTACACTGGAACCGCGTTTTAGAACATTGGCCAGGTCTGTCTGGTTGGTATAGTTTACGTAGGGATGGTAAGGTAGACGATTGAGTTGTGCTAATTCCAGAGTTTGTGAGTAAGTGGGGGGAGTGAGAAATTTATAGAGGTGGGTTGGCGTCATGACATCGGCGATGCGCATAAAGTTTTCATCCAGCAAAATGGGGTAGGAATGTAAGCCCAGGAGATTGAGTTTGGGCTCCAGCAGACGCTGGAATATCTGGGCGTCGTATTCAAGGCGCAAAACCCCAATAATCTGCTGGCGCTCGTCACGGATAGGCACGGCGAAGTAGATATAAGCAACTTTGTTCTCCGGGTTAAATTCAATAGGGGAGATATACACCTGCCCGGTACGTGTCACCTGCATGAAATAGTCGCGTTTGCTCTCATTCTGACCAATTGCGGCTGGGTTACTATCGTAGATGTTCTGCCCACGTAAATTGAGTAGCCCGTAGGAAACCAGGTGGGTTTCGTGCTTTAATAACAGAGAGTTCAGGGTCACCCGCAGTTGTTCTTCTTGAGGGCTACCCTGCCGTTTGGTGGGATCCATAACCAGATAATCGTAGAAAACTCTTAGATTGGCCTCGGTGATGAGGGAGTCACGGTTGGAGGCGAGAAAGGTGTCAATTTCTTGAGCCACCTGCTGGGCAGCCAGGCGTAAAGCCTGATTACTCTGATTTTGCAGGCTGGTGAAGATGAAGCGCGTATCAACCAGCGAGAGCAGAATCAGAGGAGCGATGGCCATCCCCAATGCGCTGGTGACCAGTCGGACACGCAGGGTGACGGTCACGTAGTCCAGACTGAGCAGCACCAGGTAAACCATCGCCAACGTGCCTAAGAGGATGGGCAACGAATCAGCAATGACAGGAATTGAGACCTGGAGCTGGGGAAATAGTGATCCTACTAGGGCGGTGGTTACGGCTATGAAGAAGGCGCGGGTGATTGCCGGTTCACGACTTTGCTCTTCCAAAACCCCGGTGGCAACCAGAATGCCGTAAAGGAAGGATAGAAGCGCGAGATAAACGGCGGTGGATTGGCTCAACGCTGCCAGGATCAAAAGAGAGAATTGGAAGGCAGGCGCGAGCCGGGGCATTGCCTGGCGGTAGTCGGCTTGCTCGGGTGAGTTGGCAATGATGGAGAGGACAATCAATGAGGTCAGCCCGAACGTGATTGCCAGGACGTAAAGCTGCCAGAACTGCGGCTGGTAAAACATTCCGATCAGGAAGAGAGCGGCCAAAAGCCCCAGGATCAATGCCGTACTGAAGGTTATGGCGGTTGCCAATTGGCGCTGTTTGGTTTCAATCGGGATCTGTGTGGGATCAAACACAGGTAATGCCGCGGATGAAATCATGCCTCACCTCCCGGCTGGTCCTCGCTACCTTCCTGGTGCTCGTCGCGCAATTGTACCAGCACCTCAGAAACTCCCAGAGCACGACCGATTTCAAGCGCCGCGGCCCGCAGGATCCCATCCACATCCGTAGCGGCTTGCACACGGCTGCCCAACGCACTCACCAGATGCTCCCGCTCGGCGCGTGTGCGCATCATCTCCAGCAGGCGCGCATTTTCAAGTGCAAGGCCAACACGTTCGGCGGCGCTGTTAAGCAAACGCAGGGTGTCTTCGGAAACGCCTCCTCCCCTGAACTTAACCGAGATGACCCCCACAGCCTCACCGCGTGCCCGGATGGGAAGATAAAGCACGTGCTGTGTTCCTTGTTCATCTCCAGAGGTTTTTAGGAGCGGCTGCGATTGGTGGATGATCTGTCCAATTTCTGAAGGGGGTGCAGTTACCGGTTCAAGCCGGTTAGCGCGCCAGCGGTAGCCGCGTGGCTTGCGAGAAGCGCGTAAATATTCCCGCCACTGCTGGCGAACAACCTGACGGTAGCGCGTTTCCAATTCAGTAGCATACTCCTGCAGCCGATTGATCAATTGGCGGCGTTCCAGAGCTACGCCTAGCTGATCAGCAATGGTCTGGAGCACCTGAATATCTTCTTCGCTGAAAGCGCTCACTTCTGTGCTTTGAATGTCCAGAGCCCCAATGACTTCCTGCCCTACTCGAATGGGTAAGGCAATCTCGGAGCGTGTTTCTGGTAGGTAGGGGTTTTTGAAATGCACGGCGTCTTTCCCCACATCCAGGGCGATACGGGCTTCACCCTTTTCTACGACGTAACCCACAATGCCCTCGGCTCCTTTCTTAAGGCGGTGGCCTGCCTCAATCATGCGCTGGCCGGCTTCGCTACTGGCTGCCCGCAGGATTGCATATTCTTTGGCTTCGTCCAGGGTGAAGATACCGGCATGATAGAAACCCAGGTAGCGCTGAATTAACGCCAGTGCAGAGCGGAAGAGCGTCTCTTCGTCTGCCTCGAGCGAGATCTCACGGGCGATCAGGCTGGCAACTTCAAGATAGGTACGATGCCGCCGCAACTCGCGGGTACGCTGTTCAATGCGCACTTCCAGGGCAGCCCGTTCGGCTTCAAGGGTATATGTCAGCGCTTTTTCTTCCTGCAAGGCACGGTAGAGTTCCTTTTGGGCAACGCCGTATGAGGCCATAAGGAGGCCAACAACCAGGAGCCAGGCCACGGTAGCCGTGATCCAGGTGAGCAATGGGGCGTCCACTGGAGGAATGCCTAGTCGTGCAACCCATCCGGTTAGATGGATGGCAGCCAGGCTGCTTATTCCTAACAGCACGAGACTGAAAAGGACATAAGCACTTCGTTGCCCCAGGAAAGCATATGCCATCAGAATAAGTGCCAATAGCCATACCCAGGCAGTGCCTAGTGGTCCCCGGTAGAGGAGTTCAAGACCCCCCAGGACTCCCAGCGTTATCAGCAGGGCCGCAATGCGTAGTGCCTGGGGCTGGCGTTGAATCAAGACACTTGCGCTGAGCCAGAGTAGCACCAGGGTCAGGACAAGAATGGGCAAGTACTGGCGCGCCTGAAAGAGGCTCAACGCCACCCATGCGTAGCCCAATGCCGCGCTAACCCATGCAATATAGAGTGCTCGTTGCAGAATGGTTTCACGGAGAGCAGTTATGTCTCCGGGAGCCGTAGAAGAGGTGAGAGACGAAGGGGGTAATTGGCTCATCGCCCGTTATCCTTTGTGGCGGGGGTTTCGGGGGGTATGAGGTGAATACTGGCCTCGGCAATGTTGGGGAGTTGAGCCAGGGCTTGTACGGCTGTTCGCAAAATCTCATCCACACTTTCCACCCGCGAGAGCGTTGTACTGATTTCATTCAGGCGCTGTTCCAAAAAAGCCTGGCGTTGAGTTTCCTGAAAGAGGCGGGCATTCTCAAGGGCTGTGGCCGTTTGCATGGCCACTGCATCCAACCATGCGATCTCTTCATTGGTGAGGTTGGGTTGTTCCATCTCCAGGGTAATGGTGCCAATTATTTGATCGCGCAGTACCAAGGGGAAATGAGCCACATGGGCTGATGAATTGTTCTCCTGAGGTGCGGATGGGCTTTGGTAGGTCACTTCAATGGCACCGTGTTCTTTCAAAAAATCTCCCCATTCTTCGGCAACGTGCGTTCTGGACAAAACTCGCACCTCTTCACGTAATTGCTGGATGCGCTGGTAGAATTCGAGATTTTCCAAAGCCAAACCCAGGCTGTCAGCAATACCTTGAAGAACCAGGATATCGTCTTCCTCAAAGGCGCGCACCTGGGTGGATTGAACGCTTATGGCACCCAGGCACTGGCCCCGGCGTAGAATAGGGAGGGCCAGTTCAGAGCGCGTCAGCGGCAAATGTGGGTTGCTAAAGCGCACTAGTTCGACGCTGACATCCTGAGAAATGCGGGGTTCTTTACGCGCTGTGGCCCAGCCGATCATGGAGTTTCCACCTACGGCCAGCCGGTGCCCCTCCGCAAGCATGCGCCGCCCGGCTTCGCCCGTTCCGGCACGCAGCACAGCAAGTTTGCCGCTCTCATCAATGAGAAAGATACCCACATAGTAAAGATCAAATTCCTGTTGAATCAGGTCAGCAACCTGTTGCAGCATTGTGGGTTGATCGGTGGCCGTATTAACCGTGCGCGCAATGGTTGAGGCCGTGTAGAGCTCGTGGATACGTCGTTGTAGGGCGTTGGTACGTTCTGCGAGTTCACGTTCAAATTCGATTCGAGTTGACCGCAGTTGACGCTCTAATGTGTTTTTATCAATGGAGATCTGATTGAGGCGCTCTTGCATGAAAGGCAGGGAGAGCACTCCCAAAACTGCTGTGTAGGCCAACAAAATCAAGGCACTTAACCAGTTAGCGAATGTGTTGAAAGCGAGGATGGTTTCGGGGAGAGGAGTGGGTAAGATGCTAAGGCGCATGGCCCCGAGGATCCCCAGGGGGGTCAGAAAGGTTACCCCAACCCAGGGAAGCATCGCGGGCGGATCAAGTAGCAGGACCCCAATCAAGATGGTAGCGGCAAATGCGAGCATGCCGATGGGTTGTGGGCCATAAGTCAGGGTAATTTGAGTTCCCACGAGATACGGGAATGCCCCGAGAAAGGCCGCTCGAAGCCCAAAGGGCCAGTGGCGCAGGAAAGGCAGAAGGAGCCCCAGTGCAAATAAAATTGCCCAGATCCCTACGCCGGGCTCATTGGCTCCCTGAAGGGCTCCAATCAGATGAGGCAGGGCAAACCACCCGATCATGGGGACTTGGATCAGGAGGGATTGTTGGAGCAGATACTCTCGGAGCGTAGGAAGTTCGCCTCGCTCCAGCACCTCAGGGGGAATATTACGGGGTAAAACACGTTGCCACAGGCTCATAAGCTAGAGTTCCTCCCTGCGCTCATGGCCGTCATTGTCTGTTGGGGATTCGTTGAGGAGGGAACGACTTCTAAAAGGGTCAGAGGGCGGCGAAGGGGGCGTAATTCGGATGTTGACCCGCTGGGCTCCCAGCGCCCGCCCAATTTCAATGGCCGAGGTCTGGAGGATGTTTCCCACGTCAGTCAATGTGCGGATCTTGCTGGTGATCTCGTATAGGTGGCGCTGGCGTTCTGCCTGAACCTGGATTTGGCGAACCAGGCGCGCGTTGGTCAGGACAGCAGCCAGGTTGGTAGCAAAAGTGGCGAACATTTCCTGATCCCTTTCGTCGAAAGCCGCAGGCCGCTCCGATTCGATGCAGAGCACCCCCAGAATCTCGTTTTGATAGCCAATGGGCAGTGCTAGCGCTGAACGTGCACC
Source organism: Thermanaerothrix daxensis (assembly GCF_001306145.1). GTDB lineage: Bacteria > Chloroflexota > Anaerolineae > Anaerolineales > Anaerolineaceae > Thermanaerothrix > Thermanaerothrix daxensis. Next base: position 535,973 of record NZ_LGKO01000005.1, read on the forward strand.
TGATGCCAGAGGCTGGAATTTCCCTTCGGGGGTGAACTCGCTAATTCGCAAAGGCTGCCGGTTTGCGGCTACCCAACCGGGGATCTCTTCGCCTAATTGCCAGAACACTCGGGAGAGCACATCGGTCTCATAACCGGCATGGGCTTTCAGTTCCAGTACTTGTTCGCGATTGAGCAGGAAGATCGCAAGGCGTTCCGCGGGCAAGGCCTCATGCAGGCCACGGAGAGATTTTTCGATAATCTCTTCAACCACCAGACTGCCAGACGCCTCAGAAATGATCTGGTAGAAAAGGCGCTGCTGGTTAAGGTTCTGCTGAGTACGGGTGTAGAGTAGGGCATTATCCAGCGCGATTGCTAGCAGGCTGGCGAGGGTTTCCAGGATTTGTACATCTTCAGGCTGGAAAGCATCATAGGAGCGACTTTGCACATCCAACGCTCCCAGCAGGCGGTCTCCTACTCGGAGGGGTACCACAATTTCGGAGCGGGTTTCAGGTAACAATGGGTTGGGATAATAATCCGGGTTTCCCTGAACGTTGTTGGCAACAATGGTGCGTCCCAATGCAGTGGCCTGACCCACCAGTGAGCGCGAACCAACGGCCAACTGATGCCCAGATTGTTTCATGATTTGCCCAATTTCGCCCGAGGCCTCTTGCAAAATGGCATATCGCCCAAGTGAGTCCAAAAGGAAAATCGAGGCGTGGTAATATCCCAGGCGTTCACGTATCTGGTTAGTGGCATTTCGGAGCATGAGGTCTATGTCGCGGGCGCTGATGGCTTCACGCGCGATCTCAGCCGAGGCCAGGAGCTGTTCGGCGCGGCGCTGGGCCAGTTGCTCGGTGCGGATGTATTCGCTGATGTCCTGGGCAATGCGAATCAGACGGGCGCTTTTCCCATCAGGCGTGGGAATGGGAATGCGTGACACCAGTTCCCACACATTCTCGCCTTGTAGGCTGAAGTAGTAGTTAGGGGTGTTAACTCGAGCCTCACCTGATTGAATCACTTCAAGGTCCTGGGCCAAATCCAGGCTGCCCATCTCTCCCCCCAGGTCTATATCCGTTTTGCCCGTAATTTGGGCGAGCGAATCCACCCCGTAGTGGCGTAGAAGAGCCTGGTTGGCGTATAAAAAGCGCCCTTCTGCATCTTTAATGGCAATACGCTCTGGCAGGCTTTCTAACAGCGTAGTTAGGAGAATGTGTTCCTGTTCGGCGTGACGTTGACCTTCCTCAACCTCCAATTGCAGGCGGTGGGTTTGAATCGCCCAGGCCACCAGAGGGGCTACGCCCTCTAGTGTGTGCTTGGTGTTTTCATCGAATCGGGCTTCGTGGTGCAGGTCCTGGAGGATGAGTGCACCGAGCGCTTCGTCTCCCCAGAGCACCGGAACACCTAGCCAGGACTTGGCCGGAGTGCCGATCAGGCGAACCCCCAGCGTGCGAGCAGTTTCTTCCACGTCATGCGTGATCAACAAGGGGTGTTTGTGGGTGATAATGTAAGAAGTAAGCCCCTCGCCGAGGGGGAGCGGATCCACCCTTAAGGGTTGGCCGTTTTCAAAGAGAGCAGGGAAGGTAATAACCTGCTGGTCGGAGTCCAGGAGCGCAAGAGCGAACGACAGGTCCGAACCGAAATGGTCATGGATAAAATTGGTGAGAGCAGCATAGAAATTGGAGGGGGATGTTAGCGTTGGAAAGCAAGTTTTAAGGAAGGCTTCCGCCAAGGTGTAGAGCGACTCGGTGACCTCAATTTTTTGCGGCTTGGGGGTGCGAGGTTGTCTGGGTTGTTCAGGGGGATGGATCAAAAAACTTAAGGCCAGTTGGTCGGCCAGAGTGCAGAGCACATTATAAAGGGCAGGAGGAAAGGCGTTTTTCTGCCCCGATTGTACATCCAGCACGCCATAAACCTGTGCGCCCGCTATCAAGGGGATGACCAGGATGGATTGGGCATCGTTCCAGATATGATCCATTTGACGGTGCGGATTGTCGGCTTCCAAATGGGGGATGTAATAAGGGCGCTGGTTGGCGATAGCCCATCCGAACAAAGTGTCGGAATGGATAGGGACGTGCACCTGGTGAAGGGGAAATGTGTTCGGTGCAGGGGTTTGAATTGCTCTTAAGGCAACCGAGGTTTCGTTTGTTTCCAAGACGTATACAGCCACATGGGGGATATTTAACCCCTGGGCAATTTTGTGTACGGCGCTGGACAGGAGTTCTTCACAATGGTTGACCACCGCAATGATGCGGGCAACTTCTGAGATCACCTGGGTGTAGGGTAGAGGGGTATGGAGGGTTTCTTCTAGCGTTGATTCTCCGCTCATAGACGGCCGCTTTCTAAGAAATTCAACTTAATTCCCAGACAGATTCGCCGTTAAGGATGCGCTTAATCTGGTCGGGGAAGCGATCAGGATCCAGGGGCTTGCCCAAGAAGCCGTCAAAGCCGGCCTGGCGGGCTTTGTTCATTTGCTCCAGGCTGGCTTCTGCGGTAACGGCTACTACGGGAACGTTACGAAACCGGGGTGATTGACGAATCTTGCGCAGGGCGCCGTACCCATCCTCGTAGGGCAGGCGAATATCCATCAAAATAAGGTCCACCTTGGGCAATGAATCGGCGAACTCAGCCACCTCATAGCCTGAGGTTTTCCATTCACAATGAACCCCTAAATATCCCAGGAGACGTGCAATCAAAACAAAGTTGGAAACATTGTCCTCAACAACCAGCACCACCGTATCTTTGGTCAAAGGGCGGGTGCCGTGAGTTTGGCGAATGGAAAGCGGCGTTTGAGCCGGGTTTTCAGGTGAGGCGGTGGATGAAGCATTGGCATTCATGTTGCTACTCCCTGTGGCCGTTTAGAAGAAATTCGGCGATCTGGTCGAGGAAGCGGTCTACATCAATAGGTTTTTCGATATAACCATCACAACCCGCTTGAAGGGTACGCTCTTTATCCCCGCGCATTACATTGGCGGTTAGTGCTACGACCGGCACCCCATGCAAGTGCTCCTGGGATTTGATGGTGCGGGTGAGGGTGTAACCGTCAATATCCGGCATGTTGATGTCCATAAGAATCAGGTCCGGACGGTGGGCTTCAAGGATCCTGAGCGCCTCGGTAGCATTGGCGGCCTCAAGTACGTTATAACCGCTGGCTTGCAGCAGCCGCCGCACAAGGGTGCGATTATCCAGGTTATCTTCGACATAGAGGATGGTTTTCGGTGTTCCCATGACTTGCGCCTGATTTATGGAATAGAAAAGGGGAATGCCTTAAAAGCCACGGATGCCCTTAAAGGGGATGGTTTTCATAAAATTATAGTGAGTTTTGCCTGGAGAAGTACCACTCCTTGCGAAACTGTAATGTAGTCGCAAGGTGTTTCTAACCGCTCACGGAAATTGCAAGGATTGTGCCGAAAGATTAGTGACCAAGGGAGAAAGTTGAACACAGGTTAGAGCATGCTGTGGTTGAGCCTAATGGCTTGGGTAGACTAAAAAACGTGCAGTTTGAGGTTGCGATTCGCGTGAGCGTATGCAAAGACATGAATACCGCCATCTGCGTGGCGGTATTTGAAATTATTAGAGTGGGCGACGGGATTCGAACCCGCGAATCTCAGCGGTAGGTTGATATTCATGGCTTCGGCTAATTTAACCTTCTAAGGTTGATGGTACGAATATTTCTTTTGCACTCTCTATTTATCCTCTGCAAACGTATAAATGGGTTGTTGACAACATGAGCTTCTGCTATTTTCGCATTTTCCACCTCAGTTAACTGTAAATAGAAATTATGTTCTATTATCTATTAACACGCTTTGAGCCGGTTTCTCTTTCCGGCTCGGCGATTTGGTCTTGAAGGAGGACTTTTGACGCTCCACTTCGAAACGCAACAATTCAAGATACCGCCTTTGTTCGTCGGGTGGCAACTGCGAGAGCAGGTACAAGACTTCCCTCTTGATACTCAGTATCGGGGGGACGGGTGGCAGCAGCCCGGCGGCGCTGGAGTGGGCGCGTCAGAACGCAGGGAAGCTGGTTGCAGGGATCCTGCCCGATATACAAACCGGTATCTCACAGATCATCACTGCTGGATTGAGCGAGGGCAAAACGATCTACCAAATCCGTGATGAGATTGCTCATCTGCACGAAGAGCCGGATCAAACTATTTTCCCGGAATGGCGGGCAACCCGAATCGCGCGCACAGAGGTGATCCGTGCACATGCGCAGGGTGCAAAGTTAGGTTACCAGGAAAGCGGGGTGGTGCGAGGAATGCGCTGGCTGGATGGGCAAACCGGTGCCTGTCCGAAATGCCGTGAGTTGCACAATAAAGTTGTGCGTTTGGGTGAAACGTTTTATGTGGATCCCAAATTCGGTGACGGGTTACCGCCGCGTCATCCGCATTGTCGTTGTGCAGTTGCGCCGGTGACGTTGGATGATGTGAAGTATCTGCCGGCGGATCATCCGTTGCGAGATAACCGGAGGAACAGCATTCAGGAACTGACTGATTGGCAAACTGTGACACAAATCAACGGTTTTATGATATCCGGTGAACGGCGCTGGCATTATATTCGACGGCACTTTACGGGTTATGAAGGGAAGCCACCGCAGATAAAAGATCTGAAGCGGGCAGAAACCATGCTTGAGCAAATCCTTCAAGGCAATTATGAGGGGATGAAATTGAGACGGGGCGCGATCGTTTATTATCGGGAATGGTCTCCGAAGTCATATCTTGTTGTCCCGGTGGTTGACGGGAAGGTTCGATCACTTTATGTTAGAGAAAAAAGACAGGTTGATAAATGGTAATAAAAAACCCCTTTCGGGGTTGGCGCCTGGGGGCCGGAAACTCCCCAGTCTTCCGCTTTCGCGGTATGCTCGTCCGGACTACATCCTCGCCATATCTATAATAACAATTTTTAGGTGGATTGTCAATGAAAGTTTTACGCATTGAAGGATTGGATGAGATTTTGAAATTCGTTGGGAAGACATCTAATCTCAATGACCAAATCTACGTTCCAATTTGGAACGCGATGGGACAAGCGGGCAAATTGCTGGAAGGCCAGATCAAGCAAAACCTGACCGACAACGACAGCGTAGCCACCGGCGATTTGCGTGCCAGCGTGTCCTCGAGTGAAGTGCAAGTTACAAAAGATGCCATCTTTGTCGAAGTCGGCGCCGGGCGCGGTTTGCCGTACGCCAGAGCCGTTGAATACGGCTCGAAACCGCACACGCCGCCCTTGTCGATCACCGAACCCGGACAGCCTCTTTATGAGTGGGTGAGAATCAAACAGTTAGCCGCCACATACTCAGTACGAACGGGGAAACGATTGGGGAGCAAGGCCAAACAGATTGACGAGAATCGCCAAGCGGCGCGGGCCGTATGGGCAAAGATTCGCAGATCGGGAACGAAACCCCATCCGTATTTCGAGCCGGCGCTGGATCGGACACGGGACAGGATTGCTAAGTTGTTCGAGGAAGCAGTGGATAAAATCATCGATCAAATTAAAAAGGCTTGACTTTCGTAGTGAATCTGTTCTATAATACAAACAACAAACGAGCGCGGAAGCGCAGGCTGTGAGCCGATTCTGTGGTAGAGCCCGGATAGGCAAGCAGTAACACTCTCAACGAGTCCGGTAGAGCCGGCGAGAGTAAGTGATACCCAAGTCATGGGATTACTTAGTCTCGCCGGTTTTTGTTTTGGAGGTTTGAGTATGCCATATCCAAACGAACATGCTGCTAGGCTGGTTGATCCAAGCCGCTTTGAAGAGGATTCATTCCGGCGGGTCAACGATAAATTTGGAGAAGGTATTCATGCTATTTTCGGTAGGTTAAAGGGCGAGGACTCATTAACTTTGCAGGCGATCCGCTTTGATGCGGATAAGTTTAGCGCCGAAGAGGCACGGCAGTGGTTGAGGGATCATGACTACCAACCGCTTGAGTTCGAGGAAGCCACGAACGAAAACGAAGCGGAAAAAAGCCTATCCTATTTCATCCCGCTGCAAAAGGTCATCGAGGCGCGCCGTGAAGTCTGGGGAGTGGCTGCAATCGAACAGCCTGATATGAGCGGGGAGATCATGGACTACGCCAAATCGAAGCCACACTTTTGGGCGTGGTCGAAACGGGTGCAGAAAGCCAGCCGCGGCAGGTCCTACGGCAACGTCCGCGACAGCCATACCACCAGGGCGGTTGGCAAAGTCATCAAGATGATTTTCGATGATGCGGCGAAGGCCATCCGGGTCGGGGTAAAAGTCGTGGACAGCGAAGCCTGGCAAAAGGTAGTAGAGGGCGTATTTACCGGTTTTTCCATCGGCGGCCGATATGGCGAACGTTGGGAAGACCCGATAAACAAAGGTTATGTGCGCTATGAAGCCATCCCGAATGAGATATCACTGGTAGATCTGCCCTGCATACCCGGGGCAACTTTCGAAGTCATCAAAGCGGATGGCAGTCGAATTGTTACACCAATACTCAGTATGAAGGGAGTTGCGATGAAAGAACGGATTTTGAAACTACTCAAACAAGATGAGGGCAAGGAACTGGATGAAGAAAAAATCCAGGAAATTGCCGAAGAGATTGTCGCGATGCTGGAAGAACGATCCACGGCGAGTGAGGACGACAGCGGGAACGCAGAGGATGCAGTCGAAAGCGAAGAAACCCCGGAGGACGGGGAAGAGCAGGTGGCTGAAGAGCAGCCCAAAACGCTGACGGCTGATGATGTGCGTGAGATCGTCTTATCCATCCTCGCCGAATTCGGATTGATCGAGCGGGTTGGATCCGATATGCAGCTGAGCGCTCGCATTCGCGGGATGGCGAAGTCCAAGAGTCAAATCGAGCAGCTTGTGCGAGATGTGGCGAAACTGGCTCTTGAAGTGGAAGCCCTCAGCAAACGCGGCGCAAGCGGGCCGGTTTTGCGTGAAATCGGATCATTGACGCCGCAGGCCAGCGCGGCACTGCAGAAAGCCGAGGTTTTGAAAGCGGCTTTGCAATCGGTAACCGATCCGCTGGCACAGCAGGCGTTGCGTAATGAAATTGCGCGCCTGGAAATTCAAGCCATTCAAACCAAGTCGTAAGGAGTTTGTTATGATCGAAAATCTGTCTCAATTGACCCAACAAGCAATTGCCGAATTCAAGAAGGCACTTGCTCAACCAATGGACCCAAACGCGCTGAAAAAGGCGGGGGTCACCCAAGCAACCGGGCTGGTTGCCTATGACCTGCAAGCGCCGGCCAAGAATCTGTTCCCGGTTCTGACTCCCATTCGCAACCGCACCCCGCGGGTTTCCGGCGGTGGCGGTACGTCAACCAACTGGAAAGCGGTTATTGGGATCAATACGGCCGGCTTGCGAGGGTTTGTGCCGGAAGGCGAGCGGAACGGCGTGATTACCACGCAAGTGGTGGATAAAAGCGCTCCTTATCGTACCCTCGGCCTTGAGGATAGCATTACTTTCGAAGCCGAACGTGCAGCGGTGGGGTTTGAAGACATTCGCGCTACTCAGGCACAGCGGTTGCTTTGGGCAACGATGATCGAAGAGGAACTTGCCGATTTGGGAGGCAACTATTCGGTTGCTTTGGGAACGCCGGACGCCCCCACGGTAACCACCGATAGCACGGGAGGCTCTATTCCTGCCGGTACGTACAATGTGATCGTGGTGGCTTTGACTCTGTACGGTTACCTGGCGTCCTCCGTAACCGGTGGTGTAGTCGGACAAGTCAGCGTTACCCCGGCCGGTGGCGGTTCGGCGTTTACCTACGGCGGTGGTTCATCCAATAAATCCAGCCCAACCAGCACCGGCGTGCTGACCGGTTCAACCAATGTCATCAAAGCCAGCGTCCCGGTTGTGCCCGGCGCGGTGGCATACGCCTGGTATGTCGGGACCAGTGGCAACGAGCTTTTACAGGCGATTACCACGATTAACAGTGTGGTCCTGACCAGTTTGCAGACCTCTGGCCGTCAGAATGCCAGCGAGATTACTGCCGACAACTCCAGGAATTTGCTCAGTTACGATGGCATTTTGTATCAGGCCTGGGCAAGCGGTTCGGGCGCCTACATCAAAAATATGCCCACCGGCACGCCCGGCAGCGGTACGCCCCTCACAGCGTCCGGCGATGGCGGTATCGAGGAGATCAACGAAATGTTCCGCTGGATGTGGGACAATTACCGGATATCTCCGACGCGCATTTACGTCAACGCTCAGGAAGCGGATAACATCACCAAGAAAGTTCTGACTGCGTCTGCTGCGCAGATTCCCTATGTAACCGGTTCGGAGTTCACTGCCGGCATGCGGGTGAAGAGCTTACTCAACCGCTTTGCAATGGGTGTTGCGCCGGAAGTGCCGCTGGAGATCCACCCGAATATGCCGCCCGGCACGCTACTGGCGGTAACGGAGCAGCTGCCGTATCCTTTGAACGGTGTACCCAATGTGATGGAGATGCGTTTGCGTCAGGATTACTATCAGATCGAATGGCCGCAGCGCACGCGGAAGTACGAATCGGGCGTCTACTTCGACGGCGTGTTTGCCCACTACTTCCCACCCTCCATCGGGATCATCACCAATATCGGCAACGGCTAATTTGGTAATGGGGAGGGGCTCGGAAGGGTCTCTCCCCCTGGTTGAGGTTTTATGAAGTACCGGGTATTGGGGAACCTGTACAGCGTCGGCCGAGGCGATTTCGTTGCCTATGTCGAAAACGGGCAGATTGAATTGCCCGAAGATCTTGCAGAAAGCATGATCGACACCGGGGTAATCGCACCCCTCGATACTGAGTATGTTGTGGTGGAGCAGGTAACGAATGGATTACACAACGATCGCGGCAGTCAAGCGCGCACTCGGCAGCGGCGAAAACGCGGATGATGTCCTGCTTACCGAGTTGATCACCCAGGCAAGTCGGGCTATTGACCGGTATTGCGGAGGGGGTGATAACTATTTTGTGCGGGAGACGCTTTCCGATGTACTCCTACAAGGATTGATCTCCTCTGATGGGGTTTTGTGGTGCTGGCCGCCCAAACCGGTTATCGAGAACGTCTCTTATCTGGCTTATCGGATTTCGGCCCGAGAGGACTGGCGCGAGCTCAATCCTGCTCATGCTGAAGTATTCAAGAATTCGGTACTGTACCACGGTGTAGATGGAAAAGGAAAGGTGTGGGTAAAGATTGCCTTCACCGGGGGTTTCTCGCCTCTTCCGGATGACCTGGTGAATGCTGCCACATTGCTGAGTGTGCGCTTTTACAAAGAGATCAAATCCGGTTTGACGGACAGCATTGGGGTAGCCGAACTGGGCATGTTGCAGTACACCAAGGCCTTGCCGGAGCGTGTGCAGCTAATGTTGAAACCATACAAACGGGTTGTGTTATGAGTGATATCCAACAGCGGCTAGTAGATATCCAAAAGACAATAAGCGGCATCAAACGGGCTTATCTATGGGCGCCTCAATCGCTGGCCGATTCGGATTTGCCGATCTTTTGCACGTTTGCCGGTTCGGCAACGGTTGCCCCGATCGGTGAGATCTTGGCCGAAGAGACCCGTACCTGGCTCATGCGGTTGTACGTCAAACCGATCTTTCAGGGTATTGATGGCGAAGCGGAAAAGTCGGCCGAGCCGTTTTTGACAAGTGTACGCGATGTATTTTTGTCGCATCCCTTGCTCGGGCGGGGGACGAAGGATTCTACCTTGCCCTGGGTAAAGAAGGTTGTCTGGTTGGGCGATAATGGCATCCAGGTCTTGAACTATGCAGGTCAAAGCTATGTAGGGATCGAATTCAGGATTGCCATTACGACAATCGTCCCGATCTCGATTGCATTTTACGAATGAAGTGAGGTGAAGTATGGAGATCATCAGCGAAGCAATGATAAACGGAATACCATTGGTGTTAGTGGTTCTGGGCCTTGTGGAGTGGTCCAAGCGTTTAGGTTTGTCCGGCAAGGCGCTCCAGCTACTCAGTATGCTGGTGGGGATTGTACTGGGTGTGTTGTATCAGTACAGCGTTTTCCCGCTTGTTACATTTGCTGAATGGTTCGGAGCCGTGGTATACGGCCTGGCACTTGGCCTGATTGCCAGTGGTGTATATGATGCCGTCCGCAGTGCCGTTACTCGAGGGTAGCATGACCGCTGAAGAACGGGTTAGCAACATCAGTCTCCAGCGTCAGATATCTGCTTTATCTGCACGTCTTGACCAAGTTGCAGCCGACGTTGTGGAGATCAAAACAATGCTCAAAGACATTGAAGCCCGTGTGCGCAGGTTAGAGAACCATGAAGCCGGCAGCCATCCGTTGCTTGAAAACCGTCTGGATGCTGCCTGGCGCAAACTCGAGGAGCATGACAGGCGCATTGACGACCTTACACGCATCGTGACCAGGCTCGACCAGGCAAACCGGTTGATGGCGTGGCTGGGTGGTATTCTGGGATCAACCGTTTTGATTTGGTTGATCACTCAGATCTTGCAGGTTGTGAGATGAACGCTTTAGGCTGTGATGTGAGCCACTGGCAAGGCGAGATCGATTTTGCCCGGATGAAAGAGGCCGGTGCTAACTTCGTGTTTCTCAAAGCCAGCCAGGCGGAGTGGACGGATAGGCGCTTTGTCGTCAACTATCAGGCTGCTAAACAAGCCGGCTTGCTGGTGGGTATGTATCACTATTTGGATTGGACGACGCCGGCAGACAAACAGGCTCGCTACTTCGCCAAGCTTATTCAGGATTACCCACCGGATATCGAACCGGTGCTGGACTACGAGGAGCGAAGAAAAGCACCGCTACAGCGAATAGCGATTGTGGCCGCAAGGGAATTCGTCGATATCGTCGAGGAAAATACCGGCAGGGTTTGCATGGTTTACACTTCACCGGGCTATTGGCACGAATACGGCAGCGATGCCGCGTCCTGGGCAGAGTGTCCACTGTGGATTGCGCATTATCGGGTATCGAAGCCCATCGTTCCGGCCCCGTGGAAAGATTGGCTGTTCTGGCAATATACGGACCGCGGTGATGGGAAACAATACGGCGTATCGAGCGCGCAAATTGATTTGAATTGGTACAACGGAACGGTGGATGAATTGTTGGCCCGCTACGGAAGGCCCTCCCCGGAGGAGCAAAACGGCGAACCTGCCCGGCGCGCACCGGTAATGTTGCGTGCTGTATCCCGGGTTAATATCAGAAGCGGACCGTCTACAAGCCATGCGCCCCTCGGCATACTGAGTAGTGGAGAACGCATTGAGGTAATCGGCATCAAAGTCGAGAGTGCCCAGCGAGTCTGGATACGCCACGAGCGTGGTTGGAGTGCAATGGTCTATGATGGATTAATTTTGATGCAGGAAGTCTCATGAAACCGAAATTCAACGAATCTAGATCCTGTCCGTTGTGTGGTAAGCCACTGGACCCTCACTACGAAGAAAAAGGGGTAATTCGGTACTTTTGTGACTGTGCGGGTTTCTCCCGCCCGGTAATCGAAATTCTACAAGAAGGAGTGAAGGAAGATGACAGCGCCGATTGAGAGAACTCTGAATTACGGATTGCGTTATGCATGCGTCTACGAGCTGGATAGCAACGGGTACCCCAAAGCCAGCGGTACTACTGCTTATGAGGGGATACAGTTCAAGGGAGCAACGGCATTCGACCTGACGATTCCGGATGCGCGTAAGCTGACCGGTCTTGGAGAGGACGGCATCACCCAGGTTGTTTATCTCCCACCGCAGGAAGGTGTAGACGCCAGGTTAAACGTCGAGGCGGCCGACCCGGTACTGGCGGCGTTGCTGGACGGAACGAAAGTAGCCACCGTTGGAGAGGCCACTGTGGTGGGTGTTGCGACCGATAAACAAGGGTTCGAACCCCGCGTAGCACTGCTGCTCTATCAAGCCGCGAAGGGCCTGGATACCGGCAAGACCTACTGGCATAGTTTCATCATCCCCTCAGCACAAGTGGTTCGCAAGACTCCGGGTATGGGCGCAGACAAAGCGGTTACTCAGTATCAGGTGGCACCCAATCGGGTACGCAGACACCTATGGGGTGTGGAGTTCTCGAACAGTACCGAAGGCTTTTTGGAGGCCCAAATCTTGGAAGTTTGGAGCAATTACCCCTTGCGAATTGCTTCGTATCTGGGAGACGGTACTACGACATCCTTCAACTTCCCGGCGAACTTCCCGGCAGTGTCGACCGATGGGATCAAGGTCTGGAAGAACGGTGTAGAAGTTACTGCGGGTCTGACCAAGACGGTTACCGGGATCACCTTCACGACTGCACCGGCCAACAACGATGTGATTGTTGTTCTACGCGAGGTTGCCGGATGATCGTACAAATGACGGTTGACCGGGTAACAGTAGATTTGATCGTACGCCACGCAACGGTAGCCGATGCGATGGATCAAGCGCTGTTGGCCAATAAGGCTGCAGAGCATACCTATCGGAGCGATGCAGAACGAGCCGTAGCCGTGATGATCTATCCACGTTGCGTGGCGTGCACCCAGGGTACGGTGGAGATCGACGGCCAAACAAAATCCGTGAAGGAACTTACCCCCCAAGAATTTTGCAGCTTGCCGTATGAAATCGGCGAAGCTTGGTTGCAAGCGGTTATCGAGGAAAATCCCGGCTGGGCATTACAGGTTGAGGAACAGACCTCGGAAAAAAAATTCTAGAAGTCGTCAGGCAATTAGAGCGATTTTATTGTTCTACATCTGCGGGGGATTTTCCGGATGAATGGTTTGGCTTAAAGGAAATCCCCGATTGTGTTCTCGGTCAGGCGCTGGATATTTTGCTGGTACTAGAGGCTATTGAATGGAAATGGGACATCCAAACCATCCTCAATCAACCGGATGATTTGTTAAGGGCTGTGTTACGGCTAAAGGCAATTGGTGAGAAATTGCGCCGGCAGCAGTTACAAGAGATGGAGTAACTTAAGTGCCCAGAGGGTGTGAATGATGGCAGACGGAGGTAAGCAGCATAAAGCAATGAGAATACCCGGATTTGGGAAATATACGGCAAGTCCCACAAGAAGGAACGACGTAATCAACAAGGAACCAAACCAAATCGTTCCGGCGTTTGTACTGTGGACTCCAACTTGATCATCATCCTGTGGTTCGTTCTTAAACCAACTGCTGTACATACTTCTAGTATAGGTGAAATATGGATGAAAAGCAATTAAGACTCTTGTTGATCTTCGGTTCTGATGCTGCGAAGGTCAATGATGATATGAAAAAAGTGCAGAGCCGCGTTGAAGAGCTACAACGGCGGGTTAAGGCACTTCAAGAGACGATGAAACTTAACAAAGCGGTTGGGAAAGATATTAACGAACTGGAAAGGGAATTGGAAGATGTAACACGGGAATTGGTAGAACTTGATCAACAGGCAAGAAAAGCTGAAGTAGCCATGCGCGGTATGGCGAACAGCTCACGTGATATTCGGGACAACCTATTTAACCTACGGGACATTGGCGAAAAATTAAACCAAGTTGGCGGGGCATTTCAACGGTTTGGCAGATCAATATTATCGCCGATATTTGGTTCTGCTCAAGCGTATATTTCCACCAGTCCATTCAGTACTGCTGCCATGGCGTGGCAAAAGGCGCAAAATGATATACAGCAGTCGTTTTTGCGAATTGGCGCAGTAGCTACTGAGCAATTATTGCCGGCATTGCGTATAGCAGCGGAATTGGTAAATAAGATTGCTGATGTGATCGAACGAAATCCCGAGCTGGTCAAGGCAGCCGTTTTGATCGGAGGTGGTTTTGCAGCGATCGGCGGATTAACCCAGATCGTCGGGCAGATCACGATGTTAGTGGGGGTTGTCAAGGCATTAAATCTGCCGGCGATTTTGGGAGGGGTTGGAGGAGCTGTTAGTCGTCTTGGTCTACTTAATCCATATGTGGCAGTTACTGCAGCAGTTGGGGCAACTGCGGCTGCGGGTTACAGTGCGTTAGCGCGGACAGAGTTTGGCGCGCAGCGCAATCTGCAAGCGGCACCGGCACAATTGGCTACGATTCTCGGCTATTATGCGGGACGATTATTTAGTGAGGATCGCGCCAGGGAGTGGGCATTGGCCGTTGGGAGGCTGACCGGCGCGATCAATGATCACATTACGGCTGTTCAGCGTGATACCGTGGTTACGCAACAACAACTCGAGGCGTACGAGGCTTATGAACAAGCTCAACGCCAGCGGGTCATGGTTGAACAACAATATCAAGTTGAACGCAGTAGGATCATTGCAGAATTTGCCAACCAGCGGCTTGAAGTTGAACGCCGTTATGAAGCTTCGCGAAATGCATTGATTGCTCAGTATGCGGAACAGCGGCGGAAGATCATGCAAGCATACGCACAAGCCGAAAGACAGGCTGAGCAAGATTATTATCAAAATCGCTTGAAGGTTGCTCGGTCCTATCAGGTCGAAGTACAACGGGCGGAAGAAGATCATCAGCGCCGCTTGCGGCAGCTACAGACCGAACATGAAGACCGGTTGCAAGAGTTGATCGATGCGCGAGACGCTCTTGGGATCATCCGTGAACAACGGTCCTATGAACGCCGCCGACAGGAAGAGGAAGAACAATATCGTATTCAGGCCGCCAGGCGTTCCGAGGATTTTGCCAGGCAGATTAGTGAAATGGAGGCCCAATTTGCTGTACAGCGTCAGCGGCGCCGGGAAGAATTCCAAATCCAAATGCAAGAACTGAGTAAACAACATCAGTTGAGAATGGCGCAACTTGCCGCAGAGCGTGCGGAAGAATTAAAGCGCTTAAACGAGAGTCAAAAAGCACGACTGAGACAACTCGATCAACAATATCAAAACGAACTGCAACAACTTCGCGCTGCTGAGCAAAACCGACTCAATATCCTAAGAGCATTGGCGCTGAACGATCAAGCGGCCCTTCAGCAAGCGGGCATGCAGTTGACTCTTCGTTATAAGGAATGGTTGAACCAACAGGTGCAATCTTTTTTGGGAACAAAATCTCCCCCTCGAGGAAGAGCTCTGGGAGGGCCTGTTATGGCAGGTATCCCGTACGTTGTTGGAGAACAGGGGCCAGAGCTGTTTATTCCGGAATCAAATGGATCGATCGTTCCTAATTCCTTAACGAAGAATTTGCTCACCTCTTCTTTCACTTCTACGGGAAAAGTTATCCAGATGCACATCGAGACCTCAACCCTGACGCTGAAGCAAGTCATGCATGAAGTAGAAAAATTGCTCAGTCGTCGGGATCGAGCATTGATTGATGCCTTTGGAGGTTAAGGTGGCGGATTTCAAAATCGGTACCACTCTAAATGACATGGTCAACATTGAGTCCTTGAGTACGCCACTACCCGTACCGCGAGCTATCTTTATCGATTACCCTGAACTCATCGTTGCGGCGAGTGGTCGATCGTACGGTCGAGGTTATCCCAGTTGTAAATGGATATTTTCATTGTTGACTTCTGAACAACGACAACAGCTGAAATCATTCTGCCCAGGGTCGTCATCGGTAGTCTATATTCGTACACTGACCAATGACGATACCTATGCTAACTATCAAGCCATTATACATTGGCCAGAAAATGAAGAGCGCGATCCGTCCAAAAGACGGGATCGATTAGAACTCACCGTCACGTTTACCCACTTGGTGAAACAAACATGACAAGGTCGGCAACCCCACAAGAAATTGCAATCTTGCGCTCAGACGGCTTGGCAACGCGACTATACGCGATCATCGATCAACCGGTTGTGGTGTATCAGTGCCGGGTGAATCAGAGTTTTAGCACTCATGATAAGGTTGTGCAGGTAACTTACAATAATGCTTCTGGAAATTTGGCGAATGTGCTACCCGGAATGACCGTTCTGGTTGGGACAACCCCCGGTGGAAGAGATCGTGGACGGGTACGTGTTCGTAAGACATGGACCTCCTCGATAGCATATATCGGCGAAACTTCCGAAATTGCGTGGGAGAACGGCTTATATCTAACAGTGATCGATGAATTTTCCTTCTGGGCTCGCCACCCGCGAGTGGTAGGAACAACCACTTACATGGACTATGATATCGCTTACTCAGACCAACATAGTGCTTTCACACCGGTAGTCTGTTTGGGTCCGGATCGCGTCCTCAAACTCACCGGAAGCAGTGTGTCAACCCAACTGGACGCATCCGCATCATGGGTAATCGGTTCAACGATTAGCAGTTACTCATGGAGTGTCATCCGTGGTCCTGCGACACTCAGTAACGCTAATACGGCTACACCGACTTTGACGGCCACTGCACCGGGTCGAATACTGATTGGATGCACCGTTACTGCCAGCAATGGCAAGAGTTCAACCGGATATCGAAATGTCTATGTGTACAGTGATACTTCTCCGGCGGTTGAGGTTGTGCTTGAATCTTTTCATGGCAGTTTCGATCGGGGAGGGTTTGAATTCAGCATTCGTTTACCATCTGCAGTAGATTTGTACGAAAATAACAAGGTCATTTTGTTTTCGGAGGATCAACCTCAATCCATCGGTCCAATTGTAGGAGCAGAAAATATCGTAGCCGTTGGATGGGTAGATCTGTCCGAATGTGAGGTGGATGATAAAACCGGTACAGCAATACTCAGTGTCAAGGGGACACACCACTGGCTTTCAAACCTTATGGGATTCCCGGTCGGCCTTGAGAACGTCAGCAATACACCAACGCGATGGACGGAAATGCAATCATTGACTGTGGATAAAGCACTATGGCATTTATTTGTCTGGCGGTCAACGGTTACAAATTGTGTGGATGTTTTCTTGAGTGGAGATACTCGTCAAGCGTCTGTGCTACAAGATGCCAGTGGGGATTTATGGAAGCAAATCAAAACGATGGCAGAGGAAAGTATTCTAGCTTCTCCCATGTGTGATCCATACGGGAGAGTTTTTGTTCAGATTGATACGAATTACATTTTGGAATCGAATAGGGGCTCAATCCCGATCGTCATGACACTGAGTAAAGACGACTGTACCCATGTACAGGTTGACTTTTATGAGACTCCAAAGGTGAGTAGGGTTGATTTGTCCGGTGTAGCGGGGTCAAAACCGATCGTTTCATCTGCGCCGGGCTCGGTGTTCGGAAGGACGGGGAAAGTACTTACAAAGGAGCGTTTGCTTTTCAGCGATCAGGAACAGGCAAACCATCTTGCTTCACTGATTTACAACCGCGAAAACCGAAAGTACGACTTTACTATTGAATTGGTAAGTGCTAATCGCTTGATCACACTGGTTCCCAATCAGTATCTGTCGGTTTCAATTGCGGATGAAACACCGCGGAAGATAACTTACTCGGGGAAGATCGTCCCGCGTGGGTTGTCCATAGAACACGATCCTAATAAGGGCGTGTTGCGCATGAGTGTTGTGGGAGAGCCTGAGGTATTTAAAAACCTCAGTCAGACCATTCAGACTCCGCTTGAGCCCCCAAAATCGAACATTCCTCTCCAACCCGACCTATTCCCGGTCTTTCCGCTCTTGCCGGTATTACCGGGTGGTGGGAGTTATTTCCCTTTTCCCATTCCATCTACAATTCCTTCTGAGCCTCCGATGACGGCCGTACCCGGCACGCCTTGCCGTGATGGCACAGATGCGTCCGCTAATGGGCCGTATCAGGCACTAAGTAAGGTGGTTTTGCAAATTCCGGGATGGGATCGAGTCCGGTCGTATTATAAGTTTTTTGCTCGACCGAGTAACGCTGATAATCCTACAATGTATATGATTAACGGCCGGTGGTTAACGCGTTCGTCACCCGCAGCAGCTTGGGTGGAAACTCAAGACGACGATTTTTATACCGTATATTTACTCAACGCTACAGGGCAACGTATCGCAACCGGGATAAAAAATCCGGTAACAAATCCTTACCAGCGAACCGGATACTTCAACAACTCCAGCGGAGTAGATTGTTGGGGAATTGAAATCGAACTGAACGACCCGGTGCTCTCTTTTGACGCTATATATTTTGAATATCTCGGGCACCCGTGGTCTAATTACAACCCGGCAACTTTCAATTATGGGTCGTCACCTAATTATGGGTATTATTGGGCTTCTGTTGAAGGCACTTGGAACACGGGGTTTTATTCCTGGCATGGGTTCAGGGTTAATATGTACAAAGGGGGTGCCAATTTTTACAATTGGCCGGTCAACGTGAGAGTTGTTGTCGAAACACAACTCAATGGGCAGTTAGAACCTAATCCCGTCAGCCCGCGCGGGATTCAGGCTCTAGTTGGGAATACTATAATAGCGCACAAAGATGGGAACACAACCGGTGATAAGCTCTCGGCAACAGCTTCAGTAGCATATCCTAACATAAGCAATACAATGCAGTTTACCGGGCAAACCTGGATTGGTTATTTTGGGCTGGAGCCCGTTACAAATTTCAGAATCAAGACAACTTGGCAGGTCTGGTTGGAAGGGACTAAAAGGATCGAGATCGACTCGGTATTTCTTTGGAACATCTGCCAACATATTGATTACATTACTTAGATCAGGAGCGACGATGGATCTTAAGCGTGCAATTCGGAAGATGTTTAATAAAAAACAAGATATACCGTTTGCCGTGCCTGCGATTTTGGGAGATAAATCCGGGGTTGTCGACGCCGGTAATGGGTACGCATATGTACAAGTCGATAATACGGTGCTGAAAGTACTCAATAACCGTGTGGCTGCGCAGCCGTTTCTGCCGGTATGGGTAGGATACGATCCGGCTCAACCCGGGCTGCTGCAGGTCTTATCACCGCGAACCGTGGCCGGCGAGAATCCGAGATATAACGTCCCATCTCACGCCAAAAACCACGAATACCCGTTCGGAACCGATATTTTGTACATGCAGCTCAGACAGTTTTTGCCTCTAAGAATCACTCCATTAGGTGGGTTAAGAATCACAATTTATCCGGGGTTAGTCTGGGCGGATGGATATAAGCCGGTCTCGGGGACATTTGACTTAACTGAGTATTGCCCGCTCGAGGTGGGAAAATCATGCTACGTGCTAATCACAGTTGACAATAGCGGCGATGTAGTTATAACCAAAGGAAGTGAAGTAAATCTCGATACATTAAGTTTGACTCACCTTCCATCGATCCCTACCGGGACTGCATATGTATTGGGAGCCGTGCGCTTGTATGCCGGGCAATTCAGCATCCAGGAAAGCGGAACGGATACGGATATTGTTGATTTACGCTTCCCGATCCCTCACACTCATAGAGGGGAGGAGATTACCGACGGTGTCCTTAGCCCCGAACGGCTTCCGGTATTCGGCCCTAGCCAAAATGGGGTTGTGCCTGCTCCGGGCTCAATATCGGGTAAAGTGCTGCGGGATGACGGAACATGGGTCAGTCCCAGCACCGGCGACATGCAGAAGTCGGTTTACGACACCAACAACAACGGAGTTGTCGATTCTGCGGAAAGTGTCCCGTGGGGCGGAGTGACCGGAAAGCCATCCCAGTTTCCACCGTCTGCGCATACCCACAGCGCGTCGGATGTAACGAGTGGGGTGTTCGACACTGCACGTATTCCAGATTTAGACGCAAGCAAAATCACAACGGGGACGATCAGCACGGATCGGTTCTCTGCTTACAGCGATTTGCAGGCGGAGAGTAAGATAGGGCAGATAACCGGGCGCATTCCGACCGCGGACGACATGCGCTTTTCGGGCTATTACCGCCCGGCCAACATCGAGGACTTCACCACTACCATCCCATCGGGATGGTCCTGGGCGGGGAGTCCGTTTGTGACGCCGCCGAGCGTTCTTGTTAGTTATGGCACATACTTGAACATTAGCGGATTTACAAGTGCTTCTAGGGTTTTCTTCTGCCGTAGCGCGCCATCCACATTTTTCGCCATCGTCTCGATATGCGGAATGGAGACAGGCGTCAACGGGAACGAAGTCGGATTGCGCGTTGACGATGGCACAGACAACAATTACGCTGAACTTGTTTGGCAGTACAATGATGGCATTCGGCTTTTGGCGCGTTCGCGGGTAGGTGGGGGCACACCAACCGAAACCGCATCCGCCACTTTGTTCTTCCTTCCGCCGGCACCAATTGTGTTGTATCCGTCCGGTTCTCTATGGTCTGATTGGCAGGCTGTGTACACGACCAATTGGGCGGGGCGCGTATGTTTACCAAACTCGCCTTCTTTTACCTGGACACCTTCACGCATCGGCATAACAGCGCGTGCAACCGGAACATCCTGGATGCGCTACTACTGGGATTTGTTCGGGTGGTCTTAGAACTTATCCACCGGGCTTGCCCGGCGATGGGCTTCTTTGAGATCAACCTGCGAAAGTTGCAAATATCGCTCTACCATTGCCAACGATGAGTGACCGAGTATGCGCTGGAGCGTGAAAACATCCCCACCGTTGCGCAAGTACTCGATTGCAAATGTATGACGGAAGCGATGGGGGTGAGTATGGGGGACTTCGGCGCTTTTCCCGATACTGAGTATGATCTGGCGGATGTACTGGGGCCTTAGCCCGAATAGCGGTAAAGCCGGATCGTCGTCTTCGAGAGAGTTTATATAGTGCCACAAGGCTCTGCGGGTTTTCTTGCCGATCGGGATCGTGCGTGCTTTGGTCTTGCGCCCGGTGCCGTAAGGAGCAACGCGGATTTCGCCGGTTTCCAGGTTGACATCTCCGATCCGCAGCCGGGCAAGCTCGCCCAGGCGAATGCCGGTATCCAGGAGGAGCAGCACAATGGCCAGGTCGCGCTTGGCCTTGCCGCGCTTTTTGGCAACGATTCGATCTCCGCGTCTGGTCTTCGCATACTGAGCATGATAGATCAAGCGAGAGATTTCCTCTTTGCTGAAGGGTTGAATTTCCGGCCTGGCAAAGTGCGGACGGGGCAATTCCAAAGCGGGATTGTGCTTGATCAGTTTCGTTGCAGCACACCAGCGAAAGAACGAACGCAGCGCTTTCCAGTGATTATCCACCGAGTATCCGCTTAGGCGCTCACCCTGACGGGTACTGGTCGGGATACGCTGAGGTACATATTCCGTCTGAATATAGGCTAGAAACTTTTTGAGCATCTCCGGCGTGACGGCAGCGATATCAATGTCCCCCACGTAGCGGATGAAATGTCGCAAAATGGGATGGTAGGTTCTGTAGGCCGTGTTGGGAGAGTGTTGCAGGGAAAAGTCCAACAAAAAAACCTTCGACGGCTTTACTGATCAGCATAACAGGATGATATTCACTCCTTTCGCGCGGTATTCGGCGAAACCATGAATATCATCCTATTGATTTTGGCGAGGTTGATATTCGCGAGTTAGAGCGGGCGACGGGATTCGAACCCGCGAATCTCAGCTTGGAAGGCTGATGCCTTACCCCTTGGCCACGCCCGCTTGTGTTTTATATTCTACTCGGCCCAAGCGTTGTGGTCAAGGATGGTAAAATTTGCTGCTTTGTTGGGGTGGCTTTCTGATCGTCGCTACACCTACCTCTACCTTTTATAGGGTATAATTTGCGCGGAAGGATATAGAATTCCAATTGACACTCATGTGAGTAAGGAGTAGCAAGGTTGGCAATTAACCCCTTAAACTGGCTTTTGGGCTTGTTTTCCCTGGATATTGGGATTGACTTGGGAACAGCCAATACGCTCGTCAATGTTCGCGGCAAGGGGATTATTATCAACGAACCTTCATGGGTAGCGATTGATAAGCGCACCAAAAGGCCACTGGCTATAGGTTTGCAAGCCAAGGAAATGGTGGGGCGAACTCCCACAAATGTCATTGCCGTCCGCCCGTTGCGCGATGGGGTGATTGCGGAATTTGAAATTACCCAGGCGATGTTGGGGTATTTTATTGGCAAGGCTCACCAGCAAACTATTGTGCCCATGCCGCGTCCGCGGGTGGTGGTTGGGATTCCTTCAGGGGCAACGGAGGTTGAAAAGCGTGCGGTCTACGATGCGGCCATGGCGGCTGGAGCGCGTGAGGCCTATCTGATTGAGGAACCCAAAGCCGCTGCTCTCGGAGCCGGTCTCCCGGTGGCCGATGTGCGTGGAAGTATGATCGTGGATATTGGTGGTGGGACAACCGAAGTGGCGGTGCTTTCTATGGGGGGAGTGGTGGTCTCGCGCTCGTTACGAGTGGCAGGGGATGAGATGGATCAGGATATTATCCAGTACATTCGCAACAAGTACAACTTGTTGATCGGGGAGCGCATGGCTGAGCAGGTGAAGATTAATATCGGCTCGGCCTATCCCTTACCTACCGAGAAGACCATGGTGGTGCGCGGTCGTAACCTGATTAATGGCTTGCCAGAGTCGGTGGAGATTTCCTCGGTGGAAGTTCGCGAGGCGATTGCGGGCTCGGTTCAGGTCATTGTGGATACGATCAAGGATGCTTTGGATGAAGCCCCACCCGAAATTGTGTCCGATTTGATGGAGACCGGTGTGTGCTTGGCCGGAGGTGGAGCGCAACTTCAAGGGCTTGCCGAGCGCTTGAGCGATGAACTCAACCTGCGGGTTTGGGTGGCCGAAGACCCTATGACGTGTGTGGTACGGGGCACGGGAATCATCCTCGAAGATCTGGATCGCTTTGCCGAATTCCTGGTGGATTTAGATCGCAATAGCCGGGGCTGAGTCAGTATTCGGAACATTGGAATTGGCAGAAAGGCGATTTGACGTTATCCTAATCCTATGAAAACGCTGGTTTCGCGGTTTTGGCAAACCGCTCTGGTGCTCATCATTGCCAGTGGGCTCATTCTGCTGGCATTGAGCGGCTACTTGCAACCCCTGTTGCATGGGGTGATGTCCCCGTTGGTGGGAATTCAGCAGTGGGTTTCAAGCCGCTATATTGCGGCCTATCAGTTTCTCACTGCCCCGCGGGATATGGCCACACTTCAACAGCGTAATTTTGAATTAGAACGGCAGGTGGCCGAGTTGCAGGCGCAAGTAATCGAACTCCAACAGCAACTTCGGGAAGCCCAGGTCATTTATGCTCTCCTCGACTTTGCCCGTGCTCACCCACAGAATCAGTATGTGGCTGCTAATGTCATCGGCCGTGATCCAAGCCCTTTTCTTCATTACGTGATCATTGACCGAGGCTCCGATGATGGGATTCGTCATGGGATGCCGGTAGTCACCAATCAAGGACTGGTGGGGCGTGTAGATGCGGTAACGGCGGGTGCGGCCCGGGTGCAATTGATCACAGATGCCAGCGCTATTGTCAACGTGCGCCTTCAAAACAGCAAAGTGGAAGGTCAGACCCATGGCTCGATAACCGGGGAAATCAGCCTGGAGATGATCCCGCAAGATACGGTTATCCAGTTGGGAGATCTGGTGTTGACCTCAGGCTTGGGTGGTACCTACCCCCCAGACATTTTGGTGGGGCAGGTCAGCGATATTCGCAAGCAGCCCAATCAATTGTTCCAGACGGCTGTGGTGCAGCCGGTGGTGGATTTCAGCACCCTTCAGGCAGTGCTGGTGATCACAAACTTCCGTCCGATTCAACTTGCGCCCCTGATCCCAACCCCCATCCCGTGAGGTGAGTATGCTGGCGGATTGGCTGGCTTTTCCGGTGCTTGGGGGGTTGCTGATGATCCAAACTGCCATTATCAGCCGCCTGACCTTGCTGAACGGGAGTGGTGATCTCATTTTGCTGGCGTTGGTTGCCTGGGCACTGCATGAACGCGTTCGATCTGCTCTGGTGTGGGTGCTGGTGGGGGGGCTCTTGGTGGGGTGGATTTCCGGGGTGCCTCTGTTGGTGCCTATAATTGGATATGGGCTTGCCGTAGCTCTGGCCAGGATAATCCGTCGCCAGGTTTGGCAGATCCCTCTGCTGGCAATGCTATTTGTGACTTTTTGGGGTACTTTGATGTATCACGCTTTAACAATTGTGACATTGCAGTTTAGTGGCACTCCCCTATCTTGGGAAAACGCATTAACCCATGTGACTTTGCCTAGCCTAGTTCTTAATGTGGTGCTGGCTTTTCCGGTGTATGCCTTATTAAACGATCTGGCGAACTGGTTGTATCCCGAGGTGGTGGTGAAAAATGCATGAACCGATGGAACACCCGCATCCATTTGAACACTGGCGATTGACCGTATTTTATGCGGCAATCGCGTTTGTGATCGGCTTTTACCTCCTGCGCCTTTTTAACCTCCAGATTCTTCAGGGGGCGAATTACCGGATTCGTGCCGAAGACAATCGTACCATGGAGGTCAGCATACCGACTCAGCGTGGTCTGATTTATGACCGCAATGGCTATATTCTGGCCAAAAATGTGCCCTCTTATAACGTGGTCATCACCCCGGCTGAGTTACCTGCCGATGAGGGAGGCATTCAGGAGGTCTACCGTCAACTCTCCCAGTTGATCGGCGTACCGGTCAATAATGGGGAGATCAACGAGGAGACCGTGCGAAACTTCACCCCCTGCGCCACCGATCTGGGCATTGCGCAAATTGTGTACATTGGCGACACCAACGCCCCTTATAGTCCTATTCGGATTAAGTGCAACATTGATCAACAAACAGCGATGATCATTCGTGAGCGGGCTGCCGATCTACCGGGCGTGGGAATTGAAGTTGAGTCGGTGCGGGAATATCCCACAGGTTCGCTGACCTCCGCCGTGGTGGGGTTCTTGGGGCCCATTCCGGCCAGTGAAGAGGCGGATTACCGGGCGCGCGGTTTCCTTCCCAACCGCGACAAGGTAGGATTTGCGGGGGTGGAGTATTCGCTCAATGATTTGCTAATTGGACAGAATGGCAAGCGGGTTGTCGAAGTTGATGCGGCTGGCCAGATTCTGCGGGATTTGGAACCCCCTGAGCAGCCCATGCCAGGCTATTCGATCAAACTTACTATTGACACGCGATTGCAGGCCGCCGCTGAGGCAGCATTGATAAATTGGATGGATCGTTGGAATCGGTACTTTGGCGAGCAGCGTTACACCAGTGGTGTGGTGATCGCCATGAATCCCAAAACCGGTGAAATCCTGGCCATGGTGTCTTACCCCAGTTATGAAAATAACCGCATGGCACGGTTTATCCCCGCCTATTACTATGAGCAACTTCAACGGGATCCTTATCGCCCCTTGCTTAATCACGCTATTTCCGCCGAACATCCACCCGGGTCAGTATTTAAACTGGCGGCGGCTCTGGGTATTTTGAATGAAGGAGTAGTCACGCCGGAACAGAAGATCAACGATCCGGGCAAGATTACGGTTGAGGAACGCTATTTTGAGAATGATCCCAATCCGCGCACGCGCGATTATGTCTGTTATATCTATAAGACCACTGGGGGTGGGCATGGTGATTTGGATTTTATCCACGGCCTGGCCCAATCCTGTGATGTGTATTTCTATAAAGTAGGGGGTGGGTATAAAAATGAGGTGCCCAAGGGCTTGAATATCTGGCGCCTGGGGGAATACGCCAAAGCCATCGGCTATGGCCGCGTACTGGGGATTGAGTTGCCGGGTGAGCAAGATGGTTTGATTCCAGATCCCGATTGGAAACGCATCAACGTTGGGGAAAACTGGTCCACCGGAGACACCTACATTGCCACCATTGGGCAAGGATATGTTCTTTCTACGCCCTTGCAGGTGCTGGTGTCCATGGCAACAATTGCCAATGATGGCAAGTTGATGAAGCCCACCATTGTGCGCGAGGTCCTGGATAGCGAGGGAAATGTGGTGCAGCCCTTTGAGCCCAAGATGCTGTGGGATATTACCCAGGATCCGGTGATTCATGTGTATGATGAGAACTACCTGCAGACGGGTGAGATGAAAACGGTGGCTCCCTGGGTGGTCAAAAAAGTGCAGGAGGGCCTGCGTGAGGTGGTTGTCAGCGGTACGGCCTCAACCATTTTTGAGGACTTCCCAATCCCTTCAGCCGGTAAGACGGGGACGGCAGAATACTGCGATAATGTGGCTCAGGCCAAAAACCTGTGCCAGCCGGGTAACTGGCCAGCGCATGCCTGGTATGTTGGATATGCCCCTTTTGATAATCCTGAGATTGCTGTGGTAGCCTTTGTGTATAACGGGGATGAAGGAGCGCGCCTGGCCGCGCCCGTGGTACGCCGCGTCATGGAAGCCTACTTCAATCTGAAAGAGGTGGATGCGGAAAGCGTTGGAGGTAGCGTCCCTTGAGCCAATGCCTAAGAAGATTAAATCACTTTGGTCACATCTGCTATAATGAAAGGCGATATGATGCCAGATGATATGAGGGTCTCCTCTATGCCGACCACAGCAGACAGGCGCGTTCAGATCAAAGGCATTCGGGAAGGCTTGCTGGTAACTTTCGGCGAAGGTGAGTGGTCGGAACTCCGGACGGCTCTGCTCACTTACATACAAGAGCAGGCTGCTTTCTTCAAAGGGGCGCGCCTGGCCATTGATGTGGGCAACCACGTCGTCCATGCAGCGGAAATGGGCAGCCTGCGAGATCGGCTTAGTGACCTGGGTGTCTCGTTGTGGGCTGTGCTGAGCAATTCACCGGTAACCGAGCGGACGGCTCAAGTGCTGGGGCTGGCAACCCGCCTGCCCTCACCGCGTCCCGAGCGGCCTGTGCGGCGGGGTGATACCGAACTCGAGGGGGAAAACGCAGTTCTGGTGCAACGGACGTTGCGCTCCGGTTACCGTTTAAGCACCCGAGGGCATGTGGTGGTGATCGGTGAGGTGAACCCCGGTGCAGAGATCTACGCTGGTGGGAGCGTGGTGGTATGGGGGCGTTTGCGCGGCACAGTGCATGCGGGCATTGAGGGCAATACAGCGGCGGTCATTTGTGCGTTGGAGATGGCGCCGGTACAATTGAGGATTGCCGACCAGGTGGCTGTGATTCAAACCGGGAGGCGGCGTAAAACCGAACCCATGATGGCACGTCTGGAGAATGGTCAAATCGTTCTGGAACCCTGGAAGGGAAAATAATGTGGAGAGGAAAATGGGATGGTGGCAAAGGTTGTGACTGTAACCTCAGGTAAGGGCGGAGTAGGTAAAACCACCACAACTGCCAATCTGGCAGTAGCCCTCGCCACGCTGGGACAAAAAGTGGTTTGCATTGATGCGGATATTGGGTTGCGCAACCTGGACGTGGTGTTGGGACTGGAAAACCGCATTGTCTATGATTTAGTGGATGTGGTGGAAGGTCGTTGCCGGTTGCGTCAGGCCATGATTCGCGATAAGCGTTTGCCCGAACTTTATCTCATCCCGGCCGCCCAGACTCGCGATAAGAACGCAGTTTCTCCCAGTGACATGAGCCGCCTGTGTGAAGAGTTACGTCCAGAGGTGGATTGGATTTTCATTGATTCCCCAGCCGGGATTGAGCGTGGCTTTCGAAATGCTCTGGCCCCAGCGGATATGGTTTTGGTGGTGACCAATCCGGAAGTTTCGGCTGTGCGTGATGCGGATCGCATTATCGGGATCGTGGAAGCCGAAGAAAAAGGGCCGGTCCGGCTTATCCTCAATCGGGTCAACCCGAACCTGACCCGTCGGGGGGATATGCTCAATGCAGAGGACGTGCTGGAATTATTGGCTGTGGAGTTGATTGGGATCGTCCCAGAAGACGAAAACGTAATCATCAGTACGAACAAAGGACAGCCCGTGGCTTTGGATGGAAAATCACGGGCAGGGTTGGCTTTTCAGAATATTGCCAGACGGCTGATGGGAGAAAATGTCCCCTTCTTGAATTTGGATAGTGGCGATGGTTTTCTTAAGCGCCTGACACGGCTATTCCGCTCCGGAGGGACAATGGGATGAGCAACTGGTTAGAACAGTTGTTGGGAAAGAAGACCAAAAGCGCCGATCAGGCGAAGGAACGGTTGAAACTTGTCTTGATTCATGATCGTACGGATCTCTCGCCAGCCTTGCTTGACAACTTGAAGAATGAATTGCTGGCAGTTATCTCTAAGCATGTGGAGATTGATCCCGGAGCGGTGGTCATTAATTTGACTCAGGATGGACGTGAGCAGCGCCTGGTGGCGGACATTCCTTTGAAATCGGCGCGTCGCTCGCGGAGTGGATGAGGTAGGACGCGACGATGTTACTGCGACGTGAGACCTGGCGCCGTTTTGATTTCTGGCTCTTCGGCGCAGTTCTAATCCTGTGCATTTTTGGGATTGTGATGATCCGATCGGCTATTGCCGGGAACGCCCAGCTGGCCGAGTCGGTTACTCGTCAGATTATTTATGTGTCATTCGGGCTGGTGGTCCTGCTGGGTACCGCTCTGATTGATTATCGTATCTGGGCCTCACTGACGCGCTTGCTGTACGGGATTGCGTTGCTCTCGTTGATCGGGATCTACATTCTGGGGCAGGCGCTTTTTGGCTCAGCCCGCTGGTTTGATACTGGCATTATCCTGATCCAGCCATCCGAACTGGTCAAAATTATCATGATTCTCGTGCTGGCGGATTATTTCACCCGCACAGCAGAGTCTCCCAAGAACCTGGCCTGGATTTTGCGCAGTTTCATTTTAACCGCCGGGGTAGTGGTATGGATTCTACTGCAACCCAACCTGAGCACCTCTATTGTCATTATGGTCATCTGGTTTTCCTTGTTGTGGATCAGTGGCTTACCAGTGCATTATCTGGCAATTTTTGTATTTCTGGCGGCGATTGGAAGTGTTTTGGCTTTCCCTTACCTGGCTGATTATCAAAAGGAGCGCATTATCAGTTTTCTGTTCCCGGATCCCAATGCCCGGCACGGGAATGTGTATAACGTTGAACAGGCGCTGATTGCCATCGGCTCAGGCGGTTTGTTTGGAATGGGGTATGGTAACGGCACCCAAGTGCAGTTGCGTTTTCTCAAGGTGCGCCATACCGACTTTATTTTCTCTGCAATGGCTGAGGAATTCGGTTTTGTGGGGGTGGTGCTGGTAATTGCATTGCTCGTCTTCGTGATCTTGCGCTGTCTGTACATAGCCCGCCATGCCGGTGATCGTTTCGGATCGTTAATCGCCTATGGCGTTGCTACCCTGCTCTTTTTCCAAACCGCTGTCAATATTGGGGTTAATTTGAATGTCATTCCAGTAACGGGATTGACCCTTCCCTTTGTCAGTTATGGTGGGAGTTCTTTGCTTTCGTTAGTGCTGGCGATTGGATTGGTGGAAAGCGTTGCTGTCCATCGTACTACACTTGACTTTTAATGGAGGCGTATGAACGATTATTCCAAACCGGCTCGTACTCGTTTTGCCCCTTCTCCAACGGGGCATTTGCATTTAGGGGGAGCCCGCACTGCACTTTACGCTTATCTTCTGGCCCGTAAAACCGGGGGGCAATTTCTTTTGCGCATTGAGGATACCGACCGCAAGCGGCTGGTGCCTGGCGCTGAGGAAGAAATTATGGAAGGCTTGCGCTGGCTGGGGATTCAATGGGACGAGGGTCCGGATATTGGCGGCCCGTATGGTCCCTACCGGCAATCGGAGCGTAAAGAGATTTACCAGCAATATGCCCGTCAGTTGGTGGAGCAGGGGCACGCATATTATTGTTTTTGTTCACCGCAGCGACTGGAAGCCATGCGTCAGGAGCAGCAACGGCGCAAAGAGCCGCCGCACTACGATGGGACCTGTCGGCGGCTGGACCCGGCGGAAGCGGAGCGGCGTGTAGCGGCGGGAGAGCCCCATGTGATTCGCTTCAAAACCCCGAAGGAGGGTACCACCACCGTTCGTGATTTTCTGCGAGGGGAGATTACCGTAGAAAATCGCACCATTGATGATTATATTCTGGTCAAATCGGATGGCTATGCTGTTTATCATCTGGCTGTGGTGGTGGATGATCACTTGATGAAAATCACGCATGTGATCCGCGGTTCGGAATGGCTACCCACTTTTCCTTTGCATGGGTTGATCTACCGTGCATTGGGTTGGGAAGAGCCGACCTGGGTGCACCTCTCGGTGTTTCTCAAGCCCAGCGGTAAAGGCAAAATGAGCAAGCGCGAAGCTGCGGATCTGATGAAAGATGGATATTCCATTTTCATCAAAGACCTGAAAGGTCTGGGGTATTTGCCTGAGGCAGTAGTCAATTGGATTGCCCTGATGGGGTGGTCTTATGACGATCACACCGAATTCTTCACCATGCAGGACTTGATCGAAAAGTTCACGCTGGAGCGTCTCAATCCGGCTCCGGCGGCGATCAACTTCTCCAAGTTTGATCATTTCAATGGGCTTCACATTCGAGCGCTGCCACCTGAAGAACTGGCTCGTCGAGTTAAGCCCTTCTTTCTCGAGCGGGGTTACCAGGTGGATGATGAGCGTTTGCTCCGCATTATCCCCTTGATTCAGGAACGCATTGCCGGGCTGGACGAAGCTCCGGATATGGCCGGGTTCTTTTTCAAAGAAAACGTTGTTCCTGTTCCCGCAGACCTGGTGGTTAAAGGGTTAAGTGTGGCCGAGTCTCTCGATCTGGCGCGGCGGGTCCTAAAGGCACTGGAGGCCCTTCCCGATATTCGGGCCGAAATTGCCGAACCGTACATGCGTGAATTTGTGGCTCAAAGCGGGTTGACCGCCGGCCAGGTGTTTGGATTGATGCGGGTAGCGATTACGGGGCAAAAGGTCAGTCCTCCTTTATTTGAAAGCATGGAAGTGATCGGGCGCGAGAAAGTTTTGCAACGCATGGAGCAAGCCATTTATTTGCTGGAAGAACTGTTGCAAAAGGAAGGACTGTCAGAAAAATCTCTGGACACACCCCTGGAGTCGTGATAAAATAAGAATCACCTAACGCTGGGGGCTCGTCTAATGGCAGGACAGCAGACTCTGGATCTGCGTGTGGTGGTTCGAATCCATCGCCCCCAGCCTGAGATGATAAAAAGGGCTTCATTGAGAAGCCCTTTTTATTTCATAAGCGGTGAGAGAGCGGTCATTCTCCAAAGGTTTCGTAGTAAACCTTGTTCGCTTCATACCGCGTACGTGGGGGCTTATGCTCTGCCGGGTGCCCGATGGCCAGTAAACAGAGCACGCGCCAGAGCGGAGGAATGTTAAGCAGAGCGCGTACTTTCTTTTCATATTCGGTTCGGGGGTAAATCGCAACCCAAACTCCTCCTAATCCCAGTCCCGCGGCTGCCAGCAGCAGGTTTTCGGCAGCGGCGCTGCAATCTTCAATCCAATGATCCGAGAGGTTAGGATTGCCCAATACGGCGAAGACCACCGGAGCCTCCGCGCACATGAAGGCCCATTGCTTGATGGCAGCCAGGGCACGTCGGCGTTCGGCCTCGCGCACCACAACAAATGCCCACGGGCGTACATCGTTGGCGGAGGGCGCCGCCATGGCGGCTTTGAGCAGAAGATCAATGCTCTCATCACTGACTGGCTCGCCAGTGTATTTACGGATACTGCGGCGGCGGAATATAAAGGAAATAATGGGGGGGCTGGGTTTGAGGCCTCAGCCAGATTGTGCGACCGGTAAAATCCACCCCGTCGAGTTGGGCTGCCAGGAGACGAGTCTCACCATTTTGCAGAAATGCCATCAAGCCGGTAGGGCTGGGTTCCAACCGCACCACCGGCTCGGTGATCTCCTGCTGCTCATCTGTATCTCGGATAAGAATGCGCCAGTTCTCTGCCATATGGCCCCCTTGGAGTTAAGGGTTTCGGGTGGCCTGGAGGGCTTGCCATAGACGCTCTGGGGTTACCGGGAAAGCATGCATCCACACCCCGGTAGCATCATGAATGGCGGCCAGGACAGCAGGTGTGAGCGGCAGGTAGGGTAATTCTCCCACGCCCCGCGCCCCCCACGGCCCGCGAGGATCCGGCACTTGCACGATGACCGTCTCGACTTTTTCGGGAGCATCCAGGACGGTGGGGATGAGGTAAGTGCTCAACTGATCGGTCAGCACGTAACCATCTTTCATGATGAAGTTTTCCAATAGTGCATAACCTTCTGCCTGTACGATGGCTCCTTCGACCTGTCCTTCAACCAGTTTGGGGTTGATGGCCTGTCCAACATCATCGGCGGCCACGACCCGCACGATGCGCACCTGACCGGTTTCTGTGTCCACTTCCACCTCAACCGCCTGAGCCGCATAGGCATAGGCAAAATTGGGCATGGAATAGCCGGTTTCTGGCGTGAAGGGGGTTGTTTTGGGGGCCAGATAGGTGTACTCACCAATGGCCGGGCGCTCTTCGTCCTTCCACTTGCGGAGAGCCATTTCAGCCGCTCCCCGAATGGCATTGCCAGCCATAAAGGTCATCCGTGAGGCCGAAACGCTGCCGGCATTGCCCATGTTGTGAGTGTCATGGGTGATCAGAGTCACTTTCTCAACCGGTACGCCTAGGGCTTCAGCCGCCATTTGAACCATGACGGTGTGAGTACCCTGCCCGACTTCAGCACCGGCGTGATGAAGCACGACACGCTCTATTTCTTCTGCACCATGGAGTTCAATCCGCGCCCAACAGTTTTCCTGGTAGCCAAAACTAAACCCCACGTTCTTAAAGCCACAGGCAAAGCCGATGCCCCGTCGGAGGGTTGCGTTGGGAGGCTGCTGGGATAGTTCGCGCTTGCGTTGCTCCCAGCCGAAACGTTCAGCAGCTGCCTGGATGACCTTAGAGATGCTGATGGGATCTGGTGGCGTGGTACCGACGGCCAGGGTATCCCCTTCGCGCAAGGCGTTTTTCAGGCGCAGTTCCACCGGGTCCATGCCTAATTTCTCGGCCAGTTTGCTCATCTGCATCTCGGCAATAAAAAGGGCCTGTGGGGCACCAAAGCCGCGGAAGGCGCAGGTGGGCAGGTTGTTCGTGTAAACCCCATACACATCGGCCTTCACATGAGGAATAAAGTACGGGCCAGTGTGGACCACAGTAGCGTTCCCCAGCACTTTGTTGGTGGTGTAGAGATAGGCGCCTGCATCAGCAATGACCTCGGTTTCGGCGGCGACGAGTTTGCCTTCACGCGTGGCCCCCCAACGAGCGCGCACGTACATGGGGTGACGCTTGCCATGACCAATGATGGATTCGCGGCGTGACCAGACAATCTTCACCGGGCGGTTGAGTTTCCAGGCTGCCAGGGCCAGGACAATTTGAACCGACATGTCCTCACGCCCCCCAAATGCACCACCGATGGCCGGATAGATGACGCGCACTTTTTCCAATGGGAGGCCCAGGGCGTGTGCGATTTGCTTCTGATCCGTATGTGTCCACTGACCGGCCACCTGAACCACAATCCGCCCTTCCTCATCTACATAAGCCAGGCCTGCCTCGGGCTGCAGGTAAGCGTGTTCCTGGAAGGGTAACTGGTATTCTCCTTCCACAAGGATATCTGCCTGGGCAAATCCCTCACTGATATCCCCTTTGCGGATTTTGTAATGAACGCAAACATTAGTGTCTCCGCGTTCTGGGTGGATGAGGGGCGCGCCGGGCTTCATGGCCTCGCGCGGGTCGGTCACAACCGGTAAATCTTCATACTCGATATCTATCAGCTTGCAGGCTGCAGCCGCCGCTTCTTCAGTCTCTGCGACTACCAGCGCCACCTGATCCCCGACAAAACGCACTACATCTGCGCCGGGCTTATCAGAACCCGGACCGCAGAGTACGGGCTGG
The DNA here is from genome assembly GCF_001306145.1 of Thermanaerothrix daxensis. Taxonomy (GTDB): domain Bacteria; phylum Chloroflexota; class Anaerolineae; order Anaerolineales; family Anaerolineaceae; genus Thermanaerothrix; species Thermanaerothrix daxensis. Next base: position 569,311 of record NZ_LGKO01000005.1, read on the forward strand.
TCAGGTTGCTGGAGGCCATACTCGTTGACCGGAACATCTTTTGCGGTAAAGACTGCTACCACACCCGGGTAGGCCTCGGCCCTGGAGGTGTCAATTTTGAGGATGCGTGCATGAGGACGTTCGGCAAAGCGAATTTTCATGTGCAGCATTCCCGGCATTGAGAGATCGCCAGGGTACCTGGCTGTGCCGGTGACTTTGGCAATGGCGTCTACCCGTGGAATAGACTTGCCAATGACCTTGTAAGCCGGGTTTTCCATGGTACAACCCTCCCGTGATGCAGGTTTCTGACTCCCTGGTTTGTTTAAAGATTTTAGCGCTTTCGTGGGGATTGAGGAAAGTTATGTTTGTCTTAAAATACCTGTGATTGCCCTGGTGAGTTCGACTTGAATATGGGATAATAAACCAAACCTTGGTAAGGAGCATGCATTATGAACGGGCGAAGCGAACCGAAAACCGAGACGATTGCGGAAACCGAAAATTACATGGCCTGGCGGGCGGAAGAACCCGATGGCGAGATGACCTATCACCTGGAATTGGGCAACTTTACCGTGCATTTCTTCCAGGAAGAATGGGACGAATTTCTACAACTGATGCGGGCGGTAATAGAGAGCGAAGAAAAGGGATAATCCCTTTCGAGCCTTCTTTCAAGATCGTTCTATGGAGGCCCTGCGCATCGTTTTCATGGGCTCACCCGAATTTGCGCTGCCAACCTTGCGGGAACTGGCAGCGCATTACTCCGTAGTCGGGGTGGTCACTCAGCCTGATCGCCCGGCCGGACGAGGGCAGAAGCTCACCCCTCCCCCGGTTAAGGTGCTGGCCCAATCTCTAGGACTGCCAGTCATTCAACCAGAAAGGCTACGCCAGCCAGAGGCTTTGGCGCAACTGCAGGCCTGGCAGCCGGATCTCATTGTGGTGGCGGCTTTTGGACAGATTCTACGCCAGAACGTTTTGGAGTTACCCCCCTATGGGTGTGTGAATGTTCATGCCTCGCTGCTGCCGCGCTGGCGAGGGGCTGCTCCTATTCAGGCGGCGTTGCTCCATGGGGATGCTGAGACGGGGGTTACCATCATGAAAATGGATGCAGGGGTGGATACCGGCCCCATTCTGAGCCAGCGCCGGGAGCCCATCCGCGAGGATGACAATGCTGAAACCCTGAGTCAACGCCTGGCAGAACTGGGGGCTCAGCTGCTGATCGAAACTTTACCCGATTACCTTGCGGGACGGCTTGTCCCTCAGCCCCAGGACGAGCGCATGGCGACTTACGCCCCCATGCTTAAGAAAGAGGATGGACGCTTGGACTGGCAGCAACCCGCCGAGGTGCTGGTGCGCAAGGTGCGGGCTTTCACGCCCTGGCCCGGGGCTTTCCTGGAATTTCGCGGTGCACCTCTAAAAGTACTGCGAGCGCACAAGGTAGATACCCTTGCGCTTCAACCCGGTCAGCGGGGGGTTTTGGAAGGTCGGCCGGCCATAGGAACGGTGGCGGGGAGTCTGGTTTTGGATGAGGTGCAACCAGCCGGGAAACGTTCCATGGCAGGGGCGGATTTTCTGCGCGGTGCACGAGATTGGACGAACGGAGAGACATAATTTGCGCTCTGCATCTCTGAAATCCCCTTCTATTCCACGCTGGTCGTTTCTTTGCATAGGGGCGGGTGCGCTGGGGACCTACATTGGGGTAAGCCTGATGCTGGCCGGTCAGCGGGTTGTTTTCCTGGTGCGACCAACCACTGCTGAGGCACTACGGACCCGTGGCCTGCGCCTGGTGCTGGGGAAAACTGCTCATACGATTTCTGAGCCGCTCCTGGCCACGTCACTAGATGAAGCGCTTACCCTTGGGCCGTACGATATGGGGCTGGTAACAGTAAAGGCCTATGATGTCGAAGCCCTGGCTCAGGACTTGCTCCCCTACCATGCAGCGTTGCCCCCGCTGGTGTGTTTGCAGAACGGGGTAGAAAGTGAGGTCATTTTCGCCCGAGTGGTGGGTGAAGCGAATGTCATCCCAGCCACGTTGACCAGTGCCATCTCCCGTCCTGCGCCGGGTGAAGCGGTCCTGGAACGCTTAAGGGGGATGGGTGTGGCGGGGGATCACAAGTTGCTTCCTCCGCTATTGGCTATTTTGAATGCAGCCGGGCTACGCGCTCGGGAATACCCCAATGCCATGGCGATGAAGTGGTCGAAACTGCTGACCAATTTATTGGCCAATGCCTCTGCCGCAATCCTGGATATGACGCCAGCTGAGATCTTTGCTCATCCGGGGCTCTATGCCCTGGAAGTGGGACAAATCCGTGAGGCTTTGGCCGTTATGCGGGCACTTGGGCTGCAGGTGGTCAATCTGCCTGGTGCGCCTCTTCGCCCGTTAATCGCTATGATGAACGTCTTGCCCCTCTCTTTTAGCCGGCTCGTTTTAGGTCCATTTCTGAGCCGTGGTCGTGGTTCGAAAATGCCCTCTTTACACATTGATCTACGTGGGGGGCGTGGTCAAACCGAGGTGGACTTTCTCAATGGTGCTGTGGTGCGTTTTGGTCAGCGCCTGCAAATTCCGACGCCCATCAATCGTGTTCTCAACGAAACCCTGCTGGCGCTGAGCCGGGGGGATCTTTCTCTGAGAGATTTTCAAAAACATCCTGAAGCCCTGCTCGATCTTGTTCAACATGCCAGGAGGGCATTATATCTATGAAAGTACCCGAATGGGTTTTTGATGCTGTGTTTTACCAAATCTTTCCGGATCGGTTTGCTAATGGCGACCCAGGTAATGATCCGCCGAATGTGCACCCATGGGGGGCACCGCCTGACCTGTATCATTTTCAAGGGGGAGATTTACGAGGCATTCTTCAAAAGTTAGATTATTTGCTTGATCTGGGGATCACTGCCATCTATCTCAACCCAATTTTTCTTTCTCCCTCCACACACCGTTACAACACCACGGATTATTTTCGAATTGACGAACGCCTGGGGAGCATGCAGGATTTTGAGAACCTTTTGGCGCATGCTCATCGGCATGGGGTGCGTATTCTCCTGGACGGGGTTTTTAATCACTGCGGGAGGGGGTTCTTTGCTTTTGTGGATGTGCTTGAGAATCAGCAGCACTCGGCATATCGGGATTGGTTTCACATTTATAAGTTCCCGGTTAATGCTTACTCGCGGGGCCCAGCCCGGTACGAAGCCTGGTGGGGGATCAAAAGCCTGCCTAAATTTAACACCGATAACCCGCGAGTGCGGGCTTATCTGATGAACGTGGCGCGCTTTTGGACCGAAAAGGGCATTGATGGTTGGCGTCTGGATGTGCCCAATGAGATTGACGACGATGCCTTCTGGGCGGAGTTTCGGGAAACGGTGAAGCAAATCAATCCGGACGCTTATTTAGTGGGCGAGATTTGGGAGGTTAACCCACGTTGGGTAAGCGAAGGGCACTTTGACGGTCTGATGAATTACCCCTTGCGTGAGGCCATTCTACGCTTTCTCAATCGGGAGATGACGGCTACTCAGTTTGCGGGTGATGTTGAGCGCGTGCTCCATGCGTATGCACCTGAAAATCGTCTGGCCATGTACGTACCCCTGGGGTCACATGACACCCCGCGGGTTATGACCGTCCTGGGAGGGCACCGTGAAGCGGTCAAAATGGCTTTTGCACTTCAATTTGCCTTGCCAGGCGCACCTGCTATTTACTATGGGGATGAAATTGGGCTGCCGGGTGAGAAAGATCCGGATTGCCGCCGTGCCTTCCCGTGGGATGAATCGTTCTGGGATCTCGACCTGAGGGCTTGGGTCAAGCGTTTAATTCAGTTGCGCAAAGCCGAGGTGGCGTTACGACGCGGCGATTTTCGGTTTGTCAGCGTGGAAGACTCCAGCCGCTGCTGTGCGTTCGTGCGTCAGCATGCTCGTGAACGGGTGTTGGTGGTAGCCAATGCAGGTGCACAAGATCGCACGGTGGGAATTCGCTTAGAAGCCCTGGGGCAGGTTGATAGATCTGCCATCCGGCCTCTGTTGGGGGAGGCATTCAACTGGTGGGTAGACGAGGATTGTCTACGGGTCAGTTTGCCCCCCTATGGGGTGTTTTGGGCGGCTTGCCCGGCGTAATTAGCCGCCCGGAGACATCTGGGCATAAATTTGGTTGGTTTTAGCCGCCATGATAAAGTCGTTGCGATGCAGGCCGCCAATGGCATGCGTCCACCATGCAACAGTGACTTTGCCCCATTCGGTGATCATCATGGGGTGGTGCCCCTCGGCTTCAGCGATCTGACCAATGCGATTGGTGAATTCCAGGGCGGTTGCAAAATCGCGAAATTTGAAAGTGCGCTGCAAGCGCTTTTGATTCTCTACTTCCATGACCTCCCAACCCGGCACTTCGGAAAGCATTTGGGCAATCTCGCCCTCGCTCATGGGAGGAACACCCCCATGGCACAGGACGCACTTTTCTTCGGCCAACCTGTTCATACGTTGATCTCCTTCCGTATCTCATTGATCCAGACAAGTTTATTATAGACCCTATTAGTCTGAATAGCAAAGGTCAGCCGAAGGTGTAGAAGATTGTCACTGGCTGAGATGATGGAGCATGGCCTCAAGTTTGAAACCGCTTTTCTCGGCGGCTTCTAGCAGTGTTTGGCTGAGATGGTGCACTGAAAGCACACGTTCATAGAAGAGGGTGCTCTTCCAGGTTGGTAAACTGGCCAGGGGCAGGAGCGCGGCGGCTTCCATTAAGGCAACGAGGGTTTCGAAGCCCTCTTTATGGAACCAGAGAACGCCCTCATGGGTGTGCAGGCCGATCAGGGTTTGAATATCCGGGCTAGCCAGCCAATACCCTACCATTTCGGCCGGAGTTCGGTGAGCCTCCCGCTCGAACCACTTCTGTTGGGCGATTAACGCCCGGACGGCTGTGGGGAGCGTTTGGGATTGTGCGGGAGTGAGTCCAAGCGCTAAGGCACTTTCAGAGAGCAACTGGGAGACCTGCCAGGTTTCGAACCAATCCAGGCTAGTCGCTTCCACTCCCGTTTCTCCTTTGACGCGACCGATTTCCATAAAAAACGTGGCACAGAGCAAAGCGAGCCAGCGTTCGGGGGAGGCAAGAAGCCGTTCCTGCAATTCCTTCAATGCCTGATTGAGGCGTTGGGTGGTGGGTAGCTCTAGTTTGGAGGCGAGGACTGGCCAATGCAGCACCAGTTTGAGATGCGCCTGGAGATTCCCCAGAATCTCAGCCCAGGCGTTCTGGTAGCCAGTGAGAGTCTTGATGCCGTTCAGCAGCCCTTCCATCTTGTGTTGGGCTTCGGAAAGCACATGCCAAGGCAGGCTCTGCTGCGGCTGGGTCAGGCGTTGATGGAGCAGGTAGCCCAGGTAACCGGGGGTGTAAATTTCACGCAGAGGTTGCCAGATGGGTTGCCAGCGGATTTGCTGAAGTGCATTCCACACACTGGGCACTCCCCGTCCCTGGAGATGTTCCCACAGGTGGCGGTAAGTACCGTTAACGTCATCTGTGACCTCTCGGAAATCCAGGAAAACGTGAGCCTGGTAGGCTTTCAACTCGAAGTACAACCCTTTTGCGTGAATCTCAGAGGTAGATTGAATGTATTCCAGACCATCCACCAGATCGCGATAAATGACAAAAGTGTCAGGGGCTTGGCTCAGCCCCAGGCCCTCACCCAGGGTATGCTGGGTCAGTCGTCGTTCTCCCCCTTTCTTTTCTAAAAAGCTCACCGAGGTTTTGATCCAGCCTCGTGTTTCAGCAAAGCGGTTGTGATAAATCACCAGCGCTCTTTCTTCTCCCAAGCGGTTGGAGAAGGCAAGTACATCTTCATTTACCACCCCCTCAGGGGTGTAGAAATCGTAGAGCAGGAAGTTCTCCACCCCGGCGAACAGGGCACGGCGATGGAGTAGGGGGAAGATTTGCCGTTCATGCCGGGCGATGAGATCAGCGTCAGGAGTCTCATCCCAGTAGGCCCGGCGGAATTCCATGCCATACTTCTCGGCAAATCCCTCGATTTGCCCGTGGCCGAACATGGGCAAGCCCGGAAGTGTGCACATCAAGGTGCAGACACCGAAGTACTTATCTCCCTTGCCAAATTGCTCCACCGCAGTGCGCTCATCGGGATTGTTCATGAAATTGACATAACGCTTGAGGATCTCGGGTTCAAATTCCAGAGTGTTCTTGATCAAAGCCCGGTAATTGGCGTTCTCTTCATTGCGGAGCATATTCATGAAGGCACTGTTGTAGACACGGTGCATGCCCAGAGTACGCACAAAATAGCCTTCCATGAGCCAGAAGGCTTCGGCCAGGAGCAAAGTATCGGGTGCTTCTTGCGCCACGCGATCCACTACCTCACGCCAGAATTCGTTGGGCATCAGGCGGTCAAATTCCTGGCGAGTAAGCCCGTATTCGGCTCGTGAGGGAATGGCCCCCCCAGTACCCGGCTCTGGGAACCACAGACGCTGATAGTGACGTTTGGTAAGGGTCATTGCCGCATCGAAACGAATGATCGGGAATTTGCGCGCCACCTCCAAAATGGTTTGCATCACTGCCTCACGCACCTCGGGCTTGAGGTAGTTCAACTGGGCGGTATCGTTCCAAGGCATGCTGGTGCCATCATTACCGTGGTAAATGTAGTGCGTGGCCCCGGTAGCGTAATCCACCCGTTTGAAAACCACGGCTGCATCGGTGCGGTCGTAGTAGTGATCTTCCAGAAATATGCCCACCCGCGGATCGCTGGACAGGTCGGGCCCGTTGAAGGTATAGGAGGGGAAGGGGCTGTGGTCCAGGCTGATGAACCAATCGGGATGTTCAATTACCCAGTGCGAGTCAATACCCATGTGATTGGGCACCATATCACTGGCCAGACGAATGCCGCGCCGCCAAGCACGCTCGCGCAGATTCTGGTAAGCGGCTTCACCGCCCAGATCGTCAGCGATGCGGTATTCCGCCAGCGAGTAGGCCGAGGCCAGCGCTTCGGGGTTACCACAGAGTTGTTTGATGCGTGCAGAGGCGCGGCTGCGTTCCCACAAGCCGATCAACCATAATCCGCTAATGCCCCAGTGAGCCAGGGTATCCAGTTCTTCATCTGGGATCTGATCCAGATGGCGAATTGGCCGCCCATATTTCTTACTGAGCTGGTCCAGCCAGACATACGTGTTCTTGGCAATGAGCACAAGGCGGGGCATCCATTCACGATCGGGACTGAAGGCTTCGGGCTCGCCTTCCAGATGTGCGTAGGTGGGAATCTCTGTCGGACCCGGTCCTAAAAAAGGCGATTTTTGCTCCTCCTTCAGCAGGTCCAGGCTCTTGAGCAAACGGGTCAGATGCTCCCCCAGGAGGTATCCCCAGCGTTGGCGGATGTATTCGAGTTGTTCATACAGAGAGTGGGGATGCGCGATCGCTGGGGCGCGCATCATGTCCATGAGGTGCTGATTATCCGGGCCAAAGGTGGGCTGAGTAGCCAAAAATTGATAAAGTTCACGAATCAGGGCGGCGTAGGCGGTTTCCTGGCGCAGTTGCCCCTCGTCAAAAAGCTCCAGGTAGGGGTCCAGGGCTGGGTTGCGGTTGTTGACCCAGAGCAGAAGCAGTTCTTCCAGCGCTTCTTCGCGATGGGTTAACTCACCACTCTGCCCTGCGAGGTACTCTTCGGGGCTGATTTGCTGATGGAAAACCGGCAGTGGTGGAAACTCGCGCACAAACTCCAACAGCGTACGATCCAGGCTCGCCTTGCCCAGACGTTCCTCCAACCACGCCAGAGCCTGTCGCAAAAGCCGGGGGTTCTTTTGCCGCCGATAAAGGGCGGCCACGAGATGCAGTATTTCATCTATCAACCCCATCGCGTTGATTTCACCAGCGCGGACCACCTTTTCAGGGTGGCGGGCAAGGTCGCGTTGGAGGTTCATTTTTTGGGCGAAACGGCGAGCGGCCTGGAAGTCTGCCAGAATGACATTTCCGTTGAAGGCAAACAGCGATTCATCAAACTGGTAGCGCTCACGCGCACGCCGGGAGATATGGAATTCCATCAAAATAGGCCTCCGTCATTCGGGGTATGGAAAAGGGCTTCGGGAACGCGATGCCAGTCCGATTTCATTATAGCCTTTATTTTCAATGCGCAGTCCGAAAATCCAGCCCTCGATTGCGCTTGGGGTTTCGGCAGGTGGATTGGCGGGTAATTCGCCGCGCAGGACCATGAGCATCCCAAGCAACCCAACTAGAGCATCAAAAGCATCCTCCGCGACGGGGGAGGTACCAAACCCTGCCTGGATCGCCTCCTCGAGTTCGGGGGTGGGGTTTCCGCCTAACTCTCGCATCGCTCTTAGAAGGCGAGGTGCGTTTGCCTGGCGTGTGTGCAGAGAACGCTTTCCTTTTCGTGAGCCCGAAGGGGCGAGATGAAGATTTAATCCCAGGGGTACATAATACTCGGCCGGGTAGGTCTCTGCAATCACCGCGGTTGAAGGGCGGAGCAAATCTTGCAGGAGGCCCTGGAAGGGCCAAACCTTGACTTGTGGGAAGGTAAGATGACGAGCCGGGATTAGCAATTCACGCCATCCCGAAAGAGCGGCTTTACCAACCTGTTGCGCGCCCAGCGTCCAGAAGAGCGGCGCGGCGGCGCGTCGGTACGGGGTGGCACGATCGCATAAGCGCCACAGTGCTTGCGCACGGGAAAACCCAAGCCCTTGAACCAGATGCTTCAAGCGTTTGCCCCCACTACGAGCGGGGTAGAAGGGTCGTTCTAGGGCTATATCTTCCGGTTGGTCAGCGACCCTGAAGAAATCCGGCCATACTCCATCCTCGAGTTGGGCTAGAAAGTCCAAAAAGTTCTCGCAGTTAATTTTTTGCGCATACTCAAGAGGTAGACCAATGGGAAAATCGCAGCCTATCAGTGCACTCTCCTCCTGGGTGAGTAACGCACGGATGAAATCCCAAACCTCTGCACCGGATGAGACGAGGATGGGAGCATGAATTTGATAGGCTTCCGGGGAGATACGAAGCGCCCATGCCATCCAGCGCTTGGCAGGTTGGCTGCTCCAGTCCATGTGGAACACAAGGATGGGAAGGTCTGTCATGAAGCAAACAATTCGGGGCAGGCGATCCACTCCTCATTGGAGCGATCGTGCCTTATCCCCCGCAGAAGGTGACCTTCGCGCTCAAGGTGGCGAAGTGCGCGTTGCATCTCACTCTCACGCCACCCGAAGAGGCTTATCGGGTGGGAAAGGTTGATGGCGCCTACGCTGAGGAGATAACGTCGGAGAAGGTAAGCCCGGGCTTCGTCTTCCTGGATAGTGGCCGCCTGGGAGATCAGTTCGGGGAAATGACGGTGAGTGACGTCGTAAACAAAAGCGTAACGCCAGGCTCCAACTTCTGCTGTGCCAACCGGCAGCACACGGAATTGGGTTTGCAAAGTGCTTAGGGCACGTTCGAAGCGCGAAGTGCTTTCGGGGCTGCTGAGACGAGCCGCGCGTCGCAGTGCCAGCGTATCCAGGGGGCCCTCGTTCAAGAGGGCCTCGTAGACCTGTTTGGCTTCAAGGGTTAGCAAACCATCACGGTACTGCTCAAGATAATCATGTTCGGGGTCGCCGTAATTGGGCGAGAGGGCATAGAAGTAGGGAAGGGTGTCTAACGCGATAAGGGTGTTTTTCCCCCGCAACACTCGTGCGTAATACCAGACGCGCTTGCCCAAAAGGCTATCTTTCCAATCCCAGCATATGTGACCGGGGTCGTCGTGTGCATCGGCCACCGGGCGCTCCCCTGCCGTCGCCACCCAAAGGCTGGGCATGGTAATGCCTTGTGCGGGCCAGAAGAGCACGAAGCCGCGCTGATTGACGAAGCGAATGGCCTCATCACGCGAACGCAGCCGCAAGGCGGGATGAGAGCAATAGGTTTGCGCGCGGTAGGTGGCTAGCCGTTCAGCAGAGATGGTGAGCGTCTTGGGTTGCGAGGTCATCGGACTCTTTCCAGATCCAACTTTTGGGGTAAGTTTATTACTATAATAAATTTTAAGACCCGGGAGGCGAGGCGACAATGCAAGTCACTGTATTGGCCATGGGTGGAAGAATTACCCCGACCGATGAATGCCTCAAGGTTTTCCTCCATCTGGCAGGTGGGGATGCGGCCCGGATTCTCATTCTTCCGACCGCGTGCCACGATGTGTTGGCAGTTCAGGAGTACGCCAGGGGGCTTGAGATGCTGGGGGTTCGCTACCCTCCAACGATACTGCCCGTGTGGGAGCGTGAGCAGGCTGAAGATCGGTCGTTGGTACGTGTACTGGCGTGTGCCAGTGCTGTGTTGATCCTTGGTGGGGATTTGAACCGTTTGCTCGCGGTGGTGCGGGGGACGCGATTACATCACGCGTTGTGGCAGGCGGGTGCCGCAGGGGTGGTCATCGGTGGAATTTCAGCCGGGGCGGCGGCGTTGGGCACATGGGTCGGTGGGTTAGAAGGGGCTTTGCGTCCATCTCGTTGGCAACCTGCCCTGGGGGTGTTGCCCCACACGGTGATTGTTCCGCACTTTCACCGGCAGGGTCGTTTAGAGGCTCTGCTACGGATTACGTCCCGCTATCCCGGCTGGCTGGGTTTGGGTGTGGATGAGGCTACGGGCGTGATTGTATGTCCCTCTGGGTTGCAAGGGGTTGGTGCTGGTCAAGTTACCCTGATAACGGTTGTAGAGCGAGATAGTGCATCCGAAGGTGACCCCTGGATCGTGCGCTTGTGCGCGGGGCAATCTCTGGCATGGAGTGCGCTTCCCTGGCTGAGGCAGAGCCAGATACGCGGTTGGGAAATGATTCGAGACGAATTTTCCGGGAGGCCGTTACCGCCCGTAGCCGGTTCCACTGATGTAATGTTCCATCTCTTCCAGAAGTAGCGCCTGGTCTGATATGACCGCCTTGACCACATCACCGATGGTCACAATGCCGATGACCTGCCCTTGCTCGACCACCGGCAGATGGCGGATGCGCTTAGCGGTCATCAGAGCCATACATTCCTGGACACTCTGATGAGGGCCCACGCAGTAAACCTCAGAGGTCATTAGTGCTTTTACTGGGGTGCTTTCTGCTGAATGTCCCAGCAACGGGACTTTGCGGGCGTAATCACGCTCGGAAAAGATGCCCACCAGGCGCTCGCCTTCCATTACCAGCACAGCCCCAATGTCTTTCTCGGCCATCAACTTGAGGGCTTCCAGAACGGTGGTTTCCGGGCTAACCGACCACACTTCGGGTGGTTTGTTTTGGAGAATCTGGCGCACCGTGCTAATCATGGCACCCTCCTCAGAGACAGAAATCTCACCTATTGGGTTCAAAGGCTCTAATTTGAGTATACATCAGAAAGGCCGCCCGGTATGCAAGCCGGAAGGCTCAGGTTTGCTAAAACAAGGGATGCCGCTGAGCAGGTTGAAAGGCGTTGCGCACCATCTCAGGGTCAAAGAATGGCCCTGGCTCGTGTGTGACCGCATATTGGTAGACTGCGGCCGTGTAAATACCGCTCAGGGTGGATTGGAGGAGGCTCAAAAAAACCAGGAGCAGGATGTAAGCCAGAATCAACGGCACAATGAACCAACCGGGTTGGGGCAACTGAAGCCCGAGGAGAATGAGCGGGATCATTGCCAGGGTGACCAGAATCCCGGCCAGGCCGAATATTGCGCCTAACCCCACATTCCCTGCAATTTGCTCGCCCCAGGTCTTCTTGAGTAAAGTTGCACTCCGTTTGATGGCTTCGATGGGGCCTACACCCTCGGCTGCAAGAACCGGCACCACTAGAAACGTTGCCAGATTCCAGGCCATGCCAAGCAGTGAAGTGATCCAGCGACCCAGACCGCGCTGGCGCTGGGAGGCTAGTTTGAGCAACATCCCTACTGTGGCCGCAATGATGGCATAGCCCACGATGGCTCCAAAGCGTGAAAAGGCGATTCTTAAACCATCCTGGAAAGTGGGATCACCTCCACGTAAGCGGATCAGGGCAGCGCCTACCAGCGCCGTGTTCATGAAGAAAATGGCGATATATTGAACGAGGTAGAAGGCGAAGAGCACAATGAACCCCGTGACTTGGGCATTCCCAAAGATAAGGTTATCCGCAAATCCCGATATGATCAATGGTAAGAAGAAGGTCAGGCTAACCAGCAGGGTTAACAGGGCGGAGATGATGGGAAAGATAAGCAGTTCTTTATCCGCATCCAGGACGCGAGCGCTGGCTTTTACCAGTTCCCATGAATTGCGCAGTTTTTCTAACATGAGTGCCTCCCCAGATCAGGCCTATTCTTTCATTTCGCCGTTCTCGGGGGGCTGGCTATTCTTGCCTCGCCCGAGTTGTTGAGAGCGCTCGAAGGCGGCCCAAACTGCGCGGCTGATTGCCGTACGGAATCCTGCCTTCTCTAAATAGTATAGCGCAGCCGCCGACGTGCCACCGGGTGAGGTCACTTCATTTCGTAGCGAGGCGGGGTGAGCGCGACGGAGCGCGTAGTATTCCACCGAACCGCGCAGGGTTTGAACGACCAGTTGTTCGGCAATGCGGCGAGGAAAGCCTAAATGAACGCCGGCATCAATCAGGGCTTCCATGAAGAGAAATACATAGGCCGGCCCAGTGCCGGAGAGGGCGGTGGCCATGTCCAGATAATTTTCTTCTTCTACAAATACCTCCTGTCCGAGAGCACCCAGGATCTGTCGGGCCAGTTCATGTTGAGAATCACTCACCGCTGGCGATGCGGTCCATACTGTGATACCCTGCCCAATTTGGGCGGGGGTGTTGGGCATGGCTCGGACAATAATGGGATGGTTAAGGGCACGAGAAATTTTTTGGATGGGAGCGCCGGCAACAATCGAGAGGACAAGCGCTTCGGGTCGAATTTGATCGCGCAATCCCACTAGCACGGCTTCGAGGCGTTGGGGTTTGACAGCAAGAATGACGACATCGGCATTGCGAGCAGCCTCGGCGTTGTCCGTTGTAAAGCGGATGTGATACCGTTCGATTAATTCGTTCCCGCGTTCTGGTCGTGGGCCGGCGGCAATAATCTGGGCTGGTGTGACCACATTCTGGCGAATTAGGCCTCCAATGATGGCCTCAGCCATTACTCCCGGTCCGATGATGGCGATGTGTTGCTCGTTCATGGAATTAAATAAACCTCCTTTGGTAAGAGTTCAGGTGGACCAGCGGGCGAAGATGGCCGTAGGTAGAAGGCGGCCCGCACTGGTCTCAATCAAGGTAACTTCACCGGCTTCGGTGTGGCCTTTCCAGGTACTCATCATTTCTGAAATGGCGTAGTAAAGCGTGATAGCCGAGGCCTTGACGGCGTAGGCGGTAAGAATGACAAAAACCGGCTCGGGTGCCAGAACCTCACGGCAGGCCTGCAGAAGGACCGGGAGAAGTTTGTAAAACTCCCAGACCTCACCTTTGGGTCCCCGCCCAAACTTGGGGGGGTCGAGGATCAGCCCTTCGTAATGATGCCCACGGCGCGCTTCACGCTGCACGAATTTTAAGGCATCGTCCACGATCCAGCGAATGGGTGCCTCTTGTAAACCGCTAAGGCTTTGATTCTCCCTGGCCCAGGTAATGGCTTTGCGTGAAGCATCTACATGGGTGACGCGAGCGCCGGCTTGGGCTGCTGCCAAAGTCGCTAAACCGGTATAGCCAAACAGGTTGAGAACATGAATGGGGCGTCCTGCTGCGCGGATGCATTCCTGAATCCAATCCCACTGGCTGGCCTGCTCGGGAAAGAGACCCACGTGGCGTGAGGTGCTTCGTTGGATCCAGCAACGCAGGTTTTTGTAGCGAACCATCCAGCGCTCGGGTATGGGTTTCGAGAGTTCCCAGGTGCCACCGCTTTCTTCGCTGAGGGGCTGGAAGCGAGCATGCGCACGGACCCAGGTTTCGGTAGGAAGAGCGGGCTTCCAGATGGCCTCGGCTTCGGGGCGAACCAGGAGATAATCTCCAAACCGTTCCAGTTTTAAGCCCTGCCCGCTGTCCAGCAGGGCGTAGTCCTCCCACTCGGGTGGGGTAATTATGTGCAGTTGCGGTGGACTCACCCAAGCCGGGGGGCGTTCTTGTGCTGGGGTAGAAGAAGGACGGGATTTCGTAGGCATTCGATAATTAGAATTTAGTATACCACTACCCTGAAAGTTGAATTTGAGTGGGAGCAAGCCTGATGCGAGTATAATGCGGGTATTCCACATTTCATCGGGAATGGAAGCCATGCAAAAGCCCTTTAACTTTGAATCTTTTCCGGATCGTCGTGTCACTGAAAGCCTGAAATGGCGGGTGTATGCTGAAGAGGTCCTGCCAATGTGGGTGGCCGATATGGATTTTCTTTCACCCCCAGAGGTGATTGAGGCCTTACGGGCGCGCGTTGAGCATGGGATCTATGGGTATGGCATTGAGCCACCCTCGTTGAAACAGGCTATTACCGCATGGTTGGAGAGGCGTTATCAGTGGCGGGTCAGCGAAGAGGAGATCCTATTTGTGCCCAGTGTGGTCAGCGGCTTTAACTTGGTTGCGTTGGCGCTGAGGGCCCCGGGATCCGGACTTCTGATTCAAACTCCAGTTTATCCCCCGTTTCTCAATGTGGCGCGTCAGGCAGGAATGAAAGATCAGCGTCTGCCTCTCTCGCGTGATGCTATGGGACGCTATTATGTGGATGGGGATTGCTTTCGGGCTGCGTTAACGCCGGAGACGCGGATGTTCTTACTTTGCAATCCTCATAACCCGGTAGGGCGGGTTTTCACCCGCGAGGAACTGTGGACGATGGCAGAAGCCTGCCTGGAACGGGATGTGGTAATTTGCTCAGATGAAATCCACTGTGATCTGACTTATTCTGGTCACGTTCACATTCCGATTGCCACATTGGATGAAGCGATTTCCCGTAAGACGGTAACGCTAATGTCACCTAGCAAGACATTTAATGTGGCCGGGTTGAAGTTTGCTTTTGCGATTGTGCCGGATCCCACCCTGCGAAAGACGCTTAAGCAACTGGTGCACGACCTGGGAGGCGGGATGAACATCATGGGGATAGTCGCCGCCGAGGCTGCTTATACCCGAGGGGCGGGGTGGTTGCAGCATCTTTTGAAGGTGCTGGAATCCAATCGTAATTTTGTGTACGATTTTGTTCGAAATGAATTGCCCGGTGTGGAGATGCAGTTGCCCGAAGCCACGTACCTGGCCTGGCTGGACTGCCGCCGCCTGGATCTGCAGCCAAGTCCCTATGAATTTTTCCTCACCGAGGCGCGAGTTGCATTGAATAATGGCCGTGATTTTGGCACCGAAGGGCGGGGTTTTGTGCGTTTGAATTTCGGTTGCCCACGCTCAACGCTTGAGCAAGGCCTGATGCGAATGAAGCGGGCGTTGGAAGAATCAAGGGTCATCTCGTGAGGAGTTCTTCTTCTCCTGTCCAAGGCTCTCCTTCTCGCTCCCGATCGTGCTTTACAACGGCAGTGGGGCTTGTGCTTGGGCTGATGACTGCCCTGGTGGTGGGTTATGGTTTGCTGTGGGGGATAGGGGCCATCCTAATCACCTCCGACCCACTGCGTCCGGTGGAGGCTTTAGTCCTTTTGAGCGGTGGGGATAAGATGCGGGTTGAAGAGGTGGTGCGCACCTACCGGGCAGTTGGGGCTGAGGTCGTGTTGCTAACCAAGGCGGAGGGTTCGCGTGCGGAAAACTGGAACGCGGATGAACTGGTTTCGAAGGGGATTCCAGGAGAGGCAATCCACTTTACGCGCGGCCGTGCCAGCAGTACCTATGAAGAGGCTCATTACACCTGTGAGGTATTGGAACAGTTGGGGGTGAAGTCGGTGCTGGTTATCACCGATCCGTATCACACCCTGCGCACCCGCTGGATTTTCCGTTCTGTGTATCGGGGGAGTGGAATTGAGGTGCGTGTGCGGGCAGTACAGGGCCACTGGTATCGCTCGTCAACCTGGATGTTCAGCTGGCGGGGATGGGAAACAACGTTAAGTGAAGTGATCAAACTGATGGGTTACTGGCTGGGCGTGCGGGGGGATTAAAAACCGCAGGGCTGCGATGGGGCAGCCCTGCGTGCAGTTGGCCAGCGGTGGTTTACTGCGAGAGTGGAACGACCCGTGCTGCCTGCAGGCCTTTAGGTCCTTCTTCAATAGAGAATTCCACTTTCTGGCCCTCTTTGAGCTGGCGATAACCCGCCATTTGGATGGCGGTGTAGTGGACAAAGACGTCCTCGCCATTCTCGCGGCCGATGAAGCCGTACCCCTTGGTGGGGTTGAACCACTTGACAGTTCCTACATAACGTTCAGACATGCCTTAAACTCCGTTTGGTACTTTGAGATTGCTTAGGCCTGCGGCGCGCTACCACGGGCCACGTTGAGGCAAGATTATCACGCAACATACCAAATGTCAAGCCAGTTTCGCGGTGATTTTTCCAGCCAGGTAGAAAGGAGGCAGGCAATCATGTTATAATTTGAGTGCCGAACGGGCCCGTAGCTCAGCGGCAGAGCGGGCGGCTCATAACCGCTTGGTCGCAGGTTCGAATCCTGCCGGGCCCACTAGTTTATTCAAATACGAACAAATAAAGGCAGGGAATTTCGTAAAACATTGATCCTCAGCTCCCATATATAATTACCTAGTATAAGGTTCCATTTCCCTATCCCAAAAATTTTCTTGGGTGTGCCGAAGGAGTATTAGTAAGCACATCACCGTCTTAATCCCAAGCTTTGCTTGAACTGGTGTGACATGATAATTTTCTCCAGCGCCTGTGGGTCTTTCATAACCTGTAACCTGCGTCTATCGTTTTGGGTTAGAAATGGCCTTTCGTGGAATCAGACAGAAACGAAGGAGATTATACGATGAATCCTTCCCGGTCAGGACCTGAAAGTCGCTTGGATAGACTCACTCGTCGTTGGTGGTTTTACCTGATCATTGTCTTCATCACTTTCCTGCCCCTTTATTCACAGAAACCCTACGATCCCCGCCAGACGTCACAGGTCATCAATGAAGTATTGATGCGACCACTAATTTATTCCATCCCGAGAATTTTTCCGCTTTTTAAGGTCATTCCAATCATCCTGATTGCATGGTTATTCGTTCAACCCCGCAAAGCCTACCGCTGGTTTGCGCTTTATGCCGGTATCAACCTGATCGGAATTGCTCTTTTACAGAACACGGCTTTCACCCCTCAGTATGGATTGGTAATCATCATTGGAAATGTGGTCCTGTTTGGTGCAATTGGGTTAGGGTGGTTTTTAGAAGCCTGGCATCCCACTGCCGACTTTTCAGCCCGTCCTTTGCCGGCGCGCGCCTTTCTTCTCTTTCCCTTGATGCTGGCAGCTTTCTGGATGCCAGTTCAAAGCGATGGAATGCGGCTAGATTTCAATCCGTGGTTGTTCTTTACTAACGAAGCCGGCCTGACTGGTTGTATGATGCTAACGGTCTATACTGGAATCCAGGCAATTTTTTACCCTGATGTCAATCTTGGGTTGATGCGTTTGAGCGGTTTTATTGGTCTCTTGATCGCGATACTAAATCTTTTGACTCATTTCATTCTGATCCCCACAAACTTCTGGATAGGCGTGCTGCACTTGCCCCTGTTTTTGGTCTCGCTGAGTGCATTTCTTTTGTCGTTGCGTCGCCCGAGAGGTTAGGTATTAGATATTGAGATGTATCCCATACCCCTTTCCGCAGGCGGAAACCGTGATAACAGGGCTTTAGAGAGGGGAAGGGAAAGAGGGGCTGTGCGCTTCGCGGTGCGGTTTCTGGATGTTATGGGCGTTGGTCTCGGACAGAATGGAAAAGGGTGTTGAATTGGTAAGAGCCTAAGATTATTATGAGGTAAGGTATATTCGCACCAGATTCTGTTTTTGGAGCACCCGCTCGCCCGGTTGGACGTAAATTTCAACCACGCGACCGGCATGTGGGGCACGCAGTTCGTTTTGCATCTTCATTGACTCCAGCACTACCAGCACTTCATTGGCCTCCACTTCCTGACCCGTTGCAACTGGAACGGCCACTACTAACCCCGGCATGGGGGCTTGAAGGAGATATTCTGTGGATTGGGTAGGATTAGCCGGAACACTTCGACGCAAAGTGTGAGAGGTTTCGTCCTCCACTTCGGCCAGGTACGTGCGTCCTTTAAGGTGAACTTCCCAGGTTTCCCCCTGCGGCGTGGCCAGTACCTCATAAGATTTGCCATTCAAGATAAGCGAGAACAGGGGGGAATCAGAAAGGGTAGTGAGATCCACCTCGATAATTTCACCGTTAAGGCGCACGTGGTGGTCATCCAAAACTTCAATGTGGTATTCTCGATCCCCGATGCGCACTATATAACCACTCATGCTCACCTCAATACCATAATGAGGCTAGCGAAGAGCAAATTCCCATCTGCCCACCCACTTCCAGGCGCTGGCCGGGCGAACAGGTTGAGACAGGGCGGTTACCTTCTGAGGGCGCTGGCGATGGGCCGCTAGTGCTGCTGTAATGGCTGCCAGCATGGCCATGGTTTGTTCATCGCCGTTTTGAGTAGCCACCAGATGTTGGTCTACAAATGAGGTGTCGTACTGACCAGCGATGAAGCGGGGGGTATGCATCAGGGATAGATGAAAGGGGATATTGGTTTGGACACCCATAATGCGCAGTTCTTCTAAGGCCCGACGCATGCGCTGAATCGCTTCAACGCGAGTCTCTCCCCAGACAATCAGTTTGGCGATCAGAGGATCATAATAGGGCGTAATTTCATAACCGGCATAAATGCCGCTATCCAGACGCACGCCGGGACCGGCCGGGGTGAATAAATGGCGGATTTGCCCAATGGTGGGAATGAAATTGTGAGCCGGATCCTCGGCATTGATTCGGCATTCAATCGCAGCCCCATGGAGATGCACATCTTCTTGAGTGAAGCGTAGAGGGCGCCCCATGGCGATCAGAATTTGCTCCTTGACCAGATCAATGCCGGTGACCATCTCGGTGACCGGATGTTCTACCTGTAAGCGGGTGTTCATTTCCAGGAAGTAGAAATTGTGTGCTTGATCAACTAAAAATTCAATGGTTCCAGCGTTAACGTATCCAACCGCTCTGGCTGCGCGCACGGCAACTTCGCCCATTCGGGCACGCAGGTCGGGGTTCTCTGCCAGCAAAGGAGAAGGAGATTCTTCAACCAGTTTTTGGTGCCGACGTTGGATAGAGCACTCGCGTTCACCAAGGTGAACAATGTTGCCATAATGGTCGGCGAGGATTTGAAACTCAATATGACGTGCGCCGGGAATCAGTTTCTCCAGGTAGATGTTGCCATCTCCGAAGGCGGCCTCGGCTTCGCGCCGTGCTGCTCGGAGCAGGGCGGACATTTCCTCCAATGAACGTACCTCGCGCATCCCTTTCCCGCCGCCACCGGCTGTGGCCTTAATGAGCAAGGGGAAGCCAATTTGGGGGGCAATGGTCAATAACTGATCGTCGCTAAGATCGCCCTCACCCTCGGTGCCGGGAACGACGGGCACCCCCGCTGCTGCCACTGTGGCCCGGGCTACCGCTTTATCCCCCATGGCCGCAATGGCCGAAGGCTTGGGGCCGATGAACGTGATGCCGGCATCCAGGCACGCCTGGGCAAAGTCGGCGCGTTCCGCCAGGAATCCGTAGCCGGGGTGAATGGCATCTGCGCCACACTTACGGGCAATGGCCAGGATCTTATCAGCACATAAATAGGATTCGCGCGCGGGTGAGGGCCCCAGGTAGTAGGCCTCATCGGCATAGCGCACATGGAGGGCCTGACGATCGGCATCTGAGTAAATGGCCACACTTTGGATGCCCAGTTCCCGGCAGGCGCGGGCAATGCGAACGGCAATTTCACCGCGATTGGCGATCAAAATCTTCTTAAACATTGTGCCTCCTTTGTGTGTCTCCTCTTGCTGTTTACAAAGGGATGTTCCCGTGTTTCTTGGGCGGGTTTATATCGCGTTTGTTTATCAGCATTTGCAAACCCTCAATCAAGCGTGGGCGAGTCTCGCGAGGCTCGATGACATCGTCGATATAGCCGCGAGCGGCTGCAACATATGGATTGGCAAATTTTTCGCGGTATTCTTGTACCAGTTCTGCTTTGCGCCGTGTGGGGTCTGTAGAGGCTTCTAATTCTTTGCGAAAGATGATGCTCATGGCGCCTTCGGGTCCCATCACGGCAATTTCGGCAGTGGGCCAGGCCAGATTAAGGTCCGAGCGCAGGTGCTTGCTGCTCATTACAATGTAAGCACCCCCGTAGGCTTTGCGGGTGATTACCGTCAGTTTGGGCACGGTGGCTTCACAATACGCGTGCAGAAGTTTGGCCCCGGCGCGTATCACTCCTCCATGCTCCTGGGCAGTACCGGGCATGAAACCCGGCACATCCACAAAGGTAATAATGGGGATGTTAAAAGCATCACAAAAACGCACGAAGCGGGCTGCTTTTTCAGCGGCGTGAATATCCAGAACGCCCGCCAGAACCGCAGGCTGGTTGGCGACAATGCCCACGCTGTGGCCCCCCAGACGCGCAAACCCAATAACCACGTTGGGGGCGTAGGACTCCTGGATTTCAAAAAAATGGCCCTCGTCCACAATCCAGGACAGCGCGGTTTTGATATCGTATGCGCGAGACGGGTCGTCGGGTACCAGGTCATCCAGGGCGGCTTCCATCCGTGAGGGATCATCCGAGGTTGCCACGTAGGGTGGATCGCTCATGTTGTTGGAAGGCAGGTAACTCAATAACTGGCGAGTGAGCGCCAATACCTCGGCTTCGTTCTCCGCGACC
This sequence comes from Thermanaerothrix daxensis, assembly GCF_001306145.1. GTDB lineage: Bacteria > Chloroflexota > Anaerolineae > Anaerolineales > Anaerolineaceae > Thermanaerothrix > Thermanaerothrix daxensis. The sequence goes on from NZ_LGKO01000005.1 coordinate 589,985, forward strand.
CGATGGGCGACTCCTGAGAGCTGGGCATGAATGTCAGCACCCCCTAATTGTTCAAAGGTGACTTCTTCATGGGTCACTGCTTTGACCACTTCGGGTCCGGTGACAAACATATGAGACGAGCCACGCACCATGAGGATGAAGTCGGTAAGGGCGGGGGAATACACCGCACCTCCGGCGCAAGGCCCCATGATCAGTGAAATTTGGGGGATGACACCTGAGGCAAGGGTGTTGCGCAGGAAGACCTCGCCGTAGCCAGCCAGGGCATCCACACCCTCTTGAATGCGGGCGCCCCCCGAGTCGTTAATCCCAATAAGGGGAGCCCCGTTTTTCATTGCTAAGTCCATGACTTTGCAAATTTTCTGGGCGTGGATTTCTCCCAGGCTCCCCCCCAGCACGGTGAAATCCTGGGAGAAGAGATAAACCGGGCGTCCCTCGATGGTGCCCCAGCCGGTTACCACACCATCACCCAAAAAGCGCTGTTGATCAAGGCCGAAATCGTGGCAACGATGAAAGGCCAGGGCATCTAACTCACGAAAGGAACCCGGGTCAAGTAGGAGATCTATTCGCTCTCGAGCCGTCAGGCGACCCTTTTTGTGTTGGGCCTCAATGCGCTCAATGCCGCCCCCTAAACGGGCTTGAGCCTTGAGCGTGCGGAGATGGTGTAGTTTTGAATTTTCACTCATGGCTGCTTCTCTGTTCAGGTGCCGGGTCATGGACCAGCAAGTTTCCGACTAAGATTGAGTGGTCAGGTGTCTTCAACCTAAACAAATTAACCCCGTCAATGCGTTTCGTTACGAGGAGGTACTCCGGAGGTCGAATTTGAAAGGTGGATGTTCCTCATTGTTGTCGCCTGGTTAGATGGATTCTGAAAGATGGCTTGAGTTATCCTATTTCTGAACAACCCTCAAAACCTATCAAATTTGAGAGGTTGAGAAAACCGATTTGATATACTTGGGCTGTGAACGCAAGAGGAAGCCTCAAGCAGTGCAGGTAGAAATCCAAATAAGGGCGTCGGAGGTGATTAGATGCGTGAGTTATCCTGGCTCCAAGTAATCGCCTTGTTGGTTAAACCGGTTTTCATCGTAATTCTGGCAATCTTAGGACAGCGGTTAAGTGTGGCGGGATTTCGATCTCTGGAAACCCGATTATTACAACGTTGGGCGGCGGTGCCGGAACGCAAAGGTCGCATTCATACCCTGGTTCAGTTAGGCCAACATACTGTTAATGTGGTCATTGTGACCATTGCCCTGCTGATGGTACTACACACGCTGGGCATTAATATCTTGCCTTTGCTAACTGGCGCCGGCGTGCTGGGGTTAGCCCTTTCACTGGGAACCCAAACGTTAGTGCGCGATCTCATCAACGGGGTATTTATTCTTTTGGAAGGCCAGTTTGAACTAGGGGATACCATTCAAGTAGGAGATCACGTAGGAGTGGTAGAGCAAATGACCTTGCGTGTGACTCATCTGCGTGATGAGAAGGGGAATCTTCACATTCTACCCAATGGCGATATTCGGATGGTGATTAACCTCACCAAGCCTCGACAAACGGGTGTTTCAATCCAGGAACCTGAATAACAGCGAGTGAAGTCGCCAAAGTGTGTTAAAATCTGAATCCTGACAGAGGAGGTCAAGATATGTCGGTGGTATTAATCTTGCGTAAGCAGGAATTTAAGATCGAAGGGACTATTACAGTTAAGGAAGCCTTGAAGCGTTTGAATCTCTCTCCCGAATCACATTTAGTGGTGCGGAATGGCGAATTGCTCAATGAAAACGATGTTTTGCGCGATGGCGATGTGGTCAAAATTGTCCCCTCGATTTCTGGAGGTGGACGGTGACATCTAATGTTTCCATGAAGTGCATGAAGTGCAATGAGCGGGCTGTGATTCGAATGCGCCAGCACCGCCTGGCACTTTGTAAGGATCATTACATTGAATGGTTTGTCCAGCAAACCCAGCGCTTTATTGAAAAGTACCACATGTTTACCCGTGATGAGAAGGTGCTGGTGGCCGTTTCGGGGGGTAAGGATTCACTGGCGCTTTGGGACGTTTTGTGGCAGTTAGGTTATCACGCCGAAGGCTTATATATCAACCTGGGCATTGATGAGGGATTGCACTACTCGAACGAGTCGGAGCGCCTGGCGCGTGAATTTGCAGAGCAACGCGGTCTTGTGTTACATGTAATCAACGTGGAGCAAGCGCATGGGGAAACCGTGCCTGAAATTGCCCGACGTACGCGGCGGGGGCGCGATAAGCCTTGTGCTGTGTGTGGATTGATCAAGCGGCATGATATGAACCAGGCGGCTCTGGAGTTGGGGTTTAATGTGCTGGCCACGGCCCACAATCTGGACGACGAAGTGGCGTTTCTCTTCGGGAACGTGTTTCATTGGAACCTGGAACAGATGCGTCGTCAGGCGCCGATCTTGCCCGAGTCGCCTGGCTTTGCGCGCAAGGTCAAGCCGTTTTGTCGCTTCAGCGAGCGTGAAACGGCAGCCTATTCCCTGGTGCGGGGTATTGCTTATATTGAGGATGAATGTCCTTTTGCGGAGGGAAGCAAACAACTCCTCTATAAGGATTTGCTCAATCGCCTGGAAGAGGTTGAGCCAGGGGCTAAACTGCGTTTCTATCTGGGCTTTATTGAGGCTCGTGACTCAGGGCAATTGGTCCTGCCGCGTGAAGAAGAAGTCCCCCTTGAATTACATCCCTGCCCCAGGTGCGGGCAACCAACAACCTCGCCCGGGTTATGTGCCTACTGCCGTTTGTTTGAGCGCGAGTCGTTAGAGGCTTCGGAAACCCAGAGGCCATCCGGATAAAAGTCTATTTGACAGGCACAAAGCGCCTGGGTATACTTGGGCGCAGGGCGAGTTTGCCCCAATGGTTATTTTCTGGGGAGGTACGACTCTTGAAAAAAGCATTGATTACAGGCATTACCGGCCAGGACGGTTCTTATCTGGCGGAATTTTTGCTTGCTAAGGGTTATGAAGTTCACGGTCTGATTCGCCGCGCCAGCACCTTCAACACCCGGCGCATTGATCATATCTACCGAGATCCGCATCCAAATGGGGGGGAATTGCCTTTTTACCTCCACTATGGGGATATCTCGGTCCCCGAAAGCCTGATGGATTTGATCTACAATATTCAACCGGACGAGATTTATCATCTGGCAGCGCAGTCACATGTGCGGGTGAGTTTTGACATGCCCGAATATACTGGCAACATCACCGGTCTGGGCACGATTCGGGTGTTAGAGGCGATTCGCAAAAGCGGGTGCAAGGCTCGTTTTTATCAGGCTTCCTCGAGCGAGATGTTTGGCGGGGCAAAACCCCCTCAGAACGAACAAACGCCTTTTGAACCGCGCAGCCCTTATGCGGCGGCAAAAGTGTATGCTTACTGGGTGACGCGCAACTACCGCGAAGGATATGGCTTGTTCGCCTGCAACGGTATTTTGTTCAATCATGAATCGCCGCGTCGAGGTGAAACATTTGTGACCCGTAAGATCACCCGTGCCGTGGCAGCAATCATGGCGGGAAAGCAGCGCTACCTTTATCTGGGTAACCTGGATGCTAAACGGGACTGGGGGTATGCTCCCGAATACGTTGAGGCTATGTGGTTAATGCTTCAGCAAGACCAGCCCGGGGATTATGTCATCGGTACTGGTGAGGCCCATTCCGTGCGTGAGTTCTTAGATGAAGCATTTGGTTATGTAGGGCTGGATTGGCACGATTATGTACGAATTGACCCTCGTTATTTCCGCCCCACAGAAGTGGACTACTTACTGGCGGATGCCAGTAAGGCGCGGCGTGAATTGGGATGGGAACCTAAGGTTCGCTTTCGCGAGTTGGTGCGCATCATGGTGGATGCCGACCTGGAATTGATGGGGCTTCCTTCACCAGGTGAGGGCAAACGCATCCTGTCGGAGCGCTTTTCCTCTGGCTGGCATCGGTGGGAACACCAGGTCGTCAGTATGGAGCGTTTACCCTGAGAGGTCAGGAAAGGGGGACCATGCCCGTCGTGCTCTTTGTTTGTACCGCCAATCGGGTGCGTTCGCCCATGGCAGCTGAGATGTTCCGCGCTTTGCTCAAACAGAAACGCAACGATTGGCGTCATTGGCAGGTGGAATCAGCAGGTACCTGGGCGATGCCGGGGCAGCCGGTGGTTGGTGAGGTGCAAAGTGTCCTTGCTCGCTATGGCCTGGATGTTTCAAGCCACCGTTCACGCGAGGTGAATGGCGACATTCTGGCACGGGCCGACTTAATCCTGGTCATGGAAAAAAATCAGCGTGAGGCTTTGTGCGTAGAGTACCCTGAACATTGTTCTCGAATCTACTTGTTGACCGAAATGACAGGACAAGCGCACAATGTGCCGGACCCGATTGGGGGAAGCCTGGCGGATTATGAGCAGGCGGCTGTGCTGATCCAATCTCTACTGGAAGAGGGGTTTGAGCGTATCGTCGCCCTCACGTTGCAGCATGCCCGTGAGCGAAACATCGCCTCGGGTAAAGAATAGATAATGAGGGTGATTCCTGCGAATTGGGGATTGAAATAATTAGAACTAATGTGCTATAATGTCAGCACCTAAGAAACCGAGGTGCTGAAGATGAACCGCGTAACCCTTGCCATTTTACCCGGGTTGATCGTTGGGTGCTTGTTCCTGGTTGTGTTCACCCGTTGGATTGCTAGCCCTAATTTAACCGTTCAGGCGGCAGGTGAAGAGGTGGCGATAGTAACCCCAACCCCCGCCCCCGACCTCGAGGCCGAAACGGCAAGCGAGTCTGGTGATGGGGAGTGTTCAATCAGTTCGCGTTTTCCTGAAAAGGTCCGCCGTTGGTGTGATTTGATTGAGCGCTATGCGACGGAGTACGGATTGGACCCGAATTTGATTGCGGCAGTAATCTTACAGGAAAGTGGTGGTAACCCTGAGGCCTATTCAAAGAGTGGGGCAGTTGGGTTGATGCAGGTGATGCCACGGGATGGCATTGCGGCCAACTTCATGTGCAAAAATGGGCCGTGTTTTGCTTCGCGTCCCAGCATGGAGGAGTTATTTGACCCAGAATTCAACATTGCTTATGGGACGCGTATGCTCGCAGGTTTAATTCAACGCACCGGAGATATCAGGGAGGCTCTGCGCGCTTATGGCCCGATCAACGTTGGATATTACTACGCAGATATTGTCCTGCGGATATATGAAGCATACCGGTGATCTCATTCCCTTTTTACCTGAGGTGAGGCTGTTGTAGGAGGTGATATTTGGAGTGCCAAAAGCGTTGACATTCCGAACACCTCTGGCTATAATCTTGAGTGCAATGCGGGTGTGGCCAAGTGGTAAGGCAGTAGCTTCCCAAGCTACGATTCGCGGGTTCGAATCCCGTCACCCGCTCTGCAAAATGGATAACAGGATTAGCACCGCCACACTACCTTAAAGATGTGGCGGTATTTTATGTGCTCACAACCCCTTGGGAGGGAAAACCTCAAAATTCTGTTTTGTCCTTGATGGTTCAATATCTCCCGACATGGCGGGTGTTTTATCATCAAATGGGGGCATTTTGAGTTGATTTTTCCAGACGTATAATAGGGACATGACCGAAGACCAGGTTGATCTCAGTGAGCGAGAACGCGAGATTTTGCGTTTGGTGGCGACAGGGGCTTCGAATAAAGAAATTGCCCAGAAGTTGTTTATCAGCCCCAATACCGTCAAGGTGCATTTGCGCAACATTTTTAGCAAAATTGGCGTTGTCTCGCGCACTGAGGCCACCCTCTATGCCCTGCGGCACGGCATCATTGAGGCACCTTTCCCGGAACGTAAGGCGGGGGGAGGAGACGAATCCGCGACACAGAGCGGTATGGAACATTTGGAAGGCCGTTCTGATACACGGTCCCGTCTTTCCATTCGATGGGAAGTGGCTGCGCTGGTCATGGTAGTGGTGGCTATGCTGTTGGGGGTGATCATCCGCACTCTGGCTTCCTCGCGTTCGACGCCTTCAAGCAGTGAGAAACTCACCAACGTGCAGCGTTTCTATGCCTTAGCAGCCCTGCCAGGCGGGCGAAGTGGGATGGCAGGAGGGCGTTATGAGAACTGGTTGTTGGTAGTCGGGGGTCGCACCGCTCAGGGTGTGGATGGCGAGGTAATGGCTTATGACCTGGAGCGAAACACCTGGGAGTCGCGTCGCTCTAAACCAACACCAGTAGAAGGAGCGCAGGGAGCCGTGCTGGGTGAACGTTTATATGTCCCCGGTGGATGTGGGATAACTGGACAACCCAACGATGGTCTCGAGATTTACGACCCACGCCAGGATGTCTGGGAATCTGGACCAACTCTACCTCACCCTGTGTGCCAATATGCTCTGACGGCTCTTGAAGGGCGCCTTTTTCTACTGGGCGGCTGGGACGGTCATGATTTCGGACGCCAGGTTTGGTCTTATGATCCTGCTCTTCGACAATGGAAGATCTTGGGCGAACTACCGTTCCCGTTTGAACATCTCTTTGCTGTGGCTCTAAATGGCAAGATTCTTTTGGTAGGCTATCAGAACGATGATACCCCTCAACTTTGGGCTTATTACCCCAATCGGGGGCCCGGTCAAGACGAAGCCTGGGAGTCTCGGGGCGAATTGCCTGATTCGTTTATCCCGCTGGCAGTGACCTCCCTGGTAGGAAACCTTTATGTGATAGGAAATTCACCTGCTGTGAAGGGGGAGGCCTCACATGTTTTATGGGCTTACGTTGAAAGCAATGACGAATGGCAGCCGGTGACCACTGTTCCAAATCCATTGGGGGAGGGCGGTTTGTTCCTTTCCACAGATACCCGCTTGCATTTTCTGGGAGGGCGCCTTGGGGATACCGAGCAGACGCTCCATCTGGCATACCAGGCAATTTACACTGTCAATCTGCCAGTGATTAATCGTTGAACCTGAAAATCAACATCTCGGGCTTTTTTACCCGAGATGTTGATTTTTTCTGTGGAGTGTTGGGTGGGTTTTAATTCTGCCCCATGATCCAGGCATCGGTGGCACGATCCCAAGGGTAAAGTTCCTCGGGTTTGAACCACAATGCTATTTCCTGGGCGGCCGTTTCAGGGGAGTCGGAGGCGTGAGTCAGGTTACGTCCCACTTCCAGGGCAAAATCATGGCGAATGGTTCCCGGTGCTGCCTCGGTAGGGCGGGTAGCCCCCATCGTTTGGCGCACTGCGGCGATGGCATTGGGGCCCTCCCAGACCATAGCCATCACAGGTGAGGAGGTGATGTAGCGCACCAGTCCCTCGTAAAAGGGTTTTCCTTTGTGCACGGCGTAGTGGGTTTCGGCCAGTTCCTGGTTAACCTGTAAAAATTTTGCCGCAATGAGTTTCAAGCCGCGACGTTCTAGCCGGAGAATGATCTCGCCAATCAAGCCACGTTGCACCGCATCCGGTTTGATTAAGACCAAGGTACGTTCCACGATGAGCCTCCGTGAAGGGAATGGTTTTATCGAAGCAACTCCTCGGCTTTTGTGTAGGCTTCGAGGGCGTCTTGCAGGCGGTTGCTACGCACATAAGCATCACCAAGAGCCTGCCAAAGGCCCACATCAATTGGAAAGCGGTAGAGTGCTTCGTGTAAATCGTGAATAACATCTTCGAGATGATAAGCACCCTGAATGAGACGCTGATAGAACTGGAGGGCGCGTTCCAGGTTGCCGGCCTGTAAAGCGCTTTGCGCCTCATGGAGCCACAAGAGAGTGTCCTCCAAACCTGATTCAGGACCTGGGGGGGTAAGTGGCTGAGGGGATGTGGCCTCCGGGGTGGCAATCTCCTCTGGTACCCAGATGCTCTCACGTTCCTCTTCCTCGATAGCGGGCGAGGGTTCTACCAGTTCTGCCAGCCATTCAGGCACAGGGGCCTCACTTTCTGCTGGGGGTGCGGTGATGGTCGGCTCGGGGGTTGCCAGACGAACCGGCTGCGTATCTTCAATGGTTTCAAAGGGCTCAGGTGCCGCCGTGGAAACGGTGGTTTCCATCTCTTCGGGGGGTACAACAGGAGGTTCCAGCACCTCTTGAAGCCATTCGGGTATGGTTTCGGTAGCCGCTTGGGGGGGCTCAGTGGGGGTAGATACCTCTGGTAATGGTTCTTCAATGGGGGGTTCAGAAGTTGTCGGTGTTTCCTCCGTGATCGCGCTGCTTGCGATCGGGCTTTCTTCAACCTGGGCACTCACCCAAGCCGGGGGAATTTCAGCGCGCTGCTCGGGGGGCGTTATCAACGTTTCTTCATCGGCGCCTTGGCGGGCCGCCAGGCTCTCCAACCAGGCAAAGGCTGCTTCTTCATCTAGCGGAACTTCCTCGCCCGAAGCCATAGAAATCTCCGGGGACGGTACCTCTTCAGCGGCAGGTTCTTCGGGGACGCCCATTTCAGGAGCAAGTGGGCTTTCAAAGGCGGGCAGTGTATCCTCGGGCTGGGTGGCGGGGGCAGTTTCAAGCACGCCTGCCTGAGCCTCGCGTACCCACGCGGGCGGTTCCTCGGGACGTTCAGAGGGGGAGGTGATAAGGGTGCCTTCTTCCGCACCCTGACGGGCTGCTAGGCTTTCCAGCCAGGCCAATGCGGCTTCAATATCCTCACCTTCTGGTGGAGTGATTTCGGAAATTGTTCCGCTTGGGGGAACTTCTGGGGAAGGCGCGATCATTTCAACTTCGGGGAAGATTGCTTCGGCTGTGGGAGCTTCGTATTCTTCTGGGGAGATCTTCTCGGGGGTTTGAGTCACCGCCTCGGTGGGCGAATAAACTTCCGGCTGAGAAGGAACTTCTTCCGGGGTTTCGCTCAGCCACTCGGGTACCCCCCACCCCTCTGCCAGCCCCATTTCCTCGTGCTGAGAGGGGGTTTCTGAGGATGCCAAGTCGGCCAACCATGAGGGGGGTGGCTCTTCTTCCGCAGGGGGTGTTGTGAGAGCGTCTTCGGGCCCCATGAGTGGTTCAATTGTGGATTCCTCTTCGATGGAGGTTGGCTGGGAGGCACCGCTTTGGAGTAGATTCTCAAACCACGCTTCTGCCTGAGTGGGGAGTTCTTCTTCTGCTGCTCCTAAGTCGGGGGGAGCGATTTCTTGCAGCCATTCGGGCACCTCGCCGGGTTCTAGGAAAGGCTCTGAAATTTCTTCAGAGGGCAAGGGGGTTTCCTGGGCCTCTGCACCGCCAGCGCGGATTTCCCACCCGGCTTCACGCATCCAGTCGGGGATCAGGTCTTCTGCTTCGGAAGAAGAGGTCTCAACCTGTTCAGTGAGGAGCGGTTCACTCTCCTCGAGCGGGAGGGTGGCTTCTGGAGAAGAGGGCGGCATTTCAGGTGTAGGTTGTTCGTGGAGGGCAGAGTACCAGTCGGGCAGGGCCTCTTCGTCCTCTACCAGCCAGCTCACTCCCACAGTGCGCGTCCACTCGGGCTGTGCCGGTGCTTCCAGTTCTGGGCTCCACTCTAGGTGATCAAGGGTTACGGCATTGTCGGGCACCTCGAGAGGCGAAAGCATCCCTGGGGTCAAATGCGCCAGGTAAGGATCCATGGCGATCACACGCTGGCGGTAAATGGCGGCATCTTGCGCCCGAGAGGTGGTGGGAAGAATTTCAGCCAGGATTCGATTGGCCTCAAAACAGTAGGGTAATTTGCTAACCAGTTGGGTGCAGACCTCAGTGGCAGCGACCTTCTGCCCGGAGAGGTAGTACATTCGGGCCAGGATGACTACCAGGTCAATGCGGTTGGGGTCCTCAGCGAGAGCAGCGCGCGCCTCCGCGATGGCCTGGGGATAGAGTTCACCGCGAGCATACATGCGGATTAGGGCTCCGCGCGAGAGACGAATGCGGGGTGGTTCAACGCCGTCGCGGCGACCGTATAAGCGCCGCAGTTCATCCTGAATGGCTGTATTAGAGGGTTGAGTCTCGAAGGCGCGTTCCATGTGCCAGATGGCAGCATCAAGATTGCCCTCATCTTCGCGGATAATGCTCATTCCAATTTGGGAAATAAAATCATCTGGCACGGAAGAAAGGACACGGTGAAAGATGTCCGCGGCCTCGGCGTAGCGCTGAGCCTCCAAGAAGGCCTTACCCAATAACCGGTAAGTATCAATGTGTTTGGGATAAAACTTCAGAATGTGCCGGCAGTGGGCAATTGCCTCATCGGTTTGACCTTTTTCAATAAGGTTTTCAATTTCGCGGTTATAGGCGCGCAGCGAAATTTTGGGCATAAGCCACCTCCCTTTTCTAGTATGCCCCAACTTTGCTGATCCAGCAAGAGCGGGCATTTCTAAAAAAGACATCCGTGCAAGACCATGGAGGGTTTGGCTTGCACGGATGGGGTGTGAACAGGAAACGAGGGTTATTCACCAAGGTAATCCCTGAGTTTGCGGCGAATGCTGGGATGACGCAGGCGACTGAGAGCCTGGGCTTCAATCTGCCGCACTCGCTCGCGGGTGACCCCCATCTTACGCCCAACCTCTTCCAGGGTGTAGGCCTGACCGTCAAGCAGGCCGTAGCGCAACTGCAAGATGCGTACCTCACGTGGTGGTAGTGTGTTGAGCACTTCTTCGAGGTGTTCGCGCAGCAAGTTGTAGGTGGCGGTGTCGTCGGGAGGGGGTGCCTCCTCATCCTCGATGAAGTCGCCCAGCACCGAGTCCTCCTCGTCATCGGTGGGGGTTTCTAGCGAAAGTGGCCGACGAGCGACCTGGATCATGTTCTCCACCTTCTTAGGAGGCACATCCAGTTCCTCGGCCAGTTCTTCCACGGTTGGCTCACGCCCCAGGCGCTGGGTCAACTGATGTTGGACGCGCAGTAATTTGTTGATCTGATCGCCCATATGAACGGGGACGCGGATGGTGCGTCCCTGATCCGCAATTGCCCGCGTCACTGCCTGGCGGATCCACCACGTAGCGTAGGTGCTGAACTTGTGCCCGCGGCGGTAATCAAACTTCTTGGTAGCGCGGATTAGGCCAATGTTCCCTTCCTGAATAAGATCGAGGAAAGGAACACCGCGCCCCATGTACTTCTTAGCCACGCTGATGACCAGACGCGAATTTGCGGTGATCAAGTGCTCACGCGCTGCCCACCCATCTTCGATGAGTTTGCGCAGTTCCAGGCGGCGCTTGGGGCTTACATTGCCGCGCGCCAATTCTTCGCGGGCCATACGGCCACGCTCAATACGCTGAGCCAGCTCGACTTCTTCCTCAGCGGTGAGCAGGGGGACGCGACTTACCTCTTTGAGGTACAGGCCAATGGTGTCATCGGTGTCAATATCTCGCAGGTCGTCAAGGTTGAGGTCGTGTTCAATCGCCTCGAGTTCAGGCTCTTCTTCCAGTAACTCCTCTTCCTCTTCCTCCTCCCCCAGTTCGCCACTGAGGGGTTCATCTTCGAGGTAAGGAATACCTGCGCTCATCAGGGCCGAAAAGGCTTCTTCCAATTGATCTACATCTTGCTCCGCTTCTGGGAAGAAGTGCAGGATGTCGTCAATGGTGACATAGCCCTTCTGGCGCCCCAGTTCAATCAGGCGGGCGATTGCAGGATATTCTTCGTCCTCATCTACAACGTTAAGCAGCGGATTTTCCATAGGCCTTCCAATCATCCTCGATAATCGAGAGTAGGGTTTCAAAAATATAAGGTTCGCTTATCAGCATACACTTTTTTTCATTAAAATTCAATACGTGTACACATTTATTTTTTACTTACAATAACCCGATCTTAAGATCGGGTGCTCACGGCGAGACACGAAAATAGACAGCGGTTTGGCTTCTTTCTGCCCGCTGCCTTCATGGGGTGATAAAAATATACATCAATTTGAACAAGAATTCAATAGGTTGGCAAAATTCTAATCAAATTCTAATCTTGCTATGGGCGAAATGACTTTTCGGACCTTGATTGACAAAAGAGGTTTACCTCACTATAATGGATTTATAACCGAACGGAACTTTTGTAACATTGTAAGTAAATAGTAATGTGTGGCGGCGAGGATCCGAATGTCTGAGATGGTCGCTTGCCTGAGTTATGTCAGGCGGACATTCGGGGAGCCAAGTAGCGAAACCGGCCTTAGGCCGGTTTTGTATATTCCTGATCAGGAGGTGTAATCATGGTTCTAAGCCAACCGTTAGGAGCCGACCTGGATGAATTCTACGCCGGTCAGCGCTCACGCATCATGATTGTAGAAGACGATCCCGAAACCACCATGCTCTTGAAGCAGATATTGCGTACGGCAGGTTTTGATGTCCTTAGCGCTGTGAATGGGGTGGAGGCAATTAAGAAATATCATACCGTGACCCCAGATTTGGTGCTTTTGGACTTGATGATGCCCGAAATGGATGGTTGGGAGACATTGCGTCAGTTGCGCCAGGTTAGTTCGACCCCTGTAATGGTGCTCACCGCGGTCGATAGTAAAGATTCCCTGATGGATTGTTTCCAGTCAGGCGCAGATGACTATCTGGTCAAGCCTTTTCATCGGGGAGAGATTTTGGCGCGAATTAATGCTGTTTTACGGCGTTCGCGACATGCTCAACCCTCGCACCGCTATGTGTTCCCCAAAGTGGGGCTGATCATTGAAAGTCAGTCGCGTGAAGTCCGCTACAAAAATGAACGCATCCCGCTCACGGTAAAGGAGTTTGAGGTGCTCTCCACTCTGGCAAAATACGCCCCTGAGGTGGTGGATTACTTGACTCTCTCCGAGGCAGTATGGGGCCGTGATCTTCCCCAGGCGCGGCAGCGCATCAAATTCCTGGTCTACCTCCTGCGACGAAAACTGGGCAAAGTGGATGAAGCGGGCGCCGATCTAATCGTTAATGTGGATCGGTTAGGCTACAAATTGGAAACGGGCGAATAATCTCTAGCAACAGAACACTCAGAGCCGAAAACAATGACAATGCACTCTTTATGGGATTGGCGTCGCCTGGGCGGTATTTTGTTGCTGCTCGGAGGTTTGCTCGGTCTGGGGTTTAGCATATATCAATGGTGGACAGCGCAAGCCTCTGAGCTGGAGGTGGTCATTGATGAGCCTCTTTCAGATAGCGGGTTTGTGCCCCTAACGTTATCTGAAGCCCAGGAAGGTCCTCCCACGCTAGCAGCCCCGCAACCCCAGGGGGTAACAGCCCTGCCAGGAACACCTGCGGTGCCATTAAATGCTGTATCCCCAAGGGTGAGGCCGACCCCTTCGCCCATACCCGCCATTCCTGAGCGCTTGCTTATCTCCAAAATTGATCTGGATGCTCCGGTCGTCCCTGTTAAGGCGCGTAAAGTCAAGCTTGGGGATGGGGTATTTGAACAGTGGCTTGCTCCAGATGAGTTTGCTGCGGGTTGGCCCACTGGAACGGCCATGTTGGGTCAGGTGGGAAACACGGTACTCATAGGGCACCACAATGTGCATGGCAAAGTGTTCGAGCGGTTGCATGAATTGGAACCAGGCGACTTGATCGTTGTTGAAGGGGGTGGTCGTCGGTTCAGTTACGTGGTGGTCAATGTGATGATCTTGCCTGAACGGGATGCCGATTTCAAGACCCGGCTGGAGAACGCACGCTGGATTCAGCGCTCACAAGATGAACGTCTCACACTGGTCACGTGTTGGCCAGCCTATTCGAACACACATCGGTTGATCGTAGTGGCTCAACCACTAGGTCAAACTCCGTTATTGGAGGCTGAGCCCGAGTAAAGGCTGTTTATTGCAGAGGGATGGGAGGAACAGTCGCCTCTTCAGGCAAAGCAATGATGAAAAGGCGCCCCCATGAATTTTCTCCGTTTCTGGCGATACAGGTTTGCAGGATCAGCGCCCCGGGGCGATCGTAGATGTGCAAAAATAATTCGGAAGCGCTCAGGGTGGCCCGTGTCGGATCATCAAGATCTACGAAGGAGGAATAGGGAGAAGTGGGTTGAAGGGCCTGATAGCGTTCTATCGCTATAATGCGGTAGCGCCTCAGGTTGCCCTCTCCGAAGATAACCCACAGATCTTGACCAGGTTGGAGGGCAAAGAAGGACTGACCAGCCCGATCGTTGTGTGCCAGTAAACCCAGGCTTCCGTAGCGCCTAGCCAGGGCAAATTCGGTGAGAGTATCGGGTTGTGGGGAGACATAGGCTGGGTTTGAGCGGGGTTGCTGGATAATCGGATAGGCCATGATCCCCTCCACATAAAGGCCCATGGGTTGTTCGGGATCGCTAGTGAGTTCAAGGCGATTTCGGAATTCCTGAAGAGCCTTCAGGTCAAGGGGGGCTAATGCCGCCATCGCATAATTGCGTCCAGCGGCGAGACCTGGATCACGTGTTGGGTTGGGAATGGAAATATGCGCGGTGGTGGCGAACCACACCCCTACCAAAAGGGCAATTTTGGCAACGGCGTACCACAGGCAAATTCGGGGTTTTGGGGTCATGGCGCGCCCATTATCCGTGAACCCTGCAGTCAAAGCAAGTGCTTTCAGGCGTTTGTAAGGTGGGCTTACAGAAATGTAAGGTCGCGTTGTGGTATAATCAGAGCGAGTGGGTGTGGGAGCGCAATGAATTTCATGCGATTAAGGAGTCGGTAGTATGTCTGGACATTCAAAATGGGCAACGATTAAGCGCAAAAAAGGCGCTATGGATGCCAAGCGGGGGCAGCTCTTCACCCGCCTGGCGCGTGAGATTGTGCTTGCTGCCCGTGAGGGAGGCGGAGATCCAGAAGCCAATGTGCGCTTGCGGCTGGCTATTGAAAAGGCGCGTGCTAACAACATGCCTAAAGAAAATATTGAACGTGCCATTAAGCGCGGTACCGGTGAAAGTAAGGAAGGGGGCGTCCTGGAGCAGATTTTCTACGAAGGGTATGCTCCAAATGGGGTGGCTTTGATGATCGAATGTGTCACCGAAAACCGCAATCGTACGGTAGCGGAGATCCGCCATGTGTTAACGCGAGCGGGTGGTAGCCTGGGTGAAGCCGGCTCGGTAGCCTGGCAGTTCAAGCGTGCAGCCTACTTTGCCCTCCAGGGCTCCGAAAAAGATTTTGAGAAGATTTTTGAGGTGGCGGTAGAAGCCGGTGCTGATGATGTCACAATAGATGGGAACATTATTGAGGTCATCGGGCCGGTCGAGGCGTTCAAGAACCTGCTGGATAGCCTGCGTGCGGCGGGTTATCAACCAGAAGAAGCCGGCTTGCGCATGATCCCAACCCAAGAGATCGAACTTGGCACTGAGGAATCGCTCCAAGTGCTGCGTGCCATTGAAGCCCTGGAAGACCTGGATGATGTGCAGAACGTTTACCACAACCTGCGCATCACCGATGAAGCCCTGATGGCCATTGGCGAAGGTTAAACCGCATGAGGGTCGTGGGCATTGATCCCGGCACCGCCACGACCGGTTACGGAGTTGTACAAGATAGAGGGCATGGCCTGGAGGCTGTAGCATATGGCGTGGTGACTACCGCGCCTTTTTTGCCGCTTGAGCAGCGCCTGGCCCAACTTTTTGATGAATTAAGCGCGCTGATCCAGCGTTTTAGGCCGGAAAGCGCGGCGGTTGAGCAATTGTTCTTTCAGCGCAACGTGCGCACGGCTATGGCAGTGGGGCAAGCGCGTGGCGTGACTCTGCTGGCGCTGGCTAAGGCGGGATTGAGCGTTGGCGAATATTCGCCGCTGGAGGTCAAGCAGGCAGTCACTGGTTATGGGGGCGCAGATAAGAACCAGGTCCAGCAGATGGTGCGCTTGCTTCTTAATCTATCTGAGATACCCCGGCCGGATGATGCCGCGGATGCACTGGCTGTTGCGATTTGTCATCTTCATCATCTGCGTACTGCCCAGCAATGGACCCCCTGATCACCAGTCCTGCCAACCCATCACTTAAGCTGGCCCGACGACTGCGCGAACGTAAGGTGCGTGAACAGAGCGGGCTATTTTACGTGGAGGGTATTCGTCTGGTGGCGGAGGCATTGGCGCAAGGCTGGTCAATTGAGATGCTCATCATTGCCCCTGATCGTCTTAGTAGCGAGTTCGCTTATCAAAAGGTGGAAGCAGCACGGGCCAGAGGTATTCGGGTGGTGGAGGTCAGCCCGCGTGCTTTTGAGAGTCTGTCTCTCAAGGAAAACCCTCAGGGCATTGCAGCGGTAATTCATCAGCGCTGGGGATCATTATCGGCGGTGAGGCCCGACAAGGGCGAACTGTGGATTGGCCTTGAGGCGATTCAAGACCCTGGCAATTTGGGCACTATTCTGCGCACCGCGGAAGCAGTCGGGGCACAGGGAGTTGTGCTCCTAGAGCACACCACGGATCCTTATGACCCAGCGGCGGTGCGGGCCAGTATGGGAGCGATTTTCACGCAGCAGTTAGTGCGTACCTCGCGAGAGGTTTTCCTGCGCTGGGTGGCCGAGCACCATCCTCCCCTGATCGGTACCTCAGATAAGGCTGCCCAGGATTATCATGATTTTATCTATCCCGAAGGGTTGATGCTTCTGATGGGAAGCGAGCGGGAGGGGCTTTCACCAGTTTATGCTTCATTGTGCCAGGCAATGGTGGCCATCCCCATGGTTGGGCGGGTGGATTCGCTCAATGTGGCTGTAGCAACGGCCATTGTCCTCTATGAGATTTTCAACCAGCGCCGCCGTAAAGGCAAATTAACTTCCGCATGCAAGGGTGAGGAGCGAATACCATGATTGCATTTATTGAGGGCGAGGTCGTGCAGGCGGGCGAGGACTACGTGATTCTGCGGCTGGGTGGAATGGGCATATTGATCTATGTACCGGTGACATTGGCCCGTCAAGCCCATATTGGCGCTCCTTTGTTTCTTTACACGCATTTGGTGGTTCGCGAGGATGGTTGGGCGCTTTATGGCTTTGAGAGTGAAGTGGAGCGCCGTTACTTCACTTTTCTGCTAGGGGTGAATGGAGTGGGGCCGCGCCTAGCGCTGGCTATTTTAGGAGTTTTGTCGGTTGGCATGATCCAACAAGCCGTACGTGAGGAACAACCAGAAATCTTCACTCGGGTGCCTGGTGTGGGGCGCAAGACAGCCCAAAAAATTGTCCTCTACCTGCAGGATAAAATTGGACGCGAGGAGCCCATGGCCGGCCTGGCTGCTTTTAGCGAGATAGATCATCAGGTATTAGAGGCCTTGACCAGCCTGGGATACAGTGTCATTGAGGCTCAGGCTGCCCTTCAATCCATTCCCAGAGATGCGCCTGCGGATGCTGAAGAGCGCCTTAGGTTGGCGTTACGTTATTTTGCCTCTTGAGATTACTGAGGGGGGTTTTGCTGGACAAAGGTTTGTGTTTCAGGTATGATTGTTTCGTGTTTTTACCAGGAAGAACAAGCCTGAAGATTGGAGCAAGAAAGATTTTGCAAGGGTAAGCAATTACTGCATCTGCTGAGGAGGGCTGATGACCGATCTTATCAAGCAACTGACCACCGAACTGCAGCAACGGATTGAGGCTTACCAGCCGCGTTTAGAAGTGCGCGATGTTGGAACCGTGATTGAAGCGGGCGATGGTATTGCTCAGGTGGAAGGACTAACCACGGTTAGATCCCAGGAACTGGTGGAATTTGAGAATGGGATCATGGGAATTGCCTTCAACCTGGAGAAGGATAAGGTCGGTATCATCATCCTGGGCGATTTTTCCACCGTGACCGAGGGGATGCAGGTGCGCACCACGGGGCGCATTGCCTCGGTTCCGGTGGGAGATGGCTTGCTTGGGCGGGTGGTCAATGCCCTGGGTGAGCCCATAGACGGCAAGGGGCCCATCTCCTTTACCCGTTATCGCCCTATTGAACGAATTGCGCCGGGGGTGGTCGAGCGACAGGATGTGGACACTCCCGTTCAGACCGGCATTAAGGCAATTGATGCCATGATCCCAATCGGACGCGGACAGCGTGAACTGATCATTGGGGATCGCCAAACCGGTAAAACTGCCATTGCGATTGACACCATCATCAATCAAAAAGGGAAGGATCTGATCTGTATCTACGTTGCTATTGGGCAGAAGAAAGCCGCCATTGCGCGTACTATTGCGCTTTTGGAGCAGTACGGCGCCATGAACCACACGGTGGTGGTTGTGGCTTCGGCCGATGATCCGGCGGCCATGCAGTATATTGCGCCTTATGCTGGTTGTGCCATCGGCGAAGAATTTATGGAAAGCGGACGCGATGCCCTGGTGGTCTATGATGATCTGTCCAAGCACGCCTGGGCCTACCGCCAGATTTCGTTGCTGTTGCGCCGTCCGCCGGGGCGCGAAGCCTACCCCGGGGATGTATTCTATTTGCACTCACGTCTGCTTGAGCGGGCAGCTCGTCTGGCAACCCATTATGTGATTGTGCCCAAAGATTACCCGCATCTAAAAGCCAGGGCTGAGGATGGGGTGGATGGTCGGGTTTATAAGGGCCCGCGTTCGCGGTTTGAGGCTGAGGAAGCGCTCAAAGCCATGCCCGATTCGGATCGGTATAAGATTTTACCGGTTGAGGGAACTGGAGGATCGCTGACTGCATTACCGATCATTGAAACGCTGCTGGGTGATGTTTCGGCTTATATTCCAACGAACGTGATTTCAATCACCGATGGGCAGATCTACCTTGAAACCAGCCTTTTCAATGCAGGTATACGTCCCGCTATTAACGTGGGTATTTCCGTCTCACGCGTTGGCGGTGCAGCGCAGACCAAAGCCATGAAGCAGGTGGCGGGCCGCTTGCGCCTGGATATGGCGGCCTTCCGCGAACTGGCTGCTTTTGCCCAGTTCGGCTCGGATCTGGACAAGGCCACTCAGGCCCAACTTAATCGAGGATTGCGCTTGCAGGAGATCCTCAAACAGCCTCAATATGAGCCGATGCCGCTGGAAAACCAGGTGATTGTGCTGTTTGCCGGGGTAAACGGTTTTGCCGATCAGGTACCGGTTGAACGGATCAAAGCCTGGGAGACGGCGCTCTTGCGTTACATGGAGTCCTCGCACCCTGAAATTGGGCGAGATATTGCGGAGAAGAAGATGATCACTCCCGAGACGGAAACTCGCCTGCGCGAAGCCCTGCAGGCATTCAGTAATACCTGGATGTAAAAGCCAGCCGCGAGGAACAGAGATGGCCTCCATTCGTGAGATGCGCAACCGCATTCGCTCGATTAAAAACCTGGCGCAGGTAACCAAGGCATTAGAGACGGTGAGCGCCAGTAAGGTGCGACGGGCGATTGCGACGTACTCCCAAACCCGTCCTTATGCAGAAAAGGCTTGGAAACTTCTCCTTCACCTGGCGCGCCAGCCGGGAGCCGAAAGCCTACACCCCTTGCTGACCCATCGTGAGGGAAATGGTCCTGTGCTTGTGATTCTGGTGAGCTCAGATCGTGGCCTGGCCGGAGCCTATAATGTCAACATTGTGCGTCACACGCTACAGGCATTCCGCGATTTTGAGTCTCAGGTGAGTTATGTGACCGTGGGGAAAAAGGGGGAGGCAATGCTATTGCGCCGCCGCCGTACGGTCATGGCGGGGTTTGCGGATCTTCCGCCCATACCGCGCTTTGTGGATTGCGCTCCAATTGGTCAGTTAGTAATTAGCGAATTCCTTTCCGGTCATTTTGACCGGGTGTTTATTGCTTATACCGAGTTTATCAGCATGCTGCGCCAGGAGCCCCGGGTACGTAAATTGTTGCCGCTTGAGCCGGAGATTGTGCCTATGGGTGTCCATTCGCCGGAGGCCACTCATCCGACTCACGCGGTCTTTACCTACGAGCCTGGGCACACGGAACTGTTAAATGAGATCCTACCGCGTTTTACCTCGCTCCAAATCTATCGTTCGATCTTGTCGGCCATCGCCAGTGAACACGCCGCGCGCATGGTAGCCATGCGCAATGCTACCGATAATGCGCGCGAGTTGATCTTGGCGCTCCAACTCGACTATAACAAGGCACGTCAGCAATCCATTACCAGTGACATGCTGGATATTTCTGCAGGGGCCGAAGCGCTTGCGAAAAGCATGGCTGAGGCGGCACGGTAACGTCAACTTTTGGAGGCATGGATGAATCAGGCTAGTGGTCGCATTGTTCAAATCCTAGGTGGAGTGGTGGATGTTGTCTTTCCGGCCGGGGATTTGCCCGAGCTCTTTGAGGCACTGGAAGTGATTCGTCCGGAGGGAACGCCGTTGGTGCTGGAAGTTCAGCGGCAATTACCCGATAACTGGGTGCGCTGCATCGCTATGGACACCACCGACGGGCTGATGCGCGGCTTGCCAGTGCGGCGGACGTATGCACCGATCACGGTTCCGGTCGGACCGGCGACGTTGGGGCGTGTTTTTAATGTGCTGGGACAACCCGTAGATGGTAAGGGACCTGTTGTTTCTGATGTGTATTACCCGATCCGGCGCCCGGCGCCAAAATTTGCTGAGCAGTCCACCCGGGTAGAGGTCTTTGAGACTGGCCTGAAGGTGATAGATCTGATTGCTCCCTTTACCAAGGGAGGAAAGACCGGGATTTTTGGCGGCGCCGGTGTGGGCAAGACCGTTATTATCATGGAGCTGATTCGTTCCATTGCCACTGTCCATCAGGGTAATTCAGTGTTTGCAGGCGTTGGGGAGCGCACACGCGAGGGAACTCAGTTGTACCGCGAGATGCTTGAATCGGGCGTTATGAAGGATACCGTCATGGTGTTTGGCCAAATGAATGAGCCGGCCGGTGTGCGCCTTCGCGTTGCTCTAACGGCGCTCTCCATGGCGGAGTACTTCCGCGATCAGGGTAAGGATGTGCTGCTCTTTATTGATAACATTTTCCGCTTCACCATGTCGGGTTCGGAAGTTTCAGCCCTCTTGGGGCGCATGCCCTCCGCGGTTGGCTACCAGCCCACCCTGGCAACGGAGATGGGAGAATTGCAGGAGCGCATTACCTCGACCCGCCAGGGGTCTATTACTTCAATGCAAGCGGTTTACGTGCCGGCGGACGATTATTCTGACCCGGCGCCAGTGACTACGTTTGCACACCTGGATGCTACCATTGCTCTGGAACGGTCCATTGCCGAGAAAGGTATCTACCCGGCGGTGGATCCACTGGCCTCGACCTCGCGTATTCTGGATCCGCGCATTGTCGGTGAGGAGCATTACACCACTGCACGTGAGGTGCAGCGGGTCCTACAACGCTATAAAGATTTGCAGGATATCATTGCCATTCTGGGAATTGATGAGTTGAGCGAGGAGGATAAACTTCTGGTTTCGCGCGCCCGTAAGATCGAGCGCTTTTTCTCCCAGCCGATGTTTGTGGCTGAGCAATTCACTGGCTTGGCAGGTCGTTATGTGCCCTTGCGCGAGACCGTGCGTGGTTTCCGCGAGATCCTGGATGGCAAATGCGATGATATGCCCGAGCAAGCCTTCTACATGGTGGGCACCATTGATGAGGCGCGGGAGAAAGCGCGCCAATTACTCGAAACGACTTGAGTTTAAGGTAGGTACGCATGCCCATTCGGTGTGAGATTGTCTCCCAGGATCGCGTTGTGTTTTCGGGGGATGCCGACATTGTCATCCTGCCGGGGGTTGAAGGCGAGATGGGCATTTTGCCCAATCATGCCCCCCTTCTCACTGCACTTCGTTACGGAATTATTGTGGTGCGTAAGCAAGGTGAAGAGCAGTTTTTTACCGTTGCCGGGGGGATCGCTGAAGTGCAGCCCGACCAGGTCACTGTGCTCGCGGATGCCGCCGAAAATGTCTTGGAGATTAATGTTCAACGCGCCGAGGCCGCCAAGCGTCGTGCCGAGGAGATGCTTCAAAGGGGGATCCCTAAGGAATCAGATGAATATTTTGAACTTCAGGCGGCACTGCGACGCTCGAACTTGCGCCTGGAAGCCGTTCAGCGCTATCGGCAGCGAGTACAGCGTGAACGCCGCGAGTGAGCGCTGGTGCTAATGCTTTGGAATGAAAGGATTGGACGGTTATGCCCCTTCTGACGCGTGAATTAGGCATTGACCTGGGGACATTCTACACCGTTATCGCTGAGGGCAATCAGGTTCTGTTACAGGAACCCACGGTTGCCGCTATTGTGGTTGAAGAGCAGAAACTGGTTGAGTGGGGGCAAGCGGCCAAAGACATGATTGGCCGTGTTCCGGAGCGTATTCAGGTCGTGCGTCCATTGCAACATGGGGTCATCGCCGAGTACGAAGTCACCGAAATTTTGCTTCAATACCTGATCAAAAAAATCTGTGGCCCCATGCTTTTCTTCCGCCCACGCCTGATGATCACCATCCCTTATGGGATTACCAGCGTGGAAACTCGAGCCGTACACGAGGCCGGCTTGGAAGCCGGAAGCCGTGAGGTTTATCTGATCCAGCAGCCGTTAGCAGCCGCGCTGGGTTTGGATTTGCCGGTCAATACGCCCACCGGCAACATGGTCATCTCATTGGGCGGGGGAACAAACCAGGTTGCGGTGCTGGCGCTCAATGACATTGTGGCTGCTGAAACCGCACGCACGGGTGGCTTGGCGATGGACGAGGCCATCATCACCTATGTGCGCAAGAAATATGGGGTGATCATTGGCCAGCCCACTGCAGAGCAACTTAAGATCCGAATTGGGGCAGCGACGCCACAGGAAGAACAGCAGAGCCTCGAAGTTCAGGGGCAGGATCAAGTGACCGGATTGCCTCGCCCGGTCACCTTAACCACGGCAGATGTTGTGGATGCACTGGAAGAGCCTCTGGAAGCCATTGTGACGCTGGTGCGGCGCGTGCTAGAAAAGACTCCCCCTGAGTTGATTGCCGATATTATTGACCGTGGAGCGGCGCTTTGTGGTGGTGGAGCACTCCTGCGGGGAATTGACACTTACCTGACGAAGTCACTAGGCATTCCGGTTTACCTGGTAGATAACCCAACTACCTGCACGGCGCTAGGAGCGGCCAAGGCGCTTGCCATGCGGGATCTTTTGCGCCGTAGCCTGGTTTATGTATAACAACTGTTCCCGCCTGGATTAATCCAGGTAGTAGGTCATGTGTTGCAGTTTAAGGATGGGGTCAATCGTTTCAACAATGATTCCAGGCGGTACCACAAGGTGGATCGGTGCGTAATTGAGAATGGCCCGAATTCCGGCCTCGACCAGACAATCGGTCACCTGTTGTGCCACCGAGGCGGGTACGGTTAGCATGGCAATTTTCACCCCGGTCTGACGGATACGCTCTGGCATGGTGGCACTATCTTCAACCACCAGACTCCCAATGCGTTTGCCAATTTTCTTGGGGTCATTGTCGAACGCCAGGACAATGCGGAACCCGCGGTTGGTAAAGCCCTGGTAGCGAGCCAGCGCACTTCCCAGGTCACCCACACCAACCAGCGCCAGATCCCACAACCGGTTGAGGTGGAGGATGGCACGTAACTGTTCGATCAGGAACTCCACGGAGTAGCCAGTGCCCTGTTTGCCAAATTCCCCAAAATGAGATAAGTCCTTGCGGATTTGAGCTGCCGAGATACCCAAACGTTGCCCCAATTCCAGGGATGAAGTGGTTTGGAGCCCTTCAAGCCGCATTCGCTCCAGGGCTTGCAGATACCGCGGCAACCTACCAATGACAATGTCGGGTACAACCTGTTCGGCCATTCTGCCCTCTGTTGTGAAAGATTCTACAGATATTATACCGGTTTTAGTACAAGGCCATCAGTTCAAAGTGATTTCCAATAGTAGAGATGTTGGGTCTGGAAAGGTGAGTAAGGTCATAGGAAAGGGTATGTAATGCCCTGCAGGATAGTCGCGATTGGGATCCTCGGGCTGTCCTAGGAGGGGAAGGGATTCGGTAAATGAGGTGATCTCAAACTCCTGATTGGCGCGGATATCCACAAAGCCTCGACCGAAGACAGCCCAAACGGCATGCGTTTTTGAAATGGGGCTGAGGAAATAACGCTGAGCCCAGCCAGGCCTGAAACACTCTGGTGTTACCAGCACAAGGGGGAGCAAGAGGGGTGGCGTGGGTGAGTTTCCTCGCACAGCAACGGTGAGGCCGTTGGGGTGCAGGCAATAGCGCTTTTCCAGTCCGGTCGTGGGGCTGTGGAGCGTGATACAGGTGCTCTCCAGGCTCATCACCTGATAAACGGCAGTATCCTGGGGGTGCACCACCCCTCCTGGAACCACGGTGGGGTCAGCCCAGATCCCGTTCTCTTGTTTCCATGTGGCAGGGTCGCTCAATCCAATTGTCAGCTGAGCACTGGGGGCGATGATTTGCAGGGGGCCTTCGGGCTGCATCAGGCTGAGGTGCACCAAGCGACCGCCCTGAAGATTCAGGATGGCCAGGGCCGTGGTACTGATCAGGATGCACTCAGGCATACCGTCTTCATCTAAGTCTACTTCGCAGGTGTGTGTGGAGACGGGGTGAGATGCCCATTTCAAGGCCTGCTGAAGGTAGCCCAATTCACCACGATACTCTGCGCGTAGTTTCTGAAGGGCCAGGTCTGGGGTAGGATGGCTGAGCATTGCCGCTGTTTGTGTAAGTTGGATGCGGAACGCAGATGTCTGAAGGGTTGTGGGGATTTCACGAAGGGTGGTTGTGGTGGTGTTGAATAAAGATATCCCGAGCGCCTCGGTAGGCATCAGAGAAACCCAATCGGCCTGAGTGCACCATACATCTTTGCAGGTATGCAAGGCTTTTGAATCAAGAGGACGTGCGGGGTGCATCCAAAGATCGGCCTCGTCCAGCACATGGATCCAGGGGTGGTTGGCCAGGTATTTCATGACTGCAAAGGCAAAACGGCGATCCGCCCAGGGGCTAGTGGGTAGGCTCTCTCCCAAAACCACCAGGTCGGTTGGGTCCGGGGAGAGGGCAGTACGGATCAAAGTGCGTTTGACAGGTAGAGAAAGCCTCCCGGAGGATTCGATTTGGGGAAGGAAGGAGTCGCCTTGCAGAAAACCGTTGGGGAGGGGCAGGAGACGCGCCCCGTTGAATTGAAGAATGTGGGACGAGTCGGCAAGGCGAGAAAAGTAGGCGCGGCCGGGGCTGAGCGCTTCCGTTGGGAAGGCCCCAAAGCGTACCGAGGAATCAAAGAAACCGAAATTGGCACGCGTGGTTTGGGAGAAGGCCTGGGACCAGGCGGTGATATCGGGCATTCCCATGGCGGGGGTAGGTAGAATGAGCCATCCCTGCCGCTGGGCCTGTTGCACGATTTTCAAGCCCCCAACTGCGTCCAGTCCGGCGAGGGAAGACGGGGCCATCAGATCGGCCAGAACAATTGGAACGCGGTATTGGCTTGCAGCCTCGATAAGGTGGCGCAAGCCATGCCGCTGACCATATGGGCCAGTGTGAGCCCCATCCCAACGCCTTAGCACCTGAGCGGGGGAGGCTGCGGGTAGTGTGTCCCAGAATACCAGCAGGAGGGATGCGGGCGGCGGAGGAACTGCAGAGAACTCAAACGGACCGATTGTATCCGCAATGTCCTTATGATCGGGCAGCGTACTCCAGGCCTGGAACGTGACCTGATGGCGGGGGCCGGGGAGCAAGTAGCGATTGAGACGGATGATCCAGGTATCTTGTTGGGGGTCACGAAAGATCTGAGGGATGAGGGGGGCAGTGGCTCCCGATGCCTCTTGCACGAGAGGCGTTTGATGAGCGCGAGCAATAAGCAGGTAATCCCATGCCAATGGGCTTACAGCACGCACGGGCAAAGTGCGGTTACCTCCGTTTTGCAGATCAAAGGCCAGATAAAGGTCACAATCGGCCGGGCCCTGGCTGGTCAGGGTGTCCAGACGGATTTCCAGGTCAGCCCGCTCGGTGCGTACATAAGCCGCGATGAAATCGCATTGGGGCGGAGCACCTTCGTCAGCGCTATCCAATTGTCGCAGGTCATCGTAGCGCCAGGTGAAAGGCTGTGCTGACACGGGTTTACCAGCAAGGTAATCCACTCCCACTGCCAGGGGAAACCAGATAAGCGCGAGAAGCGCGCTTAGAATACGACGTACAGTGATTGACCGTGTGACTTTCATCCCGCACAAATTATACAGGACGAAAAACGGAGCCCCTTGGGGCTCCGCGTGATCCACTATTCAGGCCGGTTCATTAATCCCGGCGACGTCCCATCAGCAGGAAAACATAGTACAGCACTGTCGTGATGGCCTGGATCGCAGCAGCCACGTAGGTGAGAGCAGCGGCATCAAGAACGCTGCGCACTCCTTCCATTTCCTGATTGTAGACCACTCCTGAAGTCGCCAGCCACTGCTTGGCTCGATTGGAGGCATCAATCTCTACTGGAAGGGTGATCAGAGCAAAGAGGGCAGTCAGCCCAAATAACCCAACGCCCAGCCAGGCTATGGGATCGGCCTGGAAGAAGAAACCAAGGATGAAGATGATCGGGCCCAGCCATGAGCCAATCTGAACCGTGGGCACGATGGCAGTGCGTAACTGCAGCATGGCATAGGCTTGGCTATCCTGAATGGCGTGCCCTGCTTCATGAGCGGCCACACCTGCAGCAGCAATGCTCGGGCTGGAGTAGATTTCCGGACTCAGACGCAGTACTTTGGCGCGCGGGTCGTAGTGATCGCTGAGAAAACCGTTTACTCGTTCAATGCGCACATCATGCAAGCCGTTCATATCCAGCATACGTCGTGCAATCTGAGCACCGGTCAAACCGCTCAAGGTGCGAATCCGCGAGTATTTACTGAAAGCGGTTTGTACCTTGAGCTGTGCCCACAGCCCCAAGATGAGGGCGGGCAAACTGAAGAGCAGATACAAGCCGTAACCACCCAATAAAAAGGGGTAATACATGGTCATCCTCCTTGCCAGTCACACTTTACTTACTTTGCATTGTAATTGAGTTGTTTGAATTTATACCAGGAAAATATAAGCAACGCATTAACAACCTATGCAAAGGAAGTTAAGAAATGGCTTAAAAATAAAAACTCAAGTGCGCCCGCCGAGACTCGAACTCGGGATTTTACCTCCGGAGGGTAACGTGATATCCACTTCACCACGGGCGCCCTTGATTTTACAAAATTTTACCACAAATTCCAAGCCTTCTTGGAGATCCAGGAGGCCTTTATTCAAGGGCTTGTTGCTCGTAAAAGCGTGCAATCTCATCTCGTGCGAAGTGGGGCAAAATGTTCTCGCGGCCTTGGCTGAGAAGGACAACTTCGGGCATCCCGGCTTCAACTGTTCCGATCACAGCAGCCGGAATCCGGGCCTCAGTAAGCGCGGCCAAAATGCGAGGGGCTTCCTGACTTGGTGTGGTTAGCAGCAGTGCGCCAGAAGCCAGAGTGCCCAGAGGGTCCAGGCCGAAATGAGCGCAAATTTTCCGGGCTAAGGGGGGAATTGGGATGCGGTCGCCTTCCACGCGCAAGCGAACACTGGCGGCCTCTGCCAATTCCCAAAGGGCTGTTGCCAACCCACCTTCTGTGGGATCGTGCATGGCCGTAACGCGCCCGGCCCCAACAGCAACTTGGGCATCGCGAAGGACACTAATGCCCGGCTCGTAGATGAGGCGCTGGGCAGATTTGATCTCCTCGGGTGTGAGCACGCCTTCTAACCGATGGGCGAATTCGCGGGCCAGGATGGCACTGCCTTCAATGGGAATTCCTTTGGTGAGGATGAGCACATCACCGGGTTGGGCCCCGCGGGGAGTGATGACCCGTGATTTTTCAATTTCGCCAATCAATGTGGTCACGACTATTGGACGATGGAGATCATATGTGATTTCAGTATGTCCCCCCAGGAGGATGATGTTCATCTGGCGACAGGTCTGAAAAATTTGCTCCCCAATTTCTGCGGCAAATTCCGGGGTGGTCTTGCCTTCGGGTAAAAGCAGGGTAACCAGCATCCAGCGCGGCACGGCACCGGTGGTGGCAATGTCATTGCTGGCAATTTGTACAGCATACCAGCCAATATCCTGGGTAGCAAACGTGATAGGTTCACTTTTGAGCACCAGCGCGGTTTCGCCCATATCCAGGATGGCGCAATCCAGACCTATACCCGGTCCCAGGAGCACACGCTCGTGTTGGCTGGGGGCATGTTTCAGCAAGTCGGCTAGAAGATGATGGGGGAGCTTTCCTACAGGGAGAACGGCGGTCATGGGGCTTTTCCGTTGCAGAAGTTGAGGATTTTTTCGATAAAGGGCAGCATGCGTTCGTAGTGAGAACCCTTCCAGTAAATCTGTCCGCATTGGGTACAGCGGTCGAATTCATCATAGTATAACCGGGTTAAGGGTTCCAGGCGGTCGAGAATCTCGGTCTTGTTGACCGATTCCAGCAGGCCGTTGCAGCGCGGGCACCGCTGAAAGGGTTTGACCAGGGTTTTGAGGTTGAAGCGGTTGATCACTTCGAGGACCTGCTCGCGGGGTTGGTGCGTGCGTATGCAATAGCCCCGACGCACCAGGTTGCGCTTCAGGAGGCCGCGGTCGCGGGTGAGTAAGATGCGGTCTTCACGATTCGCAATCAGGGCTAGATCGCGGTCCTGCCAGAAGGGGTCGTAAAGCGCATCAAACCCCAACAAGCGCAGGTAGTGAGTTAACTTCCCCAGATGATTGTCTAGGACAAAGCGTGGGTCAATAGCAGAGGCTTCCAGGTGCTCCAGGTCGAACGGGTATACGTGGATGTCGTCGCCGTTCTGAACATGGTAGGTAAACGGCACCGGCTGTCCATCCACCTCAACCCTGCCCACCTCTGGGTGGGGCACCCCGAGTGTCTCGATGATATGCTTGATGGCAGTCTTCTCCCTGACGGTGTACAAAATCGAGCGCTCACGCTGAGCGGCCGGCAGAAAGTCGTTCAGGCAGCCGTGAAAGCGGATGTAAACCGATCCCATAGTTCCCGCTCTCAATATACAAATTCGCGGATGTCATAGCGGCTAATGTGAGGGGTGCCCCGCTCGTCACTGAAAATTAGCCTGGCTTCAATTTCCTGCCCCTGTTGGAGGCGCTCCTCTGGCGAGAGAGGGCGTAAGCCCGCTTCAAAGGCCTGCTGCACGTAGGGGAGCCCTTCGCTTTCGATCAATTCGGAGAAGTAGATCAAATCCTCCAGGTCAAGTGGCATGCTATTCAGGGCTGCAACGGTATCATCCACGTGCCGGCGTGCAAAAGCGTGCCCTCCAGCGCCCAGCAAAATGATAATACCCACGGCCACGCTGGCCTGTTTGAGCGCCTCAACCGTCCGGATGACGTCTGTGGGATCACCAGGCTTCCTCAGGAAGCGCAAGAGATCTGCATTTCCCGACTCCATGCCGATATAAACTCGCTTCAAGCCTAGCGCGGCCAGTTCTTCATAATCAGCAGGGTGCTTCTTTTCGCCGCTGAATCCATCCAGAAACGCATAAATGCCGCCTAACGCCTCGACGTCGAAATGTTTGTGAACGCCCTGAAACAAGGGGAGCAGACGTGGCATGGGGACCACCAAGGCGTTGGCATCTCCCAGGAAGATGGTGCGGCGCAGGCTCAGTCCCTCGCCCAGGAAGGCTTTGACCGCCTGTGCGTGCTGGTCAAATGCTTCGGGAGTTTTGATACGAAACGGGTGATCCCGATAGAAATTGCAGAACGTACAGGTATTGAATGAGCAGCCCTCCGTTGCCTGGAGCACAACAGCCATGTACTGATCCGGGGGAAGAATACCAATGGGTTTGTACACACGGGCAAATTGAGCTGCGTCTGCGGCAGCGCGTTGAGCATCAAAGGCTGCGGCTACGCTCAATAAATGGATCCCTTCTGCGGGGAGGGGTTGTTCAAATAAGACCTTTTGGTGCTCTATTGAAACAAGGAGCGCTTTCATTCGGCGATGAGCGTGGTTCACCCAAGCATTTGCCTCCGTAGGGGAGAGCCAGCGACGGGAAGGCAAATTCCCATCTGAGCGCCACTTAGCAATGACCTTGCCATCCAAACCACGGCGATAAGAGACGTTGTTTTCCATGGCTGTCCAAAGTCGTCCAGCACGATCATAGCCGTATACGGTGGTTTGTCCGGTATGCTCAAAACTTACCGTCAATCCACTGGTTTTGAGGCTAATGGTCAATCGGTTGCCGTTCCAGGAACCTAGGATCACCATTGTACTTGAGTCCCAATTCGACTGGTTTGAACCTGTGGCTTTACTATTCAAGTATATCAAACACCGGAGCGGGACAATAATGGCCTTTTGTGAACCGGGCAAAATAAAGGTGGTTGTATGATCGGAAAATATGTTCTATAATCGAAGTGTGATGGATTGGCTGGAGAAACTCACCCTTCTCTCTCAAGATCACGACCTGGAAGTGGATGAAGAGCCAAATGTCGGGCGTGAGACATTACCGGCTTGCCATACCTCACGTGCTTCTGGTGCTGCTTCGCGCCTATTAGACCACATCAGCCATGTAATACTTAGTGGGGGGCAAAAGGTTCCGGTACTCAAGGTGCTGTTGACCTCCGTATGTGAGTACAACTGTGCCTATTGTCCATTCCGTGCTGGGCGTGATTTTCGGCGTGCCACGTTTGCACCTGAAGAACTGGCACAAGCCTTTCTCCAAATTTATCGGGCTGGTCTGGTCAAGGGGTTGTTCCTGTCCTCTGGGGTTGTAGGAGGTGGGGTACGCACCCAGGATCGCCTGATCGCCACGGCAGAAATTCTACGCAACAGGTTAGGGTTTGATGGTTACTTGCATCTCAAACTCATGCCCGGCGCCGAGGCCGCACAGGTGGAGCATGCCGTGGCTTTGGCGTCGCGCGTTTCGATCAACCTGGAAATGCCGGGAGCCACCTACTTAAAGCAACTGGCTCCTCGTAAAGCACCGGGTAGCGCGTTGCTGGAACCCTTGCAGCAGGCCCACCGGGCGGCCCAAAACTTGCAGTTCGGCCCAAAGCGCCGGAGGGTTTCATTGAGCACCCAGTTTGTGGTGGGGATCGGCGAAACGGATGCGGAACTCTTGAGGACAACCGCCTATCTTTATCGGCAACTGGGGCTGAGTCGGGTTTACTACTCGGCCTTTCATCCCATTGCCCAAACCCCGCTGGAAGATCATCCCCCGGAGAATCCGGTGCGTGCTCTGCGCCTTTACCAGGCTTCATTCCTGCTGCGCGATTACGGCTTTTCCTTTGAGGAACTACCTTTGACCGCAGGGGGAAGGTTGGACCTGAACGTTGACCCCAAAACGGCCTGGGCACGCCAATATCTCACCCACCCCCTGGAGGTTAACCGCGCCTCGCGTGAGGAATTGTTACGCGTTCCTGGAATTGGGCCGAAATCGGCACAAGCAATCGTTCGTGCTCGTCGTTTCACCCGCTTGCGCGACTTGCAACAATTGCGTCAATTAGGGGTGAACGTCAATCGGGCTGTCCCCTATCTTCTATTGGATGGACACCACCCCGAACAACAACTAACCTTAGGCTTTTAGTTGCGGAATGAGGGAATCGTGCCAACTGCAGCCGAAGTCTTTCTGGCAGAACGTGGCATCCCATACCGTCGGTTTGTTCACCAACGGCCACCAGAGAATCTGGAACAAGCGGCTGCTGAGCGCGGTCAGCGTCTGGATCAGGTGGTGCGCACACTGCTCTTTCGCACGGCTGAAGGAGAGTTTGTGATGGCCCTCATTCCTGGTGGATTTCATGTTCATTGGCCTGCCCTGCGGCAGTACTTGAGGCAGCGCCGTTTGACGCTTGCCTCTGATGAGGAGGTGGTCAGGGTCACCGGTTATGTGCCGGGTAGCGTTTCACCTTTTGGCCTGCCGACCCCGCTTCGTATTCTGGTTGACCCAAGTGTCTTTGCGTTCGAAGAGATCTCATTGGGGTCGGGGCAACCGGGGGTGGCCATTATATTACGGCGAGAAGATCTGATCAACGCATTGGAAAGATTTGAACTGGTCAACCTGAAGGGGGAGAAGCAAACCCAGGAGGGTGACTGAGCAAAACAATATAATATGGTGTAATTTGTTATAATTAGAGTTGTGAAAACATCATCTACTCGTTCTCCCATTAAAGCGAATAAAACAAAAGATCGCCCTTCACGTCGTATAGCCCCATGGATTTTTATCCTAGTGGGCCTGGTGTTGATGGCTTATGGTGCATGGGGCTTTTGGACCCAGAACCAGTCATCTGGGGTAGGTGGAACACTACCCGCGACCCAGGTGGCGAATATCCCCTACCCAGAAGTTAAGCGCATTCCTCTAGAGGAAGCCAAACGCGCTTATGATGAGGGCAGTGCCGTGTTTCTGGATGTGCGACCGGCCAGTGCCTACTCAGCCGCTCACATCCCAGGTGCGCTCAATATCCCATTGAATGAGTTGCCGCAAAGGATTCGCGAGTTAGATCCGCAACGACCCATTATTACCTACTGTACTTGACCTGCCGAAGAGTCGAGCGCCCGTGCGGCGCAATACCTCTTAGAACGGGGCTTTACCGATGTAAAGCCAATTTTGGGCGGATTCGCAGCCTGGAGCGATGCTGGATATCCGATTGAGCCCTAGTCCAGCGGGTTGGGTGGCAAAAGCCCCTGATCTTCTGCTCTAGCATTGCGTTATAATCGAATCAGCCCACCGGATTGGGTGGGTAAAGTACGATATTGGGTCTGTGAAATCAAAGATGGGTGGCAGATTAGCGGTTGATTTTGGTACCTCGAATACGGTTCTGGCCCTTTGGGATGCCGAGGCCCAGGAGCCGAGACTTTTGCATTTACCGGAATACAGTCGTCTGCAAGAGGGGGAGGGAGAAGCTGTTTCCTGTATTCCCTCGATCATCCATTATGTGGATGAGCAGCACTTCTGGATCGGGCAGCAGGTTTTTGCACGCGGGTTATATGATTCTCCTCGCACGCTACGCTGGATGAAGCGCTACATCAGTCACCGCTCTCCCCTGCGCCTGCGCATTGGGCAGCGCGAGATCAGTCCGGCTGATGCAGGGTGCGATTTTCTACGCACGGTGCTGTTTTTTGCCCTCGAGGATTTACATCCAGATGAAGAGGTGGCTTTTAGCGTGCCTGTGGAGGCGTTTGAACATTACCAAAACTGGTTGCTGGCTTTGGCCGAGACGCTGGGGATCCAGCGGTTCCGGATCATTGATGAACCATCGGCAGCAGCTCTGGGATATGGATTGCACTTGCATCCCGGTCAGGTGTACCTGATCTTTGATTTTGGCGGGGGCAGCCTGGATGTTTCGGTGGTCCAACTGGATAGGGATTCTGATATCCCTGGGCGTCACTGCCGGGTATTGGGAAAGGCAGGTCGTGATCTAGGTGGGGCACGTATTGACCAGTGGTTATATCAAGAGATTCTACGCCGTCACAATCGTTCCGAGGACGAGAAGGCGGTACGGGAACAGAGCACGCAATTGTTGGTGTGCAGCGAACGTTTGAAAGAGCGTCTTTCTTTTGAGGAAACGGTAGCCCTGGAGGCAGTGCCCCTTTCTGATGGGAGCGCGCTTTCGGTTCAATTCTCGCGAGAAGAATTTGAGCAACTGCTGGAAGCCCACGGGTTGTTTACTGAAATCCATCGCACCATTCGCCTGGCCCTGAATCAGGCGCACGAGCGCGGTTACGACGAAGATCAGATTCAGGCTGTACTCTTGATCGGAGGGAGCAGCCGCATTCCGGCCGTCCAGCGGCTTCTGCGGCAGATGTTTGGCCGGGAGCGCGTAATGTTGCATCGGCCTTTGGAGGCCGTGGCGCTGGGAACCGCTGCCTTTGTAGCCGGGGTGGAAATTTTTGATTACATTCAACACGATTATGCCATTCGTTATGTAGATCCACACAAGGGCAGTTATGATTATCGCATTATCGTTCCCAAAGGCACTCCGTATCCAACCCCGGCGCCGGTGGCACGGCTGACCATCAAAGCGGCATACGACGGTCAGCAGCGCCTGGGTTTGGCCATTTTTGAGATCGGGGACTCTCATCCTCAAACTGCGCCAGGGGTGGAACTGGTCTTTGACCCAGCGGGATCGGTACGGTTGCTTCCGCTCAGCGTGCAGGAGCAGGAAGCGCGCACCCGATTTTGGATGAACGAAACCAATCCCACTTTTCTGGTGGCTGATCCCCCTGCGACCCAGGGGGAGCCCCGTTTTGAGGTGGAGTTCTTTGTGGATGCTAATAAACGTCTGGTTATCAATGCGCGCGACCTGTACCGCCAGCATTGGGTTTTACGTGCTGCGCCAGTGGTGCGGCTTTCGTGAGGTAGGCTTGAGGGTAAGCAAATGTCACACATTTCACGGCTCAAGACCAGGTTTGTAGAGAAGCGTTACCTGCTCGAAGCCCTGCGGGATTTGGGCTATGAGCCAGAGGAGGGGGATCTGGAAATCCACAGCGTGCGTGGAAAGCGCACGGCAGTGGAGATTCGCATTCAGCCACCCCTAAGCTATCCAATTGGCTTTCGCAAAGTCAAAGGGGCTTATGAAATTGTGGCAGATTGGTTTGGCGTGATGGGGGTTCGTCCTCGGGAGTTTAAGCAGCAACTGGCTCAGCGCTATGCCTACCATGCAGCACGTGACCAACTTGAAGCTCAGGGTTTTACGCTGGTGGAGGAAACCAATGAGGCCGGCCAAATCCATTTGCTGTTGCGCCGGATTGGGTAAGGCAGGTAGGCAGGTGGACGATGAGGATTGAGGAGATAGAAGTCACAATAGATCGGCAGGGGCGAGTGATCGTTGCCGTGCGCGGGGTCAAGGGCACGGTGTGTTTGACTTTAACCGAGGCCTTGGAGCGGGCATTGGGCGGTGAAATTCTCCAACGTGATATGACGGCCGAGGCATATGAACCCTCTTCAACCGAGGTTCAGGACATCAATCACCTGGAAGTTAGAAAACCGGATTTATGAGTGTTTCAGAAGGCGTTTTGCGTGTTCATCACATTGAACCCCTGAGCCGGGCCAATGGGCCCGGGAGGCGCACGGTCATTTGGTTCCAGGGATGTAGCCTGGGATGTCCAGGTTGCTTCAATCCACAAACCCATCCCTTTGAGGGTGGGAAGGAATGGACGACAGAGGGGCTTTTTCGGAAGGTAAGGCGCTATGTACCTTTGAGCGAGGGACTGACCTTAAGCGGCGGTGAACCACTGCAGCAGGGAGAGGCGTTGGTATCCTTTTTAGCCAGGGTGCGGCATCAAACCGCATGGTCGGTCATTCTATTGACAGGATACACGTGGGAAGAAATCCAGGCTTTACCTTGGGGAAATGCGGTATTGGACCATGTGGACGTGGTCATTGCGGGGCGCTATCAGCCTGAGCAACGGCTGGCGCGTGGCTTCATTGGTTCGGCCAACAAAACCGTGCATTTCTTGACCTCACGTTACACACTGTCTGATTTCTCTCAGGTGCCTGTAGCCGAGGTGATCATTGCACCAGATGGTGGGGTACGCGTCACGGGGATAGATCCGGTGCATAGGGTGGGATGGCAACGATGACCTCCTTGCGTGAGCAGTTGCAAAGCCTCTTCAGCGAGCCTTCCACTTGGGCTAGTCTCCCGCCGGAGTGGGTTGAGCGCCTGCTTTTACAAGGTGCCGTTGCCTTTTTGGAAGCAGAGGATGGACCTGAAGCCGATGAAATGTTGAAATTGGCAGTACGTACCTGTCCGATTGAGGATGTGCGAACTCTGGCGTTAAAAGCGTTGATTGCGCGGGCTACACAGCAGGGGCGTGAATCCAGTCGAGCGGTTTTATTTGAACTGGCGGTAGAGGAAGATAATTCGGGCGCGGTAACATTGATTCGGGAACATGCTCTGCGCTGCTCACAACCCCGTTTGCAGGCTCTATTTAGTTTTCTGTATGAGGATGCGGAGGCATATTACCAGCATGATCCCTCCGGTGTACACGTAACCGCGACCTATCTTGAGAGCAAGGATGCATTGCTACGAGCGCGCTTGCTGAATGCAGCGCAGCGGCAGGGGTGGGGAGAATGGATTGAGATTGTTCGGATTCTGGAAGCCCCCACCGAAGAGGGGATGGAGGCCCTGGTTGAGCGCTATGCCCGGTTTACGCGCATTCGCGAACGGCAGTTAATCTTGCATTTCCTGGATCAACTGGCGCTACAAGGCAATGAAATCGCTCAAGAGGCATTGTGCGCTCTCTACCTGAAATACGAGGATGGGCAAGTCCTGCAAATCCTGCGTCAACGGGGCTATCTCCCCCGCAAAGCGGCCCAGCGGGCGCTGTTTTTCTTCCTGACACAGCAATGGGAGCGTTACGAAGCACTGGACCTGGACCAGCACTTACTGGCAATGGCTTACGAACAAGCGGCACCCCTGGTGCGCCGGCGTTTGCTCAATCTCAGCCGCTATACCGGACGAGTGGGTTGGTTGAGTGTGGTCCAGCGTGGTCATACCGTGCGCGGAATCCGCGATCTGAGTGATGCCGATTGGCAAAGTCTGGTGGCTCACTTGGCACAGGCAGAACGTTGGTCTGATCTGTGGAAAATCGCTCAGGTGGCGCCACCTTACTGGGGTGTCCAAATCTTGCATGTGCTAAAAGAAAAGGATTGGCGGCCCGCCGTATCTGAGGAGCAAGGTGCGTTTAATGCCTTGCTTGAACTGGCTGAAGCCTGCCGCTTGAATCCCCCGCAAATGCAACGGGTGGCAGTTTATCGCCCGCCGGTGGCCTCCGAACTGATGAGTTTTGCCGTCAATCGGGAAGGCACCTGGATGGCGGGCGGGACGCTTGATGCCACCCTTTGGATCTGGGACCTGGTGGAATCCTCCTGGCCAGCGCGGCGTGTGGGAGGAGCATTGGGGCAGCCTCGCGTGCTAACCTTTAGTCCAGAGAGTGATTATCTTGTGGGGGGGTTCAATGATCACGTCATTCGAGTTTTTCGCCTTAGCGATGGTGCTCTGGTGAAAACTCTGACCGGACACACCGGGCTGATTCGGGCTTTGGTGATGCACCCCGCAGGACGTGTTTTATTTAGTGCCGGGTTTGACGGGACAATCCGGGTGTGGCGGTTTCCCTTTGGCCCTCAATTGCGTCTGATCACCACGCCAGATGGTGAAGAGCTGTTTGGGTTGGGGATCAGCGAAGATGGAGAGCGACTGGTGAGCGCGGGCTCAGCCGGGGTGATTCGGGTGTGGCGCTGGACGGATGGTGCCTTGATCACCGAACTGCCCGATCAGGGTGAAACTCTGCTGGCGTTGGCCGTTAGCTCGGGTCAGCTGGGGGCTTCGTACAGTCGGGATGGTTGGCTGAGGGCTTGGAATATCGTCAATGGGCGACGCTTCTGGGAAGTGGCATGCGAGGGAACGCGCCTGAGTCATCTGTGCTTTCATCCTGAAGAACAGTTGCTTTTCAGCACGGATCTTGAGGGTGCCATTGCGGCCTGGAACATTTTCAGCGGGAAGGTGGTCTCTCGCCTGACAGAACCGGCCTCTCCTGGAGTGGGGCTGTGGATTCACCCGCAGGGACACCGCCTTTTCAGTGCTCATGCCTCTGGCGAGATCAACGTGTGGGATTTAGAGATGCTCTTACTGGCACGTTCAGTGCCGCGTTTTCCGGCGGCTCTGCAGATTCCTTACCTGGAGCAAAAGTGGATGAAATCCACGACAGAGTCTCAGGGTTTAAAGGTTTGGCTGCGTTACCTTTTGGAGCTTTATCGCTGGTTGGCCCGATTTGACGTAGAGGTTGCCGAGCCAGTTGTGCTTGAAGTGGGGGAGTTCGATATTCAACTTTAATTTGGGAATTCATCGTGGCTCTCAAACGTTTTTTTGCGGGTCCGCCGGACCTCAATCCGATCCAACAACGTAACTTCCGCAATGTTGAACTCGATGCCATTGCCGTGGGCCTGGCCAATGCGGCAGCCCCTTTCCTGCCCGTCTTTCTAACTCGTTTGGGAGCCTCAAGTTTTCAGGTTGGGCTGCTCTCTTCATTGCCGGCGTTGACCGGTCTCATCCTGGCCTTGCCCATGGGGCAGTTTCTGCAACGTCAGCGCAATATAGTGCGCTGGTTCAGCCTCTCGCGCATGGGGTACATTCTGGGCTACGGATTGATTGGGGTGCTGAGTTTGCTAATGCCCCCACACTTCCGCGTGGTCGGGATTCTGCTCCTGTGGGCGCTGGCAACCATTCCACAAACCATGCTCTCTATTACCTTTTCGGTGGTCATGAACGCCGTGGCCGGGCCGCATTATCGCTTTGATCTAATGACACGGCGCTGGTCTATCCTTGGGATCACCACCTCGGTAGCCGTCCTTCTCATTGGGCAATTGCTGGATCGCATCACTTTCCCCCTGAATTACCAGGTGGTGTTTACAGGCCTGGGTTTGGCTGGCGTTCTCAGTTATTACTTTTCCAGTCAAATTGTGCTGCCGGATTTGCCGGTCCCGGATGAGGCAGAGGCGCAGAGTCTCAAAGTACGCCTGGCTGGTTATCTTCGCATTCTTCGTAATGAGCGAGCATTTCTTTCCTTTGTCGCTCGGCGTTTCATCTTTTTGACCGGTTCCGCGCTGGTAGCCCCGATTTTCCCACTCTATTTTGTGCGGGTTGTCCATGCTTCAGATGGGTGGATCGCTACCATCAATACTGCCCAGACCGCTATTCTAATGGTAGGGTATTTCTTCTGGTCGTCGCAATCGCGGCGGCGTGGGACGCGGTGGATTTTGCTCTGGACAACCTTTGGAGTGGAGATGTACCCGGTGCTGGTCGCACTTACTGCCCGGGTGGAACTCATTACGCTCTTCGCCGGGATCGCGGGCATTTTCCAAGCGGGCTTAAACCTGGTTTTCTTTGATGAATTGATGAAACGCGTTCCTTTGGAGTATAGTGCGTCGTTTGTGGCACTGGCCCAGGAATTGCAGTACGTTTCCTCAATGGTAGCACCGATTCTGGGCACGTCATTGGCCGATTGGTTAGGATTGCACGCAGCCCTGTGGATAGGCGGAGCGGTTCAGTTAGTGGGGTTTGCGCTATTTGCTACCATGGATCGGGCCAAAGCGGCAAGGATCTCTGGTGAGGGCGAACCCGCGGATTCATAATAGGCTGTCCGGCAGAAAATCAACTCGGTTGGTGTAGACGATCCAGATGCCGTCTGGGGAGATATCCAGACGGGTTATGGCGCAATTACTCAGCGACAACCAGGCATTTCCCGGGGCGGCCACGCCCAACAGGGTGGTGAGAAAGGTGTGATAAAAACCGGCGTGACTGAAAAAGGCCACCCGGTCTTCGGTATGCCCATGACGCTCAAGCAACCATTGCCATACGCGCTGGGCCCTGGCACTGCGCTCTTCCTCGGTTTCGAAGGGGCGGTTCCACCATCCGGTTTCTGTGGCTGAAGGAGGCAGGATTAAATTCGGGTATAGGGTTAGTAATTCGGTACGTGAAAGGCCGGCCTGGCCCACTGGCTCACCACGCTCGGGGTCATCCAGGTACACGCCACCATTTTCATGGAGGTCGGGGTGGCCGTAGAGGGGCATGTTCAAAGCCTGGGCTACGATAGAGGCGGTTCTCACCGCTCGTTTCATCAGGCTGCAATAGAGGTGGGTCAACCCAAATCCGTAACGGTTATGCCAGTCTGCCGCGCGGTTGGCTTCGTCGGGTGTGCTTCGGGGGGTCTTAAGAAAAGAGGCCAGATAGAGGGCCTGGCGCACCCCTTTGTCGGTCAGGTCAGGGTCAGGGTGACGTCCATTACTGCTGCCGGTGCTTTCCCACAGGGCGTTGTTCATGGATTGGGCATGGCGAATGAAATATAATTCCATAAGTTGCGTTGCTTCCACCTGGGCATGAGAATGGAGTTTGTATGGCACGTAAAGTATACCTGATGGAGCGGGTTTTCTGGCTGCTTTACCATCCCTTTGCTTGGGCATACGACTTCGTCTCGTGGGTGGTTTCGGTGGGGCGCTGGCAAAAATGGGTGCATTCGATAGTTCCTCTTCTCGAGGGCCCCTGTATCCTGGAAATTGGGTTTGGACCTGGTCATTTGCAAACGCGGTTGTTCAAGTGTGGTTATCGGGTTTTTGGGGTGGACGAAAGCCCCAACATGGTGAATTTGGCCCGGCGTCGCTTGCAACGCGGCGGAGTGCTTGGGCAGTTGGTGCGGGCTCGGGCAGAGGCTCTGCCTTTTCGCCGAGATAGTTTCGACACTGTGGTGGCAACGTTTCCGGGTAATTACATCTGGGCCATGGACACTCTAGAGGGTATCTGGTCCGTTTTACGCCCTGGTGGGCGCCTGGTGGTTCTGCTGGGAGCGGTACCGGGTGGAGAGGGTCTGTTTGTGCGTGCTTTGCGCTGGTTATTTCGCATGACTGCCCAAGGGCCTGTGTCGCCCGAGTTCCAGCACCGACTAACGGAACATTTCCTGGCTAGAAATTATTTGAATGTCGCCTGGAAAATTAGCGATTATAATGGAGACCAGATGTTAATTTTGATGGCCCAAAAGCCCTTGGCTCCCACTGCGGAGAAGTTGTGAGTCTGGTATCTTAAAATCCTTGAGAATGAGTTGAGTCGAACAGGTAGCGATGGAAATACAAATTGCAGTGGCCAAAACAACTAAGTACGGGTCGCAAGAGAGTGGGGATACTCTGGAAGTTGTGGAGCGCCCTAATGGGGGGCTATCGGTGGTCTTGTGCGATGGGCAAGCATCCGGCCGTCAGGCAAAAGTGGTTTCCAGCCTGGTAGTGCACAAGGTAATCAGTTTGCTGGCCGAAGGGGTTCGGGATGGCGCGGCGGCGCGGGCGGCTTCTGACTTTCTCTATACAGAGCGCAATGGTCAGGCCTCTGTGTATCTCAGTATCCTCAGTGCCGATTTACAGACCCATACGTTGGTCATCACGCATAATAACCCCACTCCTATCTATGTGGCGCATCATGATCAGGTGGAATGCATTAGCGGGATAGATCAACCCATTGGTGTGGCGCGGAATATCCGCCCGGCCATTACTGAGATCCCCTTGGAAGTTAGCACCACAGTTGTCATGCACACCGATGGCCTGAGCAAGGCTGGTAGCCAGTATGGACGTGGTCTGGACATTTGTACCATGTTGGAGGCCTTGCTGGAGGAGCAAGATCCTGAGGCTCAATCGCTAGCGGATACCCTGCTTTCTCAAGCCATCCGATTGGATCATGGTCGTCCAAACGATGATATGAGCGTGGTGGTTTTGCGGGTTTTGGCGCGTGAAAGTGACCAGGTGCGGCGTCTGGTGGTGCGCTTGCCGTTGCCGTCTTCGCCTGGCTTCTCATCTTCGGCAGAAGAAATGCCTTTTTCGGGGAATGAGGGCGAAGACGATTTTGAGGCCTGAAAAGTGTATAAGATGCAATTTTGTCTGCGCCTGTGGGCTTGCATATAGAGTCTCCATGTTAGGTGCGAAATAATTCCAATGAGGCTGCTGTGGCCTGTCGTCTTCACTCGGTCGTTTTGAGTGAGTATGAAACTGACTCAACAGCAGGGGCAAGATGATTTTTCTGTTGTATCGTTTTAGTGATTGTTTGGCAATCCACAGGGAACATTTTGCATCTAAATACAGCTCTTTGTTTAGTCAAGTTGTATGACAATTATGGAGGGAAGTAACAAAATTTGCGATGTTTATCACTTTGAAATTGTCTGATATTTCGTTATAATATGTAGAACAGCGGGTTTCTGTGTTCGAGAGAAGCCCATATTATATGCACGATCATCTTATCGTTTTCCCCTAACGCACGTTTCGAAAAAACAGGCTGAAAGGAAGACAGTTAATGCCCCAACGGTCTGAGATTAAACGTATGCTCAATCAGGTCTTTGAGGCCATTCTGCCGATTCTGGCCGTACCGGTGGCGCTGATCATTGGGGCGCTCATCCTCTTGTTGCTGCGGGCCAATCCAGGGGTGGCTTTTACGGCGCTGGTACAAGGGGCAGTGGGCAGTACATTTAGTGTCACCCAGACTCTGGTAAAAGCCACGCCCTTGCTGCTGGTGGGGTTGGGGATCACCATTGCCTTCCGTGGTGGAGTGATCAACATTGGCGGTGAGGGTCAGATCATTGTTGGGGCGCTTTCAGCAACGGCTCTCGCTCTGTCGTTCAGTCAGTGGCCGGGGGCAATTCTGTTGCCTCTCTGTTTGCTGGTGGGCACACTGAGCGGGGCGCTCTGGGGCGCAGTACCGGGGGTGCTGAAAGCCCGTTTAGGGGTCAACGAGATTCTTAGCACGATTATGATGAACGCAATTGCCCTCCAGCTCTCGAACTACCTCTTGCGTGGCCCCATGATTGATCCGGCTGAGATCGAGGCGGGAACCCGTATTGCCCAGTCGGCCTTGCTTCCTCGCCAGGCATGGTTGCCCCGGCTGGTTCCGCAAACCTTATTGCATGCGGGGAGCATCCTGGCTCTGGTGATGGCCGTTCTGGTTTATATTTTCCTTTGGCGCACCACCATTGGCTATCGGATTCGGGCGGTTGGCCTTAATGCCCAGGCAGCGCGTTACGCGGGCATTCCGGTGCCCGTCTACCAGGCATTGGCCATTACTCTGGGTGGGGCATTTGCAGGCCTTGCTGGGGCTGTAGAGGTGATGGGGGTGCAACGGCGCATGCTTGAGGGGCTCTCGGGTGGGTATGGTTTCTCAGGTATTGTGGCGGCACTCTTCGGAAACCTTCATCCTCTGGGCACCATTCCGGCCTCGGTGCTGTTCGGCGGGCTACTCGTGGGTGCGGATAAAATGCAGCGTGCCGTACAGGTGCCCTCGGCCTTTGTGGATACTCTCATGGGATTAATTGTTCTCTTTGTGGTGAGCAGTCGAATCTGGGCGGTGCGCCGTGCCCGCAGGAGAGAAACCTATGAGTAATGTTTTCACAATCCCCGTTGTTCTGGGCATCATTTATTCTGGATTGCGCCTGGCGACGCCGTACCTTTATGCGGCAATTGGGGAAGCATTTGCACAAAATTCGGGGGTTTATAACTTGGGGGTGGATGGTATCATGCTCATGGGGGCATTTAGCGGGTTCTACGTGGGGATGAAAACCGGCAACCTGTGGTGGGGATTATTAGCGGCGATGGGAGTGGGTCTGCTAATGGGTCTGCTTATGGCGGTGGTCAGCGTGACCCTCAAGGCCGAGCAGGGGATTAGCGGGATCGGGTTGTATATGTTCGGATTGGGGTTATCCAGCCTGCTGTTTAAAAAGACCATGAGCGGGGTAGAATCCATTAGCGGTTTTCAACCCGTGCGCATCCCTCTCCTGGGCAACATTCCTTATCTTGGAGATGTTTTATTCAATCACAACCTCCTGGTTTACGGGGCATTTCTCCTGGTGCCGCTAGCCAGTTTTATCTTGTACAAGACACCGTTTGGGCTGATGATTCGGGCAGTGGGGCAAAACCCCCAGGCAGCGGATACGCTGGGGATCAATGTGGACCGGATTCGTTA
The DNA here is from genome assembly GCF_001306145.1 of Thermanaerothrix daxensis. Lineage (GTDB taxonomy): Bacteria > Chloroflexota > Anaerolineae > Anaerolineales > Anaerolineaceae > Thermanaerothrix > Thermanaerothrix daxensis. The sequence continues at coordinate 633,049 of NZ_LGKO01000005.1, forward strand.
CATTACCGTTTCCCTGGGGGGAATGCTGGCAGGCATTGCCGGGGCCTCCCTTTCGATTTCACTGATTAACCTCTTTCAGGAGAACATGACCAGTGGCATGGGCTTTATTGCAATTGCCCTGGTGTATTTCGGAAGTTGGCGCCCTCTGGGAATCTTGGGGGGTGCTCTCTTGTTTAGTTTTGTCAATGCGCTACAATTGTGGTTGCAGGTTCTGGGTGTAAATTTCCCCTATGACTTTGCGGTCATGTTACCCTATGCTATGACCATCCTGGCGTTGGCGATCTCGGTACGCCGTGCGGCGATGCCGGATGCATTAGGCAAACCCTTTGAGCGTGGCGAGTTCTAGCGAAAGGAGGTGGTCTTTCGGCCTTTTGGAGGAGAAGTTGAGTCGTAAAGCCTGAAATCGAATGGCGCTTTCTTAACCCTTTCCCGAACCACTCAGGAGGTGAAACCATGAAGTCTGTGCTTTCTCGCTTGCTCATGCTGGTTGTGCTGGTTGCTCTGCTCCTCAGCGCCTGTGGGCCAGCCGCGACTCCTGCGCCAACCCAGGCTCCTGAAAAGCCGCTCCGCGTGGCTATTGTCATGCCCTCTTCAATCACGGACATGGCATTCAGCCAGGGTATGTATGAAGCGTTGGTGAAGGTGCAACAAGAGATGGGTGGGCCCTCCAAAATGGAGATCGCTTACTCTGAGAATATGTTCAAGGTGCCAGATGCAGCCGCCGCGATCCGCGATTATGCCTCTCAGGGTTATGACATTGTGATCGCGCATGGTTCACAGTATGGCACCTCGTTAGCGCAAATTGCCCCCGAATTCCCCAACACCACCTTCGCCTGGGGCACTGCGACCGATACGTTTGCTGACCAGGGCATCAAGAACGTTTTTGCCTACAACCCATCAGCAGAACAAGGCGGTTACGTGTTGGGTACCATTGCTGCCCTGATGTCAAAGACGGGCGTGCTGGGGGTGTGCGGTCCCGTGGAGGCCGGTGATGCCAAGACCTATGTGGATGGCTTCAAATATGGTGCGGAGCAGGCTCGCCCGGGTGTCAAAGTTCAGGTAACCTACACCGGTTCTTTCTCGGATGTTTCGTTGATGGCAGCCGCTGCTGAGACCCACATTGCCGCTGGCGCGGATATGCTGACCGGCTCGTCACAGTCGGTGGTGGGCGCCATCGGTGTTGCCAAGGAGAAAGGAGCCAAGTGGTTCGGCCAGCAGTGGGATCAGACCAGCCTGGCGCCGGATATTGTGGTAGCCAGTCAGGTTTATGATTACACCTCAATCATCAAAGACATGATTGCGAAGCGCAAAGCCGGCACGCTGGGTGGTGTGGCCTACACGTTAACGCTGGCCAATGGCGGCTTGACTATCAAGTACAACGATCGCGTCCCCGTTCCGCCCGAAATTAAGGCGAAGGCTGATGAAGTCATTAAGGGAATCATTGACGGTAAGATTAACCCTCTGCCCTGAGGAATTAGGATGAGAAGTAATGCGGGTGCAGCCAAATGGTGCTGCACCCGCCCCCTGGATTGAGAGATCGGATTTAGCAAGGTGATGATGAGCACACAGGTATTGGGTCTTGACGGTCGTTTGCCTACGGGGCAGATGCGCATCGAGGAGATGCGCATGGTCGGAATTGTTAAGCGTTTCCCGGGCGTTTTGGCCAATGATCACGTGGATTTTGACGTACGCGCCGGGGAAATTCATGCTTTGTTGGGCGAAAACGGTGCAGGGAAGACCACCCTCATGCGTCAACTCTATGGCCTGTATCGCCCCGATGCAGGCAAGATCCTCATCAACGGTGTTGAACAACACTTCAACTCGCCGCAAGACGCCATTCGCGCCGGGATTGGCATGATCCACCAGCACTTTATGCTGGTCCCGTCGTTGACGGTGGTTGAGAATGTAGCTTTGGGGTTGAAATCCTCGCGCGGGATTCTGCTTGATCTGGACCGTGTGGAGAAACGCGTGCGCGAGCTCAGTGAGCAGTATGGCCTAAAGGTGGACCCCAAAGCCTATGTGTGGCAATTGGCGGTGGGCGAGCAGCAACGCGTGGAAATTCTCAAGGCCTTATATCGTGGTGCTGCCCTGCTGATCCTAGATGAGCCGACGGCCGTTCTCACCCCACAAGAAGTGGAAGATCTCTTCCGCACGCTGCGCCAGATGGCACGCGATGGCCATGCGCTCATTTTCATCTCCCATAAACTGCATGAGGTACTGGCCATTAGTGACCGGGTAACGGTGTTACGCGATGGGCGCGTTGTGGGTACACGACCTACCCATGAGACAAATAAATCAGAACTGGCTCAGATGATGGTGGGCCGTCCCGTGATACTACAATATGAACGCCCTCCGGCCCAGTTGGGTGAGGTGCGTCTGGCCATTGAAAACCTGGTGGTGGGAGGCGATCGTGGGCATGACGCGGTGCGCAATGTCTCCCTGGAGGTTCATGCGGGAGAAATCGTGGGGCTGGCAGGGGTTTCTGGCAATGGGCAGCGTGAGTTGGCAGAGGCTCTCGCCGGTTTACGTCCAGTCAAATCGGGGCGCATTCTGCTCTGCGGAAAGGATATAACGCATGAGCCGCCCGGGGCGCGGATTGCATTGGGGCAATCCTACATCCCAGAAGAACGTTTGCGGGATGGCACCATTAAGCAATTTAGCGTCGCAGATAATTTGATCCTGGAAGATCATCATAAACCACCATTTTCACGGAAGATTTTCCTGGATTTCAACGCTATTCGTGAAATTTCCGAGCGCCTGGTGAGGGAGTATAACGTCAAGACCCCTTCGGTAGACACTCCCGTGAAAAACCTTTCGGGTGGCAATATCCAGAAACTCATATTGGCCCGTGAACTTTCGCGACGCCCCAAGGTGCTGATTGCTTCCCAGCCAACGCGCGGGGTGGATATTGGGGCAACCGAATATATCCATCAACGCTTGTTGGAACAGCGGCAGGCAGGCACTGCCATTCTGTTGATTTCAGAAGATCTGGATGAGATACGTGCTCTTTCTGATCGCATTGCTGTCATCTATGAAGGCGAGATTGTCGGGATTGTAGATGGACCGAGTGCAACTGCTGAACAATTGGGCCTGATGATGGCTGGCGTGCGTGAAGGAGGGCAGCATCATTTAGAGAAAATTCGTCTATAATTAAGTTATCCCAAATTCCAAGGAATCGGTGGTCGGCAGTCTCTCGGGTCGGCTGTCGGCGTCGGGCCTGTGAGCCCGTCGAAAAGTGCCGCCGTCAAACGAAAGGAGTCCACCGATCCTATGCGCTTTTGGAATGCTTATGTTCTGGCACGTTCGATTGAAGAAGCGTTAGACATTTTGAGCCATACGCCCGGCCCGGCTCTCCCTGTGGCAGGAGGGACCGATTTGTTGTTGGAGATTCAGCAGGGTGAGCATGAGCCCGTCCACACGCTGGTTGACATCACCCACATCCCCGAACTAAAACGCCTTGAGCAAACTGAAGATCACCTTTTCATCGGCGCTGCCGTACCGGTTAGCCGGATTGCGGAATCGCCTCTGGTGCGCTTTCACGCTTTGGCTGTCGCTGAGGCTTGCGGCCAGATTGGCGGGCCACAGGTGCGCAATTCGGCGACCTTAGGCGGAAACGTGGCACATGCCCTGCCGGCGGCTGATGGCATGATTGCCTTGCTGGCGCTGGATGCTCGGGCGGAGGTGGCCAGTCTGGAGGGGCGCCGGCTGGAACCCATGGAAAACCTTTTCAAGGGTCCGGGACAAACTGCATTGGATTTGAGGCGGGAGATTCTGGTAGGTTTTCATGTCCCTTTGCGCCGATCCCATCAGGCTTCTGCTTTTGGGCGGGTGATGCGTCCTCAGGGAGTTGCCCTGCCCATTCTTAACACGGCAGTGTGGCTCGAACGTCACGGCGAGGTAATTGGCGATGTTCGGGTGGCAATTGGCCCCTCGGGGCCCGTGCCACGTCGTGCAAACGCAGTGGAGGCCGTGTTTAGAGGGCGACCTTGTAACGAAGAGACTTTTGCTGCAGCCCGGCAGGCCATTCGAGACTCTATTCGTTTCAGGAGCAGCCCGTTGCGGGCCAGTGCAGAGTACCGATACCATTTGAGCGGAATTTTACTGGAAGAAGTGGTCATAAAAGCCTGGCAACGCACCCTGGAACCTTCAGTAGTGGAGGCGGTATGAGCGAGCGGTTACATTTATGGGTGAATGGGCAAGAGGTGGATCTGCCCGTCGTGCCGGGAGAAATGCTCTCGGATCTGCTGCGCTATCGTTTGGGGCTGACCGGAACCAAAATTGGCTGTAATGAAATGGAATGTGGGGCTTGCACCGTTTTGGTGGATGGTGAGCCGATTCTTTCCTGTTCCTATCCGGCTGTGCGGGCGCAAGGTAAGCATGTTTTAACCATTGAGGGGCTTTCCAAGGCGGTTGAAGAAACAGCAAAGGCCTCAACCGAAGAATCACTGCACCCGCTTCAAGAGGCTTTTATCAAGTACGGTGCGTTGCAGTGTGGCTTTTGCACCCCGGGGCAAATTATGACCTCCTATGCCCTGCTCTTGCGTAATCCAGAGCCAAGCGATGAAGACATCAAAACGGCACTCAAAGATACCCTATGCCGCTGCGGGGCTTATCCGGCCATTTTGCAGGCTATAAAGGCAGCGGCAAAGGCCATGCGTACCGGAAGTCCGGTGGAACCCCCCGCAATTCCTCCAGCCTCAAAGCCGGGGAAGTATGTGGGCAAGGTTCATCCCCGCCCGGATGCGGTAGCCAAAGTCACCGGGCGAGCCAAATACACGGATGATCTCCAATTTGAGGGAATGCTGCATGCTCGTGTCAAACGAGCCATGGTGCCCTCTGCCATCGTCACACGCATTGATGTGAGTAAGGCCAGGGCGCTCCCCGGTGTGGTAGCCGTGCTGACGGCTGAAGATATCCCCGGTGAGCACAATCACGGGCTGGTCATTTACGATTGGCCCATCCTGGTGGGGGTGGGGGAGCGTGTGCGGTATGTGGGTGATGCTCTGGCACTTGTTGCTGCTGAAACGCGGGAAATTGCCACGCAAGCACTTGACCTCATTGAGGTAGAGTTTGAACCATTGCCGGTGGTGAGCGATCCGGTACAGGCGGCACAACCCGATGCGCCCAAGATCCATCCAAACGGCAATCTCCTTAAGCATATCAAAGTGCGCAAAGGGGATGTGGCGCAGGGGTTTGCCGAGGCAGATGTGATCCTTGAGCACACCTTTTATACCCCCATGCATGACCATGCCTTTTTGGAGCCAGAGTGTAGCATTGCACGCCCCACGCCGGATGGGCGCATGGAAGTCTATGTGGGCTCGCAAATCCCCTATGCGGACCGCCAGCAGATTGCGCGCGCGCTGGGCTGGCCTGAAACCCGCGTTCACGTCATTGGGCAGTTGATGGGTGGCGGATTTGGGGGTAAGGAGGACATTGCCGGTCAAATTCACGCCGCTCTGTTAGCCCACGCGACGGGTCGCCCGGTGAAGTTGTTGTATGATCGTCATGAGTCATTGATTGCACACCCCAAACGCCACGCCACCCAGATTCGGGTCAAGGTGGGTGCCAAGTCAGATGGGCGTCTCACTGCAGTGGAAACAGAACTCTATGGAGATACGGGGGCTTACGCTTCGCTGGGTGAGAAGGTGATGACACGGGCCACCACCCACTCCTCTGGGCCGTATGAAGTTCCTCATGTCAAGGCCGATTGTTATGCCATGTACACGAACAACCCACCAGCAGGAGCGTTCCGCGGCTTTGGAGTGATGCAATCGGCTTTCGCCATCGAGAGCATTATGGATATGCTGGCGGAACGGCTGGGGATGGATCCGGTGGAGTTACGGCGCAAGAATGCTCTGCGCGTGGGCAGTGTGACCAATACCGGGCAGGTGTTGCGCCAAAGCGTGGGCTTGTTGGAATGCATTGAAAAAGTAGAGGCAGAAATGCGCCGCCTGGGAGGTCCTAATCCATTTGAACCCAAGGCGGTGCCGGGTGCTCCGCATTTGCGCCGTGCCTGGGGTTTTGCCGTGGGATATAAAAATACTGGTCTGGGCGGTGGTGCGCCGGACAAGGCAGGGGCTGAGGTGGAATTGCGCCGCGATGGTACTTTCCAGGTACGCACCTCATCTGCAGAACTGGGACAGGGTTTGCCCACGGTACTTCAGTTGATCGCTGCTGAAGAACTTAATCAGTCCCCTCGGCGAATTGAGGTGTTGCTCATGGATACGGATCTAACACCGGATGGCGGGCCCACCACTGCTTCGCGTCAGACCTTCGTGACCGGAAATGCCGTGCGCTATGCTGCACGGGCGCTCAAGGAACTGCTGACCAGTGAACTTTCGGAGCGTTATGATGTGCCGCCGGAGCAGGTCCGTTTTGTAGAGGGCTTGGCTCAGATTAATGGACGGACGTTGACGCTGCAGCAGGTGGCCGAAGAGATGATGGCGAGTGGTCGTCCCCCGGTAACCTCTTACACGTATTGGGCGCCTGCGACCCGTCCGTTAGGGGAGGGCGGGGATATGCACTTCGCTTTTTCATTTGCTGCTCAGGCCGCAGAGGTTGAGGTCAATACCCTGACGGGCGAGGTTAAGGTGTTGCGCATGATCATTGCCAATGACGTGGGTTACGCCATCAACCCCCTGGGGTTGCGGGGGCAGATTGAGGGGGGTGCCATTATGGGGATCGGACATACCCTGACCGAAAATTTCATCCTCAAAGACGGTCATGTGGTGACCGATCGTCTGGCACGCTATCGCACCCCCTCCATTGTTCACACGCCTGAGATCATCTCGTTTGTTGTCGAACATCCGGTGGCCGAGGGACCCTATGGGGCTAAAGGGGTGGGAGAAATTGTGTTGATCCCTACGCCCCCGGCGATCACCAACGCGATTTATAACGCGGTGGGGGTGCGTGTGGATCGCCTGCCGGTGGATCAGGAGATGATCTGTAAGGCACTCAACAACTGCTAGGCGCTGGTCAAGTTAGCCGGATGCGGGCGGGTCGGGTGGCTCCCGACCCGCTTTTATATTGCGCGAGGGGATTGTATAGGGTTAAGCAACCCTGGCATTGCGACCTTCAAGGTAAAATCTAGACAACTATCTGCATGGGCTGGGTTCTATGAAAGAATTCGATTTTGTCATTTTGGGTGCGGGTGCTGCTGGCCTTTCGCTGGCCTATCACCTGCTGCAAAGTCCCCTCAAGGATCGGCGCATCCTGCTTGTTGAGCGAGAGCAAAAGGTTCACAATGATCGCACCTGGTGCTTTTGGAGTAATCGTCCAACCCTGTTTGAACCCGTTTATTTTCATACCTGGCCACATCTGATGGTGACGCACTGGAACGAAACCCTGGACCTTGATTTGCAGGACTATGGCTATCATATGATCCGGGGAGCGGATTACTATCGTTTTGTCCTTTCTGCCTTAAGTGAGGTCCCTAATGTGACTCTGGTTCAGGGAGAAGTCAAGGCAGTGTCTCAGGATGCAGGGGGTATCTCTGTCTTAGTGGATGGGCATGAGTACCGTGGCCGCTGGGGGTTTGACAGCACTTTTTCGGCTCAGGCATGGGTGCGTCAGCCGGGGCATTATCATTACCTGTGGCAACATTTCAAGGGCTGGGTCATTGAAAGTGATCAGCCAGTGTTTGATCCTGCGCAGGCAACGTTGTTTGACTTTCGTACACCCCAAGATGGAGCCATGCGCTTCATGTACGTTCTCCCCTGGAGCCCCACGGATGCGCTGGTGGAATATACCCTGTTTTCCCCTACGATTCTTGATGAACGGAGTTATGATGAGGCCCTGCGTGCTTATGTGGAGGGGGTGCTCAATCTTCGTCACTATCGCATCGTAGAGCAAGAGCGGGGTGCCATTCCCATGACCGATCAGCCGTTTGAGCGGCGGGTTGGCCCACGGCTCTTAAATATTGGCACCAAAGGTGGGCGGGTTAAGCCTTCCAGCGGATATGCTTTCCTGCGGATTCAGGCAGATAGTGCGGCTATTGTGCGTTCGCTGATGCAGTATGGCCATCCGTTTGCCCTCCCCCGTGCTCCCCGTCGGTTTTGGTTGCTGGATCGGATCATGTTACAGGTGATGTGGCGCGAGGGCGGGCGCATGGCCGATATTTTCATGCAACTGTTTCGTAATAACCCTGCCCGGCGCATCTTTCGCTTTTTGGATGAAGAAGCCGGGGTGGTAGAGTGTTTGCAGGTATTATCCTCATTACCTCCCCTGCCCTTTTTACGGGCCACGTGGAGGGTATATGCATTACGGCGCCTTTGATAAACCTCACAACCAGCCTTGTAGGTGGTAAATCAGGATACCCAAATATTCTTTGAGGCTGCTGGTGGTAAGTCCCAGGTTATCGGCGGTTGGTAGCAGGTTGATGATCTGGCTGGCCAGGTTTGGCTGCCAGAGATCCTGCCAGTTGCTCTCGGTGACGGTGTAATCGGTGGGAGCAGGGATGACTTCAAACCCCTGGTGTTCAAAGAGAGCCACCGAGCGTGGCATATGTTGTGCGGATGTCACCAGGATGATTTTTCGAATGCCTTTTGCGCGTAAAATTTCTGCTGAGTAGAGCGCGTCCTCGTAGGTGTTTTGTGAACGAGGCTGCAGCCACAGCGCTTCATTGGGGATGCCGATCAGTTGCATCAGGTCAGCCATTTCTTCCGCTGGCGTGCTGCCTCGTTGGCTAAGCCAAGAGATGTAGCCCCCGCTGAGCAGGAGATGTGGGGCCTTCCCTTGTTTGTAGAGGCGGGCAGCGAAGAGAACGCGATCGCCCGCGCCGTTGATCTCTACGAAACGACGGGGATAAGAAGGGGCTTCGGTACCACCCCCCAGGACCACGATCACTTCGGCGCTGGGAATTTCGGCAGGAGGAAGGTAGCGCCATTCTAACGAACGGGCCAGGCTGTAAGCCACCCATCGGTTACCCCCTAACCATAACACGAGAAGAGCGCTTGCCGTGAGAATCTGCTTACTACGTGTGGATTTACGCAGCAGGGCAACAATCAGGAATACACACGCCAGACCTAACGGGTAAACAAAGAGAGGTAAAAATTTGGATAGGAAGACAAACATGGGCTATCCCTGCTTTGAGTGGGGATATGAGCCCTATGATTGTAACAGAAAGATCGGGGGATAGCCTGGCTCAATGCTCAAAGACTGCCAAAGATGGATAATTCGAGGTAAAATCTAGTCGTGTGATCGTCTTTCTGAAGTATAATTTTTGTGTAAAATTTCACGAGATGTTTATGGGGTGCTTTTAACCCAACTTTACTCTGGAAAGGAGAGAAACCTATGGAGAACCTCGTACTTGTCCGCCATGGTCAGAGCGTGTGGAACATGGAGAATCGTTTTACCGGTTGGACGGATGTAGATTTGACCGAACAAGGGAAGGAAGAGGCACGTTGGGCAGGTCGGCAATTGTTAGCCGAGAAGTTTGAGTTTGATATTGCTTTCACTTCGGTGCTCAAGCGTGCCATCCGCACTTTGTGGATCATTCTGGATGAAATGGACTTGATGTACCTGCCTTATGAAATTGCCTGGCAACTGAATGAGCGGCATTACGGAGCCTTGCAGGGGCTGAACAAGGCTGAGATGACCCTCAAGTACGGGAAGGAACAGGTTCACCTCTGGCGGCGAAGCTACGATGTACCACCACCACCCCTGGATTGGGATGACCCTCGCCATCCGCGCTTTGATCCGCGTTACAAGCATGTGGATCCTAAACTATTGCCCGCTTGTGAATCCTTGAAGATGACTTTGGAGCGTGTGCTGCCTTACTGGCATGAGAAGATTGCGCCGCGCTTGCAAGCGGGTGAGCGGGTATTGATTGTGGCCCATGGGAACAGCCTGCGTGCGCTGGTGAAATATCTCGATAACATATCAGATGCGGATATTCCCGAGCTTAACATCCCTACCGGTATTCCGCTGGCCTATGCGCTGGATAAGGACCTCAAGGTAATATCGCGGCGATACCTGGCAGATGAAGAAACCGTGCGTGCGGCTGCTGAAGCCGTGGCCAAGCAAGCCGAAGCCAAGCAATCCTAGGCTATATTCGGTATTGGGCTCAACCAGAAAGGGCGAGATTCAGTCTTGCCCTTTTCTTTTACCCTGCGTACCCCAAACATAATCCCATAGCGGGGATGAAACGCCAAAGCGTTGATCAGGTGTCTTATAGTGATGCTGCATGTGATGGCGCTTAAGGGTTTTCCAGATACCGCGGCGCATTGGAAGGTGATGCGTGGCGTAGTGGATCAAATCGTAGCCCAAATAGCCTGCAATGAAACCTGCAAAGGTGGGACCTAACCAGTGCGGAGCCGCGAGAAGGCGGTTGAAAATCAGCCAAAACAGCCCGTAGAAAATGAGAGACAAAGGAATGCTAACGATGGGGGGCATCACCAGGCGTGTTTTGCATTGAGGCTGAACATGATGAATGCCGTGAAAAAGGAAGATCAGACGCTCCTGGAAGGGGGTTCGAGGGCGGAAATGAAAGACAAAGCGGTGAAGGGTGTACTCAGTGAAACTCCATAGAAAAAGTCCCAGACCGAAGCCAAGTGGGATCTGCACCCAGAGAGCACGAGCGAGCGCCTCAAGGATACCGTACCCTAGAAAGAACAATGCAACCGGAAGCCAGATGATCACCACTACGATGGGGTGAATATGGGTAAAAAACTCCAGGAAGTCAGATTTGAAAAGACGAATGGGCTGCGGATCGTGTGATATTGGGTGATTCACTTGCTTACCTCGTTGGGGTGGAGGGAGGGAGTGGGATTACCTGCTCGACGCCTTCCTGTAGTATCTGTACCGCTATTTGACCACGTGCACCTTCCTCCAAGGCCGAAAGGAAATTTGTGACCTGAGATTGGACCACCGAAACCGTAAGATGCACCTCAGAGGTAAACTGTCGGTCCAGGAGGTAGGCGTTTAGACGGGATAATTTCTTTTCAACATAATTATACAAAGCATACGGGATTTGTAAACTCAATATGGTCACCCTGGTTTTTTGGCCAAACCGGGCGATATCCAGCACTTGCAAGGCGGCTTCGCGGTAAGCACGGGCTAACCCTGCTGTACCCAGTTTGATGCCCCCAAAGTAGCGAGTCACGATGAGTAAGGCGTCTTCTATCTGGCGTGACTTAAGGGCAAGCAGGATGGGTTTTCCCGCGGTGCTGCCGGGTTCTCCATCATCCGAAGAGTGTTCCAGGTTACTCACAATATAAGCATAGGGATGATGAGACGCATCGGGAAACTCGCTCCGGACTTTCGCCAGGATTGTACGCACTTCATTTTCACTGTGGGCGGGATAGAGGGAGGCAATGAAACGCGACTTGGAGACGACCCATTGGGAACGTGCGGGTTCCAGGGGAACAAACATAGAGGTTATTCCAAGTGTTCCAGGATAAAGTTAGCAATTTGGGCAGCCCCGTTGGGGGCAGACTCAACGGGGGGGCGGCGGGGTAAGGCCAGCAATTCATCCAGGTGCCTTGTCCAGGCTCCGTTCATAAATTCGGGAGTGGGGATGTGCAAGGAAGGCATGTGATGGCGGATAAATTCGGCCAGTGGAGCGGATTCGCGGAATCGTTCCCGAGTGGCATATCCAAAGGGGATGCCGGCATGATAGGCTTCAGCAATCGTGCTATATCCAACTTTACCGATGACGGCATCGCTGGCATATAACAGGTCGGGGTGGTAAAAACCACTACGGTGTGGAAGAAGAATTAAATTGCCGTCCCGAGCGGGTTGGGAGGTGCTGCCGGGGATGATAAAGGTCACCTCAGGATGCTGTTTTAGGGCAGCAAATGCCGCGTAGCGGTGCTCGATTCCTCCCATTGTGATCAACACGGCAGGTGTGGTTTCGGGGATTTTTAAGCGGGCGCGGGTTTCGGAACGGCTGTGTTTGGGTGCACGGCTGACAGGGCCAACGCGCAAATCGCATGAGCAACGCTCACAATTGGGCTCGGTCTGAATGTGATAACTGGCACGAGCGAACCAATCCCGGTAGTAGGTGATTATGGAGATCAGTCGAGGTTCCTCGGACAGGTAACCCTCAAAGATCCAATCCCAGGTGAAATTCTCAATCAGGAAAGAAGGCAAGCCAGCCTGCTCGGCCACAGCAATTCCTAGAGGGGCAATGTCACATACAACGGCCTGGCAGCCTAAATGACGTATTTGCTCGCCCAGCATGTTTATCTCCTCGGCGGGGAAGGGGAGTCGTTGTGCATGGGCCATAAATGTTGCAGGTAGATCCTCGTCCCATGGGGTGCGCTGGACAATGCCTACATCAGCGAGATAATCGTGATAGGCGAATCCATCTCCGAGCGTGTCTTCGAAAAACCAGGCCGGGACCTGGGTGAATATTTCGAACGCAATCCCGGGGTGTAGTTGCTTAAGGTTTTCCATTACAGCTGCCGCACGGGCTGCATGACCAAATCCATGCGAGGAGATAAAGAATGCCAGTTTGAGAGATACCATCGTAAAGCCCGTTTTTGCGGTTGAGTTGGCTCAATTTTACCCCATGTAAAGCCTCAAACCCCAAGCAGTGGGGTTTGAGGCGGTGAGGAGGAAGGAAGATTGGATCAGGAACCCAGACGTTCCAGAACGCTTGCAAGGGAGAGTCCGCTGAGGGAATTGAGGATGAGGTCGGCCTTACCCACTCGTTCCTGTGGTCCCAGGCCAATAACCCGCATACCAGCGGCGTGTGCGGCTTCTACCCCGGCTTGGGCGTCTTCAACTACCACACAAGCTGTGGGTGGTTCCTGGAGCAATTCTGCGGCCTTGAGAAACAGATCGGGAGCGGGCTTGCTCCGCTCAACCATGGTGCCGTCCACTAATACGTCTATCCATGGAAACAAGCCAAGCCGCTCCACCACGGTGCGGGCATTTTTACTGGAGGAAGCAATGGCGGTCTTCAAGCCGGCGGTGCGGATGGCTTGAAGGAACTCAAGGGCACCGGGGAGAAGATTTTGAGGGGTAATCTGATTGATGAATTCAAGGTAATAGCGATTTTTCCTTTCCGCCCATTCCTCAAATTGATCTGGAGGTAGCCTGCGTCCTTTGAGCAGCAGGCGCAGTGAATCATGTCGCGAGACCCCCCGCAAGGCTTCGTTGTCTTCCCGGGTAAAGGGAATGCCCTCTTCATCTGCCAGGCGCTTCCAGGCCTGGTAGTGGAATTCAGAAGTATCGGTAAGCACTCCGTCCAGATCGAAAATGAACGCGCGGATCACGAAGCCTCCCGATGGGATATATGTTGAGGAGTCTCGGAATGCACTTCCACTGCGATGGGTTGGCCGCGCCACATAAACTTAAAGGCCACGCGCTTCCAGTGAGGGGGGAGGGCGGGTTTGAGCGTCCATCCGTGTTCTGAGACGCGTAACCCGGCGAAGCCGAACACTACGGCCTGCCAGACCCCTCCTGCCGAGGCGCCGTGAATTCCATCCTCGGCGTTGCCGCGCACATTCTCCAAATCGGCTCGCGCCGCACGCATAAAGTGCTCATAGGCTTCTAAGGGGCGTCCCACTCGACAGGCCATGATGGCCTGGATGGAAGGTCCCAACGAGGAGCCAAAGGTGTGATCGGTGCGCGGGGTGTAATAATCGTAGTTTGCCTTAACCACGTCATCATTGAATTGGTCCGGCAGAAGGTAGAGCAGCATCAATACATCGGGTTGCTTAATGGCCTGGGTTTGGTTAACGCCTTCAATACCAAAAAGCACTTGCACGGAGACGTTTCGAGGCTCAAGATCGGCCATGAGCACATCTTTGCGCTGGAAATAGCCCTCAAATTGCTCAATCAGCCCTCTCTGGGCATCCAGCGGACAGTACAGGTGTTCAATAACCTTCTGCCAGTGGCTCAGTTCTTCGGGGGTTAATTCCAGGCGCCGGACAAGATCGCCATGTACGTCTGGATGGTGCGTTTTCAGCCATTCTAAAATCTTAAGCGCGGTTTGCAGGTGCCAGCGTGCCAGGTAATTGGTGTAGGCATTATTGTCCACGTGGTCGTGGTATTCATCCGGACCAATGACATCAGTGTATTCATAGCGTTCCAGGGAGGGATTCCACTCGGCGCGGCTGGCCCAAAAACGTGCGGTATCCAGGATTATCTCGGCGCCGCGTTCGCGCATTAAGGTATCATCCCCAGTGGCTTGCCAGTACTGGTGAATGGCATAGGCAACATCGGCGGAGATATGGATTTCAATGTCGCCGGTCCAGATACGTATGAGTTGGGTGGGATCGTTGAAATGGGGTACCCAGGTTGGCGTCACCTCATCCCCGGTGGCAGCGCTTTCCCAGGGGTATTGCGCACCTTTATAGCCGTTGCGCCGGGCTTTACGGCGTGCTCCCTCCAGGTTGTGCCAGCGGTAGGAAAGCAGGTTGCGCGCAATCTCGGGGCGGGTATAGGTAAATAGAGGGAGCATAAAAATCTCGGTATCCCAGAAAACATGCCCTCGATAGCCGTAACCGGAGAGGGTTTTGGCACCGATGCTTACCCGCTCGTCCTGCCGGGGGGCTGCAATCAGGAGTTGGAAAACGCTAAAACGTACCGCTCGCTGGGCTTCTTCATCTCCCTCGATGATAACATCGCAGGCCTCCCACTCCTGCTGCCAGGCGGCGGCATGAGCCGCCCAGGCTTGATCCCACAAGGGAGGAGGGGTCTGAGCCAGGCGTGCCTGAACTGCCTGAGTGGGGTCCGTAGTTTCCCGACTGCTATAAAGGTAAACGATCTTCTCACCTCTGACCGGTTTTTCGGGTGAGGATTGTGTGCGAGCCACCAGAACGGGGTGATTGCGTACATCCCACCCTTCGCGCTCAATGGCGGCATGGCTTTCTACATAAAGACGAGCCCCCATGGCCACGGTCAGGCGGGTCTTTCGGGTTGCGCAAGTCAGCCAGGCCTCTTGGGGGGAAGTTGCCTGATCTTGCCATTCCCAGTGCTTAAACTGGAGGTTATCTGTTTCGCCGTTCAGACCCGCCCGGATTTCGATTGGGCCTTGGTAATCCAGCGGGTGGATTGAAAAGCGAATAAGTAGTAGATGAGGATCAGCCAGGCTGATAAAGCGTTGGAAATGAAGCAGGGTTGTGCGTCCTTGAGGACTGCGCCAGCGGACCTGGCGTTCGAGCAAGCCGGCGCGAAGATCGAGATGCCGTTGGAATTCCAGCAGGGTACCTTGTTCCAGCGAAAAGCGTTCTCCTGCCAGGAAAATTTCCAGTTCCAGAGCGTCGGGCAGATTGACTAATTCAGTGAAGTGCAAGGGGACATCATCGAACAAGCCGTGCATAAACGTGGCGCGTTCTTCCCCGTGATACCCTTCTTCGAAAACACCGCGCGTGCAGAAGACACCGTTGCCGATGGTAAAAACGGTTTCCCAGTGCCGTTGGCTTTGGGGATCAAAACGAGTCTGTTCGATGTGCCAGAGAGAACGTGATGTAGAAGTTTCCATGGTTTGTTTATCCCTCTTTTAGTCCAGTACCTGCAATACTTTGAACAAAATAGCGTTGGAATAAGAAGAACAGGATCAGGATCGGGAGCGTGTTGAAGAGCGATCCCGCCAGGACCTTAGAGATCAGTGTGTAATATTCGCCACGGAACCAATTTAACCCCAGGGGGAGGGTGAAGTTCTCAGGAGTGCGCAGAATGACCAGTGGCCACATAAAGGCGTTCCATTCACCCTGGAAGGTCAGTAGCGCCAGGGTGAGCAACTGGGTCTGGCTGAGCGGAAGGACGATGCGGAAGAAAATGCCCCAACGCCCCAGCCCGTCCATCATGGCAGCCTCTTCCAATTCGCGGGGCAGGCTCTTATAGAACTGGGTCATCATAAAAATGCCAAATGCTGTTGCAATTCCCGGCAGGATGACGCCCCCTAAATTGTCAATGAGGCCAAAACCAGTGGGTAGAGTAATATCGCCGATTTTGAGACCGCCACGAATGATACCCGGACCGACAACCAAAAAGGCGGGAATGAGGGTGACCTGCCCCGGGATCATCATTGAGACCAGCATGGCATTAAACAGGAATCCTTTGAGAGGGAAGTCCATACGTGCAAAAGCATAACCTCCCATGGCGCAGAAGAGGACGCGCAGGATGGTCACGGCCAGCGAGACAATCAGGCTATTTAGTAGCCAGCGCGGGAAGAGAGGGAGGGCACCGATCACATCGCGAAAGTTATCCAGAGTGAAGGGAATGGGCCAGAAAAGCGGTGGATCATAGGCGTTGGCCACGGGCTTGAGGCTGAAAACCAGGGTGAAATAAAGGGGAGCCAGACAGATAATTGACCAGAGGATCAGGATCAGGTAAAACAACGGGGTTTTGAGGCGATCGTACCACAGAATCAGACGGTCGCTTATGGAGAGAGGCCGGGGTTGGGCTTGTGTAAGAGTGGTCATCCTTCCCTTCCTTAAACGCTCACTGACTGACAGTACCGCTGCCTTCGATGATTCGCCGTTGGAGTAATGTGACAATGAAGATGATGAGAGCCAGGATAAAGGCTGCTGCAGAAGCCTGCCCCATTTTCACAGTTGTGTCACGAAAGGCCCACTTGTAAATCAGATAGGCAATAGTGGTGGTGGAATCCAGCGGCCCGCCGGCGGTCATCACGTAGATTTGGTCAAAGACCTGAAAACAGCCGATGATTCCAACTGTGACTACAAAAAAGATCACCGGCCGTAGCATGGGGATGGTGATATAGCGGAAAATTTGGAACTTGTTCGCCCCATCAATGGCGGCGGCTTCGTAGAGGGCGGTGGGAATATCTTGTAACCCCGCCAGGAAGATGAGCATGAGCGTTCCGCTGGTGGTGAAGATGTTGACCATCATGATGGTGTAGAAAGCGTAGCGCGGATCGTTGAGCCAGTTGATATTTAGGCGGAAGATCTGGTTAATGACGCCTATCGGACTGAAGAGCCAGACGAAGATGAGCGAGATGACTACCGAGGAAGTGACCGAGGGCAAGTAAAAGATTGTGCGAAAGAGACGGCGGAAGCGAATCTTTTGGTCCATGGCAAAGGCGAGGACCAAACTAATGATCGTTTGCACAGGGACTACGATGGCAGTGTATTTGAACGTATTGGGCAAGGCCTTGCGAATGAACAGATCATCACATGTGGGACGCGGTGCGCCCTCGGGCCGAGGGAACCAGGACTCTACGCATAACACACGTCGGTAGCCTTCTAATCCCCACCATTGAGGGGGACTGAGCAAATTGTATCGGGTGAAGGAAAGGTAAAAGGCGTAACCAATCGAGAAGACGGTGAAGACCAGGAAGATGAACAGATAAGGCAGAAGAAACGTATAGGCGGTGAGGGTTTCGCGTCGGCGGCGTGCTTTTTGACGCAGGGTGAGTGCAGGTGCGAGCGGGGCAGAGGAAGCGGTCATTCTAATTTTCCTCCAGGTACCGAAAAAGGGGGAGGGGAATCAGGCCCCTCCCCCTGTGATGCACCTACTTTAACTCGGCCAGTTTCTGGCGAATGGCCTCAGCGGCTTGTTTGAAAGACTCTTCCACGGATTGGTTCTCAAGATAAACGCGTTCTAGGGCTTTGGTCATCTGATCATTCACGTCTGAGCCGACCAAACCCCACATGAAAGGACGCGCACCCTGGAGTGCTCCGCGGAAGATCGCCGCAGAGGCTGGGTTCGTCTTCAGGTAGTCGCTCTCCTGTAGTGAGAGGCGGGTGGGCAGGGCAAAGCCGCTTTCCATTACTTTCCTCTGCGCGGCCTCGCTGGTCAGGTAATTGATGACGCGCCAGGCGGCTTCGGGATTCTTGCTGTTCTTGGAGATCACATAAGCCACGGTGAAGATTAGATTGCCCTCACCCTTGGGCCCGGCGGGGGGCACGACGACCCCGTAGTTGATATTGGGGAACTGCTGCTTGAGGTAGGGGATCAGCCAGCCGCCTTCATAGACCATGGCGAATTGACCTTTGCCAAAAACGGTTCCTTGCCAGCCCTCACCTACATCTGCTGGAATGGCCCCGATTTTCTCGGCGCGGAAGGAGGTGTAAAACTTTCCGGCTTCAATGGCTTCGGGCGAATCCAGCAGGGTATCCTGGAAATCGGGGGTCATGATCGAACCACCGTTTTGGAAGACGAAGATGGGGAAGCGCCCTGCGTCAGCCGGTACTCCCAGACCGTAGATGTTGTTGGCGGGGTTAGAGAGTTTTTCAGCCGCGGTTTTTAGATCGTCCCAGGTCCAGTCGTCCGTGGGTTCAGCCAGGCCGGCTTGGGCAAAGAGGTCTTTGTTGTAGAAAAGCCCGAGGGTGTTGAAATCTTTGGGGATACCGTAGACCTTACCATTAGCAGAGAATGCGTCAATGAGCGAGGGAATAAACTCCTCCTTCTTGGTGCCGGTCGTGGCCATCAGATCATCCAGCGGCAGCATGACGTCATCCTGCACGAAGGCCGGGAACTGGAAGATATCCATGTAGTAGATATCCGGTTCTGTGCCAGCGGCAATGGAGGTTTTCAGAGTTGCCCAGAAATCTCCGGTAATGGGTTCGTATTTCACTACAATATCGGGATTCTCGGCAGTGAAGTCCAGTAACAACGACTGGAGCAGTGCTGTTTCTTCGGGACTGGCGGCCCAACCAGAAAGACGAACCACCGCGCGCTGTGCGGGTACTTCTTTGACTACTTCCTGGGTTACAACAACCTGCTTTTCAACTTCGACGGTCTCTTTGACAACCTGGGGAGTGGCAGGGGCGCAGGCCGCAAGGATTAACGCCACGATTGCCATCAGGACCATTGTCATACGTAAGGTTTTCATGGGTTCTCCTCCTTAGATTTGCGCATCGAGAGAGTGAAAAGGGTGTGTTATACTATCGGGTTACAAGCAGGCGCAAGCCTTGCTTGGTGGGGCCACCCTGGCATGCCCTGGCGGGGAGAAGGGTGGCTCCTTTATTGAACAGTGGGGGGAGAGTCGGCAAAACTTGAAAACTTTACCGGTTGACCACCTCCTTTGCTGAGGGTGAATTTGAGAGCGCACTCGCCTTGGCGTTTGGAGCTGTTGAGGCGCGTACGATCAGAGTGGGGGGAACCAGCAAGCACCGGGGTTCGGGGGGAACACCGGTTTCGATAATGTCAATCAGGTGTTGGATGACCTGCTGACCAATTTCCCAGATGGGTTGTCGTATAGATGTCAAAGGCGGAGTAAGATAGCGAGCCAGGGGAATGTCGTCAAAGCCCGAAATGGCTAGGTCTTCCCCCACACGCAAACCACGCTCTTGCGCAGCCTGCATGGCCCCAATGGCCATGTAGTCGTTGAGGGCGACTACAGCCGTTGGGCGTTGTGGAAGGGGCAGGCTGAGGAGGTGGTGGGTGGCGTGGTAGCCAAAATCCAGGCGTCCTTCGCCGCGCAGAATTAATGCGTGGTCAACCGGAATACCCACCTCGCTCAGAGCGGTCAGATAGCCCTCCAGGCGGTTATTACCTACCCGGGATTCCTCCGGCCACGCCAGGACCGCGATGCGCCGATGACCCAGCGTGATCAGATGCTGGGTGACATCGTAAAGCCCGCGTCCACCGTCCACATCAATGCACGGGAAGCGCCAATCGGGATTTGAGCGTCCGAAGGCTACAAATGGAAATTTCCGATCCTGGAGGTAGCGGATGCGAGGATCATTGTATTCCACACTTGAAAGGATGAATCCATCAACCCGTCCCGCGTCTATTAGTTCGGCGTAAGCGGCTAATTGTTTGTCAACCTGATAATGATAGGGAAACATGAGCAGGAAATAGCCACGGGCCTCTGCGGCGACGAACATGCTCTGAAGAAACTGGTCCAGGATTGGGTTGGTTTCGTCTGGTGGGGAAGGGGGCCAGGAGTAGCCGATGGTAAAACTGCGCTGCGCACGCAGGCTGCGGGCGTTGTAGTGTGGGGTATACCCCAGTTCTTCGATTGCTTTCCAGATGCGGCGTTCCGTCTCTTCGGAAAGGCGGATCTGGCGGTTAAGAAGCTTTGAGACCGTCTGGTAAGAGACCCCAGCGCGGCGGGCAACATCCTTAAGGGTGGCGCGGTTTCTGACCATGGGTGGGATTGAGGTAAATAAATCTCTGAATGCGAACGTTCGTGCGAACGTTCGCATTCATTGTAGCAAGTTTTGAGAGCAGAGTCAAGAGGTGGAGTGATTCCTTCACAAACTCTTTGGGTTCTTTTTCGGCGTAACCCTCGCGAAAATCCCACGTGCAATCTCCTTGACAAAAATATGTACCGGTTATATATTTTCGGGAAAATATGTAACGGGTGAGTGTTTTGCTATGTCTGTTCGCAATGCTATCCTGGGACTGCTAAGCCAGCGTAATCGCTACGGCTATGAATTATTGCAGGCCTTTCAGGCAATGGCAGGGGGGCGTGAGACTTGGGATCTCAAACCAGCCCAAATCTACACGACTCTATTGCGATTGAAGGAAAGCGGGTTGATTGCGGAAGATGAGACCTGTTCATCGGAACTTCCCGAAAAGCGTCGTTATGCCATTACCGCCGCCGGGCGTGAGGAGTTAAAGCGTTGGTTTGAAACTCCGGTGCGGGTTGAGCCTCAGCGGGATGAGTTCTTTCTAAAACTCATGTTAGCCCTGGCCACGGGCCAGGCTGATCCGCGCCGCCTGATTTATATTCAGCGTGCCAGTTTATTCCAGGAACTGCACCGCCTTTCCACTCTACGCATGGAATTGGACCCTTCCACTTCACTAGCACATATCCTTTTACTAGATCAGGCGGTAATGCACCTGGAAGCCGATTTGCGCTGGTTGGACATGATTGAAGCCCGGTTGGAAGAGGTACGTAAGCAACCCATCCCTGAGCCGGAGCATCGCCCACGCGGCAGGCCTCAAAAGATCGCAAAATGAAAAAGAAGGAGGAATCTCAACATGCAACCCATTGTCTCCACCCAAGACCTTACAAAAGTTTATGGGCATGGTGCCACTGCCGTCCATGCTCTGCGAGGCATTAATCTGGCCATTCAGCCCGGTGAATTTGTGGCCGTAATGGGACCCAGTGGGTGTGGGAAGTCCACCCTGCTACATCTCATCGGCGGTTTGGATCGCCCAACCTCCGGCAAGGTGATGATTGAGGGGGAGGATCTCACTCGATTGAACGATGATCAGGTGACCGCACTGCGGCGGCGTAAAATGGGCTTCGTCTTTCAGTTTTTTAACCTGATCCCGGTTCTCAATGCTTTGGAGAATGCAGCCTTACCGATGATTCTGGATGGAATGCGACCGAATGAGGCCTACCAGCGGGCACGTGAATGGTTGGAACGTGTTGGGTTGGGCCCCAGGCTGACCCACCGCCCTTCGGAACTCTCGGGGGGTGAGCAGCAGCGTGTGGCCATCGCGCGTGCTCTGGCCAGCGAGCCGTCTATTATCCTGGCCGACGAACCTACGGGCAACCTGGATTCTCGGGCCTCGGAAGAAATTGCCATGTTGCTGCGCCAGATTTCTTCCGAGTGGGGGCGCACAATTCTTCTGGTCACCCATGATCCTCGCATTGCGGCCTACGCAGATCGAATTGTGTTTTTGAAGGATGGTCAGATTGTGGATGAGACGATCATGGAAAGCCGTAATGGAGACGAGGTTAGTGCGGTCGTGGGAAAAATGAAGGAAATTGGTGACTGATTGCGGCGAAAAGGAGTGCGGCATGAACCTGTACATAAAGTTAGCACTTCGCTATCTCAGCGGACGAAAATTGCGCACTGCGTTGACAACCCTGGCCATTCTGTTTGGCGTGCTGGTCATTTTTGGCATGAATACGTTCATGCCAACATTTGTCCAGGCGTTTCAGACCCAGATGATGGCAGTTGCCGGGCAAATTGACGTTACCATTACCCATAAAACAGGCGAAGCATTTGATCCCGGCGTGCTGGAGAAAGTGCGCCAGGTGGAAGGGGTTAAAGTTGCGACCGGATCACTGGAACGGCTGATCAATCTTCCGGCGGATTATTTCGATCATGCCCCCAATCTCCCCGACCGTGTTAATGCGGTATTGCTTAAAGGGATTGATCCAGACCTTGCTCGGCAGATGATTGTTTTCAATGTGGTCGAGGGACGCTTTCTACAACCCGATGACCCGAGCGCGGCGGTGATTACCCGTTCTCTTGCCCGTGAGGTAGGGGTTGGGGTGGGAGATACCCTATCGTTGCCCACGGCCATAGGGATCGCAGATCTAAAAATCGTGGGGCTTTTGCCCGAACGGGCGTTGCCCGGAAATGAAGAAGTGCTGGTAACCCTTGCCGAGGCCCAGCGCTTGCTCAACATGCCGGGGAAGATCAACCTCATTGACATCAACCTGGATACGTTAGAGGAGGCGCGACGAGCGGAGATTCAGCAACGTATCCTCACAGCAGTGGGAGATGCCTATAAGATAGGTGCGCTGGAGAGCGGTTCGGAGATTTTGACCAATATCCGCAACGCTCAGATGATTTTCAATTTGATGGGGTTTCTGGCGCTTTTGATGGGGGGGTTCATCATTTTCAATACCTTTCGCACCATTGTGGCGGAACGCCGCCGCGATATTGGGATGCTGCGGGCACTTGGTGCCAACCGTGCCACCATCCGGGGACTGATCCTGACCGAGGGATTGATTCAAGGGGTCGTAGGGACTGTGGCGGGCCTGGTATTTGGCTATCTGTTTGGCTGGTTACTGCTTCAGCTGATTGTGCCCGTTGGCCAGCAGTACCTCAATATCAAAGTCGGGCTGCCAGCTGTCTCGCCGTCTCTGGTATTGGTGTCGTCCATCATGGGAATTGGTGTGACGGTGCTGGCGGGCTTGCTGCCAGCGCAGTCTGCCGCGCGGGTGACCCCCCTGGAGGCTTTACGCCCTTCGGTAGGGCAGGTAAGTCTTAAGCGCCTGACTGGCTTTTCCTTCTGGAGTGGTGTGGTGCTGATGGTTTTAGGGGTGGCCATTCTTATCAGTGGTCAGGCAGCCTGGCTGGGGATCGGAGCCATCTTTTTCGTGGGCGCATTGATTTTGATGGCGCCGGCATTGATCAATCCGATTGCGGTATTATTTGGTAATCTCCTGGCTCTTCTTTTTGCCCGTCAAGGCACGGCGCAACTAGCGGAAGGTAATCTCAGCCGCCAGCCCGGTCGTGCCACCGTGACCGCCTCTACCACCATGATCGCGATGGCCGTGGTAATTATGATGGCCAGTGTGCTCTCCTCGGTCACGCTGACTTTCATCCATGTGCTGGAAAAGAGCCTGGGGAGTGACTTTTTGATTATGCCGCCGACTGTGGCTGTTTGGGGTTCGAACACGGGTGCGGCGCCCGAATTGGCGCAAAAATTGCGTGAAATCCCGGGTGTGGAACTGGTAAGCACTCTGCGCTTTGCAGGGAGTCAGATGAACGGCGTTGCGGTTGGTTTGCTGGGGGTGGACCCACGGGCCTACCGGCAGTTGGATGCCCTTTCCTTCAGCGCAGGGGATCCAGAGAGCGCCTACCGGGCCCTGGAGAACGAACGCGCTATTATCATCAATGGGGTCTTAGCGGCGGCGGCTGGTATTCACCTGGGGGATGAAATCACGCTGTTGACCCCTACGGGTCAGCAGGTCTATCGCGTGGTCGGCATTGCCACGGATTATTTGAACGCCAAGACGACCACTGGTTACATCTCCCAGCAGAATCTGGCCGTAGATTTTGGTCGTAATGAGGATGTCTTTTATCAGGTCAATCTCAAATCAGGGGCCGATCAAGCCGCGGTGGAAGCCGCCATTACGCAGTTGCTTAAATCCTATCCCCAGTTTAAGTTATTTAGTGGCAAGCGATATGTGGAAGAGAACAAGCGCTTGCTTGATGTCGTGCTTCTCAGCATGTATGCCATGGCCGCCTTCCTGGCCATTCCTTCATTGATTGCAATGGTGAATACATTGGCCATTGGGGTAATCGAGCGCACCCGCGAGATCGGCATGTTACGTGCGGTAGGAGCAACTCGACGGCAAATCCGCACTGTCATCCTCTCGGAGGCCCTGATTCTTTCTGCCATTGGCACGTCATTTGGTATCCTGGCGGGTCTGTATATGGGGTATATGGCAGTAAAAGCCTTTGAGGGGATGGGTTTCCCCATGATGTACCTGTTCCCCGCTTCGGGCATCCTGGCGGCTATTGCTATTGGGATCCTGTTTGGTGCGCTGGCAGCGACAGTACCGGCACGTCAGGCAGCACGGCTCAACGTGGTGGAAGCTCTGCGATACGAATAGAAGAGGAAGTCAGAAGAGCATGTTCCGGCCGGTTGGGGTTAAGAAACCCTAACCGGCTTAATTTTGGGCGAGGGGCTAAACGTTGCCCAAATCAGCAGATTCGCGGAAGCATTTCCCCGCTCAGGATCTCGAGAATGCGGTGAGTGCCCAACATCGTGCGCAAGATCACGCGCCCGGCGGGTTGGCTCTCTACGTACCCAATGCGCACGGCTTCAGCACCGTAAGGAGCACGGTGCATGGCCGCCAGCGCGGCGTCGGCTTCTTCAGGGGGGACGATGGCGATAACTTTCCCTTCATTAGCAATGTAGAGAGGATCCAGGCCTAGCATCTCGCAGGCTGCACGAACTGCTGGCCGGATTGGGATGGCCGTTTCCTCGATTCGAATGGCTACCTGGCTTTGCTGGGCGATTTCATTCAGCGTTGTGGCCAATCCTCCTCGGGTGGGATCGCGGAGCACGTGGGTATGAGGAGCGCTCTGTAGCAAGGCCTGGATAAGGTGATTAAGCGGGGCAACGTCGGATTGAATCTCCGTCTCAAAGCCCAATTCGCCGCGCGCACTGAGCACGGCGATCCCATGATCGCCAATGGGTCCGGAAAGCAACACGACATCGCCGGGTTGAGCGCATGCACCTCCGAGGGGGGGCCTATCGGGTGGGATCCAACCGATGCCGGTTGTGGTGATGAACATGCCGTCCCCCTTTCCCTTTTCAACCACTTTGGTATCCCCGGCCACCAGAACCACCCCGGCCTCCTCAGCCGCGATTCGCATGGAGCGCACAATACGTTCCAGGCTTTCCAGACTTAGACCTTCCTCCAGGATGAATCCGGCAGTGAGGTAGAGCGGGATGGCGCCGCTCATACTGACATCGTTGACGGTGCCGCATACTGCCAGGCGCCCGATATCCCCACCCGGAAAGAAAAGGGGAGAAATGACGTGTGAGTCTGTAGAAACGGCTAAATGGCCAATATCGGGTTTTCCCAGTGATAAGGGCAGATGCGCAAAGTCATTGCCAGCATTCAGATAAGGGTTGCCCAGGTGGGCCTGGAAGATGGTGCGGATCAGATCGTGCGTCATGCGTCCTCCGCTTCCATGACCCAGCACGATGCGTTCGGCATGGGTAAGGGGAAGCGGGCACTGGGGGCCTTCAAAGGCGGGCAGGTTAGTTAAGTTGGTCATGCATATCCTCTCTGAATCAGGCACCTGCTTTTACGGATGGCTGCGTCCGTAGCGGTAGTAGGCCGCACAGGCACCCTCGGCTGAAACCATGGGGGCGCCCAGCGGGGCCTGGGGGGTACACTGGGTGCCGAAAGCCGGACATTCATGGGGCTTTTTAATGCCCTGCAAAATCTGACCGGCAATGCATAAGGGCGATTCCTGGGCATGAATGGTGCCCACGTCGAAGCGTTTTTCCGCATCGAAATCAGCCCATTCCGGGCGCAATCCCCATCCGCTCATGGGAATAAGGCCGATACCGCGCCAGTTTCGATCACAAGGTTCGAAGACCTGATCAATGATTTTTTGGGCGGCACGATTGCCCTCGCGGGTTACGGCACGGGAGTAAGCATTTTCAACCCCCACGTGTCCTTCTTCCAACTGACGCAATGTCATCAGAATTCCCTGCATTAGATCCACAGGTTCAAAGCCAGTGACCGTCATGGGCACTTGGTACTTTGCAGCGATGGGCTCATACTCCCAATAGCCCATAACTGTGCAAACATGGCCTGCCAACAAGAAGCCTTGTACCCGGTTGGTGGGGGTACTTAGTATGGCGTGCATGGCTGGCGGCACGCGCACCTGAGAAACCAAAAGAGAATAGTTCTTTAACCCGAGCGCCTGGGCTTGAAGCAGGCTCATGGCATTTGGGGGGGCAGTGGTTTCAAAGCCAATAGCAAAGAAAACCACCTCCTTGTCTGGATTTTCCCGGGCAATCCGAACAGCGTCCAGAGGGGAATACACTACTTGAACCCGTCCACCCGTGGCTCGAACTGCGAAGAGGTCACGTTGAGAACCGGGTACGCGCAGCATATCTCCATAGGAGCACAGGATGGTATTGGGACGGGAAGCAATGGCGATTGCCTTATCAATCAATTCCAGAGGGGTGACACACACTGGACAACCTGGCCCATGCACAAGTTCGATCTCAGGGGGCAGCAACTGATCCAGGCCATATTGCAAAATGGCGTGCGTTTGTCCACCGCAAATCTCCATCAGCACCCATGGCCGGGTGACGCGGTGCCGAATTTCTTCTGCAAGCCGATGTACCAATTCAGCGTTGCGGAATTCTTGCCACAATTGCATGGCAGGCTCCTGAGCAAATCACACTGCGCTATTCTCGTCCAGAGCACCCATCTCACGCAGTAATTGCAGGGTCTCCAGAGCCTCGGCCTCACTCAGCCGGTTCAAAGCAAAGCCGGCATGGACGATGATGTAATCACCTTCTTCGACCTCTGGTAGTGTTTCAATGCAGGCTTCACGGTAAACCCCGCCAAAGTCCACCTTTGCCATTCGCAAGCCGGCTTGCTGATAAATGGTCACGATCTTGCCGGGAACACCCAAGCACATAATTATCCTCCATCAATAAATAGAGCTAAAACCCAGTTGAGTGTGGATTAACTTTGATCCACGAGGCTCCAATCATTGCCTGACCCAGCGCCAGCCCGCCATCATTGGGGGGGACCTGGAGGTGAATGAAAACCTGAAATCCTTTTTGTTCCAGAGCGCGCATGGTGTGTCGCAGTAAGACTTGATTCTGCCACACTCCGCCGCTGAGCACAACCCGGTTAAGCCCTTTGGCCTGACGGATCTGTTCGGCTACATCCACACACAGATTGACAATACTATTATGAAAACGAGCAGCTATGCGAGGAGACGGAGTGCCCCGCCGTAAATCATCCAGAATGGCTTCCCAAAAGGGGCGGAGCAGGATGGTGGGTGGTTCAACAGGCAAGGGGTAGACCCCTTTTTCATCTTCATCAACCAGGCTTTCTAGTTCCATGGCGGCTTGCGCCTCATAATTGGCTTCGGCACGGATGCCAATGAGGGCGGCGACGGCATCGAACAGACGCCCCATGCTTGAGGTTAGGGGAGAATTGATTTTCCTTTCCAACATGCTGCGGAGCAGAGTGCGCTCCTCAGGGCAAAGAGCTTTCACTGGGGGCAGATCCTCATCCCAGGGCAGTTTGCATGCCCAGAGGTGTGCGAGGGCCATGCGCGCCACCTGATGCACAGCCCGATCGCCCCCAGGCAGGGGCACAGGCGTGAGATGGGCATAGCGATGATACCCTCCGTAGGTGCCAATCAGAACCTCGCCTCCCCAGATGCTGCCGTCGGTTCCGTAACCAGTGCCATCAAAAATCAGCCCGATTACTGGTTCGGGATCTTTGATGCCGTTATCTGCCAGGCAGGCGGCCAGGTGAGCGTGGTGGTGCTGCACCAGGAGAAGGGGGATGTTCTCCGCGCGAGCCCGTTCCTGAGCATAGTGGGTGGCGAGGTAGTCGGGATGCAAATCCGCCACTATCCATTCTGGTCGGGTGCGGAAAAGCCTCTCGTAATGCTGGATGCCCTCCTCAAAGGCTTGAAAGGTTTCGTAGTTTTGCAAATCGCCAATGTGGTGGCTTAGAAAGGCATAGGTTCCGCGTGTCAGGCAGAAGGTGTTTTTCAGTTCGCCGCCAGTGGCCAGGATGGGAGGCACTTCCTGAGGCAACCGGATGGGGTCCGGGGCATAACCCCGCGCGCGGCGCAGCGGATAAGGGCGGTGGTTGAAGGACCGTATTACTGAGTCGTCCACCCGGGTGTGGATGGGACGATTATGGATCAGAAAGCCATCTGCCAGGCGTGAAAGGCGCTCTAAAGCCTCTTTATCCCGATAGGCAATTGGCTCTTCGCTCAAATTTCCACTGGTCATTACCAAGGCTTCGGGGAAGCCAGGTGCGGGTTCCAAGAGCAGAAGGTGTAGGGGTGTGTAGGGAAGCATGAAGCCCAGGGTGCGTTGTCCCGGTGCCACTTCACTGGCTATGAGGGAGGTCGGTATGCGTTCCAGCAGTACGATGGGGTGCTGGGGGGCGGTCAGCAGGTTTTGTTCGGATTCGCTTACCCTGGCATGGCGGGCGATGATTGAAAGGTCAAAGGCCATTAAGGCAAAGGGCTTGTCACTCCTTTGTTTCCGGCGACGCAATTCGCGCACACTCTCCGGACGAGTGGCGTCGCAAGCCAGGTGGTACCCCCCCAGCCCCTTGATAGCTAGAATGCGCCCTTCAGCCAGCCAGGTTCGTGCCAGTTGAAGGGCTGCTTCTCGCTCTGCAACTACCTTGCCCTCAGGGGTGAGGAATTGGAGGTGCGGGCCGCATTCCGGACAGGCAATGGGTTGGGCGTGGAAGCGCCGGTTGGTGGGGTCGTGGTATTCGGCAGAACAGGCCGGGCAGAGGGGAAATTCGGCCATGGTGGTGTTGGGCCGGTCATAGGGAATGGTGCGGATGATTGTGAAGCGAGGGCCACAGTTCGTACAGTTGATAAAAGGGTACCGGTAGCGCCGATTTTTAGGATCGAATAACTCTTGTCGGCATTCTGGGCAGATGGCCACATCCGGGGAGACGGGGAGGAATTCTTCCGCGTTTGCCTGGCTTTCAATGATTTGGAAACTCGTCCAGTGATTAGTAGAACTGGGAAATACCTCAAACGAATCGATCCGGGCCAGGGGAGGTGCTTGGGTTTGCAAATCAGCAACGAAAGATTGCAGAGCCCGCGGATCACCGCAAACTTCGATTTCTACGCCGGCCGCGGTATTGCGTACCCACCCGTTAAGATGATGGCGGGTGGCCAGAGTGTAAACGAATGGGCGAAACCCTACCCCTTGAACAATGCCGCGGATGCGTATATACAGTCCTTGGGACGAAGGTTTCATTGCCGTCTAGTGTTGATCTCAGCGCGCAACCATTCTAGCCAGGGTTCTAAGCCTTCCCCTGTTTTGCAGGAGAGGGGAAAGGTCAGCAAACCGGGATTGAGCAGTTCTACGCCTTGGCGGAAATACGCCATGTTGAAATCAATATAGGGCAATAGATCAATCTTGTTAATGATTAACACATCCACTCCCCGGTACATGTTGGGGTACTTATACGGCTTATCATCTCCTTCTGGGATGCTGGCGATCAGGATATTCCGATGTGTACCTAATTTGAAGGTGGCTGGACAGATTAAGTTGCCAACATTTTCGACGATGATGAGATCCAGGTCTTTTAAGGTCAGTTGAGCCAATCCGCTGCGGAGCATGACTGCATCCAGGTGGCAATCACCGCCCGTGTTAATCTGCACAGCCGGGATACCTAATGCGCTGACTTTATCTGCGTCAATAGTGACTGGCGCTGTGTCGCCCTCGATCACAGCCATTCGTACCTCAGAAGCCAGGGCTTGCAGAGTGCGCAAAATCAGGCTGGTTTTTCCGGCGCCTGGCGAGGCCATGACATTAAGCGCAAGCACTCTGGCTTCATCAAGCAGGCGACGGTTAAATTCAGCCACCTGGTCATTAGCATCCAGGATTTTTTCGACCACCGGAATTTTAGTTGTGTTGGTCATGGTCATCTCCTTAAACTGAAAAAGGCTGAACTAACGCTCTATCTCGATGCTTTCCAGGTAGAACTCGTCTCCTGAGAGCAAGGTGAGATTCAGGCTGTTGCACTGCGGGCAAGGCTGGATTTCGCCGGTCACCTCGAATTCATGCTGACAGTCCTGGCAGCGCATGCGTGGCGTCAGGCGCTGAAAGTGTAGACGCGCCCCCTCACAAATGGTGCCACCGCTGATCAGGTCCCAGTAGAACTGGACCGAGTCATCAACAATGCTGGAAAATTTGCCCAGAACAATGTGAATGTCGGTGACACGGCGGGCACCCGCTGCCTGGGCATGTTTGAGGGCAATGGAAAGAATGTTCTCGGTGATGGGTAACTCATGCATGAGAATTCAAATTATACCGATAACTGCCTCTTTATCCTTTATCCTACCGTCTCGCGGGAGGAATTGATCAAAATCTCCATCAGGTGCAGGCGAATCACCAATAACTGGCTGGCAACAACATTTGCCAATCGGCGAGTAATGACATAACCAAGATGCGGATCTGATTCGCATTGTTGCTGCAAGGCCCTTCCCTCAAAGGCGAGCAAGCGCATAGGGGTTAGTGCGCGCACGGTCGTGGTGCGCTGGCGCACCACGGGGGTGAGCACTGACCAGCCAAGGATGTCAAGAGGCTCTGCCTGAAAGATGCGAATTGATCCATGACCGGGCATGCTGATCTCTACGCTGGCGCGACCATCCAGAACAAGGTAGAGAAAATCAGGCAGGTCACCTTCCTGGAAAAGAGTTTCACCGGGGGCTAAATAGCGCTCACGCGCCAACCCTGCCAGGGTCTCTAACTGGCGCTGGCTGAGTTCTACAAACCAGGGGATGCTTTTAAGTAAGGCGACCAGGTCAACTTCCATATGTCCATACCACCGCTAACGGCTCAGGCACTTCATTTGTATAGTTTTTATCATCTTGAGGGTTTGGATTATAGTGACCTCTGTAATCATTGAGGACGCAAATTGTCACCAAATCCTAGTCATTTGGAAGGAGGGAAGTTAACCACCGCACCAGGACATCCAGGGCTGCATTCAGTAAAGCATGGGTGCGGGCTGACAATTTGCGTGCAAAGCCGAATTCATAACCCCTCACAGAAAGCAAGACGGCCTGGGGAGCGTGCCCATAGAGTGTCTCGGCCAGTGCAAGGCAGGATTCTGGGGTCAGATGATGGCTGAGTGGGGAAGGCTGAAAGCCGGGGTGTATGGGTAGCCAGGTGATCTCTGCCGGTAGGCTGCCCGTGTGGGCATCCACAAAACAAACATGCGTATAGGTAGCGATCTCCTCAGCCATCTCCGGCGTGAGTTGCAAGTCGGTGCGCAAGGTGAGCCGATCCTCAAGGATCGTTTGTTCGCCAATCTCCAAAGCCCCGGGGTATCCCAATTGTCCTGCCAGGTGGTTGATCAAATGCCAGGCGATTCCATCATCCTGGCGGTCAGGGTTACCAATGCCCAGGATGAGGATGCGAGGTGCTGGGGAAACTTCCTTCCCCCTCCCCCAGGGGGAAGGAAGTTGAGAATGCGAAAGGAATGTCGTGTTACTCATGCAAACGCGTGAGGGTTTGTGCTAGCCTACCCTGAGCGTCTATGATCTCGATGACCATCGGCATTTGCCCTACGGCATGGGTTGAGCAAGAGAGGCATGGGTCATATGCTCGCACAGCGGCCTCCACTCGATTGAGCAGACCCTCGCGAATATCCGGCCCTGTGATGTAGGTCTTGGCCACGCTTTCGACGGCTTGGCTCATTGCCCAATTGTTGTGGCCCGTAGCAACGATCAGATTGACCCGCTCGATCTGGCCGTTGGACTTGGCCCAGTAATGGTGGAACAGGGTGCCGCGTGGGGCTTCAATCACCCCAATGCCTTCTCCACGGAACTCCTGGCGCGTGTTCAGGATCTCCGTACTCAAAATGTCGGGATCATCGAGTAGCGTGCGCACATTTTCGGCCGCATATAGCGCTTCGATCAGGCGCGCGTAGTGGTAGTAAAGGGTCTGTTCAACAGGTTTGCCGGCGTTGAGGGCTTTAAATGCCTTTAATGCTTCATCGGCTAATGGTGTGGCAATGCGTTCGGATACATTGAGACGCCCAAGCGGACCCACGCGGTAAACCCCGGCAGGCCACCCCATTTTCTTGTAGTAAGGGAATTTGAGGTACGACCAGGATTCTACGTGTTCAGCAATGTAGTTCAGGTAATCACGGCCGGCAAAATGCTCCAATTCGCGACCGTCAGAATCAATCAGCCGCAGGTCTCCATCATAGAGCTCGAGTGTATTGCCGGCTTCGACCATTCCCAAGTAGCCGGTGGAGAAGATCGCAAAGCGGTTGATGTCCTCCTGGTTGCTCTCTGCCCAATCCTGGAAAATCTTCAAGCCGATTTGGATGGTCGCAATGGCCTCGTCCAGGCCAGCCAGGATTTGATCGCGCTCACTGGCTGTGAGGGCTTTGTTGACCCCACCTGGAACGGCAAAAACAGGGTGAATGCGGCGACCGCCGAGAATGTTGATGATCTCCTGCCCGTATTTTCGGAGTTGCACAGCGCGCAGGGCTAACTCGGGGTTGGCGCGGATTAATCCCACCACATTGCGAATGGCAGGATCGGCGTCAAACCCCAGCAGCAGGTCAGGGCCTGCCAATTCAAAGAAGTGCATCCCATGGCTTTGGATGACCTGCCCCATATGCATTAACTCACGTAGCAACTGGGCCGGTCGTGGTGGGGGAGAGCCATAAAGGTCATCACAGGCCTTAGCGGCTGCCAGGTGGTGTGAAACCGGGCAGATTCCACAGATGCGCGGGGTAATGACCGGCATTTCAAAGGCCATGCGCCCTTCACAGAATTTTTCGAAGCCACGGAATTCGTTGATGTGTAAATAAGCGCGCTCGACTTTACCATCTCCATTCAAGTGGATGGTGACCTTAGCGTGGCCTTCAATCCGGGTTACCGGCTCAATGGTGATTTTTTGCGTGGTTACTGTTGCCATACGTGTTTCCTCCTCTAGTCTACCCTTAATGCCACTGGAGGCGCTCGTCCTTGAGCACGGGGATACGCCCTTGAGCCAGTTCACTCAGCACGTAGTAGATAATCTCCGCGCTGGGCGGACAACCCGGAACATATACATCTACGGGCACTACTTCGCTCACGGCGCGCACCCGGGTGGGTTTAGCCAGTTCGGGGTCGTCAGGGATCTTACCCTCCGCGTCGGTGCTTTCTGTCTCTACATAAGCCCGACGTAAGGCATCCTCAATCTTGAAGAAGTTGCGCATGGCTGGAACACCACCGAAGACCGCGCAATCTCCCAGCGCTACCAGAATTTTGCAACGCTTGCGCATTTTGTGTGCAACTTCTTCATTGGCGGTATTGTTGATCCCCCCTTCCAAAATGCCTACGTCCACCCCGCTTGCGTCGGGTTCTTTTAGATCAGTGATGGGGGAGGAGCGCAGGTCAACCAGGTCAACGAGGTTAACAATCCGTTCGTCAATATCTAAAAAGGACATATGACAGCCGGCGCAACCGGCTAACCAATCGGTGGCTACCTTTGGTTTATTCATGGCTACTCCTTCTCGCTCGATCCAGTTCTCCTTATACCGCAATGGCGACAGGTGCAACCCGCTGCGTGAGAGCGATGCGCCAATCCCCTTCAGCGCTCACGCCCAGGACCTCTGCCAGTTCACGCAACACCGTTTCATTAGATTTTGCTTGCTCCGGTGCGCTCAGACACGGGTGCGTTTCCTGGAGACGCCCTTCGAGGTTGAGATAATGGCCACTTTCCTCAGCCCAGGTGTAGACCGGGAGGACCACGTCAGCGCGGGCAGTGAGTTTTGACTCGCGGCTAGCCTGAATAATCAGGAAAGGCACATCTTCCATGGCTGCCACCAGGGCTTCGCAGGGAACTTCATCACCCAAGGCCACAT
Source organism: Thermanaerothrix daxensis (assembly GCF_001306145.1). Classification (GTDB taxonomy): domain Bacteria; phylum Chloroflexota; class Anaerolineae; order Anaerolineales; family Anaerolineaceae; genus Thermanaerothrix; species Thermanaerothrix daxensis. The sequence continues at coordinate 666,737 of NZ_LGKO01000005.1, forward strand.
AAGCCACCTCGTAAGCGGTGGTGCGGAGGGGTTCAGCCAGGCCCAGCTGGACGGCGGCCAGAGCGTTGGCGTCGCCCTTGAGGCTGATTAGCGTGGCACCGATCATCCTGGCTAAGCGTACCAGGGCTTTGATGGCACCGGCGTCTTGCATGGTGGCGGGATCGTAGACGATCACAGGTTTGTCCCCGCGGGTAATCTGGTAGGCGGCTTTGAGAAACTCATCTGTTGCCAGTCCAGTGACCTTTGCCGCATTAGCCAGGTTGGCAACGGCATCTTCCGAATAATCGGTGCGGCTCAACCCTAAGCGCGCTACTGCTGCTATAAGTCCCTCAATTACCGCCGACTGATGACCCTCTTTGAAGGTTAATGTGGCCTCGGCCAGGGCGGCAAAGGCGTTCTCACGCGTGTCAGCGACCGTTAGATGGACACCACGGTTAAGCGAGCGCCGGACGAAGAACCCCAGAACCTCATGTTCGTGAGCTAAATCGGCTCGCATCATCAGAATTGAGGTGGCGTTGTCTAAGTCAGCAACGCTTCCTTCGAAGGGCTCATCCAGGTCACCAAGGGCGTCCACGAGTGAACGCAAGGCATGTGCGCTGAGTGAAGTGACCAGCGGGCTTTGCAACCCTTCGGCAAAGACTTTGCGGAAGGTGTAGAGGGATTCAACGTTCAAGCGTGCCGAGATCAATGCGGCGCTTTGCTTGGTGTGGTTTCTCAGTGCACTGGCAGCCTTTTTCAGGGCCTCTTCCCAGGTGGCAGGCTTGAGCTCCCCATTTTTACGGACTAATGGGGTGGTAAGGCGGGGCCGATCATCATCTAGAGGATAGTAGCGGCCGACCTTGCATAGTACACCCCGATTAACGGGGGCATCCCAATTGCCGTAGATGCTCAGGATGCGGTTATCGGTGATCAAAACATCTAATCCACATCCCAGACTGCAGCCTGTGCAGATGGTTTCCACGTGCCGGGCTTCGGATTTTTTTCCTTGGTAGGCGCTCTTGCGGTCAATCATGGCGCCCGTTGGGCAGACCTGGACACACATGCCACAAGAGACACAGGTGCTCTCGCCAAGGGGTACCTCAAAATCGGCGATAATGAACGTGCGTGCTCCGCGGTTGGCAACCCCCAGGGTATTGACGCCTACCAGTTCGCTACAGGCACGGATACAACGGCGGCAAAGGATGCAGCGGTTGTGTTCCAGGATGATGTAGGGGTGGGAGGCATCCACCGGGAAGGGCTGCCAGTTGGGCTGCAAGGGCCAGTGCGTCATCCCGATGCGGTAGGCTGCATTTTGCAGTTCGCAGTCTCCTCCGCTGACCTGACAATAGGGGCAGAAGTGATTGCGTTCGCTAAAGATCAGAGAGAGGGCAAATTCGCGCGCCTTTTTGACCTTCTCGCTCTCGGTGTGGATGACCATGTTATTTGCCACCGGAATCGTGCAGGCGGCCTGTAAGGTGCGAAAGCCCTCAATCTCAACCATGCACAGGCGGCAACCACCGTAAGGTGTTAGATGAGGGTGGTCGCACAAAGTAGGAATGAAGATCCCTAGTTGGCGGGCCGCCTGTAAGACGGTGATCCCATCTGGTACTTCATAGGTTTGTTGGTTAATTGTGATGGTAGCCATCCCTTCTCCCTTCCAGTGAATGCTTTTTCATGAGCGGATTGTATCCACTCGGTATCACGCTCCAGGATCGTTCATTCCGAATAGGCCTCAACCCTGACCGCGGCAACCTTGAATTCGGGAATTTTGGAAATTGGATCCAATGCCGCGAGGGTCAATTCATTGACTGAGGCTTCGGGGAAGTGGAAGTTTCCGTAAATGAGGCCTGGAGGTACCCGTTCGGTGATCCAGGCTTCTGCGATGATGCTCCCCCGGCGCGATGAGACCCTTACCATACGCTTGCCGTTTAGACCAATGCGTTGAGCATCTTCGGGATTGATTTCGATCAACGGTCGGTCATAGACTTTCATCAAACCTTTAGAGCGGCGCGTCATTTCCCCACCATGCCAGTGGTAGAGGACACGTCCGGTGGTCAACACCATGGGGTAAGTTCTATCGGGTTGTTCGGCTGGCGGGACGTGCACGGTGGGGTGGAATTTACCCTTCCCACGGGTAAACCGTCCTACATGCAGAATGGGGGTGCCGGGATGATCCTTGCTTCGCACTGGCCACTGCAGGCTTTCACCCACTTCCAATCGGGCGTGAGAGATCCCTGCATAAATCGGCGTCAGCGCTGCAATTTCATCCATGATTTGGGCTGTGTTGGTGTAGTTCCATTTGCCATAGGGGGCCTCGGGGTTGACCTGGCGGTTCCCCTGACCAAGGATGCGTTGTGCCAGATCCTGGATGATCATCCAATCGGGGCGAGCCTCCCCTAAGGGTTGGATGGCCTGGCGAACGCGTTGGACACGTCGCTCGGTGTTGGTGAAGGTCCCATCTTTCTCAGCGAATGAGACCCCCGGCAGCAAAACATCGGCATAAGCCGAGGTCTCAGAGGGGAAAATTTCCTGCAGAGCGAGGAAGTCCAGCGTTTGCAGGCAATGCCTCACATGATTGGAGTCCGGATCGCTCATGACCGGGTTTTCACCCAAAATGTACATCGCCTTGATTTTGCCTTCACCCGCCGCCGGGATCATCTCGGTCACGGTCAACCCCACTTTATCCGGGAGAGCAACACCCCAAGCCTGTTCGAATTTCAGGCGGGCCTCTTCGGTTGTGACGCGCTGGTAGCCCGGATACACATCCGGCAAGCCGCCCATGTCGCAAGCACCTTGTACGTTATTCTGTCCGCGCAAGGGGTTAACTCCACCGCCGGGAACGCCCATGTTCCCCAACAGCATTTGCAGGTTGGCCAGCGTGAGCACGTTCTGCACGCCGACAATGTGCTGGGTGATACCCATGGCCCAAATGACGGCCATTGGGCGATTCTTCCCCATAATCTCAGCAGCCTGATAAAGTCGCTCGACCGGCACCCCTGTGATGGCAGACACCTTTTCAGGGGTATAGTCCTGCAAATTTTCAAGGAAGGCTTCGTAATTTTCTGTTCGCTCGGCTATGAATGCCTCGTCTTGCCACCCGTTTTGAACAATAATGTGCATCAGCCCATTGAGCAGGGCGATATCCGTTCCTGGCCGTTGTTGCAGATGGAGGGTTGCAAATTCGGTGATGTCAATCTTGCGGGGGTCGGCTACGATCAGTTTGGCTCCGCGCTTCAGCACTGCCTGGCGAATCATGGCCCCGAATACGGGGTGCTGTTCAGTCGTATTGGAGCCAATTATGAAGATAACCGCGGCTTTCTCAGCCACATCTTTCATGGAGTTGCTCATCGCACCTGAACCGTATGCCAGTGCCAGACCCGCCACTGTGCTGGAGTGGCATAAGCGCGCACAATGATCAATGTTGTTGGTGCCGATCACCTGCCGTGCCAGTTTATTCATCAGGTAATTTTCTTCGTTAGTGCATTTTGCCGAGGTCAGGATGCCGACGCTATCTGGCCCATAGGTATCACGTGCTTCAACCAGTTTTCTGGCTACAATCTCCAGCGCAGTGTCCCAGTCCACCTCTACCCAGGGGCCACGCTCTCCGTTAGCCGGGCGTTTCTCGCCTTTGAGTAAGTACTCGCGCACCCGAGGTTTGAGCAGTCGGTCTGGATGATGTATATAGTCGTATCCGTAGCGTCCTTTGACGCACAAATGCATGCCGTTAACGGGGGCCTGAGGATTAGAGGTGACACGCAGGATACGATTCGTTTTGGTGTTGACCTGAAAGTCAAACTGGCAACCCACTCCACAATAGGAGCAAGTGGTTGTCACCACTTTATCGGGAGCGCCTGCGCCAACCGAGGGCTTGTTATCCAGCGCACCGGTGGGGCAGTAGGCGACACATGCCCCACAGGACTCGCAGCGGGCTTCAAGCATGGTTTCGTCCATGCCAGCCACGATACGGGTATCGTAGCCTCGCTCGGCCAGCCCCCATACAAAACGTCCCTGCACCTCGGCACAGGCGCGAATACAGCGCCCGCACAGGATGCACTTGTTCAAATCTACCCAGACAAAGGGATTGGGGTCACTGTTGATGGAATAACGGGGGGCTTTGGCCATGGCCTCGTAAGGATCCAACCCATAAACACGCGCCCACTGCTCTAATTCATTGGGCCGTCCATCATTGGCCGCATAACCAGCGTCGTGGTAAGTAGAGAGCAGGAGTTGCAAAATGGTGCGTCGCGATTCACGCAGTGTGGGGGATTCCGTGGTTACCTCCATCCCCTCGCTGACCGGTAATGTGCACGATGCCAACGGGGTGCGAGCCCCCTTAACCTCAACAACGCACAAACGGCACCCACCGTGTGGGCTAAGGTCTTTGTGATAGCACAGGGTGGGGATGGTGATACCGGCTTGAGCGGCGGCTTCCAATACCGTCATGCCTTCAGGTACCTCTATTTTCTTCCCATCAATCGTAACAGTAACCATAGGCGTTTCTCCATAAACATCTATCTCATGGCTTCATGCTAAGAGCGGTGGTGACGTAAGTAAATGAACCAGTACACTAGACCAACCATAAAGGCGCCACCGATGATGTTGCCAATGGTTACTGGGAGCAAATTGGCAAGGAAAAAATTCACCCAGGTCAGATTGGCATAACTCTCAACCGTCTTGCCTGAATCTACCAGGGCCTGCAATTTCCAGAAGGAGGCAGGGGCCCACTGTTTGATGAAAAGGCCGATGGGAATGAAATACATGTTCGCAATGCTGTGTTCAAAGCCCGCCGCGACGAAAGCCGAGATGGGCGGGATGATGCTAAGGATTTTATCCGTCGTGGTGCGGGCGCTGTAGCACAGCCAGACCGCCAGACAGACTAACGCGTTGCACAAGATTCCCAGGGCAATGGCCTGAACAAATTCCAGGCTTACCTTCGCGTTGGCAATGTTAAGGGCGTTCAACCCAATGGCGCCGTTGCCGAATTTGTATTGCCCGCTGAGGAAGACCAGTAGCGCGGTGGCAATGGAGCCAATGAAGTTGCCCACGTAGACGATCACCCAGTTGCGCATAAGTGCACCCAGAGTGACTTTGCCGCTGGTGAATGCCATAATAATCAGATTGTTACCGGTAAAGAGCTCAGCGCCACCTACGATGACCAGAATCAGGCCCAGGGTAAACACCAGACCAGTCAATAGACGGGTGACCCCATAGGGTAGTGTGGAGCCAGCGCTTACTGTGGTGGCGAAAATGGCCCCCAGGGCAATAAAGGCACCTGCCAGAATTGAAAGGGCCAGCATAGACCAAAAATCCAGGTTGGCCTTTTTGACGCCGATGGCCTCGGCCTTTTGGGCCATTTCAGGGGGCATGAGAGCGTCAATGGTGAAACCATTATTGGTCGTCATATGGCTAATACTCCTTTGAAAACTGGGGTGTATTCAGAAAAAAGATTATGCAAATGCTTTGATCTTGCAGACACCTGTAGGACACACATGCAGGGCAATGTGGGCTTCTACCTCGGCCCGGAAGTGTTTGAGCATATCTTTGATCGGGGTGCCAGCCGTCTGGCCCAACCCGCAGTTGGAAAGCAGATACATGTTTTCGCTCAGCCAGAGCAGTTGGTCCAGGTCTTCCATTTTGCCGCGACCTTCGGCGATGGCGCACATAATTTCGTAGGCTCGTTGCGTCCCGATGCGGCAGGGATTGCACTTACCACAGGATTCTTTGCGGAAGAAATTCATCAGCACTTTAACCAGATCCACCACACAGGTGTTTTCATCGCAAATCAGCAACGCCCCAGAGCCCAGCGCAACCCCGGCTTTAGCGTATGAATCGAAGTCCATTGGGGTATCCTGGAGGGAAGCGGGAATCAGCGAACCGCTTGAACCACCCGTCTGTGCTAGTTTAAAGGCTGCCCCACCCTTCATTCCTTTGGCATAGATGTTGATGACCTCACGCAAGGTGATCCCCATAGGTACTTCAATGACCCCGGTTACATTGACATTGCCGAGGATGGTATATACCTTGGTCCCAGGGCTGCTGGGGGTGCCAAAACGGCGGTACCAGTCAGCGCCATTGAGGACGATGGGGGGAACATTGGCCAGAGTTTCTACATTATTCACGACGGTCGGCTTGCCCCACAGGCCGTAAGTGGTTGGGAATGGAGGGCGGGAGCGGGGTTGACCGCGTTTGCCCTCAATGGACTCAATCAGAGCGGTTTCCTCTCCGCAGATGTAGGCACCTGCACCGGTGTGAATATGGATGTCAAAACTGAAGTCGGTGCCAAAGATGTTCTTGCCCAAGAATCCCATTTCACGGGCCTGTTCGATGGCTCGACGCAGGCGTTCTTGGGCCAGCAGGTATTCGCCACGCACGTAAATATAGCCCTCATCTGCACCGACCGCGTAACCGGCGATGGCCATTGCCTCAATAATGCTATGAGGGTCACCCTCCAGGATGATGCGGTCCTTGAAGGTTCCGGGTTCGCTCTCATCGGCATTGCAGATAATGTATTTCTTTGCGGATTTCTCGCGGGCAACAAACGACCATTTAGCGCCGGTAGGAAAACCGGCCCCCCCGCGCCCGCGTAGCCCGGATTTTTTAATCTCCTCGATGACCTCGTTGGGGGTCATCTCGGTAAGTACTTTACCGAGAGCCGTGTAGCCATCGTGGAGAATGTACTCTTCGATGTCATCTGGATTAATCAAGCCCACCCGGCGCAAGACGATGCGTTGTTCGGCAGGAAGGGTGCCTTTACGGGCTGCCACCCAGGCAATGCGCCCCGAAAGTTCGCGTACCGGAGCCAGCAGATCGTTGGCAATGCGCCCCTTATAAAGATGTTCTTCGACCAGGTAGTGCACATCTTCTGGCCTAACCGGGCCGTACACGGCTGCCTCGGGATAGACGATAACCATGGGCAGGGCATCATGACGGCCGACGTCGCCGATCATCATTACCGAGACCTCATCGCTAAGCCCAAATGCCTGGATCTCATTTTGCAGCGCTTGGAGGACCTGTTCGGCACCGCGTTCCAGACTGAGGGAATCCCCGGATACCAGCACCATCGAGCGAATCATTTTCATGGCATTCCTCCTTAGCGGCCTAGCGATAACGAGCCAGAATCTCGGGCACCCGCTCGGGGGTGACGTTGCCGTATACATCTTCGTCAACCACGATCACCGGACCAACGCTGCATAGTCCCAGGCAGGAAACGGTAACCAGGGTCCATTGGCCATCTGGGCTGGTTTCGCCAGCCTCAAGGTGTAGATGTTCTTGCAGGGCTTCCCACACTTCTCGCCCGCCCACGACATGGCAAGGGGCGCTCTCGCAAAACTGCACAACGTGCTTGCCGCGCGGTTTGGTGGAGAGCATCTGATAAAAACTGGCTACCGACATCACCTGGCTATGCGGTTCTTTCAGGCGCCTGGAAACCTCGTTCAAGGCTTCGGGGGGAAGGTAACCCAGTGCACGATTAATGTCGCTGAGGATGGGAATGAGTTCTTCCCGCCGTGCCCCGTAGCGTTCGAGCGCTGCCTCCACGGCCGCCAGGATCCTCTCCTTTTTATGGTTGCCATTTTCGGGTTGCATGCCTCTCCTCCTGCCGGCTGATAAGAAAAGGAATGACCTACTCAATCACCACGGCATTGAAGTTGCAAACCTGCATACAAATACCGCAGCGAATACACACATCCGGATCAATCACATGGGGTTGACGACGCTCTCCGCTGATAGCACCTACCGGGCAGTTGCGGGCGCAAACGGTGCATCCGGTGCAGGCCTCTGGGAGAATCTCGTAACGGATCAAGGCGCGGCAAACTTTTGCCGGGCAACGCTTTTCATAAATGTGGGCTTCGTACTCGTCGCGGAAGTGCTTGAGGGTGCTGGCCACGGGATTGGGGGCACCCTGCCCCAAACCGCACAGGCTGTTAGTACGGATTTGTTCGCATAAGTATTCCAGTGTCTCGATATCGCCATCCTGGCCCTTGCCCTCGCAAATGCGGGTGAGAATTTCCAGAATGCGGCGTGTGCCGATGCGGCAGGGGGTGCACTTTCCACAGGATTCGTCCTGGGTGAATTCCATGAAGAAGCGGGCAATATCCACCATGCAGGTGTCTTCGTCCATGACGATCATCCCACCCGAACCCATGATCGAGCCCGCGGCGGTCAGCGATTCATAATCCACTGGCAGATCAAGGTAACTGGCGGGCAGACATCCTCCCATCGGACCACCGGTTTGAATGGCTTTGAAGGCTTTGCCATCTCGAATGCCGCCCCCGACATCATAAACGATCTCGCGCAATGTGATGCCGAAGGGCACTTCAATTAAGCCAGTGTGATTGAGATCACCTGCCAGCGCGAAGGTTTTGGTCCCCTTGCTTTTTTCTGTGCCCATGCTGGCAAACCACTCGGCCCCTTTGAGGATGATTTGCGGAACATTGGCATAGGTTTCTACATTGTTGATGTTGGTGGGTTTGCCCCACAGGCCGCTCTGAGCGGGGAAGGGCGGACGAGGACGCGGCTCACCGCGCCGACCTTCGATTGAGGCAATCAGGGCGGTTTCCTCACCGCAGACAAAGGCGCCGGCTCCCTGGCGCACTTCGAGGTCAAATGAGAAGTCGGTTCCCAGGATGTTCTTGCCCAGTAGGCCAAAGTTACGTGCCTGCTGAATGGCGATGTTGAGTGTTGAGACTGCCAGGGGGTATTCGGCACGGCAGTAGATGTAGCCCTGCGATGCCCCAATGGCGTAAGCGGCGATGATCATCCCCTCAATCACAGAGTGTGGATCGCCCTCCAGCACCCGGCGGTTCATAAAAGCACCGGGGTCGCCCTCGTCGGCATTGCAGATGATGTACTTGGGCTCGCCCTTCGCGGCACGGGTGAGTTCCCACTTGCGCCCGGTTGGAAAACCGGCCCCCCCGCGCCCACGCAATCCGGAGCGCTTGATCTCATCAATCACCTGCTCGGGCGTCATCTCGGTGAGCACTTTAGCCAGCGCCTGGTATCCATCTTCGGCAATGTAATCTTCAATGTTTTGCGGATCAATCTTGCCGCAATTGCGCAAAACAACCCGCACCTCTTTGGGGGTAGGCGCGCTTAGTTCTTCATCCACAAATTTGGGCCTGGTGTAGAGGAATTTTTGGACAACTCGCCCTTTGAGGAAGTGCTCTTCGACCAGGTAGGGGATGTCATCTACTGAAAGGCCGACGTAATGAACGCCTTCAGGGTAGACCATCAATTCAGGACCGTCGCTGCAAGCGCCGATGCGTGAGGTCTCGAGCACTTGGACTTCGTCAATCAACCCCTGAGCTACCAGTTCATCTTGAAGCGCATCCTCAATCTCGTGGGCGCCGCGGTTTAGACACTCAGGATCTACGCATACCAGAACATGAGACCGATAGTATTTCATATCGCAACCTGTAGCCTTATAAGGATCGTATCCAGGTAAAAATGCTTTAGAGCGGAACTACATGATCCTGGACGACCTGCCCTTTAAGCACGTGCTCTTCCAGGATACGGCGTGCAACCTCGGGTGTTACTTTGCCGTAGGTCACTTTTGGCTGATCGCCAACCGTGATCTGGACAATGGGCTCGCGTTCGCACAGGCCAATGCAGCCGGTTTGGGTAACGATGATCCCCTCCAGATTCTTCTCAGCAATCGTTTCAAGGATAGCCTTCATTGTGTCGCGCGCACCGGCAGCAATACCGCAAGTACCCATTGCCACCGTAATTTGTACCTGCCCTGAGGTGGTTTTGGCCTTCCGCTTAGCCAGGGCTTCTTCGCGAATGCGTTTCAAATCATCCAGACTTTTGATTGTGGGCATATCACACTCCTTAAGTTGCTTTTTGCAAGAGGGTGGATTTTTGAACCTGAGAGATACCGTTTTCCAGTTCCTGGCGCAGGTAAGCCAGAACACGCGGTTCGGTCAGCGGAACATCTTGCAGAATTTCCAGGATGGGTTGGCTTTCGAAGGTATAAGTTTCGCCATCTACCTGGTAGATAAAAGTCCAATTCACATGGGGGTTGCCTACCAGCAAGGTCAGTAAGGTGCCAGCCAAATCTCCCAACGGCATGCGATCAATGTGACTGCGTTGGAACGAGACCCGCACACAGGTGCCTTTGCCTACTTCGGATTCAATCTCCAGGCAACCGTTGCAGGCCTCGGCGGCCGCCTTCAGCAACGGAATGCCCAGGCCAACTTTGCGGGTTGTACGTGTGGTGACAAAGGGGTCCACCACGCGAGCCACCATTTCAGGGTCCATGCCCTTTCCATCGTCACACACCTCCATGATCAAGCGGTCGTTGTGGGTGTCTTCTACCACTTTAATGGTGACGTGGTGAGCCCCAGCCGCTAGACTGTTCTCAGCGATATCAAGGAGGTGGAGAGCCAGTTCCTTCATGAGGGTCTATGCTTGAGGTTGCAATGGCCGCAGGATTTGCGGGAATTTGTTGGGGCGAACACGCCCGACGATTTGGTCATCTACAACCACCACCGGTGCCTGGCTGCAAGCCCCAACGCACCGGCACAATTCCAACGTAATATTGCCATCGGGGGTGGTCTGGCCTGGTTCAATTCCCAACAACGACTTGGCTTTTTCGATTAACTGAGGCGTGCCCCCGACGTAACAGGCGGTGCCCATGCAAAACTTAATGGTGTGTTTGCCGCGCGGGGTTGTGGTGAAGAACGAGTAGAAAGTTACTACGCCATGGACTTTGCTGACCGGAATGTGAAGTGCATCGGCTACATACTGTTGCATTGGGTTGGAGATATAACCAATCCGAGATTGCAACTCGTTCAATATCACCATTAGCGCCCCGGGAAGGTCTTTGTTCTTCTCGAGAATCTCGTCAATAATTTGCTTCTTTTCCGGGTCGGCTAAAGGATCATTGGCTGGGATTCGGGTTTTTGCGATCGTTGCCAGGCTCATAAGAATCTCCAATAGACTAATCGGATGTAAATAGCCTTAAAAACTTCTTCTGCTGTGATGAGTTTACCGAGTTTCTCCAGTTACCAGAATTACCAAATGTCATTATCTTATCATGAAAGTTGTAATAATGTGAAAAAATTAACAATCTGCGCCTGTAGGGATGGTAGTGGCCGAGAGAATGCGGCAGGAGCGCCCTTTTTCACCCCGCAGTGCCATGCGGATCTCTGCCAGCGTTGGGGCTTCCATTTCAAAAAGTGTGCTTCCCAGAAATTCGCTTAAGCGATGTACATCGCCGCTTTGGATGAGCGGATAGCCAACAATCTGGGGAAAGCGGGCAGGAACATCACGTGGTTTGAGATGGCGTGAGATCTCCAGTGCTTCTACTGGTAAGGTGGGGGGGACAAATCCCAGGGTTTCAATTAGCCCGAATGTCTTGCGATCCACATGAGCGGGGATGAAGAGCCCACCCAATTCTGTGACCTTTTGCCAGGCTTCCTCAAGCGAAAATGAGGTCGCTACCAGGAGCAACCGTTCTTCGTGGGCCACGAAATCCCCCTCTTTATCTACGATGAGTTGGTCGCCAAAGTAGTCGGGACGATTCTTGAGGGGGGGCAGGGCCTGATCCACCATGGCTTGCCAGGCATGGGCTTGCTCGAGGGTGTCAAAGAGGCAAAGGACGTGAACATCTTCGCGAGTTTGCAGTTCCATGCCTGGCAGCACACTCAGGGGGTGGCCTGCAGCAGCCGCTTGCACAGCGGCAATGTTGGCGGTGGCATTGTGATCGGTAATGGCGATAAGGGTGATTCCGCGCTCCACTGCTTCACTCACGATGAGGGGAGGGAGCATTTCGATCTCAGCGCAGGGTGAGAGGACGGTGTGCACGTGCAGGTCAGCGCGGAAGATGGTCACCTTGCACTCCTTCTGCTCTGATCAAGCGGTCGTTTCGGGATTGCGAACCCCCAATTCCCAGAGCCGTCCGATGACCGTGTAGGTAGGGAGGGGGGTGGAGAGCAGAATAACGCCTTCTTGAGTGGCCTTTTCGAGGGTGGCGGCATCGGGTTGAGCCCCTTCGGTGATAATGACGGCGGCGAGATCCAGCAGGGCTGCCACTGCTACAATGTTTAAGTGCGATTGAAGCGTAATCCATAAATTGCCGCGTTGGGCGCCGCTCATTACACACGAGAGCAAATCCGAAGCGTAGCCACCGGTTGGCTCTATTTCATTCAAATTAACTGAGCAGGTAAGAACATTGAGTTGTAAGGCATCCACAATTTGATCCAATCGCATGCTGGGCTCTCCTTGGTGTTGGGAGTGATTATGTTACGGCCAGGGCTTCTCCTTTAGAGTGGGTATGGGGAGGCGGCAAGTAGATCTTCATCCGCAGGCGAGTCCCTTTGCCCCACTCGGATTCCAATTTCATCCAATCCACACAACGCTTGATGTTAACAAGTCCCATTCCGGCCCCGAAGCCCATTTCGCGCACTTTTTCGCTGGCGGTAGAGTAACCGGGCTGCATGGCTAATTCCACATCGCGAATTCCAGGGCCGTAATCGTAGACATCAATGGAGATTTGATGGGGTTCAATTTCCGCGCGAATGACCCCGCCTTCCGTGGTATGGATGATCAGATTCATCTCGGCTTCATAAACGGCGATGCCACAACGTCGCGCAATTTGTGGAGGGGCTCCCAGGCGCAACAAAGCGCGTTTGATCTTGGCCGAGGCTTCTCCTCCGTGCTCAAAATCTCCTTGTTTGATGTTGTAGCGTAAGATCAGGCTGGTGCGTTCTGACTCAATATCCTCAAACAGGTGACTGGCGCGGTAGCGTCTCACTTCCTCGGATTGATAATCGCGCTCCAACGCGCGTAGCAAACCACGTGTGATATCCCCTTTGGTAATGATGCCAATGAGATGCCCGGTACCATCCACGACGGGAAGCCGTCCGTATTTCTTGCTGACGAACACCTTTAGGGCTTCAATGACCGAGTCATCTCCCTTAACCACCACCGGATTGGGAGTCATGTACTGGTGAACGGGGGCAGCCAGGTCTTGGTTTAGCAAGCAGCGGATAAGATCTTCAATGCTGACGAGGCCGATCAGGTTTCCCTCCTCCAACACGGGGGCCCCTGAGATACGGGCTTGCCGAAATGTTTCAAGCACCGTTTGCATGGTATCGTTGGGGTGCATGGTGATCACCTGGCTGGTCATCACCTCGCGCACGCGAATTTCGTAGGCTAATTCTTCGACACGGCTGATGTTTTCAGCCACCTTATCGGTGATCACGCGGGAGGCAGATAGCAGATTGTCGCTCATGGGAGGGACCTAGATGCAAACCTTGGGGCTACTCGCTTGATACCGGGCGTTCCAGACAAGGCAACCCGGCTTGATAAAGCCGGCCGCAGGCTTCAAACATTCCATAATGGGTGGAGATTAACGGAATGCCCTCATTTTCGGCTAATTGGAGCGTCTCGCTGGGGGGAAGTTTGCCACGCACCAGGACGATGGCGGTGATATCTGCCATGAGCGCTGTTCTAACCACTTGCGGGTTGCACAGGCCGGTTAATAACAGGGCTTCTTCCGGCTGGGTGGAGGAGAGCACATCGCTCATTAAATCGGCACCGACACCGCCTTTGACCTGGCGATTAAGATTGACCGAAGTGGTCAGTACCTTTCCGTCAAGAATTTCGATCACCTGTTTGAGTTCCATTGCCTGTGCCTCTTACTGTTGCTTTGGGATTTATTTCACAAATGCTTCGGCGAATTTTGAGATGTGAGGGATGATTTTATATGAATTGTATCATTGAGCGCATAAAAAACTTTTTCGAGTTGGGTTTAAAAAAATGGGTAAATACAAGAAACACGTGCTGGGGTATGCTAAAATTTGAAGCACACGAATTTGTTGGAGAAGGACAAAATCATGGGAACGGTGATTGCTGCGGTTAAAGGCACGCGCGATTTTTACCCCGAAGCGATGGCGGTGCGCGCCTGGCTGTATCGGGTGATCGGTGAGGTTTCGGCATCGTTTGGGTATCAGGAATATGATGGCCCATTCTTGGAGCGACTTGATCTCTACGCGGCTAAATCGGGCGAGGAATTGGTTAAGGAACAGGCGTTTGTCTTTCCGGATCGGGGCGGTGAGTTAATCACCCTGCGGCCCGAATTAACCCCCACGCTGGCGCGCATGGTCGCTCAGCGCCAAAAGCAACTTGTTTATCCCCTGCGCTGGTGGTCATTTGGCCCATTCTGGCGCTATGAGCGTCCCCAAAAAGGTCGGACGCGTGAGTTCTTTCAGTGGAACGCTGATTTGATCGGGGCTAATTCACCAGAAAGCGATGCGGAACTGATAGCATTGTGCGTGGCCTTTTTCCGCCGGGTGGGTTTAACTCCGGAACAGGTAGGCATTTTCGTCAATGATCGCCATCTTATAGAGACCCTTCTGTCTGATCTGGGGATTGCTCCTGAGCGTCATCGCGAGGTGTTTCGCTTGATTGATCGGCGGGAGAAAATGAACCCAGAGGCATGGGAAGAGTATGCCTTTTCCTTAGACTTGCAACCTACTCAGTTGGATGGTTTGAAACGCGTTTTGGATGATAAGAGCCTTTGGCAACAGTCACCCTCTCTGCAACGTGTGTTCGCCGCACTGAAAGCCTACGGAGCCGCGGATTACGTCCATTTTGATGCTCAGATCATCAGGGGTTTGGAGTACTATACGGGCACGGTCTTTGAGGGTCGGGATATGGGAAAAGAAGGTCGTGCCATTCTGGGAGGGGGGCATTATGATAATCTGGTGGCAGATGTGGGGGGTGAACCCTTGCCGGGGGTGGGGTTTGCAATGGGGGATGTGATGATTACACTCGTTCTGGAAAAATACGGGCTGCTGCCCACCTGGAATCCAGCTCCCGCAGACGTGTTGGTGACGGTATTTGATGCAGAGCACCTGCTAAAATCTCTGGAAATCAGTCAGACCTTGCGTGAGGCTGGGTTGCGCGTCATTGGTTACACCGAAGCGGTCAAGCTGGACAAGCAGTTGCGGTATGCGCATCGTGCCGGGATTCGCTATGTGGTAATTGCTGGCCCGGATGAACTGGCACGGAATCAGGTGACTCTCAAGGATCTGCAAACGGGGAGCCAGACCCTGGTGGCTAGGGATGAGGTGGCCTCTGTAGTGAAAGCGCACATGGGTATGAGTTAGAATGGTGCGTCCTCAAGCCAATTGGGTTTTCCCTTGACCAATTGGTCTATCCCATATAAAATCATCCTCGCCTACGCCCCGGAAAAGGGGCGATAGATTGTTGTGCATGGTAGGAAGCAAGGTCTAATTCATGTTTGAAGCGCTCACCCAAAAACTTGAGGGCATCTTTAAGGAGTTGCGCCGCCGCGGGAAACTTACGCCAGCGGATGTGGACGCAGTGATGCGCGAAGTGCGCCTGGCGCTTTTAGAGGCCGATGTCCATTATAGTGTTGTGAAGGATTTCATTGCGCGTGTGCGCGAGCGCGCCATTGGCCATGAGGTTTCCCGCGCCCTCAACCCGGCCCAGCAGGTGATCAAGATTGTGCACGAAGAGTTGATCGCCACACTGGGTGAGCCAGAGCGCTTAAATCTCAGCGGCCTCAAGCCCCGAGTTATCATGCTGGTGGGGTTGCAGGGTTCGGGAAAAACCACCGCCGCGGCCAAACTGGCGGCTCAGTTGCGTTCACAGGGTGAGCGGGTCATGCTGGTAGCAGCGGATCCCTATCGCCCGGCGGCGATCAAGCAGTTGCAAACCCTGGGTGAGCGGGTAGGGGTGCCGGTTTTCTACGAGGCGGGGGTTAAACCACCTCAGTTGGTGGCGCGGGCTTATGAACAGGCCCAGAAGGGTGGCATCACCGTCCTGATCATTGATACGGCCGGGCGCTCGCAATTGGATGAGGCGCTCATGGATGAGTTGCGCGCCATTATTCAGAAGGTCACCCCCAACGAGACGTTGCTGGTGGTGGATGCGATGATCGGGCAAGAGGCGCTCAACATCGCCAGCGGCTTTCAACAGGCCATTCCCCTGACGGGCCTAATGTTTACCAAAATGGATGGGGATGCCCGGGGAGGTGCGGCGATTTCCATTCGCGCTGTCACCGGTGTGCCGATCAAGTACCTGGGGACGGGGGAGTCGCTTGAGGCGCTAGAAGCCTTTGATCCGCGCCGATTGGCTTCGCGTATCCTGGGTATGGGAGATGTGATTGGACTGATCGAGCGGGCAGAGGCGGCTTACAGCGAGCAAGAAGCCCAAAAACAGGCGGAGCGGATGCTGGCAGGGCAGTTTACCCTGGAGGACTTTGCTCAGCAATTACGCCAGATCCGTAAGATGGGGCCGCTTCATCAAATCCTGGAGATGCTGCCTGGTGGGATGGGACAAATGGCGCGTGCCATTTCGCCTGAAGAGGCGGAGCGCAATCTGAAGATCACCGAAGCCATCATTAATTCCATGACAAAGGAGGAGCGTTTACATCCCGAAATCCTGAATGCAAGCCGTCGGCGTAGAATTGCCCGCGGCTCAGGCACGGATGTTCAAGATGTGAACCGGGTGCTTAAGCAATTCCGGGATGCCCAACGCCTTTTCAAGACGTTGCAAAAAACAGGTGGGAGAGGGCTCTCACGCCTGTTGGGGTAGAGGCTGTTCTGAAAAGACTCGCGCGTCCTTCCGCGTCCCTCGCTTTTCGGCGGCCTCTGGTTCTGGTGATAGAATAAAAACAACGGTTAACTCAAAGAATAAAGAGGAGAGATATCTCAGATGGTCAGAATTCGTTTGCGTCGTGTAGGTGCTCGGGGTCAACCCAGTTATCGTATCGTGGCAGCGGATAAAGAGATGCCACGGGATGGTCGTTTCTTGGAGATTCTGGGTTTTTATAACCCGCGTACGGAACCCTTCACCATCCAGGTTAAGGAAGATCGTGTTTTCGATTGGATGAGCAAAGGGGCCCAACTCAGCGAGGCGGTAGAGAAGCTGTTCCGCAGCGTAGGTCTGTTGGATCGCTATACCCGTTACAAGGCGGGTGAATCCCTCGAGACGCTACTGGCTGAGGCAGAGGCTTATTACGCCAGCCGGAAGGTGAACCCCAAGACGAAACCCGTTATAACTTCGCGCGCCTGAAAATTGCGCAGATAGGGGCTTGATGTGAGAGACCTGGTCGAATATATTGCCCGTGCGCTGGTGGATGACCCCTCCCAGGTAGAGGTCAGGCAAGAACGATTGGGGGGTAACCGGGTGCGGGTCGAACTGCATGTCTCCAAACAGGATATGGGTCGCGTTATTGGCAAAAACGGACGTGTTGCCAACGCCATGCGCGTTTTGTTGCGTGTGGCGGCGGCCCGCGAGGGCAAGCAGGCCACTCTGGACGTGGTAGATCCGCGGTGAAAAACCCTTCTCGTCATCGAAAGCGCAATTTGCAGAGGGACAACACGGGCTCGCTCCCTTCGGGCGAGCCTGTGTTCTTGGCCGTGGGGCTGATTCGTCGTCCACACGGGGTGAGGGGAGAGATGGTGATGGACCTCCTCACCCATTTTCCAGAACGCCTGATCCCAGGGCGGCAACTTTACATCGGAGAGAGCCATCAGCCGGTGCGCATCCGCTCGGTGCGGCCAGCCCTGCAGGCGGTACTGATTGCGTTTGAGGGCTACGAAGATCGAGATCAGGTGGCGGCCTTTCGAAACCAGTATCTCTACGTCCGTGCCGATGAACTTCCACCGCTACCTGAAGGGGAGTACTATCACCACCAGTTGTTAGGCCTGAGGGTCTTTGATCTTCAGGGCAACCTCCTGGGAGTGCTGAGTGAGATCCTGGAAACCGGGGCTAATGATGTCTATGTTGTGCGGGATGAAGGTGGTAGTGAGATCCTCTTGCCGGTCATTGAAGGCGTGATCCTCGAGGTGGACCTGGGGGCTCGCCGTCTGATAGTCAATCCTCCAGAGTGGCTTTAGCCAACCATGGATGCGCGGCTGTACTGGGTGGCTTTTAATCATGTCAAAGGCATTGGAGCAGTGCGCATGCGGGCACTGCTGGATCATTTTGGCAACCTGGAGCGTGCCTGGTATGCCCCTCCGGAGGCTTTACGTACCGCGGGTCTATCTCCTCGGCTGGTTGAGGCAGTTCTCGACGCACGCAAGCGCCTGCATCTTGATGAGATTGAGGACATGCTCGCCCAACAGCACATTCGGGTTATTACCTGGGAGGATGAGGATTATCCATTCCTGCTGAAGAACATTGATCAACCCCCGCCAGTGCTTTATCTGCGGGGAACGATGCTTCCCTCGGACCAGATGGCTGTGGCAGTGGTGGGAACGCGTCAGGTGAGCGCTTACGGTCGTCGAGTAACAGAACACCTGGCTTCAGTGCTTGCACAGCGCGGGGTGACGGTGGTCAGTGGTTTGGCTCGGGGGGTGGATGCGCTGGCTCATGAAGCGGCACTCAATGCCGGTGGACGTACCTTGGCGGTGCTGGGTAATGGCGTGGATGTCATCTATCCACCTGAACACCAGCATCTGGCTACCCGGATCGAAGGGCAGGGGGCTTTGCTCAGCGATTATCCACCCGGCACGCCACCTGAAGCGACCAATTTCCCGCCCCGGAATCGCATCATCTCGGGTCTGGCCATTGCAACAGTTGTAGTGGAGGCAGGGGAAAAAAGCGGGGCGCTGATCACGGCTACTTTTGCGGCGGAGCAGGGCCGCGAGGTCTTTGCGGTACCGGGGAATATTACCTCGCCTGCTTCCAGGGGTACGAATCGGCTGATTGCCAATGGAGCACGCCCTTTGTTGCACCCGGAAGATGTACTGGAGGTACTGGACCTTGCTGAGGTGCAACACCAACAAGCCGTGCGGGCTCTGTTGCCAGGTAACGAGGTGGAAGCGACCCTGCTTAAAATCATGGGGGATCAGGTACTAACGGTAGATGAAATGTGCTTTCTCTCAGGGCTGAGTGCCGAAAAGGTACTGGCCAGTCTGGCGATGATGGAGTTGAAAGGATTGGTACGCAATTTAGGAGGGGCCAGTTTTACCACTTTGCGAGAAGATACGGCTTTTTATGTAGGAGGGTAAGGAATCCATGCAAGATTATTATGCGGTCATCATGGCGGGAGGGGGCGGGACGCGTTTGTGGCCACTCTCGCGACAATCGCGGCCGAAACAGATGTTGCGGCTTGGTCATAGGCGCTCCCTCTTTCAGCAAGCCGTGGAGCGATTAGAGGGGTTGTTCCCGCCTGAGCGTATTCTGGTCGTTACGGCCCGCGAACAGGCCCCCCAGTTGCAAGCGCAAGCCCCACATCTTCTGCCGCAGAATTTCTTGCTTGAGCCAATGCCAAAAGGAACGGCCTCGGTCGTGGGGCTGGCGGCTACGGTTCTGGCGCGGCAGAATCCCCGCAGTGCCATGGCAGTTTTAACCGCTGATCATCTGATCCAGAATACGGTTCACTTTCACCGTCTATTGCGCGCGGCCTACAATGTGGCTCAGGAGGGCTATCTGGTTACTCTGGGTGTGCTTCCCACCTACCCGGCAACGGGGTATGGTTACATTCAGCGGGGGGAGCAATTGGGTGAGCAGGATGGCCTGCCTTTTTATCGGGTGATTAGGTTTAAGGAAAAACCCGATGAGGTCACTGCCCGCGCTATGATAGAAGCGGGTGGTTTTGATTGGAATTCGGGCATGTTTATCTGGCGCGTGGACCGCATCCTGGAGGAATTTCAACGCTGGATGCCCGATTTGGCCGCAATTTTGTCTCGTATTGGGGAGGCCTGGGGAACTCCAGAAGGCCAGGCCACTTTGGAGCATTTGTGGCCACGAATACACCCGGAGACAATTGACTACGGCATTATGGAACGTGCCGACCGGGTGGCTGTACTCCCGGCGGAGGGATTGGGGTGGAATGATGTGGGAAGCTGGGATTCGCTTTTTGAGGTATTACCCCAAGATGAACATGGCAATCTGGTTTTGGCAGAGGAGACATCCTTGCTGGAGACCCGGGGGACGCTATTGCTCTCGGAGCAACAAGGTCGCTTAATTGCTGCGATTGGCCTGGAGGATGTAGTGGTGGTGGATACCCCGGATGTTTTACTAATTTGTAAGCGATCCCAGGCCCAAAAAGTGCGCGAAATGGTTAAAATTCTCTCTCAAAGTGGGAAAACCCATTACCTGTAAGGAGTGAACCTTGGAAGCCTATTGTGTTCGCTGTAAGACAAAACGTGAAATGAAAGATCCCCAGCCCGGCTATAACAAAGCGGGACGACCTGTAACCACGGGGACTTGTACGGTATGCGGGACGAAGATGACCCGAATAGGGGCTACTGAAGCCCATACTGGTCTCGATCCCGTTCCACAACCCGAAGTGCGCCGAAACGGCAAATTGGTGATTGTGGAATCGCCAGCTAAAGCCAAAACCGTGGGTCGCTTTTTAGGCAAGGGTTATACGGTGAAGGCTTCAGTGGGGCACGTGCGCGATCTTCTGCGCTCGGAACTCTCGGTGGATATCGAGAATAACTTCCAACCCAAATATCGCGTGCCCAATGAAAAGCGGGCAGTGGTCAAAGAGATTAAGGCCCTGGCCAAGACGGCGGAAGAAGTCTACCTGGCGACCGATCCTGATCGCGAAGGGGAAGCCATTGCCTGGCATTTGCTTGAAGCAGCCGAAATTGACCCTAAGATCGCCAAACGGGTGGTCTTTCATGAAATTACTCAGCCTGCCATTGAGGAAGCGTTTTCCCATCCGCGGGGAATTGATATGAATCTGGTCAATGCGCAGCAGGGGCGGCGCATTTTGGATCGCCTGGTGGGGTATAGTCTGAGCCCGCTATTGTGGGAGAAGGTGCGCAGCCGTCTTTCGGCTGGGCGCGTGCAGTCGGTGGCATTGCGTTTGGTCGTGGAGCGCGAACGCGAAATCGAATCCTTTGTTCCGCAGGAGTACTGGACGATACAAGCCGAATTCCTGCCCGAGGGGCTGCAACAGTCTTTTATTGCCCGTCTGGTACGGATTAATGAGCAAGAGGTTCAACTTAGCAACGAAGCAGAAACTCAGGCAGTGGTGGCCAGGCTTGAGCAGGCGCGTTACAGCATTGCGCGCATCAAGCGAGGGGAACGCCGACGACGCCCTGCGGCTCCGTTCATTACCAGTACTTTGCAGCAGGAGGCGTCGCGGCGTTTAGGTTTCACCCCCCGACGGACCATGATGATCGCTCAACAACTCTATGAGGGTCTGGATGTTGGTGAAGGGGGAGCAACGGGTTTAATTACTTACATGCGCACGGATTCGACCAATGTATCTGAGTTAGCGCAGCGCGAAGCCCGGGATTATATTCGCCAGGCTTTCGGGGAGGCATTCTTGCCCCCTTCTCCTCCCCATTACCGCACC
The DNA here is from genome assembly GCF_001306145.1 of Thermanaerothrix daxensis. Lineage (GTDB taxonomy): Bacteria > Chloroflexota > Anaerolineae > Anaerolineales > Anaerolineaceae > Thermanaerothrix > Thermanaerothrix daxensis. The sequence goes on from NZ_LGKO01000005.1 coordinate 688,008, forward strand.
CGAGCCGTAGCCGCCCAGGAAGCCCATGAGGCGATCCGACCTACCTCGGTTTTCCGTGTGCCCGAAAAGGTTAAACCCTACCTGACAACCGATCAGTTCAGGCTTTATCAGTTGATCTGGCAGCGCTTCGTGGCTTCGCAAATGGAAGCCGCCGTGCTTGATACGCTTGCTGTTGAGGTGGAAGGCAAGCATGAAGATCAGGTTTATCTTTTCCGCGCCTCGGGTTCCAGTGTGCGATTCCCTGGTTTCTTGGTGCTTTATGAAGAAGCAAGAGATGAGGATCAACGCGGGGGCGAGGAAGAAGAGAATGTACGTATCCCCGCAGGCATTCAGGAAGGACAGCCCCAGCGGTTGGTCCGGGTCCTTCCCGAACAGCACTTCACGCAACCGCCTCCCCGCTATACGGAGGCTTCATTGGTGCAGGCTTTGGAAGAATATGGGATTGGGCGCCCTTCGACCTATGCGCCTATCCTCTCGACCATTCAGGAACGCGGGTATGTGGTGCGCGAAAATAAGCGCCTGATCCCCACGGAGACGGGGCGACTGGTCAATGATCTGCTGGTGCAGCACTTCCCCGACATTGTGGATATTGGTTTTACCGCCCGCATGGAAGAGGATTTGGACGAAATCGCTTCCGGACAGCGGGCATGGACGGATGTCATTCGAACGTTCTACGACTCATTTGCCCCGCAGGTTAAAAAGGCACAGGCGGAGATTCCGGTCAGTAAGATAGATCTCGAGCCGATCGGTCGGGATTGCCCGCAGTGTGGTCACCCCCTGGTCATTCGCTACGGGCGGTTTGGTAAATTCATCAGTTGCAGTAATTTCCCGGCCTGTCGCTATACTGAACCCTGGCTGGAAAAATTAGGGGTGGCTTGCCCCGAAGATGGGGGTGACTTGGTGATCCGGAAGACGCGGCGAGGGCGGGTGTTCTACGGCTGTGCGAATTATCCGCAGTGTCAGTTCATCTCCTGGAAACGTCCGCTGCCCACGCCGTGTCCGGCCTGTGGCGGGCTACTGGTTGAAGCCAATAAACGCGAAGCCCAGTGCCTCCGCTGTAATGAAACTTTTTTGTTGGAGAAAGTTGGGGAGAAGGCAGCCGAATCGGCATGAATCTTGCATCGAAGGGCTTCAAGATCATAATTCAGACCCGGCGTCGGTTGCGTGATTTGGGGTCTTGACCTACAATAATCACGTGCCGGCCACCGGACTGAAATAGCCCGCTAGTTAGGAGAGAAAATCATGATGGAGATGCTGCGTGAGCGTTTGAAAAATCCGATCGTTGCTGCGGTGAGCGGCTTTATCCTTGGGTTGATCATCGGATTGCCGATTCTGGGGTGGTGGCTCTGGCCAGTACGTTGGGTCAATGCAGAACCGCGCCACCTGCGCGCTGACCTGAAGACGGATTACCTGTGCATGGTCATTGATTCTTACATCAAGAACCAGAATCAGGTCAATGCCAGGGCACGCTTTGAACTCTTGGGAGAGGACGGCCAGGCTTTATTGGAAGGTCTGAAACCTGGTCAATGCAACTTAAGTGAAAGCGACATCAACCAATTCCGTGCCGCCTTGCAGGGTCCGGTACTGCCTCTACCTGCGGTTACGCCTGGCGCTGAGCAGCCCACAACGGCACCCAAGACCTCCGGGGTAACAATCGTGATTGTACTGTGTCTGGTGACCCTGGCGGTGGGAGGGTTGTTGGTTTACCTGCTCGTTTTCCGTCGCCAGCGGGGTGGAGCAACCCCGTCAGTGGTTAGCCAGGCGCGGGAATACACCCGCCAGGCGGAGCCAACCGATTACGCGGCTCAGGGTCAACAGCCCCCTATCTCCCAGTTTATGACCACCTATGTGCTTGGGGACGACCTTTATGACGACTCTTTCAGCATTGATTCGCCCGCTGGCGAGTTTCTTGGCGAGTGCGGCGTTGGCATCTCGGATACCATCGGGGTGGGTGAACCTAAGCGCGTCACCGCACTGGAGGTCTGGCTCTTCGATAAAAATGATTATCAGACGGTTACTAAGGTGCTGATGACCCCCCATGCTTATAACGATCCGGCCATTCGCCAGCGGCTGGAATCCAAGGGTGAACTCATTCAGGTGGAACCCGGTCAGCGCATCACGCTGGAGGCGAATACGCTGATCATGGAAGCGCATGTAGCAGATTTGGTCTTGGGGGGAGGAGCGTTACCTCCGGAGAGTTACTTTGAACGCATCACAATCGAGCTCTCGGTGTGGCAGAAGCAAGCCTGAACTGCTCCTTGTCCTCTTTTTGATTGATCGAGATAAGATAAACGCCCCCTCATGTTAGAGGGGGCGTGCTCTTTTTTCAACCCCGCAGGCTACTCGATTTTGAGAATCTTTAAGCGGATGACACCTCCGGGGGTTTCCGCGGTGACCTCATCGCCGACTTTCTTGCCCAGGAGGGCTTTTCCAATCGGGGATTCATGCGAAATGCGCCCATTGAGAGGATCGGCTTCTTTTGGCCCGACCAGGTGATAAGTCTCCGGCGGAAAATTGCCTTCCTGGACGGTAACCACATGCCCAATACTTACCTCATTGGCCTTTTTCTCAGTATAGTCAATGATGACGGCATTGCGCAGCACTTGTTCTAATTCCTGAATGCGCCCTTCGATGAACCCCTGTTCTTCCTTAGCGGCAATGTAGTCGGCGTTTTCAGAGAGGTCCCCTTGCTGAATGGCAGCGCGCAAGCGCTGGGCCAGTTGCTGGCGAGCAGTGGTCTTCAAGTATTCCAATTCTTGCTGCAGGCGCTGGTAGCCTTCGGCGGTCAAATAATGGACGTCGGACATGGTTAAACACCTCTCCGCTAAGACAAATTATGAGTAATATTGTGTCTGCTTACCTGCCTGATGACCGATTAGACGCCCAAGCCCCTATGGGAGGGTGAGAGGGGCAAATAACTTTTGATGCTCCTCAATGGCAAAACGGTCGGTCATACCGGCAATATAATCGCACACAGTCCTTTCTAACCCACGTTGTTCGATCAGGCGTTGAATGTGGCCGGGTAAAATCGTGGGCTCCGAGCAATAAGCGTTAAATAGATCACTGATGAGCCGTTCAGCCTTCACTGCCATGCGAACAACGCGATAATGACGATAGAGGTTAAGGAACAAAAAATCTTTCAGTTGACGATTACGACGATTGAATTCCTCGCTGAAAGCGACTACATTATACGGCAAACGTTGTAGATCGTCTACGGATTGCACGCCGCTCTCGCGTAAACGCTGGTGGGTGGCATGTACCAGATCGGTAACTTCTAGCCCAATCAAACGGCGAATCAGGCGATGTCGCGTCATTTCATCTAGCACCTTGCCATCCCAACCGATGCTGTGTTTTAGGAGTTCCCATAATTCAATGCCATCCAGCATGTTCAGGCTGAGGAGCCCTGAGCGCAAGCCATCATCCAGATCGTGGGCGGTGTAGGCTAACTCATCGGCTACGTTGGCGATTTGGGCTTCCAGGTGACCTCGCAGTTCAGGGTTGAAGTCGCGGGCTTCGGCTTTGTCATACTCGGTCTCATGTTTGACAATGCCCTCCAGGACCTCCCACGAAAGGTTGAGACCCGGGAAATCCGGATATCGGCGTTCCAGCTCGGTAACAATGCGGAATGATTGGCGATTGTGATCAAACCCACCATGATCTTTCATCAGGCGAGCCAGGGCCGTTTCACCGGAGTGACCGAATGGGGGATGCCCGAGGTCGTGTGCCAGGCAGATGGCTTCGGTCAGATCTTCGTTGCCTCCCAGAGCCCGGGCAATTGTGCGCGCAATTTGTGCTACCTCAAGTGTGTGGGTCAGACGCGTGCGGTAATAGTCTCCCTCATAGGTGATGAAAACCTGGGTTTTGTATTCCAGGCGGCGAAAAGCGGTTGTGTGCAGAATGCGGTCACGATCGCGTTGGAATACCGTGCGGTACTCGGGTTCGTCCTCCGGGTAGCGACGTCCACGTGAGTATTTACTACGAAACCCATACGGTGCCAGATTACGATCTTCAATTGCTTCCAGCATCTCACGGGTTAGAAGCATGGCAACCTCCTATTGGGTGATGCGGGTGCCGATAGGGTACCCTTGCAGGACAAGGCTCAGGTTTTGAGGGTGTTCTCCTGAGAAGATGACGACTTCCAAGTTGGGATACCGGTTTACCAGATCAAGCATGGCGCGGACTTTTTCGAGCATGCCCCCCGTTACATCTGGGGCTTCGGAGCCCCCTAAAGCCGGCCAGGCTGTTTCCAGGTTGGCAGGGGTGAGGTGATGGATTAAACGTTGACGTTGAGGAAAATCAGCCCACACCCCTTCTTCCTGCCCACAAAGGAGAAGACGGGCGGGCTTCAAGAGCGGCACGAGCTCAGCAAATAAACGTTCGGTGGAGAGAATGGTGCCCCCAATGCCTTTATCCAGTACCACATCGCCGTAAATAATAGGGATAAGACCAACTTCTAGCGCTTGCAGGAGTGGCGTCAGATCCCAGGTGATTACCTGCCCGTTTTGGCAGACAATGGTAGAAGAAGGAGGAAAGGCCATCACTGGAAGGCCGACCTGGAGGCAAATCTCTGTGACCAGGGTATTCAAAGCACGTGCCTGCCACCAGACTTCCAGAAAGCCTTGCCACTGCGCGGGTGTTGAAACGCCCAGGTGGGTGTTGTACTTTCTGGCGGCCATGTGCCCGAATGAACCCGAGCCGTGTCCTAACACGAGTTGAAGGTTGGGTTGCTCGGCGCGTGCGCGTTGAATTTCTTCTGCCAGGCGCCGAATTACCTCCGGTCGCGGAGTGGAAGGACGATGCTTTTCGGTGATCAGAGAACCGCCTAGCTTGAGGAAGTAAAGGGGGCTCATGAGAGGGTTACTCTACTGGGGGGTAAAGCGGGCACTTCGGTTGAAAGTACATTGACGGCTCCTGCCTCTCGCAGAGCCTGTCCAACTTGATGCACATTTTGGGGATGAACCAGCGCAATCATAATCCCACCCTGGCCCCCACCTGAGAGTTTTGCCCCTAAAGCCCCCGCTCCCAATGCGGCTTCTACCAGCCGGTTCAGCTCAGGTGAAGACACCCCCATCTCGACCAGTAAGCGGTGGTTTTCGGTCATCAAGGTTCCAACTACTTCCATTTCTCCCTGCATAAGGGCTTCCTTTGCTCGGCGAGTGAGATCGGCAATGGCCTGGAAGAGATTTCCGTAACCGATGGGATCTTGTTCCCATCGCTGACGCACCCCGGCCACGGCTTCTCGCGTCAGACCCTTGATGCCGGTATCGCCGATAAGAAGGTGAATTGGTTTGGCGAAGGTGAGGAATTCCACTGGCTGATGACGCACGAAAAAGATGGGGCGTGCAAAGGTGATTACCGTGTTGTCAATCCCGGAGGGTGTGCCATGATGGCGCTGCTCGAGGCGGTAAGCCAGTGCGCACACTTCTGAATCGCTCAAGGGATGCCCCATGAAAGCCGAAAGTGCTCGCACCAGAGCCACTGCTGTGGCAGCACTGGAACCCATGCCCGAGGCTACGGGGATGCTGGAGGTGAGACGCAGGTGGAACGCTGGCCAGTGGTCCAGTCCCAGTGCCTCAGCGACCAGTTGGAAAGCACAGGCAATGGGGTGATCAGCCTGGAGGCGATCCAAGGTGGTTTTTAGGCCAATTTGAGGGGCTTCGATCTCAGGGGGACCAGAACGTGTGGGCTGGGCAGTGATTGTTACACGTGCTTCTACCTCGTGGACTGGAGCAGCAATTGCGGGGTGGCCGTAGACGACGGTGTGCTCGCCGAAGAGGATGATTTTTGCAGGAGCGGAGGCTGAAATAGCAGGCATGGGCTTTTACTTCATTGGAATGCTGTAAAAGATGACAAGCACGGCAATTCCCCACAGCAAGATGGTAATCTGCAGGGGACGATCGGTGAGCAGGAGATCTTCGGGTGAACCGCCCGATCCTTCTACTTGAACCAGGTACAGGTAACGTAGAATACCGTAGAGGACAAAGGGAATCGTGAGCATCATAAGGTGATTCGAGGGCAAGTTGGGTGCCGAAAAAGTATATAGACTATAAGCGATGATGGTGCTGCTAGAGACGATTGTGATGGATTGATCGAGGAATGGGAGGGTGTATCCATCCAGGACACGGCGATGTGCATTGGCTTGCTCGGCTAGTTCGGAGAGTTCGGCCCGCCGTTTGCCGAACCCTATGTACAGCGCCAGCAGTGTGGTAACTACATAGAGCCAGGGTGAGAATCGTTCCACCTGGATCAGTGAAACGCCACCCGCCACACGCAGCACGAAGCCGGCTGCAATGATCAGAAGGTCCAGGATAGGGATGTGTTTCAGCCAGCGGGAATAAGCCAGGTTGAGGAGGAAATAAGCGCTTAGAATCAGCCCAAAGCCGGTAGAAAGATAGAACGCAAGCGGGAAGATGATAAGGACCAGGGCAATGGCCGTGCCCCGAGCGGTGGGAATGGGCAATGCCCCCGATGCAATGGGGCGCAGGCGTTTTTGAGGGTGGTGCCGGTCTGCCTCGGCATCCATAATATCGTTGAAGATGTAAACCGCCCCCGAAATCAGACAAAACAAAATAAACCCTAGCAGGGTTCGGAATGCGGCAGGCAGGTGAGTAAGTTGGCGATCAAAGACCAGCGCTGCCAGTACAAAGGCGTTTTTCGTCCACTGACGGGGGCGCATCGTTTTGATCAGAGCCCTAATCATGCTCATAATCATATCATAACTCGCCAAAGCGGGTAAAATACCCCTCGTGAAAGAGCGTTTGGATGTTCTATTAGTTGAAAAGGGGTTGGTCGAGAGTCGAGCCAAAGCACAGCGCTTGATCATGGCCGGACAGGTACGGGTAGATGATGAGGTGATTCTCAAGCCCGGCACAATGGTTCCCAAAACTGCTCGTCTTGAAATTGTAGCAGGGATGCGGTATGTTTCGCGTGGGGGTGAGAAATTAGAAGCCGCGTTGATGGCCTTTGGATTAACCCACCTGGAGGGTTGGATTTGTGCAGATGTGGGGGCTTCTACGGGCGGCTTTACCGATTGCTTGCTTTCTTTTGGGGCGGCGCGGGTGTACGCTGTAGATGTTGGATACGGACAGTTACACTGGAAATTGCGCCAGGATCCGCGTGTGGTTATTCTGGAGCGCACAAACGTGCGTTACCTCTCTGCTTTGCCGGAAAAGGTTCGTCTTGTTACGGTGGATGTCTCATTTATTTCCTTGAAATTGGTTCTGCCTGTGGTTAAAGGGTGGTTGCAGTCGGATGGGAAGATCATTGCATTAATCAAACCCCAATTTGAAGCCGGGCCACGCGAGTCGGCGCGCGGTAAAGGGGTCATTCGTGATCCAAGGGTGCACCGGCAGGTGCTTGAAGATGTGCTTGGTTTTGCATTGGAAATTGAACTGGTGCCGCTGGGCTTGATCCGTTCCCCTTTGCTAGGGCCAAAAGGGAATGTGGAATTCCTGACCCTGTTAGCATCAGGGCCTGAAAGTACTCCCTCTACGAATATGGCCTCAATGATTGAGATTGCCCTGAATCAGGCCTATTGAAAGATGCGCTCGACGTAATCAGAGCCCTTGCGGCATTCAGGGGTCGTCAAACCTGCTTTCAGGCTCTCCCATGAGAGGAAAAGCCCTTGCTGATTCACGTATTGAACGGCTTTGGCGGTACAGCCAGGTCCGGTGTGATAATTAACAAGGGTCAACTTCCAAAGATCCACATAATTGCTGATCTGGCCAGGCGAGCGTCGGTATACGTTGTAGATGATCTGGGAGATTTGTGCGCAATTAGCACGAAGCACCTCGGCAAAGGTCGAAACGCTTTCTTTGGCTCGAGCCATATCAATGCCCCCTGGACAGTCGGAGCAGGTTGCATTCACTTGCTGTACCAGATAACCGCGTAGCATCAAGCGTTCCTCGCTGGTGAGATTTGCATATCCCATCTCGCAGCGGTTGGGATGAAGGATGGAATTGCACACGCGCTGGAAGAAAGGCGGATTGTATAACAGTAGCGTATCCGCCCCGCTCTGATTGAGTTGTCCCAGCCCAATTTCATAACCGTTACCGTATACTCCCGGCCAGAACTGGCTTTCAACCGCAAACAACTGTTTAAGCAAACGTGGGGGCACACCAGTGTTTTGTGCTGCCTGGACGATTTCGGGGTCGTAACGATTCTGCCATTCAGCAAGCACGGGGCGAGCGCGTTCCACCCCGCAGGTATTCGCCACAAAAGGAGTTTGCAGTCCCCCACCCGGGCAATCCTGAGCATCCACTATCCGGTTGCGAATTAACATGGCAACGAGATAATAGTAAGGCTGGTTGGTATTCAATTCGGCAACCGAAACCGCTGGCTCCAATATTGGGGGTACGAAAGGGGGGCGCTGATGAATGCCCCAAATTTCGCTGCAGGTCAGTGCCGTGCTATAAAGTACGTAGACAGGTTGTACTCCCTCCTTGCTAGGAGGTGCGGAGGCGCGGGAAGAAGGCAACTCAGAGGGGGCCTGTCTGAACAGTCCCGTGGGAGGGACTTCGCTTGTCCCACGCACCGATGGCTCGTATCTCTCAGTTGGAGGTGGGGCAAAGGCGGCTAGAATCCAGGCTAAACAGACTAAAATTCCCACGGCTAAGCGAGGTGGTATTCTTGCTTCCCCCATTTGCTCTCTCATTCAGGTGGCATTTCCTTCGTCTTCTTCGTAAACATATGCCCAACCAGTGCCTTTGCAGACCGGGCATACATTATAGACATAGCCATCGCGGCAGAGTCCACCGCCGTTCCCGGCGCAGAAGGCACATTTCTTGGGGGCCTGGGCTACCAGTATGGTACCAACTCCCTTACAAACGGGGCAGACGTCGTAGGTATTACCATCGCGGCAGCGTCCTGCGCCATTACCGCTGCAAAATGCACAGGTTTCAGGAGCATAATGGATAAAAGGCTGGGCTTTTATGCGCATAGGGGCTCTCCCGGGGTAAACATCTGGGGCGGTAACCTTTCAGGATTTAGGAAGATTGGCTTTGAGAATCTCTCACTGCTTCGATAAAGGCCTCGGCCACCTCAGGGTTGAATTGGGTACCTGCAGCCTCACGGATTTTGTTGAGCGCTTCCTCGCTGGTAAATCCACTTCGGTAGGGCAGGTCGGTTGTCATCATTGTGTAGGCTTCGGCAACAGCGATGATTGCGGAGGCTGGTGGAATTTCTTGCTTGCTCAGTTGATCGGGATAGCCGGTACCATCCCAGTGCTCTTGATGATGATAGATCCAGGGAACGATGCGTGAGAAGGCGTTCATTTGCCTCACAATTTGTGCTCCATAATACGGATGCATCTGGATCATTTTCCATTCCTGGGAGGTAAGGGGTTTCACTTTAGTAAGCACCGCTTCGGGGATCGAGATCTTTCCGATGTCGTGCAGGAGTGCGGCGATCTCAATGAATTCAAGATCTGAGCCCGACCAATTCATGCGCTTTGCGGTTTCAATTGCATAACGAGCCACTCGCTCGGAGTGCCCAACCATAAAGCGGTCGCGTTGATCAATGGCAGCAACTAATACGCGTGCCAGGTTGATCAACGGTGAAAGGCCGGCAGCACCCGGGAAAATTGTGGGAGAAAGCGATTGGGTGAATCCCGGTCGGCGGCGTTCCCCAATGGCAATTTCTAGTTCAACGGTATTCTCGTAGAAATTCAGAAAGTTCTCCACTCTTTCCAGCATCACCTTGAGTTGCTGGTACTGGCCAGTAGCCCAAAGCGCTGGGATTTGCTCGTACATGATGGCCGAGGCGCGCGCAATTTCGGCCTGGGGGATGATGCGTTTCCCGTAGGAGGAAAGCAAGTCGTGGTAAGCGATGAGGCGCGAAAACCGCTCGCCAATCCGTTGTATTTGCTTGGAAAGAGTGGGATAGTCTCGCACGCTTTCTTCCAGCATGCGCAGGCGAGTCAGCAATTCTTCTACTTCTGTAGTTTCCTCGCTGCGTTGCTGTAAGATTTCGTTGAGGATTTGCTCCCACAGCGAACGGGCATCTTGAAACGTGAGTACTTCATTGCCGAACAGAACCGGTTCGTCGTTTTTGCACTGACTTTCTACATAACTGATAACTTTCTTGACCGATTCGGTGGCGGCTTCTAAGCGAGCAGCGTTCTCACGGCGCCGGAGTTCTTCAAGACGTTTCTTTTCGCGCATGAGCTGCATTCGATTGTAGAAGTCCAGCCGCTTGGGGGCGGCGGCCAGTTTCTCCAGCAGCAGGTCTTGTCTGGCGCTCAGGTCGTCCCAGGCGTTTTTGATGGACCTTAGCTTGGGGTTTGTGTAGATAAACAATGGGATTCTGCGGTTTTTCTGCTCAAGGCTTGGAATTGTCTCACAGATCTCATGATAAAGTTTCTGAAGTTCGTCTTCAATTTTGGGCGCTTTGTAGGTGAGGCTGGCGTAGGTAACCCGGTAGGCTAAAAATGCCGCTTCAATGTCCTGCAGGCGCTGGTGGGCCCGTTTGGGATAAGTGCGAATCTGCCTCTGTAAATCCAACCACTGACGTAATGAGTCGCGAATGCTTTGGAGGAAAGACCCAGAGGTTGTGAGAGCCTCAGCTTGGGGTTCTGTTGTGCTTTCCGGAGAGGCGGATTCGTGAACCTGATTTTCCTGAGATACTTCTGATGCCTCGGCGTTTGTCAGGCCTGATGTGGCCTCTTCAACTGTAGGATTCCCCGCTACGGATTCACCGAGCCATTCTTTCTCCATAGCCATTTCCTTATTTTTTAGTAAAAACCCCATTCTTGCGAAGAGAGAACAAACAGGTGGAAAGTCACTTTCTCCCCTTGTTGATTGTATTATACTAATAGTATCTCCACAATGTTCACCTGTCAATTAAAACCCGATTAGGAATTTTCAGATGGCACCTAACCATTTGGATTGTTAGAGTATAAAGCCCCAACTCAGGAGGGAGAGACAGCAATGAGCGACGCACACAATTTAATCACCGTGGTTTTGGTTGAAAACAACCCCCAATTGAGCAAACATTTGCAAAAGACCCTTGGGTTGATCGAGGAAATTGAAGTGGTTAATATATCCATGTCAGCCCAAGAAGCCGTTGAAGCCATTCGGGATCTTAAGCCCGATATCGCTTTGATTGAGTATGATCTGCCGGATATGAACGGCATCACTTTGACCGAGATGTTACGGCGGGATTATCCGGGTACACAAGTGGTGTTGATCTCGCAGGATAATTACACGGACCTGGTGTTGAAGGCAGTTCGAGCAGGGGCTTGTGATTTTATCACCCATGACGTTTCTATAAAGGAACTCACCGATGTCTTGCGCCGGGCTTCACAACTCTCGCTTGTCGAGCGCCAGCGACAGACGCCTTCGGTGGGTTTGCCCTCCGGCCCGACCCCCATTTTCGTGCCAGGGCGGGGAGTCAATGGCCGTATCGTTACGGTTTACAGTCCCAAAGGAGGGACGGGGGCTACCACCATTGCGGCCAATCTAGCACTTGCACTGATGAATAACGAGGTCCGAGTTACTCTGGTGGATGGATGCTTGCAATATGGAGATGCCCACATGTTTTTCAACGAACTGGGGCAATTCTCGGTATTAGACCTTGTACCACGCATCTATGATTTAGACATTCCCCTGGTGGAAAGTGTGATGCTTTTGAATCGGGCGACCGGGTTGTATATCCTGCCGGCACCGCCGCGCCCGGAATTTGCCGAGAAAATTACCGGCGAGAATTTCTCGCGTATTTTGGAGTTTATGCGCCGCTTTAGCGATTATATCGTCGTAAATACCCACTCCTTCATCTCTGACCCAGTATTGGCAGCGCTGGATGCGGGGGATGTGGTGGTTTTGGTCGTGGAACAGCAAATTAATGCAATTCGTAATGTGCGCTTGTTCCTCGATCTGTGGGATGCGTTGGGTATGTCCCGGGAACGCATTGCGTTGGTGATGAATCGCTACCGCAAGGATCACCCAATTACCGTGGAGAAGGTAAGCGAGCGGCTTAAACACACAGTTGCGATAACGATCCCTGAGGATGTTGAGGCGGCTCAAAAGGCAGACGCACTGGGCATTCCAATCTTACGTAGCAGCAAGGATTCTGAAATAGCACAAAGTTTTATAGCCCTGGCTGAACATGTACGCAAGCGTATTACTAACCTGGAGCGAGCCGAAGCGCCGCGGATGCGCCTCTTTGCGGTGGCCTGAAGACCCCTAAAGTATTGTCAAGGGGGAGAAGCCCTGACCAATCTGGCAGGGCTCTTTTGATCCTATTTTGGGGTATACTATTCCCCGACTATGGAAAAAGAGTTTATTCGCAATTTCTGCATCATTGCCCACATTGATCATGGAAAATCCACCTTGGCGGATCGTCTTTTGCAAATAACCGGTACCATCTCCGACCGCCAGATGGTGGAGCAGGTGTTGGACTCGATGGAATTGGAACGAGAAAAGGGGGTAACCATCAAAGCCTCGGCGGTACGGATGCTTTACCGGCATTCCAGTGGGAAAGAGTACGAACTGAATTTGATTGACACACCTGGTCATGTAGATTTCAGTTACGAGGTCAGTCGGGCGCTGATGGCCTGCGAAGGAGCGCTGCTGGTTGTAGATGCTACGCAAGGGATTGAGGCGCAGACTCTGGCGAACCTTTACCTGGCTCTGGATGCCGATTTGACCATTATTCCGGTGATTAATAAGATTGACCTGCCCTCGGCACGTGTTGCCGAGGTTGCTCAGGAGATCCAGAACCTCCTGGGAACACCCCCGGAAGAGATTCTGGCCGTCTCGGCTAAGGAAGGTACCAATGTGGAGAAGGTTCTGGAAGCGGTGGTAGAACGGGTGCCTTCCCCTCGTGGTGATACTTCCCTGCCGTTGAGGGCGCTGGTGTTTGATTCCCATTACGACTCTTACAAAGGCGTGGTTGCCTATGTGCGGGTGTTCGATGGAATGATTCGCCCCGAGGACACCCTGCGGGTGATGTCAAGCGGGATTGACTTTAGACCGGTTGAAGTCGGTATATTCTCACCGGATATGCGCCCGGTAAGTGTCCTCAGTGCTGGGGAGGTGGGGTATGTGGCTACCGGCTTGAAAACAGTTTCGGAATGCCGCGTGGGTGATACGATTACCTCGTCCACCTCTCCTGCGGCTGAACCCTTGCCGGGATTTCGTCATCCGAAGCCCATGGTCTTTGCTGGGATTTATCCGGTTGAAAACGAAGACTACGAACGGCTGAAGGAGGCTCTGGAGAAACTCCAACTTAATGATGCCTCCCTCGTATTTCAACCTGAGAAATCCCAAGCCCTTAATTTCGGTTTCCGCTGTGGTTTTTTGGGGCTTTTCCACATGGAAATTATCCAGGAACGTCTGGAACGCGAATATGACCTGGATATTGTGGTCACAGCCCCTTCGGTCGAGTATGAGGTGGTCCTGCGAACTGGGGAGGTTGTTCGAATTGATTCCCCGGCGTTGCTCCCGGATGAAGGGCTGATTGAAGAGATACGCGAACCCTGGATGGTGGTTCAAATTTTCACCCCGATGGAGTATTACGGCACGGTGATGGATTTGGTACGTCGCCGCCGCGGCATTTTCCGCGAGCAGGAATACCCGGCGCCGAACCGGGTGCAATTGACTTTTGAGATTCCGCTCTCTGAGTTGATTGTGGACTTCTTCGATGAACTTAAGTCTCGCACCCGCGGCTATGGTTCAATGGACTATCACTTTGCTGAGTATCGTCCGGGTGACCTGGTCAAATTGGAAGTTCTGGTGGCGGGTGAGCCAGTAGATGCCCTGGCGACCATTGTGCATCGCGATCAGGCCTATCACAAAGGCCAGGCGTTGGTCAGTAAACTCAAGGAGGTCATTCCCCGCCAATTGTTCGACGTGGCAATCCAGGCTGCGGCTGGAGGGCGCATCATCTCTCGGGCTAATGTCAAGGCGTTGCGCAAGGATGTGTTGGCTAAGTGTTACGGCGGCGATGTAACGCGCAAGAAAAAGTTGCTGGAAAAGCAGAAACGGGGGAAGAAGCGCATGAAAATGATCGGTAACGTGGAAATTCCGCAGGAGGCATTCCTGGCGGTTTTGGGCTTGGAGGAAGATTGAGAGAAAAGGGCGCTTGTCGGGCCACATGGGTAAAGTGGTTGCCAGGGTTTCTCATTAGTGTGCTGGCGTTAGGTATTTTATTCCGGGTTGCCAATTGGCAAGGGATTGGGGAGGCCTTAGTTGCCTATCGTTGGCCCTTTATCGTGGGCTCACTGCTGTTGACCCTCGCTTTCCTTTGGGTACGCGCCATGGCTTGGGCCGCCTTGCTGGAGGGGCGCGCTCATCCTGTTCAGACGTTCTGGGCTATCAATCAGGGTTATTTGATTAACAATTTATTACCGCTACGGGCCGGTGAATTAGGGCGCGCTGTGTTGCTGGGGCAGCAAATCAATCTCAGCCCGGTTCACATCCTTTCCACCGTGGTCATCGAGCGTATTCTAGACCTGGCCTTTGCGGCGCTCTTGCTGTTGAGTACATTGCCCCTGGTGGTGGGGATGGCCTGGGCGCGTACTGTGTCCTGGTTGACGTTGGGGGTGATTTTGCTGGTCCTGCTCATCTTGACCCAAATTGCCCAGCATCAGGAAGCCGCTTTGCGCTTTTTTGAGAAGGTGACTCAACGCTGGCGCTGGCGGATCCTTCAAGAGGTGGTACTACCTCAAGTGCGCACGCTCATTGAAGGGCTGGGGGCATTGCGTAGTCCTGCTTCCTTGTGGAAGGTCATGTTCTGGATTGCGGTTTCGTGGGGACTAGCGGTGTGCAATTATTACCTGATGCTATTGCCTATTGCGCCACACGCTCGCTTCTGGTGGGGGGCGTTTGCGGATGGGGTTTTGGCTATGGGGATCGCTCTGCCTTCTGCACCAGCCGCGCTGGGAACGTTTGAGGCGGCATTGGTGGGTGCGCTAGCCCTTCTGGGAGTGGAATCAACCCCTGCCCTGGCCTACGCGATTACCTTGCATTTTTTGCAGTTCATAATGACGGGGGTTTTAGGCGTGCTGGGGTTGTTACGCCAGCGCCGTTCGCTGCAGGGATGGACCCAATGGCTGCAACTGCGGGAGCACAGGGACCCAATTTCGTAAAATCCGTGTGGAGGTACAATGCCGCGACGTTATCTCATCACTGGAGGAGCAGGTTTCATCGGCTCTAATTATGCCGCCCGGTTAATCAACCAGGGACATGAAGTAATCATTTATGATAATCTCTCACGCGCAGGGGCAGTGCGCAATTTGGAGTGGTTGCGCACCACCTTTGGTGAGGATGCTTATCGCTTGATTGTGGCTGATGTCCGGGATACCCAGCGGTTGATCGAGGCGGTACGGGGTGTGGATGTGGTGGTGCATCTGGCTGCTCAAGTTGCTGTCACCACCTCGGTAACCGATCCACGCAGTGATTTTGAAATCAATGCGCTGGGTACCTTCAACGTTTTAGAGGCGGCTCGCCTTTCGGGAAAGGATCCTGTCGTCATCTATGCTTCAACCAATAAAGTCTATGGGGGCATGGAGAATGTGGCTGTGGTGGAGGGGGATACCCGCTGGTATTATCAGGACCTTCCTGAAGGTTGCCCGGAGACTCAACCCCTGGACTTTCATTCTCCCTATGGATGCTCAAAAGGGTGTGGTGATCAGTACGTGCGTGATTATGCGCGTATTTACGGCTTGCCCACGGTGGTAATGCGCCAATCTTGCATTTATGGACCGCGCCAATTTGGGGTAGAGGATCAAGGATGGGTGGCCTGGTTTGTGATTGCTGCTCTGTTGAAGCGCCGATTGACCATCTATGGAGACGGTAAGCAGGTGCGCGATCTGCTCTTTATTGATGACCTTCTGGATGCTTATAATGCGGCCATTGAGCGCATTGATGCAGTAGCGGGCCAGATCTTCAATATTGGCGGAGGTCCGCAAAACAGCATCTCGATTTGGCGTGAGTTTGGACCGCTTTTAGAGCGTTTAGTGGGGTTTTCAATCCCGGTTGACTTTGGAGAGTGGCGCCCAGGTGATCAACGTGTTTATATTTCGGATATTCGCAAAGCGCGTCAGTGGTTGGATTGGCAGCCTAAAGTCAGCGTGGAAGAAGGGGTGGAACGCTTAGTAACCTGGGTCAGGGACAATCTAAATCTCTTTTGAACCTGGCGAGCAACGATGCGCATCTTGACCGTACTCACTTATTACCGCCCTCACACTTCGGGTTTGACCATTTATGCCGAGCGGTTAGCGAAAGCCCTGGCGCGGCGCGGGCATCAGGTGACCGTGCTCACATCACAGTATGAGCGTTCCCTGCCACGCGAAGAACAGGTGGATGGTGTGCGGATTGTTCGCGCTCCAGTGATGTGGCGCGTGAGCAAAGGGGTCATCATGCCCACCTTCGGCTTCCTGGCCACGCGTCTGGTGCTCTCTCATGATGTGGTGCATCTGCATTTACCCCAGTTTGATGCCGCCGGCATTGCGTTGCGAGGACGGCTTTTGCGAAAGCCCACCGTCATCACTTATCACTGTGATTTGCGCATGCCCCCTGGGTTGGTGGCCTGGCTGGCCAATCAGGCTGTGCTGGTGATGAATGAACTGGCAGCGTTATTTACCCATCGGATTGTCACTTACACCCAGGATTATGCAGACCATTCGGCGTATCTGAGGCGGTACATGCACAAGTTGCACGTCATTCCACCGCCAGTAGAGTTACCGGTGGTTACTTTACAAAGCATTCAGGAGTTTGGAAAGCGCTTTAACCCTGAAGGGCGTCGCCCGGTTATCGGCATGGCAGCGCGCTTTGCCACTGAAAAGGGGGTTGAAGTGCTCCTGGACGCCTTACCCCGCATTTTGGAGGTCTATCCTCAGGCACAGGTCCACTTTGCAGGGCCTTACCAAAATATTGTGGGGGAAGAGCAGTATTTCCGCCGACTTGCTCCTCGCATTGAGGCTTTGCAAGCACAGGGACACTGGCGTTTTTTAGGAGTGCTGAATCCAGAAGATATGGCGCGTTTCTACCCCAACATTGATGTGTTGGTACTGCCATCGCTTAATTCCACCGAGGCCTTTGGCCTGGTCCAAATTGAGGCCATGATGAATGATGTGCCTTGTGTGGCGTCAGATCTACCGGGAGTGCGCCAACCAGTGCTGAGGCATCACATGGGGCACATTGCCCCGGTCGGAGATTCCCATGCGCTGGCAGAGGCGATCCTGGAAGTTCTGGCGAACCGGGAGCAGTTCAAAGTGGATCGCGAAACCATTCGCCAGCAATATCACCCGGATGCCATTGCTGCGCACTTTGAAACCCTATTTCAAACCATGTGGGACGAGTTGCATTGAGCCCGACTCAGATTCCTTCCGCATCACCTCTATTGGGCAAGCGAGATTTCCTCTGGTTGCACTTACGCGAATTGCCCTATTTCCGGGCTTTGTTGCGAGCCGTTGAGGCGCGATTCTATCAGGATCTGCATTTACCCCGTCCGGTGCTGGATATTGGGTGCGGGGATGGGCATTTCGCCAGCGTGACCTTTGCCGAACCCCTGGATGTGGGGTTAGATCCGGACCCAGGAGTTTTGCCCTTGGCAAGAAATTATGGGGGCTACCGCTGGGTGCTCCGTGGGTATGGGAACGCACTGCCGTTCGGCTCAGCGAGTTTTGCCAGTGCAGTGAGCAATTCGGTGTTGGAACATATTCCGGATGTGGATGGGGTTTTGCAGGAAGTGGCCCGCGTCCTTCGTCCAGGAGCGCCCTTTATCTTTTGCGTACCCAATCACCGTTTTACCCGTTCGCTTTCGGTGGCTCGCTTCCTCGACCGGCTGGGGTGGCATGGGCTGGCCGAAGCGTATCGCCGTTTCTTCAACCGTATTTCGCGCCATTATCATTGTGATGACGTGCCTCGCTGGGACGAACGATTGAGAGCAGCGGGTTTCGCCCTGGAGCGTTACTGGCACTATTTTTCACCTGAAGCGCTGGCCTGCCTGGAATGGGGGCACTATTTTGGCCTTCCCGCATGGGTGGCGCGGAAACTGACCGGCAGGTGGATTCTTGCACCAACAACCTGGAATCTCAGTTTGACTCGGCGAGTGGTACAGCCTTACTATGACCAGAGGGCTATTTGCGATGATGGGGTGTACACGTTTTATGTGGCCCGGCGCGTTTAATCGGTATTTTTCGGTCTGAAATACGCGCTGCTGAGCCGTAGGCGCAGGTTGTTGAGGGGATAGAGATTCCCAGTTTCGTCGCGGTAGTACCAGAGATCCCAACCATTGCAAGGTGCATTATTCAGCAGAGCACGCGCTACGGTGTGGATAGATCCGGTAAGCTCACCGCAGCGCAGGTGACCGTTGGCAAGAATGATGGCTTCCGGGGATCCTCCCCGGAAGTAGAGAGGCTGACCGGGTTGAAGCAAGCCGGCTTCTAAGAGAGCCCCAAAAG
Source organism: Thermanaerothrix daxensis (assembly GCF_001306145.1). Classification (GTDB taxonomy): domain Bacteria; phylum Chloroflexota; class Anaerolineae; order Anaerolineales; family Anaerolineaceae; genus Thermanaerothrix; species Thermanaerothrix daxensis. The sequence goes on from NZ_LGKO01000005.1 coordinate 706,411, forward strand.
GGATGCGGGGACGCCGGCGCGTTTCCACCCATTCCACGGCTGGAAGGGGAGCCGGGGTAATGGCTTGAATGCGTGCTCGTGCAATTTGAACGTAGCGGGGGTCCCGTTCAATGCCCAGATAATGACGATGTAATTTTTTGGCAACGGCCCCTGTGGTACCGCTTCCAAAGAAGGGGTCCAAAATGATGTCACCAGGCTGTGTTGAAGCCAGAACGACGCGGTAAAGCAGGGCTTCGGGCTTTTGGGTGGAATGGGCTTTCTCGCCGTTGATGCGGATGCGCTCGTTGCCGATGCATGTCGGCAGGTACCAATCCGAACGCATTTGAAGGTCTTCGTTGAGGGCTTTCATTGCCTGGTAGTTAAAGGTGTATTTAGCCCCTTTGGTTTTTTGTGCCCAGATGAGGGTTTCATGAGCGTTCGTGAAGCGGGTACCATGAAAGTTGGGAGTGGGGTTGGTTTTGATCCAGACTAGATCATTAAGGATCCAGAACCCCAATTCTTGGAGCAGCGCGCCGACACGATAAATATTGTGGTAAGTGCCAATTACCCAGAGGGTCCCGGTGTCTTTGAGCACGCGGCGGCACTCTGAAAGCCAGGCGCGCGTGAAAGTATCATAAGCAGTCAATGATTCAAAGCGATCCCAATGGTCATCTACCGCGTCTACGCGTGTAAAATTGGGGCGGTAGAGAGCATGCTGCAATTGGAGGTTGTAGGGGGGATCGGCGAACACCATGTCCACGGCATTCGAAGGAAGTTGAGGCAAGATTTCCAGGCAATCGCCTTCCAGGATGGTATCCAGGGGCAAACCATCCACTGATTCCATGGTTTCCTCTGCTCTCAAAGGGCCTCCAAGATAAGTTTAGCATAATCGCCCTTCATGCGGGCCGTGCTAGCGTCCCCGCCAAGGATGTGGGCGGTGCTTGCCAGTCCCTGGGTCTTGAATTATGATATACACTCAATTGGGGTGATCCGCCAGCCAAGAGAACCTGGACTTACGAGATGCACTGACCATGAAGGAACCCACCATTCTGGATTTCGTAAAAGCCTTGCTGACTCCCTGGCGGGGCAGGCCACCGGCCATACCCCCGTTAGAAGAACCCTCGATAACGTCCCCTTTGCCCCCTTCGGACGAAGAAGTTGTTGTAGTTTCCACGGAAGTTCCTTCTGCACCTGAACCTGGCCCCGCTAAGAAACCGGCTCCACAGCATGAAGCGAGTGAACCTTTTCGGGTGCCCTGGTTGAGTTTGTCTGCAGTGGGGCTGGCACTTTTAGCGCAAGCCCTGCTGGAACCCCCACGGGAAGGATCCCCTCTGGTGGCAGTGGGGATTTATGGACTGGCGCTGGTGGCTTTGCTAGCGGCAATCTGGAAGCGCGAATGGCAGATACCGGTCCTTGAGAATGAGACACCGCCCACGGTCTTGCCACTCAAAGTGCGAACCCGGGCTGCGTTGCTGGCTGCGGGGTTAATGCCGTTCGCTTTCCTGGCATTAGGAGGCAATCGTTTTACCCCCCTCAACCTGATTTTATGGTTGGGGTGCCTGGCGGCAACCCTGGTTGCCTTTTTACTCCCTGTGTCGTCGGGAAGAGGGTTGCGGGACTGGCTCAACAAACTGCGCCAATCGCGCTGGACTATCTCGATTTCGCGCTGGGCTTTGGTATTGGCTCTGGCCACACTGGTGGTGGCCTTTTACCGGTTTTATCGTCTGGATAGTGTGCTGGGGGAGATGTTTAGCGATCACGCTGAAAAATTGCTCGATGTGGCAGATGTATTACAAGGTCAGACCTCAATTTTCTTCCCACGCAATACCGGACGGGAAGCATTTCAAATGTATCTGACTGCCTTGATCGCCGTAGTGGCCGGTACGGGGCTCTCCTTCATAAGCCTGAAGATAGGTACAGCCCTGGCGGGTATGGCTGCACTCCCCTTCATTTACTTACTGGGCAAAGAACTCGGAGGAAAATGGGTGGGGTTGGTAGCGTTCCTTCTGGCCGGGGTGGCTTACTGGCCGAATGTCATCTCCCGGGTGGGATTGCGCTTTCCGCTCTATCCAATGGCTGTTGCGCCAGCACTGTATTTCCTCATTCGGGGACTGCGACATGGCCAGCGCAATGATTTTATCTGGGCCGGATTGGCCTTGGGAATTGGGCTGCACGGGTACAGCCCAACTCGTCTTCTACCTTTTGTCATGGGACTGGCAGTAGGGTTGTATTTGCTCCACCGGCATTCCCGAGGGCGCCGCTGGGCTACGGTGTGGGCTTTTGGGGCGCTGGCTTTTACTGCATTGGTGGTTTTTCTGCCGCTTCTGCGTTACATGGTGGAGCAACCCGATATGTTCGCCTTTCGGGCGATGACACGGCTTAGTGCGGTCGAGCGCCCTTACCCTGCGCCGGTTTGGCAAATCTTCCTGAGCAATCTATGGAAGGCCCTCATCATGTTTTTCTACGATAATGGGAGTATTTGGGTGCATTCCATTCCCGGTCGTCCGGCGCTGGATCTGTTCACCGCAGCGTTTTATTTCCTTGGTCTTGTCATCATTGTGCTTCGTTATGTGCGTGAACGCCATTGGGTTGATATTTTTCTTTTGCTCTCCGTACCCATGCTGATGATGCCCTCGATTCTCTCGCTGGCCTTTCCTGAGGAAAACCCCTCGCTCAACCGAACTGGTGGAGCAATTGTTCCGGTGTTCATCATTGCAGCCATTGGGTTGGTTACCTTTTTGCAGACGTTGAAGAACCATGTTCACCCTCGCTGGGGACAGGTGTTCAGTGGGCTGGTGGGAGTGGGGCTCCTGGCCGCGGTTGGTTATCAGAATTTCGACCTGGTATTTCGACAATTTGACCGCCAGTTCATGGCGGGTGCCTGGAATACTTCGCAGATTGGGCATGTCATCCGTGCTTTCGCCGATTCCATTGGCAATCCTGATACGGCCTACGTTGTGCCTTACCCTTATTGGGTGGACACTCGATTGGTGGGGATCAATGCGGGTTACCCGCTTAAAGATTATGCGTTGTGGCCTGAGGATTTCGAGAAAACGCTTGAGCAGCCAGGGCCCAAGCTCTTCATTCTCAAACCCGAAGACCAGGCAGCGCTGGAAAAATTACGTGCGCTTTATCCGGCAGGTTCCCTCTATTACTATGATAGTCACCGCGAAGGGAAGGATTTTTTGATTTTCTTTGTTCCTCCCCAGACTCCCTGAGAGACAAGAACGAGCCGACTATGACCACAACACCTGACGACGAAAAAGGCCATTCACACCCGACGCATCGTAGATTGTTCTGGGATGCGCTGTTAATCCTTATTCTGCTGGTAGGGGCTTATTTCCGCCTGGTGGGATTGGATTGGGATGAGGAGCAACATCTTCATCCCGATGAGCGTTTTATGACCATGGTTGCCAGTTCGGTGCGGTCCCCCGGCAGTCTGGCAGAGTATTTCAACACGGCTACCTCTCCCCTTAATCCCCATGTTGTTGGATATGGTTTTTATGTGTATGGTACGCTTCCTTTATTCCTGGTGCGGTGGGTGGGTGAAGCGCTTGGAAAAACCGGCTACGGGGAAATCTACCTGGTGGGACGAGTGCTTTCGGCTCTGGCGGATCTTTTTACCGTATTTCTTGTTTATCACATTGCGCGGCACCTTTATCGCCGAACCGGTTTGGGGGTATTGGCGGCAGCGTTCGCTGCCCTGGCTGTGCTGCAAATTCAACTGTCCCACTACTTTACCGTGGATACGTTCGCCAACGCCTTCCTTTACTTGGCTTTCTATGCAGCCGTGCGGGTGATGACTGCTCCGTTACCCGAGGATTCTCAGGGCACTCCCATGGCTTCGGGGATGCGAGAGCCGGTAGGCTTTTATTTGCTGTTTGGGGTGGGACTGGGGCTGGCATTGGCGTCCAAGGTAAGCACATTACCGGTTGCCGTTTTGCTCCCGCTGGCAGTTTTGATTCGCTTCTCACGGCTTCCTGCGGATTCGCGTTACGCAATTGGGACAGGAATGGTGCGTAACCTTCTGCTGGCAGTGGGGGTGGCCTTCCTGTGCTTTCGTGTTTTTCAGCCCTATGCTTTTAGCGGGCCCGGATTCTGGGGGCTTGCCATTAACCCGCGCTGGGTAGATAACCTGCGCGAATTGAGCAACCTTAGCAATGGAGATGTGGATTTCCCACCCGCGTTGCAGTGGGCCCGGCGTCCGGTTACCTTTGCCTGGGAAAACATGGTCAAATGGGGGCTGGGACTCCCCCTGGGGATTTTGGCCTGGGCAGGTTTTTTGTGGATGGGTAACCGCATTATCAAAGGAGAATGGCGTGAGCACCTTTTGTTGTGGGGATGGACGGGGCTGTATTTCACCTGGCAGAGTTTGAACTTCACGCGTGCGATGCGTTATCAACTCCCGGTTTACCCGGCGTTGGCGGTCATCGCCGCCTGGGCCGTGACCATGTGGTGGGAGAAAGGTCAATCCTCTATGATCGCTGTTCGTTCACACCCAAAAAGGCATCAAGTGCTTGCGCTTGGGCTGGGAGGGTTGGTGCTGGTTGGGACGTTCTTATGGGCTTTTGCGTTTACCCGTATCTACACGCGCCCGGTAACTCGTGTAGCCGCCAGCCGTTGGATTTACCAAAACGTGCCCGGGCCAATTAGCCTGCAAATTCAATCTGAGACTGGGGTGCTTAATCAACCGTTGCCGGTACGGGCCGGGGCCTCCCTTACCGCCGCGCAGCCTCTACGCTGGGCATTCACTCCCACAGAATCATGGATGGTCTCGCAGATATGGTTCGCGGCCATTTACGATCCTTCTCTTGGAACGGATCCGAAGACCGTGCAGATTCTCCTCGGTACAGATGAAGGGGAGGGGGCTGTTCTGGCAGTACGCCAGGTGACCGACACGTTTGCCGTTTCCGAAGATCAGAGTGCACGCGTTGTTGCTCTGGAGACTCCGGTTCGACTCGATGCGGGTCGGTCCTACTGGCTGGAGGTGCGCCTGGAGAGCCAGGGATATTTACTGCGCTTGAACGGGGCCATTCAATTAGGAAGTGAACAGGTTCCCCAACGGCTTACCGTCATTCCGGATCTGGTAGAGCCATTGCGCCCGGGTCAGGGTTGGGTGATTCCCTTTGTTTCTACCCAAACGGGAACGCTAACAAGTATATGGCTGAACCGGATTGTAGATTGGAGGGGATTGGATGAAACCCAAACCTTGCGCCTTCAGGTAATGGATTCGGCTACTGGGAGTACCCTGGCCACGGAAGAGATCCAAGGCACGTTTAAGGCCCAAGGGGATCCACGGGGTGAACCCTATCTACTTACACTGAAAACACCCATTCGGATGGAAAAAGATAAGGGGTACCTTCTAACCCTGGATGTTATAGCCGGTGAGGGTGAGATTGCCATCTATGGTAGCGCGCCGGCTCACGAATCTACCTGGGATGATGGTCTCCCGTTGCGCATGGATGGCTATGATCCTTACGGGGGAATTTACCGCGGTGGCTTGAATTTTGAAATGTATTGGGATGATAATGAAGAGAAACTGGCACGCTTTCTCTCCATTCTTGACCAGGCGGATTATATCTTCATCACCTCGAATCGCCAGTGGGGCACTACGACCCGCGTGCCAGAGCGTTATCCGTTGACGACGGTTTATTACCGAAATCTGCTGGGATGCCCGGAAGATAAGTCCATCCTTTGGTGTTACAGCGTAGCCCAGCCAGGCATGTTTGAAGGAAACCTGGGTTTTGAGTTGATCCGGGTGTTCCAGAGCGATCCTAACCTGGGGCCGCTCAAATTTAACACCCAATTTGCCGAAGAAGCCTTTACGGTTTATGATCATCCCAAAGTCTTGATCTTCAAAAAGCGGGCTGATTACAACCCGGCCCAGGTGCACGCAGTGTTGGGAAGTGCGGACCTGAGCAAGGTCATTCGCCTGACACCGCGCAAGTTTAAGTCCTACCCGGCGACCCTAATGCTCCCGCTGGAACGCTGGATTCAACAGGTCAGAGGAGGAACCTGGTCCGCCTTTTTTGACACTTCGGCCTGGTACAATCGTTACCCCGGCTTGGGGTTGGTGTTCTGGTATCTCGTACTCTCGGTATTGGGATGGGTGGTTTACCCGCTGGGGCGTCTGGTTTTTGGCTACCTGCCGGATCGAGGATATCCCCTGTTGCGAATTTTGGCATTGCTGTGTCTGGGGTGGGGAGTATGGGTGTTGGGTTCATTTGGGGTGCCATTTACCCCTCTCACAGTATCGTTTACGGCTGTTGGGCTTTTGGGACTTAACCTGGGGCTAGGCTTTTTACAGCGCAAAGCAATTTTTCAGGAACTGCGCCAGGGATGGCGGTACATTCTACGGGTTGAAGCCATGGCCCTGGCGTTCTTTCTCTTCTTCCTGTTGGTCCGCCTGGGCAACCCGGACTTGTGGCACCCCTACAAGGGGGGCGAGAAGCCAATGGATTTCTCCTACTTCAACGCGGTGATCAAAAGCACCACGTTCCCACCCTATGACCCCTGGTTCGCGGGTGGATACATCAATTATTACTACTTTGGGTTCGTCCTGGCGGCTGTGCCGACGAAGTGGTTGGGGATTGTCCCGTCCATAGCCTACAATTTGATCTTGCCCTCATTTTTTGCCTTTGTGGCGCTGGGGGCTTTTAGTGCGGGTTTCAACCTGGTTTACTGGGCAAATGCACGCCGGTCTCATGATGCTCCTGGGGATTCCTATTGGGCGGAAGCCAGGCCGTGGTTGGGGGGATTGGCAGCGGCAGTGGGGGTGTTGATTCTGGGCAACCTGGGCACGGTGCGCATGATCTGGCAGGGGTTGCAGCGGTTAGTGGCTCCCAATGGGCAAATTGAAGGGGCAAATTTTATTCAGCAGGCGATTTGGGCAATGCAGGGGTTGGGACGCTTGATTGCAGGTGCTCATTTGCCTTATGCCCCGGGGGATTGGTACTGGATTCCGAGCCGTGTTTACCCGGGGGAGCCGATTACGGAGTTTCCGTTTTTCACCTTTCTGTACGCTGATCCTCACGCGCACTTGTTCGCTCTGCCTCTGACCCTCCTGGCTCTGGGGTGGGGGTTGGCAGTGCTCTTTGCCGGTTGGCGTTGGATACGCTCTGAGGAGGGTGTGCAATGGCCGTTGCGGGTGCTGGGGCTCTTTTTCTTGGGGGGATTGATTATCGGGGCTCTGCGGCCGACCAACACCTGGGATTTGCCCACCTACTTGGGGTTGGCTCTGCTTGCCGTGATTTTCAGCGGCTGGCAAAATGGCGACCTTCCTGAGGGTTGGTGTCCCTATTTCTCGCCACAGATCAGACGCTGGATTGCAGTGGGGGTGGCTTCACTAGCGCTTACGGGGTTGGCGTTGTGGCTTTATGCGCCATTCAGTCACTGGTATGGGCAAGCATATGCCGCCATTGATTTATGGCGCGGGGCCCGCTCACCTTTCTGGTCCTATCTAACTCATTGGGGCGTATTCCTGTTTGTTCTGGTGTTCTGGTACGGTTGGGAAACCTACGTGTGGATGGCAACGACACCTCTTTCGGCAATACGTCGCATCTACCCGTACCGTTATGCGCTTATGATTGGAGGGATAATCTATGTGGGGGCAATGGTTTATTTGACCCGGGGACTGGGGATTGAAATTGCTTGGTTGGTCATGGCCCTGGTGCTATGGGCTGGGTTGTTGCTCCTGCGTTCGCATCAAGATCACGCCAGGCGAGCAGTCCTGGTGATGAGCGCGGCGGCGTTGACACTCACGCTGGCGGTCGAACTGGTGGTTTTGCGGGGGGATATCGGCCGCATGAACACGGTGTTCAAATTCTATCTCCAGGCGTGGGTGTTGTTGGGCGTTAGCGCGGCAGCGGCTCTGACCTGGTTATGGTCGGTGGTGCCACGCTTCTGGAAGCCGGCCTGGCAGAATGTATGGAAAGTGGGGTTGGGGCTTCTCGTCGGTGGGGCACTCCTCTTTCCGCTTTTGGGTGGAGCGGATAAAATTCGGGATCGCATGAGTCCAAATGCCCCCCACTCCCTTGATGGTATGGCTTACATGCCGTTTTCAACCTATTGGGAGGGTGAGCACACTCTGGATCTGAGTCAGGATTATCGTGCCATCCGCTGGATGCAGGAGACGGTCCAGGGATCTCCTGTGATTGTAGAGGCGAATGTTCCTGAATACCGTTGGGGAAACCGCTTTACGATTTACACTGGTTTGCCGGGGGTGGTGGGTTGGAACTGGCACCAACGTCAACAACGAGCCCTTCTGCCTGACACCTGGGTCACCGAGCGTGTGGCGGCCATTGCGGCCTTCTACAATACAATGGATCTGGAAGAGGCCCGGCGCTTCCTGGATCGGTATCAGGTTATTTATATTATTGTGGGACAATTGGAGAAAGCGGTTTATCAGGCCGAGGGGTTGGCAAAGTTTGAGACCCAGGAGGGCAGATTATGGCGACGGGTGTATCAGGATGCCGACACCGCTATTTACCAGGTGATCCGTCTGGGTAAGTGAGGGTAAGCATGAGCATATCGCATGAGAAGCAGGAGCCACAATCCTCAGCCAGGTTAGGGGCGGGCATTTTTATCGGCGTATTTCTGTTGGGGCTGGTGTTGCGGTTGATTGCCCTGGACCAGCATCCTTTGAGTGAAACCGAAGCACACCTGGCTTTACAGGCCTATGCATTGGCGCAGGGGCAGTCAGTCCCTGATCTGGCAGGCCAGCCTGGTTATCTCCTCCCTACGGCACTGGCATTTTTCCTCCTTGGGGCGCGGGAAGCCACCGCGCGGTTCTGGCCAGCGTTATGGGGAATCTTGGTAGTGGGCCTGCCCTGGTTACTAAGGCGCCAATTGGGCCAGCCCTTGGCAATCCTTTTGGCGCTGGGTCTGGCGCTGGATGCGGGTCTGGTGGCGACTTCGCGCCTGGCCACGGCTGATAGTCTCGCCCTGTGGAGTTTGCTGGGACTGATCACGTTTGCCTGGCGCAGGGAGTGGCGCCTGGCTGGGATTGCACTGGCATTGGGAGTTCTTTCTGGAGCCTCTTTTTGGCTGGGAGCCCTGATCTTGGGAGCGACCTGGGGGTTCTGGCGCTGGATTGAGGGGTCTTTGGAGGTTGACGTGCCAGAAACCCCGTATTCGCTTTATGGGGTCAGCCTCAATGGATCTATTCCCTGGCCGCGTCTTGCCATCTCGGCTCTGGTGGCGTTTTTCCTATTAGGAAGCGGTCTGGGGATTGTAGGGCGTGGATTGGGTGCGGCGGCTACGGGTTTGGTTGAGTTTCTACGTGGGTGGGCAGCTCAAGGCACCACATCGCCGGGGTTGCTGGGAATGGCGTTGCTCGTTTATCAACCCTTGGGTTGGGTGTTGGCACTGGGTCAGTGGATGAGGGGGTGGCGCCGTATGTCCCCCCTGGCCCGTTTATCCACCCTCTGGCTGGGGGTTGGGGTGATCCTGCTGGCAGTTTATCCGGGGCGGCAGGTGAGTCATCTGATCTGGGTGTTGGTGCCGCTGTGGATTTTAGCCGCCTCTACGCTGACTCAGTGGCTTGGCGGCTTGCGTGAGATCGAACGAACTTCCCTGTTGGTGGTTGCTACCGCGTATTTCGTCCTTTTGGGCTATTTGTGGCTCAATCTTGAGGGGCTGGTGCCCGGCAACGTTGATCCCCAGTGGATTTGGGTGCGGGGTTTGGCATTCCTGGGAGCCGTGTTGTTAGGGGTTGCCCTCTGGTTGGTCGTGGGGTGGTCGTGGGGGATGCAGGTTTCTCGCCAGGGCTTATTCTGGGGAGGCACTGTCTTCCTGGGCCTGCTGGCTTTTTCGGCCACCTGGCAAGCAGCCGGATTGGGACGGGCGCCCTCGGCCCAGATTTGGGGATCTCAGCCCTACGTAGCCGAGGAGGATTTGCTCCTGAAGACTTTGGAGGACGTCTCGGAGTGGGTTACTGGACGGCGGGACGCAGTGGATATTCGCGTGGTAGGGATCGAATCGGAGGCGCTTAGATGGGCCCTGCGGCGATTTTATCACGCAGAGTTTGTCCAAACACTTCCGCCTTTGGAGACTCCTTCGGTGGTAATTACCTCTGAGGTGGCGATGCCGGGAGTCAGTGCCCTTTACCGCGGGCAGGACTTTGTGTGGCGGGAGACGTCTGACTGGTCGCTCTTCTTGCCAGGAGAGTGGTTATCCTGGATAATATATCGTAAGGCGCCCTTGCAACGCCAGGCAATTGTTGTGTGGGTACGCGCGGATCGTTTTCCTCAGGTTGTTAACCTTACAAATCCTTAGTCTTGGGAATTCTCATGGAAGCACCTCCGTTGACCATAGCCATTGATGGGCCGGCAGCCTCGGGCAAATCCACAGTCGGAGAACGCTTGGCCAGGGCCCTCGGATATCTCTTCTTTGACACGGGAGTCATGTATCGTGCGGTTACCTGGGCGGCGCTGCAACGCCTGGGGTCGGTTGAGGATGAGGCGGCGGTGACCCGCCTGGCCGAGACCGTGCAGATTGATGTGCGTCCACCCAGCCACGAGGATGGACGGCAGGCTGACGTGTGGTTGGATGGCGAAGATGTAACGTGGGCGATTCGGCGCCCAGAAGTGGATCGGTGGGTTTCGCAAGTGGCGGCTTATCCGGGAGTTCGTCAGGCGATGACTCAGCAACAGCGTCGCATCGGCCTGCGCGGACGAGTGGTGATGATCGGACGGGATATCACCACGGTTGTATTGCCGGAGGCTGAAGCCAAAATCTATTTGGATGCCTCGGTGGAGGAGCGTGCTCGTCGGCGCTATTTGGAACGCAAGGCACGCGGGGAAGCGGTCAGTTATGAAGAAATTCTAGAGGGGTTGCGGCAGCGCGATCATCTGGATTCAACCCGTGAAGTCGCTCCCTTGCGCGTTGCCGCAGATGCCATTGTGATCAACACAGATGGGCTGAACGTGGACGAAGTGGTACAGAAAATTTTGGCACGAATCAATTAGGGGACAGATCATGTGTGATACCCTGGTGGCTCTCGGGCATGTTACTGCTGACGGGGCTGTGGTATTCGCTAAAAATTCGGATCGTGAGCCGGACGAAGCCCAGGTGCTTGAGGTAATTCCCGGGGCTACTCATGCGCCGGGTTCAAGTGTCAAATGCACTTATATTGAAATTCCTCAGGTTGAACGCACTTATACTGTGCTTCTTTCGCGTCCGTTCTGGATGTGGGGGGCGGAGATGGGGGCAAATGAACACGGGGTGGTGATTGGAAATGAAGCCGTCTTCACGCGCATTCCGTACGAAAAACAACCCGGCCTTACGGGCATGGACTTATTGCGGCTGGCTCTGGAGCGTGCGCAGACGGCTGAGGAAGCGTTGTGGGTTATTGTGCGGTTGCTGGAGACCTACGGCCAAGGCGGAAATTGTGGATTCCGTCACCCCTTTTATTACCACAATAGCTTCTTGATTGCCGATCCCAAAGAAGCCTGGGTGCTTGAGACGGCGGGGCGGCATTGGGTGGCGGAGCGTGTGCGTGATGTGCGGACCATCTCGAACGCGCTCAGCATCCATAAGGCCTGGGATCTTGCCTCTGAAGATGTGGTGCGTTTTGCGCTGGATCGGGGATGGTGCAAACGGCGCGAGGATTTTGATTTTGCGGCTTGCTACTCGGATTGGCTGTTCACCCGTTTTGGCGATGGACGTGGTCGGCAGACCTGCACGTTGGATGCACTTCACCAGGCCCGTGGAAAGATAGGGGTATCCACCTTGATGACAGCGCTGCGTAAGCACAATGTTTCCCGCGGCAATCCCTGGCGTCCGGATCGAGGATTAATGGGGGCGGATGTTTGCATGCATGCCGCTTTTGGTCCGATACGGCGAAGTCAGTCGGTAGCCTCGTTGATTGCCCATCTGAAGCCTGGGCGCTTCACCTTTTGGGCAACCGCAACCTCGGCTCCCTGTACCAGCATTTTTAAGCCATTCTGGCTGGATAGTGGGCTACCCGAAATGGGGCCGCTTCCGCGAGGGGAGTATGACCCCGAGTCCATATTCTGGCGCCATGAACTTCTGCATCGAGAAATCCTGCGCGATTATCCCACCCGAATCAAGGTTATTGAAGGGGAGAGAGAAGCCCTGGAAACCCACTTCCTGGCAGAAGTAGAGCGTTTAGCGGAGGCTTCACCGGATGAGCGCTACCATTTCAGTCAGCATTGCCTGGAGCAAAGCAATGAAACCGAACAACACTGGCTGGAGGCAGTGCGGCGCTTGCCCATTCAGGATCCTCCGGCCTGGCATTATGCGATTTACTGGCGAGGCCTCAATCGTATGGATCGTATGCCAATTGAGATGAAATGACAATGCAGGGGTGGAAGTGGAGTAGAATGAGCGGATGACGATGGAGTGGGTGTGGCCTTTTACGCGTGAGCCCTCCTTGGTCCTGCCCTCTCAATGGATGGGATGGTTAGGCTGGGGGCTTCTATGGGTTATCTGGGGGTGGGGGCTAAGGCAAGTAGCCTCCGGGGCCTTACAGGTTGCCCGTCAGCGATGGTATCTGCTTTTAGGGCTGGCCCTACTTGCTCCTCTCACGACCTTGCTGATCGGTATTCAAATAGGGGGTGAGGAGTTGTTGCCCTTGCCCTATTTGCCGGGCGAGTCGCCTCTCCCGTTGTTGTTACCGCTGGCAGCCATCCCCTGGGTATTGGCGTCAGGCTGGCTGGGGCCCTTTTGGGCGGCCTGGATAGCACTGGAAAGTGGTCTGTTGGTTGGCATATGGATCACGCATGATGTGTTCACCCCTCTTTTGATCAGTGGATTAGGACTGCTGTATGGGTTTGCCGTAACCCAGGCGTATCAGGGGCGCTTTTGGGCCTGGTTGCGTTTCCCCCTGGTTGCAGGGCTGGTTGTGGGGGTGGTGTACACGCCGATTCTGATCCTGGGGGCATTCTTCGCCGCTCCCGGTGGGCTTGCCACGCGCCTCGATTTTGCTTTCTCTCAGTCCTGGTTGATCAGCCTAGTGCGTTATGGGGAGTTGGTTCTGGCAGGCGGAATGGCGACAATTTTGGCGGTGGTTCCGGGGACGGGCTGGCGACGCCCTTCTATTCTGATGCCGGCACCCTGGGAAACTAGCCTGGCAAACCGTTTGCTTTTTGTGACTCTGCCCCTGGTCGTTCTTCTCTTTTTGGTCATGACCGTAAGCCACTGGATGGTGGCCGGAAACGCGGCGCGAGAGATGCTTCAGGAGCGTTTGAGCGGGGCCGCCCAGGTAGCAGCAGAGGGATTGCCCTATTTTCTAGAAAGCGGGCAGAGCCTGGTTACTCGCCTGGCAGACCCTGCTCTGTTGGAGCAACCCCCAGAGACAATCCGGGAGCGCCTGGCTCAACAATTACGAGCGGTGCCTTATTTCCACCAACTAATGCTTTTCGATACTGCGGGACGTTTGGTGGCTGCCCACCCCGATCTCGATTTGAGTATCTCACCCCTTTCGGCTCAAGAAACCCAGGGCATCAGTTTAGCCCTTAAGGGCGTTCCCATTCAGGTATATACGATTCTGCCGGCAGGGGAAAAACGGTCCATGCAAGTCTCGTTTCTGGCGGGGGTTCGTGACGCTGGTGGTGTAAAGGGAGTGCTGGTAGGGCGTACAGACTTTGATACCAATCCATTTACTCAACCTGCTCTGGCGGCATTACATAGCATCGTGAGTGAAGGTGGGGATGGCTTTATTCTGGATGAAAATGGGGTGGTCCTTTACCAGGCCAATCCCACGACCGGAGCGCTGTTGGGCGAATCCTTTGGCAGCGTTATTTTGGGGGGTGAACCCCGATTCTATGAGGGTCTCTCGCCTTTGGGAACGCGCCAATTCATGTATTACCAGCCGGTAGTGGGCAAGCCGTGGAGCGTTGTTCTGGTTATGCCTGCGCAACGTGCTCAGGATATGGCGCTTCAAATCGCCGCTCCCACCTTGATCTCGCTGGTTCTCTTTGCCGGGCTGTTGATCATTCTTTCCCGAGTGGGGTCACGCACATTGGTAACCTCACTGTCCCTTTTGGCCTCCCAGGCCGCTCGAATTGCTCATGGGCAACTCGATACCCCCGTTCAGGTGGAGGGAGTGGATGAGGTTGGACGACTGGGTCGAGCCTTTGAGCAAATGCGTCTGAGTCTGAAGGCGCGGTTGGAAGAGTTGAATAAACTCTTACGCGTCAGCCAGGCGGTGGCTGCCAATCTGGACGTTGAAGCCGCCATTGCGCCAGCGCTGGAAGTCACGTTAGGGGAACACGTGGTAGCAGCGCGGGTGGCTTTGATCCCGGAAGTGAAATTAGATTTTACCAGTGGGCAAGGAGTGGCTTTAGGACAGGGTAGTCTTGCCGAGCCTTTTGCTTATCTGGATGAGGTTCTCTTTGAGGGGGTGCGCCAGCAAAACCTTCTCACCATTGCCAATGTGGGTCGTGCGCGGCGCCTTCAGGAGGTGATCCAGGGACGGCCCTACCCATCAGCCCTTGTGGCGCTGCCGTTGCGCTACGAGAACACTTATTATGGGGTGTTCTGGGTGGGTTACGATCAGCCGCGCGTTTTTGCTGATGAGGAACTGCGCTTTTTAGAGACGCTGGCAGGAAACATTGCGATGGCAGCCGCCAACGCGCGGCTGTATGCCACGGCTGAGGTAGGGCGCAAGCGCCTGGAAGCAGTGCTGGCATCGGTGCCTGATCCGGTGCTGGTTTTTGACAATCAAAATGCCTTGTTATTACTCAACCCGGCTGCCCTTCAAGTACGGGGGTTGTTTGGGCAGGTGACGCCGGGAAGCGCTTTAGAGGAAGTGATAACAGCTCCAGGACTCCTGGAACTCCTTTCCCTTCCGCCTGGAACGCGCTTCCAATCGCGGGAGATTGCCCTTGCTGAAGGGCGCATCTATCACGCCAGCGTGGCAACGGTTTGGGGCGAGGAATACCCGATTGGCAAAGTGTGCGTGCTCCAGGATATTACTCATTACAAGCAGTTGGATGCTCTGAAGTCTGAGTTTGTAGCAACGGTGAGCCATGATTTACGCTCGCCGTTGACGCTGATTCGGGGTTATGCCACCATGTTACAGATGATTGGCGACCTCAACGAGCAGCAGCAAGGTTACCTGCAAAAGATGGTCAGTGGTATCGAGAATATGACGCGGCTGGTCAACAACTTGCTTGATTTGGGGCGCATTGAGGCCGGGATTGAATTAAAACTCGAAAATCTAGATCCCGCGGAAGTGGTGAGCCAGGTAATTGCCCAGTTGCAGCCTCAGGCGGCTCAGAAGAGCATTGAAATACAAAGTGAGTTTCATCTTCCGGAGGGCCTGGTTCTGCGCGCTGACCCCGATCTTTTGAAACAGGCCCTGCTCAATTTGGTGGACAACGCGATTAAGTACACTCGCCTTCATGGTGGGGTTTGGGTGAGTGCTACTTGCGAAAACGAACGAGTGGTCTTTGCGGTTCGGGATAACGGTATTGGCATCGCTCCTTTGGACCTGCCGCGTCTGTTTGAGAAGTTTTACCGCAGTGGACGACGAGAGGCCCATGAACAGCGCGGAACAGGTCTGGGGTTGGCGATTGTCAAATCCATTGTGGAACGTCATCATGGGCGAGTGTGGGTGGAAAGTCAACTGGGTAAAGGAAGTGTGTTTTATATTGAATTACCCCTTGACCCTGAAAAAGCCGAATCTCTGGTATAATTGCGAATGCGTTGGACAGGTGGTTATTCACAAAAAGAATCTTAAAATTTCTCTAGCGGGGTTACAAAGGCAGATTTTCGTGTTATAATTTTGTTTTGCATGCATGCTATAGTTGACACCCAAACGAACTCAAACGCGTGAGGTCGTACCTCAGGCGTATGTCTTGTTTAAAGTCAAAAAGGTAATTTGCTAGAGGAGGCGTGTTTGTGGAAACGAAAAGCCTGATAGCCCTTCGAATCAGCCTGGCCTCTCCGGAGACGATTCGCTCTTGGTCATACGGCGAAGTCCTCAAGCCAGAAACCATTAACTATCGTCGGTTGCGCCCCGAAAAGGACGGGCTCTTTTGTGAAGCCATTTTTGGGCCCACTAAAGACTATCAATGTTACTGCGGTAAGTACAAAAATCCACGCTATAAGGGAATTGTATGCGATAAATGTGGGGTAGAGGTTACGCGTTCTTCCGTGCGCCGTGAGCGCATGGGGCACATTGAACTGGCCTCGCCCGTGGCGCATATCTGGTATACTCGCCGAGTCCCTTCCTACCTTGGATTGCTTCTGGATATTTCGCGCCGTAATCTGGATCGCGTTTTGTACTTTGCTCAGTACATTGTGACGTATGTGGACGAGGATGCGCGCCAGAAGGTGCTCAAGCGCATGGAGGACGAACTCACCGTTTCCGAGCGCCAGAAGGCAGCCGAACTCAATAAGCGCATTCTGGAAGTTAAGCAGGCGCGCGATCGCCGCATTGCTGAACTGAATCAGCAACGGGCTGAGATGGAAGCCCGACGCGATGAACAAATTGCTGCGCGTTTGGAGCCGGTCATCCAGGAAGGGCAATCCCTGGAGCGGACCTTGCAGGAGAAGGTGGGCACGGTCGTGCGTACGCCGGTCGTGTTCGCCTCAGCCAATGTGGAAATTGCTGCGGCGGGTGAGACCATCACGCCCCAACACATTGGACGGGTGCAACGTGTGGTTAAGGAGCACCTCGAAGAACTGGAAAACGAGTTTCGCGAGCAGTTCCAACGTGAATTAGAACAAATCAAAATGCAGATTGAGGAGATTCGTGCGCAGGCAGAGATGGAGATGGAAGCCCTGCGCAACGAACTTGAGGATCAGTCGGTAGCCGCCCAGAGCAGTAGCGCTCGCCAACGGGATGAATTGCAGGAATTGCGTCCTTTCACCTTCCTGACCGAAAGCCGTTACCGCGAACTAAAATCGCGTTGGGGGCAGGTTTTCCGCGCCGATATGGGGGCGGAAGCCTTCTACGATATTCTGCGCCGCTTGGATCTGGATAAACTGGCCGAAGACCTCTGGCACGAGGTGCGCACGTCCAAGAGTAAGCAGAAGCGCAAAAAGGCCACCACACGGCTCAAAGTGGTTGAAGCCTTCCGGCGCTCAGGCAACCGCCCCGAGTGGATGATCTTGCAGGTCTTGCCGGTGATCCCACCTGACCTGCGTCCAATGGTGCAACTGGATGGTGGGCGCTTTGCGACCTCCGATCTCAATGATCTCTACCGGCGGGTGATCAACCGCAATAACCGCCTGAAACGCTTGCTGGAATTGGGCGCTCCAGATGTGATCGTGCGCAATGAGAAGCGTATGCTTCAAGAGGCGGTGGATTCACTGATTGACAATTCCCAGCGCGGTAAAGCGCTCTCGCGGCGAGGACGTCGCGAACTCAAGTCTCTCAGCGATATGCTTAAAGGCAAGAAGGGGCGCTTCCGCCGCAACCTGCTGGGTAAGCGCGTAGACTACTCGGGCCGTTCGGTGATCGTGGTCGGGCCAACCCTGAAACTCTACCAGTGCGGGTTGCCAAAGACCATGGCATTGGAACTTTTCCGCCCCTTTGTGATTGCGCGCTTGGTGGCACACAATTATGCAGCGAATGTCAAAGGTGCGCGTCGTTTGATTGAACGTAACCGTCCCGAGGTGTGGGAGGTGCTAGAAGAGGTTATTAAGGAGCGCCCGGTGCTCCTCAACCGCGCGCCGACCTTGCACCGCTTGGGCATCCAGGCTTTCGAGCCAGTGCTGATTGAAGGAAGTGCCATTCAACTTCATCCGTTGGTGACAACGGCCTTCAACGCCGACTTCGACGGTGACCAGATGGCGGTTCATGTGCCACTTTCTGAGAAAGCGGTGTGGGAAGCCCGCAATCTGATGCTCTCCTCCAAGAACTTGCTCAAACCGGCAGATGGTGAGCCGATCATCAGTCCCTCGAAAGATATGGTGTTGGGGGTTTATTACCTCACCATGCAGGATAATAAAACCCATCGGGGTGATGGGCGTGTGTTTGCTGACATTGATGAAGTTGAGTTGGCCTATCACCTTGATCAGGTTGAGGTTCACACCAACATTCGTTTGCGGGTCAAGACCTGGTACGATGACCAGGGTAATCGGTTGTCGTCGCCGCGTCAGGCGCTGATTGAGACCACCGTAGGACGGGCGCTCTTTAATCGCATCTTGCCCGAAGAGGTTCAGTTCGTCAACGAGGCACTGGATAAAGGTGGGGTGAAGGATCTCATTGCCCAGGTGTATGAACTCTGTGGTGAGGAGGTCACTACCGAAGTCGCCGACCGCATTAAGGATATTGGTTTTGAATATGCCATGCGCTCAGGGGCAACATTGGCAGTAGAAGACATCACCATGCCACCTGAGAAGCAGGAAATTCTGGCCAAGGCGCACCAGCGGGTAGATGAAGTGCAGCGCGCTTTCCGCCGCGGTCTGCTGACCGAGCAGGAGCGCAATGAGCGCGAAATCGAAATCTGGCAGCAGACCACCAAAGAGGTGGCCGAAGCGGTGCGCCGCGTGATGGATCCCAACGGCAACCTGGCTGTGATGGCCAACAGTGGGGCTACTAAAGGTGGCTTTGGCCCCATTTCCCAGTTGGCTGGGATGCGCGGCTTGATGGCGGATCCAGCCGGGCGCATCATCCGCTTGCCCATTCAGTCTAATTTCCGTGAGGGGTTGACTGCGTTGGAGTACTTCATCTCCACGCATGGCGCTCGTAAAGGTCTCGCGGATACAGCCTTGCGCACGGCGGATGCGGGTTATCTAACCCGCCGTCTGGTGGATGTGGCACAGGACATTATTATCAATGAAGTGGACTGTGGCACACAAGAGGGCATTTGGATCCGCAAGTCGGATGATGTGGCGGGTCAGCCCATGTCCACCCGTCTGTACGGTCGGTTGACTGCTGCCCGCGTGGTGCACCCATTGACGGGTGAGGTGCTGGCAGAGCGCAATCAGATGCTCGATCATGACTTGATTCGCAAGATCCTGGCCGCTGGCATTGATGAGGTGAAAGTCCGCTCGCCGCTAACCTGTGAACTGGTTCATGGTGTCTGTGCGCATTGTTACGGTATGGATTTGGGCCGGGGTAAGATGGTTGAATTGGGAGCAGCGGTTGGAATTGTGGCGGCCCAGTCCATCGGCGAGCCGGGCACGCAGCTGACTTTGCGCACGTTCCATACCGGCGGTGTGGCGGCTGGTGGAGATATCACGACCGGTTTGCCGCGCGTGGAAGAGCTCTTTGAGGCCCGTCGTCAGCCCAAGGGTGAGGCGGTCATGGCACGCATCTCGGGTACGGCCAAGATCATCCAGTCAGATCGCTACTCCGATCAGCGCGTGGTGCGGGTTGAGCATTCTGAGATGGTCAGTGACGAGTACGAAGTGCCCGAAGGATGGGAAATTACTGTCGCCGATGAGGGCGAGGTGAAGATCGGGGATCCCATTGCAACCCAGGGTGAGGCCGTGATCACGGCGCAACACAGTGGACGTGTACGTCTGGAAGGGCGTAAAGTTATTGTATCTTACGAGCAGAAAGAAGCCGAAGAGTATGAAATACCCAGCACGGCCCGCTTGATGATCCGCGATGGGGATCACGTGGAAGCCGGACAGCCCCTGACCGAAGGGTCGCTGAATCCGCACATGATCCTGCGGGTGAAAGGGCGCGAGGCCTGCCAGATGTACCTGCTCTCCGAGATTCAAAAGGTCTATCGCGCGCAGGGTCAGAATATCAACGATAAACACTTCGAGGTTATCATCCGCAAGATGATGGGGCGTGTTCAGGTCATTCGTCCGGGTGATTCCCCCTATCTGCCAATGGATCTGGTTGACCGGTTGGAGATTCGTCGGGTCAACGAGCAGTTGATAGCCGAAGGGAAGCAACCGGCCCGCTATGTGGAAGTTTTGTTGGGAATTACGAAGGCCTCGCTGAGCACCGATTCGTTCCTTTCGGCAGCCTCCTTCCAGCACACGATCAAAGTGCTGGCTGGAGCCGCCATTGCGGGTGCGGTAGATCCCCTCTACGGCCTGAAGGAAAACGTGATCATCGGCAAGCTCATCCCCGCTGGTACGGGATTCCATCCGGATCGCTTCAAGGCGGATGGGATTTTCTCCAAGAGCGTTTCCATGGCAAATATTACCGGGGACTGAGCCAGAGACCGGGTTTTGAACAAAAAAGCAGGCGGTTTTCAAAGGCCGCCTGCTTTTTTGTTGGCTTTATGGGGCTCAGGTAATGCTAAAAGAAGTGTAATGATAGGCTATTTTGCCATCAAAGATGCCCAGAGTATCGCTGCCATTCCTCACATTGCCTTGGCTGGATTGCGCTGTCCAGGTGAAGTGACGTGAATTTCCACTCCCGCTGAGGCTGGTAAGGGTAAAGGTGGCCTGGGGGAGTAACTGGCGCAGCAAGTTGGTGTACCAGGCGCGGATGGCTTGGCTGCCTTGAATGGTGCGCGCCGCAGTCACATGAACCGCATCTGGATGGTACAGCGCCACCACAGTGTCGGGGTTGCCGCTATTTAGTGCGGTGATAAACTGCTGAGCAATATCGGGGGGAGGAGGTTGAATATTCCAGGTATAAGCGGCAATGGTGTTCCAGATGGTAGGCAGGTCGCGCCGGCATTCATCCCAGGAGAAGAAATTCGCCGCGCTTAGATTGAGGGCGCGTGCGGTGTCCAGGAAAGTGACAATATCAGCAGGAGTGGGGGCCCATCCGTTAACCTTGTAGGCTGGTCCGGTAGGAATGATCGGGCGAACCGGGCTCAGCGCCTGAAACTCACTCACACAGCGGCGCAACTGGGCATCCGGGTTGTGGGCTTGTTCCCAGTAAACCTGGGGCATGTTGTAGTCGCAATATTCCAGAAAAGTCTGCCAGGGAAATGAACGGTGGTAAGAGGGAAAGCGGTAGGAACTTAAAGCTATTGGTAAAGTGGGAAAGGCGTTGCGCAGACGGCTCATCAGCGTTCGAGCGGCGGTTTCTCGTCCGGGTTGTTTGAATTCTGCCTCGGCGTCAATGACATAGCCTTCCAGGCCGAGATTTTGGATGCGCTGAATGGCAATATTGGCTTCACCGACCGGGTTGCTGCCGTAGACGTAGTGCCAACCCCAAACCTTGATTCCGCGGGAGCGCAGGGCTTGCAACGCGGGGGGTACCAGATCGGCCCCAGTGGTGGTGTTGATGTTGTAGACGTAAGGCCCGTCGGCCACCTTGATCAATATATGCGTGTAGCCGGAGGATTGGGCCAGGCTGGCGATGGCTTGGGGATTACCGCTCTCACAATCGCGTATTTTCCAGATAAAAAATCCCTTGCCTTGGAGACTCATGTCCTTCCCTCTTTGCCGAATTAGGATCACTCGGAAGAGGGTTGCAAGTTTCCTGCCAACCCGATTTGTGGGGCAATGCGGCGCATGGCAGTAATAACGTTTTCAACATGTTCCCATAATTCAACCCCAAACTCTTCTGCGGCTCGTGCAATTTCCTCGCGATTGGCCCCCGCCGCGAAGGAACGCTCTTTCCACTTTTTCTTGACCGAGGCTGCAGTGAGATCATAAAGGGAGCGTGAAGGCCGCACAAGGGCAACCGCTGTGATCAGGCCGGTAATTTCATCGCAGGCGTAAAGGGCTTTTTCCATCATGCTCACCCGAGGGACCCCGGTATGATCCGCATGACTCAGGATAGCGCGCACAATCTCTTCCGGGACGCCGCGAGCGCGCAGTATCGGTGCCCCGGCCTGAGGATGTTCCTCCAGAGTGGGGTGAATTTCCCAATCAAAATCATGCAGAAGGCCGGTAATGCCCCACAGTTCCACATCTTGTCCCAGTTTCTCGGCATAGAAGCGCATGGCGGCTTCGACGGCGAGCATGTGATGAATCAGGTTCTCGTTCTTCACAAATTCCTTAACAATATTCAGGGCTTCCTCGCGATTCATAACTCATTACTCCTGAGCAATGGATTTATTGAGTTGCTCCACGTTGGTCGGGAAAGATGGGCTCGGGTTCACCCAGAACAGGCAATGGGTGTCGGATCCAGACATCCACAAAAGCCATTAAGGTGGCGGGAATCTCGCGCAACCGCCAATAGCGGTAGGAGATTGGATGGTAGGTACGTCGGTCTGCTCTGACCCCCCAGGCTTCGATGCCGAGCATATTGCAGGTGATTAGTGCGCGTGGGAGGTGAAAGGCCTGAGTGACAAGCAAAGCCCGCCGCACACCAAAGATATAACGAGCGCGGTAACAGGTATCGTATGTGCGACGACCTGCGTAATCCAGCACAATATCTGCCTCCGGGACACCCAGTTGCAGGGCGTAGTCGCGCATGGCCCCGGGTTCGTTGTAGTTGATAAAGCGGTTGTCACCGCTCATTAGCAGTTTGCTTACCTTACCCTCGAAATATAATTGCGCTGCCGTTGCCACTCGATCACGCAAGACGGGAGAAGGGCTTCCATCACGGGAAAGGCCGGCGCCAAAGACAATCGCCACTGGTGCGGAGGGGCTCTCTTGAAGGTCAAAGGTGCGTGGCACACTGTAAAGGGACGCTACCAGATTGGGCAGCCCCAAAACGAGAACCACTCCACTCCCCAGTACTATGGAGAGATTCAGCAGTTTTTTCAGGTTTTTCATGGGGCAAATTCTACCATGTCAGAGACGCTGAGAGACAAGCAGGCCTTAACGGCCCAGCAGGTTTGTCAAATCCAGGGATAGCACGGCAAGGGCCTCGCGGAGGGGATCGTAAACCGAATCATCCACACGCTTGAAGGCCTGAATGGTGTAACCATTATTGAGTGAAACAAGGATGGCATTAAGTTCGGCGTCACCTGCAATTTCGATCAGGCTTTCAGCCACTGCATTGCGCAGCACGGTGGGGACCTGAGGATGGAAAGAAACGTTCAGGTTGGGGATGATCGGCTCTGTTTGCCAGAGGATGACAACACGCTGTTCGGCATCGGGAAGGTCACTCAGCACGCTAGACGCCGTGCGTGGGTCGCCGGAGATAGCAAATGTGGCTCCAAAATCGCAGATGCCTTTGATGTAGAGAGCGCGTACCACCGCGCTGGGGGTTTGAGCTACAACGCCGGGGAGGGTCTCAATTTTGAGGTGCTTTAGCAATGCTGCCGGAAGCAAGTACCCCGCAATGGAAGTTAGTTCGACCCAACAAGGCCGCAAGCCGGCAAGTTGTTGGAGCGCTGTTTCTGGCGGGGCAGTGCTGCGGTGGGTGGCAGGGTCGAAATAGCGAGTCAGGTTGCTCTCGGCATTAGCCAGAAACATGCTTCCGTAAAAATAAACCCCAAAGTGGTTGGTCAGTAATTCAACCTGTGCCAGGTCTTTTTGGTGGGCCTGGATATAGGTGAGAGGGGGTAAAAAAGCAGCATGCACGGAGCCGTCTTCGAGCCCTTCCAGGAGTGATTGATAGGACTCAAAAGGGCGCGTTTGAATGCTGAGCATAGCCCGCTCGCTCAGTGCGCCCGCCAGGGTTTGAGCCTCGACCTGGTGGGCGGTGGGGTCATCGGAGACGAAACCAATGACCAGGGGGTGATCAGGATGGCCTAAGGGCTGGGGGGTTGATGTGATGGTAGGGGCGGGGAGGTGAGGCTCTGGAGTGAGGGTGTTTGACGGGGAACAGGCTGATATCCCAACCAGGAACAGGATGCCCAAAAGGACGGAGAAGACGTTTCGGATCAACGGTGTTGTGTCCATGTGGGGTTAGCGTATTTCTCGCGCATCAGTTCCTCGGCGCGGCGCACTTCCAGAGGCGAAGGGGCGGATTCCTGAAAGCGGATGTCAAAGGTATCGGCAAAGGCGCGCACGAAGGCTTCGGCAGCAATATCCCAGGAAAGGGGATAACCCAGCACAATTTCGGCGGTCGTGGCGTGTGCCAGGAGGCGCTGAGCATCTTCTTCGCGCTGACGGGGATCGTCATAGTGTAAGACTTGCAGAATACGGGTCAAATCTCCATAGAGGGGAAACGAGCCGTGTTGGAGCACTCCTTGAAGCCGCCGTGCCTGGGCGCTACCAATGATTTTCTTGCCCTCCACAGTAATTTCATAGTTTGAAGGAACTTCAAAGCACACGGCACCGTTGGCGTTTGTTTGCCCGTATTCGCGGTCGGCGCGAGCCTGTAGCCCCAGACTGTGCAGGGCTTTAACAAGAGCGGTTGCAATGCGGCGATAGGATTCGAGAACGCTGCCACTCACAATCGGATGGTCCTGAGGAGCGATTACCGCATAAGTGAGTTCATCGGTGTGAAGAATGGCTCTGCCCCCCGTCGGGCGACGTACCACATGCCAGCCACGTAAATTCAGGGCTTCCCAATCCACGTCGCTGAAATTTTGCGCGTATCCCAGCGAGAGGCAGGGAGGCTCCCAGGCATATAGCCGTAGAGTCGGAGGAGATTGCCACTGGACCACGGCTTCGAGAATGGCCTCGTCCAGGGCCATATTCCAGGCGCCAGGAGCAGGGGAGGAGCGGATTAATCGCCAGGTTTCCCGCATTGTGATGCAAATTATAACAAAACCAGCAAGGTAAGGGGTGAAGAAGATTAGACGTTCTTGAAAGAGTGCTTCTCCGATATGCTATAATAAGGTTGTGTTTTTGAATAATGCAGGTTGTTGCGCCAAGGTTATAGATGGGGGATTTAATGAAAAACTTGTCAATGTTTTTGGACCTGTGGTATAAATTGGGCTTGCGCCCTACTTGGGCCTATGCCCACCAAAAAGACAGGAAGGAGGTGGTGCTAACTTAGAGCAGATAAAGTCGTTAAACCTCGCTCTGATCGTGTGCCAAAAAGTCTCAAGAAAAGGCACCCAAATCCCCCCAAAAATCCTTTAAGGAGGAAAGAATGAAAGCGAAGTTACTGCCCTTAATCAGCCTGCTGCTTGTGGTAGCCTTTGTGCTTGCCGCCTGCCAGCCAGCCGCAACGCCCACCGCGGCGCCTACTCAACCTGCTCAGGAGCAACCCACCCAACCTGCTCAGGAACAACCGACCCAGCCAGTAGCGGCTGAGGAGGTTACCCTCTCCTTCTGGGAGCAGGAAGGCGATGAAGTAGACGTGTTCATTGACCAGTTGCTGGCAGAATTCATGGCTGCCAACCCCAACATCAAAGTGGAGCGCACGCACTATGAAAATGAGGCGCTCCGTGATCAGTTCCAGACGGCAGCCCTGGCCAATGCCGCCCCTGAAGTCGTACGCGTTCCCAACGATTTTGCGGGCCCCTTCAGCAAACTGGATATTGTAGCCCCTGTGGATCAACTCTTTGATCAAGCGTTCCTGGATCAGTTCTTCCCGGGCGCTCTTGAGCCGGCCATGGTTGGAGGCACTTTGTGGGGGGTACCGGATAACTACGGTAACCACCTGATGCTTCTCTACAACAAGGATCTCATTGCCGAGCCTCCGGCTACGTTTGAAGAGTTGATTGAAAAAGCCAAGGAATTGACTAAGGGCGATATTCAGGGCTTTGCTTACAACCTCAATGAACCTTTCTGGGGAGCCGGCTTCTACGGGGCGTTTGGTGGCTGGCCTCTGGATGAGAACGATAAACCCCAATTCAACAACGAAGCCTTCATCAACTACCTGAAGTTCGTCAAGAGCCTCAAAGACCAGGGCGTTGTGCCTCAGGAGTGTGATTACAACTGCGCCGATACGCTCTTCAAAGAGGGCAAGGCGGCCATGATCATCAACGGCGACTGGTCGTTGGGCGATTACGTCAAGGCGCTGGGTGACAAACTGGGTGTAGCGCCGGTGCCACCCATCAATGGCAAGCCCTACACCGAAATGACCAGCGGTAAGTACTTCATGGTCTTCAAGGGTGTTCTGGATGACCCGGCCAAGAAGGATGCGGTGGTGAAGTTCATTACCTTCATGACCTCGGCGGATGTGCAGAAGCGCTGGCTTGAGGAGTTCAAGCGTCTGCCTTCGAACAAAGAGGTTGCAAAAGATCCGTTGATCACCAACGATCCTATCCTGGCTGGCTCCATGGCAGCCCTTTCCAATGGTCGTGGTATGCCAGCGGCGCCCGAGATGCGCTGCGCCTGGGATGCCTGGCGCCCGGCGTTGGAAGGCGTAATGGCGGGCACCACGACACCTGAGGATGCAGCCGCCGCGGCCCAGAAGTCAGCCGATGAGTGCGTGGCCACCCTACAATAACTAAAGTAATGGTTAAGGGGAGCATGAATCCCTCATGCTCCCCTTTTTTATACAGAAGGGGACAGGTGCTATGGAGGAGAAAAACGGATTGCGCCGCTTTCTACCGACATTTCTCTGGCTTGCCGCAGGGACGGCAGTTATCTGGGGGCTAATACGTCTGATCGCTCCTTACTCCGCTGGAATCACACTAACTCAAAAGATCATTGTAGCGCGCATCACAGAAGTCGGTGGCTTCCTCATCGCCTTGTTAGTTGGGCTGGCGGCGATTGAGGTCTACGTCTACCAGATTTTCTTTCGTGGTCCCCGTGACTTAACCACCGGGATTATCGTCCGGGCACTGCAAGGGCTTTTCGGCTTAACCTTGCTCATGAGTGTGGTTGCCTTCTTTGATCTAACCGATTTGATTCGCCTGGGAGATGGCCCTCTGGCAGCCGTCATTCGTTTCCCGATCAATTTACCAGCCACTTTACAGCGGGCTCTCATCAACGCTTCCTTTGCTTCCAAGTCCTCGGCGGGGCTTTGGAGTGGGCTTCTGTTGGTGGTCATTGTAGGAATTCTCCTGGCGGTGGTTCAAGCATTAACCCGTCCACGCTCTACCAAACTGGGCCTTGCTTACCTTCTGGTTACCCCGGCTTTCATCGGGATTTTCTTCCTTATCCTTTATCCCTTTGCTTTTGAGGTTAAACTAGCCTTCTCGAACGCGTCGCTAGGCACTCAGGCGACCAAAAACGCCTCTTATGGTTTGATCTATGGTTGGCAGAACCTGGTAACTTTGTTTACAGGTAACGTTGCTAAAGAGGCTAAATTCTTCGAGGTGCTGGGTCGTACCGTCCTTTGGACGGTGATCAATGTCACCTTCCATGTCACGGGTGGGATGATCCTGGCACTGATGCTCAACCGACCGATGAAGTTGCGTGGGCTTTACCGTACCTTGTTGGTATTTCCGTGGGCGATTCCCACCACAATTGCCGCAATGGCTTTTCGTAACGAGTTCGACTCGCGGTATGGCTTTTTCAATATCATCTTGCGCAACTTGCAGAGTTGGTTTGCGGATGTAGCCAGTCACACCGGATCGTGGCTGGTTATTGGAGATGCATTTAACTGGTTGGCTCAGAACATTGGACCGGTTTCCTGGAAGCAAGATCCCTTCTGGGCGTTTGTCTCTGTGCTCATCGTCAATATCTGGTTGGGCATACCTTTCATGATGGTGATCATTCTCGGCGGTTTGCAGAGCATCTCTCATGAATATTACGAGGCCGCTGAGATTGATGGTGCCAGTCCCTGGCAATCGTTTTGGAATATCACGATCCCGCTTCTCCGCCCGGTGCTCACGCCGGCCATCATCCTGGGGGTGGTGTGGACGTTCAACAAGTTCGATGTGATTTATCTGGTAACGCAAGGAGGCCCACAAGAAAAGACGGACATTCTGGTTTCTTCAATGTATAAAGCGGCGTTCCAGTTCTATCGGTATGGCTTTACGGCCATGTTTGCGTTGGTCATATTCCTGATTCTGTTCATTTTCACCCTTGTGTTCTTGCGGGTTAGTGGTGGGCTGAAGTCGGCAACCGAGTAAATAAGGAGAGATGACCATGAACAGCGTATTGACGGTCTTGAAACGGTTTTACCGCTGGTTTTTCTTTCGCGCTCGTGGTGACAGCCCATTCAAGCGCCTGTTGATCCATCTGGGATTGATTGCGGCCTGCATCATTGCGGTTTACCCGGTTTTGCGGGTAGTGACGATTTCCTTACGCCCCAATGATACGTTGCTGACGACCAGCCTGCGCATCATTCCCGAAAACGCTACCCTTGATAACTATAAAGAAGTCCTCTTTGGGGCGCCGGAGAAAAATCGTAAATCAGACTTTTTCCTCTGGCTTTGGAATTCCCTCTCGATCGTAATGGTGACCTCGATTGCCAGCGTTACCCTGGCGGCGACCAGCGCTTACGCTTTTTCGCGGTTTCGCTTCCCGGGGCGTAATGCGGGGCTGATCTTTCTGTTTACTACCCAGATGATCCCAGCCGGGATGTTGCTTTTACCGCTCTTTATCATGCTGGCAAAACTTCAGATGATTAACACTTCGCTGGGGTTGATCATTGCCTATTCGGTCAGCTCGGTGCCGCTGACCATCTGGACCCTGAAGGGTTACTACGACACCATCCCGGTGGACCTGGAGGAGGCGGCACTGATTGACGGCGCTTCGCGGCTGCGTACTTTTACGCAAATCATCTTGCCTCTTTCCAGCCCGGCCCTGGCAATCGCTTTTCTGTTCAGTTTCATGGGGGGATGGAGCGAATATCTGGTGGCTCGGGTGGTCTTGCAGAAGAATGAGATGTACACCTGGCCGTTAGGTATTTTCACCTATGCGCAGCAGTTTACGGTTGCCTGGGGCAAATTTGCGGCCGCCTCTGTGCTGATCGCCATCCCAGTTATGGCACTGTTCCTGTATTCGTCCAAATGGTTAATCTCTGGCCTCACCCTTGGGAGTGTCAAAGGATAAGCCTATGCGTCGCATTTCATGGTCTTTCTTGCTGTTCAATATCTTGCTGATACTGGTCCTGATTCTCACCGCGTGCACAACGGTTACCCCCACGCCGACATTGCCTCTTCCGACAGCCAGCCCAGTTGTCACTGCGACCCCACCGCCAGCAGAGCAGGAGGTTCTATACCTTAACTTGATCTGGCATCAGCATCAGCCCCTTTATTACAAGGATGCTGAGGGGGTTTACACGCGTCCCTGGGTAAGGGTACACGCCACCAAAGACTACTATGATATGGCCGCTACGGTAGCCCAATATCCCCAGGTGCATGTAACCTTCAACTTGACACCGGTGTTGTTGCGCCAATTGGATGATTTTGTCCAGAACGGCGCCAAAGACAAGTATTGGGTATTGGCCGAAAAGCCCGCTAGTGACTTAACTGCGGACGAAAAAGAGTTCATCCTGCGGCGATTTTTTGATGTCAATTGGGATAACATTATCAGCCGCTATCCGGGTTATAAAGCCTTGCTGGATAAGCGTGGGGGCACGGATGATCAAGCCATCGCCCGTGCGCTTGAAACCTTTACCGAACAAGACTTTCGCGATCTCCAAATCTGGTTTAACCTGGCCTGGATTGATCCGGATGAACTGGCCAAAGAACCGCTGAAATCCCTGGTGGCAAAAGATCACGGTTTTGCCGAAGCCGACAAGGCGGTTCTATTCGATGAGATTCGCCGCATTATGGCGCAAGTTGTGCCGATTCACAAAGAACTTCAAGAAAAAGGCCAAATCGAGGTTATCACCACTCCTTATGCCCATCCCATCTTGCCTTTAATTTACGACACCAATCTGGCGGCTGTGGGCAATCCGGGGGCTGAACTGCCAACCCGCTTTTCCTACCCCAATGATGCAATTGCGCATCTACAACGCAGTGTGCAGATTTACCAGGAGCATTTTGGAGTTGCGCCCAAGGGATTGTGGCCGGGTGAAGGTGCGGTGGCGCAGGAGATTGTACCGCTGGTGGCAAAAGCCGGGTATCAATGGATGGCCACTGGCGAGCCTGTTCTCGCGCAGTCGCTGGGAATTGGCTCTTTTACGCGTGATTCCAAGGAAACGGTTCAAGAAGCCGATCTCTTGTATCGGCCCTACTATGTTCAGGACAAAGACGGTAATCGAGTGGCGGTTTTCTTCCGTGATTGGACGCTTTCGGATAAGATCGGCTTCACCTATTCCGGAATGCCGGGGGAAGCGGCCGCCAAAGACCTGATGCAGCGCTTGGAGAATATTCGTCAACGCCTGAAAGAGGAAGGGGCAAAAGGTCCTCACATTGTTAGCATCATTTTGGATGGGGAAAACGCTTGGGAGTACTACAAGAACGATGGAAAAGAATTTCTGAATACGTTTTACCGCTTACTCTCTGAAAGCCAGACCATTAAGACCATCACGCCCAGTGAGTACCTCAAGCGTTTCCCAGAGCAGCGGACGCTGGAGAGACTTTTCCCGGGCGCCTGGTTTAGCCCGAACTACGATACCTGGATTGGTGAACCCGAAGAAACTCAGGCTTGGGAGTACTTGCGCCAGACCCGCGAATTGCTTGCCAAATACGATATGACGCGCACCCGAAAAGCCTCTGCCGAGGCCGTTGCCAAAGCCCAGGATTATATGTATCTGGCCGAGGGGTCAGACTGGTTCTGGTGGTACGGTAGTGATCAGGATTCGGGACAGGACGAATACTTCGATGAAGGGTTCCGTGCGCTTCTGCGCGGGGTCTACGAATCTTTGGGAGAGCCGGTGCCGGCTTTCGTCAATGTGCCCATTATCCAGGCGAAACCGGTAGCGGCAACGCGTTCCCTGGCCGGTTTAGTCACACCCGTTATTGATGGTGTGGCTGGTGCTGATGAATGGGCTAATGCGGCCTATTACGCGGTTGAGAATGGAACCCCCTTGAGCGGCTTTGAGGTTGGACTGGATGGTAAAAACCTCTATCTTAAGGCTACCGCAGCGACGGGAAGCGCTTTGCCACCAAGGCTGGGGATCTACCTCACGGTTCCGCGCGTAACCAACCCTTATCCTTTTGCTCAGGCTCCAGAGGATGAGACGCCTGTTCTGCTCCGCATTGCGGCCACCCACGCCTTTGTATGGCAAGGCGGGCAGGATGTGGCCTTTTATACGGCTTCGGCAAAAGGTTGGCAACCCGCCGGACGGGGAGGGCAGGCGGCGGCTCGAGGCGAGGTGGTTGAGCTGGCCATTCCTTTGACGGCATTGGGGGCTGTGGAAGCCGGTGATGATCTGCGATTGGTCGTCGTTGCTCAGCCAGATGGGCAGGTTTTGCCGGTGGGCGGGCCGGCACAGGTTGTACTGCCAGATTTGGGGCTTTCGACGGTGATTCTTGAGGTTGAGGATCCCGAAGGTGATGACCACGGGCCGGGGAGTTACACGTATCCGACCGACAGTGTATTCCAGGAAAAGGCCTTTGATCTGAAAGCCTTCCGTGTCTCCTACGACGAAAATAATCTGATTTTCCGCTTCACGTTTTACGGCCCGATACCGAATCCATGGGGCTCGCCGAATAATCTGGCGATCCAGACTCTGGATGTCTATGTGGACAAGGACCTCGGCGCCGGCACGGGGGCACGCTTGCTTCTGCCGGGACGCAACGCCGCACTTAAGAGCGGCAATGGCTGGGAAATTGCTGTTTGGGCAGAGGGCTGGACCCCCCAGATCCTGGCACCAGATCCAAACACTTTAGCACCCAAGCAGGTAACCGGTGTGGACTTTAAGATTCTGGTAGATCCGGCTGCACGTACGGTTACGTTGCGAGTGCCGCGTCAGGTCTTCGGTGAGGGTGATCCCCGGACCTGGGGGTATGTAGCGGTTGTTTTGGGACAGGAGGGTTTCCCGGCAACCGGGGTCTGGCGAGTACGGGATGTGGAACCTCAGGCAGCCCAATGGCGCTTTGGGGGTGGGCCCGCCGATACAAATCATACGCGCATCATTGACATGATCTGGCCGGCAGATCGCACTCCCACCCAAGAAGAGATGCTGAGTACTTACCCATCTACGACCCGACCGATAGATCAACTAACCCCGGATGATTTTGCGCAGTTAGAACTTCTGCGCGTGCCATAAATAAACCCTTGTCCCCAATTCAGGCCTGCCCGAACTTTACGAAAGTGCAAAGGGCAGGCCTGATTCTATGGGCCGGGGCGGTGATATACTAGATTTACCTGCTTCGTAATAGATTTAGGGAGCCAAGACCGAGGCATTCTATGGCGGAACTCTCTTCTATCCAGCAAGTTTTGCAGCCCCGCGAAACGGTGGAGATTCATTTGCCCGATGGGCGAGTTTATGTGGGGCCCCGACACACCCCGGTGGGTGAATTTCTCAAAGTCCTCCCTGAGTGGGATAACCCGCCAATCATGGGGGCGGTCATTAATGGTGAGTTGCGCGAACTGACCTATCCGATCAGCATGGATGCCCGTGTGCGACCCGTCACCATGGCTGATGCGGACGGAGCGCGCATTTACCGTCGTTCGATCACCTTTTTGCTCGAAGCCGCGTTCGAGGACCTTTTTCCTCAGGCAGTGCTGACCGTAGATCACTCTGTGGCCTTTGGGGGGTATTATTGTCAAGTAGGTGGTAGGCCGCCATTGAGCGAGGCTGAAATTCAGATGCTGGAAGCCCATATGCGACACTTGGTTGAGCAAGACCTGCCTTTTGAACGTCAGGTGGTGCCTTTGAGTGAGGCCATTGCCTATTTTGAGCAGAGGGGTTATCCGGACAAATTACGGTTGCTGAAATACCGACAGAAGGACACACTGGTGTTATATCGTCTGGGGGAGCATCGGGATTATCATCACGGCTACATGGTGCCCTCAACAGGTTATTTGC
Source organism: Thermanaerothrix daxensis (assembly GCF_001306145.1). Classification (GTDB taxonomy): domain Bacteria; phylum Chloroflexota; class Anaerolineae; order Anaerolineales; family Anaerolineaceae; genus Thermanaerothrix; species Thermanaerothrix daxensis. Next base: position 738,842 of record NZ_LGKO01000005.1, read on the forward strand.
GCTGGTTTGCTTTAACCCCACAGGAAGATGGGTTTGTGTTGCGTTTCCCGCGGCGACATGCACCGACGACCCTTTTGCCAATGCCGGCCTATCCAAAACTGCTGCGAGCCTTTCGCCAATATGGGGATTGGCTGGCACGTTTGGGAATAGAGAGTGTGGGGGCGCTCAACGACGCCATTCACGCTGGGCGTATTCGTGAGGTAATTTTGGTTTCCGAAGCCCTTCATGAGCAGCGCATTGCTGAGATTGCGCGTCAGATTGCTCAACGTGCTGAGTATGCGCGGATTATTCTGATCGCTGGGCCTTCATCCTCGGGGAAGACGACATTTGCCAAGCGCTTGGCTGTGCAATTGCTGGCGCATGGCCTCTCACCTTTTCCGCTGGAATTGGATAACTTTTTTGTAGAACGTGAACGCTCCCCGCGGGATGAACAGGGAAACTACGACTTTGAAGCGCTCGAGGCGCTGGATATTGCTCGTCTTGAGGAATGCCTGGAAGGATTGATTGCTGGTAAAGTGGTTCAGTTGCCTCGTTTTAATTTCAAAACCGGGCGACCGGAGCCTGGTGAAGTAGTGCAGTTGCGCCCCGATCAACTGATTATTTTAGAGGGCATTCACGGCCTGAATCCGCGCCTTCTGCCCGATTTTCCGCAGGAACGATCCTACCGCATTTATGTTTCTTGCTTAACCCAACTCAATCTGGATCGGTATAACCGGATCTCGACCACCGATACCCGTCTGATTCGCCGCATTGTGCGAGATGCGCGTGAGCGGGGATACACGGCGACTGAGACGATTGGCCGCTGGGAATCGGTGCGGCGCGGTGAGAAGCGCTATATTTTCCCCTACCAGGAGAATGCAGATGAGATGTTCAATTCTGCTCTGGTCTATGAACTCTCCGCGCTCAAACCCCTGGTGGAGCCCTTATTGCGCCAAGTGCCTTATGGAAGTGCAGAGTATATTGAGGCCAAGCGATTGCTGAGCTTCATGGAGTGGTTCCTGTCCATTGAAAGCGATTTGATCCCGGATAATTCCATTCTTCGTGAATTCATCGGCGGTTCCATCCTCAATGATTTCAAGTTGTGGGATCACGGGCCGGAAGGCCCCCTGAATGGCTTGTCTCCTCATTTTGCCATGCGATAAAAAAACACCCGCCATTTTTTGGGCGGGTGTTTTTTTATCTGTGTATGACCTACTTCAAGTGGGCTTTGACGACCTGACTGAGCCGTCGGATGCCTTCGTAGATTACCTCGGGTCTGCAGTAGGAAAAATTGAGGCGCATGGTATTTTCTCCCCCGCCACAGGGATGAAAGGGCTCGCCTGGTACGTAGGCCACTTTATTCTCTACGGCCTCGGTGAATAATTCTGTTGTGTTCATGCCCTCTGGTAGGGTTACCCACAGGAAGAGCCCACCTTGTGGCCGGGTCCAGCGGACGCCTTCGGGCATGTACTTCTCCAATGCCTCGAGCATGGCATCACGGCGCTCGCGGTAGACCTCGCGGATCTTAAGTACGTGCCGATCTAAAAAGCCGCCGTGCCCAACCTCGTAAGCCACCACCTGATTGAAGGTGGCGGTGTGTAGGTCGGCGCCTTGCTTGGCGAGCACGAGTTTTCGAATTACCTCGGTGGGACCGATCACCCAGCCCAATCGCAATCCAGGTGACAGGATTTTGGAAAAGGTGCTCAAGTAGATCACATTTCCGCTGTAATTGCCATTGCGGTCGTTTTGAGCGTGAATTTTGGCGTCCATGACCACCACGGAAGGCAGATGCTCGCCCTCGTAACGTAGTTGCCCGTAGGGATCGTCTTCAATGATCGGAACCCCGTAGCGAGATGCCAGTTCAACCAATTGACGGCGGCGCTCGGTTGACATGGTCACCCCCATCGGATTCTGGAAGTTGGGTAGTACGTAGATGAATTTGGGGCCGGCGCGCAAAGCATCTTCTAATTCATCGGTAACCATCCCTTCGTCATCGGTACGCACGGTGATGTATTCGGCGCCGTAGGCATTCCAGGCTTGCAGGGCACCCAGGTAGGTGGGGGATTCCACCAGAACACGGTCGCCTCGATTAATAAACACCTTGCCGATTAAATCTAAAGCCTGCTGCGAGCCAGCCGTAATGAGAATGTTGTCGGCGGAGACGCGGATTCCGTAGCGCGAGGTATGGCGTGCAATCATCTCGCGCAGGGGCAGATAACCCTCGGTTGAACCGTACTGAAGAGCCATTCCGCCATTTTCGCGCAAAACGCGCACACAGGCCTCGGTGATTTCTTCAACCGGGAAGACCTCCGGTGCTGGCAGACCTCCAGCAAACGAGATCACATCGGGTTGCTCGGTCAGTTTGAGCAATTCACGGATCGCCGAGCCTTTCATGCGTTGAGTACGCTGAGCATAACGGTGATCCCAAAGCGTTTGCATGCTGGTTCTCCTTGGGCTAGTCTCCAAAGGAAATTCGGGAATGTTTGCGGCGGAGGTGAACTCTTCGGGCTTGACCATGATCGGGTCGAACGGCATAGGATTACCTCCTGGTCACAGGAACTGGATGGGTTAGGAGTTTGAGAGATACGGCAAATTAACATATACAGGCTACGTCCTAAAAAACACCAGGTGTGCGTTAGAGTTATGCCCGCACACCTGGTGTTTTGCCTACCTCGGGAAGCGGCTAAGGACCACCGCCGGCGTGGGTAGTATCAACCGGTCGCCAGTCTTAAGCTCAGCCGGGGCCTTACCCAGGCTTTGCGGCTTGCCCTGGAAGATGTAAATTGGCGTACCTTCCTCGGCATATTTAAGTTCAACCCAGGCTTGCCCGGTTAGAAAACCTTCTGAGTCAATGGCACAACTGGTCACAAAGCCAATGGTGCGCCCTTTCCGATCCAGGACCGGATCGCCCAGGTGAGCCATGCGCACGCCTTTCTCAGTGAAGCGGAAGCGTATGACCACCGTCTGGCGCTGCTTCTCACGGGCAATAAAGGCCTCCCGCCCGATAAACCAGGGCTTGTAAGTTTTGACGAATGAGGCGAAGCCCGCTTCTCCAACCCCCAGATTGAAGGGGCCAGCCAATTCGTGGCCGTAGAGCGGCAAGCCCGCCTCAGTACGCAGGGAGTCTCGGGCTCCCAACCCGCAGGGTTTCAGCCCCATTGGCTCGCCAACTTTGAGCAGGGCGTTCCACAAATTCACCGCTTTATCTGGGTGGACAAAGAGTTCGAAGGCCATTTTCTCACCAGTGTAACCGGTGCGGGAGACGACCAGGTCAAAACCGCCGACTACGGCTTCGCAGAGTTCGGTGCGCTTGAGGGCAACAATACGTTTGCGGGTTTCTGTATCACACCCCAAAGCCAGTAGGATATCGCGCGACTTGGGGCCTTGAAGGGCGATGTCCACGCGCATGTCGGAGCCTTCTTTGGGATCGCGCAGATTACGCAGTACCACCTGGCTGCCGAACGCGCGTGCCCAGGGACGCTGGTTATCCACTCGTACCTTCCCCTCGCGTACAGCATTGAGCCAGGCCCAATCTTTGTCATCGTTGGCGGCGTTGACCACAATCAGGTACTTGTCTTGAGCGCGCCGGTACACGATGGTGTCGTCAATCACGTTGGCATCGGGGTCGAGAAAGTGCGTATAGCACGACTCACCAACAGCAAGAGCGCTGATGTCATTGCCACAGACGCTATCGAGGAACACACCAGCATCCGGACCCTCGGCCTGGTAGACGCCCATGTGAGCCACATCGAATAACCCAGCTGCCTGGCGGGTGGCTAGATGCTCTTCGGTAACCGATGTGTACCATACCGGCATTTCCCACCCGGCAAAGGGGATCATCTTGGCGCCCAATTGACGATGTATCTCAAAGAGCGGGGTCCGGCGAAGTTGAGTGGGTTCGCATTCTTCCCAGGTGAAAGCAGGCAGCGCTTCAAGGCCAGATTCCCCTTCTGCGCCAATGTAGTACGGTTTGCTGTGGCTGACGGCCGGGCCTTTGGCCTGGGAGATGGGTTGGGTCTCGCTTTCGCTCACAATAATCGGTCCGGGCAAACGCCGCAGAGGATCGGGGTCGAAGGCAACATAACCATCAGAGAGATCGCGCAACCAGGTAGCAGCCAGTGCGGCTTTGTCTGCTGGAACGGAGAGCCGGAAGTGCCATGGAGTCACGCAGGTAATGACTGCCTCAACATTGCCTTGGGGAGTGCGCAGTTGGGTGGCCTGACTCTCGCCGGGTTTCAAGGCTTCTACATCGCTGGTAAAGACAAAATTGACAAATGTGCGCACGCGCTCCCCCTGGAGGTCATAGGCTACCCAACCATTTTGGGCTTTAGGTTTGTCATCCAGGAAGTAGAAGTGGGGGTAGCCATGTCGGGTGGGTTCATAGTCAATCCCGGCTTTCTCAGCCAGAGCCCGGGCGCGTAGCTTGGCATCCTCCAAGACTTCAAACTTGACTTTGGCACGTTGAGCAGGTCCTTTACGGGTCTCAACGCTGTAAGGCGTGATGGCGAAGAGTACATCGGCAATGATGTCGGCGATCTGCTGCATTTCGGCTTCTTTAAGCCCGCGCTGGGTTACCCAGGGGGTGCCGTAGCGGATCCCGGAGGCGTTGAGGGCGGCTTTATCGCCGGGGATGGTGTTGCGGTTAAGGACGATCCCGGCAATATCCAGGATGCGGGCGGCCATATCTCCGGAGAGGGGAGTGCCGTCTGGCCCGACGATGGTCTTGCAATCCACATTTCCTAGGTGAGTATTGCTTCCACCGTAAGCGATGCGCAGGCCGCGCTTGGCAAGGTGCTCAGTCAGGGCTGCGCAGTTTTTGACAATTTGAGCCTGGAGTTTTCGGAAGGCTTCGGTGCGCGCTAATTTAAAGGCGACTGCCATGCCGGCGATTGCGTGCAGGTGAGGCCCGCCCTGTTCGCCAGGGAAGACGGCACGGTCCAGTTTCTTTGCCAGATTGGCGTCAGTGGTCAAGATGCATGCCCCTCGTGGGCCCATCAGACTCTTGTGGGTGGTAAAGGTGATTACATGGGCATATCCGAGCGGTGAGGGTAGCACCCCTGCAGCGATCATACCCGCAATGTGGGCGATGTCGGCCAATAATACGGCGCCTACCCGGTCGGCGATGGAGCGGAAGCGTGCCCAATCAGGTACCCATGGATAAGAGGAGTAGCCGGCAATAATGATTTTGGGTTTATGCTCCAACGCCAGGGCTTCAACTTCATCGTAGTCAATCTGCTCGGTTTGAGGATTAACCCCATAAGTGATGACATTGAACCATTTTCCTGAGCGGTTGACCGGTGATCCGTGGGAAAGGTGCCCCCCGTGGAGCAGATTCATGGCCAGGATGGTATCCCCGGGATTGAGCAATGCAGTGTAAACGGCATTATTGGCCGGGGCTCCTGAAAGCGGCTGTACATTAGCAAAAATCTGGTCGGGGGAGATGCCGTTGGTGGCAAAGAGTTCGATCAGTCGGCGGCGCGCCAGCGCCTCCAGGATATCTGCATACTCCACACCTTTGTAGTAGCGTGGATCAGAATAGCGCCGGTAATACGTCAGGCGGGCAGCGTAGTCAAGGATTTCTGCCTCGCTCATCCAGCGGGTTTCTTCATCTGGGTAGCCTTCAGCATAGAGATTTTGAAAGATGGAGCCCAGGGCTTCACGAACGGCAAAAGGGGCTGTGCTTTCACTTGGAATCAGAATCAACTTGCGGTATTGACGCTCTGCTTCCAGTTGAATCAGTTCATGGAGGTCCGGATCTACCTCTGCCAGCGAACCCCGAATCAGAAAATCGCTCATGGTTGGCTCCTTGGGATGAAAATGGAGAAAGTTTGGCCGTTATGGAATTGACCCAACCCAATTGTAGCCCTCCCAGAAGAGAGGGTCAAGTGTCATCTTTCCTTAGCCAAGTTATGTCAGTTGTAATGATTAAGAAAGGGCATGCGGTTGGGCTTTGACCAGTGCATTTGCCCAGTCTAGCATGTAGGCAATGACCTCCTCTTTTTCGGGTTCGTTGTGTAATTCGTGATAGAACCCATCCCAAGTCCTGTAAACCACAGGACCGCGCAGGCGGCTGGCAAACTGAGAAGTGGCTGCAGGATCTACCAAACGATCCGCTGTGCCTTGCATGAGAAGTAAGGGGTATGGGAACTCTCCTTCCCATTCCAATAGCCGCTCTCCAGCCTGGAGCAAGCCCAACCCCAGGCTTAGGGAGATATGAGGATGAACCAGCGGGTCGTTAACATAGGCCTGGATGATCTGCGGGTCGCGAGATAAGCTGTTGAGATCCAGGCCGTTGTTGATGAGAAGAGCGGGAAACAGTCCTTGCAGCAGTTTTCCCAGCCAGAGAGGAATGGGGGAGGGCCTGGCAGAACGTAAGGCGGGACTGCAGGCAATAACTCCCCGAACGGGGGGCCTGCGCCTCATGGCGTAGTAAAGCACCAGATTCCCGCCCATGCTGTGTCCAAATAAAATTTGGGGAACATCTGGATGGCGCTGTTGAAGACCCTGACGGAGCCAATCGAAGAGATCTAAAAACTCATCATAGGTGCGAATATGTCCTCGTTTTCCTTCGGAGCGCCCGTGCCCAGGCAAATCGGGAGCGAAAACGATCCAGCCATGCTGGTTAAAGGCTTTTGCCACGTGATGGTAACGCCCGCTGTGCTCGCCCAGGCCGTGGATGAGAAATACCAGGGCGTGAGGCGAGGATTCGGGTGCCCATTCACGAGCAAAGAGGCGATAACCTTGGGGCGCAGTGAGAGTAAATTCCTGAGTGGACATGGTTTTTTACCTCGTTTGGTTTTGAGTTTCTACTTTTTTGTAGCCCAATCTGAACGGGAGGGCAAGTTTAATAGAACACAAACTTGAATGATTAGACCTTCTATTCCTTGAAAACACAACTGCTAAGATCAAGAGGCAAGGGAGGCAATGGTAAAATAGTTTTCAGGATGACCACGCAACCCAATAGTTCGGTTGGGGTTATGTTTTATGAATTACCCTCCTCGGAGAGGGGGAGGCGGCATTGAGCGGGCTCTACGACGCCGACGAGAAAGATGTGATCCTGCGCGCCGCTCAAGGGGATTCGGAGGCTTTTAGTGTGCTTTATGAGCGGTATGTGCGCCGAATATACAGTTATATATATTACCGTACCGGCAATGTTCATGACGCAGAGGACTTGACCGAGCGGGTGTTTCATCGGGCTTTGCATCACATTCGCAATTTTCGTTACCAGGGATTGCCATTTTCGGCCTGGTTGTATCGGATTGCCCATAACCTGGTGGCCAACTGGCACCGTGATAATCAGCGGCGAAAGGAAGTCCCCATTGAAGGGCACCTGCATCTGGTGATGCGCGCCGAACACCCGGAGATGCACCTGGAGCGGGATCAGGAGATTGAGCGTTTGATTCGGGCAATTCAGAAACTTCCTCCTGAACGCCAGCATCTGATTGTGTTGAAATTTGTGGAGCAACTTTCCAATGAGGAAATTGCCAAGATCATGGGGCGGAGTGAGGGCGCAATTAAGAGTCTGTATCATCGCACCCTGATCAGTTTGAGAAATGAGTTGGGCTTGAACCTGGAAGAGGAGTAAGTGGAATGGCTCTAAAAATTGTTACGGATGGATCTGCAGATATTCCGCAGGCGTGGCAGGAGGAATACCAAATCCATGTCATCCCTTTAAGCGTGCGCTTTGGTGAGGAATCGTTCTTGCAGCGCGATTTGACATTTAATGACTTTTACGAGATGGTGCGCCAGAAACGCCTTTTACCAAAGACCTCACTGCCATCCCCTCAACAGATTGTGGAGTTTTATCGCCGCATTGCCAGCCGGGGTGATTCAATCCTCTCCGTTCACCTTTCCAGCAAATTGTCTGGCACTTTTGCTGCGGTTCAGATGGCGGCTCGGGAACTGGCGGGTGAATTAAACGTTTATCCCTTTGATTCCGGAGCGGGTTCGGCGGCGTTGGGCTTTATGTGCCGTGAGGCGCGCTTGCTTTCCTGGCGGGGCTGGGATATTGAACGCATTTTGCAGCGCCTGGCGCAAATTCGAGAGCAACTAATGGTGGTGTTCACTCTGGAGAATCTGGAATTTGCCCAGATGAGCGGTCGTATCAATGCATTACAAGGTGCCCTTTCCTCCCTTTTGAAGATCAATCCTATTATCAAGTTGCGAGAGGGATTGCTTTACGCGGCGGACAAGGTGCGCGGTCGTCAACGAGCTCTGGAACGGATTGTGGACGACCTCAAGCAGCAGATGAAAGGGCGTAAAATCAACCTGGCGGTAGTTCATGCGGCTGCCCCGGAATTGGCTCAAGATCTGGTGGCCAGGATCAAGAGCCTCTTGAGTTGCCAGGAGGTTATCATCACAGATCTTTCCATCCCGGTGGCAGCGCACCTTGGTCCCGGTACCATTGGGATTGTGGCCTATCCTGTTCTGGATGAGGAGGGATAGCACTTTGGCCGCTGAACAGGTAAACGATGAGGTTCTGCAACGCATTGAAGAGCGGTTGCGTTCCCAACTACATCCGGTAGATCCTGACCCTGAGTTTGTGCTGCGCCTTCAGCGACGGCTAGCTTCCACACCGCGAATTACCCTTGAGCGATCCGTTGGACTGATGCGGGCACTACTGAGCGTTGGGGTGGGGGTATTTGTGGGCGCGTTATTGCTTTGGTTTTTGCGTCGCCCGGTCCAGCAGGCTGAGTAGGGAGCGGGACTTACCTCAGGGTTTTGAAGCGCTCCAGGTGGGCGGTCAGGGTCTCAGAATCGGGCTCTACCAGAACGCTTCCGTCTGGGAATACGAGGGTCGGAACACTGCGAAATCCCTCGTTGATTGTTTCGACCACGCTACGTGCTTCCCGGTCCTGGTCAATGTCTATCCAACGGTAGGGGATGCCGTTCTGGTCGAGCAGGTCGCGCGCCTGACGCGAACCATAACACCAGGTTGTTCCATAAAGCGTGATGATCGTGGGGGGATTCTCAACCCGTTTGATTTTCATCGGTGGACTCCTTTTGTAAACGTTCAAGCTCGGTAATCAACCAGCGAGCCTCAGCCAAAAGATCTGCCTCTATGGGGAGGCGAAAATCTGGCGTGACTCGGATCAAGAAGTGATTGGCGGTGTGACGGAGTGTCTCGGGTAGGGTTGGGTCCTCGCACAAGCGTTCCAAAAGGGGAATGACGGAGGAGGACTGGGGCAAATCATCTTTGTCCCAGAAAGCACGCAATGCCAGGCCCACAGCCCTGCGGGCGCATACCCGTGCCCGGCCCTCATTGCCGGCTTGGCGTGCTTTTTCGGCCTGGGCAAGTTCTCGCTCAATCGCGGCTCGGGTGGAGGGGGTGAAAGCCATAACAAAATTTTAACCCAAATGCCCATTACGCGGGGTTGACAAAACTTTCACCTGGCGATATTGTTAAGTCCACTAAATAAATAAGAGTGCTAAAGTGATGGATGAGCGAGAGGAACTAATTCTGCGTTTGCGTGAGTGGATGGACGTATTTATGGTCCATAGCATGCATGAATTGTTCCGTTATGTTCGCGGAACGGGACTCTCCATGCCACAATTTAACGTCCTCATGGCGCTTTACTACAAGGAAAATTGCGCGGTTTCAGATTTGAGTGAACGCATGGAGATTACATTGGCGGCGGCCAGCCAGTTGGTGGATCGGTTGGTTCAAAGCGGGCTTCTCGAGCGAGTCGAAGATCCTCAGGATCGGCGCTCCAAGCGCCTGAGCCTTACCCCCAAAGGACGAGCCATGGTCGAAACAGGTATCAACCTGCGTTTTCGCTGGATGGATAATGTGGTGAAACATTTGGAGATAGAGGAAATTCAACAGATCAGTCAGGCCATCGAGCGGTTGTCGCAGGTGGCCCGTGCCATTGAACTACCGGAAGCCCATTTTAGAAGGTGATGACTTATGATCAATGCGGATTTGCGTCAAAATCGTGTTGCCCTACGTCCCTCATTGAACACTGCGCCTGCTCGTGGAGTTATGCAACGGGCGTTTCGTTACCTGAGCCGTTACCGGGCACAGGCTCTCTTGCCTTACGTGTTTCTGCTTATTGCCACCCTGGCTCAATTAGCCGTACCCCGTATGGTGCGAAACATGATTGATGCCGTTACACGGGGAGCGGTGGCTGACCAGGTGCTGAAGGCGCTCGATAAAATACCTTCTGCTTTTATCAATCAGGCGCTCCCTCGCATCTTGGAATTATTGAATTACCCCACTACCTGGGATTTGCAACAATTGCGTGATCGCCTGAGCCTGGATGTAAGTAATGCGCCTGGGGCTCTCATGCGTGCGGCTTTCTCTATCGTGATCTTTGCTGCCGTGCGGGGCCTGTTCGCCTTCTTGCAGTCCTATTGGGCAGAACGTAATTCTCAGGCAGTGGCTTTCGACCTGCGTAACGATCTCTATGCCAAGATCCAGCGGTTGTCTTTCTCTTATCATGACCGCCAGCAGACGGGTCAGTTGATGGTGCGCGCCACAGATGATGTGGAGAAATTACGCTTATTCCTGGGACAAGGTCTGTTGCAACTGGTGGGCGCCATCATTCTCCTCAGCGGAACGCTTATCCTACTTTTTACCACAAATGCGGGATTGGCTCTGACAACGTTGTGGATTCTGCCGGTTGCACTAGTGCTCTTCGTGGTTTTCAGTCGCATCAGTCGCCCCATGTTCACTCGTGTGCAGCAGCGCCTTTCGGAACTTAATACCATTTTGCAGGAGAATCTGGCCGGGATAAAGGTTATTAAGGCCTTTGTGCGTGAGCGCGAAGAGCAGGTCAAATTCCGCGCAGCGGCAGATCGGTTGATGAACCAACAAATTGCCATTGCGCGGTTATTTACTTTCCTTTTCCCATTTGCTTTTTTGATCGCCAATCTGGGTCAGGCGACCATTTTATATGCGGGCGGTCAGCGCATTATTCAGGGGATGCTCACACTGGGAGAGTGGCAGGAATTTAGCCTGTATTTGATCTTTCTGTTTCTCCCCATTGCGCAATTTGGTTTTATTATCAACCAATTCAGCCAGGCTTCGGCTTCAGCCGTGCGCATCTTTGAAATCCTGGATGCCCAATCGGATGTGATTGAAAAACCGGATGCCATCACGCTTCCTCCAATCCAAGGCCACGTAAAGTTTGAAAATGTGTCGTTCCGATATTTTGGCAGCGGGGAACCCGTCTTGAAAAATGTGTCATTTGAGGTTCAGCCGGGGCAAACCGTGGCATTGCTGGGCGCTACTGGATCGGGGAAAACGACCATTATCAATCTGATACCTCGTTTCTACGATCCGACAGAGGAACGGGTTTTGATTGATGGCTACGACATTCGAGATGTGACGCTCCAGTCATTGCGTTCGCAAATCGGCATTGTCCTTCAGGAAACTACCCTCTTTTCGGGCACGATTCGCGAAAACATTGCGTTCGGTAAACCGGAAGCAACCATGGATGAGATTATTGCTGCTGCTAAGGCCGCTGCGGCTCACGATTTTATCATGTCATTCCCCCAGGGTTATGACACGCCAGTAGGTGAGCGAGGGGCAACTCTGTCTGGCGGTCAAAAGCAGCGAATTGCACTGGCGCGGGCTTTGCTGCTCAATCCAGGCATTCTCATCCTGGACGAGGCCACCTCAAATGTCGATGTGGCAACAGAGGCCCAGATTCAGGCTGCGTTGCAACATTTGATGAAGGGACGTACATCCTTTGTGATTGCCCAGCGCATCAGCACCGTGATGAACGCGGATCTGATCCTGGTGCTGGATAAAGGGCAGATTGTGGCGCAGGGTCGGCATGAGGAGTTGTTGGAAGAAAGTGAGATTTATGCTGAGATTTACTCCTCGCAGTTACAGGGAGACGAATCCCAATTTGTTCCAGATGCTGTTATCCTGCCAGGCGATTGAACTTTCGATTTAGATAGGAGAGTGCGCAACAATGTTTCACGGTGGTCCACGCAATGTGTTGAATCGCGAAACTTCAAAACCCCAGAACGTCGCTCGAACCCTGGGACGGCTGGCGAGATACTTTGGGGCCTACTGGTTTGTGTTGCTTGGGGCTGCAGTCATGGTAATAATCTCCACCTGGACACAGGTTACTACTCCTGAGTTAACGGGCCAGTTGGTAGATTGTTATCTGGCTCCGGCGGCTTCAGGATCGTTTGGGTCGTCCTTTCCGGGGCTCTCTGAAATGGGTGGGGCGGCTCAGTCGAATTGCTGGCTGAGCGTTGCCAATGAGCCACACGGCTTTACTCAAACCCTGATACGTCGAGCGTTTCAGGTGGGTGGTTTTCCCCTTCCCCCGGCAGATCTCTCGCAGTTAAGCACAGGGGATCGTCTGGCAGGGTTGGGACGCTTTGTGGTGATCATTGTGATGCTATTTCTGTTGGGTGCTCTGCTAACCGGGCTGACATTTTTCGCCGTCTCTTGGGTGGGACAGCATGTCTTACGCGCTCTGCGTGTTAGCGTCTTTGAGCATCTGCACCGTTTGCCGCTTTCTTTCTATTCTGAAAACGAAGCCGGTGACCTGATGAGCCGGATCACTAACGATACCGAGGCTCTTCAGCAAGCCCTCTCGTTTGCGCTGGTCAACGTAGTCAGCGGGGTGCTGTTGCTGGGGTGGATCATTTACAACATGTTCACGAAAAACGTGGTGTTTGCCCTGCTGAGCGTCTCGGTAGCCCCCGTTATGTTATTGGCAACTTTGTGGTTTTCCTCGCAAGCGCGCAAGGCGTTTCGGCGGGCTCGTCAGGAATTGGGCTCTATCAACGCGGAATTGCAAGAGACCATTGCCGCTGTGCGTGAGGTACAGGCCTTCAACCGGGTGGAAGCCAATATTGAACAGTTTCGCCAGATCAATGCCGCGAATCGAGATGCCAACGTGCGGGCCGTGTCGTTTACAGCGGCGCTATCCCCCACTCTGGAGGCGCTGGGCTACCTGGCGCTGGCAATCGTGACGGTTGTGGGAGGTACCGCGCTTTTGAGTGGGGCCAGATTAGGGGGTGAGGTTGTCTCGCTGGGACTGGTGATCACTTTCCTGGGTTATGTTCAGCGCTTTAATCAGCCCATTCAGCAGATCGCAGTGTTGTGGACTAATATTCAGAATGGGATTGCCGGGGCCGAGCGCATTTTCAATCTGTTAGATGTGGAGCCGGCTATTCAGGATGCGCCTGATGCGATCGAGATGCCGCCTATACGAGGTGAAGTGGAATTCCGCAACGTCTCTGCGGAATATATCAAGGGCCAGCCGGTGCTTAAGAACGTTTCGTTTGTGGCGAAACCAGGTCAGACCATTGCCATTGTGGGGCCGACCGGGGCAGGGAAAACTACGATGATCAACCTGATTCCGCGCTTTTATGACGTGACCGAAGGCGCCGTGCTGATTGATGGTATTGATGTTCGGCGGGTGAAGGCCGAGTCACTGCGGCGGCAAATTGGCATTGTATTGCAGGACACGTTCCTCTTCAGTACTACCGTCATGGAAAACATCCGCATCGGGAATCCGAACGCAAGCGATGAAGAGGTCATTGAAGCCGCGCGGCTGGCTCATGCGGATACCTTTATTGAGCGCCTGCCCGCAAAGTATCAAACGGTGCTAGGCGAACGAGGGGCTGGCTTGAGCCAGGGCCAGCGCCAGTTGTTGGCCATTGCGCGGGCAATTCTGGCGAATCCGCGCATTTTGATCCTGGATGAGGCCACTTCAAGTGTAGATACGCGCACTGAGCGCTTGATCCAGAGCGCGTTGGAGCGTTTATTAGAGGGGCGGACTGCCTTTGTCATAGCCCATCGCTTGAGTACAATCCGCAATGCGGATCTGGTGCTGGTCGTTCACGAAGGTGAGATCATTGAGCGAGGACGGCATGAGGAATTGCTGGCTCAGCAGGGCTTTTATTATCGTTTCTACATGAGCCAATTCCGACGCGATCTGGTCAAAGCCGCGGCCGAAAACGGGCCCAAACAGACAATCCCCTCTCCCCTTTCAGTCTCCGGAGGAGCCTAGTTGGGTCGTCTGTACCTGGTTAAAAAGCCTCTGTCTCACAAGTTGAGGCAGAGGCTTTTTCTTAGAGTTCTAAGCCCAGCCCTGGTTTTTGACGAAGTTGGTAATTACCGGGATTTCGAAAACCTCGCCCCGGTTTGCCTTGATGCCGTAGAAGATGACCAGGATAATGGTGACAATTGGCCCAATACACCAGCCGACTACGGGGATGAAGCCCATCAGGATATTGAAAACAATCAAGACGACTCCCAAAATGAGGGCTTGCATTGTGTGGGCCTTGAGGAAGGGGCGGTTTTTCTTGTCCTCAAGCAGGAGGATGATTATAGGGACCAGTGGGGTCAATAAATAAGCCAGGAGGCCCCACAGGCGGTCATCACTGGTCACCTCTTCAGGGGAAATTGGGGTTTGTGCGCTCATCGCGACCTCCAAAAGCGGAATATAGAGAGGGTATCTCTCCAAAGTTTATTGTACAACAGATATCTGAATTGGTAATCCCCTATGGATCTTTTATGCCCTCAATACCTGCCTCTTGGCTGAGGTTCGGCGCGGGTTCCTAGCTCTTCAGGGCGGGCTTTGCTCACACGCACCACGGCGGCCTTATATTCCGGGATTTTGGCTTGAGGATCAATGATGTCGTGAGTGAGCAAGTTGGCGGCGGCCTCGTGGAAATGGAAGGGAATAAACACCACTCCCGGATTGGTTTTCGGCGTCACCCGAGCGCGCAGGACGATGGAAGCGCGCCGTGAGGTGACACGCACTGCATCGCCATTCTGTATGCCCAGTCGAGCGGCATCATCCGGATGAATATCTACGAGAGGCTCCGGGAAGAGGTCGTCGAGCCAGGAGTGGCGGGTGAGTGTACCCCCGTGCCAGTGTTCCAGGACACGCCCGGTACTCAAGACAAATGGATAATCATCATCGGGCATTTCGGCGTTTGGCGTGTAATCCAAAGGATGGAATTTCCCTCGTCCACGGGGGAAGGTTTCGGCGAAGAGAAAAGGTGTGCCGGGGTGTTGCTTATCCCATACCGGGGTTTGGAGCCCCCCTTCGCGTTCAAGGCGCTCGTAGGTCACCCCAGCGTATTCAGGGACGTAGCGCCCCATTTCTTCCAAGATTTCCGACGGATGGCGATAATCCCAGTAAGCCGTGGTGGGACGGCCTAAGCGCTTTTCAATGCGCTTGGCCAGATCACAGATGATTTCCCAATCTGGGCGGGATTGGCCGCGGGGTGGAATCACTTGACGCACACGCTGGACGCGGCGGTCGGTATTGGTAAACGTCCCTTCTTTTTCTGCCCAGGAAGCAGCGGGTAGGAACACGTCAGCGAAAGCACCGGACTCGTTGATAAAGAGGTCCTGCGCTACCAGGAATTCCAATTCCTGCATCTTTTGGCGAGTATGGTTGAGGTTGGGCTCTGACATCATGGGGTTTTCCCCCATGATGTAAAGGGCCCGCACGCCTCCTGGTCCTACGCTGCTGAGGATCTCGGTTGTGGTCAAGCCCAACTGCCGGCTGAGGCCACCCGGTTCAATATTCCAAGCCTGCTCCCAGCGGCGGGCGTTTTCTTCGATATCTACCCGTTGGTAGCCGGGGTAGTGCCACGGCATGGCTCCTGCATCAGAGGCACCCTGCACGTTGTTTTGACCGCGCAGGGGGTTCAGACCGGTGCCGCGCCGCCCGATATGACCGGTTAACAGGGCCAGGTTGATTAAACTGAGTGCGTTGGCCACACCATGACTGGATTCGGGAATGCCCAACGCCCAGTAAATGGCTGCGTTTTTTGCGGTGGCATAAAGCCGGGCGGCCTGAATGATCAGGTTACGATCAACCCCCGAGATGCTCTCGGCGTATTCGGGAGTGAATTTTTCCATCGAGGTCGCAAAGGCCTCAAAATTTTCGGTGCGCTCTTCAACGAATTGGCGATTGTAGAGCCCTTCCTTGAGAATGACGTGGGCCATGGCAGAAAAGACGGGCACATCGGTGCCGGGTTTGATCGGCAGGTAAAGTGTGGCGTAGTCTACCATCTCGATCCTTCGCGGATCCACCACGATTAGTTTGGCGCCATGTTTACGCACAGCCGCCTTCATTTGCAGGGCGATAATGGGGTGGTTCTCGGTAGGGTTGCTACCGGTCAGGATGAAGACGTCATTTTCAATCACTTCGGCCGCGGTGTTGCTCATTGCCGCAGAACCGATAGCCATTTGCAAGGCGACCACACTGGCGGCGTGACACAGACGAGTGCAGTGATCAACGTTGTTGGTGCGGAACAGGGCACGGTACATCTTTTGCAAGAGGTAGTTATCCTCGTTAGTGGCCTTGGCACAGCAGTAAACAGCCATGGCGTGGGGACCTTCGCGCTGATAGATATCTACCAGGCGATCTGCTACATAGTCTAACGCCTCGTCCCAAGAAATCTCGCGCCACTCAGAAAGATCAAAGGCCTGGGTGCGATCGCCAGGGCGTTGAGGTTTCTTGCGGATCAGAGGAACGGTAACGCGCTGAGGATGGTAAATAAAGTCGTGCCCAAAGCGCCCTTTAACACATAGGTTGCCATGATTAACAACCGAATTAAAGGATGAAGTAGCCTTGTAGATGAAGCCATCGCGCACGTGAAGTTCAAGATTGCAGCCCACCCCACAGAAGGGACACACGGTCGAAACAACACGTTCCGGTTGTATCATATCTGTAACTCCTTCTAATGCGATAAGCCTTCCCGGCGCTTCTTGCCGCGCCGTTCATTGCGGGTCAGCCCCATGATTGCCTCAGGGGTATAGCCTTTTTCCAGCAACCATTCGCGTTTCGGTTTTAGTGCTCCAGTCGGGCAGACCCCTACGCACTGTCCACAAAACACGCATGTTGTTTCCGGCATTGGGTGGTGGTAGAAGGTACTGATTTGGGTCTCGAATCCCCGGCCGCTGAAGTTGAGCGCATAGGTATATTGGGCGTCCTCGGCACATACCTGGACGCAACGCCAGCACAAGATGCATTTTGCGTAGTCGCGAATGTACATGGGGTTGTCGTCTATCAGGGGTGGCTCGCGGCGTTGAGCCCCAGGAAAACGCTGGCTATCAGCACCATAGACTAGCGCCAAAGTTTCAATCTCGGGTGCCTCCGAGAGATCTACACTGGAGTAGAGCATTTCTAGGATGGTACGTCGGGAACGCCGAACGCGTTCACTTTGGGTATGGATGATCATGCCATCCTGCACAGTGGCCACGCATGCCGGTACCAGCGTTCGCGCGCCGCTGACCTCGACTACACAAATGCGGCACAGGCCGTTAGCTGTGCAGTGATCGTGATAGCAAATGGTGGGAATCTCAATCCCTGCCTGTTGAGCCGCCTTGAGGATTGTGGAACCAGGTGCTGCTTGAACGGCAATGCCATCAATGGTTAGAGAAACAAGGGGGTGATTCATGGGGGTCTCTCACACAAGAATTTATGAAGATACGGGTTGGAACAGGTGAGGCCAATATTTTAAGGCGCTCAAGATGGCTGAGGCGGCGGTTTGACCCAGCCCACATAGAGAGGCATCGGTCATGGTCCAGCCAACATCTTGAAGTCGCTCTGCGTCTCCAGGGCGGGTTTGACCATTGAGAATGCGTTCCATTATTTCGTATTGGCGTTGGGTACCAATTTGACAGGGATAGCACTTGCCGCATGATTCGTCGGCAAAGAAGCGCGCCAGGCGGTATAACACATCTCGTAAATCTCGCTGGGCATCAAAGACGGTAATGACCCCTGATCCCAGGGTCAAACCTGCAGCCCGTAAGCCCTCAAAACTCAGCGGTGTATCCAGATGCTCGGGGGTGGCAAAGGTGCCCGCGGCACCTCCCACAAGGGCTGCCTGGAAGGGCGACTCACCACGCATTCCGCCTCCTAATTCGAAGATAAGGTGGCGCAGGGACACACCAAAAGGCACTTCATACAACCCTGGTCGTTGCACATCCCCAGAAAGGCAGAATAATTTGGGACCGGGGGACTTTTCGGTGCCTAATTTGCGGTACTCCTTTGCGCCCCACTGGATAATGAGAGGCACGTTGGCCAGCGTCTCCACATTGTTGATTACAGTGGGTTTACCGAAGAGCCCATGAGTAGTGGGAAAAGGCGGTTTGATGCGCGGAAAACCACGTTTGCCTTCGATGGATTCAAACAATGCCGTTTCCTCGCCGCATACGTAAGCCCCGGCACCGCGTCGGATTTCTATATCGAACGAAAAATTACTGCCCAGGATTTGAGAGCCCAGCAAGCCGGCTGTGCGCGCTTCTTCAAGGGCGTGAGAAATTGTGTGGTAGGCGTGCAGGTATTCACCGCGGATGTAAAAATAGCCCTTATTCGCCCCGATAGCATAAGCCGCAATGATCATTCCTTCCAGCACTTGGTGAGGGTCGTCCTCCATGAGGACACGATCTTTGAAGGTACCGGGTTCGGCTTCGTCTGCGTTGCACACAACATATTTTGGGGTTCCCTCAGCACGGGCAGCACTTTCCCATTTCAAACCGGTTGGAAAGGCGGCACCTCCGCGTCCGACCAATCCGGAGGCTTTGATTTCCTCAATCAGGGCTTCGGGCGTCATCGTCAGGGCTTTTCTGAGCGCCGAATAGCCGCCACTTGCCTGGTAGGCTTTCAGGGTGGTGGTATGGCCCTTTCCACATCGTGCAGTGAGCAAACGCAAGTCGCCGTCCACGTGCGTTTGCGGACGGCGACCCGTTTTAGTGGTCAGTTCCTGCCAGGTAATCTCAGGGGCAGAGGTGGCCGGGAAGTTTTGGACCAGCAGGGCCGGTGCATGGTCGCATAAGCCCAGGCAGGGGGACTGTTCCACGGTAACGCTTATGGGTTCACCAGTTTCCAGGGCGTATTCTGCGCGGCGGCTGAGTTGCTTGAAAACGGTATCTGCTCCTGCGAGTGCACATGCCGGATCGTTGCAAACGTGAATGATGACTTTTCCCACTGGATGTGTGTGAAACATGGCATAAAATTCAATGACTCCAAACACATCCGCTGCTGGAATTTGCAATGCCTGTGCAATTTCCAGGGCAACTGGCTCAGGGATGTAGCCGTAGAAATCCTGGGCGGCGTGCAGAGCGGGTAAAAGCGCTGATCGCCCCTGAGGGGCTATTTCTGAGAGAAAAGACCGAATTGGACTGAGGTCAAGGGAAGGTTCCATTTTCACTCACCTGGGAAAAGTGGCGTAAAATCGGGAAAGTGTTACCGCAGAATTCTTACTAATTCGCTTATAATTATACACAATCTTATGCTGAGTTTGTTTGTGCAAGCCGGTGGAAAATCGCAGCGCATGGGCTTCAATAAGGCGCTAGCGTCCTTCTTGGGTGAGCCCATGATTCGGCGGGTGATTCGGCGGGTTGAGGGATTAGCGGATGAAGTGATCATTGTCGCTAATGATCCCCAGCCTTATCTGGAATTGGGCTACCCGATAATCGCTGATCGCATTCCCGGAATGGGGGCTTTGGGCGGGCTTTATACGGCGCTGAGTTATGCTCGCTATCCCTATGTAGGTGTTGTGGCCTGTGATATGCCCTTTGTTAGCGCTGCTCTGCTAAGAGAAGCCCAAAATCGTCTACTTCAGGACGATCTGGATGCTGTAATTCCTCAATCCCCGGAAGGTTTGGAGCCCTTTCATGCGGTCTACCGTCGCGAGACTTGTCTGCCGGCCGTAGAACGAGCTCTGGCGAGGGGGGAGCGGCGTATGATTTCCTGGCTTTCTGAGGTACGATGGCAGCCCTTACGGTGGGACGAAGTTTGCCGTTTGGATCAGCGGGGGCTGGCGTTTTTAAACGTCAACACCCCTGACGAACTTGCCCTGGCAGAACGCCTGGCCCAAGAAACCTATTCAGAATGAGCGAAAGGCGTGGAGGCCGTGACAAGGCCTTCAGCCTGCCAGCCGATGATCCGTTCGGGATGGGTATAAATATTGAATTGGGAGCGCCGAGCATAACCGATCAAGGTGATTCCATATTGCTCAGCCAGGCGGATGGAAAGGGCAGTTGGAGAAGTGCGTGAAGCCAGCACCTGGGCTCCTAAACGGGCGGCTTTTTGAAGCATTTCGGAAGAAATGCGCCCGGTGGTGAAGAGGATACGGCGTTCGGGATGAATGCCGCGCAGGAGCATCTCGCCGGCAATTTTGTCCAGTGTATTGTGTCGCCCAATGTCCTCAACCTGGATCAGCAAACGCTCACCATCTCCTAATGCGCTCCCATGCACCCCCCGGGCAGACTGGTATAAATCCTGAGCCTGGTAAAGCAGACTCAACCCGTGTAATATCTGATGAGCCTCAAGAGTGATGAGGGGACCGCTCTCTTGAGCGATCTTCAAGGGGGGGGTCTCCTGGCTGGTAATACCACCGGTGCAGCCGGAGGTTCTGCGCCAGTGGCTGGGCTTTTGCACGGATTTGTTCAACCACACATCAATATTGCAACCATTTTCACACACACGCACAATGGCAACTTCATCTGCGGATTCCACGATGCCTTCATTGAACAAAAAGCCAACGGCCAGGGCTTCAAGGTGGGTGGGCGTACACATCAAGGTAACCCAGCGCTCGCCATTAACGCTTAAATCCACCGGTGTCTCTACAATGATTTCCCCCTGTTGATATGTCCATCGGCCATTCTCGAAATGCCAGTAAGAGATAGGATGAGTAGTCGGTTCCATAAAATTATACCCGCACAATAAAACACTAATTCAAATTCGTGGTTCAATTTTACCTTAATTACTCGGAATTTTTGTACAAAAGACAAGCAGGACCCGGTGCTGGGGCATGTGGGTATGATGTTGAAAACCCGGGCTTAGAGGCTAAAGCAACAACCCTTTGGGGCGATACTGCAAGGCTTCGGCAATATGGTGAGGCTGGATCTGATCGCAACCTGCCAGGTCGGCAATCGTGCGTGCTACCTTGAGGGTGCGGTGAAAAGCGCGGGCCGAGAGTTGATAACGAGTCATGGCAGTGCGCAGAAGTGCGTTGGATGTTTCATCTAACCCGCAGTGTTCCCGCACCTCTGCTGGGCGCATATCCGCGTTGCAGGTAACTCCGTGATTGGCACGAAAGCGCTGACGCTGACGTTCACGGGCCACTTCAACCCGCTCGCGGACGACGGCAGATGATTCACCCGGGTGGCGGTCGGCGATTTTTTCATAATCAACGCGCGGTACCTCGATATAGAGATCAATCCGATCCAGCAGAGGGCCGGAAACTCGCTTTTGGTACTTGGTCACCGTGCCCGCTGAGCAGGTGCAGGCCTTTTGTGGGTCCCCGTAGTTGCCACAGGGACATGGGTTCATGGCTGCAACCAATTGAAAATTGGCCGGGAAGGTTAATGAGCCGTTGGCACGGCTAATGGTGACAATCTTATCTTCTAAAGGCTGGCGTAAGACCTCTAGCACCCGCGGGCTAAACTCGGGAAGTTCGTCCAGGAAAAGGACCCCGCGATGTGCCAGAGAAATCTCGCCTGGATGAGGCCAGTGTCCTCCGCCAACCAGTCCCGCGTGGGAGATGGTGTGATGGGGCGCGCGAAAGGGCCGCGTACGTACCAAAGGGCTGCCCTCAGGAAGTTGGTCGGCCACCGAGTAAATACGGGTGATGTCCAGCGCTTCGTCCAGGGTCAGCGCCGGCAGAATGGCAGGCATGGCGCGTGCCAGCAAGGTCTTACCTGCTCCGGGTGGTCCGATCATTAAGACGTTATGCCCCCCGGCAGCGGCGATTTCCAGGGCACGTTTGGCGTGTTCCTGCCCTTTGATTTCTTGAAAATCGGTTTGGACGATGCCGGGCAGGTCATTGTTTAATGGGACGGGTGGGTGAGGCTGAAGGGATTGGCGGCCGAGCAAATGCCCAACTAGATCGTTCAGTGTGGCAACGGGATAGACTTCCAGGTCCGGGAGCAAGGCGGCTTCGGCGGCATCTACCTGCGGGGCAAAAACCCTCCGAAAGCCCTGCTGATGGGCAGTCGCAGCCATAGGTAAGACACCGCGAACATGGCGGACATTGCCATCCAGGGAGAGTTCCCCTACTACCAGCGCTCCGTCCAGCGCCTCAAGAGGGATTTGCTCGCTGGCCATAAGTACTCCCAGCGCAATTGGTAGATCGTAAGCAGGACCCTCCTTGCGCACTGAAGCCGGCGCAAGATTGACCGTCACCCGTTTGCGGGGGTAGGCCAGACCGGTGTTTTTAATAGCCGCCTGGACGCGTTCACGGCTTTCCTGGACAGCAGTGTCGGGTAGCCCCACAATGACCATTCCAGGTAAGCCGGGTGAGGCATCCACTTCAACCTCAACGATGACCCCATCCAGGCCGATGACAGCGCACGAGAAGACGCGGGCTAGCATGAAGTTAGTTTAGGTTTGCTGAGCGGTTTTGTCAACCGCTACGGCGAAGCATTCTCGGGGTCGTTTAGTCTACACGGAAAATGTGGGTAATAATGTTCGATCCACTCCCACCAATGTTCTGGGTCATGCCAATTTTGGCTCCCTCCACCTGGGTTTCCCCAGCCTCGCCACGTAGTTGTTGTACCACCTCCACAATTTGATACATGCCGGTAGCGCCAACTGGATGTCCGCGGGCCTTAAGACCGCCTCGCGTGCAGATGGGGATGCGTCCCCCAATCTGAATCTCCCCCTCCAGGGCCAGGCGCGGTCCTTGCCCGCGTTCAGCGAAGCCGCAGGCCTCTAAAGAAAGCGCGGACATAATGGTAAACGCATCATGGAGTTCAAACACGTCAATATCGTTTGGGCCGACTCCGGCCTGAGCGTAGGCCTGGCGGGCTGAGCGTTCGGCCGCACTCAGCCAGAGAGGATCGCGCCGGCTGGCTACGGCAATGGTATCTGTGGCTGCGGTGGAGGCCACAACTCGGACTTTGGGCTTGGGGGGGAAGCGGTGAAGGTGTTCAACAGGTACTAAAACGGCCGCCGCGGCTCCATCTCCCATTGGTGAGGCATCCATCAGGTTAATCGGCGGGGTTACCATTGGGGCTTTCAGGTACTCCTGAAGGCTTAGCGGTGAATGAAAGCGCGCATATGGGTTATGGAGCGCGTTCTGATGAGAATTGATTGAGAACAGAGCAAAGTGCTCATGCTGCCAGCCGTATTCGTGCATATAACGGCGCATGATGAGGGCATTGAGAGCCACAAAGGAGACCCCATATGCCGATTCCCAATCGGCATCGGCAGCAGTGGCCAGCTCTGCTGTGATCTCATCTCCTGGCGAATCGGACATTTTTTCCACCCCCACGACCAGGACCACGTCTAAAACCCCAGAGGCCACAGCCATCACGCCGGCTCGAAATGCCGCCGAGCCCGATGAGCAGGCGGTTTCGACATGAAGGGCGTTGGCATAGCGCAGACCCGCCCAATCTGCAATATAAGCACCCAGTTGCTGCTGGTGGTTGGCGGAGCCAGCCATCATGTTGCCCACGAAGACCCCATCTACCCGGCTGATCCCGGCATCTTGAAGGGCAGCCAGGGCTGCCTCGCCTGCCAAAACACGCAGGGATTTTTCCCAATGCTCTTCGATGGGGGTCTGTCCAATGCCCAGAACGGCGACTTCACGCATAAATTAACCCTCATGAAATGATTTCTGTCTGCATTATAGTCGTTGGAGCTTTCATTTTCTATCAAGTTCCTCTTGGCGTATAACCTGTGGTGGGTGAGTATAATTAGGGCGTGCGTCCCACCCTGTTTTCATCGGTGACTTTTTTGAAAGCATCTCAATGGTTGGGCCTCCTCTGTTTGCTGAGCCTAGGGATGAGCGCTTGCCAGGGAGCGTATGCGGCTCATGAGGTAAGGGCAACTCATACATCGGCCCCTGATGCTCTTGGAACCTCTTCTCCTCTGATCTCACAGTATGTATCTAAATATCCTGCAACCGATTCCTCTCCCTCATCGCGGGCAGAGGGCAGGCCTTCTGAAGGACTGTGGGTGGATGAAAAAAGCCTACCCGAGGGCTTGACTCGAG
Organism: Thermanaerothrix daxensis; assembly: GCF_001306145.1. Lineage (GTDB taxonomy): Bacteria > Chloroflexota > Anaerolineae > Anaerolineales > Anaerolineaceae > Thermanaerothrix > Thermanaerothrix daxensis. The sequence goes on from NZ_LGKO01000005.1 coordinate 762,761, forward strand.
CTTTGCGTCAGGCTGGCTATAAGATTACCGAAGGGCAATCGCCTTCCGCGGTCAAAGTCCAACCCCTTAGGTCCGATTCCCTCGATCAGGTTCCGGTACTGGCCAAGTGGTTGTTCCTTCTGGTGGCGCCTTTCCCCACCCTTGCCGATGGAACTTCTTGGGATGAACTGCGGGCCACCTGGCTGGGTCAACGCGCCTGGTCGGATCCCGCAACTCCCTGGCAGGGGCGTCCTCTTGTCATGAGTCCCGCCACCTATGAGGCTATGCGGATGGTTTGGGGGCAACCGGCTTTTGAGAACGACACAGTCACACTTGCGCCAGATGAAGAGGTGCAGGAGGTGGCCTGGGCCGAACAGGCCTGGGCGGTTATCCCTTTTGAGATGCTGAATCCGCGCTGGAAGGTGCTCAGAATTGACAATCATAGTGGGTTGGAACCCGACGCTACGGGGTTCCCTTTGTGGGTTTCGTACGGTGCCACGGGGGTTGAGGGAGGGGTAGAGCCAGTACTCATAAATTACAACCCGGAGCACCTGGTCACGGTGATTTTGAGCGGTACCACCGCATTGGTGCGAATGACGGCGTTACGCATGGAGGAAAATGGGGTGGACTACCCTGGGCAGGTGATAGCCCCGCTCTTGCGCACGGCAGATGTACTTCATATCAGCAACGAGGTTTCTTTTGACCCGCAATGTCCGCCTGCCAAGCCCTTGCGTCGTGAGGCAAGGTTTTGCAGTGATCCACGTTATTGGGGGCTGTTGGAGAATATTGGCACTGACGTCATTGAACTGACCGGCAATCATTTGCTGGATTGGGGCGAAGAGCCTTTTCTTTACACTTTGGATTTATATCGGCAAGCCCATTTGCCCTTCTACGGTGGCGGTGCTAACCGGACTGAAGCCGAAGCGCCGTTAAAGGTGGAGATTAAAGGCACACGATTGGCCTTCCTTGGCTGCAATGCGGTAGGGCCCGAAACCGCGCTGGCTACTGAGGCCCGGGCAGGTGCGGCACCCTGTGATCTTGAGCGAATGAGCGAGCAGATCCACGCCTTGCGTCATGAGGGATATTTGCCTATTGTGACGTTTCAACATCTGGAAGTGGAGGATTTCAGACCTGCCAGTCAGGCACGTTACGACTTCCAAGCGGCAGCACAGGCAGGTGCAGTGATCGTTAGTGGCAGCCAGGCTCACTTTCCGCAAGGGTTTGCGTTCAATTCAGGGGCGCTGATTCATTATGGCTTGGGTAACCTTTTCTTTGACCAGATGTTTTACTGGAATCGGCGAGCCTTCTTAGATAGACACTTATTTTACGAGGGGCGCTACCTGGGTGTGGAACTGATTACCATTATTCTAGAAGACTATGCCCAGCCCCGCCTGATGACTGCTGCAGAGCGGACCGAGATGCTTCAAAATGTTTTTGCCGCCAGTGATTGGTAGATTTTTCCCTGAGGTGATCCGGCATGCGACGCGCAATGATCTTTCTTCTTCTTCTCACAATCTTTCTTTATGGGTGTATGAGTATAGAGCAACCCTCACCCTCCGAGACCCAGGGTGGTGTGCTGCCTCCTGACAGCACACCTACCCCTTTCCAGCCTTTGGTCATGCTGCAGGAAACTAGCAGTCCTCCAACCACGGAATCGCCAGTGCACCTCTGGGTACCAGATTTCGTGCCCCAGGGATTACGCCAGCAGATCCCTCTTGAAGCCTTGGACATGGTGGCTTCAAAAACTGAGGCTAGTGTCTGGATGACCCTGGGACAGGCTGGGCAGGGGGTGCCATGGGTGTATGTGCTGGTGGCACCCTTCCCAACGATAAGTGATGAGGTGGCCTTCCAGGCGGTTGAGCGCGCCTGGCGTGGGGAGGAGGGCGAATTTGAGGGGCCAATTTTTGTCTCGCCAGAGACCTTTGAGGTCATGCAACAACTCCTGGGACCAGCCAATTTGGAGCATGTTCAAGTCGTAGATGGTGCCGTACTCCTTGGTACCGTTTGGGCGCAACGACCGGCATTTGCAATTGTGCCTTTTGAAGCCCTGGAGCCACGGTGGAAGGTGCTAAAAATTGATGGGCAATCACCGATAGACAAGCACTTTGATCCTCAGGCTTATCCCCTTACAGCCTGGTTTACCTGGGAGGGAAGTGAAGCCGGGATTTCCGAGATCAAGGCGCGACTTGAGGCCATGGGCAGCGAATTAAAGTCCAATCGCGAGGCGGATAAATTAACGGTTTTGGTGATGACGGGCGTTACGGCACTGGTGCGGGCTACGGCGGCTAAGATGGAGGAAAAGGGAATGACTTACCCCGCTCAGGACGTAGGGGGGCTTTTACAGGATGCTGATTTGACCCATATTAGCAACGAGGTGTCTTTCAGTCCCAAATGCCCTCCGCCCAATCCCAATCAGACGACGTTGATCTTTTGCAGTGACCCGAGGTATATCGAACTGCTTGATTACGTGGGTACGGATATTCTTGAATTGACGGGGAATCATGGGGTTGACTGGGGACGAGATGCTTTGCTCTATTCGCTGGATCTCTACCGTCAGCGTGGATGGGCGTTCTACGCTGCGGGCGAGAATGAGGCACAAGCCAAAGCCGCAGTGACATTAGAGCACAACGGCAATCGGTTTGCCTTTATCGGATGCAACCCGGCGGGCCCGGCTTTTATCTGGGCAACGCCGGATCTTCCTGGTGTGGCCAATTGCGACTATCCCTGGATGGAGTCCGAAATTCGCCGCTTGGCGGCAGAGGGATATCTGGTCATTGCCACGTTTCAATACTTCGAATCTTATCGTCCGGATGTTTTGCCCTATGAACAGCAGGATTTCCGCCGGCTGGCGGAGGCCGGTGCTGTGATTGTGAGCGGTAGTCAGGCCCATCATCCAATGGCAATGGAATTCTACAATGGGAGTTTTATCCACTATGGGTTGGGCAACCTTTTCTTTGATCAGATGCATGTGTATGTCAATGATCGTTTGATCGAGGGGACGCGTAAGGGATTTATTGACCAACATGTGTTCTATAAGGGGCGTCATATTAGCACGGTCCTGATCACCACAATGCTGGAGGATTACGCACGTCCTCGTTTCATGACTCCAGAGGAGCGAGCGGCTTTTCTGACCCAGATGTTCTCGGTTTCGGGATGGTAGTTCTTAGATTTTTAGGAAAAGGAGGAGACCATGCGTAAGATCTATGATATTTCATTGACAATTGGGCCTGAACTTCCCACCTGGCCCGGCGATCCCAGTGTTCACATTGAGCGTGTCAGCAAGATTGAGGAAGGGGCCAATGCCAATGTCTCTAAGGTGGAGATGGGATTGCATACAGGCACCCATCTAGATGCGCCGTATCATTTTTTAGCGGATGGCGCTCGTCTGGAAAGTCTCTCATTGGACGTGCTGATTGGACCTGCTCAGGTGGTGGAAGTACCGGAAACGATTGGGGAGATAACCGCCGAAGTGCTCACACGCCTCCCTCTGGCGGACGGAGCAAGGCGCGTATTATTCAAAACGCGCAATTCGCGCTTTTGGGCCCAGGGCGAGCGCGAGTTTCGCACTGATTTTGTGGGCATTACTCAGGACGGGGCTGAGTACCTGGTTGAGCGGGGTGTGCGCCTGGTGGGCATTGACTATCTATCCGTCGCACCTTACAAGCGCTCCCGCCCTACACATGAAGTGCTATTACGGGCGGGGGTGGTCATCGTTGAGGGAGTGGACCTCTCGCAAGTGGCACCCGGGCTTTATCAATTCATCTGTTTGCCGGTAAAGTTCCAGGGCGTAGAGGGTGGGCCTGCCCGGGCCATCCTGATTGAAGAATCCCCAGAGGATTAGAGACGACTGATCAGTTCAATGTTGATGGCCTGGAGGTTCTCGGTGCGCTCCGAGCGCGCCAGTTCAAATTCGAAGATGTAGTTCCGGGTGGGTAACTGGCCGGGGCGCACCCCCTCCGGTAGGCTTGAATCATGAAAGAAAACCGAGCCGTAGGGCGAATTGGGATTGCGGGTGTCGGTGAGCCAAAGATTGGGAGCAATGGTTTTGAGGTAGCGCATAAAGCCGTACCCCTGATCGCTGTGCCAGTAGCACCAGCCACGGACCCGTGAGCCAATCTCACCCCAGGGTGCCAAGTCGTTACGGGGTGAGGCGGTGGGAACCAGGTTGGGAATGAGGTAACCGGAGATAAAGAAATCTGCCTCGTGGCGCAACTTGCTCGAAACATTATCTAGGGCCACAACCTCGACCCGACAGCCCTTGTCTTGCAGGGCACGTACAACCTGGACAAAGTCACCATCGCCAGAGACCAGAAGCACGCGATCAAGGTTGACGGACTGGAGCAAAGCATCAACCGCCAATTCTAAATCGGCGTTGGCCTTGCCATAACGAACACCGTTCTCGTCTACGAACCAACTAATCTCTTTGACGATTACTTTGTAACCAAGGTCGCGCAGAGCGGAGTGAAAATTTTGTGTGCCTTTGCGGTAGGTTTCGTCGCGCTCGGCGCGCTCACGGTCATAACTTACATAGGCGTTTAATCGAACCAGTTCAGCGTCATCCCGGCAAGCAAATTCGCGCAGCACATCATATTGCAGACGTTGCCCCCCATTGAGATAGATGTTGGAAACATCCACATAAACTCCCACTTTTGCAAACGACATACAGTCCCTCTCTAATTTGGACAAATTGATTATACGTGCTCATTTTAACTCAACCTCCTGTACTTTCGGCTCTTGCCTGAGGCATTGAAATTGATACACTAGATGGGTGGGTAAGGTAAAATCGTAGGCGTATGCGTTGGGTAAGGTTTTCGGTTTTTGGGAGCATTATCGCATTGGGCATGATACTTGGGGGCGGATGCCAGGCCTGGGGAGGAGGGGGGATGCCCTTATCGGGTGTGGAAACGCCAGCAGGTGTCAACTCGCTTCCAAAGGTGACTGCGGAGTTATCTCTGACGAGTATTCCGAAGACTTCAGAAGCATCTCATGATCTTCTCCCTCTGAGCGAGACGGTACAAGCCCCCATCCCTGCCTTTCCCTGTGAACTGGCAGGCGCGGGTATCCCATTAGATGTAACCATTCCAGATGACACTCCTGTTCTACCTGGTCAGCGTTTTGTCAAAACTTGGCGGCTAGTTAATCTTGGGACTTGCGTTTGGGATGGGGCTTACAGCGTGGTGTGGGTTTCGGGAGATAATCTGGCCCCTTTGACCTCCTATCCGCTATTTAGCCAAGTGCCGCCGGGTGAGGCGGTGGATATCAGTATCGAGATGGTTGCTCCCCCATGGCAAGGGCGCTACACTAGTTACTGGATGCTACGGTCCCCTTCTGGTAAGTTGTTTGGACTGGGACCGGCAGGAAACGCCCCATTCTGGGTGCGTATTCAGGTCCCTGCAATTGCCACTCCCACCATTTTGCCCAGCCCAACCCCTTCACCTACTCTCGTTGCACCCATGCAAGGAAAGGTGCGTTTGACCACCCAACAAGGGGTTGATCTGGAAAGTGCTTCGGTGCAGTCGGATTCCTCTGCGGTGGATTTCTGGATTGACCACTCTGACGAGGGCTTGGTCATGATTCCCATGAACGGGGCACAGTGGGCTATTTACCCCGCTGCGGAGGCTCCGTCCTTTGCCCGTTGTCTGGAATTGGCAAGGGAGAACTCCCCCATCCCTCTTGAAGGGGAGGCTTTCTTCCCTTCTCTGTGCGTGCGTACAGGGAGCGGTAATCCGGCTAATCTCCAAGTTGGCCGGGTGGACCGGGTACAAAGTCAGGTTGAGTTGACTTACCTTCTCTGGATCATGCCTTGATCAAATCAGTTTTTAAACCCTATGTTATGGAGTTGTTTATGAATCTGGATGATATGGCTAAAATCAATCAACTGGATCGCTACAATATGCGGGAGGCCATTGAGCATCTTCCGGATCAACTTGCTCAGGCTTGGGAACAGGGTTTAAGCCTGCCCTTGAGGGTGAAACCGCCGATCCGCCAGGTGGTAATCGCGGGCATGGGAGGCTCGGCGATTGGGGCTGATTTGTTTATTGCCTATGGCGAACCCCTGCTCACTGTGCCTGTGGTGACCTGTCGCGAGTATCAGTTGCCGGCCTGGGCGCGTGGAGCAGAAACCCTTGTGATTGGGTCCTCGCATTCAGGGAATACGGAGGAAACGCTCTCAGCAGTCAAGCAAGCTGGCGAACGTGGATGCCAGGTGGTGGCAATCACAACCGGAGGAGAGCTGGCTGCCCTGGCTAGCGAAGCCGGATGGGATGTATGGCAGTTTGAGCATCATGGCCAGCCTCGTGCGGCCGTAGGATTTTCATTTGGCTTTTTGCTGGCCTTGTTTACCCGATTAGGGCTCCTACCCGACCCAACCCGTGATCTTAATGCCGCTCTTCGGGCCGTGCGCGAGCAGCAAGTCTCCCTTGGGGTGAATGTTCCCGTGGTTCACAACCCCGCTAAGCGTCTGGCTGGTCAACTCATAGGGCGTTGGGTTGTTGTGCTGGGCTCGGACGTGGCGGCACCGGTTGCGCGGCGCTGGAAGGGCCAGGTGAACGAATTGGCCAAAGCCTGGGCGCAATTCGAGATCTTACCTGAAGCCGATCACAATACGTTGGCTGGGATCGAAAATCCAGAAGCGCTTTTCGAAAAGATGATGGTGCTTTTCTTACGTACCCCCTCAGACCATCCGCGGAATCGCCTGCGCAATGAATTGACTTTACAGGCCTTCCTAACCGCAGGGATAAATGTGGATTTTGTACAGGGGAGGGGAGAAGGGCGCATGGCCCATCAATGGACGCTTCTCCACTTTGGTGATTATCTGGCCTACTACCTGGCCATGGCTTACGAGGTAGATCCAACCCCCGTGCAGGCCATTGAAGGCTTGAAAGCAGCCATGAAACAATAACCTAAAGGCACCTTAGGAGTTATTAGGTACACGGGAGAGTGCTTAGCACCCTCCCGTGTACTTTGGCATCACAAGTGCGAGTCGGCCACCTTGCGGGCTGTGGGCAGGAGCAGGACGGCAAGGAGTGCCTTGAGGGCATCGCCGGGTAAAAAGGGCAAGACCCCGCCCAGCCAGGCGCGCTCAAGCCCGATAAAGCGAGCCAATACTAAACTGCCTAATCCTAAGATGATCGTTTCGCCCACAATAAACATCAAGGCCACCCTTCCCATTGAGCGATCCCAACCTCTTTCAGCCAGCCAACCGATCACGTAGGCAGCCACCACAAAACCCAACAGATACCCTCCAGTTGGTCCAAACAGGTGAACCGAGCCTGCAGCGCCGCCGGCAAACACTGGTAAACCCATACTCCCCTCAAGCAGGTACAGCCCAAGGCTGAGCGCAGCCCGATGGCTGCCTAAGGTTGCACCGACCAGAAAAACGCCCAGGGTCTGACCAGTAATAGGAACCGGGGTGAATGGCAGAGGGATGCGTACTTGTGCCAGTGCGGCAACTAGGAGACTGCCCCCAAAAATCAACAGGGCATCTTGCAACCCGCGCTGGCGAACGCCGAGGCGGGCAGTTAAGGAGAGAGCGAGAGGACGATTCATGATTGAACCTCACCGTTGAGATGTAGGAAGCTTTTCTCGAGTAAGTTAACCCGGTAAGGACTTTAAGGATGTGCTCAGGAGGTGGTTTTATAATCAACATGCCATGCGTGAATTCAAGCGATTGTTCAAATGGGCCCGTTCAGAGGGGTGGGGGATAGCCCTGGTGGTGAGTACGGGGATGGGGATTGGGCTCTTAACTGTGCTGCAGGCTTACCTGATCGCTCAGATCGTGAATGCAGCATTTATGCAGCATCAGGGTTGGGCGGATCTGGATCGTCCCATGGTACTCCTGCTTGGAGTTATGGGGGCTCGGGCGGGGGCAGTTTGGAGCAATGAAGTTGCTGCCCAGCGGGTGGCCGTGCGGATTAAGGCCCGCTTACGCCGTGCCTTGTTGGAGGCAATGCTGCGAGCTGGCCCTGCCTACTTGAAGACCAGACGCATAGGCGATTTGATTGCCGCAGCCATGCAGGGGGTGGAGTCACTGGAGCCTTTCTTTGCCCATTATGTGCCCCAGGCCGTGCTGGCGGCTGGAGTGCCGCTCCTTGTATTGGCAGTGGTTTTTCCCCTGGATTGGCTGACCGGATTGGTGTTTTTGGTGACGGCCCCCTTGATCCCGCTTTTCATGATGCTCATTGGGCGAATGGCAGAACGGTTGACCCGCCGTCAGTGGCAGGCACTGCAACGTCTGAGCGAATACATTCTGGATACTTTACAAGGGCTGGTCAGTTTGAAGGCAATGGGACGGGTCAGGGAGCGTGAAACACATTTGGGGCGGGTCGCTGATGCTTACTACACTACCACCCTCACAGTGTTGCGGATGACATTTCTTTCAGCCCTGGCAATGGAATTGATCAGTACCCTAAGTACGGCACTGGTTGCAGTAGAGATTGGATTGCGTTTGCTCTATGGGCGTCTGGACTTTCTCCACGGCTTTTTCATTCTGCTGATTGCTCCCGAATTCTACCTGCCTTTGCGTATGCTGGGCCAGCGTTTCCATGCGGCGATGTCTGGGGTGAGTGCTGCCCAGACGATCTTTACACTGCTGGATGAGGCTGAGACTGCTTCAGCGTGGTCGCGTGTCTCACTCATGGAGGAAAAACCGGTTCAGTCCATAGTCTCTTTGGCACCTCCCCTGAGGATTCGGTTCGAGGATGTGGCGTTTACCTACCCGGGACGCCCAGATATGACGTTGCAGGATATCACGTTTGAGATTCAAAGGGGGCAGAAGGTGGCATTAATCGGCCCGAGCGGGGCCGGAAAAACCACCCTGGCCTATCTGCTGTTAGGCTTTTTACAGCCCAGCGGCGGACGGATCTTGGTAAATGATCATCCCCTGGCACAGATCCCTTTTGAGGAATGGCGGAAATTTATTGCCTGGGTTCCCCAAAATCCTTATGTGTTTCATGCCAATCTGGCCTGGAATGTTCGTATGGCCTGTCCGGAGGCTCCGGAAGAAGCCCTGAGGGTCGCTGGGCGGCGAGCATTTCTGGATGAGGTGCTTGCACACCATCCCCGTGCTTGGGACATGGTCGTGGGAGAACAGGGGGGTGGGTTAAGCGGGGGTGAAGCACAGCGCGTAGCGCTGGCACGCGCATTTCTGAAAGATGCACCGCTTCTGGTCATGGATGAGCCCACGGCTCATCTTGATCCGGATTTAGAGGTCCGTTTGGAACGGGTGATTCGTACTTTGTTGGAAGGACGCACCAGTTTGATCATTGCGCATCGTTTGACTACGATTCAGAATGCCGATTGGGTGTTGGTGCTGGAAGATGGGCGCATTGTCGAACAAGGCCCGCCAGCAGATCTTCTTGCACGCAAGGGCGCCTTCTACACCCATCTGGCTCAATGGAGGGCATTGTGAAGTTGATCTGGCGATTGGTGCAATTCTTGAAGCCCTACTCTGCTCACGTCGTCATCTCGATTTTGCTGGGGGTTGCTGCCATTGCCAGTAGCATTGGCTTGCTCGGAACGGCGGCCTATCTCATTGCTCGGGCTGCCCTGCATCCCTCGATAGCCGATCTGCACATCGCCATTGTGGGGGTGCGCTTTTTGGGCCTGGCGCGTAGCGTTATTCGGTATCTGGAACGCTGGGTTTCCCATGGGGTTAACTTGCGTTTGCTAGGAGAGTTGCAGCGCTGGCTTTATCGCACGCTGGTGCCCTTGCTACCTGCTCGAAAAACTGAATTGCCCACCGGTGATCTTCTTAATCGGGCTCTTGTTGATCTGGAGAATCTGGAGAACTTCTACGTGCGTTTTATTTCCCCCATCATCGTGATGGCGCTGACCACATTAGGGCTGACGTGGTTTAGTGGTGCCATTTTTTCCGGGTTCTGGCCCTGGGTAGCCATTGGCTTGCTGGGTGCTGGTGGGGTGATACCTCTGATGACGTATCGAATGACGCGGAAACCTGCCTTGAAACAGGTGGAGGTGAACGCTGGGTTGAGTATTCGGTTAGTCGAGTTTGTTCAGGGCATGGAAGATTACCTGCTCTTCGGGCAGGAGAGATCTATGCTCAAACAAATTGAGGATCTGGAGACTACTTATCATCGCGTTCAAATGCATCGTGCCTTGCGCGGTGGACTGGGGAATGGATTGGCCTCGTTGTGGGTGTGGTTTACCGTTTGGGGGGTGCTGGGAGTGGGCCTTGACCCGGTAGCACGGGAGGAACTCAATGGTGTGCTATGGGTTGCGTTGGTAGTTGGTGTGCTTGCCAGCCATGAAGCGGTAAGCGCGGTCATGCTAGGAGCACAGAATCTTCCTCTGGCATTGCACTCAGCGCATCGCTTGTTATCTCTGGAAACGCTGAAGCGACGGCAGATAGCTCCAACGCATTTGCACCTCGGGAAGGACGATTATCAGCCGGATATTTTGATACGCAACCTCTCGTTTCGTTACGCTCCCGATACCCCTCCTGTGCTGAGGGACATTAACCTGGATATCCCTTTGGGTCGTCGGATAGGCATAGTAGGGCCCAGCGGTGCGGGTAAATCCACCCTGGTCAATCTTTTCTTACGCTTCTGGGACTACGACGAAGGCGAAATTTTCATTGGTGGAGTCCCGCTGAGACTTTGGGATGAAGCATCACTACACCGGGTTTTGGCGGTGCTTGAACAACGACCGCATATTTTTAGTGACACCCTGCGCGGGAATCTGCGCCTCGCGGCGCCGGAGGCAACAGAGGACCAATTGTGGTGGGCGCTGGAACAGGTTGAATTGGCAGACTGGGCTCGGCGTTTGCCGGAAGGACTGAATACCTGGGTGGGTAACCTGGGGGCTCGCATGAGCGGCGGTGAGCGCCAGCGATTGGCCCTGGCTCGTTTGTTTCTGAGCAAAGCCTCTGTGATTATCCTGGATGAGCCGGGTGTTCATCTGGATCGTGCTCAAGAAGCGCGCATTCTTAACCGCTTAATGGCCTGGGTGGGAGAGCGCACGTTGATCTGGATTGCGCACTCCCCTCAAGGGTTGGATCAGGTGGATGAGATTGTGGTGCTGAATCGAGGAGAAATTGTGGAACGCGGCACACCCCACGCATTACGAGAGGGGAATGGGTTCTTCGGCCGGATGGTCAAACTGTCCAGTCGTGCTGCTGGTGACGTGGTGATCTGAAGGAACTGCCAGAAGTTAAAGGGTCATTGATTCAGGTTGGCCATCATGGTCATGCGCAGGGCAATGCGATTGATCTCGCGCAGGGCGCTGAGCAGTTCGGGGGGCTGGTTTTGTTTTTCACCCTGGGCGATGAGCCCACTCACCAATTGCAAAAACTCTTCTGTGACCAATTCGACTTTTTCCTGCATTTTCTTCTGACGTTCCTCGTAGGATGGGAGGCTGAGCAACTCTTCCAGGAAGGCCACTTCGGGGGGCGGGGCACTCAACTTTTCGAGATGGGCACGCATGCGTTGCAGTCGGGAGATGCGCTCTAAATCCGCGTTTTTACGGGCCTGCTCCAGTTCCTCGTCCAAGGCTTTGAAGAAAAACTCGTCAATGGCCTCCAGGCTTTCCTCGATGGCTTGCTCGATATTTTGGGCAGAAGCGATTTGTTGTACCAGGCGACGGCTCTGCTCGTATCGGCGTTGGAGTTGCTCATCAATCTGCCGTGAATACTCCAGCAGTTTTGTGCGCAGGGCTTCAAGACGCTCTTTTTCGGTGTTGTCCTGGGCGGCATCAATGCGTTCTGTGAGAATTTGGAAGAATTCATAATCCAATCCGTTGCGCACTAACCCAACCAGTGCGGTCAGGGCCGCCTCGCTGCGAGCATCAAGCATCAAATCAAGCAATTTTTCTCGTGTCAGGCCTTGACGACTTGCCTGCTGAAGTTTCTGCAAAATCTCCTGAACTTCCTGAGTTTGATTTTTGATCTCTTGACCCGTTTTGGTGTTATTGAGCGCCTCTTGCTGCAGGGAGGCCAGCACGCGTGCTGTTCGTTCATCGCCCTGTGCCAGCATTGCCTCGGTGATTTGGGAAAGCATAAGGAAGAAATCAGCGTCGATTAGTCCTTCTTCCTGCTGCATCAGGGCTTTGCGCTCCTCTGGGCTGACAGTGCCCACAAGGCGTTGGATCAAATCAAAACGTTTTTGCTGCTTTTCCAGCACCTCGCGCGTAATACCATCTGCCTCCAGAATGCGCTCAATAAGCGTTTGGAAGGTCAACATGGTCTGAGGGCGGAGCAGGTAGGCTTTACGCTTCTCTAACGGCAGGCGGTTGGTAATCTGATTGATTAGCGGGCCGATCAGGCGCTCTTGATCGTTGACCGAAAGGCCCAGTTCAGGTGGAAAATAAGTGAGCAGGAGTTCTTTCTCCGGGTCGTGATAGACCAGGGGAGCGCTGACCATACCATTAAAACCGCACGTTGGGCAGTGGATGACATTGACTTGCCCACTCAATAGCCGTTGCTTGACGGAGGGATCTACCGAAACATCCAGAAGTTGCTCCAGGTCGGCAATCACCGGGGATTTGCAGCGCGGACAAGAGGTCTGAACTTTGGGCATAGGATATGGATTCGCTTTCTTTTAAGGAATCAACAGGGGCATTATACCATGCTCACAACAGGATGACACGAAGGCCCGCTTATTGTGATTGCCGGGGTAACGAGAAGCAGATCCGAGCTCCTTGTTCGGTCCCCGAGTCCACCCAAATCTTCCCACCGTGGGCTTCTATGATCGCGCGACTCAGATATAACCCCAGGCCGGCTCCTTTGGTCTGGCGCATAACTTCAGGGGAGCGGTAAAAGCGATCGAAGATATGGGGGCGGTCAGAGGGCGCGATACCCGGTCCCTGATCGCTCACACATACAATTACCACGTCGGGCTGGACTCGGCCAGAGATGCGGATCTCGCCTTGCGGTGCATATTTGATTGCGTTGGAGATCAGGTTCGTCAAAACCTGCTGCAAGCGGTCTTCGTCGGCGAGGATAACGGGAAAATCGGTTGGGAAATCCACTACGATGGTATGGCGGCTGGTCTGAGTAGCCATGCGCTGTGAAACTCGTGAAGCCAATTCGGGTAGCCACACGTCAGCGCGTTTGAGGGTGAGGCCGCCAGCCTGTAAGCGCGATGCATCCAGTAAATTTTCGATTAGTGCTCCCAGACGGTCGGCTTCCTCTTCAATGATCGCCAGGCTCTCCTGGACAATTTCCGGGTCCCATTGAGCGTCCTCGCGGCGCAAGGTGCTAACGTAGCCTTTAATCAACGCCAGAGGGGTCTTTAGTTCATGGCTAATGATTGATATGAAGGTGCTCTTAAGTTCATCGGCTTCGCGAAAGCGGGTGATATCGCGAACAATGGCGATGATATTGAGGAGCTTGCCCTCGCTTAAAAGCGGCGCGTAGGTAATACCCACCGGGACGGTATTGCGAGGCCCTTGGCACTTAAGGTCGCCTTCCACATAGAGGTAAGCGTTTGGCATGAGCGGCCAGCCTCCGGCAACCGCCTGCTCTAGTGTCATGTCTTTTGGGGGGGAAGCCCAATTGACCACGGCTTCGTGAGGGTTACCCTGAATCTTTTCACGAGGTATTCCCAGAAGGCGTGCAAAGGCGGGATTGCAGCGTTCAACCTTTAAGTCGGGATTGAGGATGAGCACGCCATCTGCAACAGCGTCCAGGAGACCATCCAGGCGTTGTTTACTGCGGGCTAGTTGGGTGTAGAGCTGCGCGTTAGAAACTGCGATGGCCGCCTGATCGGCAAAGGAGGTGAGCAGGGCGCGGTCATTGGCTGAAAAGGCGGCCGGGTAAGAGCGAAAAATGAAAATCACCCCCAGCACGCGGTTACGGGCCACCAACGGCAAAACCACACCGTGAAGTAAGCCAAAACTGGCGGTAAGGGCCAATTCCCGCAAGCGGTGGTCAATCTCCAAAAGTTCGAAGTAATCCGGATCAGGAGATTCAGTGATCTCGTTCAGATACGGAGCCAGAAACTTAACAAAAGCTTCGGGAATTCCCTGAGCGACTGCCACTTTCCACGAGCCATCTTCCTCTCGGAGGGCAATTAGGCCAGCCTGCCCCGCCAGCATTTCAATGGTAATGCGCAAAATGCGCCCAAGCAAGACATCCAGATCTAATTCTTGAGTCAGGGCGCGCGTAATTTCTAAAAGATAGTCACGCTGGCGAATTCGAAAGTCGGGGAGCATGAAGCTCATAGACGAGCGTCTCCGGGGTGGGTAACTGGGTGCAGGAAAAGTTCGTCCTCTGCCTGTCCGATGGCAGCCTCTAGGATTGCTAACCCCTCTTCCATTTCGCTATAGGTGATGCACAAGGGTGGTGAGATGCGGATAGTACTGGTGCTACACCCCAGCACAATTAGCCCCCTTTCAAAGCACAGGTCTACCACTCGATCTCGCAGTATCTCATGGGGCTCTTTGGTATCACGATCACGTACAAATTCAACACCAATCATCAGCCCCAGACCGCGTACATCGCCAATGGAAGGGTGGCGTTCCATCATGTCACGCAGCCGCTTGAGAGCAAATTGACCCATGGTGGCAGCGTTTTGCATGTAACCGTTTTCGATCAGGTTAAGCGTAGCCAGTGCGGCGGCGCATGAAAGCGGATTGCCGCCGTAGGTGTTACCATGACTGCCTTTAGGCCAGGTTACCAGATGTTTACGGGCGGCCATGACCCCCAAGGGCATGCCAGATGCAATGCCTTTGGCAATACAAATCATATCGGGTTCTACGCCAAAATGCTGTATCCCCCACCACTTGCCGGTGCGTCCTACCCCGCTTTGTACTTCATCTACAATTAGAAGGATGCCATAGCGATCACATAAATCCCTCAAGGCGGGGAAGAAGCCGGGTGCTGGTACAACATACCCCCCTTCTCCCAAAACCGGTTCCACAATGATCCCGGCTACCGAGTCGGGAGGAACCAATTTAGCGAAGATCTCTTGCTCCAGATACCGTACAACCGTTTGACCATAGGGCTCGTCGGGAAGGGACTGGAGCACTGGCCGGTAAGGATTCGGGTAAGGCACATGGGTCACGCCTGGCATCAGCGGGAGGAAACCGCGGTGGTAAGCGGACTTGCTGGCGGTAAATGCAAGAGAGCCCATCGTTCGCCCGTGAAATCCTCCCAGAAAACCGATGAACTCTGTGCGGCCAGTGTAATACCGGGCTAACTTAATGGCGGTTTCAACGGCCCCTGTGCCCGAATTGGTCATGAAACAAATGGCATCTTCATCAAAGGGAACAATGCGGTTGATATATTCCGCCAGTTCAATCCATTTGGGATGGTAAAAGTCAGAGGAGATGTGAATAAATTTTTCGGCCTGCTCCTGGATTGCTTTGACCACCTGGGGGTGGCTGTGGCCAGTTGAAACCACTGCAATTCCGGCCGCAAAATCCAGAAAACGATGCCCATCCACATCCCAAACTTCAACCCCGCGCCCGTGGTCCATTACAAAGGGATGGCTGCGTGGGTAAGAAGGGGAGATGACGGCTCTATCTCTGGCGATGTACTGCTGGGCTTTGGGGCCGGGTAAATGGGTTAACCGCATAAGTGTGCCTCCTGGAAAGTTGGATTGGGTTGAATAAGTCCTTAGAGAAGATTTTAGGGGAGAGAATGAGAATGGGGTGAGTTATTTGTGTATCCCATCTTTTCTTACTTTGCAAACGTCGAATGGGACGTTCATGTAATCCAGTTAACCGGTTCACTTCTTAAAGATCCCCTAATGTGGAAGGCTAATGCGATGGAATGGGAGATTTTACAATGCGCTTGCCTTTCTCATTATAGCATGGGAAGCTCTGGGGTAGCCCAAATATATTGTGATAAATATCACAAACTGTGGTATAATTTGTTTATGCAAATCAGTATCCGCGTTGACGCGCAGACAAAAGGCGGTTATAAATAAAGTGATATGGGCAAGTTAATCTCTCATTCCGGACAATCCTGGCAGCGCCGCCTACGGTTGGCGCTGCGATGGCTTACTCCGGGTATTGGGGTTAAACGCTGGTTGCTAGTACTGCTGATTGGGACGACTTTTTTGGGAACTGGGGTGACCCTTTCGCTCCTGGATATCTACCGGGAGGCACCGGATACACCGTGGTTGCCATTGCTTTCTATTTTAGCCTTGCGTTTTCTTACCCGCCCTTTACGCATTGCGATCTTTGCTGGCATTGGCATGGGGCTGATCCTGTGGGGGGGGTGGGGGTTGAGCCGCTCGCTTTTACGGCCCTTTTTACGACCCGGCAAGCCCATTGTAGATGCAGTAACCGACTATCGGCGACGTGAGCGAGGACCTCGCATTGTAGCAATAGGAGGGGGAACGGGGCTTTCCACCCTCCTGCGAGGCTTGAAGGCTCACACCCATAATCTGACCGCCATTGTAACCGTGGCGGACGATGGGGGTTCCTCGGGCGAACTACGCCGCCATATGGGAGTGTTACCCCCCGGCGATATTCGCAACTGTTTGGCGGCTCTTTCAGATGATGAAGAACTTATCACTCAATTATTTCGCTATCGCTTCCCAGCAGGCGCAGGGCTTAATGGTCATAATTTGGGCAACCTCCTGATCACGGCCCTGGCGGATATTACGGGTTCGTTTGAGGAAGCTATTGCCGAATCGGGGCGGGTTCTGGCGGTGCGAGGGCGAGTGCTTCCCTCCACACTTCACGACGTGCGTTTGGTGGCCGAAGTCAAGGCTCCAGAAAAAGGGCGCACCCTGCGTGTTAGAGGAGAGAGTAACATTCCTAAGGTGGGGGGGCAGGTTGAACGAGTATGGTTGGAACCCAGTGCACCATTGGGGTATCCGCCCGCAGTGCAGGCCATTCTGAATGCTGATTTGATTTTGATTGGGCCAGGCAGTCTTTTCACCAGCATTTTGCCAAATTTGCTGGTGCCCGACATTGCAGCTGCTCTAAGAACAAGCCGGGCTCTGAAGTTCTATATCTGCAATGTGGCGACTCAGCGCGGGGAAACCGATACATTTACCTGCGCCGATCATGTGAAGGCCATTGAACGTCACTTGGGAGGACCGATCTTTGACCTGGTGATTTGTAATAGCCGAGAACCTCGCAATCTCCCCGAGGGAATTCGGGCGGTTTTGCCTTCGCCTGAGTTGGAAGAGCATTGCGCTGTTTACTGCGCGGATTTGGTGGATGATGAGCAACCCTGGCGGCATCACGCTGTCCGGTTGGCTCAGGTGATTATGGACCTGTATTACGAACGAACGGGTCCGCTGTCTGGACGTGAGGATACCCTTCCCCGTGAAAGCACACTGAACGTGTACGCGGAAAAGGGAAGGAACTGAAACCCATTCTAACGATTTCATATACGGAGGTGCACAATGGTAGTCAAAGTTGGTATCAATGGTTTTGGTCGCATCGGCCGCCTAGTTCTCAAGGCTATCCTTGAGCGTTACCCCAATGATCTGGAAGTCGTGGCGGTCAATGACCTGTTTGATGCGAAGCAGAATGCGCATCTGTTCAAATTTGACTCCACCTATGGGATTTATCCCGGTAGTGTGGAGGTCGTAGATGGTGACATCGTCATTGACGGCCGCCGTATCAAGGTTTTTGCTGAGAAGGATCCGGGTAATCTGCCCTGGAAGGATCTGGGTGTAGATATTGTCATTGAATCCACTGGGGTATTCACGGATGCCCTGGGCGATCCGGCAAAGGGCAAGCCCGGAGCGCGGGTACACATCGAGAAAGGCGGTGCCAAGAAGGTCATCATCAGCGCGCCTGCAAAAAACGAAGATATCACTATTGTGTTGGGTGTGAATGAGAACATGTACGACCCAGCCAAGCATCATGTGGTTTCGAACGCTTCTTGCACCACCAACTGTCTGGCCCCTGCGGCGAAAGTTGTTCATGATCACTTCAAGATCTTGAATGCGGTCATGGTGACCATTCACTCCTACACCAACGATCAGGTCATCTTGGATCAGGGGCATAAGAAAGAGATGCGTCGCTCGCGCTCGGCGGGCCTGAATATTATCCCCACGACCACTGGGGCGGCCAAGGCTGTGGCGCTGGTCATCCCTGAGTTGAAGGGGAAGTTCGATGGGTATGCTTTGCGCGTGCCCACTCCTACGGTTTCTATCGTGGATTTTGTGGCGACGGTTGAGAAAACCACTACCAAGGAGGAATTGAACCAGGTCTTCATTGATGCGGCCAATGGTCCGCTTAAGGGCATTCTGGGTGTGACCAATGGCGGATACAACGAGCCGCTTGTTTCTATGGATTTCAAGGGCGACTCGCGCTCTTCCATCATTGATCTGCCCTCGAACATGGTCATGGGCGGAAACCTGGTGAAAGTGGTGGCCTGGTACGACAATGAGTGGGGGTATTCCTGCCGCACTGCCGACCTGGCTGCTTTGATGGCAAAGTCACTCTGATCAGCCAGCCTGGATAACTAGCCTGGTCATGTGCAGCCTCGGAAATTGCCCGGCTGTGCATGACCAGGCCCAAATAATTAGGGAGGGTCTCATGTTCAATAAGAAAACCGTCCGGGATATTGACGTAAAAGGCAAACGTGTCTTTGTGCGCGTGGATTTTAATGTACCGATCAAAGATGGCGTAGTTGCAGATGATACACGCATTCGGGCAGCGCTGCCCACCATTCAGTATCTGCTTGACCAGGGTGCCGCGGTAATTCTGGCTTCCCATCTAGGGCGTCCTAAAGGTGGTCCAGATCCCAAGTACTCGCTCAAGCCAGTGGCTGAGTATCTTGGCCAGTTGCTCGGTAAACCGGTCAAGTTTGCCGAGGATTGCATTGGCCCAGTCGCCGAAGAGGCGGCAAAGGCACTGAAACCCGGGGAAGTGCTGCTATTGGAGAACACCCGTTTTCATCCGGAAGAAGAAAAGAACGATCCTGAGATGGCTAAGGCGCTAGCCGCATTGGCGGAGGTGTATGTCAATGACGCTTTTGGTTCTGCCCATCGCGCCCATGCCTCAACCGAGGGAATTGCGCATTATTTGCCCGCCGTGGCTGGTTTCTTGATGGAAAAGGAAATCAAATATCTTGGCGAGGCCATTGAGAATCCCAAGCGCCCGTTTGTGGCAATTCTGGGTGGAGCGAAGATCAGCGATAAGATTGGGGTCATCCGCAACTTGCTTAAGAAAGCGGATGCCATTCTCATCGGCGGCGGTATGGCCAATACGTTCTTCAAGGCCAAAGGCATTCCGATGGGAGACTCGCTGGTTGAGGATGAGGCATTGGATACGGCTAAAGAACTTCTGAGCGAGGGCGGTGAGCGTTTGCATTTGCCCGTTGATGTGGTCATTGCGGATCGCTTTGATGCCGAAGCCGAGTCCAAGGTGATCCCGGTTGGTCCCGTACCCGAGGGCTGGCGTGTGCTGGATATTGGGCCGCAGACTGTGGAGGCGTACGCCAAGGTGATTGCAGGGGCAGGCACAGTGGTGTGGAACGGCCCTATGGGTGTGTTTGAGTTCCCGAAGTTCGCCCAAGGCACCTTTGGAATTGCCCGCGCGGTTGCCGAAAGCGGCGCGGTGAGCATCATTGGTGGGGGTGAATCGGTGCAGGCCATTAACCAATCTGGCCTGGCAGACAAAATCACGCACATCTCAACCGGCGGTGGGGCATCTCTGGAGATGCTGGAAGGGCTAGTACTGCCCGGTGTGGCCGCGCTATTGGATAAGTAGGATTATCGAAGGATCCCCGACCCCGGATCCCTGAAAGTCCGGGGTCGGCGCATTTATTAGGGCCAGAATCGGGGCCCTTTTGAGGCATTTTCACAAAATTCCTGGACGGATTGAGCATATTCTGGTAAAATCCGCTTCCGAAAGTTAAACAGATGGAGGATGGGCTTTGGCTAACATCAAGTCTCAAATCAAACGCAACCGGCAAAACGAGAAGCGACGACTGCGCAACCGGGTTTATCGCGGGGCAGCGCGTACCTTTATCCGCAAGGCGAACGCAGCGATTGAGAGCGGTAATCTCGATGAAGCCCGTGCGGCGGTTCTTCGTGCCCAAAAGGCCCTCGATAAAGCTGCCGAAAAGGGGATCATCCATAAAAATAACGCTGCGCGCCGCAAGAGCCGCTTGATGAAGCGCTTTGCCTCCTTGTTGAGCAAGGCCGCCTGATCGAGTATTCTTTACTTGGACCCTTCGCGTGAGCGGGAGAATTCTCTCCCGCTCACTTTGTGTTGTTTGTTCGTTGCCTCCAAGATGTCAAGGCGAGGCTCTATGTTATAATCGGTCTGCCCGTCATTGGGAACATGAATGATCATGAGAATCAATACCCTGCACTACGAGGGATAGGTTGCATGTTTGAGCGCGAACAGCAAATCGTAGAGGTAAAGATCCGCCAGTATTGTCAGCAAAATGGATTGCCCGAGCCGCAGATCCAGTGGAAATGGATTCCCTTTGCTGGTCATTGGGGGATTTCAACTTCATTTTTCCAACTGGCTGCCCAAGAGGCACGGCAGGGGAAGCCGATCAAAGTCAATCAACGAGCGCAGGAATTGGCTACCGAGGTGGCGCAGTTTTTAGGAGAGATTGAGGGCTTTGCGCGGATCGAAGCGGTTAATGGCTATCTCAACCTTTATTTCTCCCCGGAAAGCTATGCACAACGTGTCGTGGATACGGTGCTTACGCAACAACGCGGCTTTGGCCGGGCGGCTCCGCGGGGCGAGAAGGTCATGGTGGAATTTTCGCAGCCCAACACCCATAAGGCTTTTCATGTGGGGCATTTGCGAAACGTGATTCTGGGTGCTGCGATTTCGAATATCCTGGAATACGCCGGATATGAGGTGATCCGGGCGAATTACATCGGCGACATTGGTCTGCATGTGATTAAGTGGCTCTGGAATTATATGACCTATCATGCGGGCGAAGAACCAGGGGAGGATAAGACCCGTTGGATGGGGGATTTGTACGCTGAGGCCGATCGTCGCTTTGAAGAAGACCCTTCCGTGGAACCTCAGGTGCGGGCGCTTTTTGCTCGCTGGCATCAGCGCGACCCGGAAATCCTGGCTCTTTGGCAGCGGACGCGTCAGTGGTCACTGGAAGGATTTGATCAGATTTATGCCCTACTGGGGGTCCATTTTGACCGCGTTTATTTCGAGAGCGAGGTTGAAGAGCCAGGCATTCGTTTGGTTGAGGACTTGATCCGGCGTGGCATTGCTCGCGATGAGCGCCCGGAGGGGCCAGTGGTGGTGCCCTTGGATGAGATTCTGGGCACAAAAGATAAGTATCGTACGCTGGTTGTCCTGCGTTCGGATGGTACCTCGCTTTATGCGACCAAGGATCTGGCGTTGGCGATTCTAAAATTCCAGGAATATGATTTGGATCGCTCAATTTACGTCATTGATGTTCGTCAGAGCCTTTATTTACAACAGATTTTTAAGACCCTCGAATTAATGGGGTACGCTTGGGCCAGTAAGTGCTACCATCTAGCATATGAAATTGTTAATCTGCCAGGCAATGTGACCATGTCCTCACGTGAGGGCACAGTTGTGTTACTGGAGGACCTGGTGCGTGAAGCCACCCGTCGGGCTCTGGAAATCGTTCAAATGAAAAATCCGGAGTTGCCGCTTGAGAAACAACATGCTATTGCTCAGGCAGTTGCGCTTGGAGCAATCAAGTATTCTATGCTTTCACGCGACAACACAAAAATTGTGACCTTCGACTGGGAAAGTGCGCTCGATATCAATGGACAGGCAGCCCCTTATATTCAGTACGCCTACGTTCGGGCTGGGAGCATTCTGCGAAAGGTAGGTTTTGAACTTCCTGCCCCTGTGCTTCCCTCTCATGAGTTGACCACGCCGGAGATTGAATTGGTGGATCTGATCTCCCGGTTACCGGGTGAAATCCAGCGGGCAGCCACGGAATTCCGTCCTCTGCTGATTGCCAACCTTGTTTACGAAATGGCGCGCGTTTTCAATGACTTTTATACTCAGTGCCCGGTATTGCAGGCGGAGGCAGAAGTGCGCCAATTCCGGCTCAGGCTGGTGGCGGCTGCACGCCAGGCACTTGAGGTTGGTCTGGCTTTGCTTGGGATTAACGCCCCAGAGGCGATGTAATCCGGTTTTTAAAATCCAACACCCAGGAGGATTTAACAACCTATGGCCATTCGAACCATCATCATGGGCGCCGCAGGTCGTGATTTTCACAATTTCAACGTGTTTTTCCGCAACAACCCAGCGTACCAGGTCGTGGCGTTCACGGCAACCCAGATCCCCAATATCGAGGGACGGCGTTATCCTCCGCAACTGGCCGGTCCTTTGTACCCCGAAGGCATCCCAATTTATCCGGAGAGTGAGCTGGAGCACCTGATTAAGACCTTGGGCGTGGATCAGGTGGTGTTTGCATACAGCGATGTCTCGCATGAGTATGTGATGCATAAGGCTTCTCTGGTGATGGCCGCCGGGGCGGATTTTCGTCTGATGGGGCCAGGAAGCACACAGTTAAAATCCAGCAAGCCAGTGGTTGCTGTTTGTGCGGTGCGCACAGGCTCGGGGAAAAGCCAGACCAGTCGCCGTGTCGCCAAAATATTACGTGAGATGGGGCTGCGGGTAGCGGCAATTCGACACCCCATGCCCTATGGTGATCTGGTGCGTCAGGAAGCCCAGCGTTTTGCCAGTTATGAGGATCTGGACCGCTACGAGTGCACCATTGAAGAGCGGGAAGAGTATGAGCCGCACCTGGATAATGGGGTTATTGTTTATGCGGGGGTTGATTACGAGAAGATCTTGCGCCAGGCAGAAGCCGAGGTGGATGTCATCCTGTGGGATGGTGGTAATAATGATTTTTCGTTCTATCAGGAGGATCTGCGCATCGTGGTTGCCGATCCTCACCGCCCAGGTCATGAACAGCGCTACCACCCAGGTGAGACCAATGTGCGTCGGGCAGATGTGTTTGTGATCAACAAAGTAGATACGGCGAACCCCGAAGCCGTCTTACAAGTGCGCGAGAGCCTCCAAACGCTCAACCCGAATGCTGTCATTATTGAAGCAGCTTCGCCTATTTTTGTAGATGATCCGCGGGCAATTCGGGGTAAACGTGTGTTGGTTATCGAGGATGGTCCCACTCTAACCCACGGCGAAATGGCCTACGGGGCTGGCTGGGTGGCTGCCCGGCGCTTTGGTGCGGCTGAGATTGTGGATCCGCGCCCGTATGCGGTGGGTTCAATTGCCGAAACGTATCGAAAATATGCCCAGACGGGTCCTATTCTGCCAGCAATGGGCTATGGTGAGACCCAGATGCGAGAGTTGGAAGAGACCATTAATCGGGCAGAGGTGGACTTGGTCATCTCGGCCACACCTATTGATATTACCCGTGTGATCAAAATCAACAAGCCAGTGCAACGGGTGCGTTATGAGCTCCAAGAGATTGGCCAACCCACTCTGGAGGACATTCTGAAAGAAAAACTGGGAAAATAGATTGAGAAAGGTGAGGGGAGTGGGAAGGGACTTTGCTCCTTTCCCACTCCAGATGGGCGGATAGGGTATGTTTATTGATGAGGCCAGAATCTACGTTCGCTCGGGCAAAGGCGGGGATGGGATTGTCCACTTCCACCGGGAGAAGTACGTGGCCCGCGGTGGGCCCGATGGTGGAGATGGCGGACGCGGGGGTGATGTCATTCTTGAGGTTGTTCCCTCGCTGAATACCTTGGTGAAATTCCGCTACCAGCGCCGTTTCATTGCCCAGGATGGTGGTCGCGGAGGGCCGAACAACATGACTGGGCGCTCGGGTGAGGATTTGGTCATCCCTGTTCCGCCGGGTACCGTAGTTTATGACGATGACACAGGAGAGTTACTGGGTGACCTTGTGGAACCCGGACAGCGTTTGGTGGTGTGCCGGGGGGGTCGGGGGGGGCGTGGAAATGCTCGTTTTGCCACCCCGCGCAACCAGGCTCCGCGTATTGCCGAGAAAGGCGAGCCAGGCCAGGAGCGTAACTTACGCCTGGAACTAAAATTGATCGCTGATGTGGGCATTGTTGGGGTGCCGAATGCGGGAAAGTCCAGTTTTTTGGCGGCGGTGACCAACGCAAAACCGAAAATTGCAGATTATCCCTTCACCACTCTGGAACCTAACCTTGGAGTGGCTGATTTGGACGCCAATACGTCTCTGGTGCTGGCAGATATTCCGGGGTTGGTTGAGGGGGCACACCGCGGGGTAGGGCTGGGGGATGCCTTCCTACGGCATATCCAGCGCACCAAGGTGCTGATTCACCTGCTGGATGGACTTTCTCCCGATCCGGTGGCGGATTATGCCCAGATCAATAGTGAATTGGCTTTATTTGACCCCGAACTGACGCGAAAACCCATGATTGTTGCGCTCAACAAGATTGACCTGCCGGAAGTGCAGGAGCGCTGGCCCGAGATCGAACGTTCGCTTAAAGAACGGGGGGTAGAGCCAGTGGCCATCTCGGCATTGAAGAAGATTGGTTTGCAACCGATTTTGTGGCGTTGTGCGGAACTGGTCAAGCAGGCTCCGGAGGTTCTGAGCAGAGTTGAAATGCCTGTGTATCGCCCCTCTGCAGATCCCCGAGCCTTTCAGGTGCTTCGGCTTCCAGATGGGAGTTTCAAGGTGACTGGAGAGGCTGTAGAGCGAGCGGCGGCTATGACATACTGGGAGTATGAAGAGTCGGTACGCCGTTTCCAGAAGTTAATGGAGACCCTAGGGGTAGACGAGGCGTTGCGTCAGGCGGGTATTCAGAACGGTGATACCGTTTTCATTGGAGATCATTACGAACTTGAGTGGCAGGAATGAGGCGCATTGGAGTCTTTGGTGGCACTTTTGATCCGCCACATGTGGGACACTTGATTCTTGCCTCTGAAGCGGCGGATCAATTGGGACTGGAACGGGTGTTGTGGGTCCTAACCCCCGACCCACCCCACAAGCGTGGGCTACCCATTACGCCCTTATTGATCCGGCTTGAACTGGTGAAGGCTGCTATAGAGGGTGACCCCTTATTCGAACTCTCACGGGTTGAGATTGACCGTCCGGGTCCGCACTACGCAGTGGATACATTGCTAATCTTGCATGACCTTTATCCCGAGGATGCGCTGATTTATCTAATCGGAGGGGATTCATTACGCGATTTACCGACCTGGCATCAGCCCTTGAGGTTTCTAGAGGCTTGCGATGGGCTGGGGGTGATGCGGCGGCCTGGGGATGCCGTGGATCTTTCACACCTTGAGGCCACTTTGCCAGGTTTAAGACGCAAAGTGATGTTTGTGGATGCTCCTCTATTGGAGATCTCCTCGTCCCAGATCCGTCAGCGAGTGGCAGGAGGTAAGGCGTACCGTTACTACCTCCCACCCCGAGTCTATGAGCTGGTAGAGCGTTACCGCCTGTACCGCGCTATCGAGCCTTAAGTTCGAGGGAGCCAACCCCCATCTGAATCTCGATCAGGAGTCGGGGGCCGTTGCCGCTTTTCTCGTAAACACCATCCTGGATGTTCCAGACGCCCTGGGGGGAAACGTTGTTCAATCCACCAGTAATTTCCACCCGTGCGGGAACCTCAGGGGGAATGACCAAGACCACCTGGGAAACCCCGGATTTAATACGTATGTTCATGTCGTGCGACAAATTGCCAGAAAAATCCAGGGTATAGGCACCGGTACCTCCCTCAAAAATGATTTCATCGGCATTGGTATTTCCCAACCCGAGCAGTTCAACTTTGGAAGCGCCGGTGCGATAGCGCAGTTGATCCATGGGTAGGGGGTTGAGCGCATTGAAAACCACTCGTGCTTCGCTTGCCCCGTCATTGATTTGTAGCCGCGTTAGGGGGAGACCGCTTAAATCCAGTTCGCCTTTATAAGCGCCCGCATTAATGGTGAGGTCCAGGGGATAATTTCCCAATTTCAAGTCCCATTCATTGATCGTTTCCTTGGGAAGCGCCAGTTGCCCATCCGCCTGGCGCTGGGTCAGGACCAGACTCGCCGGGCCGCGCAGGATTTGAGGCTCCCATTCCGGAACATTGTAGCGAATGGTGCCTTGGATCAGACCTTGAACGCCCGGTTGAAGGGTTAGTTCTCCCATTCCCATTTCCAATCGCAGTTTGAGGGGCTCTGTACCATCTGTGGGGAGTGGTTCGTCAATGGTTTTGATGACCGGGGTTGTGGTTTGAAGGGTTGGCACACGGATATTAGGCAGGTTGACGGTAATTGAGCAAGCCAGTGAGGTTAGCAATAACAGGCTTAACAAAATCAGGCTACCTGGAATGGTTCTAGAGGGTTGATTCATTAGTTTTCTCCTTCTGCATTCTCCTCACGGGAGGGCGGGACCAGCGATGAGGTGATCTCAGGACCTCCCGCTGTGGGAGGAGTTGGTGGGATGGTACGAAAGACCTGGGTCCCAAAACGGCTTAACAGGACAGCACCCAGTCCCCAACACCCGATCAAGAAACTTAGTATCCCTCCCAGGCAAGGGATGTATCCTAGCAAGTACAGGACGAATCCCAGTATCAATGTGCCAATGCCAGCGGCCAGGGGAGGGCTCCAGATACTCTTGAAGAGATCAGCCATACGATTGCCGATCTCATAACCTACGGCAACCCATCCCAATAGTAACGCCAGGGCCAGAATCATCAACCCTGCCAGTGCAACCGGGATCAAAATTATAGTGATTAGCAGGATCACGATAACCGCTGGCATGACCAAAAGGGTTAGTAGCCCCAATCCACCGCTGAGGAAAGGCTCGTGGGTGAGGGTCTGGCTGATACGATCCAGGGGCACTGGCAGGATAAGGGCAATCAGCAGTGCCAGGATGGCAACCGCCACCGTGCGCAAAAGGTTGAGAAACGCACGCTGCAGGAAGTTAAAAGGTTCTGTTGGAATGGGTTGCCAGCGGAAAACCGGGGTTCGCCAAACGCCAATTGAAGGGCTAAATGTGTTAAGGCTGCCCATCAGGGTAGCCTTTTCTAATCCGGAAATCGAAGAGGCTACCGTGTGAATATCTCCGCGGATTAGAGCACCATCCTCGAATTCGATGGTTGCGCCGACGGCATTTATGCTGGCGACTATCTCGCCTGCAAGTTTCAAGGAGCCGCCCAGCAAGTCGACATCTCCGTTGACGGTAGCACCCTTCTGCACTTCCGCAGTACCACCTATAATTATCAGATCCCCTGCCAGGGTTTCGCCACTGTGCAAGGTAAATGTTTCTCCAATTACCAGACGATCACCACTATAGGTCTGTGAGATAAAAGAAACTGAGGGCTTGGCGATAGCAGGATGCCAAGATCCAAGCAGAAGAACCAGGCTGATAACGGAAATCAACCAGAAGGTAGTGTGTTTTGTTTTCATGGATTTTTTGCTCCTTGCAGGGCGAGTTTGGCCATGGCATAGCACCAGGTACTCAGGGGAAGAATGATCCAGGTGTAGAGCAGGAAGCCCATAGCAGGTAACCAATAAAGTGGGATCTCGTGCAGCCAAAAAGTGGCCGCATAGCGGATTTGGAGCCAGGTCGAGGGCAGTCGGGTAAGGAAGCGGATAAGGTGTGCAATCCCCTCAGCAACGAGGTTGGAGTCCCAAAAGAAGACCAGGAGAGCGATGCAACCAACCAACATTGTAAGTGTCAAGCCAACCATGACACCGACCCATTTCCAAAGGGTTTGGTGAGAACGCTGAACTTGGGCTTGGGCATAGGATTCCCAGCGGTTGACAAACGTGGGTGAAGGGGCCAGTAAGGGCAGGTGTTTGATTTCTTCTTCAACCTCCTGCCAGGCCAAGTAGGTTTTGCGGCAATGGGTGCAGGTTTCCAAATGGCGCTGCATGTCCTGGAATTGAACTTCTGAACATCCCATTTCACAGAACCAGGTTTCAATAGGCGGGTGCTTCATGGGCTGACTCCTTGGAGGTATAACGGCTTTGCTGTTCTTTCCATAATAGCGCCATCTTCTGGCGGGCACGGTGGAGGCGGCTCTTAACGGCACTGGTGGAAATTGAGAGCATTTCAGCCATTTCTAATTCACTCATCTCATACCAATAACGTAGGATCAGGACGGCACGTTCGTGGGGTTCCAGGCGCATAAGCAACTGCTGAATGCGTTGGCTTTCCTCCAATTGAGTATATTGAGTCTCTGGGTTGGGGGAAGAACCAGGGAGAATTTCATCCATCCATTCCTGGATGCTTTCCACAGGTGTGCGTCGCTTACGGAGTTGATCAATGCAGTAATGGGCTGCGATGGAGAGCAACCAGGTCAAGAACGAACGGGAGTGATCGTAGCGGTGAAGGGCTTGAAAAGCGCGCCAAAATGTTTCTTGAGCGGCATCTTCGGCTTCTTGAGGATCGCCCAGCATGCGGTAGCACAAGTTAAAGACAGGGGTTTGGTAGGCAGCTACGATCTGACTAAAGGCTTCTACATCTTGCGAGGCATGCTTTAAGAGGGCTGAGTCGGGCTCTGCTACCACTTTGCTTCACCGCCTTGGAATCTCTGCAATGATCTACGCAGAAAACGGGTCTGGGTTGCGGAGGGGAATGGAGAATAATTTAATCTGACGAGGAATCCGCCGATTGGGAGAAGGGCACGGGTGAGGTGGAGAAATTCGAAGCCAATAAGACGTGCCCTTGAGAGAGCAAAGTAGCAGCAAAGATTAAGGCCGCACCCAGCCATTGGGCCGGCTGCGGTCTTTCTCCCAGCAGGAGTGCTCCAAAAAGTGCGGCAAATACGGCTTCGGTGCTAAATAGAATTGCTGCATCTGTGGGTGGTGCATGTCGTTGTCCCATCACCTGCAAGGTGAAAGCCAGGCTAACGATGAACACCGCCGAGTAGGCGGTCGCCAGAAGGGTGGTTCCGCTCATGGTTAGCCAGTTTCCTTGAGGCCATCCCCACACGATGGCCAGGTTGAGCAAGCCGCAAATCAGCGCCTGGCCTGCGGCAAACTGCAAGCCGTTCATTTGATTGGCTGCCTTGCTTACGACAATTACATGAAGGGCCCATATGAGGGCTCCACCCAGGATAATGGTATCACCGGTGTTTAGCCGAATGCGTAAGGAACCGCTACTGAGGAGTAGTGTTCCCAGGACGGCCATTCCGGCGGCTACCCAGACGTACCAGCCTGGGCGTTGATGTGCGAAGATAAAGAGCAGGAGTGGTATGATCACGACATAAAGGCTGGTAATAAAGCCGGCATTGGCGGCCGTAGTGGTAGCAATGCCAATTTGTTGAAGTGTGCTCCCTCCAAAAAGTAAAGTGCCTCCCAGGAGAACCCAACGCCAATCTTTGGGATGAGTGATAAGTTTGAAGCGCAGTCCCAAAGCAAGTAAAAGCCCTCCAGTTGTGAAGCGCATTCCATTAAATATGAAACTGGTAATTTCAGCAGAGGCGATCTTCTGCGCCACAAACCCGCTTCCCCAGATAGCGGCAGCGAGGACCAACATCAGGTCGGATTTCAATCGGGAATCATTCATAGCCATATCTCATTGCCAGGAAAAGCACTTTGCTTTTCTCGTCACAGGATAAAAATTATAAAAAGCAAAGGCAGCGAAGGTGGTGTAGGGTTTAGTCTTCGAGGGTAAAACCAATCTTAATGGTAACTTGCCATTGCCCTACATGATCGCCTTCGATCCGCCCACGGATCTCGCTGACTTCAAACCACTGTAAATGTCGCACGGTCTGCGCAGCCCGTCCAATAGCGGTTTGAATGGCATCTTCAACACTTACATCCGAGGTGCCGGTAATTTCAATGATTTTATAAACCTTATTCATCGCCTGTCTCCTTTGGCATTCACGGGTGGTTTTCGTTCACTACTCGGCAGGATTGAGATAACCGAGGCTTCCAATGCTCTGATTTTAAAAGAAAATTGCCCAAAATGGGCATGGAAAACGAGGATCCTGGTATAATTTCACTTCGAAATAGGCTCTTGACCTTTGAAGATGGAGGTCAGTTGGAGACGCGAAGATCCTCGCTGTCCGTTCTTGTGCCTCCCCAAAAATCTTCTGATTGGGCACTTCTAAAATTTGAGTTTCTTTTTCACCCCTTAGCGGGTGATTTTTTCTTTTGGGTCTATTGATTACAGGGGAACCTGCATGGAGGAGGTGATTGAACGGGAGTGTGTGCTTAAAGATCATTTGATAGATTGGTCAGATGGCCCTTTAGACATTTACGTAAGTCTTTAATTTAGTTAGATAGTTAGATAGAAGAGAGGATGTATGCAGTTCAGTACGTATTCTTACTGCTCTCCGAAATTAGAATTACGTCCCTGCCCCGGGGAGAGAGGGCTGGGGCTTTTTGCTCGAGAACCCATTCATGCAGGGGAATTACTGGCTGTTTGGGGAGGCCAGGTATTAACGGGTGAGCAATTGCGCCTGTTACCCGTGGAACGTCGTGTTCACAGCATTCAGATCGAAGAAGATCTCTACATGGTACCCTTGACGTTTGGTGAGCCGGCGGACTATTTCAATCACTCCTGTGATCCTAACTGTGGCTTGAGTTCCCCAATTACTTTGGTTGCTATGCGAGATATTGCAGTGGGAGAAGAGGCTTGTTTTGACTACGCCATGAGCGATTCAAGTGACTATGACGAGTTTGAGTGTCACTGCGGTTCGCCCAATTGCCGTGGTATTGTCACTGGTCGCGATTGGATGCTGCCGTCGCTTCAGGAGCGCTATCGGGGTTATTTTTCTCCCTACTTGCAGCGGCGCATTGATAAGATGCGCCAGGGGGCACTAAGTACAATCCCTTAAAGGGCGCTTTGAGTAAGCAGTTCGTCGGCAGAGCAAGACCGGGGCAGAAAAGCTTCCCCGGTTATGGTATGATTTTTCTGAACATCCTACCAGGACCTCCATCCCGGAGAGAAGAATGACGCAAGTAATGGCCTTGCTGACAGATTTTGGATATCGCGATCATTATGTGGGTGTGATGAAAGGGGTGATCTGGGGAATTGCCCCTGACGTGCAAATTGCCGATATTTCCCACGCCGTGAGGCCTCAAAATGTGTTTGAAGGCGCCTTTCTTCTAGCCCAGGCTTATCCTTATTTTCCCCCTGAAACGATTTTTGTTGCGGTTGTAGATCCGGGGGTTGGTACCCGTCGGCGCCCACTGGCAGCCCAGATTGGCAATTATTATTTTGTGGTGCCCGATAATGGGCTGCTGACATTCGTGATTCGCGAAGCCAGAAAGCAAAAGTGGCCCATGCGTTTTGTCCATCTGACTCAAACAGCCTACTGGTTGCCCGCGATTAGCCGTTCTTTTCATGGGCGCGATATTTTTGCCCCAGTTGCTGCACACCTGGCCACTGGGGTAGCTTTGGAGGCTTTGGGCCCCACGGTGGAGGATCCAGTTCTAATTCCAATCCCCGAACCCTCACCAGAGCAGGAGGGCTGGCGGGGGGAGATCATCTACATTGATGGTTTTGGAAATCTGATTACCAATATCACCCCTCTACATCTTGGGGAAAGAGAGCAATGGAAAATTCGCTATAAAGACCATGAGGTCAGGGGAATTGTCAGTACGTTTGGTGATGGGCAACCAGGCGATCTGATCGCCATGTTTGATAGTACGGGGTTCTTGAGCCTATGCATTGTAAACGGGAACGCCGAGATGACCTTAAAGGCTCAGACCGGGGAGGTTCTATGGGTGTTGCCCCAAGTATGACCGACATCCTAAAAGGAGGTGAGCATTGCTAAAGTCCTTTGTTGACCGTGTGCTTGAGAACGTCCAAAAGGTGGTGGTGGGAAAGGATGACGCCATTCGTCTAATCCTGGCAGCCATTTTGTGTGAGGGACATGTCCTACTCGAGGATGTGCCTGGTACTGGAAAAACGACGCTGGCGCGTGCATTGGCCATTTCTTTGGGATGCACCTTTCGCCGTATTCAATTTACTCCTGACCTGCTGCCCTCGGACGTGACAGGGTTGATGTGGTTTAACCAGAAAACCCAAGATTTTGAATATCGGCCGGGACCAATCATGGCGAACATTGTGCTGGCCGATGAGATCAACCGAGCAACGCCGCGTACTCAATCGGCATTGTTGGAAGCCATGCAAGAGCGTCAGGTGACTGGGGATGGCGTCACTCGCCCCTTGCCTCGGCCGTTTATGGTGATTGCTACTCAAAACCCTGTGGAACTGGAGGGCACCTTTCCGCTGCCCGAAGCCCAAATTGACCGCTTTATGATCAAAATCGGGCTGGGATATCCCTCGCCTGAGGAAGAGGGCCAAATGCTGGAGCGCTTTCAAGCCATGGACCCGCTGGAAACGCTGGCGGCGGTCACCGATCCGGCAGGCGTTCGTGAGGCTCAAGCGGTGCGGCGGGGAGTACGTGTGGAGGCTTCGGTGCGGGATTATATGGTGCGCATTGCCCAGGCAACCCGCGAAAACCCCGAGATCCAGTTGGGTGCTAGCCCACGGGCCACACTGAATTTGTTTTATATGGCGCAAGCCTGGGCGGCCCTTGAGGGACGAGAGTTCGTCTTGCCCGATGATGTCAAGCACGTTGCCCCTTATGTATTGGGTCATCGCCTAATTGTTTCACCGCAGGCGATGCTGCGCGGACGTCGCCGTGAGGATTTGATCAGCGAGATCATTTCAGCAGTACCGGTACCGGTGGAGGTCGGGTGAAATTTCGTGCCTGGGCCACATTGATCGTTGGGGTCATTCTGGTGGGGACTCTGGTGCGAGTCCAATGGCTGGTTGGACTGGGATTGGCAACTGGGGTCATACTTGGGGTTGCCTATCTTTGGCAACGGCGGGCCCTGGAGCAGGTGGTTTATCGCCGTCATCTGATCTACACACGTGGTTTTCCCGGCGAGACCCTCCCATTGCGTCTCAGCATTGAGAATCGCAAGCGTCTGCCAGTTTCTTGGCTGAGGGTACGCGATTCCTGGCCGTTAAACCTCTCTCCTCAGAAGAGCGAGGCAATGGCCCCCTCACATGTGCCTGGGCGGGGGTATCTAACCAATATCTACCACCTTTGGGGGTATCGCCGAGTGGTCCGAGAATTTCGCTTGCGCCTGGGCGCTCGCGGCATATATATGTTAGGACCGCTCATTTTGGAATCCGGCGATCCTTTTGGGCTGATTGAACGTCATGAAGAACACGAATTGCCGGCCACTGTGACTGTTTTTCCGGAATTAGTGCCTCGCACTGCATTGGGATTGCTCTCCGAAGACCCTTATGGGGAACGGGGCATACGTAAGCGTTTATTTGAAGATCCCAACCTGACTATTGGGGTTCGCCCCTATATGCCCGAAGACACCTTTCGGCAGATTCACTGGCCAGCAACAGCCCGCACTGGTCAACTGCAAACGCGGGTTTATCAACCCATTGCCTCCCAGGTGATGATGTTGTGCGTTAATGTGGCCACATCGGAGCACCCCTGGCTGGGAACACTTCCCGAAGTCCTGGAGCAAATCATCCGTGTAGCGGCCTCGTTTTGTTACTATGGGATTGAGGATGGTTATGCTGTTGGTTTAGCCGTAAATGGTGGTGTGACCTCGGCTGATCAACTCATGCAAATTCAACCCGGTCGCACGATGGATCATCTGGCAATGCTTTTGCAGGCGTTGGCGGGAGTGACCCCGCTCATCACCCATCCGTTTGAGCGATTTCTTGTTCACACTGCCTCGCATGTCTCAATGGGGGCAACCCTGGTGATCCTGACCGCCTTAATTAATCCGCCATTGTTGGAAGCCCTAACCCTGATTCAGCGTTACCGTCATCATCTGATCCTGGTAGCGTTGAGTGAAACGCCACCGCCCTCGCTTTCAGGCGTCAAAGTCATTCATCTCCCTGGTGTCAACGAGGTTAGAGTCCAGCGATGACTCTTTTGCATTGGGCTGAGGTAGGAATCCTGTTTGAGGCTTTGGCCGAGGTGGTTTGGGCGACCCTGTGGTACTGTGCCCTGGTTCAGCCCACCCAAGGCCCGGGGTGGGTTGCACTCGCATTGCTAGCGGTCATCCTTGGCGCTGAGCGCCTGAGCCGTTGGTTGGACCGCCGACGGGAGCGTCTTGCCCCGTGGGGAGCAATCGTGGCGATGACGGGTTTTATTTTAGTCGCGGTGGGGATGACAGGATGGCTTTTCCTTAGGGAGTTTTCAGAGACTTTATTCGAATTGTTTTCTCCAGGCTCTGTTATTCACTTGAAAGGAGAGTGGGGGCGATGGGGGTGGCACGTGGCGGCGATGCTGCTATTAACCTGGCGGGGTGTACGTCTTGGGAAACTGCGCATAGATAGCGATGGGGCGGTAGCGTCCTTACGGTTGGGAATTCTCATGTTGCTCCTTTATGGGGTCTTTCAAGGAGTTCGGCCCACATTAACGGCAATGTGGCCGGCTTTTCTGCTCCTGGCGCTTAATCTGAGCAGCATTGGAATTTTGCGCATGGTGGATCTCTTTCAGAGTCGCGGGGGGGCTGTGCCGATAGCCGCCTTGCCCTGGTGGTTTTTCATAGTAGGAATGGGAGTTGCGCTGGCTTTGCTGGGGGTGGGGGTGGGGGCCTTCCTTGAGCGCCCGGCCGAATGGTTAAGTTGGGCGATCATGGCGCTGGTGGGAATTCCTCTTGTTGTAGTCGCTTTTGTCTTCGGTGCGGTTGTATTACTGCTGGTTTCCTGGCTGATCCCGTTGCTGACCGGGGGCACGGCCGTGCCTTTGCCCGACATTGTCGGGGGTGAAAAATTGCCAAAATTTGTGGAGCAATTGCTTCAGGGAGTAGAACCAACGTCTCAATGGCCGTTGATTGATCGGCTGCTGCCAGGGCTGGCTTTACTGGCTATTTTGGGCTTGTTGGCGTTGGTAATGATCGAACTGCGGTCGCCTGGGACGTTGTTGTTACCCCTGCGTGCTAAGGAGGGAATGGAGGAGCGTCTGCCGCTTTCACGCCTGGCACGAGGTTTGCGACGCTCTCGGGGACGTCGCACGCCTCTTAACCGGATGACCCGACAACATATTGCAAACCGGATTCGCGCCATTTACCAGCACCTTTTAGACCTGGCGGCGGCTTTGGAGCATCCTCGCCCCCCGGCGGTTACTCCGTTGGAGTTTTTGCCTGTGCTCAAGGCCATGTTCCCCGATCACCTGGATGCATTAGAGATGCTTACGTATGCTTACATCCAGGTGCGATACGGTGAAATCCCCGAAGATCCCAGAGTGTTGGAAAGAGTGGAACAGGCCTGGGAAAGCCTGGCCGAAGAGGGGGCCCGTCGCTTACAAGCCAAAGCCGCCGAGGGCTCAACCCCGAAGCGGGGGTCTCACGCTGCTCAGAAAGGCTGACCCAGGGCTTTCTTTAGGCTAGCTCGGAGAGGGGCTACCTAGGAGCAAGGCCCCGCTGTAGGCGAAGATCAGCATTTTTAATACTTTACCGAGCCAGCACCAGAATAAGAAAATGCGCAATGGCATCTTGAGGGCTCCGGCGATGATCCCTGCCACGTCGAAAGCGGGGTTAGGCACAAATGCCATGACCAGGATAGCCAATCCCCCATAACGGCGGATGTAGGGTTCAATGCGATCGTGCCACTGAGCGCGCTCAACGATCCCCTGACCACTGAATCCCACCAGATACCCGGAAAGCTCTCCTAAAGCCGCGCCACTTCCGGCGGCCAGTGCAACCCAAAAGGGGTTAAAAACCGCCCCCATTGCCGAGGTGATCAGCACGCCGGGTATGGGGAGAATCAGGGTAGCGTTGGTCAACAGCGAGACCAGGAAAATGCCCGCGTAACCGTAGCCTTGAAGATGTTGAACCCGATGGCGGTTGAGATAGAGAAAGAGGGTTAAGCCGACAGCAAACACGAGAGCCAGGATGCGCAGCCAGCGGGTGCGCTGTTCCTGGGTCATGGGCGGGTAACCTCTTGAGTCAGGGAATCTTCTTCCTGGAGAAGGGCTTGAATGCGTGAAATGACCATGTCCAGGGCCACGGTGTTCATTCCGCCCTCGGGGATGATGACATCGGCGTAGCGTTTAGAAGGTTCTACAAAATCCAAGTGCATTGGGCGCACCGTGCTGAGGTATTGCTTAATGACGGATTCGGTGGTGCGTCCGCGTTCGGTGATATCCCGTTGTAACCGGCGGATGAAGCGGATATCTGGATCGGTATCCACGAAAATCTTAACGTCAAATAGTGCACGTAAGGCCGGCTCGGCAAAAATGAGGATCCCTTCTACGATAATAACCCGTTTGGGTTCAACCCGAATGGTGCGCGAGGTCCGGGTATGCGTGGTGAAATCGTAAACCGGCAAATCAATGGGCTGCCACTGCTTCAGACGCTGAATATGCTCAATGAGGAGGCTGGTTTCCAGCGAATCAGGGTGGTCAAAGTTGATCTCAGCCCGCTGGTTGGGGGGTAGATCTGTCAGATCGCGGTAGTAGGCGTCATGGGGCAAATAAGCGATGCGATCCCGTCCAACGCGTTCTAGAATGACGTTGGCAACCGTGGTTTTGCCTGAGCCCGAGCCTCCTGCAATTCCGATGACCAGAGGAATCGGTCGTTTCTCGCTCATATTATGATTATACCGGATGGGAGTGGCATCGGCGAGAAGAATTTTACAGGAAGTAAATTCCAAGCGTTATCCCACCCGCGAGGAGGCAGTAAAGCGCGAAAATCAGTAAGGTATGGCGGGAGATGAAGCGCAGAAGCCAGTGAATGCTTAGATAACCCACGATGGCGGCGGTAAAGAATCCAACCGCCATAATCGGAAGGAACGCACTCAGGTTATTTACATGGCGTAAGTCCCACAGACTCATCCCACCTGCCGCCAGCATGATGGGAACTGCCATGAGAAAAGCGTAGCGGCCAGCAGCAGGGCGCTCCAGGTGACGCGTCATTCCTCCAGCAATTGTTGCTCCTGAGCGTGAAATTCCCGGGAAAAGCGCCAGAATTTGGGCGAAGCCAATCCAGAGGGCGTCCTTCCAGTTTAGCTCGGCGAGCGTGCGATTGCGC
Organism: Thermanaerothrix daxensis; assembly: GCF_001306145.1. Lineage (GTDB taxonomy): Bacteria > Chloroflexota > Anaerolineae > Anaerolineales > Anaerolineaceae > Thermanaerothrix > Thermanaerothrix daxensis. The sequence goes on from NZ_LGKO01000005.1 coordinate 799,559, forward strand.
CGCCCATATCTTTCAGCGAGGACAAGCAACAGGGCAGTGCCGAAGAGAAAAAGTGCAGTCAGATCGGGGCGCAAGAAAGTGCTTTCGACCACATCTTTTAGCCAGATTCCACCTATTCCTGCGGGCAGCGTGGAGAGTAAGAGCAACCAGCCCAATCGTGATTCCGGATGGGCAAATGGAGTGCGTGCCAGCACATCCTTTACCCAAGTGGTGAGGATGTGCCAAAGCTCGGTCCAGAAGTAGAGAATTACAGCAACCAGTGTGCCAACCTGCACCAAGACATCAAAGGGAAAGACCTGATCAGCGGGCAAATTCCAGCCCAGCAGGTAAGGTACGATGACCAGATGGGCTGAACTGGAAATTGGTAGAAATTCGGTGATGCCTTGAATGATACCCAGGATAAACGCTTGTGTGATGGTCATTGATAGCACCTCAGGATGGGAGAGTTTCTTGGGCTGCGAAGAACTCCGCAGCGAACTGCTCAAATCTTCCTGCCAGAATCGCGCTGCGCGCTTCAGACACCAGGGTAATGAGTGTGGTGATGTTGTGGATGGAAAGGAGAGTGGCGGCAAGCATTTCACGGGCCACGATCAAGTGACGCAGATAAGCACGTGTGAAGTGACGGCAGGTGTAGCAGGTGCATTCGGGGTCAATTGGGCGGGAGTCGCGGGCGTAAGCCGCGTTCATCATGTTCAGACGCCCGGTACGTGTCATTGCAGCGTGGTGGCGGGCAAGGCGGGTTGGTAAAACGCAATCGAACATATCAACGCCACGCAAGATGCCGTTGATAATGTCCTGGGGGGTTCCCACACCCATCAGGTAGCGGGGCTTGTCTTCGGGCAGGAGCCCGTCCACCAGTTCAAGCACGGCGTGCATCTCGGCTTTTGTTTCGCCCACTGAAAGCCCACCAATGGCATAGCCCGGAAAACCTAGACCTGTCAGAAAGCGTGCGGATTGCTCGCGCAAGTCCAGGAAGATGCCACCCTGAACAATCCCAAAAAGGGCTTGATCGGAACGGGTTTTCGCTTTTAAACAGCGTTCTGCCCAACGGTGTGTTCGTTCTAAAGCCCGTTCGTTATAGGCACGATCATATGGGGGAGCACACTCATCAAATGCCATGATGATATCCGCTCCCAATTTTTCCTGAACTTCGATTGCAATTTCAGGGGTCAGTCGGTGGAGAGAGCCGTCAATGTGACTACGAAAAGTTACCCCCTCATCGTCCACGCGGCGATTCTCACTAAGAGAGAAAACTTGGAAGCCCCCTGAGTCGGTTAGAATGGGGTGGGGCCAGCTCATAAAGCGATGAAGTCCACCTAGCTCTGCTATCAATTCAGCCCCCGGGCGCAGGTAAAGGTGGTAGGTGTTTGAAAGCACCAGGGTCACTCCATGCTCTTCCAATTGAGCGGGGGTAACGGCTTTGACGGTGGCCTGGGTACCGACCGGTGCGAATATGGGGGTAAGAATGGGGCCGTGTGGGGTGTGGATAACTCCAGCGCGGGCCCGACCCTGGCGGGCGATGAGTTCAAAAGCAAAGGATGCAATAGTCATGATGATCTCATACTCCCCAGAATAGTTTCAATCCTGCTAGAATCACCAATATGATCAGCAGAGTAAGCGGTGTGCCAATTTTCAGATAATCCTTGAAAGTGTATCCCCCCGAACTCATTACCATGATATTGACCGGGTGCCCGAAAGGAGTGGGGAAACCCAGCGAACAGCCCAGGGCTACTGCCATCATCAACCCCCGCGCATCCAGACCGGTCTGGGCGGCTGTAGAAAGGGCAAGGGGTGCCAATACCAGGGCTGCTACTTGGCCTCCCAGCAGTTGGGTAAAGCCCAACGCCAGCAGAATCAGGGTGAGGGCAACCAGGGTGGAAGCGCTTTGACCAACCAGATCAATGATATGCCCGGCCACAAAATCAGAGAGACCCGAAGTGCGAATGGCAATACTCAGCGGCCACATCCCTGCAATTAGAAACAGGGCTTTCCATTCGATGTTACGGTAAGCCTCGTCCATGCTCAAACAGTGAGTTAGGAGCAACATTGTAGCCCCGGCCAGGACGACCTCTGCGACGGGGAGGATGCCGAGAGCGGCAATACCAAGAGTCAGGAATGTGATCCAGAATGCCAGAGGGTACTTTTGGGGCCTGAGCACGGCGTCAGGATCTTCTTCCAAGAGGATCAAGTCCGTGTCCTCGCGCAGCATACGAATGCGGCTGGCGGGTCCTTGCACTAGCAAGGCGTCACCCACCGCAAGAGGGGTGTTTCCCAGGTCTGCGTACAGAGGACGCCCTTCACGCCAAATGCTAATGACGTTCAAATGGTATTTCTCACGGAAATGGGTCGCCTTCAAGGTGTGTCCGATCAGAGAGGAGCGCGGCGTGATCACGACTTCGGCCAGGCGAACGCTTTCGTCAACCAGCATAGAGGCCGGCAGGGTGGTAGGGCTTTGACGCAAGCCAAGCACCTCTAGGGTGGTCGCATCGCAATGACCTTCTACCAACAGACGGTCACCCGGAGAAAGTATGTAGGATTTAGGCGGGGCAGGCTTTAACCCACCCTGGGAGAGTACTCCGACGATGGTAAGCCCGACGCGGTTTGCAAGGTCGCTTTCCACGATGGAGCGATTTGCCAGCGGAGAGTGGGGCAAGATTTCTAATATGTCCAGATGTTCATGCAAGTGGTAGAGATTAGCCAATTCGGTGCTTAATTGGGTGATGCTGCGTGGGGTAAGTGCAGACCCTTCCTGAGGCAACCAACGCCGTCCCACGAGGACCAGATAAAGGCTTCCTACCAGCACAATCGGTGCTCCAATGGGGAGAAAGTCAAGCAGACCGAAAGGCTGTAAGCCAACTTCACGCAGGGCCCCGCTGGCGATGATGTTCGATGTGGTGAGAAGGGTGGCCATCCCTCCCAGGATGGTGCCATAAGCCAAAGGGATGAGCAGTTTAGATGGAGAGATATTGGATTGGCGGGCTACGCCCATGACCGCCGGGAGTAAAACCCCGACCGCGGCGATATTGTTCATGAAAAGAGAAAGGCCAGCGGAGACCAGAGTTACCGCTAGCACCAGTCCAGCCTCTGAGCGATGCCCCAAGCGGCGTATAAACTGTCCAAGACGGAGGGTAACGCCAGTTTGTTGCAGGCCGGTAGAGATGATTGAAATACCCAAAATGGTGATTACCGCGGAAGAACTGAAACCGGAAAACACCTCACGGGAGGGCACCAATCCACTCAAGCCCAGAACAACCATGACCATCAATGCAATAAGGTCAGGACGCAAGCGCTCTGAGACTAATAACCCGCCAGCGATAAGGGTAATGCCAAGAACCACAAGGGAGTTTAAGGCCATATGTCTGACAGGATTATAGCCTAATCCCATGCAAATGGAAAAAGAGAGGAGTACGGGAGGTTTTGTTAGCGTTTTATAAGAATTTTGGGTTCGACTTGACGTTTCTTATTTAAGCATGGTATGATGAAACACAATAAAGAATTTAGCACTCTCGCGCTGAGAGTGCTAATTATAGGTGAAAACAGGGATGAACGATCTTACCGAGCGTCAGAAGTTTATTCTGACTCTTGTGATTCACGAATACATCCGGACGGCCACACCCGTGGGCTCACAGCATTTGGTGGCACGGTACAACCTGGATATGTCCTCGGCCACCGTGCGTAACGAATTGGCTGTGCTCACTGAGCGTGGGTATTTGCGTCAGCCGCATACCTCCGCCGGAAGAGTGCCTACGGAGGAGGGGTATCGCTATTTCGTCAGCCGCCTGATTCAGGCGACTGAACTACCCGATTCCACACGGCGCATGATCAGCCATCAGTTTTACCAAATGCGCCATGATGTTGAACAATGGATGCGTTTAGCGGCCTCTGTCCTGGCGCATCAATCTCGTGCAGCGTCGCTAGTAACTGCCCCTCATCCCGAGAAAGCGCGCCTAAAACACCTGGAATTGATTGCAACCCGTGGGCGTCAAGTGCTGATGGTGCTGGTCATGGTGGGTGGGGAAATCCATCAGCGTATCTTAATCTTGAGTGAGCCGGTTGGGCAGGAACGGCTTTCGCAAGTAGCCCATCACATTACCACACTGTATCACGGAAAAGATGCTGAGCAGATTCGCGCCTTGCGTTCGCTAGTAGAGGGTTTGGAAGCGGATATTTTGGAATGGGTCTTGGAAGAAATGGAGCATGTGGATTCGGTGGTGGCCGGTGAGATCTATCTAGATGGACTCACCAATGTCCTCTCCGAACCGGAGTTTACCGCTTCCGACGAGGCGCGTCGTGCGCTTAAGTTGCTTGAGGAACCCACACTGCTTCAAGATTTACTGGCTCGAACGGTCCTCACGCACAGTCCTGGCGGCGTCCAGGTGCTGATCGGCGGAGAGGGTACCTGGGAGGAGTTACGACAGTGTTCCATGGTGTTGGGGAGTTATGGGGCCCCAGGGCTGGTCATGGGAACGTTGGGGGTCCTGGGACCAATGCGTATGTCCTATGGTCGTGCCATCTCGGTGGTTCGTTTTATGTCAAATCTGCTGAGCGACCTGGTATCCGAAACCCTGATGGATGATTCGGCGATAAAATCGGATGAAGAGGTGAGCCATGAATAAGGATGAGCGTAAGCCCAAGGTGGTATCCCCTATTCCCGAGGAAGAGCAACAAACAGCCTCTACGCCTCAAGCCTCAGCGGCAGGTGGGGCTGAAGAGATACCTGAATCCTCTGCAAAAGAATCGGCTATTCCAGCAGCCGAATCAACCGAAGAAGAAGCAAAGGAAGTAATTAGTGAACCGATGACTACAATTCCATTGAGTGAATATGAGGCTTTAAAGCAAGAATTGGAGCGCGCTCAACAATCAGAAAAAGCGTATTTTGAGGGTTGGCAGCGTGAGCGAGCCGATTTTATCAATTACAAGAAGCGCATTGAGCGCGAGCAGAGTCAATTGGCTGAGACGATCGCGGCGAATATCCTCAAGAAGTATCTGGTAATTGTGGACGATTTGGAGCGTGCATTGAAGAATCGTCCTGCCAATGTGGATGCCCAATGGTTGGAGGGCATTGAACTTATCTACAAGAAGTTAATGGGTATTCTTGAGGCGGAGGGTGTAAAACGCATTCCGGCTGAAGGTGCCATGTTCGATCCCAACTTGCATGAGGCCATCTCGCATGAAGAAAGCCCGGATCACGAAAGTGGTCAAATCATTGAAGTGGTTCAGCAGGGTTACACCATCGGCGATCGTGTGTTGAGGCCGGCGCTGGTGAGAGTTGCACGCTAGGAGGATTAATCTACCATGGGCAAAATTGTTGGCATAGATTTGGGCACCACCAACTCTGTGGTGGCCGTCATGATCGGTGGTGAACCAGTGGTCATCCCATCAGCAGAGGGGGAACGTCTGGTTCCTTCCGTTGTGGCTGTGAATAAAAATCACGAGCGCCTGGTTGGGCGAGCGGCTCGAAATCAGGCTATTGTTAACCCTGAGAATACCATTTTTTCGATCAAGCGCTTGATGGGCCGCAAGTACGATGACCCTGAGGTTCAGCGCACGATCAGCCGCGTGCCCTACAAGATCACCAAAGCCCCCAACGGAGATGCTCGGGTGATTCTGGATGGGCGGGAATACTCTCCACCAGAGATCTCGGCCATGATTCTGGCTAAACTTAAGGCGGATGCGGAGGCCTACCTGGGGGAACCCGTAACTCAAGCGGTGATCACCGTGCCGGCTTACTTCAACGATGCTCAGCGCAACGCCACCAAGGATGCGGGTAAGATCGCCGGACTGGAAGTTTTGCGCATTATTAATGAGCCTACTGCCTCATCCCTGGCTTATGGGCTGGATAAAAAGAAGAACGAAGTGATTGCGGTTTACGATTTGGGTGGCGGTACCTTCGATATTTCCATCCTTGATGTCGGTGAGGGAGTTTTCCAGGTCAAATCCACCAGCGGTGATACCTTCTTAGGCGGGGATGATTTCGACCTGCGTTTGATGGACTATTTAATTGAAGAATTCAAAAAAGAAACGGGCATTGACTTACGTCAGGATCGGCAAGCACTGCAACGGCTCAAGGAAGCGGCTGAAAAGGCCAAGATTGAACTTTCAACTATCTTGCAGACTGAAATCAATCTTCCTTATATCACCGCCGACTCTACTGGCCCCAAGCACCTGGTGAAAACCATCACTCGTGCAAAACTGGAGCAGTTAACCGCGGATCTTGTTGAACGCACGATTGAGCCGGTAAAACGGGCGCTGAGTGATGCTGGGCTTCAACCCTCGGATGTCAATGAGGTAGTCCTGGTGGGCGGTATGACCCGCATGCCAGCCGTGCAGGAGGCGGTACGCCGTCTCTTTGGCAAAGAACCTCATAAGGGGGTCAACCCCGATGAGGTGGTGGCCATTGGGGCTGCCATTCAGGCGGCAGTGTTGGGCGGAGAAGTGCGCGATGTGGTGCTGGTAGATGTGACTCCGCTGACGCTCTCGGTGGAAACCCTGGGCGGAGTGGCAACCCCCATTGTCGAGCGTAATTCGGCCATTCCCACCAGCAAGAGTCAAATCTTCACCACTGCAACTGATAACCAGACTCAGGTAGAGATCCACGTGGTTCAAGGTGAACGTCCTATGGCCGCCGACAATAAATCGCTGGGGCGGTTCGTCCTTGATGGCATTCCTCCTGCCCCCCGTGGGGTACCTCAAATTGAGGTGCGCTTTAACATTGACGCTAATGGCATTCTGACCGTGACGGCTCAAGATAAAGCCACTGGACGACATCGGCACATCATCATCCAGGCCTCATCTGGGCTAACCGAGGAGGAGATTGAGCGCATGCGTAAGGAAGCAGAGGCCAACGCTGAAGCCGATCGCCGTCGCAAAGAACTGGCTGAAGTGCGTAATCAGGCCGATAACATGATTTATGCTGCAGAGAAACTCCTCCGCGACTACAGCGGGCGTATCTCGGATGCAGATAAACAGCAAGTTGAAGCCGCCATTGCTCACCTGCGCGAGGTTATGCAAGAGCAAGATATTCCTGCCATTCGTCAGGCGAACGATGCGCTCAGTCAAATTGTTCAGCGCATTGGTGGTGCAATGTACCAATCGGCAGGAGAAGCAACATCGGGTGGCACTACAACATCTCCCTCCCCGGATGACGGGGAAGTGGTTGAAGGCGAATTCAAAGAGCCGTGAACAACCCTCTCTGCATTCGAATCAAACTTTTCGTCACACCGCATGGGTGTGAGGCTCTTTTGTTTCAAGTGAGATAGGCAACCATGGCTCCGCGTGATTATTACGAGGTTTTAGGCGTTAGCCGGGATGCAACCCTGGATGAAATCAAGTCAGCCTTTCGTAGTCTGGCGCGCAAATACCATCCAGATGTCAACAAATCGCCAGATGCAGAAAGTATTTTTAAGGAAATAAACGAAGCCTATAGTGTGCTCTCTGACCCGGAGAAGCGGGCTGCCTACGACCGTTATGGTCATGCAGGGGTCAGCGGTATGGGGGGCATGCCCGACTTCACCACCATAGACTTTGCAGATCTCTTTGAGGAGTTCTTCGGTTTCGGCATGGGGGGTGGTGCGCGCCGTCAGCGCCGTGCACCTCGGCGTGGTGCTGACCTGCATACCACCCTCTGGCTTGAATTTGAAGAAGCCGTTTTTGGCACCGAAAAAGAGATTGAGATCACCCGCGACGAAACCTGTAGCGTATGTCATGGGAGTGGTGCCGAACCGGGAACCTCCCCTACGCGCTGTCCCACTTGTGGGGGGAGAGGGGAAGTGCGCCAGACGCGCCAGACCTTCTTAGGTTCTCTGGTTCAGGTTATTACCTGCCCCACCTGCAATGGGAGCGGCGAGGTTATTCAGACACCCTGCCACCAGTGCCGCGGGCGCGGGCTTGAACGACGTACTCTCCGTAAAACCGTGCGCATACCGGCAGGAGTGGATAATGGCACTCAGATCCGCCTAGCGGGTGAAGGGCAGCCGGGTGTTTATGGGGGGCCAAATGGCAACCTTTATATCGAGATCCGTGTTAAGGAGCATAAGTACTTCCGGCGCAAGGATGATGATATTTTGCTTGACCTCAATATCAGCATTCCGCAAGCTGTACTTGGGGCTGAGATTGAGGTACCGACTGTGGATGGGAAAACTAAATTGACCATCCCGCCGGGTACTCAGCCGGGTAAGGTTTTCCGCCTGAAAGGGAAAGGCGTGCCTCATCTACGTGGGAATGGGCGCGGCGATCAACTTGTGATCGTCAACGTGGAGATACCAACACGCCTGACTACCGAACAGCGAGAATTGTTCGAGAAACTGGCCAAAACTATGGGGGCAGAGCCGCGTCCGCAAGAGAAATCCTTCCTTGATCTCTTAAAGGAGGTTCTGGGTGGCTGAACCACGCTGGCTGGAGGTTTCGCTGACGGTGGATGAGGAATTGGCAGAAGCCGTGGCCGAGGTGCTGGCGCGCTTTTCGTCTCAGGGCGGAGTGGCTATGGAGCAGGCAGTCAATTACGATGCCTATGAAATCGAGGGCCAGCCGGTTGGTCCAGTGCGGGTATTTGGTTACCTGGTGGTGAACGAGACGATAGAGGAAACCCGGCAACGCCTTGAAGAAGCCCTTTGGCACTTGAGCCGGATTCAACCCTTGCCCGCTCCGGTTTATCGCTGGGTTGAAGATCAAGATTGGATGGAAGCCTGGAAGCAGCACTATCACCCGCTGCCCATTGGTGCGCGATTGCTGGTAGCGCCTCCCTGGGCAGAGATTGAAGCAGGTGACCGGGTCGTCGTGCGGATTGATCCGAGCATGGCATTTGGCACTGGCACTCACCCAAGCACGCAGCTCTCGCTGGAACTGCTGGAGCGTTATCTGCAACCCGGTCAGGAGGTTATTGACGTAGGGTGTGGCTCAGGTATTCTTTCAATCGCTGCGGTCAAACTGGGAGCACGGCAGGCTCTGGCGGTGGATATTGATCCGGCATCCGTGCGCGCCACCGACGAAAATGCCCATTTGAACAATGTGGCGACACAAATTGAGGTGGGGCAAGGCTCGGTGCGCGAAATTTTACAGGGCCGTTTTCGACTTCGGAGGGCGCCTCTGGTGATGGCAAACATTCTGGCGCCGGTTATTAAAGCCCTGCTTGAAACCGGGCTGGCCGATTTAATCACGCCGGGGGGTGTGCTCATCCTTTCGGGCTTGCTTCAGGAGCAAGTCCCAGAAATTGAGCAAGATGCTGCCACCAGAGGACTCTCGCTGTTGGAGCAGCGCACCAGCGGGGATTGGGTGGCCCTGGCCTTACGCAAAAATCATTAGCCCGGTTCTTACCACACCCGCTCCATGTCGGGGTTGTCCAGGGGGCGCCGTCCCACCTTGGCCATGTCAACCCACTGACCATGCACTTTAACCCGCACCACATCCGCTGTAAAATCGGTGACCGTAGGGCCGTGGTTATCAAATAGGGCTGAGCCCACTGCATAGATATCCACCGGCACCTGCAGTTTCTCAAAGCGCGTGATCTTTTCCGGGTTAAAGCCACCAGAAACCACAATTTTTACTCGCTGGCAGTATTTTCGGGCTTCCTCTCGCCATTTGGGGGGTATATCCCATTGCTCCCACTGGGTGTCTAACGCCTGGCGCACGTTAAAAACCAGGCGCGGGGTCACCCCTAAATCCAGGTTGGGATCCCCAAGAGGTGGCACGCTGCGATCACGCAAGTTGCCACTGGTGTCCAGACGTACGCCATATAAAATGTATCGGCGGGCTTCCTGCTCGTTCCCTTCTTCCATAAGGCGGTAGTAGCGCTCGAACATGGCTCGGCAGACCGCTAGGGAGTCGGTGACGCAATCGTTGTTAAAATCCACCAGGGCAATGCGAGGAATATTGATCGGCAACACCTGTGCAAAAGCCAGCATGGCTTCGGCGGTATCCCCGAGAAATGAGGCAATGGCCGCATGGGCAACGGTGCCCCCGCCTGAGCCGCCCCACCAATCGCCTTGGGCATCGGTTGAGACAAAAGGCCCCAGAGTGCTACCGTAATCCATATTGTAGCGCTGTACGGCAATCTGGTAGGCGTAACCATCGGCGGCCTGAACCTCATGCAAGTCGAAACGGGCTGGGAAGAAGAGCACTGGTTTGCCCCGGGCGGCGATGAGGGTTTCATACACATTTGTTGCAATCCGACTGGCACGGGTGAGTATTCCCAGGGTAGGAGTTTCTAGAATGGCGAAATCGCGATAGCGACCCCGCACACGCATGACGGGTTGGGCGTTCATCGGATCGCCATTGCCGTGGACGACTGCACCATCGTGCACGGCCCAAACCTCGAGCTGATCGGCGGTGTTGACGAATTGGTCTCCTTCCCAGTAACCTGTGCAATGCCGGAGCATGGTTAGTGCCTTATCCACCCCGACAACAATCGTGCGCCCGGCTCGGCGGGTGAACCACTGCATCTCCACCTCAATGTCCCCGCATTTTACTCCTTCAGGATTGATGCCCTCAGGGAGACGGTGGGCTTTCCCCTGATAAGTGTAGCCCATTTCAGAGAGGCGGGTGAGCATATAAGCAATATTGACAAAGTACTTATCCGTGTACCAGCCACGGCGCATCCGCTCAATATCTAATTTGAACGTTGCATTTGTGAGGCGTTGACCATCGAAAATGCTCATTTCGGCAATCTCCTCGGAACTCAGTGCAGTAATGCTATTAAGTGTAGGATTTACACTAAAGCATTATATGCGGGGTTAGGAGTCGGGTCAAGTTAGAGATTTCGGGAAAAAACGATGTTTCCCGATGTGTGGGTTAATTTGCGGTAAAATACAGCCCGTGAGGTGGTAAGGTTATGCAGGGTTTGGAACTTCTGGGACGTTTCATGGTTCTGGCGGGTGTGGTGCTTGTCCTTGTCGGCGGAGTTCTTTGGGGATTGGCTAAAATCCCTTCTCTTTCGAATCTACCCGGAACCATCAAAATTGAGACCTCGGGAATCACCTGCATTTTTCCACTGCTGGCTTCGGTGATACTCAGTCTGGTTCTCACAGTGGCACTGAATATCATCGTCCGTCTGATTAATCGCTAATTTTGAACGAGGAGAGTGAAACAACCATGACTCATACGCGTCCCGTCTATACGGTTGAACTGGCTGGTCTGAAGCGTGATTTACCGCTCTTTGAGGTAAAACCGGGGTTAAAGATCGCCATCCTTAATATTTTGGGAGATACCGCTTTGGTACAGGCTAGTGCTAAGGCATTGAGCGAGCGTCTCAGGGCGTATGCCTTCGATGTGATTGTTACGGCGGAGTCGAAGAGCATCCCGCTGGCTCATGCCCTTTCGCTGGAGTTGAATAAACCCTATATTGTGCTGCGTAAGACCTATAAATTCTACATGGGTGAGGCGCTCCATTCGGAAACCGTCTCCATTACAACCGGAAAACCCCAAACGCTTTACCTGGATGAGAAAGATCGCGCCATGCTTCAAGGCCGTAGGGTACTGCTTCTAGACGATGTTGTCAGCACTGGTTCCACCCTGGAGGGTATGCGCACTCTTATGGCACAGGCGGGTGCAGAAGTGGCCGTGGAAGCCGCGATTTGTACGGAGGGTGATCGCGAACGCTGGAAGGGCATAGTGGCTTTGCATCATCTGCCACTCTTTACAGACTAAAATAATTTGTGAGGGGGGATTATGGAGCGCTTTTTTGCGACGGCACCCGGGCGAGTCAATTTGCTGGGTGAGCATGTGGATTACAACCAGGGGATTGTCTTGCCAGCGGCAGTGGATCGCCGGGTCAAGATCCATGCACGGCGTCTCTCGGAACCCCGTGTGATTTTGCATGCGCTGGATTTTTCCCAGCAAGTTGAGATTTCCCTCGCTCCGGAAGCGCTCGATGCTCGTTGTGATAGGGAGGGGAAACCTTTACCCACCTGGGCGCTTTACCCGGCCGGGGTGGCTTGGGCGTTGCTTCGCTCGGGTTACCCAATAGAAGGGCTTGAAGCCAGTTATACCTCAGATATCCCTGTCGGGGCGGGGCTTTCTTCCTCTGCCGCTGTGGAAGTAGCCTTTGCTATCCTTTGGCAGGCAATGGGAGGATGGTCTCTCAGCCGGATGGACCTGGCCCGCTTGTGTCAATATGCAGAGAACGCCTATGTGGGCGTTAATTGTGGGCTCATGGATCAATTTGCCTCGGCACACGGCATAGCCGGACACGCTTTGTGTTTTGATGTGCGTGCCCTCACCTACGAACCCGTTCCATTACCAGCAGATGTGATGCTGGTCATTGCCGATTCCGCGGTACGCCGCTCCTTGGCGACCTCAGCCTATAACGAACGACGTGCTGCTTGCGAAGAAGCCGTTGAGCGACTAAGGCCCCATCTACCTGGTATCCAAGCCCTGCGTGACGTGAGCGTTGAGAATTTTTCCCGACTGGCTCATCTCTTGCCCGAGGTTGTGCGCCGCCGCGCGCAACATGTCGTGGATGAAATTGCCCGGGTTGAACACGCCGTAAAGGCGTTGAAGCGCGCCGATGTGGCTTTATTTGGTCAGTTGATGCTTGAAGGGCATCGCTCACTGCGCGATCTTTACGAGGTAAGCACTCCAGAACTGGATTTTCTGGTGGACTTTGCAGCCCGTCAGCCCGGTTGCTGGGGTGCGCGCCTGACAGGAGCCGGTTTCGGTGGGTGTACGATTAATCTGGTGCAGCGCGAGTGGGTGGAGCCTTTCGTGCGCAATCTCCAGGAAGCCTACCAACGTGAGGTGGGACTCAACGCTGAGGTGTACGTTTGCCTGGCCAGTGCTGGTGCTCACGCCCAGCCCATGGATTAAAAAGAGGAGTCCCAAAGGGCGGATGCTCTTTGCTATGGACAATCCCAACTTGCAGGTGGATCCTATGAAGGTCATTGTGGATGAGCAGCGTTGCATACGATGCGGCTTTTGCGAGACTATCGCCCCTGAGGTTTTCAGCCTGGATGGTTCATCCCATACCCATGTGAAGATGGAGTCGATTCCATGGCATCTGCAAGATCTGGTTTTTCAGGCAGCCGAAGAATGTCCTGAGCACGCCATCCGCGTTCTGGATTAGCACCCAGACCTTAGCCCTTCTTGGGAGTTTTTCTACCCAGTCCAAACATGCGTGCAAAATAGTGCCCGCTGGTTGGGATCTCGGTAGAGGGAGTGGTTTCCCAATCCCCTTTTTGGCGCTCTTGCCACCATTGAGAACGCACCCGCGAAGCCTCTTTCAGCAGATCGGCGAGGTGCTCACGGTCTTCGGCTTCCAGATACTCCCGTACTTCTTGAAGGACGGCAATGTAGTCATCCAAAAGGCGCATGAGGTTTTCGCGGTTGAGCAGGATAGATTCTCCCAGGTGTATGTGGTCATCCAAATGGGTGATCGGTTCGGTGGCTTCAACGAAGGTTTGCCCGGCTAATTTGCGTGCTTCACGCCAGCCTGGCTGGCGGGTAATGGCTGTGATCAGGGCTGCAGCACTGAGCTGAGGAAGTCCGTGTACTGCGGCCATTAAGCCATCGGCTTCGTAAGGATCGGCAAAATAGGGTTTGCCGCCTAATAACACCGCTAGATCGCTGGCCAGTTTCAGTGCACCTCCGTGGGTATGTGGTGGGCTGGCAATGACAAACACTCCGCCCTTAAAGAGGTCAGCGCGTGCGCCCTCAGAAGTGAGGGCAGGGGGGTAGAGGCACTCAGGATTGAGGCTGGGGGAAAAGGAAACCAAATACCGTTCTTCGGGAAGCAAATCTTTGGCCCATCGGGTGACCAATGTTTTAAGGGGGGAGGTATCCAGCACAACCGCGCCGGGTTTCAAATCGGGAGCAATGGTGGCCAGTGTGTCCCGTACCTCATCCATGGGAATGGCGAGCACAACGATGTCAGCATCACTGACGGCAGTGTGCAAATTATGAACGACCTCATCCAGTGCCCCCATCTTGAGTGCTTTCTGTTCAAGGTGGGGGTCGGCGTCATTGCCGATGCGCACAATCTGGTGAGGATTGTCTTTGAGTGCCAATCCAATCGAGGCGCCAATCTGGCCCAAGCCAATAATCGTCATTCGGATAGTCATAGCAGCCCTCCCAGGAGAAGCGAAAGCAAATTGTGTAAAGCCGGGTACAGGATGAAACCGAGCACGTCAATTCCCAGGCTTGGCAGAACAAACACAACAATCATGAGTAGTAGAGGGCCCATAGGGCGAATAGTCTCCAAGACTCGGGTGATGGAAGGGGGAGCGAAGTATTCCAGAATCTTATCCCCATCCAGAGGGGCAATGGGGATCAGGTTGAATAAGCACAAAATCAAGTTGATCCAGATGAAGCCCACCAGAAACTGGCCAGGGGAGGGTAGCCAGGAGTTGGTGCTCCCCCAGAGATAGGGGACCCACCCTAGCCGAAGTGGTATGGCTGCCAGGATGGCTAGGAGTAAATTGGAGAGCGGACCGGCCAGCGAGACCCACATGAGAGCGCTTGGTGTGCGTCGCCCCAAAACATATGGATTGACGGGCACGGGCTTTGCCCATCCAAACCCCGCCAGTAGAAGCGCCAGGGAACCCAGGGGATCGAGATGAGCCAGAGGATTGAGGGTGAGGCGTCCGTTCAGGCGCGGGGTAGAATCCCCCAGGCGCGTTGCTGTCCATGCATGGGCGAATTCATGCACGGTAAAGGCGATGATGAGGGTGATGATGCGGGTGATTAGAGTGGCAGGATCAAGATTGAGCATTCAAACCTTAACACTGATCGAGAGATAGACTTTGCGGTAGGGATTATAACATGGGTGGTATAATCCGATTGATGTTGACGGATTTGCAACTGGGTGACATTGTGCACCTGCGTAAGCCTCACCCATGTGGAAATTACACCTGGCGCGTTGTGCGCCTGGGGGCAGATATTGGATTGGAATGCCTGAAATGCAATCGTCGGATACTTTTGCCCAGGCGCGAACTGGCCCGCCGACTTAAGGCTATTTTACCCCGGGAGAACCATGAAACCGAAACCTGATCTTCCACATATTCTTTTCCTTTTTTCAGACACGGGTGGGGGACATCGAAGTGCTGCCGAAGCAATCATTGAAGCATTAAGCCTTGAATTTGGGGATCGGGTCACAGTTGAAATGGTGGATATCTTTCGGGAGTATGCTCCTCCGCCGTTCGACCTTGCTCCGGAGGCTTATCCAGTGCTCTCACGGATGCCCGAGGTGTGGCAACTGGGGTACCGTCTGAGCGATGGTCCGCGACGTACCCGCTTTGTTTTCAATGCTCTGTGGCCTTATGTGCGACGTTCGGCGGAACGCCTTATGGTAGAACATCCCTGTGATTTAGTTGTCTCGGTCCATCCGCTCTTCAATGACCCGATTTCCCGGGCAGCCCGCCGATTTTCTCGTCCTTACATTACAGTGGTTACCGATTTGGTTTCAACCCATACTGCCTGGTACTGTGGTTCCCCAGATTTGATCATTGTTCCAACGGAAGCAGCCCGCGAGAGGGGACTGGCCGCAGGGGTGCCTGCAGAACGGTTGCGGGTCATTGGTTTGCCAGTGGCCGAACGTTTCAATTCCTTTAGCGAATCAGCCCAAATGATTCGTCATCGCTTGGGGTGGCCACTTGATCAACCAGTCATTCTTCTGATTGGGGGCGGCGAGGGTATGGGACCGCTCGAGACCGTGGCAACGGCGATCAATGAAGCGAACCTCAATGCGACGCTAGTGGTGGTGTGTGGGCGTAACCAGGCGCTTCAGAACCGATTAGAACAGGTAACGTGGAAGCGTCCGACATTCATCTACGGCTTTGTGCGTGAGATGCATAACTTCATGCGTGCGGCGGATATTCTCGTTACAAAGGCAGGGCCAGGAACCATCAGCGAGGCGTTCATTGTTGGATTGCCAATCATCCTTTATAGTCGCATGCCCGGCCAAGAGGATGGAAATGTTGATTACGTGATTAGCGAACAAGCCGGCGTTTGGGCGCCAGGACCCGAGCAAGTCGTTAATACGCTGAGGCTCTGGCTTGCGCGCCCTGAAGAGCGTCAACGCATAGCGGCAAACTCACGACGTCTGGCTCGACCGCAAGCCGCCCGGGAGATCGCTCGTGTGTTGGGAACATGGGCACAGCGTTCTTATGAAGAGCGTATGCGAACGCAGGTATAATTTGGAATATGCCAATCCTGGATGCGCACACGCTGGAACTTTTTAGCCGTAGCCCTGAGCAAACACGCCGTTTGGGAATGCGCCTGGGGGCTTTGATGCGCCCCGGCGATGTGATTTGCCTGCAGGGAGACTTGGGGGCTGGTAAAACCACACTGGTGCAGGGGATTGCACGGGGGTGGGGCTCGCTTGATCCGGTATCCAGTCCCACCTTTGTTTTGGTCAATGTCTATCGTCAGCCCGAGGGGCGTATGCTTTTTCACCTGGATGCCTACCGCCTGAATTCCCTTGAAGAAGCCATTGATCTCGATATTGACGCCCTATTAAGCGAAGGAGCGCTGGTGATCGAGTGGCCGGAGCGAATTGCTGGCATCCTTCCGGCGGAGCGTTTGTGGGTGACGTTGACCTGGATTTCTGAAGAGCAACGCAGCCTGCTTTTTAATCCATTGGGAGCACGATACCGAAATCTGGTGCACCGATTGCGCCAGCAGGTTTTGGGGGTGACTCATGCTGTTGGCCGTTGATACCAGTACGCAGTGGATAGGGTTGGCACTCTATGACGGGAGCGCCGTGCTAGCCGAGCATGCCTGGTTGACCCAGGGGCACCACACGGTAGAATTGGCACCTGCCATTGAATGGATGCTAACTCGAACGCGGGTTTCCATTAAGCAACTTAAGGCCCTGGGAGTTGCCCTGGGCCCTGGTTCCTTTACCAGCCTGAGGATTGGATTGGCGGTTGTCAAGGGAATCGCTCTGGCTGAGAAATTACCCGTAGTGGGTGTGCCCACCCTGGACGTTCTCGTCTACGGCCTGCCACCAGATGAGCGCCGCCTAATCGCCGTATTGCAGGCTGGCCGTGGTCGCCTGGCAGTAGAGGATTATAGTTACCGGGCAGGGGCTTGGCAAGCCGAGAATCATCTACGCGTGGTTGGGCTTAAAGAACTGCTTGAAACGATCCAGGAACCGGTCATGATATGTGGTGAGTTAAGTGCCCAAGACCGCCAGCAATTGGCACGCCAACGTCACATCACTTTGCTACCGCCTGCTCATTGTCTGCGCCATCCGGCATTTCTGGCTGAATTGGCCTGGAAGCGGTGGAAAGCCGGCGCTGTAGATGACGTAAATAGCCTGGCTCCCCTTTACCTTCACCAAGCAGAGGGAATCTCTGCATGAAAGCGGCGACTTTACCCAGAGTTTGGATTCGGCGGATGCGGGTTGAAGATATTCCCCGCGTGCATGAAATTGATGTGGCATCATTCACGTTGCCCTGGCCAGAGAGTTCATATCGGTTTGAAATTGAAGCAAACCCCTCAGCACATTTGTGGGTGGCGGAGTGGCAGAATGATTGCGGCCAGTATGAGATTGTGGGCATGATTGTGATCTGGCTCATCATTGATGAGGCACACATTGCTACCTTCGCTGTTCACCCCCAGTTCCGGGGTTACGGTATCGGGCAACGTCTTTTGGCCCAGGCGCTACTTGAAATGCACCGAATGGGGGCCCAGCGTTACACCCTGGAAGTGCGCCGTTCCAATCTCCCAGCGCAATCCCTCTACCGCAAGTTGGGCTTTGAGGTGATTTCTGTTCGTCCCGGGTACTATCGGGACAACCACGAAGATGCGCTGATCATGAATCTCGAACATCTTAATGTAGGGCTTGTAGAGCGACTTGCCCGTGAAGAGAGTTTGCCCGGCAGATCAACTCTGACAGGAGGTCAGCCTTGAATGCAGAAGACGTTTTAACCCAAATTGCTGCTGAGGTTTCGGTTTGCACAAAGTGCGTTCTCCATTACTCGCGTAAACATGCGGTTCCCGGTGAAGGTCGTCCTGATGCTGAGATCATGTTCATCGGTGAAGGGCCGGGGTTTTACGAAAATGAGCAAGGACGACCGTTTGTTGGCCCTGCAGGGAAATTCCTGGATGAATTGCTCCAGCGGGCAGGTTTGAAGCGGGAGGATGTGTTTATTACCAATGTAGTTAAGTGCCGCCCGCCAGGGAATCGGGACCCACAGCCTGAGGAATTGGTCGCCTGCGATGACTACCTGGAACGTCAATTGCAGGCCATCAATCCCCGGATCATTGTTACCCTGGGGCGATTCTCAATGGCAAAATTTCTCCCGAATGCGCGCATCAGCGATGTGCATGGCAAAGCCCTGTGGGTTAATGGCCGCCTGATCGTTCCCATGTACCACCCGGCTGCGGCCTTGCATCAGCCTTCATTGAAGGCCACGGTTATTGAAGATTTTAGCCGTCTGCCCGCTTACTTGGAAATGGCGCGCCAGGGTCAACCGGATCAGACCGCGGCAGAGCAAAAAACGTATGCGCCCGAACCGCCTGCCGATCAGGATGAACATCCAACCCAAC
The DNA here is from genome assembly GCF_001306145.1 of Thermanaerothrix daxensis. Taxonomy (GTDB): domain Bacteria; phylum Chloroflexota; class Anaerolineae; order Anaerolineales; family Anaerolineaceae; genus Thermanaerothrix; species Thermanaerothrix daxensis. The sequence continues at coordinate 818,039 of NZ_LGKO01000005.1, forward strand.
TTAGTCTGTTTTGAAAGGGGAAAGTAAATGGAACGCGATTATCGTGGTGAATTGGTAGAAAGACTGACTACCCGGCAGGCACGCGTGGCTGTGGTAGGCATGGGCTATGTGGGCCTCCCGCTGGCGGTCGTCTTCGCTGAAGCCGGTTTTGATGTGACGGGCATTGACCCGATCGCATCCAAAATGGAGGCTTTGAATCGAGGAGAGAGTTATATCCTGGATGTTTCTTCCGAGCAGGTGCGTGCATTGGTCGGCCAGGGGCGGTTGCGAGGCACCACCGATTATGCTGTGTTGCAAGATATTGATGCTGTTTCGATTTGTGTGCCGACCCCACTCCGCAAAACCGGTGATCCTGATCTTTCTTACATTGTCAGCGCTGCGGAAAGCCTGGCGCCATATCTTCACCCCGGCATGGTGGTGGTGCTGGAATCCAGCACATATCCGGGAACAACACGTGAACTGGTTCTACCAATACTGACAGAGCGGAGCGGCCTGGAAGTAGGAAAGGACTTCTTCCTGGCGTTTTCACCTGAGCGGGTTGACCCGGGGCGCAAGGACTGGACCACTTACAATACCCCCAAGGTTATTGGCGGGATTACCCCTGCCTGCTGTGAGGTATCCACGGCCTGGTATCAACAGGCCATTCAAACGGTGGTGCCAGTCTCCTCGACCGAAGTGGCCGAGATGACCAAACTTCTGGAGAACACTTTTCGCATGATTAATATTGGGCTGGTCAACGAACTGGCGATCATGTGCGACCGTCTCAAAATTGATGTGTGGGAAGTGATTGAAGCCGCAGCCACCAAACCTTTTGGGTTTATGAAGTTTACTCCCGGGCCTGGGTTAGGGGGACATTGTATTCCTATTGATCCATTGTATCTTTCGTGGAAGTTGCGTTCGGTGAAGTATACGGCGCGGTTTATTGATCTTGCCTCGGAGATCAATACCTATATGCCCCGCTTTGTAGTGGGCAAAGTCCAAGATGCCCTGAACCAACAAGGCAAACCGGTAAAGGGAAGCAATATCCTGGTCCTGGGCGCAGCCTATAAAGCGGATATTGACGATCTACGTGAATCACCCGCACTTGATGTTATTCATCTCTTGCGTGAGAAGGGTGCCGTTGTGTCTTATCATGACCCCTATATTCCGGTCATCCAACAGGACGAACTGAGCATGGAATCGGTCCCGGATCTCATGGAAGCCGTGCGGGGGGCAGATTGTGTGGTAATCATCACCAACCACAGTAAATACGACTACCCGGCCATCCTTGAGGCTGCCCGGTTGATCGTGGACACGCGAAATGCCCTGGGCAAACTGGGGCGTAACAATCCCAAGGTGGTCCGCTTATGAAGCGTTACCTGCTAACTGGGACTGCTGGCTTCATAGGCGCCAGGGTGGGGCACTACTTGCTTGAAGACGGGGCAGAGGTGGTTGGGGTGGATAACCTCAACGATGCTTACGATGTCCGCCTGAAGCACTGGCGGTTGGAGCATTTGAGGGGTCGGCCTAATTTCCATTTTCTCCAACTCGACATCCGGGATCGCGAAGCGGTCGAGCAGTTATTTGCCCGTTATGCTCCTTTTGAGGCCGTCATCAACCTGGCAGCGCGGGCTGGTGTACCCTATAGTGTGGTAAACCCGTGGATTTATTTTGAGACTAATGTCACCGGGACGTTGAATTTGCTTGAAGCCAGCCGCCGGTTTGGGGTGGTGAAATTCGTCCTGGCCTCGACCTCGAGTTTGTACGGCATTCTAAATCCGATGCCTTTCCGCGAGGACGCCGATACCAGTCATCCTCTCTCACCATATGCAGCAAGCAAAAAGGCGGCGGAAACGCTGTGTTACACCTACCATCATCTATATGGGCTGGATGTAACCGTTTTCCGGTATTTCACGGTCTACGGGCCAGCAGGACGCCCGGACATGAGCCTGTTCCGTTTTTGCCAGTGGATTGCTGAAGGGCGTCCTTTGCATCTGTATGGAGATGGCAGTTTCTCGCGTGATTTTACTTACGTGGATGATATTGCCCGAGGTACCCTTCTGGGGTTGAAACCAATGGGGTTTGAGGTGATCAATCTGGGGAGTGATCAGCCTCATACTATGATGGAAGCCATTCGCATCTTGGAAAAGGCGTTAGGACGCTCCGCGCAGATTGATTATCATCCTCCTCAGGCAGTGGATATGCCTGCGACATGGGCTGATATCACTAAGGCGCGCACCCTCCTCGGTTGGGAGCCCCAAATAACCCTGGAAGAGGGACTTCAGCGCCTGGTCCAGTGGTACCTGGCGGAACGGACGTGGGCCAGCCAGATCAAAACTATATGAAGCGAGTTGCCTACCTGTGGACTAACTGGAAGGAAGATCGCCTGTTGCGCCAGGTTGTGCGCAATACTGCGTACCTTTTCAGCGGTAATACCATAAGTTTGGGGCTAAGCCTTTATCAGGGGTTGTTGGCGGCTTATTTGCTAGGTCCAACCCAATATGGGGTCCTGGGGTTGGTTATTGCATTTGCCTCTAATGTGAACCGTTTACTCTCATTTCGCATGGGAGAACCGGTCATCCGCTATGTGAACCAGTACCTTAGCCAGGAGCGACGAGACCTGGCCGCAGGGGTGGTGAAACTCGCGGCTATCACCGAGGGGGTAAGTTCGATTATTGCCTTTTTATTGCTTGTCTTTATCTCGCCTTTAGCCGTGGAATGGCTCATTAAAGACCCGGTGGCCTTGCCCTGGATTCCTCTCTATGGGCTGGCGCTGTTGGGTAACCTCTTCACCGAGACCTCAACGGCCATGCTTCAGATTGCGGGGCGCTTTCGCGCGCAGGCTACAATCACACTGGTGCAGAACATTGTCACCGCGGCTGGCATCACCCTGGCTTATTTCATGCATTGGGGCGTGTTTGAGGTGATGCTGGCTTACTTGATGGGCAAGTTGGTGTTTGGGCTGTTTATGCTGGGGGAGGGATGGCAATCGGCGAGGAGGATGCTGGGATCGGGTTGGTGGCGGGTCCCCCTGCGCCAGGTGCCGGAAAAGACTGCGCTCGGACGTTTTGCAATTAGCACGAACCTGAGTGGTACCGTTAACATGCTCATCCGGGATAGCGAGGTGCTATGGGCGGGATTCTTCCTGAGCAGTTTAGAGGCGGGGTATTATAAATTTGCCCTGGCTCTCATGAATGTCTTGATGTTGCCCATCCTTCCATTTATTCAAACCACTTATCCCGAGATTACCCGTGCGGTGTCTCAACGGTCGTGGGGAACCTTACGGTCGCTCTTACGGCGTACCAGCCTGATGGCTCTGGCCTGGACAGCGATTGTGGGGGTTGGGCTGATCGTGCTTGGACCATGGTTTCTGACCTGGTTCAAGGGTGGCGCCTATTTGCCAGCTTTTCCTCTCATCCTGGTGCTTCTAGCCGGGTACGGTTTCGCCAACATTCTGTATTGGAATCGTCCCCTGTTGCTGGCGCTGGGAAAACCCAATGACCCTCTGGTGATCACGATGCTTGTGGGAGCCGTAAAGATGGTGCTCATGTTTGTTCTTGTCAAATCCTTTGGGGTCATTGCGCTGGCGCTGCTTTTGAGCGGTTATTTCATTATCTCAGTGGCGATAATTATCTGGCGGGGCAGTCAGGAACTCTTGCGAGCAGAACGAGCCGGTCTTGAGGTGGTGGATGCGGATCGCTTGTCTTAGCACCTCTCAGATCCCTTCTAGTACGGCCAATAGCATCCAAGTAATGAAAATGTGCCAGGCGCTGGTGCAGTTAGGGCATTTAGTTAGGCTGTGGGTGCCGGGAAGTATGCATGCTGCCTGGCCTCAACTGGCAGCGCATTATGGTCTGCGCGATGCGTTTCACATAAACTGGGTAGCAGCCCATCCGGCGCTTAAGCGTTATGATTTTGTTGCAAAAGCCTGGCCTCAGGTATTGGCCTGGTCGCCTGACCTGATCTACACCTGGATGCCCCAAGTGGGGCTCCTGGCTTTGTGGGCCGGGCGCCCCTTGGTGCTCGAGATTCACGATCGCCCAAGCGGAAGATTTGGCCCTCGCTTACTCCGCCAGATCGTTCAAGCAAAAGGCAAAAAGCGGTTTGCCGTGATTACGCGGGCCCTCTATTGGGTGTTGCGGGAAGAATGGGGTCTGGCCATTCCAGAGGCTCAGGCGGTCATTGCCCCCAATGGGGTGGATCTGGAGCGTTACCAGGATTTGCCTGCTCCGCCCGAAGCGCGTTGTCAGTTGGGGCTGACTGAGTGCTTTACCGCGGTGTATAGCGGGCACTTTTATCCTGGACGAGGTATGGGGTTGCTTTTGGAGATGGCGCGTCGTTTACCTCACATTCAGTTCCTCTGGGTGGGTGGCCGAGAGGAAGCGGTGGCTCACTGGCGAAGAGTGGTGGCTGAGCAGGGGCTTCAGAACGTAATTCTGACCGGGTTTGTGGAAAATCGTCTTTTACCCCTTTATCAGGCCGCCGGAGAAGTGCTGTTGATGCCTTATGAACGGGCGGTAGCCGGGAGCAGCGGGGGAAATTCCGCTGACATCTGTAGCCCGATGAAAATGTTTGAATACCTGGCGTGTGGAAGGGCTATTCTGACCAGTGATCTGCCTGTGCTGCATGAGGTGCTAAACGATAAAAATGCCCGTTTTTGCCCTCCTGAAGAGGTGGATGCCTGGGTACAGGCGCTGGATGATTTAGCCGCGCATCCGGAGATGTGTCGCACACTCGGGGAGCAGGCTCGGACGGATGCGGCTCGCTACACCTGGGTAGCACGGGCGCAACGCATTCTGGCGGGATGGACCTTGGATCAAACGAGTTTCATGGAGGCAGGTGACCTGTGAAACCCCGGATAACATTTCTCTATGCCCTGTTGGCTGTAATTGGTGTGGCGTTGGGGTTGGCTGTTGCAATCACTTGCCTAATGGAAGGGAGGGTAACTTTCCAAGGTGTAATCGCCGCGGGCGTGTTGCTAGTTCTGGCTTTAGGGAGTCTCCTTGGCGTATGGAGGTGGGGTGGACACGGCCGGTGGTTGGGCTGGATCATTAGTGGGGCATTTCTACTGCGTCTGATTTTGGGGTTGGGTTTAGCCCTTGCGTTGCCAGAATGGGGATATGACACTCCCCAACAGAACCGGGGCTACCTTTACTATGATGCGTTTAAACGCGACCAGCAGGCTTGGGAAGTGGCGACTTCCTCTGCACCAGTTCTCTCGGCCTTGGGTGGACGCTATGTCTCGGATCAATATGGGGGAATGCTGATGCTAAGCGCGTTGATCTATCGCTATCTGAGCCCAGACCAACACCGTCCCTGGTTGATCCTGATTCTAACGGCTTGGGCTGGCGCAGTTGGAGCACCTTTCCTGGCCCGCGCGCTGAATCGGGAGCCCTTCCGAAAGGCTCGATACCTGGCCGTTGGATTGTTAGCGTTTTATCCTGAGGCGGTTTTCTTGGGCGCCTCGCAAATGCGTGATCCCTTCTTAATTGCTCTGGGGGCGGTGATGTTGTGGGCGTTTTTGGAACGCGAGCCTGTGAGTTTGAAAGCGCGCCTGGGATGGGGTGGGGCGGCGCTTGTCTTAATGTTCCTCTTCTCCTGGCTAGCAGTGAGTGTCTGGTTATTTGTGATTCTCGGCGGAAGTTTGCTTCTTTACTTGGGGCAGATCAAGATTAAACGGCCCTGGCAGTGGGTAGGGGCTGGGCTGGCTATTTTTGGTTTGCTAGGGCTGATAGCCTTTGGAGGGTGGTTACAGCGAGTTGCTGCGTGGGATGCTTACCTCACTCAGCGGGGCTCTGGTTGGGTTCAAAAGTTACTTGGGGAACTGCCCTCCGCGCTTGAATTGCCTTTCATTGTGGGTTATGGTTTGTTCCAGCCGGTGTTGCCTGGAGCCATTTTTGACCCTTCATTACCGATCTGGAATGTCATCAGTACCTCGAGAGCGCTTGGGTGGTATGCGATTTTACCGGTGCTTTTTTATGCTCCGTGGGCTTTACGGCATCAGCCCGGGCGTTCCTGGAAATTCCACTTGCTTTGGTTGATCGGCGTAGCCTGGGGATGGGTGATCCTGGCTTCGCTTCGTGCCGGAGGGGATCTGTGGGACAATCCACGCTACCGCACGATGCTATTACCTGTGCTGGCTATGCTAGTGGCCTGGGTCTATTACCTTGCTCGTGAGGCGCGCGATCCCTGGTTATGGCGCTGGTTTGCTGTGGAAGGGGTGGGGCTGGCCTTTTTTACTGAGTGGTATGTCAGCCGTACTTATCGCATCCTTCCACGTTTGCCCTTTTGGATCATGATTGGAGCGATTGTAGTGGGTGCAGGGTTGATTCTGGTGGGGGGATGGCTGTGGGATCGCTTTCAGGCTTCTGGGGATGTTTCTCGTTCCGGTGAAGCGGGAGCGCTATTGGGTGAGAGCGGTAAAGATGCGGCGGCGGTAGCCAGTCCGAAGAGGGTCCAGAAATAGGGCAAGGCAAAGGTATCTACACTAAACCCCTCAATAACGAGGGCAATCAGTCCAAGCATAGCTGCCCAACCCAGCGTGCGCTGGTGGAGATCAGGGGCGCGCCCCAGCGAGCGCGCGGTTACCCAAATCACGTAGAGCCAGGTTAAGAAAGTGACAAAACCTATAACCCCGGTTTCGGTCAGCAAACGTACCCATAGACTCTTCGTGTTGGGGATGAAAGGCTTGCGGAACATCAGATCCTGCACCTCAGTGAGAGCCCAGCCAAAGGTCACCATTTTTTGAGGGAAGAAATAGCCCGCATTGCCCAATCCAACGCCCAGCCAGGGATAATCGGCGAAGATACGGTAACCGGTCTGCCAGTACACCAACCGTTCGGCAAAGACCAGACGGTTGGCGTAGCCGACCACCCCTTCTGTGCGCACAAACTCGAAGCGAAAGAGATCCCGCATACGCGGATCCAGGCGGCTGAGGACAAAGCCAGCGCCCAGGAAAAGACCCGCGTAAGCCGCAACCAGAACGAAAGCCAATCCCAGTGGAATGGCACGTTCCATGATCCAGCGGGCCAGGTTCAGGTGCAGGTGCTTCTGGATCTGGTCGCGTGACCAGCGTATCAAGGTAAGGTTGGCTCGCAGAATCAGGTAGGCAAGCGTGCACAGAAAAGCCAACCACCCCACTCGAGAAAAAGAGAGGAACAGCACGGCTCCGCCGCCCAGTAGGCAAAGATTTTCCAGGCTGAGGCCGAGAACGCGGAAGCGGAAAACTGTGGTGCGTTGGAGAGTTGTGGCCAGCCAGAGGGGCAGATAAAGCAAATTTAACTGGTGGGCAAGCCACGAGGGCTCAAAAGCCAACCCGGTGACGCGTTGGTCAAAGAGGCGGCCGTTAGACGTCAGATAGGACTGAAGGACAAACATCCAGGTTGGGTAGCCCTGACGGGTATACCAGGTCACGGCCTGCCAGAACGACCAAAGTATGATGACAATCCCGCCGATGTGAATAACACGTAAAACGAACATCAGCCGTTTGGATGAATTGATCCAGGTGGCGGTTAATACATAGAAAGCCCCCCCTACCCCCAGAGTTAGCAGTCCTTCCCGGATATTGTTCCACACGTTGGCTGAGCGGAAGGGTGGAAAGGGAATTAGAAAGGCAAACAACGATGAAAGCACGGCTATTCCAGCGAAGACCAAGAGAGGGATTGTCTGAGAGGGGAGGTGTCCGTCGGGTGAGACAAGATGGGGCAGATACCACACCAAAAGCAAGCCGACCAGAGGAAGAGCAGCGGCTGGGGCAACCGAATGGATGTTGAAACGCTGTGCAATCAGAGGAAAACTGGTGAGAGGGAGCAGTAACCCCACACTTCCCCATAGGATATACTGGAGGCTCAGGTACCAATTTTTGGTGCTCATCTTTGTGACCGCGAGGGGTGGAAAATGGGCAAAGTTTCCACCAGTGCAAGCCCAATTACCCAGCCAATGAGTGCACCGGCCAGCATGAGATCGTTGCGTCCGTACTGAACGGGTCGGAGCGGGGGGGAGGCCGACTCAACCCATTGGACAGACAATCCCGGGAAAAGATTGCGGCTAGCCTGGCGTTCGGCCTGAAGTTGCTGACCAGTGGTAGCAAGCAGAGTCTGCAGATCTTCCAAAGATTGGTGGGGGCAAAATGAGGGGGCCGGTGCCACCCCTACCGCACGTTGAAGGCATTTTTCAACCGATTGCATATATTGCGTAAGGCTGGCCGCCTTCAAAGCATGGGCCTGCGCCTCGGTGAGAACTGCATTGGCTTCCTCTGCCCATAAATTGGCCAGTCGGGCTGCTTCCTGTGGGTCGGAGGTGCGCAAGCGAAGAATGAAGGCGTCCACCTGGCGTTCCACGGTGCCCATGCGTCGCAAGTCCGGCACGGTGAGAGCAAGCCCCTCTTCTTGGCCCTTGGCTACCATACGTTCAAGCACTTCGTTTGAGGCAATAAGGTGTCCTACGGCATTAAGGGCTTGATCCTCCTCAAACTGGGTCATCAGACCGGTACGCGTGTAATCAATGGCGGCACTGAAAACAGCCTGGGCCTCGTAAACAGGGGGTTTAATGGCGTGAGCCAGCCAGCCGCTAAACGCTCCTAAAAGCGAGACCAACACGATAACCCACCACCAGCGAAGCACGCGCAGGAGTTCGGTTTGGGTGGAGAGGGCAGGTGGGGAGTCAGAAGGGGCACGCATACCCATTCCTTTAGCGTTGCATGGCCAGGATAAGTGCTTCACGCCAGGGGGGTAGACATAAGCCAAACTTCTGTTCAAAACGGTTACAATCGAGGGCAGAGAAAAGGGGGCGCTGAGCCGGGGTCGGAAACTCCTCCGTTCGCGCAGGCAAAAGTTGGCGGGTGATTTGTTCTTCGCGTTGCGGATCAGAGGCTAGGATTGCCTGTGCCCACTCAAACCGGCTAGCCCAGCCTTTACCGGCCAGATGATAAAGCCCACGTTTTTCGTATAGTTGAGCATATGGGTCGTGACGATGAGAGGCCAAAAGGTTTGCCGTTACCTCGGCTAGCATCCGCGCCCAGGTAGGGTTCCCAATCTGATCATCCACCACGCGAAGCACCTCTTGTTTGCGGCTCCACTCCAGCACTTTGGTGACAAAGCTATCCCGGCGCAGGCTATAAACCCAACTGGTTCGAAAAATCAAGTACGCGTTATCCACAGCCTGGATGGCCTGTTCTCCCAGCCACTTTGTCTTTCCGTAAACATTCAGGGGGTTGGGGATGTCGTCTTCGGTATATGGGCTACCCTTGGTTCCGTCAAAGACGTAATCTGTAGAAAAGTGGATCAAAACCGCGCGAATTTCGCAAGCGCACTCAGCCAGTACGCCGGGTGCCACGGCGTTAATCTGCTCGGCCAGGTGGTGCTCTTGCTCGGCTTTATCAACTGCGGTGTAGGCCGTGGCATTGTAAATCACATGAGGCTTTATCTCTCGGATGAGCGGCGGCAAGGTGTGGGGCTGGCTCAAATCAATTTGAGGATAATCCAGGGCAATGATATCACCCAGGCAGGCCAGAGAACGCCGCGCCTCCCAACCCAATTGCCCTAAATGGCCAAGGAGCAAAATGCGCATATTTACCAGGGGGTCTCCTCGAGAAGTCGAAGCAGATAGGCCCCGTATCCGTTATTTGCCATGCTCAGGGCCTGCTCACGGAGCTGTTCGGCGGTAATATAGCCCATACGATAGGCAATCTCCTCGGGGCAGGAGATCATCAGACCCTGCCGTTCCTCAACGGTCTGGACGAAGTTGCTGGCCTGAAGGAGGGCCTCATGCGTGCCGGCGTCCAGCCAGGCAATCCCGCGCCCCAGAATCTCGACCCTGAGCTGGCCTTTTTCAAGGTAAATGCGGTTCAAATCTGTGATTTCCAATTCACCACGTTGAGAGGGGTGCAAACCTTCGGCATACTCTACCACGTGGTGATCGTAAAAATAAATGCCCGGAACTGCGAGATTTGAACGAGGCTTCTTGGGTTTTTCCTCGATGCTTAGGGCGCGTCCGTCAGGACCAATTTCAACCACTCCATAGCGAGTAGGATCGTTAACCGGGTAGGCGAAGATAACCGCTCCCTCCTGCACCTGGGCGGCGCTCTGGAGCAAACGCGCCAGTCCGCGCCCGTAGAAGATGTTATCGCCAAGGATGAGTGCGCAGGGTTCCCCAGCAATAAAATGGCGCCCGATGAGAAATGCCTCGGCCAGGCCACGTGGTTCGGGTTGTTCTGCATATTGGAAGCGTAACCCCCATTGATGACCTTCGCCAAGCAGTCGCTCGAATAGGGGGAGATCTTGGGGGGTGCTGATGATAAGAATATCGCGAATCCCGGCCAGCATCAGCATGGAGAGGGGATAGTAAATCATTGGTTTGTTGTAAACGGGAAGAATTTGCTTGCTGATTGCCCGAGTGATTGGATAAAGGCGGGTACCTTTACCACCTGCCAGAATGATCCCTTTCATGTTTGAACTCCTCGTGAGGCGTAGTTGTTTTCTAGCCAGGCCTGGAAGTCAGGGCGCTTCAAGATGGATGAGACCCACTCCAAATTACTCAGATACCATAGGACAGTTTTTCGCAGGCCGCTCTCCAGGGTTTCACGTGGTTGCCATCCGAGTTCCTGTCGAATTTTGGTAATATCCATAGCGTAGCGCCGATCATGGCCGGGCCGGTCGGCAACAAAGCGGATCAGGTTGCGATGCGGACGGTGAGGGGATTCGGGACGGAGTTCGTCCAGCAGATCGCAGATGGTGTGCACAATGTAAAGGTTGGTGGGCTGATTGTTGCCACCGATGTTATAAGTTTCCCCCAAGCGGCCTCGCTTTAACACCCCCAGGATGGCCTCACAGTGATCTTCAACGTACAACCAATCCCGAATCTGCTGACCATCTCCATAAACAGGTAGGGGTTTCCCCTGGAGTGCATTTAAGATCATCAGCGGGATGAGTTTCTCCGGGAACTGATAAGGCCCATAATTGTTGGAACAGTTGGTGATTGTCACTGGGAGTCCATAGGTATGAGCATAGGCACGCACCAGATGATCGCTGGCTGCCTTCGATGCGGAATAGGGAGAATTCGGCGCGTAGGGATTGGTTTCGCGGAAGGGTGGCTCGTGGGGTTCAAGTGAGCCAAATACTTCATCCGTTGAGACATGGTGAAAACGACACTGCTCAAGCGGTACCATTTTATCTTCTATCCAGGCTTTGCGAGCCGCTTCCAGCAGAGTGAATGTGCCTACAATATTGGTTTGGATAAATTGAGCCGGGCCAAGGATGGAACGGTCTACATGGGACTCGGCTGCAAAATGCACCACAGTGTCAATTTCGTATTGGATGAATAAGCGATAGACCAAATCGGCGTCGCAAATATCTCCACGGACGAAGATATGTCTCTGTTCATCGGGCAAGTGGCGCAGATTTTCCAGACTGCCCGCATAGGTTAGGAGATCCAAATTGATTACCAATACCTCGGGTTCGTGTTGGAGAAGATAACGCACAAAGTTGGATCCGATAAACCCTGCACCACCTGTGACCAATACGCGTTGCATAGGCACTCCACGAAATTCAATCAAATAACTCGGCTTCAGAAAGGTACTTGCCCTGGGCGTCCTTCTCAGAAAGCAAAGGGGGTTGGTGCTCTATCAGAGGCCAGTCAATTCCAATGTGAGGATCATCCCAGCGGAGAGTGCGCTCCCCACGAGGATTGTAAAAGTCGGTGGTTTTATAGTGCACCTCCGCCCAATCGCTCAGCACATAAAAGCCATGTGCAAAACCAGGAGGGATCCAAATTTGGAGGTGATTTTCTGCCGAGAGAATCACCCCTACCCATTTTCCAAAAGTAGGAGAACTTTTTCGCAGATCCACTGCCACGTCAAAGATGGTGCCGGTAATGGCCCTTACCAGCTTGCCCTGCGGGTTCTGAATCTGATAATGGAGACCGCGCAGGATTCCACGATGTGACCCCGAGTGGTTGTCCTGAACGAAATGGGTGGGCAGACCTGCCTCGGCGAACTTACGAGCCTGGAAGATCTCCATAAAAAAACCGCGCGAGTCGCTGAATACCTCGGGCTCGATCAGAATAACATCGGGGATTGATGTGGGCAAGAAGCGCATACTGTGTGAAGTCTTAAGGCAGGGATTGGCTGCGATTGGATTATACCAGAATACCCCTGGGCTTTTAGTCCAATAGAAAACCGCTGCGGGTACGCCGCAGCGGTTTGGGTTGGCAGGCGGACGAGAATTATTCCTCCTCGTCGCCGGGGAGGAATTCTTCCTCTTCTTCCATGCCCTCTTCGTGAACGTGGCCGTGGCGCAGTTCTTCTTCGGTGGCCTGGCGCAGATCAACAACCTTGACGTCGAAGACCAGTTCCTGACCAGCCAGCGGGTGGTTGAAGTCAAGAGTAACGGCTTCGTCATCAACCCCTACGATGGTAGCATGCAGGATATTACCTTCCATGTCACGTACTTCAAGTTCCACGCCTGTGACCAGGGGGATCTGGGGAGGAAATTCCTCTTTAGGGATGCGCATGACGGCATCGGGGTCAATTTCACCATACCCATCACGAGGTTGGACAACGATGTGTTTTTCATCGCCAACGTGCAGACCGTAGAGTTCGCGCTCGAGGCCAGGGATGATGTTGCCGTAGCCCTGAAGAAAAACGACCGGATTCGACTCATCCGAAGAGTCCACAACAGTGCCGTTGACGCTGAGCGTATATGCCAGGGAGACCACGACGTCATCGGCGATTTGGGTGGGTTTTGCTGAGGGATTCAATTTTTTACTCCGTTCTAGATTTCATGCATTTATGGGGGGCATGAATTTTGAAAATTATACCATAACCTAGGTAATTTCAATGGATTCTAGTTCAACGCCACAGTGAATATAAGCCTGATAGAGGGGTTCACACTGTTCGGGTGATAGATTGCTCACTACCAGCCGTAACGAAAAACGGCCATCTGGAAGCGTATTGTTCACCGAACGTAGAATATTCCCACCGGCTTGTGAAACCAGACTTGCAAGGCGCGCCAGTGTCCCGGGACGATTGGCCCGTGCACTGCCTATCATTTGAATGGTGGTCCAACGGAGGGTGTCATTGGTGATACCAACACTATCCAGGGTTTGAGAGACTTCCTGCTGGCGGATGGCACCACTTCCCAGCGCAGCATAGAAGTCTTCCAGGCTTGCACATGCCAATTGTTCCAGAAGATTATCCACCCGCGTTGGCTCCAGGGCCTGAACATCCTCAAGCGCCAGTAGTCCTCGCTCTTTGGGCAATTGCTTGGCGATTTGGCGCCCCTTTTCAGCACTGCGCTTGAGGGCTTCCGTTACCAGGACACTCCGCAGCAGGCGAGCGGTGGATGGATTGCTAAATGCCAGCCATTCCTCAGAGGGGGCTAAGCGGTTGCTCCCGGTTATCACTTCCACTATGTCACCGGGTTGAATGTGGTCGGATAATCGCGCCAAGTTACCGTTCACCTTGACGGCGCTGATTTTATCCAGGAGAAATTCTTGCTGAATAGAAGCAATGGCATCCAGGACCGTGGAACCTTCGGGCAGGAAACGCGCACTCCCGCTGGGGGTGAAGATTTCAATGGGGCGGTATTGACTAATGTCCTTTCCTTGTTGTAGGGCATAAACGACCCCCCAGTGGTTCTCACCCTCCATATCACGGGTGGCGATAGCAACCTCAATAGCCCCTAGATCGGGCAGCCAGGCAGTAACCTGAAGAGCACGGTAGCCGTTTTGCGGGCAGGCGATGTAGTCATCAAAACGATTCTGGTCTAAATAAGGGCCGAGGAACCGGTTGACCTTGGGGAGAAGGGCATAACATTGGGTTTCATCTTCGCTGTCTACAACCAATCGGAAGGAAACCAGGTCATTAACTGCTGCAAATGAATCCATCGAAGCACGCCGTGCCCGTGCCATACGGCGCAGTTTCTGCCAGGTTTGCCAATAACCATTGACGGTAAGTTCCACACTGCCGCTGATGCCGCTTTCTTCCATCAAGTTGCCCAGTTGCTCCATCATCGGGTTAATGAAGGAGAGATCTAGGCGGGGATCGGCATCAATTTTCTCTTTGACAAAAGAGTAGGTTTCGGGGTCTGCATAGGGGAATGCTAAGTCTTCCAGCCAGCGCCGCCAGCGATAACAGTTCAAAATGCCCGCCAGCTTGCCGTAAGCGCGGATGACCTCAAGGGCTTTCTGCTGGCGTTTGTGCTCTGGCATGTAGTGAAGCGTTAGCAAGTTATGGCTTTTATCTGCCAGTTTGACCAGGAAGACTCCGGGATCACGGAATTGAGCCAGTTTGCGTAGCGTTTCGATCTCGCGGGTTCGCCCATCGCGCGGCGTGCTGATCTTGGTGACTCCGTCTACAATGTAGGCAACTTCTTCGCCCAACGGACCGGGGAAGCGTGCTCGAATAGCATCTAATGTTTCGCCCTGGTCTTCCACGGCGTCGTGAAGCAAGCCGGCAATGGTCCAGGCTTCGCGGCCGATGAGTTTATCCAGAAATGCGCCTACCCACACGCAATGGGTTTCAAAGTAGGGTTCCCCACTCAGGCGACACTGCCCTTTATGTAATTCGCGTCCCCATGCGTAGGCTTCGGCAATTGCCGGGGTGCGTGGGATGAATTCGCCTGGATTGAACTCATCCTCTAGGCGAGGGCGGATTTCTTTGACCGGGGTTACGGTTACTTTAACCATCGCTTGCTTTACGGGGTATTACCATTATTATCTTATTGTTCTATTTTAACCCCTAAAAATCCCTGTACCAATACCCAGGCAACAGCGTCCCGCATTAACGAGACACCATGCTATAAGGTGTACGTTCTTCCGAGCGATCCGTGGCAGGTGGTGGCTCAGGCGAGAGTGAGGATATTTTTTCTCGCAGGTCAGGTGTCATGGGGATTTCCAGAGCTTTTAGGACCCCTTCCAGCTGTTCTAGGTTCCGGGCGCCAATGATTGGGGCGGTTACAGCGGGGTGGCTGGCGACCCAGGCAATGGCCAGAGGGGCCGGTTCATAGCCATGCTCCTGGGAAAACCGGGTGAATCGTTCGGCAACTTCGTACATCCAGGGTTCCCCATAGCGGGTTCGATACATGGTGTTCTCAACAAGCCGACCTTTTTCAGGTTGGCGATTCACACCGTATTTTCCGCTCAGCAAGCCACCTCCAAGCGGGCTGTAGGGCACTACCCCGAGCCCCTCTGCCTGAGCCATGGGCAGGATTTCCACCTCTGCCTGACGTTTGACCAGATTGTACATGGGCTGAATGCAGGCGAAAGGCGTCCAGCCGTGATGTTGGGCGATCCCCAGGGCTTTTTCAATTTGCCAGGCAGCAAAATTGCTGGCAGCGGGATAGAGAATTTTGCCCTGGCGCACCAGGTCCTCCAATCCACGCAGAGTTTCCTCAAGATCGGTGAAGTCATCAAAATGATGGATGTAGTAAATATCAATATAATCGGTGCTAAGCCGCCTGAGGCTGGCTTCTACGGCGTGCCTCAAATGTCTGCGCGAAGCGCCGCGTGCGTTAACATCAGGGCCTGTGGGGAAAAAGGCTTTGCTTGTTATAATCACTTCATCGCGATGGCCGGCGATCAGGCGTCCGAGGATGATCTCGGATTGGCCGCCGGCGTAAATATTGGCTGAGTCGAAGAAATTAATGCCTGCATCGCGACACCGTTGATACATGGCAGCCGCTGTCGCTTCGTCGGCTTCATGACCGAACGACATCGTACCAAAGCATAACTTTGAAACCTTGACACCTGTTTTGCCTAAAAAACGATATTCCATGAGTCTTGCTCCTAAAAAATTCTTCTTCCTAAGAAAGATATTTTGATTGTAATCCTGTTTGCTCGTGCCGGAGAGGTGCAATGTCCCAAATAAGAGTGTATCGCGGTCATAGTTACCCCTTAGGCGCTACGATCCACGATGGCGGTGTCAATTTTTCCCTCTTTTCCATGAACAGTGAGAGGGTAGATCTGCTCCTCTTTGAGAATCCAGAGGATTCTGAACCTCAGCATGTGATCCGCTTGAATCCTGACGAGCATCGGACCTTTGCCTACTGGCACGTATATATCAGTGGGATTGGTGCGGGGCAAATTTATGCCTACCGTGTGTACGGTCCTCATGATCCGGAACGTGGTCTTCGTTTTGATCCCAGCAAGCTCTTGTTGGATCCTTATGCTCGTGTGATTGTCAATACAGAAAACTACCGCCGTGAAGCTGCGCTGCAACCCGGAAGCGACTGGGGACACCTGATGAAATGTGCGGTGATGGATCCTCGTGGCTACAATTGGGAGGGGGATGAGCACCTGCGTTTACCTTACGCCCAGACGGTAATCTACGAACTCCATGTGGGCGGTTTTACGCGCCATCCTTCCTCTGGAGTTGCTAAGGAGAAGCGGGGCACATATGCAGGCCTGATCGAAAAAATTCCTTACCTCAAGTCTTTGGGCATCACCTCAGTAGAACTGATGCCGGTACAACAGTTCGATGAACAAGATGCGCCCCCGGGGTTGACCAATTACTGGGGATATAGCCCAATCGCCTTTTTTGCTCCTCATCGAGGTTATAGTTCGCGTCAGGATATCTTAGGCCCAGTAGATGAGTTCCGCGATATGGTCAAAGCCCTGCATCGGGCAGGAATTGAGGTCATTCTCGATGTGGTTTTCAATCATACGGCTGAGGGAGATCATCGAGGGCCAACTCTGGGCTTTAAGGGGCTTGAAAACCGCATTTATTACATGCTTGATCCTCGTGACCCCTCTCGTTATTTGAACTTCAGCGGGTGCGGAAATACCTTGAATACCAATAATTCTATAGTAAGACGTTTGATCCTGGATGCCTTACGCTATTGGGTGCAGGTGATGCATGTGGATGGCTTCCGTTTTGATCTTGCTTCAGTGATGGCGCGGGATGAGGATGGGCAATTGCTTAAAAATCCCCCCATCCTCTGGGAGATTGAAACCGACCCCGTATTGGCTGGAACCAAGATCATTGCTGAAGCCTGGGATGCAACCGGTCTCTATCAGGTGGGAACGTTCATTGGACATCGCTGGGCTGAATGGAATGCGCGCTTTCGAGACGATGTGCGTCGTTTCATACGAGGGGATGAGAGCATGGTTTGGGATTTCGCAAACCGACTGATCGGCAGCCCCGATTTATTCCGTCAGCCTGATCGTGAGCCTAATCGAAGCATTAACTTCGTCACTTGTCATGATGGTTTTACTTTGAACGACCTGGTTTCATATAACCAGAAGCATAATGAGGCAAACCTTGAAGATAATCGGGACGGGGTTGAGGAAAATTATTCCTGGAATTGTGGCATTGAGGGCCCGAGCGAAGACCCTGAGGTCGAAAGATTGCGTCAGCGGCAGATCCGCAATTTTCTGGTGGCGTTACTGGTTGCGCAGGGAACACCAATGCTCTTAATGGGGGATGAGGTCCGGCGTACTCAGCAGGGAAACAATAATGCCTATTGTCAAGATAACGAAATTTCCTGGCTGGATTGGGGGTTATTGGAGCGCGAAAAGGGACTGTGGCGGTTTGTCCAGACGTTGCTGGCCTTCACCCAGTCCTACCACATATTCCGCGAGGAATCTTTTTGGGCCCGCAAACCGGGTGAGAACACCCCACGTATTGCCTGGCATGGAGTAAAGCGTAATCACCCTGATTGGCGGAGCATTTCCCATTCACTGGCAATCGAATTATGCTGCGCTGAAGCCGGAGAGCATGTCTATGTGGCTTTCAATGCCTATTGGGAGCCTTTAACTTTTGAACTGCCTTTGTTGCCCTCAGGGCAATGCTGGTATCGGTTGGTAGATACCAGTTTGCCCAGCCCCGAGGATATTTATGATCTGCGCCAGGCACCCTCAATCAAGGGGGACACCTATACCTTAGCCGCGCGTAGCAGTCTCATTCTGGTTGCCCAGTCCGAAGGATGATCGGAGATGTAAGCCGGTTCATCGGTCCAGCCGATATAAACCTGCTTGGTGGGCGGCTTCGACGGCTTGGCGATACTCTTCGGGGGTAATGCGCCGGTTGATTTCCGGGTACCAGTGGGCTCGGTAAGTGGGGTAGTACTGTTCCATTATATTCAGATAAGTGTGAGGCGAGATCTCCTGAGCCAGGAAGCGAACAATGGCTTCGGTTCCAGCCAGATGGTTGGGCAAGACAAGGTGGCGAACCAATAATCCACGCGTCGCCAAGCCATTTTCATCCAGTTGCAAATCTCCAACCTGGCGATGCATTTCTCGCACGGCTGCCTGGTTGATCTGGGGGTAATTTGGAATACGGGAGTAGCGCTTGGCAATTTCGGCGTCGGCGTACTTCATATCCGGCATGTAGATATCAACCACCCCATCAAGCAGTTGCAAGCTTTCCATGGAGTCGTAACCTCCGGTGTTGTAAACCAGGGGGATACGTAGACCGGCTTGAGCCGCGATCAGCACGGCGGCTAGAATTTGGGCGACCACGTGGCTGGGTGAGACCAGGTTTATATTGTGACAGCCCAAATGTTGCAAGCGGAGCATAATTTCCGCCAGTTCTTCCGGTTCGACCTCAACCCCGGCATCGGTCTGGCTGATTTCGTAATTCTGACAGTACTGACAGCGAAGATTGCAATGGGTAAAAAAGATGGTTCCCGAACCCCGCCAGCCTCGTAGCGGGGCTTCTTCACCGAAATGCGGGCCGTAACTGCTGATTTTGGCTTTTTCCCCGGTTCGGCAAACCCCTAACTGACCTGCGCGACGATTAACTCTGCACTTCCAGGCGCATAGATCGCAGGCTTCCAGGTGAGCGTAAGCAGTTTCAACGCGTCGTTTGAGTTCGCCACTCTCCAGGAGTTTGAGGTAGGAGGGTTGGAACCCCATAAAAAGTGAGAGTCTTACACGCCCAAGTAAGCGGCTTTGACCATCGGGTTTTCTGCTACTTCCTTGGCTGTGCCTGAAAGCACGATTCGCCCTGTTTCAAGCACGTAAGCCCGGTGCGCGATGGATAATGCCATGTGAGCATTTTGTTCTACTAGGAGGATGCTGGTGCCCTGTTGGTTAATTTCCTGGATGATGCGGAAAATCTCTTCTACCAGGATTGGACTGAGCCCCATGGAGGGTTCGTCGAGGAGCAAAAGGGTGGGGCGGCTCATGAGACCGCGCCCCATGGCAAGCATTTGTTGCTCGCCACCCGAGAGGGTTCCCCCGAGTTGGTTAATGCGCTCTTTGAGGCGTGGGAAGGAAGCGAAGACCCGTTCCATGGTGCGTTGAATCTCATTGGGGTCATTGCGGGTGTAGGCCCCCATGAGCAGATTTTCACGTACTGTCAGGGGAGCGAAAATTTTGCGCCCCTCCGGTACGTGGCTGATGCCCATCTTGACAATTTCTTGGGCAGGGGTATTGGTAATATCTCGCCCTTTGTAACGAATATAACCGGTACGGGTGCGCAAAAGTCCGGAAATGGTGCGCAGAGTAGTGGATTTTCCAGCGCCATTAGCGCCAATGAGGGTAACGATTTCTCCTTCCTCCACATGAAAAGAGATTCCCTGGAGGGCGTGAATGGCGCCGTAGTACACATTTAGATTATGGACTTCAAGCAGCATGGGTCACTCCTTTCCCCAGGTAGGCTTCGATGACCAGCGGGTTCTCTTGAATTTCCTTGGGGGTTCCTCGGGCGATTACCTGGCCAAAGTCCATCACTGTGATCCACTCACAGATGCCCATGACCACGCGCATTTGATGTTCGATGAGCAAGATGGTCAGATTGAAGCGCTCGCGGATAAAGTGGATCAGATCCATGAGTTCAATAATCTCGCGCGGGTTCATACCGGCGGCGGGCTCATCCAGGAGCAAAAGTTTGGGGTTACAGGCCAATGCTCGTGCAATTTCGACCCGACGTTGTTCACCGTAGGGTAGATTTTTGGCGGTCTCGTTGTAAATTCGGTCGAGCTGAAAGATGCTGAGGAAATCCAATGCCTGTTCGGTCAATTCTTTTTCCTTAATATTAAAACGCGAGGTGCGTAGCAAGCCATCGCTCAGCGTGTAGCCGCAGTGAGGGTGGTATGCAATGCGCACATTATCCAGAACCGTGAGGTTGGGGAACAGGCGAATATTCTGAAAGGTTCGTGCTATGCCCATGCGGGTAATCTCATGAGGTTCCAGACCAACGATGTTAGTCCCGTTGAAGAAAATCTCTCCGCTGGTGGGCACATACAATCCCGTAATCATATTAAACACCGTGGTTTTCCCGGCACCGTTGGGGCCGATCAAACCCACCAGTTCACCGTGTTTCAGGGTCAGGTCGAAATTACGTACCGCTGCTAGGCCGCCGAAGAATTTCGTCAGACCGCGAATTTCAAGCACAGTGGGAGAAGTCGAGGTTGCGGAGGTCTCCATGGGTGCTCCTCTCAGATTGCGCTCTTATGAGCGGGTTCAGGCTGTTGGCGTGGGGCGGTAATAAACTCAGGTCCTTTGAGAAAGCCCCATTCAATGGATCCGAACAACCCCTGCGGGCGAATGAGCATCAAGAGAAGCAGAGTGATTGGGTAAAGAACAAAGCGCCACGTGGGTGCCTCGGTACCCATTTGGCTCAACAGCACGCGCAGCATACCTTCGAGGAAGAAGATCCAACCAAAGGACGCGGCAATGGTTCCGGTCATGCTCCCTAAACCGCCAAACACCACAATAATAAGAGGGTTGAAACCAGCCAGGAAGTTGAAGGTGCCTGGGCTCAGGAATCCAATGTAGTGGGCATATACTGCCCCTCCGATTCCGGCGAAGAAACTGCCGACTACAAAAGACATCAACTTGGCGCCAGCCACGTCAATTCCCATGGCTTTGGCCGCGATTTCGTCTTCGCGTACAGCGACGATGGAACGGCCCGTGCTGGAATGAACAAGGTTGCGCATAATGATGATCACTGCCATCATGAAGAAGAATGCCGAGAACCAGGTGGTCAGTTTGGGAATTCCGATCATACCTCGCCCACCTTTCATCTCAGGGAAAGGCAGGATGGTATCGGAATTTATCATTAAGGTGTTGACCACAATGGTAAACCCCAGAGTAGCGATGCCAAAATAATCGCTTCCCAGCGTTAGCACGGGTAGGCCAAAAAGAAACGAGATTTGGGCGGCAAAAATTCCAGCCAGGATGACCGCCAGGAAGTAAATGACCTGCTGCGCCACGGGAGAATTGAGAGGGCCCGGCTCGGCCACTGAGCCCAAGAGTGGGGTCAGCAAGGGGTTTAGTTGATTGCCCAGATAAACAGCAGCGGCTCCGGTGATCAAAGCGCCGATCAGGTAAAGGGTGAACGATGAAAGGACCGGAATGCCTCGAAAACGCTGAAGCCATTTATTGATTCCAAGCAGGGTCAGAGTGCCGATTAAAGCGCCCAGCCCCAGGACTAACAACCCTCGTGCATCTCCGTTAATCCAGCGATAGGTAATATCGGCTGCGGCGTACGCACCAATTCCATAGAAGCCCCATTGCCCCAGGCTGAACTGGCCGTTGAAGCCGTAGATCAGATTCAGCCCCAGTGCCACCATGGTCATTGCAGAGGCCTGGAAGAGCAAACCGCTGTCAAAGTTGTTGAGTAAACGGAACCCATTGATATCTGTTAAGGCCAATTGCACAATGCCAAATGCCCCCACCAGGCCGGCAATTTTGATCCAGATAGATGGGCGGGCGAGAAGCCACATGAGTCCGTACAGGTAGGCGATAATGGCAATGATTTTGACCAGAGAACCCAGTAGGAATCCCAATTCCATGGATCGTTCTCCTTAGGCTTTTTCTTTTTCGGGCTCGCCGAAGATGCCGGTAGGGCGGAGGAGCAGCACGATAATCAGAATGGTAAAGGCTACCGCGTCGCGCATCGGCGTGGAAATGTAACCCATGGTCATGGCTTCAGCCTGACCCATGATGAGTGCTCCCACAAGGGCGCCCGGGATGCTGCCAATCCCCCCTAGTACGGCTGCCACGAAGGCTTTTAGTCCGGGTAGAATGCCCAATTGGGTCCAAATAAGGCTGTAAGCGATGGCGTATAATACGCCTCCTGCGCCAGCGAAAGCGGCCCCAACAGCAAATGTGAATGAAATTACTCGATCCACATCAATGCCCATCAGGCGGGCTGCCTGACGATCATAGGAGCAAGCCCGCATGGCGATACCAATCTTTGTACGTCGAACCAGATATTGTAGGAAGAGCTGGATAAGTACCGAAACGCCGATGATGATGAGGAAGATATTAGAAAATGTAACGCTGTTTTCCGGCGCCTGTTGGCCGGGCATAACCAGGTGAATCCCATTTTTGATGTACCAGGCAACGACCTCGAAGGGGCGCTCATAAGGAATAAAACGCGGGGAAAAGACAAAATTCAGAGCCCCATAAAATTCCAAAAAGAATGACACACCGATTGCCGTAATGAGAGCCGAAATACGCGGAGCATCGCGTAGTGGTTTGTAGGCAACCCGCTCAATGGTGATGGCCAGGATGACACAAACCAACATGGATAGGAGGATGACCGTAATAGAACCGATGAGAACGCTGAGAGTGGGGTTAATACCGGGGAAGGCGCTGGCTGGCCATTGATGCAGACGATACTTGGCAACAGCATAATAACTGGCGAACGCCCCTACCATAAACACATCACCATGGGCAAAATTGATTAATTTGACAATTCCATAGACCATGGTGTAACCCAGGGCGATCATGGCGTACACAAACCCTAGTTGAAGGCCACTGATAAATATCTGGGCAAACAGGGTGGGATTCTTTATCAGGTTCGTGCCAAGAATATAAGCGACGACTAAGCCCAAAAGAATGAAAAAGCCTCTACCAACCCAAATTAAGGGCTGACGTTGCTGGTAGATGACCGGGGTGGAGGGTGCTTGTGCGGTTTGCATAGGCTATAGGCTCCCAATGCCAGATTTGCAGCATGCGGGGGAGCGACCTGGGTTGTCGCTCCCCGCTTTGAACTGCACTTGCTAAAAGGAGGTCACGGATTAACCACAGTTTCGAATCTGACGGCTCCGTCTTTGACAGCCAGGATGACCGCCGATTTGATCGGATTGTGGTTGGCATCGAAAGTGATTTGACCGGAGACACCGCTGAATTTGATCTTCTCCAGGGTATCTTTCACCTTGGCGGTGTCGGTAGTGCCGGCCTGGTTGATGGCCTCAAGCAACAGGTTGGTGGCATCATAAGCCAGCGCCGCCAGCGCATCGGGGACCTTGGGGTTGCCGTTTTCATCCTTGTATTTCTCGCCGTAAGCCTTGCGGAAGTTCTGGACCTCGGGCCGCGGGTCATCCGGTGAGTAGTGGTTGGTGAAGAAGCCACCATC
The DNA here is from genome assembly GCF_001306145.1 of Thermanaerothrix daxensis. Taxonomy (GTDB): domain Bacteria; phylum Chloroflexota; class Anaerolineae; order Anaerolineales; family Anaerolineaceae; genus Thermanaerothrix; species Thermanaerothrix daxensis. The sequence continues at coordinate 841,323 of NZ_LGKO01000005.1, forward strand.
TGCAGCGGCCAGATCCAGATCGGCGGAATCCCAACCATCGCCACCTACAAAGGGAACGTTGATGCCCTTTTCCTTGGCCTGCTTCATGACCAGGTTCACAATGTTGTAGTAGTCAGGTAGATAGACAACATCGGGCTTGGCATCGGCGATCTGAGCGAGGATGGCCGAGAAGTCCGTGTCTTTATCGGTGTAGGTTGCTTTGCCAACAATCTCACCACCCAGGGCAGTAAAGGCCTTCTCAAATTCCTCGGCCAGGCCCTTAACGTAGTCGTTAGCCTGATCTAGCATGATAAACGCCTTCTTGGCACCCAGTTTTTCCCAGGCGAACTTGGCGCCAACCTGTCCCTGGAAGGGATCAATAAAGCAGGCGCGGAAGATGTAGGGCTTCACCTTGCCTTGGCTATCCACCGTCACGCTGACGTTGGTGGAAGTGGGGCTGATTTGCAACACGCCCTTGGCGTTGGCAATTTCCGATACCGGGATGGACGCTTTGGAGCAGACTTCACCGATGATGAACTTCACGCCATCCTGGTCAATGACTTTGTTGGCTGCATTAACGGCCGGATCGGGGGTGCACTGGCTGTCTTCCACAATGGGCACGATCTTCATGCCCAGCACACCACCCTTCGCATTCCATTCATCGATAGCCATCAGAGCACCATCGCGGGTGGAGACACCGAACGTGGGCACAGGGCCCGAAAGAGGGGCCAGAATGGCGACCTTAAGTTCTTTGGCTTGCGCCTCGCCGCCACCCCCACCGCTACTAGGAGCACAGGCTGCCAGGATCATGGCCAAAGCAACAATAGCATACAGGAACTTAACCGAGCGCATACTCTCCTCCTATTGGCTTTTGAGTTGTGACAAACAAAATGGGTGGGAAAAAGGGGTTAAAAATTGTAATTGGATTGGAATTGAGCGCCATCACCTCCTTTGGCTGAAGAGTAATTGCAACGCCTATTTCGAGTTAAAAACACCAAGATGGCTGGGATGAAAAGATGTTTACCGCAGGGCAGGAATCGCCCTTTTTAATTGCGCACAATGATAGGTGAGCCTTGGGGATTTGTCAAGAGTTTTTCGGTCAACTTGTGAGAGAATATATATATTTCTAGCGCTTTTGCTTGACAAAGGCAAGGTTGTGCACTATTATCGGGGTCACAATAATCCCCCAAGAACTTTGCAATATTGCTCAAGGAGAGACAGCATGTTGCCCAGGGTTTTCTTCCAGCCGGGTGTAATTGCAACCTTCTTGATCCTTCAGGTGGTCCCGCTGCTTTTGTATCCGCCTGCGTCGTTTGATCCGGCTTCACAGGAATGGTGGTTACCTGTGGTTCTGGCGGTGCTGGCTTTAATTGGGACAATCCAGGTGCTGAGGCGCAGTTTGGCGGCATGGCCATGGTATCTGATTTCATTCTCGCAGGGCTTCAATATTATCAGCCGGCTAATGCTGGTGCTTTCCCGCGTTACCGTTAATGTGGACGGGAGTCAGGTATTTAATGCCCCTTATGTCTTGATGACGCTGGTGGCAATGGGGCTTTCCGCCTTTCTGATTTGGTACACTGACCTACCAGAGGTGCGGATGGTCATTTTGGGTGGTGTAGCCAGGAAAGAAGCCTGAGTCTCCCTTACCGCATCTGAGTTTCCGAATGAAAACAAAAAACGCGGTGAAGTGAATCACCGCGTTTTGATTTATCCGGGTGGTGAAACTTAGTCGTTGTCGCTGGGGACCCCTACAATGCGATCAATTCGCTCCAGCACGTCATCTGTGAGTTTATTCACTGCCTCGGCTGCTCCGAGATTCTCATCCAGTTGCTCAAGACGGGTTGCCCCTGTGATGACACTGGAAACTTCCTTGCGGCGTAGCACCCAGGCAATGGCAAGTTGCGCCGGGGTGAGGCTGAGTTCCTTTGCCAAATCGGTTAATTGACGCACCTTTGCGATGCGGTCGGGAGTGAGCATATCCCGAATCCAGGCCATGTCAGGGAGCGAAGCCCGGCTGCCGGCCGGGATACCATCGTTGTATTTGCCGGTGAGGATGCCAAATGCCAGGGGACTCCAGGTTGTCAGCCCAATGCCCAGTTCATGGCATACTGGCGCCAGTTCCTCTTCCACTCGGCGGCGATGTAAAAGATTATATTGGGGTTGCTCCATGGTTGGCGGTACCAGCCCATATTGACGACAAATGCCGTATACCTGGGTGATCTGAGCGCCGCGCCACTCCGAAGTGCCCCAATAAAGCACCTTGCCTTGATGTACCAGATCATCCATGACCCGTGCCACTTCTTCAAGTGGCGTGTCAGGATCGTAGCGATGGCAGAAGTATAGGTCAACGTAATCTGTGCCTAGACGTCGCAATGATGCATGAATGGACTCCATAACATGCTTGCGAGAAAGGCCGCGTCCGTTCGGCCCGGGCATGGTCGGCCAGAAAACCTTGCTGGAGATTACAAGGGCCTCACGAGGCAGGTCTTTAATGGCCTTGCCCATCACGATTTCAGCCTGTCCATTGGCATACACATCGGCATTGTCGAAATAGTTGATCCCATGGTCGTACGCTGCATGGATCAGGTCAATGGCGGTTTTTTCGTCAATCTGGTTACCAAAGGTCACCCAGGCCCCCAATGAAATCTCACTTACCTTTAACCCAGAACGACCCAAACGTCGGTAATGCATAGATACCTCCTTATGTGATGTGAATGTATATTATAAGGTGTTAGGTGGGATCTGCTTCTTCGTTACCGATCCCTAGGGGTTTCCACTTCGAAGGGTCAGCGCGCAGGCGATGAACCTCGCCGCCGCGCCGATGAAGCAGATCGAATCCTTCTGGTTTTATGAACATTTCCTCACCGTCCAGTAGGGCAGTAATGCCTTTCTGCCCAGGTTCTGGGCGTTTGTTCTGGCAGTAGAAGCATGTTTTGGGATCATGCGGTTTGTACTCGATAGGTTCTTCGTAGGTGGTAATGTACCCCTCGTAGTTGCGCAGCACAATTTTATGATCGGACATGCTGATCAGGTAATTGGGCATGACCGGAATTTTGCCCCCACCTCCCGGTGCATCAACCACGTAGGTGGGCACCGCATACCCAGATGTGTGCCCCCGCAGTCCTTCAATGATCTCGATCCCTTTTGCTACTGGAGTACGAAAATGCCCAGCGCCTTCTACCAGGTCACACTGGTAAAGATAATAGGGGCGTACGCGGATGCGGACCAGGTCATGTACCAGTTTACGCTGAATATGAACGCAATCGTTGATACCTGCCAGAAGCACAGATTGGTTACCTAGCGGGATACCGGCTCGCGAGAGGCGGTCGCAGGCCTCGGCCAGTTCTTTGGTGATTTCGTTGGGGTGGTTGACGTGGATGTTCATCCACAATGGGTGGTATTTTTCCAGCATGTCACATAATTCATCTGTGATGCGCATGGGTAGGAACACGGGCACGCGCGTTCCAATACGAATAATTTCGATGTGAGGGATCTCCCGCAATTTTTGGAGCAGTTCCTCCAGCAGTCGCGGGGCCAGGGTCAGAGGATCACCCCCAGAAAGGAGGACATCGCGTACTTGTGGGGTGTGACGCAGGTAGTCCAATTGCATTTCAAATTCGCTGCGGGAGAAGGTGGCGCTTGGGTCGCCTACAATGCGCGAACGGGTGCAGTAACGGCAGTAGGAGGCGCACTGCGTTGTGACCAGCATCAGCACACGGTCGGGATATCGATGCACCAAGCCGGGCACAGGAGAGTGCTGATCCTCTGCCAATGAATCCTCCATCATTCCCGTGAAGGGCACAATTTCTTCCTCTCGTGGGATCACCTGTTTGCGAATGGGGTCTTCGGGGTCATTGGGATCAATGAGTGACACGAAGTAGGGGGTCACATCCACGCGGAAGAGGCCTTTTTGGCTAAGGGCTTTCCGTTCGCTTTCGGTAAGATTCAGAACGCGTTCAAATTCCTCAACCGTGTTCAAGCGGTTGCTAAGTTGCCAACGCCAGTCGTACCACTTTTCATCCAGGACATCCGCATAAGCAGGTGCACGCTTGGAGGGGAAAGGGTTGCTGAACATAGAAAACGCTCCTTGGGCGGTTAAAATCCGGGCTGTAAGCATCAGAAAAAAGAACAGTCTTTCCGCCAGCGCGATTCTAAGATCCCTTAGGAGGGCGGATCGTGATCGGGGCGGTAGAAACCAGCCGGTAAGAACACCATATCCCTCAGTTTTATTTTAAGAGTGATAGGGGACTGGGTCAACCAACGCACTGGATGATTTAATGCTCATGTCTAAGGGTTACAAATTAGCGAATGCCTTGCTGAGAGAGCGAGAGGTGCTTATACTATACCCCTATGGAGGAAGCGCTCACCACCTGGTTAGAAGTGGATCTGGGGGCCATTCAGCATAATTATCGTCTCCTGCAGACCATCAGCCGGCGACCGGTGATGGCGGTGATTAAGGCGAATGCGTATGGGCATGGCATCAGCGGGGTTGTGCCCGCTCTCATTCGGGCAGGGGCTGATTGGTGCGGGGTGGCACGCATTGAGGAAGCGCTTGATGTGCGTCGGTTTGGAAGTGAAATCCGGGTTTTGGTTTTGGGGTACACGAATCCCGGCTGGGTAGATGAGGCCATAGCTCGGGATATCCGCTTTACAGTGTTTGACCCTGCTACAGCAGAAGCCTATGCCATGCGTGCGCAGGCCTTAGGGAGGGTTTTACGTGTCCATATCAAGGTGGATACTGGCATGGGGCGATTGGGTGTGCTACCTGACGAGGCGGTGGAGTTTGTTCGTTGGGTAACAGGGTTACGTGGTTTGGAAGTGGAGGGGCTTTATACCCACTTTGCCCGTGCTGATGAGAGCGATCCGGGTCCAACCCTGGAACAAATACGGCGCTTTGATGAAGTGGTACACGCCTTAACCACTTTGGGATTGCGTCCTCGCTGGGTACATGCCAGCAATTCGGCTGCCATTTTCAACTTTCCCCAGGCGCGATACGACCTGGTGCGGGCGGGCATTGCACTCTATGGATTGCACCCATCGCCCGAAACCCCGCTCCCTACCGGGTTTCGCCCTGCGATGACCCTGAAAGCCCGACTGATTTCTCTCAAAATCCTACCGCCGGGCAGCGGTGTGGGGTATGGACATCGTTATGTAACCAGGGGCCGTGAGCGAATCGGTGTTGTGGCTGCAGGGTATGCTGATGGAATGCGTCGGGTCTTGGGCAATGAAGTTTTGATCCGCGGGCAAAGAGTGCCAGTTTTGGGAACCCCCTGTATGGATCAGATCATTATTCAATTGGATGGGGTGAAGGAAGCCGTTCCAGGGGATGAAGTGGTTATTTTTGGGTGTCAGGGAGGCGCGTGTATCTCAGTCGAGGAAGTTGCCCAACGCTGGGGGACGATTAACTATGAAGTTGCGACTAGCATGATGGCGCGGTTACCGCGGATTTACATCGAACCTCGCAATGAGGAGAACGGATAAGAATGCCTCCTCGAGTAGAAAAACGCTGGGAAATCTATCCTCCTCTTCCACCTGCCGTTGATACGGCCCTGAGCGCTTATCCCTTTCCGGTGCGCCAGTTGCTTTATAACCGGGGTATTGAAACCCATGAACAGGCTGAGGCGTTTTTGAGCGGAGAAGCGTTGCTGCACAATCCCTGGCTGCTAAGCGATATAGGAGAGGCAGTCGAACGCCTGTTGTGGGGTATTGACCATGGCGAGCAGATCATAATTTATGGGGACTACGATGTGGATGGCGTTACGGCAAGTGCCCTTTTGTACGAGGCGCTTCAAGCATTGGGGGCCAGCCACGTAAGGGTTTACATTCCCAGTCGCTTTGATGAGGGATATGGTTTAAACATTGCTGCTATTGAGGAACTGGCAGGTGGCGGAGCCAATCTAATCGTCACCGTTGATTGTGGAATCCGTTCGATTGACGAAGTGGCTTATGCCAGGCAACTTGGCCTGGATATCATTGTGACTGATCACCATCACCCTCAAAGCGAATTACCCCCAGCGCGAGTAGTGGTATCTCCCAAACGTCCTGCGGACCCTTACCCCGAAAAGCACCTGGCTGGGGTGGGTGTGGTGTATAAACTGGTTCAGGCCCTTTTTGAGCAGCGTCCGGTGCCGGGGGTTGAGCCTACGGATTGGCTGGATCTGGTTGCGCTGGGCACCGTAGCCGATGTGGTGCCGCTGGTAGGAGAAAATCGGGGCCTGGTCCGGCAGGGCATTGTACAAATGCGCCAGGCAAAGCGGATGGGATTGGCAGCCCTGGCCCGTGTTGCTGGTTATGATCTGACACGTGTAAACGCTGAGGCAATCGGGTACATACTGGGACCGCGCTTGAATGCATCCGGACGTTTAGAGACCGCCATGGACGCCTATCAACTGTTGGTTGCCCGCCAGCCTGAGGTGTGCGCGCACCTGGCTCAGGTGCTGGATAACCGCAATCGAGAGCGACAGCGCTTGACTCAGGAAATGCAGCGCCGTGCAGAAGAAATCATTCATGATCCTCATTCACGTACTCTTCTGGTGGTTTTTGAAGAGGGTTTTAACGAAGGAATTGTCGGATTGGTGGCCTCACGATTGGCCGAGGCTTATTACCGCCCTGCCGTGGTTGGGGTGCGTGGAGAGACGTTTTCGAAAGCGTCCTGCCGGAGCATCCCCGAGTTTCACATTACCGAGGCTCTGGATCAGTGTGCAGACTTGCTTGACCGACATGGTGGACATGCTCTTGCGGCCGGTTTTACGGTGCGCACCGAGAGACTTTCTCAGTTAATTGAGCGCCTGGAGGAGGTTGCTGAGCAAACGCTGCGCGCACGTGTGCTTAAACCGGTATTGCGGGCAGATCTGGAGATATCGCTTTCAGAAATGCGCCCCGATCTTCTGGTTTATTTACAGCAGTTTGAGCCCTTTGGGTTGGGTAATCCTGAAGCCACTTTTGTATCGCGGGGGGTAGAGGTGCGTTCAGCCCGTCAGGTGGGGGCTGAGGGACGGCATCTTTCGCTGAAACTTAGCGATGGACGTTTTATCTATGATGCGATTGCCTTTGGTCAGGGCGAACGGTTGGGGGAGGTAACCTCGAGGCTAGATGTCGTATACAGCCTGGGAGTCAATCGTTATAACGGTCAGGAAACCCTGCAACTGACCTTACGAGATTTTAAACCCGCTGAGTAGGTTTTCAATCTACAAAGCGGTATTTGATGAGTGCCCAGAGCGCTTCAAATGCATCCCAGGCCTTGATTTTCTTTCCCTCGGAGTAATCGCGCGGGTTGAAGTCAATGGGCACTTCGTAAATTCGAATGCGGCGCTTGAGGATTTTAGCCGTGAACTCGGGTTCGAAGTCAAAGCGCTGTGCCCGCAAGGGGATATTCTGAATTGCCTCGCGCTTGAAGACCTTATATCCGGTTTCCATGTCGCTCAGGATGTTGTTATAGAGCACATTGGTGATAAGGGTCAGCAAGCGGTTGGCGACCATGTTCCAGAAGAGGATGGGGCGGCGTGCACCTCCTAAGAATCGGGAGCCGTATACCACCTCGGCAATGCCTTCTTCAATGGGGCGCAGGAGTTTGGGGTATTCTCGAGGATCGTATTCCAAATCTGCATCCTGAATGATAATCACATCGCCACGAGCGTTTTGAATGCCGGTGCGTACGGCGGCTCCTTTGCCGGCATTTGCTTGGTGCAGGATCACGCGGATGGGAGGCAGGTTTTCCAGCTCTTTTAAAATCTCGCGCGTTCCGTCGGTGGAGCCATCGTCTACAATAATGACCTCGTAAATCAGGCCGGTATCCAGGACGCGCTGTACGATCTCACGAATGGTTTGACGTTCGTTATAAACCGGAATAACTACGCTGACTTTCATCATGAAAGCATTATATAAAAGGCAGGCTAATCATGCAAGCCGCTGCATGCTATAATCGGAAATAATCAGGCAATTATTCCCTCATGATGGAGGTCATAAAAGGATGAGTACCCCTGCTCGCCCCGGTACAACCGGCAATACCTCACTGCCCCCGGTTGAGCCTCCTCCTTTTGTTCCACCTCCGATCACTCGAATTGACGAAACCGGTCTCTCTCCTCTCTGGCTGCAAGATCTGGTGCTTAAGATCTTCTATTTCCAGGGATACATGAGCGGTTTTAAGGTGGCGGAGGAGATCGCCTTACCTTTTACAGGGGTGGTGGATCAGATCCTGGATGCATTGAAACGTGAAAAATGCATCGAGGTGCGCACTTCGCAGATGGGTTTAGGGGAGGGCGCGTATGTTTATGGAATTACAGGTGTTGGCATTGCACGCGCGCGAGAAGCACTGGAACGCAGCCAATATGCGGGTCCTGCACCGGTGCCCTTGCACGCCTATAACGAGGCAATTCGTAAACAGAGTCGAGGGCGTCTTCAGGTAACCAGCCGTCTCCTGCGCCAGGTGCTCTCTCATCTGGTTCTTTCCGAAAGCACTTATCAGCGAATTGGACCGGCGGTCAATTCGGGCACTTCAATTTTCCTTTATGGCCCACCTGGTAACGGTAAAACCTCGGTAGCCCGCGCCATTGGGGATTTGATCCAGGTGCAGAGCATGTATATCCCGTACGCGCTTTATGTAGATGGCCAGGTTATAAAACTTTATGATTCGGTAAATCACCAGCGCGTGCCTGAAGAAAACGTAGCCCAGGGAACTGGTGCGCTGCGCACCGGTGCAAGACGCGACCCCCGCTGGGTGTTGATCCGACGCCCGTTCATTGTAACCGGCGGAGAACTCACCCTGGCTGGTCTGGATCTGGTCTTTGATGATACGCTGAAATATTACGAGGCCCCGTTCCAGGTTAAGGCAAACGGAGGCATTCTGTTGATTGACGATTTCGGGCGTCAGCTAGTACGTCCGCGCGATCTGCTGAATCGCTGGATTGTGCCGCTTGAAAATCGCATTGATTACATGACTCTGCACACCGGACGAAAGTTTGAGATTCCGTTTGATGTGCTGGTCATTTTCTCCACCAATATTCCTCCTAAGGACTTGGTAGATGAGGCGTTCCTAAGACGCTTGCGTCATAAGATTGAGATCCAAGATCCTTCTTACGAAGAGTATCGTGAGATTTTCCGTCGTGTGGCCGCTCAAAAAGGGGTCAAATACAGCGACCAGGGTCTGGCTTATCTGCTACAGGAACACTATATCAAACGCAACCGCAAACTACGCGCTTCCCACCCGCGAGATTTATGCGATCAGATTCTGGATATCTCGCGCTATCTGGGTGTAGAGCCAGAAATGAGCACCGATCTCATTGATCGGGCAGCAGAATCTTACTTTGTTGAGTTGTGAGTATGTTGGAGAAGTTGCCTCAACCTGTCATTTTTGCGCATCGCGGAGCCTCGGCATACGCTCCGGAGAATACCCTGGCAGCCTTCCGTCTGGCGGCTAAGCAAGGTGTGGAAGCCATTGAGTTGGATGCGAAACTAACCGCCGATGGCGAGGTGGTGGTCATCCACGATATGACTGTTGACCGCACGACTAACGGTCATGGGGAAGTACGCCGCTTACGCCTTGAGGAAATCAGAAGGTTGGATGCGGGGTCCTTCTTCTCAGAGGCTTATCGTGGCGAGAAGGTCCCCTTATTACGCGAAGTATTTGAAGAATTAGGTCAACGCTTGTTTATCAATGTGGAATTAACCAACTACAATGCTCCGCTGGATCCCCTCCCAGTCAAGGTGGCGCAGTTAGTCCGTGAATATCACCTGGAGGAACGCGTTCTTTTCTCCTCGTTTAATCCCTGGAACCTGCTCCGTATTCGTCGCCGACTACCAGAATGTCCGGTGGCTTTGCTGGCCCTGGAGGGACGCTCGGGCTGGTTAGCGCGTTCTGACCTGATGCACTGGGTTTCACCGCGCATTATTCACCCCTATTTTGCCGACGTCACCCCTGAATGGATAAGGCACGCGCATCAACGTGGACGGCGTATTCACGTTTGGACGGTCAACCGGGCAGAGGATCTGGAGACTCTTTTCCGTTGGGGGGTGGATGGGGTGTTTACGGATGATCCGATTCTGGCTATGCAGATTCGCTCTCGGGTGAAGGGGCTTGAGGCTGGCTCCGTGGACGAGGTGGTTGCGAGGTTATGAGTCGAGGTAGGCAGACTAAGATTGAAGATGAGCGCGCGAACCGGTACTGGGGGTGGGTGGTGCGTATTGGTTTGCTAATCCTTGCTCTAATGGCTCTTTTAGGTGGATCACCCACGCCGAGTCTTGCTCAAACTTCCCCCAATAGCGCTGAGGCACGTGCGCGTGAACTTTTGGCTCGTCTTTCGCCCGAGGAAAAGGTGGGGCAATTGTTCCTGGTGGGGTTTCAAGGCCGTGATGTCAGCCCGGGCACGCCGATTCATACGCTTATTACCCGCTACCATATTGGGGGTGTGGTTCTCAGTGCTGCCAATGATAACTTCACGGGCCCCGAAGGTACGGTGGCCCAAACTGCGGCTTTGATTCGCAATCTGCAGCAGGTGGCATGGGATATCACTCAGACCCCTGCTATGGATGTTCGAAGTGGGCAGCCCCTAGCTCTAACCTACATTCCCTTGTTGGTGGGAATTTCGCAGGAGGGGGATTTATATCCCAATGATCAAATTTTCAATGGGGTGACCCCCTTGCCCAGTGCCATGGCAGTGGGTGCCACCTGGAAACCGGCACTGGCTGAACAAGTGGGGCAGGTTCTGGGAAAAGAACTTTATGCCCTGGGGTTTAACCTCTACCTTGGTCCATCCTTGGACGTGTTGGATGTGCCGAATCTGGGCATCAGCGGTGAAGATTTGGGAACACGCACGTTTGGTGGTGATCCTTATTGGGTAGGTGAGATGGGAAAGGCGTTCATTCGAGGGGTGCACGCCGGGAGCAACGGGCGAATTGCGGTCATAGCGAAGCATTTTCCGGGTCAGGGCAGTTCCGATCGTTCACCCGAAGAAGAGGTGGCCACGGTCAGGAAATCGCTGGAACAACTTAAGCAAGTTGAACTGGCACCTTTCTTTGCGGTGACCCAGGCGCTTCCTGGAAATCCTATTTCGCCAGATGGGGTACTCGTCTCGCATATTCGCTACCAGGGATTTCAAGGGAATATTCGTGCCAGCACACGCCCGATCTCATTAGATGCCACGGCGCTGGAACAATTGCTCAAACTTGAGCCGATTGGCATCTGGTATCAGGGGGGTGGGCTGATCATTAGCGACAACCTGGGAAGCAATGCGGTAAAGCGCTTTTTTGATCCAACTGGCCAGAATTTTGACCCGCGTTTGGTAGCGCGCACAGCATTTCTGGCGGGCAATGATCTGCTTTACCTGAATAATTTTGTAGGGTCAGGAGATACAGATGCCTTCGACTCAATTGCGAAGACGCTGGATGCTTTTGTTCAGAAATATCTGGAAGATCCAGCCTTCGCGGAGAGGGTGGACGCTTCGGTATTGCGCATCCTTACCCTCAAATTTCGTTTGTATCCTTCGTTTGTGCTGGAAGATGTGATTCCCGAAGCAATTGCTTTGAACGAGGTAGGGCGCTCTCAATCTGTTGTCTTTGAAGTTGCCCGTCAATCTGTTACCCTGCTCAGCCCAGATGCGGCAGACTTAAGTGATGCCCTGCCTCGTCCACCTGCCACTCGAGAAGGGATGATCTTCTTCACGGATGTAGAGAACGCCCGTCAATGCAGCACCTGCCCGGAGCAATCTGTTTTCGCTGTAGATGGATTGAAGAAGGCTATTGTGCGTCTTTACGGGCCTCAGGCAGGCGGTCAGATCAACGAAGCCTATCTTTCTGCCTATTCATTTCAGGACCTTACCGCTTATTTGAACGGCGGGCAGGAAATGACTGCCTTGGATAACAATCTGCGTCAAGCCGAATGGGTGATTTTCTCGATCTTGAATCCACGTCGCGGGCATCCGGAAGCCAACGCCTTGCGACGATTGTTGACCGAACGTCCCGATCTGATCCGCAATAAACGGGTCATTGTATTTGCCTTCAATGCCCCCTATTATTTGGATGCTACCGACATCAGTAAGTTAACCGCCTATTATGCCGTATATAGTAAAGCGCCGCCTTTCCTGGACATGGCCGCACGCGTACTTTTTCAGGAAGTTGTGCCGGTTGGGGCGTCTCCGGTTTCAGTGCCCGGGATAGGCTACGATCTTATCACGGCGACTTCACCCGATCCAACGCAGGTGATCCCCATCATAGTGGAGCCGGTTGGGAGCGAAGGTGCCGCAATTCCCTCAAATACCCCTCAAATAACGGCAACGGAAGCCCCCTCGTTTAGAGTGGGTGACGTTATCTCCATACGTACTGGATTGATTTATGACCACAATCGTAATCCCGTGCCGGATGGAACGGTTGTGCGGTTTATGGTCACGGCAGGGGTGGGGGAAAAGCGTATTCAACAACAGATTGAGACGGTAACCGTTCAAGGGGTGGCGCAGACCACTTACAAGATTACTGAGACCAGCCCAATTGAAATTCGCGCCGCCAGCGATCCGGCGTTGTTGTCGCAGATCATTACCATCAACATAATAAATGGTCAGGAAGCGGCTGTAACGGCCGTTTTACCAACCACGATCCCCACTGAAGTTCCCGAGAGGACTGTGACACCTGCCGAGATCACCCCGACTCCTACTGTAGAACCCCCAACAGCCGAGGAGGAGACCTTGCCTTTCGGGGTGGGGTTGATTTCCCTGGTAGTGGTCTGGGGCATTGGTCTTGGTGTCGGGGGGATAGCCGCCAAAAAGCTTGCAATGCGTTTGGCCTATCAGCAATCTATGTTTACGATTATTGGGGGAATGGTGGCTTACGTGGCGACGTTATTGCTACCTGCCTCTCGAAGTGGTTTCTTGCAGGCCGGGTTGCCGGGGATTCTGGTAGCCATCTTATTGGGGTGTGGTGTGGGTTGGGGGCTGGGACGCTTATGGCAGGTGGCAGGAGGCCAGATGCGCACCTGGCTGGAGCATTGGCTTGGGATCAACGAATCAGAGTGATCATCAGCCCTAGCAGTGTCAGTGCAATGGCAGTATAAAGCAATAAGCGCTCCGCAGGCAGTGCCAGGAAGTACCACTTAGGGTATTTGATCTGCCTTGGAAGTGAGCGGGGATAGGTTGGTCGGTCCCCAATTAAACTGAGGCGAAATTGTTCTACGCTTTCAGGGCGTTCGCTGGGATGTAAGCCCATGGCCCACAGAATGGCACGTTCGGTGCGGAGACTGATGGCAGGGTTGATTTGGCGGGGAGGAATCAGAGCCTCGGGGTTAAGGAAACGCTCTTTGGCATCCGCTGGAGGGGTGTTGGTGAGCAGGTGGTATAGCGTAGCACCAAAGGCATAAATATCGCTGCGGACATCGGTGTGCCCCCCGTCGCCTCCGTATTGTTCCAGAGGCGTGTAGAGGGCTGTGCCCTGACCTTGCAAGATGGTAATCGTCACTTCCCCTGGCGCCAGCATTTTGACCAAACCAAAATCCACCAATTTGAGCAATCCGCTGGGTGTGATTTTGAGATTGCTGGGCTTGATATCCCGATGCAAAATAGGAGGATTCTGGCTATGCAAGTAGGTCAAGGCATCGGCGAGCTGATTAGCCCAGTTCAGAACATCGCTTTCGGGCAAGAACTCGCGGCGGGCTTTGGCTTCCAGCATTAATGTGCGCAGGTCCTTGCCTGGAATGTAATCCATGACCAGATAGTCACGCTCTTCGACCGAAAAGAAGTCCGAAACCTTGGGAAGATTCGGGTGATCCAACCGCGCCAGGACGGTGGCTTCACGGAAAAACTGCTCTCGGGCTTCTTTGAGCAGCTCCGGAGGCAATGAACGGTCGTATTCGACTTCCTTGAGTGCACATTGACGCCCCTCCAGACGCAGGTCGTCAGCCAGATAAATATTCCCCATCCCGCCATGGCCGATGATTCGGCGGATGCGGTAGCGGTTCCGCAGAATACTCCCGGCTTTCAGGGGTAAGGGCATGGTGGTGACTTCCTGACATCATTGAGAGTGGCTGGCATCTTAATAGCGGCGTAAATGCCAACCGAAAAGGGCGTACCTTCTGTGGTCATTTTCTGTTATATTATAACTGAGGGTCGGTGGACTGTTTGAAGCGATTTCTGAGCCTGGGAGCCTGATTGAGGAACATGCTAGAAAAAGATTTGCCGCTACTTATCGGTCAGACGGGGCCATTGAACGGGCAGCGCTGGGCTATTGATCGGGTGTTAACTATTGGACGCGATGCGCAGTGTGAGGTGGTGATCCCCGATCGTCAGGTCTCCCGTTATCATGCGCGGTTGGTGCCTGATGAGGAGGGGGTGCTTTTAGAGGACTTAGGAAGCAAAAATGGGACCTTTCGTAATGGTCAGCGTATTGAAGGTGAAGTGCGATTAGAGGATGGGGATTTGATCCAGATTGCGCTGGTGCAACATTTTGTGTTTCTGGCTTCCGATGCCACCCTCCCTCTCCTGGAGCCATTAGTCGTACCTGGGGAGAGAGAATCTGAGCCCTGGCGGCGGCGCCTGTATTTAGACAGGCAGTCTCATCGCGTGTGGGTGGCGGGGCGCGAGGTTCTACCTCCTTTGTCGGTCCCCCAGTTTCGTCTCCTGGAACTGCTTTATGAACATCAGGGGGAAGCGGTATCACGGCAGGAAATTATTTCCGCAGTGTGGGGGAATGAGCAGGCATTGGGTGTATCCGACCAGGCGTTGGATGCGTTGGTGCGACGGTTGAGAGATCGCCTTGCTGCAAGTGATGAGTACCCATACTTGGTGACCGTGCGGGGTTACGGATTTCGTCTGGATAATCCGTTGTACCCATGAATTTGAAAAGCAACTGTTAGGTATGGAGAATTGACGAGAGAGCCAGCGGCGATTAAGATAAAGTGCAGAAACCTGAGAGTCCGTCGTTGCCAGAGTCATTGAATGCCAAGATAAGGGGTGGGAAAATTGTGAAGCGAAAAAATCGAAAGTCCGCTACACAAAATACGGGGGCATCTATTCAGGAAGGGACAAAGTCCAATCTCAAATCCACACGGCGCTCGGGGGGATTGGCGATTGATTCTGATCCGGTTGAAGCGGTTCCCTCTGCCGCTGGGGTCTCGGAGCGCACGGTGCCCGTGCGTTTTCTGCTTGGGGTGTTGGGAGGAGGCCCGATTGGCTTAACCCGTGATCTTTCCAGTAAATTCTGGGATGGCCTGATCCCAATGGCGGCACTTGTGTTGCTAACGCTTGTATTGCATATGCTGGCCGCCCCTATTCAGGGGTTTTGGGGGAATTCGGGGTTGTTGGTTTATTTGGTTTCTTTACTAGGCCTGGGAGTGGTATTGCTCAATCATGCCATTCTCCAGACATACTCGGAAATTGCGCGGGGGTGGCTGGGGCTTGCCAGTGGGATTGTGATGTGGTACGTGATCTTGCTCAGTGAAAAAATCGGGGGTGCCCAAATACCGGGAGCCACTATTCTCTTGCTATTGGTTGTTATTGGGTTGGTTAGTGCTATTTTGTGGAAATCAGTGTTTCCTATCGGGATCAAGTTCTTTGTCCTCAGTGTATTCCTGGCTGCGGTTGCCCGCTTCTGGATCACTTCCCAGCAACTTATGGCTACAGCATGGCCGTTATTTAACTCTAGCTTGATCATTTCGGGCTACGTGGCCCTGGCGGCGTTGGTGTTCGTTTTGGTGTGGATCATTGTGTTGAGCAAGGAGCGCACCCAACGTTTGTGGGCAGCAATGTGGGGCTGGTTCTGGGCCTTACAAGTACTCTCGGTGTTTCTAGGTAAACCCCTTTAGTTTAGATAGGAGTCGCTGTCACGACGCCGGGTGGAGCCGCCTGAAGGGTAAGCAGTCGGTCATAGACCTGGATGATCTGGCGGGTAATCTCGGCCCAGGCGTAGGGTTGTGCGCGTTCCACGGCGCGTTTCCCCATTTGTTCACGCAGGTTGGCATCCAGAATCAGTTGAGTTAAGCGATCAGCAAGCAAAGCAGGCTCCCCATCGGGTATAACAAAACCGGTTATTCCATCTTTTACCAGGAAAGGCAAACCGCCTACCTGCGAGGCAATGACAGGGGTACCACATGCCATGGCTTCGAGGGCCACCATACCGAAGGATTCATAGTGGGAAGGGAGCACTAAAACATCGGCAGCAGAGTAATAATACGGCAGCGATTCTTGGGCTTGCTTACCGAGAAAGAGCACCACGTCTTTAACCCCAAGTTGTTTGGTCAGCCATTGCAAGCGGGCCATTTCGGAGTCCATTTGCTGAGCATCTGCTGAGGGATCGCCCCCGATAATCGCCAGATAGTGGGGACAACACGTCAGGCGTCCAGTGTCCTGGATCAGCCGCAGGGCGCGGATCAGGGTCTCTATTCCTTTCAGGGGTTCGATGCGCCCCACAAAAAGGATCATTCTTGCCTCGGCAGGCACCCCCACAAAGGCACGTGCTTCATCCTTAGGAATGGGGTAGAAACGCCCTAAATCCACACCCGGGGGAATGATGGAGATTTTCCGGGAGTCCGCATGATACAAAAATTCCAGTTGGGCCTTTTCGGCAGGGGTAGCAGCGATGATATGATCAACAGTTTGAACCAGATGGGCTTCTTTTTCTAACCGGAGCGGCGACTCGCGTTCAGAAGGGGAGCGGGCTACCCGGTTTTTCATCACGCCGAGGGTATGGAACATGTGTACTACGGGTGTGTTCCATTCATTTCTCAATCTCTCGGCTGCCAGGCCTGAAAGCCAATAGTGGCTGTGTACGAGATGGTATTGAATGTGTTTATTCTGGGCAAATTCCAGAATGCCGCGCGTGAAGTCATCAAGGTAGGTGTAGAGATCCGATTTAGGGAGGGGCTCTTCTGGGCCGGCAGGCACGTGAACAACGCGATTCCCATAGCCCAGGTTATGCAAAACGTGAGGGACGTGCTCATCTTGGGAGCGCGTGAATACATCCACATGTATGCCCATTTGCCCCAGATGACGGGTAAGTTCGGCGACATAGACATTCATCCCCCCGGTATCTTTGCCACCAAGCGTAGCCAGGGGGCAGGTATGATAAGAGATCATGGCAACGTGCAGCATTGTAAAACCTTGTCGAAAACTTCACTCCTGAGATATAATTTTGACCGCGCCACCGTAGCTCAGCCGGCAGAGCAGCCGCTTCGTAAGCGGCGGGTCAAGGGTTCGATTCCCTTCGGTGGCTCTAATATTTTAATCGAGTGGGGTAAAGCGAGCGCCTTATGTGTCAGGTTGAGGGGTAAGGGGTTCTGTGAGTGGCAAGCAATGAAAGCGGATAAGCAGGAGCACCCGAGGCTAGATTTTCCAGGATTTGCCGAACTTCTGGGCTGCGGAGAGGGTATTGAGAGAGTTGTTCCAGCGTGATCCATCGGGCTTGCAGGGATTCTGCATCGGGTTGAGACTTTGGGGGTGCAGGAGTGGCTGGATGAGCGAGAAAGAAAAAACGCATTCGTGCTGCGCCGATGGGCAGTGCGGTGTGTTCGATGCATAATAGCCCATCCAGTTCAACGGGAATGCCGGCTTCCTCAAGGGTTTCACGATAAGCAGCCTCCAAAATTGTCTCGCCGGGTTCAACGCGCCCAGCCGGAAAATACCAGGTCTGCCCGTGACGGCTTTCCTGAATTAGAAGAAACTGGTTGTTCTGGCGTACAATGATCACAACAAAGAACCACGCTGGGATTGGATCTCGTGACATTACCTCCATCTCCTGAGAACGCCTGGATCAAATTAGGTTGATTATAATGTCAATATGACCAGCGGGCGTTCCCCATTGGATTGGTGGAAAGTAACCTGGCTTCGGCGGGCCTGGAAGCGTTACGCTTCTTGGTTAGAAGAAGGGATCTATCTAATTCTTTTTCTGATCATCCTTGGGCTTAACTTGTGGCCTCGTCCCTGGGCGGTTGATGCATGGGTGGCAGAGGGGCGCTTGGCGCGACTGCGTGGGGACAGGTCACAGGCATTGACCAAGTGGCTCCGAGCAGGGGAATATATGCCAGAGACCCCTGAGCTCTGGCGGGGTATGGCCAGTCTGGCTTATGAGGCCGGGGATTATTCCACTGTCGTTCGGGCTTTGGTTCACCTCTCGGCGTATGAGCCACTTTCACCAACGGAACAGCGGAACCTGGCTGAGGGTTATTTCCAAACGGGTGATAAGGCTGCTGCTAAGGAAATATGGCTCGAACTCATGCGCGATGTACGCGTTCCCTCGACGGAACGGGCCAATCTCGTCACTCATCTACGGCAGATTGATCTGAACTTGGCGCGTCAGGCTTTACATGTTTGGTTGGATCAGGTCCCCGAAGATCTGGAAGCACTACAGTTGGGGATTCTCCTCTTTGCTTCACAAAATCCTGGCCGTGCGCTTGAGTGCTTTCAGAGAGCGAGCACGATAAATGCTCGGGTTCAAAACATCTACCAGGAACTTGGGGAGGTGCTTGCGGGTGCCACCCGGCAGTCGGGCGAGGTCGCAGACCTGGTGCGCATTGGTCAGGTGCTGGGGCGTTATGGGGAATGGGACCTGGCTCAAGAGGCTTTTGAACAGGTTGTGGCGCGGGTTCCCGAGTATGCGGAGGGGTGGGTTTTGCTAAGCGAAGCCCGCCAACAGTTGGGGCAAAGTGGGTTGGAAGAATTGGAAACAGCCCAAACGCTGGCTCCCGAGGCGGTTGCGGTTCGAGCCGCATGGGGACTGTATTGGCGCCGTGCTGGGCAACCTGAAAGAGCCCTCTATTTCTATCAGTCCCTGGCTCGCCAGTTTCCGGAGGAACCGCGTTGGCAGATGGAGTTAGCCGAAACCTATGCGGCGATGGGCAATGTGGCGTTGGCGGTGAATTTATATGATAAAGCCGTTGCGTTGGCACCTCGGGATGCCTTGATCTGGCGTTACTATGCACGCTTTGCGCTTGCCTACGGGTTAGATTTGGAAACCTACGCTCTCCCGGCTGCTCGAAAAGCGCTGGAATTGGAACCCGAAAATCCTGAAGCATTGGATCTGATGGGCTGGATTACTTTTCTGAGCGGGGATGCGGTTCAGGGGGAACGATTCTTGCAACAGGCTCTTATCAAAGATGCGCGATATATGCCAGCCTTATTACATCAGGCACAAATCTGGCTGTGGCAACACGAATGGGAGAGCGCTCATGAGGCTCTGGTTCAAGTGGTTTCGCAATCCAGAAATCCTGAATTGGTCGCACAGGCTCAACGGCTGCTGGATCAGTACTTCTCTCGTCGGTAAGGTCCTGTCTTTATTGCTGGCTTTATCGTGGCTTGGAGGGTGCAGTTGGCTACCAACCTCCGCAGGAGATGCCACCTCCCAGAGGAATCTTTTGTTCTATGATGACTTTTCGAACCCGCGAAGTGGTTGGCAGCAGTGGAATGGTGCCCAGAGCCACATAGCAGTTCGGGAGGGTGGACTGCGCTTTTTTATTGGAGAACCTCATTACGATTACTGGTCACTGGCAGGCCTGGAGGTCGGGGATGCCATCCTGGCAGTGGAGGCGAGGGTGGTCGGAGGGCCTCTTAACAATGATTTTGGGTTGATTTGTCGTTACCGGGGCCCCAATCAGTTCTATGCTTTTGTGGTCAGCAGTGATGGCTATGCAGGGGTCGTGGCCGTTGATGGGGATGGCTATCACCTCCTTACCGATTCCGGTCTGACATACATAGCGGCCTTAGATCGCGGCCTGGCCACTTATCTACTCCGGGCGGATTGTGTGGGACCTTCACTTGTACTTTATGTAGACCGGCAGAAACTTTTTGAAATTGAGGATCATCGGTATAATTCAGGCGACGTTGGTGTGTTTGCAGGCACCTTTGATGACACGGGCGTTGAGATCATTTTTGACAATTTTTATGTGTTTAAGCCTTAATGGGTTGAAATGCGTGTTTACCTGGATACTGTAGGGTGTCGGCTCAATCAGAGCGAGATTGAGAGACTGGCTGCAAATTTTCGAGCCAGTGGTCACGAAATAGTAGCCTCGGCCTCTCAGGCGGATATCGTCGTTATTAACACATGTGCTGTTACTGCCGAGGCGGCCTCGGACTCACGCCAGAAAATCCGGCAGGCAGCCCGCCAGGGCGCAGGACAAATCATTGTGACCGGCTGTTGGGCAACGTTGGAGCCAGCGGAAGCGGCTGCATTGCCACGGGTGAGTCGGGTGGTCCCCAACGCTGAGAAAATGCGCCTAGTTGCTGACCTGATCGGGACACCCCTCTACGAGATAGAGCCCATTGCTCGCGAACCCCTGCCTGGTGCACACCGTCGGACACGGGCTTTTATCAAGGTTCAGGATGGGTGTGACAACTTCTGTACCTTTTGCATTACCCGCGTTGCCAGGGGAAAGGGGCGTAGTGAAAGTGTGGACCAAGTCGTGCGTGAAGTGCAAGCCGCTCTGGCGGGAGGGGCAAAGGAAGTGGTTCTCAGTGGAGTGCACCTGGGTTCATGGGGACAGGATTTACGGCCACCTCGTCATTTACGTCATCTGATTGAAATGATCTTAAGAGAGACAGATGTGCCGCGCTTGCGTCTCTCCTCGCTAGAACCGTGGGATCTTGATGAGGCTTTCTTCGGATTATGGGAGAACCCCCGCCTGTGTCGGCATTTGCATCTCCCCTTGCAATCGGGATGTGCTCAGACACTGCGTCGCATGGCTCGTAAGGTTACTCCTGAAGAATACGCGGCCTTGCTGGAGCAGGCACGACGGGCGATCCCCGGCTTGGCTGTTACGACTGATATCATCGTCGGCTTTCCGGGTGAAGATGACACGGAGTTCGAGACCAGCCTTAAGTTTGTGGAGGCAATGGCGTTTGCCGGGGGGCATGTCTTTGCATATTCTCCTCGCCCCGGTACCCCTGCGGCACGATTGCCCGGTCAGGTTCCTCCGTCGGTTAAGAAAGAGCGTAGTCGCCGCATGAGAGAGGTTTTATCGGAAGCCAGTTTGCGTTTCCGCCAATCCTTTCTGGGGGCAGATGTACAGGTGCTTTGGGAAACCACAGATGGTTTGGGGCCTCAGGGTTGGCGATTGCGGGGATTGAGTGATAACTACTTGCATGTGGAGGCGTTTGCCCCTGAACCCCTGTGGAATCAGATCAGCCAGGTGCGGTTGGTGGATTTAAATGCACAAGGGATGGTGGGGCAGATTCTGGTGCCGATTACTGCGCCTCCATAAACCCGCGTAGTTAGTATTATCTATCATATCCAAATCTAATCTTCGAAGAGAGGAGCGGCTTGCAATCATCATGCAGAATCCGTGGTGGCAAGAGGCAGTTTTCTATCAAATCTATCCGCGCAGTTTTGCCGATGGCAATGGCGATGGTATTGGCGATATTGAGGGAATAATTCAATCTCTGGATTATTTGCAGTGGTTGGGGGTAGATGCTATCTGGCTTTCACCTCACTATCCTTCGCCGCAGGTGGATTGTGGTTACGATGTTGCTGACTATTATGGGGTGGCACCGGAGTATGGCACTCTGGAGGATTTCAAGCGCTTACTAGGTGAAATGAAGCGTCGTAATATGCGGCTGATTCTGGATCTGGTGCTCAATCACACCTCTGATCAGCACCCCTGGTTTATAGAATCGCGCTCTAGCCGCGAGAATCCGCGTCGCGACTGGTATATCTGGCGTGAGGGTCGTAATGGTGGGCCTCCAAATGATTGGTATTCCACCTTTGGTGGGAGTGCCTGGACCTGGGATGCAACCACCCGCATGTACTACTATCATTTCTTTTTCAAGGAACAACCCGACTTGAATTGGCGCAATCCAGAGGTCAAAGCGGCGATGTTTGATATGGTGCGCTACTGGCTGGACATGGGGGTGGATGGTTTTCGCCTGGATGCTGTGGGTACCATTTTTGAGGATCCCAACTTGCCTCCTCATGGGAAGGAATACGGCATTGATGATCTCTATGTTATGCTCCGGAAGGCGCGTACCCAGGAGGAACAGGAGCAGGTCAGACGGCTTTTTGATGAGTTGGTGCGTTTCCAGGTGGATTTACCCGAGGTGCACGATCTAATGCGGACTTTGAGGGGAGTAGTGGATGAGTTTCCGGATAAGGTCCTGGTAGGAGAATCGGAGGAGATTGCCTTTTACGGGAATGGGCAGGACGAGTTGCATCTGGTGTTCAACTTCCCGCTCATGCGCACCCGGCGGATTACCCCCCAATGGGTGCTAAGGAATCAGCACGAGCGTCTGGGAGCAATGCCGGCAGGCGCCTGGCCATGTAATACCCTGGGGAACCATGATACGTCTCGCTTGCGCAGTGCCTTTGGGGATGGAGTCAACGATGAAGGGCTGATGCGGGTGCTGGCAGCGCTGGTGTTGACCCTGAAAGGAACACCATTTTTGTACAATGGTGAAGAAATTGGAATGACCGATTACTTATTTACCGATGCGACGCGCTTTCGTGACCCACTGGCGTTACGTGCTTACGACCTGGAAATTCGTTTGCTGGGGGCTTCTCCAACGGAGGCGGCGCGTTATGCGGCGGCTTACGGGCGTGATAAATGCCGTACCCCCATGCAGTGGCGCAATACCCCGAATGCAGGTTTTTGCCCAGAGCATGTAACTCCCTGGCTCCCAGTTAATCCGAATTATCGTGACGGGATTAATGTGGCTGATCAGGAACGGGTTTGTGATTCGTTACTCCACTTCTATCGAGATTTGCTTCATTTTCGACGCCAATGTCCGGCATTGCGCCGGGGTGATTTCCAGCCTCTAAGCGAAGAAGACAAGGACTACCTGCTTTTCTTGCGTTCGACGCCTGAGCAAACCTGCCTGGTGGGGTTAAATTTCTCGGCACATCCTCAAGAAGTGGTCTTGCCAGCCGAGTGGAAAGGCGTGCGCTGTTGGTTCTCTTCGCACTCTGCTTCCGGAGTGGTGTCTTGGCGCAGCCTGACGCTGGCTCCTTTTGAGGTATGGATTGGCGAAATTCTTAGTGGTGAGGAAGGTGCTCCCTCATAGGAGAGATCTGATTTCTGAGTTCAGCAAGTTAAGCCCCTCGTAAAGGGGGGCAGGTTCAAATTCGAAAACCGCGCAGAAAAGATGAGCCGTTTGTACTGCCAGGGTCGGCATCGAGGGGGGCGCGGGTAGTAGTTCGGCCATACTGGTCATTCTAACGCCTTCCAGTCCGCAGGGGATAATCCCGTTCCAATATTCCATTTGAGGGGCAACGTTCAGGGCAAACCCATGACGAGAGATACCAAAGCGATCCACTTTGACGCCGATAGAAGCAATTTTGGCTGGCTGTCCTGGTGGGCTGGAATGTGGCAGGTTTACCCATACCCCGGTTAGCCCCTCTCGGCGGTAAGCAGAAATGCCGTATGCATCTAATAAACGGATGAGCAATTCCTCAAGTTTACGCAGATAACCTACGAAATCGGCCTGGGGCAAGCGTTCTCCTTCCCAATCGGGTTGGGCCAAAGGGAGAATGGGATACCCAACAAGTTGGCCCGGCCCGTGATAGGTGACATCGCCACCGCGATCCACTTCCCGCAGGATAATACCGCGGCGCGTGCATTCGGCTTCATCCCATAGAATGTGGGCGCGAGAGCCGCGACGGCCGATGGTGAAGACATGGGGGTGCTCAAGGAGCAGAAGTGTTGCCGGGCGTTGACCCCAATGAATTTCATCGGCAATCTGATTTTGAAGCACCCAGGCCGCATCGTAATCTACAAGACCTAACCAGTAAATCTCACAACGCTTTTTATCAAGTTTCACAGGGTTAACCTTTGTGAAGGGGCATATATTTTTTTAACATTGCTCTAATACATTTACTACGGAACACGGCTATACATAAAGGCGATACACGCACTTATTTTAGCGGTAAATCTGGAAATATCGAAGGAGGTATTCGGAGGTATTCAATGAATCTAGAACGGTATACTCAAAAAGCACAGGAAGCTCTCTTCCAGGCGCAGCAACTGGCTCGCGACCTGAATCATCAGGCTATTGAACCAGCTCATTTGCTCCTGGCTTTGGTACAACAGGCCGAAGGCATTATCCCGGCGATTATTACAAAGGTGGCTGGTAGCGTCATTGGCTTACGCGATGCGGTGCGTGCCGATCTCGAACGACGCCCCAAGGTTTACGGCACCACGGCTCAGGTGGGCGTTTCGCAAGCCTTAGCAGACGTGCTGGCTGCGGCCGAGCGGTATGCCAAGGGCATGCAGGATGAATATGTTTCGACCGAGCATCTGCTCCTGGGGCTAGCCGATAGCATTGAGGGTAAACGCCTGGCTCAGTTTGGCCTGACTAAAGAGGCCATTCTCAAGGCACTGGCTGAGATTCGTGGAACTCAGCGGGTCACCTCTCCCAATCCTGAGGACACTTACCAGGCGCTGGAAAAGTATGGGCGTGACCTGACGGCAATGGCACGCCAGGGGAAGCTGGATCCGGTGATTGGGCGAGATGAGGAGATCCGCCGTGTGATCCAAATCCTCTCAAGGCGGACGAAAAACAATCCTGCTCTGATTGGTGACCCGGGCGTGGGTAAAACCGCCATTGTCGAGGGACTGGCTCAGCGGATTGTCAAAGGCGATGTCCCCGAAGGCTTGAAACATAAACGCATCATCCAGTTGGATATGGGAGCCTTAATTGCCGGGGCAAAGTATCGGGGTGAGTTTGAGGAGCGGCTCAAAGCCGTCCTGCAAGAGATTACAGCTGCCGCGGGCGAAATCATCCTTTTTGTGGATGAGATGCACACGGTGGTCGGTGCTGGTGCAGCTGAAGGCGCCATGGATGCCAGCAACATGCTCAAGCCCATGCTGGCACGGGGTGAACTTCACATGATCGGCGCTACCACGGTGGATGAATACCGAAAATACGTAGAGAAGGACCCGGCGCTGGAGCGTCGTTTCCAACCTGTGTATGTGGCAGAACCCTCGGTTGAGGATACTATCAGCATCCTACGAGGGTTGAAGGAACGTTATGAAGTTCACCATGGTGTGCGCATTACGGATGCGGCGGTTATTGCAGCGGCAACGCTCTCACATCGTTACATCCCGGATCGGCGCTTGCCGGATAAGGCCATTGACCTGATTGATGAAGCCGCTGCCCGCCTGCGCACTGAGATTGACTCCAAACCCCAGGCGCTGGATGATGTTGATCGCCAAATCATGCAATTAGAGATTGAGCGTCAGGCACTCCAGAAGGAGCAGGATAAGGCTTCTCGCGAGCGCCTGGAGAAGATCGAAGAGGAACTTAAGGTGCTCAAAGAACGCTCACGTCAATTGCATGAGCGCTGGCAGGCCGAGAAGCAGGCCATTGCTCAATTGCGTGCGATTAAGGAGCGGATCGAGCAGACCCGCATTGAGATCGAAGACGCCGAGCGTCGTGCGGATCTGGAGAAGGTTGCTCGTTTGCGCTACGGCACTTTGCGTGAACTGGAGGCCCAACTTCGCGCAGCCGAGGAGCATCTGCGCAAGTTACAGGCTGAGGGGGCGTTGCTGAAGGAAGAGGTGGATGCTGAGGAAATTGCCGAGGTTGTCTCGCGGTGGACGGGCATCCCGGTAGCGCGTCTCATGGAGGGCGAGACCGAAAAACTGATCCATATGGAAGAACGCTTGCACCAGCGCGTAGTGGATCAGGAGGAAGCGGTACGTAGCCTGGCCAATGCCGTGCGCCGCGCACGGGCGGGTTTGCAAGATCCCAATCGCCCCATCGGTTCATTCATTTTCCTTGGACCAACCGGTGTGGGCAAGACCGAACTGGCACGCGCTCTGGCAGAGTTGCTCTTTGATGACGAGCGCGCCATGATCCGCATTGACATGAGCGAGTACCAGGAGAAACACACGGTCTCGCGCCTGATCGGCGCCCCGCCGGGCTATGTAGGCTATGAGGAGGGCGGTCAACTGACCGAAGCCGTACGACGTCGCCCGTTCAGCGTCATCTTGTTTGACGAGATTGAAAAGGCCCATCATGAGGTCTTCAATGTCTTGCTGCAGGTTCTGGATGACGGTCGTTTGACGGATGGGCAAGGACGAACCGTGGACTTTCGCAACACGGTGATCATCATGACGAGCAACCTAGGCAGTGACCTGTGGCTTAACCGCCACGGAGCGGTTACACGAGATGAAGTGACCCGTGTGTTGCAAGCCTATTTCCGCCCTGAATTTCTCAACCGCATTGATGAGATTTTGGTCTTCAAACCGCTGACTCGTGAACATCTTGTCCAAATCGTCAATATTCAGTTGCGGCGGTTGGAGAAATTGATAGAAGAGCGTGGCTATCGTCTGGAGGTCACCGAGGCGGCTCGTCAGTACTTGGCGGAAGTGGGTTATGACCCGGATTTTGGCGCCCGTCCTCTCAAACGCGCGATCCAGCGAGAACTTCAGGATCCTCTGGCTCTGAAGATCCTGGCAGGCGAATTTAGGGAGGGCGACACCATTCGCGTGGACCGCGGCCCGGAGGGTTTAACCTTCCAGGCAATCGTAGCGGCAGAAACCGTAGCCGCTTGAAGCCAGGCATTTTCCAAACCCCAGAGGTGCTGATAAACCCTCTGGGGTTTGGCTTTTTATCGGGATGAAGCGTGCTAAAATAAAAGCATGATGGAAAGTCAACCTGCACGCTCTTTTCGAACCTCGATTCAGCAGCATCGGAAGCAGGTGTTCATTCAAATTTATTTTCCGCTTGCTGTAGCACTGCTTTTGTTTCTTATTCTGCCTACAGCAGCACTGATCTTCACCCTTAATCCGCTTGGGGTGGGCAGTGGTCAGTGGGCCGCCATTGCTCTGATTGTGTTGATAAGCCCTCTTTTCATTTTGATTCTGCTAAGCCTGGTTATAAGCGTGGCTCTGGCGGTCCTGCTTTACCGTTTGACAGCAAACCTTCCAATTTGGACTGAGAGGTTACTGGCTGGGGTGGAGCGGGTAAGGAATGGGGTGATTAACTGGAGTGATCGTAGCGTGCAGCCTGTGTTTGCAGTACATAGTATGTTGGCCGTTTGGCGACGTGCCAGGGATCTCTTCTGGCAACTCATCTTAGCGGTCAGGAATTCCACTCGAGGAGTGAAGGTATGATGGAGCCATGGAAACGCAATGCCCTGATTTTAGGGGCTGCCCTAGGGCTAATTTCGGGGGTTTTGGCTGCCTATTTGCTAATCCAGCGCGCCGAGCAATCTCAATCCCAGGTAAAACTGACTGCTCAGGACGGGGTTAAGGTAGGAATAAGCGTGTTAAGTGTGCTGAGGCAGATTGCCGAATTGGGAAGCGGGCGGCGTTGAACCTGTAGGACTGGGCGTAAAAAAGGGCGGAAAACGAATTCTTATGGAGTCCCATTATTTGCGCTATGTGGTGGCTGGGCGTCTCCAGCGCGACTTTATCCTCCCCCTCGAAGGAAGGCCTTGCCTGGACGTACCAGGGGGTGGCGCCATTTATGCAGCCGTAGGAATCTTGATTTGGGATCGTGCGGTTGGGTTGATCAGTCGGGTGGGTGAGGATTATCCCCAAGAGTGGCTGGAGGGGTTTGCGTCTTATGGGCTGGATACGCGGGGGATTCGCATTTTACCCCAGGCTGTCGACTTGCGCCGAGTGATTTGCCATCTGGAAGGCGCAGAAGAGGCAGGCAACCCACTGGCGTGGTTTGCGCAATTGGGAATTCCTGTTCCCAAAGCATTATTGGGCTATGTTCCGCCACACCGGAGCCTTAACCATCCCGCTCATCCCACACCACTCACTTTGCGTTTGAATGACATTCCGGCGGATTATCTGGAAGCCACGGCGGCTCATCTTGCCCCCATGGATTATTTAAGTCACGCACTGCTTCCCTCGGCTCTGCGTAAGGGAAACATAACCACGATTACATTAGATCCAGGTAGCGAATATATGCATCCAGCCATGTGGGAGCAGATCCCCCCTCTTGTCCGGGGCGTCACGGCTTTTATCGTCGCCGAGGAGGATCTCAGGCATCTATTTCAGGGACGAAGTACAGATATCTGGGAAATGGCAGAAGCAATAGCCTCCTGGGGATGCGAGTTTGTGATCATTAAGCGCGGGGAAGCGGGGCAATATCTGTTTGAAAAAAGTGGGCGGAAACGCTGGGTGATACCGGCGTATCCTGCACGAGTTGCTGATCCAACAGGGGCTGGGGATGCGTTTGGGGGGGGATTTTTGGCCGGATACCGCCAAACCTACGACCCTTTAGAGGCAACGCTATGTGGGAATATCTCAGCCTCTCTTGTGGTGGAGGGTAGCGGTCCATTTTATGCCTTAGATGCTTTACCGGGCCTTGCCCAAGCGCGTCTTGAGGTTTTACGCGATTCCGTAAGTGTGCTGTGAGTGATTCCATTCCCATTTCATTGATTGAGGATCTTAGAACCTATGTCTTGCAGCAGGCCTGTGCTATTCAGGCCATTCCTGCTCCATCGCTCAGGGAGTCTCAGCGCGCCAGTTATCTAAAAGAGCAGTTGATCCAAATAGGCCTTCCAGAGGTGATACAGGACGAGGTGGGCAATGTACTGGCATGTCTACCCGGAGGCAGCGGTGCGCCGCTGCTTCTGACGGCGCACTTAGACTCGGTGTTTTCAGAGGGGCAAAATCTTTCGTTAAGCCGTTCTGAAAGTAAGATCACCGGTCCCGGCATCGGGGATAATGCCTTGGGATTGGCGGTTCTACTGGGGATAGGACTTCTAGGGGCACAACACCAATGGCATTTACCGGGTGATCTTTGGTTGGTAGCCACGGTCGGCGAAGAGGGGCACGGCGACTTAAAGGGAATGAAAGCCATTGTACGGCGCTTTGCGGCTCGCCCGGTAGCGTATTTGGTGCTGGAGGGAATTGGGCTGGGCAGAGTGGTGCATCGTGCCCTGGCGGTCAGGCGCTACCGGATTCATGTGCGGGCGCCTGGTGGGCATCCCTGGGCAGCGCGGGAGATTCCCTCAGCCATTCATACCCTGATTGCCATTGCTCACGAGTTACTGCACGTTCCATTGCCTGCCTCTCCCCGCACCGTCATAAATATTGGGGTGATTCAAGGTGGCGTTTCTGTGAATACTCGTGCCCCAGAGGCCTGGATGGACATGGAGCTGCGCTGTGAGGAAGAAACGCCTCTTGAAAACCTTGAGGTAGAGATCCAACGGGTGTTACGCCAGTACAGAGGATGGGGTAGGGGGATAAGTGTGGATCTGCTACATATGGGAAACCGTCCCGCAGGGTCTATTCCGCCCTCTCATCCTTTAGTGCAAAAGGTGCGGCTATGTTTGGCCCAATTTGGAATTGATGCGACATTGGAACAAGCCTCAACGGATGCCAGTGCCCCTTTGAGCCAGGGCTATCCGGCTGTCTGCATTGGTCTTGCTCGCGGGGGGCGCGCTCACACAGCTGAGGAATTTATTGAAATCGAGAGTGTCGCTCTTGGGCTTCGCCAAGTCGTGTGCCTGATCCAAAACATGTGGGATTAAGGGTTGTTATCTACGAAAGACCTGACCTGGCCTCATTGGCCAGGGGTTTCTGCCTCAACCGCAGGCGCCAAGCCTCTTGCCAGAGTTTTTTCAGTGCCTGGCGTGCGTTGGTGAGATCAGCGGTATAAGGGCTGTAAAGCGCCTTTTCGTATTCGGTCAGAAATACTCGCGCGGGGGTTTCCAGGTCAGGATACTCATGAATCAGGGCGTAAATGTGCTCGGCTGGAGTTGTGCCGGTAGGGGCGATCTGCCGGAGTAATCGGCTGATCAGTTCAACCTGAAGAAATAGGCGTTCCATAGGGGTGAGACGAACGTAATTGGCCCATAAGTGTAACCATCTGGGTGCTTGCCAGCCCCGGTTCAATAACTCTCGCTCGAGATAAACAGCGAGCGAACGCTCTGGACTGGTGCGTAGAATCTGGTTCATTCGGAGCACTGCATACACCAGTCCTCCTAAGGCAAACCCAACCAGTAGGAAGGGCACGAAACGGTCAAAGGTAGTGCTGTCAAGGGGAGAGGCCACGTTATTATTTCCGTCTATTTCTGCTTCCTCAAGGCGGTTAAATTGCTCAGCCAGTTCACGTGTGTTGCTGCGGGATGGGTTGGCTACTGGTGGGGTAAGCTCTTCCTGTAAGTTGGCCCCCGAAGGGCGAACAATCAACGGTTGAGCCGAAGTGGGTTCAAATTCGACCCACCCGATTCCTGGGAAGTAGACTTCGGGCCAGGCGTGACTGTGTTTCTGACGCACTGTAAACTGGGTATTGGTGGGGTCGGGTTCCCCCTGCGCGTAGCCCACGGCAAGACGGGCTGGAATTCCTAGAGAGCGCACCAATAGCACTTCCGCAGTTGCATAATAATTACAGAAACCGCGCTTGAGATCGAACAAAAACCACAGGATGGGATCGCGATCTCGGGGAGGAGTGGGGATGGTGGTCGAATAAATGTAATTTTCACGCAGGTACTGGGTGATGGCAACTACCTGATCGTAGGGGTTGTCTAATTCCCCGGCAATGGTCCCTGCTAGTTTAGAAAAGGTGAGGGGTATGGGTACATTTAGGTAGCGTTCGCGAATCCAATCCGGGTAATCGCGGCCTGCGGCGCGTAAATCGGCCTCCGTGGGATTGGCGATCAGCGATTGGACAGTATAGCGCTCTTCAGGTCGAAGCAGAGGGTGTACCTTGAGAGCGAGCGCCTCGAGTGGGGGAATCTCTGCCAACGGGCGCTGGTCAATCAGGGCGGTAACTGGACGATCTACGCTCAGGGGAATAGAAGGCGCGTAGAGCGTTTCCAGGTGACGATTGGCCTCAATGGTGAATTCAATATTCACACGGTCGCGATAAAGAAGATTAGGTGAGGTAAGGAATTCGCCGGCTTCAAAAGGCACCTCTTCCTCAAAGGTGTTTCTCCAGACCCCGTTCTCATACGTGTCGTAGATGTAAGCGCGCCAATAGTACACAGCCCCCTCTGGGCGGGGTTGGCTGGCCTGAGCGGTGAAAACCACGTCTTCTGAGAGGGATACGCCGGTGCCTAGATTCAGGTTGGCTGAGTAAACCTGCACGGTAATCACGGCTGGCCCGCGCAGAGGAGCAAAGAGGTTTTCCATCCGTTTGCGCAGCGTCAACCAGGAAGAACGCAGCCAGGTCGCACCCTCTGGCGTCTCGACAGCAGAGGTGGTCAGATTAGCAGCGTTCCAGGCCAGCAGAACTATCACCAGAGTAATACCCAAAGCCCATTTGCCGAGCGTAAACTCGGTTTCCATATCTACGGCTGTAGCCGTGCGTTCCCATTGGGCAGCGTTGTGGTGGTAATGGAGCAGGGTGATCAAGAGCAGGCTCAGGACAACGTAAGTTGCCAGGGCGGTCCCCTTCTGTCCCAAAGTGGGGTGGTAGATGTCTACTAACACAATGGAGACACCACCGATGATTATGGGGATCCAGGGGCGCCCATAGCGCACTTGCAAATAGCCAGCACTCAAACTAATACCCCAAAAAAGCAATAGCATGCTGCTCAGAAAGAGCAGCGGATCGGTCACGGGCCGATTGTTAACAAACTGGTATGTAGCCCAGTACAGGCGTGCGTAGAGAGTATTTAATCGAGCAAGCCAGAGGGATTGGTCTTGAATAAGCAACCCCAATTGCCAGGGTACGAAAAAGGCGGTGTAGCCCACACCGAGAGCCAAAGCCAGCCGGCGAGGGAAACGACTGTATCCTAAGGCTAGGCCCAGCAATCCACCGGCCAGCACAGCTTGAGTCACCTTCTCTAGATTTTCCGTCCAGCCAGTGCTGCTCAGGTGCGAGGCGGCTACTGTCATCGCGGCGAGGAGACAAACCGCGGTTGGGAAGGAAAACCAGCGTTCCGGTTTTGCCTGCATAATTTGAGTGTACAATAATAGCAATCGGTTCGTCAATTGCCATGGCTAAAAATCATACCAGAGGTATCTTATTATGGATCAGATCACCTGGGTGATCGCCTTCCAAAATCTGGGATTATGGTTACAGCCTTTGATGTCTTTCATTTCCACGTTAGGGACTGAGCAGTTTTATTTGCTGGTCATGCCGTGGATTTTCTGGTGTGTGGATGCTACGATTGGTATGCAGTTTGCCCTTTTATTGCTAATCAGCAGTGCCCTCAATACCTACCTGAAGTTCATCTTCCATGCGCCTCGGCCTTTCTGGTTGGATAGGCGGGTTCAGGCATTGACAGTAGAGACCTCATTTGGCATTCCCTCAGGACATGCTCAGAATGCTGCCAGTTTATGGGGGTTTGGGGCTGTTTTGGCCCGGAACAAAGGAATCAAGTGGGTGATCGGTCTGGTCATCCTCGTCATTGGTCTCTCGCGGATCTACCTGGGGGTCCACTTTATTAGTGATGTGCTCGCGGGATGGCTGGTTGGGGCTCTATTGCTGTGGGCTTTCCTGCGGTTGGCGCCTTGCTTTTCGCGTTGGTGGGGATTCCTTTCCATGCCAAGACAATTGGTGTTTGCGGCGGTCTCCTCGGTGGCTATTCCGGTCATCGGTTGGGGGCTTGCTATGGCGTTTCGAACCTGGGCACTTCCTGAGGAGTGGGTGGCGATTGTCCAAAGTAAAATCGGGCTCATCCCACTGCAACCCTTCTCGCTGGATGGGCTGATCACCATTGCAGGAACGTGGCTGGGGGCTTTGGCAGGGTGGATCATCTGCACACACCGATGGGGAAGTTATCCCTCAGGAGGCACTCTAACGCAACGGGTTCTGCGTTATAGCATTGGCTTGATAGGTCTGGGGGTGTTCTACGCAGGATTAGGCATGGCCTCTGGGCGATTCTTAAGTTCTCTGGACGGCAGTAGCGAAAACCTGCTCGGAATGGTCTTACGGTATTTCAGGTATGGGATTGTGGGGGCATGGGTTACAGCAGGAGCTCCCTGGATTTTCAAGGTATTACGTCTGTACGGTGCAAAAGGAGGTTGAACCATGCGCCAGATAGGTCGTTTCCTAATGGGTCTGTTAGTTGGTTGGGTTGTGGGAAGCCTGGTAGGCCTTCTGCTGGCACCGGCACCGGGCCCGAGCACACAGCAGCGGATTGTACAGGCTTATCAGAAGTTTCTGGCGGATATTCAAGAAGCCGCCAGGGCGCGGCGGCATGAGTTGGAGCAGGAACTGGAGCGGTTGCGCAGGGGCGGAGGGACATCAACGGCGTAGCGGGGTTTCCTCATCGTCGTTCTAAGAGCAGGCGGTAGGTGGCTGGCTGGCGGGTGAAGCGGGTGGTGCCGCTAATGACCAGCGTAGCTGTGTCCCGCGTATCCAGGGTGAACTCAAATTGAGCGCGTTGGTTGGCACCTAAGGCCAGGGGCTCAATAGAGGTGGTTCGGCCTTGACGGATGAGAGTCAGGCGGAAGGTTTGAGGTAAGCGGTTTTGGATGCGTACAAACCCTTCTGCCTGCCAGCCTCCTTCATCTTGCTCAAAGTCGCTGAAATAATTAATCGCTGGGATGGCCACATCATCCAGCAAAAAACCCTCACCATTAACAGCGGCATCCGTGATGTACTCAAAGCGCAAGGTCACGCGCTTGCCGGCAAATTGAGACAGGTCAACGTGCTCTTGAATATACCCCTGACTGCTGCCGTTGTAGCCACAGCCATAAGAGTTACCCGAGGGGTCATTAAGGGTACACGATGGGGTGGTAAGTATCTGCCAATCCTCACCGTTCTCAGAAGCCAGCAGGTAAAGATAGTCGTAGTCTTTTTCCAGGTCATACCAGGTCCAGTAGGTAAGGGTAATGGGCCCTTCAATAGACGTGAAGTCGAACGTCTGGGTTAACGTCATGTCTGATTCGTCCCCCTTGTTTGACCAGAAGGCATAATTCCCTGAATAGGCCCCTACGGGGAGCACACCAACTTCGTGGTTGCCCTCGAAGTGCAGGCGCCAGCGCCCGGGGCAGGTAATTTGGATGTAATCGGTTCCATACTGGTGGACCGTCCCGGTGATCTCACTGGTATCACACGATTGGAGATCTTCGGTTACCGTGAAGGTTGGCGGGATGTCATAGCGGTGGTAGGTGTATCGCCCGTCGGCCAATGATGCATCTTGTAAATAATTGGTGATCGTCCAATCCACGAAGACATCATCGGCGGTGTAGTATTGTCCTGTTATTGGATCGATAGCGCCCATGTCCCTAAGCACAGCATCGAGGCTATCCATACCGTTATCCGGGTGTGCCACCAGGGCCTGTGTGGCTTTTTCGCCAAAACGATCCAGAAAATAGGCCACGAACAGAAACGAAGCGCCGTAATGGGGAGTGGTGGCATTGGGGTCGTTCGGCCAATCGTTTAATTGCAGGTCGGGTTCGCGAGCGAAAAGATAATCAAAACCACCGGGGTCATAGCCATTAAGAAAGGCGGCTAACTCTGAAAAACCTTCATTCAGCCAGGATTCTTCATTGCGATCGCGATACCAGTGGATCATGTGTTGAAATTCGTGTGCTAACACACCATAGGTATAAGGGTCGTCCAAGGGGGTATTGTCGGCGTTGACGATGAACATCTCGTGGGCATTCGAATATTCCTGAGCCAGCGGATGTATAGAGTCAGAAGAGGAGAAATAAGCAGCAACTGAATTGCCCAGATTTGAAGCATACAAGATATATATGCGCGGGTCATTGTCAATGCCTGGGTTCCATTCGCTGCCGAAGAATTCGCGCGTGGTGGGGTAAATGTGTTTGCAAAATGTCTCGGCCAGGTCTTGTAGATCACTGGTGCGGTAACTAATTCCCTCCTCAATCCAGAAATAGGCACAATCGGCAGCGTAGGCGAGCTCGGCCGTCACGCTAAAATTCTGATTGGTGTCTACATTGGCCACCCAGAAGGATTCGCGATCTCCCAGCCGATAGGGGCGCGCGGGTTGCATAGAGGGGATAAAGCGCTTGCCCTCCAGGCGACGTGCCAGGTCGTTTAAGTCGCGGCTTGGGACGGTGGTATTGCGCAGACGTTCAAGCGTTTCATAGGGTCCCTCAGGGACAGGATCCGGAGAAGTGGAGTAGGGGGTTAAGGTAAACCGGGGGATAGTAGAAGTTTCAAGATGGCTGAGCGGAGTAGGAGAGGAGAGAGAAGAAGTGGACTGAATTAATAACAGCCCAATGCCCATTCCTGTCATAACCAGAACCAAGCAACAGCAAAACATAAAGGCGATTAAACCGATAACGATCCACCAAATATTCCGATTCATGGCATCTCCTTTACCTAATAATGGGCTGTCAAAGGGCAGTTTTATTATCCAGCCAGGGGTTCTGTGAGCGTTCCTCGGCTATTGTGGTTTCTGGACCATGTCCCGGAAGCAAACGTGTGTGGGGGGGAAGGGTGAGTACCTGTTCGGTGATACTGCGATGGAGTTGTTCAAAATCACCGCCGGGCAGATCTGTGCGACCAACACCATGGTAAAAAATTAGATCACCACAGAATACGATTCCTTGGGAAGGCAATAAGAAAATCACGTGGCCGGGAGAGTGGCCGGGGGTATGACGAACCTCGATTAGAGTTTCTCCAAATTTGAGGACCTGGCCGTGAAAGAAGGTGAAATTTGGATCCACCTGGACGTTCAATGACCACCCGAACCAGTCGGCCCCACCGTTTTGGTGCCAGATGGGTGAATCGGCAGGGTGTAACCCTATCTTGAGGTGGGGGATTCGGCTAGCAAGGGTTGGGACTCCCGCAATGTGATCAAAATGTGCATGGGTGATCCAGATTTGAGTGAGTTGAAGATTCTCTTTTTCTAACGTGTCGAGGAGAACTTCACACTCAAAGGAGGGGTCAATGACGATGGCTTCGCGGCGAGGGATTTCAATAAGCAGGTAAGTGTTATTTGCCAGAGGGCCCAATTTGAATGATCTGATCTCAAGCGGCATGGATCAATCCTCCCCGTGACCGGGAACCAAAGCGGGCTCGGGGCTGAGAGATTCCCCGGCACTAAAGCGCTGGCTGATGCTAAGAGCGATTATGCCCAGAAGCAGCGCCACCAGATACACAAGAGAAGGGGAACGCTGATAGAGCCAGCCCGCAAGTGCGGCGCTAATCACAATCCCCAAAGCGTTGACGGTCTCAATCAGCCCGTAGGCAGAACCTACCTGTTGTTCCCCTACCAGGGAACGCGCCCAAGCCAAGATCATGGCCCGATAGAACCGGAACCCTCCCAGCAGGAAATATCCTACCCCGAACCACCACGGGGAGTGACTCAGCCAGGTAATAAACGCGAAGGATATACCGGTTACCAACCCCAATGTAACGCCCATGGTTGGTTTGAGATGCCCAAAAGCAAGCGCCAATGCGGTGGTACCCAGACTGCACAGGCTGCCAAATAGCCCGATTTGCTCCATGGTAATACCACGATGGGTAGTCAGGAAATTGGGAGTGAGGGGTTGGGCAAGATAAAGTGCGATGATCCCCAACCCATTGAAGGCTAAGAGATTGAGAAAAGGGCGTGCTGTGGGCAAAGCAGAGCGAGGGAGGCGTGAAGGGGGTGCAGGGGCAATGGGGCGAATGAAAAGTACCAGCAAGGTTGAAAGTCCAAACGTGAAGAAACCGAAATAGTAGATTTGACGCAGCCCCCAAGTTTGGGCGATAAGGCCACCTACCACTGGACCCAGGGCGGCACCCAGGGTGAAACTAGCGGAGGCAACGCTCAGCGCCCGTGCGGGTGTCCAGGTGCCACGTGCAGCGGTAATGTAAGTGTTCATGGGCGCCAGCACAGAAGAGGTGAGGCCGTAGATGACCAGGCCGATGACAAATCCTTGCAAGCTATGCGCTGCAGCCATCAAGGCGGCGGCGATTGTGCCCATGATCCACGAAAACCACATTAACGGACGCGGCCCTAGGCGGTCGGTGAGATAGCCAGCTGGAAGCTGGGTTAAAGCCATGGCCAGCCCCCAGGCGCTCAAGATACCCCCAATGAGCAGCGGAGTGGCCCCAAGGGATTCCATATAAAGAGTTTGGAAGAAGGTGAAAGCCCCTTCCCCGACGCCCCAGGCGAATAAGGAAATGACAACCAGGGCCAGGTCGCGAGTCATGTTACTGAACCCGGTTGGGAGAAGGATTTCAAAAAAGCGGCGATTTCATGAAAGACAATGGGGTAATCGGTATCACAAGTGAGCACATGCCCACTGTTTTCCACCCAGACGAGTTTCTTCTCGGGGGTTTCCAAAGCCTCAAAGATGCGGATGGCATTTTCAGGGGAAACGGCGCGATCCTGTCGAGAGTGCATGAGCAACACCGGCACCCGGATAAGAGGGAGTTCCTGGCGCATCCTGGATAGCAGGGCAAGAAGTTGTTCAATCCCAGCTGTGGGATAAGCCGGATATTCGCGATGCTCTTTGGCTAGGGCGGGGTTATGCCAATCAGGATTTCCTTTGGGCACAAAAGGTTGTAGATACTTAAGCCAACGGATAAATTTCAGACGCCAATCATTGGGCAGAGCGTAGGGAGTGGAGAGGGCAACCGCTCCGTGCACAGGATAATTGGCTGCTGCTAAAAGCGCCAGAATTCCACCCATTGAGAGCCCAATGACAAAAACCTGTTCGTAGGCAGAATGAAGCAGAGCCAGGCCGTCCTCGACACTTGCCAGCCAATCCTCCCAACGACAGCGCATCAGGTCTCTAATGTGTGTGGCATGCCCTGCCAGGCGGATACCCAGAACAGTGTAATCAAGACCTGCCAGGAATTCACCCAGCCCCCGCATTTCCTTTGGGGTGCCGGTAAAACCATGGACCAGCAAACACGCTATGCGACCTCGCGGGAAAAAGAAGGGTTGCGCATCGGAAATCAAAAGCATGGGGAGTCTCCCTCCGGGTTCTATTCAAGCAGGTTGATCAGGTCTCGAGGAAAGTCGGATAGTGTCAGGCAACCTGTTTCGGTTACAACCACATTGTCTTCTATCCGAATGCCCCCCATTGCGGGGAAATATAATCCGGGTTCAATGGTGAAGACCATGCCCGTTGCCAGGGGGAGGGTGTTGTCGGCGTAGATGTAAGGCGGTTCGTGGGCTTCCAGGCCCAGCCCGTGGCCCGTGCGGTGGGTGAAATAAGCGCCATAACCGGCACGCTCAATCACGCTACGGGCTGCCCGATCAATCTCACCTGCGGGCAGGCCCGGGCGGACCCTGGCACGTGCCGCCTGATTGGCTGCCAAAACAATTTCGTGAGCCACTTTGAGGT
Source organism: Thermanaerothrix daxensis (assembly GCF_001306145.1). Classification (GTDB taxonomy): domain Bacteria; phylum Chloroflexota; class Anaerolineae; order Anaerolineales; family Anaerolineaceae; genus Thermanaerothrix; species Thermanaerothrix daxensis. The sequence continues at coordinate 879,367 of NZ_LGKO01000005.1, forward strand.
CCGGTGGGATATTTCCCAGCCCAAACACCCGCGTTAGATCGGCGCAGTATCCGTTCCAGGTGGCGCCCCAATCAACTAACACCACATCTCCTAATTGCAGAACGCGGTCCTCGGGTGTGACGTGAGGGTTAGCAGCATTAGGGCCACTAGCAATAATCGGGGCAAACGGCAATGGGGTTTCCGAACCTGCACGTAAGAGTTGAATGTACAGTTCACTAGCGATTTCGCGTTCTGAGGTGCCCGGGCGGATGGCCGGTAGGGTGGCCTGGAGTGCTACCTGCGCAATCTCTACGGCCTTACGCAGGCTGGCTACCTCCGCTTCGGATTTCTGGAGTCGGAGCGCTGCCAGTGCCTCTTCCGCAGAGAGGAAAGTAGCATTAGGAAGTGCCTTCTGCAATAAATTCAATTCCAAGAATCGCAGGCGGGTGGGTTCCACTCCAATGCGGCTGGCTTTCCCCTGGAGAGGACGAACGGCCTGAGCAAAAGCACCTTCCCAGGCTGTAGGATCATCCGGGTAAGGCACGGCTTGAAGATCGAGCGGACTTTTTTCCAGGCTTTGAACCTCGAAAGCCGGAAGGACAAGCCGCGGTGATTCGCCTGGAATCAAAAGCAAGCAAATTGGGCGCTCAAATAAATGCATTTGAAGGTGGGTCAGATAAAAAAAGTTGGGGCCTGGGATAAGTACCAGCGCATCCAGTCCCATTTGCTGAAGACGATTGTATAAGTGTTCCAGGATTGCAGCCATGATGGTAAAACCTCCGGAAGAGATTATATCGCAATCTTCTTTTGTGGATTGATTCAACGGGATCTAGCAGGGTGTGTAGATCGGAGGAATTGGGCAATGCAAGTATAATAATGCTAGTCATGATCCTGGTGACCGGTGCAACGGGGTTCGTCGGTCAGGCGTTGGTGCGCCATCTGGTGGCGCGGCGGCGACCGATACGTTTGCTATTAAGACCGGGACGCAAGTCCCTCCAGTTGCCGAAAGGGGTACCTATTGACGCCGTCGTTTGTGATTTGGGGGATGAGCGGGCACTGGCAGCCGCCCTTAGGGGTGTAACTCATATCATCCATCTGATTGGTGCTGAGCGTGAGAGCAGTCGGGCTTCGTTTGAACGGGTGGATGTACGTGCCACACGTGCCCTAGCCGAGGCGGCTGCTAAGGCGGGTGTACGGCGGCTGGTTTATTTGAGCCATTTGGGGGCCAACCGTGCTTCGGCTTTTCCCTTGCTCAAGGCCAAAGGAATTGCCGAAGCATTAGTGATAAATAGTGGTGTGCCCTATACTATTCTGCGTTCGGCAGTAACCTATGGGCCGGGCGATCAGTTTATTACGGGTTTGGCCACACTTTTACGCCGAACCCCCGGTTTTTTTCTGATGCCCGGAGATGGGGAAATGTTGCTCCAGCCCTTATGGATAGGGGATCTGGTTGAAGCCCTGGACATTGCTCTGGAATACCCGCCCCTGGAAAACCAGGTGATCTCGATTGGTGGCCCGGAGTACCTTTCATTGCGTCAGATAGTAGGGCAAATCATGGACACATTGCATCTGAAGCGTTGGGTGATCAACATCCCTTTGGGAAGCCTCAAAATTCTGGCTTTAATTTTGGATCAGTGGCGAGGTTTCCCTATGTCAATTTATTGGCTGGACTACCTTTCCTCTGATCGCACGACCTCATTGGATAGTCTCCCGCGGGTGTTTGGGATTATCCCGGCGCGTTTTCATCAGCAAATCACATTCCTAACCAGGTCATTGAACCCCTCGGCGGGATGGCTGGGGACGCAGGAGGCATTATGAGTATCTCTGCGTTTTGTGTACATGGGCACTTTTACCAACCCCCGCGAGAAGATCCTATAACGGGGGAGATCCCGGACGAACAGGGTGCGGCACCTTTTCGGAACTGGAATGAGCGCGTTCATGCCCATTGCTATCAACCCAATGCCGATCTGGGTAACTTTGGGCGTATCTCTTTTGATTTTGGTCCGACCTTATTAAACTGGATGAGCGGCCATGACCCGATTACCCTGGCCAAAATTGTAGCCCAGGAACGCCATCACTATCGGCAACAGGGTGAGGGGAACGGCATGGCACAGCCCTACTTCCATGTCATCCTACCCTTGTTGCCATTGCATGATCGAAAGATCGAAATTCTTTGGGGATTGCGGGCCTTTGAGCATCGTTTTGGCCATCCGGCCAGTGGGTTGTGGTTGCCCGAAACCGCGGTAGATGAGGAAACTCTGGCGCTCTGCGCTGAATTAGGTGTGCGGTTCACTATTCTGGCCCCCTGGCAGGCTGCGGACCCTGAGATAGATGTCACCCAACCTTACGAATGGAAAGACAATGACACTGGTAAGCCCCTGGCGCTCTTTTTCTACCATGCAGATCTCAGTACTCGGGTAAGTTTTGACCCTCTAGCGACCTTGAACGCCGATCATTTCCGAGATCTTCTGGTGGAGGCAATCGCCCACGCTAGCCCAGAGGACCGCCTGATTTTGGTCGCTTCAGATGGCGAATTGTACGGGCATCATCAACCTTTCCGCGATCATTTTCTGGCTCATTTGACACAGAAGGGGAATGAGACATTCCAAAGCACGTTTTTGGGGCTCTGGTTGAAAGAGCATCCCCCTCGGAGAAAGGTGGGCGTTCTCCCGGCGACTTCCTGGAGTTGCCATCACGGCCTGACGCGGTGGTCACGTGGGTGTGAGTGTACCCCGCACAGTGATTGGAAGGCTCCCTTTTGGCAAGCGTTGCGTCATTTGGGTGAACAACTGGATAGTTTATATGTCCAAATTGTGGGGCGTTACCTGGTTGATCCCTGGCGATTGGCTGAGCGCTACATTGAAGTATTAATGGGGCGTGTTAGTTTGAGTGAATTGTTCTTCTGGCTTACTGGCGAAGTGCCGCGGGAAAGGGCCTTGCGCCAGGTGGACTATTTGATGCGCGCTCAACTCAACAAACAACGAATGTACACCTCGTGTGGGTGGTTTTTTGAGGATTTTGACCGCCCAGAACCCCAAATTAATGTGCGATATGCGGCTCAAGCAGTGTGGTGGAATGGATTGGCAACCGGGGTAGATCTCTTTGATGAGACCCTCAACACATTGGCATGTGTTCGCAGTAATGTTACCGCTCTGAACGCAGCCGAGGTTTTTACAGCACACTATGCGCGTGCGGCTCAAGCGCCATTTCCGCTTTCTGAGCGGTTGCAACCATCTCATTTGACCAGCATTAGTTTAATCCGCCACTAGAGGAAGCGTTTTGGCCTATTTTGAATCCAGATACTTTCTCTGCCACTCGTAAAGTTTGTTGAGCGCTTCAAGTGGGGTTAACACGTTTAGATCTAGCGCTTTTAGCTCTTCAAGCAGGGGATTGGTTTCGGGGAAGAGGGTGAGTTGTTGGGGTAGGGTTGGGTTGAGAGTGATGGCACGCCCTGAAGTTCGTTCAAGTTGTTCAAGGATTTCACTGGCACGTTGGATGACCGGTCGCGGCAGGCCTGCCAGTTGAGCGACGTGAATGCCGTAGGAGCGATCGGCTCCACCTGGCACAATTTTATGTAGAAAGATGACCCGGTTTTCGGCCTCGGTAACTGCCACGTTGTAATTACGCACGCCGGGTAGAAGCTCAGCCAGTTGGGTTAACTCATGGTAATGAGTGGCGAATAGCGTGCGTGGACGCAGGCGAGGGTGATTATGGAGATATTCTACAACAGCCCAAGCGATGGAAAGCCCATCGTAGGTGGAGGTACCACGCCCGATTTCATCCAGTATCAGAAGGCTACGTTGTGTGGCGTGGTTGAGGATATTGGCGGTTTCGGTCATCTCGACCATGAAGGTAGACTGACCGGCGAAGATCTCATCCTGGGCGCCGATTCGGGTGAAGATGCGATCCACCCATCCTATGCGGGCTGAGGCGGCCGGGACAAAAGAGCCAATTTGGGCCATCAGCACGATGAGGGCGACCTGACGTAAAAAAGTGGACTTTCCGCTCATGTTGGGGCCAGTGATGATGCGAATGACCTCACCCTCTTCGAAAACCGCATCATTGGGAACGAAGCGCTCACCCTTAAGCATTTTTTCTACGACTGGGTGTCGCCCCTCGCGAATGTCCAGGGTCAAGTCCTCTGTGATCTCGGGGCGAGTGTAACCATTAAGCGCCGCAGCCTCAGCCAGTGCTGCATATACATCCAGTTCGGCCAGGGCCTGGGCGGTATCCAGAAGCTCTCGGCTAACCGCGATGACCTTCTGACACAATTCTTTAAATAATTGGGTCTCTACCTCGCGGATGCGATCCTCTGCATTCAAGATGAGCGCCTCATATTCCTTCATCTGCGGGGTGATAAAGCGCTCGGCGTTAACCAGGGTCTGCTTGCGAATATATTCGGGAGGGGCTTGTGAGGCCAGGGCGCGCGAGATTTCGATGTAATAGCCAAAGACTTTGTTGTAGCCGACTTTAAGGGTCTTGATGCCAGTGCGCTCGCGCTCAGTGGCTTCCAGGTTGGCGATCCAATCGCGGGCATGCTGAGACGCCCGGATTATTTGATCCAATTCTGCGGAATACCCCGGTTGAATGATACCGGTGGTTTGGAGTGTAGCCGGAGGTTCTTCCACCAAAGCGGCTTCCAGAATCTCGCGTAGATCTGTTTCAAGATGAAAGCGCTCAAGGAGGCTCTGAAGTGGGCTCTCTACCCCTTCATCAAAAAGACCCAGCACTGCTGGTAACCCCCGCAAAATATTGCGCAGCCCTGCCAGATCACGGGGACCAGCGTGACCGGCAATCACGCGGTTGGTCAAACGTTCGAGGTCGCCCAGGCCGCGCAGGCGGATACGTAAATCGGCACGAAGCAAACCACGGGTGAAGAAATACTCCACAATTTCCTGACGCTGGCGAATGGCTTCAGGATTGATGAGGGGCTTACTCAACCACTGGCGCAGCAGACGCCGTCCCATGGGAGTGACGGTGTAATCCAATACGTTCAGCAATGAACCCTGCGTTTCTCCCTGGCGCATGGTTTCCGTGAGTTCCAGGCTGCGCCGGGTATTGGCATCCAACAGCATAAAATCAGAAGAGGTGTAGGTGGCAAGGCTGGTGAGCAGTTTGAGTGCGTTAGGTTGAGTTTCCTGCAGATACTGAAGGATTGCCCCTGCGGCTCCGATTGCCAAAGGTTTCTTTGTGAGGCCGTAGCCATCCAACAATGCTACACCAAAATGATTCTTCAATAGCTCCTGACAACGGGCAGGTTCGAAGCGCCAGGCTGGAACGGGAGTAATGTGGTTGGGTATGAATTCGCCAAGCGAGGTTTGTGTCTCGGGTAGGAGGGTTTCGGCGGGCTGAATGCGAGTGAGTTCAGCCCGGAGGAGAGTTTCCAGGTTGCTTCCGCTCAGTTCTGTGGCCCGAAATTCGCCAGTGGTGATATCCACATAGGCAATTCCCGCCGCGTTTTCCTGGACAATTAGCGCGGCAAGGTAATTGTTGTAATCGGTTTTGAGCAGGGCCGGTTCAACGACGGTACCAGGAGTCACCACGCGCACAACCTGGCGGGGGAATAGGCCGCGGGTAGGTTGTTCCCCAACCTGTTCACAGATGGCGACATGGTAGCCCTTTTCGATCAGGCGGGAGAGGTAGTTTTCAACAGCATGATAGGGGATGCCCGCCATGGGCACGCGTACCCCCTTAGCAACATTGCGCGAGGTGAGCACAATATCGAGCTCACGCGCCGTGATCTCGGCATCCTCATCGAAAGTTTCGTAGAAATCACCCAGGCGAAAGAAAAGAATGGCGTTGGGGTACTGACGCTTGATTTCCAGATATTGCTGGCGGATGGGGGAGACATCATCCTGGGTCATGGTTATCATTCTATGAACTTCGACGGTTTTCGGCAAGGGTGCAACTGAAGGGATTGGCTATATAATTTTCAGGATGGAAGGTCTCAATGTTGTTTCTTTTTCAAACGGAGGCGGTATGGAGAGTGATGGGCTTTCACGGCATCCCGTTTTTTCTGGGGTGGAGATGGGAGTAGGCACGTGGTCATGGGGAGATCGTTTGGTGTGGGGGTTTGGACGAGGTTATCAACGCGGGGATCTTAAGGAAGCGTTCCTCTTTTGCGTAAACTCGGGATTGACCTTTTTTGATACGGCTGAAGTCTATGGTCAAGGGCTCTCTGAGAGCCTGCTCGGGGAATTTGTGGCTGAAACTGGCCAACCTGTTCGCATAGCAACGAAATTTATGCCCTATCCGTGGCGACTGCGGCGGCAGGATTTGCTACGGGCATTGCAACGTAGCCTGCGTCGCTTACGCCGGGAGCAGGTGGATCTCTACCAGATTCATTGGCCACTTCCACCAGTGCGGATTGAGGTGTGGATGGAGGCTCTAATAGAGGCGGTTCAAAGGGGGTGGGCGCTGGCAGTTGGGGTTTCAAACTATAATTACGATCAAATGATGCGAGCCTATGAGGTGTTGACTCGCCACGGTATTCCTCTGGCTTCAAATCAGGTGGAGTACCATTTGCTGGATCGGAGTGTGGAAAGAAACGGGCTCCTGCGCGCCTGCCAGGACCTTGGAATCACATTAATTGCGTATAGTCCATTAGCGATGGGAATCTTAACGGGAAAATACACCCCCGAAAATCCCCCTTCAGGTTTTCGTGGACGACGCTATAACCGGCAGTATTTGAAAAAAATTCAACCTTTGCTGCAAACCTTACGTGACATTGGTCATACCCACGAAGGACGTACCCCCGCACAGGTCGCGCTGAACTGGCTCATTTGCAAGGGGGTGTTGCCGATCCCGGGGGTTAAAAACCGTGGCCAAGCTGAGCAAAACCTCGGGGCGCTGGGATGGCGACTTTCTGAAGAGGAGGTTGCTCGATTAGATGAGATAAGCGCTCGCGTGGCTCGCTCCGAGTAGGTGTGGGGATCGGCTATGTCAGTCCTCGAACTCTATCGCCAGGTTTTGTTCATCTGGCAGTTCGCCGGTGGCTTCAACCTCAATTTCGGCAAAGAGAGCCGGTTGATGAGCAATGATCAGGCGCTGTTTGATGAGTTCCAGCATCGCCAGGAAGGTGACCACTACATCGGTACGGGTCGCCTGGTTGCCAAGGAGGTAGCGAAAAGTTACGCGGGGGATTTGGCGCAACGTGCGCAGTAAGTGCGAAATCTTCTGCCGGATGGTAATGCGTGGAAGCATGACCACCTTCTCAAGATCTTCGGGAGAGGTCCGTTTGGTCAGAATGCTGCGGGCAGCAGTCACCAATTCTTCAAGGGACAATCCCTCCAGGTGGGGTTTGAGGTTGAGGTGGTGAAGGGGAGGTGGACCGCTGCGTGTGTAGGTGCGCCAGTTTAGGTGCTCTCGTGCCTGCAAGTGCTCGGCGGCTGCTTTAAAGCGCTTGTAGCGCTTTAGTTGCTCTACCAGATCTTCACCAGTTTCGGCATCGGCATCAGATTGTAGATTGAGGTCCGAATTGGCTGCCAGGCGGGGGAGCAGTGCGGCTGATTTGATTTGCAACAAGCGCGCAGCGATTACCAGGAAGGCGGACACCTCGTCCGGGTCTCGATTCTCGAGATACTTAAGATGTTCAAGATATTGATCGGTGACCTGAGCCAGCGAGAGACGCGTAATATCCAGTTCTGCCCGTTCGATCAGGTAGAGCAGGAGATCGAGTGGGCCTTGAAAGATTTCGGTGACCACCGTGTAAGAGACGCCGGGATGAACAGGCGAGGCAACCATAATCGTTGGAATTATATAGCATTCTGGGGCTAGGTGGCTTTTTTAATCAATTGCGGGGATGTGAAGATTGCAGGAGGCCCCCAGATCACCGCACAGGTGAATTCTCAATCCCAATCGGATGAGGTGCCTTCATTTTGAGGGTTGATCCTATAGACCGAGAGCAACGGTTTTAGGAAGGACGAAGTTCACGAATCTGGACCAGGGGGTAAAGGTTTTGCACATCTGCAAAGTGACAATCGGCGGTACCTTCGGTCAGCACGGTAGCGGCGCCGGTGGCAGCGGCCCACCTGAGCGCTTCCGGCCAGGGGTCACCCAGGGAGAGGCGCCAGGCCAGCGCTGCCGAGGTGGCATCCC
>NZ_LGKO01000004.1 GCF_001306145.1 Thermanaerothrix daxensis
GTTTTCGTAGTGCGCTTCGGCCGCCTGCGCGTGGGCCTCCTCCCCACTCCGCTCGTAGCGCCTTAGCCACAGATTGCCCAGGGCGTGCTCGGTCATCGCCCAATCCGCAGGGGCCACCTCGCGACGGCGCACTTCCAGGGCGTTTTCGTAGTGCGCTTCGGCCGCCTGCGCGTGGGCCTCCTCCCCACTCCGCTCGTAGCGCCTTAGCCACAGATTGCCCAGGGCGTGCTCGGTCATCGCCCAATCCGCAGGGGCCACCTCGCGACGGTATTCCTGCAGGGCGTTTCGCAAATGCGCTTCGGCCGCCTGCGCGTGGGCCTCCTCCCCACTCCGCTCGTAGCGCCGGGCAAACAGGATGCCCAGGGCGTGCTGCACAGTCGCCCACTGGGACGGGGCCACCTCGCGACGGTATTCCTGCAGGGCGTTTCGCAAATGCGCTTCGGCCGCCTGCGCGTGGGCCTCCTCCCCACTCCGCTCGTAGCGCCGGGCAAACAGGATGCCCAGGGCGTGCTGCACAGTCGCCCACTGGGACGGGGCCACCTCGCGACGGTATTCCTGCAGGGCGTTTCGCAAATGCGCTTCGGCCGCCTGCGCGTGGGCCTCCTCCCCGCTCCGCTCGTAGCGCCTTAGCCACAGATTGCCCAGGGCGTGCTCGGTCATCGCCCAATCCGCAGGGGCCACCTCGCGACGGCGCACTTCCAGGGCGTTTTCGTAGTGCGCTTCGGCCGCCTGCGCGTGGGCCTCCTCCCCACTCCGCTCGTAGCGCCTTAGCCACAGATTGCCCAGGGAATGCTCGCTCATCGCCCATGCTTGCGGATGGAGGCTGCGGGTAAACGTCCGGCCGATTTCTTCGAACAACCTTTGTGCCTGTACGGCCCAGGCATCTTCACCGCTGATCTCATATAGCCTGAAATATGAATTTGCCAGGTTACCTTTCGCACTGGCGGCAAGCATCGGATCATTCTGCCGCTGGGCGTCTTCGATCAGCGCCTGCCAGCGGGTCAGCACGTCAGGCCACAGCTGTGGCCGGTTCTCGGCTTGTCCTTGCAGGGCAAGGGCTTCCTGAAAACGGCACTGGAGTTCGTTCTCCGCCGGAGACAAGTGATCTCCAATGGCGCGTTCCAGTTTCTCGCGCAGGTCGGGGCGGGATTCTAGCAAGCGCTGCAGGTCTTCCGGCGTGCGGATCTCCACCCCGCTGCGGGCGAGTTCTTCGAGAGCCTGGCGCAGTTCGGGGGGCAGTTGGGCGGCAAGGGCTTCCGCCATCTTACGCTCCACCGCCTCCAGCCCTTCGCTCAGCGCCACGGGCAGGAGCGGGCGCGGCACAATAGGTATATTTTCCAGCCAGTCCTCCTGCCAGGCCGCGCCCAGGCTGGCTTGCAGGTGTTCCAGCAGGCCGCGCGCCTGTTCGCGGTCTTGTTCCGCGGTGGTCTGCCGGGCGGGGGAGAAGAGGAGCCTCACCCCTACCCCCTCTCCCCCCGGGAGAGGGGGATGGCTAAAGTAGAGAAGGAGGGGAACATCCACCTGTCCCAGCGGGCCGCATCGCGGGCAGGCAATCTCGTGCAGTACCCCGTTTTTGGCCCGTTCCAGCAGGTCGGGGCGCTCGGCAGCATCCACAATGAGCCAGATTTCGGCGCGGAACGGTTGCTCGCATTTGGGGCAATTCAAGTCAGCGGTTTGTTGAAAAGAGTTGGACGTCCTCATAGCCCCCGGTCTTAAGGTAGTCTTGCTTTACTATAGCACAAGTTCCCAACGGCAGCAACCGAGGAAAACTCCCCGCCGCCTCCCTGATCTCCCCCTCCTGAGCGGCGTATGGCTCGGCCCTTGGGATAGCGAAGAGGGATGCCGTTGACAATCCCCCAACACTCGATAATAATGTAAGCATAAACTAGAATCTTGTTGTAGTTCCTGCACACAAAACCTGCATGACCGACCCTCAACATCCCTTTCCAATCGCCGAAAACCAGGTAGGCTATTTTACAACGCTCCAGGCGTATCGGGCCGGATTTTCCTATGTCCTTTTGGGCTATGATCTAAAAACCGGCCAATTCCTACGCCTGCGCCGCGGCGTCTACCGCCTCCCACTGTTTCCCCGCCACGCCCCATGCCGACCTGTACATGGTCTGGCTTTCGGCCGGGGAAAAGGACGTGTTCTCGCACGAAAGTGCCCTGCTGCTCTATAGTCCGACCGACCTGTGGCCCATGGAAATTCACCTCACCGTGCCGCGCACCGACTCGCTAGCAATGGAAATGACCTGGAGGCAAGGGGTATGACCATCTTCGACCTGCACACCGCCGTGCTGAACGAATACCGCGACTTTGTACGTTCCTTCATTCACATTGCCGACCCGCGCATCCGGGAATTTGTGGAGCGCACCCTGGAGGAAGAAGCCCATCTCTGGCCCGATCCCCTGCTTCAGGTGAGTCCCTCCTACCAGCACGGCGCCAGTGTAGACGAACTGGCAACCCGGGGCGTGCTCCATCCTGAAACGGCGCGCATCTTCCGCACACCGCAGGGGCAGCCCTACCACCTCTACCGCCATCAGGAACAGGCGCTCGAGAAAGCCCACCGCGGCGAAAGTTACGTCGTCACCACCGGCACCGGCTCCGGCAAGAGTCTCACGTACTTTCTCCCCATCGTGGACTTCATCCTCCGTCGGCCGGCTGCCGACACCACCGTAGCGCTCATCGTCTATCCGATGAACGCCCTGGTCAATTCGCAACTCCAGGCCCTAGAAGCCCTCAAAGCCGGTTACAAAGCCCGCACCGGACGGGCCTTCCCCATCACCTTCGCCAAATACACCGGCGAAACCAAGGAAGATGAGCGCCAGGCTATACGCCAGCATCCCCCCCACATTCTGCTCACCAACTACATGATGGCCGAACTGATGCTCGTCCGCCGCGAGGATCAGCGTTTCCTGGACCCCACCAGGGGAGGCTTGCATTTCTTGGTCTTCGATGAACTGCACACCTACCGCGGGCGGCAGGGTGCGGACGTCGCCATGCTCATCCGTCGCCTGAAGGAACGCGCGGCCGCGCCAAACTTGATTCACATTGGCACCTCGGCGACCATGCTCTCTGACCGAGACGCCACCCCGGTTCAGCGCCGCCAGGCCGTAGCCGATTTCGCCACCCGTCTTTTTGGTCACCCCTTCAGCGAAGCCGATGTCATCGAGGAGACACTCGTTCCCTTCACCCAGGGCGGCCTGCCCACCCCCGCAGAACTCCGCGCTGCCCTCTCCACCCTGCCATCTTCCATGCCCCTTTCCGAGTACCGGCAACACCCTCTCTCCCGCTGGATCGAACACACCTTTGGCCTTGCCCCCGAACCCGACGGGGGTTACCAACGCCGCACGCCCATCACCCTGCCCGAAGCCGCCGCCCAACTCGCCGAGCAGACCGGACTCGACTTAAAGAAATGTGAGGGAGCCCTGCGCGCTTGGCTTGCTCTTGGCGGTCAACTGGAGCGCGAAGAGGGCGGCCGTGCCTTCGCCTTCAAATTGCACCAGTTCATCAGCCAGGGCAGGGCGCTCTACGCCACCCCTGAGCCTGCAGACCGCCGCCGGTTTAGCCTCGATGGTCGCATACAGGCCGATCAGGGGCGCATCTTCCTGCCGGTCAAGTTCTGTCGCCAATGTGGGCAAGAGTATTACCATGTCTTGCAATCCGATGATCACTTCTCGCCCCACCCGCTTGGCGCGTTTGAAGAACTAGGCGAAGCCTACCGGCCCGGCTACCTGATGCTGGCCCCCCTTGAAAACGACTGGAGCGAGGACTACCTGCCCGAAGAGTGGCGCGAACCCAACGGACGGGTTAAGCGCGACGTACGCGAACGGGTCCCGCGCCCGGTCTGGGTACGTCCCGACGGCAGTTTCTCCGCCCTGCCGTCTCCAGACGCCGTCAAAATGTGGTATCAGCCCGAACCGTTCGGGCTGTGCCTGAACTGCGGCGAGTTTTACAGCCGCAAGGAAGAGGAATTCCGCAAATTGGCCTCCCTCTCCAGCGAAGCGCGTTCCAGCGCTACCACCGTGCTGGCCGTTTCACTCTTGCGCCAGGCAGCACGAACGGGCATTGCCCGTGACAAACTGCTCACCTTCACCGACAACCGCCAGGATGCCTCGCTGCAGGCCGGGCATTTCAACGACTTCATCCACCTGGCCGTGCTGCGCTCGGCGCTGGTCTCCGCCTTGAAGCAACACGGCACGCTCACGCCCGACCGCGTGGCTCAGGAAACCGTTGCCGTCTTGCAGCGCAGTTTCACCCTGCGCGAGATTGCCCTCAACCCCGAACTCGACCCCCACTCGCAAGCCGCCCGCGAAGTCTGGGAAACCTTCACCGAACTGACCGAATACCGTCTTTACGAGGACCTGCGGCGCGGCTGGCGCGTCATCCAACCCAACCTGGAGGAACTCGGCTTGCTGCGCATCGAATACCGAGGGCTCCAGGCGCTTTGTGAGCAGCAGGAAGCCTGGAATTTTTCTCCTGCCCTGACCCTCCTCGCCCCCCAGCAGCGAGAGGCACTCCTACGCCCCATACTCGATCATTTCCGTCGTAAACTGGCGCTCAACGCCCGTCTTCTCCAGGAACAGGCGCAAAGTCAACTGCGTCGCCGCTGCGAGCAGCACCTCAACGAGTTCTGGGGCCTTGACCCCTATAACCACGAATTGCGCCCGGCGAATTGCTTCCTGCTGTTAGGGCGATCTTCCCGCTCGGTTGATGGCTTTAGCCTCAGCTCGCGAAGCGCGGTGGGGCGTTACCTGTGTCGCCAACTGGGCCTGAGCAGCGAAGAATACCGTCCGGTAATCGAAGCCCTGCTCGATCTGTTCGTGCGCCACGGCCTGCTGGCGCGTCTCGATCCAATAGACGACCACCAGCGCTTCCAACTCGATGTTGCCTGTCTCGTGTGGCAGGCCGGGGATGGCACGCCGCCACCGCTCGACCCGCTCTACACCCGCCGTGCTTCCGCCGAAACCTACGCCAGCGTTAGGCGCCCGGTCAATGCCTTCTTTCAGCGTTTCTACCAGGAAAGCGCCGCCGACCTGGCCGGACTGGAAGCGCGTGAACACACGGCCCAAGTGGTCGCACCCGGTGAGCGTGAAAAGCGTGAGCGCCGCTTCCGTTGGGAAGCGAGCGACAGCAGCAAAGAAAGGGAGCTGGGCCGCCGCCTACCTTACCTAGTCTGCTCGCCGACGATGGAACTGGGCATTGACATCGCCGACCTGGACATGGTGCATCTGCGCAACGTCCCGCCCACCCCGGCCAACTACGCGCAGCGCAGCGGTCGTGCCGGGCGGCAGGGCCAGGCCGGTCTGATTTTCACCTACTGCGGCGCCCTCAACCCCCATGACCAGTACTTCTTCCATCACCGCCAGGAGATGGTAGCAGGCAGTGTGCGCGCCCCTAAACTGGACATTGCCAATGAAAGTCTCCTGCGCGCCCATTTACACGCCCTCTGGCTGGCCGAAATAAGCCTGCCCCTGCGTCAGTCCATCGAAGAAATCATTGACATCGAGCAGGATTCCTTACCGCTGCGCCCGGAAGTGCAGGCTGCCATCCAGTTGAGCGCCTCCACCCGCCAGCGGTTGCGCGAACGTATGCGTCGCGCCCTGCAGGCGGATGAACCCCTTCTTCGCGCTATGCCCTGGTTCTCCGATGAATGGTTGGACCGCATCCTTGAGGAGTCTCCCCAGGCGTTCGACCGCGCCTTCGACCGCTGGCGCGAGCTTTATCGCGCTGCGAAACGCCAAAGGGAGGAAGGCCGTGCGGAAGAAGATCGCGCTCGCAAACGCGAGGATCAGGAACGGGCAAAACAAAAACAGGAAGAAGCCCGCCGTCAATTGAACCTTTTGCTTCAGATTAATGTCAAAGAGGAAGAGAGCGATTTCTATCCCTACCGCTATCTGGCCAGCGAGGGCTTTCTGCCCGGTTACAACTTCCCGGCTCTGCCGGTGCGGGCCTGGGTGCCGCGCGGCGAGGGCGAATTCATCCCTCGACCGCGCTTTATGGCCTTGCGTGAGTTTGCGCCTGGTAACTTTCTCTATCACGAAGGTGCGCGCTGGGAAATCATTGGCTTCCAATCCCCGCCCGGCGGACTGGATGAACGCCGCCGTTCCGTGCGTCTGTGTTACACGTGCGGTGCTTTCTGCGAACCTGATCTGGACCTCTGCCCGGTCTGCAAGACTCGCTTCCACGGCGAAAACAGTCTGATCGCCTCCCTGCTGGACATGCCCAATGTCAAAACTCGCCGCCGCGAACGCATTACCTCCAACGAAGAAGAACGCCGTCGCCGCGGCTATCACATCGAGACGTTCTACCAGTTTTCACCTGCTTCGCCTAGAATAATCGAAGCCGACATCTGCCCCTCTCCCCTCTCCTACTCTCCCTTCTTCCACCTTACCTACGCCCCTTCTGCCGCCCTGCTGCGCGTCAACCATGGCCTGCGGGCCGCGCGTACCGAGGGTTTCGTCATCGACTTCGAGAGCGGTGCCTTCATCTCCGAAACCCAGGAGCAATCCCCGCGTCCCAAGCAGATTCAGCGGCTGGAGACCGTGCGCCTGAGCGTGCAAGATACTCAGAACCTGCTCCTGCTCCGCCCTACCGATCCAGCCTTGTTCCAGAATCGAACTTTTGAAACCACCCTCCGTGTAGCCCTACAACGCGGCTTAGAGCAGGTCTACCAACTGGAAGAGAACGAACTGGCCACTGAAAACATCGGCCGGGACGAGCACCGTGCCATCCTATTCTACGAGACCTCCGAGGGTGGCAGTGGTGTCTTACGCCGCCTTGTCGAAGAGCCAAATGCCCTAGCCGAAGTTGCCCGTGCTGCACTGGAGCGTGCCCACTATGACGAAAACGGTAAGGATCAGAACCCCGATTGTGTCGCCGCCTGCTATGAGTGCCTGCTCAGTTACAGCAATCAACTGGAGGCCCTCTTCATAGATCGGCGCGTGGTGCTTCAAGTCCTGCTGGATCTGAGTCGTAGCCGCGTGTTGCGGCGCGTCGGCAAGCGTACCTATTCAGATCACCTAGCCTGGCTACGCTCACTCACCGACGCCCGCTCCGAGCTGGAACGCCGCTTCCTCGACTTCATTGCTGTCCATGGCCTACGCCTGCCCGACAACGCCCAGCATGAACTCCACGAACCGCGCTGCGTCCCCGACTTCTTTTACGAACCGAACGTGTGCGTCTTCTGCGATGGTCCTGTCCACGACCAACCCGCACAACGCCGCTATGACGAGACCCTACGCGCCGAACTGCAGGCGCGCGGTTACCAAGTGCTTGTTATACGATACGACCGGGACCTGAGCGAACAGATCAGGAATTTTTCTCATCTTTTCGGAATAACCTCCTCTCAATCCTAGGGAGCAGTGCTTTTCATAATCTGATAAATGAGGGGAAGCCAAAATCATTGTGAGCTGCCAAGCAACAGTATGCATCTGGGAGAAAAGGACGCTGGAAGGGACGCAGGGAGTTCAACGCGGCATTGCGGAGAAGGCTCAAGGGGTGTCCGTATTGGCAGGCCGGTAGGCGATTTTGCCCCATCGTCACATCCCGCGTATAAAACACCCCATTCTCAATGCTCCAGTTCCAAAAGCCAAAATACAGCCTGCCACGCCTCTCCATCCTCCACCACTTCCTGGTTCAGCACCTTACGTTGTGCTTTCAAAATGCCTAATAGTGTAAGTCTCCTGCATGCGATGGTCACACACCAGAGCCGATGACCGCAAGCACGGTAGGTTCTGGCGGTTTTATTTTTCGGCGCGGTACAGGGCTAGATAGGGTGCAAGTCCCCACGGGCCAACTTCTTGCGGTAGCCATTCACTCTGTAGGAACGCGGAACCTCAACCACGGGATGGGGTGCGCCGTGCTTTGGGGTCCCGGTCTGCGATGGGGGGACGGCAGACGGAGATCCCGAAGTCCCCATCCAAACCCAAGGAAGCGCACCCATGCTGTCCCCCAAACTGCGAACCGCGTTTGCGCTGTCGCTGCTTCTGATGGGTGTCATCCCGATCCTGCCTCCGCTAATGCTGGCCCTGGTGAAGCGTCTGCGCCGTCCGCGGGTGCGGGTGTCGGAAGCGACGGCGCTTGGCCGCAGAGGCACGGCGCTGCTGCTGGGGCCGCGGCAGGGCAGAAGCGTAGGCCGCTGACTTTCCGCGACATGAGCCACCCGTTCGCGTCTCTCTCCTCGCCACTATGGGGTTGATCCGATACATTTCACCCACCCTGTAATTCCTGCTCGGCGTGGTCTTTTACCATTGACCCTTCGAGCCGGCGCGGGTGGTGGACTTTAGCATGGTGTGGGCAGTACTAGCGCTGTACCTATTGGAAGGCTGGCGGCATCAGTGGCAGTGCAATCGTCTGTCGGCTCTGAAGAAAAAAGGGGTGGACCTGGCTTCCACCCCTTTGACCGAACAAAAAGGGGGTTACATGGGTGCGAGCGTGCCTGTCCAGATCAACCACGCCAGCACGGTCTTCGCCAGCAAGCTTAGAACGATATAAACCAAACAGGTAATCCTTCCACGGCCCCAATTTTTTGTACTGCAAGACCATGTTGACGGCAAAAATATTGAAGAAGGCAAAGAGGGTGGGAACAATGGCATACACGAACGTCGGAGGCTTGGCATCGCCCGAATTGACTGCGCCGACAAAATACAGTGTAATCACTACCCACGGAATAAATCCAGCAATCGAACCGTAAATGAACGCCGTCCAGTCCACTTTTTGCGTGTACTGATTATGCAGTTCCATCATGATGCCGAATAGATTCATGGTGGCGTTCAGTGCAAAGATCAAAATAATTGCACCCAGATCCCAAATCCCCACCAGCATGCCGATCAGCACAATCATCAGGGAAGAACTGAGGGCGTACTCATAAAAGCGAATGGGGTTCATACCTTTCTTCAGATTTTCTACATATCGCCCATAACCGATGGTCGAGAGGTAGAAGTGCGCCACCGCCGAAATAAGCAGAAAACCCGCTACAGCGATCCCGAACGGCAGTTCGAAAACCAGTTGGGGGTTGGGACTCAGCGAACGGGTGGTGCGATCGAAGTTTAGGTAGTTGGTGAAGATGGGATAGGTGGTGTCATTGCTGACCAGAATCATGAAAATACCCTGAATGAAATGCAGGAATCCCATGATTAGATTAAAGCGGCGCAAACCGCGAAACACGTTTGGAGACGTCTCTACTGTAAGGGTGGTCATTTGATCCTCTCTTGATTAATCATAAAAACTATTTATAGTTATTGACGCTATTATAACCCTCATTTCTGTTTTATCTATTTTTTTAGAAGTTTTGTATAATGTTTGCACCCCCCAACACTGAAGCTAGAAAAAACAAGAACAGCCTCACTTGCGTCAGGCTATCTGTAAACAAAATAAAAACGCACTTTTTAAAACTTTACGGTCTTTACAGGGTCCACCCTCAAATGAGGACAACCCCGTCACAAGAGCTGGTAGCAAACAACCGCCCATCGTAGGAAAAAGCAGAGTCGGAAACGTTCGGGTCCGCCTTATGTACAAAGATGGCTTTTTGATTCTTTAAATCAACTGCCAGCAGCCTGCCGTTGTCTTGGGTGACAAGAGCCAAATCCTCGCCAGTATTTAACGCCACAGAGCTGAAATGACACCAGTCCAAACGCTCCTCGAAATTAGTGATTCTCATCTCATCCAGAGACCAAACCGTTATGCCAATATCTGCCGTCACCATGGTGGTGGCACGGGCGCACTTGGGGCATTCGCGGCTGGAGACGACGGGGCGCTACCTGTACCCGACCGCTGAGCGCATGCAGGAGGCGGTAGATGGGGTTTGAGGAGGGGAAACAGCTTGCGTTACCCGCTGGTGGGCGGGACGAGAGGATGCCACTTTGACGGAATCCACTTCAAACCACGCAAAGGGTCTGAAAACGCGGCGACTCCCACCAGTCGGGTGCACATTGTGTTAGCCCGCTCAGTCCTTCAAGATGATAACCCTATCGAGCGTTCTTTCGATGCGAAATAGGCAATTAGCTTGCGAAGGTCGCTCATTTTGACTTCCATTCCATCTTCAACTTCAAGAGAAATCGTTGCCTGTGGAGCGTGCTGCAATAAGGCAGTGTAAAAAGACTCAAAATCAATCGTGCCACGCCCAAGAGACCAATGATTGTCGCCAGTTTGATCGTTGTCATGCAGATGGATATGCCAAAGCCGATTGCCCATCCTACGTACCCATTCCAGCGCATCCAGTTCAGAAAACATATGCTGATGTCCGATGTCCATGCAAAGACCTAACCATGGATTGTCTACTTTATTTACAAGTTGAACCATCAAATCAGGTGACTTGTCTGTGTCATTCTCCAGAACAATCACGATGCCAGCATCAGCCCAACGGTGAATCTCCCGCTGCCAGAATTCAGTATTTCCCACGAGCCAATCTTCTTGTAGCTTGAATAAGTCGTTTTCGACCCTGTAGCCACTATGCAAGACAACACAACTTGCTTTGAGTTTCACAGCCACATCAAAAGTCATATCTAATCGGCGGTGAACTGCCTCGCGGAGGAGATGATCAATATGGGCGTATTCCATTCCAATGAAAGGACCATGGATGGCAAGGGTGCCCTGGAATTGATTACGAATAGCCCGATGTAATGTGAGCCGCGTTTGCCAATCCTGTTCAGAACGAATACCAATCATGCCGTAGCTGCCGAGCTCGATTCCAGCGCCAAGTTCAGCGATTTCAGCCAAGAAGGGGAGTTGTTCTGGTTCCCCACGCATACACATCATAAAGTTCATCTTGAAGTTCTCCTGATTGCGTTCGAGCGGGCTAACGGCTGGCGCTTCCCCTGCGCCGCAAAGCACAGCGGAGCGGCGTTAGGTGGAAGCGCGCGTTGGCCCGCTTTGCCTTTTCTTTTTTACTTCTCCAAGATATTCTTTGAGGTAGCTGATAGAACATTGGTTCGCAGATATATGCGGATACTGTTTTGCCATCCAATCCAAGAAATCAGTGAAATCAGCAAAATCGCTCAGTAAATAATACCCATCCCTGCTATATTCGATGCCCTTGTGCTTCATCCACAGTTTAAGTACACGCGCGGGCACTCCAAGGATTTTTTGAAGTTGCAGAAATGACTTATATCTCTCATTACTTGGCAAAGAGCTGTTGAGAGGAGGGTTGAACTTGTAGATGTAGTGTGCTTCAAGAGGTGTTAGGTATTCAGCAGGACATTCCAATATCGAGAAGCTATCAAACTCCTTGAATACATCTCGATTGTGTTGAGCAATTCTGGCGTAAATATCTGTTGACTGACCGACGTACACAGTAGTTGTACCCTTGATCAAGAAATACAAGCCTGTTATCTTCGGAAACGCTGGTTGTCTTCTAGCCAGCACTTGTTCTTCGTCTAAATCATAGTCTTCGTAGAAGGCCATTTTCTCTCGCACCCTTAGACCTAGAGCGGGCTAACGGCACCGAGCTCAGCCGCTGTGACCGAGGCGGCGAAGCTGCCGAGGGAGCAGTCGGCTGGAGCGATTTGTTAGGCCGTCCTTATTGCCCCAACTTGTTGGTATCCAGGAACTCCTCAACAGTATTGAAAGCGTTGAAGAACAACGGCGTCCCAGCAAACGAGAGTGGAGAGACTGGACCAATGGTCATAAAAGAATACTCTCTGCTTGCGATGTCAAACGACGAATGTGGGTCACGAAACAGCTGATAGAGGTCAAGGGCTTTGCTTCGCCCTCCTACCAGTTCGCTCAATGCTTTGAATTCGGCCCCCATCCCCAGACCAAAACCAAAGAAAAAGATGCGTAACTGCTCCAGGATTTCACGATGCAGACTGGAGAGAGTCTGACTGATGAACATCCATCCGACACCGTATTTGCGAGTGGTGCGTGCTGCGTCAATCAACATCCCACGCACCGCCCTTTTCTCTTCATTTTCAGGGTCTTCGCGGGGTGCAAGACGGTGCGCTTCATCCATTAGCACTAGCGTATTGAGGCTGCGATTCTTTATGTAAGCATATTCTGCCGCTGTACGCACACCTTCCAACAACCGTTTGATAACCAGTGCTTGGATCATATCGTTCCAGAAGAGAGCATTCCCTTGGGACTGCGATCGATCTCCACCAAACAGGGGCAGGCTTTCTATACTACTGTGACTGGTCTGAGACATCTGCTCAACCGACAAATCTATCACAATGAGAGGGCGTTGGGCTTGGGCGAGGTCAAACAAGCTAGCCAATAATCTTTCCACTCTCTTTGCCCCTGGTCGATCTTCCCGAAACAGTTGTGTAACAGGAAGCCAAACCGTTTGGTATAGATCGTTCTGGTTGGTATCAGCCATCTGCTGATGTACTCGTTCCCTAGCATCCTTTGAAGCATAGAATCGCACCAGTATACGTTCTTCCTGTAGGTATTTCCAGACCTTATCGAAGTTCTCTCTTCTGTGCAAATCAGCAAGACGTACGCTGTCCTTTTGCAACTGTTCACTTATAACCTCCGTAGCTTGACGCTGATTGTCCACTGCTTTAACGCCAAGTCTTTGAAAGAAGCCAGATTCTAAAAGAATATGTTCAAACAAGTTCCACCGGTCTAGTACCAAATTCCTCACGCCAAGCACCTGGACCGGTTTCTTAAGCCTGTTTAAAACATCCCTCATCGGCAACTGAAATCCGCCTAGAACTGCTTCACCCCGTATTTCCTTGGCAAATTCACCCTGAGGATCAATGACCAGAATCGCCATCTCGGGATAGCGGGCATAAGCCAGCAGGATCATCTTGGCGAGCACAGACTTGCCAGAACCGGTTTTGCCAAAAATGCCCAGATGGTAGGCCTCTCCAGCACCCCGGGGACCGGTATCAAAATGCTTGAACCAAAGCGGCAGAAGGGGCTTGGAACCGTAGACGTGCCCCAAGTAGAAAAGTTGGTCGCGGTAGGGCGAGAGCAGCTCGGACAGAACATCATCATTGACAAGATGGATGGGTGTGCCTGTAGCTGGGACAGTTCCCAGGATGCTGGGGCGGTAACCGTTGGATCCAGAAGAAAAGACAGCGCTAATCGTCATCTCTCCCAAGTGAGTATCCTGGCGCTCGCTGACTGCATCTACCCGCCCGCGCTGACGAATCAGGCTGCGCATCGTTGGATCCTCGTGCCAGACGTTGCGGAGTTTTACCTCGGTAATCTGCCCCAGCGCGTAATGAGAAAGGCCGTCCTGGTGATAGCGAAACAAGGCGAGTTCACCGACCAGCTTCTTGTTGACGGCGCTAGCCAAGATGTCCAAGGCCATTTCGCTAGTCGAGGATGGTGACCCTATAACGCCGATCCGCTCCGTCTTGTCTATAAGTTGGTCAAGACTCTTCTGCATAGGCTCATACTCCTGATTCAGTGCGATAGCCATGCAGGCCCAGAAAAACCTCGCTGATGCTTCCCTGGTAGCTCTCGGCAATACGCTGACTAGTTATCTGCCGGAACGTAGGAATAGCCTTTGGCAAGTGCTTTACTATCCGATCGGCCATATAGAGAGGATAGGGCTCTAGCACGGCTGGTGTACCACATTGGTGACGAATTCCATGGAGTGCAGTAGCCAAGCGCGCTGGATTTTCTGTTACTGCACGGCTCATTTCAATCCGGAGGGCTGGAAGCCAAGAATAAGGCCGATAGTAGATGACCTGGATCTCGCCCAATGATGTAATGATCTTCTCTGCAATGTGGTCGGCTGCTTTCCTACTAGCAGCCTCAAGCGGCTCCAGATTTAAGTGCCAAGGTTCGGGCGGTTGTTGCAGTGACCAGGGGGTTGTGAATTCACCAGCTTCCAGCAAAAAGCTTAAAAGCCCACGGTCGTCGTGTGTGTTGGGCCATCCCATCCTCTGCCCGATTTCCCGCTTTGTGGTGTACTTAGGTATTGCTAGCCAACAACGGTCACTTCGAGTTGACGCGAGTATCGTCCAGTAGGCTTCCAAGGCCAAGCTTGCCTGGTCAAGAAAACGGGCTGTGGTGTGCAAATGGAGAGTATCTCGACTCTTGTTCAATGCCTGATTGAAGTGAATAAGAGGAGTAGTGAGAGAGCCATCTAGGAAAATAACCTCGTGCGGCGCTTGAGCAGCTAACTGTAGCTCCATGCCGATCATCAGGGCACGTAGCATCGTGCCTGTTTCGGCCTCATGAGCCTCCGTTTCTACCCAAACGAGATGACGTGGCTCTGGCCAATGGCGCGTTTCTGAAGGCGGTGTTAAGCCTTCTACCGCAACGGCAGCCGCGGCGACTAAGTCGCTAGCTAGAAGTCGTTCCACAGTATAGGAGCCATCTATACCGCATGTCGTTGGAATAGGCACATATGGAAGTTCAGCATCACGGCGAAGCAAGCCTGCCTTTTCCAGGCTTGCTCGCCATTCCTGGCGGTGAGTGCGCACTCGCTCAAAATCACCTAAAAATTTCTGGCTAAGATCCTCTGTGCGTTGGAGAACCTCGTCCACCAAAGCAGCAGGGAGTTCACCAAAGGGACGTTCTACAGATTCCATCATTTTGCGGCCTTATCCTGTTCAATCAGCAATAGACTCTTGATCTCCTCTTTGCGCCACTTTCTCCATCCATCCATACGCTCTGCTCGTGGCAGCAACCAGCGTTCTCGCCACCAGGTGACTAGATCGGAGAACGGTAGGTTACGATAGGCTGGTTCAGTGTCACGGCCTTCCATATACGCCTCTAGATTGTCCACGAGACGAAACAGAAACACTTCACGCTTTATGCCGTGGCGGAGCAAGTCAGAGGAAAGGCCTAATCGATCTAGCGCGCGCACCATGGTTTGCCATTTCCGGCGCGGGCCAGTACCAAAACCGCCCCGTGTTGAAATCCCCTGACTTTCCAAAAAACGGCGGAATAATGGGTAAAGTTCCATCAGGTGGAAGGTGCCATAACCTTCGGTATAACCAAGAGACTCGGCAATACGTATTCCATTATACCGTAGGCGGTTATATAGGCTGCTCCGTCCAAAAGCACTGGTGGTCGTAAGCGCTACCAGATGAGGCGGCAAGATACGCTGTGCCATTTCGGTCGCACGTCCAGAATACTTATGCCAATAAACCTGGCGAATTTCATTAGAGGCTGCTATTAATGCTACCAGTTTCCCGCCCAACAGGCGATCATAGGGTGGTACAGCCCCCAACGTTTGAATGTCCATAGTCTGGTTGACCATTTCTGTCTTCCTGCCAGGGGGATAACGAAATAGGCGATCTCGCGCCGGAAAACTAAGAGGGGGAGACTGTAAGGCCAATAACCCAATGAGTTTATTGTTAGCCCGATCCATAATGAGGAACCGCAAGCGGCGACCATAGCCCTTGGAGAAGGGAATAGACCAAAGTAGTCGGGCCACACGGAAGAGATTATGTTGTTGTTCTGTAGTAACTTCGACCAATATGGGCTCAATATGCTCAGGTATGATTTCTTCGCCATTGGCGAAGAAAGGAAGATATTCAGGAAGATGTCGCCGAAGCCAATCCTGACGAGTTATGATTTCTAGTTGAGAAGCTGGCCTGTGGATCTGCCGCAAGCCCTCCTTGTCAATCAAAGGAGGATGTAACGTGCCATCTTCTGATATCAAAAAGCCGGCTTCCTTAAGCCTGTCAATTACAAGCTTCTTCAATCCTCCTGCATCCATTTCTAACGGCCTTTGTCGTATTGTGTTTGAGGAACGACGGGGCCTAACCAACACACCTTCAAGGACGGCCTCGCTATTATTAATTATATGGCTTTCTCAAAGTTCCTTGACGAATAAACAAAATTGTCCTCCTCGGTAAAAAAGTGATCCAAACCCGCCAGGCAGTAGAATACGGCATCACCAGCCTGACCCGCGAAAAAGCCTCGCCCAAGCGGGTACTGCAAATCAGACGCAAGCATTGGTTGATTGAAACCGGCTTGCATTATCGCCGGGAGGTGACCTTTCGGGAAGATGCCACGCGAATGACGAAAGGGACTGCGGCCCGGATACTGGCCACGGTGCATAACGTTGTCCTGGCATTGATCAAGCAGGCCGGACATCTTGACCGGGTTTTTGCCCTCCTTGCCTCAGGTCATTTACGACTTTGAGCGACTTTGAGAAAGCCATCCGTGATAGAACGCGAACCCTTGACATTTTTTATTAGAGTGAGTATTATTGCCCCCAATCCAGCCCAAGTAACCCGATTCCCCTATGTCAAGCATTGCCTTTTTCTACTTTTATTTTTATTCGAAACCACCTCGGAGCAGGTTGCTCCAAGAGGGTGGTTAGCCGTATGTGGTAGAAAAAGGCAACCCCCAGATTGGAAAAAACGACGTGGAGCAACCTGCTCCACGTCGTTGCTTTATATTCGGAGGTTGTCCTTATGTCCCTCATAGCCATCCGCGGTGCCATTACTTGTGACGAAAATTCAACCGCAGCCATTCTCGACGCCACGCGCCAGCTGATGAGCGCCCTCATTGATAAAAACCATCTCGATCCCAACCACGTCATCTCTATAATCTTTTCCGCTACTCCCGATCTGAATGCTGCCTACCCTGCCCAGGCAGTGCGCCAAATGGGCTGGTCTCAAGTACCCATGTTATGTCTGCAAGAAATGTATGTCACAGAAAGCCTTCCCCGCTGTTTGAGGGTCCTGATCCATTACGAGGCTACTTCCCCGCTTTCCCCCTGCCATGTTTATCTTGGTGATGCCCAATCTCTCCGTCCTGATTGGGCTCACATGAACAAATGAGATATTCAAATCTTGCGAAAGGAGGAGCACAATGATTGTCGTTATGAAACCCCAGGCTACTGAGGAACAAATCCAGCAAGTTATCCAGCGCATTGAGGACTACGGCTTAAGAGTGCACCTCTCCAAAGGCACTGAGGTGACCATCCTGGGAGTTATCGGTGATGATCGTATCATCAATCGCGATCAACTGGTGCACATGGAGGGGGTAGATAAATTGATCCCGGTGCTCAAGCCCTATAAACTTGCCTCGCGTGAGTTCCATCCCGAAGACACCGTCTTTGAGGTGAAAGGGGTGAAAATCGGCGGAGAGCAAGTTGTGGTAATCGCCGGGCCGTGCGCAGTCGAAAGCCGCGAGCAAATCCTGGAGGCCGCCCAAAAAGTTAAAGAAGCTGGGGCTCACATGCTGCGTGGTGGCGCCTATAAACCCCGCACCTCGCCTTACTCTTTCCAGGGATTGGGAGAGGAAGGTCTAAAGTACCTCAAGGAGGCCAGCGAGAAAACCGGGCTTCCCGTTGTAACAGAGGTCATGGACATTCAAACCCTGCCGCTTGTTTCTGAATATGCGGATGTTTTACAAATTGGAGCACGAAACATGCAAAATTTTCCCCTGCTTCATGCCGTGGGTGAATCGCAAAAACCCGTGCTTCTAAAACGTGGAATGTCCTCAACCTTGGAGGAATTGCTCATGTCCGCTGAATACATCCTCACCCATGGCAATCAACAGGTCATTCTTTGCGAGCGGGGCATTCGCACCTTCGAGAACTATACCCGCAACACCCTGGATATTAACGCGGCACCGGCCCTGAAGATGCTTTCACACCTACCAGTTTTTATTGACCCAAGTCACGGTACGGGGCGCTGGGAGTTGGTAGAACCGGTCTCTCGGGCCGCAGTGGCGGCCGGTGCAGATGGCCTCATCATTGAAGTGCATCCGCGTCCCGATCAGGCACTCTCAGATGGCGCCCAATCGCTCACCCCAGAGCGATTTGCAAGCCTGATGAAAACCCTTGTGCCAGTGGCGCTTGCTGTGGGGCGGTCTCTATGAAATCACTGGACGAGGTCAACTTTACCATCATAGGGCTGGGACTGATGGGCGCCTCCCTGGCCGCTGCCCTTCGACCTCACTGTCGGTCCATCTTTGGGGTTGATCAAGATCGTGAAGCCCTTGAATGGTGCGAAGCCCAACGATGGATAGATCGTGGCTATCAGCATCCCGAACAAGCGGTTGCTCAGGCCGATGTAGTGGTATTGGCCACTCCGGTACGCGCGATCCTTGATTTACTAGATATCATTCCCACGCATTTAAGCCCTGGCACCATCCTCACTGACATTGGGAGTACCAAAGTTGCCATCTGTCAAAAGATGCAAGAACTTCCACCCCATATCCACACAGTAGGCGGTCATCCCCTGTGCGGCAGGGAAGTGTCTGGTGCCTCGCATGCCGACGCCCAACTATTCAAAGATCGCACTTACGTTCTTGTTCCCACTCCAAACACCTCTGGCAATGCACTTGATCTGTTGACACAGATGGTAACGGCCATCGGCGCACGCCCCTTGCTCCTGAACGCTGAAACTCATGATCACCTGGTTGCCATCACCAGCCATCTCCCCTACCTGTTGGCCTGCGCTCTAACCCAAACAACCGCCCGAGTCCCTGATCCGGATGGCTTGCTTCGGCAGTTGACCGCCAGCGGTTTCCGAGATACCTCGCGCCTGGCAGGTTCCGATGTGAAAATGATGCTAGATATTCTGCAAACCAACCGTGAGAATATTCTGAAGGGTCTGGAAATGTATTTGCAAACTCTGCAGGGGTTGATTAACACCTTAGTGGAGGAACGGGAGGAGGATCTAAAAAACTGGCTGGTAGGCGCACAAGAAACCCGCAGGAGGTTACTGTTATGAGTGCAGTTCGCGTTCTTCCGTGCACAGGCTTGCAGGGCTCTACCACCCTGCCTGGGGATAAATCCATTTCTCATCGGGCTCTGCTGCTCGGCGCGCTGGCAAACGGCCCCAGCACGATAAACAATTTTTTACCCGGTGGGGACTGCCTGGCAACAGCGGGAGCCTTGCGTGCGCTCGGTATCTCCATCGAAACGCCATCTGAGCGCACCGTGATTGTGCACGGCAGGGGACTGAATGGGCTTCAACCATCCCACTCACCCATTAACTGCGTCCGTTCAGGGACAACTATGCGCCTGCTCGCCGGGCTTTTGGCAGGTCAATCATTTTCAAGTATTCTTACCGGAGAAGAACAGCTACTGCGGCGGCCGATGGAAAGGGTAGCGATACCCTTACGGCAAATGGGCGCTGAGATCCAAACCACAAACGGGCACGCTCCTCTTCATATCCAGGGACGGAGGCTCCATGGTACTCAACTCACGCTTGAAGTTCCCAGCGCTCAGGTCAAGAGCGCTATCCTGCTGGCTGCCCTTTATGCCGATTCCCCTACCACAATCCAAGAAACCGCACCAACCCGCGATCATACCGAACGCATGCTGCAGGCTATGGGTGCTGTTCTCGAAGTGCACACTTCCAACAAATATCGCAAAATGACCCTTTTCCCACATCGGCATCCCCTTACTCCCCTGGAAATCGAGGTGCCAGGCGATTTCTCTTCTGCGGCCTTTCCCCTCGTGGCCGCGCTGATCATCCCCGGTTCTCACATTCACCTCAAGAATATCGGCATCAACCCCACTCGTACCGGGCTTCTGGATGCCCTCATCCAAATGGGAGCCAGTGTCCGCATCCATAACGAGCGGCTGGTCGCTAATGAACCGGCCGCCGACCTGGAAGTACAATCCAGTCAACTCAAAGCGATTGAGATTGCCGGAGATCTTGTGGTGCGCATGATTGACGAATTCCCCATTTTCGCCATCGCTGCCACCCAGGCTCAGGGGAAAACAGTCGTCCGCGACGCCGCCGAACTCCGGGTCAAGGAAACAGACCGAATTGCAACCGTTGTCACCGAGTTACGTAAATTGGGTGCTGTCATCGTGGAGCGGCTGGATGGCTTTGAAATCACTGGGCCGGTAAAACTTCAGAGCGCGGCCGTCAGCAGCCATGGCGATCATCGCCTAGCAATGGCACTCTTTGTTGCGGGTCTGATAGCCCGTGACCCCATTTTTATT
Source organism: Thermanaerothrix daxensis (assembly GCF_001306145.1). GTDB lineage: Bacteria > Chloroflexota > Anaerolineae > Anaerolineales > Anaerolineaceae > Thermanaerothrix > Thermanaerothrix daxensis. The sequence continues at coordinate 19,823 of NZ_LGKO01000004.1, forward strand.
GATGATGTTGCCTGTGCTGCCGATTCATTCCCGGGTTTTTTGGAGACTATGCAATCTTTGGGAGCTGAGTATGCCTCAAATTGATAGCCAGACCCAAAAAGTAGGACTGATCGGCTGGCCCTTAGAACATAGTCTTTCGCCTTTGATGCACAATGCCGCCTTTGATCATCTGGGGCTTAACTGGGTGTATCTTGCTTTGCCCTTTCCGCCTCACCATCTCGAGGATGCTTTGCGCGGTTTGCGCTCATTGGGGTTCAAAGGTTTTAACATTACCGCCCCCTATAAACAGGCTATCCTGCCTTTCGTGGATGACATGAGTCCATTAGCCCAGATCCTCGGCGCCATCAATACTGTAATAATCCGAGAAACAGCTGACGGGAGCCGTGTCTTCTACGGCGATAACACCGATGTGGAGGGGTTCCTGTATGCTGTTCAACCCTTGCTTCAAAGAGTTGCTCACGACCATGCACTCATCCTGGGCGCCGGAGGTGCTGCACGTGCCGTTGCCTACGCTTTGTGTAAAGTCGGCTTCAAGACTCTGACCTTTATGGCACGCAATCTTGCGCGGGCTCATTTGTTGGAAGAAGAGGCCCAAAAATGGGGGTTTTCCACTTCGTTTAAGTCAGTACCGCCTTCAGCCGCAAGCCTCTGCGCCCTGGCTGAGCAAATCTCACTCCTGGTCAATGCCACCCCCGTGGGTACCTGGCCGACCATCCACGCCTCACCACTCCCTGATGATTTCGTCATCCCACCTCATTGCTTGGTAGTTGACCTGGTCTACAACCCGTCTAAAACTCGCCTGCTACTTCAGGCAGAAAAAGCTGGCGCTCTGGCCATCAACGGGCTAGGAATGCTGGTTCAACAAGGGGTTCTATCTTTCCGCGCCTGGACCGGGCTTGATGCACCCATAGAGGTAATGGTCCAGGCCTGCCTTAATGCCATTCATCATGTGGAGGAATGAGAGATGTTGCGCTTTCTGACCGCCGGTGAGTCGCACGGACCCTGCTTGCTGGCCATCATCGAAGGATTACCCGCCGGTTTGCCCCTCAATGTGGAAGCAATAGATCGTGAATTGTGGCGCCGCCAACAGGGATATGGACGAAGCCATCGCATGAAAATCGAGCAGGATCGGGTAGAGGTCTTGAGTGGGGTCATAAGGGGGGTAACCACTGGGGCACCTGTAGCGCTTCGAATTGAGAATCGCGATTGGGCTAATTGGAAAGAAAAATGGGAGCAGAATCTTTTGGAGCCACTAACCGTGCCACGTCCAGGACACGCCGACTATGCCGGAATGGTGAAGTACCGTCTTCTGGATGCTCGCCCGATTCTGGAGCGCGCCAGCGCCAGAGAAACTGCAGCACGGGTGGCCATCGGTGCTATTGCTAAACAACTGTTGGCACAATTCGGCATAACCATCGGGAGTTATGTTTGCCAGATAGGTTCTGTGGTGGCCAATATCCCGCCCCACTCCTACCCGGAATTATGGAAAGCCGCAGAGGCTAGCGAAGTGCGCTGCCCCAGCCCAGAAGACAGCGAACGCATGAAAAATGCCATTGATGAAGCACGCCGGGCTCGGGATACCTTAGGAGGGATCTTCGAAGTCCAAGCTCTCAACGTACCCATTGGACTCGGCTCGCACGTGCACTGGGATCGGAGGCTTGATGCCCGAATTGCGGCGGCCATTATGTCCATCCAGGCCATCAAGGGAATCGAGATTGGCCCCGCCTTTGAGAATGCCGGACTGCCGGGCACTCAAGTTCATGACGATCTATACCTCAGTGAAAATCAAACCGTGATCCGCACGACCAACCGTGCCGGAGGTATTGAAGGTGGTATGAGCAACGGCAATCCCATCGTAGTCAGAGCTGCGATGAAGCCAATTGCTACGACCGGCACACCTCATCAGTCGGTAGACATAGTCAACCTGCATGCTGCAACTCCGATCTATCAGCGCTCAGATATTTGTGCCGTCCCTGCCGCCTCGGTGATCGGCGAAGCCATGTTAGCTTGGGTCCTCGCCGAGGCGCTGGTCGAAAAACTGGGAGGCGACAGCCTGGAGGAAATGCGGCGATGAATCGGCGTATTATCCTCACCGGGTTCATGGGAACCGGTAAGACCACGACTGGGAAGATGGTCGCCGAACGACTTGGAATACCATTTGTGGATCTAGACGAAGAAATTTCTCGTCGGGCGCAGCGCAGCATCGCTGAGATTTTTGCCCAGGAGGGAGAACCGGCTTTCCGCAGGCTCGAATCCCGACTATTACGCCAGATCCTCGAATTGAAAAACGAAAATGTCGTCCTGGCAACTGGCGGTGGTACCTTGTTGAGTCCGTCCAACCGCTTACTCTGCGAGCAGGCCGGTGTTGTCGTTTGCCTGACCTGCAGACCTGAGGTACTAAAAGAACGTCTCCGGGCTGGAGAGATTGCAGAACGTCCACTGCTTAACACCGAGCACCCTGAAGGAGCGCTGCAAACTTTGTGGGAAGAACGTCAAAAAACTTATGCAGAGATTTTCTGGCAGTTGGACACATCCCGAAAAACCCCTGACCAAGTTGCCGAAAGCATTATCCGGATAGCCGAGATTCTGACCATGGAAGTTGAGTATCCCGGTGGCCGTTATAAAATCCTGATCGGCGAAGCTCTTTCAGAGTTGATTGGGACGATCCTGCAATCCCACCGGGTTTCACCCGGAACCCGGGTGGCTCTAATTTCAAACGAAACCATCGCTTCACTGCACGCACCTGCTCTTATGACCCACCTTCAGGCAGATGGGTATCCCGCTACGCTCATTAGCATCCCTGATGGAGAAGCCTACAAGACCCTTGATACTGTGCTTACCCTATATAATCAGTTGTTGGAAGCCAGAGTGGATCGCGGCAACCTGATCATTGCCTTAGGAGGTGGAGTGATTGGAGATCTTGCCGGGTTCGTCGCTTCTACCTACATGCGAGGATTACCCATCATCCATATCCCGACTTCGCTCCTCGCCATGGTGGATGCCAGCATTGGGGGAAAAACCGGTCTGGATCTGCCCCGTGGTAAAAACCTGATCGGAACGTTCAAGCAACCCCTGGCAATCCTGGTGGATCCCACTTACTTATCCACGCTCCCTCCGGACGAGCTGCGGTCGGGGATAGCCGAGGTCATCAAACATGGGGTCATCGGAGATTCCTCCCTTTTTACGCTGCTTGAAGCAGGTCCTACCAATGTGGCGCTCAATAAAGAGGTGCTGGCCCAAGCAATTCTTGTCAAAGCCCGCGTCGTGCAGGCAGACCCCTATGAACAGGATCTGAGAGCGATTCTTAATCTGGGACACACCATTGGCCACGCTCTAGAGACACTAAGCAACTATACAATCCGCCATGGTGAAGCCGTCAGCATAGGAATGGCTGCTGAAGCCCTGCTAGCACAACAACTGGGAGTGACCTCACCTGAAGTTGTTAGTCGGATTCATAAAGTCCTAAGAAAGTGGTCTCTCCCACTTTATCACCCTCTCTTAGAAAATGAGACTTTGCTTGAGATGATCCAACATGACAAAAAGCATAAACGTGGTAAATTGCAATGGCCCCTTCCCAACCAGATTGGTAAAGTGATCCTGGTATCAGATATTGACGCCCCCAGTATCATACGAGCCATTGAAACGCTCCGCGAGGTAGCCTATGAGTCGTGAATCCCGGTTCCATATTTTAGTCATCCACGGTCCTAATCTTGGTCTGTTAGGACAACGTGAGCCTTCTGTGTATGGAAAAAAGTCTCTTGAACAAGTCAATGAAGCTCTTATTGCCTATGCGAATAATCATGGAGGGCTGCTACACATCTTTCAAAGCAACTCCGAGGGCGACATCATTGATCGGTTAATTGCTGAAATGGATTGGCTAGATGGGATCCTCATTAACGCAGGTGGTTACACCCATACCAGTGTTGCCATCCGCGATACCCTAGCAGCCATTGGGAAACCCGCCATTGAGGTCCACCTCTCGAATATATATGCGCGAGAACCCTTCCGACACTCCTCCCTGCTGGCTCCGGTATGTCTGGGGCAGATAAGCGGGCTGGGCTGGCGTTCGTATCTTTACGGTCTCATGGCCCTGCTGGACATCCTATCTGAACGTGCAGATTTCACCTCATCCTGATTAGCTCAACGGAGGTAACCCAATGAAACATTTTCTTGTAGAAATCACTTACACTCGCCCATTTGAGGAAATCGCTCCCATTGTGCCGCAACATCGCGCCTTCTTGCAGGAAGGCTACGACCGAGGTTGGTTATTGATGTCGGGTCCCATGAACCCGCGCATTGGCGGGATTGTCATCGCCCGTGCCGAAAGAGAAGAGCTCCTGCGGAATTACTTCTCACGTGACCCTTACGCACTCCATCACATGGCCAGTTATCGGTTCTTGGAGTTTGATCCGGTCAAGTACCAACCCTTCCTGGATGAGTGGATTACAAAGGAATAACTTTTTAGAGAGGACAACTTAATATGCCTGTAAAGACAATAGCCTTCCAGGGCGAGCATGGGGCTTTCTCAGAAAGCGCCGCTCTGGAGTACTTTGGATCTCACATTCAAACCCTACCCTGTGACACATTTGAGGCTGTTTTTGAGGCCGTCGAACAGGGCAAAGCAGAGTGGGGTATCATTCCAATTGAAAACTCACTTGCCGGAAGTGTACATCAGAATTATGATTTGCTCCTTTCCCATGCCCTGCACATCGCTGGGGAATATTATCTCAGGATACGGCATTGCCTTATTGGTTGGCCAGGCGCAAAAATCGAGAATCTACAAAAAGTGATCAGCCATCCTCAGGCCTTGGCCCAATGTCGCGAAACCCTCCAACGTATGGGAATTTCACGCACAGAACCCGTATATGACACTGCGGGAGCAGTCCGCCTTTTACGGGAACACCCTGACCCCACAGTGGCCGCCATTGCTTCCCGGCGTGCCGCTGAGGTTTACCAAATGAGCATTTTGGCTGAAGGGATCGAAGATCACGCGGCAAATTTCACACGCTTTTTAATATTGAGCCGCGAAGCAGTAGCCCCACCCCCCAGCCAATCCAAAACCTCGATTGTATTCACTTTGAACAACCGTCCAGGGGCTCTTTTTCGCGCTCTCAGCGTGTTCGCCTTGCGCGAAATTGATCTAGCAAAGATCGAATCTCGCCCTTTAGTGGGCAAGCCGGGAGAGTACCTTTTCTACGTGGATTTCTTCGGGTCACTGGCTGATCAAGTAGTACACCGCGCTCTAGAAAACCTAAAAGAGTTTGCACCGATGCTTCGCATTCTGGGTTGCTATCCTTTTCACCCCCTGCCATCATCTTAGGGCTTTTGAATCTTATTCCTAATGCGCTCGGGTATTACAATTTAAGCAACCAATTAAGCAACAAATGACCAATGTATTTTCACTCTTACGCTAAAGATGATTACGTGCTTCTGATAACAGGGATTCCACGCCATGCGTAATTTGGGTTTTGTTTCTACTCGTTTTGCAGGCACAGATGGCGTCTCGCTGGAAAGCGAAAAGTGGGCCGTTGTACTTGAGCGATTAGGATATTCCTGTTTCTATTTTGCTGGTGAGTCCAACCGTCCACCCGAAGTGACCTACCTGATTCCGGAAGCCTCCTTTCATCATCCCGAGATTATTCAGATCAACAGAGTAGCCTTTGGGCAACGCATTCGGCCACCTTCACTTACAGAAGCAATTTTGCGTCTTAAGCAACATCTGAAGATTCACCTCCAGCGTTTTGTCTCGCAATTTGGGATCGAAGCCCTGGTGGTTGAAAACGCTCTTACCATACCCCTCAACCTCCCCCTGGGTTTAGCGCTGTGCGAGTTTATCGCCGAAACCGGCATTCCCACACTAGCCCATCACCATGATTTTTTCTGGGAGCGTACCCGATTCATGGTTAATTGCGTGTGGGATTACTTAAACCAGGCCTTCCCCCCCAATCTTCCCTTTATCCGCCACATTGTCATTAACTCATCTGCAGCCCACCAGTTGGCCCATCGTACGGGGATTGCTTCAGTGCTGATCCCTAACGTAATGGATTTCGAAAACCCCCTTCCTAGAGCGGATAATGGCTATGCGAAGTCCCTTAAAGGAGACCTGGGCATCGCAGAAGACGAATATTTCATTCTCCAACCCACTCGCGTTGTACAGCGCAAGGGTATTGAACATGCTGTTGAGTTAATCCATCGGTTGGGCTTAAAAGCGCGCCTGATCATTTCACATGCAAGCGGTGATGAAGGCCACGAATACGAACAACACATCCGATGGTTAGCCGACACACTAAGGGTGCCAGTCAATTTTGTGTCGGACATCATCCGAGAACAGCGCGGACAAACTCCCGACGGACACAAGATCTATGCCCTTTGGGATGTCTATCCACAAGCCGATTTGGTAACCTATCCTTCTACCTTTGAGGGGTTCGGGAACGCCTTTTTGGAAGCCGTTTATTTTCGCCGCCCTATTGTGGTCAACAATTACTCCATTTATGCCTTCGATATTAAGCCCAAGGGGTTCCGCACGATTGAGTTCGATGGATTTATCACCGGTGATACCGTTAAAAAGACACAGGAAGTGCTCACCCAACCCGGTCTGGCAGAGGAAATGGCCGAGCATAATTACCGACTAGGTCTCAAATACTATTCCTTCAGCGTCTTGGAACACCGCTTACGCGATATTTTGCTTTCCTGGTCCACCTAAGAAGTTCATCCCATACCTTGCTCACTCGCTCGAGCCACCTGACGAAAGTGAAAACCATACACCGCCAGGGTCACCGCATGCACAAACTTCTTGGGATATTTAAGAAGTGTCCGGATTAACAACGCCCAAAATTCCCGCCGTTCTTCTCCTAAGATTCCTAGTTCCCACACCGCTTTGAAAAAGGCCGCCAACTCATCTTTCTGAATGGGCACACGGATTCGTGGCGGTTCGTAATGATCTAAAAAGTTCTTTACGCGTTCGTAAAAACCCTGTGGACTGTAAATTTCGCGCAGGATGCGTTGATAACCCTCACGTAGTGCTTGCAACCCCATTTTGGGGATAATGTTCGTATTTCCATCGGTATTATCACCGCTCATCTCATCCAATAGCCGCCCCTCTGCTGCTAAACGTTCGTACAAAGGAGTACCATATGGGGCTTGCAATAAACCCACCATCGCCGTGACAATTCCACTGCGTTGAATGAATTCGATTTGGCGCTGAAATATGGTGGGAGGGTCATTGTCAAAGCCAACAATAAATCCCCCCATCACCTGCAAACCGAACCGTTGCAAACGGCGCACACTCTCCAGCAAATCACGACGCACATTTTGGGTTTTATGAGATTCCAAAAGGCTCTCTTCTTCCGGAGTTTCTATCCCAACAAAGACTGAAACAAAACCTGCTTCACGCATCATGCTCATGAGCTCTGGATCGTCAGCCAGGTTAATCGAGGCCTCGGTGATGAAAGAACAACCTCTTTTTCCTCGGCGCCAGTCAATCAAAGCCGGTAAAATCTCGTCTTTGATTTGACGCCGGTTACCGATGAAATTATCATCCACAAAAAAGATATTACGTCGCCAGCCCACCCCATAGTACATGGCATCCAATTCTGCAATAATCTGGTCAGCGCTTTTAGTGCGTGGCCGATGACCAAAAAGCGCCGTCACATTACAAAATTCACAATGGTATGGGCAACCACGTGAGTATTGGATGCTCAGCGAGTCATAAGCACTCACCTTAGCCAACCCCCAGAGAGGCACGGGGGTGGTTTTCAGATCCGCATATTCTTGGGCCGGATAAATAGATTGAGGTTGCCCTCGTCCCAGATCATCCAGGAAGCGGGGTAAGGTAACCTCTCCCTCCCCCAGAACCAAGTGATCCACCTCAGGGAATTTAGCCCACTCAGCCGAGAACAATGGGCCGCCAGCCACCACTCGTTTTCCCGCCGTTTTGCAGCGTTGTATCACTTCACGCGCTGAGGAACGCTGTACCACCATGGCCGAAATCATGACCAGGTCTGCCCAGTTGATATCTTCATCGCGAAGCGATTCAACATTCATATCTACCAGACGCTTTGGCCACTCCGGGGGTAACATAGCGGCTATGGTCAGCAGACCCAGTGGCGGCGACGAGGCTTTTTTCCCAATAAAGCGCAAAGCGTGCTTAAAACTCCAAAACGTATCCGGAAATTCCGGATAAACTAGAAGGGTTCTCATTAAGCGTTCTCTCCCTGGAAATTGATAGGATTTCTTGTTCTGAAGTGTAAACATTACTTCTTATCATGGGATGTGGCTATGGTCATACCCACATACTCAATTCATGCATATGTAGGGACCTAAGGAGCATACGTTTTATAATAAAGGTCACAATGAGTGAATCCCAACGTTCCATTTTTACTGCCAGCGGTGTTCATCTGGCCTTCTCGGTGATGGTGCTGGCGGCCTTCTTCACCACCTTAAGCACCATTCAGGACATATCCATTCCCCTCCTGGCCGCCACTCTGTTCATTGGCGTAATTTATCTGACCATCGGAATTTATGGTTACCAGGCCGTACTGACCCGTTCAGCCCCTCTCTATCGAATCCTGTATTTTCTGATCCAGATTCCACTAGGTATGAGCCTGGTTTTCCTGGATGGTCAGAGTGGTTTCGATTTTCTCGCTCTTCTTCCCCTGGTGGGACACAGTGTCATCCTGTTACAAGGTATGGAACGCCAAATTGTCAATGGCCTTCTTCTGGCAGGTTATGCGCTACTCACCATCATAGTAGGTGGTGGCTGGCAGACTGCATGGGCCAATACCCCGGTCTTCCTGGCTGGCCAGATTTTCATCCTGGTCTTCACTCAAATGGCGCTGAACGAAGAAAATGCGCGTCGAGAAGTGCAACAACTGCTCAAAAATCTCGAAGCCGCAAACCAGAAACTACGGGAGCACGCTGTTCAAGCAGAAGAATTGGCCATCACCCGCGAGCGTAATCGTTTAGCCCGAGAGATACATGATGGTCTTGGGCATCATCTCACCGCGATTAATATTCAGATTCGCGCTGCTCGCGCAATACTGGATCAAGATCCTCAACAGGCGGTTACTTTGTTGGGAAAAGCTGAAACGCTTACTCAGCAGGCTTTGCATGACGTTCGCCAATCCGTAGCAGCGCTGCGTGCACCGCTCGCCGAAGGTCCTCTGATTTCACAACTTCAGCAAATTTTGGAAGCCGGTTCAGCAGCAGGGATTAAAGCCTCATTGAAGGTCCAAGGCAACCCGCAGCCACTTCCTCCTCAGGTGGCCTTGACACTACTTCGAGCAGTCCAAGAGGGCTTAAATAACACGCTCAAACATGCCCACGCTTCAGAGATCCGTGTGAGCCTGGACTTTGAAGCCCCCTCTGAGGTTGTACTGACCATTCAGGACAATGGCATAGGCGGAATGGGATCAACACAGGATGGGTTTGGGCTGCTTGGGATGCGCGAGCGCGTCTCCCAACTCAAGGGTCATCTGGAAATTCACTCCAGCCCTGGTCAGGGTTTTCAAATACGAATGATCCTACCTAAACAGGTGGAATATGAGCAAAATAAAGATACTGCTGGTGGATGATCAGGCCCTTTTCCGTGAGGGCTTGAAAACGCTGTTAAACTCCCGGCCAGAATTTGAGGTAATTGGGGAAGCCAGCAATGGTGAAGAAGCCATACGACTGGCCCATCAACTACACCCTCAGGTGATCTTAATGGACTTGCGCATGCCGATTCTTGATGGAGTCCAGGCCACTCAACGCATCCACAACCTGCTACCCGAATGCCACATTCTGGTCCTTACAACATTCGATGACGACGAGGATGTCTTCGAGGGATTGCGGGCCGGGGCAATTGGTTACCTTCTCAAGGATGTCTCTTCGGAAAAACTTTTTGAAGCCATTCGTGCTGCTGCACGTGGGGAGTATTTTCTTCAACCTTCAATAACCGCCAAGGTCGTGGCGGAATTCTCGCGCCTACCCCGCGCCGTTCCCCGTTCCCCCGAGGCGGAAAAGATTCTCTCGCCACGCGAAATCGAAGTGCTCCGTCTAGTAGCCACTGGTATCTCCAACAAAGAGATCGCAGAACGCCTGTTCATTTCTGAAGGAACGGTCAAGAACCACCTTTCTAACATCCTCTCTAAATTGAACGTTAAAGATCGCCTTCAAGCCGTTATTCGAGGACGTGAACTGGGCTTATTACCCTAGAATGTGCCCACAGGAATATCTTTGTTGAGTTTGCCCTTTGTATACTACTAATCAGTAATAATCATGAGCGAGACCAAGTCCTCTATAACTAAGCGCATTCACCCTCCGCCTCCCTGGCATACAGCGATCGGAGCAACGCTCATCATTGCCGGTTTTTTGGTTCTTGCCGATCCCTTTCTCTGGCCAGGGCATCTCCGCGTGTTTTCATTCCTAGTCGCCGGGTTTCTGATCAGCGGTTGGGGACTGTGGGCACGGCGGTTATCCTTCTGGATCACCGGAGTCCTTTTGGCAGGCTTTGGAAGCGCCTGTCTGGCTTTGTTTCTGCCTTCCTTTGCTCCTACGTTTGCCCAAAAAATCGGCATCCTTATCACCGGAATGGGTGCCAGTTGTCTGATTATTGCCATCCTTACGCCGTGGTTTTTCTCACATCCCGCAGAATGGGCACTCATCCCCGCTGTCTTGGGGGCAGCGGGCTCATACGTTCTCCTCTACACCCCTGCTAGGTTAAAGGATTTTGCATTCCTGATTTTCCTTGCCGCTGGAACAATTTTCACCGTCATTGGTGTTCGAAAGCGTCTCATTGGGTGGCTGATCCCAGGTGGGCTTCTACTGGGACTTGGCCCGGGTTTCTCTGCACTCCTCGGCCATCTTTCCACCGCCCAGCCCCTTACTGCTATCGGGCTGTTCCTCCTATGGTTTGCTCTCGGATGGATGTTGATTACCCTGACCGCCCGAATGATCATGCATCGGGTTGTCTGGTGGCCATTGATCCCCGCTGGAGTAATCGGGGTTGCCGGCTTAGCCCTTTATATTGCCGGTAACCCGGCCGCTGCCCCCACCGTTCTCAGCAACATGGGCTCCATTGTGATAATCGTTTTTGGGCTCTATCTCCTGCTAATGCGCTACGGCGTCCGGCGTTAATCTCCTGTCAGTTAAGACAATCTTCCTCCACAACAGTGACATTCGACCCCAAAACAACATTGTGAAATTTTGAACAATATGCTACAATAGGTTTGTGAAAATTATCACTATTAAATACTGTAAGTTGAATTGGAGGTATACACTATGATCACCACAACCATTTTCCCAGGGCGCTATGTACAGGGTTACAACGCCTTGAAGTACTTGGGCGAGGAAGGTGCCCGTTTTGGGACTCGGGCTTTGCTACTGGCAGATCCCTTTGTCCACACACGAATTCTCCCTGACTTGCTCCCAACTTTGCAGGAAACAATTACCCCTCTTGTCGAGCCTTTCGGGGGTGAATGCTCCGATGAAGAAATTGAACGGTTAGTGCAGATTGGGAGAACCGGCGGCGTGGAATTTGTGATCGGAATCGGTGGCGGGAAAACACTGGATACCGCCAAGGCTGTAGCGCACGCTATAAAACTGCCGGTAATCATCGTTCCCACTATTGCCTCCACCGATGCACCTTGCAGCGCGCTTTCGGTCATCTATACTCCCGATGGTCAGTTTAAGCGCTATCTTTTCCTCCCTAAAAACCCAGACGTGGTTCTGGTAGACACGCGCATCATCGTACAGGCACCAGCACGCTTTTTGATCAGCGGTATGGGAGACGCTTTAGCAACCTGGTTTGAGGCTGAATCCTGCCAGATCAAACAGGCGCCCAATATGACCGGACGGCTCGGCTCAATGACGGCCTACGCACTGGCTCGTCTCTGCTATGAAACCCTGCTGACCTACGGCGTCGAGGCCGTAACCGCCAATCAGGCTGGCGTAGTCACCCCCGCCTTTGAAAAAGTTGTCGAAGCCAACACGCTGTTGAGTGGACTGGGGTTCGAATCCGGCGGTCTTGCAGCTGCCCATGCCATCCACAACGGCTTAACCGCTCTGGCACCCACCCACCATTACTATCACGGCGAAAAAGTCGCCATTGGAACATTGGCATCTCTTTTCCTGACCGGCAAGAGCCCTGCCGTTATCAACGAGGTCTACTCATTCTGCGAAGCCGTAGGTCTTCCCACCACTCTCGGCGAAATTGGACTAACTGAGGTTAGTGATGAAGATCTAATGCGTGCCGCCGAAAAAGCCTGCGCACCAGGTGAAACCATTCACAACGAACTGGGCGAGGTAACTCCCCAAAAGGTCTTCATGGCACTGAAAGCCGCAGACGCAGAAGGCCGGCGTCGCAAAGGGAAGTGATTCTGTTCCGATTACGCCTTTTATGCCCCATCCGCACTATATTCGGATGGGGCAAACTCATTTCGTAGTAGTTTTGTATTCTGTTCCAACCGATCCGCCCAGCGCAGGGCAAATGGCATCGCCTCTGTGTCTGTTGAGGTTATCTTCCTGTACCCGAGGATCCTGCCAGGCAAAGTATTCGTCCAGGAGTTGGTGCACAACCTCGGAGAGGCTTTTTCCCTCACGAGTGCCCCTTCCACATGCAACGATTCCGAGCGTTACCCCAAGGGAAGGACACACGAACCACCCGCACCTTCCCTCCAACATTTTCGTACGATTGTGCTCATAAAATACAATCTCAATATCGCTCACGCATTGCCATGCGTGCCAGATACTGATGGCTTTTAAGATATTTGGCCAGTGTGACAAATTCGGCGAGCGCATCTGGAAAGCACTGGTTCAGACAGCAAATAAGGCCCCGCCTGCACTTTGGCAATCAAATCACACTACTATAATCTGCCCACTCTAACCGCGGCAAAAAATAGGCAAACATCATATCACCATACCCAAAAACCGCAGGATTGAATAGAGAAGCGAAACCTTGACGATCCTTCTAGAGCATGATAAACTATCGCACGGTTGGGGGCGTGGTGTAGCGGTTAACATGCGGCCCTGTCAAGGCCGAGATCGCGGGTTCGAATCCCGTCGCTCCCGCTGCGAATGATCAAAAACCGGGTAGTCAAGCCCGGTTTTTGATTTTCTCCTGGAACCGTATTATTACCAACACCCACGAATACAAATCAAAGATAAGTTTCAGGGTCATTTTATCCAAAAAACAATCGCCTCTCGGTCATCAGACCGGTTTACAGGGTAAAATGAGTAAAATCCTCTAAGTTGTGGATCAGAGGGACATAACATGATTAAACCCCCCATTAACATAGTATGGGTGTTCCTGAGCTTCCTGCTTTTGACTGCTTGTTCGCATCTTGGTTTACCCCATCCTTCGCCAGAGGGAGCAATAAGCACCTCTCTTAGGTCCACTCCTTCATTAACTCTCTCACCCTCACCGACAATTACACTCACCCTAACACCTACCAAAATCCCCACCCATACGCGTACACCAACTACTACCTCCACTCCTACAATTACCTCAACACCAACCATCACTTTTACCCCCACCTTTGCTTTCCCTGAGGTCACGGTTAAGGTTCAGGCTCATTGCCGTTACGGTCCAGCACGGGCGTTTCTTCATGCAGCCGACCTATACCCCGGCGATCATGGAACGGTACGGGGTAGATACCGGTATAGCGCCTGGTTGTATGTGAAATTTGACAAGTTAAATTATTTCTGCTGGGTGGCTCCCTCGGTAGTAGAAGTGGTTGGGGATATTACTCGTATCTATTACACCGAACCACGTCTGCCAGGACCGAGTGTGCTGTACGGTCCCCCAGGAGAAGTGCGGGCTGTCCGCGAAGGAAACCAGGTTACAGTATCATGGAGCCGGGTGGCAATGACAGAAGACGATGATCGAGGCTACATGCTGGATGTGTTCATCTGCCAGCAAGGCAATCTGATCTGGTGGCCGGTGGCATTGTCAGATCAATATCAAACAAGTTATACCTTCACCGATGAACCCGGCTGCTCCCAGCCTTCGGGGGGTGTGCTTTACACAGTTGAAAAGCACGGATATTCCCACCCCACCCCTATTCCCTGGCCTTCTCCATAAAAGCACAATCTAACGAGAAATGGGCTTGGGACCATAACGCGAGAGATAAGACTCATGCAAAGCCTTGCATTCGGCTTCGTCAAGGGTTTTCACCTGTCCTCCCATTGCACGGGCAAGAATTACCAGACGTGCCGAAGTCTCGGCAGCAAGGGTAGCGCCATAAGCCTGCTCCAGGTTAGTTCCCACAGTAACTAATCCATGATTAGCCATGACGCAAGCCACCCCACTTTCGCCCATTGCTTTCTGGGTCACTTCAGCCACCTCCTCAGAACCAGGCCGGGCATATGGCGCCACCGGGACAGGCCCTGAAAGAGCAGTAGCCGACTCGATTAATACCATTGGAATTGGTTCATGAACGATTCCAAACACTGATGCGTAAGGGGCATGGGTATGGATCACGGCTTTAACATCCGGGCGCGTTTGGTAAAACCGCAGGTGTAGGGCAATCTCGCTGGTGGGTTGCCATTTCCCCTCTAGGATCTTTCGATTCAGGTCAATTACTACAATGTCCTCCGGAGTACGCAGGTGATAAGGAATGGCGCTTGGGGTAATGGCGATCAGTCCACTTTCCGGGTCCATGGCGCTGATGTTGCCTTGGCCAGTGTGTGCCAGGCCATCAGCAGCCATACGATTACCGATTATTACAATTTGTTCACGCAAATCTTTCAGGAGCATAACAACCACCCGTGGATTTGTCTTTTGGCTAGTCTAGAGGGCTCTCGGCAGAAAAACTGCGCGCAAGATCGTAAGGCGAAAACACACCTTTTGAGGTTACCACAGCCCCAACTAAATGGGGTGGTGTGACATCAAAGGCGGGGTAATAACCCTGAACACCTTCCATGGTTGTGGGGACTCCCATAGCATGCAGGACTTCCTGTGGATCGCGCTCCTCAATTTCAACCGAGGTAATTCGGGCATGACTGCGCGATGGGTTACCAAGTACATAATAGGGAACTCCATGATAATGAGCAGCAAGAGCAATCTGGAAGGTACCCACCTTGTTGACAACATGGCCGTCGAGGGTAATGACATCCGCAGCCGAGATAAAGACCTGAGCCATCTTGCGAGAAAGTATGTACGCAGGCATGTTATCTGTGATCACCGTCACCGGAATATCCAATCCCCTTGCCACCGAGGCAGTCAGACGGGCCCCTTGAAGGTAAGGGCGCGTTTCCGGACAAATGAGGGCAACCTCTTTTCCACGCTCACGAGCCACTAAAAGCGTAAATCCGATCAGGGTTTCGGCAAAACACTGGGTTAGGATTGTCACACGATTAGGCAGAAGATCAACTGCATAAGAAGCAATCTTGCGCGCATTGCGATAACGCTCATTCAAAATACGATAGGTGTGAATCAGCGTGATCTCTTCAGGGTCTTGCCCTTGTTTTAAGGCGTCTTCGGCCAATTGACGAAGATGTTCAATCTGTCGGGCCAGATCCTGCGAAGTCGTCGGACGGGCATGCGACAGTTCATAGGCAGCCTGTTTAAGGATAGCAATCGCCTCATCCATGGGTTTACCGCGGGCTTCACGCGCAGCACTTACCATCCCCAAGGAAGCAACCAGGCGAGGACCACCACTTTGAGTGACCATATCCCGAATTGCCTGAGCCGCCTGGTGATAATTTTCGCAGCGCACAAACTCCACTCGACGTGGATACACCCGCCGATCCAAAACATAAATCACGCCATCTTCATACTTGGCTACGTTTTCATATTGTAGTAAAAAGGGAAGCCCCTTATCTGCTCGTTCATCCAGTACATCTTCAATTCTCATCACTACCTCCATGCTCAAAAAATCGGACGACAGGATGCACCACCATCAATGATCAGGTTGGTGCCCGTTATCCAGGCTGCTGCGGGTGAAGCCAGGAAGAAGCAGGCCTCGGCAATTTCCTCCGGTTGACCCATTCGTCGTAAAGGGGCCGTTTCAAGCCATGACCGGACCCCCTGAGGCCAGGCATCTTCAATCCCTGGTCGGGCAATCAAGCCTGGCGACACTGCATTCACACGTATTCCATAAGGACCTAGCTCATAAGCCGCGGCTCGCGTCAACATTATCACAGCGGCCTTGGCAGAACTATAGTGACTATGCCCCATAGCCGGAGACAACCCCTCAATGGAAGCAATGTTGAGAATAACCCCACCCTCTCCCTGGGCAATCATTTGACGCGCCACCTTCTGGGTGCTGATGAAAACAGCCTGCAGGTTGACATCTATCACTTCCTGCCATTCGCCTACAGATAGGTCCAGGAGGGGAGAAACCGGATAAGTACCGGCGTTATTAATCCATACATCCACCCGGGCATAGGCATCTAATGTAGCCCGGAGCAATGCCTCAACCCCTTCCTCTTCGCTCAGGTTGGCCTGAACACAAATGGCCTTTCCCCCTGAGTGTCGAATTTCGTCTTGAAGCCTCTGAGCGGCCTCCGAATGGGTAAAATAGTGAAGGGCAATCGCAGCACCCGCTGACGCAAAGCGTCTAACGATTGCCTGGCCTAACCACCCGCTGGCTCCCGTGATGACAACCACTTTTCCGTGCATATCCAACCAGGAAGGAACATTGGACATAGGCAACCTCTTAAGACCAGGGAAAGGAATGTAAAATGCCTTCACGACCTTCGGTTAATGAAATCATTCGTCTCCTGAACTTAAAGCCCTTACCGGCTGAGGGTGGGTTGTTTGTACAAACCTATATCAGCAATGAGGTGCTTCCACCTGAGTGTATTCCTGGACGTTATAGAGGAGTTTCCAAACCCTTTGGAACCGCCATTTATTACCTTCTGACCTCCGAGTCCGATTCGTTTTCCGCCCTTCACCGTTTGCCCACGGATGAGATCTACCATTTTTATTTGGGAGATCCGGTTGAGCTGCTGCTGCTTTACCCGGATGGTTTGAGTCAAAGAGTCGTTCTGGGACAAGATATATTGGCAGGCCAATTTGTCCAGTGGGTAGTACCGCGAGGGGTATGGCAGGGTTCGCGCTTGCTGCCGGGAGGCGAATATGCCCTGCTGGGGACAACAATGGCGCCAGGATTCACGCCGGAAGATTATGAAGAGGGAAAGCGCGACCACCTCATTGCGCAGTATCCCAACGAAGCGGAAAGGATTGCGCAATTGACCCGTTAGGCAGAGGGTTTGAACATTCAGGGATGGTTTCATATTAAGCGGGGGTTGTAATCGGGGTAGAAACTGGCGACGTCCATTGCCAGTGACTTAATCTCTTCCTTGATGCGTTCCTCATCTGCTGTCAGCAAGGAACCCTCATGGAGGACAAGATTGCCGTCAATGATCACGTTCCGCACATCACTGCTTTTGGCTGCATAAGCAAGATGTGAGATCACATCATACTGTGGTATTAAGTGCGCGCCCTCAAGGCTAACAGTAATGAGATCGGCTCGTTTTCCAATCTCCAAACTACCAATCAGGTTGTCTAGTCCTAAAGCCTTAGCCCCGCCGAGGGTGGCCATATACAGGACTTCCATAGCGGTCACAACCGTGGGGTCTTCGGAAGCCCCCTTATGGATCAGTGCTGCGGTGCGCATTTCTCCCCATAGATCCAGGTCGTTATTCGAGGCAGCCCCATCGGTGCCCAAGCCGAGGGTAACGCCCTTTTTCAACAAAGCAGGGATTGGAGCGATGCCAGATCCTAACTTGAGATTGGATTCAGGACAATGAATAACAGCCACTTCCTGTTGAGCAAGCCGTTCGATTTCATCATCTTGCAAATGGACGCAGTGGACCAGCACTGTCCCGTGATGGAGCATTCCCAAGGACTCCAGGTAGCCAATTGGAGTCATGCCAGTGCGATGAATCAAATTTTGTACTTCGGTGCGTGTCTCACTGGCATGGGTGATCAACGGCAAGTGGTATTCCAGCGCTAAGCGATGTGCAATTTGAAGTGACTCCTGGGAAACGGTATAGGTGGAATGCACCTGAACGCAAGGATGGATTCGTGAGTGATTCCTGTAAGTCTCGATGAATCTGCGTACAGGCTCTTCTTTATCCCGAGAACCTTCATTGCCTACGGTGTCAATTAGACCAATGCCATTCACCAGACGCAAGCCAGTGATCAATGCGGCTTGCGTGGTGGCCTCAGCTTGCCAGTACATATCAGCAGCAGTGGTGATTCCCCCGCGAATCATCTCAACAAACGCAAGCGTACTGGCTTTATGGACATTTTCGGCCGTGGCAAAGCGCATCTCCAGTGGCCAAATCCTGGTGAGCCAGGGTTCCAGGGGAATATCATCGGCAAAACCACGGAAAAGGGTCATGGCCGCGTGGGTATGAGCGTTTACCAACCCTGGCATAAGCACCTGATGGCTTCCGTCAATAGTCACCCTGGCCTGACTTTGGGCAAACCTTTCTACAGGTCCCAGATCTACAATAATACCGTCCCTTATCCCCACAGCACCGGAAGGGATGATTCTGTTTGATGCATCCATGGTGAGAATGGTAGCCGCTTTGATCAAAATGTCGTAAGGCTGATTTGAATCCATGAACACCTCGTTTGCTTCCAATAAGAGCAGGGAGTGGAAAACCACTCCCTGCTCCAAAAAGAAGGTCTCTTATTCGGCTTCTTCAACGAACTGTTCACGGCCCGACATCATCAGACTGCCAACAATGATCAGGATGAGGAAGGGCAGAACACCCAACCACACCCCTACCTGACCTTTTTCGCCAGAACCAAATTGGAAGAGCGCTTGGCCATAGAGTCCAGTGGAGATGCCAACCCCCACAATCAGGCCCCCAAGAGAACCAACAATGGCAAGAATGGCGCCCAGCTGGCGGGCAAAACCAGGCGAAACATCTTCCTTGCTCATAATGTCGGTCCAGATCAACCCCCATTGTTTAACCCGGGGATACAGAAGGAGGAGCAAAGGCGGGCCGAGAACCAATTCTGCAATGGCATTATTGAGGGTAATGACGACGGAGAGGAAGGCAAAGGGAATCAAGCCGGCCAAGTCCAGGTACCAGGCAATGATGATAGCGCAGGCTGCGGCTGAGGTGATCACAATGATGATATAGGCTAGAAGCTTGCGCCAGGAATTGATGGTTTGAGAAACATCGTTAGCCGGTATCAAACCAAGGGCACCCCACATTTTATATGGCAAGAAGCCGAGGAAAAAGTTACCAAAGAAACCAAAAATGCTTCCCCAGCCCAGGGTGCCTCCGAAGATATCTCCAATTGTATTACCGATGGCAGAACCCCATGCCCCCGCCGGACCGAACATCAAACCAAAGATCACGGGGAACACATTAGCAGGACGGACCTCCGTAATACCCGGAATGATCGGAATTCCGCCCTTAAAGGGAATGAGCACGGCAGCATAGATTGCAGCAGAGAGCGCGGTCAAAATAATCATACGCGTGTTCTTCCACATGGAAAAAACTTCTCTCATTTTGGGCCTCCTGGCAAATGAACATAGATGGAGATTTAGGGAGACAAAAGGTGGGCAAACTTACAGATCGAAAAACCTGTTCTCTCGATAGCCAATCCTCCTTTCTGAGCTGGGGTTGAAGAGCGCTCAGGCGCGTTCTTCCTCAGGGGGATGAAACGTTAATCGTGCAGATTCACAATCACATGAAGATAACCCCGAACTTTTCAGGGTTTGCAAGAACAATGTTAAGATGCTTTTTTTCAGAGTTGCCACACCTTCTTCCAGAAATGTAATTTCCTTGCCAGATTCAATACCGGCTGCCCAGTTAATGGAATAAGCCAGAGCCGCATAATGAAGGCCCAGCTCACGCGCCAGGGGAGCTTCGGGGACACCGGTCATCCCGACCACATCACCGCCTAAGATTGAAAACATACGGATCTCGGCAGCCGTTTCCAGGCGTGGCCCGTTCGTGCACACATAAGTGCCCCTGGGCGAAATTTTCAATCCCATAGCAGCCCCAATTTCAACTAATCGTTGCCGCAATGCTGAGCAATAAGGATATGACATCAACGTGTGAGCAAAACCCTCTTTGCCGCCGTTGAAAAAGGTGCTTTCCCGATTCTGGGTAAAGTCAAGGAATTGGTCAACTACCACTAAACTCCCGGGGGGAAGATGAGCAGAAATAGAACCCACTGCAAGCGTGGCTAGCACATGGGTCACACCCAGTTGGTGAAGCGCCTTGATGTTTGCACGGTAGTTAATCCGGTGAGGAGGGATGCTGTGGGTTGTTCCATGACGTGGAAGAAAGAAAAAGTCTTCCCACTCCTCCTCGCCTTGGAACAACAAAACATCGCCATAAGGGGTATGAACCTTCTCTGGACGAAGATGGATCCCCTCCAACGTGTCAAAGCCTGTTCCTCCAATAATGGCCGCGCGCATTTTATCCTCGTCTCCGAAATAAATTTTAGAAACGAATTAATCCAGGAATATCGCCAAAGCCCCGGATCTTCAGATAAGTGGTGATGACAAACATCACTAACATTAACCCCAACATCCAGTAATCCGCACGCTGCATTTTGATATCCAGGTAAAAAGTACGCTGTTCGCGGGCTCCAAACCCTTTGGCTTCCAGCGCCATTCCAAAGATATTGGTATTGCGAATGGTCGAAACAAATACGGGAACCAGCAAGGGGAGGTATTTTCTTATGCGCTCCAAGAGATTCCCGCTATCCAGATCTAGACCACGGCTACGCTGAGCTTGAGCAATGATAAACACGCTACCTACAATTGTGGGCACCAAACGCAAGGCGGTTGAGATGGCAAATCCCACCCGGTAGGGTAACCCGAGGCGGATCATGCCAATTACAAATTCCTCATTGCGAGTCGTGCTCATAAAAATCATACCGGCGGTGATCAAAGTGAGCATGATCAGAACACGCCCCAGACTGTATGCCAGTGACTCGACGGTAAAGATCCAGAAAAGTCTGGTCTGACCCCCAGCAAATAAATTCCATATGATGAGACCGGAGACAGCCAGTACCAGCATGATATAGCGAATCCGGCGTAAGTTGATGAGCGAGTCGGCTAGAATTCCCTGTACCACAACCAGAGCCGAAATGGGCAAGATCCATAGTGGGTTTTGATAGTAGAGCACAATGACGAAAGTGACGAGAAGAATGATGATCTTGGTGCGGGGATCCAGCCGATGAAAGAAAGTATCGCGATCAAGGTAAATCTCGGAGTCCATGGCAAATTTACTCCCGCGAAGTTGTTTCGGTGCAGGCAATCAATTCGTCAACGGTTAAGAGAGTTTTTCCTAACCGATTGGCGAATGTAACGTGCATGGGGGGGCGGAGATAAGCGTCCACCAGTTCCTGGTCATGGGAGAACACTTCACGTGCAGTTCCCTGCAAGTAAATCTGTCCATCTTTCATGACATAGACCCGGTGGGCATATTCGGCTACTACCCACATGTGATGGGTCACGAAAATGATCGTACTGCCGTTTTCATTTAGGCGACGTACCAAATTCATCATACTGCGTTGCTCGTTGTAGTCCAATCCCGTTGTGGGCTCATCCAGAATCAGGATCTCGGGCTTGGCGGCCAGGACTGAAGCCACCGCAACTCGCTGGCGACCGCTCTTGGTAAGACTAAAAGGATCAGCGTTTTCATAGCCCGCCAGACCTACGGCCTCCAATGCTTCCGTGACAGCCTGCCGGATGGTTTTTTCATCCACCTTGCGCAAGCGCAGCGTGAAAGCCACCTCATCGTAAACGGTGTTAGAGAAGATTTGGTGGTCAGGGTTTTGAAACACATACCCCACTTTATGTCCGAGTTCAAAAACCCCTTGTTCGCGGGTGGTGCGTCCGTCTACCCAGATCTGTCCACCCGTGGGCATGAGTAATCCGTTAAAATGCTTAACCAGGGTGGTTTTACCACTACCATTCTGCCCCACAATGGCGACCATTTCGCCGCGCCGGATCTCAAGATCAATGCCTTTCAAGGCCTGTGTGCCGTTGGGATATGCAAATTGCAGGTTTTCGCATCGAATTAGAGGAGCACCGTAGCGCAGTTCACGCGTCCGGTCCTGTTGCTGTAAAGATTGGTAGACGCTATCAGAAAGTTGCCATTGCTCTTCTCTAAACCGTTGAATTCCGTCGTTAATCGTTAGGGGAGTATCTGAGTTGCCTCCCATCCGATGGAAATATTTAGTTACCCCCAGAGGCATAACACCGTGTTGCTCAAGCAGGTCCACGTCACGAAGGACTTCATGGGCAGGTGCGTAACGAATCGGCTTGCCTTCATCAAGAAGCAAGATTTTTTGTGCCTCTAAGACTTCCTCCGTTTCATGTTCGACGACTAGTAGCGTCAGATCATCGCGTTGGCGAAGATGATTGGCAATTTCAAATACCCCCGCTTTACTAATGGGGTCGAGATCCGTAGTTGGCTCGTCCATGACCAATACTTTCGGATACATTGCGAGAACAGAAGCAATGGCTAATTTCTGCTTCTGACCACCCGAAAGCGTAGCCGGGGAACGTCGTTTCAGGTTTTCTAAGCCCACAAAGCGAAGGGCCTCGTCTACGCGCCGGGCAATCTCATCCCGGGGTACGTTGAAATTCTCCAGGCCAAAGGCCACCTCTAATTCTACGTTGGTAGAAAATAATTGGGCCTCAAAATCCTGAAACACCATACCAGCAACTTCAGCCATTTCCGCAACGCGCGAAGTCCGAGTATCCTTGCCGCATACTCGGACTTCACCAGAGAACTTACCGCGGAAAAAGTGCGGAACCAGGCCATTAATGCAGGCAGCCAGGGTGCTCTTGCCCGCCTCGCTTGCACCCATAATGGCCACGAACTCACCTGGCATTACGTCGAGCGAGACATGTTCAATGGCATTACGCTTTTGCCCGCGATAGCGGTAGGTTAGGCCTTTTATGGAAATAATGGGTTGTTCCATAGCCATCCTTCTTGTTTCAAAATTTGCGTCTTAGTCACTCTTCTTGCGGGTTAGAGGCACGCATAATTGCGTCCCAAATCAGGTATTCGTTTTGGTTAGCAATCTGCGACATGCGCATGGCTGTCAGAACATATAAACCCTGGATCAGGGCGTGTTGGGCAACCCGCGAGGCCAGGGTTTCAGGACGCGATTCGTGAGAAACGCTAAGCAGGACAACATCAGCCAGTTTGCTGAGTTCTGAGGATGGATTTCCGGTAATAGCGATAATCTTGCAACCATGACGCCGTGCTTCCTTTGAAGTATTGATGGGGGGTTGAGAAGCACCAGTTTGAGATATGACAACCAGCACATCATTTTCGTCCAAAAGGGCGGCTTGCATGAGTTGAAGGTAAGAATCGGTCTCAACCTTGCAGTTCAGGTTAAGTCGGCTAAGTCGGTTGTGTAACTCATGAGCCATGGGACCGGACGTGCCAACCCCAACGATTAAGATTGAGCGGGCATTCCGGAGTAAAGTCACAGCACGCTCAAGGGAATCTTCGGTCAAAAGATCGAGGGTATCCTGCATTGCCTGGATACTACCTAGGAAAACCTTGCGCATTACCGTCAAGGGAGGATCATCTTTTTGAATGTGATCAAAAATTAGATCGGGAGAATCAAGAAGAGAGCGCATTAAGGCGATTTTGAGTTCGAGATAGCTCTGAAAACCGAGGGCACGGCAAAAGCGTACAACGGTAGCATCGCTGACGCCACTGTGAGCGGCCAGTTCGGCCAGAGTCATCTGCATCACCTTCTGATAGTTGACCAGGATGAAGTCAGCAACCTTCCGCTCAGAGGGGGAAAGCGAGGGATAGAAGCCACGAATATGGGAGAGGGCGCTGTGGGTGAAGGTACTCTCGTCTGTCATTGATGTGAATTAAAAAATTGCTTATTTGGGCAGAATAATTCAATTGTAAATATGTAAATACACGGCATTGAGATTCTTCTACCAGTAAGTTTTCTTCCCTCCCCCTGAAGTTAATTTTTATATTTTGGCACTTATGATGAAATGCTACTACATTCTAGCAAATTTCACAAAGGTAGTCAATATCCTGCGCATTGAAAAATCTCGTCATTTCCATAGGATAAGAGGTTAAGTCACTTTCCTGATTTTTGTTATCGTCAATCCTCCCTAAATAATGGGCTCGAATTTACCTCATTATGATTCCCCAGGTAACGATGGTCGAAATAGAAATTGCAAGGGATTATTATGAATTATTATGAAAAGATGCAGGTTATGCTCATTACGGGGCCCCTCACTGTATACCCACCCCCACAAGGGCAGAAAAGCCTCTGATGCCAGACACTTCCCAGTTTGCGCTAATAACACAATAAGCGCGGAATGCACCTATGAGACAACCTTCGATGGTACCATGGAGTGGTGACAACTTGATTAGATGCCCCCGTGCAGAACGGCCAGACCCTCCCAGCCTGGATTCCACCTAATTTACGAGCCACCGCATGATAACGTGGAAATCAGCGACAGGGCACCTGTAATCCAAAAGCATGCTTTGGCTTTTTGGAACGTAAATTAACCTCATCACCATAAGAAATCCGCCGACAGGTACCTCCTTACCTGTCGGCGGTATCGCTTTTTATCCTTCCATACAGGCTTTTAAGTTAGCCAGTACGGTTATGGCTTCATGTTCATTCATCTTATGGATAATCGGCTCAGCCAATTTGCTAGTAACCGAGCCGGGAATGGTGTAATCAACCTTAAGGGTGACTTGGGTAACACCCTCCTTTTCCTGAAAGATCCAGATGAAGGTGCTTGGGATGCTGCTTTCGTTCTTATCCACGATGCGCTCATTCTTAATGAACTCAATCCACTCTGCCCTGCCGTCGAAACGGATACCAGCCATCTTGTACGTCCAGTCATAGGAATATCCACCGTTGGGTAGGGGCCGAACGTTTCTTACCTCCTGCAGACTGGGCCAGATACCAGGCAGGTTTTCGGGCTTAGACATAAAATCGAACACCTTTTCCACAGGTGCATGGATCATGATAGAGTTTTCAATCTTGGTCATGGCTCTTGCTCCTTATTATCTCCTGAATGGTTGACTTCTTTAAACCTGTTTACAGCAGACAGGCAAACCCGGGGAACCCATCAGGCTTCCCTGTCTGCCGTTTGAAACCGAGGACTATCCACTGGGCCGGATGGGCGCAGGCGCCACTGGCGATGGATACCAAAGCTCTGCAGTCACATTAAGGGCAAGCGTATGCAGTTCAGACCATACTTTTTGCGCATCTTCATTCATATACCACGTTGCCCAGGCCGCCATATCGGGAAACTCGTAGGTTGCTACAATCTGGGGGGCACCGAAGGCACCTCGAAACGCTCGAAACTCAATGACCCCTGGGATTGCCAGAGTTCGGGGGATCGAGCTATTGAGCCACTGCAAGTAGGCATCAGTCTTATCCGGGTGGATATCCCACTTGACTACAAAAAGCACCATTGTCATTCACCTCCTTTCTGTTCAGATTCCACTCATCCGCTTCCCTGATCCTTTGTCAACGAGGATAGAGGAGCGAGAAAACCCTCGATAAAGACAAGCAGTTGATGCACCTCCTGAAATGTCATCCCCTCACCGCTTTGCACATGCTCAATGCGCCCGCGCCAACCCATTTCTCGGCCCGTATCTCCCCACCCCCTTTCCCACCAAAAACGGATCACAAAGGTGTGTTGCGACTGTTGCGTATGGCGAGGCATATGATCTCCAGAGAAAATAAAGACTGCTCTTTCAAAGAGCAGTCTATCAAAAGGGTGTCAAAAAACCTCAAATCGTCCGCATTCTTCAAATCATAGATCATGCCTCGCGAATTCAAGGTAATGCTGCCGCCGGCGCAGGTCGGGGATACGCGCAGCCTTGGCTTCAATGATGCCATCAGACAGCCTGTTCACTTTATCTGCCGCTTCAATACGACAAAGCGCTCGAAGGACATAGGAGTGAGCACGATAGACCTGTTCAGTACCAATCCAAGCCTCATCGCTCTGGGGCATAAGATCTATAGCACGCTGAGTATGTGCCAAGGCTGTTTCAAGATCGCCTTGCGCTAACCGAACCAACCCTCTCTCCAATTCACCCCACATTAGGTAGGTCGGTACAGCAATGTTGTTAGAAATTTCTATTGCCTCTAAAGCGTCTACCAGGGCTAACGATAGGTTTCCCAGATTACGTTCAGCACGAGCCAGCGCTGCCAACCCGACTGCCAGATTGCCCCGGCACTCGCTTTCACGTGCTAGGGCTACCGCCTCCGTTAAGAATCTTTGGGCCGTATGATATTGGTGAGTGCTACACGCCACCAACCCCAGCCCAATGAGCGCTTCCACTATTCTCCGACGGTGCTGGATCGGACGCGCTCGTTCAATAGCCTTTTCCAACCAACACTGCGCTTCAACCGAATCGCCCAGATGGTGCAACGCAAAACCGATGCCAACTTCAGCGGCCACCAGCAAGTGTTCCGTGCGAAGCCCTTTTTGAATGGTCATCGCCTGATGAAAGGTTTCCTCTGCCACCACATAGTTGCCCCGGCAGAGCTCCCAGGAACCAGATTGTATCAAGCCGTATCCTTCTGCTGAGTGGGCGCCAATGCGTTGGGCTAATCCCAGATTATAGGTTATATATTGCTCTGCCTCCGCAAATCGCCCCATCTTCTGAAGGGTGGCAGCCATATCCAGGCCCGCCCACACCATGCCATTGTAATCACCAATCGCTTGATGGGCAGCATAAGATTGTTGCTGATAAGCAAGCGCACAGGCGTAATTTCCCAGATGGAAATGCACGTAACCCAGAATGTGAATGATATGCCGACGCGTCTCATCATCCATCCCCGGAATCATCCTCAGAGCAGAATCAAGGGCCTTCAGAGCCAATTTTGGCTTTCCCAAGAAGTAATAAGCAAAGCCAATCTGGGTCAATAGGTAACAATAAGCCGACCTATCCGGGAGGCAGTCGGCTAAAATCAATCCTTCCTCCGCTACTTCAATAGCCCGCTCATACTGCGCATCCAAGTTTAGATAACGGGCATGCTGGACTTTAAATTGTAGGCGAAGGTATGCATCACTACTGCTCTGGGCTAGTTTGCCCAGTGCCTCTAGATCGGCATCACGTTCCGTCAGGCGTGCCTGGAGAGAGCGTAATTCGGCTCGGCTGATCAAAATCTGGCCACGGCGATGCAAATTTTCCGGTTGAGTGCACTCGGGATCCAGTTGCTCTAACAACCCCAACATTTGCCCCAGGTGCTCCTCCGCCTCCTGCCAGGCAAACACCGAGGTAGTCCTTTGTGCCGCCAAGCCATGGTAATGCAACGCTTTATCTAATTCACCACTGGCATCAAAGTGGTGCGCCAAAGCACTGGATACTAAGGAGCGGTCCCCATATAAACCCTCCAGGGCTTCAGCAATCAAACGGTGCAGCCGCTGACGTCTTCGATGGTGAAGGCCCATGTAAATTGCCTCATGCACCAGGTGGTGTACAAACTCATAGTCATGGCTGGTAGCTCCGCTTCCCTCGCACAGAAATCCCTGACGCAGTAATTCATCTATCGCTTCCAGTGCGGTTTCTTCATCCATCCTACTGGCTTGACATATAAGATCGAGATCAAAAGCGCGACCTGCAACCGCCGCATAAGTAATCCACTCCCGGGCTGATGGAGTTAACTGGTCCAGCCGCGATTGAATGAGATCACGTACAGTATTGGGTATAGGCAGAGAGCCTTCTGGCAAAGGGATTGCTGCAAGAGCACGCAATGTCTCAACCGTGAAAAATGCATTACCCTGAGTGTGCTCGTACAAGCGATCGACATATTCGCCTTTAGTAGTGCGCCTAACCAGTTCTGCGACTGCCTCCAACGGAAGCCTTTCCAGCACAAGGTGCTTTGCCAGACCATCGCGTGCCAATTGAGCTGTCACTTCGGCAAATGTACGAGAGGGAATGACGTTCTCTGGACGAAATGTGGCAAGATAGAGTACACGCACGTCAAATGTCTGCCGCACTAAATAATGAATTGCGGCCAGGGTCGTATCAGTTGCCCAGTGTAAATCTTCCAGTAACACCAACAAGGGAGCACGAGATGCAAAATGACGGATAAGCGTCGCAATCGCATGGAATAAAATGGCTTGCTGATCCGGTAGCAAAGAACCGGTTAAGGGAACAGACCGCGTGGAGGATATCTCGGGTACAAGACGCGCTAATTCATTCCTTGCCCAGGCTGGTAGATCCAGCCATATCTCCTCCCCCTGATGAATCAGGTTACGCAAGATTTCCGTTAGCAATTGGTGCGGTAAGAGTTGCTCTGACTCGAAGCATCGTCCCTGCACAACCATTCCATCATGCCAACGTACCGTGGCTGCGAATTCTTCTGTCAGGCGCGTTTTCCCAACCCCGGCTTCACCGCTGATGAAAACCACATGGCCCTGCCCTTGAGTTGCTTGCTCCCAACACGCCCGAAGCGCATTCATCTCGCGCCCGCGCCCTATGAAAGGTGGCTGCTTAAAAATGTCCCAAGGTGGCGGTGCCTTCAACGAAATAGGCTCAAGGGCTATTGGAACAGTGAAATGTGCACCGAGCAGGCTTTCTACTTGCTCAAGTATTTCAGATGAGGGGGGAGCATGGAACTCTTGTTGCGATATTTCACAGCAGAGCCGCCATTGACGCCGCGCCCCAGCCAGATCGCCCAATGCAACGAGAGAACGTATCGTTGCAAGGTGCATGTCTTGCATCAGTGGATCATGCATGAGGTATTTTTGTGCGTAAATCAATACTTCCCTAACATTCCCATGTACTTCATGCCAATCCACCAGGCGCTTTAGCGCGTCTAAATACAGAGCTTCCAGGTAATAACGCTCTTCAATGCACCAGTCGTCATAAAATCCCTCAAGCAGGTCACCCCGGTACAACTTAACCGCAATAGCCAGATCCTCTGGCTCGCATGGATTCCCCTTCACCCGATTCTCAAACTCGGTTACATCCAGCCAGAATGAACTGTTTGGATCAAATCGTACGGCGGTTGAATCAGTAATAAGATACTCTTTACCAAGCGACCTGCGAATCCGCCACAACGCAGTGGTCAAGGAATGACGTGCGTGGAGATCATCGCGATCACCCCAAAAGAGTGTAGCAAGATCATCCCGCAGATAAGAGCGATCACGATGAAGGATCAGGTAAGCCAGCAGCGATAGGGTCTTTTGCGTCGCGAGAGGGGGTAATAGTTGATTGCCCTGATAAATTTCCGGCCGCCCCAAAAGGTAAATGACCAAATCGGGGCGCGTAACACTCTCCGCCTGCATGCGGCGTTCCTTTCACTACAATTACATTTTACACTTTATTAGCACCCAATGTAAATAGGCCAAATTTATATTATCCAGGGCAGATATCCCAGCCTTTTACCACTCTCTTTGATCATAGATACTAAAGAGTTTTTTACAAAACCTATGCCACAGGACTACCCCGCTATGCATTTACGCTTACGAGGCGGTTCCTAGACCATACCATATGTGTGTATCACGATATGAAACATGCCACCAGAATGTCTTTCACAATCTCGTTGACTGGTCGACTTACGTCCACCGTTACAGCACCAATCGGTTCTTCCAAAGTTTCGAACTGGCTTTGGAGCAGCTCGGGTTTCATAAAATGGCCTGAACGGCCCAACATCCGTGAGCGGATAAGATCATAACTACCTTTGAGGTAGACAACCTGACCTCCTTCATTGCCGTTCAGCAAGGTTTGTCGGTAACGCTCCTTAAGCGCAGAGCAGGCCAAAACCAGGGACCTCCCCTCGCCGAGACGAGAAGCGATCAAATCATGCAGAGTTTCTAGCCACGGAAGACGATCCTCATCGTTCAGGGGAAAGCCTGCTGCCATTTTAGCGACATTTTCAGGGGGATGAAAGTCATCTCCATCATAAAATTCCCATCCCAATGTTTCAGCCAGAATCCTCCCCACAGTGGTTTTTCCGCTTCCGGCTACTCCCATCAAGATGATAAACCGAGGCGCTCTCATAAAATGACCGCCATCACCAACCGCCCCAAGCTCGCCTATTAATAATTTGCTATACGAAAGAGCAATCCGTTTCCCGATGGATCTCGCAAGAAAAGCCCTTCTTCCCAATACTCAATGCGCTGGTCTTGAGCCTCAAGATTCTTTTCCAGACGTTCCAACTCCTCAAGGCTCGGAAGATCGAAGGCTATATAATATAATCCAAGCGCATCTGAGGGTGCTGGAGGCACCCCCTCGCCTTGCCAGGTATTATAGCCTATATGGTGATGATAACCACCCGCAGAGACCATTCCCATCCGAAAGCGGTAAGCCACGCCCATATCATCAAAGCCTAATACCCCATGATAAAAACGTCGCGTGCTCTCCAAATCCGCCACGTAAAGATGAAAATGTCCAAGCCTTGTTTCCGGAGGCACGTTCACATCCAGATGATCATCATCTTTTAGATAAGCAAATAAGGCATCCAGATCAAGGGGTTCTCGGCCATTACTGGGCCGTCCATCAGCCCATTGGGCTATCAAGTTTCCATTTTTCAGAAGGAATACCCCATCTTCCTGCGACTCACAGTAAAGCTCAATTGTATTGCCTTCTGGATCGTCCAGATAAGTGGTCTTGGTCATCACATGATCGGTCGGATAATTGGGCCAGCGAAACGCCAACAACCGAGCAATGGCACGAGCCAGTTCACGGCGACTCGGGAAAAGAATGGCAAAATGATAAAGTCCAGCAACCCCCTGATAACGCTTTCCCTTCTGGATCTCGCTCAAACGAACCAGATCTCGGCCAGCAACCCCCAAACCAGCACGATTATCTTCCCACCAGTTCAGTGCAAGTCCCAATACATTCTGATAAAAGGCAACTTGATGTTGAAGATTAGCCACTTTCAGATGCACATAGGCAGGTGTCGTCTGAGGGTGAATCCGATGAGGAGCAATAGCCACAGGTTTAGGTACTTCTAATGTATTCATTGGGCCTCCGTTCCATACCGATAATCCCAACTCGCAAGTCAGATCAACAATTGCCCAAAAATTTCTTTTTAAGCGCTACCCATTAAACGACACCAATGTTGTCATGTCAATCCACATCGCCACTTTTTTGTTGTTTACTCAACATAGCAAACCAATTCCATCCCAGAGAGATAACGCAAGGTCAGGGTTTAGTATCAAGAGGATCTTTACACCGGGCCATTGTGCTTTGGGGTTATAATAGTCATGAAAACCGTTTCTAACCGGAGGAAGGATGGTAGCGCATAGTCGCCCCCCTGGAAAAACCACAGTCGCTCCCGAGGTATTGGTCACAATAGCCCGTTTGACCACCCTGGGTATTCCCGGGGTAAATCGCCTTGCCACCTATCCGGGCGAGGTTAACCGCTTATTCGATCGCGGTGCTAGCGAGGGCGTCAAGATAAACGTGGAGGATGATAAAGTTTATATTGACATTTACGTCATCCTCAATCGTGATGTTAATGTACGCGAAGTAGCGCGTAATATTCAGGCTCAGGTGGCACGCGCTATCACAGAGATGGTGGGCATGGAAGTAGGAAGGGTCAATGTTCACATTGAAGATATTCAATATTAGGTACACCTAGTTAAGTCCTATGAAGCAGCGAACCAAAGCTCGCAGCGTCGCGCTTCAAGTTCTTTACGAATGCGACCTTACCCAACATACGCCCGGGCAAGCCCTTGAACAGCGCCTGGCTGAAGAACATCTTGAGCCCGAGTTGGCAGAATTCAGCCGCCAGATCGTTTTCGGCGTCTATCCCATAGTAGACAAACTTGATCGGTATATTGCACAGCATGCGCCTGAATGGCCGTTGGATCAAATCTCGGTCATTGATCGCAATATCCTGCGTATTGCTCTGTGGGAATTTGCGGTAGCCGGATGTACACCGGTAAAGGTGGCCATCAATGAGGCCATTGAACTGGCCAAAACCTTTGGTTCTGACAGCACCCCCCGCTTTGTTAATGGAGTTCTGGGGAGCCTGGCCAATCGTCTGGATGAAATTCGCCAACAGTTCCAACGGGAAAAAGCCCAGGAAGAAGGGTTATCCCCTCGAACAACCTGAACACAGATCCTCACTGTGTTACCAGTACCCTGCCTGTCCGTTTTTTGTCTTCATAGGAGGAATTATCCTCAATGACGCTTCGATCACTCCTCAAGCATCCCCGCTTAACCCTCCACTTTGTGCTCAGCCTGCTGGCCTCAATCAGTCTTTCGGGTTGCCAGGCATTGACAATCTTCCAACCCACTCCCGCCCCCTCCACCTCGACACCAGCCAGTGTCCCTCTTGTGCCCCTGACCTTCCAAGTCACTGTTCCTTCCGCTACCTCCAGCGGGGATGTCATCCTTGAGGTCGTGGACGAGGTCACAGGCATAGCACTGAACTCTCAGCGATACAAGATGCAACCTGCCGGAGAACAACGGTACACCCTGGAATTGGGGTTCCCCGTAGGAAGCGTGGTGCGCTATCGTTATCTGCGTCAGGAGATCATACCCCAAGTGGAACGCAATCCCTACGGCCAACCAGTGCGCTATCGTCTGGCAGTGGCACGCGCCCCTGCGATCATTGAGGATCATGTTGTGGCCTGGCAGGGAAGCGGCCCAGTGATTGAAAGTGGCAGATTAGTAGGCCAGGTATTCGACGCCACAACGCGTGCGCCAGTGGCTGACGCATTGGTATGTATGGCGGGCATCCAAACTTTCACCACCTCAGATGGCTCGTTTACCCTGGAGAACCTGCCCCCCGGAAAACATAACCTGGTGATTCTCCCTACAGAAGGGTCATACCACGTTTTTCAACAAGAGGCGGTCATTGCCCCCAATGCCCTGACCCCCGCTCAAATTGCACTTCAGCCAGCCCGGCTGGTGAACCTCACTTTCGTAGTCCAACCACCTACGGAACATATTCGGGGTTTACCCCTGCGAATCGTTGGTAATCTCCGCAGCCTGGGAAATACCTTCGCCGATCTAGAGGGTGGTTTGAGCGTTCTGCCTTCTCGTGCCCCTCTTTTGTCTCTGCTGGATGACGGACGCTACACCTTTACACTCAGCCTTCCCGAAGGCACCGACCTGCGCTATAAGTACACACTTGGAGATGGTTTTTGGAATGCGGAACACGCCTTAGACGGTAGTTTCAAGGTTCGCCAATTAATCGTCCCCGATCATGACACCACCATCAACGATCAGATCGAAACCTGGGCCATGGACGATTCGGAGAGAAATCCGCTTACCCTTTATATTAAGGCCCCTCCCGAAACCCCAGCAGACGAACGAATATCCATCCAATTTCGCTTATATACATGGACGCCAGCCATCCCTATGTGGCCGCTGGGAAATCAGCAGTGGTTGTATGTATTTTATAGTCCACAGCACGCCCTGGGCGAGGTGAGTTACCGCGTTTGCCGTAATGAACAATGTGGCCTTGCTGATGACTTGGCTACCGCAGGCAGTACGGCCTCCGGGCTTCCCCTCATTTCATCAGAAGGCAGTAATACCATCACACACCAGGTCGAAAAATGGAACAATCTAACTCCATGGAGTTTTACACCCCCCTCAATTGAAAGCGCCACCCCGCGTTCCTCATTTGTCGCGGCTGTCGAAGTCGCTCCCCACCTCTCCCCCCTCGCCCTTCCCCACCTTCCTGCCACGTTTATGAGTATCCGGGAATTGAATGCCAACTGGATCATTCTTAGCCCGACCTGGTCTTTGACCTCGACCACCCCACCCCGCCTGGAGTATGTCCCCACTAACGGTATTAGCAGTGCCGATCTAAACGCACTTGTCTCCAATGCCCAACAACAGGGCCTAAGTGTTGCCCTTTATCCCCGCACAAACCCATTTGCCCTTACCCAGGCCCTCAGCGACAATCCGAACAGCATAGAGACTTGGTTCTCCGAGTACCGCCGTTTTATCCTCCACGTGGCGGACAAAGCCGCACAATCCCGTGCTCAGGCTTTGATCTTAGGCGGTCCAGAAACAGAACCCCTTCTCAGCATCCACGAGGCAGATTGGCGTGATCTAATCACAGCAATCCGCCAGAAATTTACTGGACAATTAATTTGGACCATTACCGAACATCAACTTGAAACACCTCCTGCCTGGCTTGATCAGGTGGATGGGGTCTATGTTTTGCTCTCATCGCTCCCCAACGATGGTTTTCCGGATGAATCACAACTCAACGAAGCCATGGGAAATTACCTGGATGCTTCGCTCTCATCCCTCTCCCAACAACTCGGCAAACCCCTTTGGGTTGGCATTGACTACCCCAGTGCCCAACCCATTCAGGATGGGTGCGTAGTGCACCAGGAAGGATGCCTGTCTTCCGAGCACCTGATTTGGAACGGGTCACTTCCCAGTCTATCACCCGACCTTGATCGACAGGCTCGGATCTATCAGGCGATTGCAGTAGCGATAAATGCTCGTCCATGGATCAGTGGCTTTACCACCCGAGGTTACCATCCGGCCGTCAATCTGACCGATGCTAGCCCCTCGGTGCGTGGTAAACCTGCCGCCGCCGTGTTAAGCGCCTGGTTTCGCGCCTGGAAAAATGCTTCTCCCTAGAGGTTAGACACATATAAAAAGGAGCCTCCTTGGTGAAAAACTTAGTCAACTTATCCATCCGAC
The DNA here is from genome assembly GCF_001306145.1 of Thermanaerothrix daxensis. Classification (GTDB taxonomy): domain Bacteria; phylum Chloroflexota; class Anaerolineae; order Anaerolineales; family Anaerolineaceae; genus Thermanaerothrix; species Thermanaerothrix daxensis. Next base: position 54,380 of record NZ_LGKO01000004.1, read on the forward strand.
CCAGTCTGGAAGCGCAGGGGCTTTACAATCTGGGTGATATCCGGTGGAATCTCTCAACCGCCCAACTGGTGGAAGAGATCATTCGCAATAAGGAGGGTTGGCTCTCCCATCATGGAGCCATCGTGGTCCACACGGGCAAACACACCGGTCGCGCCCCACGAGACAAATTTATTGTGGCATATCCAGACCACGACGATATCTGGTGGGGACCCATTAATTCTCCCATTTCACCAGAGTATTTTGCTCGCCTCCACCAAAAATTTGCCACCTTTTTCCAGCTCCGCCCAATTTACGTGCAGGATGTATGGATTGGTAATCACCCCGCTTATCGCCTACCCGTGCGAATTATCACCGAGAAAGCCTGGCATAGCCTCTTTGCGCGCAATCTGTTCATCCGCGAAGAACAGACTACTGGCCCGCATTCCAATCCGGAGTTCACCCTGATCCATGCGCCGTCTTTCCGCGCCAATCCCGTAGAAGACGGCACGCGCTCCGAAACTGTGATTGCCATAGATTTCGTGCGTCGTCTGGTCCTGATTGGTGGCACTGCGTATGCTGGGGAGATCAAAAAAGCAATGTTCACGGTTATGAATTACCTGCTTCCTCAGCACCATGTGCTGCCAATGCACTGTTCCGCCAACGTGGGCCCCCAAGGAGATGTTGCTCTTTTCTTTGGGCTGAGTGGCACTGGTAAAACCACTCTCTCTTCCGACCCAGAGCGCCCTCTCATCGGTGACGACGAGCATGGCTGGGGAGAGGACGGCATTTTCAATTTTGAGGGGGGCTGTTATGCGAAAACGATACGCCTAAACGCCCAACTTGAACCCCTAATCTGGTCTGCTGTTCATCGTTTCGGGACCGTGCTGGAGAATGTGATTCTCAATCCCGATTCTCGCCTTGTAGATTTTGAGTCTGATACCATCACCGAGAACACCCGTGCGGCCTACCCGCTGGAATTTATCCCACACGCATTGAAGGAGGGACGTGGCGGACATCCTCAACATATCTTCTTTCTGAGCGCAGATGCTTTTGGTGTCCTTCCACCACTTGCACGCCTGACTCCTGAGCAGGCGCTTTTCTTCTTCCTCACTGGTTATACGGCGAAACTTGCGGGCACAGAGACAGGGTTGGGGCGCGAGCCTCAAGCCACCTTCTCAGCGTGCTTTGGCGCTCCTTTTCTTCCGCTCCATCCTACGGTTTATGGTCGGATGCTCAAAGAAAAGATCCAGCAACATGGAACGCAGGTTTGGTTGATCAACACCGGCTGGACTGGTGGCCCCTACGGCGTAGGGACACGCATTCCGTTGCCCTACACCCGTGCTATGGTGCACGCAGTACTATCACACGGACTGGACAGTGTCCCTTATCACCAGGACCCAATCTTTGGGTTATGGGTGCCCGAAACGTGCCCAGGTGTACCCAGAGAGTTGCTCCAACCGCGCCAAACCTGGAGCGATCCTCAAGCCTATGACCAACAGGCTCGTACCCTGGCTGAGCAATTTCGTGCTAATTTCGAGGCAATAACCGAAACCTCACTTACCGTTGCCTTGAACCACCGCGAGGGCTAAAGCCTATCAACTACCTTAGAGTTAAAGGCTACGCCAGGTACATCAAAACGGCCGCAGCCACCAGCAAAAATGGCGTGTAAGGCAGCGCGGCGAAGGGTTGATAACGTCGGCGCATCAACAACCATACGAGATACAAGGCGCTTACGAGACCTCCTAACAGGATTGCAAAGAGCAAACCGATCCCTATTCGCGGCCACCCCAACATCAATCCCAGCACCCCACTTAGAGTCACATCCCCAAAGCCCAACGCCACCTCATCTGACTCAAGACCGCGCCTGCGCGCTGCCCAACGCACAAAGATTTCTCCTAGATAGTACAGGGCAAGCATAATCCCAAAGCCCAGCCCGCCTCCCAAAAGGGTCGCTTGCCAGCCATTAAGCCATATCCCAACAATTGCCCCAAGAAGAGCACCTGCACCGCTCACCTCGTACAACACTACCCGATACTCCCAATCCATCACGAGCACCGCACTGAAATATAGCAACAATCCCCATGCCATATAAAGGGGAAGCCGGTCTGGAGGAGGCCATATCCACAAGGCCAGCGTTAGAAGGGGAAGAACCACCTGGACAACACGCGCTCGTTGAGGGCGCTCCGCCCCACACGTCGTACAGGGACGCAACAATATGTAACGCATCAGGGGGTAAGGATGTTGGCAACGCAGGCAAAGTGCTGGGCTTAAGCGTCGGGTTTGCGGGAGAACATCGGCAAGGTAGTTAACCACTACGCCCATCCCGTAGCCTAAAAACAACACAGCAACCATAGTCAGGCCGAACAGAAGCGAGTTCATACTCCTGAACCTGGGGCTTAAAGGGTCACCGGTTGTGAGGTTTGACGAGCGCGCTCCTGCTCCGCCCGTTCCTTGAGCTCACTGCGCAAGGCGTGAATGTCTTTGGGTAGGAAGTAAATAGCAAACAGGAAGAAAAAGAAGCACAGCAACCACGCCCCGATGCAAATAATGAGAATTGCCTCCCTCAAAGATCCATTCACCGCAATCAAACCGGCTATCGCCGGTGCCACAGCCGATCCCCCTTGTTCAATCATGTTTTGTACTGAATTGGCCGTGCTCCTTACTTCTGGCAGGGTTACATCATAAACCGTGGAAAGAACGTTCGGTGAGGCAAAAGGAATGAAGATTGCCGTCAGGCACAGCATCGCTGTGAACAGGGTCTTTTGTTCCAAAGGCACGTTGATCGTGACCCAAAGTAGAAGGGCTCCGGTAATGACTCCAAATGCACTTACGATCAAGCGCCCGCGTGGAGTCCGCTTGAAAAGGAAATCCCCCAAGACCCCACCAATCGGATAACCGGCTGCCAGAAAGAGCACAGCCGCTACCATGGTGATGAGCACCTCATTTTGGGAAAATCCTCTCTCGGTCTCTAAATAGCGGAAGAACCAGAAGGTGATAACTTGCCATGGGAAAACTCCAAAAAACCCCTGGGTAAACAGAAACAACAAACTGCGTTTCTTAAACAGCCCAAGTGCCGTTTTCCAATCGAAGCGATAGGTGCTGATTTGCTCCAGCCCCTCAAATTCCGGTTCGGCCCCTCCGCGCGGCACTTCTTTGACGCCGAGAAAGATCACCACCGAGAGCAGAATACCCAGAGCCCCGGTCAGATAGAAAACTCCCTGCCAATGCAAACGTCCAACCAGAGTTAGTGCCAGCACAGTCCCGGTGATATAGCCCAGCGGAGCAGTGATTTGCAAAATACCGTACACCTTACCCCGCATCTTGGGGGGGAAGTAATCTGAGATCAGGCTGTAAAGCCCAGGATAACTGGCATCATCAATCCCGGTCGAGGCACGAGTGATGACAAAGGTCGGGAATGTCCGGGCCAATGCACTCAACCAGGTCGTTGCTCCCCAGATAAAAGATGCCAAAGCCAGCAATTTCGAGCGCGCGTATCGGTCATATAAATAACCCCACAAAGGATAGAAAATTCCACCTACCAGCAAGGCTCCTGAAAACACCACCCCCATTTGAGCCTCATTAATGCCAAAATATTCCATTATAGGTGTGGTCAACGGCCCAATGAGAAGTTTATCCGCCTGATGCAAGAGCATAAACGCAAAAAAAACTGCCAAGACAAACCAACGGTAGCGGTTCTTTGTTGTCATTCCTTGGCTCCTGAACATGGAAATTATCAAATCGCTCGTTATGGGATGTAAAGAGTATAATCTGAAAGCGAGGTCCGGGCAACTTCAGGGCAAGGACTTTTTCTCAGGAGCAAGTTCGTGCAAGAAACCGATTTACAAACCCTTCTAGCAGATTGGCAAAGCCGCGCTCATCTCTCAGGAGCCTTTCTCTATCGTGTGATCTTGCCCGCACAGCCGGCGCAAACCTTGCCGCTACCTGCGGAAATGACCCCACCCCTCCGCCAAGCATTAAGCGCGCTGGGGATCGAACACCTTTACCTGCATCAGGCTATGGCCTGGCGGAATGCCCAGGCCAAGGTCCATACTATGGTCAACGCGGGGGTAGGCAGCGGGAAATCGCTTTGTTATCATCTCCCCGTTCTGCATGCTTGGCTAGAACACCCCCAAACGACCGCTTTATATCTCTTTCCCACAAAGGCTCTGGCATACGATCAATATCGGTTCCTTCAATCCCTGATTGACACTTTGCCCGTCTCTACCCAAGAACGCCATGCCCTGGGGAAACAAATTATCACTTATGACGGCGATACATCCCCATCCCAGCGTAAGAGAACACGACAAAATGGGCGTTTGATCCTGACCAACCCGGACATGCTTCATTATGGGATTCTACCCTTTCATCCTTACTGGCAAGAGTGCTTTTCGCACCTGGCCTTTGTCATTCTAGACGAGGCACATGTGTACCGAGGTGCCTTCGGATCCCATGTGGCCAACCTCATCCGTCGCCTGAAGCGCATTGCCACACTCTACGGCTCCCAACCGGTTTTCTTGCTCACCTCAGGCACCATTGGCAATCCTCAGGAACTAGCACAAACATTGATTGAGGCTCCTGTCGCTCTTATCCAGCAGGACACAGCCCCCAAGCCCAAACGATTTTTGGTTTTTTATAACCCTCCCCTTGAAGACATATCAACAGGTCTACGTCGCGAGGCCACTGCCGAAGGAATGAGGTTGGCCGATGATCTTTTTCAACAAGGTTGTCAAACGCTGGTATTTCTCAACTCACGGCGTGGGGTGGAACAGGCCTTACGCTCTTTCAGGGCAAACATGCCTGCCGCCCAGGGCATTGAAGCCTATCGCAGTGGTTACCTGCCTGAAGATCGGCGCTGGATCGAACAGGGGTTACGTGAGCGGTCTAACCGCTTGGTTATAACCACCAGCGCCCTGGAACTAGGGGTTGATATCGGCAGCGTCGAGGCTGTTATTCAAATCGGCTATCCCGGCTCGATCGCCGCTCTTCACCAGCGCTTCGGGCGCGCTGGACGCAAAGGACAACCTGCCCTCGGTGTCATGATTGCCTCAGATAATCCGCTCGATCAGTATCTTGTCTACCACCCCGCTGAGGTATTTGAGCGTCCTCCTGAAAAAGTGGTCCTGAATCCCAATAACCCCGTCATCCTTTACCATCACCTCCAATGTGCTGCCTATGAAAAACCCTTCCATGAGGGCGAACCCTTCGGTTCACTTGAGTGGAGCGCCATCACCCCCTACCTTGAAGCGCTGTCTGAACACGGTCATGTGTTTGCTGCCTCGAATCGCTTTGTTTGGATGCGTAGCACCCAACCCCATCGTGAGATTTCTTTACGAGGCAGCGCTCACCCCACGGTTCGGTTAATTTCACAGGACTACCAGCAGACCGCTCTCCTGGGTGAAGTGGATTACGAAAGTGCCTATTGGATGGTCCATCCGGGTGCTATCTATCTACATCGGGGTGACACTTACCTCGTGGAAGACCTGGACTTCGAGGCCGGACAGGCTTTGCTTGCCCCTACATCAAGTTCCTACTACACCGAACCGCTTCTTGAAACCGAAATCACCTCTCACCGCGTATGGAAATCCGAGCACTTTGCCTGGGGCACCCATGTGTGTGGGGAGATTCACCTTTCAACCCAGATTAAAGGTTACCAAAAACGTCAGTGGGAAAACCATACAGTGTTAGAGCAAATTCCCCTCAACCTTCCTGCTCTAACCCTCCAAACCACGGGCTACTGGCTCAGTCTGAACTCGCACACCGTCAAGCATCTTATTGACCAGGGACTGTGGACAAACGCTCCCAACGACTATGGCCCCAACTGGGAACAGCAACGTCAACGCGCCCGCGCCCGCGATCATTATACCTGCCAGCAGTGTGGAGCGAGAGAAGAAGGGAAACCCTTTCACGTGCACCACCGCATCCCGTTTCGCCGTTTTTCATCCCCTGAAGAGGCCAATCGCCTCGAAAACCTGGTCACCCTTTGTCCACGCTGCCACCGTCGTCTGGAAAGAGCAGTTTGGATTCGCAGCGGTCTATCCGCGCTACGACATCTCCTGCATCACCTTGCACCCTTGTTTATTCTCTGCGATTTCAGCGACCTGGGATCGTTCATCGAGCCCCGCTCCGCACTAAGTCAACGTCAACCCACAATTGTGTTTTATGATACCTTCCAGGGTGGCCTGGGATACTCACCTCAATTCTTTGAGAACCTGTTTCCCTGGCTGCAAACTGCTTATGAAGTCGTGACTCGCTGTCCCTGCCAAAACGGTTGTCCGGCTTGTGTGGGTCCCGCTCCTGAAAAAGGCAGTGGTGGAAAAGCCGAAGCCCGGGCTATTCTGCGGTTCCTGTTAGAAGCAAACTGAGAAGCGCTATGGATGAGGAACTGATGAAGCGCCTGGAAACCCTTGGAGTACGTCGTGGCCTGCCCGCTGATAAACCCGCAAGGCCCCCCTCCTCTTCATTTTGGCGTGTTGAAAAAGTTATTCCAGGGGGGCGGTTCTGGCCTGACCACTCGCGTTCGACCTTTATACTCGAACATATTTACCCGCCCGACTACCAGCATGGAAAGAAGAGCCTCAGAATATCCCCTCGGGATAGGGTTTATCCTGGCTTCTTTGACGGCAACCCGGAGATCAACCACGAGCATCTGCTCTTCCTCGATGTAGAAACCTCCAGCCTTAGCCCAGGATCGGGAACCCTGATTTTCTTGGTTGGTTTGGGTTACTGGGGTCTTGAAGGCTATCACTCTCACCAGGTTTTTCTTAACGACCCCACAGAGGAACTTTCCTTCCTGGCTTACCTTGATGATTGGATCAACCGTTTTCCTGTCCTGGTGACATTCAATGGACGGGCATTTGACCTGCCAGTACTCAACCATCGTTTTCTCATCAATGGAATCCGATCAAAAATTCTGGAAAAGCCTCACGTAGATGTCCTGCATCTTGCCAGGCGACTCTGGCGTAAACGCTTCCCTTCAAGGCGCTTGGGATTTCTAGAAAACGAAGTTCTTGGTTTCGTCCGAGATCAGAATGAAATCCCCTCTTGGATGGTGCCTGAAATTTACCAGAATTACCTTGTACTGGGCGAAAGCAATCTCCTGCATGGGGTCTTTTATCACAACGAGATGGATATTGTATCCCTGGCGGGCCTATTTCTTTACATTGAATCCCTATTTGAGCGGCCTGAGTGGGACCGTCTTTTAGCCGACGAGGCATATTCCCTGATCCGTGAAATGGAACACCAGGGCCATGAGCTACTTATTTGCTTTCTACAAGAGTTAACAAATAACCCCCGGTATTGGGCAACCAACGATCCTGAAACTGCTCCCCTATGGCTTCTGGTAGGGCGCATTTACAAACGCCACGGACGTATCTTTGAAGCCTTACAATGTTGGGAAAAAGCCGCCAACCTGAATTCCTTAGAGGCTTGTCTGGAGCTATCGCGCTACCACGAACATTTGGAACATAATTACAGAGACGCATTGGTCTGGATTGATCGCGCCATTGCCATTCTGGATACCAGCGCATCTCTCAAAGAGAAGCGACAATTCAGCGCCTTATCGCGTCGCCGTCTTAAGTTGCTCACCCAACTTGCCCGGAGGTCCCATGCCACGTGAGGACGCAGAGCGCTGGAATGCCCGTTACCAATCTTTGATCCATACTTCGGACATGGACCGCCCTCGGGAGTTGTTGGTCTCCTTTGCTCATCTGCTCCCTTCGTCTGGATGGGCACTGGACCTTGCCACCGGTCTGGGTGCCAGTGCGGCCTTTTTAGCACGACGGGGCCTGACCGTAGTGGCCATAGATATTTCCTGGACTGCCCTACAATACGCTCGCCAACGTTGCCCATCCCTCAATCTTATTTTAGCTGACCTGACCGAATCTCCTCTCCCTCCTAAAGAATTCGACGTGCTAACTAACTTTTATTATCTAGAACGCTCGCTATTTCCACATTTTTATTCCCGTCTAAAGCCGGGGGGATGGTTATTCATTGAAACCTTAACCGAACGTATGGAAGAACTGCTTCCCGGACAAATTGCACCTGCCCACCTGCTTAAGGAAGGCGAGCTTTACGAAACTTTCAAACACTGGAAAATTATTTACTATAATGAAGGTATCACCCAAGGCCACTCAGGTCTGAAGGCTGTGGCAAGTTTGGTTGCTCAGCGCCCGCTTAACCCCTGGAGAACACCATGACCGAATCCCCCCTTTCCCGTTTACGCAAGGAAATTATCCATCAGAAGACCGCTCATTTGGATGCGCCATCCCACTGCCCATTGTGTATTCGGGCTTACGAGCAATTTCAATATTACGAGGCCTTTGTGACACAACGTAGCATTGAAGCCCTTCAAGGCAATCCCCAAGTTGTTGAGTACCCCCATCAGAAAGCGCTCGATAAGACCATTGAGCAACTTGGTGCCTCCCCTGCCCCCGAAGACGCACGTTTTTACCGTCTTCTGCAGAATGCAAAACAGCGCCTGGACCTCATACTGGCATTGATCCAAGAACTCAACCAGGAGAGTAATCAATGAGTCCCTCAGAATCCACTCCCTATGAAGAGGTTTACCGCGCAAATGGCCGTCTCCACGCCGACATCATTCGCGGTTTCCTGGAGGCTGCGGGTTTTAGTGTGCTGCTCTATCAGGAGAGCGCAGGCGCCGTATATGGATTAACCGTTGGCCCCTTGGGAGAGGTACGAATCCTAGTGCCCGCCGACCAGGCAGCAGATGCTCGCGATTTGCTGGCCGCCATGGATCGTGGCCAAATTCCCGCACCGGATGAGGGGGAAGCCTTTGAAGAAGCGCCCCCAGACCAAGACGCTCACTAGATAGGTTCAACCATTTGCTCTACCCGCAGAGCATACAGGCAGGCAATACTCCGAGTAATTACACCCGGGCTTCCATTTCCTATGGTTATTTCATCAATGCGCACCAGCGGTAGGACCCCTCGGCTGCTGCTGGTAATAAATGCTTCCTCAAGCCCACTGAGTTCGTCAATTTTTATTGCCCGAAAGAGGAGTGGATATCCTGCCCGTTGCGCGATTTCAATTACCAACGAGCGCGTCACACCCTGCAGGACCCCATGTCCTGCTGTCAAAATGTGTCCCTCTTGAACGGCAAAAAAATTGCTCGATAGGCCTTCGAGAATCTCACCCTCTGGGTTAACCATTAAGATCTCGTTGACCCTGGGATGCGCTTTCAGGTCGCGTTCACGCATATCAGCAGTTTGATAAATAAACCGGCTGGATTTGGCCTGAGGCTGCTCGCGGCTTAACACTCGCGTCACCGCCCATGCACCTTCTTGATAAAGCCATGCTGCCGGAACGGAGAGCGGTTCAACAAAGACGTAACATCCTGGCACCTTATCGAGCATGGGGATAAGTAACCGAACGCGGACATCTTCCATCGGGGCTTTATTCGCAATTGCCAACCGAATCGTCGCCCGCAATTCTGAGCGAGGCAGTATTACATGATATCCGCTCAGACGCAGGGTTTCTTCCAGGCGTTGAAAATGCGCTTCCAGGTGCAACGCGCAATTGCCTTTGAAGGTGCGAAACGTAGTATAAGCCCCTGCTGGGAGTTCCAGCGTCAAACTATCAAGCGTACCCTCCCGGCTTCCCAGCCCCTGTGGCTTCAACGTGCAAAAATCTAAAAACCACCGCGAAACGGTTGCCATGATGCCATGCTCCAGTTATAAAAGGCAATTATTGGCGCAATTATACGTCTCCTTTACTCAAGTGAAGGGCCCTCGAGGGGCTTCATGCGTTCATAATCATCCGGCGTATCCAGGTCTTGCACAACCGTAGGAGTATCAACCACAAGATAATCAATATCGCCCGCATGGATGCCTAAGAAATCACGCAGTGTTTGAGAGGCTGGCAAACTAATTAATTCTCCCCATAGGCGCCGGTCCACCAGCCAGGGATGTCCACGTCGCATCTGGTAACTGGGCACCACTAATAAAGATTTTCGCTCGGCGTAAAGCGAAAACAGGCTGATGACCACTTCTTTTTGGATCTGGGGCTGATCCCCCAGGACAACCAAAGCGGCTTCCAACTCTGGTGGGAGATGTTGGAAGCCCACCTTCAACGAAGAAATCATTTCACCATGAGCATAATTCGGATTATGCACACACCGAACAGGAAACGTCAGAGCCCGAAGAAGGGCCTCGACTTGTTCACGATATCCACCCGTAACCACATAAATAACCGTTACTCCGGCTTCCCACAACGTGGTTACTACCTGTGTCAAAACGGTCCTTTTGCCCCAGGGTAACAGCAGTTTAGGCGTCCCCATACGCCGGGACAAACCCGCGGCCAGAACCACAGCCCCAATTCTCATCTCACTCCCCACGGCATGCCCTCCGTTTCATTTTACGAGCCTGCTCCCAATCCGCGGGTTGGTCAATGTCCAGCAAAATACGTTCATCAGACCACGGCAAGGCCAGAACAGAATATTGATCAAAAACAGCTCGCCCCCCCACATCCCCACGGATTTGCCTCAACGCGGGGAACGTAATGCGATCAAATAGAACCGGGTTTGCGCGTCTTTCTCCAACAAACGGAGCCACAATCGGCGCCAAAGTCCGGGCATGTTTTTCCACCAAGGCACGGATAAGGTCTACAGATACAAAGGGCTGATCACTAAGAAGGAAAAGAGCAGCCCCCACCTGCTCTGGAAGTGCCTTAATCCCACAGACAACCGAGGTCGCAACTCCCTCTTGCCATCTCGGATTCACGATGATTTCAACGGGCATATCAGCCAAGGCTGCCTGAATTGGTTCGACGGTAGCCCCCACGACCACTATTACTGGCGAAAGATCTGCTTGTAGGGCCCTTTCTACCACTACACGAATTAATGGCCTGCCATTCCATTCTAACAACTGCTTGGGTTGGCCGAAACGACGCGACTCACCAGCCGCTAGGACAATTCCTGCTACTGGCTGATGAACAGCCACCACCGCCTGTTCCCCACCCCGGATGACATTACCCAACAACACGGCGTCATAGGCAGAATAAAGCCGCTTCAAGTGCTGCAAAATTTCCGCCCGATATTCCGGTACACACTCATCCCACTGGTTGAGCAAAACCGCTCGTCGTGCCTCAGATGGAATGTCTTTCAACCCGCCCTGGGGGTGCAAAAGATAAGTGATCAGTGCCGAAGGGGTAACTGGCGATCCGGGTTCCAGGCCTGTCAATTTTGCAAACAGATCGGAACGAAAAACCGTTGCTTCATCGAGAGGCTGCCCCAATCCCGAAAGCCCACATACCACCACAACCAGATTGATCCACTCGGGAATGGGAGGCTCATGATTAGCCGGCGCTTTAAGAGGGCGCATGCGTGAACCGTCCGCTTCCACCAGCACAGGCAGGTGCAATCTATCTGCGTACTCATAGATGCGTCTCAACGCTTCATCTCCAGGGCTGATCAAACGCCCACTTTCATACTCAACCCCGGTTATGAGAATCACCCCTCCCCCCAGTTCAGTAAAGATTTTATCTACCTCCGACTCTGTCCTGATGACAAAATGCCGATCTGCCAGCAGGGCTTGTTGACGCCCCAGATGAGCACTATTGGTTAGAATCACGGATCCTTCCAGAGCACGCGCCAGAGCAAAAAGCGTGGTGGTCTTCCCGCCAGCCCCAACCAGCGCCACTCGGGAATCATGACTTACCCGCAGGGCATGTTTGAGGTTCATCTCCATCCATCCTCGGCATAAAGTAAGGGGCGCAAGGCTGGAATGGAGAGGATTGCCTCCAGCGCAGCCCCTCCAATTGCCAGGGATTTATCCGAGACTAAGAAACAAAATTTCGGATTTTGCCGCGGATCCACATCACCGATTTTCATTCCTTGCGTGACATGGAGACCTTCGGCCACCAGCCCGCGAATAACACCGTCAAACGGAGCGCGTACCTCATGACCATTAACTTCTGCAATCACCTGTCCCTCTCTCACCAGATCCCCAATCTCAACTCGCGTGTGAACTACCCCCTCAACTGGTGCCCGTAGCACCCGTTGGGCATTGTACCCACTCACGCTTTCAGGGATCCCGGTGTCGGGTTCCGCACTCCCCTCCCAGTACAACCGGCCCAGCGTATGTCCACGCATGGATTCAATTACCACGTGACAATCTTTACCTGCCACAAATCCCGGTCCAATCCCTATAACCAAAGGGGCCGCTGGGTGCACCAAGTCCCCACCTTTTTTGGTCAGCCGGGCATCTACCAGCACATGAGGTTGGAACCAAATACGTGTTTGCGCTGCCGGGTCAATTACAACCGGCACCTCTCCCCGCAGGAAACAGGCTCGGGCTTCTTCAGGAGATTCCACCTTTCGCGCAATAATTTCTTCAACCCTTGCCACCCCGGTGTAAATCGCCTCGGCAAAGGCCACCTTGCGCCGTACCACCAGTGGCTTTTCCAACTCGGTGACCAATACCCAGAAACCGGCGCGGTGCAATCGCAGCACCACTCCACTTCCCAGGTCACCTCCTCCTCTCACCAGAACTCGCAATGGCATCGGCTTATAGACTCTCAATCTTGTCAACCCGGGGACGAGCAACTCGTCCCCGGATTCGGTTTCACGCGGGTTTTAAGCCCGACCAAACACGTTCAGGCGTATAGGGGAAAGCATCCAGCCAATGCCCTGTTGCCTGACGCAAAGCAGCCGCAACCGCAGGCGCTAAGGGCAAATAAGGCATTTCAGCCATTCCACGCGCGCCCCATGGCCCAAGCGGATCGGGATATTCTACAATGAGGGATTCCACCCGTTCAGGAACATCCAGAACCGTGGGGATCAAGTAGGTCGAAAGCGTACCGGTAAGGACCTGGCCTTCTTGGGTCACAAAGTTTTCCAGCAAAGCGTAACCCGCCGCCTGGACAATCGCCCCTTCAATCTGCCCCTGTACCTGTTGGGGGTTGACCGCTTTACCCACATCATCTGCACACCAGACATTAACCAGGCGGGTTTGCCCGGTTTCAAGATCCACTTCCACCTCAACCGCCTCTGCCACATAACCGTAGGCAAAGTTTGGTTCAGATTTGCCCGTTTCCGGATCAAACGGGGTGGTCTTGGGCGGACGGTACTGAAATACCGCACGAGCCGGTCGCTCCTCATTGCGCCACTTTTCAAGAGCCAGTTGAGCCGCTCCTCGAATGGCATTTCCAGCCATGAAAGTCATCCGCGAAGCTGAGGCGCTTCCGGAATTGAGCGTGTAAGCCGTATCCGAAGCCACCAGCGAGACCTTTTCAAGCGGTAGCCCCAACGCCTCAGCCGCCATCTGCACAAAAACGGTATGAGCCCCCTGGCCCACATCAGCACCAGCATGATAGAGGGTCGCTTTCTCGATCTCTGCTCCGCCTTCCAGTTCTATGATCGCCCAACAATTTTCTGGTGCTCCAAATGAAAAGCCCACGTTCTTGAAACCACAGGCAAAACCGATGGCGCGGCGCAGGTTCGCAGAACCCTCAATCGCCCAATAATACCCTCCCGGTCGGGCCCAACCCTCCTCAGTCTTTTCCCAACCAGCAGCCCTGGCGCATGTCTCCACCACCTGTTTGATGCTAACGCCTTTAGGCAGGGGGGTACCGACAGAGAGCAAATCCCCTTCATCCAAGAGGTTGCGCATCCGGATTTCAACCGGATCCATGCCCAACGCTTCGGCCAGTTTGTTCATTTGCGATTCGGCGGCAAAAATGGCCTGCGGTCCACCAAAACCGCGGAAGGCTCCGGTTGGAATGTTGTTGGTATAAACAGCATACGCATCTACTTTAACATTGGGAATGTTATAGGCGCCGGTACAGAGGAGCGTTGCATTCCCAAGAACTTTGGTTGATGTATATGCATAAGCACCGCCGTCAGCAATAAGTTCCGTCTCGGCTGCGATGACCTTGCCTTCGCGCGTTGCCCCCCACTTAGCCCGAATGTAGAAGGGATGGCGTTTGTGATGGCCAATAATCGATTCTTCACGCGACCACACAATCTTTACCGGCCGATTAATTCCGCGCTGGTGTAAGCGCCAGGCAGCCAGGGCCAGCACAATCTGCACCGACATATCTTCTCGACCGCCAAACGCCCCTCCAATCGCTGGATAAATCACCCGGATCTGTTCTTCAGGAAGATTCAATGCATGCGCAATCTGCTCCCGATCTTCATGGGTCCACTGGCCAGCCACCACCACCGTCACCCGGCCAGCCTCGTCTATATAGGCCACCCCTGCTTCCGGCTGCAGATAAGCATGCTCTTGGAACGGGGTTTCGTAATACCCCTCCACAATGACATCTGCTTGAGCAAATGCATTGTCCACGTCCCCCTTACGGATCCGGTAACGGCAAAATACGTTAGACCCTTTATCCGGATGAAGCAAAGGTGCATCTTCCCGCATGGCTTCTCGCGGGTCCGTCACAATCGGTAGATCCTCATAATCCACATGAATGGCGTGTAAGGCCTTCTCGGCAATAGCCTCACTTTCTGCCACTACCAGTGCTACCTGATCGCCAATGAAACGCACCCGATCGGCAAAAGGTTTGTTTGAACCGGGCCCACACAGAACGGGTTGATCGGGCATAATCAGGCCATATTCATTAACAGGCACATCGGCAGCCGTGAATACTGCCAATACTCCCTCAATGCTCAAGGCGTCTGAAACATCAATTCCTTTGATACGAGCATGAGGACGATTGGCAAACAGGATTTTCATATACACTTGATTAGGAAAATTAAAATCTCCCGGATAGAGCGCCTCACCTTTAACCTTCGCCACGGCGTCCAGCCGGGTTACTGATTGCCCAATGTAATGACTCATAGCCCACTCTCCAGAACCATCATCGCTGTCTCTTCCTGCGCTTTGGATAAGCCACCGGAGGCACATCAAGCGGCCCATATCGTGAAGGACCAAACAGACGGTAAAGCACGTAGGTGATTAGCTGAAAGAACGTGAAGATGACCAGCATCAACGCAATCGTCAGAATGATCTTCACATACAACAGGGGATCACTACCCGGCGCCAGCAAATCAGCAGGGATCGTCGCCCAACCCCGACGCGCGTTTTCATCCAGAAGGGCAAGCGCACCAAAATACCCCAGCACTGGCGTGAGAATCATCAGGCCGAAGCCCACTCCCTGCCAGATGGGATGCAATTTCGAATTGGCTTCACGCTCGTTGAGCGACGGTTGACGTTTGTAGTCGGTATATTTGCCCATCAGACCCCTTCGGTTTGTTGCTCCGCTGCACGCTCAATGGCCTGAATAATTTTGTAATATCCGGTGCACCGGCACAAATTGCCGGTAATAGCATGTTGAATATCCTCAATCGAAGGACGTGGCTTTTCCTCAAGCAGTTTTACCGCGGACATGATGAAACCCGGAGTACAATAACCACACTGTACAGCCCCCTCCTCAACAAAGGCTTGCTGAACAGGGTGTAGCCGGTCATCCGTTGCAATCCCCTCAATCGTGCGAATCTCGGCAAGATGGGCCCGCACGGCGGGAACCATGCAACTCATCACTGCCACACCATCCAGGAACACCGTACAAGCCCCACATTCGCCCTCTGCGCATCCCTCCTTCGTGCCGATCAAGCCGGCTTCTTCCCGCAGGAGGCGCAGGAGAGTCTTATTCTGTCCTGATGTGAACTCATAAGCCTTTCCGTTGATAGTTGTCCGGATTGGGGTATTCGGTGTATGAACAATGGTCGCCTGTAAAGTGCGGCTGTTAGGCACTGCATTCCCCCACAACAGCACGGGGGAGGCGGGCAAATTACCCCGTTCACGCCCCTGAGCGATTGCCGTTAGACCCCGCCGTACCAGGACACCCACCATATAGCGCCGATACTCTGCTGATCCCCGGATATCTGAAATAGGTCGAGCAGCCTGTGCAGCCAGTTCGGCCGCCTGCCGAATCGTTTCGGTATCCAGAACCCGACCCACGAGGTAGACTTCGGCCTCGCGAGCATGAATGATGGTAGGCGCAACAGCCCCCAACGTGATGGCCGCATGAACAACTCGCTCGGCTTCAAGGGTCAGCACAATAGCCGCGTTAACCACCGAAATGGCTTGTGCCCGGCGCAGGGCGTATTTCAGGAATATGCCATGCTGATTGGACTTCAAGGCCGGGAATACAATGTCCACCAGCATTTCATCCGGTTCAAGGACAGTGCGTCGCACACCCGTGTAAAAATCCTCAAGAGCGACTAAACGTTCTCCTCGAAGCGAGCGCAAACGCACTTTGGCTCCCAGCGCCATGAGCGGTGTGATCGTATCATTGGCGGGTGAGGCCGTGATCAGGTTACCGGCGATTGTACCGCGGTTACGAATCTGCGGGGATCCCACCTCCCAAGTGGCCTGGGCCAGGGGCAGTGCATATTCCCGAATCAACTTAGACGCCACACAGTGGTTGTGAGTCACCAGTGGACCCAGGTGAAGATATCCATCTTCATCCAGCACAATCTGATCCAAATTGGGGATGCGAGTCACATCCACCAGGGTCTCAATGCCTTTACGCACTCCACGCTCAATTTCCAAAATCAGATCTGTGGCACCAGCCACAACGCGTGCCTTTTCGCGTTTTTGCGCCAAAACGCGCAATGCATCTTCCAGGGTTGCTGCACTAACGTATTCCTGCCACATAAGCTAGCCTCCTGATACAGTTTCTTTCATTCGCCGTCCGCTGCCGCCATTACGCAACATGATAATTTCAGCCATGATGCTTACGGCAATCTCCTCAGGGGTTTCGGCGTTGATCTCCAACCCAATCGGTGAGACGACCCGCGCCAGCGAACTCTCGGCAATTCCGCGCTCTATCAGCGCTTTTCGCGTGACCGCCCAGCGTCTTTTCGAACCGATGACACCAATATAAGCGGCTGGGGTCTCCAACAAAGCCGGTAAGCCCTCTATATCAACTACACTACCGCGAGTGGTCAGAATCAGGTAGGTCTGGGAATGGATACGCAAGTGTTTAGGCAATTCAGACATGGGCACAGGGTAGAATTCATCAGCATCCGGATTGAACTCCGGGGTGCAAAATTCTGGGCGGTCATCACACACCGCCACCCGAAAACCCAACCATTTGGCCAGGTGGGTGACCGCTTTGCCCACATGACCTCCTCCGATGACCACAATCATGGGCTTAGGAAGCACCGGCTCCACATAGACCTCCAGCTGACCACCGCAGACACCTGGATCACCGCGCTGCGGATCTACCATATCATACCGCAACAAACGTGGCCGGCCATCCTGAATCGCCGCTAGCGCCTCTTTATGAACCCGATTCTCCAGTTCGCCGCCGCCGACAGTACCAATGAAATGCCCATCGGCATACACCAACATTTTACTGCCCTCGTGACGAGGCGTGGAGCCCCGTGCATAGACTACCGTGCACAGAGCCCCCGCCTCCCCTCTTTCAACCAGATTCAGAACCTCCCGATAAATTTCCACACTCATGGCTCTAAACCAAGGATTACGCCTTTCTCAAAGCCCGCCAAACTTTCTCTGGCGTCACAGGGTTATCAAGGATATCCGCCCCGCAGGCATCCAGCACTGCATTGGCCACCGCCGGTGCCACACCATCCATGGGGATCTCGGCCACCGCTTTAACCCCAAACGGGTGAGAAGGCTCAAAAGTTTCCACAAAGATGGTCCCCAATTCTGGCATCTCGTTTGCGCGGAAGATGTGGTAGTTAACCCAATCTTTTTCCCGCGGGCGGCCCTGCTCATCATATCTCAATTCCTCACACACCGCGTAACCCAGCGCCTGAGTCATTCCCCCTTCAATTTGACCGGAGGCCGTGATGGGGTTGACTATCACTCCCGAATCAACCGCCATGACCAGACGATCAACCGTCACCGCCCCTGTTTCAATGTCTACGGTCACCTCGGCAAACTGAGCCGCAAAAGGTGGAGGCGCAACAGGGGACATGTGGGAACCAATGCCCATGATTTGCTCCTGGTCCGCGTGATGAAGGCTGTTCAGGGCAATTTCTTCCATGGTGACATAACGACCATCCGGAGCCACGGCTTTTCGATCAACCAGACGGATGTCTTCCGGCTTGACCTCGCCATGACCATTCCCGCGTTGATTGAGCATTTTTGCCGCGCGAATTCGAATCCGCTCCGCCGCCTGTTGTGCGGCTTTGACCACTGCTGCACCGGAGATGTAGGTGGTACTGGAAGCGTAGGCACCTTTATCAAATGGCGTGAAGTCGGTATCCGACGAGTAGACAATAATATCTTCAACCGGTACCCCCAACACTTCAGCCGCCATCTGTGCCAACACTGTATCCGAGCCGGTCCCTAAGTCTGTAGCCCCAACCATGAGATTGAACGAGCCATCATCGTTCATCTTGATCGAGGCGCCTCCCATATCCAGGTAAGGGATGGCCGTCCCTTGCATGACCATCGCCACCCCGATCCCCCGGCGCAAATGAGGTTTACCGGGCACCTGATGCCATTCGGGGTTGCCAAACTTCTGCTCCCATCCAATGACCGCCTTACCTTGTGCAACACATTCCTCCAGCCCTACCGTGTGGATGATCTCGGGACGGGGTTCGCGCCCTTCACTCCAGGCTGTGCTGAAGGGATGCAACTCGCCTGCCCGTAAGGCATTTTTCAGACGAAATGTGATAGGATCCAGCCCCAAATCTCGAGCAATACGCTCCATGTGACGCTCTACCGCCCAAAAGCCCTGAGGCACACCATACCCTCGATAAGCCCCTGCTGGGGGCTTGTTGGTATATACAATATCCGCGTAGAAACGGATATTCGGGGCCTTACGGTACTCACCATCCCCTACATAAAGGGCCATAGCTTTATGCCCGGTATTTCCTGTGACAGTCAGCCCATGGCAGCCATAGGCCCCCGTATCGCTCAAAACATACATGGCATTGGCGGTAATTGTGCCGTCAAGTTTGACACCGGTTTTCATGCGAATGCGCATCGGGTGGCGGGAGCGCGCCGCGGTGAATTCCTCTTCACGGTTATACACATACATCACCGGCCGCCCCGTTGCAATGGTCAAGTGCGCCGCCACATCCTCGATCAGTACTTCCTGTTTACCGCCAAACCCACCTCCAATACGCGGCTTAATCACCCGAATACGCTTAACGGGTAGCCCCAGCACAGGAGCCAAGATACGGCGCACATGAAACGGCACCTGTGTACTGGTGCGGATAACCAACCGATCATCCTCATCCCAGTAGGTCACCACCACATGAGGCTCAATATGGGATTGCTGCACCTTGGGAACTTCATACTCCGCCTCGTAGATACGGTCGGCTTCCTGAAAACCCTTCTCCACATCCCCAATATCAATGCGTATTTGCGCCGCCAGGTTGCGTTTGGGATCCGATTCGGCAAAGTTTACATAATCCGGTTCATCATGAATGATAGGCGCCCCATCTTTCAACGCATCTGCAGGGTCCAGGATGGCGGGCAGAGGCTCGTACTCGACCTCAATCAACTTTAGAGCCTGCTCTGCAATCTCTTCCGTTTCTGCGGCTACAAAGGCTACCCGATCTCCCACAAAGCGGACCTTTTCATCCAGGGAAAAGGTGTCCAGCGGTCCAGGAATAGGATCCGATTGACCAGCCGTAGAATATGGAACACGGGGAATATCCTTGTAGGTTAATACCGCTGCCACCCCAGGCAAGGCGCGGGCTTTTGACACATCAATATGCTTAATCCGCGCGTGGGCTACCGGACTGTGCAGTACCTTGGCGATCAACATTCCCCGCATTTCAATATCTGCTGCAAATGCTGGCTTGCCCTGCACCAGTTTAATCGCATCCACTTTGATTTCCGGCTTTCCCACACGCTGCAGAGCCTGACGCTCGGGACGCATCACCGTCCAGATGCGTGGCATAACCTGAGTTCGCACCGAGGGGGATACTTCATTGTCCAATGCGCTCTTAGGCGCATCAGAGGCTCCACCGGGCCAGTCGGTTGGGAAAGCCATAGCCTCAGGTTCACCCTCGATAGGCGGTACCTCTTCCCCACGCATGACCGCTGCCGCACGCATAATTGCCTGCACAGGTTTGAGGTAACCGGTACAACGACACAGCACGCCCGAGATGGCCTCGCGCACCTCTTCCTCGGTTGGGTTAGGGTTGCGCTCCAATAGCGCCTTCGCCGCCAGCGCTATTGCCGGCGTGCAATAACCGCACTGTATGGCACCGCTTTCCACCAGCGCTTGCTGAATGGGATGCAACCCTTCAGTTTTACGCCAGCCCAAATCGGGATGCTTTCCCATCCCTTCAATGGTTTCAATGCGATGACCATCTGCCTGCGCCGCCAGCATCACGCAAGTGTTGGTCGGTACCCCATCCAGCAAGACCGCACAGGCACCACACTCTCCATGTTGGCAGCCACCATCCTTTACGCCGTAATAGCCATGTCGGCGCAGAGCGGCCAACAGAGTCTCATGGGGGGCCACTTGCCATTTATGCTCTTCACCGTTGATCCAAAGTCTGATTTGCATGGCTCCCTCCTCTGCGCTCACAAAACACTCATACATCGGCTTAATAGTACCTGCGCTACCTCTTGACGATACGCGGCACTCGCCCATTCGTCATCTGCATCCTGCAACACCGAACGCAAGGCTACCTGGGAACCACTTGCATCCGGTCCATCCATAACCAAGCGAGGTGTTTTTCCAAATCCTCCCACGACCACCCGTGTGCGCCCCGAGGGCCACTTCGCTACTGCTACCAGGATGATCGGGCGATCTTCGGGCGTACGGGCAACTGCTTCATACTTGAAATTGACATTGGTTGCTACACGCAACTCCGTGATCAGTAGACCCTTCTGAGGGCGTCGCCCCCGCAAAGCCAGAAAATCCCCTACCGACTCCACCTGCTCCCTCGGCATCCAAAGCAGTGTGGCATCTAAAGCGAGCAAGGCCGCCAGGAAAGGTGAGCGCCCATCACCGCTGACAACACTGCCCGCCACGGTAGCACGTTGCCGTAAATTGAAGGTGGTCTCTTTGCGCGCGGCCAGAACCAAATCGGGCCGAAGGCCTGCATAATCAATGAGTTGTTGCAAGGTGACTGTAGCCCCGATTTTTAAGATGTTTCCCTGAAGCATAATTTGATTTAAGCCAAGAGCCTGCAAGTCCACTACGGCACAATCGGGCTCTTTGAGACGGCTCAGCGTTGTTCCGCCCCCTAATGGAAGTGTGGGCGGCTGAGGACGCTGCAAAAGCCCCAAAGCCTCTTCCAATGTTTTTGGACGATGATACTCGATGATCATATTTCCCTCCTTACCGGGTCACCCGATATAATCAGGTGACCTGGTTCCAGGTACTACATCTATATCTGAGCAAAAGTATCAATCAGGAGCTTGTAATCACCACCGACAGGGTACAGAATCGGGCAGGTCGCGCCCGTCTTGAGATACTCCTTGACTTTGGCCTTGGCCTCCTCAGGCGTACCCGAAGCCGTAATACGATGAATCAGATCTTCCGGCACCAGGTGCTTGGCCTTTTGAATCTGTTCATGGGTTGCTGGCCATCCTAAAATGCTTTGGATCTCCGCCACCACGTCTGGAGAAACTCCTGAGGCTTTGGCAATATGAGGCTGCTGAGCCAGGTACTGGCACAAAAGTTCACGGGTTGTATCAATGGCGCGATCATGATCCGGATCCACCGAGCACACAATTAACTGTGGGCGATCCAGGTCATCCACCCGCCGGCCTGCCTTCTTGGCGCCCTTATCCAGAAGTTCCATTGCGCGGTAATTGTATTCGGGCGGAACACAATAATTCAAAACCACCCCATCCGCAATCTCACCCGCCAGTTCCATCATCTGATCGCCTGTCGCACCGATCATAATCGGCACGTTGCGTGGCTCGCGCCGACCATGCACCACATCCAGTTCAATCCCTTCAACATGGATGAATTCTCCGTGGAAAGTAACCCGCTCCATGTTGAGCAGCCGGCGCAAAACCGTCACCGTCTCGCGCATGGCCACCAGCGGCTTCCTCCGCTCAATCCCCACGTTACGGGCTAGCGGATCCCACCAGGCCCCAATGCCACAGATGATGCGGTTGGGCGCTAAATCATCCAGGGTCAGGAAGGTAGCCGCCAGTAAACCGATGTTGCGTGTCCAGTTGTTAATGACCCCTGATCCAATTTTGATCCGCTCAGTAACCGCAGCATAAGCTGCCATTGGCACAATCGCGTCCCGCACCAGACGGCTTTCCGCCTGCCAAACAGCCTCAAATCCCCGCTGTTCGGCATAGCGGACGAAATCCAGCCCTTCGCGCAAATCATGGGCATCTTGTAAATAAAGTGCTACGCGTTCCATGGTTTCCTCCTGGGGATATTATAGAGTAAGTGGGGTAGAGTGAAGTTGACGCCAGTGCTCCAGATCCTCGGGCCAGTCGAGGTCGAACGCAACTGATGGAAGTTCCAACGTTCGTACCTCCAGTCCCTTTTGACGGGCCTGGCGACAATGCGCTTCATACGAGTTGCTGCCAAACTGATAATCCAAAACCCCTGGTGGCCGTACCAGTAAAGCGTTGGTTCCATAGTGATGGCGGTCAGGTACTATCACAATCCCTCGTTCAAATCGTGCCGTCTGAAAAATGGCTTGCACATCCTCGGCAGTGATCAGCGGCAAATCTACCGGCAGAATCAACACCTCACTCGCTGCGTAAATTTGGGCCATAACCGTTGCCCGGCGCAGGGCCATATTCAACCCGATACGACCATCCTCCTGTAAGGTACGAGCACCCCATTGACGTGCGGTAGCAAGAATGGAGGTGTCACGGCTAACCACAAGGATCTCTTCAATATTATGAACCTCTCGAAGTACCTGAAGCAAGTGCATGTAGAGCATCTGGTTCAGCAGAACCCGTTCATGTTGCGATAAAACAACTGCCAGCCGTGATTTGCCCTGATAGATGGGTTTTACAGGCACAATCGCCCATGTGCTCATAAAGATAGCGCCTCCCGGACCGCTTGTCCAAAGGTGACTGCTTCCTTTGCTAGACGGATACGATCCTGTTCATCTCGCATTACGATATCGGTAACATGCGGAATTATACCGAGATGCTGAATCTCCTCAGCCATCATTGCATCTGAGTTATCCACCAAAATTCCATGCAACAATGGCTGGTAAAAATGAGCCACTGCAAGCGGACTGGGCTGCCACCCCAATTCACGAAACATTTTCGCCGCAGGGCCTTTCAGCGCTTGCCCTCCTACAAGCGGTGAAACGGCAATAACCGGTTTTTGCATGAGCGCCTCCCGCACACCCGGAAGAGTCAGAATAGGGCCAATGCTGACCCATGGATTTGAGGGGCAAAGGATGACCAAATCTGCCCCCCAAAGGGCCTCCAACACGCCCGGGGCAGGCTGCGCCGTTTCACTCCCCATAAAACGAAACCCCTTCACCTCAGGCTGACACTGCTGCGCCACAAAATAGTCCTGGAATCCAAGTTCATCCCCTTCCTTTGTCAGGACAATAGTGGAAACGGGATCATCGCTCATGGGTAAAACTTTCACTTTAATCCCCCACGCCTGACAGAAAGCCGCCACTACCTCTGAAAGGCGCTCCCCTTGCTGTAACCGGCGAGTTCGCTCTAGGTGCGTTGCCAGATCACGATCTCCCAGGCGAAACCAGGTTGGTCCCCCAAGTCGGCCGATTTCTTCCATAACCGCCCAGGTATCTCCCATGCGCCCCCAACCGGTATCCGGGTTGGCTATGCCCGCCAGTGTATAGCAAACGGTATCCAAATCTGGGCTGATATGCAACCCAAAGTGGCAAAAATCATCTCCAGTGTTAACGATCACGGTCAGGCGATCGGGCGGCACGCAGCGCGCCAACCCATCCACTAATTTTGCTCCACCGACTCCGCCTGCCAGGGCTACGAGGTTCATAGCCAATCACTTCCTACCGGAATAAGTCCTGTTCTTCAGGACGACGTAACTCAGAGAAAGATGACTCGCGCAACGGATACGGAAATCCCCTCACATGGACGACCGGGGTCCTCTCATCCGCCTGGCCCATTACCAATGAGGCCGCCGCTGCCAATTCATCCGCTGCAGCCACCTGAGTCACTCTCAGTTGATAACCGAACAAATCGGGGTGGCCTCGCAGATCTACCAACGCCGGAACTCCTGCCACGCCAATGCATACCCCCACGGTACCCAGCCGCCATGCCCGCCCATGAGAATCAATGATCAGCACCCCGATTGAAACCCCACTGCGCTCTTTTAATCCATTACGAATCCGCCGGGCCGAAGCATCCGGGTTTTCAGGCAACAGCAACACCCACTCCTCCGGATTACCGTAAGGACCCTCCACGTTCGAGTGATCAATGCCCGCATTGGCACAAACAAACCCCAACCGATGCTCCACAATCAGCGTTCCCGGCCGGTAGCGTAAAACCTTACGGCTTTCACGCAACACAAGTTCAACAAATCGCTCATCCTTGTCAGTAAGACGCGCCAGTTCTACTGCCTGTGGCGAGGGCGCCACCTCTCTCAGATTCACCAGGCGGCCCTCGGATTTCGAAACAATTTTCTGAGCAATGACCAGGATATCTCCGGCTTGCAAGGCAATCTCATTTTTGAGCAAAGCGCGCCAGAGAATATCGCCCAAGTCATCACCTGGACGGATTAGTGGAATACCTTGCAAGGGAGTCAACACCAAAGGGGCAGGCATGGCAGATTTGAGTCTCTAATCTGGTCGTGGTACACCCGTGATTCGAATTCCAGCCGACTGTACACCAAATTGTTTATTTAAGCCGATCAAAATCGAAGTCAGTCCTTCAACAACCACCGCATTCTCTGTGGGTCCGGCATTCCAGCCCACGAGCCCCGCATCTTTTACCAAACCAAGCACCACCTCACGGGCCTCTTTATTACCGCCACACACCAGTACATCGCACTCAATCGGTTCATCATGCAAGAGATGTTCATAAGAGATATTTTGGAAAGCTGCCACAACCTGAACATTTTCGCCCAGAATGCGCTGCGCTTCCATTGTAGCACTACCGTCCGGAGGCATCTGAACACGGGTAACCTTGGGAGGTACCAGCGGAACCGTAACATCAATGACGATTTTGCCCTGAACAAATGGCTTAATAAACTCACACATCTCACGGTGGGCCGCATAGGGCACCGTCAGGACCACAATCTCACCTGTTTGAGCCGCCCGTTCGTTAGCCATCCCAACAACCGATTGACCTGATGTCCCCAACAACCTGTTCACTTCTTCAGCCGCTGCCTGGGCTTTGGCTTCCTGCCGCGAACCAATAATGACGCGATGCCCGAAACGCGCCCAACGAAAGGCCAATCCCTTACCCTCTTTACCGGTACCCCCTATGATTGCAATTGTACGTGTCATTCGTGGCTCTTCCATGGTGTTATGCTCCCGAAATGAGATTAGAACAGGGCGTGATAGCGTTCCCAAATGCGTGGCGCCAATTGTCGCGCCTCATAGGCGATTTTCTCTGCATCCAACGTGAGCAGTTCTCGTTCGCGCATCAGCACTTTCCCGGCCACAATGGTCGTGGTAACCATGCTTTCATGGAATCCGAATACGATGTGCCAGGGAAGGTTATCGGGAGTCAACGGCGTAAATGGATGGTAATCCACAAATATGAGATCGGCTTGCGCTCCAGGAGCAATGACCCCAATTGGCCCACAATTGAACTGCTGGGTAGCCAAAGCCGCGTTGTTGTAGATCGCCATTTTGACCACATCCGTGGCCGGCATACGGCGCGGATCCAGATGCCACAGTTTATGGGCAAGATAGGCCGCTTTCCATTCTTCCCACATGGCATTGGAAAAGCCATCATTCCCGAGACATACCTTAACCCCTGCTCGCAACATTCCCTCGGTCATGGCCATGCCCACTGCATTATTCATATTGGAGCGCGGCTGGTGTGTCACCCACGTACCTGTCTCGGCCAGCAGGTTGATCTCGCGGACATCCACATGCACTGCATGGACTACAATGGACCTTGGCCCCAAAATCCCGTGTCGGTAAAGGCGATCCACCACGCGTTCACCATAACGGTGCAAACTATCATACTCGTCCACGGGATGTTCGGCAACGTGGATATGGAACCCCACGTCCTCACCAACCCGCTCTCTACAAGCGCGTAAGGTTGCTTCGCCCAAAGTCAAGGAGGCATGCAGCCCAAACATGGCGCTCAGACGCCCACCAAGAGGATGTTCGCGTTTAACGTATTCGATAAATCGCAGATTCTCCTCAATCCCAGCCTGTGCGCGCTCGGGTCCATCGCGATCTGTGACCTCATAACACAATGAGGCTCTAACACCACTCTGTTCCACTGCACGCGCGATATCATCCAGCGAACCCGCTATGGCATTGGGAGAAGCATGGTGATCTATCAAAGTAGTCGTACCGTGACGTATGGCATCCACCAAACACACCATGGCGGAGTAATAAACAGCCTCATGAGAAAGCGATTTATCCAATGACCACCACAGTTTTTCCAGAATCTCGGGGAAATCAGCGGGAGCGGGTCCAGGGATTGCCAGACCCCGGGCAAAAGCACCATAAAAATGGGTATGGGCGCAAATGTTGCCAGGCATCACATATTGGCCTTTTGCATCCAGACGCTCTTCCTGAGGGTATTTGGCTAATAAGGTTTGGGTGGGACCGATTTCCTGAATGCGCTCATTGTCAATATATATGGTATGGTTCTCGAGGATACGATTGGGGGACTCCCAGGTAATCAGAGTACCATTCGTGATTAACATAAACCACCTCAGACAGATCAAATTAACAAAGGCGCCCGTGGTCTAGTCATGTTCACGGGCGTCAGAAAAAAAAACACGGGCTTAGCGAAGGAAGAAGGGGAGAAATTAGCAGACAGGTGTAAGTACAGACTCATTGGATCGGTGGACCTTATCCGGCGGCACTTTTCGACGGGCTAGTGGGATTGCCCGACGCCAGTCAAGCAGTGCTTGAACTGACCACCGATTCCTGCATATATTTTAGCACAAAACAAAAACAGAGGAAGTGTTTTTGTCTTACATTTCCAATTATAATCGGTTTATCCCGATTGGATACAGGAGTTTGAACATGATGTCGGACAAAACCCAAGCCCTGAATTACATTGAGCGCCACCGCCAGGCTTTTCTCAATGCCTTAATGGAATTTGTGAGCATTCCATCTGTTTCCACTGATTCAGATCACAAAGGGAATATTCTCCAAGCCGCTCGCTGGTTGGTTAACGAGTTGCAGCGCCTTGGTTTCACTAACGCCAGATTGGTTGAAACACCGGGGCATCCTGTGGTCTTTGCCTATACCGATCCGCCGCTACTGGATAGCCCTACTGTCTTAATTTATGGGCATTACGATGTTCAACCCCCTGATCCCTACGAAGAATGGAAAAATCCACCATTTTCGCCGTGGTTAGAAGGAGAACACCTTTATGGGCGCGGTGCCTCGGACATGAAAGGCCAGGTCGTGGCTGCCCTTAAGGCGGTGGAGGCCATCGCAACGACCGGTTCTCTTCCTCTCAATATCATCTGGGTCATTGAAGGAGAAGAAGAAATCGGATCGCCCAACCTAGGTCAATTCCTTGAACAGAACCGCCACCTTCTTAGGGCGGATGTGGCCTTAAATCTGGACACGGGAATGATTGCTCCCGATCAACCCACGATTACTTACGCGCTACGGGGTGTAGCCGCGTTCGAACTCCGTGTTTACGGGCCCGAACGCGATTTGCATTCCGGGCTTTTTGGGGGTGTGGTACACAACCCTGCTCAGGCGTTGTGCGAACTGATTGCTGGAATGCATGATGCCTCTGGAAGAGTGCTGATCCCCGGCTTTTATGACCGCGTCCGACCCCTCGATGAGGAAGAACGCCGGGAATTGGCTCGCATTCCCTTTAAGGAGATAGAACTGGTCCGCATTCTTGGTGTGCCTCACCTTTATGGCGAAGCGGATTACACGCCAATCGAACGCATTGGCGCCCGGCCAACCCTGGAAATCAACGGGCTTTATTCGGGCTACACCGGCCAGGGATCTAAAACAATCATCCCGGCATGGGCAATGGCAAAGATCTCGACACGCCTGGTTCCCGACCAGGATCCCGAAGAAGTCCATCAACAATTACGTGCCTACCTCGAGGCGAAATGCCCCCCTACGGTGCGGTGGGAATTAACCGCCTTCGCAGGTTCTCCGGCTTCGATCACCGATCGCCATCATCCTGGGGTCCGCGCGCTGGCACATGCACTGAAGAGTGTCTGGGGCAAAGACCCTCTCTTCCGCCGCGAGGGTGGAAGTGTCCCCGTAGTTGGCATGATGCAGCGCATCCTTGGACTGGAATCGGCCCTCTCTGGATTTGGATTGCCCGATGATCACATTCATTCCCCCAATGAACGGCTCCATCTACCCACCTGGTATCGAGGCATTCAAGCCGTGATTGAATTTCTGCTGAGCTATCCCGAATTTGCTCGCGTCTGAGGTTGCCCCTATGAATCGGCCGCTAAAACTCCCAGCCTACGGAGGCCAGGCTTTGATTGAAGGGGTCCTCATGCGTGGCCGGCACGCCGTCGCAGCGGCTATGCGAAGCCCTCAGGGGGAGATCATCCTTCAATCCGAGCCTCTCCGGGGCATTTACCTTACCCGCCTGACCAGCATCCCGTTTCTAAGAGGATTAGTGATTTTATGGGATGCGCTAGGGCTGGGAATGCGCTATCTCTCGATATCGGCCAACCTGCAAGCCAACGATGAGAGCGAGAAGATCGAAGGACCTGCCTGGGCGTTGACTCTGGTCATTAGTCTGGCACTGGCGGTGGGACTGTTTTTCCTGCTCCCCGCTTTGCTGGGCAAAGGCCTCCAGGCCTGGCTGGGGCTTTCAGGGTTGGCAACCAATCTCATAGAGGGAGTGCTGCGCTTGGTGGCTGTAATCGGCTATATCTGGGGAATCGGACGCATTCCAGATATTCAACGGGTGTTCGCCTACCACGGCGCCGAGCACAAAACCATCAACGCCTACGAAGCCGGAGCGGAATTGACGCCGGAGAATATCAACCGCTATCCTCTTGAACACCCGCGTTGTGGTACTTCCTTCATCCTTACTCTGGTGGTGCTCTCGGTCCTGGTTTTCTCCATCCTTGGGGATCTACCGTGGCTGGGGCTAATTCTCAGCCGGGTTTTACTCATCCCCATACTTGCCATGCTGGCCTATGAATATATTCGCTGGGTCGCCGATCATCTTGATAACCCGTTAGTTAGCCAATTGATTCGCCCTAATCTATGGCTACAAAAACTGACCACCCGCCCGCCCAGCCTGGACATGCTGGAGGTTAGCATCGCCGCTTTCAAAGCCATGTTAGAACTTGAAACCGCCCTCGCTTCGAACTCACTTAATCGCCAAGAATCTGCACCACCAGTCGTCGCTGCCGTGGACGCACATCAAAATCAATAAAGATCACCTGCTGCCAGGTGCCCAGACTCAAGCGACGTTCCACAAACGGAATGGTCAGCGAGGGTCCCAGCATTGCTGCTCGGAGATGGCTGTGACCGTTGTTGTCACCCCAACGGTAATTATGAGCGTAATCACGCTCCGAGGGGATCCACTCCTCCAGAAGTTGTCGTAAATCGCTGATACAACCAGGCTCATATTCGATGGTGGTGAGCGCGCTGGTGCTGGAAGGGGTAAAGATCACCACAACCCCATTTTCAATCCCGCTTTCCTCCACTGCACGCGAGATCAGCGAGGTGATTTCCTGCACGTCTGTGTTCCCCCGAGTGGATAAAGACAGATAAGTTGTCTTGACCATTCCGTTCTCCCGGTTATAGCATTGTCAGGAATTGGGTTGAAAACCAATGCACTGAACGGCCTTGACGGGCTTGCCGCACATATTATACTGAGGATGATCCCATCTCATTTCTTTTTTCGACACCTCTCTATGGAAAGCTCTTCTCTCAAATCCTGGCAGATCCTGATTTTAGGAATACTAATTGGCCTTTTGTCCGCTGGCCTTATTTTGCTGGTAAGCGCTCCACCGAGGGCTCAAGCAATTCTCCTCCTTCCGACCAAAACCCTCCGCCCCTGGGTGATTCACCTCTCCGGCGCGGTGGCTACCCCCGGCGTTTATGAAATTGCACCCGAGAGCCGGCTTCGAGATGTCATCGCCCTTGCAGGCGGGTTGCTTCCTCAGGCAGACCTGGAAGCCATTAACCTGGCAGTACGCTTGAATGATGGGGTCAAAATTCGCATTCCTTATCAGGGTGAAACGCCCCCCGCCCCAATAATCGAGATGCCCGTCCTTCCCGAAAGTTCTGAAGAGGCACCGGTGGCTAACACCACTCGCGTAGATATCAACCATGCCAACGCCGAGCAACTGGAGGCTCTTCCAGGGATCGGCAAAACTCGGGCAGATGCCATTGTTGAATACCGTCAGAAGCACGGCAATTTTGATACAATTGAACAGATCCAGAATGTTCCGGGCATTGGGCCGACGATTTTCGAGCAAATCCGGGATCTTATTGTAGTGACCCCATAAATGCTAATCGAGATTGGAGAGAAAGCGATGGGAGAATTAAAAGCAAAACTCGAAGCGGCACTGCGAGATGCCATGCGCAGCGGTGACGAAGTTCGCAAGCGAACCATCCGTATGATCCTCTCAGCCATTCGCCTAGCGGAGGTTGAGAAAGGGAGTGGGCTGGATGATAACGCGACTCTGGCCCTCCTACATAAAGAGGTTAAATCCCGCCGTGAAACCATCGAAGATGCTCAAAAAGGCCAACGCTCTGATCTGGTGCAGGCTGCCGAGGCAGAAATCCAGGTCATTCAAGAATTTTTACCTCAGGCGCTATCGGAAGCAGAATTGCTCGCCATGGCCAAATCTGCCATTGAAGAGGCCGGGGCGAAAACCCCAGCGGACATGGGAAAAGTGATGAAAATTCTCATGCCGCGCCTGCAAGGACGTGCCAGTGGGGAAACCGCCAGCCGGGTTGTGCGGGAGCTCCTACAAAAGGAGACATGAAGACTTTACGTTTTCCTCCATCGCTGGTTGAGCGTCTTAATCGCATTGCCATTAAGCGCGCTCTGTTGATCCTTTGCAGCCTCCTCTCCCTCGGAGCGCTGCTCTTTCCCATTGCCATCCGCCCTCCGTACTTGAGCCTTAAGGTTGGCGATGTTGCAACCCAAGACATACTGGCTCCTAAGAATTTGACGTTTGTCAGTGATGTGCTGACTCGTCAAGCCCAAGAGGAAGCCCGCAAATCGGTTGCCCCGGTTTACCTTCCTCCTGACCCCTCTATCACGCGTCGCCAGATTGAAAAATTGCAACTGGCGCTAAATTACATCACAACGGTTCGTTATGACCCATATGCCACGGCCGAACAAAAGATTGAGGACTTGCGGGCTCTGGCCGAAATTCCTCTTTCTGAGGAAACGGCGCGGCTGATCATAGATCTAAATGACAATCAGTGGCAAACCATTCAGCAAGAAGCCTTGCTTACCCTCGAGCAGGTCATGCGGGGCACCATTCGAGAGGATCGCCTGGAGGAAGCCCGTCAGAGTGTCCCCGGGATGATCAGTTTCACCCTTCCTGAGGAACAGGCTCGCATCGTCGCGGACCTGGTAACGCCCTTGGTTCAGCCCAATAGCCTATACAGCGAAGCACTGACCGAAAAAGCCCGCGAAGAGGCCGCCAAACGTGTTGAGCCCGTCACACGCTCTTACCTGGCGGGCGAGGTTATCGTGCGCCGCGGTCAGCTGATCACCCCGGTTGTCATGGAGGCCCTGGAGAAATTCGGCCTGGTTGAAACCGAAAACCGTTACCGGGAGATTGCAGCAGCCACTGCACTGGTAGCCTCTCTGAGTGTCTTCATTGGTCTTTATTTCACCCGCCGACGCGCCCCCTCGCTCGAAAGTCTTAAGGCCCTTTTGCTGCTGGCACTCACCTTCCTGGCATTCCTTTATGCTGCCCGCATCATCATTCCCAATCGAGTCGTTGTTCCCTACTTATATCCTCTGCCTGCTTTCGCCCTCACCGTGGCCAGTCTCTATAACCTGGAGATCGGACTCATTTTCTCGTTAGTACTGAGCCTGCTCTCGACCTACAATCTGCCCAACGCACTCGGATTGTTCATGTTCTACCTCCTCACCAGCCTGGTAGGCATTCTGGCATTAGGAAAGGCCCGCCGGGTGGCCAACTTTTTTGGAGCAGGCATCGCCATTGGGCTGATCGGGAGCGCCATGATTATCGCCTTTCGTCTGCCCGACCCTTTTGCGGATTGGATCGGCATCACTACCCTGGTGGGGTCTTCGTTCATTAATGGCATTGCTTCGGCCAGTCTGACCCTCCTGCTCCAATTTCTCTTTTCTCAAGCCCTGG
The DNA here is from genome assembly GCF_001306145.1 of Thermanaerothrix daxensis. Lineage (GTDB taxonomy): Bacteria > Chloroflexota > Anaerolineae > Anaerolineales > Anaerolineaceae > Thermanaerothrix > Thermanaerothrix daxensis. Next base: position 86,684 of record NZ_LGKO01000004.1, read on the forward strand.
GGGTCATCACCCCGCTACAACTCCTGGATCTGCTTCGACCTGATCATCCTCTGCTTCAATTCGTTCTGCGAAACGCCCCGGGGTCCTACCAACACAGCCTTCAGGTCGCCAATCTTGCCGAGCAAGCAGCCGAAGCCATCGGCGCAGACACCCTGCTGACCCGCGTTGGGGCCATTTACCACGACATTGGCAAGGCTGTTAATCCGGCCTTCTTCATTGAAAACCAGGTCCAGGGAAAGACCAACCCCCATAATGAACTGGATCCCTACACCAGTGCTGAGATCATCATTCGCCACGTGGAGGATGGTGTGCAACTGGCGCGCAAGCACCGCCTCCCCCCTCGGATTATTGACTTCATCCGTGAGCACCACGGCACCCTGATCGCCCGCTACCAATATGCCCGTGCGCTTGAAGCAGCAGGTAACGATCCCACCCAGGTGGATATGGAACGCTTTCGCTACCCAGGGCCTCCTCCTCAATCCCGCGAGACTGCCCTCCTCATGCTGGCAGACATGACCGAGGCACGTGCCCGGGCTGAAACCCCCACCGAGGAAGAAGAATTCCGGAATCTGGTGCGCAAAGCCATTGAGTATTGCCAGCGCGAAGGGCAATTAGATCAGACCAACCTGACCCTGCGTGATTTTTATCTGATTACCGAATCCTTCACCAAAACCCTGCTTAACGCCTATCATCCACGGATCAAATACCCCGAGGTCCAGCCAATTTCCAAATCCTCGGATGAGCCGGAAACTCAACCCATAGAATCTCCATCCCCTCTGGAAAGTCACTCCCCATGATCAACCTCATAATTGAACCTCCTTTCGAAAACCGGGTAAATGAAGATTCGATTATCCAGGCCGCTGAAACCGTCTTGAAGCACCAAAACAAGGATGTGGACCTTTCCATAGTAATCAGCGACAACAATGAGTTACAACGCCTTAATCGCGAGTTCCTTGGTGATGATGTTCCCACCGATGTGCTATCCTTCCCTTCCGGCGAGGTTGACCCGGATACACAGCGCCTCTATGCCGGTGATATCATCATTTCGTGGGAAAAAGCAAACGAACAGGCCCAAAAATCTGGTCATAGCCTGGAATGTGAAATGACTTTGCTGGTTGTGCATGGCGTTCTGCACCTGCTGGGCTACGACCACGCCGAAGAAGATGAGAAACAAATCATGTGGCGTCTTCAGTCTGAAATCCTTCAATCCCTGGGTTGCAATTCCCAAATCTTACCTGATTGAAAGGCAAGCGCATGATCCGGTTTCTTCGTTCGCGACTACCGGCCTTTCGCCACGCTTTCAGCGGTCTGGGATATGTCTTGCGTACCCAGAAAAACGCCTGGATTCATGCCATGGCAACCTTATTGGTTATTGCGCTGGGCTTCTGGCTACACCTTGACCTGATCCAATGGGCACTCTTGACTTTTGCCATTGGCGTGGTTTGGCTGAGTGAGGCCTTCAACACCGCGCTAGAAGCCTTCATTGACCTTGTCAATCCGGACACCCATCCCCTGGCTGGGATCGCCAAAGACACCGCGGCTGCCGCCGTCCTGATTGCTGCTATCACCGCAGCAGTCATCGGATTTTTGATTCTAGGGCCTCCGCTTTTCCAAAAAGTCTTTGCTCTCTGGTAAACTGCGCCCGCTCCGGGCTAGAAAGGACTTAAAATCATGCGCCCATTCCGCTTTGGTACCGTAGGCTCTCCCCTCTCCACCCCCAAAAAGCCGGGTGGATCGGTGGGGGCTGTTTACCAGATTGCTTCTCTGGGACTTTCAGCCCTGGAACTGGGCTGGGTGCAGGCTGTACGGGTCACCCCCGAGACATGTGCGCAAATTTCAGCAGCGGCCAAAGAAACCGGGATCGCCTTAAGTGTCCATGCGCCTTACTTTATCAACCTAAATGCCTCGGATGAGGAATGGCCGAAATCCCGCCAGCGGCTAATAGATGCAGCTTTTTACGGGTTTCTTGCCGGAGCCACCGATATTGTGTTTCATCCTGGCTCCTATTTTGGTGAAAGTGCTGCCCAGGTTATGGGAAAGGTGATCTCGCGTTTACAAGGATGCGTGGAAGAGCTCCAGGCCAGGGGTGTTCGGGTGACACTCCGCCCGGAGACAATGGGGAAATCAGCCATGATCGGCTCGCTGGAAGATGTGCTCCAGATGAGCCATGAAGTCCCACAGGTACAACCCTGTCTGGATTTTGCCCACCTACATGCACGAGCCGGGGATGGCTCCATGAACAGTTACGATGAGTGGATGCGCGTCCTGGAGACCTACGCCCGTGCCCTAGGGGAAGAATCCCTACAGCGCTTACACATTCACCTCTCCGGCATTGAGTACTCGACCAAGGGGGAACGCAATCATCTGCCCATCCAAGAATCGGATTTCGACGTCAAAGCGCTTTTTTCCGCCTTGCACGATCGTGGCTGTGCTGGACGCATTCTCTGTGAGAGCCCTAACCTCGAAACAGATGCCCTCTGGATGCAAGAAACCTGGGATGCTTTGTTTCCCATGGGCTAGAAAAAAAACAAAAGGCGGGATGGCCCCGCCCCTTTCACGCCTTTTCAGGGGATCAGCCCCTGTTCTCTAAAGGTAATCTCGCAGGTTGTGTTCGACCGCGTAGGCCGCGGCTTCGGCACGATTGCTAACCCCCAATTTTGAAAGAATGCTGCTGACATAATTGCGTACCGTACCTTCCCCCAGGTAAAGTGCTTTAGCAATCTCGCGGTTGGTCTTGCCCTCCGAAACCAATAACAAAACGTGCTTCTCCTGCTGGCTGAGGTTAGCAAAAGCAGAAGCCTCTTCCTCCCGAACCGCTCGGCGCACTTCTTGAAAAACTCGCTGGGTAACCGCCGGATCGAGCAAGGCTTCTCCACGCCCGACCGCCTCAATGGCCCGGATCAGGTCCTCGCGACCGATTTGTTTCAGCACATATCCTGAAGCCCCCGCCCGGATTGCCGAAAAGAGCATCTCGTCCTCCGCATAGGAGGTTAGCATAATCACTTTGGTTTCAGGATATTTCTGAGTGATCTCCTCGCAGGCTTCAATCCCCGAAGCCCCCGGTAAGCGAATATCCATCAACACGACATCCGGGCGATGTTGAGCCACTTGTTCCAAAGCCTCTTTCGCCGTCCCTGCCTCACCCACTACCTCAAATTGTGGGTGATGTTCCAATAAAGCCCTCAGCCCCAGGCGCACCACCTCGTGATCATCTACCAGCAAAATCCTCTGCTTTGCCATAATCGCTACCTCCTTAAATCCAGAACCAACCCCGCTCTTGAGTATATTCAAAAGCCCCTATTATGACAAGATAGGGTCTTTCTGAATAAAGGGCTTTTCGGGGTTCACATGCGTCTCAAAATCACTCATGTGAGGGGACGCTAAGCAAATTGGGACTGTTGTGCGTTCGGGGCTTGACGAAGAACAGTTGCTCGATCTTGATGGAGGGGGGCAGGATTTTCAATCCACGCTCCCCGTGTGGGGAGCGACTTCCCCTCTATCAAACTTCCATTTTCACGTCCCAGAATTCTGCAGGTGAAGATCAGGTCTCACAGGCGACTCAAGGCTGCTATCAAATCATCATCGTGTAAAACAGGAACAGTAGTAACGGGTGACTCATCCTGAGCGAAGAAACTTGGCAATACCTGTTGTAATAAATCAGTTTGGCCATAGAAGTATTCTTTGAGCAGCGGAACAATTTGAAAATTCCAAATGTCATCCAAGAGAGCAATCTTTTCCTCCCGGGTAAGGCTTTTTTGCTTCAACGGGAGAAAATAACTATGTCCAATTTGATAGTCCGCACCGCGCGTTTCAGTGATGCGTTGATTAATTTTCCGTAAACAGGTACCCAAATTCAAGTCTTCTTCAATAACTATTTCATCCAACAGGGCGGCATCGGGCATCAATTCCAAAAAAGCAAAACGACGGCGTAGGGCAACATCCAAAAGCGCGATACTGCGATCGGCAGTGTTCATTGTTCCGATGAGAAAAAGATTGGACGGCACACGAAAAGGCTGATTGCTATAAGGAAGTAACACCGACAAATTACCGCGCTTGTCTGCCTCAATCAGGGTCATTAATTCGCCAAACACTTTGGCAATATTTCCACGGTTAATCTCGTCAATGACAAGCACATACCGATGTTGTGAATCCTGTTCAGCAAGTTCACAAAGCCGGCGGAAAATACCATACTTAATCTCGAAAGAGAGACCATTGGAGGTATTGGTATCAAGCTTGGGGCGCAAGCCCTCAACAAAGTCTTCATACGCATAGGATTGATGAAAGGTAACCCAGTAAATATAAGTGGCAGTCTTTCCGACGACCACTTGTGATACACTATTCTGCTCGGCCACCAATCGTTCGGCAATTTGCTTGGCCCAGTAAGTTTTCCCAGTACCAGGTGGCCCGGCCAGTATTAAATTTTTAAAGCGAAGAAGCAATTGTATAGCCTTTTCAACGACTTTATCATCAGGGGACTCTTTAATCCCTCTTCCCCATTCATCCCTCAAGTGATCGTAAAAATCCAAATCTGGACCTTGAGGGCGTATTTTGACCAATTGCTGGCGAATCTGGAGAAGTTGATCATCTAAGTCTGCCGTCGGCTCGGTAACATATCGTTTATAGTGCTCTACAATCTTTCGTTTGTCAGTTGTACTGATAATCCGCTCATAGTTTTCGGGAAACATTAGATACAAAATAGCATGGCGCATGTCATAAGCGCGGTCTCCCTTGTTCTCAATGCTTTCGAGGATTTCATCCAATAAACCCGAAACGCACTTTGGATCATTCAAACACGAATTGGGGTCTGATAGTTCTTTCACCTTTATCGCAAACAAGGCAAGTAAGTTCAACTGTGTAATGCGAATATGGTATTTATAAGCCGTTCTACAAAACCCCAATTGGCGGTGAGCTTCCCAAATTGGGTCGTCCTCGGCAGGCAAACTAAGACCAGCTTTTTCTGCTGCCCAACGAATTCGATTTATACGGGTTGAAAAAGTAATGCTCGTGGATGGAAGGTAATAGACGAAGAGAAGATCAGCCGTGATAGCCCACAACGCAGTAGGTGCTTGGGCTAACTGATCTTCTATCTTTTCGCTGAATGTTTGAGAGGTCGAGATTGGGCGGTCATTAACCAACTTTTTCCACCGCCTCAGGTTTTCAAGCGTCCAGATACGCCGTTCTGGCCAAAGCAGAGAGGTATCCCCAATTAAGCAGCGCTCCTTAAACAGAGCAAACGTATCGTAAAGTAACTGATCCTTTAATCTGCGCGCCATAAGGTCTCCTCCGTCATGTTCATATGTCGATGGACATACCCCAAGATATCCCTAAATTCGCCAATTATCCCATCCAACTTATCCAAAGGTTGGTGCAGATTAAGTGTGGCAACATAAATGCGGATAGGAGAAAGTTCAACATCCAGGAAAAAGGGTATGACGTTAGTATTCTTTGCCCGCGGATAAAGAAGTAAAACATTTGGACAACGCAATCGAGTAGCATATGCTACCATTTGATAGAGGTCATCTTCGGCTATGGATGCGTATACCGGCTGATGTGATAAAACTTTGTTTTTGGCATCGATAATTAGAAAGGGTGTGCTCCCTCGTTTGATCAAAATGTCCGGTTTGATCTGCGAAAAGGGTTTCGCATTGGAGTAATTTGGTCGGGCAAGGTATTTGGGTACTCTGCCCCCTTGCGTTTCGATCACGGTCTCTTTCCATTGAGGTGGAATAATGCGGATTCGGTTGGATTGAAGCAGGCTGGTAACAAACGCTTCAAATAATTGGTTCATATCCAGAACAAACGCCCACGCTTGCTGTGCACCGGCTAACAGATGCACTGACTGTCCTAGCAGAAATAAACGTGCCAGGTCAAAAGCACCCTTGAAGCGTTCGCTGAGTCTCGTAAAATGGATCTTATCTAGGTAGGCAGATGCACTCGTAGGAATCTCAACGGGTTGGAGTAAATCGTCCAATTCGGCTAGTCGCTGTCGATTTGCCGAATCACGCGTAATTAATTGCATTTGCCTGACTGCCAAACGAAAAATTCGGTTTAATGGTGTATCTGGCAAATATTCGTCATAAGCAACATCCAACCCCCCCACTTAGATCAGGATAACGGACAAACTGACGAGTAACATTCCACCGTCCTCGCAAGTAGGGAAGCAAATCCTCCTGCACCACATAATCAAGGTGATACCCTTGTTTTAACTGGATTAGTAGTTCATCGGCAAACAGCCGGGTAAGCATTTCGAACCAGCCCGCTTGAACGGTGCCCACCGAGGCCAGGGTTAGATGATGCAGTTTTAGGTTGCGGGTGTGAATTAACATGTATATCAAGTTTCGTGCAGCGGTAATCCCTGCCGAATTTTCAGATAAAAGGACATTAGACGAGGCCGTGCCTATCCGGGGATCATAATCAATTTTGGGCAAAATCTGGATGGTACATCTTTCCGTCTGGATGACTCCAACGTACTGAAGGGTTCGCAAGGCTTTGCGTTCAAGGCGAATAATCTCTTTCCCTTGATCCTGATTAATGCGCTCGAGCACTTCCAGCAAAGGATCACTACTGGATAAGCCAAGTGCATGATAGGGAACTGCTTGTTGCTCGAAAAGGGTGATTACGCGATTAGTCATCCAGACAATGTATTCCCCAAAAACCTCTTCTCAATGCCGAATCTAAAACTTCTATCTACCTACATTGAGCCCCCCTACCTGGAAGCCAAACCTAAAGAAAAAATATAACTAACACACAAAGCCCTACCCCCTCCCCCTGCCATAAATCTCTAACCTTTGCAGGGGCGAATGCCGTAATACACCTGCGGACCTGAAAGGGTGCGGAGAATCACCTCGGCCGGACGCCCTACCAAGGGCGCCATCTCTTCAGGAGTCATAGGGCGGTTGCCATTGGCTAACAGCAACTTAAAAATCTTATTGATCAGTGAGGTCTCGCGGAGTAGGAAATCTGGTTGTTTAGCACAGTGATTCATCAATATATGCTGCAAACCATCAACCCGGTGCACCTCAGCCGTTTGGGGATCTATATCATCAATCCAGATTTCCGCTTTACCCTCAAAGGCTTTCTGATGTTCAGGACAAAGAAAATCATTTAAATAAACACGCCAATTAGAATCATGATGCTGCCACCACTCAAAATCAATGTGGAAAGGCGTCTTAATCGTCGGGCGAATCATGCTAAAGGATTGAGGGCTACTCATGCCTGTCCTCCTCTTCGCTCAGGCGGAAATAAAGGTCGCCCAAATGAGTGACATCCGGCAACCCAGCCAGCACGGCGAGCAAGGCGCTAGGCGGACAGCGCTTAACCAGATTAACCGCCGCGTAGAGTTCCTGCGCGTGAACATGTCCCTGCGGGTTCAGTTTGGCCAGTTCCTTCGCCATCGTCCGCGCCACCCGTTCAAGCGGGGTACGCTGATGATGCATTTGCTCCCACACCTGATCCAGGCGATCCGGGTCTGGGATGATGATGATCATGCGCTCATCGTATTCGACCCCAAGGGTATGTTTGAGCATGGTAAAGACAATTCCCCCATCGGAGCCAATGAGCACCGTTCGCAACCATTCCTTGGTAGGGCGTTTCTTACGCGCACGGATAAACACCTCCCCAGGTTTTTCACCCTGACGAACTGTGATCAGGCTACCCGGAATCACCCCCTGGCGGGCAAACCACTCTTTCAATCCATATATATACCGATATGGACGCACCACCCAACCCGGGTAAGGGGTTCCGTCTTCCTCATCCACAAAATTGAAACGCACCCGCGGCGATTCATACGCTGTTGGGAAGAGCGTTGCAACGGGTCCCGCAAGAGGAAGCGTACCAGCCCGCCAGTGTGGGAAAATTAAACTTAATGTAACCTCGCCAACCTCCTCACTTGGAACCTCATAATCCTCCAGTTCGTCATATACGAGCCGATTAAGTTCCTCCAAAATGTTCGGTGGGGGCTTCACCAACCCATCCTGCGCACTGTATTTTAGAAGCACAGGGGGCGTCTGAACGGCTTCTGGTTCTAGCCGTTTCAGGAACCACAAAATCTGCCCCGCCGGACCCACCTCATCAAAGCGCCCATCTTCCTGAAGCGCCAGATTAAGAGAGAACTCGGTGAGCTTAGGATTTACATCTGAGGGCAGTTCAATCTGTTCAAGAATGGCACGGGTGGGAAGCGGCCCACCTCCGGCCATCTCCAGAACAGCCTCTGCCAGATTTAAGTACCCAATCGAGACATCCACCAGCAATGCACGCGGGAACCAGGCACCCGCAATTCGCACCAAATCGGGGTTTGTCTCAAAAATCGCGTTGAGTTTGGCAGCAATTTCACGCCCGTAATGTTTGATCACGTATTTGGCGTCCAGGAGAGGATCTTGAGCGTTGACCACCATTGGGGCATTCAAGGAATGCTCCGCCAGCCCGGCAGCAAACTCCTTATGAGTGGAGGAATCAAATTCAACTTCAATCACCTCAAAAGGTGGGTAATCCGGATTGAACCCCGGACGCACGTTTACCACCACACCCTGTTTCATTCCAAGGGCAGGGAAACGCAGGGCCTGTCCGATACGATAGTGATTTTTGGGTTGGTAAAGCTCTCCCCCCGCCTCCTGTTCCCTCTTGAGACGCTCAATTTCTCGATGAATACGCTCCTTGATCAAAACCTCAGCCAATTCTGCGGCTGTTTGAGGCATCTCGGTTTCAAGGAGGTGATTATAAAGAAATTGCAAGTCTTCATCTGCGATAGTGAAGTTTTGCCAGTAGCCAGGCTCAAGGGATAATCCTAATGAGGCCATGTCTCCTATCCGTTCTCTTCAGGGTCACAAAATAGATTGCACCAAAAAGCACAAAAATTATACATCATCTCTCCGGCTCACGGATATTCCCGCTCCAACCAATCCAGGGGCTCCACCTGAACCCCATTCACCCAGACCTCCCAGTGGAGGTGTGGGCCAGTTACGCGCCCGGTACCGCCGATCTCACCAATCAGTTGCCCGGCTTCAACACGATCCCCTACGTTTACCAGGATTTGACTCTGATGCCAGAATCCACTATAGACCCCCCACCCATGATCAATGATGGTAGCATTGCCGCGAACCGTCAGGGAACCGGTGTATACCACGATTCCCGCCGCTGGTGCATATATGTTTAGATTTGCACATACTCCGTAATCCACTCCAGTATGGAAATAGGTGTAACCGCTGTCATTGTATGAACGACGATTGCCAAACCAGGATTTGATGCAACTGGGCTCGTCCACAGGTTTGCGGAAAGTGCCCTTCCAGTACTTTACGGGAGTGTTTCCGCTCGTCACCGTGCGCACCAGTTGATCCTCTGGCTCGGTTATCGATTTATCCAGAGTTTGTGGATCAACATACAGAGGCGGATCCTGGGGGTAATTACCGGGCTGTAAGAGGACAGGCTGGCTAAATGAGAACACCCTTCCATCTTGGGTAACCATGGAAAGCGAGAAGTCAACCAGTCCAGGCTGTGCCAGGGCATGGATACCCTGTAAAGCCCCATAGGTACTTGCATCCAGGGTATCAAATTGAAGGGACCAATCCCCAATAGCACCACTTAGTCTGACCGGTTGGGTCACACCCACCTTGACCACCACTGTCTTCCCTTGCGTGACTGGCAGAGGATAGAGCTCAACCCCTTGCACAAAATCGGGAGCCCCTGGAAGAGCGGACACTTTCTCCGAGGAGGATTGATCCGTCTTAACCGCCACAGGGTCTAAAGGCAAAAGGCGCGCACTGGTCTCAATATCATTTTGGAGCAAAAGTTCCCATAAAGTAAGCCCTGAGTCCACAGCCAGTTCGAGCGGGGATTGCCCGGCCTGCAGGCTTACCAAATGCACGGACTGTGAACGGTTTACTTCCTCTTGCACCGGCAAAATCAGGGTGGACCCCACAAACAGTTGCGAAGGACTGGTCAAGCGATTCAAACGGATGATTTGCTCTTCACTGATTTGATACTGACGGCTCAATGAGGCCAGAGAAGCCCCAAGGGGCACCGAAACTGTGGTCAGGGTGCCATGAACCCCTGCGAATCCGGGGATCTTAAGCGCCATACCAACGCTTATAAGGTCCGGGTTGGTCAACTGGTTAACCCGAACAAGTTCTTGAGGCGAAATCCCAAACCGGCGCGCAATGGTATTGATCGTGTCCGAAGGTTGAACAATGTAAACTGGCAAGTCCTCCGTTTGTGCCAATACGGCAGGTGGGGGTGTTGTCCAGGAGAGCAACAGCACCAGCAGAACCACGAAAACCCTAAAGTATAGTGATCTCGACCTCATCGCTCACCCTGAAATGACTAAGATGAATGGGATGGATTTCGAGAATATACGAAGCCGGTTGTTGGGGCATATATATACCCTTCCATGGACGTGCATGGCGCACATCCACAACCCGCCCGGCACGGTTGATCCACACGACAGCAATGTCAAATCGCATGAAAAGCATGTGAATTGCTGCCTGAAAACGCCCCTCCTCGGGCTCAACAAGAAGAATGCCCTCATAAGGGGCAAGGCGGGGGTGAAACATCAACCCTCGCAATCGTTCCCAATAACTCGAACAAACACGGACCCGCAGGGGGATTTCCAGTGGCCTGGTTAGATTCTGGATGATACCAAGGGGCATGTCAGCGCAGGCTCACCTCCCCACACATTCAGGCCGAGGGCTGGCCCGAGACACTCTTCAGCACATTTTCTATACTTTCAACCAGTTCCTGGGGGTGGAAAGGTTTGGCTATATAATCATCCACCTTGGCAATGTGAAGCCCAAGCACGCGATCTATGGGCTGAGCCTTGGCAGTGATCACAATTACCGGGATTTTGCGCGTCTCTTCGCGGTTCTTTAATTGCTGAAAGACCTCCCACCCATCTACATCCGGCATCATCAGATCCAGCAAGATTAAGTCAGGCACCTGCGCAAGGGCAACTTCCAGACCATTCCGTCCCCCTTGGGCGCCAATGACCTCATAACCCCGACGACTCAGGATTAACGTGACCAGTTCAATCATTTCCTGGTCGTCTTCAATATATACAATGCGTTTAGGTCTTTGGTCATCCGTCATGCTGCTCACTCCCTTGCATATATACAAGTTTACCACATAGCATTCAAATACCTGGCGGGAATGAGCCGGAGATTGGCAATGTCCGTTAAGTTCACAATAGAGTAGAGAGACAATCACTCCGTTCCCCGAAAAATAATTTAGTTTCGGTAAGGCGATTCTATTTTCACATGAATTTTGCTCATATCCTCATTATTTATGTGATCCAATGCAATTGACTGCCAATCAAGTCCCACTCATAAGGCCCGCCCCTACGTGAAACGCGCTATAATCATGGTGGCGCATTTGCTACATAGCCGACCCAATAAGAAATCTTTATGGCGCCCCAATACCACCCGCTCGAGGAGGAAGTTTTCATCATGATGGCGCGTTATGACATTGCAATCGTTGGAGGTGGAATCGTGGGTATGGCCACGGCGATGGCTTTGACTCGATCTAGCCGCGCTTCCCTCATCATCCTGGAAGCCGAAGATCGCCTCGCCGCTCACCAAACCGGCAATAACAGCGGAGTCATTCATTCGGGGATTTACTACAAGCCTGGCTCATTGAAAGCCCGAAACTGCATTCAGGGGCGAGAAGCATTGTACCGCTTCTGCGAGCAATACGAAATTCCCCATGAGCGCTGTGGTAAGATCATTGTTGCCACTCTGCCTGAAGAACTTCCTCGCCTGGAAGCACTCTATCAGCGTGGTTTAGAAAATGGACTGGCCGAGATCCGCAAACTTGGGCCGGATGAGATCAAGGACTACGAACCTCACACCACCGGATTGGCTGCTATTTACGTCCCTTACACCGGCATTGTTGATTACATTCGCGTGACCCAGAAATACGCTGAGTTAGCCCAGGCTCAAGGTGCAGTCATTCAAACGCGTGCCCGCCTGATTGGATTCCAACGGCGAGGAGAGAACCTGATTCTTGAAACCACGGCGGGTAACTATGAGGCTCGTCATTTGATTAATTGCGCCGGCCTGCATTCCGACCGGGTAGCCCGCATGTGCGGCCTGAAGCCCGACCTACAAATTATCCCCTTCCGGGGCGAGTATTACGATATTGTGCCTGAGCGCCAATACCTGGTCAAAAATCTGATTTACCCCGTCCCAGACCCACGCTTTCCTTTTCTAGGGGTCCATTTCACTCGGCGTGTCACCGGGGGTGTAGAGGCTGGACCCAACGCCGTACTTGCCTTTAAACGCGAAGGCTACCGCATGACGGATATTTCACTCCGCGATATTGGTGAGTACCTTTTCTTCGCCGGCTTCTGGCGCATGGGACTGAAATACTGGAAAACCGGTTTGGGTGAATTCTACCGCTCTCTCTCCAAACGTGCATTTGTGCGCGCCCTCCAGCGCCTGCTCCCCGAATTACGCGAAGAGGACGTCAAACGCGGGGGAGCGGGGGTGCGCGCCCAGGCTCTGGGACGCAATGGAGCCCTGCTCGATGACTTTAGCATCCTGGAAGCCCCGCAAATGATCCATGTCCTAAATGCGCCTTCACCCGCCGCCACCGCCTCCATTAGCATCGGTCAAACTATTGCTGAAATGGCCTTGAAATCCTTCGAAATCCCTGAACGCGAGACGGCCTGATCAGCGGGGAAGATAGGCGCTCAAATATTGGCGAAAAATGGGCTCAAGGTCGTTCGGGGAATGCGCATTCAGCACATCTAACAGATCTTCCGGGAAGGCAATCTTCCCGTCATAGCGTTGAGCGTATTCACGTAAGGCGGCCAGGAATGCCTCATCCCCCATGGTTTGGCGCACTCCCTCAAAAAACTGGGCCCCGCGTAAATACACTGCGTTTCGATAGGCCTGGTATCCCGCATAATCGTAAATGCTTTGATCTATCCATCCCCCCGGCTGATAATAGTTGACACGGTAGAACCACCACCAGGATACCAGATCGGGGTAAATGCTCTCATAGAATAGGCGCTCACTATAGGTACACAAGGCTTCATCTAACCAGGGATGCATAGCCTGATCATTTGCCACCCGAACATACCACCATTGATGCGCCGTTTCGTGAGCAGCGATCATGGTCAGATACCCCTGCGGAGTACCGTCGTACAGGTTGTAAAACCCCTTACTCAGAAAATACAGTCCATCGTATTCCATCCCATCCAGAAAATCGGCTTCTACCAGGCTAAGTTGAGGCCGCATGTAGGGAATAAACCACTGGGAATACAAATCCAGCGCCTGCGCAGTAGCCTCCAGCGCTGCCTGTCCTGCCCGCTCATTTTCTGGGAAAACATAACCGCGCACATCCACTCCATTGACCGTCTGCTCAAACAAGCGGTATTCAGGGCTGAGGGAAAGCACAAAATTGCGCGCTCCCTGATGCTCAAAAAGAAGAGTTCCCTCCGACGTGCGCTCGATCGGAGCACTGGCCGCAACCACCCATTCACGCGTCGTTCCCTCAATCTGCAAAGTTACCTCCTGCAAAGTTACCTCAAAATCAGCCAACGGATAGACCAAATGCTCACCAAAAAATCCTGGCGTGTGAGTTAGCCATCCACCACCCTGATAAGGGGGCACATAGGGATACCAGTCCACCAGATTCACCTGCCGCTGGGTGAAGCCAAAGATCTGGGGCTTGGCTGTGCCTGAAGGTGGAGGAATCTCTGGAAGATCCAACTGGTAAGTAACGGTAAACTCGCTCGTACCCCCTGCGGCCACCGGGGTTACTGGCTGAAGCCACCAGACATTTACTGTATCCTGCACCAGAGTTACCGGTTTTCCATCTTGAAGCGCCTCTATCAATATAAACCCATTTGGATAACCAGCTGGCTCGATGACCAGAGGTAGTTTAGATTGGGAATCTCCTGTGTCATTGACCCAGTTTATTACAGCCTCCACCTGGGCAGTATGGGCTTCGGGATTCAGTCTTAGCCTTAGGCGATAGCGGGTTAATTCACCTTTATTTGGATACACCTCTGTAGAAGTCAGTGCAACCGTTTCGGTCACCTCAGCCACTGGTGTAGGAGCCGGCGCCGAGGATGATAGCGATGGAGAAACAATCTCGTGAGTCTGTTTTGTTGGGGTTAACGGTGTATCCCTAACCGTCTGGCAAGCCACCAGGCCAAGCCCCACGCTCACACCCAAACACCACCCCAAGATTGCTCGCCCAAATCGCCTCGTTAGCATACCCCACCTCTCACCCAAAATTGGGGGAACATGTAGCCTTGACGAAGCCGACAGAGGTGCTTAAAATCACACCCTGCGGCCAATTTAACTGGCCTATATCATACCTCAAAAAGAGCGAAGGTAACCTCGATTTACCGAGGTGAGAGGCGCTCGAAGGATGGAAAAAAATGGAAAAAGTTGTATTAAAAGCCACCCGCCGAAACGTGATTGGCAAAAAGGTTGGCGCTTTACGTCGCGCAGGTCAGCTTCCTGCGATCCTATACGGGCATCACTTTGAACCTACCCCAATTACTCTCGACCTGCACGAAGCCACTAAAGTGCTCGCTGGCCTGAAACCCTCATCCCTGGTGACCATCGAACTTGACGGCACCCAGCACGCTGCGTTGATCCGCGAGAAACAGCGCGACTTTATCAAGGGCACACTGCTGCATGTGGATTTCCAGGTCGTTTCCCTGACCGAGAAAATTCGCGCAGATGTTTCCCTTGAGTTTGTAGGTGAGGCTCCCGCCGTGCGTGACTTCAATGGCGTCCTTATCACCAACCTCGAGGAGGTTGAAGTCTCCTGTCTGCCCCAGGACCTGCCCGAAAAGATTGTGGTGGATATCTCCGGTCTGGCCCGCGTTGGCGATGCCATTTATGTCCGTGATCTCACTTTCCCGCCCAATGTCGAGTGTCTGGAGGATCCCGATGAAGTAGTGGCAGTAATAACGGGCGGCGCTGAAGAAGAAATGGTCGAGGGAGAAGAAGTAGGCCTGGCAGAACCCGAGGTCATCGAACGTGGTAAGAAAGAAGAAGAGGTGGAAGAGGAATAGCCTTCCCCTCTGGTCATGGTAGCCTATAAAACTGGATGCCTTTCTTAGGGCATCCAGTTTTATTTGCGCCTTTATGCCGTAAGTTTTAGGGCTTTTAGCAGCAAATAAACAATGCGGGCAGAAATGCCCCAAACACGCTCCCCCTGATAGGGTGCGAAAAAGAGCACCTCGTGAAGAGTACCGTCTCCCGCGGGCAGAATCTCTCGCTCCAGGTGGTCCGGCTGAGCCAGCCAAGCCAACGGGATTGTAAAAACCTTTTCAACTTCTTCCTCAGATAATCGAAGCGACACCGGCCAGTCCATCTTACCCACCACTGGGTAAATGAGGTAATGAGTCACCGACGTAAGCAGCGGCAATTGGCCCAAAAGCGTGATCCGTGACGCCTCAACCCCAATTTCCTCCCAGGTCTCCCGTAAAGCCGCACTCTCCACCGAAGGATCTTCTGGTTCGATCGCTCCACCCGGAAAGGCGACCTGTCCTTTGTGATTCTGCACACGTGAACTGCGACGGGTAAAAAGCAAATGCCACTCCCCGCCTTCCCGCACCAACGGCACCAGAACCGCGGCCGGACGAAGGGACGTCCGCTGAACAAACAAGGTGGGATTCGAGGCCGACCAGGTAGATTGAAACTCAGCCAGCCGTTGCTGAATGGTCTCTAAAGTGAGGTGATTCACCGCACCGGCAGTATCAGAAAGTGGCCGCTTCGCCATCATCCTCGTGCGCCATTTCCATCTCTGAAAGGTGCTCTTCTGAAAGTGCTTCTGACCCTGCCTGGACGGCGCGGGCAAAGATCAGAAAACCAGTGTGAGCCACCATGCGGTCCACTGGTCGCAATCGCTCAGGTTCTGGCTTGTAATGGCGCAAAAGCACTTCGCATACCTCAATCAGATCAAACGCTTGCGCTCTCAAGGCGGCCACCAAACGCGTTACCTGGTTCGTAGTAGGCAAAATGCTACCAAAAAATCCCCCCGGCTTAAGCGCTTGACGGGCTTGTTCCGTATAATCCTGCGGATTGGGCACATCCAGAAATACAGCATCTACCTCGCGTTCGTCAAAACCAGCCGCAATGTCCCGCAGTTTAAGGGTTACCCGTTCAGCCAGTCCCAGACGTTGCAGGTTTTTTGCCGCTAGGTTTTGCACGTCCGCGCGCACATCGTAACTGGTCACCCGCCCATGAGCGCCCACAGCAAAAGCAAATGCACAGGTAAGCGAGCCTGAGCCGGTGCCAGCCTCGAGTATGTGCTGTCCTTCGCCAATACTCATATTGACCAGGATCAGGCCAATGTCTTTCGGATAGAGGATTTGAGTGGTCCGGGGTAACTCACGGATCAGATCGGCCAGGGAAGGCTGGAGCACCAGGAAAGTTTCTCCCATGTGACTGGCAACACGGCTTCCCCAGGGTTTTCCAATCATATCGTCATGTTTGATGATGCCACGATGGCTGTGAAATTCACCGCCTTTTTCCAGACGCAAGATGAAAGCTTTGCGCCGCGGACTGACCAAATAAACCAGGTCACCATCTTGTACAAAAGTTGAATGAAGATTCCAGCTCACGCCCGTTTTCCTCCTTGAGGGGGTTCGACCTGGCCTAACCAATAAGCAAGGCCAAGAAAGAGAACGCCGCCCACCAGTGCACCCCCCAGGTTGATCGGTCCAACTCGCCCTGCCGTCCAATTCAGCGCACCAGCAGCCCAGTGCCCTACCCAAAAGCCCAGGTTAGCCGCTACCAGGTACGCTATCAGTTTCACCCAGCCGCCTCCTCGCCACAAGTGAAAGAGCGCCCCCAACAGTGTGGCCATGCAAATGCCAAGCAGGATGCTTTGTATGGTCATCGTTAAATCCTTACCTGTTCGATGCTGAAACGATAGTCCCCCCACCTACGACCACATCCCCATCGTAAAAAACCGCGCGCTGGCCAGGTGTAATATCTCGAACCGCTTGGTCAAATTCAACCCGTACCTGTTGCGGTGTCTCCACTATGACCGTCGCAGGAAGGGGATTAGCAGTATAGCGGATCTTTACCTCGGCACGGAATCGCTCCGCTGGAGGCTCACCCAACACCCAGTTCACCGGGGCCCCATGAAGCACCGTCTTTCCCAAGTCCTCCAGGTGTCCAACAATCAGGAGATTCTGGCGAATGTCTTTGTCAATCACATAGAGGGGTCGGGAAGACGTCACCCCCAATCCCTTGCGTTGCCCGATTGTGTAAAACGCCAGCCCGTGGTGTTCGCCCAGAACCTCACCCTCACGATTGACAATCCGCCCAGGGCGGATCACCTCAGGAGCATGCCGTACCAGAAAATCTCGGTAATCCTCTCCGGCCAGAAAACACAAATCCTGGCTCTCCGATCGCTCCGCCACCGGTAAACCGAATGCACGCGCCAGTTCGCGTACCTGAGGTTTGGTATAGCCCCCAATGGGCAATAGCGTGTGGCGCAACTCCTCCTGCCCCAACACACTGAGCACATAGGATTGATCCTTGTTGGCGTCCAGAGCGCGTAAGAGCAAAAAGCGCCCCTGCTGGTCTCGTTCAATTCGCGCATAGTGTCCGGTCGCCAACCACTGGGCGCCCAGTGAAAGGGCTTGCTGGAGCAGCAATCCCCACCGAATCTGACGATTGCAAACCAGACAGGGGTTAGGCGTCATCCCCGTCAGGTAACCCTGGATAAAGGCCCCTACCACCCATTCACGAAATTTTTCCCTTACATCCACAACGTAAAAGGGGATCCCCAACTTGGCTGCCACACGCCGAGCCATCATCATCGCATCCGGGGTACAACAACGGTTGAGATCTTCTTTGCCCGGCTCGCTCCATAAGCGAAGCATCATCCCCGTGACATCATACCCCTGCTCGACCAACAATGCAGCAGCAACTGAGGAGTCAACGCCCCCGCTCATTGCGACCACAACCTTAGGGTTTCGATCCGGCTCCATGCTGATTAATTCACCCTGCTAACAACCCGGCACTTCTCCACTGCTGCCGGCAGCACGCCCAAAAACCGTTCAATATGGTCTTGAGTTGTACCTCGTCCCAAGGTCACCCGTAGCCCGCCCATAGCCCACTGCGAGGTGAAGCCAATCGCCTGTAGGACCTCAGAAGGCTCCGGATTGCCCGTCTTACAAGCCGATCCTGAAGAACACGCAAAACCTGCATGGTCCAGGTACATCAGGAGTGCGTTGGCCTCAACATTCTCAAAGGCAAAGGAGGCGTGGTTGGGCAACCGTTCTATAGGATGTCCAGTCAGTCGCACGCGGGGGATGGTGTTCAATATTCCTTCAATTAAGTGATCCCGCAATGCGCGTAAACGTTGCGTTTCCTGGTCAAGTGTTTCCAGGGTCCATTCAAGGGCCTCGGCCATGCCGACTATCAACGGCACATTCTCGGTTCCAGCGCGTAAACCCCGCTCTTGGGCGCCTCCAGTTTGAATAGGAAGAATAGACGTCCCCTGACGCACATAGAGCGCCCCAACCCCTTTGGGCCCATAGAACTTGTGGGCACCAATCGAAAGCGCTGAAACTCCTAAGGCCCTCACATCCAACCGCAGGTGTGCCACCGATTGAACAGCATCTGTGTGAAAGGGCACACCCTTCTCCGCACAAACGGCTGCAAGCTCGACAATCGGATTGAGAGTACCAATTTCATTATTCGCGTGAATAATTGAAACCAGAGCCGTACTCGAATCAATCAAGCCACGCAAGTCATCCGGATCCACACGGCCATAGGAATCCACAGGTACGTAATCCACAATGAAACCAAACACATCCTGCAACTGGCGGGCTGTTGCTGAAACTGCATGATGCTCAACGGGCGTGATCAGAATGCGATATGCTCCGCGCCGTTGATGTTCCGCCAGCGCAATTCCGCGCAAAGCCAAATTATCACTCTCCGTCCCCCCCGAAGTGAAAATTATTTCCCTGGGTTTGGCCCCCAGTGCTCGCGCAATCCGCTCACGTGCTTCTTCCAGCGCAGCCTCGGCTTGTTGACCCTCAAAATGCACCGAGGAGGGGTTGCCAAACGTGCCCCCAAAGAAAGGCAACATTGCCCTTATGACTCGATCAGCCACCGGGGTAGTGGCAGCGTAATCCAGATAAACACGTTCATCCCAGGTCATCTCTCGCTCCAGATAACGCTAAAATCAGCACTTCGTCTCTGATAACTCCCGATTATAGCACGAGATGTTTCGATCCCCTGGCGTTCATAAGAAGCCATTTGACAAAAGATTTAATTTCACGATAAACTCTCAATAGTGAGGAGATCATCATGCACATAGCCTTACTTCACTACGCGGCTCCCCCAATTGTCGGCGGGGTAGAAGCCGTAATCGCACGCCAGGCTAAGTATCTGCTGAAAGCCGGTCACCAGGTTACCATCCTGACTGGACGAGGCAAAGCCTGGGACGAGCGCATACCTGTGCACGTGTGTCCACTCCTTGATTCTCGGCACCCGCAAATTCTTGAAGTCAAGCGCGATCTCGACCGTGGACACATCCCGCCGGAAATGGATGCCCTGGTAACCACTTTGCAAGAATGGCTCGAATCTTACTTGCTTCAAACCGACGTGCTCATTGCACACAATGTGGCTACTCAGCATAAGAACCTACCTCTCACAGTAGCCCTTCATCGCCTGATAACTCGTGGCATTCCTCGCCGGGTTATCCTCTGGCATCACGATCTGGCCTGGACCGCTGAGCGGTATCAGGGCGAATTGCACCCAGGCTGGCCATGGGACCTCTTGCGGCAAGCCTGGCCCAATACGATTCAGGTCGTTGTGTCTGAAGCCCGTCGCCTTGAGTGGAGTCAGTTGTGCGGATTGCCGCGCGAAGAAATTCATGTCATCCCAGCGGGCATTGAACAGGTAGAATTCCTCGGCTTATCAGCGATCACACAAGAGCTCTTTGAGCGCCTCAGCCTGGCTTCTGCCATGCCGATCCTGCTTTGTCCGGTGCGCATCACCCGGCGTAAGAACCTGGAACAAGCGCTCGCGATTATGGCAGAATTACACTCCCTCCTCCCCGCCGCCAGGCTTATCATCACAGGGCCACCAGGTGCCCATAACCCAGAGAATTTAAACTACTACCAGAGTCTTCTTTCCCTACGTGACCAACTGGGAATCAAAAACTCGGCTCACTTTCTGGCAGAATACTACCCGGATGGCGTCAGCGATCTCGTAATCGCAGATCTCTACCGCCTTGCAGATGCCCTATTGCTCACCAGCCGTGAGGAGGGGTTTGGCATACCTCTGCTAGAGGCAGGAATCAGTCGCCTACCCATCTTCTGTACCGGCATTGCCCCATTACGCGCTATTGCCCAAGAAGATGCCTTTTACTTCACACCGGAGACCTCCTCTCTGGATATTGCCTATGCCATTAAGGAGCGCCTCGAGGGAGATCCTCTTTATCGAGTGCGTTGTCGCGTACGCCTTAATTTCTCCTGGGAAGTTGTCTACCAGCGCCAGATTGTCCCCTTGCTGGAGGGTCTATGATAACCGAGAAACGCTTTATCCCTTTTCGACGGGTGGCTGTCCCCGTCCTTGGACAGGTGCTGCCCCACCACGCGTTAAGTCTGGCCCGTGCTCTGAATACCGAGATCATCATCTACCAGTTGATGCCGCCTTCATCAGGAGAAAGGATCACCCCCCACCCCAAAGGGTATAAAATTGCCGCCACATTGCGCGAGTCGCTTGGTGTTACCAACCGAGTCCAGGTTCTTTCCGAGTCTACCGAATGGTTTGATTTGCGTCAGCGCCTGGAAAACGATTCACCAGATTTGCTTATCCTGGAAATTCCTTACCATTTTCAAGGTCTGTTTACCCTTCCCGAAGTCCTCGCCTCCGCACCTTGCAACCTAGCGCTGATCCGCGGCCCGTGGCCAGAGCACAAAGGCAACATCTTGCTCCCTTTACGCGGCGGTCCTCATGCTGAACTTGGCCTGCGCATGGCCTTGGGATTGCACGATTTTCGCACAACGGCACTCCACCTGGTTGGGCCAAATCGCAGCCAGATCGAAGGCCCGTTCCGCGGCCTGGCGCGGATTCTCCCCAGTTTCCGAGAACTCACCTACAAAACTGCTGCTGCGGATCAACCAGCCCGCGAAATTCTGGAAGAGGCTCGACAGGCCGATCTGCTGATTATTGGGGCAGCCGCATGGCCAACCTCTGAAACCAGCGGTCTGGGATCAACCGCTGAAACTCTGCTCAATCAGGCTCCATGTGCGGTGATCGTCATTAAGAGCGCCCAACCGCTGCCAGCAACCTGGAGCGGCCCCGAAAGCGAACGTATTGGTTACAAAGCCATCTCCGTTTTGGTGGATAAATGGTTCGCCGAAAATACCTTCCACGCGGATGAGTTTGCAAATTTAAAGGAATTGGTGGCGCTTAAAGAGAAACAAAACCTGACCATCAGCCTGGCTCTCCCGGCACTTAACGAAGAGGAGACAGTCGGGCAGGTCATTTCCTGTGTCAAATCCGCGTTGATGGATCAGGTGCCCCTGCTGGATGAAATTATCCTGATGGATTCCAATTCCACCGACCGCACGCGAGAAATTGCCACCGACTTGGGCATTCCTGTGTACATTCATCAGGAAGTCCTGCCTCAATATGGGGCTCGCAGGGGAAAGGGAGAGGCTTTATGGAAGAGTCTGTATGTCACAAAGGGAGACATTATCGTCTGGATAGATACGGATATTGTTAACATCCATCCACGATTCGTCTACGGCATATTAGGCCCCTTGCTCCACTTCCCCCAAATCCAGTTTGTCAAAGGCTTTTACCGCCGTCCAATCCGCGAGGGTGAGAAGATTCAGGCCACGGGTGGAGGACGAGTCACTGAGTTAACCGCTCGCCCTCTGATCAATATGTTCTATCCTGAACTCTCCGGGGTGATTCAACCGCTCTCTGGCGAATACGGGGGCCGACGTCGCGCCCTTGAACACCTGCCCTTTTTCTCGGGCTATGGGGTAGAGACAGGGCTTCTTATAGACGTTTTCGAAAACTTCGGGCTTTCCGCCATCGCTCAGGTTGATCTTCAAGAGCGCATCCACCACAACCAACCTCTGGAGGCGCTTAGCCGGATGTCCTTCCTGATCCTCCAGGCGTTTATCCGCAAGCTTGAACAGCGCTACCATCTCCCCATTTTGGAAGAGGTCAACAAGTCCATGAAGTTCATCCGCTACGAAGAGGGGCGCTATTCACTCATGGTTCAGGAGGTCGTGGAACAGGAGCGCCCTCCCATGATTGAAATCCCCGAATATTTGGAGAGGCACCCAGATGGTCGTTCCTGAATCCCGCTGTCATCCAACGCAATGTGAAATCTGGGCAGTTCGCCACGGTCAGACCGACTGGAATCTGGAAGGTCGTTACCAGGGCCAAACGGATATCCCTCTAAATGCCACCGGGATTGAGCAAGCCAAGCGACTCGCCGCCACCTTGGATGGATATCGTTTTGCCGCCATCTACAGCAGTGATTTGAAGCGCGCCCACGAAACAGCCCTCATCCTTGCCGCCAGGATTCAATGTCCGGTCATCGTGGACCCACGTTTACGGGAGATCCATCAAGGTGAGTGGGAAGGTATGCAATTCTCCGAGGTAGTGGCTCGTTTTCCCGCTCATTTGGCGCAGCGGCAAGAACAACCCTTGCATGCCCGTCCTCCCGGGGGTGAAAGTGTGCTCGAAGTAGCCCAGCGAATCGCTACTGCCGCTAACGAAATCGCCTCTCGTCACTCCGGTCAACGTGTGCTTTTAGTCTCACACGGTTTGGCAATTGCCACACTTATCGTCCAGGCCTCGCAACTACCTTTCGAACGCGTCTTTTCGTTGATTCCCGAGAATGCCTCTATCACAGTAGTCTGCTGGCCCCCTCAGTCCAATGGACATCAACCCCACCCCTCTCTTTGAACACCTGGAATTCATTTACGGTAGCGACACCGCACAACGTGTTTTGCCCGTGCTGGTAGCGCGCCTTCAACGTTTTCGCTCGCCGGCGATCTCAACGCGCCCCTTAGATCATCGGGATGCCATTCTCATCACTTATGGGGACCAATTTACGACCCAGGGTGAGCCCCCTCTAAAAACATTGCATCAGTTTTGCCAACGCCACCTTAGAACCGCCTTGACAGGGTTGCATATTCTCCCCTTTTTCCCGTATTCCTCGGACGACGGGTTCTCGGTTATAGATTTCTATCAGGTCAATCCTGCCCTGGGCACTTGGGATGACATCCGGGCACTGGCTTCCGATTTTATCCTCATGGTTGACCTGGTACTCAATCACACCTCAGTCCAAAGCCCATGGTTTCAGGGCTTTCTGCGAGGGGACCCTGACTACCGCGATTTCTATCTTACTGCGTCACCTCAGAGTGATCTCTCCGCTGTGGTACGTCCACGCGCACTGCCTCTACTGACCCCTTTTGAAACTCCGCAAGGAACGTTGTGGGTCTGGACCACTTTTAGCGCTGACCAGGTAGATCTCAATTACAAAAATCCTGAGGTATTGCTCCGGATGGTGGATGTCTTGCTCACTTACCTGGAGCAAGGAGCCCGGATTATTCGTTTAGATGCGGTCGCCTACGTCTGGAAAGAAATCGGCACTCCTTGCATTCACTTGCCCCAGACACATCGCCTGGTGAGTCTCTTCCGCACAATTCTAAACCAAATTGCGCCCTGGGCGCTTCTCATCACCGAAACCAATGTGCCGCACGCCGAGAATCTCTCCTACTTTGGAGACGGGTCTAACGAGGCTCATCTGGTCTATAATTTTGCCCTCCCCCCATTAATGCTCCATACCCTCCATAGCGGAAATGCCGAAAAGTTGACCCAATGGGCCAGTTCTGCTCTCCAACTACCTTCGCCAGAGGTTACCTTTTTTAACTTTCTCGCTTCCCACGACGGGATTGGCGTCAATCCCGCGCGGGGTATTTTGAGCGAAAGTGAAATTCAGGCCGTGATGACTCACGTTCTGGAACGCGGCGGGTTGATCTCCTATAAGAGCAATCCGGACGGCAGCCTGAGCCCCTACGAACTCAACACTACCTACTTTGATGCCCTTGCAGATCCCCATTCAGAGGAGGTTTCCCTCCAACGCTTCTTAGTAGCCCATGCAATCCTGATGGCCCTACAAGGGATCCCGGGAATTTATGTTCATAGTTTGCTTGGCTCGTCAAACTGGTACGAGGGAGTACGCTTGCTGGGCTACAATCGGGCCATCAATCGCCAAAAGTTTTCCGTATCTATGATTGAAGAAAAACTACGCCATCCCGAATCTCGAGAAGCACGTGTACTCAAAGGAATGTTATCGCTGATACACGCCCGACAAAAAAGTCCAGCCTTCAACCCATACGCGCCTCAAAGGGTGCTTTCACTTTCACCCGCAATTTTCTGTCTGATCCGTCAAACCCAAGAAGCCGCCTCGACAGTCCTTTGCCTGCACAATGTAAGTGCAAAGCCTCAAAATCTTAAGATACCCATCACCTCATATCAACTTTTTGGAACAAAAGGAGTAGAATTACTATCCGATCGCGTCGTTGCACTGACCGATCCACTCGAAGTAAACCTCCCACCTTACGGGATTCTGTGGCTTGAGATAGTGAGGTGATGCACCCTCTATGCCATTCGATACCAGTGTTCCCCCATCCGGTTCCATTTGCTCTTTGCTGAAGAATCGAATTGATTTGATTAATATCCCCTTCACCGAGCGCGGTTCGCGCCTGATGGTCTTGCGCAATAATGACACGCTGACCATCCGCCTCGCCGAACGGTGGCTCAAAATAGATCCACGCCTCTCCGGTTACCGTTACCGCCCCCCACTGATCGAAAACCTGACCTTCTGCGACGAAGAGGGATATCCTCTCGCATTTAGTGAAGTCACCACGTATCCCCATCTAATTGACATTCACACAACTAAAGGGAATTTCGCAATCACGTTTGTTGACCCCGAGACGCTTCTTATCCTCCTCCCTGAAGCACGCTGCGGTCTCTGCTTCACTGTTCATGTTAACCAGGGTCAAACAGATCGGCGCGGGGGAATTCTTCACATGGTCGGGGATATTCGGCGCAACGTAGCCTACACTACCGACCGTCCAATGCTCAAGAATCAGATCACACAAAAACAACCCAATGAAATCAACGTAGAGGTCTTATTCGACCAGGGCGGTCCCAATGCTTTGCTGATTAATATCACACCACGTCTGGGCTTCAATCGTTATCTTCCCGACCCCCAAAAGACCCTTGCTGAAGCCTTGCAGCGATGGGAAGAATGGTTCCAGGCTGTACCCAAGGTAGAAGGGAAATATCAAACACAATATTACTATGCCTGGTGGATTATGCGGGCCGGGCTGATTTCCACACGTTTCTACACAACCCGAGAGGCCATGGTGCCCTCCAAGCCTTTCTACGTTGGGGTCTGGCAATGGGATGCCTTCTTTCACGCACTTGCCTATCGCCACGTAAACCCCCGTTTAGCCCAGGATCAATTCCGCGTACTGCTCGACCATCAACGTGAAGATGGCATGCTCCCCGATGCCGTCCACGACGAAGGCACCATCACACATCTGGATTTCCCGGTCGAAGCAGACGTGACCAAGCCTCCTGTTTTGGGTTGGGCGGCCTGGAAGTTCTATCTAAGCACCGGAGATCAGCAGTTTTTGAAAGAGATTTACGATGCTGTTGCCCGCTGGAATGCATGGTGGTTCAGCAAGAACGACACCGATGCAGATGGTCTATGCGAATACCATCACCCTTATTCCTCCGGCCTGGACGACAGCCCGTTATGGGA
The DNA here is from genome assembly GCF_001306145.1 of Thermanaerothrix daxensis. Taxonomy (GTDB): domain Bacteria; phylum Chloroflexota; class Anaerolineae; order Anaerolineales; family Anaerolineaceae; genus Thermanaerothrix; species Thermanaerothrix daxensis. The sequence continues at coordinate 112,469 of NZ_LGKO01000004.1, forward strand.
TGAAGGGATGCCAGTAACTTCCCCTGATCTGAATACATATCTCTTCCTTCAACTGGAAGCTCTGGCTAAAATGGCCAAGGTGCTCAACTTTAGCAATGACGTTCAGCATTGGCAAACCCAAGCCCAAACGTTGCTTTCCCGCATGATCGCAAGGCTTTGGGATGCCGAAGCCGGGGTGTTCTGGCCGCGGCACTGCGAAAAACCCATCAAAATCCTGACCCCATTCAGTTTATTTCCTCTTCTAACCGGGCAACTTCCTCCCAAAATTAACTCTGCCCTGGTTCAACACTTGACTAATCCGGCTGAGTTCTGGTCCGCCTTTCCGGTGCCCACTGTGGCGCTCAACGACCCTCACTACAATCCAACCCAGATGTGGCGTGGACCGACCTGGATCAACGTCAACTACCTCCTCATCGAGGGACTGATGCGTACGGGCTACCTTGAACTCGGGCAAGAACTACGCCAGCGCACCCTGGAATTGATTAACCGCAATCGCGATATCGTTGAGTACTATCACCCCGAAACCGGTGAGGCTTGTGAAAAAGCCGCCCACGTTTTTGGTTGGTCGGCGGCTTTGTTCATTGACCTGGTATTGCAGGAACAACGGGAAACTTCACACCCGCGGGAGCCAGTCCCGGCCTAACTTTATTAATTAATGCGAGACCGAAATCTTCATCACCTTCCCTTCTTTGCTCATGGTGACTCGGGCAAAGTAGTGGTGAGCCTTTCCACCCTCAACTTGACTCCTGCGGAAGACAAGCACCAGTGGATCATTACTGCTTCTTAGAGGAGACTTTCCAGAACCTGAGTGAATGTCTTTTTCACCCGTTAAGGATTTGGCAACATTAAGTCGCCACTCTGCCTGCGAGAGTCCGGGTAGGAAGGGCTCCAAAATCCTCTTGGCCTCCATCACCAAATGGCCACTCTCCGCTTCGGAAAGCATCCTGCCATCCGGCTGATCAGCAATGGTCTTAACCTTAGGACGCTGGAAGGATCGGGGCAGGCGCTTAGGGGTTTTGAGCAAATCCACCCCATAGACCAAAGGATCCCCATAGAGAGTAAACGAGATAAGGGTCTTCTGGTCTTCACCATCTAGAAAACCCTGGCGGCGATTCATTTCTCGTACCAGGGCAATTTTTGCCAGCGAAAGAGCCTCGCCAGCCGAATAACCCGCCCGCAACCCGTTCCAGAAATAATAGCCCAGCAAATCGGCACCAACCAATGGGCTTTGAACTGCTCCATAAGAGATGCTGGTTGAACCGACAATGGCTAAGGTACCAATTTCCAGAAATCGCAGGGCAATTGAGTCTTGCTCGCTTTTACCTAAAATGTGACCACCATAACAAGCCTCGGTAAATACAATCCGAGGAGCTTTACCGTTCTTGACAAGATCACCGGGGGTTAGGGCAACCGGGTAATCCGGCCCAGGGGCGGGATCGTGAGGATCCTTTTGACCGTACCACTCCGCTCCATCTATCACCCCGTGGAGATTGTAGTAATTCAACGGGGCATGGGTCAACGCCTTGGGGTTGAGTTGCTCTCGCCGGTAAGGGGGTGAAATCCAGAATATTCTCCGTCTTCCCACTGGTCGGAAGGTTGCCAGAGCAGCCCGACGCCATACGGCTGCCGAGTATCCCAGCCCCCGATACCCTGAAAGGCCCCAAGCCCGCCAAAACGCCAACCAGCGCTCCCACCAGGAGGGGGCTTTGCGACGCTCACGATGGTACCTCTGCATGGCTCGCAGGCTCTGCAAAATCGGCCCAGGATCGCGATCCCTCCCACCAGGCAAGCGCCCAACAGCCCACTCAGGAACAAAGTAATTACTGTCACGGGTGGCATAAGGATTATCAGACAACACCTCAGTGTCTATATCATCAGTCGGGTTTGGCAATCGGTGGAATGGAACAATTTCATCCCCCCCTACAATTAGCAAAGCGCCGATGCGAGCACCCCGTTTGGCTAGCGCCTCATCCAAATCTGCCAAAGCCAGTTTGAGTGACCAGGCATCGGTTTTTAGAAGGGGTTTCATCCCCAAATGCGCCATCAAATCGGCATCATCCGGTAAAAAGAGCATAGCTCCCCAGCCAAATTCATTCGCCACAGCCTCCACTAACTCTCGCATGTGAGCCACTATAGTAGCAGCAGTTTGCTCCCCATAATGGCGTTCCAGAGCAAGGCGTGAAGTAAAAGCCACATAAATTGGGAATCGTCCATCCGTACGTCCAGGAGCGCCACGATTAATTCGTTTGGCGATGGCATCGAGCTCGTTCTCAATCTCTAGAAGCCAGGGACTCTTTGCTCGACGTGAATGGAGTGTTTGGCTTCCCCTACCACACTCCCCCGCTGCCCCTCCATGCTGATCAATTAATTTTTCTTCTAATGGGTGCTCAGGAGACCCTTTGGCAAACGAATCCGGGTTGGTGCTGGCGGTAACTTCAGTAGAAACCTCTTGTGCCACAGATTCGGCAAGTTGATTCCATCCCAATCGAGCAGCCACCTCCGCCGGAACCGGAAAATCAAAGCCCAGAGTCAAACACTCGGGCCAAAGACGCCAGAAGGGGTGCTCAAATCCCAGCCACCGTTGAATCACCTGGCCGGCGATATCCATGGTTACACATCGGTGCAACAGGCTTGTGCCTTCCGCCTCATCTCCCAGTGCCAATTTGCCCTCTGCCAGCGCCAGGGTCAGCCCCACGCAATCTGGCCAACGCTGGCGATAGAGATTACCAAATCGAATGACACTCACCCAATCCTGCAAATTAAGCAGAATCCGAATGTGAGTAAGGCAGACCAACAATTGATCCTGGGCAAGGGTAAGGGCACGGTAAATCAGATTCTCCGCTTGATCAAAGCGCCCCTGCTCTAACGCCTGCCTGGCCTGGCGTAACCTTTCAGCCCACTCGGGCATGGGTTCAAGCGGCTCAAGGTCTGTGTTTAGGATAAATAGCGCGGCCTTCGTGGCTTGGGGGTCCACGTGAGTACTCCCTTGCTCAGCGATATCCAGGAGTAATTGGTGTCCCTCGTAAAACTCCGGGTCCACCTGCAAAGCGCGCTCCAAGATAACCTGCCCTTGCCCGATTAGTCCATCCAGAACGAAGCTCTTGGCCAACCAATAACTCATCATCAAGTCACCCGGATAAACGTTCAACCAGGCCATAGCAACCTGTCGGGCAAAACGTAGGCTTCGTACCTCAGTTGCTATTCGAATAACGGTCAACCATTGCTCACGATCCCAGAGCCGTGCGGTTGAGGGCAACATAGAGAATTGCTGTTCCATGAGATCATGCCTCCTGGAGTTGATGCACCAGATTCAAGGCCACCAAAGCCCCCAACTGGCGCTTGATGGTCAGGTTATCCGGAGCCAATTGGGCTGCTCGACGCAGCATAGACTCGGCGGCCAGATAGTCCTTGCTATCCCGAAGTGCCAAGCCATACTCGTAATACACTCGAGGATCGCGTGGGGCAATACGTAAAGCCTGTTGATAGACTTCAAATGCCTTTGAAGATTCGCGCCGCTGTTGGTATACCTTTGCCATGGTCAGGTATCCCTCAACATTCTGAGGATTCAACCGCAATACCTCGCCAAGGTGATAAAGGGCTTTATCCAGTTGCCCCTTCTGAGTACAAATCTGGCCCATCAAAACATGCAGGTCTTCCTGATTGGGATCGCTTTGCAACCCCTTGAGCGCCATATTTTCCGCCTGAGTGAGATCGCCCAGTGACCAAAGCGCTTGCGCTGCCAACCTGAGCATGGCTAGATTCTCCGGGTCCTGAGCCAGCACCTTTTGAATAATGGGCAAAGCCTGGGCATTCCCCTCCAACTGACCTATAAGGCGGGCTTTCTCAACCAACAGTGCCACCTCCTCACCTCGGCCATCAATGAGCCGCTCCAGGTAAGCCAAGGCCTCCTTCTTGCCCAATCGTTTCTCCAAATAGGCCACTCTCAAAATTACGGACTCATAGTCATCCTTCGATTTCTCCATAAGCGCTTCGGTCCAAACATCGGCCTGTTCCCACTGGCCGGATTCCAGCGCCGCTTGAGCCGCAACTTTCAACAACGCAGGCTCCTCAGAAAATTCACCCAAATAATCCTGGGCAATTTCAATCACCTGGCGAGACTCACCAAGGATCAGCAGGGTCTGAAGATATTGAAGAATAACTTTCAGATTATCGGGAGCCAACTGAAGAGCCTTTTCCAGGTGCCCTCGAGCCAGTGCTCCCTGATTAAGATCCATATACAATTGCGCCAGATTCAGGTGCGCTTCCAAGTGATCAGGACGCTCTTTCAATAAGCGTTCTAGATGATCAACTGCCTCGGTTAAATTTCCGGTTTCCATAGCCAAACGAGCCGCTTCTTCCCGCCAGACCCACTCGGTGGGCCACAGGTCCAGGGCACGATCCATGGCTTCCAGAGCCAACTCCGAGTTGCTCGCCATTCGAGCACAGCGAGCAAGGGCTACGAATAATGGTGGGAATTCGCTCAATTCCTCCAGAGCCTTTAGAGCCCAAGCCATTCCCTTTTCTGGCGCCCGCATACCAAGAAACGTGGCAGCGTGGAATAGCACCCAGGCATCCTGCGTGAACTGCTCTACCACCTTTTCTGCCCCAGGCCAGTTTCCCAGGTGGACCAGTGCCATAAGCAGAGCCACCGCACGCTCACCGTTCAATGGAAAGCCCACCAATGAGCGCACGGTGGAATAGGTGGGAGTGAAGACACAATGCCCCCAGACACGCAGCGGCTCCACAGAAGCCTCGTAGCCGCTGTCCTTTAGCCTTGCAACGGCCTCCTCAAAGCGCTTGAATGCTTCCGAAGACATAGGAGGTCGGTGATTCTGAATGCCCAGCACATCTACCCAGGTAGCAGCCAAATGAGCACTCACCCACGCGCGCGCCAGACGCCAATGTGCCAATGGGATTTCCTTATACCGTTCAGCATTGGTCAGTAGCAACTGAAGTCCGCGCTCCCAATCCAAAACCGCCAGCGCCGCCTCACCTAACCACCCCAACTCCACGTCATTCCCAGACCCTTCCAGAGTACCTGAGAGGGCGGCCTGGATAACGGGCTCCAAGCGCTCATAGGCTGCGCGTGCTTCGTGCCACCGTCCTGATGCCGCCAAGTATCGCACTTTTAGGGCAATGGCCCGGGGATGGTCGGGAATTCGGCCAAGACTCTGCTCAATCCCTTGACGGGCTTTTTCAAGATCACCCTCTTCCAACCCAACCTCACCGACAAGGAGCGCCAGCAGGGTTAGCCAATTACGCTCTACCTCCCCTAAGAGCATTCCCTCAACAGCAATCCGTTCAACTTCAGTAAAAGTGCATACCTCTGCAAAACGCAACGTTGCCTGTGCCAGAAAAGCAGCCCACCCCCGATAGGCGACCACCTCGGGCTTCAGAGTCGCAGAGCGCACGAAATGCAGATAAGCCGCCTCAACATCTCCCGACCGGAATTTGAGATGGGCGTAAAGAAAGTGGATAGAAGCCCAGGAGAGATCAATTTGACTTTTCTGAAGCAAATCGAGAGTCCAGGCTTCAATACCAAACTCATCGCAAACCTCATCATCCTGGGCTTGCTGCAAAATGGCTCCCAGTTCAGCCATTGCTCCAGAGATTTGTCCATCCTGAGCCAACCAATGCGCCTTTACGAACCGAGCCGGTAGCCAATCGGGAGCCAGGCCAAGCGTTTCCTGAAGTACGGCGCGGGCCTTTTCTGGCTCGTTTCCCAAGAAGCGCAAAAGCGCAACCTGCAATCCTCGCTCCCGATTCCAGAACTCAGCATCCCCTTTCAACCGGCTCAATGTTTGGGCAGCCATCAAATAATTACCATAAGCATATAAACGCTGGCTAAGCATCGGCACAATAGCGGAATCTAACTGGGACTGTGAGGAAAGTGTGTTTAGAATTTCAAGCCCTCGGCCCTCTTGCCCCCCCTCCACCAGAGCATCTGCCAGTTTAAGCCAGTAAATCCCGCATTGAGGTGCCAGCACAGTGGCTTGCTCAAACCCCTTTATCTTCTCCTCTACCCACTCCTCACGTTCCGCGCATTGTATAAACCACTCTACAACGTCAAGATCATCTGCGAAGCGCTCCAGAAGGCGATTGGCGGTTTCACGGGCAGTGGCTTTTAGATTCAAGCAGGAATAAACGTCGGTTAACAACATATACAATCGCGGCCACTCAGGACATAGGGCAATGGCCTCTTCCAGGGCAGCCAACGCAACCTCAGGCTGCTGCTGCTTCATGGCTCCCACCCCAATCCCTCCTTGAAGGACAGCCTGCTTACAGCGATCAAAAGATGGTTGGCTGCTTTCCAGCATTTGGAAAACATTCAGCGCGGCTTGGGGTTGTTCCAGAGCCAATAGCACACACCCCATGACCAGGCGGACTTCTTGATTTTCAGGCTGCTGACCTAGAAGACGCTGTAACAGCGTATGTGCTCGCTTCAATTCCTCCGAAGTAGCCCGTGCCTCCAGGTTCAGTAGGTCCTCATCTTTATTCCACAGTGTTTTCAAGTAAAACCAGGCCCATTCGGGTTGTACATTTCCATGGTCTAAAAGGGGATGCATCATCTCCCGAACTTGGTGGGGATCTGCTCCCAACCGCTGCTGGAGGCAAGCCCCCAGAAAAGTCACACGGGGATCACCAGGCCAACGTGTGCTCGCACGGGTTAAGACAGCCTGGCTTTCCTCAAAGTAGCCCAACCCAAGCAGAGTCTCAATCAGCAGGAGATTAGCCTGGTAGGAGTTCGGAGCCAGCTCAGCAGCACGACGCAGGTAAGGTAGCGCTTCAGAAAGGCTTCCTCGTTCCAAGAGGATCTTTCCTAATGCCAGATGAATTTCCGCTGCAGCCGGCAAAATAAGGCTGGCGCTGCGTAGGGTATCAATCGCCTTGTTGGCCTCGCCCTGACGCTGGTAGTACTCCGCCAGTTTCACCCAGGGGTAGGCTTCATTAGGACATAAGAGCGTGGCCTGAGTCAGGGCTTGAACGGCTTCTTCCGCCTCTCCGTTCTCCAGCAAGATGACCCCGAGATAAGCGTGAGCCATCCCGTTTTCAGGGAAATCAAGCAGAATTTTTTGGCACTCCTCGAAAGCCTCCTGAAATCGTCCTGCCTGAATGGCACAGTGAATCAACGCCATCCGATCACTGAGGTCATTCCTCGAAGCCTCGTCCCCAATGAGACTGCGCCATTCCTCCAGTGCCTTCTCCCAAGCCCCTGAACGTTCATAGGCTTGGGCCAGTTTCCGTCGTATAGGACGCGATTGTGGAAAGTGGATAATGCCCTGCAACCCATAGGTCAGCGCCTGTTGATAAAACCCCGCCTCATCGCAAAGATCGCACATCTGAAGATAGAGATCTTCAGAAGAGGGGAGAAATTCCAACACTCGCTGCCCCAATTCAATACCCAATTCACTAAGCCCCAAACGCCGCAAGGCTTTTAGCAGGGGATTTGGGTCTAATTTACCCAGCCAGGCCATTATCTTCTGAAGGTGCGCTGAATCCTGATCATCCAACCAGGCGCGCAACCTATCTGCCAGGATCTGACGTCGTGTTGCCGGGAGGGGTTCATCTTTCTGAGCACACTGCAAGATCTCCACCAGAATAGGTGGAGCGTCCTTCGGGCAATCATCCCCTTCCCCCATGGCCTGTCCTGAAAGGGCCAGGGCATCTCCCAATCCCCAAGCGGAGAGTTGCTCCATGGTCACCCCGGCCAACTCCGGTAAAGCCTCCTCCCCAAAGCCAGGCGAACGCACCACCGACCGCTGTACTGCCACCCCGGTTTTCCAATAATCCAACAGCCTCTGCAATTGTTCATACCGCTCCAAACTTCTTGTGGGCATCCCGCTAAGCCGAAGCAGTAACGCCATTGCATGCAGCCAGAATGCCCGCTCTTTCAGATCGCTCCACGTGGTCAGAGCAGAAATGTCGGTGTCGCACCACGCCTCCAGGGCCTTTCGAGAAAGAACCAGCACATGACTTGCGGCAAGGCTGGCCACCTCCTCTTGACCACTTTGCAGGAGATACCACGGCCATTGTACTTGCTGGGGCAAAGGTTGCCTGAGAATCAGCGGGCGCAAATACTCCCACTGCTCTTGATCGCTCAAAGGTTGGCTAAGCAAAACGTGAAGCACATAATGGTAGCACAGTGGCTCGGGTAGCACGGCCAGGAATTCCAGCAGGGAATGAGGATCGTCCAGGTAGGCCCACACACAAACCAGAGGAGCGTTCCACCGCTCAGGGTTGGTTTCAAACTGGACCCGGGGCAATACACTTTCCCAGGCGGCTTCTTGAGAGCGTCGCCATAATACCAAAGCCACCAACCCCGCTTCCCGCAAGTTGACCGGGGTATGCCCCTTCTCCACTCGCCCTAAAAGTGTCACCCCTTCTCGCACAATTGTTTCATCATTCATCAAATGCCCCAAACCTACTCCCCCCGTTGTTTGAAGCATGGGATGGATTAAGGGGAGCGCCAAATTTCCCGGCATCCACAATTCACGGGCATCACGCTTTACCCCATTCAGGATTCCCAATGCACTGGCTTCCTGCAACGCTCTCCATACCACGGGGTCGCGGCGCAGTGCCCGTAGCACCAGACCTTGCTCATATTCGTTTAGGGACGAGCGGATCCATTCCAAAAGCGACTTCATAATAGCCTCGCCTTGTTTTGGAAGATGAAGAGGATTGGTTTTAGACGATCCGCACCACCAGGAGGTAAGAGGCCAGGATCAAGAGCATCCCCACCAGCATCAGAAAGACCCCAATGCCCGCTGTAGTGTGCACCAATTGATTGAGGGATTCAATTAGGGTCGCAGCATTGCCAACCAAACCGGCGATCTCTTCACTAATCCCCTTCTGAATTATCTTGGTAGTCTGGGTCGCCAGGCGCTGAATGTCGCTTCCCAAAACCCGCGAGGCTAGCGTGATAAGCCCCATCAGAAAACAAACGACCCCCAGCAGGAGCAAAAGCCCAGCCATAGTAAAGAAAAAATCATTTTTGGTCATCTCAAAAGGCATCATTCCCATCCTCCTGACTTTGACAGACCGGATGATGGGAATGATGCAAGAAACGTGCCAAACCAGCAAGCCGCCTACACCTAGATCACATCTGCTGGCAAGTCCCCTAAATCAATGACACGCCCATTACAAAACAACATGGCCCGTTCGATGGCATGATTGAGCTCCCGAATATTGCCCGGCCAGTCATAGCGCATCAGGGCTTCCATGGCCGCAGGCGTTACATCCTGCACATTCATCCCCAATTTAGCTTTGTGATGACGGATGAAGAAGCCCACCAATTCGGGAATATCTTCCTTGCGTTCCCGCAAGGGAGGTAGGTGCAGATCCACCACCTTCAAGCGGTAATAAAGATCCTGACGGAATTGCTGTGAGCGGATCATTTCCTGTAGATTGCGATTGGAGGCTGCAATGATTTGTACATCCACCTTGATCATGGTCGTTCCCCCCACGCGGCGGATGGCCTGCTCTTCAAGCGCCCGCAACAATTTAGCCTGCATATCTAAAGACATGGAGGAGATTTCATCTAAAAACAATATGCCCCCATCGGCCACTTCAATAAGGCCGTGTTTACGCTTCTCCGCGCCAGTGAAAGCCCCCGCCTCGTGCCCAAAGAGCTCCGATTCGATCATGGTCGGTTGGATGGCCGCACAATTGACCGCGATATAGGGTTTTGACGCGCGCGGGCCGTTCTGGTGAATGTAGCGCGCCAGCACATCTTTGCCCGTGCCAGTTTCACCCGTAATAAGCACCGATACCTGAGCCTGGGCCGCCTTATGCGCTTGCAAAATGACTTTCTGCATGGATGGGCTTTTGCCAATAATAAAATTGACCTCCCGTGTCTGAGCCCCACGCCAGTGAGCCAGTTCGCGCCGCATAAAGACAATTTCACTTGCCCGTTTCACCGAATTCGCCAATTGGGATAATTGAAATGGCTTGGTCACAAAGTCACTGGCACCGTTGCGCATCGCCTCGACGGCCATCTCAATATCCCCATAGGCTGTAATGACGATCATTGGAGGGCGGAAGGGCAAACGATTGCTCTCTAAAAGCAAGTCTGGGCCGTAGCCATCCGGCAATTGCACATCTACAATAAAGATGTCCCCCTCGCCGCGCTCCAGGCAGGCGCGGGCTTCGGCTAGCGTGCTCAAGCCAATCGTTTCGTATCCCAACGTGCTCAAATGCTCTAGAATGTTCAGACGGGCATTATCTTCGTCTTCAACGACAACAACTGTGATCGCCACGGTGTTTAACCCTCATCTTCTGGAATGGCCGGTAGAAAGACGTGAAACACGGTTCCACCGGGAAACGAATTGACCTTAATCGTACCATGATGAGCCGTGATAATGCGCTTGGTGATGGGCAATCCCAGGCCAGTACCATGGGGTTTGGTAGTCACAAAGGGCTGAAAAATGCGTTCTCGGATCTCTTCAGGAATACCCGGACCATTATCTGAGATGGTAATTTCCACCTGGGGGCGCAGCGTTTCGGAATAATTGCGCTTAACGCGCACCGAGAGCACCCCACCCTCCTGACTCATTGCATCCATCGCATTGCTGATCAGGTTCATAAAAACCTGTTCCAGCGCGCGCCAGTCCCCCAGCACCCGGGGCACATTTTCATCCACCTGCACAATAGAGGTAATCTTTAAGCGCGCCATGCGCGGCCGCCACCTTTCTACCAGGCGGCTGACCACTTCGCCAACGTCCACCGGCTCCTGCTTGGGCTCATAGGGCTTGGAAAGGCTCTTTAATGCCTCCATCTGATGTCCCAGACGGTGGCAATCGGCTTCCATGCGGCTGATCAGATCCCGATGGGGGCTATCCTCACCCAACCGCGCTGCCAACAACTCCAACCCGGTTGAAATTCCGTTTAGGGGATTGAGCACCTCATGGGCAAAAACCCCCATAAACTCTCCCAGAAAGGCCCGCTGTTCCAACTGACGCGTTTGGGCGCGGATCTGCTCATTTTCGCTGATGTCGTTGATCAGGACCACTACCGCCTGGACCTCACCCTCCCGCTCAACCGGCAAGATTTTTAAATCCGCAGGAAACGATTGCCCATTACGACGATGCAGGGTCACTCCAGGCAAAGATGGAAAACTCTTTCCCTGGCTGGCGCTGATTAGTGCCGGCATGACCCGATCTGGACTGATAAGGATATTTTCCACGGTATGGCCCACCACCTCATTACGGGCGTACCCCAGCATCATCTCAGCCGTTGCATTGAGATCTTCAACCAACAGCGCCGTATCCAGAATTAAGATCCCCTCGTGGCTGTTCTCCACAATGGCCGTTCGAATCAGGTTCTGCCGCTCATAAATGGCCTTTTCTATCTGCATGGATTCATTGCGCAGGTAGTGCTGAATGAGCAGATCTATGTAACTGGCCATTAGCATGGTCACTTCCAGTAAAAACGGGGGCGGAGTCTTTTCCCAGTCAGCCACAATCAGTAACCCCACCATTGCTTGCTCATAACCAATGGGGGCACTCACCACGTAACTGAGGTTTTGCATGCGGGCCAGGCGATGAACCTCGGTGGTAATGCGCTTACCCGGCACCCATATGGTGCCAACCGCCAGGCGAATTAAATCGGTGGTGGGAAGGGTCTCCGGAAACAGGGCTTCATTACCCATCCATGCCATACGCCGCAGAGCAGGGAACCGACTCTCGGCCTGATAAACCCCCACATAGGCAACCCTAAAGAGACGGGCAAATGCACTCAGGGCCTCCCACACAGCCTGCTCCAGGGTGGGCTGACGAAAAAGGCGCGGCAGGTTTCCCAGAGATTCCAAAACCTGCAGCCACCAGCGCTGCATCATGGCAGAAGGATCCTCACCCGGGGTAAGGCGTAAAACCGCCCAGGGTTCAGGCAAACCCAGGGGCATCCACCGCCCTACCACGCTAATCACATTCCCGCTTTTGGAGTGAAGCACCAGATCACGATCGCTGCCTTCAACGAACTCCGTTATATTTTCGCCACCTAGAATATCGTCTGGAGCCCGCTTTACCAATTCGCTCAAGTAGTAGCCGCTTAATTCGCAAAAGCGAGGAGTAGCGTATAAAATTCGATTCTGACGGGTATCAAACAGCAGAACCGGTTCATTGCACAAATCCAGGAGCAAAACCAGGCTGCGGAACAGGTTATTTTTGGTGTTGCGTCCAATGGAATAAAACGTCATTCGGCCTCGTTTGAGGAATTCATAAGGTAGAGGTTGAGTGGGAAGGTGAATGTCGCAAATGAGCAGGCAGGATACCCTCAATGGTTCGGTATTTGGCTACCGTCCGACGCGCTACCTTGAACCCCTGCTGGCGCAGGTGTTCAGCAATCTCAGCATCACTCAGCGGATGGGATTCACTGGCGATGATCTCGCGCAAGGCGCTTCGCACATTGCCATGCCGATCAAAGAACGAAGCCAGCGGCACAATGCGCTTATTTGGAAGTTGCACATTTTTCTGGGCCACCGCCCTGGAAATGGTAGATTCGTGCAGGTCCAGTTCGCGCGCAATTTGATGACGGGTAATGGGCCGTAGATAGCGCTCACCTTTCAGAATGTAATCGCGTTGCAACTCAACCACGCGGCGCATCAGGCGCAGTAAAGTGTGGTTGCGTTGCTGGAGGCACTTGATAAAAAGCGCCGCCCGGTCCAGATCGCTGCGCAGTTCCTCGCGTGCCTCACCCTCGGCCAGTTGGAGCCCCTGGCGAAAGGCCGGGTTGATGCGCAAAACACCTCTCAACGGCAGGATGATCTCCACCACCAGCGGCCCATTGGGATCATCGTTGAGGTGCGAGATGATAATATCAGGGTAGGTCAAAGTGCGCTGAGCCACAGCGGCTGGTGAGCGTACATCTCCCCAATGCCCCCGCGCGGGGAAGGGGTTCAGATTATCGCTGATAAACTGCGCCGCCTCTTTAACTGCACGCAATGGAATGCCTAGGCGCCGCGCCAGATCCGCATAATGGCGCTTACCCAGGTCATCCAACCCCTCCCGTATCAAAAGGTCCACCACCGCGGGCACCTCTTGAGTTTCTTTCAACACCTCCAGTTGCACCAGCATGGCCTCCTGAGGGGTGCAGGAGCCCACCCCCAGCGGTTCGGCGTGTTGAATAGCCCGGCGAATGCGTTCCACCCGCGAGGCCGGTATGTGAAAATAATCTGCCACCTCGGCCACATCCACCCTAAGCAGCCCATCTTCATCCAGATGCATGACCAGATGCGCTGCAATGAGCTGGTCGTCGTGCCCCAACTCGAAAGCCACCTGGCGCAGGACGTAAGTGGGCAGATCCAGCGGATCGGAGAAGAGCCGCTCTTCCGGGAGGCCCTCCTCGGTTTCCTCGCCGCTTTCCCCCGAGGAGGTGGGGAAAAAATCTTCGCGCGGGGAGATAAACACCACCACCTCATCCTGGGCATCGCTCCGCGGCTTGCTGCACACGGGACAGACGCTTTCGCCAGCTCTCAGCAGACGCTGACACATTGGACAACGCCGTTCCTCGACCAATTCAAGAGCGGGGTTGGCCAGTTCAGCCTGAATCTGCTGCCATAATTCCGTAACCGACTGGTGCAGCAGCGACATGGTTTGGGTCAGATGAGCCGTAATAACCGTTCGCGTGGAAGTTTGCTGAACCTGCAACATGGACGCTCTCCCAGCCTGCTTCTGATAGTATATGCGCAATTGATTCGCGTTGCAAGTTTCATGCCTGATTAAATCCAGCCCCCAGCGCTTTCGCTGGGAGCTGGAAGGTCCTGCCTCTCTGCTGAACAGCCGGGGCTCAGTAGATGTCGTTCACCGTGTTGTACACGTTAAACTTGCCGGTGGGGGTGATCAGGTTGGGGATGCGTTCCTTCTCCTGCAGGGTACGGTCATCGTAAATGACGATCTCGCCGGTCTGGCCCGGCTTATCCGCCGTGCCCCACACACTCACCCAAACCTCGGTGCCCTGCCGATTGTACTCAAAGTGTGTGGCTCGCCCGTAGTCGGCCACCTCCCAGCATTTATAGGGCTGGGTGGGGTCGGACTTGGCCACCACGCAGATGGTGCGCGCCAGTTTGGGGTCGGAATTCAGGGTCATATCCACCCAGATCCACGGGCTGGTGGGGTGTGTCTTGATGAACAGGCTACCAGAGCCGGGCAACGCTATCTCGCGCACGGCTTTCCAGGCATATTGCGGGTGACCAACGGGGTCAGTGCCGATGGTGGTGATTGCCGCATCTCCCAGATGAGCCGTGCTCCAGACCGGCCCAAACTGCGGGTCTACCCAGTTCGCCCCGCGCCCAGGATGCGGAACTGCTGGTGTATCCACCAACGCCACCAGTTTGCCATCCAGAGCGTCCACGACTGCCACCTTGTTTGATTGATTGGCAGCCACCAGGAAGTAGCGTTTGGTAGCATCCCATCCCCCATCATGCAGGTAGCGCGCTGCTTCAATCATCTTGATGGTCGGGTTATGGGGATCGCTGTAATCCACCAGCCAGATCTGACCAATTTCCTTGATATTGACAATCCACTCCGGCTTGAAGTGCGAAGCCACAATGGCGGCCACCCGGGGCTCGGGGTGATACTCCTCCATATCTATCGTGTACCCACGCGTACTCACGATTTTGAAAGGCTCCAGCGTCTGCCCATCCAGAATGACAAAGTGAGGCGGCCAGTAACAGCCCACAATGGCGTACCGATCCGTGAAATCACCCAATTCGCCTTTGTACTTACTGACCTCCACCGACCGGGCATCGTAGCAGGTCTGCACCTCGGCAACTTTTTGCGGCACCTCGGGCCAGAGATCTACCATCACAAGGCGACCGTCGCGACCGATGACGTACACATAACGGCCAGTTGCCGACATGCGCGAGATGTGAACTGCGTAACCGGTATCCAGTTTGGCCACCACCTCATACGTATCTCCATCAATCACGGCCACCTGGCCGGCATCCCGCAAGGTCACCACAAAGTAATTCTGCCAGTTGCGCGTCGTCTGAGGCTGGGTGGGGCGCTGCTCGGGGGGTACCAGCACCTTCCAGGTCTGCTTCATCTGCTCTAGCGACATTTCCGGGGGCGCAGGCGGCTCCATCTGCAAGAATTTCGCCATGATCTCTGTCTGCTCCTGGGTCAAGAACCCCTGCTTGCCCCAATCCGGCATTCCGCGGGGTGTCCCATTGAAGATAATGGAAGCCAGAGCCAGCGTCCCCTTGGGCTGCGTCTTATCGGGGGTGAGCGCTGGGCCGGTCGCACCTTTGCGCAACGTCCCGTGACAACCAGCACAGCGCTCAAAGTACACCTGCTTGGCCCAGGCAAACTCCTCCTCACTCAAAAGGGGAACCTCACCGGTAAGCGAGGGTTCTTCAGGCACGGATGTGGTTTGCTCTGCAACCTCCTCCGGTGGGTGATAGAGGTATTGAACCACGGCTTCAATTTCCGCTGGGCTAAGAAGCGCTCCCAGGTTTGCAGGCATCAGACCTTTCTGACAAGGTACCCCATTACAATCTGGGGCCACAAAGGCATCGGGCTCGACAATCGCCTCATGAAGATAATCAAGAACGCTCTTGGCCTTACCAGTGTACTCGCCCGATTCCAGCCGCTTCTCTGCCACTTCAGCAATTTGGGACAGATCCGGGCCAAGGGTGCCCTGCGCGCCCGGCACGCCTGGAATCACATGGCACGCCCCACAGGCCCCTTTCTTGAATCCCTCCATCGCCAGTTCCATGACGTCACTGCCAGCCACAGGAGAGGTCGCTGACAGCGCGGGGGTAGATGTTGGGGTTGGTTGGGAGCGTCCTGCACAAGCCGCCAATCCCAGCACACTAATCCCGAGCAGGATCCATGCCATCCAATGGTGCTTCATGTCACCTCCTTCAAATTTAATCGTTTTAGAGCAAAATAGGATGATTGAGTGACCTGAAATTTAGCATATGACGTTTTATCCTCAGCATGATTGCGCCAGCGCAAACAACGCCAGCCAAAGGGTCTGAGCCCTCACCGCGACCAGCACCACTTGACACTTCTCCTCCTCCTGGGATACTATCAACACCACAACGCCCAGGTGCCTTGAGCACCGTGGCGCAGAGAAACGAGGTAAACCCATGGCAGTTGTTCATGTGATTGGTGGTGGATTAGCCGGAAGCGAGGCAGCCTGGCAGGCTGCGGAACTGGGAGCAGAGGTCATACTTTACGAAATGCGTCCCCTGGTCAGCACCGGGGCTCATCGCACAGACAAACTGGCCGAGTTAATCTGCTCCAATTCTCTCGGATCCCGCCTCTTGGACCGCGCCTCGGGGCTGCTCAAAGAAGAATTACGCTTGTTGCGTTCCCTGCTATTGGCGTGTGCCGAGGCTACCGCGGTACCCGCCGGGGGCGCCTTGGCTGTAGATCGAGATGCCTTCGCTGACCTGGTCACCCAGATTATCAGTCAGCACCCGCGCATCCGGGTGGTGCGCCAGGAAGTGACTCGCCTTCCCGAAGGGGTGGTCATCATCGCATCCGGCCCGCTGACCTCCCCCGCGCTGGCAGAGGAGATCCAGCGATTAACAGGTGAAGATTATCTTTTCTTCTACGACGCCATCTCCCCGATTGTGACAGCCGATTCCATCAACATGGACATTGCTTTCAAGGGTTCACGCTACGGGCGCGGAGCACAAGAAGAAGGGGATTATATTAACTGCCCAATGAGCAAAGCCGAGTACAAGGCTTTTGTGGATGCACTGGTCCATGCCGAACGCATCCCTCTGCGCGATTTCGAGAAAGCCATCGAACACGGCGTCAAAGCCGGGGCCGACAAATACTTTGAGGGGTGCTTACCCATCGAGGTGCTGGCTGCACGTGGTGAAAAGGCTCTGGCATTCGGACCACTACGGCCGGTTGGTTTGATAGACCCGCGCACCGGGAAACAGCCTTACGCGGTGGTTCAACTGCGTCAGGACAACCTGCGTGGTACGCTTTACAGCCTAGTGGGATTTCAGACCAACCTGACCTACCCTGAGCAAAAACGGGTTTTCCGCATGATCCCGGGCCTGGAACAGGCAGAGTTTGTCCGCTACGGACAAATGCACCGCAATACTTACATCGCCTCTCCGCGCCTTCTGCTTCCCACCCTCCAATTGCGTCAGCACCACACGATCCTGTTTGCCGGGCAGATTACTGGCGTGGAGGGCTACATGGGGAACATCGCCACTGGGCTGCTGGCCGGCTGGAATGCAGTGCGCCTTTTGGGCGGTAGCGACCCCCTCACCCCTCCAACCACCACCATGTTGGGAGCGCTATGCCGCTATATCACCGAGGCTCGCCTCGAGGACTTCCAGCCCATGAAAGCCAACTTTGGCTTACTGCCCGACCTGGACCATCCTCCGCGGGGCAAACAGGAAAGACACCAGCGCCTGGCCATGCGCGCCCTGGAGGATTTGAGCGCCTGGCTACGCCGTTTCCCAGAGCGCACCCAGGTCACACTTCCCTTACTGCACTGAGGTGATCACCATGCGATCCCGAATTTATCGCCTGCGCCTCCTCCTGACGCTCCTTCTAGTAGCGAGTGTGTTGGTCATCGGACGTTGGATCCTCAACGCAACCCGGCCCGCCGAAGTGTTCAATGCCCAGCGCGCCTACCGTGATGTGCAAGACCAGGTGGCACTGGGGGCACGTACTCCCGGTAGTCCGGCTCACGCAGCCCTTCAGGATTATATTGTGAAAACCCTGCGCACCAACGCCTGGACAGTTGAAGTGCAATCGGGCACGTATAACAATCAGCCCATCACCAACATCATTGGAAAACGAGGCACCAACGGGCCGTGGATCATCCTGGCCGCTCATTATGACTCTCGCCTGCTCGCTGACCAAGACCCCGACCCCGCCAACCATTCCCAGCCGGTGCCCGGCGCCAACGATGGAGCCTCGGGGGTAGCCGTTTTATTGGAACTGGCACGCACCCTTCCCACCTCCATTGAGAAGCGCATCTGGCTGGTCTTCTTTGATGCTGAAGACCAGGGCGGAATACCCGGCTGGGAATGGATTATGGGATCTCGCCACTTCGTCTCCCAACTTGAGGGACGTCCAGATGCAGTAGTCGTGGTAGATATGGTTGGCGATACCCACCTTAACCTGTTCAAAGAACGCCATTCCGATCCTAAATTGATGCGTGAAATCTGGGCAGTCGCTCACTCTCTGGGCTACCAGGAAAACTTTTTAGATGCCGATGGCCAAGCCATTTTGGATGACCACATCCCATTTCTGGAACAGGGAATCCCCGCTGTGGATTTGATTGACTTTGATTACCCCTACTGGCATACACTGCAAGACCTTCCTGATAAAGTTTCACCCTATAGTCTGGAGGTTGTGGGACGTACGTTGTACCACTGGCTCATTCAGCCCTGAGAGCGCATGCAGGAATTGGCAAATTTCACATCCTCGCTTAAACTTGAACCCATGAAAGGTCTTCCGGAATCCTGGCAGCAAATTCAAGCCGAGTGGATTGAAAATACGGTTCGGGTGGTGGGCCAGAGCACCTCAACGCGCGAGAACCTCCATTACCTGGTCCGTGAATTCGTCCACACCACTGCCCAGATCCTGGAAGGAGGGCCTCTTGATCTCCTGGATCCTATCTTAGCCCGGTGGGCCTCTTCGCTGACTCAGACAGACCTTGAAAGCAGTGCCAGCGACCTAATGCGTTTCATGGGTGTGCTGGTCACTTCGGCCCTGGAAGCCCTTATCACCCATCTAGAACCTGCCACAGCCCTAGTGACATATAAAGCCTTGCTTCCCTGTTTCAATTACGCCTATGAACGCCTGGCTCAACATGAGATTGAAGCCAAAATCACCTACATCTCAAATCACCTTAGCGAGGTGCAACAGCGACTGGAACGGCTCGATAAAAGCAAATCCGATTTTATTGCCATTGCGGCGCATGAGCTGAAGACTCCGCTGACGCTGGTGGAAGGGTATACCGCCATGCTCCGCGAAGGGTTGAGTCAGCCGAATACTGACTCTGGTGAACTAACCCCAATGTTGGATGGGATTGAAAATGGCGCCAGGCGCTTGCGTAGCATCATCGAAGATATGATTGATGTTTCGCTCATTGACAATCAATTACTTTCCCTTAATTTTCAACCGGTTTGGTTGAACCATCTTTTTGCCATCCTGGAGCGCGAGTTTCAGCCGGCTATTGCAGAGAGGCACCAGACCCTCAAGATCCACGACTTTCCGGGCAGCCATGCGGTCCTGATGGGCGATCCCGAACGATTGTTGCAGGCTTTTCGTAACCTGCTGAACAACGCGATCAAGTTCACCCCGGACGGGGGCAAAATTGAGGTGAACGGACGCGAGCTGCCGGGGTTCATCGAGGTTACCATCACCGACACTGGCATTGGTATTGATCCCGATGACCAGGCCATTATTTTTGAGAAGTTTTCACGCCTGGGAAATGTGGCCTTGCACTCCAGTGGTAAGACCAAATTTAAGGGAGGTGGCCCAGGGCTCGGATTGCCCATTGCCAAAGGCATTATTGAAGCCCATGGTGGCACAATTTGGGTAGAATCAGAGGGTTATGATGAAGTACGCTGCCCTGGCTCTACCTTCCATATCTTGATCCCCCAACAACACCCCTCCCTGGAAGGTCGCGTGGCCGATATCTTTGCTTCTCTTACCCCAACCCCTACCCCTTCAGAGTAGATAAACCATGAGTAACGCATTTATTCAACCCGCTGACCGCATTGCTTCGTTCAAACCTTACTTCTTCGCGAGCCTGAATCAGAAAATCGCCGAACTTAAGGCCCGCAAGGTGGATGTGATCCGAATTGACATGGGTTCTCCCGACCTGCCGCCAGCCGACTTTATCATCGAAACCCTGGTTGAAAATGCTCGCCGACCGGATACCCATGGCTATACACCCAATGGGGGCTTTCCCGCCTTCCGGGAAGCCGTTGCCTCTTACTATCACCGACGCTTTAACGTCGAACTGGATCCCATGCGCGAAACCCTTGCGCTGATCGGCTCCAAGGAAGGCCTTTTCAACCTGGCGCAGGTTCTGCTCAATCCGGGCGATCTAGCCCTGGTGCCGGATCCCGCCTATCCCGTATATGAAGCAGCCAGCCTGATCGCGGGGGCCGAGGTGATTAAACTGCCCCTCAAACGCGAGAACGGCTTTCTGCCTGCATTGGATGAGATTGCTCCCGAGGTTCTCGATCGGGCTAAAATCTTATGGCTCAACTACCCCAACAATCCGACCGGTGCAGTTGCTCCCTATGAGTACCTCGCACGGGTGGTAGACCTGGCTCATCGCCATCGCTTTGTAATTGCCTTTGATGCCCCCTATACTGACATTTGCTTTGGCGGCTATAAAGCCCCTAGCATCCTGCAGGTTCCAGGCGCTAAGGATGTGGCCGTTGAATTTAACTCGCTTTCTAAAACCTATAACATGGCTGGCTGGCGTGTGGGCATGGCAGTGGGTAACCCCCGGATTATCCAGTATCTCCACGTTTACAAGAGCCAGATGGATTCGTCGCACTTCCAGCCCATTTTGCTGGCCGGAATTGCTGCCCTTACAGGTGATCAATCCTGGATTGAGGCACGCAACCGGATCTACGAGCAGCGCCGCGATTTAGTGGTTCAAGCGCTTCAAAGGGCCGGTTTTGGTGTCGAGCCTCCCGCTGCCGCCATTTACGTTTGGGCACATCTTCCTCCCGGTTTCAGCAATAGCACCGAGTTCTGCACGCGTTTGCTGGAAGACACTGGAGTTAGCATTACTCCTGGGGTTGTCTATGGGCAGTATGGCGAAGGCTATGTGCGCATCTCATTGGGAGCACCCACAGAGCGCCTGGAAGAGGCCATGGAACGCCTGCTTTCATGGATTCAAAGGGCGTAGAGTATAATGAAAGCATGAGCCCTAAGATTCCAGAACCCACCGGATTCCCACGTGAGCGCGCCTTCCTGGTAGGGGTAGAAATCCGCAGCGAGCCTTCGCCGCTCTCCATGGAAGACTCGCTTGCCGAGTTGCGCCTCCTGGCCCAAACTGCCGATCTGGAGGTGGTGGGGGAAGCCTACCAACGCCTCGATCGGCCCCATCCGGACACATTGATCGGTAAAGGCAAAGTTGAAGAGATAAAGGTGCTGCTAGAGGAAACTGCTGCCGACGTGGTGATCTTCGACACCGAGCTTTCGCCCCGCCATCAGCGCGAACTGGAAGAACAATTTGGTAATCAGGTGCGAGTGTTAGATCGCACCGCACTGATCCTGGATATTTTTGCCCGCCACGCCCACACTCGTGAGGGCATCCTGCAGGTTGAATTGGCCTTCTACGAATACCGACTGCCCCGCCTGACCCGTGCTTGGACCAACCTGGCCCAGCAAACAGGTGGCGGTGGAGGTCGAACGGGAAGCCAGGGCGGGGTAGGATTGCGTGGACCCGGCGAAACCCAGCTGGAGGTAGATCGCCGCGAAATTCGTCGCCGCATTGCCTTCCTCAAGCGCGAACTCGAGAAGGTACGCGCACATCGCCAGCGCTACCGCCAGCAACGGCGCAAATCCCAAGTCCCGGTCATTTCACTGGTAGGCTACACCAACGCGGGAAAGTCCACTCTGCTGAATCGACTGGCCCGTGCGCAGGTGTATGTGGCCGATCAACTCTTTGCCACACTCGATCCCACCACCCGGCGCGTGGAGCTTCCCGGTGGTCACATCGTTCTCTTCACTGATACCGTAGGCTTTATCCAGAAACTGCCGACCCAGCTTGTGGCCGCCTTCCGAGCCACCCTTGAGGAGATCACCGAATCGGATCTTCTGGTACACGTTCTCGACGTTACCCACCCCAACGCTGTAGAGCAGTGGAAAGTGGTCCAGCAAACCCTCGAGGAGATCGGTGCGGGGGCTATCCCGGTGATCACGGCATTGAATAAGATTGATCGGTTGCCCAATCCCTCTGCTATCCAGGCACTCTCAGAAACTTTTCTGCACTCGGTCCCCATCTCTGCACTCACTGGGGAGGGCATTCCCGAATTGCTCCGTGTCATTGAGACTGCCCTCTTTGAGGATTACAGCCCCATGACAGTGCACATCCCTTACACAGAAGGGCACATGATTTCACTCTTCCACGAGCACGGGAAAGTGGAACGCGTCACGCACCATGATGGTTATGTGACCATTCGGGGACTACTGCCGGGCCGTCTGATCGCCCGCTTCCAGCCCTTCACGCGTCGCATCAAAACTGTGACCCAACCGGATAACGTCCATGAGCCAGTTGATCTCTCGGATTCTTGATCACCTTTCCGAATTCCTGGCAGCCCGCAAAGGACTTCTGCCACTTCTCGGCCTTGGGTTGATCCTGCTTAATTTGATCATTCAGTTTCTTAGTGATGGATGGGTGGCCCAAACGCATCTTCTGCTTCATCTAGGGCTGATTATTGCAATTTTGGGCTTCATGCTGGCACGAGCCTTATAATCACGAGCCTTATAAAAGAGAAACGCGACTCTGAATCAAGTCGCGTTTCTTACAACGCCAAATATCCACGCACCTATTTTTTGGTTTCTTTCTCAAGGCTGACAACTTCGCGACCTTGATAATAACCACAATTAGGGCAAACGGTGTGGGGCAGTCGCAGTTCCCCGCAGTTGCTGCACTGAACCAGGTTCGCGGCTTTCAAGGCATCATGCGCACGCCGGCGATCCCGTCGTCCTTTCGAAAGTTTTCGCTTTGGTAGAGGCACCATAGTTTATTCTCCTGAACCTTTTCTTGCTCCCAATCTCCAGTGACCGCCGAATTATAATGAGAACCAGGTAAAAACGTCAAGTCTTTGAGAAAAGTTCCACGATTTCCCCTTGCATTTCGCCCCAAAACCCCTATAATTGGAATTGAGAGCGCTCCTAAAATATCCCGTTTTTCTTTGTAAAAGCCGCTTTTCGAACGGCTTTTAGTCCCCAATATATTGGGAGCGCTCCCAAACCAACCGCACGACGAGGAATTTTTCCCATGAGCGACCAGATGCAAGTCTCCCCATTGACTTCAATTCATGTTGAAACCCAGCCTCTTCGTTTCCCACCCGATTTCCTTTGGGGCGCTGCCACCTCTGCCTATCAAATTGAAGGGGCCTGGAATGAAGATGGCAAAGGGCTTTCTATTTGGGATACTTTCACCCACCACCCCGGCAACATTTGGCAGAACCAGAACGGCGACATTGCCTGCGATCATTACCATCGCTGGCGAGAAGACATTGAGTTAATGAAAACCATGGGGCTTAAGGCCTACCGTTTCTCCATTGCCTGGTCCCGAATCCTTCCTGAAGGCACTGGCAGGGTAAACTCCAAGGGTTTGGATTTTTATCAGCGATTGGTAGATGGGCTGCTGCAAGCCGGCATTGAACCCTTTGTCACTCTTTATCACTGGGACCTTCCTCAGGCGCTCCAGGACCGCGGGGGATGGCCCAATCGCGAAACGGCTGAGGCTTTCGTGGATTATGCCGACCAAGTAAGCCGCGCTATAGGTGACCGCGTCAAATACTGGATTACCTTCAACGAGCCTTTCATCGTAGCATGGCTAGGGCATCTGGTTGGTGAACATGCCCCTGGCCATAAAAGCCAGGCCGAAATGCTACACACCGCGCATCACCTCTTGGTGGCTCATGGGTGGAGCGTACCGGTGATTCGTCGCAATTCCACTCAAGCGAACGTAGGAATTACGTTGGACTCGGTTCCCATGACTCCCGCTTCCTCTCGTTTCGCGGATCGCTACGCCGCCTGGCTACAGGACGGCTACCGCAATCGCTGGCTACTTGATCCCCTGGTCGCTCGGGGTTACCCTTTGGATGTAATCGGATTCTTCAATTACCCCATGGATTTCGTTCGCTCGGGTGATTTAGAGATCATCGCTACACCCATTGATTTCATCGGATTGAACTACTACAGCCGTCAGATCATCAGGGCCCGCAACAGCGCAAAAGAGGATTACACGCCCATCCCCCTCCCGCCCGCTCCTGATGCCGAGGTCACCGAAATGGGCTGGGAGGTGCACCCACAAGGGCTGTTCGACTGGCTAACGCGCCTCACTTATGAATATCGTTTTCCCGAGATTTATATCACCGAAAACGGCGCCGCTTACCCAGACAGCCTTGCCGAAAACGTTATTGAGGATACCCTGCGCATCCACTATCTACGCGAACACTTCGTTCAAGCCTGGCGTGCAATTCAGGCTGGAGTGCCTTTGAAGGGCTATTTTGTGTGGTCGCTCATGGATAATTTTGAGTGGGCACATGGCTATGCGAAACGCTTTGGATTAATCTATGTGGATTTTGAATCCCAAAAGCGTATCATGAAACGCAGCGCTCACTGGTATCGCCAGGTTATCGCCTCTGGAAGTGTGGTCTAGATTCGTCTCTTCCTCCTTGAAAAGGAAGCCCCCACGTCGACGTGGGGGCTTCCTTCTTTGGCTACAAGACTTCGAACTACTTCACATCTACCACGATGCTCCCGTCCTTAATGCCCTGGATGGTAGCTTCCGCTTTAGCCTTGACCTCAGGTGGCACTAATTTGTCGTTATAAACCATCTCCAGGCCACCGTTTTTGAACGAGAGGTAGAAAACTTTTCCACCCGGCTCGCCTGCCTTATTACTGGCAATCATATCCCGCAAAACCACTTCCCAGCGATAGATCAGGTTAGCGGCCACCGTATCAGGAGCCAGCGAATCCTGATACCAGGCAGATGCCAGCCACAGAATGCCATGTTGCTTTGCCACACTGATCGCGCCCGTGACCGATTGAGAAGTGCCGGTTAACACATCTGCTCCAGCCCGGACATGCGTCTCTGCTGCCGCCGACATCAATGACACATCCGAAAAAGACCCCGTGTAACTGATATTAACCTGAATAGTAGGATCTACCGACTTTACCCCGGCTTCAAAGCCCAGGTTATATAGTCGAGCATCTCCTGCTTCCACAGGTCCGGTAACGCCTACCACCTTGGTTTTAGTCAGCATTCCGGCAATCACCCCGTTGACGTATCCCCCTTCTTGAGCCTGGGGTTGATAGGCAAAGATGTTGTTAATCCCCTCATCTTTGTAAGTCTGGTTGGTTGTACCCCAGGCAAACGATGTCTGTGGGAATTCAGGCGCAATTTGTTGTAGTGAGGTGCCGTACTGGGCTCCGTGGGCAATGATCAGGTTATACCCCTGGCTGGCGTAATCGCGGATCGCCGCAGCCGCATTGGTAACATCCCAGGCATCCTCGGAAATGGCGATTTCAAGTTTTTCAGGGCCGCCCATCTCCTGTTGAACTTTTAGCAGCCCCTCATAGAGCGATTGACTCCATTCCAGATCCCGAACAGTACTGGGCAAGATCAAGGCTACCTTGAAGGGTTTCTCCTCGGTCTTGGGGGGTTCTGTGGCTTGCGAGCATGCTCCAAGCAAAAACGAAGCCAAGACCGACCACAAAACAAGCCATTTTGTCGTTTTCATAAATTCCTCCTTGATGTGTAAATTGGTAAAACGCTCGAAACACCCGGTGTTGTTCCCCCTATTTCATTTTACACCTTACACACCATTTCACCATCCAAATAGTGTCCCTAAAAAACACAACGCGGCTAGGGGCTCAAACTCCCTATCCGAGCCTCCTCTATTCCTCCTCCGAGGCGGCCCATAGAAGGCCGCCTCGGTTCCAAGTGGATGGCTACTTCTTTTACATAGTTACGGTTAGAACGGGGTTTCAGACCCCACGTAACACGCAATTTGCTGGTCTAAAAGGAGTTTCTGGAGGTGCGCCATTTTCTCCTCGGGGGTGCCTTCATAATCCCGATAGGGATAAACGGCTCCAAGTTGTGTCCATTTTGAATCCCCCAGGCGGTGGAAGGGCAGAATGTTCATCTCTACCAATCCCACTTCACGCAGAAATTCGGCTGTTTTCAGGATGTTCTCATCATCGTCATTGAATCCCGGAATAACCGGCATTCGAATTATCAGACGCCCCGACCAACCTGAACGTGCAAGTAATGCAATGTTGCTAAGGATCAATTCGTTGGAGACACCGGTACCTGCCCTATGCTTCTCCGGATCCATGTGTTTAATATCAATAAATGCCCAATCCACAAACCTCATTAATTCCAAGAACGCGCCCGGCTCAATATAAGCGCTGGTCTCAACGGCTATGTGAATATAGGCATCACGACAAGCCTCCAATACGGCGCGCATAAAGCGGCGCTGCATGAGAGGTTCTCCTCCCGAAAACGTGACCCCTCCCATGCCGCCCCAATATTGCTGATCTCGCTTCAGCACCCGCATCAATTCTGAAACCGAGTACCATCGGCCGCAGACTTTCAAGGCCTCAAAGTAACATAGCGCCACACAATCCAGATCCCGACAGTGCTGGCATTTTGAACGATCTAACACCAGTGGCGCGATTTCTTGATCTCCATTTCCCGAAAGGTTCTTTTGAATCGCCCCTTCTGGACAAGCCGTTATGCAACGTTCACATCCTTGGGTCAAATAAGTGCATTTTGTCGCCCGATACATGATCTCGGGTTTAAATAGTTTTCCCTCCGGATTAGAACACCACGCACAATCCAGAGGGCATCCTTTCAAAAACACCAGCGTTCGGCAACCTGGTCCATCGTGAACTGAATAACCCTGAATATCGAAAATTAGCCCTTTTTCCTCCATGATCTCTCCTTATATCTCATTGGACCTGGGAGATAGAACCCTATCTACCAGGTCCATAACCCCAGGCTGGCTAATCTGCAGTGACACCCTCAACGGCTTTCACAGCAACGGATTTTGGAACAGCCGCCAAAGGCAGGAAAGAAGCCACAATCGCCGAAACCACATAGGCCGATAGGGCAAAGATGATTGAGTAGCGATAGGTCCCGGATACGTCAAAGAGATAGCCTCCCATGAATGAACCCACCGCCGGACCGATGCCCATTACAATCAGCGTCGCCAACCCCCAGATTTTACCCAGGGTTTTGCGCCCATAAACGGAGCCTGCATAACCCGCGCAACCACCGGGTTCAATTGCCCAATAGATTGCGAACAGAAGACAGGCAATCAGACCCGCGATAATGGTCATTCCGGGTGTCAGGCTGACCAGCAACAACACACATGCAACAGCGCCGCAAATGGGAGCGAAGATCAACATTGTCTTGCGTGCCTTGCTCTCCAACCCCAGTTTCGCCACCAATTTATCCGCCACAACCCCCATCAAGGGCATGGTAACGATGCCAGCCAAACCAATGGCCACATAGAGGTTCGTTGCAGAGGAAAGGCTTAGTTTGGCATCCTCGGTCCAGAAGCGTACAACCTGGGTCCAGATCAAGAATTCCGCCAGCATACTGGTCAAGAATGCCAGAATGGTGCCCCAAATGGCGAAATTGCTGAACGCCTCCTTGATAGACCAGTTATATTCCTCCTTCGCCGCAGCACCACTAGCGGTTAACCCAAAGGGCTTTAAGCCGTACCCTTCTGGATTCTTGCGAGCCAAAATCCCCGCCAGGACCAGAGCCACAAAAACCACAATGGCCAGAACCTGCATCGCCGCCCGCCAATCTGTACGCAGAAGCGCTGCCTTCACCCCCAGGCTAAGCACTACCTGGGCGATTGGAGCACCGGCAAAGGCAATACCCCACATGGTAGCATAAGTTCGTCCCACATACCATTTGCGCACCGAAACCGTGGAAGAGACCCAAAGCATCCCGGTACCGATTCCGGCAAACAAAGCGTAAACCAGCAGGTATTGCCAGTACTCCTGAACCCGACTGGTGACAAAGAAGCCCAGTGAAGCAAACACGGCCCCAATGAAATAAGCGGGGCGAGTCCCCCACCGATCAATGATCATACCGCTGAAAAACGCGGTGATCGCGTAAACCGTCATCATCAGCGAATAGCCCAGGGAAGTCTGGGAAGTCGTCCAGCCCATGGCTTTGGCCATCGGTCCCTGCAACACCGAGAATGTCGAGCGGTATCCAAAGAGGCAGAACACGGCCAACCATGAGGCGGCAACCACCATATAACCTAACCGCTTTGCTGTTTTCTCGTCCATTTTTTTGATCATCCTCTGGTCTTGAGATTTAGGGGCGTTGGGGGTGCCTGTGCAGGGCACCCCCATTTTGCCATTTCAGGCGATTATTTTGTGGCGTACATCTCGCAGGTAACCGCGATCAAATCCTTGTACGTCCATGGCTGGTTCTTCTCGGCAGTGCAGGTTCCAATCGTCTCCTGGCCATCTTCCTTGAAGAAAGCGCAGTTTTTGCACTTAGGCAGCGGAGTGAAGCAATCACACACCTCCGAGTCAATCAGTACCAGTTCGTTTGTGCGGCGGCAAATGCCTTTAGTCACATCCACCGCAACGAAGTTCAAGCAATCATTGTGCCGTAAGGTTTCCTGGCTCACGTTAGTTTCTCCTTCTTGTGATAAGTTTCGTCTCTCACTGTAGCCTTAGACTTCCTCGTACTCCGTGCGCGCGATCACTTCATCCTGGATCTGCTTGCCCAATTCAACCCAGTACTGGGTGAAGCCGGCCACACGGATGAGCAAGTCGCGGTAGTTTTCAGGGTGGGCCTGCGCGTCCTTCAAAATCTTCGAGTCCACGATGTTGTACTGAATGTGGAAGGCACCACGGCGCATGTAAGCCCGAGTCAGTTCCAGCAACTTGCGTGACCCTTCGATGCCTTTAACCGCGCTTGGGTGGATCTTGAGGTTCATCTGGCTGTTCTGGGATTTGGCATGATCCCACACCGTAGCCGAATTGAACAAGGCGTACGGGCCATTGCGATCCGTGCCCGGATACGCAGACATCGAACCATCCGCATAAGTGGTGCCCGCAAGACGACCATCCGGCGTTGCCAGAGTAGCAGCCCCCTGAGGCCCATGAGTTGAGACGGAGATCTGGCAGGCGTAGAGCGGTTTCCCGTACAGCGACTCAAACTTGTGGCACATGGCGCAGAACCAATCTTCGTATTCGCGCAAGATGCCATCTACGTAGGGGTCATCGTTCCCATACTTATTGGCCAGCAAGCAGTCGCTGTGGATCTTATCGTACTTTTCACCACCTACTTTCTTGACCTGTGAGAACAAGGAGAAGGATCCCACTTCGTGAGCGGTCTTGAAGCCGAAGTTCTCAAGAATGGCCTCACGCATCTGGTCGAGAGTGTACTTCTTATCCTCATAGACCAGTTTCTTAAGCGCCGCCAGCGAGTTCACCATATTGATGGTGCCGCAGGACTCGACATTGAAAGTGGCGTTATAGCGGTACCCCAGTTGCCCAATATGGCGGCCCTTTTCCAGGCAATCCGGCTTCAAGAACGAGTTGATAACCGTCATATTATTCTTGCGCCAGATATCGTGCTGGATGTTGTTGCACTTGCACAGGGCGTCAACCGCCATTTCGTAGTACTGCTTGTAAACCTCCCACAGTTCCTCGTAGGTTTCCAGTTTGCGATTGTGCGGCGGGAAGATCTGCTCTTTGAGACGGTGATCGTAACCGTTGAACAGCACGCACTCGAGGATCTTGGGATTGGCAATGAAGTGTACACCCACCGAAGTCGGTTGACCAGCACCGCCCGGGATCCAATACTTCTTCCCATTCAGCGTGAGCGGATGCCAGGTGCAGGGTGAGGTTTCCAAACAACCACCAATTGCAATGGCACGCGCCTCTGGGAGGGTCATTCCCTCGGGGCCATACTGGCTCAGCAAGAACTGAATACCGATCTGGTTATTCATCCAGGCCGGATAGCCTGTTCCCGTCTTGACACACTCAATCGCTTTCAGCAAGAAGTCTTCCGGTAGTTTCTCATCATAGAGGACCGAGAGCGTGGGCTGCGGTGACTGCAAGCTCATCGCTGATTCAAGGATCAGTTTCTCCAAGTCATTGCTGGCCGGGTCGCCGTCTTTGGTCAAACCGCCCATGCTCAGGTTATTGAAGGTATTTCCAGAGAGCACGCCACCGACTACACCGGTTGAGGCGAAGCAGTCAATGCAAGTAAACTTGACGCGATGGCACTCAAGCAACTCAAGGGTCTTTTCTTTTGTCAAGCGTCCAGCCTCTGTATCCTGCTCGTACCACGGCCACAAGACCTGCCCCAAACGCCCAGGGGACATACCCGAAATGGCATCCTCGTTGAGCACGGCGATGTGGAGCGTGTAGGTGAGTTGCAGCGCCTCACGGAAAGTGCGGGGCTGATAATGCGCGATCCATTCCAGGGTTTCAGCAATTTCTTCGTACTCTCTCTTCTGAACCGCGTCCTCGGTGATACCTGCCAGACGGCGTGCCTCTTTCGCGTAATTGAGGATCCACGTCTGCAAACCTTCGATAACGTGAATCACGGCATCGTAATAGTACAGCCGGTCCATGCCGGTGATTCCATCACCATCCGCCTTACCAGCCACCTCGGCCTTGCGCTGCTTGCAAATTTCAATCAGGCCATCGAAACCGTACTGGAGCGGGTAGTAGTAATTGATAACTTCGCGTCCCTGGGGTAGGGTAAAGCCCGAATCGAACATACAGATGAGCGAGCGCATTAATTTCTCTTTCAGCTCATACTCGGGCACCATCATCTCGTACTTATGCCCCAGATCTTCCACCGACTTACCCACCCACTGCTTAGCCAGTTTAATCAGGGCAGGCACTTCCTCACTGCGAATACCGAATTTTCCGGCGATGGAAACCACATTCCCAAAGGACTTAGTGACGTTGCCACCACCCGATCCAAACTTGGAAAGCTCACCCGATGAAGCGCTCCCGCGTTTCAGAGCCTCCTGGTAGAGCTCATCCTCTTTTGCAACGTAGAAGGACTCAGAAAGCCAGGGCATCGGGAAAGAACCGCGGTAGTAATGCGCTTTCCCCATCACCAGAAGCTCACCCGGGTAGATGCTGGGCGTCAGGTGGCTAAAGGCATGCTTCAGGGCCAACGCGCGGCGTACAATCGGAACCTCGTTGTCCAATTCCATGTACTTGCGCGTGTACCAGTACGGGAACTCCAGATCAACCGAAGAGTAGGTATTAAAATACAGATCGCGAAGTTTCTTTGCACGCGGGGTCGGCTCGCGCTTAACCTCGCGATCTACCATCTCTTCCGGGGCTTTCCCATACTGGAAACTGATGGGGATCCCCTTCTCCTGCAGTATGTCAGCCAGGCTCCTGGTGACTTCCTGCACACCTACGGATTTTTCTGACATGTTCCACTCCTTTCCTACGAAAATTTGGGAGGGTGACTCCGTAAACACTTTAACCAAATCCGATACCCGACTCAATCGGGGATTCCTCCGATCTTGCAGACAGAAAAAAGGCCGATTGAACAATCAGCCTTTTTTCCGATTCGTGCATCCCCCATTTGACCGATGGGACGCCCTAAGCCAGATGTAAATTAGCCTTGCAGAATGCCTTTGCGTATCGCTTTGGCAACGGCTTCAGCACGATCATTAACCTCAAGTTTTTGATATATGTTACTTACATGGGTCTTTACTGTATGACTACTAATTGAAAGACGGACTGCAATCTGCTTGTTTGACGCCCCATTTGCCATCAGGCGTAAGATCTCAATCTCACGCTCCGTTAGCGTACTCTCCTGCTCCGCTTCGGTGCTGCTCGAAACCCGTTCAAGCAATTTGCGCGTAATCCGCGGGTGAAGCAAGGATTGTCCGCTGTGAACTTCACGAATAGCATTAATCAATTCTTCTCGTGACACATCCTTTAAGAGATATGCCGATGCTCCAGCCCGTATCCCCTCAAAGATATACTCATCATTATCATAGACCGTCAAAATGATAAAACGCACTGACTCGCACTGAGCGTGGATTAACCGCATGGCTTGAACACCGTCCATGCCCGGCATTCGCAAATCCATTAGCACGACATCCGGCTTTAAGCGCAGGGCCAAATCGAGCACCTCCTGCCCATCCTTGGCTTCCCCCACCACCTCAAAACCCTCCACACTGGAGAGCATTGCACTCAAACCCTCGCGTATGACTGGGTGGTCGTCAGCGATTAAAATGCGCACTTTCGGATTTTCCACCGGACCTCCTGTAATAAGGGTGTTAACCAGAATCGGGACAATCTGATTATAAACTGGCAACCCATTTTGAGGTAGAATACCACCATACCCATTATTCTTGGCTATCAGATTCCCTCAACAAGTTTTATAAACCACGAAACATGAGCAACCCCATGACCATTTCCCAAACGTTTGAATCGCCTCTCGAAGACAGCTTTCAGATAGGTCAACAAGCCGCCAACCTCGCCGCTGAAGCCATGGAAGCGTTGGGCAAGCAACTGATTCGCCAGAAAGCATCGGATATCGCCAAACAAATCGAGATCTACCTTTCCTGCCACACTTATTCGTCTCTTGAAGCGCTAAGCGCGGACTCAACCCTGGCGGCTATTGCCGTGCAGCGGGTCGGTCAGACCGGTTACTCGGCAGTTCATGATACCCAGGGCATCAACCGATTTCACACCAATCCAGAGTTGATCGGTGCAGATTTACGCCAACTTGCTGGTCAATTCCAAAATTTCTGGGAAATTATTGAAAACTCTCTGAGCGGGGAATCTGAGGGCTACTACGAATTTAAAGATCGAGAAGGGAAAGTACGTAAAAAGTTCATGGCATGTTATCCCGTATGGCCACCCTCACTGCATCCCCATGGTCTGGTTGTTGCTGTTACCACCTTCATGGATGAATTCCTTCAGCCTTCCCGAGAGATTCATCGTAGCATTCTCACCCTCTTGAATCACTTAGAAGAACGCACCCGCGCTGAAAAACGTCGGGCAGATCAACTTCGTGCCATTAACGAGGTGGGCCAGAAAATAAGTGCGGTAGTGGATGTGGAACAGGTCTTACCCACCATTGTTGAGTTTCTCCAAAAAACTTTTGCATTTAGTAGCATTCGTGTATATCTTAAGCAACCCCAAACCCGCTTTCTGGTATTGGTCGCTCAAGCCGGTCATGTCAAAGATAAACCGGTGGGCACACTTATAAGCATGGAAGAAGGGGTTGAAGGTCATGTGGCCCGTTCCGGCCAACCCCACCTTGAAAACGAAACCCTCTCTGCCTTAAAGACCGTTGGCCCCAAGGCCGAAGCGCTCTCGCGCATTGTGGTTCCAATCAAAATTGGTTGTGATACCCTGGGGATCTTGGATATTCAAAGCCCACGCTACAGCAGCCTCGATGCTCACGATCTTTTCACAGTTCAAACCCTGGCCGATCAAATCGCCATTGCCCTGGAAAATTCGCGCATGTACCAGGAACTGCGAGAAATGGCGGTGGTTGAAGAACGCAATCGCATCGCGCGTGAAATACACGATACCCTGGCCCAGGGCTTTGCCGGTATCCTCATGCAAGTCGAAGCCCTGCGCCAGGCTTTAGTGCAGGGTAATGCTGACCTGACGAATGATCACCTGTTTCGCATTCAAAGCATCGCCCGTGAAAACTTAAACGAAGCGCGCCGCTCAGTGCTTTCCTTAAGGCCGCCCACAGTAAGCAGCCAGTCCCTGGAAGATCTCATCCGCAACGAAGTCGAGAAGCTCACTCGCGACTTGGCCATAGAAGTTCGATTTCAGGTATTTGGAAGTCAGCCATTATTCACCACTGATGTCAAACAGGCCCTCTACCGCATTGCTCAAGAAGCGCTCTCGAATGTACGCAAACATTCTCAGGCAACCGAGGTACAAATCACGCTGAATTACAGCGAACGATCTGTCTCATTGTGTGTTCAGGATAATGGGATTGGCTTCGACAGCCAGGCTCAATTTGAGCAATCCTTTGGCATTACCTGCATGCGTGAACGGGCACGCATGTTTGGAGGCGTTGTAAATGTTCATAGTGAAAGGGGCAAGGGGACAACTATCGAAGCCGTACTTCCTGTTTAGAGGGGGTGCTTACCATCTCCCAGCGCACATCATACTCACAAATGGGATCACCGTTGTACACACAACGTGTCTTCCGAATGTAAGGTACCCCTCCTGCTGCCTCGATTACCCCTTCCATCCAACCCACATGGTTGTACGTGCACCGCTCGCGAGGCTGTTTCTTACCCATATCCACTTCCATGCGCACGTGGTTCTCCGCCAAATCGAAAATCCGCACAATCACCCCATCGCCCCAGTTATGCCGCAGGCCCAAATCCATCCGGCGAATGATGTAACCTGGATCGCCGGGTTTGAAGTACTTTGCCAGAGCGGCACCTGGCTGAATATCGTATTTGGCCCGGTAACGCGTCATCTCACGCAGGATGTCATCCTTACCTCCCGCCAGGGTATCTTTAATGGCTGCCGTGAGTGCCCCCAGTACTTCAGGTGGATACTCCCCCTCGGGGTCTATTTTCCCACGTAGAATCTGCTGAACCTCAGCCGGCACCCGACT
The DNA here is from genome assembly GCF_001306145.1 of Thermanaerothrix daxensis. GTDB lineage: Bacteria > Chloroflexota > Anaerolineae > Anaerolineales > Anaerolineaceae > Thermanaerothrix > Thermanaerothrix daxensis. Next base: position 146,783 of record NZ_LGKO01000004.1, read on the forward strand.
TATAACCTGATCCAGAGCAGCCTGTCCGTATTTCTCACGTACAAAATCCAATCGTCCAATTAAAGCACTTCCCCGGCTGACCTTTCCGCTCACCTGCTGGGTAACGATCCGGGCAATTTGTTGCTGCAAAAGGGTTGTTTGTTCACTCATCCGCTGGATAGATGATGTGACCGCCGCAACCTGGTCACGAATTTGTTCCGAAGCCTGTGCCACGTTGTTGAGCACACCCATATTTTGCTCACTGGCACCAACATAGGCACGGACAGTAGTGGTCACCTCCGCAGCACTGGCAGCAAGCTCCTCGGTGGCCGCTGTATTCTCTTCAACAACCGCGGAAACCGTTTCCATGGCGACCATCAGCCCACGAGTGGCTTCATGGATCTCGTCAGCAGCCTCAGAAATATCCTGGATCCTGCTTTCTACTTCTCCAATTCCCTTCAGAATGGCATCCAGTGCTTCACCCGCATGAAGGCTCTGTTGCACCCCTGCATCTATTTCTTTGCCTTGTTCCTGGATGGCCACCCCCATCTCGGATACTGACATCTGAATATCACGGATCAAGCCTGCAATTTCCTTGGTCGCCTGGACCGATTTCTCAGCCGGTTTGCGCACCTCATCGGCTACAACCGCAAACCCTTTCCCTTGCTCACCAGCGCGGGCAGCCTCTATGGCTGCATTAAGAGCCAGGAGATTCGTTTGAGCCGCCAATTCTTGGGTGGTTTCAAGGATGATCCCGATTTGCCGTGTGTTTTGCCCCACCCATTCAGCCTTCTCTTGCACATGCTGGGTGCTTTCTACAATTCGTCGCATGCGCTCAATACTTTCCCCAATAACTTGCGAGCCACGCCGGGCTGAAACGGAGACCTCTCCAGTAACTTGTTCGGCTAGATGCGCTCGCTCCGCGACCACTTGAATCTTCTCTGTAATTTGTTGCATCCTTCGCGATGCCTCCGCCACGGCTTGGGCCTGCTCCTGGGCACCTTTACTCACTCCATTGATAGCCAGAGCCATTTGTTCAATGGCCTGCAATGTGGCTCGCAAGCGCTCAATTTGCTCATTAGTCTGTTGGGCCACGTGATGTAGATTATCGCTAATTTCACGCGTTGCCTGACGCGTCTGATCAGCCGCGAAGGCAATGTTGCCATATTCGCGGCTGATCTGATCAATGTTCTGGGTCATCTTGCTAATGACTTCCCGCAGGGACTTCACCATCCTTACCAGGGCTTGTCCAATGGCATCGTTTTCAGAACGTGCACCAATGTCTTGCGCCAGGTTGCCCCCGGCGATTTTCTCCGCAATCGAATTAATTTGCAACAAGTATTCCCGTATCTGACGCTGAGCCTGAAGCAAGTCTCGGATCTCATCCCAGCCCTCAATCGAACGGTTTTGCCCTAAATCCCCCTGCGACAGTTGAAGAGCCGATTCGGCCACAGATTGTATGGGCAACACAATGCGTTTGAGAGCCAGCAACAGCAAGAAATAAGCAGGCGCTACCGAAACCACCGCCAGTCCCAAACCTGCAAGGGTTAACCCTTGCTTCCCCAAAATAAAGCCCGCTGTTGCCGCCAACGATGTCATGCCCACCACAATGGCATTGAGACGAAGCGCTATACCCCGCCGGAAGACCAGATACACAATTCCTAACGTCAACAGCGCGACTAGCAAAATTAATCCTGCAAAAGTCAGCCCGTCCATCTGCGCCATTACTCCCTTGAATTCACCCCAGAACGCTGCCATGCACTCTTTTCCCATTGCGTTGATATTGGCGGCTCCACCTCAGCCATTTGTAATTTACCGATGGTCCCTTACCAAAATCGTAAATAGTGGCTAAAAACCCGATAAATTCCCAATTAAAATAAAAGGCGCCCTCTACCCGGGCGCCTTCGTTCAACCATTGCGCACGCAAACAGACTACCCATTTACATAACTCAGCCATTCCGCTGAGCGTGGATGTTCTCCTCTAACTACCTCTCGGAACGCCCTGGCTAAGGCGCGGGTCACCGGTCCGGCTTTGCCATCGCCAATGATCCGGAAATCAATCTCCGTCACCGGTACCACTTCGGCCGCCGTTCCACACACAAACATTTCATCCGCAATATAAAGGTGATCCCGGCTAATCTGCGTCTCCACTACCGGATAACCGAGATCCCTGGCCAGGACGATTAGCGAATCACGGGTAATGCCTTCCAAAACCGCCCAAGTTCCCGGCGTATAAATGACCCCTTTGCGAACAATAAAGAGGTTTTCGCCCGTGCATTCCGCAACATATCCTTGGGGATCCAGCATAACTGCTTCATCAAAGCCCAATCGCACCGACTCGGTCTTAGCCAGCACGCTATTGGCATAGTTTCCAGTAACCTTGGCCTTGGTCATCATCACGTTGGGGTGGTGGCGAGTGTAGGACGAAACATTCATCCTCACCCCTTTTTCCTCGGAATCTTCTCCCAGATAAGCCCCCCACGCCCAGGCCGCAATGCCTACCCGCGCTACGCCGCTATCTAGATTCAGATCACGTTTCTCACTCTCGTGAAAGATCAGCGGACGGATATAACATGCCTGAAAACCGTTTGCCCGCACCACCTCTTTACACGCCTCCCCCAATTGATCAGCGGTAAAAGGCAGGGAGCGAAAGCCCAAAATTTTGGCCGAGTTGACCAGTCGCTCCATGTGCTCCTTCAACCGAAAGATGGCCGGACCGCGAGATGTGCTGTAGCAGCGAATCCCCTCAAACACCCCCAGCCCATAATGCAGGGCTGTGTTCAGAAAATGAACAGTGGCCTTCTCGTACTCAACGAGCTGGCCATCCAACCAGATGTAACGTGACTCAGCCATAGATGATTCCTCCATATCTGAAAAGTTATCCTAACCGCTCAATGACCGCATCCGTCATCGCGGTTGTGCTCAACGACCCGCCCAAGTCTCGTGTACGGCATCCCTCCTCAATTGCACGATCCACTGCCCTTTCGATGGCTCGAGCTTCCTGTTCCAACCCCAATGAGTACCGCAACAGCATTGCCGCACTCAGAATGGTGCCAATAGGGTTGGCAATTCCCTGGCCTGCGATATCAGGAGCCGAGCCGTGAATGGGCTCATACAGCCCGCCGTGCTTCCCGTTCAACGAAGCCGAGGGGAGCATTCCCATTGACCCCACAAGTACGGCAGCCTCATCGGTGAGAATATCCCCAAACATATTCTCGGTAACCACCACATCAAAAGAATGGGGGGCACTGATCAAGCGCATGGCTGCGGTATCTACCAATACATGTTCCAGCAGAATGTCCGGATATCGCTGTGCAACCCGATTGGTAACTTCGCGCCACAAGCGTGAAGATTCTAGCACATTCGCTTTGTCCACCGAACTCACTTTCTTCCGACGCTGACACGCCAGCCGGAATGCTAAATCCACAATGCGTTCGATCTCGGTTTCGCTGTATTCCAGAGTGTCTACAGCATGGTACTGACCATTTACCCATTCGCGCTTCTTAGGTTGCCCAAAATAAAGCCCACCTGTCAATTCGCGCACAACGATCAAATCCACACCCTGAAGCCGATCCGGCTTTAGTGGAGAGGCTTCGATCAGTGCTGGGTGTACCCGAACCGGACGAAGGTTTGCAAACACCCCTAAACCTCTGCGCAAACCCAAGAGCCCCTGCTCCGGACGCACGGAGGCTCGCGGATCATCCCATTTGGGCCCTCCAACCGCCCCCAATAGAACTGCATCCGCTGTCCGGCAGGCTTCCAGCGTTGCCTCGGGTAGGGGATTCCCGGTCTGGTCAATGGCACATCCACCAATCAGATGTTCGGTGAACTTAAATGTGTGGCCAAAGCGTTGCCCGATTGCCTCCAAAACTCGCACCGCTGCACTCACAACCTCCGGACCAATGCCATCTCCTGGCAAGAGAACAATGTTAGCCTTCATGTGTCTTTCTCCTGCTCAATTCCCAGAGTCCATATTCCACAGAATCCGCCAATGCTAGCCAGGAAGCTTCAATGATATTAGTAGAAGCTCCCACCGTACTCCACTGGCTCACCCCATTGCTGGTATCAATGAGCACACGTGTGGTTGCCATCGTGCCATGGTTTCCATCCAAGATACGCACCTTATAGTCCTTGAGATGGAAATGATCAATTTCAGGATAAAAGGGTCGCAGAGCCTTACGCAATGCCCGGTCCAGTGCATTGACCGGCCCGTTCCCATCCGCAGCAGTATGAATGACCTCACCGTTGACCCGCACTTTCACGGTGGCCTCTGCGATCATCCCGCGCCCTTGGCGATGTTCCACACTTGCCGTGAAGTCAATCAATTCAAACGGTGGCTGATAATCCGGCTGTCGGCGACGCAACATCATCACCACTGAGGCCTCGGCGGCCTCAAATGAGAACCCCTGAGCCTCCAACCCCTTGAGGTCTTTTAGCGCCGAACTCACATCAAACTGTTCATCCAGGTTCAGTCCATACTCTTCTGCCTTGCTGAGCAAATTGCCTCGCCCTGATAGTTCTGAGACCACCACCCGACTGCGGTTGCCCACCAATTCTGGATCAATGTGCTGATAAGAGCGAGAAGTGCGCCGCATGGCGGCTACGTGGATGCCACCTTTATGGGCAAATGCGGCCCGGCCAACATAAGGGAGGTGCTCATCCGGCGCAAGGTTGGCCACCTCCGCCACATAGTGCGAAAGTTCGGTCAGTTTTGCCAGGTGCCCTTCGGGGAGGGCTTTGAGCCCCATTTTTAATTCCAAATCGGGGATGATCGAACAGAGATTTGCATTTCCACAACGCTCACCGTAACCGTTGATCGTGCCCTGCACCTGAATACACCCCTCACGCACCGCTACCAACGAGTTCGCCACCGCGCACTCGCTATCGTTGTGAGCATGAATACCCAATTGGGCTGCGGGGAAGTGTTTCCGAACTGTCCGTACAATCTCACCCACCTCCCAGGGTAGTGTGCCTCCGTTGGTATCGCAAAGCACCAGCGTTTCAGCACCTCCCCGCAAGGCTGCCTCTAGGGTCTGAAGGGCGTAGTTTGCATCCTCTTTGTAGCCATCGAAGAAGTGCTCGGCATCGTAAATAACTTTGCGCCCGTTTTGAACCAGGTAAGCCACACTCTCTTCGATCATCCGAAGGTTATTTTGCGGTGTCGTTCGAATGACCTCATGCACATGCAGAAGTGAGGATTTGCCCACAACCGCACAATAGGGGGTCTGCGCATCCAACAACGCCCGAATGTTCTCATCCTCGTGCGCGCGCTTTTCTGCCGCGCAGGTCATTCCAAACGCTACAATCTTGGCATGACGCCATTCCATTTTGGCAGCCCGGCGAAAGAACTCAGCATCTTTTGGGTTAGATCCAGGCCATCCCCCCTCAATAAACGCCACGCCCAGATCATCCAAGCGCCGTGCGATGTTCAATTTATCATCCACAGAGAACGAGATATCGGTCCGCTGGGAGCCATCTCTCAAGGTGGTATCATAGATCTGGATCATGGCCGCAACTCCCTCTACCTGGTAAGATATCTGGACTCAAAAGCCGCAATTTCAGGTTCTAAACTGAGCAAATAGCCGAGTTCGTCAACACCGCGTAATAAACAGTCTTTTGAAAATGGGTCAATGGGGAACTGCACCTCTCGGTCAAGCCAGCGCAGAGTTTGGGTTTCAAGATCAATCGTCAACGTCTGAGCCGGGTCTTGCAGGAAAAGGCGCATTAAATCCTGGTGCACCTCGGGCGATACAATCACCGGTAGCAAACCGTTTTTGAGCGCATTATTGCGGAAGATATCCGCAAATGATGTGGAAATCACGGCGCGAAAGCCCCAGCCCAACAAAGCCCAGGCAGCGTGTTCGCGCGAGGAGCCACACCCAAAGTTATCGCCCGTCAGAAGGATCTGAGCTCCCTGGCTTTCGGGGCGATTCAAGACAAACGCGGGATCAGGTTGCCCATCGGCAAGGTAACGCCAATCTGCAAAAAGGCTGGCTCCCAGACCATGTTTATCTGTGGTTTTCAAGAAACGGGCTGGGATGATCTGGTCGGTATCGATGTTATCCACCGGTAACACCACAACCCGCGAGGTCAAACACTTAAAGGCTTCCATAGGTCTTCATACCTCCTAGAGCAAGGTACGGGGATCGGTAATCACACCATTAATGGCCGTTGCCGCTGCCGTGAGCGGACTGGCTAAGAAAGTGCGCCCGCCTCGCCCCTGCCGTCCTTCGAAATTTCGATTGCTGGTACTCACGGCATATTGTCCTGGCGCTAGGGCATCCCCGTTCATTGCAATGCACATTGAACAGCCCGGCTCGCGCCACTCTGCTCCGGCCTCCTTGAAAATACGATCTAGACCTTCAGCTTCAGCCGCCCGTTTGACCTGCTGAGAACCCGGTACAACCAGAACCCGCACATTGGGAGCCACCTTGCGACCTTTAATCAGGCTGGCCGCTTGGCGCAAATCCGTCAACCGCCCGTTGGTGCACGATCCGATAAAAACCACATCCACTGGATGCCCCAGTAAGGGCTCACCGGGGCGCAATCCCATGTACGCCAATGCCTTCTCTAGAGCGGCTCGCTGAGCCGGATCGGTTATTGCGTCTGGATCGGGAATGCGGCCAGTGATGGGCATCCCCATTCCTGGGTTTGTGCCGTAGGTAATCATTGGCTCCAAACGGCTCACATCCAGGGTGACCACTTTATCGTAAACCGCTTCCTCATCACTGGGCAGTGTGCGCCAATCAGCCAAGGCTTTTTCCCAGGCAGCCCCCTGGGGAGCAAAGGGGCGTCCTGCCAGATATTCAAACGTGACATCATCAGGGGCTACCATACCCGCCCGCGCCCCAGCCTCTATGGACATGTTACACAAAGTCATGCGCTCCTCCATAGAAAGCGCACGCACCGCCGGGCCGGCATACTCCAGAACGTGTCCCGTGCCCCCACCTGTGCCAATCTGGGCAATAAGCGCCAGTATCATATCCTTGGCGGTTACCCCTTTGCCCGGGTAGCCCTCCATGTTCACTAAACAGGTCTTAGGGCGACGCTGTAGCAGGCATTGCGTAGCGAGAACATGCTCAACCTCGCTGGTGCCAATTCCAAAAGCCAGAGCCCCAAAAGCCCCATGGGTAGAGGTATGGCTATCCCCACAGACAATGGTCAAACCCGGTTGGGTTAACCCCAATTCCGGTCCCACAACGTGCACAATACCCTGATAGGGACTATCTAACCCCATTAGCTGAATGCCAAATTCACGGCAGTTTTCCTCCAACTGACGGATCTGCCGCCGGCTCATTTCATCGGCAAACGCCAACCGCCCTTCAGGTCGTCCATCCGGCGATGGAATTGTGGGTACACCATGATCCACCGTTGCGAAGGTACGTTCTGGTCGCCGGACCCGCAACCCCTTTTCACGCAGAGCGCTAAATGCCTGGGGGGAAGTTACCTCATGAATAAGATGCAGGTCTATATAAAGCACTGCGGGTGACTGGGGAGGTTCTACGACAACGTGTCGCTCCCAGATTTTTTCAAACAGCGTCTTTGGGGTCATCATAGGCGTCTACACTCGATGTGAAGGATTGTTCAAAGGCCGTGCCATTCATGTCCGCCATGCTATTCAGCGGATGGGGTGGATTTAGGTAGGCGCTCATATCCCACCGCCCCGGAATGGTGCGGGGCATATCAAACCAATGGCGATAACCCGTTGGACCGGGATTCTCAGAACTTACACGTCGCGGATTCATGTCATTCCTCCTTTGGCAAATGGCTTGGAAATCCTAACCGACCGTTTCGGCCGAAGGTCGTTCTACAGGGCCGTACTGACCACTGGCCACCAACAATTTGTTCAACGCCGAAAGGTACGCCTTAGCGCTGGCGACTACTATGTCTGTATCTGCTCCATACCCGCCAAACGTACGCGGGTGGTCAACCGCCTCATCCCCGTCGCTGGGCAAGTACCCTTCACCGGCTTCAATCCGAACCGTTACCTCGCCCAGCGCATCTATCCCTTCAGTGACTGCATGAATGACGAACTCTTGTAGAACGTTTGGCGCCCCAATGATCGCATCAATGGCCTTGTAGGTTGCATCCACCGGTCCGGTCCCAATAGCTGCCTGGACGCGCAAGCGCCCCTCCGGATCACGTAAACGCACCGTGGCAGTGGGCATTCCCATCGTACCGCAGGTTACCTGCAGGCCATCCAGAGCAAACAACTCGCGAGGCTGGTAGAGTTCATCCGAAACCAGCGCTTCCAGATCGGCATCTGTGATGACCTTCTTACGATCCGCCAGATGTTTGAACCTTGCAAAAATCTGATCCAGTTCCTCGTCGCTCAATTGATAACCCAACGAAGCCAGACGCGCACGCAAAGCATGGCGGCCGGAATGCTTGCCAAGTACCAGACGCGTTTGGGGCACGCCTACAGTTTCCGGACGGATGATCTCGTAGGTCATGCTGTGTTTGAGCATCCCATCCTGGTGAATTCCCGCCTCATGAGCAAAGGCATTTGCCCCTACAATGGCCTTATTGGGCTGAACTGGGATGCCAGTGTAATTGCTAACCAGTTTACTCACCCGATAAATCTGGGTCGTATCAATCCCCGTGCGCAGGTTATAAAACTGCCGTCGGGTATACAGAGCCATTACGACCTCTTCCAGCGCGGTGTTTCCGGCACGTTCCCCAATCCCATTTATGGTCACTTCTGCCTGTCGAGCCCCTGCCCGTAAGCCGGCCAGCGTGTTAGCCGTAGCCAGCCCCAGGTCATTGTGACAGTGCACCGAAACAATACAATTCTCAATTCCCGGCGTATTACGAATGATGCCCGCAATCAGCGCCCCAAATTCTTCCGGGGTTGTGTAGCCCACCGTGTCCGGTATATTCAGCGTAGTGGCTCCGGCTTGAATAGCTTCTCCTAGCACATAGTAAAGAAACTCCGGATCACTACGCCCGGCATCCTCGGGGCTGAATTCCACATCTGGGCACAACTGACGCGCGTAAGCCACCATTTCGCGTACCCGCTGCACAACCTCTTCACGCGTCATGCGTAACTTGTACTTCATGTGAATTTCAGAGGTGGCCAGGAAAACATGAATGCGTGGCTTGGCGGCATGACGCACTGCCTCCCAGGCCTTATCAATGTCATTGACCGAAGCACGCGCCAACCCGCATATTACCGGTGTCTTTCCGTTGTAGTCAGCATTGCCCACCTCTATGGCGATGCGACGCACTGCTTCCAGGTCATCGGGAGAAGCCGCCGGGAAACCGGCTTCAATAATGTCTACGCCCAACGAAGCCAGTGCCCGTGCAACCTCTAACTTTTCCGCACTGGTCATGGTCGCACCGGGGGATTGCTCGCCATCACGTAACGTGGTATCGAAAATACGAACATAATCATCATTCATTCGACACCTCCATTTGATTCGCTATGCCGAGGCAGTGGTTTCAGCCTGTTTTTCCGCAGCGTTCCAATTCTCAGGACGCAACGAACGCACTTTGGCTCCGGCCCGCCACATCTCGGACTCCCGCATCTCGCGCAATTCAGCCTCCAGTTTCTCCTTGTAATCTGGGGCACTGTTCGCCTTTAAGACGATTCGTGTCTCCTCCCCAGAGACCACCGACTGATAAAGACGTTCAAAAACTGGCAAAGTCACGCGACGGAACTCATGGCGCCAATCCAAAGCCCCACGCTGCGCCGTGGTGGAACAGTTAGCATACATCCAATCCATACCATGCTCCGCCACCAGGCGGATCAGGCTTTGCGTGAGTTCCTCAACCGTTTCATTGAAGGCTTCAGAGGGCGAATGCCCATGGGCACGCAGGACTTGATATTGGGCCTCCATAATCCCCGCCAGAGCGCCCATCAACACCCCACGCTCCCCAGTCAAATCGCTATAAACCTCATGCTCAAAGGTGGTTTCAAAGAGGTAACCCGAACCAATTGCGATACCCAAAGCCAGCGTGCGCTCGCGTGCGCGCCCGGTGTAGTCCTGCGCTACCGCAAACGAAGCGTTGATGCCACTACCAGCCAAGAAGTTAGCCCGCACGCTGGTGCCCGAACCCTTTGGCGCCACCATAATCACATCTACATAGGGCGGTGGTACGACCCCGGTCTGATCCTTATAAACAACGGAGAACCCATGCGAGAAATAAAGTGCATTACCGGGCTTCAGGCAAGGTTCAATTTTGGGCCACATTTGCTTTTGGGCGGCATCTGAAACCAGATACTGGACGATGGTCCCGCGCTCGGCGGCTTCCTCCAGGGAGAAGAGGGTTTCGCCGGGCACCCAGCCATCCTTCTGGGCCTTTTCCCAAGACCGCCCACCCGGCCGCACTCCCACAATGACCTGTATGCCGTTGTCTCGCATGTTTAGGGACTGTGCCATTCCCTGCACCCCGTATCCCAACACGGCTACTACTTCATCCTTTAAAACCTCACGCGCTTTTTCTAGAGGGAACTCCTCACGAGTAACTACTTCTTCCAGAACACCTGCAAAATCCATTTTGGCCATATGAATACCTCCTGAAGTCTTTGAAGAAAATTTATTCAGAGTATGCCAGCGCAGTGTGGTAACCATTGCCATTAGCGTACAAGGGCATGTTCCCGCGCGCCATGCTGACCACACCCGTACGGACCATCTCAATAATCCCAATCGGGCGGAGCACCTCTAAAAATCCCTCAATTTTTTCTTCATCTCCGGTGATCTCAACAATCATGGAGTCCGTGGCCACATCCACCACATGAGCCCGGAACACCTCAACGATTTGCATGACATGCCCGCGGTTTTCCGGCGTCGCCCTTACCTTGATCAAGGCCAGGTCTCGGGTAACCTTGGGCACCGAGGTTAGGTCGGATACCTGAATGACGTTGATGAGCTTATAGAGATATGCCGTTAAGCGTTCCGCGTTGACATTGTCACTATCCACCACAATCGTCATGCGCGAAATTCCCGGTTGTTCGGTATGCCCCACCGTCAGTGACTCAATGTTGAAGTTGCGCCGTCGGAACAAAGACGCCACTCGATTCAGCACCCCTGGTTTATCCTCCACCAATGCCACAATAATGTGTTGCATCGCGCCCTCCCCAATCAAATCTCGTCTTCTGCCGTCTCAATCATGCGGTTGACCAATGGCCGCCGGATCATGGCATGCAGATCGGCACCAGCGGGTACCATCGGGTACACGTTGTCCTCCTGCTCTACCCTGAAATCAATCACTACAGTGCCCTCTATTTCGCGAGCACGCTGCAAGGCCGCATCCACTTCATCCCGAGAAGTGACCCGCAGACCAGCCAGACCGTGAGCCTCAGCAAGTTTCACAAAGTCGGGGCTACGCATGGGAGTGGCCGCATAGCGTCGCTCGTAGAAAAGCTCTTGCCACTGACGCACCATGCCCAGATAGCCATTATTGATGATCGCCACATTGACCTTCACACCCTCCTGAGCCGCGGTTGAGAGTTCGGCGGCGGTCATCTGGAAACCCCCATCACCTACAACCGCCCAAACCTCCGCATCGGGGCAGGCGATTTTTGCCCCAATGGCCGCAGGCAACCCAAACCCCATGGTTCCCAGTCCTCCCGAGGTAATGAACCGGTTGGGATGATCCTGTTTGTAATATTGCGCTGCCCACATCTGATGCTGACCTACGTCGGTCACTACAATGGCATTACCCTGCGTAAAGCGCCATAACGCATCAATTACATGGGCTGCGTAGAGTTTTCCATTTTCCGGCACCAGTTTGAGGATATCCTCATCTTCCGCCTCACGGCGCAGTGATGCAATATGCTCCAACCAATCTGCATGTTCCAGGTTCGGCGTTTCTTCCAGCAATAGGCATAGGGCTTCACGAAGGTCGCCTATCACTGAAACATCTACCTTGACGTTCTTATTGAGTTCCGTGGGATCAATATCCACATGAATCTTGCGCGCACCAGTTGCATAGGTTTTGACATTGCCGGTTACCCGGTCATCAAAGCGCATACCAAAAGCCAGCAGCAGATCGGCCTCCTGAATGGCCTGGTTGACCCACGCTTGCCCGTGCATTCCCATCATGCCTAGATTCAGCGGATGAGAAGCTGGAAAGCCACCGATTCCCAAGAGAGTCATCGCCACTGGAATTTGTGTCTGCTCGGCAAAAGCGCGCAATTCCTCTGTTGCACGGCTGAGCAGCACCCCCCGACCCGCTAAAATCAGAGGGCGCTTAGCCTCACGGATCAACTGGGCGGCCTGGGCGATTCGAGCCCGATCGGGAATCCGATAAGGACGATACCCACGCAACTGAATCGGTTTGGGATCGTAGGTCCAATCTGTGCTATTTTGCTGCGCATCCTTGGCGATATCCACCAACACCGGGCCAGGGCGACCGGTGCGTGCAATGTAAAACGCCTCCCGCAACACTGGGCCGACATCTTCTACCCGAGTGACCAGGTAATTGTGCTTGGTAATAGGGAGCGTAATCCCCGTCACATCTGTTTCTTGAAATGCATCGTAACCGATCAAATGACTGGCAACCTGCCCGGTAATAAAAACTGTGGGCGATGAATCCATCATTGCAGTTGCGATCCCGGTGACGAGGTTTGTGGCACCCGGACCGGAGGTTGCCAACGCGACTCCCACCTTACCGCTCGCCCGAGCATACCCGTCCGCCATGTGCGCTGCACCCTGCTCATGTCGCACTAAAACATGGCGAACCGGATAGTCTAGCATGGCATCATAAATCGGCAGGTTCGCTCCTCCCGGATAACCGAAGACAACTTCCACCCCCTCACGCACCAACACTTCCCACACAATTTGTGCACCCGTCCGTTTCATCGCTGCTCCTCCTTCGACAAAGCCATTCCACTGATATCAGACGCCGGGGTATTCCAACACGGCGCCTCGATCCGCACCACTCACAAAATAGGCATACCGCTTTAACCACCTGCTGTTTGTGCGCGGCTCGAAAGGTGGCAAAGCCTCAAGCCGTTGCCGAATCTCCTCATCGCTTAAACGCACGTTTAGCGTGTGGGCATCCAAATCAATCTCAATAATGTCGCCTTGACGCAAGGCTGCAATCGGCCCACGCGCAGCCGCCTCGGGAGCCACATGGCCCACGCAGGCGCCTCGCGTTCCTCCGGAAAAACGACCATCGGTGATCAGAGCTACTTTGTCACCCAACCCCATTCCCATAATTGCGCTGGTGGGGCTAAGCATTTCCTGCATTCCCGGCCCACCTCGGGGGCCCTCATAACGGATCACTACCACCTCGCCAGGCTGAACCTCCCGAGCCAGGATGCCGCGCAGCGCATCCTCTTGGGATTCATAAATCCGTGCTGGCCCGCTGAAACGGCGCATACCAGGTAGGACACCTGCTGTCTTCACCACGGAGCCACGTGGAGCGAGATTGCCAAAGAGAATGGCCAGTCCACCCGTTTGAGAATGCGCGTTTTCACAGCGACGAATTACTTCCTCGTCTTTGATCTCGGCCCCATTTAACGCATCCCCCAGGGTGGTACCGGTGACCGTGATGCGATCCAGGTGCAGCAAACCGGTACCACGATGCACCTCCTTGAGAATGGCCGGCACACCACCAGCGCGATGGACATCCTCCATGTGCCAGGGGCCTGAGGGGCTAACCTTGCACAGATGAGGCACCCTGGCTGAAATCGTATTGATGCGTTCCAACGAATAATCCAACCCGGCCTCATGAGCAATTGCCAACCCATGCAGGAGGGTATTGGTGGACCCTCCCATAGCCATATCCAGTACAAAGGCATCATCCAGGGCCTCTAAAGTGACAATGTCACGGGGCTTAATCTGCCGCCGCACTAATTCAATAATTAAGTGCCCCGCGCGCCGCGCTAGTGCCTCACGCTCAGAGGTCAGCGCCAGCGCCGAACCGTTGTAAGGCAATGCCAGCCCCAAAGCCTCCATCAAGCAGTTCATGCTATTGGCAGTGAACATCCCCGAGCACGAGCCGCAAGAAGGGCAGGCATAATCTTCAAGGGATTTCAAGCGCTTCTGATCAATCTTTCCCGCCTGATAAGCCCCAACCCCCTCAAACACCGAGATGAGATCCACTACCTCGCCTTCGGGCGTGCGCCCGGCCGCCATTGGACCACCGGAAACGAAGATGGTGGGGATATTTAACCGCACGGCCGCCATAAGCATGCCGGGGACGATTTTGTCACAATTGGGAATGCAAACCATACCATCAAACTGATGGGCTTCGATCATGGTTTCCACAGAGTCGGCAATCAGTTCCCGCGAGGGAAGGGAGTATTTCATCCCTGCATGTCCCATGGCAATGCCATCATCTACTGCAATGGTGTTGAACTCAAACGGCACTCCGCCAGCCTGACGAACGGCTTCCTTGACAATCCGTGCAAATGCTTGCAAGTGAACGTGACCCGGTACGATATCGGCATAAGAATTGACAATGGCAATAAACGGTTTATCAAAATCCTCGTCCTTTACCCCCGTGGCTTTCAGTAATGCCCGATGCGGCGCGTGTTCTATGCCTCTTTTTACCTGATCTGATCGCATCACCGGTCTCCTCCGTGCTGGTATAAAAAAACCGCCCTTGCGGGCGGTTGGTATGTACTTTGGTCTGGGTTTGCGTAAGGGTTTAGGCTAGTTCCACTTCGCTCGCTCCAACCGCCCAAAAGGGAGCCAGGCTCTCAATAAGGACGAGAACCAGAATAAGGCTAAGGGCGAGGAGCGAGTAAATGTAAGACATTTTTGACCGAATGGGTTCTTTTAGAAGTTATTGCGCAATTCTATACACCATCGAGAATTTGTCAAGAGGTTAAATCTTAAAAAATCCTGATTATCAGAGGAGATTTACCATCCGCTGGTATTTGCGAGTATACTTGAGCCACGAGGTAACAATGTGGTTTAATGTGATCATTTCTTCCCTACTTGTCATTACACTGATCTACTTGATGCTGGCACGCATGGCCGCCGAACGATTGGCACGCACGCATCACGAACAAAAGTGCGATTTTTTTGCCCACCATCCGGTTCAGAAAGGAGATATAGTCTTTCTGGGGGATAGCATCACCGACGGCGCCCGTTGGGATGAGTTGTTTCCGGGCCTCCCTGTAAAAAACCGGGGGATTAATGCCGACACAACCCGTGGCGTGCTAGCACGCCTGGATAGCATCCTTCCCGGACAGCCGGCTGCAATTTTTCTACTGATTGGCACAAACGACCTGCCCTGGTTTATGTTCCGCAGCGACCACGACATTCTCGAAACCTATGCTGCCATTTTAGAACGTTGCCGAAGGGAAAGTCCATCCACCCAGATATTCGTCCAGTCAATTCTTCCACGTGCTCGCGGCTATGCGAAACGCATTCAGCGCTTGAATGTTGAACTCGAAAAACTGGCCCGGCGTTTTGGTTATCCGTTCGTTAATCTCTTCCCTCACTTCGCTGATCGCGAAGGCCAGATTCGTCCTGAGCTTTCCAATGACCGACTCCACCTAATGGCTATTGGGTACGATCTTTGGGTTGAACAAATTAAGCCGCTGATCGCCAACCTGAGCCCCACAACCCTGGTGGAAGAGGTTACTTCTTAGTAACTTTTCTCCCAACAAGGGGTTACATAATATAACTCTCTTGTGACCGTGTTGTTTTTCTATAACTCGTTTTATCTCCCAAGATCATCCCCAGGCTATGACCAGAGTGAGATACAACTGAGCCATTCTTTTGTTAACATCAACCCAATCCTTTAGAACGGAACCCCCTCCCCATGATTTCTGAAAAACTCCTCTACTGGGCCTCCCATCCGGTGGTACGTACTTTCGTTGCTCTCGCCCTTCGAATGGAAGTCAAGCGCTACCAAACTTTTCCCCACGGAGGCAAAATTTTTGCGGCCAATCACCCCAGCACTGCCGATCCTTTCTTTGTCGCCGCGGCTATACGCGAACATTCGTTTATCCTGATCAACAACCTCTTATTCCAAGTGCCGCTGTTGGGTCCTTACTTGCGCTTTTCGGGTCATATTCCGGTCAAAGCCGGAGAAGGTCAAAATGCCATTGAGACCGCACTCAAACGCCTTGCCGCTGGACACAACATTATGATATTCCCTGAGGGGGATCTCAGCCCGGCCGAAGGGGGTTTCCACAAACCTCGCACGGGAGTCGCTCGGCTGGCCATCGCCAGCGGTGCCCCTGTCATTCCCATTGGGATCCACCTGCAACGCGAACGCTTGCATTTCATTCGCTCAACCGTGCGGGGTGAAGTTACTTATGGCCGATGGTACCTGCGTGGCCCCTACCAGGTCACAGTGGGTGCTCCCCTCCAATTCACTGGCGATGTAGAAGATCGCCCCTTTGTGCGCTCGGTGGCCGAGACAATCATGCACTATATCATTGAATTGGCACGCGAAAGCGAAAATCGCCTGAATCCCCTCCAGGCTCACCTCGACCTGGCCCAACAAACCGGCTAAACTTTCCCTTCATATCCACCAATCGAATGATATTACCCCCGTAGGAAGGCTCTAAAAAGGGGAAAATTGAGCCGTTTGGATTAAATCACCTCCTCTCCATGAAAGTTTCTTTTTGACATGATCTTATAAAATATAAAGAGAGCACCCATTTTACGTATGAACTGCTCCCACCCTGGAGGTAGCCGATGATTCAACGGTTGCGCAATTCTCCCTGGAGTTATGCTTTGGGAATGCTGGCTCTCATGATCCCAGGCCAGGCGTTTTCCTCTTTTTACACTTACTTTTACGTTGAAAAACTGGGATTGGCTGTTGGCCTGGTCACCCTCGGACGCACTATTTATATGATCTGGGATGCCATTAATGATCCCATCTTTGGCTACTTCTCAGACCGTACACGCACACGCATTGGACGCCGTAAACCCTGGCTGATCGCGACGCTCCCTCTCTTTGCTCTCTTTTTTGTACTGATCTTCTCCCCACCCCCTCTCAAAGGTCAAGCCCTTTTCTTCTGGTTTACATTGGCTCTCATTCTATATGAGACCACGGCTTCGATCCAGTGGGTCAACTACGGTTCACTTTTTCCAGAAATCTTCCGCGGTGATCAGCAACGTGCCAAAGCCTCTGCCATCCAGCAGGGCTTCCAAATCGTTGCTCTCCTTATTGGAACGGCAGTAGCCCCACTTCTATTTGCCGCGCTGGGTTTTGCAAAAATGGCGTTAATTTTTGCAGCCGCCTATGGCATCCTAATGAGCCTGTGCCTGTCGCTTATCCAAGAAGATCCACAGGCTCGCGCAACTTCTCCTCTGGGGTTTATGGATGCTTTCCGAATCACGTTGAGCAACGCTGAGTTCTGGGTCTTTAACATCGCCAATTCTTTCGGCCAGACCGTTAATGGACTGCTCAGTTCCATCATCCCATTTTATGCAAAATACGCGTTGAAAATTCCCGAGAGCCAGGTCTCGGCCCTTCTGGCCTCAATATTTGTGTCAGTGATTCCCTTAGTTGCTTTTTGGGCCTGGATGATCCGTCGTTTTGGGGCAAAGATGGCCTGGCGTGTTGCCTTTGCTGTGTACGGACTCTCCGTGCTGCCCCTTGCGTTGGCATCCAACTTGTGGCAGGGGATCATTGCGGGCATCCTGGTCGGGTTTGGGCTTTCAGGCTTCCTGGTAACACCTGGAGTTCTAAATGCCCAGATCATTGACCGCGATTTTTTGCGCACCGGGCGGCGGCGTGAGGGCGTTTACAGTGCCGTCGGTGGCTTCATCACTCGCGCTAGTGCCCTGATCTCTGCGGCTGCATTCTGGGTGGTTGGCCTCACCTTTGGTTACGTCAGCGGAGATAATCCAGGTCCTAATCCCGAAGGGGCTTTCCGTTTCTTAACCAGCGGGGTAACTTTCGGCTTGCTGGTCATCGCTTTTCTGGTATCTCTGATTTTTCGGGAAAGACCTGTGCCAGGGTTGGGCTCTTCTGAGCCCTCCCCAACAGCCTTGCTACCCGATTAAACCAGAAGCAGAAATTCTCTGCGCAACTCGTTTATAATGAGGATATGCCTCCCCCACGTACTCGCCCTTCATCGGCCGAAAACAACCCTCTCCCCCTCCCCGTTCCAGAGCGCGAGATTCAAATCGGGAATGCGGCCAATGAGGCTGCCGCCCGTCATCGCTTCAACGATTATCGTGCCCGCCGCGCCGACCACACTCTTCGCCGACAGGATGCTGATTTAGCCCTTTTTGCCTCTTTTCTTTCCTCCCTTGGGATTCAGGTAGGCGACCTGGCCCACGAACCCGCCGCCTGGCGCGGAATTACTTGGGGATTAGTGGAAGCTTTCGTCAAATGGCAACTGAGCCTGGGATATGCGATCCCCTCTATTAACGTCCGGCTTTCTACCGTAAAAACGTATGCCCGCCTTGCTCTTCAGAGCGGAACCCTGCCCCCCGAAGAATATGCACTAATTCGCAGCGTTAAGGGGTTTTCCCATCGTGAACAGCAACGCCTGGATCAACGCCGACCACGCCAACGCGTTGGCACCAAAAAGCCTGCCCCGGTTGCTCTGACCCCCCAGCAGGCCACAGCCCTTAAGACGCAGCCCAACACCCCTCAGGGCCGACGCGATGCTCTGCTCATGTGCTTGCTCCTCGATCACGGATTACGTGTTGGCGAGGTCGCTGCTCTACGGGTTGAAAACCTGGACCTGGACGCCGGAATTTTGCGTTTCTTCCGGCCAAAGGTGGGCAAAACCCAGACCCATCGCCTGAGCCCGGATACGCTGGAGATTTTACATCGCTGTGTTGCTTTAAACGATCTCCCCACCAATCCGCATGCGCCCCTTTTACGGGCAAGCCTGAAAGATGGAAGCCTAGGCAAGGCTGGGATGACCACCCGGGCCATTACCCAGCGAGTACGCTTTCTGGGCGAACAATTGGGCATTACCGGGTTGAGCGCCCACGATTGCCGCCATTACTGGGCCACCCAGGCAGCCCGAAGAGGGGTAGACCCGTTTGCACTGCAACAAGCCGGTGGTTGGGCTTCACTGGCCATGCCCCGCCGTTACATTGCAGACAACGAGATTGCAAACGCGGGATTATTGGACGAAGAATAAAAAGGATATCCATCACCTCGCCTCAGGAGGTCCTTCCTGCTAAATCCTGAAGATTTTCACGCGGCGAAAGGGCCAATCAGGGGTAGACTCAGGTGGGGAGATCAGGCTCCCTTCATACTCTTCTGAAGGAGACGGCACTTGGATTGGAGCATCCCAATCGTCATTTTGCAACTCATCCTGTTGGAGGGGCTGCTTTCGATTGATAATGCGGCTGTCCTTGGAGCCATGGTAGCCCATTTGCCGGATGATCAGCCCATTCGCTGGCCACGTGCCCTGGAAAAAATCGGTCAACGGCTTCATAGGGTATTGGGCAATCAACGCACCGCCGCCTTACGAGTAGGGTTGTTAGGAGCCTACCTGGGGCGAGGGCTGATGCTGGCGCTTGCCGCCTGGGTAATTCAATACCCATGGCTTCGCATCATTGGAGCCGCCTACCTTATTCGCCTGGCTTTCGACAACCTGGGCCAACCCGAGCCAGGCGAAGAAGATGCCCATGCCCATCCCCTGGAGCAACATTCCTTCTGGATAGTGGTTTTGACGGTTGAAATGACCGATCTTGTTTTCAGCCTGGATAACGTGGTAGCCGCCGTTTCCCTTTCTAATCGGTTATGGGTGGTCATGACCGGTGTCGCCATTGGCATCCTGATGATGCGTTTCGCGGCTGGCTTATTCAGTTACGCCGTAGAGCGAGAACCCATCCTCAAGCCCGCTGCCTACCTTCTGGTGCTGGCTATTGGGGTGGAACTCCTGCTGGAAGAGTGGGTGGGTCTGGACCTCAATGACTGGCTGAGGTTCGGAATTTCTATCTCGATTATCCTGATCTCACTTCTATATGCCCACAGCAGGGTGCTTCAACTCCTTCGCCCGGTATTGCTCTGGATCGGTCAGGGATTTGCCAACATTAATGAGTTAGTGGATTGGGCTTTAGTACCGCTTATGGTAGCATTACGTCTACTCGGAGCCTTTCCTCGGGTGGTCTACAAAATCCTGATGCGCTCCTATGCCCGCCCACGACCGTAGGAACATTTCTCCAGAAAACTCAAATACGCGCTTCTTAAGCCATCCTTAAGGTTGCCTTGAGGATGGCTTAAGGACAAATCAGCAGTTTCCGCATTAAACTCAGGGCGCAGAGGATGGGAATAAACCCATTTATCCCATTCCTGCTTAACTCATGGATGGATATGGAGGTGAACAATGCGAGCTCAATCCCGTGTATTGACCCTGGTGATTGTGGTTCTGCTACTGAGCATGCTGGTCTCGGCATGTGCTTCCTTCGACCTACGCAGCTTTCAATTACCTAAGATTCAAATAGAACGCAGTACACAACAAAAAGACTCTCAAACCCCTATCCCCGTTCCAACAGCCACACTCGCCCCCTCAACAAGTATCTCGGGACCCGAGAGCAATTCGGCTGCCACTGCTATATCGGCATTAGAAGAAACTCTTACCCAAATCTATGCCCAGGCCAATCCTTCCGTGGTTAACATCCAAACGACCCAGCGTTTGGCCCCCTCATTCAACCTGCCTTTCAACTTCCCCGGCCAGAGCCCCGATCAGGCACCGGTAACACATAGTCTGGGATCGGGCTTTGTATGGGACACCCAGGGACACATTGTAACCAACAACCATGTTGTGGAAGGAGCTGACCGCATCACTGTGACTTTCTCCGACGGGAGCACCTTTGAGGCCCAGGTGGTTGGAGCGGACAGTGATGCGGACCTGGCTGTGCTCAAAGTGGAGGTAACACCTGATAAATTGGTACCCGTCCGCCTGGCCGATTCCAAACAGGTTAAGGTGGGGCAAATTGCCATTGCCATTGGAAACCCCTACGGGTTAGAGGGCACTATGACCGTGGGCTTTATCAGCGCGCTGGGGCGCTCGTTGCCGGTCCAAAGCACTTCAACCGATGGAGCAACCTATACCATTCCCGATGTGATTCAAACAGACGCTCCCATCAATCCGGGTAATTCGGGAGGTGTGCTGGTCAACATTCGTGGTGAGGTGATCGGTGTTACAGCAGCCATTGAATCGCCCGTCCGTGCCAATGCCGGCATTGGATTTGTGATCCCATCAAACATTGTCCGCCGTGTTGTACCGGCTTTGATCACCAACGGGCGTTATGATCACCCTTATTTGGGTATTAGCGGCACCACGTTAACCTCCGACCTCGCCAAAGCAATGGGGCTGAGCCAGGATCAGCGGGGCGCCCTGGTCATAGACGTCACTCCGAATAGCCCCGCCGATAAAGCCGGTTTGCGTGGCAGCGATCGTCAGATCACGCTGGATGGCAACACGGCTCGAGTTGGCGGAGATGTGATCATTGCCATTGACGGCACACCCGTGCAAAAATTTGAGGATTTGGCCAGTTACCTTGCCACCTCGACCTCAGTAGGGCAAAAGGTGACCCTTACAATCTTGCGTAATGGCCGCGAGCAGACTCTTGAGGTCACTCTTGGTGCCCGACCTCGTGGCCAAAGCATAGCCTCCACCACCAGCCGGGAAGGAGGGGCTTATCTCGGCATTACCGGCCGTACCCTGACCCCGGAGATTGCCCAGGCTATGGGGTTGGACCGGAACCAACAAGGTGTCTTGGTAGTTAATGTGCTCAATGGTAGCCCAGCCGACAAAGCAGGCTTGCGGGGAAGCTTCAAACCAGCTACGATTAATGGTGAACAAATGCTCATCGGAGGTGATGTGATTACCGCTTTCAATGGTCAGTCTATCACCTCATTTGAAGACCTTCAAGCGGCGTTAGCGCAAGCCAGCCCAGGCCAAAAAGTTACCCTGACCCTTTTGCGCGAGGGCAAAACCCAAACCGTAGACGTGACCCTTGGTGAGCGCCCTAATCCCTAAATCCCTAAATCGTGCGGCAAGGTGCTGCGTTAAACCGAAAGCCCCAGCGGCTCCGCTTGCCGGGGCTTTCGGCCTCCCACCACACCTTTAGGGGGCCAGTACAATAAACACTCCAAACTCGGGTAAAGTCACCGGACGCAAGGGTTCGGGCCAACCAATGGGTTTAGCCACACTCCAGCCATTCATGGGCAAGGCGACCGGCTCTCCCTGGTATGTTCCAGTCAAGGTTTCATCATAGTTCTGAGCGTTGTGAATCTCATAGCGGTCACCAACCTTGTAGCCTAACCCGCTCAGGTCCACCATCACCTGAGATTGCAGGGCCCAGTTATATACGATGATGTGACCTCGTTTCGCTTCATAGCGGTTGGAACGAATGATCACCTGACTATAGGTAGGCCAACCATTAACCATGGAACTATGGGCATCAAAACCGGTGCTTGATCTCCACTGATTCCAGGTCCGTGCCTGCCCATTGATAAGAAAGGGCGCCCGTGTAGAAGCAAAGTAATACTGGTTCTCATCCCAGGTAGCCCCCGAGGTACTGACGAAATTCAACAAGGGCGCATTCTGCCCACCCAAAGTGTTGTGATCCACGGTGACTCCCTGCCACCACTTTACCTCCAGGGCATAATCCCCCCGATTGAACAAATACGAAGCCTGGAGGCGCACATTCTGGTTCTGGGTCTCCGCAAAACCCAGCGCCACGGTTTCGTTGTAAGTATGCTGGTGGGTTAGGATCACATTCCGTGCTGGCTGTCGTCCGCCGATCAGAAAGGTGCCGTTAAAAGTAACATTCCCGTCCAGGTTGAAATTCAATAAGGGGTAGTCGTTTTCACGATAAACATGCAGGCTGTAACCGCTGAAGTTATTGAAGATGATGTTCTCTTCAATCCATTTGCTGCCCTGTTGATTCTGAGCATAAATCCCATGCCCATGACCGCGGTCCGGTCCCTTCCAACCGTTATTGTAGATCAGGTTACCGTAAATGACCGGATCAATAGCCCGGTCATCGGCATACACTCCTTCGGCAGCGTCGTGCATGATGTTGTTGATAAGCGCGACATTACTAGCGTAAATGCTAAATGCATCCTCACGGTAAATGTCATTGGGAAAAGAACCACTGTAAGCAGAGGTACGGCGGGGATCCGTGTTGACGACCTCTAATCCCCAGAAAATCACATTGGATTTGTAGATTTTAACATTGCCGTTGATTATGGGTCGTTCACCAGGATAAGCGCGCACCACAATTGGACGATCTGGAGTGCCCTGAAGGTGACTGTTGAAATACGTAAGACCACCCCCACCATAAGTGCCTCCGCGCACCCAAATGACATCACCGGGTTGAAAGAAACCCGTCTTGGCTTTATCTTCAATGGCGTAAGCCAGATCAAAAGGGCGCTCCATGCTTCCATCGCCGTTACGGGACCCATTAGGTGCAGCAAAGAAAGCCCGCCCACCACCAATAGGGGGTAAGGTAGGGGCTTGGGTAATCACCGGCAGGAAGATCTTCATGGTTGCACTGGCTTCCAGAGTGACTTCAGGGGGCAACGTAGGCGAAGCCGATTCGGCTGGGAGTTCATTTGTTGCCAGTAAAGGACTTTCTATAGATTCCGGAATGGGTGGTGGCGATTGAGTGCGCCCCACCGTATCGGGTGAGGTAAGGGCCGCACAACCAACCAGTAACATGACCAGGATCAAATACCCCCTGCGCAGGCGCCAGAATTTTCGTTTCTTAAGGGACATGATCTACTCCTTGAGATTGGTAAAGCCGAGCCAAGTTAATAGGAACCCGGTTGGCTGAAGGAATGATGGCACGAAGATGGGATTAGCATTAAGGTACGCAAGAGAGATTTTTGAGCTATCATCAGGATTTCGATCTGCCCGCCAGTGGTCACCAGTATACCCCTAATTAAGGGGTTTATACAACCATTAGTGGTCCGATTTTTACAGGCGCATATGCTTCCAGGTTTTTATGGTATAAATTTCATTCAGAACCATATCGAGGCTATTGAAGAATGCATCGTTCGTTACGTGACTTGATGGACTTTCCCACCGTGTTTCGTCTACGAGTCATCGGTTATAACCAGGATGACTTTGCCACTTATATTATGGTCAGGGTTCGACGGTTTGCTCCCGAGATCAACGAAGATAATATTAATGCCCGATTGAGTAATGGCGGAAAATATTGTGCCGTGACGGTCTCGTTTGTGGCTGAGTCGGAAGAACAGCTTTACGCCATTTATGCCGACCTGAGCCAGGATCAACGTGTCTTATTCCTGCTCTAAGAAAGCCTTTTCCCTGAGGCTGAACGAAGGCGCTTATTCCTCTTCGGTTTAGACTCAGACGCAAAAAGAGGCAAAGTCCCCTCTTCGGGGTTGCATAAGCCCAACGCAGTGCCCCGCAAGATCGCTTGAGCCAATGTGCGACACTTCAAGTGCCGCTTAATGCTTCGAATATGAGCGGCTACGGTACTCGGGGATATTTCCAGGCGTCTGGCGATTGCCTTCAGGCTAAGCCCCTCCGCCAACCCTTGCAACACCAAGCGTTGCTTTTCAGAAAGATGCACCTCATGCAGTGGGTAATCCGCCTCCTCCTTTTCCAACCCCGACGGGTAAATCACAACCAGATTACCCAGGCGCACCCCGTGAAGAGGCGTATTCGTGGCTCGCGCCTCTTGGGAAAGCAATCCCATAATTCCCGGTGGAGGTTGCCAGTTACCACGGTTAACGGCAACCAGCAGATCCTGCGGGCTTAGCGAAACATCAAAGGAGAAAAAAGCGTTCTCATGCGCCAACCAAAGTACACGCGTCATAAGGCCTTCCAGAATAGAACTTTTGTTCTATTATAGCAAAGTATTTTTGAAAGGCTCATTGGCGTTGCCCCAGATGGAGTTCTCTTCCCGGAGCCATCAAAATATGTTTTCCTCCTGGCAAGGGGTTGATAATCTTTTTCTTATGCATTCACTCTATAATATACCCAAGCAGATTCCCAAGCGAATCTCGAAGGAGGGAAGTATGGCACTTTTAAATGCCCAAGTCAGAGAACAAGTGCGAAGTATGTTGAGCGAAATGGAGCACCCAGTAAAGTTGCTGATGTTTACCCAGGGCGAAGGTGGGGCGATTGAATGCGCGTTTTGCGCAGAAACACGCCAATTAGCAGAGGAACTCACTTCACTTTCGGATAAACTCACCCTCGAGGTTCACGATTTCATCCGTGATAAAGCCCTCGCCGAGAACCTGAAAGTGGATAAAATCCCCGCGCTTATCATCCAGAGCGCAGGCGAACATCCCAAGGACTATGGAGTGCGCTTCTTCGGCATTCCTTCGGGTTACGAATTCGGAACGCTGATTGAGGACATCCTCATGGTCAGTCGAAGAAAACCTGATCTCAGTCTGGTCACCTTACAACAATTGGCTCGTCTCGATCGCCCGGTGCACCTTCAGGTCTTCGTAACCCCAACCTGCCCCTACTGCCCACGAGCGGTTCTGCTGGCTCATAAACTGGCCTTAGCCAGCGATTGGATCACCGCTGATATGGTGGAGGTGAGCGAGTTCCCCCACCTGGCCAATCGGTATCACGTCTATGGTGTCCCACGTACGGTCATCAACGAGGTCATTCACATTGAGGGTGCTGTCCCCGAGAATGTGCTGATGGCAAAATTGATGCTTGTCATGGACGACCAGGTGATGGAGGAGTTAAAACGTTCCTGGAGCCGTGCAGGCTCCTAAACCGTACGAACCCGCAATTCCAGTAAATCGAACGTGCCCTCCGGGGAAGGCTACCTGGAGAGCACGTTTCTTATTGACAATCTCCTAAATTTCGCTTATGATATTTTATGGATAAAAATTATCCTAATTAGAGGTGCACAATGAGCGAGGATCGTTATGCCTATCCCGATTACCTGGTCGAAACGGCCTGGGTCGCCGAGCATCTCCAGGATCCCACAATCCGTTTGGTGGAATCCAATGAAGACCCCTTGCTTTACGAAACCGGCCACATTCCTGGTGCCGTCAAAGTAGACTGGTTTACCATGCTCCAGCATCCTCTACGCCGGGATTTTATTGACCAGGCTGAGTTTGAAGCCTTGTGCTCGCGACTGGGTATCCGCAATGACACGACCGTTGTTTTCTACGGAGATAAGCACAACTGGTTCGCCTGTTATGCTTTCTGGCTTTTTGCATACTACGGACACGAGAACCTGAAAATTATGAACGGTGGACGTGCTAAATGGGTAGCAGAAGGACGACCCCTGACCCAGGAAGTTCCCACCTACCCTCCCACTCAGTACCGGGCAAAAGCCCCGGATGCTTCTATACGGGCTTTTCGAGATGAGGTCTTCCGCCACATGGAACAGAGACTCCCGTTAATTGACGTGCGCTCACCTCAGGAATATTCGGGAGAACTGCTCCACATGCCCGGCTACCCCCAAGAAGGCGCCCAGCGTGGCGGGCATATCCCGGGAGCGATTAACATTCCCTGGGCTCAAGCGGTAAACCCCAACGATAGCACCTTTAAGCCGCCTAGTGAATTACGCACTTTATTCGAAAGTCACGGTATTACCCCAGATAAGGAAGTCATCGCTTATTGCCGCATTGGCGAGCGATCCTCCCTTACCTGGTTTGTCCTTAAGTACCTCCTGGGCTACCCAAAGGTAAAAAATTACGACGGCTCCTGGACCGAATGGGGCAACCTGGTCAATGCTCCCATTGAAAAGTAATGGCTTTATGGAAATATCCACCTCAATCCCTCCACGTCTCTCCGAGATTCTTGATGACTTCCAGCTGAGCGATCGTCACGAAAAGATGGAACTCCTGCTCGATTTTTCCGGGCGCCTCCTCCCACTCCCTGAAGGGCTGGCCACCGCAAACGTTCAGCCCGAACCCGTTCCCGAATGCATGACGCCAGTGACGGTTACGATGCTCAATCAGGGTGGTCGTTTGCGTTTTTACTTTGACGTGCCCGCAGAAGCCCCCACCATCCGTGGTTACGCTGCCATCATCCAGCAGGGGCTGTGGGATGAGACACCCGAAACCATCCTCCAGATCCCCGATGACTTTTATCTAAGAATGGGGTTGCATCAGATCCTAACCCCACAGCGTCTTAACGGCCTCATTGCTATTGTGGCTCACGTCAAACGCCTGGCTGCACAGGTCCTGAACATGCCTGCCAATCCAAAGCCAACAATTTTGTAAAGACAGCCTCGCCCTTTTTGCACTTATAATGTCTTTAAGGAGGCTCTCGATGAATAAAGAGCGAGGCACTTTACTGTTGGTTTCGTTTATCCTGGTACTGGGGATCAGTCTGGGATCCATACCCCCTCACGTTTCGGCAGCAACCCCAACACCCCTTTCACCTGTCTATCCACTAGGACCCGATCAATCCCAGTTTCCGAGTGGATACAACCCCCTGACCGGACTGCCAGTCTCGGACCCATCCTGGCTCGATTTGCCCGCCGTGCTGGTCTCTCTTTCTAATTTTCCGCCCAGTGTACGCCCTCAGACAGGGCTTTCCTTCGCTTCTCAGGTCTATGAGATCTACATTACCGAGGGAATGACGCGCTTTCTAACTGTGTTCTACGGCGAACCACCCCGCCGACTGCCCACTCCCTCTGAACTCACTCCCCGCACCGAACCCCTGGGACTCTCTGGCATTTTGCTGGGCAACCGGGTTTGGTGGGATGAAAACGCAGATGGACTGCAACAACCCTGGGAAGCCGGGCTTGGGGGTATTGAAGTACAACTTTTGGACAGCCAGGGCAACGTACTTCAAACTGCCCGAACGGATGGTAACGGGTATTATGCCTTCTCACCCCTGAGCGGCAACCCATATCGCTTGCGCATTCAACTGCCTGAGGGTTTCACGCTGACGCGTGCACATGCTGGTGACGAAGTAGAAGATAGTGATGCCGATCCGCGTACTGGGCAGACCGAATTATTTGAGTTCATAACCTCGGACTTGACCCGAGACTTTGGCCTACTCTGGCAGCCCCCTGCGGTTTCTACCCCCAGCGGAAGTACCGCCGGTGATTCTAGCCTGCGTGGAATTGAGCAGCCCCAGGATGCCGGTCTTGCGGGGGTTCGTTCCGGGCGCGAAGCCTATGTGCCCATCGTTAATGCGTTCCCCAGTGGGTGTCTGGTTGCGGCTAGCAAATCGGCAGACGTCAATCTCCGCATTTGTCGCAATGTGTTCGGCATAAATGCCCAGGATATTAACAGCGCGGGACTCACTACAGCCCAAATGCGCGCCCTCGCAGAAGCCAACCGCAATCCCCAATTCCCTCCCAATTATTCCGGGAACCTCTTTGATCCCATTCCACCCGCAGGTGGTCAACCAGCCACACAACTTAATGTATTTTATGCTTACCTCAATCAAGCCCAGTGGGTTTATGACGAAAGCGCTCAGGCTTATTGGCGCTATCAGGATTATGGAACAGAAAATCGAGTTGGCCAGTTTACCCCAGCTACCGACCGTCTCACCCAACGCCCTCTGATTTTTGAAAACATTGTTATTCTGTTTGTTGAACACACTGCTCGTCGTCCTACCATCATTGACTTGAACATGGGGCCAGGCAGTAAAGGGCGAGCCATTGTCTTCCGCAACGGTCAGGTTTACACCAATCTGATCTGGAGCATGGTAGGGGAGGAGTACGAAAAGAAAACCGGATTGGCCCGCCCGGTCCGCTTGCGCTATCTTGATGGACGACCTTTCCCGCTGGCCCCCGGACAAACCTGGTTCCATGTCGCTACCCCAGGCTCAACAGTTCGCCAAGATTCAACTCGGCCCGACCTCTGGAAATTCCGCTATTACCCACCTGTTGGGGCCAAATGACCCTCCGCAATCTCAAAACCAGCACAGAACAAAAAGCACCAGTCCTTGACTGGTGCTTTTTTCACCCCTGGTATGGTTACCTTCTCATCCACCTGAGGGATTTGCATTTATCCCTGGCTTATTAAAATTTGAGGTAAATAGGCTATGGAGGAGGCCTCATGAAACGCTGGTATTGGCTGTCTGGCTTGGTGGCTCTGGTGGTTACCCTTGGCATTATTCTTATCCGTTTCATCTTTACCGCCTCCCCCTCAGTGCCCTCGATCCAAGTCGAAAACGCATGGGCACGTCCGACAGAAGCAATGCTAACATCTTCTTCGAGCCACGATTCCCACAGTATGAACCCACAAGCCGAATCCACAGAAACGACATCAACAGCGGTTTACATGGTAATCCGCAATTTGGGACGTACCCCGGATCGCCTGGTTGAAGTCAGTACTGATATGGCAGCCAAATCTGAAATTCACCAGACCGTGAGGAGCGGTGATATGATGCAAATGCAACCCATCAGCGCGCTGGAAATCCCACCTCAAGGTGAAGTACGCTTGGAACCAGGTGGGTACCACATCATGTTGATGGGGCTAAGGCAGTCTCTCAGGGTTGGCGATTCCCTGATTTTGACTCTAAATTTTGAAAAAAGCGGTCGAGTCGAGGTAAAGGTTACAGTACGTCAGCCCTGAGCACAAAATCTAAACCCAGCGACCTCAATTTTTCCGGGGTAGGCCAGCCGGTTGTGCGATCCCAGCCGCTAACAACATAGTACTCGCTCAATAACTTCTCCACATCGGGCACATATCCCTGTTGCCCCCCCTCTGGCAAAGGTTGGAGCAAGAGGCGTGGCAACTTCTCATACTCAGGTCTCAAACCCAGACGCAAATTGATGAGGCGCTTCATATTCCAACCCCGCTCTCCAGCGCGGAGCATGGTTTCCACGTCCCAATCCAATCCCAAAGCCGCATTCAACAATTCGCAGATTGTCATTGGCGAAACCACTGCAAAATAACAGGTGACCAGGCTGTTGCAGACCGTTCGCCAGTGCTGGTGGCGCGCCACCAACCCGGCTTTTCCTTCATCCCGGAAGCGCTCCGGGAGTGAAATTCCAATTTCCTCCAGGGTTCCTCCCATTTCGACCTGGAAGAAATCGCTTTGATTATGACATGCGCCTCTAGGCGAGGTCAGGTAAGATAGGGTTTGTCCGCTAAATGCACGTGGATCGTGCATGGGAACTTCCAGTCCATTGACCTCGACGGCTAATTCTGGCATGCCAAAATGGGCCGCTAGGGCTCGCGTCCCCTGAGCCAGCAAGGCACCAAATCCCTCACGCCGGGCCATTTTCTCCAAAAGCACAAAACACGGCGAAGGATCACCCCAACGTAACGTCCATCCTTCGGTCTCTTTTTCGGTTATAACCCCTCTCTCAAACAGGAGGTAAGCCAGTGCTAACGTATTGCCCGCTGAAATCGAATCCAACCCTAACCGATCACATACCTCCCCCAGCGCAGTAATCGCCGCCAGGTCATCCACCAACAACTGCGAGCCGAACGAACAAATGGTCTCATACTCCGGCCCTTTCGTCTTCCCTTTGGTTGCATAGGGACCTTGAACAATCTCCACTTCTCGCCCACACGCAATGACACACCCCTGACAGGCCTTGGTACCGGTCAGAATGGTTTCAGCCATGGTCGAACCGCTAATACTCGCAGCCCCCTCAAATGTGGCTTGCGTCCAGTATTTTTGGGGCATATCCCCAAGAAATTGAAGATACTCAGCAGCCCCTGAAGTTCCTGTTGCCCTCAATACAGCGGTCATGTTCTGCTCAAGCAGGCTTTTATTCGAGGCTACACGCAATTTTGCGTACTCATCCCCTCGTGCAAGGGGGATTTTTCCGGTTCCACGCACCACAATTGCCTTGAGATTCTTGGCGCCCATCAGAGCCCCCATGCCGGTACGTGCTGCCAGTCGCCCATGATCTGAGAGAATGCCCGCCATCGGCACCCTATTCTCCCCGGCTAAGCCAATACAGGCAACCCGCGCTCGCGGTTCCCCCACTTCTTCCCGCAATAGGGCCTGGGTCGCATACGTGTCTGCTTGTCCCCAAACATGTCTGGCTGACCGAAGGGTCACGTTTTCGTCATGGATATATAAATAAGCGGGTTCCGGCGCCCTTCCGATAATCCATAGCACGTCTATACCGGCCTGGCGCAATTCGGGTCCCACAAATCCCCCTATGTTCGATTCCCCCCATAAACCGGTTTGGGGAGAGCGCCCGCAAATGGTAAACCGCCCGGTGGTTGGGCCTCCCGTTCCGGTCATCGGTCCGGTGATAAAGATTAAAGGATTGTCAGGATGTAACGGATTATGCTGAGGATTTAGAGCATCCCAGAGCAAACGGGATGCCAGACTACTGCCACCGATAAACCCTTCCACATAGTCGCGGGGCAGCATGGAGAAGGCCACATCCCCACGGCTCAAGTCCACCTTAAGCATTCGGCCGTACATGATGCAATCTCCCCGATCAAAGATCTATCTCACCCGAATAGATTTGCCAGAAGATAGTTTGCATTTCAGATTCATCCGGAATGCGCGGGCTCATAATGGTTTGAGTATCGTTCATGGCATGAGCAACCAGCCATTCCATTTCACGTGCCAGATCGTCACGCGAGATGCCTGCCTCGGCCAGGGTCACCGGCTGATCCACCTGTTTCATCAGATCCCAGACTGCCCTTAACAAGGATTGAGCAGCGGTTTGCTCGTTCCCCGCCGGCAACCCAAGGTAAGCAGCCAGCTCCGCATAACGAGTAGAGCCCGGCTCACCGCTAGCACAATAAGCGATTGTGTATGGCAATGCCAGAGCAACAGCCCGCCCGTGAGGAATGTGGAAAATGGCGCCTAGTGCATGCCCCATGCCATGCGCCAGGGCTGCCATTGCGTTACCAAACCCCAGTCCGGCAATGGTAGCCGCAAAATGCATATGAGCACGCGCTTCGGCATCCTCCCGCCCATAGCGGTAAGCGCGAGGAAGGTATTCAAAGACCAATTTCGCTGCTTTCAAACACAATCCATCCGTAAAATCATTGTGATAGGTGCTGGTAAAACCCTCAATTGCATGAGTCAACGCATCCAAACCCGTATCGGCCGTGAGACGGGGGGGCAAATCCAGCACCAGTGCTGGGTCCACAATCGCAATATCCGCAATGGCCTCGCGACTTCCCAGTCCCAATTTACGCCGTTCTGCCCGATTGGTTAACACAATGGCCCAAGTCACCTCAGAGCCAGTACCACTGGTTGTGGGTATGGCCACAAAACGTGCCCTCTCCCGCAGGTTGAAGCGCTCAATTGGGTTAATGGCTTCGGGTTCCAGATCCGGCCGAGCATAGAGGATCCACATGGCTTTGGCAGCATCAATGACAGACCCACCTCCCAAAGCCACAATCCAATCCGGTTGATGTTCTAGGAGGAATCGTGCCCCGGCTTGGACTTGCTCCAGACTTGGCTCTGGCTCGACGTGATCATAACAAACCACCTGCAAGCCCGCCTGCTGAAGGTTTTGAATCACACGTGCGGCAAACCCTAACCGAACCAACGTATCATCGGTAATCAAGGCCGCACGATGTCCCTCTAATGTAGTCAAGTGAGAGAGCGCATCCTCACCATATACAATGAGCGGAGAAGAGAAATACCACATGCAAGCCTCCCTGAAACGACAGTTTTGGGGTTTCTCAAGTGATTAGCGTCTTTGAGGGGTTACACCGGAAAAATGGTGGGAATGCGCGTGCACGACTCGACCAGTTCCTTGGCGGCACGGACGTTCTTCATCACCATAGCCATGTTCCCTCGCAAGCGTAGTTGCCCAGTCATCATCGCCTGAATGGGATCTAATTGACGTGTCATCACTTTCTTCCAAGTCTGCACGGGCCCACTTAACCAAAAAGCCGGTTGGCGAGCCTCCGGGTCTTTAACCTCATAGGCTTCACGACACTTGCCATGCCACAGGTCCATATACAGTATCACCGTGTGATCCAGACTGCCACCGGGTTCAATGACAAAATAAAAATCCCCTTCCCAATTCTTTGCTGCCTCTTCATAAGCCTGGCTTTGGTTCAGATCCTCCATCATGGCCTTAATCCAGGCATCACTGGGAAACGGAATACTCATGACAGCCTCCTGGGCGTGAAATGGGTTTGTAAACTATTATATAATTCCTCTCCCCTCCGCAAACCCAAACGCCTCACCTTTTAGAGAGTTTTTTCGATGAGTGCTTAAATCTTCCCTAAAAGAAACACCCGGCGGTGAGCCGGGTGTTGGGTACATTCTCAAGAAAGGACAAGGAACGGCAAGCGCTCTCGCACCCGTTCTTTGACTGCCTGAGCGCTCTCCAATTTTAAAACCTCCCGGGCCAGTTCCTGGCATTGAGGCAGGCTTAGCGAGCGGATGATTTGCTTGGCTAACGGGATAGCACTGGGGTTCATGCTGAACTCATCCAATCCCAGGCCCAGAAGAATCGGAATCCCCAGGGGTTCACCCGCTAATTCGCCACATAACCCCACCCACTTCCCGTGACGATGGGCCGCCTGAATAACCTGCCCAATCAGAATTAAGACGGCAGGTGAAAAGGCGCTGATCAGATCTGCCAGTTGCGCATTGGCACGATCCGCTGCCAACGTGTACTGGGTCAGATCATTGGTACCGATGGAAAAGAAATCCACCTCACGAGCAAAGTGCTCGGCCATCACCGCCGCGGAAGGCACCTCCACCATGATTCCAATTTCAATGCTTTCAGCCACGGGCTTACCATCGCGGTGTAACTCCTCCCGGCATTCCTCCACAATGCGCTTGGCTGCCCGAACCTCATCCAGTGTCGCAATCATTGGGAACATGAGCTTCAGATTATATCCCACACCCGCACGCAATGCTGCCCGGATCTGGGGACGAAAGAGTTCCGGATGCGCCAAACACAGGCGGATTCCGCGTACTCCCAAGAAGGGATTTTCCTCCTTGGGGAGTTCCATGTAAGCCAGCTCTTTATCGCCACCGATATCGAGCGTCCGCAACACAACTGGTTGTTGGCCAAACGCCTCTAAAATGGCGCGGTAGGCCTGATACTGTTCTTCTTCATCCGGGAGAGTGGAGCGTTCTAAATATAGAAACTCAGTTCGAAGCAATCCCACCCCTTCTGCGCCATGCTCCAGAGCAATACGTGCCCCTTCCACATTCCCAATATTGGCAACGACCTCCACCCGATGCCCATCTAATGTCACTGCCGGTTCTTTACAATGCGCAAAGGCTTCCTGCCGCAAACGGGCCAAGGCTTCCCGGCGCTGTATGAAGGTGATTTGAGTCGGCTCATCAGGTTCAACGATCAACAGCCCTTGCACCCCATCCACAATCACCTGTGTGCCACTCGGAATTTCAAGCACTTCGGGCCCCGCCGCTACCACCGCCGGCAGACCCAAACTGCGGGCAAGAATGGCTGTGTGCGAGGTCTCACCACCCCCAGCAGTACAGAATCCCAGCACCATGGATTTATCCAGGCTTACCGTATCCGAGGGACTTAGATCCTGGGCCAACACCACCACTGACTGGGTCAATTGCACGGGCTCCTCAGTAATACCTTTCAGAATGCGCAAAACCCGCCGTCCCACATCACGAATATCGGCTGCGCGGGCGCGAAAATACTCACTTTCCATTTCTTCCAGAATGGATGCAAATCGCTCAACCGTGCTCCACCAGGCAGCCTCAGCATTCAAACGCTGATCGCGAATGGCTGCCTGGGTCTCTCCCAGGAGTTCCGGATCACGCAACATTTCCAACTGGGCTTCAAAAATAGCCGCCTGATCTGCGCCGGCCTCCCGGCGTGCCTTTTCATGCACCAACCGCAACTGCCCCTCTGCCATTTCAAGGGCCTGGAAGAACCGAGCAAATTCGGCGTCCACATCGTGCACGGTGCGTGCCTCCACATGCAGGTCCATCCGCTGGAAGCGATAGGCGGGCCCAATGGCAATTCCCGGCGAGGCGCCAATCCCCTGAATGGTTTTCATTCGGCCTCCCCAAAATTTGACTCAATTAGACTGATCAGCGCCTGCACGGCCTCTTCCGCATCTTCGCCTTCAGCCTGAAGGACCAATTCCGCTCCTTGATCGGCCCCTAGCGTCAAGACACTAAGAATGCTTTTGGCATTTGCCTTGCGTTCACCGTGAATGGCTGTGATCGCGCTCTTAAACTTGTTAGCCGTCTGAACAAACAAGGAAGCCGGACGAGCATGCAGACCAACTTTATTTTTGATCAACACTTTTGCTTCAACCATGGGCGTGCCTCACCTCAGTGGATATCTGTTTCTTTACCCCAGGTCAGGGGGAACCCTCCCCACCCCAGCATGCTCCTAATTTTACCGAATTTTCCTCTGCATGGAATGGACAACTTTGTGAAAAATTCTGCATACTCAAACCTTTTTGCGCTGGCGCAACCACCCCCAGGAAAAATCATGGCATGATTATCACATAATTCTCGAATAAAATCATCTCTATCGTCATGATTAGGAGGCACGATGGACTCAGGCACTCTATCCAGAAATCGGCCAGCGATCTCCTCCTTCCTCCGCCGCGACCTGGCTCTTCCTCAGGAACACGGCGCTTGGGTCTTTCTTTTGAGCCCACTTACGATTGGCCTGGCAACAGCAAGCCAGGTTCTAAATTCCACCTCCCTCATCCTGCTCCTGACTGCATTAGCTGCTTTTCTGGCCCGTCACCCTCTGACCCTTGTGGTCAAGGTTTATAGCGGCCGTCGTCCTCGTGCAGATCTTCCGGGTGCGTTTTTCTGGTTGACTGTTTATGGATTGCTTGCCCTGCTTGGCTTAGGGGTGCTGATTATCAGGAATCACACTTTCCTGCTCTGGCTTGTCCTACCTGCTTTTCCCCTTTTGGGAACCTACCTCTACCTTGTTAGCCAACGCGCTGAGCGCCATCGCCCTATCCTGGATATTGCCACAGCCTCAGTGCTAGCACTAGGAGCCCCTGCCGCCCACTGGACCGCCCAGGGAGGCTACTCACCGAGCGGTTGGTGGTTATGGGGATTATGCTGTTTGCACGCCCTCGGTTCAATCTCGCACGCCTTTATGCGCCTGGAGCAACGCCGTTGGGTTTCTGTACCTCCTCTTGTGATCCAATTGAAAACCGCCCTCCCGGCTTTGATCAGTAACTTTGTGGCCTTGGGACTGGTCGGTTGGCTCGCTGCTCAACACACTTTGCCCCAGGCCCTCCCCCTGCCTTATGCCTTACAAACCGCAGAAACCCTACTAGGGGCATGGAAACCGGCACTGGGGCACAAGCCCACCCAAATTGGACTGCGCCAGCTAGGTATAAGCGCCCTTTTCACCCTACTTTTCATCGTATTGTGGCGCCTTACCCCACCCTCTTTCAGCCCTTAAGGGCTCCAGCCAGAATGCCGCGGATAAAATAGCGCCTTAGGAGCAAGAAGAAAGTCAAGGGAATCGGCACAAAAATTAACGCAGCCGCCATCTTGCGGGTTATATAAAGCAATAAAGCTCCCTTTGACTTCGGCGAGTTTAACCCGGATGGTGGTTGCCAACGGAGTAGAAAGCGTTAATGCCAGCAAGAATTCATTCCATACCTGGGTGAAAATTATGATCGCCACCGAGGCATACGCCGGGAGAGATATGGGAGTAACTACTCGGAAGAAAATCTGAATCTTACCGGCGCCATCCACCTCGGCTGCTTCTTCGAGTTCGCGGGGAACCACAGATCAATCATCTTGTCCGGTTTACAACCCACCCGCTTAGCAAAACAGCAAACACCGGAGGCAAGCCAATAAGCAAAGCCCACAATACAACTGCCATCTGGTTCAAACGCAAGGGCTCCGCTAACGCCATGAGCCCTACTATGGCCAACCCGCTCCCTGCCCAGGCTCGCCAGGGACTGGCGGGCAATCCTAGCCGCCAACGGGTCAAATAGACCCCCAACCCTGCGCCTAGTGCAATCCCCACCAGCGCCCCCAGGATCGCCAGGCCCAGGTCCGCGAGACCGCCCCCGCCTCGTCCGCGCCCAATGATGCTCCCCAGGAGAATTCCAAGCACCATCAGCAACCCTTCTCCCAGGAGCCCCCCGACCCCCATCAGAAGATAGAACCGCCACAAATTAGAACGCACACCAACCTCCCGCCTGCACACCCAATTTTTGCCATTCTACCACGCACCTTGCGCTTCCTGCTGATCCTGGAAGTAAAATGCCCCGGCGCAGGGTTGCCACGCCAGGGCAAGGGATTCTCATTCCTGTTTAGGTCTCGGACTCTTAGGGTACCAGCGGTCGGGGTTGCTGCTGAGTAATGCAGTGGATGTTGCCCCCACCCAACAAGATCTCCCGCGCATATACCCCCACCACCTTACGCTCCGGCATCAGTTCCTGCAGGGCTGCCAAGGCCTGTTTATCATGGGGATCGTTGAAAACAGGTACAACTGCCCCTCCATTGGCCATATAAAAGTTGATGTAAGAGGCAGCCAACCGATCACCTTCGCGGCGCGGAAGGGTGCCCTCAATCGCATCCACCCACTCGCTTTCCTCCTTGGTGATGTAAACCGGGTTGGGTTGATGGATCTTATGCACCTCAAGCCGCCGTCCGCGTGCGTCCTTAGCCTGACATAAAATTTCATAGGCCTCTGCCGAAATCTCATACTGCGGATCGCTCTTATCTTCTGTCCAGGTCAAGGCCACCACGCCAGGGCGGATAAAACAGCACAAGTTATCCACATGGCCGCTAGTTTCATCGTTGTATACCCCGCGAGGAAGCCAGATAATCGTCTCTACGTTGAGATATTCCTGAAGGAACGCCTCGATTTGCTCCCGCGTGAGTTCAGGGTTGCGGTTGGGATTGAGCAGACACTCCTCAGTGGTAATCAACGTCCCCTCACCATCCACATGAATGGATCCCCCCTCTAACACCAGCGGGGCTTTGTAAACATCCACGCGTTCAATTTCAGCCACCTTGCGGGCCACCAGGTTATCCTGATCCCAAGGAAAGTACAAACCGCCTTGCAGTCCGCCCCAGGCGTTGAATTCCCAATCAATGGCCCGAATCTCCTTACCATTCGTTACAAATGTCGGGCCACAGTCGCGCATCCATGAGTCATTGTAAGACATCTCAACTACACGTACCTCTGGGGGCAACAGCGAGCGAGCGTTGAGAAACTGCCCGGCTGAAACTCCCATAGTTACCGGCTCAAACTGGGAAATGGCCTTTGCTACCTCCACAAAGGCACGCTGGGCGGGCTTGGCGCCTAGGCGCCAGTTATCCGGCCGTTCTGGCCAGAGCATCCAACAGCCCGCATGCGGCTCAAATTCACCCGGCATTCGAAAACCATCCTGTCTTGGTGTGGAGTTCAATCGTCGTGACATGGGCGAATCCTCCTAATATTTATCCTAAATCGTTTCACGGGCACGCTCAGATTGTAATATCCGGCGACGTTGAGCCACCAGAATCTCTCCAATGACCAGAGTCACCACCACGCCAACGATTACAGGGAGTGCAAAATCCCAGTCCACCGGTTGTCCCGGCACCCAGACAAAGAAGAGAATGGCTTGACCAATGAAGATCTCACATAGAACGGTCAAGATCCATGCCATCGGGGTTCCGCCCGGTACCTGATAGGGCCGTGGGCGGGAAGTGTCCGTAAGGCGCAACTTCAAGAAAGTCGGGAACATGACCAGATAGGGCATTAGAAAGACGATTGAACTAAAGGCAAAAAGGCTCCAGAACAGATCCTCCGCTGTGGATGCGAGAAAGCCGTAAAGGATGATGACCCCCGTCGAGATAAGCCCGGTAATGAGATAAGCCCCCAAGGGAGTTTGGTTAACCGGATGCAGACGACCGAAGACTTCTGGTAGCACGCCCTCATTGGCAGCCTCGGCGGCGCTTCGGTTTGCCCCCATGGTCCAGACCACCATATTGGTCAGGAAAGTATATAACGCCCCAATTCCCAGGATTGTTACAATCCCCTGGCCCAACGGACTATTCCCGAACAATACGCGTAAGGTATCAATGATGCCCGAGACCAAACCCAACTGGTCCAGGGGTAGTGCCATGAGCATTCCCACGGTGCCAAGCAGGTAAAAGAAGGCAATTAGCACCCCGGCTGTTATGACCGCAATGGGCACGTCCCGCTGCGGATCGGTCATCTCCTCGCCCGCGCTGGACATTAATTCAAACCCCATAAAGTTGAACACAATGACTGGCAAAAAGGCCAAACCGGCATCCCAGGTGGGCAATAGGGCGCGAAAAGAGAGATCGTTGGCAACGCCATGATTCAAGGCGTAGTAAAACGCCCCCATACCAATGATCATGATGATCGCCACTTTTAAGATTGCCCCCACGTTTGGCACCCACTTCCCCACATCCAGCGCAATAATTCCAATCCAAACGGTAATCCAGGTCATCAAAATCCCGATCCCAATTTGTCCCCATAACGGAAGCTCGGGAACAAACAATTGCGAGAATATCCCGGCAAACAAAATGTACACCGATGGCATCCAGAGTGCGACATTAACCCAGTAGAGCCAGGTGACTCGTGCCGCCCAGGTTTCCCCAAAAGCCCGCCGCACCCAGGCATAAATGCCCCCCTGCTCAGGGTATGTGGAACCCAACTCGGCTGTGATCAGTCCGTAGGGAATAAAGAAAAGCACCAGGGTGATGATCCACCATGAGACAGCCGAAGGCCCAATGGCCGCAGCCGGCGCCAGGGTATCCACAACCAAAATAGCCGCTACGGTGAATAAAATCATATCCAGCCGCCGCAGAGTTTTTTTGAAACTTCCCCCTTTTGTTACCTCATTTCCCGTCGTCATCTTTCCCTCCCAATATAAGAATCAAGTCCCTGGCTAGTGGAGGGATGGGCTTATATGCCCATCCGCTCCGCCAAAAAGGCCTGAATGCGCCCGCGGTAGTGGGCTTCAAGTTCGGTGCTTGGGCGCTTCAGCCGGGGATAGACCAGCCATACTAAAATTCCCTTCTCAGTATGCAATCGGTTCTCTGCCTGGTCAAAAATAATAGATCGCTCAGAGTCCATTACCTCATCGGTAACCTCGACCCCACGTGAGGCTGGCAAGCAGTGCATGAATTTGCAGTGTGCCGGCGCGTGCTTAAACAGGTCCATATTGACCTGGTAACGAGGCATGAAGGCTTTACTGCGTTCGGGAATTTCAGCCTCCTGACCGACCCACCACCACAAATCGGTGTAAATGAAATCAGCATCTCGCACCGCCTCTATCGGGTCCTCAGTGATGCGCAGGGTCCCGCCGGAAATCTTGCAATTTTCTAACGCCATCTTCACCCAGGTCTCGGGAGGCTGGTAACGCTTGGGAGCGGCGTGTGTGAAGTGCATTCCCAGGCGTGTGCAGATTAACATTAGCGACGAGAGAACGTTAGTAGCATCTCCGATAAAGGTGACCCGTAAATCCTCCAAGCGTTTCCCCTCTGGCATGTGCTCCATCATGGTCAACACATCACAGACCACCTGCGTGGGGTGGTTATAATCGGTTAGCCCGTTGATGACCGGCACAGTAGCCGCCTGGGCCAGCCCCAGGATTGTCTCGTGCTTCAGCGTGCGCGCCATGATCACATCCACCATGCGCGAGAGCACCCGCGCTGTGTCAGCCAGGGATTCACGCACACCCAGATGGATCTCGCCCGGCTTCAGATACAACGCATGTCCCCCCAACTCCGTCATGGCTACCTCGAACGAAACACGCGTACGGGTAGAGGGTTCCTCAAAAATCATTGCCAGGCTGGCATCTTGAAGCAATTTGGGTGTACAACCTTGCTTGTCCGCCTCTTTGATCAATCGGGTCAGGGCGATCAAATCCAGAAGTTCTTGTTTGGTAAAATCCTGTGTGTCAATGAAATGTCGTAAAGTCATATCTCGCTCCTTTATTCCGTTTCGGAAGTTATATATTCCGATTACGTATATATGATAGCGATATTAACCATCAATTTCAAGCATTTTCGGAAGACTTAAGAACAACATCCCAATCCAAGGTGACAAAACACACCTTGAGTCGCAAAAGAGAACGAATTCATCACTTGCAGGCTTCTCATCAATCTGTTAGAGTATGAATCACCCGCAAGAAGGAAACACAACCCATGAAAGCCCACCAACCATCTTATATCCGGGTCAGTTGGAAAAAGCGAACGTTAGTTATTACTCTCCTTCTGGTCATCGCCATAGGTGCTTTTCTAATACCGGCTGCAGCCCAATCGGCATCCCAGGTTCGCGTGGTGTTCATCGACGTAAGTCAAGGCGACAGCATTTGGATTCACGACCAGGAAAACCGAGATGTGCTTGTAGACGGCGGACCTTTGTCGGCGGGGCCAACGGTGGTGGCTTACCTGCAAAGCCAGGCCATTGATGATATTGACCTGCTGGTTCTCACTCACGGGGACGCCGACCATGTGGCCGGGCTGATCCATGTATTGCGTTCCAGTATTCCCATCCAGGCTGTTGCCGATAGCGGACAAACCTGCTCAACCGACACCTGCCAAACACTAACAGCCGAAATGGTTAAGCGTGGCCTCACCCCCACCCCACTGACGGCAGGCCAGAGCCTAGAAATGGGGTTGTTGAAAATCCACGTCCTCAACCCCCAGGTCCTCCTTTCGGGTAATGACAACGACGATTCGGTAGTCCTGCGCATCGAGCATGATCAGGTGCGGTTTCTATTAACCGGTGATATTAGCGCCACGGCTGAAAATCGCATAATGAGCGCTGGTCTACCGCTACAGGCCCAGGTGCTCAAGGTAGCCCATCATGGTAGCAAGTACAGCAGCAGCGCGACCTTTCTAGCTACCGTCCAACCCCAGGTAGCCGTGATCTCGGTGGGTTCCAACTCCTACGGGCACCCCGCCCCAGAAACCCTACAACGGCTGAGTGATAGTGGGGCTCAGGTCCTGCGCACCGATCAATCAGGCACGATTGTTCTCCTGAGCGATGGAAGCACGTTCTGGATAGCGCAAGCCCCCTTTCAGGTCTTTCTCCCCTTGCTCATGCGCGATGGTTCGTCTCCCAACCCCCTGCCAACTGCTACCCCCACACCCAACGTTAAGATCACTTATATTGAATACGACCCGGCTGGCGACGACGTTCAGGGAGAATACGTGAAAATAGAAAACCAGGGTGGCGCTTCTCAAACCCTGACGGGTTGGTCTCTATCTGACAAAGCCAACAATAACTACACCTTTCCGCCGTTCACCCTGGAAAGCGGTCAGTGGGTTCTGATCTGGACCAAAGCCGGCACCAACGACGCTCAGAATCTCTACTGGGAACGCAACCAGGCAGTTTGGAACAATGATGGGGATTGCGCCTACCTCAAAGACAACATGGGAGGCCTTCGCTCCACCTACTGTTATCTGGGCGCCACCCCTTGAGCAAGCATTACTGCTTATTCTTCGGCGAATTCTTCCACAGGCGGCATCCATTCGTCAATGTTGCGTAGAATGCGCGGCACCAGCGCATATCCCTTGACATGCACCCCGGGGATGGAAGGCAGAACACTGCGCAGAAATTCACGCAACTGCTCGTTGTTCTTGAAGCGCACCTCAATCGAAAGATCCTGAGTACCCTGACCAAAGGCCAGATACGAGACCTCAGGCATAGCCAGCAGGGCCGTAATGACTGCCTGCTCGTGCTCAAGTTCTACCTCAAGGAAGATATCCGCAGTGATTACGTAGCCGAAGAAAGCCGGGTCCACAATGCAGGTCAATCGAATAGCCCCTGCTTCTACCATGCGCTCAATACGATTGCGCACAGTGCGCTCGTTCAGGTTGAATTTACGGGCAATCTCTGCTGCAGGTTTGCGGGCATCCGCCTGCAGTTCCCGCAAAATTTGGTAATCCACGAGATCAAACGAATGACGACGCATCAGATGAATCCACCTCTTGCAGGAATCCAAACGGCTCGGATACTATAGCATTACCGTTTCGGAAATGCAAGAGGTGACCACCCCTTATTATTGAAACTGGGGGGCTTCCAGTAAACCCCGCCCCAGTAAGAATGACATTTGGGGACGGCGCCTTCGCCATAAGCGCCACCAGGCCACAGTATCACGCAAGGTTTCTTCAAACGGGCGGGGGCAGTATCCCAGCGCCTGCCGCGCCAGGGCCGAAGACACTCGTAATGGGTCGCTCACCGTTTCAATAGCGTAGGGGGTTAAACGCGGCCGCAAGCGAAACCACCGTCCCAAAGTAACGTTCAGGGAGGCCAGACGCATGGCAAGCCCACGCGGAAGTACCATCACACGAACGGGATGACCGCTCAGCCGTCCCACCTCTCGTAGCATGGCTTTCATCTCCACCCATTCACCCGAAAGCAAATAGGTGCTGCCCGGTTGTCCGTGTTCACTTGCCAGGATGAGGCCTCTGGTCACATCCCGCACATCCACAAAGTCAAAGCCCCCTTCAACCGCCAAAAGAACCCGTTGCGACATTGCTTGTCGGATGAGATTTCCCATCTCCGACCCAAGAAAGTCATAAGGCCCCACAATGCCAGTCGGGCAAACGATCACGGCATCCAGTCCCTCCTGGACCGCTGCCCGAACCAGCAAGGACGCCGTCGCTTTTGAACGATCATACACACCCGCAGGGTTTTCTGGGTCAAACGGCACCTGTTCATCAATCACCTGCATATCGCGGGGGCGTTTCAAGGCATGAATAGAACTGGTGTAGATCAGACGCCTGACCCCCGTGGCAAAAGCCGCCCGAATCACGTTACGCGTTCCTTCCACGTTGACCCGCCAAACCCGTTCATCCATTCCAGGGCGAATGGCAATCAGGCTTGCCAGATGAAACACGCGGTCAACCCCTTGCATCGCGAAACGTAAGATATCCTCATCCAGGACATCACCTGGCACAATCTCAACCGGCAATCCTTCCAAGGGCATCAGACTCTCACCGCGTAAAACCAACGCCCGCACCCGCTCCCCCCGAGCCACTAAATTACGCACCAAAACATTTCCCAGGTGCCCGGTTGCACCCGTTACAAGAATAGTCATCCCTGCCTCCACTTTCATAAATACCGACTGGTTGGTATAATTTTATCCGGTTATAATCTGTTGTCAAGGAGAAACGTCATGCCGAAACACGAACGAGCCGAAGAAACGCGCCGCCGCATTTTAGAAGCAGCCCGTGAGGCTTTTGCCAGCCAGGGTTATCAAGCCACTGGTGTGGCCGAGATCTGTCAGCGGGCAGGTGTTACCAAAGGCGCATTTTTCTATCACTTCCCCACCAAGCAGGCCCTCTTCCTGGCTCTTCTGGAAGAATGGCTGACACAACTGGATCGTTATTTGCAAGCCGAGCGTGCGCGCGGGAGCACTGTGGCGCAGAGTCTCTACGCCATGGCCGACATGTTGCGCCTGGGGCTCACCCAGGGACGTGACTACTTGCCCATGTTTCTTGAATTCTGGCTACAAGCGGCTCGCGATCCTGCCGTTTGGCAAGCCACAATTGAGCCCTACCGACGCTACCGCACTTATTTCACCGACCTCTATCGTCAGGGCATGACCGAAGGATCCCTGCGCGATTCCGACCCCGCACTCATGGCGTTAGTGACAGTATCACTGGCATTAGGATTGTTGCTCCAAGGGCTGATGGATTCCGAGAGTGTCGCCTGGGAAGAGGCTGCGCCTGCCGCTTTTCGCTGGATGCTCAGCCTTATGCAGACCTTCCCTTCCACACCATCAGACCCAACTCCAAGATAGTGAACTCAGGGGGTTGGGATGGGCGTAGGTGCCCACAATC
The DNA here is from genome assembly GCF_001306145.1 of Thermanaerothrix daxensis. GTDB lineage: Bacteria > Chloroflexota > Anaerolineae > Anaerolineales > Anaerolineaceae > Thermanaerothrix > Thermanaerothrix daxensis. Next base: position 191,256 of record NZ_LGKO01000004.1, read on the forward strand.
CCAGCCCCTCCTCCCGTGCCTGCTGTTCCGCCTCGCGAAACACCTCAGCACATGCCACATCTGGCGGGTAGCGCAAGGCATTTGCATAACCGCCCCGCACCAGTTCATAATTGACAAATACATCTCCGACCAGTACGTAGCGCAAAAGGCGGTTGTAACGGTCGGTCTCACTCACATCCTTGATCAAGGTGACTTTCTGGCCTGCCACCAGAGTACGATTTCGTTCTGTGGCTTCGAGGCCCCAATACTCAACCCGCGTTGTGCTCTCCGGGGTGTCAATACCAATATAGCGCACCTTATATCGCCGGCCACCCAATTCCACCACGATTGTATCCCCATCCGTAATTTCTACCACCTTCGCTTGCTCACGACGTGTCTGGGACGGTAAACAAGCCAGAGCAGCCGCGTTCGTGAAAAGAGGGGGCGCTGGTTGGGCAGTAACAGTCACAGTTGTCTCTGCTCTCCAGATTACGGGTACTTCCGTTGAAGAGATGGAGGCTTGCTCGCTCTCGGGCACGCGCATTTTAATCAAGACCAACACAACTACCACCACAACCGTCAGCAGCAACGTGCTGGGTGAGAGCGAATAATGTCGTGCGCTATGAGATGAAGGAAGGCGTGACATAAACATTCCTGAAAATCCGAATAAGATCTTTGCAGAATATAACCGAGCGTATTTTACCCGGAACTTGTAAAATCCCCCTCATGGGGTGATTGACACTGTGCACCTGCTTCTCTATAATCTAAATAGCCATTAATGTTCGAACATTCGGTCAGCATAACGTTATATAGTTTTCATTCCTAATCCACCCCCTTTCGTCCAATTTCTATCTTCCACCTAAGGAGCGCCATATGCATAAAATCACTCTGCTCGGAACCGGTTTGATCGGCCAGTTCTATGCTGCAAGTCTCATCGGACTGCGCAACCGCGATGAAATAAAAATGGTGTATTCGCGCACTGCCGAAAACGCGCGCAAATTTGCTGAAAAATGGAACATCCCCCGATGGACCACCGACCTGGCCGAAGCCATCCGCGACCCCGAAACCGATGTGGTTGTGATCGGCTTACCCAATCATCTGCATAAGGAAGCCGCCCTATTGGCCGCTGAAGCAGGGAAAGCCATCTTGTGTACCAAACCTCTTGCCCGCACCGCTGAGGAAGCCTGGGACATGCTAGAAATGGTTGAAAAAGCCGGTGTCTTTCATGGTTACCTGGAAGACCTGGTTTATACCCCTAAGACACTCAAAGCCCTGGAAGCCGTCCGCCAGGGCGCGTTGGGCAAGGTACTCTGGGCGCGTTCACGCGAAACGCATGGCGGCCCTCATAGCGATTGGTTCTGGAAAAAGGAGTTTTCAGGCGGGGGGGCGCTAATTGACATGGGGTGCCATTGCATCGAAATCGGACGCAACTTCATAGGCAAGGACATCCGCCCGGTTGAAGCCATGTGTTGGGCAGATACCCAGGTTCACCCCATTGAAGCAGAAGACCATGCCATTGGACTGGTGCGCTACGAAAACGGTGCCATTGGGCAGTTTGAAGTGGCCTGGAACTTCCGCGGTGGCATGGACCTGCGTGATGAGATCGCTGGTACCCAGGGCACCATCTGGTTAAATCACTGGTTGCGCACCGGGTTCGAAATGTTCACCGCGGTGGGTCCCCAGGGGTACGTTGCCGAAAAGGCCGAAGGCACCACTGGCTGGCTCTTCCCGGTGGGCGATGAAATCGGCGCATTGGGATACGTCCACATGTTCCTGGACCAGTTAAACGCCCTGGACCAAGGCCGCGCCCCCATGGAGACCTTTTATGACGGTTATGTGGTCAACGCCATCATGGATGCCTGCTATCGCTCGGTCAACAGCAAACGTTGGGAACCAGTCGAATTGAAGGAATGGCGCGGTGGTGTTAGCGGCGAAGCACAACAGGCACTGGCCGAGTATGACGCCGATCATTGGATCATAAAGACCGAGACCATGCCCGATGGCAGCCTCAAGTACATTCTCCGTCACAAACACAGCGGCGAAATTTCCCAAAAGATAGTTCCTCCCACTCATTAGAAAGTCATGAGCCGGCAGGAATCCCTCCCAGGTTCCTGCCGGCTGTCTAACAAAGCGAACAATTATCGAACTTAGTCAAAGAAAGATAGAAATATTAACACTTTTGCTACTTTACATACAAAGTTTTTATTGCTATAATCAAATTAACTTCTGCCGGCCGGTTGTCCCATGTCCCAGCCCTCCCCCTATGTTCTCAGTCGCGCCGAGAAAATGATTTTAGATCTCCTCAGCCAACACGGAGCGCTCAGCCGCACCGAATTAGCCTGGCGTACCGGTTATTCCCGGGCCAAGATCGGCGCTGCCGTGCAAAGCCTGATTGAGCGTCGTATTCTTGAGGAGGTGGGGGACGATGAATCGCGCGGTGGGCGGCGCGCACGCTTGCTCAATTTCTCCTCCAGCATTGGTTACATCTTTGGGGTCGACGTGGGAGCAACCAGCGTTGATATTGCCCTCTCAGATTTCACTGGCCGCATCTTGCAACGCTTCGATGCACCCGCGGACGTGCGGGACGGGCCCGACGTTCTGCTGGGCATGATCAAAGACCAAATGCTGACAATGCTACAGAACGCGGGACTGATGCCTGATCAAATCCACGGAATTGGCATCGGCGTTCCGGGGCCAGTCGAGTTTTCTACCGGTTTGCTGATTGCACCGCCCATTATGCCCGGTTGGGAAGCCTTCCCCATCCGTGAGTACTTTAACCGCGTTTTTCCCCAAGCCATTGTCATCGTAGATAACGACGTCAACGTCATGGCGCTTGGGGAACTGCGCAGGGGGAAAAATATCAACGCCCAAAATTTCATTTTCATAAAAATCGGAACCGGAATCGGGTGTGGCATTGTCTGCCAGGGCAAAATCTACCGCGGAAGCAGTGGTTGTGCAGGGGATGTAGGCCACATTTGCGTGGATTATAACGGACCCATTTGCCACTGCGGTAACCGTGGCTGTGTGGAGGCGATGGCAGCCGGTCCGGCCATTGCAGCCAAAGCCATGCAAGCCGCACGAGAAGGCCGCAGCCCCATCCTCCAGCAGTTGATGGAAAGCAACAACGGGGTCCTTACCGCCAAGGATGTGGGCATTGCCGCTGCCCGCGGTGATCGTGTCTCAATTGGCCTGATCCAGGAATCCGGCAAACTCATTGGTGAGATGTTGGCTGGTGTGGTCAACTTTTTCAACCCAAGCCTTATCCTTATTGGGGGTGGAGTTAGCAACATCGGTTATCAGTTGCTTTCATCCATTCGGCAGGCTGTGTTGGCGCGCTCACTGCCGCTTTCCACCCGTGACCTGCGCATTGAATATAACTCATTACGCGGTGAAGCCGGGATATACGGCGCCATTTACCTGGCATTGGAGCACATCTTCACCACCCTTGCAACTCCTGGCATTGACGACGAAGACTAACCGGAATGAAGATCTGAAAGGAGGTGGTCGTAAGCCAGATAAAAATCCCCTTCCCACACCCTCGAATCCAGGCCGTTTAAGATTCACCTTGTGTACCTTTTCTGATGTATCCTTTCAAGGAGGAGTGAGATATGTCTCAACGTAAATTCCAACCCACCCTGTGGCTTGTCAGCCTGCTGGTTATCGTGGCCATGATCCTGACCGCGTGTGGTGGGCAGCCAACAGCTGCACCCACTCAACCTGCTGGTGAGCAGCCCGCCACCCAACCGCCCGCTGGCGAGCAACCCACGAAGAAGTTCACCATTGGCATCTCCAACCCCTTTGTGGGCAGCGAGTGGCGTTCCCAGATGATCAAAGACCTCCAGGAGGTCAACGCCGAGTACATGGCTCAGGGCATCACCAATGAACTCATCATCGAATCCTACGACACCGATGTCCAGGGCCAGATCCAGCAAATCCGCAACCTCATGAACAAGGGCGTTGACGCCATCATCGTCAACCCCTCGGACGCCGCCGGCCTCAACGCCGTCCTCCAGGAAGCCATTGACGCCGGCATCCTCGTCGTCTCCGTGGACCAGGAGGTCTCCGCCAAGGGTGCCATCAACGTCGCCATTGACCAGGCCGAATGGGCCCGCATCAGCGCCCGATGGCTGGTCGAAAAACTCGGCGGCAAGGGCAATGTCGTCATGATCAACGGCATCACCGGCCACCCCGCTAACGAAGCCCGCGTCAAGGCCGCTACCGAGGTCTTCCAGCAGGCCGGCATCAACATCCTCAACAGCGTCGAGGGCAAGTGGGATCAGGCCACCGGCCAGCAGAAGATGGCCGACATGCTCGCCGCTTACCCCAACATTGACGGTGTCTGGGCTCAGGATGGCGTTGCCCTGGGTGCGCTGCGCGCTGTGCAGGCTGCTAACCCCGCCAAGTGGCCCGTCATGGTCGGCGAAGCCCGCGCCGGTTACCTCCAGGCCTGGAAGGAGGTCCTCCAGTCCAAACCCGATTTCGAGTCCATCGGCGTCATCAACCCACCCGGCCAGTGCGCCACCGGCCTCCGCGTCGCCGTCAAATTGCTCCAGGGGAAGAAGTTGCGCTCCGATATCCTGAAGGGCGCCGCCGGCAACACCATCTATGTGCCCATCCCCGGCATCGTAACCAAGCGTAACTTCGATACCATCTATGAAACCGTCAAAGACAAGAGTGACTGGTACACCCTGGATTCGATTTTGAGCGACGCTGAAGTGGATGCCTTCTTCGAGGGCGCACCAGCCCCCAAGAAGTTCACCATTGGCATCTCCAACCCCTTTGTGGGCAGCGAGTGGCGCTCTCAGATGATCAAGGACTTCCAGGAGGTCAACGCCGAGTACATGGCTCAGGGCATCACCAATGAACTCATCATCGAATCCTACGACACCGATGTCCAGGGCCAGATCCAGCAAATCCGCAACCTCATGAACAAGGGCGTTGACGCCATCATCGTCAACCCCTCGGACGCCGCCGGCCTCAACGCCGTCCTCCAGGAAGCCATTGACGCCGGCATCCTCGTCGTCTCCGTGGACCAGGAGGTCTCCGCCAAGGGTGCCATCAACGTCGCCATTGACCAGGCCGAATGGGCCCGCATCAGCGCCCGATGGCTGGTCGAAAAACTCGGCGGCAAGGGCAATGTCGTCATGATCAACGGCATCACCGGCCACCCCGCTAACGAAGCCCGCGTCAAGGCCGCTACCGAGGTCTTCCAGCAGGCCGGCATCAACATCCTCAACAGCGTCGAGGGCAAGTGGGATCAGGCCACCGGCCAGCAGAAGATGGCCGACATGCTCGCCGCTTACCCCAACATTGACGGTGTCTGGGCTCAGGATGGCGTCGCCCTGGGTGCGCTGCGCGCTGTGCAGGCTGCTAACCCCGCCAAGTGGCCCGTCATGGTCGGCGAAGCCCGCGCCGGTTACCTCCAGGCCTGGAAGGAAGTCCTCCAGTCCAAGCCCGATTTCGAGTCCATCGGCGTCATCAACCCACCCGGCCAGTGCGCTACCGGCCTCCGCGTCGCCATCAAATTGCTCCAGGGAAAGCAACTCAAAGACGGCATCCTCAAAGGCGCGGCCGGGAATACCCTCTACGTGCCGATCCCGGGTGTGGTGACCAAGGAGAACTTTGACGTGTACTATGAAATCGTCAAAGATAAAACCGACTGGTACACCCTGGATTCGGTCATGAACGACCTTGAGGTTAGCGCGTTCTTCAAATAATGCCCTATGAACAAGGTGTCCCTTTCCGCTCAGCATCTGGTTAAGCATTACGGGGGTGTAGTTGCCCTTGCCGATGGCAACCTTGAAGTTCACGCCGGCGAGGTCATGACCCTGGTAGGTGCAAACGGGAGTGGGAAGAGCACCCTTGGTAAGATCGTGACCGGAGTAGTCGCTCCCGACGGGGGGCGGCTACTCCTCAACGATCGCGAGGTGGTCTTCCGATCCCCCCAGGCAGCCCGTGCGCTTGGCATCGTGGCGGTTTACCAGGAGCTTTCCCTGGTACCCAGAATGACCATTGCCGAGAATATCTGGCTTGGACATGAATGGCAGGGTACCGGCGCCGTGCTTCGTGACGCCGAGATGCGTAAACGTACTGAGGAGATGTTAGCCCTCTTTGAGGGAACAACCCATAATCACCTGGACCCAGATTTACCTATTGCCTCGCTTTCTCCGGGTGAGAAACAAATTGTCGAGATCCTCAAAGCGCTCTCATGGCAACCTTCCATTCTGTTCCTGGATGAGGCCACAGCTTCCCTCGATTCGCGCCAGGTTAATCGCCTCTTTGAACTGATCAATGAATGGAAGAACCAGGGAATGGCCATTGTGTTTATCTCTCACCGCCTGGATGAGATTTACCGCATTGCCGATCGTGTGACAGTGTTACGCAACGGACGCACAGTAGCGACCGCACCCATCAACGAGCTCAGTCAGCAGGAGTTGATCAACTTGATGATTGAGGGTGGCGTGGCAACCCGCACCAATGGCAAGCGACCCGAAACCTCCCAGGCTGAAGAGATACTGAGGGTAGAATCGCTCTCCACAACCACCCTGCGAAATGTGAGTTTTGTCCTACGACGTGGCGAATTGGTTGGTCTCGGCGGCTTGCAAGGTCAGGGACAAACTGAACTCCTTTTAGCCCTGTTTGGTGCTATTCCCTACTCGGGTCGCATTTTCCTGCACGGGCAACCAGTAAGTATTCATCGGCCCCAGGAGGCAATGCGTCATCAAATTGCCTATGTGCCCGGCGAACGCAACACCGCCGGACTCCTTCCCATCCAATCCATTCTGGATAATCTGCTCCTCCCCTCATGGAAGCAATACGGTTTCCCGCTGCGCGTCCGCCAGGCTCAGGAAGATGCCGCCGGGATTGCTAATGTGCTTAAACTGGTAATGGCCGGACTGGATGCCCCAGTAAATACCCTAAGTGGTGGTAATGCTCAAAAGGTAGTCTTGGGTAAGTGGCTGCTACGCCGTCCAAAAATCCTCCTCCTGGATGACCCCACCAAAGGGGTGGACGTGGGCACCAAGAGCGAATTTTACAAACTCCTTTCGGAGTTGCGCGCCGAGGGAACTTCTATCCTCTTCTACAGTACGGATGATGAGGAATTACTAGGTTTGTGTGACCGAGTAATGGTTTTACACGATGGCAAAATCACTGCCGACCTCTCTGGTGAGCGCCTGGTCCATTCGGAACTGGTGGCCGCCTCAATGGGCAGCAGTGTTTAGGAGCGGGTCATGAAAGCAGCATTGAATTCGGGTCTGCTACGCCGTCTAGGGCGCCAGTATTTTCTGTTCTCACTCCTTTTGCTCATTCTGGGAGTGATTATCAATGCCAGTTTACAACAGAATTTTTTCAAACCCATCGCCTTGGTGGGGCTTTTACGCACCTACCTCCCCCTGGTCTTGCTGGCTGCGGGGCAGACGATTGTGATCATCGGAGGGGGAATTGATTTGTCGGTAGGTGCCATTGTTTCCATGGTAAATGTGATCTTAGTTACCCGGATGGGGGCCGATGCTACCCAATCTCAGGTTCTGACAGCACTAGCCCTTGGCCTTCTGGCTGGTACTCTGGCAGGGGCGCTCAATGGCGCATGCATTGCCTTCTTGAGGTTTCAACCCCTGGTCACCACGTTTGCCACCACCTCCATCTTTGCCGGCATTGCGGTGTGGATATTGCCCCGCCCAGGGGGCAGTGTACCGGATTTCTTCATGCAACCCTATCGTAGCGCTCCTTTGGGAATCACCTTCCCACTATGGATCATTCTTGGAGTGGCTTTACTCTGGTGGTACCTGCGCTCCACGCGCTTTGGGCGATACCTTTACGCTACCGGGGGCGACCCTTACGCCGCTTACATGAGCGCTGTTCCTGTAGAATGGATTAAGTTCTTCTCTTACGTCATCTCTGGTCTGATGGCCGCCCTGAGTGGAACCTTACTGACCATGTCCATTGGCACAGGCTCGGCGCTCATCGGACTGGACATGACCATGCCCTCCATAGTCTCGGTCGTCTTGGGGGGCACAGCCCTCAGCGGAGGTGCTGGTGGAGTGATTGGAACCCTTTTGGGGGTCTTTATCCTCGCCATTATCCGCAATATTATCTCATTTGCCAATGTTCCCTCCTGGTGGCAAACGCTGGTCAATGGCCTGGTAGTTATGCTCATTCTAGCCGGGCCAGGGCTATGGGCACTCATTCGTGGGAGGCGTGAGGCATGAAACGACGCATCAGTCCTACCCTAATCGCGCTGGCTCTGGCGGTTGTACTTTTCTTTGTGGGTGGCTTGATTCAGCCCGGCTTCACTTCATTTGAATTGGCCATGAACATCCTGCGTTTGGCTGCCTTCCTCGGCATCGTGGCAGCGGGCCAAACGCTGGTTATCATCAGCGGGGGCGAGGGGATTGATCTTTCGGTGGGGGCCATGGTCACACTAGGAGCCATCATTTCTTATGGTCTGATCAGCAAACGCGATGACCGCATCCTGATTGGGTTCCTGGCTTCGCTCGGTGCTGGGATGATCATTGGGACCCTCAATGGAATCGGGGTAGCCTATTTGCGCATCCCTCCCCTCGTCATGACTCTTGGCATGGCCACAGTTATCCAGGGGCTAATTTTTGCCGTCACCCAAGGCAGTTTGGAAGGAGGTTCGGCGCCCCTCCTCTCCAAGATCACCACCGAACCATTGCTCTTTGGTATTCCCGGAATCCTTTACATCTGGGCGGCCTTTGCCGGCTTGATGTGGTTGCTTCTGCAACGAACCCGTTATGGCAAGAACCTTTTCGCCATTGGCACAAACCGCGTTACAGCACGCCTCTCAGGGGTAAACGTCAAGGCCACCGTGATCACCACATACATGCTGTGCAGTACGCTGGCCTCTTTTGGTGGATTCATCTTCTTGGGCTACTACGAACGCGTCTTCCTCAACCTGGGTAATCCCTATACTCTGCCCTCCATCGCCGCAGTTGTCATGGGGGGAACCGTGCTTTCAGGAGGGGTTGGAAGTTATTGGGGTACCATGGCTGGTTCCATTGTTCTGACCCTGATCACCAGTTTGCTCACCACCCTGCGCATGGAAGAACACCTCCGCCAAATCGTTTACGGTGCCATCTTGCTGGTCCTGTTGGCGGCTTACGGTCGTCAACGCGCTCTCCGACAGTAATCCCTATCACGCGAGGTCAATCCCATGGACTATCCAATTCTCAATAGTCAGACCATCACCTACGAACAACTTGCCAAAACCATTGACCACTCGCTTTTGCGTCCCGAATTGACCCGAGCCGAGGTCATTCAAGGATGCGAACTGGCAGCCCGGTATCATGTAGCCTCGGTTTGTGTAAAGCCCTGCCATGTGCGCCTGGCGTGGGAAGTGCTCAAAGGCAGTGATGTTGCCGTAGGAACGGTGGTTGGTTTTCCACACGGCTCTTCTACTACTGCAATCAAAGTCGCTGAGGCACTCCAAGCCCTTGAAGATGGTGCCACCGAACTTGATATGGTCATCAATATCGGGGAACTGCGCTCAGGTAATGATGATTTTGTGCGCCAGGACATCCAGGCGGTCGTCACCGCCGCCAAGGGCCACATTGTGAAAGTGATCCTCGAGAATGCCTACCTGAGCAAAGAACAAATTGTACGCGGATGCCAACTGGCTGAACAAGCGGGCGCACATTTCGTGAAAACTTCCACCGGCTTCGCGCCCAGTGGCGCAACCGTGGAAGATGTGCGCTTAATGCGTGCCTCGGTAGGTCCGCGCGTTCAGGTCAAAGCCGCGGGAGGCATTCGCACCCTGGAGGCCATCCTGGAAATCATAGACGCTGGCGCCACACGTGTAGGCGCCACGGCAACTGCGGCCATCCTGGATGCCTTCCGCGCCCGCCAAAACTCGGTTCAGTAAGGCTTAATTCTCGTCTGGAGGGGAAAACATGAGCAAAGATAAACCAATCAAGGTAGGAGTAGCCGGGGTTGGATTCATCGGCCCGGCGCATATTGAAGCCTTACGCCGCATTAACATACCCGTCGTCGGTCTGGTCTCCAGCACCCCAGAAAGAAGCCGGCAAAAGGCAGCCGCTCTGGGCGTTCCCAAAGCCTACGCTTCTTACGAGGAGATGATCGCCGACCCCGAAATCACTGCAGTTCACCTGGCAACGCCCAACTACCTGCACTACCAGCAGGCAAAGGCAGCCTTGCTGGCGGGAAAGCACGTCATCTGCGATAAGCCGCTGGCAATGAATAGCCGTGAATCCGCTGAATTGGTCACACTGGCGCGCGAAAAAGGGCTGGTCAACGCCGTGTGTTTTAACCTACGCTTTTACCCCCTCCTTCACCATGCCCGCTCGCTGATCCAACAGGGTGCTTTAGGTGACCTGTTCATTTTGCAGGGGTCCTACTTGCAGGACTGGCTGCTCTATCCGACTGACTGGAACTGGCGGCTTGAACCCGAACTGGGAGGAACACTGCGCGCTGTGGCGGATATTGGCTCGCACTGGCTGGATCTTCTCACCTTCTTAACCGGGCTGAAAGTTAAAGCCGTGTTTGCCGATTTTAAGACCTTCATTCCCGTGCGCAAGAAACCCTCTAAACCTGTTGAGACCTACACCGGCAAACTCCTCACCCCAGAAGATTACGTTGACCAACCCATTTATACTGAAGACTACGCCACCATACTGCTGCGTTACGAAAACGATGTGCGCGGAGTAGTTACCGTTGCCCAGGTCTGCGCGGGACGAAAAAACCGGCTGTACTTTGAAATTGATGGTTCCAAAGCCGCCATGGCTTTCGATTCGGAACGCCCTAACGAACTCTGGCTGGGCTATCGCGACAAACCCAATGAGGTGCTTCTCAAAGACCCCTCGTTGCTTTCACCGGAAGCCCGTGCCATTGCCTCCTACCCGGGCGGGCACAACGAGGGTTTCCCCGATATCTTCAAACAACTGTTCAAGAAAGTTTACGACTACGTTGAACGTGGGGATTACACTGCGCCTGCCGATTTCCCCACCTTCCTGGACGGGCATCATGAAATGCTGATCGCAGAAGCCATTGAGCGCAGTGCTAAAGAGGGCCGTTGGGTCGAAGTTCAGTATGATCTCTAGTTTAAGAGGAGGAGGTTACCATGAAACTTGGACTGTTCAGTGCTGCATTCCCCCAATGGAGTCTGGAACAATTCCTGGCCTGGTCCGCCGAGAACGGTTTTGAAATGGTGGAAATCGCCTGCTGGCCGCCTGGCAAAGCCGAGCGACGCTATGCTGGGGTAACTCACATTGACGTCACCAATCTGACCCCCGCAGGCGCGAAAGAAATTCAAGCCATGTTAAAAAATTATGGCCTGCAAATCTCTTCATTGGGGTACTACCCCAACCCGTTACACCCCGATCCGGACCATCGCCAAACCGTTATTGAACACCTTAAGAAAGTTATCCTTGCCGCTGAGATGCTCGAGGTTCCTATTGTGGGCACCTTCATCGGTAAAGATAAAAACAAAACGGTCCCCCAAAATCTGGAGGAGTACGCCAAAGTTTGGCCACCCATTGTAAAGTTCGCCCGTGAGCACGGCATAAAGATCGCCATTGAGAACTGCCCCATGATTTTCACTTACGATGAGTGGCCGGGAGGCAACAACCTCGCTAGCACACCTGCCATATGGCGCAAAATGTGGGAGATCATCCCGGACGAGAACTTTGGCCTGAATCTTGACCCCTCCCATCTCATCTTACAGATGATTGACTATGTGCGGGTGGTCTACGAATTCAAAGACCGCATCTTCCATGTGCACGCCAAAGACCTGATGATTGACCGGGAAGGCCTCTACAATAACGGGGTGCTTTCTCAGGGGATGGGCTGGCAGGTACCGCGCTTACCCGGGTTTGGAGAAGTTGATTGGGGTAAGTTTATCGGGGCTCTCTACCGGGTCGGCTATGATTATGTCCTGAGCATTGAGCATGAGGATCGGGCTTTTGAAGGCACCGAGGATCTGGTCAAACGCGGCTTCCTGATTGCCCGCGATGTGCTTCGGCCATACGTCCATTAACGAAAATGTGAGAGGGGTTTAAAATTAGAAAAACCCCTCTCACATTTTATTCTCATTGACTCCATGCAACACAGGTGACTATGAAAGAATGGTATATCGGCTGTGACTTGGGTGGCACTAATCTTCGCGCGGCTTTGGTGAACGTCACTGACGGCTCCGTCCATCATGCCATTTCAACCCCCACCCTTTCCCGTGAGGGCCCCAATGCTGTCATTCAACGCATGATTGACCTATTCCACCGGGTGATTCAAGAAAGTGGCCTTTCTCCCCAGGAAATTGGAGGAATTGGCATTGGAGTGCCCGGAACGGTGGACATGGAGCGTGGGGTTGTCTTGTTCCTGCCTAACCTGCCCACCACCTGGCCTAACGTTCCCCTGGCAGATTATGTTCAGGCTGGCACTACCTTGCCAACCGTCATTATCAATGACGTGCGCGCCATTACCTATGGGGAGTGGCGCTTTGGTGCGGGTCAGGGAGTCAATACCATGGCGTGCTTTGCCATTGGAACGGGCATTGGAGGTGGCCTGGTGATCAATCGCCAACTCCATTTGGGGTTCGGAGGCACCGCCGGTGAATTGGGGCACATAACGGTGGATGTGAACGGGCCCCGTTGCGGGTGCGGTAACTATGGCTGTGTTGAGGTCTTTGCTTCGGGTCCGGCAATCGCCGCCATGGGCATGAAAGCCGTAGCACAGGGCTGGACAACGCAAATTGGAGCATTGGTGGACTATGATCTTAACCGCATAACCCCCGAGATCATCGCACGCGCTGCGCGCAACGGCGATGCAGTTGCCCGCGAGATCTTTGAAATTGCAGGTGGCTATATTGGCACAGCGGTTGCCAATGTGGTAGTAGCGGTCAACCCTGAGCGTGTGGTCATAGCCGGCGGGGTCGCTCAAGCAGGTGACCTTCTCCTCGATCCAATTCGGCGCACCCTGCATCAACGCGTCTTTGTCGTGCCCAAAGAGCGCATTGAAATTGTCCCGAGTAGCCTGGGAAATAACGCCGGGGTCGTCGGCGCAGCCCTATGGGCTTACCACAGTCAACACAGAGACTAATCCCTGAGATGTGAACCAAACCATAGCAGGGTAAAGGCATTGTTTATTGTTCGGACATTCGCACTTAAGCACAAATAAGGACTATAATTGCCCAAGGGTTCCCTTGCACATCCGCACGAGTGATAATCATGGCTTCTCAACCGTCTCTTGCCCTCAACCTGGATATTCGCCCAGCCGATCCGCACAACCCCCTTCCCCTATACTACCAGGTCTATGCCGACCTTAAACGCCTCATCCGCACCGGCGCATTACGACCAGGTGAATTGCTTCCGCCAGAACTCACACTGTGTGATCTTTACAGAGTAGGGCGCCAAACCGTCCGAAGTGCAGTAATGCGCCTGGTAGACGAAGGTTGGCTGGAACGTCACCGCGGAATTGGAACTTATGTCATGGCGCCACAACATGCACAGCGATTTTTCCTGGATCGTTCCTTTTCCCAGCAGATGGAGGAAATGGGAAAACACCCCCGCTCAATGGTCCTTAGACAAACTCCCGGGGTTTTAGACGAACAAGCCCCCGAACCATTCCAATCTAAAAAGGGAGCCCCCTGCTTCTACCTGACCCGCTTGCGCTTTGGGGATGAAGAGCCCATAGGCATCCAGCATGCCACCATTGTGACCGAGCATTGCCCTGGACTGGAGGCTTACGATTTCAACACCCATTCTCTTTATGCAGTGCTCTCACAAAATTACAACCTGATCGTTGCTCGTATTACCCATGCGTTCAGTGCTGTATCTGCCTCTCCCTATCAGGCCGAACTCCTACAAACCATGTTGGGAGCTCCTCTGCTTCTGGTGAAAACAACGGCATTCCTTGAAAACGGCGAGCCCATCGAGCACACGCTCAGTTATTATCGTTCCGACCGCTTTGAGTTTACTGTCGTCCACACCCTTTAGCAGCTCTTTTTTATATTCCCTTTCTCTCCTTGAGGGAGGTCACCAATGAACACTGGTCAGGCAGCTCTGGATTACTTAGAACAGGCCATGCATATTTTGGAACGAATCCGCCAGACTCAGATGGATATGATCCAGGAAGCGGCCGAATTATGTGCTCATGCCATTGCAAACGACGGACTGGTGCACCTGTTTGGCACGGGGCATTCTCGGATGATGGTAGAAGAAATGTTCCCCAGGCATGGGAGTTTCCCGGGATTTCATCCCATTGTGGAACTTTCACTCACCTACCACAACCCCGTTGTGGGAGCGAATGGTCAGCGTCAGGCCATGTTTCTGGAACACGTAGAGGGCCTGGGACGGGTGATCATGCGCAATTTTGTCTTCGCGCCGCCAGATGTCTTTATGATCTTTTCCAATAGTGGCGTCAATGAGGTTGTAGTTGAAGTTGGGCTGGAAGCCAAGCGCCAGGGTATGCCGTTAATCGCGGTAGTATCGGTTGAGCATTGCCGGGCTGTGCGTGCCCTTCACTCTTCAGGGAAAAAATTGATAGATATTGCCGACATTGTCATTGACAACTGTACTCCCGCGGGCGATGCTATGGTCTGGATTGAGGGGTTGGAAGATCCCGTCGGCCCCGGTTCGACCATCGGCGGAGCAGCGGTCGTGAATGCCATTAAGTGCGCCATCGCCGAACGCCTGACCCAAATGGGCAAGCCACCTTTGGTGCTGACCAGTAACTACTTTTTAGGCGAAGAACGCTCCCATCAGCGCTTTGAGGCCTGCTACGATGACTATCGCGCCCGCGTTCAGCGTGTATATGGACGTTGTGGAGGCGAAAAGTGAGTAGAGGTTGGCTTGAAGGAAAGGTTGCTGTGGTCACTGGAGCCGCCAGTGGAATTGGTCGTGCCACGGCACGGGTTTTTGCCCAGGAAGGTGCCCAGGTGATCGGCCTGGACATCAATCCTGAGGTGGAGATGGAATTCCTACGCGAAATTCAGGAATCCGGAAGTCAGGGAATGTATATTCCCACCGACATGACCTCTTCCCCCTCATTGGAACGTGCCCTCCAGATGATCCGTGATCATTATGATCACCTGGATATTTGGGTCAACGTAGCGGGTGGCAGCGGACGCAAATACGGCGACGGCCCAATTGCCGAATGCACCGAGGAAGGGTGGGATTACACCCTGGACCTTAACCTGCGCACCGCATTCCTGGGTTCACGCGCTGCTGTTCGCCAGATGCTGCAACAAGGACACGGCGTGCTTATCAATATCGCCTCCGTGTTGGGGCTGGTCGGGGGTGACGAAGATTTTGCCACTCATGCGTATGCGGCTAGCAAAGGCGGAGTGATTGCCCTCACACGGGCAATCGCGGCTTACTATGCCCCCTACCATATCCGTGCCAATGTCATTTGCCCCGGCTTAATCGCCACACCTATGAGCCGACGTACCCAGGAAAGTCTAAAGATCCGAGAGCGACTTTTGCGTTTACAACCACTTACCGGAGATTTCGGCCATCCCGAAGACGTAGCCTACGCA
This sequence comes from Thermanaerothrix daxensis, assembly GCF_001306145.1. GTDB lineage: Bacteria > Chloroflexota > Anaerolineae > Anaerolineales > Anaerolineaceae > Thermanaerothrix > Thermanaerothrix daxensis. The sequence continues at coordinate 206,743 of NZ_LGKO01000004.1, forward strand.
GCCCTCTTTCTGGCCTCTGACCACGCGGCGTTTATTACAGGTGCTATTCTGACTGTGGATGGGGGTTGGACGGTATTATAAAGAGGTGATTTATGGACATCTGGCAACGCAAACCCTATAAGGAGATCGAGGTCGAGGTCCTTGTGGTGGGCGGGGGGGCGGCGGGAGCAACCGCCGCCATTGCAGCGGCCCGCGAAGGTGCGGCGACTCTGCTGGTCGAGCGATACGGCTTCCTGGGAGGGATCAGCACCCAGGTCCTGGATACATTCTACGGGTTTTACACCCCCGGATCTCACCCTCGTAAAGTAGTCGGAGGAATCCCAGATGAAATTGTTGAAGCCCTTGCTCAACACGACTCTATGCTCATCCGCCCAAATACTTATGGGGCGGGGAATGGCATCACCTACAATCCTGAAATTCTGAAAGTTGTATGGGAGACTTTGGCCATTCGCGCGGGGGTAAAGATCCTTTTCCACACGCTGGCCGTGGAGGTTTCGGTTAATCGTGAGCGGATCGAAACCGTCACAGCAGCCACCAAAAGCGGTTTCCTTCGCATCCGCCCACGTGTGGTTGTGGATGCCTCTGGCGACGCCGATATTGCAGCCCTGGCAGGCGTACCTTATGAGAGTGCAAGTCACGGACCAGTGCAGGCGCTAACCACGACATTTCGGCTGCTCAATGTGGACCTTCAGCGCGCCACCCAGGTGACCAGAAAGGAATTACACGAACGAATGGCACAGGCTATTGCTGAAGGTGCCTACGATCTGCCCCGTAAGGAGGGCAGCGTACACATCTCTCCCTTGCCCGGCGTAATGGCAACCAACATGACTCGCGTTGTAGAGGTGGATCCAACTGACATTGAACAACTCAGCCAGGCGGAAATAGAGGGACGTCGGCAAGCCCTGGAATATTTTCGTTTCCTGCGCGAACGTGTTCCGGGTTATGAACGTGCCTGTTTGGCAGGGCTCAGCGTGCAAATTGGGGTGCGTGAGAGCCGACGCATTTGGGGGCGCTATCGCCTGACCCGAGAGGATGTTCTGAATGGTCGCAAGTTCGAGGACGCCATTGCCCAATGTGGTGCACCGATTGAGGAACACCATGCTGGAAAGGATACCCGCTGGGAGTATCTGCCCGAGGGCGAAACCTACCACATCCCATATCGCTGTCTGCTCCCCGCCAATTGCGAAGGGCTAATCGTTGCAGGACGCTGTTTATCTGCCGATCACGATGCACATGCTTCGGTACGCAGCATGGGACAATGTATGGCAATGGGCCAGGCAGCTGGCGTTGCGGCCGCCTGGGCAGCGCAGCACAAAACCACCCCTGCAGAGATCCCAATTTCCCGACTGCAGGAACGCTTGCGTCAGATTGGTGCCATTCTAGATTAATTTTTTGGAGAAGACGATGCCCGCTACAATGAAGCCACGAGAACGTCTGTTAGCCGCCTTGCACCACACCGAACCAGACCGAGTCCCCACGGCCCTATGGGGAAGCGCTTATGGCATCACCGATGGGTTGTACTTTAAGCTAGTCGAATATCTTAATCTCAGACAACCGCTCCCGCCTTTCCGCCGCCGCCTCGGGCACACCGTAAATCATTATGATGACCGTATCCTTGAGGCTTTGGAAATCGACATACGCCACGTGTGGTGTGGATTTCCCGACTTAGGCGGACCTCAAAAAGGGGGTGGTGCCGATGCCTGGGGGGTCACTTACACCCAAAGTGGGCCTTACCTCACCGCCACCTCTCACCCGCTGGCCTCTGCCACGGTGGAGGATCTAGAAACCTACCCCTGGCCTAAGGTGGATGCCTACCTGCGTCTGGATGAACTGAAAGAACGTGCGCGTTATCTGCGTGAGCACACCGCCTACGCTGTGGTCGGACGGGCTCCAGATTCCTACGGAATCTTCGAACGCTGCTGCACACTACGTGGGACAGAGCAATTCTTGATGGATCTCGTTGACAACCCCTCATTTGCCGAAGTGTTGATCGCTCAGGTCTCTCAAGTCCTGGACACCCTTTTTGTCCGTTACCTTGAAACTGCTGGGCCCTGGCTGGATGTGCTGGAACTGCCCGGCGATGATTACGCGGGTGAACATCCAATCATTTCCCCACGCATGTTCGACCGCTTCTTCGCCCCAGCCTGGCGACGGCTGATCAGCACTATCCGAAGCCTGGCCCCGCACATCAAACTGCTCTTCCATTCTGATGGAAATATGGCTCCTTTCCTGGGGCGATTGGTTGACCTCGGCATAGATATTTTCCACAGTGTTGAACCATTGCCCGGCGTTGATTGGGCCTCATTGAAGGCTCGTTATCAGGGTCAACTTTGCTTCTGGGGCGGGATAGACATCAAGCAAGCCCTGCAAGGCCCCCCCGAGCAAGTCATCGAGGAGGTAAAAAATCGAATTCGTCTCTTAGGCGCAGGCGGAGGATACGTGTTAGCCCCCAGTAATCATTTACAGCCCGACATTCCTCCCCAGAACGTGGTGATCCTGTTCAAGGCAGCCCAGGATTACGGTCGCTATCCACTCATCTGAGAAAGGTAGGTGAAAGCCATGGCGTTTATTCGCACCGTCCGCGGTGACCTGAATCCGAGCGATTTAGGGGTCACATACATGCACGAACACCTGTATTTCCTGCCCCCCGAACCATTTGCCTCTCAAGACCCTGACCTGCGTCTGGATGATCTGGGGGCCGCCATTCGTGAAGTCACCTGGTTCAAAAAAGCCGGGGGAAGCGCTATTGTGGAGATGACCACCCCTGAACTCGGCCGTAACCCCGATGTGCTGCGCCGTATATCCGAAGCCAGCGGCGTGCATATCATTGCCACAACGGGTTTCAACAAGGCCAAGTTTAGTGCTTCATGGGTAGCAGAACGTACCCCGGAAACCCTGGCAGAAGAAATGATCCGGGATCTGACTCACGGGATCAATCACTCCGGAGTACGTGCGGGGGTTATCAAAGCATCCAGCAGCCTTAATGAAATCACCCCTTCTGAGGTCACCGTTTTCAAAGCCGCGGCGCTGGCTCATCAGGCCACCGGGGCACCCATTTCCACGCATACCGAGGCCGGGACAATGGCCTTGGAACAGATCCAGTTATTAACCAGCGCGGGGGTTTCACCCCAACGCATTTTAATTGGACATTTGGACCGTCATCTGGATCCGGATTACCTGCTCACGGTTGCCCGCACAGGGGTTTACTTGGGCTTTGATCAAATCAGCAAAGAAAAATACGCCCCTGATAGCCGGCGGATTGAGATGATCAAACAACTGGTTGCCGAGGGCCATGCTGATCAAATCATGCTTTCCGGGGATCTGGCCCGCAAAAGTTACTGGCCGAGTTTCGGCTTTGGAAACGGACCGGGACTGACCTACATTCTATGGCGCTTTGTGTCCCGTTTGATTGAAGAGGGTCTTCCGCCAGTTACCGTACAACGTTTCTTGATAGATAATCCTGCCCGCTTCCTGGCCTGGGTTGAAAAGTAAATAAAAAGGAGAATGGAATGGATCGCCTAATGGTCTATCGCGCCATCCTGGAAAAGCGCATTATTCCCCTTTTCTTCAACCCTCATCCCCAGACCGCCATCGAGGTTACCAGAGCCTGCTTGCGGGCAGGTGCCACAGTAATTGAATTTACCCACCGGGGAAAAAACGCTTTAGAAGTTTTTGCAGCACTGCGCCGAGAATTTGAGGGCGCCGAAGCCGTGATCGGGGCTGGCACAATTTTAGACGCCTCTACAGCAGCTCTCTACCTGACTCGGGGAGCCGACTTTATTGTCAGTCCGGTTTTTGATCCCTCCATCGCCACCCTTTGCCATCGCCACGGAGTGGCCTATATTCCTGGTGCTGCCACACCTACCGAGATTGTGCACGCCCTCTCCGCAGGTGTGGAGATCATTAAACTCTTCCCCGCCGATTCCCTGGGTGGCCCGGCTTACGTCCGCAGCCTGCGCGGCCCGATGCCCTGGCTCAAGCTTCTCCCTACTGGGGGAATCCCCCTCGAAGAGAGAGCGATTCGCGCCTGGTTCGAGGCTGGCGTTGTGGCAATTGGCATGGGTGGCCAGCTTTTGCGCCCAGAATGGATGACCGCACAAGCCTTTGACCAGATTGAACAGGCAGTTGCCCAAGTCCTGACCTGGATCCACTCGCCTCAGGCGTAGCTGAGCATCTTTCGCGCCTCGGTTTGCTCGGGGAAACGCAGGGCATTGATAAAATGGTTTTGAAAACCCGCATCCTGAGGGATGAGTAAGTACTCCATTCGCTCTACCAAGTCCACGGCATGACAACGCAGGGTGCGATTAAGCAGTGCCATGCAAGCCCCTGCTCCTGCTACATTTCCCACCCCGCGAATGCGATCTAGCCTAATAGAAGGAAGCAATCCCAAAGCCATCACATGACGTGGACTGAGCACAGTACCGAAAACCCCTCCCAAAAGGATCGCAGAGAGATCCTCGCCCCTTATCCCCACCCGTTCGAATAAGAGGGTCAGGCTCGAAGCCAGAGCCCCCTTTGCCAACTGCACAGCCCGCACGTCGCTTTGGGTGAGCACCAAAGGGGATCCCGTACTGCTTGCTTCCGCAGGAACAATTTCTAACGCCAACTGATGGGTAGAGTTTCGGATAATGCATGCCGCACCCTGTCCCTCATGGATGCGTCCGTCGGGGGTTATCAACCCTGCCGCCAGGGCTTCGGCAACGATTTCGATCACTGCCGATCCACACAATCCCTTTGCTTTCAGATTGGGTTTATCCATTGCACGATCCTGACCAATCAGAGAAAAAACGAAGCGTCCCCGTAAAGGATCGAAACTAACACGTTCCACGGCTCCTGCCTCTGCCCGCATTCCATGCGTGATCTGAGCCCCCTCAAAGACTGGCCCCATCGGGACGGAGGTGCAGATCAACCGGTCACCATGCTTCAAGATAATCTCGCCGTTCGTCCCCATATCAACCAGCAAAGCATTTCCCTCAATATTTTCGATGCCACTTCCCAGAACTGCGGCTACTGCGTCGGCCCCTACATAACCTGCTTTTAGAGGTAAAACATGCAGCCGCGCTGCAGGAGCCAGAGACAATCCAATTTGGTGGGCTGGAATATCCAGAGCATGCCGAAGCACAGGTTCAAAAGGCAGACTTCCCAATCCTGATGGATCAAGACCTAAGGCCAGATGATGCATCACGCTGTTTCCCACCAAAACGGCTTCCACAATGTCTTCTACCGAAATGCCCACCCGGCATGCCAATTTGGCAATCATTCCATTGAGCACCTTGACTAATGTTTGCTGCAGATCTCTCAAGCCTTCTGGATGGGTCTGGACAAACCCAATGCGCGAAATAATATCCGCCCCATAGGCCACCTGGGGGTTCAATTCTGAACCTGAGGTCAAAATGCGACCCTCAATCAGGTCACACAGATACACCGCCAATGTGGTTGTTCCCACATCTATGGCAACGCCATAACCGTGTACGTGAAATCCTGGCTGTACATGAATCACGTTGTGATCATCACACAGGGTGAGAGTCACCTCTGTGATTCCATCTTGCCAGAGAGAGAAAAGCCTCTTGCCGGCTGAGGGCACCCATTCGAGGTGTCCCTTCCCCACTGCGTTCTTCACAAATTCCAACAGGTCTGTCAAACCCATTTCAGCGAAGGACATGCGCCCAGGCAGAGTAACATGGAGGAGTTGTATTGTGGGCTCGGTCAGGAATTCTGTGCTAAAGAGTGTTTTCTCCTTTACCCAGCGGCGACGTTGGGACGTTTCGGGGACTCGAACCCAAACTTTTCCATGCACCCGGGCATGACAGGCTAAGCGCCAGCCCTCCAGATAACCCCGTCGCTCCAAAAGCACTTTCTCCTCTGAAGAGACCGGGGAAAGGGCATTGGGATCAGCCATTTCCACCGCCACAACGCACTTCCCACACCAGCCCTTGCCTGCACAGGGTGCCAGGAGATCCAATCCTTCCCGCTGAAGCACCTCAAGCAATGTCTCTCCAGGCTGGGCTCCAATTGAGCGATTTTCTGGAAGTAGCACTACCTCTGGCATCTAAATTAGGGAGGGCCTCCATTTATTGGGGGTTTTTCTGATTATAGACCCAGCTGTGTCTCTCCTGGTTATAATTATTGTCAACACATAATTTTCCGTGAGAGGAAAACATGCCCCCAGACACCCTCACCGCAATTTTTCAAGCCGTTGTAGATGGAAACACCCGTGGAGTGGTTGAAGGCATTGATCGCGCTCTCGATCATGGAATTGACGCCGAGGTAATTCTGAATCAGGCGCTCATTGGAGCAATGGGTGAGGTAGGGCGTTTATTTGAGGAAGGCGAGTACTTTGTCCCCGAGATGCTGGTAGCGGCACGCGCCATGCAGGCCGGCCTCAGCCGCTTACGCCCGCTGTTGGTCGCACAAGGCGTTCAACCTCTAGGAAAAATCGTCCTGGGCACGGTCAAAGGCGATTTACATGATATCGGCAAGAATCTGGTCGGAATGATGCTGGAGGGAGCCGGATTTCAGGTCATTGACCTGGGCACCGACGTGGCCCCTGAGAAATTCATTGCTGCTCTGGAAGAACACAAGCCCGACATTTTGGGGATGTCGGCTCTCTTGACCACAACAATGTCGAACATGAAACTCACCCTGGATGCCCTGAAACAGACGAATTGGCGCGATCGCGTTCGGGTGATTGTGGGGGGTGCGCCGGTCACCGAAGCCTTTGCACAACAGATTGGTGCCGATGGCTACGCACCGGATGCCAGCCGCGCCGTTACCCTGGTAAAGCGCTTACTCCAGATCGCCTAGGCCCGCCTTCTATGGGGAGCAACCAGTGCCGCGCACACTTCTTCTCGTTGATGATGATGCTCTTCTACGCCGCTCATTGGGATTCAACCTGGAGCGCGCTGGCTACAAGGTACAGGCCATGGCCACGGCCGAAGATGCACTGGCCTGGCTGAAAACTAACCAGCCCGATCTGGTACTGCTGGACATCACCCTTCCCGAGATGGATGGCCTGGAAGCGCTTCGCATCCTCCGGCGTGAATGGCCTACTCTCCCTGTTATCCTCCTTACAGCGCGACGCCGCGAGTTAGACGAAATCCTGGGTCTAGAATTAGGGGCTGATGATTACGTAACCAAACCCTTTGACACAGATGTTTTACTCGCTCACATCAAAGCCGTCCTCCGTCGTTCCGAGATTGCTGGGCAGCCAGTCTCGCGATCACCGATCACACTATATGATCTTTCCCTTGATCCTCAGACTCGACAAGCCACCCTCAAGGGGACACCCCTTTCTTTATCGCCGCGAGAATTCGATTTACTCTACTTACTGGTCAGCCGTGCTCCCCAGGTCATCAAAACCGAGGACTTGCTTAATCAGATTTGGGGGCCCGAATTCGAAGTTCAGCCCCAGGTTGTGTACGTTCATATTCGGTGGCTGCGTGAAAAGATAGAAGCCGATCCCGAGCACCCTCAACGCATCTTAACCGTGCGCGGGGTTGGCTACCGGTATGAGCCTCAGGGTGGTTCTCCATGAACCGTCTGCGCTATCGCCTTTTATTACTGGGAATCCTCCCGTTGTTACTCATCGTGCCCGCGGTCATTCTTGCCAGTGGTACGCTGGTCCGTTCTCAGGTCATCCTTAACAGCCTTTTGGGCGACTATTCCCGACAGGCTCTTCTCGTCTCAGAACTCCTGGCGAATCGCCCCGAAATCTGGCAAAACCGCCGCCTGGCCCAGGATTTCCTCGTGCGCATTTCTGATATTATTCCCACACGCCTTGAACTCTTTGATAGCCAGGGCTACCTGGTGGCCTCTTCAGATCCGGGAGACGCCTTGCTCATCGGAACGCGCTTTGAATTTCCAAGCCAGGACACAATGGTTAGCGCAGGTAATGTGGTCCTGGCCCAAGTGGGAAATGATGAAGGCCTTCTTACCCCTATTTTGGATAGTTCGAGCAACCTCCGGGGCTTCGTCTTTCTCAGCACCCCTTTTGCAGAAATTGCCCACCGGACGGCGGCACTTCGCTGGATTCTCCTCGCAACAGGTAGTGGGGGTTTGGCTTTAGGCATCCTCTTGGCCTTGAAGCTGACCCGAGATCTTGAACGGCCTCTCCAACGGCTGAGCCGCACCGCTTATGAACTTACCCTTGGCACCGCACCTCCCCAGGCTCTCCCTGAAGAAGGCCCTTTGGAATTGCAATTACTTGCCCATACCTTCAATGCCTTTCTTGAACGATTGCGAACGCTGGAAGAGACCCGCAGACGGCTCCTGGCAAACCTGGTTCACGAACTGGGAACTCCCTTGGGCGCGCTCCTTTCGGCAGTGCAAGCCTTGCTCGCCGGAGCGTCAGAAGAAGCCGAGTTACGCAATGAACTTCTTCATGGCATGGAACAGGAACTCCGACGCCTGAAACGACTGACCGATGAGCTCGCCCATCTACATGAGCAAGCCTTTGGAGCCTTTGAACTTCGCTATCAGACCATTAACACCTCTGAATGGCTGGGGACTTTCCTGGCTACATGGGCTCATGCCGCTCAGGAAAAGCGACAGCAATGGATTGTGGAGCTATCTCCAACCCTTGCCAACCTTGAGGCGGATCCCGATCGCCTCGCCCAGGCGCTGGGCAACCTGATTAACAATGCCATCCGTTATACTCCGGTAGGAGGAACCATCCGGGTCCGCGCTTTTACCAGTGAAAGGGAATTTCATTTCTCCGTATGTGATAGTGGCCCTGGAATTTCTCAGGAAGAACTGACCCGCATTTTTGAGCCATTTGAGCGAGGCAGTGCTGCCCGGCGCTTCCCCCAAGGAATGGGGCTGGGATTGACCATAGCTCGTGATCTGATTTACGCCCATCAAGGGCGCATTGATGTCGAAAGCGCCCCCGGGCGCGGATGTTGTTTCAACGTCACCCTGCCTTTGAATAGGCCAACAACCACGGAGACGAAATCCTGAGCCCGTGTTTGTTCTCCTCGCCTTCACACCATCTTCATAGGGCTTTTATCAAAACTTCATAATGGTACATTAAACTTTCTCACACCATTGAAGGAAAATCCTACTTTCCTCACTATATCTTTCAAGGAGGTGTGAATGAATAAAAAATCGGGTTGGACGGTAGCCCTGATTGTGATCGGAAGTCTTTTAGGGGTAATCCTTCTTATCGGCCTGGTGCTTCTCCTCATAAACCGCTGGGAATTTGGTCTCTACCGAATGCCGATGCGACCCTGGGGATTGCACCGTTGGGTTTATCCACCATTCATGGGATGGTTCGGTCCGCTGGTGATGATCCTCACACCCATCTTACTGATCACCTTTTTGGTTCTGGGTCTGATCTGGTTGATACGAGGCACTTCGTCGGCAAGTTCCACCCCCATCCCGGCCCAGTTGCAATGCCCCCAGTGCAAGCGTTCGGTCCGTGAGGATTGGCTGGTCTGTCCCTACTGCGGTACCCGATTAAAAGAGCCCTCTCAGACCCTTTGATCCACTCGCCCCCCAATCGGCAGGCCGAATTCCTGCCGATTGCTTTTTATCTTTTTGAATTAGCACCTTGTCTGAAATAAGCCCGGCTTTGGGAGCCCTTCCTTGATGAAGATGGTCTCTGACCAGGTTGTTGAGCAGGCGCCGTTTCAACCTTAAGGGGCGGCAATCCCCAAGCCGCACGAGCCCGATTACACCGCTCCAGGGCTTCAGGTGTCACTACTGCCCGATGATTCCTCCATTGAATTCCAAACTCCCGGCATGGAGAAGGACGACGTTCATAGATACGGCAACGCACTGCATGCCCTACTTCACCCTCCAACGCGACACAGCGCGGGGGTATGCGATCCGTACCTCGCATGACATGGGAATACGGCGGCTCGGGGATCGTCAACTCACCAGGAACGTACCCGCCTGGCGCCTGATCAGTCTCACCCCAATAAAATGAAACGCGGAAATAAGCACAGCAAGCTCCGCAGGTTCGGCAAGGATTGGCGGCATGGCCTGGCTGCATACCACACCCCTTACCAATAAAAGCAAGTTAAGACATTAATAAATCAATATTCCAATTTTCGATCTTTGCCAAGAGGTGAATTATGGTTGAGTCTTTTCACGATACTTCATGACCAGGGCTACCGCACTGGCTCGACTATGGACCCCTAACTTGGTAAAGATAGATTTCAGATGCCGTTTTACCGTGTTTAATGAAATCACCAGTTTCTGTGCGATCTGGACATTTGAATAACCCTCTACCAGAAGATCCAAAATTTGGCGTTCCCGGTCAGTCAGTTCCCCTAAAGGTGATTCAGCACTACATCGGGATTGGATCTCTTCCAAAGCACTCAATAACGCTGCCCGCTCAAATGTTTGCTTTTCCAGAAATACGAAGAGACGTTCTTCTCGATAGAGACGTTCAACCAGTCGGGGCGATGAAAGACCGCTGACCACAATGGTCGGGATGCCCCGTGCATGGGTGTGATCTAGCAGGCGAATCCCACCCATCTCCTCGCCCTCCCCCCATGCCCCTCCCCCCTTTTCCTCTACCAACGAAAGATCCACCACGGCAACGTCAAAATGGAAACGGCGCAAACGGCTAAGCGCCTCGCCCAAGCCGGCGCAGACTTGTACACGAAATCCCGCTTCGCTGATTAGATCGCTTAGCAAGGCTCGCCAACCCGCATCATCATCTACGACCAGGGCACTAGGCTTTTTCTCTGCTTTTTCATCGGTCAACTGCTGAGGAACGGCACGGGCTTCACTTGAGGGTACCCCAATCGGCGCGCTGGCTAGAATCTCTTGCACCAGACCACGGAAGTGGGCACGCGTAAAAGTCTCTTTACGCAAGCAGGTCAGTGCCCCATACTCGCGTAATGCCGCAACGGCAATCTCCACCGTGGCATAGCCAGTCAGTAGAATAGAAGGGCAGGAAGGTGCCTGACGGCGGATAGCCGCCAATACTTCCAACCCTTTACGATTTGGTTGATAGGCTTCGCCCAAAGACAAATCCACTACTGCCAGACGGTAAGCATGAAGACGCATCAGTTCCTGGGCTTCCATCAAAGTTTCGGCAAAATCCGCCTCTACCCGTTCATCGGCCAGGGCCTCCGCAATGATGGATCGCCAAGCCGGATCATCTTCTACAATCAACGCACGTCCCAATTGTTCACGCGCCACCGTTAATCTCCTCACCTACAGGAGCGGCTGGCAACCGCAGGTAGAAACTGGTTCCACGTGAAGGGTGGCTTTTCACTTTGACGGACCCACCCAGCCGCGTCATCAGCGTTTTTACCCACCACAGACCAAACCCGATATGGCTAGGCTTGCGGTTGGAAAAGTGCAGTTCAAAAATGCGATCTTGAACATCGGGGGGGATACCGGGACCGTTATCGCTAATCTTGACCTCAACCCACTCACCCTCAGCACGCCCAACAATCTCAATCTTCCCTTGCCCTTCTAAAACTTCACAGGCATTTTCGATCAGATTCTGAAACACCAGGCGCAAATTGGGCTCACTGGCAATCACCCAGGGCAACTGTTCAAGATTAACCAGGGTAACCTCGATGCCCTTTGGAATGGAAACAGCCCGCAAGGCACCCTTCACACACGCCAGAATAGAAACCGGGCTGGGCTGAATCGGGTGCAATAGGATCAGGCTCTCTCGCAAAGCATTCAAGGCATTGCGTGTGGTTTCTTTGATTTCCTCCAGATTACGGGCAAGATAGGCATCCTTCTCAAGAGTTATTCGGCTTTTTTCCTGAAGGGCCTCTATCTTGACAGGAATTACCCCGATTTTGTTATTCATTTGGTGCAGCAGATTAGCCGCCACATCCCCTAGCGCCGCAAACGTCTCGCTCAGCATCTGCCGCTCGTGAGCCGCTCGGATTTCGGCCTGTCGTTCAGCACTTTCCACTGCCAGAACGGCGTAACGAGCCAAAATGGTAAGGACTTTTTTATCCCAATCCGACTCGATAAAATGCCCCGGATCTTGTTGGGTGCTGTAGACCGCAAAAGCCCCAATGGCCTTGGCAGTCTCTCGCTGTCCTACCAATGGCACAATTAGCGCGCGCTGCCAGCCATGCTGGCGAGCCAGTTCTGGGCGGAAGAACCAGGCTTCCTCAGGCAGGTTAGCAGAAATTACCACTTCCCGATGCAACACAGCGCGTCCAATCAAGGAATTATTTAGGGGCAGATTTTCGGCATGCTCATGCCCTTCCAGCGCAGCCACCAAGTGTAAATTTTCTCCCTCCAACAGCCAAATCGCCGCTGTTGCCGCATTGAGAAGATGGCAGGCTTTTGCCACCAAATGGTGCAACACCGTCTGGCACGGTTCTATCAGCAACTTCTCAGTTAATTCCTGCAAAGCATCTAGGAGTTTGACCTCCTGAATGGCAATAACGGCCTGATTAGCCAATGCCTGCACCAGATGGCTGTCTTCCTCAGAAAACGTCCCAGGAATTGGGCTTTCAAGATTTAGTACCCCCTCCACCCGACCACTGGCGCTGATCAGCGGTACCGCCAATTCAGAGCGAATCTCAAGTCCGGGATCCAAGGGGGAGTACATTCCTGCCCAGGGCTCCTCGCGAACATCCGGGATGCACAAAGGCTGACGATGCAAGGCAACCCACCCGGTGACGCTTCCCGCATCAATAGGCAATCTCTCGGCTTTCTGGGTTTGAATGGATTTACCAATTACTACGCTTGGTAGCAGATAGTTACCGCTGATGTCCACCAACCGAAAACTTCCGTACTCGGCGTTAGTCACCTCCAACGCCATTTTTAGAATGGTCTCCAGGGTATCTTCAAGGCGAGGTCGAGAGGAAATTAACATTCCCGCCCGCCGCAAGCGCACCAATTCTTCGTCCCGACGCCAGATCGCCTCCCGCGCCCGCTCAACCTGGCGCGCATGGTAAATCGCCATGGCTGCCTGATTGGCAAAGTTCTCCAGTGCAAAAACCTCTATGGAGGTAAATGGACGGGATTCATACAAGTAAACATAGAGCACACCTACCACTCGGCGAGCCACAATGAGCGGGAATGCCGCCGCCGTCCTGGCGCCCTCGTAACGCCGCTGAGCAGGAAGGTCCAGGTCAGGCTCTTCTTCTAGTAGTACTCGACGCTGACGACTGACCGCCCTCCAACCCAAGCCCTGAGGACGTGGGGCATCCCGGCCGGGATCATTAATTATTAGCCGTTCCCCAGCAGCAACTCGCGATTCAAGGAGAAACGCCTCACGTGTTGGGTCATATAAGAACAAAACCGCACAACTGCCCGGGATAATACATACCACACTGTTAACTACCAGGTTTAACAATCCCTCCAGGGTGATCGAGTCACTCAACCCCAGGTGATTTACCAGGGTAGAGGATTGGTTCAGGGTATTGAGAATGCGGTTGAGTTCGCTCTCAGAAGATATCATAAAGGAGATTCCAACAACCTGTATACACAAATCTGGGTAATTAGGGGAATATTATATACAGGATTGAAGAGACGTAAAGAGCAACGGAGTGCCCTTTTCAGGACACCCCGCGCTACAGAAAACCAACACCCCAGGAGAAAAAGATGCTATTTTAGCCGGCCAACCCCATTGCCATCATCGCCCGTGCAACCCGTAAGAATCCGGCAATATTGGCGCCATGCACGTAGTTCCCGGGCACTCCAAACGCCTCAGCCGTGGAATAGACCTGCTGATGGATGTTTTGCATGATTTTACGAAGTTTTTGATCCACCGTCTCAAAATCCCACTGCTCGCGGCTAGCATTTTGTGACATTTCCAGCCCCGAGGTGGCCACCCCTCCAGCGTTCGCTGCTTTCCCAGGGGCATATAAAACACCCGCCTCAAGAAACACTCTCACCCCCTCAGGAGTGGTGGGCATATTAGCGCCTTCAGCCACCACACGGCAACCATTTTGCACGAGCGCAACCGCATCATCCTCGGAGATCTCGTTCTGAGTGGCACACGGGAAAGCCACATCGCAAGGAATGCGCCAGATGTTTCCCTTTGGCATGTATTTTGCTTGTGGGCGATATTGGATGTAGTCCTTTAGACGTCGCCGCTCCACTTCTTTCAACTGCTTTAACAGCGGCACGTCAATGCCTTGCTCGTCATACACCACCCCATCCGAATCTGAGCACGCCACCACTTTTCCACCCAATTGGTGAACCTTTTCAACCGTGTAAATGGCAACGTTTCCAGCGCCAGAGACCACACAGGTCTTGCCTTCAAGGGTCTCGCTCTGCATCTTAAGCATTTCCTCAACAAAATAGACCAGCCCGTAACCCGTTGCCTCTGTACGAACCAGAGAGCCCCCCCAATCCACTCCTTTGCCCGTCAGCACACCAGCCTCATACCGGTTGGTGAGTCGCTTGTATTGTCCAAAGAGATACCCAATCTCTCGTGTTCCAACGCCAATGTCCCCTGCGGGGACATCTGTATGTTCGCCAATGTGGCGATATAACTCAGTCATAAAGGATTGACAAAAACGCATCACTTCGCGATCGGATTTGCCCTTGGGATCAAAATCACTCCCACCTTTTGCACCCCCCATGCCCAATCCAGTTAACGCATTTTTGAAGATTTGCTCAAAACCCAGAAATTTTATAATCCCCAGATAGACGGATGGATGAAAACGTAATCCCCCTTTATAAGGACCCAGCGCACTGTTGAACTCCACTCGAAAACCGCGATTAACATGGACTTGCCCCTGATCATCCTCCCAGGTGACCCGAAAGATAATTTGTCGTTCGGGTTCACACAAGCGCTCCAAAATGCGCTCCCGACGTAATTCGGGGTAGCGTTCCAACGCCAGGACCAATGAATTTAGCACCTCACGTACTGCTTGATGAAACTCAGCCTCCCCCGGATTACGGCGCACCACCTCATCAAAAACGTTCTCAATAACCTCCTGGGCATCGGGATAGGTGTGAATCCCAATAGTGGTAATAGGCTTGGTTGAGGGGAGAATGCTCATGGCTGCCTCCTTGAAAATGATGGGGTTGTGATATTTCCCCTAATCCTAGCCGCTTCCCCCCATGATGCCTATTACCCGAAAGGGTCATTTTTTACATTACTTCGCCCTTGACCAGGGCTTTCCCCAACTAATCTAGAAACACAAAATTATTCCGACACCTCAAACAAAGAGGGTAATTGTGCAAGCGCTTCGCCCATACGCACACCCGGCCAGGTGATCCATGAACCCTCAACGTAATAAATCCGCCCCCTTTGAGCCGCGGTCGTCTCAGCAAAAATCTCCGCCAGGCGCTGACAATCCTCAGGGTGATATGGATAAGGTTCACTGGGAACCAGGATCACCTCAGGATCGGCACGCAATACTTCCTCCAGACTCACCCGCGGGTATCGAACATCACGCTCACCTGGTGGCTCACCCAGAGTCTCGCCCAGTTCGGCCTCCAGAGGATAGCGGCGTTCGCGCGCCGCAAAGACGTTTTCGCCCCCTGCCAACCGCAGGATATCGTGGCTGTACGTCTCGCGATTAAACGTCATCCACCAGCGCCCATAGCGAGGATGCTCTTCCTCCCATATGGGGCAAAAGTAACGAATCTTGGGATGTTCATCAGCAGCCAATGTAGCGATTTCAACGTTTTTTTCCAACACACGCAGCGCTTGAAAGGCACAATCTCGGGCAAAGAGATGGACAAGTTCCCATAAATCAGCCAATGCCTCCCGCACTGTCTTCGGAAACGTAACCCATACCCGTTGGTTAGCCTCAACCAGTGCCCAGATCACTTCCGGAGTGTTTTCTTCCTGGCTGGCAAGAATGAGGTCTGGCTGCAAGGTCACAACGTCCGCCACACGCACATTTTTGGTCCCGCCCACCCGCGGGTAAGCATCTACCGCTCCTTCAGGATATACACAATAATCTGTAATTCCAACCAATGCATCCCCCAAGCCCAACCGCACCATAGATTCGGTCATTGAGGGCACGAGAGAAACCACACGCCGCGGAGGGCTCTCAAACACAGGTGGCATGCGCAGACTGTTCAGGTCTTTGCCTTTCATTGGGCCTCCAACCTTGCCAAAGTCACTGCGCTCATCAATGCCACTCCATAGATCAAAGCGCGCTCATCAAAATCAAACCGCGGATGATGGTGCCCGTAAACGAGACCGCGCTCAGGATTCGCACTGCCTATCATAAAATAGCACCCAGGCACCTGCGCCATCATAAGCGCCATATCCTCCGAAACCATGGTTCGATAGGTTGTATCCACGTTGACCTCAGGAATGACATCCCGGGCTATCTGAGCCACCCATTTTGCCATTGCCTCATCGTTGATCACGGGTGGGGTCAGGTCCGTGACCTTTACCTCTCCTTCGCACTCCATCGCTCGGGCTAATTCTTCTGTAATCCTAGTCACTCGGCTCAGCACCAAATCGCGGATGGGTTGGGTGAAAGTACGCAGGGTTCCGCGCAAATGAACGCTCTCCGGGATGACATTGTGCGCCTCGCCGCCATGGATCTGGGTCACACTCAGGACTGCTACTTCCAACGGTGAAATATTCCGCGAGATGATGGTCTGCAGAGCCAGCACCAACTGAGCCGCTGCAACAATGGGGTCACGGGTTTGATGGGGCAGGGCCCCATGCCCCCCCTTACCCCGCAAGGTAATTTCCACAATATCAGACCCGGCCATGAAAGGCCCGGGCACGACCGCCACCCAGCCTACCGGTTTCTCATTCCATAGATGCAATGCCAGCGAGAAGTCGGGGTGTGGATTTTCAAGCACCCCATCTTCAAGCATGGCCTGGGCTCCGCCCAATCCTTCTTCGGCAGGTTGAAAAACAAATTTTACTCTTCCATGCAACCTTTCACGCTGCTGGGATAAAATCCGGGCCACTGTGAGACCAATCGCAGTATGACCATCATGCCCACAGGCGTGCATCACACCAGGTTGTGCAGACGCATACTCAGCCCCTGTTTCTTCCTGGATGGGCAGCGCATCCATGTCAAATCTCAAAAGTGCCGTCGGGCCCTCATACTTCCCTTCTAAAATTCCTACCACGCCGGTTCTGCCTACTCCCGTTGTAACTTCCAATCCCAAGTTTTGGAGTTCGCGGGCTACTATCCCAGCTGTACGGTGTTCTTGGAATCCCAGTTCCGGGTGGCGATGGATATCCCGACGTAATTGCCGGGTATACGCGAAAAGAGCCTCGGCTTGCTCGAGCAGGAACCTCATTTCACCTCCTTACCACACAACCCGATAAAAATACTCCTCATAACGTGGATGTTCGGGCGTGCTATCCGGTGCCAGTCGGGCACGCAGTCGCGCTTCTAGATCAGCCATGTCCTCAATCTGGCTGCGATGGGCTCGGAGGGCTGTAATTTTTTGCTCCCAGAAAGCCGTCACATCCAGGCGCACATTCGGTTGCCGTGTGAGCGAAAACCACACTTCTTTGACCTCATGGGGTTCTAGCCCCTCATTGGCAATCAGTTCGGGGAAAAATAATGGATTTCCCGCTGCCGGAAAAACCGCATCTAAAACGATCTGCCCTGCGGCGCGATGATCGGGGTGATTGATGCGATTGGGTCCCGGAAAGTAGTTCAATGGATCGCAGGTGACAATAACGTCCGGACGCTCCTGGCGGATAATTCGCACGGCATCGCGTCGCGCCTCCAGCGAGGGCAGTAAATAGCCATCCGGGTAATCCAGGAAACGCACCCGCCTGACCCCCAGGAGGGATGCCGCATTTCGCTGCTCTTCTTCTCGGATCTGCTTGAGCGTTTCTGGCGGGATCACTCGCCCGTTTACCCCTTTATCACCCTTCGTGAACAGACAATATACGACCTCGTGCCCACGCGCGCACCAATAGGCAATAGAAGCCCCACAGAAAAATTCAGGATCGTCCGGATGTGCCAGAAAAATCAGGATTTTTCGGGGTGCATCCCAATCCACAAAGAGTTCGACGTTGCTTTCCATAGATCAGATCTACAAACTCTAAAAACAAGGTTATCCCTTGGATTTATCGGCAGGCGGCTTGGCAGACGGCGTACCGCCGTTAGCAGGCTTAATCTCCTCCTTGGAGAATTCACGCACTCCCACTTCTGGTATTTCTACCCTGACCTTTCCAATCAGGATATTCAAATCCACCACCTTCCCCTCACCCGCGGGCGTCAGAACACGCTTGTTGCGTTTGGGCAAATCGCGGCAGGCTTCACAATATTGTTCATACTCGTAGATGAGACAGCAGCGCAATCGGCCACACATCCCGGTAATCTCGGCCGGGGTGAGGGAAATATCCTGTTCCTTTGCCATGCGAATCGAAATAGAGTTGAACTCAGTTAGAAACTTTGAACAACAGCGCGTTTCCAGACCACATGCCCCCATCCCGCCCATGTACTTGGCCACGTCTCGAGGCCCTAAAAGGCGGTACTCAATCTGCACGGTGGGGAACAGTTTCTGCACAGCCTGGCGGAACGCCTTGAGGTCTTGTTTTTCCTCTGTATCACTACTGTACAATATCGCCAGGTGCGTCCCATCCAGGCTATATTCCGCACCAATCACTTTCACCCCGCTCAAGCCCAACTCGGTCACTTTTTGGGTACATAAGTAAACGGCTTGTTGCTCTTTTGCCTGCCACAACTGGCGCAAAAGCAAGTCACGCGGCGTTGCCAGGCGGTTGATGGGCTTCCACCCTCCTTCCGGAGGATGAGCGGGGGGCGCAACAATCTGAGCAACCTCCCCAATTTGCCATCCGCGCGTAGTTTCTACCACCACACGATCTCCCACCTCCACCGTCCCCAGATGGGTAGCATCGTAATGGTAGATTTTTCCCACCTTTGAAAATCGGA
Source organism: Thermanaerothrix daxensis (assembly GCF_001306145.1). Lineage (GTDB taxonomy): Bacteria > Chloroflexota > Anaerolineae > Anaerolineales > Anaerolineaceae > Thermanaerothrix > Thermanaerothrix daxensis. The sequence goes on from NZ_LGKO01000004.1 coordinate 225,525, forward strand.
CCCCAACAATCAGCAGGTTGGTGTCTGACGCCATCATGCTAACCTGTGATCTCAATCCTTGGAAGTGGTTGCTCGCCCTGCAAAGCCGCTATGCTGATCTGCGCCGCCAAGCGACGGGCGATGTCCACCAACGCCCTGGCTGGCGCGGATTCGGGCTGAGCAAGCACCACAGGCGAACCATGATCACCCCCAATACGCACGGCTGGATCCATAGGAATGCTGCCCAGAAAGGGAACATTGGCTTTCTGAGCCAATCTTTTACCGCCCCCCTCCCCAAAGATGTCCATACGGCTGCCATCCGGCAATTCGAGATAGCTCATATTTTCAATGACCCCTAGAATCGGGACATTGAGTTCGCGGAACATCTCCAGACTACGGGCTGCATCCTCAACAGAAACCGCCTGCGGTAGAGTTACAATGACCGCACCGGTCAGGGGAATGGACTGCGCCAGGCTTAGGGGAGCATCTCCGGTGCCGGGGGGTAGATCAATGATCAGGTAATCCAACTCACCCCAGGCCACATCCGAAAGAAACTGCCGGATCGCTGAATGAAGCATCGGGCCACGCCAGATCAACGGCTTTCCCTGCGGAACAAGAAAGCCAATGGACATGACCTTAACCCCAAAGGCCTCGGCTGGGACTAATTTTTCTCCCTGGAACGGAGGAAGACGATCCACCCCCAGCATGGTAGGGACATTGGGACCGTAAATATCGGCATCCAAAAGTCCTACTGCAGCGCCTTCTTTTGCCAGCGCCACCGCCAGGTTAACCGCGACGGTAGTCTTTCCAACACCCCCTTTACCAGAAGCCACCGCCACCGCATTTTTGACTGGCAACTGCAGGCTTCCACGAATGCGACCATCGGAAGCTACACTGGCTTGTAAGTTTACTTTTACATCCTTAACACCCGGCAATGCCATTAGGGCTGCCCTCACTTCTTCCTGGATTTGATCCCGCAATGGGCAGGCCGGAGTCGTTAAAACAATCTCTACGCTCACCACCCCATCCATCACGTCAAGGTGGCGCACCATGTTCAAACTAACAATATCGCGCCCCAATTCAGGGTCTTTTACCTGACGTAGAACCGCCAGGAGGGACTCTTTGGACAAAGCATCTGGGCTCATAACTACTCCTTTCGTGAGTTCAATTGTAATGCAAACTCAGGCACTTTACACGCTTTTCGCCTGTTCCAGTAAAAAGGCTTTGACCTCGGCACGGCAATGCTCAAATTGCTCCATTAATTCTTTGTCCTGGCCTCGATAACGGCGGATGGTTGTGCGAGCACATTGTGTGCATCCTCGCATTCCACGAAAGGAGTCCGCATTGCAGGTAAGACAGTTGTTCAACCGCACCATCAAAAGTGTAAAAGCCACTTGATCAACCAGAGAAACATCTGCGGCCTCTAATCGGGATACTAAATTTTGCCAGAGGGGACCCCGCAAATCTCGCAGGTAAGGAAGTACCCGCAATGGAAACAGCAACTCGGTATCTTCATTGTACATACTGACTACCCTGCCGTGGTTTCAGCCTTCTTGGCACTGCCCTTTTGAGCTCGTGCCGCCTCTTCGAGAGCATAATCCGTTGGACGAATGGATGCGTAGTAGGTAACAGGCTTGGCAAGTTTCTCCAGATCGTAGATGTGTTCGCTAAGGCGATCATAAGAGGCGATCTCATAATCGTGATCCATCTTGATCGCGTCAAAGGGGCAGAATTCAGCGCAAAAACCGCAATTCATGCAGATATCAACATCAATATAAAATGCTGCCGGCGTAGGGATCGGTCGCCCCGTCTGGGGGTCATTCTTTCGCACAATCCAAATGCATTGAGGGGGACATACTTTGGCACAAATCCCACAAGATGTACAACGCATCTGTTTCTCACCGTCGGGGCCCTCCTCGTAAATCAGAAAAGGCAAATACCGGAATGCCTCTGGAACTGGAAGTTTCTCCTCCGGGTACTGCACAGTGAAAATTCCGCGTACGTCGCTACTGCGTCGCGCTTCCACTCCCTCGGGAGTGAAATAACGGCGCTTCCCATAACGCAAATCCTCAATGTAGGTGACAACCAAATGTTTGAATGTCACCCACAGGCTTTTCAAAATTCCCCAACCAGTCACACCGACCTCCCTTCTACCGATCTACCTCGCCCAGCACAATGTCAATAGAACCGAGAATGGCAACAACGTCTGCCACCTTGGCACCCCGCGCCATATCCACCAGACTGGTCAGGTTGATAAACGAGGGAGCGCGAACGTGGTAACGCCACGGATTGGGTTTGCCATTGGAAACCACGTAAAAACCCAGTTCACCCTTTGGGCCTTCAACGCGTCCGTAGGCCTCACCCGGAGGAACCCGAACCTGGTACTGGGGCTTTCCCGTCATGATGGGGCCCTCAGGAATATCCCGAACCACCTGCTGCAAGATGCGCAGACTCTGCCGCATCTCATCCAGCCGGATCAGGTAGCGATCATAGATATCGCCATGATAACGAACGGCTACGTCAAACTCCAATCGGTCATAAATGCTATAAGGCTCGGCCCGTCGGACGTCATAAGGAACTCCCGAGGCACGGAGCACCGGCCCTGACGCGGAATTGGCAATGGCCTGTTCGGCTGTCAACACCCCCACGCCTTCGCATCGCTCACGCACAATTTCATTTCGAGTCAGAAACTCATCCATTTCATCCACTTTGCGCGGCAAGCGATCGTACACCAGTCGGCGGACCTTCTCCAGAATATCCGGCGAAACATCGCGCGCCACACCACCAAAACGGAAGTAATTACACATCATCCGCGATCCCGAAACGGCCTCAAAAATATCCAGGATTAATTCTCGTTCTTCTATAGCATAAAGAGCAGGAGTAAAATAGGCGCCCAAATCATTTAGCAGAAAGCCGATCGCAAAAATGTGATTGAGGAAACGGGTGAGTTCAGCCATCATGACCCGGATGTACTCAGCCCGCTCTGGGGGTTTAACTCCCATTAATTTTTCAACCGCCAGTGCGTAACCAAAATTATTGCTCATTGAGCAAAGATAATCCAGGCGATCCGTAAAGGGCATGTTTTGGAGAAACGTGTTCCGTTCTCCAATCTTCTCGTGATTGCGATGCAAATATCCCATGACTGGCTTTAGATCCAGAATCGTTTCCTCGCTCAGCGAAACCACCATCCGGAAAACGCCATGCGTTGAGGGATGTTGGGGGCCCAGATTGACGACCAATGTGTCGGCGTGAAGATCATCCTCCTCACTGGCACGCTTTAGAACGCGGTAAATCGCCTCATCATCAGGAGGGGTCCAGGTTTCTGGATCAAAGCCGGGGGGATATTGCACATTATCCCCGAAGGGATTGCGATCCTCTGCACGAAAGACAAAACCCTCCGGCCAGCGACTTTTGAAAGGCTTAGCCTCCTCTTCAAAATAAGGCTCGCGCCAATCCTTTCGCAGTGGGAAACCAGCAAAACCTTCCCACATCAGAATGCGCCGCAAATCGGGATGCCCCTCAAAACGAATGCCCAATAAGTCCCAGGCTTCGCGCTCCTGAAACTCTGCCCCACGATATAATGGCACCAGCGAAGGTACCCGGGGATCCTCTCGAGGCATTTGTACCTTAAGCACCAGCGCCGGTCCACCAAGGGTCTTATAAAGATGATACACAACCTCCATCTTACCCTCGGGCAAATAGTCCACCCCGGTCACTGAAGAAAGATAATCATAACCGTACTCATCCCGCAATCGCTGTACCACTTCTAGCAAGTGCTCCCGCCCGACAAGGTACCCCTGGTAACCCGGTCGGGTATCCGGTTGAACTTTATCTGGGAAAAGATCCACCAGATTGGGAATCTGAGCAATCCTGGGAACGGCTTCACTCATGAGCGACCTCCCCTTCTTGTTGGTCCTGAACAGCCTGGCGGTGGGTGACCTCACGAATCAAGGCGAATTTACGGGGGTCCATCAAATCCGGACCCAACACCGGCACCGGAATGGGTTCTGCAGGGCCCTTTTGATACCAGGGTAGATCACGCAAAGATTGGCGTTTGATCTTCTTTTGCAAAGCAATCAACCCGTTTAGAAGCGCCTGTGGGGTGGGCGGGCATCCAGGGATGTAGACATCCACTGGAATGAACTTATCAATCCCTGAAACAACGTTATAACCCTCCTTAAAGGGTCCACCCCCAGAAGCACACGCCCCCATGGCGATCACATAACGCGGCTCGGCCATCTGGTTGTAGAGGCGCACAATCTGCGGCACCATTTTTTTAGTCACCGTACCAGAGACAATGAGCACATCGCTCTGACGCGGGCTTGGCCGCATGACCTCCATGCCAAAGCGAGCCAGATCATAGCGGCTGGCGGCAGTAGCGATCATTTCAATCGCACAGCAAGCCAGACCAAACATCATGGGCCAGAGAGAATTGGCACGCCCCCAGTTGTAGATGCGCTCCAAAGTTGTGATGGTCACTTGATGGCGTAGTTCCGGGGGGATCTCATAACCGGGAGAAGTCATTTCATTCTCATTCATTGGTGTATCCCTTCAACTAGCAGTTTATGTCCAATCCGGGAAATTACCTCATAAATGGTTTTTTCATTGTACTGAAGTTCGCAGGTTTGTCAACTGTACTTTTAGAAAAAATATTTTTGCTTAATTCATTCAATAATACTAAAATAACATCACAATGAAAGACACACGTTCCCTTATTCTCGATTTTGTCCGACACCATCCCCACAGCACGGCACACGAGATCGCGCAGGCCCTCCACCTGACCTCCGCGGATGTTCGTTACCACCTCAATCATCTGGTTCAAGAGGGAAGCCTTCGTCGCCTTACCTCTCAGAGGCAGCCCAGGCGAGGCAGACCGGCAGCTGTATATGCCTCAGCACATCTACCATCTCCGGATGCGCTATCTTGGCTATGCGAATTGCTTATAGGTGCTCTCACTTCACTTCAACCTTTTCCATCAGACACCCTCAGAGATTTGGTTAACTCTCTTATTATTAGCCCCCCTACCCCTACTACCTCGCCGTCAGCCAGACGCCTCAACGAGATGGTGCGCTACTTACAACAGGTGGGATATGAGGCCCATTGGGAAGCTCATTTCCCCGGTCCCAAGATCACCCTCTCCCATTGCCCCTACTGGCCCCTCCCCAAACGTCTCCCTCAATTATGTTTGTTCGATAAATATCTTCTGGAACGCTTAAGCGGACTAACCCTGGAACAGGTTCAGCGCGCCAACCTTGATGAAGGGCATCCAGAAACTTGCCTTTTCAAAATAAACACCCCGGCACATGAAGAACCGGGGTGATAAACGCGGTCAGGAGGAGTGTTAACGCTCTAGTGCGCCAGCAGCAATCCACTCGCGAATCACCGTTAGTTCAATCTCAGTAAAAGCCCCTGGATGTTTTCCCTCACCCACCACCTGGATCAGACGGCTGCGGTCCGGATCGCCCGGCACAATGACAGTACCGCTTTTGCCCCCCTTCATGATTGAACGGTAATCCGCCACCGAGAAACCACCCGCCTGTCCATGACAAGCACTGCAACGCCGCGCAAAGATGTCCGCTACCCCCCCATCCCAGGTCAGGCTTCCAGCCGCTGCCGGCTGAGTCGCCTGCATTGTTGGGGTCACAGTAGGCGAAGGTATTGGGGTAGGAGTGCGCCGCACGAAAGCTGCCACCTCACGCTCAGCAGGGGGCAATGTGGTAATGGCCGTTTCTTCAAAGGTGACAAACCGGAAAACACCGTACAGCAACGCCAGCGATAACACACTTGCCACCGGGATGAAAACCCGCAATCGGCGTTTGCGTTCCTCGGGGCTTATTTCCGGTTCAACCTGCCCTTGCTCCAGCATTTCCAACTCGAGGGCATGTTCTTCTTCCATTTCCTCGCGAGTTAAATACCCGGTAAACATGCTGGCATTCCAGTGACGAATGTGCACATGATAAAAGTGCCATAACATGATTGCCAGCACGGCCAGCACGGCCTCGGCTCCATGGGCAGCTTTTGCCGCCGGGACAACCTCACCCGGAAGCAAGCGGGTTGTGGCAATTGGATTCCATAGCATGAAGCCGGTCAGGGCCATGATAACCAATCCCCATACCAATGCCCAATATTCGGCCTTCTCTACAAAGTTGTAGCGCCCCATCTTTGGGCGTTCCTTCGCCAAGCCCAGGTTGAACGCCAGGGTTTGAAAAGCATCCTGAAGGTCCTTAAATCCTGGTAGCATACTGGCGGATTTCTTTTCAACATAGAGCTTATACCCGATTGAGACAAGATGGTAAATCGCCTCCACCATAAAAACAGTGGCGGCTATACGATGAAGGATGCGCACCATTTCAATGCCACCCAGCAAGCGCACAATCACGGGTGACAAGGGAAAAAGCGCAAATTTTTGTACCAGACCGGTTACTGCCAGGGTTGTAAACGAGGCAACCAGCAACCAGTGCTCAATCCTTTGCAAGATGTCGAAGCGTAAATAGACCTTATGTGTCGGTGTTGCAGTCGTGGTATCCATTCCTTACTCCTCATCAGAGGTACGATCAGATGAAACAACCTCATCCGTACCTGCTTCCGCCTGGCTTGCAACGTCTTCTCCTGAAGAAATCAACGAATCGCCTGCCAAATCCTCCCGATCAGCGGGTTGAACCGGTGCCGCCTCTGGTGTTGATTCAACTGGCTGATTCGCTTCAGCCGAACCCCCTTCCCGGGGCGGAAGTGGTGTTGCTGAAGCCTCCTTCCCTCTCAAGCGGCGCTTGCGCCCCCACACGCGGTAGTAAATATCACTAGCCACAAAGATTGCCATTCCTCCTAAAACCGTGGGAATGAAAATTTTATAGAAAAGATTAACGTAGTACACCAAAGGATGACGATCTGGGCTGGGTATATAATGCCCAAGCCACGAATCCGGAAAGTTTGTTGAGGCATCCGGGTGGCATCGTTGACATGTCCTTAGCAGATTTTCCTTGATAGCGATTCCTTTATTAGGATCATCCACCCGTTGAATATCATGAACACCATGACAGTCATAACAGACCGGCTTGTTGGTTTCCTGGTCTGGATCGGTCTTCTCAAACAGAACCACCGTCGTGCCGTGAAAATCAGCCACATATGTATTGAGCACCTGGGTGGAAAGGCCATACTTGCTCATAATAGTCTCGTCAGTATGGCACTTCGCGCACAATTGAGGTGAAGAGAGGCGAAAAGCCGCTGTCTTGGGATTGGTAATGCGATGAACCCCGTGGCAATCCGTACATGCAGGCACATCCGGGTTGCGATTTTCAATAATACCGGAACCATGCACACTGCTCAGGTACTCCTCGTAAATCGCTGCATGGCAGGTTGAACAGGTTTGGGCAATGCGGGCGTGCTCAGATGGAGCAGGCAGTCCATCCGGCGTTTTTTCAATCACTTCTTGTGTATGAGGGTTGTGGCAATCTGCGCAAATGGGTGCGTCTCGATTTCCCTCCTGAAAGAGCCGGGTATGGACGCTATCTGCTAATTCTTTGACCTGATTGGGGTGACACTGATTGCATGTAGTCTGATATTGAAGGGTGTAGTCTCGTCGATCTTTAGCCGTATTCTCGGGGTGGGGAAAACCCGTGATATTGGTATGACAGACTTGACAACTCAGACGGGCGTGAACAGATTGATCATACCCCTTGGGATTTATGGTCAAGGGAAGGACTTCGCCACTTGGCAGTGGCCACGTGATCCCCTCGCGCTGATGACAACTCAAACAAGCCGAGTTATCCGGTTTTTGTGGGGATACTCCTGTAGAGGGAGTGGCCAACGTCTTACTCTGCGCTCCCTCCGTAAAAATCAAAAACCCTGCAACCAGGGTGAAAATCACTGCAGCAACGATCCTGGGAAATTGTAGCCTACGCATTGTCGTTAGTTCCGCTCCTCATTTCAGAATGGGGAGCATCCCCTGCTCCCTTTTTGGGAATGGCAGGGGATGCCCCCATAAACACCTATTACGGTCGCACCAGTTTGCCAAGATCTACGGCTCTGACCTTCGTGCTCAAGTCCGCAATCGAGTCGTACAGTGCCTGTAGCACGTACACCCCGTTGTGAACGTAGCCGCCCGGATCTTTCATTGCGTATTGATAGTTATAAGCCGCGGTTAGCAAGCGTGGTGTCCAGGCGTTATAACGATTCTGGAAGTTAACCTCATCCGGATCCGCCTGTCCGTTAGCGTTGGTGTCAATGAAGAAATAGGGATAGGCCACCGGGGAGTACACAATGGGCTTACCTGCCACATCCTTCGCATACGCCTGAATGGCAGTGTAAAGCAAGTCACGCAGGGTTTCGACTTCACCCTTCAGACCTTCCTGGGTGTCCCCATCACCATCGTAATCGGCTTTGGAGGTCATGCGGATCAAGCCTGGATCATCCACCTGGTGACATCCCTTGCAACTAGCCTCTTTGACCTCCAGGCTGTGGGCATCGTGGCAGTCCGTGCAGGTCTCTACACCCTGAACGTGTTTAAACTGCCCGACATAGGTTTTGCCGGCATACTCGTAGATGCCCTTAGCCTCGGTACCGAAGAGGGTCGCACCCGCGGCAAAGTAATGCACATTGCGGAATGAAAGTTTCTCATCAACCGTATCGGGATCTTTCCCCGCAATGGCACGGTTAACAGTGACCGTGGAATCGCGGCCCTGGTGGCAGTTCAGGCATAGATTGGCATCGGCCTTGTCGGCAAAGCCCAATTTGGCCCCGCTTGGGAAGGTCACCGCTTCCACCTGGTAACGCTCAAAGGTGGACACACTGCTATGACAGGTCTCGCACATCAGACCATTGGAAGGCACCATAGAGATATTCACGCCCTCGGCCAGGAACTGCGGCAGACCCTCAGCAGTATGGCACTTGACACAGGTATTCGGAACTTTACCCTCGGCATCCCAATGGCGGAAAGCCTCTTCCGAACCGGCAAAGTGCCCCGGATCATTGCGATGTGCTTTGCTCAAATCTACTGGCTGACTCAGTTTCTCATTCAGGCTCTCAATGGAATCATAGAGCAACTGGATGATGTATTTCGCACCGTGGGCATAACCACCTGGATCCTTAACCGAAACCTGGTAATTGAAGGCGGCCTTCTCCAGACGCGGCGTCCAGGCGTTATAACGGTTCGGATATTGGGCCTCTTCTGCATCTGCCTGCCCGTTCTTGTTGGTATCAACGAAGAAGTAAGGGTAGGCTTCAGCCGAATAGACGATAGGCGTGCCAGCCACCTCGGAGGCATACGCCTGGATAGCCTGATACAGCAATTGGCGCAGGCCTTCAATCTCGTAGTAAATGCCTTCCTGCACATTGCCGTCGCCATCGTAATCTACCTGCGAAGAGGCCATGCGGATATCTCGCAGTGTCTCAACGGTGGAAGCGCCCTCATGGCAGGTACTGCACGTTTCCACTTTGACTTCTAGAGAATGGGAATCATGGCAGTCCGTGCAGGTCTGCGTGCCTTTCACGTGCTCAAAGAGCACGTCGTAGCGCTTACCCTCATATTCATAACCACCCTTGACCTGAGCGCCGTAGCGGCTGATGGCAGCAGCATAGTAGTGCACATTGACAAAGCCCAATTCACCCACCACCTGGTCTTCATCCGTTGCGCCGGCCTTTTGAATAGCCTCATCCACCTGAACCTTTGAGGCCGCACCCTGATGGCAGGTCATACAAATCGCCTCACGACCCAGGCCCGTCAATTCAGCGCCTGAAGGGAACTTAACGGTATTGAGAGCCAGGGTAGCCTCGTTATGGCAGGTCGTACAGGTGATGACGCTTCCCACTGGCGCATTGGCATCCACCTTGAAGGCTTCACTTCCATCGGCTCCTATATAGTCCAGGAAGCCCTGCGAACTGTGACACTTCGCGCAGGTAGCAGGTATCTCAGGGGGTTGCTCATTGTTCCAGTGGGTGAAAGCCGCCGCTTCTGCATCTGCATGCCCAGAAGCCTGCCATTTCTGCCAGAACGGAATCTCGCCGCTTAAATCAGGTGGACAGGCTTCCGGAGTCGGGCAAATCTGAGGAGCCGCTGTGGGCGCTGCGGTCGGCGTTGAGGTTTGCGATTGGCATCCCACCAAAGCAGCGATCAAGATTAACCCACTTGCGAGGTAGAGAACATACTTCAACGGTAGCTTCATACACCCTCCCTTGCAAAGAAGTAAAGTTAGGGATCGAGAACTGAGCATCTTTTTGGCAACTTTTCTTCCCCAATCACCTCCCTTCACCAGGAATACTGTCTCCAGTATGGCTACATTATAGAAAAATTAGAGCATTAATACAAGATTAATGTTAAGGCGAAAACGGCCCTTTCTGTCATAATTGATACGTGAAATTTATCACCTTATTGATAAGACATTCCTTATGTTCTTCTATATAAAAACATGAATGTAAAGATGAACGAAACCACCCCCGAGTCCGACAGACTTTGGGGGTGGCAAGTGGCTAACTCACTTCAATGTGCCTATTCAACGGTTACTGATTTGGCCAAATTGCGGGGTTGATCCACATCCAGTCCACGCAAGGCAGCAATATGATAGGCAAAGAGCTGCAGAGGAATCACCGTGACCACCGGTGAGAGCATCCACGGGGCATCCGGAACCCAGAAGATATGATCGCAAAGCGCAGGCAGGCGTTCATCTCCTTCGGTGGCAACTGCGATCACGCTCCCTCCCCGTGCTTTGGCCTGTTCAATCTGGCTGATCATCTTCTCGTACCAGGGGTCCTTAGGAGCAATGGCCAATACAGGCATATCCCGGTCAATCAACGCAATCGGACCATGTTTCATCTCCCCCGCAGGATAAGCCTCAGCGTGAATATAGGAAATCTCCTTAAGCTTAAGAGCTCCCTCATAGGCGATGGGCATATTAATCCCACGCCCCAAGTACAGAATATTGCGAATATAACGCATTTCTCGCGCCACCTGGACCACCTCTGCTTCGCGATCCAAACAACGGCTGACCAGATCCGGGATCAGGCGCAAATCAGCCACAAGACGTTTACGCTCTGTTTCGGGTAGGGTTCCGCGTAAATCCCCCAAAAGAATGGCCAGCATATAAAGATCCACCAAAGGGGCTGTAAACGCCTTCGTGGAAGCCACCCCAATCTCAGGTCCAGCCTGCATAGCGATATAACCATCGGCAATGCGCATGGCCTGAGACCCAATGGCATTGACAATGGCCCATAGGGTAGCCCCCTTACGCCGACTCTCGTCCATGGCCGCAAGAGTATCTGCCGTTTCCCCCGATTGGCTGATCGCCAGGACCACAGTATCCGCATCTATGATCGGGTCGCGGTAGCGGAACTCTGAGGCAATATCCACTTCAACAGGGATGCGGGCAATGCGTTCAATGAGAATCTTTCCCACCATGCCTGCGTGTGCCGCAGTTCCACAGGCGGTGATGTAAATACGTTGAATGCGACGCGCCAGTTCAGGGGTGAGATTAAGTTGCGGTAAGCGAATGGTACCTTCATCAAAATCTACACGCCCTGCCAGCGTATCCGTCAAGGAACGCACTTGCTCATGGATTTCCTTTTGCATGAAGTGACGGTATTCCCCCTTCTCTGCGGCGACTGGGTCCCAACTGATGTGGTGAACCTGAGGAGTCACCACCTGCCCGCTCAAAGTTTTAACAACCACGCCATCCGCTTTCACCACAGCCATCTGATGGGAATCCAGAAAGATCATTTGCCGGGTATGCTCTAGAATGGCAGGGATATCTGAGGCAACAAACATTTCACCCTCTCCCACGCCCACCACAACGCCACCCGCATTACCAATACGAGCCGCGATAATCTTGTCTGGTTCACGAGACGAGAGCACAACGATGCCGTGGGCGCCGCGCAACTGACGCAATGCCTGACGCACTGATTCTTCCAGTGAGGTGCCACTGGCCAGAAACCGCTCAACCAGGTGCACAATCACCTCAGTGTCGGTATCAGAGTTGAACTTAACCCCCTCTGCCTCTAGATCGGCCCTCAACTCAAGAAAGTTTTCAACGATCCCATTGTGAACAACTACCACCTCACCAGTGCTTCCAACGTGAGGGTGCGCATTCCGTGCACTGGGCTCCCCGTGCGTCGCCCACCGTGTATGCCCGATTCCCACATGACCGTTCAGAGGCTGGCTTTCTACCAATGCGGCCAGTTTACTGAGTTTGCCCGCATCACGTCGGACTTCAATGCGGCCATCTTGCAAGACAGCCAACCCTGCCGAGTCGTATCCGCGATATTCAAGACGCTTTAACCCATTCAAAATAATGGGGGTAGCGTTTCGATGACCAATATAACCCACAATTCCGCACATGGAATTTCCTCCTCGTTGTTTACAAATTCCACAAAAACCCGGATACCCCTGACAGGCATTAAGTCAGGATATCCCGCTCACCCACCCCTTTATATCGGGTGGTAATCTTATGTGTGTGATCTGTTGGGGAAAGCGTTCATTGCCTAGTGGCAATGGGAAGGCTTCCGCTGATCTCTCGATTTTCCCGGCGACCAGGTTAGCAGCCTGTTCCCACCGGTTAGCCCCACTTTTGCAGTGGGGAACCTTCCTCCTCGTCACCTCAGGCCTACCCACCCCCTGCGACCCAAGGCCATGCGCTTAACTTTCCCACGTTAATCCCAATCTACCAGACTATGTCTCAACCTCCTTTCCCTTCAAAGAATTTATTGGTGGCAATTTCTGGGCAACCTCCATACAAAGTAATTATACCGTGTAAAACGTTTGTTACCTCAAAACGCTGAGAGTCCAACAGTAAATATCAGACAACTTATAAAATTTTCTGCCTGATAGGCTTTGCGCGTGCTATAATCAATTCAGAAAGAGGTAGATTCCAATGGTCAAACACATCCAGCGCTTCGAAGAACAACTTGATATCTACCTCCGCGCGCGCTTTACCTTGCTGATCCTGATTACCCAGGAAGAAGAGCGGGCACTCCAAAAGATTCGCGAGGTATGCGAACGGACTCGGCGTCATTGTCTGACCTGGGACATCGCCGACGGTTTCCAACGCCTGGTCGGTCAGGGGCCTCTTCCTGTAGCACGCGACCCATTAACGGCACTGGAACAGATTGACCACACCGAGGCTCCAACCAGCACCTTGTTTGTCCTTAAAGATTTTCATGAGACGTGGGCCAATCCCCAAATAAAGCGCAAACTACGTAACCTGGCTCAACGGCTAAAATTCACCAAAAAATCCATCCTGATTACAACCGTTACCTCGCGCATCCCTGAAGAACTGCGCGATGAATCTGTCATCATTGATTTTGCCCTTCCATCCGCCGAAGAACTGGAGGAAGTGCTCAACCGACTTACGGCCACCCCTGGCGTCAAAGTCAACCTAACGCCCCTGGGCCGCGAAAAGCTGGTCCAAGCCGCCATCGGGTTAACCGCTTCCCAAGCCCAGCGCGTGTTTGCCAAAGCCATCGTAGAGGATGGCTCCCTGGATGATCGTGACATTGATCTGGTTACCGAGGAGAAAAAACAGATCATCCGTGAGAGTGAGGCCCTGGAGTTTTACCCGGTCACGGAAACGCCCGAGGATGTAGGCGGACTTGGGGTGCTCAAAGAGTGGCTACGTTTGCGGGAGAAGGCTTTCACACAAGAAGCCCGCCAGTACGGGCTACCGGCACCTAAAGGAATTGGCCTGATCGGTATTCCGGGCACCGGCAAAAGTCTGACCGCCAAAATGATCGGCGGTCTGTGGCGGCTTCCCTTGATCAGGTTGGATATCGGTGCGCTCTTCGGCAGCCTGGTAGGTGAATCTGAAGAACGCACCCGACGCGCTCTACGGCTGGCTGAAACCATTGCCCCCTGTATTATCTGGATTGACGAGGTTGAGAAGGCATTAGCCCACGGGGGGTTGGATAGCGGCACCAGTACCCGCGTCTTCGCCACGATTCTGACCTGGATGCAGGAGAAAACCGCTCCCTGCTTTGTGGTTGCAACGGCGAATGACATCTCGGCGCTGCCCCCAGAACTGTTGCGCCGTGGTCGCTTTGATGAAATCTTTTTTCTTGACTTGCCCACTTTCTCTGAGCGACGCGAGATCTTCGCCGTGCACCTGCGAAAGCGCAACCGCATCCCAGAAGACTATGACCTCGATCGTTTAGCCGCTGCATCCGAAGGTTACGTGGGAGCCGAGATCGAGCAAGCCATTATTGACGCCATGTACATTGGGTTCAACGACAACCAACGCGAATTCACCACTGAAGATATCCTGCTTGCCCTAAGCCGACAGGTACCTCTCTCTCGCTCCCAGCGTGAGACAATTGAAACTCTCCGCAACTGGTTACGCGAGGGCCGTGCTCAGTCTGCCTCTTTCCGAGAGGTAACTGAGGCCGAAACACAGTTTGTCCCTATCCAATTGGACTTTAAGAAATCCTGAACTTTACCCATGAAAAGTCATCCATCCTTATCCCCTCTGGAATCGAGCGTATATATAATAAATTCTGGGCGGGTCAATCCAGACCCTGGTGGGTCTGATCAAATCTCAATTCCCAAAATATCACCCCAGGAGGTCTAATTATGAACATCCCCAGTGATCTCAAATACACCACAACCGACGAATGGGTCAAGGTGGAGGGCAACACAGCAATTGTGGGGGTCACCGATTATGCCCAGTCTCAACTTTCCGATATCGTCTTTTTCGAGTTCCAGGTCGAAATTGGTGATGAGGTCAAAAAGGGAGGGGTCATCGCAACCCTTGAATCCGTAAAGGCTGCCGCTGATGTAAACGCCCCGGTTTCAGGCAAGGTCATTGCCCGCAACGAATCTCTCACCGAAAAATTTGAACTGGTCAATAGTGATCCCTATGGGGAGGCCTGGATGCTCAAGATCGAGATGAGCAATCCTCAGGAATTGGATACCCTGATGGATGCTACGGCCTATCAGAAGTATTGTGAAGAAAGGGAGCATTAATATGTTCCTGCCACATACCGACTCCGAACGCTCTGAGATGTTGAAGACCATCGGGGTGTCTTCCATTGACGAGCTCTTCAAGGATGTCCCCGAAAAGGTACGTTATCCGGCTCTGAATCTCCCGCCGGCTTTGACCGAAATGGAAGCTGCCGCACAACTCCAACAAATGGCCATGGCCAATGAGACGACACAGGACCTGGCGTGCTTCCTGGGAGCAGGCGCTTACAACCACTACATCCCGGCGGCTGTAGATCATATCCTGCGCCGGAATGAGTTCTATACTGCCTACACCCCCTACCAGCCCGAAGTTTCCCAAGGCACCTTGCAGGCCATTTTCGAGTATCAGAGCCTGATGTGCGCGCTCACCGGCATGGAAGTGAGCAACGCCTCACATTACGACGGGGCCACGGCCACTGCCGAAGCGGGAATCATGGCCTACCACAACTTCCGCGGCAAGCGCACCCGCTTCATTCTCTCACCCGGTGTTCACCCCCAATACCGCCAGGTCTTTCGCACCTACATGTCAGGCTATGAAAACCTGGAAATCGTGGGGGACGAAGCCAACAACGATCCGATGAATTACTTGGAGCGCCTGGAAGCCTTGATTGACGGAAACACCGCCTTGGTGGTAGTGCAATATCCCGACTTCTTCGGCCAAATCCATGATTTTGCCCCATTGGCCGAGAAAGTCCACCAGGCAGGAGGGCTTTTCGCAGTGGTGATTAATCCCATTGCGCTGGGCCTCTTAAAGCCACCGGGGGAATTCGGCGCCGATATCGTGGTTGGTGATGGTCAGCCGTTAGGGATTCCGCTTTCTTTCGGAGGCCCTTACCTAGGCATCTTCACCACCCGCAAAGAGTACGTGCGCCGGATCGCAGGCCGTCTGGTTGGTGAAACCGTGGATGTGCAAGGACGACGGGGCTACGTGCTAACCTTGACGGCACGCGAACAGCATATTCGCCGCGAGAAAGCAACATCCAACATCTGCACCAACCAGGGGTTAATGGCATTGGCCGCCACCGTTTACCTTGCCCTGGTGGGTAAAGAAGGGCTACGCCAGGTAGCAGAATTGTGTTACCACAAGGCCCATTATGCCGCCCAACGCATTGCCGAAATCCCCGGCTATCGCGTTTTGAATACCAAGCCCTTCTTCCACGAATTCGTTGTGCAATGTCCCAAACCCGTGGCGGAGATTAATGAGTACCTCCTCGATTACGGCATCCTGGGCGGGTACGACCTGGGTCAGGATTATCCAACACTGTCGAATCACATGCTGATTGCCGTGACCGAGATGAACTCCCGTGAAGAAATCGAAACCCTGGTGGAGTACCTGAAGGAGTTCGCCCATGACTGAGCCTACCCTGTTCGAACTTTCATCTCCTGGTCGGCGGGGCGTGCGCTTTCCTGAACCCGATGTTCCTAAGAGCGCCCTTCCCGAAGGTTTTGTGCGCAAGGACCTGCCCCTGCCGGAACTCGCCGAGGTGGATGTGGTGCGCCACTTCGTGCGCCTTTCGCAAAAAAATTACGCTGTGGATTACGGGTTGTACCCTCTGGGCTCCTGCACCATGAAATACAATCCAAAGATCAATGAAGACGCAGCCCGCCTACCTGGGTTCGCCCTGGCTCATCCCCTGCAGCCCATTGACACAGTGCAGGGCAGCCTGGCGCTCATGTACGAATTACAAGAATTGCTAAAAGAAATCACCGGGATGGGGGCAGTCAGTCTTCAACCCGCAGCCGGTGCTCACGGCGAATTGACCGGTGTGCTCATTATTCGTGCCTATCACCAATCCCGCGGAGATACTAAACGCACAAAGATCCTCATCCCCGACTCGGCACACGGTACCAATCCCGCTTCTTCGGCCATGAGCGGCTACGAAGTGGTACAGCTGCCCAGCGACAAACGCGGGAACGTGGATCTAGAAGCCCTGAAAGCCGCTTGCGATGAAACGGTGGCGGGATTGATGTTAACAAACCCCAACACCCTGGGGCTATTTGAAGAAAATGTTCTCGAAGTTACCCGCGTCGTACACGAAGCCGGCGGCCTCGTTTATGGCGATGGAGCCAATCTTAACGCCCTGCTGGGAATTGCTCGCCCCGGCGATATGGGATTCGACATCCTCCACCTCAACCTGCACAAGACGTTCTCAACCCCGCATGGTGGGGGTGGGCCGGGATCGGGTCCGGTTGCCGTCACTGAGACTCTCGCCGAATTCCTTCCGGGTCCGATTGTGACCATCCTCGAGGAAGGCAGTGAGGAAGTTCCTCCGCTCTATGGTTTCAAAATGCCCAACCGCTCGATTGGACGTGTAAAGGCTTTCCACGGCCACTTCGGAATGATGGTACGGGCTTACACCTACATCTTGATGCACGGTGCCGAAGGGCTACGTAAAGTAGCCGAGCACGCCGTATTGAACGCCAATTACCTGTTGGCACGCCTTCGTCATGTCTACCACATCCCCTACGATCGCATTTGCAAACACGAGTTTGTCGCAGAAGGGATTTGGGACGACGCACCCGGAGTTCATGCCCTGGATATTGCCAAGCGGCTCATTGATTATGACTTCCATCCCCCCACAAATTACTTCCCTCTGATCGTGCGAGAAGCGCTCATGATCGAGCCTACCGAGACTGAAAGCAAGCAAACCCTGGATAAATTTGCCGATGCGTTAATTAAGATCGCCGAGGAAGCTCACACTCAACCCGAACTACTAAAGAGCGCACCGCACCACACACCCGTTGGGCGTCTGGACGAGGTCAAAGCCGCTAAAGAACTGGTTTTGTGCTGCTGGTTCCCCGAAAAAGAATCTCAGGCCGCCTAACCGTCAAAACCGTTTTTCACCTCACAAGCGGGACGCCGGTTTTACTGGCGTCCCGCTTGTGTATTACCTGATCGGACTGGCCCTTTAAGACCATTTCCCACATGGTCAAATGTCACCTCGCAGGTATTAAGTTTTTCATTAGCCAAATAACGCATGGGGGGTTAGGCATTATTACTCTTTCACCAGAAACATGCAAGGTCTAGAATGAGGCTCAGAAATCTCATTCTCTCTTCATCAAGGAGTAAGAGCAATGGCCACATCACAATTAGCCAAATCCCCAACTTTTGCAAGTCCACCCTGGGCCGAACTTCTTTTCCGCGACCCCAAATCTGCCTGGTTCTGGCTGGTTGTCCGTCTGTATCTTGGCTATTCCTGGCTAGAACACGGTCTGGAAAAACTCAGCAACCCCGCCTGGGTACAAACGGGAGAAGCGCTCAAAGGTTTCTGGCAACGTGCAGTTGCCATCCCAGAGCCGCCCGCGCGCCCGCCAATTGCCTTTGATTGGTATCGCGCTTTTATCCAATCCCTCCTTGATAGTGGCAGTTACACATGGTTCTCTAAACTGGTCGTTTTCGGCGAAATCGCAGTAGGGATAGCTCTGATTTTGGGTATATTCGTTTGGTTCTCAGCCTTCATGGGCGGATTCATGAACTGGAACTTTATGATGGCCGGCACAGCCAGCACCAATCCGGTAATGTTGATTCTTGCCATTCTGCTGGTCCTCGCCTGGCGAACGGCCGGTTGGATCGGACTGGACCGATGGCTACTGGTCTACATTGGAACTCCCTGGCAACCAGGGTTGCTCTTCCAACGCAAGACAGGAACGCAAGCCTAGCCCAATAAACATACTTTATGGTTCATTTCGCTGAGGGCTACCCAAAGGTAGCCCTCAATCTGTTATAGCGAACCTGACTCCTAGCACAAGGCGTTATAATGAAGTCGATATTCTCAAACAATAAGGAGGAAACCCCTATGCGACTCAAAGGAATGCGTGTTGTTTATCTTATCGGTCCCGGATTTGAAGACCTAGAATTCTATGTTCCTCTGATGCGCCTTAAAGAAGAAGGAGCCGAGGTCATTGTTGCCGGCCTCAAGGCAGGTGAAGAATTGGTGGGCAAAGGCGGACTAACGGGACGTGCTGAGGTGAATGTGGCCGACCTGAAAGCGGAGGACTTTGATGCCATCGTGGTTCCCGGAGGATGGGCACCTGATAAACTCCGCCGTTACGAGGCGGTGAAAAAATTGGTACGCGATTTCTACACTCAGGGCAAGACGGTCGCCATGATTTGCCACGCAGGGCTTGTCGGCATTAGTGCCGGGATCGTCAAAGGACACGAGGCAACCGGCAGTGAGGGGATTAAGGACGACCTGATCAACGCTGGGGCCATCTGGCGAGATGCCCCCGCCTTCCGTTCCGGCAACATCGTGTGGGGACGCGTAGTAGCCGACATTCCCGATTTTTGTCGAGAACTCGTTCAAGCCCTCCTTGAACAAAAAGAAAAACAACCCAAATAATTAAGAGGCCGACCCCCATATAAAAAGCCATCCCCTTTACCAACCGGGGGATGGCTTTCTCTCAGTCAACGTGCATCCAGCCTATTGGTTGCTCAAGCGCTGCCGTAACCACGGGATGACCCTATCCAATGCGGCTGATAGTTTCGAGGCGTCCTTCCCACCCGCCTGGGCTAAGTGAGGACGACCGCCTCCGCTTCCCCCAATAACCTGGGCCACCTCCTTCGCCAGTTCACCAGCGTGGAAACCGCGCTTGACGAGATCCTCGGTCAGGGCCGCAATGATAATGGGACGTTCCTCACTCACCGTAGCCAGCACCACCACACCATTTTCAGGATATCGCTGACGGAAGCGATCGCATAACTGGCGTAGAATGTCCGCATCTGCCTCTTTGATCACTGCGGTGAGCACCCGGATTCCATCAACAGAACGCACCCCCTGCAGCAACTGATCAAATTCCGCCAGCGCCATTTGGCGGCGCAACTGAACGTTCTGCTTACGCAGATGCTCCACTTCTTGAACCAAAGCGGCCACTTTCTCAGGAACCTCATCCATACCACAGTTTAAAAGCGCCGCAACACCGGAAAGGTCATTCAAACGCTTGCGAATCAGAGCATACGCTTCGCGCCCAGTGACCGCTTCAATGCGGCGGATGCCAGCCGCCGCACTGCCCTCACTGGTGATGATGAAAATGCCAATATCCCCGGTGGATTCTACGTGCGTACCGCCGCACAATTCATAAGAAATTGGCTGCTCTTCGCCGATCACAATAGTACGCACAACCTCACCATACTTCTCACCAAACAGCGCCATGGCCCCCTCCTGGAGGGCCTGACTCAGGGGTTTATGCTCGACTTCCAGTTCATAATCTTCATAAATCGCTTGATTCACAGCGGCTTCAATGGCTTCTAACTGTTCCGGGGTCAGCGCTTCGGGGTACGTGAAATCAAAACGCAAGCGGTCAGGTGCCACCAACGAACCCGCCTGGCGCGCCTCTTTCCCCAATATGGCTTGTAATTTGGCATGCAAAAGGTGGGTGGCGGTGTGATTACGCATAATATCGCGCCGACGTTCGCCATCCACCTGCGCCAGGGCCTTATCGCCCACTCGTGGTCGCCCCCGAATTACCTCGCCGATGTGAACCACCACTCCTGCTGCCGGTTTGCGAGTATCGTTGACTCGAATCTCCCAATCAGCGCCCTCCAGGCCTATAATGCGCCCGGTATCCGAAACCTGGCCACCCGCTTCAACATAGAAGCAGGTGCGAGGTAAAATCACCTCAATTGCATCACCGACAATGGCCTCTTCGACGCTCACGCCGTCACGAACAAGAGCCAATACCTGACCTTCGACCTCCAGCGTGCTATAGGGATCATAAATCACCCCCTCAGGCCCAAGTTGACCACGCCGCTGTAAGTCCTCTAGAATAGTACGGTATACATCTACATTTTCGCCTCCCAGAGGACCAAAGGCCTTGCCTGCTCCCGAGATGGTTCGATGTTCTTCCATCGCTCGCAGGAAGCCCTCTTGATCCACCTCCAACCCTTCCTCTTGGGCCACATCGCGAATCAACTCCAATGGCAGCCCGTGAGTGGCATAGAGGTCGAAAGCGCGTTCCCCGTCCAAGACTTGCTCACCCCGTGCTTTGACGTCCTCCAGGTAAGCCTCAAGCTGGCTCAATCCCTGCTCAACGGTGCGTCGGAAGCGAACTTCCTCGCGAGTTAGGTTATCCTTGATCACCTCCCGATTCTTGACCAGTTCGGGATAGGCATCCCCATAAATCTCGATCACCGTATCAGCCACTTTGGCCAGGAAGGGATCAAGCAAACCGATTTTGCGCCCAAAACGCGCCGCCCGGCGAATAATCATGCGACACACATAATTACGACCCACATTACCGGGCACCACCCCATCTGCAATTAGAAACGTGGCCGCCCGGGAATGATCGGCGATGACCCGGTAGGGAGTGATGTTTGCTTTGCGCTCTTCGAGGGTATGTCCAGTTAATTCCTGCACCTTATCCAAAAGGGGCGAAAGCAAATCAGTGGCGTAGTTGGACGAAACTCCCTGCAAAATGGCCGTAATGCGCTCGAGCCCCATTCCAGTATCCACATGACGGGCAGGCAAGGGCTCCAACCGCGTGGGACTCAATCGGTTGTATTGGATAAATACCAGATTCCACAACTCCAAAAAGCGCTTACAATCGCCATTAACACGGCAAACATGGCCAGGCACATCCCGTTTATCACAAGCCTCTGGGCCTAGATCAATGTGAATCTCGCTGCAAGGGCCACATGGCCCGGTCTCAGCCATCTCCCAAAAGTTGTCCTTACGCCCGAAGAAAAGGATGTGACCAGGGTCCATCCCTGGCTGTTTGGCCCAATTTTCGGCGGCTTCCTCATCGGTAGGAATTTCTCCATGTTCATCCTTGAAGCAGGTTACCCACAGCCGATTTTTATCCAGCCCCCACACCTCGGTGAGCAGCTCCCAGGCCCAGGCAATGGCTTCCTTTTTGTAGTAATCCCCAAACGACCAGTTGCCCAACATCTCAAAAAAGGTATGGTGGGTGTCATCACGTCCCACATCCTCAAGGTCGTTATGTTTACCGGCTACACGCATACATTTCTGTGAATTGACGGCCCGTTTGTAGGGACGCTGATCCGTGCCCAGAAAAACATCCTTAAATTGCACCATCCCAGCGTTGGTAAACAACAGGGTTTGATCACCCCCCGGCACCAGCGACGACGACGGCACAAAAGTGTGACCGCGTTCCACGAAAAAATCAATGAACGATTGACGAATGTAGGCTCCACTAAACCGCTTGTTTGTCATAGGCCGCCTCTAACACACAAATTTTCAAGCATAAAATGTCTGACGAAGATTATAAGGCATCCTTAAGTAAGAATCAACTATCCCCGTGATTGGATTAGAGTCCAATCAGGTAAACACCAATCTAAGCCACATGCCACTTTACTTCAGCCAGTAAAGCAGACCCTCTAAAGCGATTGCATACACTCGATAAGGCTTTGGCCCCACAAGCGCTTCATTCCGGATAAATACAGTGGGGGTACCGTAGAAATTTGTCTTTCGCACCTCAGCCAGTTGCTGTTTTACCACCCACTCGGTCTGGAAATCTTTGGCGCAAAATTGCACCGATTGAGCGTTGAAACCACTAGCCTTCAACAATTCCTGTACAAATGCTTCATCTTCCAACCGGGTTTTATCCGCAGCAAAGAGGCGATCATTCAAGTCCCAGAACTTTTGCGGATCCTGTTTATAAGCACAATAGCCCACCTTTGCCAGGTAATCACTGTGTTCCTTAACAGGGTAATAAAGAAACACCAACTCCGCACCGTACTTCTGGGCCAATCGTCGGATCATGGGATAGGCTTTACGCGAGTAATCACAGCCATAAGATCCGATGAAGACAATTGATTTGGCATTCGGGTTGCCTGCAAGTTTTGGAAAACCGCCCAGGTCCACTCCCTCAAGAGTCAAGTTGAGAACATTGCCTTCGGATGATACCGGGCAACTCTCATCCACACCGGAGAATTGGGTGTTTTGCCCGGTAGGGTCAAACACACAAAACCCGCCCTGATTAAGACCGTTACAACTCCCCGTGGTGTAGTAGAGGTAGACTCCTCGCACCGCAAAAAATGTACTCCCAACCAGAAGGAAAAAGAAAATCCACGAAAGTGGCTCGAAATAGCGATTGAGAAAACGGGCGCCGGCTTCAGAACGCGTGATCACATACCCCAATATCTTAGCCTTCATTTTTTCATCAAAGCCGGTAGTGCATGGGCGCAGGGTTACCCGACGTAAAACACAATCCAGAGCCTCCCTGGCCAATTGGCGATTGGAAGCGCTAAAAATGCCTAGAATTGAAAGCACAATAAACGCAATGATGCAAAACATGGCTTACAGGACCTTTCGTATCTTGATAAGTGAGTCGAGAAACAATTTAGCCTCTTCCAGGGTGTTATAAACATAAACTGAAGCTCGAACCGAACCAATCACGCCTCGTGCGTTGAACCAGGAATGAACACAATGCTGCCCGGAACGCACGGCGATATTTGCCATCTGATCCAGCATTAAAGCAATGCGATGGTGGTCAATCCCTTCAACATAGAAAGAAATAATCCCGCCCCGCAGACGTGGATCCGAAGGCCCAATGATCCTAACACCCGGGATTTCCTCAAGACCCTCGCTTAAGAATTCGTTGAGCATCCTCTCTTGTTTCTCAATGGCTTCGTAACCGATGCTCTGTAAGTACTGTACGGCAGCCGCTAACCCCATTATTCCGGCGTAATCTTGTAATCCGGCTTCAAACTTCTCGGGTGGTGGTAAAAACTGACACGAGTCATAAGTGGAGGTTGAGACAGTATCCCCACCCACCAGGAAAGGCTCTAGTTGTTCCAACAGACGATATTTTCCATACAACACACCCGTTCCAGAAGGCCCTAGCATCTTGTGCCCCGAGAACGCCAGGAAATCCACATCCAGGGCTCGTACATTTACTCGTTGATGGGGCACGGTCTGGGCTGCATCCAGAAACACCAAAGCCCCTTGACGATGAGCCCGCTTGATTATTTCAGCAGCAGGGATTGTGACTCCATCCAGATTGGAGGTATACCCCATCGCAACCAGCCTGACCGGGCCTGCTTTCAGAGCCTGCTCGAATGCCTCCATATCAAATGTATTGTCCTCGCAAGTGCGGACGATGCGCAAGATGGCACCATGCCGTTTGGCTACCATCTGCCAGGGAATTAAGTTTGAATTATGTTCTTTATCCGACACCAGGATCACATCACCGGTTTTCCAATTCAGGGTTGAAGCGATTAAGTTGACTCCTTCAGTGGTATTTCGGGTAAAAATGATCTCCTCTTTGCGCCCCGCGTTCAGGAACTTAGCCACCCGTTCGCGGGCCTGGTCAACTTCACGCGTCACTTCGGCGGCCATGCGATGCATGCTTCGACCACTACACGCCGGAAATTCCTGATAATAACGCTGAATGGTTTCAATCACCTGGCGCGGCCTCAGTGTCTGGCAGGCGTTGTCAAAGTAAATTACTGGCTTACGCCCATCTCGGGCTTCCAGGGTTGGAAAATCGGCACGAATCTTGGCTGCAATATCCATGGGCAATGCTCCCAAAGGTTCACTCAGACATTGATGCAGGAATTACCCCCTCAATTATAAGGCAGATTGTGACCACGTGAACAAACTTACCACGGGCCACAAAGGTGTGGACAAAAACCGTTTCACGCCGCCATATCTGCACTTCCCTTGATATAATAAGGTTACTTTTGTTAGGATTATCACATTCATTAACACCGGGGAGGACGCTCATGGGACATAAAATCATGTTCGGCACCGACGGATGGCGTGGCGTCATCGCCGAGGATTATACATTTGATAATGTACGTCGGTGTGCGCAGGGATTCGCCCATTATCTCAAAACCAAGGGGTACAAAGACGAATGGGTCGTAGTTGGCTACGATAAGCGTTTTCATTCCGAGAATTTTGCGCAAGCAGCCGCCGAAGTTTTGTGTGGGAATGGATTCCGAGTTTACCTCACCGACAAGGCTACTCCCACACCAGTCATTGCCTACGCTGTAGTCGAGCGGAAGGCCATTGGCGCCGTTAATATTACCGCCTCGCACAACCCGCCCACGGATAACGGTTTCAAGGTACGGGATGCCAGTGGAGGAGCCATTGACCCCGAAGGACTTAAACGGATCGAAAGCGCCATCCCTGACGAAATGAGCGCTGTCAAGCGGATGCCCGCCTCTGAGGCCGAAGCTCAAGGACGCCTGGTGCGCTTTGACCCCGCCCCTGCCTATATCGAGCATCTCAAATCGCTTATTGATCTACAACCCATTCGAGATGCCGGCTTGAAAATAGTGGTGGATGCCATGTGGGGCAACGGGGCTGGGTGGTTCCCACGCCTGCTGGCTGGCGGAAAGACCGAAGTATATGAAATCCACAACACGCGCAACCCCATCTTTCCGGAAATGAAACGCCCCGAGCCCATTCCGCCCAACATTGATGTTGGACTTCGAACAACCGTTGAACGCAGAGCCGATGTACTGGTGGTCACCGATGGCGATGCGGATCGCGTTGGTATTGGTGATGAGCATGGACGCTTTGTCAATCAATTGCAGGTATATGGGTTACTGGCATTTTATCTTCTTGAAGTACGCGGCGAACGCGGTCCCATCATTAAAACGCTTTCAACCACCAGCATGTTAGAAAAACTTGGGGAGATTTACGGGGTTCCCGTTTACGAGACAGGAGTTGGTTTTAAGTACGTCGCCCCCAAATTCCTCGAAACCAATGCCTTGATCGGGGGCGAGGAATCGGGCGGTTACGCGTTTCGCGGCAATGTGCCGGAACGGGATGGCATTTTAGCCGGGTTATATTTCCTGGATATGATGGTGCGCCTCAATCGCAAACCCTCCCAACTTCTGGAACTGCTTTTCAGCAAGGTGGGGCCCCATTACTACGACCGGGTTGATCGGCAATTCACCGGTGACCGAAAAACCCGCGAAGAGATGATCCTCAATGCTAATCCGCACACTATCGGGGGTCTTAAAGTGGTGGGCCTCAATACACTGGATGGTTTCAAGTTCCTGTTAGAAGACGGTGGGTGGATGCTTATTCGCTTCTCGGGCACCGAGCCAATTATCCGCGTGTACTGTGAAACCACCCATCCCGATCGCGTTCAGCCCATTTTGCAGGATGGATTACGCATTGCCGGACTTGCCTGAGATTTTTTGGATAGACACACATTGTCACCTCTACCTGGAACCGTTCCAGCAAGATTTGCACGAGGTGATGTTGCGGGCCCAATCTCATGGGGTAGATGTGTGGATCGTGCCGGGAATTGACCTCGAAACAAGCCGGGCCGCCATTGCGCTCAGTGAGCAATACCCCGGGATTTTCGCCGCGGTTGGCGTTCATCCCAATCACGCAACTTCCTGGAACGCCACTACCCTTTCAGAACTCCGCGCCCTTTGTACACACCCCAAAGTGGTGGCCATTGGTGAAATAGGACTGGATTATTACCGAGATTATGCCCCGCCCGACTTGCAACGCGTGGTCCTGAAGGCCCAGTTAGATCTGGCGGCTGAGCAGGGGCTACCAGTGATCTTGCATCAACGCGCCTCTTTTCAGGATCTACAAGCAATGATAGGACAATGGGTGGAAGCCCTACACACTTCCAAGGCACCTTTGGCGCAATCCCCTGGGGTTTTCCATGCATTTGAAGGTGACCTCAGCGAAATGACCTGGATCACCCAGCAAGGCTTCTGCCTCGGCCTGGCGGGCTCTATTACCTATCGCACTCCCGAGCGAATTAACGGTATTATCCAGAACGCACCGCTGGAAAATCTGGTCCTTGAGACCGACTCCCCATACTTGACCCCCGTACCCCATCGAGGAAAGCGTAATGAACCCTCTAACCTGGTGCTGATAGCCGAAAAGATCTGCTCTCTTCGCAATATCCCCCATCCTGATCTGGCGCGAATGACCAGTGCCAACGCCATTCGTCTTTTCAATCTGCCTCTATATCGGAGTTTGCTTTGAGCACCATGACCTCTTTCTTCGTTCCTGTCCTAGATCAAATTCATCAGGTCGAGGAATTAATCAGAGTCCAGGCCGAAGGTTACCACACCGATTTGCAGGCTGCGCTTGAGCATCTTTTGAAATCAGGTGGAAAACGAATCCGTCCCACCCTCACCCTGTTGGTTGGGCGAATGTTGGGAGCCGCTGAATCTCAATTGATTACCCTGGCGGCTTCGATTGAATTATTACACACGGCAACCTTAGTGCACGACGATCTCATTGATGGCGCCTTACTCCGCCGTGGCATTCCCACCCTTAATGCACGTTGGTCACCCGGAGCAACGGTCCTCACGGGCGACTTTCTCTTTGCACGTGCGGCAAAACTGGCCGCCGAAACCAATTCCATCCCGGTGATGCGTCTTTTTGCTGAGACCCTGACCATCATTGTCAATGGCGAAATTAGCCAGATGTTTGGTCAGCCGTGTCAAACTGCACTGGATCACTACTATCGGCGCATTTATGCCAAAACGGCCTCACTGTTTGAGGCATCTACAGGCTGTGCTGCAATGATCAGTACCGCGGACGATGCTTTGATTGCCCGTCTGCGCCACTTTGGTCGTGAATTGGGAATGGCATTTCAGATTGTAGATGATATTCTTGACCTCACTGGCGAAGAAGCCCAATTGGGCAAACCGATTGGCAATGACCTGCGCCAGGGAATTGTGACCCTACCTGTTATTAACTACTTGCATACTTACCCTGAAGATCCGCTTTCTCAGGTCCTGCTTCAAGGAAAATGTCTACAAAATGAGGCAGATATATTGGGCCTGATCGAGCGCATTCGCCAGAGCCCGGCCATTGAAGAGGCCCATCAAGAAGCAGAACGTTTCATCAAAAATGCGTTAGATGATTTGTATACCCTGCCCGAAAGCCCAGAACGTCAATATCTGGAGGAATTAACCTGGTTTGTTACTCGCCGGAGAACGTAAAAAGACCCACCTGACAGGTGGGTCCCTTCCTGTGCGCTGGGCGGGAGTTGAACCCGCACGCCTTTCGGCACATGGCCCTCAACCATGCCTGTCTGCCAGTTCCAGCACCAGCGCGTCATCCGCGGCTTATTATATAATTCACTGGGTATTAATGTCAAGCCGATGAACCCCTAATCTACACCAACCTCAAAAAGGAGTGACCATGGCAATCGCACTTGATGCAATGGGGAGCGATCACTATCCCGAGCCCGAAATCCAGGGAGCGCTAATGGCGGCGGAGGCCTTGGGCATTGAGGTCATCCTGGTCGGTGATCAATCTCGCCTGGAACCCCGTCTCAGTGTCCTGAATACTCGCAACCTACCCGTATCTGTTGAGCACGCCCCAGACGTGCTGGAAATGGCGGATAAACCCGTTGAGGCGGCACGTCTCAAACCTCGGAATTCCATGGCTGTCGGGCTTGAACTGGTCAAAAAAGGCACGGCTGAGGCTTTTGTCAGTGCTGGCAATACAGGCGGGGTCATGTTCAATGCCCTCCGGGTCCTCGGTCGCATCCCCGGCGTGGCTCGTCCAGCCCTGACTGCCATGTTCCCAGTTCGAGGTGGCCACTGTGTTGTATTAGACATCGGGGCAAATGCCGATTGTCGCCCAGAGTTCTTGCTCCAGTTCGCCATCATGGGAAGTGTTTACGCCGAGAAAGTGCTGCATAAACCCCAGCCGCGGGTTGGGTTGCTTTCTAACGGTGAAGAACCTGGAAAAGGCAATCAATTGGTTAAAGAAACCTATCCTCTCCTGGTAAAAAGTGGCTTGAATTTCATCGGCAATGTAGAGGGGAAAGAAGTCTTCAATGGGGAAGCCGACGTTGTGGTTACCGATGGTTTTACCGGTAATATCATGCTCAAGTCCAGCGAGGCGGTAGCCAAACTGATTACCGATGTATTGCGCGAGGCGCTCATGGCCTCATGGCGCACCAAATTGGGAGCCCTATTAGCCAAACCGGCTTTCAACCATATTCGAAAATTGCTTGACCCTTCAGAGGTTGGTGCCGCTCCCCTTTTGGGCATTGATGGACTGGTGTTCGTTGGGCACGGTCGTTCAGATGCCCGTGCAATTATGAATGCATTGCGAGTTGCCCACGAGGCGATTCAGGCCAATCTCTTGGTAAACATCCGCGATGCTTTGAAGGAAAAACTTTCCAACCTTGAAACCTCTACCCCAGAAAACTCCTGAGGTCATCCATGAAAGTCATTCGTAACTCACGCCTGATTCAACGCAACCGCCGCATCGGCCAAATTGCTACCATTATTGCACTGGTCATCCTCGGATTCGGGCTTTACATCTCCTTCGCCCATCCTGAACAATACACTTTAAGTCTAACGGCCCTGATTATTGGCTTCGTTCTCTCACAAGCCGGAATTTACTTTGGCAACCGCTGGGGGCGTTCCCCTCGCCCGGATGAACTACTAACCAATGCCCTTAAAGGCCTGGAAGACAAATACGCGCTGTATCACTACGTTTCGGGCATCCCTCATATGTTGATCGGACCGGCAGGCGTTTGGGCTCTGATTCCGGTCATGGTGGCCGGCACGATTACTTACGACCCCGGCAAGCGCCGCTTTCGCCAAAAAGGTGGTAATCTCTATCTTAGAATTTTTGGACAGGAAAACCTTGGCCGTCCCGACCTGGAAGCCGCATATGCAATCGAGGACCTGAACAAGTTCCTCAAGCAGACTCTGGGTGATGCCAACCCGCTCCCCACCCCCAAAGCCATCCTGGTCTTCACCAATCCCAACGCCGCCCTAGATGTAGAAGAATCTCCCATACCAGCAGTGCCATTGGCCAAACTCAAGGAGTTTATGCGTCGCCAGGCCAAGGAAAGCCCGGCACCAGCGGCACTTATTCAAGAACTGCAAAAAGCGCTCCCCAATGAAAAATGGGAGGGTCGTTAAACACCCTCTAAACGGCTCGTACCCGGCGGGTGCGTCTTGCGCCTGAACGAAGCGACTCGCTCATCGCGTAAGCCCTTAGGCGCTCCACCTCGTCTGGCGTCAGGTGTCGCCACTCGCCGGGCTTCAAATTTCCAAGCTCGATGGGCCCAATTCGCGTCCGCACCAATCTCCGCACGGGCAAGCCAATCGTACGGGCTATTTCGCGAATTTCGCGCTTACGCCCTTCGCACATCACGACTCGTAGCCAGGCCCCTTCTCGAACTACACCTTCCAAAGTGACTTCGGCTGGGGCCGCCCTTCGCCCATCTGGTAAGACTACGCCATGGCGCCAGGCTTCTAATTGTTTTTCATCAGGACGCTTTGCTACTAGAACCCGATACTCTTTTTCCTTACCGTAGCGCGGATGAGTAAGGCGGTTTGCTAACTCCCCATCATTGGTAAGCAGGATCAACCCCTCGCTCTCGTAATCCAGCCGGCCCACAACGAAAAGATGTCCCGGAAACGGCACCAGATCGTAAACAGTACGCCGCTTTTCATGGAGCGCATGATCTGAGAGCACCCCCTGGGGCTTATTGAGGATGATGTAGGTAAATTGGGATACCGGCTTGGGAATTGGGTGACCATCCACGGTAATTTGGTCCCTTTCTGGATCGGCCTTCATTCCCAGAGTGGCCGTAACACCATTGACTTTGACCCGCCCTTGCGCGATGAGCGTTTCCGCTTCACGCCGTGAGCCCAAACCTGCACGGGCTAAAATCTTCTGCAAACGTTCTTCAACCATATATATCAATCCTTCAGTAAAGAGGTATCGGAAGGTTCTTCGTTGGCCTCCTCAAGCGGTGGCAATTGATCGAGAGATTCTAAGCCAAAATAAGCGAGAAAATCCGCTGTGGTACCGTAGAGCAGCGGACGCCCCGGCAAATCAGCACGCCCACGTTCCTCGATCAGCCCTTTAGCCAGCAAACTACGCACCACCGAATCGCTATTCACCCCGCGAATGGCTTCGATCCCCGCACGGGTAATAGGTTGACGATAGGCAATAATAGCAAGGGTTTCCAATGCCGCCTTGCTCAACCGGGACCCGACCTCAAGCCCTAACAGGCGTTCCACGTAAGGCGACACCTCTGGCGCGGTGGTGAGTTCATAATGCCCCCGATGAATACGCAGACGCAATCCTCGCTGGCAATAGGACTCTTGAAGGCGTAACAAAGCTGCCTTAACCTCCTCTTCACTCACCCCAATGGCCGTTGCCAGTTGAGCCACAGAAAGGGGGGAAGAAGCCACAAAGATCAGGGCTTCCACAATGCTTTCAAGCGGGAGAGAGAGCGCGTCAAGATTATCCTGCTGCATGCTATAATTGAAACCGCCTAAGAATCTTCCTCTATGAACCCTATGAACTCAACGACGATGGAAATCTTCCGCCGTATCGGCTTTGTCCCTTTGTTGCTCCTGATCCTCGCACTAATGGTGCTGCATGCTTGCACGCCTTTATCAACCTCCAGTCATGAGATCAGCGTCACCGTCGAGGATAACGGGCAACTATATGAGGCTAAGGTACCTAATGGCACTAACGTCCAGACGGTCCTTGAACGGCTGGGGCTTACCTTGGGAGTGTTGGACCGCACCGAACCGCCCACATATACCATTCTGAATAGTGCTTCGAGGATTACTATTATACGCGTTAAAGAGGTTTTTGAGACCGAAGAGGTTGTGGTTCCCTTTGAACAGCAGATCGTAAAAAACGAATCGCTCGCTGAGGGAGAAACGCGCCTGGTACAGCCAGGAGAAAACGGCCTGCAGCAGATCACCTACCGCCGCTTGCTGGAGAACGGCAAAGAGGTTGCGCGCACTGTGTTCAAGGTGGAAATCCTGAGTGAACCGCGCCCTGAGATTGTCATGGTGGGAGTCCAATCCCCCCTTGCCCCCGTTGATCTGCCGGGTCATTTGGTGTATCTGGCAGGAGGGAACGCCTGGTTAATCCGCGAGAGCACTGGCAATCGTTACCCATTGGTCACTTCTGGAGACCTGGACGGGCGCATCTTTTCGCTCTCCCCAGATGGAAAATGGCTCCTCTACACGCGGCAGAGCAAAGAGGCCGGACAAATCAATACTCTCTGGGTCGTCAACCTCACCACAGAGCGACCTCAACCGATTAACCTCAAGGTCAATAATGTCGTTCACTATGCTGAGTGGGTGCCCGGTACTTCATTAACGATCACCTACTCCACTGTTGAACCGCGTAGCGCACCCCCAGGATGGCAAGCCAATAATGATCTTTACCGATTGATCATATCACCAGATGGTCGCGTCTTAAAAAATGACAGACTGATCGACTCCAATGCTGGCGGAATTTACGGGTGGTGGGGTACCACATTTGCCTGGTCGCCCAACGGGAACTATCTGGCCTACGCACGCCCCGACTCGGTAGGATGGGTTAACCTGAAAGAACAAACTTTCGAACCGCTTTTATCGCTTCAACCGTTGGAAACCGGAGGGGATTGGGCGTGGGTGCCCACCCTGGGATGGACGGCCGATGGGCGCTTTCTTTTTACTATTGCCAATGGGTCCCAGGGGGAAGCCGGTGCCTCGTCATTCACTCTCAAAGCCCTGTCTTTTGATCCCCTGATGATGCTAGATATCGTCAAAGATACGGGCATGTTTGCCAACCCGGTGCCTGTCCCTGAAACCCAGAGTTCCCCCCAGTGGGTGGCTTATTTGCAGGCTATTTTTCCCTCTCAAAGCGAAACAAGCCGCTATCGCCTGATGTTAATGGATCGTGATGGATCGGACCAGCGTGCCCTCTTTCCTCCCGAAGGGTCAATCGGTCTTGAACCCCAGCGTCCGGTTTGGTCCCCTCTTTCTTCATCCAACTCGCCGCGCTGGATTGCGATTATCTATCAAGGTAACTTGTGGCTGGTTGAAATCCCTTCTGGACAGGCCCGTCAAATCACAGGCGATGGCCTAACCCGCCGAATAGATTGGAAATAGATCCAGAATTTTTACAAGGAGAGGCATATGCGAATTCTCGTTACCGGTGCGGCAGGGTTTTTGGGTTCCCATCTATGTGACTACCTGCTCCAACAGGGCCACGAAGTCATTGGGATGGATAATTTCATCACCGGCAGCCCTGACAACCTTGCTCATTTAGCGGGAAATCCTCGTTTTCTCTTTATTCGTCACGACGTGTCCAACTTTATCTTCGTACCCGGCAAAGTTGATGCCGTGCTCCACTTTGCTTCTCCGGCCAGCCCGAATCCGAACTCTCCGTACGGGTACACCAACCTCCCCATTCAAACCATGAAGGCAGGAGCCCTGGGGACTCATAATACCCTGGGGGTTGCTCGAGCACATAATGCTCGTTATCTTCTAGCCTCCACCAGCGAAATTTACGGTGACCCCCTTGAACATCCACAGAAGGAGAGCTACTGGGGACATGTGGATCCCATTGGGGTGCGTTCCGTTTACGACGAAGCCAAGCGGTTTGCCGAAGCGCTAACCATGGCTTACCACCGCTACCACGGTCTGGATACGCGCATTGTGCGTATTTTCAACACCTATGGCCCCCGTATGCGCCTGGACGATGGGCGCGTCGTGCCCAATTTTATTCAGCAGGCACTGCGCGGCGAACCCCTTACCGTATATGGAGATGGATCACAAACCCGCAGTTTCTGCTACGTGGATGACTTAATCGAAGGGATATACCGCCTTCTGCTTTCCGATGAACATTATCCGGTCAACCTGGGTAATCCCCAGGAAATTACCATCCTGGAATTCGCCGAGGTTATCAACCGTCTGACTGGGAACAAGGCTGGGATTGTCTTTAAACCGGAGAACCGCCTGGGAGACGACCCCCAACGTCGGCAACCCGATATTACCCGCGCCCGCCAGATCCTGGGATGGGCACCAAAAACATCCTTAGAGGAGGGCATACGGCTGACCATACCGTATTTCCGCCAAAAAATGGGGTTGTGATCGCTCTTTTCATTGATCCCAAAGAGCAAGGGCGTTTTCTGCGCTTTGCCGTTGTCGGTGCTATTGGGGCGGTCATAGACTTTGGAATTTTCAACGCCCTAACCCAGGCATTTGCCTTCTTCCAGCATAATGCAGTCTGGGCAAGCGTGATCTCATTTATTGCCGCCGTGTTAAGTAACTTCACCTGGAACCGCTTCTGGACCTACCCCGATTCACGCAGTAAGCCCCTTGCTCAGCAGGGCATTCAGTTCTTCCTGGTCAGCACAGCGGGATTGCTAATTCGCACTCTACTCTTTGCTTTTCTCGAACCGATACTGATCCGTTTTTTCCAGGGATGGTGGAAACTGGCCATTCTCTCCCCCATTGTGGTGGCTCACAATTTTGCACTGGCTATTGTGATTGGAATTGTGATGATTTGGAACTTCTTTGCCAACCGCTATTGGACATATAATGACGTTTAACCATCACCTATGAACGACGTACCTGCATTATCCAAAAACGAGCAATCCTCAACCAGTCCCCCTCAGCCGCGTTCGCTACGGGAACTGATTGACATTGCATCCGGACGCGCTCTTAAGGACATCTATCCTCAAGAAGACGCAGGGCTGGCCGAACCACTACCGTTCCCCTTCCTGGCCATTGTCGGTCAATTTGAAATGCGGTTGGCATTGTGTCTAAATCTCATCAATCCCGCCATCGGCGGGGTACTTTTGATTGGACCACGCGGTACTGGCAAGACCACCGCCGTACGCAGTTTATTAGATTTGCTCCCCGAAATCGAACGGAGTGCATGCTTTTATGGTTGTCTTCCCGAGGACATTGAAACTGGCGGAATGGATGCCGTATGCCCGGACTGCGCTCGCAAGTACGCCGAAGGGCGCCCCCTTACCGTCAAAGACCGGGTTAAACTGATCGAACTTCCCCTCAATGCTCGTTTGGAGGATGTGGTCGGTGGTTTGGATGAACGTGCTGTAGCGCATGAGCGCTTTCGCCTCAAGCGGGGCATTCTAGCCCAGGCAGACCGCAACATCCTTTATGTGGATGAGGTAAATTTGTTGCCTGATGAGATTGTGGATGCCATCCTGGATGCCGCCTCTAGTGGTACCTACACCGTACGGCGAGGGCCTCTCTCAGCAACTTACCGCGCCCGCTTCGCGCTGATTGGCTCCATGAATCCCGAGGAAGGCAATCTCCGCCCCCAAATCCTGGACCGTTTCGGATTACGGGTCCTGGTGCATGGATTGAAAGATGCCCACCAACGGCTGGAAGCCTATCGCCGCAGCCTGTATTATCGTATCAACCCACGTGCGACGGTGGCCCATTATGCCGAAGAAACGGCTTTAATGCGAGAGGAAATTACGGCTGCTCGTCGCCTGCTCCCTTCAGTGCAGATCTCCGATCAGGTGGCTCTTAAGGCTATTGCGCTTATTCAGGGCCTCCGAATTGACTCACTGCGAGCAGAGATCACCCTGTTGGAAGCCGCCCGCGCTTATGCGGCTGCTGATAATCGAACGGAGGTGACGCTGGAGGATATCCGCCAAGTAGCACCAATGGCCCTACGAATGCGTCGCTCGGCTTTCATGGAGAAATATATCGAAAGCCAGAGTAATGAGGATGAGGAAATCTTAAGCCGCTTCTCAACCTTGATTCTGTCCCATTTAGAGGTTTCGCCTTCAAAGGAGGATGAGAATGTCAACGCTTGATCATTTCACGCGCCTGGAGCGCTGTCTGGCAGGCGAACCGGTGGATCGGATCCCGGTAGCCCTATGGCGTCATTTCCCGGTGGATGATCAAAGCCCTGATGGGCTGGCAGCCGCCATTATCGCCTTTCAGGATACCTACGACTTCGACCTCATTAAAGTGACACCGGCTTCCTCCTATTGTTTGCACGATTGGGGTGTTACTGACCGCTGGGAGGGCGATCCCGAAGGCACACGCACCTATATACATCATCCTATTCAGAATCCCGAAGACTGGGATCGGCTCCCCCTCCTGGATCCTCAGCGTGGCGCCCTTGGTGACATGCTGAGGACCTTACACCTTCTCAAAAAATATTATGGGAGCAAGGTACCCATCCTGCAGACCATTTTCTCCCCCTTGGCCCAGGCTAAGAACCTGGCCGGGGAAGATCGCCTCATCCTTCATCTTCGCACAGCGCCTGATGCGTTGCATGCAGGCTTGAAACGGATCACCGAAACAACCCTTACATTTGTTGAGGCCCTAAAGGGCATCGGTATAGATGGCATCTTTTTCGCTGTCCAGCATGCCCGCTTTAGCGTGCTTTCCGCTTCCGAATTTAGAGAATTTGGGCGGGCTTACGACCTGAACATACTGGACGCCGTTCGGGATTTCTGGCTTAACATAGGGCACATTCATGGCGAAAACATCATGTTCGAACAGATACGTGGCTATCCGGTTCAGGTCCTGAACTGGCACGATCAACAAACACCCCCTTCGCTCAAAGAAGCGCTGGAACAGGTGCCAGTTGCCGTATGCGGCGGATTATCCCAATGGAGCACCATGGCGCTGGGCACTCCTGAAGATGTACGACGCGAAGCCTCCAAAGCCATTCAAGAAACCCAAGGCAGGCGGTTTATTCTGGGCACAGGATGTGTCTTACCCATCATCACGCCTCATGGAAACATCAGAGCCGCTCGCGAAGCCGCAGCGGCCATTTAGGGCAGTTGATATGGCTCCCCCGCGCATCATCAGCGGCAAGGCAGGAGGTATTCGTCTTCGTAGCGTTCCGGGTAGTGGAACCCGTCCGATCACTGATCGGGTCAAAGAAGCGCTGTTTAACATCATTGGCCCTGAAATTGAGGGAGCCTCATTCCTGGATTTATTTGCTGGGACCGGCAGTGTGGGAATCGAAGCCCTCAGCCGGGGAGCCTCCTACGTGTGCTTCCTCGATACTAGCCGGCAAGCAATCGCCACCATCAGAGAAAACCTCCGCCTCACCCATCTGGAACAGGGTGCGGAGGTTCTACATATGGATGCATTCGTCTTTCTAAAGCGTTCTCCAACCCGGGCCTTTGACTTTATCTTTATTGCGCCCCCCCAATACAAGGGCTTATGGGAAAAAGCCCTACAAACTCTGGATTCAAACCCTGCCTGGCTATCCCCGGATGGCACAGTTATTGTGCAGATTGATCCCAACGAATATAAACCGCTTGAACAACTAACCCATCTGGAAGAAATCGAGCAACGTCACTATGGCTCCACCGAACTGGTTTTTTACCGTTGTAAGACTACTCAGGAAGCCAGTGCTGCCGCTTCGTACGAAGAAGACTAAGAAATTTCAAACCGAATTTGGAGCATGTCCCGATCATCATAAAAGTAATGGGCTACAAAAACCGGATCATTTTCGCCATGGGCTAGCACGCGGGGTAATAAAGTGAAAAGGTCCGGCACAAGGGGCAAATCAGATAAGGTTTCTTGCCGAACCCACTCGGCTGTTCCCTCAGGTGAAGGCTTCACGTCCCCCCCGTCATAGTTCCCACGAAAGACATATAACCCAATGCCGATGGCTTCGCCAGTATCTATCATCACCACTCCGCATAACCGCAGGTTAGCGACATTCAATCCGGTTTCCTCGCGCACCTCGCGCCTGGCCGCCGCCAGAATGCCCTCTCCGCGTTCTATGTGCCCCCCAATCCCATTGTAAAGCCCAGCCCACAGGCGTTTGGTCGGCGCCCCCTTTAAAAGCAAAACCTCCTGCCCACGAGTAATAAATACCAAGGTACGCGGGATGATCATGTACCGATCGTGAGTGACACCTTGCTCCTCTCGACCCATCGGCCCCTTTCCTAACTCCCAAAAATTAAAATAAACTGCAGGCCCTGGCCAGAAGCCAGGGCCTGGAAAACCGACTAACTCAAGAACATTGGCACGCCCATAAAATCCTTGACGCGCGGGCGATAACTTTCAATATCATAATAACTGGGTACATCTACCCGCTTGCGCCCCGCCATCACAATCTCAACCGGCACGGTCGTATATTTGCCGCCGTGGAGGGCCACCATCTTACCAGTTTCTTTGCGCCGGATCAATTGAATGGCCAGATTGCCAAATGACATGGCAACCATCCGATCGAGAGAGTCCGGTGCACCTGAACGCATCAGGTACCCGAGTTGTTGATACATGGTATTTTGTCCGGTGCGGCGCTTGATTTCCTCGCTTACAATCATTCCAATCCCACCGAGTTTGCGATGACCATAAGCATCGGCTTCCCCGGTTACGAAGAGCTCTCCCCCCTCCATGATGGCGCCTTCTGAAATGGTCATAATGGCATAATTTGAGGGGTTATTACGCTTGTCGTACATCAAAAAGTCGCATAACTTCTGGATATCAAACGGGACTTCTGGAATGACGGCGCGATCCACATAAGCCAGATATCCACTGATCAGGCAGGTCTCACCACAATAGCGGCCAAATAACTCCACCACGCCAATCCGCTCATGCGATCCCACCGAGGTACGCATATTCGTAATAAATTCCACACTCCGCGTTACCGCGGTTGAAAAACCAATGCAGTAATCGGTACCAAAAACGTCGTTGTCCATCGTTTTGGGGATGGCAACCACAGGAAAACCCTCACGATGCAAACGCACAGCGAATGAAAGGGTGTCATCTCCACCAATAGGGACCAAAACATCAATCCCTAGATGGCCCAAGACGTTAAGCACATAATCCGTATAGTCGGTTTTCCCCTCCTCGGGAATGGGTTTGCCCCATTTGGAATTCTTTAGGAAATCCGGTGTATCCTTGGGCGAAACGCGCTGTGGATTGGTTCGCGATGTGTGCAACACTGTTCCACCTGTGCGGTCAATTGTGCGCACATCTTCCGCATGAAGTTCCCGGATGTAATAATCACGGGTGGAGGGTTCGTCCGGATTGTAGTGCAGCAACCCGGCCCATCCTCGGCGAATACCAATGACGCGATAGCCCAATTCAAGCGCCCCCATCACTACCGATTTGATGCAGGGATTCAACCCTGGCACATCCCCACCACCGGTCAAAATCCCAATCGTCAGTGTCATAAGCAGATCCTCCCGTGAAAGATTTCGATCGTGTTTAGTCTCAGAGTGTAATGTTATTTAAGGGGATTTGCAAGGTCACCCGACACCCCTGTCCCGGTGCAGTATCAATGTCCACGCTTCCGCCCAACATCTCCACTCGCTCCCGGATCAAGCGCAATCCCAATCCTCCGCTTTCTTGCAATTGGCGCGGATCAAACCCCTTCCCATCATCCCGAACCACAACCCGGATGAACTGATCTCCCACCTCCAAGAAGACCTCAATATTAATCTTGCGCAGTGCATCCTGATTGTGACGGTAGGCGTTATTCATTAATTCCTGGATAGCGCGGAAGATCATGACCTCGGCAAAAGGAGCGAAGCGCTGCTGAGCCCCCCGCGTTATTACGTTGACTTCCGCGCCGGTCTCACTACTGAATGTTTCACCATATCGTTGTACGGTAATGAACAACCCCAGGTCGTCTAACATCATCGGTCGTAAACCTGCGATGAAGAGACGAACCTTTTGGAACGTTGCCATGGCAGCATTCTTGAGGTTTTCCAGTTCTTCCCTGGCCTTAAGCGGGTCTAGATCAAATAAGCGAGCCACAATCTCGGCTTGCACAATAAAATTCGAAAGGTCCTGAGCTGGGCCATCGTGCATCTGGCGAGAGAGTTTCTGCCGCTCGGCTTCTTGGGCATCAATGAGCTTTTCCAGCATGGCCATTCCCCCATCACGCCCTTGCCTGCCTCCCGCTGATGCGCCCTCTCCGACAAAGCCCTGAACTTTCTCGAGCAATTGGATGTATTTTTCCAGGTGCGCCTGATCACTTTGCAGTTTCTCAACCTGACTGCGCATGACCAAAAGCCGCCGCTGGGCATCTAGCGCCGAATCATACACTGTGCGGATGTCACTGCGTGGCACCGCGTCAAACTGAGCGTGGAGTTGCTGTAAATGGGCGTTAATATTAGCATTCCGCTGTGTCAGGCGGGTTAATTCCACCTGACTGCGTTCAATCATCTCGGCCACTTCATCACGAGCGCGTCGCGCTTCCTCGAGTTCTGAAGCAATGAAGTCTATGAAGGACTCCCACGCATTTTTTTCATTAGCCGCCTGAATCTCCATGCTCGTCTCCGCTCTATGCTGCTCCGGCACTCGGATCGGATTTTGAGGCATCCAAAATCAGGTGTAAGTATAGCACAATTGTCTAAGCCTGTTTGCAAAAATCAGCGACAAGTCGCAGCCGCATCCCGTAACTGCAGAAGGTGAACCCCGTGCACTGTTCCCAGATACACAAGTGCCTCAACCTCGGTGGGGTGCGCGTACAGCCAGGCAAGATTTTCCTGGTCTCGCTCCAACACAATATAATTGGCTCTATAACGGCACACCGCGGCTAATAATTGCGAGATATCTCCCCCTGGTATTACAATACTGGGTCGTCCGGTCAAAACAAAAAACGTAGGTGGGTTATTGACTGCCCCTAGCGAACTTTCGGGATCGTATCCTAACTCAAGCAATTTCTGATGAACGGCCAGGTACGTCTCCTGTGTCATCTTCCAGGTTGGAGGCGAACCGCTTACCCCTGACACCCGGCGGATATAAATGCCCGTTGACGCCATGAGGAGGATGAGCAAAAGCCCTACCCCTAAAACCCTCTGACTGATTTTCCGATCCCAACCGCGTTTTTCCACCCCCCATTCAATCCAATACCAGAAACCCCACCACCCCAGCATCCACAGGAAAGGCTGCAAAGCCGCGCCAGAGTGGAAAAACCCTCCCCTCACTCCGGCAAAGGGGAAGAGAATCGAGAAAACCAGCCATAATCCCCCCCACATTCCTATCCCAAATCTGGTTTCAAGGCGATCACGCCCTTTCCAGAATCCCAGAAGGATCAGCGGAAAGAGCACGATTTGCCCTTGAACTGCGATTGCACTCAGCAAGTTTTGCCCTAAGGCCCATAAACGGTCTCTTAATATGGCAAGCCACCCCTGGTCAAGCCAGCGGGCAAACGTCAATTCAGAGGCCGGGAAAAAAAACAACTCATTGTATTCTCGGATCCACAAAGCTCGCCCAGAGCCCGGCTGTAAAAACGTACCGAACGCGCTTAAATTATGCAGTACCCAGGGGGCAATGACTAACCCGTATCCAACCCCCACCCCTGCTCCATTAATAACGGCTATACGAAGTTCATCAGTCAACTTATGCTTGTTCTCACTCAGCACTTGCCGCAGCGAAACGCCCACAAGCAAGAAACTTGCCACTAACCAGAGCAAGCCATCGGCTCGAGCCAAATGCAAAAGACCACATAGTCCCCCTACCCCGATTGAACGCCCTGGGCTCAACCGCTCCGCCCACACTCTCTCCCCTTCAAAAACAGTCAAAAAATACAAGGTCCCCAAAGTCATGAGCGGGGCAAACGACTCAGGAAGCGAGATAAAACTGGCGTAGAAAAGCGGGATGGAAGCGCTAAGCCCCCCCAACCAGGCAAGGAAGGTTTGTTTCGTGCGTTGATGGATCAAATAAGCCACCAGCGCCACATTAACGCCGTGCAACACGATAAACGGCAAACGTGCTGCCCATAAGACTTGTACCCCCGTTATCCCCATGCCCAAGGCAGCTACAAAGGCCGGCAAGGGCATCCAGTAATCGAAGGAGGGCATTGGCACCCCAGGCGGATCGGCTAAATAATTCCAGATGAAAGGTTGTTCATCCCCTCGCCCCTGCACAATTTGTCGACCCAGTGCATAGTAGTAATCACTATCCATTGAAGCAGACAGGGGCTGGATCCATACCATTGCACCCGCGATAAGCCCTCCGATAAGCACCAGCATCCCGTAATGAAAACGCCTCATCCCCTTGCCTTATTCCTCAAGCAACGGCTCAATGTCTTCCTGCTGAATAAGGTCCATCCACACGCTGGGAGGGCGGATAGCCCACCAACGCACCCAGTATAGGAGCGCTATGCCTATCAAGGGAACAAACAGCACATTTAAGGCCAGGTTCTGAGGGGGAAGTTTTTCCACAATTTGCCAGCCAGCCACACCCCACGTTCCCACGCCCAAAGCCACTAGCGCTGCTCCAATCAGGAAAAGACCGGTATAGCGCCAACGCTCGTTCCATAAGCTTCCTACCAGGACAATGGCGGGCAAAAAGAGGCTAAGATCCTCTGGCCGCAGGCGCACCCCTAACCAGGGAGTCGCCACCAGGCTTAATGAAGCCAGCCATAAGAACGCTCGGCTACCTGTCCGACGATGAAACATCAGTTCCACTAGAAACACTACCCCCATCACCCCACTAACTGCCACCCCCAATCGCATTCCAACGCCCGGGAAAAACACCTTTAGCGCCTCCCCCACTGCCAGCCCCGGCAGAGGACGCTGACGGGTGATGAGCATCGCCAGATATTCGATTGGCCAGGAAGGCACAAATAGAGCAAAAAAGAGGCTTAGAAGTGCCACGGTGATAAAAAACCATAAGACAATCAGGCCACGCCGATTGAATATGGCCCATAAAAGGATCATCCCGATCAAGATGCCCGCCACATGCGGACGCACCGTGGCAAGGCCCAGAGCCACCCCGGCAATTTCGTCGCGCCGCATCCGCACTGCCCATAGGGCCAACGCCACGATTAGCACAAGGGCCGGTATAACACTGCCGCTCAATAGGGCCATAGCGCTGGGGAACCACCCCACCCCGAAAATTATTAGTGCGCCCCACATCCATGCCTTGGGGCGCCATGTGGTCAGGCGCAGGCTCAGAAAGAGCGCCAGCCCCATTGAGATTTCGGCTACACTCAGCGCTAGCGCACGGGCCAAACTAAAATCCTTTACGATGGCAAAGGGTAAGTATAAAATCAAAGCATATAGCGGTGCATTAAAGGGCGCCAAAATGCCGTCCAGGCCGATTTCTGTAGCCATCTGCTCAATTCGCTGAGCAGTACCATTAGCGTAAGGGCTAACCCCCTCTTGCAACAGCAAACGTACGGACTGCCAGCCCACGAAAAATTCTGATCCAGTTTGACGCTGGTACTGCACCAGGCGGTAGTTCAAGAAAACAACCAGGCCGATTGAAACTGCCAGGGTCAGGAAGATAAGGCCATAAATCCAAAAATTAGAGCGCTTCAATGTCAAGGTATCCTAAGAAATCGAGGGAATTATTGGCTATAAATCAATTATAACGTGAGGAGATCATGGAACTAACCGTATCTCTCGCCCAAATGAACATTCAGATCGGCAATCTGGAGAAGAATTACCTCAAAGCGCTTGAGTTCCTTAAGGAAGCCCGCAAGAGCCACACGCAACTCATCCTTTTTCCGGAATTGTGGAGCAGCGGGTACGATCTAAAAAATCAGGCTCAATATGCTCGCCAGAACCAGGAACTGATCTCCGAATTGTGCCGCCAGGCACAGGAAAATGGGCTTTACATCGGTGGCTCTTTCATTACATATGAGGCAGATCACTACTACAACACCTTCACCTTAATCGCGCCTTCTGGGCAGGTCATTGGGCGCTATCATAAGATACATCTCTTCGGCCCCCTTAATGAAGATCGGTACTTTTCACCCGGACATGCTCCCACTGTGACACCGGTGGCTGGTTTAACCAGCGGGCTGACCATCTGCTACGATCTACGCTTCCCCGAACTCTTCCGTGCCTACCTTAACCACAATGTCGATTCATTCTTACTCGTGGCCCAGTGGCCTGCTCCTCGCTTGGAACACTGGGAAACCTTACTGCGCGCTCGCGCCATCGAAAACCTGGCGCTCGTGGCCGCCTGCAACGCAGTCGGAACCACCGGCAAGGTAACCAACGGCGGGGGTAGTATGATTGTTTCCCCCTGGGGGGAGGTCCTTGCTCGGGGCAGCAC
This sequence comes from Thermanaerothrix daxensis, assembly GCF_001306145.1. Taxonomy (GTDB): domain Bacteria; phylum Chloroflexota; class Anaerolineae; order Anaerolineales; family Anaerolineaceae; genus Thermanaerothrix; species Thermanaerothrix daxensis. Next base: position 269,129 of record NZ_LGKO01000004.1, read on the forward strand.
TCGAGAAGAGGACTTTGTCCGAGCAACAATTGACCCTGCCAGCATCGGCGAGATTCGCTCCAATTTTCCTGCGCTTCAGGATCGGCAGCAGTTACACCTCACCATACGTCATTAAGGGCGGGTTTCCCCCAAGCCAATCTCTTGTGGGTGAACCGGCCTGGAAAGGCGGTAGTAAATCCGGTAATCACCAATGTGTGCCTCCTGGTAACTGATGCCCAAACGGGTAAACGCTTGCTTCAAATAATCATCCAGAGCAGGGTTGTTAGTAGTAACATAAGCCACCCGCTCACTTTGGCTCACCATTAATGCATACGGTGGGTAGCGATCGTCTCGGCTTGTGTATCGCAAATCCAGGTGATAAGGTAAGCGGGGGGTGAAAATCAATTCTTCCTGCGAAATGAAAGCCAGTGGATAGGCAACCCAGTAGTTCGAATACCCCCGAGTTTCCCCGGTCTGCTTTAAAAAGGCCGAAAGAGCAGGTAGGTGGCGCTGATCAATCTGGGTTGGTGCATAAAACTGAGTCGTGATCCCGGGGGGATTCTGCGCCGCACAAGCCACAATACCCCACAAGTGATAAAGTGGGATCAGCCCTGCACATGCCAGGCGAAGACCTTTAGGTTGCAGACGAAGGATCCAACGCGCTGCCCAAAAAGCCAGTGGGAGAGCCAGGGGCAGAAAATAGCGCCCCGAAGGGTCCACACCAAATGACGTAAATAAGAACCCCGCTACTAAAGTCAATCCGATACCTGCAAAAAGCATGTCGGCAAAGGAGATGGACTTTTTGGATCTCCAGTACCGAATTCCATCCCACGCCACAAACATCCACAAACTCAACACAAAAGGCATCAGCGGCAGACCCAGCCATTGCACAGCCCAGGGGGGACGAAATCCCAAGGTAACCGTTGATCCCAGAATCACCAGGTTAAAGGCATGCTGAAGGAGTTTCTGCCACCATGATCCTGCCTCAACCGCTACCGCGCTGCCCAACAGTTCCGTCAGCAGGGGCTTCCATCCCTGGGTCAGGGCAAAATACCACCAGGGCCAGGCCCCCACAACAAATCCCACTCCTAAAAGCGCAAGTTGCTTCGCCATCCTGCGTTGATGCTTAAGATGCCAGAGCAGCACCCCAACGGCCGGTACGCTATAAACCAACGTTAGTCCATGGACCCATAATCCTAAACCCATCCAAAACCCTAACAGCCCCCACAATTCCCACGGATCTCGCACAGTCGCGGCCTGATGCTGAGCCTTTCGAGCCAGCGTTACCGTGGTCATCAAGATCAAATTACCGATGAGTAGGGCTTCACCATATCCCCCCAGACTGACCGTAGTGTATAGGGTGACATTCACATTTGGAATTGCGAGAAACACCCCTGCCAGCACCCCGATGCGACGGTCCTCCCAAAGCATCCAGCCCAAAAGAATCGCACTGAAAACGGTTAACGCGTACAATAATATTTGGACTAGGCGGATAACCTCGACATGCTCACCAAGGAGTGCAAAACCCAGCGCGACCAGCCAGGCATCCAGGCTCCCCATGTAAGCCTGGCCATAAAAAAAGATGGGGTGGGCACCTTGTAAGATATGGCGCGCCATAAGACCAACCACCGCCTCATCTGCATTGAAAGGGAAGGCCCCAATAGTTAGTAGAACAATCTTGAGAACAATGCTTAAGCCGGTTATCCCCAGGGCCAACCCCAGCCGAATTCTCTTAGATGAATGATTTGGCCACCATGAGTGCTTTATTGCCATCATCCTTCCCCACTCCGTCGAAGTGGATACCACACCTTTCTAAGTGGACTCACACTCACGCAGAGCACCTCGGCGTAGTTGTCGTGGTAAGTCTAATAACTCTATTTTATACGCTCGGGATACCACATATCCCTTTTCATCCCGATGAAAGCACCCAAATTTACATGAGCCAAGACTGGAGTGACTATCTGAGGAATCCTTCTAATCTGGCCTGGCAGCCCGGGGTGCCGCTCAGCGACCGCATGGTCTATCGCCTTCTTGACCCTCCGCTGACTCGCTATTGGATTGGTTTTCTACTTACACTGACCAACCAGCCGACCCCATCCCAGGATTGGAATTGGAGCCAAGACTGGGAAACCAACGTACAAGCAGGGGCTCTTCCCTCGCCTGCCACCCTCTTCATCGCTCGCCTGGGGATGACCCTGCTACTGCCCGTTTCCCTGCTGAGCATATACGCCTTAGGACGTATCCTGCGTGGGCGCCGTACTGCCTGGATGGTTTTAATTCTTACCAGCACTAACGCTCTGGTGCTTCTTCACACCCGCCGTGCCATGGCAGAAGCCCTGCTCCTGAGTGGAAGCACATTAACCCTATGGCTTCTCAGTCTCCCCACCCCTAACCCCTGGCTACTCGGGCTGAGTGCAGGGCTGGTCTTCAACGCCAAGTACACAGCGGCGCCGCTGATAGGTTTGGGGCTTTTGCGTTTAGGCCTACTAGGGCAGGTCAATTCTGCTAATCCGTTTCGAGCTCGCCTGGGCACCATCCTGGCTTTTCTGGGCACCTTTTTAGTGCTCACTCTGGCGCTTAACCCCTTCCTCTGGAAACATCCCATTGAAGCCCTTAGACAGGCAGCCGCAGCGCGTCAACGTTTGCTTACCGCCCAGGTGGCAGATTTCAAGATTGCCAATCCCCTGATGGTAGCCGAAACCGTTCCGAGCCGCTTGCAAAACATGCTGCTACAAATCTTTTTCGCCCCACCCCAGCTCAGTGAAGCCGCTAATTACAAAGAGGCATTAGCGACTTCCTATCAGGCTTATGAGGAAAAACCATTTCACAACCTGCTGAGAGGCGGAACAGGAGGGGGGCTCATGCTTGCCATAACCCTCCTGGGGATCCTCACCTTACCCATCGAACGACGCGAGGATGCTTCCTCTTCTCGCCTTCCCACCCAGATCGTGACTTTGGGAACCCTCTTCCAGGCTGGCTTTTTCCTGGGCTGGCTTCCACTCTCGTTTCAGCGCTACTACATCCCCTTAGTCCCTTATGTGATGCTGTGGGCAGCCATGGGAATGGATAGCCTCATAAACGCCTTAATTCGTCTGGCCGATCAGATATGGCGGAAATAGACACGATGATTCTTATAAGCCTTACCGCCAATGGTGATCAGATCTTTGCGTATCTGCACAGCCGATTCAGCCACCTGGGTAAGTTCAGCGTGTTCAAAACCATGATCTAAGACCGTTTTCTGCATCTCGGCATAGAGCAAAGCATTCCCGCCTCGCCCATGGTACTCTGGGAGCACCCCCGCCCCATTGAGGGAAATCCATTTGGTCCGCCGCATCTCCAGCAGCAGATCAACGATGGCCCAGGGGGTTAAGCGCCCACGCGCCCGTTGCAAAGCCGCAGAGACATCCGGAAAACCGAAGAGGAACCCAACTACTCTGTCCTTACTCAAAATAATCTTGATCAAGCGAGGGTTAGCAACGGTAATGAGGGTGTCTACGACAAAATCCACTTCACGCTCGGTTAACGGGTAATATTCCCAATTATTAATAAAAGTTTCGTTGTAAGCCTTACCAATCTTTTTTGCCCATTGGCGTAATTCGGCTTTAGTCTCAAAACTTTTGACCTCAAAATACCCCCGTTCCTGAACCCGCCTGGCAACCTCGCGCACTTTCTCGGGTAAGTTGAAATTGCTACGGTGTAAATAACAGGAAACAAAATCTACTTCCTTCTGAAAACCCAAGGCCTCCATGAACTGAGGATAATAAGGCGGGTTGTAATTCATCATGGTCATCATCTGACGATGCTCAAATCCCTCAATGAGGATCCCATAGCCATCAAAAGGGCTGAACCCCTTGGGACCAACAATTTCATTCAGTCCGCGTTGATGAGCCCACTCATACGCTCGTTCAAATAAGGCCCGTGCTACTTCAAGGTCTTCGATACTCTCAAAGAGATAGAACTGGGCTTGCTGAGTCCCATGGTACTGGTTATATGGGCGATTCTCCATGACCGCGATCCGCCCTACAATCTCACCCCCGTCTCGTGCAATGAAAAAGTCGGCATCGGAATGCTCATAAAAAGGATGCTTTTTTCGATTGAGCATCAATCGAATATCGCTTAAGATCGGCGGTACCCATTGAGGGCAGTCCTTATAGATCTTGAATGGAAATCGCACAAATGCTTCAACCTGTGCCTTATTTGCCGTATCCAATTGCTCAATCTGGATCGCCATAAGACCTCGCTTGGTGTTTGGGGTTTGGAATAATCCTCAGTATACCCACATTTACATGATTAGCAAGGGGGGTTCTCTCACATTATTCTTAAACACCGGAACCCAAGATGCGTTTTATTCGACTATAATAGGATAAACATTATCTGAATACCGGGTCACATCATGAATCGCTTACAGCATTCCGCCTCTCCCTACCTTTTGCAACACGCCCATAACCCCGTAGATTGGCATCCCTGGGGCGAAGAGGCGATTAACAAGGCCCGCCGCGAAAATAAACCTATCTTTCTCAGCATCGGCTACTCCGCATGTCACTGGTGCCATGTGATGGCGCACGAATCCTTTGAAAATGAGCAAGTGGCGGCCTTTCTCAACGCCCACTTTATTCCAATCAAAGTGGACCGCGAAGAACATCCCGATGTGGATGCCCTCTACATGAATGCCGTCATTGCAATGACCGGGCAAGGTGGATGGCCCCTTTCGGTTTTCCTGACGCCATCCCTAGAACCTTTTTTCGGCGGTACCTATTTTCCCCCCGTACCCCGGCATGGGCTACCTTCGTTTTTACAGGTATTGCAAGCGGTTCATCACACCTGGGTGCATGATCGGCAAAGCCTTCAGGCCCTGGCCAGCAAAGTGTACGAGCACCTGCATCAATCATACACCTGGCAACCCACCCCGCAAGCCATCAATTATGAAGCCGTGCTCACAACGGCCCTGAACGAACTCGAGCGCACTTACGACTGGCAGCATGGTGGCTGGGGACGGGCTCCCAAATTTCCTCAACCCCTTGCTATTGAATTTCTCTTAAGCCAGGCCAGCCGTGGTCATTCTCAAGCCGGGAGCCTTGCTTTCCATGCTCTGCACATGATGGCAACTGGTGGGATATTTGACCTTGTTGGCGGAGGATTTCATCGTTATAGCACCGATGCTGACTGGTGCATACCTCACTTTGAGAAGATGCTTTACGATAATGCTCAACTCGCTACCGTTTACCTCCAGGCCTACCTTCTATCAAGAGACGAAACCTTTCGTTATATCGCTGAACGCACTCTGGATTTCATTTTGAATGAACTCGCCCATCCTCCAGGTGCATTCTATGCCAGCCTGGACGCTGATTCAGAAGGAGAGGAAGGGAAATTCTACACCTGGCCGATAGAGGACCTCAAAACTCTCCTAACCCAAGCCGCTACCTGGGAGGATTTCACCCGGTTATTTCGCCTGGATGAGAGAGTCACTCACGAGGGAAAATGGGTGCTTAAAGCCAGGTCCACCTGGCCCGAACTGGCACAAATCCAGGGCCTTACAGTGTCAAAATGTCTGGAACACGCCCAAAACCTCCTGCATTCACTCTTTATTCACCGCCAGCAACGGCCACGCCCGGCCACCGACGATAAGATCATTGTGGCCTGGAATGCGCTGGCTATCCGGGCATTTGCTCTGGCCAGCCGTTGTTTAGGACGTCCGCAGTATCTAAAGGCGGCCCAAGATGCCGCTAGATTTATTCTGGAAAACCTGTATCAAGATCACCATCTTTACCGCTCATGGCGCCAAGGCACACTTGGCCCCTTTGCCCGCCTGGAAGACTATGCCTCGCTTATTATTGCCTTGCTTGAACTTTATCAGGCTGATTTCGATAATACCTGGTTCATTCAAGCCAAATCACTGGCCCACGAAATGCTGGAACGCTTTCGCGATCATGAGGGTGGCTTCTTCGATACCCCCCAAGAGGATACCTCCCTGCCTCTTCGCCCCAAAGAAATTCAGGATAGCGCCACCCCTTCAGGTAACGCTCTGGCAACCCACGCTCTACTTCTCCTCTCGTACCTGGACGAACATGAAGAATGGATGGCCATGGCGCAAAATCTCTTAACCTGGATTGCAAATGCCTGCCGGCGTTACCCACTGGGATTCGCATCTTTTTTACGTTGCATAGATTTGGCCTTCGGGCCAGTCCAACAAATCGCATTGCTATGGAGAGACTCGCAGAGCGCACTCCCCTACCTAAATCACCTGCACACTCAGTATCGCCCACGGATGATCCTAGCGGGGAGCACAATACCCCCCGCTCCCAGCGCCCCTACCTTGGTGCGCATTAACTACCCTGCTCCCGAGGCACCGCTAACGGCTTTCATTTGTAACAATTTCGTGTGCCTGCGCCCTCTCACCTCGTTTGCAGAGTTTGTCGCGCAGGTCTAGCCCCCCACACCCAGTGCTTGTAAGAACTTGGTGGCCATACGGCGTACTTCGGAGGCTTTGGCGCACTTCACTGCCTTTTGGGCCAGACTTTGAGCCTCACTCATGGTCATGGCGCGAAGGATCGCTTTAACCTTTGGAATACCGGCAGGGTTAATGCTCAATTCGTCAACACCCAATCCCACCAGGATAGGCACTGCTTCCGCTTCGCCGGCCAGTTCTCCACATACTCCCACCCATTTTCCCTCTTGATGAGCGGCCTGCACCACCTGCTCGATCAACCGCAACACAGCCGGATGCAAGCCATCCCCCAGATAAGCCAGATGGGGATTTCCCCGCTCGGCTGCCAGCGTGTACTGAGTCAGGTCATTCGTACCGATACTGAAGAAATCCACTGCAGGAGCCAGGGCTTCCGCTTTGATGGCCGCCGAGGGTATTTCAACCATGATGCCGGTCTCAATCGGCCAAGCATGCACAATACCCTCACTCTCAAGATCACTATGAACCTGAGACAGGAACTCGCGTGCCTGCTCGACCTCTTCCAGAGTAGCAACCATGGGGAACATAATTCTCAAATTGGCCAATGCCCCCGCGCGCAAAATTGCCCGCAACTGGGTGCGAAACAAATCAGGCTGCTGAAGGGAAAGGCGCAAAGCCCGCACCCCCAGAAACGGATTGGCTTCCGGTTCCATTGGAATGTACGGCAATGGCTTATCCCCACCCACGTCCAGGGTGCGCACGATAACCGGCTGGCCTTTTAAGGCTAATCCAATGTCACGTATCGCCTGAAACTGCTCCTCCTCCGAAGGAGGCGTTTGCCGCGTCAAGAAGAGAAACTCGGTGCGTAGTAACCCAATACCCTTTGCCCCATTCTGAGCCGCCAGCTGGGCATCGGTCAGGTTACCAGCATTGGCCACCACCTCAACCCGCTTGCCATCGCGCGTTACTGCAGGTTGCAGACTGCTAGCAAGAAGTTTTTGGCGTTCCTCAAGCCAGCGCCTCCGCTCGACCTCCAGTTCATTTCGCACCCGTTCATCGGGGTTGACCCAAACACGCCCGCGGAAACCATTCAGCCCCAATTCGGTCTCTGAAGACAACCGCTTGATGGCAGGGGGCAATCCGGTCACAGCCGGGATACCCAACGACCGCGCCAAAATAGCACTGTGCGACGTTGGCCCTCCACTCAGAGTAATAATCCCTTGAATGTGTTCGAGATCCAGTTGAGCCGTCTCGGAGGGCGTAAGTTCATCCGCAACCAGGATTACGGGATATTCAAAAACGATTTTCTCCCGGCTCTCCCCACTCAAGGCCCGCAATACTTGATTACCCACGTCCTGAACATCCTGAGCCCGCTGACGCAGGTAAGGGTCGTCCAGGCTCTGATATTGGGCTACCATAGCCTCCACGCTGGTCTGCCATGCCCATGCCGCGTTATAACGTTGCTCAAAAATGAGCCGTCGAGCAGGTTGAAGCAGGTCCGGATCATCTAACAGCAAAGCATGAGCCTCAAAAATCGCTGCCTCCTCCGGACCGACGCGGGCCACCATTTCACGATAACGAGCCTGGATGGCTCCACGCACTTTTTCAAGGGCATCCTGTAAACGCTCCCATTCGGCCTCTGGGTCGGAGGTATAGTCGTGAGGTACCATTGGGGGTAGGGATTCATAGTGATAGAGTCGCGCTACCGCCACCCCATCGGAGACGGGAAGGCCCACAAACACGCCCTCTTCCCCCTGCACCTCAACCTCTGCCTCTGCAACAACCGGCTGTATCGGAGGAGGCCCGCCTTCGGCAGCACCCACAGGCTCACCAAAGCGATCCTCAACCAGCCGCCGCAGAGCCTCCAGTGCCTCAGTTGCCTGCTTACCACGTGCCATAATACGGATGCGGTGATCACGTAAAGCCCCCAGAGTTGCCAACGCGTTTAAACTCTTTGCCGAGACAGGGCCCTTCTGGTTGGTTAAATTTGTCACCAGAATTTCGGCATCAAATTTCGAAGCCAATTGCACAAAACGCGCCGCCGGACGTGCATGGAGTCCGTGCGCGTTCTTGAGCACGACTTCTACTTGGTGAAAGTCTTGGGCTTCCAATGGAGGAGCAACCTCTACAACCGGCGCCACCCCCTCAACGCTACCCTCCAATTGCTCCGCTTTGGGTTGCAGAGCTCGATGGGCTTCACGACATACAGTCTCAATATCACTGCCCAGGCTAGCCTGAACTCCAGCGGCAATCCCCCCTTCCACCAGGGGGCCGGGGCAGAAGCGAACCCGTTGGCGTATGTCGGGAGGAATCAACTCCAGAGCCATCTCTGCGCTCAGGATGGCACTGCCCAAGTCCATCAGCACCAGAACCCCGTCGGGGCTATCCACTTCGGTGATGGCTCGCGCAATGTCGGTTGCGTCGGTCCCAAATTCCTCGTGGTCAGGCCCGGCGCCTGCGGCTACGCCAATCTTGAGTTCCCGGCCGGCCATCTGTCGAATCAATCCCACCAGTGATTCGGCCAGAGATTTGCTATGAGAAACCAGAACGAGGCTCACCATAAAAGGCGACTCATGCTCCCCAATTGATGACGGCAAACAATAACCAGATGCCATAGCCGGTGGCCACCAAACCAATAGCCACCAGCAGAGCATCTATAACCCGCATGATATTTTTCTTAAGGTTCAAATCTAGCAGGATGCTCCGCGTACCGATCAAGGAGTGAGATACCACAAAGACGAGGAAAAACCCCTCCATAATAGGCACGATGGGGTAGTTCCGGTAGTAGGCAACGACTTCAGCGTGGGAAAGCAACCCCTCGGGTGCCAGATAGTGATTGACCAAAAAGTGAATGAACAAGATCACTATGATCAGCAACCCGGTCACGATTTTGATAAACCATAAGAGGTAACTCTCACCAGCTTTGGGTTGGGAAACTGCGTTTTGCATGGTACCTCCTCATTTAGTGCGCTGCGAGCATGCGCAGTCCAAAAATAAGCGAACCCACCAGCGTGAGCCCCAGCACCCCATATAACAACTGTTTTTGGGCCGGCACAGCCACTCCAAAACTATTGAGTGCAATGCGCACGCCGTTCAAGCCATGATACAGACCGCCGATGATCACCAGCATCTCTCCGAACATGATCAGGGGTTGCTTGGCAAAAGCGATAAAAGAATCATAGGCTTCTGGTCCCTGGGCTAATTTACCTAACATGACCAGGTGAAGATAAAGGTACACGGTTAAGCCAATAGCGGTCAAGCGGTTAAGAATGAACCCCCATCCACCAACCTGCCGCCCGCGTGGATCAAACCAATCCAGAATGCCCCGAGTGTTGGGTTTCTTTGCAGGACTTTCCATGGTAGTACACTCCTTTTCCTGGGTTAGGCTCCTCCAAACCAGCGTTTAATACGCTGGGCCAGTACCTGCCGCCGCAGATCCATGATCCGCCAGCCCGGATCCACGTTAGAGGGACACACCGCTGTACATTCGTAAGCACTATGACAGCGCCAGACGCCATCCACGCAATCCACCACTTCCGCCAAGTCAGGAGCACGTTTCAGCCCCTGCAGTTGCGCCGCCGCGAGGACAGCCGGCCCAAGGTACTCTTCAGCAGTACCAGCCACCGGACAGGCACTTATGCATAGTCCACATTCTATGCAATCTGCCAAACGCAGGTATTCCTTTCCACCATCCATCGGCACGTCACGGGGTGGCTTAATCCCTTCCCCCTCCAACGGTGCCAGCGAGAGCGGGTGAACGGCAGGAGCATGAACTTTGTCCATCCCTACGTAAAGGCGGCTCATATCAACGACCAAATCGCTTATGACAGGGAAATTGCGCAAAGGTTCAATCCGCAAGGTGCCGCCATTTTTGGTGACATCTCGAATGCGAGTAATGCAGGTTAACTTTTCCACCCCATTGACCCGCATTCCACACGCGCCGCAGGTGGAATGATGGCAAGCGTGGGCAAAGACTAATGACCGATCATGAAATGCCCAGATACGTTCAACCCCATCAATAACATACTCATCGGGGCTGACCTCAAGTGTAAACGTCTGATAATGGGGTTCTCCATCCCCTTTCTTGCGATACACCACAAAATTAACGGTCCACTTTTCCTCGCTCATAGGTGTGCTCCATGCAAGAGTATGGGCTGGTTCGGGGGATTAATCCACGTAAAATTTACGATACGATATCAACGGCGTTTCGGCTGTGGTACAGGGAACATTCACACCCAGTTTCTTGCATACCAGATCCACAGTCTTTTCCGCCATTAGGCGCAAGGTAGTCGCCTTCCCGCCGGTAATGGTGACCAACCCCTCGATGTTATCGGTTTCTTTGTGGTCATAGGCTTTGAAGGTGCGCGAAATACTTCGGCCAGGCGCCCCACTACCGATCAGCGGACGGGTAGCCATATAGGCACCCCGTTCTTTAGTCTGTCGCAGGGCGGGGATTAATTCGGACCCACGCTCAATCATCAAGGCGACATGATCCGGTAAAACCGGCACATAATCTGGATCTTCAATGGAGAACGAGGTGGTCCCGACCACCATCATCCGCCGCTGAGGCAAAACGATATCTCCATCGCCCGGTTTGTTCAACCGATTGATGGCTCGTTGGGTCAAGCGCTTGTCATAAGCCACCATGACACCAGGAGTCGGTGCAATTGGCACCCGAATACCCGCCATGGAGGTAATCTGCCCCACCCAGGCACCGGTAGCATTGACCACAATATCCCCTTCGATCTCAAAGCGCTTATCATTGGCGCGATTCCAAACCTTCACTCCCTTGATATTCCCCTGACCATCGGTAAGCAAATCCACCACATCGGTGTACAGATGAAATACGGCTCCATTCGATTTAGCCGTGGCCGCAAAGGCCAGTGCCAGGCGTAGAGGATCAAAAGTACCATCAGGTACGGTAAAGGCGGTCAACAGTTTGGGGTTCAGGTTGGGCTCAATGCGCAATGCTTCCTTCGGGGTCAGCTCACGGATCGGAATTTTGCATTCCTCACAGCCCTGGATGAATTTTTCGCGATATTCCAAATCACTCTCGTCTACAGCAATGAACAATCCCCCATTGGGCTCAATCGCATCCGGAACTATTAATCGCAAGATTTGATTTTCCTGGATACACTCAATTGCCGATTCTTGATCATTCACAGCATAACGTGCCCCCGAGTGTAGCAGCCCATGGGTGCGTCCGGAAGTCCCATTGGCAATCGGTCCACGTTCAACCACTGTGACGCGGAAACCACGCAATGCCAGATCATGAGCAATTGCCACACCCGTGAAGCCAGCCCCTATCACAATCGCATGAAATTGGCTCATAGATACACTCCTCTACTCGAGAACTTCTAGCCTTGTGAAAACGTGCCTAACTTCCATTTGCCTACCGTCGAAATAGACGATGAATGAGCAAAAACAACAAAAACACAATCCACAGGCTTCCACCGAAGACCAGCCCCCACAATAAACTTTCTCCCAGGGGCTTAGAATAAGAACCCTGCCAGGTCACCCACACCACCATCAAGACACTGACAACCGCCATGGTAATAATGCCGCTCTTCATAGATAGCCAGGGTTGTCCGGTTGCAAAAGGATCTTGTTCAACCTGGCGTTTCTTTTTTTTGCTCATGAATCACCATCCAGCCGTATGTGAATTTTATCATTAATGGAGAGCGTCTCATCCAACTTTCAAAAAAATCACCCGTGCAACTGGCATATAAAGGGCGGTCACCGGTCAATCGGGCTTTGCCGTCTTGACCACACCGCCCTGCGCCTCTAGGGCGCACATGCTGGGGGGCAGGAATGGCCTGCCCCCCACAACAGACACTCAGAACGACTTACTCGACCCACCCAAAGGTGCGCTGGACGGCCTTCTTCCAACCAGCATAGAGCCGCTCGCGTTCCTCAGCTCTCATTTGCGGTTGCCAGACCTTATCCACCTGCCAGTTGGCGCGCAGTTCGTCAAAGTTGGTCCAGAAGCCCACGGCCATACCGGCTGCATACGCCGCACCCAGTGAGGTGGTCTCGGCTACCTTCGGACGAATGACCGGTACACCCAGGATGTCCGCCTGGAACTGCATCAGCAGTTCATTGTACACCATGCCACCGTCCACCTTGAGGGCGGTTAGCGGCACGCCAGAGTCGGCGTTCATCGCATCCAGCACCTCGCGGGTCTGGTAAGCCGTGGCTTCCAACGCCGCCCGTGCAATGTGACCGCGGTTAATGTAGCGGGTCAGACCCACAATCACGCCGCGGGCATCGCTGCGCCAGTAGGGTGCGAACAAGCCGGAGAAAGCAGGCACAAAGTAGATGCCACCGTTGTCCTCAACCGTGCGGGCCAGCGGTTCAACATCCTTTGAGGACTCAATCATCTTTAGGTTGTCGCGCAGCCACTGCACCAGCGCCCCCGTGATGGCGATCGAGCCTTCCAGCGCGTAGACAGCCGGTTGATCACCAATCTTGTAGGCCAGCGTGGTCAACAAACCGCTCTTGCTGGGCACCGGGCGCGTACCGGTATTGAGCAGCATGAAGCAGCCGGTACCGTACGTGTTCTTTGCCTCGCCAGGGCTGTAGCAGGCCTGCCCAAAGAGAGCCGCTTGCTGATCGCCAAGGTCACCGGCAACCGGAATGCCATCCAGCAAGCCCTTGGCATAGCCATAGACCTCAGAGGACGGGCGAATGGCCGGCAGCATCGCGCGCGGAATTCCCAGGATACCCAAGATTTCATCATCCCAATCCAGCGTTTCCAGGTTCATGAGCATGGTGCGCGAGGCATTCGATACATCCGTCACATGCACACCGCCCTGCGGACCGCCGGTCAGATTCCAGATCACCCAGGTATCAATGTTGCCGAAAATCACTTCTCCCTTCTCGGCTTTTTCGCGCACTCCCGGCACATTGTCCAGGATCCACTTGATCTTGGGTCCCGAGAAGTAAGTGGCCAGCGGCAGACCGGTCTTGGGGCGGAAGCGGTCCTGTCCACCATCGGCGGCAAGCTCGTTGCAGATTTTGTCAGTGCGGGTATCCTGCCAGACGATAGCGTTGTATACTGGCTTGCCGGTTGCCTTTTCCCATACAATGGTGGTTTCGCGCTGATTGGTCACACCAACCGCGGCGATATCCTTGGGGCTCACCCCACTCCTGCGCAACGCGCCTTCGATCACCTCTTGTGTTCGCGTCCAGATTTCCATCGGGTCATGTTCGACCCAACCCGGCTTGGGGTAAATCTGCTCATGCTCTTTCTGATCAACCCCTACCACGTTGCCGCTGTGGTCGAAGATCATAAAGCGAGTACTGGTCGTACCCTGATCAATAGCGGCAGCATACTTGGCCATACCACACCTCCTGAAGATTTTAGTTTTGGGATTGAGAAGTTCTTTTACGCGTCACGCCAAACATCGGCGGCCGCCCGCAACATAAGATAGGACGAAGTTGCCCCTGGATCTTGATGACCAGCGCTGCGTTCGCCCAGATAACTGGCACGACCTTTCCGCGCCACCAGCGGGATCGTGGCTTTCATTCCCTCCTCGGCAGCACGTGCACACCGCTCCAGGGCCTCGCCCAGGTTACTACCGTTTTCTGCGGCTTGCTTGAGCGCATTCCAGGCCGGTACCAGGGCATCAATCATGGTCTTATCGCCCAACTCGGCTTTGCCACGGTTCTTTACCCCCGTGATCCCAGCCTCCAAGGCGTTGATCCAGTCCTCTAATGTCATTTCCATTTTGCCGGTAGTCTTCATCCCGGCCTGGAGGAAGAGGGTGCCGTAAAGAGGACCACCCGCACCGCCAACGGTAGCCAATAGCGTCATGCCCACCGTCTTCAGGATCGTGCCAATATCCTTGTCGGCCATTTCCGGCATTTTGCTCAGTACGGCCTTAAAGCCGCGATCCATATTGGCCCCATGGTCGGCATCACCAATAGCCGCATCCAGTTGGGTCAGGTAATCACGGTTCTCCGCCAGAAGATCGGCGTAACGCTTAATCCAATCCAGTACTTTGTCCCGAGTAATGACCATACGACGCTCCGTTATGGCCGGGGGCATCATCAGGCAAACCCCGGCAAGTCTTCATGGGTATTACATGCCCCAGCGCAGGCCCGGGGTCTTGACCGGCGCATCCCACAACTTAATCATGTCCTCATCCATCTTGAGGAGCGTGATCGAAGTACCGGCCATCTCCAGGCTGGTAATATAGGACCCGATCAGATTGCGCACCACCTTTAGCCCGTGCTTGGTCGCAATCTGATGCGCCTTGCGGTACACAATGTACAATTCGATGAGTGGCGTGCCTCCCATGCCGTTGACAAAGAGCAACACCTCATCGCCTGCTTTGTAGGGGATATCATTGATGATCGGCTCCATCAGCATTTCAACAATTTCATCAGCCGGTTTTAGCTTCATGCGCGTGCGCCCCGGCTCCCCATGGATGCCGATCCCGATTTCCATTTCGTCTTCGGGAAGGTCAAAGGTTGGGCGCCCCACATGAGGCACGGTGCATGAGGTCAACGCCATGCCCATGCTGCGTCCCCAATCCTTCACTTTGCGACAGACATCCGCTACTTCTTTGAGCGAGCGCCCCTGCTCGGCAGCCGCCCCGCACAACTTTTCGGCCAACACAGTGCTCCCAACCCCACGGCGACCAGCCGTGTAGAGGCTATCCTTCACCGCCACGTCATCATCAATGACGACGGACTCGACCTCAATCCCCTCGGCACGTGCCAGGTCTGCTGCCATTTCGAAGTTCATGATGTCGCCAGTGTAGTTTTTAACAATGTGCAGCACACCAGCGCCGCCGTTGATTGCCCGCGTGGCTTCCAGCATCTGGTCGGGGGTGGGAGAGGTAAACACTGCTCCAGGGCAGGCGGCATCCAGCATACCGATGCCCACAAAACCACCGTGCATGGGCTCGTGCCCCGAACCACCTCCGGAGAGGACCCCTACTTTCCCCTTGACCGGTGCATCTACACGCACAACGTAATTAGGATCAAAGTGCACCCGAATCAGGTCGGGATGAGCCAGCGCCATCCCCTCCAGTTCCTCTCGTACAACATCTTCGGGTTTATTGATTAACTTCTTCATCTCTCACTCTTCCTTTCTAGCACTCTAGCACCCTGTGGTGGAGGCGCTTTTGGACACCTTTTCCACCCCTACCTATAGCATGCCCGCTCTTTTTAGATGGGCCTGCCCCTCAAGAAAAGGAGCAGGCCCAATCCCAAACTCATGAAAATTACTCACTCTTCTCGGGCAAGAAGGCGGTGACGAACCAATCGTAAAGCAGCACGCCCAAAATACCGCCGATGATCGGCATAATCACGGGGGCGACGATCCAGTAGGAGCCATCGAAGAGGCCTTGCGTCCCAACCAGAGCGCCGAAGATGCGCGGACCCAGGTCACGAGCCGGGTTGATGGCATAACCGCTCGGGCCACCCAGGCTCAGACCGACCGAGAGCACCGTGCCACCCACCAGGAACGGCCCCATATTGAACTTCAGGCCCAGGTTGCGCTGATCACCGCTGGCAAGCACACCGAAGAGCAGCACCATGGTGCCAAAAATTTCCGCAATGCTGGCATTCAGCAGCGAATAGGAGCCCTGTGCCGCAGCACCCTGGCCGCCCCAGAAGGCCTGCCCGAATACCGAGCCGGGGCCAGTGCACCACACATTGGGCATGCCCGCTGCCACCAGACCCTCACGGTAGACCAGGTACACACCCAGCGCGCCCAGGAACGCACCCACCAATTGGCCCAAGATATAGGTGGGCACTTTGGACCACGGGAAGCCGCGCTTAACCGCCAGCGCAATGGTCACCGCAGGATTGAGATGGGCGCCCGAAACGCCACCCGCAACATAAACCGCAACAATGACTGCGAAGGCCCAGCCGATGGTGATGGTGTTCCAGTTATAGGCTGGTGCTGCCAAGCGCGGGGCAAGCCCCACATTGGCGACCACACCATCACCCAGCAAGATCAGGGTGAAAGTACCAATGACTTCGCCCAGAAACTCGCCTAAACCTTTGGATTTCATGTCGGACCTCTCCTTTCATAAAGGATTTGAAGAATGGGATTATGGGTGAAGAACAAAGTGCTACCTCCGCTCGTCTCTCCGTTCACCTCCTTTGGTATGAAATTGAGCAACCAGAAAAACAATGGGTTTTGCAAAAAATACCGCCTATCAGGAACTTCCTAATGGCGGTATCTCTTGCCTAAAGAAAGAACACCAACATGGCATTCCGCACCCCACAACATTACCGCAGGGCACATCGGCATCACCCAACTACCTTGAAGCCACATTGCGCAGGACATCACAATCCATTGTAAGGCGTACGCCCGTCCTGTCAAATTAATCCCCGATTAATGTATCGGTTTGAAACATTTTAGCGACATTGTGTTTCATAATGAAACACCGCTTTCGCGCCGCCCATCTTCACGATAGGAATCCAGTGAGATATTCATGCGCCGTAAGTGGCGCCACAAGGTAGTTCGTCCCACCCCCAACAGACGCGCCATTTGAGAAACATTGCCATGGCATTGTTGGGCAGCCTGGAGAATGGCCTGCCGCTCAATCTCTTCCAGGCGGGGGAGATTGGGCATCCACATGGGAACACCTGCATCAGTACTGGTTTGCAGAGGGGGCAAGTGTGCCGGCATGATAATCTGGGAGGGACTGGCCTGCACCGCCGCCCGCGTCAATACCGACTCCAGTTCTCGCACATTCCCCGGCCAGGAATGTGCTCTCAGGATGGCCAGGGTATCCTTGCTCAGACTAAGCGGATGCCCTAATTGCCTTGCCAGGCGCTGCAACACCTGTTCGATCAACAATTCCAGGTCCTGTTTGCGTTCCCGCAAAGGGGGAAGAACGATCTCAAACAGGCTTAGACGATAAAAGAGATCGGCTCGAAAGTTACCCTCAGCCACCAGGTGTTCCAGATTGGCCGAACTCGAAGCAATGATGCGAACATCCACCTCAATCGGCTTGCGGCTGCCAATGCGCTGGATAATCCCTAACTCCAGGTAATTCAGCAATACCGACTGCGCCTCCAGGGGTAGCGCCTCTACATCCTGAAAGAAGAGGGTACCCCCGTCAGCCAGTTCAAATTTGCTGGCATGTGAAATGCCCTCCCCCACACCGCGCTCCACCCCCAGCAACTCGGGCAAGACCAATTCACTGGGCACCGCGGTACAAGCAAACACCACAAAAGGCCCATGACTGCGCGGGCTGTGGTAATGGATGGCACGGGCGAGCAAATTTTTACCGGTTCCACTTTCTCCCCGGATAAGCACACACCCCCGTGCTGCAGCCGCGCTGCGTGCCAGGCGCCGCACGCGGCGAATGGCGGGTGACTCGCCAATTAGATTCTGAAGATCAAAAGTGGGAGAACCCACCTGACGCTGGACGTACTCGCGCAGACTCTTGAGCGGACGTAAAACTGCCAGAATGGCTCGCAGACCACGCCGTCCACGGACATATTGCAGGCTCAGCAAGCAGGAAACTGTTTCCCCTAATACCGAAAGTTGAACCTCTAGATCCGAGACCGGAATTTGGCGATGGAGGGCATCCAGCACATATGGCGGGAATTTCACAAAAGCATCCAGATGAGCCCCCATGAGCGACTCCTGGGGAACCTTGAGAATTTCAGCCGCAGTGGGATTAGCGTGGATCACAATTCCCTCTGTATTCCACGCCAGAATGCCTTCGTTGATACTGGCCAGAATGGCATTTATTCCGGCCAACTGGCTGTTTTGCTCTTCCAACAACTGATCTGACTGACGTTGGGCTTCAATGGCGCGCGCACCTGCCACCACCATACCCAACGCATACGGGTGGAAATTACTGACCCGCGTCACCACTCCTAATGCCCCGAGCAACTTGCCGCTGATATCAAAAACCGGCGCTGCTGCCCAACCAAAATCGTGCAACGGCTGACAAAAATGTTCATACCCGACCACTTGAACGGGCTCACGTTCAAGCAGTGCCACGCCAATGGCATTGGTGCCCAATTCGCTCTCGGCCAGCAACGTACCTGGTTCAATCTGCATGCTCTCCAGGGTAGCCAACATCCCCGGATCTCCTACCCAATCCAGCAAGTACCCCACGCTGTTGGTAAAAAGCACCGCTGAATTTGAGTTTTCAATGTACTGATAAATGTCCTCCATGACGGGCCGGGCAATAGCCATTAACTCAAAATAATTAACTTGCATGGAAAACAAATGCTGGTCAGACAACCGCGGCGGCTTTAGGGAAGTATAGGGGTCCACCCGTGCCCAACAGCGCCGCCATGACGCTGCGATTATAGGTCGCACTTGGGGCATAACGATATGACGAGTTATAAATGCATGCCATGCATCGTAAAGTTGCTCTTTGATCGCCCGATCCATTCCAGCACCCTCTTTTTATCCGCTCATCCATCATCTCCCCCGTGGTTTCTATTGTAGCAAAAACCCGCCCATTATGCCAAAGGTGTAGATATAATAACTCTGGAGGTGACAATGGAAAAGTTTGTGATCGAAGGTGGTTATCCTCTTCACGGCGAAGTGACCCCCTCTGGAAACAAAAACGCCGCCTTACCCCTGCTGGCCGCCTGTCTCCTAACCGATGAACCGATTATCCTGCACAACATCCCCAACATCCTTGATGTGCGCACGATGCGAGCCCTCCTCGAATCATTGGGAGTGGAATTTACGGACTTAGACGAGCACACCTGGAAGGTTCAGGCCAGGGAGGTCCGCCCAGCGGATCTGGACCCCGATCTCTGCCGCAAGATACGCGCTTCCATCCTACTGGCCGGACCCATGAGCGCGCGCACCGGGGTGCTGCGCTTGCCCCCTCCCGGGGGGGACGTAATTGGACGGCGTCGGGTAGATACCCACCTGCTAGCGCTCAAAAAACTGGGAGTGGAAGTATCTTACGATCGCTACTTCCACTTCCATGCCAATGGGTTGCATGGCGCTAACATCCTCCTCGATGAAGCCAGTGTAACCGCAACCGAAAACGCCATCATGGCAGCCGTCATAGCTAAAGGCGAGAGCGTGATCCGCAACGCCGCCTCAGAGCCGCACATTCAGGAACTCTGCCATTTCTTAAACTCTCTGGGCGCTAAAATTGAGAATATTGGCTCCAATACCCTGCACATCACCGGGGTGGATCACCTGCACGGCGGGGAATTCACCATCGGCCCTGATTATCTGGAAGTGGTGTCCTTCATCGGGGCGGCCGCAGTTACCCGTGGAGAAATTACAATCCGCAAGGCCGGACCGGAGTACCTGGACATGATTCAGCTGGTTTTCGGTCGGCTGGGCGTCCACTGGGAAGTACGGGGCGAGGATATCTTCGTCCCGCGCGAGCAACGCCTGACTATCGAGCCCGATTTGGGGGGCGCTATCCCCGAAATTAGCGTCATGCCCTGGCCGGCCTTTCCCACCGATCTGATGAGTATTGCCCTGGTCGTTGCCACCCAATCCAAAGGAACGGTGCTATTTCACGATTGGATGTACCCCAGCCGCATGTTCTTCACCGACAAGTTAGTCAGCATGGGCGCTCAAATTGTCCTGTGTGACCCCCATCGTTGCATTGTCCAAGGCCCCACCGAGCTCTACGGCGAGAAACTAGAAAGCCCGGATATTCGCGCGGGCATGGCACTGGTGTTAGCGGCCCTTTCCGCCCACGGCACCTCGGTCATCCGTAACATTGGGCAAATTGATCGGGGATACGAACGAGTGGACGAAAAGCTGGCGGCACTGGGCGCACACATTCAGCGTGTACGTGAGTGAGTGGCCGCTCGCCCCCAAGTAGGAAAGCCCGGTTTGGTTACCGGGCTTTCGCTCATTTTCATCACGAGGGGTAATTCAGGACTTGGTTTGGGTTGAAGCCGTCTGAACCACTTCCAGGAACTGCTCCACGACATCTCGCAACATACCTTCAGGCAAGGCGCCTACCTGACGATGGATCACCTTACCATTGGCAACAAAGAGAAGCGTGGGAATCCCTTGAACACCAAAACGTGTGGCCCATTCCGGATTCTCATCTGTGTTGACCTTGGCTACGATCAACTTACCAGCGTAATCCTTGGCAATCTTCTCAAGGGCTGGCGCGATGAGACGACAAGGTCCACACCATGGAGCCCAAAAATCCACAATTACCGGTAAAGCCGACTGCAACACCGTTTTCTCAAACGCTGCATCCGTCACGTGAATAGGTGCATCTATCATTCTATAATCTCCCTTCTGATACCCAAAGCTAAATCGGGTTTAGTATATCACAGTTCAGGCCCGATACCGTCTAATATGACTTATTATTTCTCCTCGCTTGAAGGCTTAGGACGATGGTCCGTGCTATACCAACCACTCCCCTTAAAAATCACCGCAGGTGCCTGGTACACCTTACGCACTCGAGTATGTCCACGCGGACATTGGGGCAGGTGGCCGTTATGAGAAAAATGAGCAAAGTGCTCAAAGGGCACCCCACACTCCTCGCACACGTACTGGTAAATTGGCATCTCAACCTCCTGTTTGCCAGAAATGTCAGCCGCCCCATCATTCTTCGGGGCGGCTGCTCCTCAGACTTACTTCGCTTTCACCGTAATGGTTTTCGGTCGCACAGCTTCGGCTTTAGGCAAGGTTAGGGTCAAAACCCCATTCTCATACTCGGCCTTCGCCTTATCTACTTCGACCGGCACCGGCAGAGTAAGGCTGCGGGAATATTGCCCATAGCGGCGCTCACGCAAGTGATACACCGCGTTCTTGACTTCCTCTTCCTGCTTCACCTCACCCGCAATAGTCAACACATTGTTGTTCACCGTGACGTGGATGTCTTCGGGCTTTACCCCGGGCATGGTGGCTTTCACCACTACCTCGTTGTCGGTCTGATACATATCTACTGCTATCCACTCCGTCCCCCGCAGCCAGTCCACCTGCCGGGTGAAGAGATCGTCAAAGAGTTGATCTACCGTTGAACGCAAAGCGGCAATCTCACGCATCGGATCAAAAACCATCAAGTTGGCCATCGTCCACCTCCTTCTCAGAAGGTTTTGATGACACCCTTTTTATATGCCCGATGCATAAGATTTGTGCTAGAGAAATATCAATTTTTTGTAGATTCTCGGCTCTGCTCACCGGGTTTCTGGCGTCGAAAATCCACAAAACGATAGCCCACTCCGCGTTCGGTCAGAATGTACTTGGGATTGGAAGGATCCTTCTCAATCTTTTGGCGGAGATAATTGATATACAACCGCACATAGTGGGGCTCATCACGATATTCATACCCCCAAACCTTCGACAATATTTGATCGTAGGTGAGAACCCAGCCAGCGTTTTGCACCAAGTGATATAACAAGCGGTACTCCGTAGGACGCAACTTGACCAATTTTCCTTCTACCCATACCTCACGTCGCCCAAAGTCAATCCTCAAACGGTCATCAACCTCTAC
Source organism: Thermanaerothrix daxensis (assembly GCF_001306145.1). Taxonomy (GTDB): domain Bacteria; phylum Chloroflexota; class Anaerolineae; order Anaerolineales; family Anaerolineaceae; genus Thermanaerothrix; species Thermanaerothrix daxensis. The sequence continues at coordinate 290,936 of NZ_LGKO01000004.1, forward strand.
CACCTCTTTGGAAATTGGGCTGGCCATTTCGGTCCTCCGTAGAACCGCCCGCACCCGGCTGACCAGTTCACGTGGGCTGAAAGGCTTGGTCACATAATCATCTGCCCCCAATTCCAATCCCCGAATGCGATCTTCTTCTTCTCCCTTGGCAGTCACCATAATAACCGGAACCTGGCTGATCTCACGAATGAGTTGGAGCACTTCAAAGCCGTCCATATCCGGCAGCATCACATCCAGAATCACCAAGTCGGGCAGGGCATCGCGCAATACGCGAATGGCTTCTTCACCGCGATGAGCCTCTACCACGCGGAATCCATCGTGCTCCAGGTTGAGGCGAATGAAACGTGCCATTTTCTCCTCGTCATCTACCACGAGGATCAGGCGGTCCCTCAGGCTCATATCGCTCATGGACGGGTTACTCCCTCACAAAGGAGATGACTTCCTCTTCTTCAGCCGCTGGCAGAACCTCAATGAAATTGATGCGGCTCACTGGCCAGATCACGGTGGTCACATTGGCTTCAATATAATGAAGATCCTTGCCATCCCGTTTGCGCGGATTTTTGACAATGATCAAATAATCCGTTGGGGCGGGTAAAGCGTCAATCTCACCCAATACAGGATCCTCATTATTCAAATGGATGATCACGCTCGGCATAGCTCCCTCATCTCTTATTGAATAATAACCTGGATTTTAAGCTTCCCCAAGGCAATAACATCGTGATTCTTCAGCGGATAATCCACGTGAGGAACAATCTTCTGACCGTTGACACGGGTGCCGTTAGATGATCCCAGATCCATAATGGAAATACGCTGAGGGGTAATTTTAATTGCCGCATGCAACCGTGAAACCCCATGAGCATAGGCTTCGTAGGGGGTAAGATCAATGTCGGGAAGAATGGGCTGACCTTCTACAACTCGCCCTAGAGTTACTTCTGAGCGCCCACTCAGGTGAATTACTTCGTCAGAATCAATGACCCGCAGGGCAATGCTTAATGCCGCGACCGGAGCCGCATTTTCCTCTGGAAGCGGAGGCAACGGCTTAGAGCGCTTCCGTTCAAAGTAGTCCGACTGAATCATATCCAGGGTTTGGGTGGCGCTTCGGTCCACAACCACCAGTTGAGCCCCACATTCACTACAAAATAACGCGCCAGGCAATTCTTGATGATGACAATTGGGACAGGTGATCATAGCCTTAATCCTTACGGGGTTCGGGTAGCATGAGAAGGGATCGCGTGCCATATTTGATCTGTTTCCCGCGCTCACCACTGAGTTGGTGGGTGCGTTGTAGATGTTCCGCCTCCAAAAGCACCGTCCGGGCCAAACTACGTTCGCCCTTTGCTAGCAGGTGAGTCGCTAGATATTGTAATCGGCGAGCCGCTCTTGATACCTCTCCGGTAGCAATCTCCTGACGGGCTTTCTCTTGCATGCGATAAAGCGTGAGGCGCGAAAGGGCTTGAAGTAAGGTTTCAGGAACAATCATTGATCCAACCTCCTCGCCCACCTCGCAACTGATCGTAAAGGGTAACCGCCAGTAGCGTGCCTCAAAAGCGGGGACCTCCATCATTAACTTACCCCACATTAAATTTAGACTTGTGATCTCAGGGGACAAAGGGGGAAGCAAAAATTCCAGCGCAATGCTCATCTTTTCGTCATAATATAAATCCCCCATTGGAATGGGAATTTCCAGAGGGAGCGGCGCAACATCTCCTGCGACTTTAAAGGCATAACGCAGGTTGCCTCCCCCTTCACTTATAAAATGGAGTTCCAGACCTCGCGCAAAGACTTGACGAGCACTCCTTCCCTTACGCTCAAAGTATGCAAGCAGATCTTCAGGGCTTCGCACATAGTGGGTATTGCCGCCGGCAATGCTCGTTAAGGCATCCAAAAAATCATCATTCCAATCCTCACCAATCCCAAATGCGTTGATTACAATCCCATCGCGGCGTACTGTTGCAGCCAGTTCAACACAGGCCTGCTCATCACCATAGGTGTGACCATCGGTAATCAACCATACCTGAGTAAATATGTTATTTGCGTGATTGGCATACCGCGAAAGGTTAATCGCCGTTTCCAGCCCGTGTAATATCTCCGTGCCCCCGCCCACTTGAATTTGATTGATGTGATGCAATATATCAATTTGATGCTGGGCAGGCGTCGCGTGCAGAATGACTTCTGCCCGATCACTAAATGCAATTAACGAAATCAAATCATTGGGTCTCAGATTCTGCACCAAATGGGCAATGCTCCGCTTGACCATTTCAATCCGCTCGCCTCGCATCGAGGTTGAGCGGTCTACTACCAGGCAAATATGAGCAGGCGGGGCTTTAGAAGGATCTGCAGGCGTTGTTACCCGCAGGTTGAGCAGCGCGTAAACCAGTTGGGGCTCCCTCAGACGGGGTAACACCTGGCGGCTGAGAACCCACTCGATAGCAATCGGCGGGGGTTGACGATAATCCGGGGGAATGCCAGCATCATAAGTGGCGCGACGTTGGGGATTGGAAAGCACTTCATACGCTTCCTGCACCCGAATAAACATTTGTCGGGCTTCGGGCGAGGGGTTGACATCTGGGTGATAGGCTCGTGTAGCAGAAAAGTAGGCAGCCCGAATTTCCTCGGCGGTTGCATCCAGAGGTATCTTGAGAATGTTATAGTACTCCGCTACACCAGTTGCCATCATCTATTTTCAAAGATATTGAACCAGAATCACACTAATATTGTCCGGCCCACCCGCTGCATTGGCTGCATCAACCAGATTCTTGCACGCAATTGCAGGGTTACGTGCCGCAGCGATGATTTGGAACATTTCGTCATCCGAAAGCACACCCCACAATCCATCACTGCAAATCAGCAAGAATCCAGGATGGGGCATTGGGTGAGTGTGAATGTCCGGTCGAAAGGGTTCCGACTGGCCTAGCGCACGATAGAGCACGTTCCGCTGTGGGTGACTTTGTGCCTCCTGTTCCGAGATCTGCCCCAGCTCGACCAAACGATGAACCAAAGAATGGTCCTGGGTGATCACCTGCATCCGTCCATCTGGATGAACAAAGTAGGCTCGGCTATCTCCCACATGAGCCAGTGTAACCTGCTCGCCGACAACCAGGGCAGCGGTTAGGGTAGTACCACCACCCGGCGCATACCTTACCACCGCTTGTTGGGCTTGCACAACCCCGTTTTCCATTACCTCTTGTAGACTGCTGCGTTGACGCTCTTCCATGGATAAAAATGGAAGATAAGAACGCGATAGAATGTATTCTGCCATTGTCCGCACAGCAACTCCACTGGCAATCTCACCATGCTCATGCCCTCCCATCCCATCGGCTACGATGAAAACCCCGAATGGCAACTCAGTATTTCCATCCGCCAAAATAGAAGTGAGCGAGAACAGAGCATCCTCATTGCGCTCACGCTGCAAGCCCACCGACTGCCCAACTCCCACCAAAAGGTGCCCGGGGGTTATAACCACAGGGGTCATCGTAACGGGTTGTAACTGCTCATCCGTTAGAGGGGCTGTTTGAACAAACTTGCTCTCGCTTTCCGGAAGCGTGGATTTGCGCCGGTTGAAAATACGCTCAAAAAACTTAACCACCTCTACCTCCACCTGGCTGGGGATCAGGCAAGCAAAGCATACACCATATGATCGGCTGAACCGAAATAAATAATGTTATTAAAAGCAGCAGGTGTACCGGTAATCGGGCCGTCGGTTGCAAACTTCCAACGCAACTTACCCGTCTTGTAGTCCAGACAGTACAAGTTACCATCCGCCGAGCCACAGTACAGGCTGTCCTTATACACAATTGGTGAGCCACTCACCTGGTGATCTGTCTGGAAGCGCCAAATTTCTTTAGATGTATTGGCATCCAGGCAGTAGATAAACCCATCTGCCGACCCGGCAAAGACGAAATTATCCACTCGATAGGGAGACGACACCGAGCCCTTACCCATTCGAAAACGCCAGATCATCCACCCCGACTTAGAGTCCAGGGCATAGAATGAGGCATCCAAGGAAGTAAAATACACCATTCCCTGGGTCACCGTGGGCGAAGAGGTAATGGCCCGTTTGGCTCGAAATCGCCACTTGATCTGCCCGCGATAATCTACGCAGTAAAATTCCCCTCCCTCAGTGCCAAAGTAGATGTATTCATTAGTCAAGAAAGGGGTTGAACGGATGGCTTCGCCCGTATCCAAACGCCAGGCCCGACGCGCAGAGGTGAGGTTGACTGCATACAGGTAGCCATCGTCACTACCGAAGAAAACATGCCCCTCGCTCACCCGCGGAGAGCTGTGAATTGCACCATCTGTCTTGTGATTCCACAGCAGTTTCCCGGTCTTGGCGGAAATACAGTACAAGAAAGCGTCCTTGGAACCGATCAGCACCATGTCTTGAGAGACGATAGGCCGTCCAACAATTGGACCTTCAGTGGGGAATTTCCAACGGAAGTCCCCATTGGTAGCATCCAAAGCATACAAATTATTGTCATAAGAGCCAATGTAGATCACACCGTTATCATAGAAAGGAGACCCTCGCACCTCATCTTCACACTTAAAAGCCCATAACGGCTTGATCTTTTCTTCTTTCATTGTGGCAGGCAAAGTGATGCGAGAAAGAATTCCCGTCTTGCGCGCCACAGCAAGCAAGGCTTCCTTCATTGCCGCCGCCGAAGGAAAACGATCTTCAGGATTGTATTGAAGGGCCGTGTTAACAACCGCCTCTAATTCTGGCGATACCGCGGGGTTAATTTTGCGGATTGGACGCTCTGAGAAAGAGAAAGGTGGTTCAAGTCGTGGATCACGCTTGGTTAGTAAATGATGCAGGGTAGCCCCCAGCGCATAGATATCTGCCAACGGCGTTGCCTCACCTCGATACTGTTCCGGAGGGCTGTATCCCTCTGTACCGATCATGGTGCCTTTTTGGCCCTCGCGAAAGATCTTGGCAATGCCAAAATCAATGAGCATAACATGGCCGTTGTGATTAATCATTATATTTGAGGGCTTCATATCCCGAAAGATGATCGGCTCGGGTTTGTGATTGTGCAGATAATCTAAAACATCACAAATCTCAATCGCCCATTTGACTACTTGATCTTCGGGTAAGAAGCCCTCGGTTTCATTTAAGATGGCTTCCAGGTCCTTGCCGTTAATATATTCCAGGACCAAGTAAGAACGTTCATCATACGAGAAGTAGTCAAATATTTTGGGGATGGCAACATGATTCAGCGTGACCAACAAATTGGCCTCGCGCTCAAAATTTTGCAGGATGGTCTGGCGCACCATCGGATCGCGTGCCTGATTGATCATCTCTTTAACGGCTACAATCTTGACCACATTCGGGAAGTGTAAATCGCGGGCTCGATAAACAGAGCCCATCCCCCCGACTCCAATGACTTCTTGGATCAGGTAGCGATCCACCAGTACATGACCTGGGGGTAGTTGCCGATTTGCTCCGCCACCACTAAAGCTTTGGGTAATACGTTGGGTCTCCAGGGCTACCTCCTCCAAAACCAAGAGACTGGAAGATAGTTTTGTTTATTATATGCCAAGCAAACTTTCCCGGGACCAATCTATGCAAACTAATTCTCCCCTGCTAGTAACACCACACCTTTAATAAATTATAATTTCAAACAGAGTTTTTGCGATTTCGCAATTCAAGGTCATTTTTCATGGATCCTTCCCTTTATCAATCTCCCTTTTCATGGCGATACGGCAGCCCGGACATGCGGACGCTTTGGAGTGAACACACCAAGCGCCGCTTGTGGCGTAAGGTGTGGGTGGCTCTGGCTGAGGCACAGGCAGAGTTTGGATTGGTAACCCCGTCCCAGATTCAGGACCTACATGATCATCAAGAAGATATTGACCTAAAGCGAGCCTTCGAAATAGAAGCCGAGATTCAACATGACCTCATGGCCGAACTTAAAACCTTTGCAGAGCAATGCCCCATAGGAGGGAAGATTCTTCATCTTGGCGCCACCTCTATGGATATTGAGGACAATGCCGAGGCCATACGATTACGCCAGGGAGTCAGCCTGCTCCTGAGCCGCCTCTCCGATCTCCTTCTGGCTCTGGTGGATAAGATTGAACGTTACGCCCGTCTGCCGATAATTGGTTACACGCATCTTCAGCCTGCCGAGCCGCTGACTTTGGGCTATCGTCTGGCTCTTTATGCTCAGGATTTGCTTGAGGATCATCAGACACTGACAGACCTGCATCACAAAATTCGCGGCAAAGGCTTCAAAGGAGCCGTAGGAAGTGCCGCCTCCTACGCTGACTTGCTCGGCCTCGAAAACTTAGAGCGTTTCGAATCGCTCCTCAGCCAAAAACTTGACTTGCCTTTCTACCCCGTAGCCAGCCAAACCTATCCTCGAAAACAAGATTTTCTGATCCTGAGTGCCTTAGCGGGCGTGGGAGCCTCTATTTACAAATTCGCTTTTGATCTCCGTCTGCTTCAGAATCCTATGATCGGCGAGTGGCGCGAGCCATTTGGAAGAGCCCAAGTGGGTTCCTCTGCCATGCCTTTCAAACGCAATCCAATTCGCGCCGAACGCATTAATTCTCTGGCTCGTCTACTGGCCACCTACCCATCTATTGCCTGGCAAAATGCCGCCCATTCGCTTCTTGAACGCACATTGGACGATTCAGCCAATCGCCGCATTATCCTCCCCGAGGCTTTTCTGGCGACAGACGAACTCTTGCTAACCGCGCTTACCATCGTAAGAGGACTTGAAGTGGACGAGGTGGCTATCCAGCGTAATCTACATAACTATCTCCCTTTTGCGGCTACAGAACGCGTGCTCATGGCGTTAGCCAAGAAGGGAGCAGATCGTCAAGCCATGCACGAGCGACTACGTCAGCACGCTCTGAAGGCGTGGCAAGCCCTTCAACAGGGAAAGGCCAATCCCTTACCTCAATACCTCAGCCAGGATGAAGCCATTTTGCGTTATTTGAGAGTCGAGGAGATCCTCGATCTTTTCCAGAACGCCGAGCATTATCTAGGCTCCTCTGCCCAGCGCGCCTTGCAGATGGCTGACTTTATCCGCAATAAATTAAAGCCTATGGCCTCCGAATCTGGAAACCAGGGTGATGAATGAACAGGGATAGCATGATAAAAACAACTAGACTTGCACCCTGGCCACGGCTAAAATGCTAGTGGAGTTCATCACTGACTTTATTGAAGGAGGTTCTTAGGCGTGAGCCAGTTTCCTGGTAAGGGCCGTGTGGCTGTTCTAAAAACCACCCCAGCCACAGTCCTAGAAGACATTGAACAATTAATGCGCATGGCAGGGGTAGAACAAGCCCTTCCGCATGGAGTTACCACCGGATTGAAGATCAATATCTCCTGGCAGACCTGGTATCCCGCCTGTTCCACAACCCCTTGGCAACTAGAAGGGGTGATCCTCGCTTTGCGCAAGATGGGATATCAGGACTTGGTGGGCATTCACAACGACACCGTCGTGGTAGATACCCGCGTGGGCGAATACAATAATAAGCACCGCTTTGTGACCGACAAACACCAGGTGCCCTGCCTCTATCTCTACCAGGATCAATTCGAGTGGATACGCTATCAACCCCGCTCACGCCCATTTTTGGTGCTCGATAAAGTCTATCCCGAGGGGGTGTACATACCCAAAGCCCTGATTGGGAAAAACATCGTCCATCTTCCCACTGTTAAGACCCATGTTTTCACCACCATTACCGGCGCGATGAAGAATGCGTTTGGTGGACTCCTCCATCGCAATCGCCACTGGACACACGGTGTCATCCACGAAACTTTAGTGGACTTGCTGGTCATTCAACAGGAAATTCACCCCGGGATCTTTGCCGTCATGGACGGAACCTTCGCAGGTGATGGCCCTGGTCCGCGCGCTATGCGCTGGCATGAAAAAGACATTCTGCTTGCCTCTGCCGACCAGGTAGCCATTGATGCCGTCTCGGCGCGATTACAAGGGTTTGACCCATTGCGCATCCCATTCATTCGGATTGCCCACGAACTTGACCTGGGAATAGGCGACCCTCGTCAAATTGAAATTGTTGGATACGATATCAACCAGGAACCCCCCTGGAATTTTGTACAAGAAGATACCTTCGCCTCTCGTGGGCAAAAGATGATCTACCACGGGCCGCTCAAGCCTTTTGAAAAAATTCTTTTACAAAGCCCCTTGGTGCCCTGGAGTTATTTTGCCAGCAATTTTTATCATAATGTCTACTGGTATCCTTTTGTTGGGCGCAAGCGTGTAGAAGCCGCCCTGCAAACCAAGTGGGGAAAGCTCTTCAAAGAATACGGCGATGGCCAAGTCGTCATGCCTGGAATGGAGCCTAAAACGGTAATCCAGGCGATTATAGCCCTTGGAGGAGTGGGTTTGTTGTTAGGTTTGTTGGGATATAGACGATATCGGCGATCCCGCCATTAGCCCATCTCCTCACAGCCTGTGGTCAGCACAGGCTGTGAAATTCATACCTCCCGGAGCCAATATGTTCAAAAATTTTACCGAGGCCCAAACTTACATCACCGAACATCATATCCGTCAGGTGGACCTGAAGTTTTGTGATTTATGGGGTGCCTGGCATCACGTCACAATCACCGCGCGTGAATTTACCCCAGGATTGTTCGCTCGGGGCGTTGGTTTTGATGGTTCCAGCGTAGGCTTCAAGAGCGTGCGGGCAGGAGATATGGTGCTTATTCCCGACCTGGGTACTGCCTTCCTGGATCCCTTCTGGGAGATCCCCACGCTCAGTTTTATCTGTGACATTTACGAAGCAGATACTCGCGAGCCGTTTTCCCGCGACCCGCGTGGAATTGCTCGCCGTGCAGAAATCTACTTGTGTCAAACCGGCATTGCCGATCAATCCATATGGGGGCCAGAGTTCGAATTCTACGTATTTAGCAATGTCCAGTTCGAGAACGGTGTCAACACTGCCTGCTATCGCCTGGATTCGATAGAATCGGCCTGGAAGAGCGGCACCGGTGGCCATGGCCATTACATTGCCCTCCATGAGGGCTATCACGCCATTCCTCCTAAGGATCAGCTCTATAACCTCAGAGCCGAGATGGTAGATCACCTCGAAGCGCTGGGACTTCCAGTTAAGTATCATCATCATGAAGTGGGCGGACCCGGTCAGTGCGAAATTGAAACACCTCTAATGGAATTCCTCCCGGCCGCCGATGCTGCGCTGATCCTCAAATACGTGACTAAAATGACTGCTTTGCGTATGGGATTATCAGTAACCTTTCTTCCCAAACCCCTCTACGGTGAAGCCGGCAATGGCATGCACTTCCACCAATTACTGAGGCTGAAAGGCCAAAACGTATTCTACGACCCTGACGCCCCTTATCACCTTAGTCCCATCGCACGTTATTACATTGGAGGGCTTCTCTTCCACGCACCAGCCCTCCTGGCTTTCACAAATCCCACCACCAATTCTTACCGTCGCTTGGTACCCGGATTTGAGGCACCAGTCAACTGCTTCTTTTCCAGTGGCAATCGCAGTGCCGCCATCCGCATTCCCAAATACGCCACTGAACCCGAAAGTTTTCGATTCGAATTCCGCCCCCCAGATGCAACTTGCAACCCCTACCTGGCAATGGCCGCCATGCTTATGGCAGGAATTGATGGCATTCGCCAGCAAATAGATCCCTCCGCTCATGGATTTGGCCCGATAGATGATGATATTTTTAGCTGGCCTCCCGAAAGGCGTAAGTCCATTAAGAGCCTGCCCACTTCACTAGGAGAAGCGCTTCAAGCTCTTGAAGCCGACCATGACTTCCTGCTAGCCGGTGGTGTATTTACTCCCGACTTGATTCAGGATTGGATTCGTAGAAAATCTGCTGAGGAAGCCCAGGTGCGTCTTCGCCCCCACCCTTATGAGATTGAGCTCTATTATAGCGTGTAGGTAGGCTCGACCACCCAAGCCTCACCCAACTGCGCCTGCGCGACATTTTGGGCACGGGCAAAGAGCCCGCAGGTAATCCCAGTGATAATTGCCAAAGTGGTGTCCGTCTTCCCATTCGATCGTAATGGCATAATTACCAACCGCTTCAACGGTCTTCAGACGCGTGGCTGGGGATTCAGGCAGTTCCAGTTCAAACACCTCAGGGTCGGGAAAGCGGCTCATACGTTCATGTCCACCTCGACAAACCGCGCAAGAACAGGCGGCTCGCAATAATCCAAAAGAATAAACGCTCACATGCCCATCATTCCATGTAATGGTAAGCGTTCGTTCACTCCTGTTAGCAGAGATGGAAAGCGGATAATATGACACCACGGTCTACCTCCATGTCGGGATCAAGGTTGTGGGGTTAGTTCCACAATTCTCAGGAAATCCGCGGCAGCCCACCCACTTCGATTTTTATCGTAGGGAGCCTGAAGGAACCACCAAACATAACCATCGGCCGGAACCGGACCATCCAACACCTGGAAGACTTCTTCTTCCATTGCCAGAAACATGACTGGCGAGCCTGTGCCAGGCTTTGCCCGCAATCGCAACCCCTCACCTCCCGTGCCAGACACCTGCACATACCCCCCAACCCGAATGCCTGTGGGGTTGAGTAGAGGATCAATGGTGGGCGTGGAAGTAGGCACTTGAAGCACAGCCGGCAATGAAGTTGATGTTGGAGCGGGGATCAGGGTATAAACGGCGGTGGTCTCCCCACCCACGGGCGCGCCTGAACGTAGAAAGATAAAAGCGGCCACCAGAGTGGCAAATCCCAAAGCCCCCAGACCACCTCCTATGGCGATTAAGATACCCAACGGCATTTTTCGCGTTTGCATGGCGAATCTCCTACACACCCATTGGCAATAGGAAAAATGCCAACCCAAGGATCAGATACACTGCCAGCAAGGTAGCCCCTTCTAGCCAGTTTGACTCCCCATCCATCGCCACCAGCGCTGCAATTAAGATGGCAGCAGCAAGTGCAATGAGTTCAAAGGGGTTAAAGATCAGGGTAAGCGGGTTCCCCATCATCAAACTGATGAATACCAGCAGGGGTGCCACAAACAGGGCAATTTGAAGGCTGGATGAAACAGCAATTTCAAGGCTTAGATCCATCCGATTCCGCGCAGCCACATTCACAGCCACCAAGTGTTCCGCCACGTTGCCGATCACCGGAATAAGGATGATACCAATGAAAAATTCGGAGACTCCCAGCGATTCCACTACCGCTTCAACCACGCTGACCAGTAATTCGCTCAAACCCACAACTCCCAGGGTGGCAACCACTAGGATCCCTACTGCAGTGCGTACGCCCCACTGTGGAGCGGTTTCCTTAAGATGTACATCACCAACCACCATCGGGGTCGTGGGACTACGTAAACTGTAAATAAGGCCAGCCATGTAGAGCACCATCATCACCCCGGCCACCCCCAGGCTGAGCCATTCAACCTCGAGGCTGGTTTCCGGGCCAATCAAATGGCTAAAGAGGGAGGGGATCAATAAGGCCACGACCGCCATCAGCAGCAATATGGCGTAATTTGAGGCCTGCCGGCGGTCAAAGGTTTGCACACCGTGCCGCAGGCCACCCACCAGCAGAGCCAATCCCATTACAAACAGCAAGTTACCCAGAATCGAGCCTGTGATTGAAGCCTTTACCAATTCTAGCAAGCCCGAGCGAATGGCTACCAGCGTAATGATCAACTCAGCCGCATTACCCAGGGTGGCGTTTAACAAACCACCAACTCTTGGCCCGGTGTGACTTGCCAGCGCTTCAGTTGCCTCGCCAAGCAAGCCCGCGAGGGGAATCAACCCTAAGGCCGACAACCCAAAGATCCAATAATTCCCCCAACCTTGTATCTCAGCCCAAATGACCAGCGGGATCGCTACCAACAACCATCTTAGTGGGTTCTTGAATGCATTAGCCATTTTGATCAGCAATTCGTCTTCCTAAACCAGGGAATCCAAAAATCCCCTATAATTTACCACGTTATGAGCCGATGCGCAGGTCGAGATTTTGTTTGGCGCGGGTATGATATAATCGGCCCTGAATGGATGGAATGAATACCGGCACTGAAATGTTGCCCACATTGGGGGGGCGCTACCGCTTGCTCCGGGTTATCGGTAGCGGTGGCATGGCGCTGGTGTATCTTGCGCATGATTTGACGCTTGACCGCCGAGTAGCAGTCAAAGTTTTGCGCGAGCCCTTTTCCCGCGAACCCGGCTTCCGTGAGCGCTTCCAAAACGAAGCCAGGGCAGCGGCCAACCTTACTCACCCCAATATCGTCACGGTTTACGATTTCGGATACGATGACAACACGGCCTTCCTCTACCTGGTGATGGAGTATATCCCGGGTACCGACCTGAAAAGCATTCTCAAAGAGCGAGGAGCCCTCCCGGTCGAGGAAGCCGTAAGGTTGTTAATCCAAGCCGCTCGAGGGATTGGGTATGCTCATCGTATGGGGCTCATCCACTGTGATGTCAAACCTCACAACATGCTGGTGACCCCTGATCAGACTTTGAAGGTCACCGATTTGGGGATTGCCCGAGCCATGGCTTCCATCCAACCGGATGAAAGCCAGGATGTCGTGTGGGGATCGCCCCTTTACTTCTCCCCAGAACAGGCTGCGGGCCGGCCCCCCACCCCTGCTTCCGATGTCTATTCCCTTGGGGTCGTCCTGTATGAGATGCTCACAGGACAGCCGCCCTTTTATGCTGGTGACGCAGTTGAACTGGCTCGCCTGCACCGCGAAGTGCCTCCGCGCTCACCCCGCACACTCAATCCAAGCATTCCACCTTCCCTTGAGTCCATCCTATTGAAACTTCTGGAAAAAGAGCCTGCACGGCGCTACCGCACTGCGCAGCAACTGGCGCTGGTGCTCGAGGACTGGCTGCAAAAGACCCAATCATTAGACAATGAAGCTACACAACCCCCTCCTTATCCACAACCGTGGGTCGTCTCTTCCTCTCCCCCGCCTCCAGTCGAGGCCCCATCTGTCGCCCCAAACGCTGAAGATAACCTCGAAGTGGATTGGATCACTATTCTGCTTGGGCTCCTGGCCGTTATTGCTGTGGGAGGACTAATCCCCTTCTGGCTGTGGATTTGGCTGACCTTCAACCCACCGCGCTAAAAATATGGACGAGATCATCCTCTCCGCCTCCATTCTCTCCGCTGATTTTGCTCATCTGGCTGATGAAATTCGTCAGGCAGAAGCCGCTGGCGTGGACTGGCTACACATTGATGTCATGGATGGACATTTTGTTCCCAATATCACGATGGGTCCCTTCATCGTTGAGACCTGCCGGCGAGTCTCCACTTTACCCCTAGATGTGCACTTAATGATCGAAAAACCTGAGCGCTACATTGAGGCCTTTATCCATGCGGGAGCCAATTATGTGAGCGTTCATGTGGAGGGTAACCCTAACATTCACCGCACTTTGCAGACCATCCGCTCCCTTGGCGCCAAGGCTGGCATAGTCCTTAATCCCGGCACCCCTACCTGCGCGATTAGTGCACTTATCCCCGCGGTGGATTTTATCCTGGTCATGACGGTTAATCCCGGCTATTCGGGCCAGACGTTTTTACCCGAGACGTTGAGCAAAATTTCTGAAATAAAAGCGCTACTTGAGAGGTACCAAAGTTCAGCCCTGATCCAGGTGGATGGAGGCATCAATCCCACAACGCTTCCTCTGGCTTATCAGGCAGGAGCACGTGTGTTTGTGGCTGCGACTGCCATTTTTAAACACCCCCAAGGTGTTCAAGAAGGGGTAAAATCATTGCGTGAGGCAATTAAATGAAAATGCGGCTTGCGCCGCAATTTTTATTCGAGAGAGCATAAAGATTGGAGCAACTACTGAGTTTTCGCAAGAGTTTTAATGCACTTAGCGCAGAGGGTTTTGCGTACCTTGCGCCCGTTCACAAAAAGGGTCACCCGCTGGAGATTGGGTTTGAAAGCCCGATTCGTCGCGCGCATGGAAAAAGAGCGCCGGTGACCAAATGTGGTCGTCTTACCGCAATGCTCACACTTTGCCATGGTTTACAATCCTTTCCGCATCCAGATGATATCAGCAAAGGTGCATTTTATCACACTCCGCATCTATTTTCAACCTCCCCTGTTAAATTGATAGAAACAAGAAGGAAGGGTGGGCAGAGATGAAACAGTCGGTCAATCCATACGGGAACATCTATCTTTCACCAAAAGCAATTGCAACCATAGCCTACCATGCGGCGCTGGAATCCTATGGGGTTGTGGGGTTGGCCCCCAAAAACATTGCCGAAGGGATTGCCCAGGTACTGGTCAAAGAGCCTGCGCATGGGGTGGATGTTCGCTTTACGGATGATTCAGTGATAATTGATCTGTATATTATTGTGGAATATGGCACCCGCATTCAAACGGTTGCCTCCAGTGTGGCTGATAATGTACGCTATCAGATTGAGAAAAGCACGGGCTTGCCCGTGAAGGAAGTCAATGTGCACATCCGCGGTTTGCGCGTTAGCAACACCGATTGATTTCTTGATTCCAGGCTAGAGGTAAGGTTGTAAACCCATGAGCAATGATATTCAGTTTTCACCCATTCCCGACGGACGCCAGTTGCTGGATTCACCCGTTTTGGACGGACAAGGGCTCAAAGCCCTGCTCGAAGCAGGATTAACCTGGTTGCGAAATAACCAGCAAGCCGTAAATGCCCTAAATGTTTTTCCCGTCCCCGATGGGGATACTGGGACCAATATGGTATTAACCCTTCAGGCAGCGTACAACGAAATTTTGGGGATGGGGGACCGGAATATTGGAAAAATTGCGCACGCGATTGCTCAGGGAGCTCTTCTTGGCGCCCGCGGCAACTCGGGGGTTATCCTCTCACAACTCTGGCGTGGATTCGCACGTGCGTTGGACAACCTGGAGGTTATGGATGCTCCCCTTCTGGTAAAGGCCCTGGCAGAGGCGCGCAACACGGCTTATAAAGGGGTAGTTCGGCCGGTTGAAGGAACGATTCTCACCGTCGCGAAAGACATTGCACAGGCAGCCGAGGCTTTTACCGGCAAAGAGCTCAAAGTCGAGATGCTTGAAGCCCTGGTCGAGGCTGCCGACCGTTCAGTACAGAAGACTCCCGAATTGCTACCGATCCTTAAACAAGCAGGTGTTGTAGATGCTGGTGGAAAAGGACTGTACTTCATCTTGGAGGGTATGCTCCGTTTTGTCAAAGGCCTATCGCTGGAGACCCCCCTCACCACCGTGGTACAACCCCTCGCCTCAATGAGAATGGAAGAGACCATGGAAGAAATCGAGCCTGGGCAAGATTATGAAGTGGTAGTTGATTTTCGTCCTAACGCCCCCATTGATTTGGAAAAGTTTTACTCTGACCTTGCAGAAATGGGGACTTCCATTCAGGTGGGCGAAGGCGATGGAATGTATCGGATGCACATCCATGTGCCCACCGAGAATCGCTATCGTCCCATTGATTACGTCATGGGACTTGGCACAATCACCAAAGTTTCCATCGAAAATTTGATTGCCCAGATCGAAGAACGCAGACAAGAACAATCTAGCGCTACCCGCCTCAATTTGGCAAAAATCGAACCCGGGCAAATTGCTGTGGTAGCCGTGTCGCCAGGGTTAGGTTTAAGCCGCATTTTCGCCAGCCTGGGAGTTGCAGCCATCGTAGAAGGCGGACAGACCATGAATCCCAGTACCGAGGAAATTCTCAATGCCTTCGAGAATTTGCCCACCGATAAAATTATTATCCTCCCCAATAACAAAAACATTATCCTGGCTGCCCAGAACGCCGCTAGCATGACCGTCAAAAAGGTGGCTGTGATCCCCTCCAAATCGGTCCCTCAAGGACTGAGTGCCCTGCTCCGCTATGACCCTGATGGCGATTTTGAAACTGTGGTAAAGGAAATGGAAGAAGCCATTCAAGAGGTAATCACTGGTGAGATCACAACAGCCACCCGCTCCGTCGAAATTAACGGTGTCAAGGTATCTCAAGGGGAAGTGATCGCCCTATTAAACGGGAATCTCGTAGGCTCTTCCCCAAGTATCCTGGAGGCATGCCAGACACTTCTGGAAAAAGCCAATGCCCGTGAGCGAGAACGCATCACCATTTTTTACGGCCAAAATATTGCCAAAGCCGAGGTCAATAAAATCGCGGATAAAATTCGCGAACTCTATCCGCACCACGAAATTGAAATCCACGAGGGGGGCAACCCCACTATCAACTGATCCTGTCCATTGAATAAACCCGGCTCTATGGCATCCATTGGGATACTCACCGACACAACGGCTCATTTTCCTCAACCCAAATTTTCCGGGCAAGATCACGTTGCCTTGATTGATTTTACCCTCGTCTTTCAAGGCAATCATCTTGGGGAGTCCCGCAATCACAAAGCCCTGGATCTTCCCTTATCCTTAATCGGCTGGGAGGCGGAAAAGGCCCCCAGGCTGATTCCCCCATCGGTAGAAGATTTTTACCAGCATTATCTCCTTCTTCACCAGCGTTTCTCCGGGTTGCTGGTTATCACCCATTCGGCCCAATTGAGCCTCACTTATGAAAACGCACTTCAGGCGGCTGAGATTCTGCACGGAACCTCGGAGATCGCCGTGATCAACGCTCAGACCATCTCCGCGGGACTGGGCTTGCTGGTCCAGGCAACTGCACAACACATTGTACGTGGGTTGTCGTTTGACCAGATTGAAACCATTGTCCGGCGCAACATTCCCAAAATCTATACCCTGATCTGCACACCCGGCCTCTCCTACCTATCCCATAACGGGCTGCTTACCCATCCCCAGGCCATTGTGGGAGAAATGCTCAATCTTTTGCAAGTATTTTCATTGGAAGAGGACCACCTGGTTCCTGTAGAAAAGGTGCGTAATTACCGCCATGCGGCGGAGTTCTTCATTGAGTTCTTAAGCGAGTTCGAGGAATTATCTCACGTCGCCCTCATTCAGACAGCCAACACCCCTCTGGGCGAAACTCACTTGCTACGCCAATTTATCAATGAGTCTTTCCCAAGGACAGCATTCACCGAGCACAAAGCCAACCCGCCAATGAGCGCCCTGTTTGGCCCCCGCTTTGTCTGCCTGGTTGCCCTTGAGACCCTGGAGCCCTAAGTTTAGGGTAAAATAAAAACATGCTACCCGCATTGCAGAAACTCCAAAAGTTCATAAAGTTGGAAGCCGAACGCGGTTATGACAACCGAGCAGTTCTTGGGGGGTTAGATAAGATTATCCCTCTCTGGCAACAAGAAGCCCGCGAGAACGGCGTTCCTGAACCCCTTATCCAGGAAGTCACCCGCTGTTTGGAGCGCTATGCTTCGTTGTCTCCCGAGGAGCGTGCTGATTGTCTGCAAGCACTGCTAGAGAAAATTGATGTCCCCGAATCCTTCGGTCCCACAGACTCCACGCCTCACGAAACTCAGGCAGTAAATATCGCCCCGACGCCAACCGTTAACGGAGGACGCAATCGAGGTCCCCGGCGTTCGGCCCCCAGGACTTATTCGCTTTCCACCGATTCTCTCCCCGCCCATGGGCTTAAAGCCCCCCTAACGGTGCTACCTGGAATTGGTCCACGTTATGCCCAAACCCTGCGCCAGCTCGGGTTAGAAACCCTTGAAGACCTTCTCTATTACTTCCCTCGCCGTTACGACGACTACAGCCGCCTAAAACCCATCAACCGCTTGCGCTACGGGGAGGAAGTAACCGTTATAGGAACGGTACAAAGCGTCAACAACCGCGATACTCGTGGGGGGCGTCTGAATCTAACTGAAGTCATCGTCAGTGATGGTACAGCGGCCCTACGGGTTAATTGGTTTAACCAGCCCTGGCTGGCCAAGTCCATTACACCGGGAATGCAGATTGTTCTTTCAGGCCGGGTAGATATGTACCTCGGGCGGTTGGTCATGAACAGCCCAGAATGGGAACCCCTGGAGCAGGAACACCTGCATACCAACCGTATCGTGCCGGTGTACCCTTTGACGGCCAAAGTAACCCAGAAAATGCTTCGCCGGATTATGTATCAGACGGTTACTTTCTGGGCACCCCGCATCCAGGACTACCTCCCCGAATGGGTGCGCCAGGCAGGCGAATTGGTTCCGCTTTCTCATGCGCTGCTAAATGTACACTTTCCCGAAAGCCAGGATGATCTGAAAGCGGCACAAGACCGCCTCGCCTTTGATGAATTATTCCTTCTGCAATTAGGTGTCCTCCAACAAAAGCGTGCTTGGCAAGCCAACACCGCCACGATATTTGAAGCCCCAGAGGCCTGGCTTGAAGAGATCATCGCAAACCTGCCGTTTGAACTCACTAACGCCCAACGCCGCGTTTTGGAAGAAATCCGTCAGGATCTCCGGGCTGGCCGCCCAATGAATCGTCTGCTTCAGGGGGATGTGGGTTCCGGAAAAACGATTGTAGCCGCGCTTGCAGTGGCCATAGTGACCCGTGCAGGAGCACAGGCCGCATTCATGGCGCCTACCAGTATTCTGGCCGAACAACACTACCGCAATCTTCTGAAATTACTGGCGGATTCAGAACGTGGGACGCCTGTACTTCCTGCTGGGAACATTCGCTTGTTAGTAGGAGACACGCCCGAAACCGAGAAAGAAGAAATCCGGGCCGGTTTAGCAGATGGTTCCATTAAACTTGTCATCGGCACTCACGCGCTCATCGAAGACCCGGTTACATTTGCCAATCTTCAACTGGTCATTATTGACGAACAACACCGCTTTGGGGTAGAACAGCGCGCCGCGCTACGTCTCAAAGGGCACAATCCGCACCTGCTGGTGATGACAGCCACCCCCATTCCCCGCTCACTGGCTCTTACTATCTACGGGGACTTAGATCTTTCCGTCATGGATGAGATGCCACGTGGCCGTCAGCCCGTAGAAACACACCTGCTGTCCCCTCTTGAGCGCGAACGGGCTTATTCCTTAATCCGATCTCAAGTGGAGAAAGGGTATCAGGCTTTTATCATCTACCCCTTGATCGAAAAGGGCCAAAATGACGAAACCCGGGCAGCGGTTGAGGAACACGAGCGGCTGCAACGGGAGATTTTTCCTGACCTCCGGCTGGGTCTTCTGCACGGGCGTTTGCCACCTGCCGAAAAAGAGCGCATCATGCGCGCTTTCCGCAATGGGGAATTCCATATTCTGGTTTCCACCTCGGTAGTAGAGGTGGGCGTAGATGTCCCCAATGCTACGGTCATGCTGATCGAGGGTGCCAACCGCTTCGGGTTGGCCCAGCTCCACCAGTTCCGCGGACGTGTTGGACGAGGAAACGCGAAATCGTACTGCCTGCTCATCCCCGAAACTAACGATGATGTTGAAAATGAACGCCTGTTAGCCATGGTTGAAACTAACGATGGGTTCGTGCTAGCCGAACGTGATCTGCAACAGCGCGGGCCAGGTGAATTTTTGGGCACGCGTCAGGCGGGTTACTCCGAATTGCGCATGGCCAGCCTCGCAAATGTCCACCTCATCGAAAAGGCTCGGCGTCTTGCCCAAACCTTGTTTGAAAATGATCCGGATCTATCCCATCCAGAGCATCAGCCTTTGCGGTTAAACTTTGAGCGCTTCTGGCAGGGAGGCCGGGGAGATATCAGTTGAAAAAGGAGAAAACCATGGTGCGTGCTTTGTTCCCCGGCACTTTTGATCCCATCCATTTTGGACATATTGACATTGCCCGGCGTGCAGCGCGCCTTTTTGACGAATTGATTGTAGCCGTATACGACCGTCCTCTAAAAAATGCACTGTTCAGCCCAGAGGAGCGCATAAACCTGGTGCGTCAGGCGTTCGAGAGTGAACCGAAAATCCGTGTTGTTGGCTACAGCGGGTTAACCGTAAAATTTTGCCGCCAGGTGAATGCCCAGGTCATTGTGCGTGGCCTGCGCGTATTCTCAGATTTCGAGCACGAGTTCCGCATGGCGTTGGCCAACCACCGCCTTGACCGAGAGATTGAAGTCATTGCGCTCATTACCAGTGAAGAACACTCCTTTCTCTCATCCTCAACCGTTCGTGAGATTGCGTCACTGGGTGGGGATGTCTCCACCATGGTGCCATTTCACGTAGCAGAAGCCTTACGCAGCAAGTTCGGCGCCAATGCGCATCAAACTAACAATTCACCTGTGAGTATTGACTCGCTTCGCGATTGATTTTTGGGGGTCTCAAGCAAACTGGCCTGAAAATTGCATCAGGATGGGGCAAAGGGTAAGGAGGAGGATATGGACATCTTGCATCTTGTGGATCGTCTTGAAGAGCTCTTCAACCAAAGCCGGCAAGTCTGGTTCACTCACAGTGTTCTGGTGGATGAGGATCGCCTGATTGATATTATTGACCAAATGCGCGCCACCATCCCGGAAGAAATTCGCAAAGCACAGCAATTACTGGCTCAGCGCGATCGCATCCTTGCCCAAGCCCAAGAAGAAGCCAATCGGATCGTCCAGCTGGCCCGGGAAAAAGCGGAGCAGATGGTTGAGCGCGATGCCATTACCCAAGCCGCACAGGCACGCGCCGAGCAGATCATCAGCCAGGCTCGCCTGGAAGCCGATATGACACGGCGCGAAGCCGATGAATATGTGCTCGAAACCCTCACTCGCCTTGAGACCGAACTCGAACGGTTGCTCAACCAAGTGCGCAATGGGATACGCACCTTGCAGAGTGACCGTTACCCCACACCACCTTCACCGCCCCCGCCCCAATAACCGGCTCAAGCCTCCTCACCCTCTGATCCTGAGCGTTCCTCTTCCCGGTCGCGCCGTTTCTCCCGCGCCAGCGCCTGTGAGACCAGTTTGACCACTGACTTACGCCGCGCATGGCTCTTATCGGGAGGCCGTAAGGCAATCTCTATGACCTGATCCATATGCGAAACCGGGATAATCTCTAAGTCTGAGCGTACCTTCTTGGGAATGTCCACCAGGTCTTTCAAATTGCGTTCCGGCAGCAGAACTTTTTTCAAGCCGGCTCGATGCGCTGCAAGCACCTTTTCACGGATTCCGCCAACTGGTAGAATACGCCCGCGTAAAGTGATCTCCCCTGTCATCCCAATCTCTTTAGCCACGCCACGGTCAGTAAACGCAGAAATCAGCGCCGTAGCAATGGTGACACCAGCGCTTGGGCCATCTTTGGGCACTGCACCTTCCGGTATGTGGATGTGAACGTCCAACCGCTCAAAGATTTCAGGGTCTAGGTTGAAGTCGCGTGCACGCGATTTGGCATATGAAAGCGCCGCCTGCGCCGATTCCTGCATGATCTCGCCCACCTGACCCGTAATCTGCAGATTCCCTTTCCCTTCCAAAATCAACACTTCCACCGGCATGATTTCACCACCATTTTCCGTCCAGGCAATGGCGGTCGCCACACCAATTTCGTCCTCTTTCTCGGCCTCGGTCATAAAGAACTGCGGCGGTCCCAGATAGGTTTCTACCAGACTAGGAGTGATGCGGCGAGGATAAGACCGTTTCTGGGATTTTAGGCGAGCAACTTTACGGCAAATTTGCCCAATCTCCCGCTCCAAATTGCGTACCCCCGCCTCGTAGGTATATTCACGAATAATCTTGCGCAGCGCTTTCTCTTGAAAGGCAATTTCATTTGCCTCCAAACCACTCTCATCCAATTGACGCGGAATAAGAAAGCGCTTGGCAATCTCTACCTTCTCCTCTTCAATGTAGCCGGGGAATTCGATGACCTCCATACGATCCAGCAGCGCCGGTGGAATGGTAGCCAGAGTATTGGCAGTGGTGATAAACATAACTTTGGAGAGATCATACGGGACTTCCAGATAGTGATCTGAAAAGGCAAAGTTCTGCTCTGGGTCCAATACCTCCAGCAGAGCAGCCGATGGGTCACCCCGAAAATCGGCGCCCAATTTGTCAATCTCATCCAGCATGAACAATGGGTTAATGGTGCCGGCGCGCCGCATAGTTTGGATGATTCTCCCGGGCAGAGCACCGATGTAAGTGCGACGATGCCCTCGAATCTCTGCCTCATCGCGCACTCCTCCCAGGGAGACACGAACAAACTTGCGTCCTAAAGCCTCAGCAATGGAACGCCCCAATGAGGTCTTACCAGTCCCCGGGGCACCCACAAAGCACAAAATGGGCTGGCGCAGCCGCTTGGGTTTTAGACTGCGCACGGCAATATACTCCAGGATGCGATCCTTGGCTTTGCCCAGCCCATAATGATTCTTCTCCAGAACCTCCGCCACGTGATTGACATCAAGATTGTCCTCGGTTTCCTCGACCCAGGGCAACTCTAACAGCCAATCCAAGTAAGTACGGATAATACTCACCTCAGGAGACATGGGAGGCATCTGGGCCAGGCGCTCCACCTCTTTAAGCGCCTGCGACTTAACCTCCTCGGGCATGGCTTTCTCTTCAACCCGCTCACGCAACTCGTTTATCTCGCGGGTGAAAATATCCCCCTCCCCCAGTTCAGTCTGGATTGCTTTCATCTGCTCGCGCAGGTAGAACTCGCGCTGGGTGCGATCCACTTCGCTCTGCACACGTGTCTGGATCTCATCCTCGAGTTGCAGCACATCCAATTCTTGGGCCAACAGCCAGTTGACCCGCTTCAACCGCTCAATGGGATCGGTTTGCACCAGTAAAGTGCGCCGTTCAGGAAACGGCAACGAGATTGCCGTTGCCACCATGTCGGCCAACCAACCCGGCTCATGAATATTCAGCGAGAAAAGATGGGCTTCCTCAGGCAGGCTGCGGTCCAATTGCACACATTTTTCAAACAGGTCGCGGGTGGTGCGCATGAGCGCTTCAACCTGCCGATCAATCTCTACTGTCTCCTCAATCGGGCGAGCCTTGACCCGCAGATAGGGTGTTTCCTGCACAAACTCAACCACTTCAACCCGCCGCCGCCCCTGCACCAGCGCCGAGGAGTTGCCATCCGGCATCGTTAACAAACGCCCTACCGCAACCTCAACTCCAATAGGGAGCAGATCCTCAAGTTCAAAAGTTTCTTTCTCGATGTCCTTCAACACCAAAGCGATCATGGTCTCATAGTTGTATTGCGCCTCTTGTACAGCCAGCAAGTTTGGGCCCGGGGCAATAAAAATGGGCGAGACCATGCGCGGAAAGATCACAATATCGCGCAGAATCAGAACGTTGCACTCAATCAGACCCTTGCGGTCCGGTTTCGCATCCGGGATCTGGTAGAGTTCTTCGGTCCGTTGATGCAGAATTGTGCTGAATTCCTCGTCTTCGTCGTCCTGAAACCAGTTGTTTTTCTTCATACGCTTTTTATCGGTCCAAATTGTTAAAAATTTTTGAGCCCTTTATTATACCCGAAAGCGCTCGCGCCAGGTTTGACGGATGGCTGCCGCAATAAAGAGGCTCCCCGTGGCCAGGACCAGGGAATTCTCATCCACCCGGCTCATGGCATAAGCTAAGGCCTCCTCAATGGGGACAACCACACGAGCCGGGTATCCCAGGCGATGCACCAATTCAACCAGGGCTTCTGGCTCAATCGCTCTGGGGTGAAAGGAGCGCGTTGCAATCACCATCTGTGCTTTGGGCAACAATTCGCGCAACATTCCTTCAATGTCTTTATCTTCAGAAGCCCCAAAAATGAGCACTACTTTCCTGCCGGGAAAGTAGTCTTCCAGCGCCAGTCTCAATTTAAGTGCAGAATCCTGGTTATGAGCTGAATCCACCACTAGATAAGGTTCGCGCTGCAAAATTTCAAATCGTCCCGGCCACCTCACCTGTTGAAAACCCCGCGCTATGGCCTCTACCGGGATTTCCCAACCACGTGTACGCAACACTTCTACAGCCGCGAAAGCAGTTGCTGCATTATCCACCTGATGAGCACCCAACAGGGGGATTTCAAACTGGAGAGGTCGCCAGTCCTCCACCTCCCCTTCAAGCCAGCGATTCACTTCAGGTTGATCAGCCGCCTTCCACACCCAGAAGGCTTGTCCATCCAGAGAGTGAGAGGCTACCCGATAGCGAATATCATCCCCCACTCGAAACCAGGGTGCGGCCTGCTGTTCAGCCACCTCACGTATGACTGTCAAGGCCTCCTGGCGCTGGGGAGCTACCACCACCGGAGTATTCGGTTTGATAATACCCGCCTTTTCTCGTGCAATCTGACCCAGAGTTTCCCCCAGCACCTTCATGTGATCGTATGAAATCGAGGTAATGACCGAAACCTCAGGCTGAACCAGGTTGGTAGCATCCAACCGTCCTCCTAAACCCACCTCCACCACAGCCACATCCACCCCTGCCCGAAGAAAGGCTAAAAAGGCTACGGCGGTAGTAATCTCAAAGGTCGTCAGGCGTTCAATACGGGCCACGGCAGGGCGCACCTCGTCCACCAGCGCAGCCAGAACCTCGTGGGAAATGGGCTCCTGGTTGATTTGGATTCGCTCAACAAAATCCTCTAAATGGGGAGAGCTGTAGAACCCTACCCGATACCCGGCTGCCTGCAAGATGCTGGCAATCATTGCCGCGGTCGAGCCTTTTCCCTTTGTTCCCGCTACATGCACCGTGGGGTATTTTAGGTGTGGATTACCCAGTAGTTTAAGAAATGCCTGCATCCGTCCCAGATCAAATTTCTCCGGCGAATAGCGTAATTGGCGCGTCAGGCTATAATCCACAAAGCTATAGAGGTAATCTAACGCTTGCTGATAAGTTAATGGGCTCATGCTCTCATCTCTGATGACAATCTAACCAACGCAGGGAGATTGTAATGGAGAGAAAGTGACAAGGCAAGACCTCAATTCGCGGCCATATTGACTCATTCTCGCATCACCTACTACTTAAGACATTGACGTCAACCCGGAGATGCATTAGAGTTATGGCAAACCAAGGCGAGGGATCGTGTCATGATTGGGGTTCTCACCATGCATTTGCACCTGCCCACCTGCCTTTCGCTCAAAGAAAAACGCAGCCGCCTCAAACCGCTATTGCACCGTTTACACCGCGAATTCAACATCTCAGCCGCAGAAGTGGACTTTCAGGATGCTTGGCAGGAAGCTGTCATCGCCTGCGCTCTGGTCAGCAACGACTCGGCTCATGCTCAGGCAGTGTTACAAAGGATTGTCAATTTCACTGCCACCAATTGGCCAGATATGGATATTCTCGACCATCGAATTGAGTGCCTTTGAAGTTCATCCTACCACAGAGGTTGTATCATGGACCTTGGACTACGTGACAAAGTGGCATTAGTGACTGGCGCCAGTCGGGGTCTGGGCTTTGCCACTGCCAGGGTGCTCTCACAGGAAGGCGCTCGCGTGGCAATTAATAGCCGTGATCCCGAGCGGTTGCAACAAGCCGCCGTTAATATTCAGAAAGAGACCGGGTATCCCGTCCTGGCGCTCCCTGGAGATATCACTCGACCAGAGATGGCCCAACGACTGATCGAGGATGTAATGGCTACCTATGGCCAATTGGATATTGTTATTGCCAATGCGGGGGGACCCCCACCAGGGCCATTCGCGACCCTGGATGATGAGAAGTGGTATGCGGCTATTGAACTATCCCTGATGAGTCAGGTCCGGCTCATCCGTGCCGCTTTACCTTATCTTGAGCAATCCCCTACGCCAGCAGTGCTGACAGTGACCTCGTATGCCGTCAAGCAGCCCATCCCCAACCTTATTTTGTCCAATAGCATTCGCGCGGCTACAGTGGGATTAACCAAATCCCTGGCACTTGAACTGGGACATAAAGGCATCCGCTTCAATTCAATTTTACCGGGCTGGACAGAAACTGAACGCGTCATTGAATTAATGCGCAATCGTGCTGAGATGAACGGTACCACCATCGAGGAAGAGATCCAGAAACAGGCGCGCGAAAGTCCGCTCGGGCGAATGGGAAAACCCGAAGAATTCGCCCGCGTGGCGGTATTCTTGGTCTCGCCCGCAGCTTCCTATGTAACCGGCGTCATGTTGCAGGTAGATGGCGGAATGTATAAAGGACTTTTCTGAATCCTCCACTTTCCTAAATCATTTGCAAATTACAGATTAGAGGTAGGGAGAAATGAACATTAGAGTTACAGAACCTCAGGAAATCGAGGTATGGTTAGAAAACAACCTGATGCGGGTGCAAAAGCCTGGGCGTTATGTAGGCGGTGAACTCAACCAAGTTGTCAAGGAATGGTCATCCACCCCGGTCAAAGTAGCGCTGGTGTTTCCTGACCTCTATGAGATTGGGGTACCCAATCTGGCCCTCACCATCCTCTATGAAGCCATTAATCAACGCCCGGATGCCCTGGCCGAGCGCGTTTATCTCCCAGCGACAGACATGGAAGACCTCATGCGCGCTGCAGGCATTCCCATCTATGGTTTAGAAACTAAGCACCCGCTGGGACAATTTGACATTATCGGAATTACGCTACCATATGAGACGTTATACACCAACGTGCTTAACCTGTTTGACCTTGCCGGAATTCCCCTGCTGGCTGCCGAGCGGCATGAAAATCATCCGGTGATTATTGCTGGCGGGCACGCCACTTTCAATCCAGAACCCATGGCCCCCTTTATAGACGCTTTTGTCATCGGAGAAGGCGAAGAGGTTATCCATGAAATTCTGAACACCTATAAGGCATGGAGATCCCGCTCGGGTAGCCGTGAAGACCTCCTTTATTCATTGCTTGAGATTCCTGGGGTTTACGTTCCCCGTTTCTACATCCCCCATTACCATTCAGACGGTACCATTCAATCTATTGAGCGTACCACAAACTTTGCACCCGCCACCGTCTATAAGCGAGTCGTAGGGCGTCTACCGGCTCCACCCACACGTCCCATCGTCCCTTCTATTGACGTGGTCCACAACCGCATTGCCATTGAAATTATGCGTGGCTGCACCCGTGGCTGCCGCTTCTGCCATGCCGGCATGGTCACGCGCCCGGTTCGCGAGCGTAGCGTCGAAGAAATCCTACACGCGATTCGGCAAGCCCTTCAGAATACTGGTTATGAAGAAGTGGCTCTGCTTTCACTTTCATCCTCCGATTACAGCCAGATCACCCATCTGGTTGAGCGTGTTAGTCAGGAAGCCACCCAACAACACCTGGTCATTTCTTTGCCCTCACTACGCATCGAAACCGTGTCGGTGGAATTGATGGACCGCCTAAAGGGAAAGCGGCAGAGTAACAGTTTCACCCTGGCTCCAGAAGCCGCCACAGACCGAATGCGGGCCGTCATCAATAAACCCATTGAAACTCAACAGCTTCTTGAAACCACACAGGCCATTTATAAGCACGGCTGGACAAAAGTCAAGCTCTACTTCATGATCGGGCACCCCACCGAAACCTTGGAAGATGTGAGAGCCATTGCCGAGGTCAGCCGACAAGTACTTGCTGAGGGACGTCGCATTGTCGGCCGCCGTGCTTCTCTTCACCTGGGCGTCAGCACCTTTGTACCTAAGCCCCACACGCCTTTCCAATGGTTACCCTGCGACACTCCCGAGCAGATCCAGGCCAAACAACGAGTACTGCTGGAATCGCTCAAAGGTTCGGGGATCAAGATAAACTGGACCGACCCTAAAGAAACCCTTCTGGAAGCCTGGCTCTCGCGGGGAGATCGCCGCATGGCCGAGGTTATCTACCACGCCTGGAGTCTGGGAGCAAAGTTCGACGCCTGGCAGGATCATTTTGACTACCAGAAATGGATGATGGCCTTCCAAAGGGCCAATCTGGACCCTGCTTTCTACACCCATCGCCAGCGCAGCCTAGACGAGACATTTCCCTGGGACCACATTAGCCCGGGAGTGCGTAAAGCCTACCTCAAACAAGAATACCTGAACAGCCTTCAGGGTGTTCTGCGCCCCGATTGCCGATTGCGATGCTTCGCCTGTGGAATCCTGCCAACCTATAAAGAACTGCGCCGGCAATACCCGGGACCCCATTGGAAATGCCCGGAGGTTCCTGTCCATGCACGCGCTTAATCCAAACATGTAAGGTGGCCCAATTCCTGTGTTACAGCGCTTTCGCATTGATTATGCCAAAACCCAACCACTGCGCTATGTAAGCAGCCTGGATCTGCAGAAGATATGGGAGCGCTATTTGCGGCGCGCGGGTCTAACTCTGGCATATAGTCACGGTTTTAGCCCCCAGCCACGCCTCCAGCAGGCCCATCCGCTCCCTCTTGGTTACCTGGGCGCCCACGAATTGATAGACATTTGGTTGGAGCCCGCAGTCGAACTCACCTCCACTGAGGTACAGCAACGCCTTATCGCCACCCCGCAACCGGGAATCGAAATAAATCGCGTAGAGGCCATCTCTTTGGAAGCCCCTACACTTGCCAAACAGGTCACTGCCGCGGACTATACCGTTTGGTTGCTTGATCCGGTTGATCCCAAAGAATTATCCCAACGCGTAAGCCAATTACTTAATGCCTCTTCCCTGCCCCGTGAACGTCGGGGCAAAGTCTATGATTTGCGTCCCCTGATCGAATCCCTGTCTCTGCTGACCGACTCTCCCAGTAACCTGGTTGGGCTTCAAATGCGCCTGGCGGCACGGGAGGGTGCCAGCGGTCGCCCCGAAGAGGTCATAGCCGCACTGGGGTTCGATCCATTTGCGGTACGCATCCTTCGTACCCGCCTGCATTTCCATGCTCCTTCTGGCTAGGCCATGTTGGTTTACGTGGAGTGTCTCTCATCTTCCTGCATGTTCCGCTTCCCGGTCGAGTTGGGCCCCGACGATGGGAGCACTCCCTGCCCTCGCTGTGGTTCCCCTACCCAACCCGTAACAGAATTTGCCCCCTCCACTCCGCCGTCACCTCTTCTATCCCCCAAAAGTCACCCGCTCGCAGCAATATTGGACAATCTGCGAAGTGCCTACAATGTTGGTTCTATTTTTCGCATCGCAGATGCCTGTGGTGTCTCCCCCCTGTATCTTGGTGGAATCACCCCGCTTCCCACACATCCCGGAGTGAAAAAAACCGCTCTCGGTGCAGAGGAGACCTTACCCTGGTCCTATACGCCTAATAGTGTCAAGTTAGCCCAGACCTTGAAGCATGAAGGATATTTTCTGCTGGGGGTAGAAACGGCCGGTAATGCCCGTTCACTTTTTGACTTGGAAAAAATCTCCCTCTCTCAACCTGTGACGATTGTAGTGGGCAATGAAATTGCTGGCATAGACCCCGGTCTTCAGCATCTGTGTGATACCCTGGTGTGGATTCCTATGCGTGGCTACAAGCGCTCGCTCAACGTGGCCGTGGCTTTTGGAATTGTGGCATACTTTCTGCGCTACTTGACCCGGGGCACACTCCCAGAAGACATTGACGAGGGATCGGCCCGTGGATAAAATCGCTACACCTGGATAATTCTGACTAATTCACAAGGAGATCCTTATCATGCCCATTTACGAGTACATCTGCAGAGATTGTGGCGCGCGCTTTGAGAGCATGCGTCCAATGCGCGAGGCTGACCAACCCATCTCATGTAAAGTCTGCCTGAGCCCCAACACTTATCGCACCGTCTCGGTGTTCTTTGCCGCCAGTGAGGGCCGCGCCATTACCAATCAAACCGGTTGCGCCTCCTGCGGAGGCGGATCGTGCGCATCCTGCGGCCACCATTAGTCAGCAATGAAAACGTTTCAGAATTGCTTGGCGCTCATTACCGGGGGCTCTAGCGGGATCGGCTTGGCACTGGCTCGCCTCCTACTTGCGGAGGGGGCACGCGTTGCCTTACTGGCACGCAACCCAGAAAGACTCGCTCAGGCCCGCGAAAACCTCCTTGATGCCTATCCCCGGGCAGAGATCAGTGTTTGGAGTGCGGATGTCACAAATGCCCCTCAGGTTACGGCTTTGCTAGAAACCTTCGTAGCCCAACAAGGAACGCCAGACCTCCTGATCAATTCGGCGGGCATGGCTCATCCCGGCCGGTTTGAGGAATTACCGCTTGAAATTTTCGACCAAATGATCGCTGTTAATTATCTGGGTACCGTGTACGTGACCAAAGCGCTGGTACCCGCCATGCTAGAACGTGGCAGTGGTCACATTGTCAATATCTCTTCGGTGGCTGGCTTCCTGAACATCTATGGGTACACGGCCTACGGGGCGGCCAAGTTTGCCGTTCGCGGATTTAGCGACGCTCTGCGTATGGAACTGAAACCCCGCGGTATTCAGGTCTCCCTGGTTTTTCCTCCCGACACGGATACCCCACAGTTAGCCTACGAAAATCAATTCAAGCCGGAGGTCACCCGAGCCCTGGCCGGTAATGCGGGCGTGCTTTCCCCCGATTTTGTGGCACAAGAGATCCTGGCTGGGGTTCGGAGAAATGCCTATTTGATTCTGCCCGGTTTTGAGACCAAGGTTATTTATGTGGTTTCACGTCTCTTGGGTGCCGGGGTCAATCCCATTCTGGATTACCTGGTTCGCCGTACGCTCCAACGGCAAAGGGCGGAACAAAACCTGCATTGAACATAGAACCAGAGTAATCCATATTAAATCAGTAACCAACAAGTGCACAATTTGGATGCCTACAGGGGCTAATAACCCAACGTTTATAACCCCTATTCCCCATTGGATCACAATAAGCGCTATTAGAGCACGTCCAAGCGGTAAGATCCCCCCGCTCTTCTTCCGAAGTGTTAAAACCAATCCAATAATGTAGGCCCCTACCAGAATTGCAATGCCGGGATGAAAGATGCGCAATCGTAAAAACAGATGGGCGGTGGGTGAAACGTCCTGGGCCAAACCTTCTCGAAGGCTAGATACCGGGAAAAGGGTATCTCCAAGAGCCGTGATTGCTCCACTAACTCCTAAGAGCCCCATTCCCAACCAGGCCCCCAGAAACCACGCCAGATGAGAACGATCCCAATGCCAGGATTGCCTCTCTGACCATCTCGATAACCACGCGGTTGCCGTCAGGGCTCCCAGGAGAAGCAAGGTGTTAACCAAATGGAGCGACATGGCCCAGCCGCGTTCTAATGAAGTATTTCCAGCAACCAACTCAAAGAGCACCAACCCCGCTCCAATAAGAGCCTCGGTAAGGGTGAAGGCCAGCGAAGCATAGGCTGCAAAGCGAACCGGATGGCGACGAGGGTAGAATTTAATTGCTCGAATTACCAAAAGGATCACCAAAAGCAGCGCTAAACCGCTCGTCACCCGATGGGTAAACTCGATCAGAGTCTCAACCTGAGGCGAACGCGGAAGCACTTCTCCGTTGCACAATGGCCAGTGCGAACCACAACCTGCTCCTGACCCTGTCGCCCGCACATAGGCTCCCCATAGAATTACGAGAACATTGTACACCAGGACACCCCAGGCAAAACGGCTAAAGCCTTTCATGGTCACCTTTCGAAAAATTGAAGTCAAAGCGGTGGATAATATATCACAAAGTGGACCTAATTACCTCCCAAAATCATCACTTTTTCCTGCTTGACACCGCTTTTGGTGGGGGCTAAAATCGTTTTTGAGGTTGGATAATCCTCCAGGCCAACACACTCTGGGAAAGTTTAGATTATCCGAGTCCACCACGTAAGTTTCACCTTCAATCTCAAGAAAGGAGGAGTCATGAGCCACATTATCACCAGTCTCTGTCTGCGTGATGCAGGCTGTACTACTGTTTGTCCTGTGGATTGCATCGTTCCCGGTAAACCGGTTGAACAGTGGCCATGGTACTACATTGACCCCGACACCTGCATTGATTGCGGCGCCTGCGTTCCCGAATGTCCTTATGCCGCTATATTCCCCGAAGATGAAGTGCCTTCCGCCTACGTAGCCAAGGGCGGCGAACGACTCTCCATGCCTGTGGGCACTCCAGGCTTCACCGAGGTTTATGATGGGGTGAATCACTTTGGCGAGCCTGTCCATCTAGAAGCCACCCGGACCCTGAAACCAGGCGAAACGGTGGACCTCACCCCTGACATTGCCAAAAATTATGCGTACTTCAAAGAGGGCCCCGGCTACAGCGCCCTGGAGAAGTAGATAGCCATCTGGCATTCACCTGGAGGAAGTCGTCAAACGGCTTCCTCTTTTCTTCATACCTATTTGCACCAAGGAGGTTACTTTTGTCTGCTATGGAAGAGACTTACCGCATCGAACGCGACTCCCTGGGAGAAGTTCACGTACCTGCCAAGGCATTATATGGAGCGCAGACCCAACGCGCCGTGGAGAACTTTCCCATCTCTGGCCGCAAACCCTATCGAGCCTTTATCTGGTCCAT
The DNA here is from genome assembly GCF_001306145.1 of Thermanaerothrix daxensis. Classification (GTDB taxonomy): domain Bacteria; phylum Chloroflexota; class Anaerolineae; order Anaerolineales; family Anaerolineaceae; genus Thermanaerothrix; species Thermanaerothrix daxensis. Next base: position 322,964 of record NZ_LGKO01000004.1, read on the forward strand.
GGGGCTAATCAAACGGGCAGCAGCAGAGGTCAATAGCGCCCTTGGCCTGCTCGATCCCACCCGTGCCCAGGCCATCGTTCAGGCTGCTACCGAGGTCATGGAAGGACGATGGGATGACCAGTTTGTGGTGGATCCTTTTCAGGCAGGCGCTGGTACCAGCCACAATATGAATACCAACGAGGTAATTGCCAACCGCGCCACTCTGATCCTGGGTGGGAATCTGGGAGAATACCGTGTGCACCCCAATGATCACGTTAATATGTCCCAGTCCACCAACGATACGATTCCCACAGCCATCCGCCTGGGATGCCTATGGCGATTGGATGAATTGCTGCAGACCGTTGATGAATTAACGCATGCCTTGCATGAAAAGGCCGTGGCTTTTGATAATATTGTTAAATCAGGACGCACACACTTGCAAGACGCTGTGCCTGTGCGTCTGGGCCAGGAGTTTGGCGCCTACGCACGGGCAGTAGCGCGCGATCGCGAGCGCATTGAGCGCGCCGCTGAAGGATTACGCCGCCTGGGTATTGGGGGCACTGCCACGGGCACCGGATTAAATGCTCATCCGGAGTACCACCCTCGTATGGTGGCGCGCCTCTCTGAGATCAGCGGGTTACGCCTCTATACCTCGGATGACCTCTTTGAGTCCATGCAGTCCATGGCGGACATGGCTGATTTTTCCGCCTCGATGCGCACCCTTGCTTTAACCCTGACCCGCATTGCCAACGACATCCGCCTGCTTTCCTCTGGGCCGACCACCGGGTTAGATGAAATACGCTTACCGCCAGTGCAACCGGGCTCTTCTATTATGCCCGGCAAGGTCAACCCAGTCCTTGCCGAAATGCTTAACATGGCCATGTACCACATCATTGGCCTGGATACAGCAGTAGCGCTGGCCTCCCAAGCCGGGCAACTTGAACTCAATGTCATGATGCCCATCATCGCTCACGATCTCTTCGAAATGATGCACGTCATGATTGGAGCCGTACGTGCTTTTACCCGTAAATGCGTGGTTGGAATCCAGGCCAATCGTGAAAAAGCCGAGGGTTGGCTGGCCCGCAACCCCATCCTGGTCACTGCCCTCAATCCTCTGATCGGCTACATGGCGGGCGCCGCGCTGGTCAAAGAAGCCATGAGCCGCAACCTGACTATCCAGGAAGTGGCTCTAGAAAAGGCACAAAAAGGAGAACTCCATCATAAAGACACCGGGCTCCCCTTAAGCGAGGAAGATATTCGCGCTGTCTTCCGCGATTTACGACGTTTGACCGAGGGCGGGCTGGTAGGAAGCAGTGGAGGTGGGGGCTAAATCATTCCACCTGCATATAAGGCGGCCCCAATAATTCCGGCCAGGTTTTGAAGTTGGGCGGGCACAATACGGGTACGCAGAGAAAGCAAAGGCAGGAATTTATCCGCCTGCTTGCTAAGCCCGCCCCCAATGATGAACAAATCGGGCCAGAATAGGTTTTCCATCTCATTAAGGTATTCTTGTAAGCGCTTGGCGTACTTTTTCCAGGTTAACTTCTTGCGCTTGCGAGCCGCATCTGAGGCACGCCATTCCGCATCCTTACCGCGTATTTTGAGATGCCCAAATTCCGTATTTGGTACCAGATAACCATCGGTAAAGATGGCCGAACCGATCCCAGTGCCCAGGGTAAGCATGATCACCACCCCCCGCGAATTCTCCTTCCCCACCCCAAAACGCATTTCAGCAATTCCAGCCGCATCGGCATCATTCAAGGTGAAGGTAGGGCAACCAGTGGCTTCGCTCAACAAGCGATTGACATCGGTGCCGATCCAGTTCTTATGCACATTAGCAGCCGTCAGGGCAATCCCATGATGGACAACCGCTGGAAATCCACAACCTATCACCCCGCTCCAGCGTAAAGCGCGAACCAAATCTGCCACCACCTCCGCCACGGCCTCAGGTTTGGCCTGCGCTGGCGTTGGCAAACGCAATCGTTCAGTGAGCAATTTGCCACTCTCCAGATCAACTACGGCACCTTTGATCCCACTTCCTCCGATATCAATTCCTAAGGCCGTCTTCATGATTCGCCTCCACTCAATTTCATCTCATTTACACGCATTGGATAGGTGTTCGTCATAGGTTTCCGCAAAAATGTGGCGCCCTGACCGATCACAACGTGCCCGAAAGTAGTAATAGGGTGTCTGAGCGGGATGGGCTACAGCCTGTATAGCCTCCAATCCCGGGTTACAAATAGGCGTTGGGGGTAAACCTGAATAGATATAAGTATTATAGGGGGAATCTACCTTCAAATCATCCGCAGAAAGCGGGTTTTTCCACCACGTCTGCATATGAATATCGTACCCCAGAGCATATTGCACGGTCGGATCGCTATCCAGTTTCATGCCTGCTTTAAGACGATTAATGAATACCGAAGCGATTATAGGGTACTCTTCTTTGACCACCCCTTCTCGCTCAACAATGGAGGCAAGGATAATCCCCTGGTACAAGGTTAGACCTTGTTGGGCAAATCCTTCCCGGATTTCAGGCGTCAGGGCCTGAACAAAACGTTCTACCATTTGCGCAATAATCTGCCGAACGGGCGCGTCTCGTCGGAAGGTATAGGTGCCCGGCATCAAGAATCCTTCCAGCGCGTGTGGATACTCCAGGGTCTCTAGCCCAGGCAAGGCAGGCGGGTTCCGCACAATTTCTAAAAACTGCGCTTCATTATCCAGTACCCCCGAAAGGCGCAACACACGGGCAATTTCTTCAGCCCGCCAACCCGGCAGGATGGTAACTGTCACCTCAAGGCGTCCTCCTTTTTGAAGAGCGTAAGCCATTTGGATCCCATCCATCGCGGGTGAAAGTTCATATTGCCCGGCTTGAATACCCTTATCCAGCCCTAAATAGATCAGGAGCACACGAAAGGCCTCAGCATCACGAATTAACCCAGCCTGTTCAAGCCGTTGGATAACCGAAAGGGTAGGTTCTCCCTCTTCCACCGTGAAAACCAGGGCAGGTGTTTCGCGAGCACTCGCGGGAGCGGATAAACGAGATTCGTTCAAAAACAGCATCCAGGTCAGATACTGGCGCTCAAGCCAGGAAAGATCTGCCGCCGGGGGGCCAAATCGGTCTGCTACCTGACGGGGGATATCCACCAGAACAATAAACCCTATCAGCGCGAAAAGACACCCTAAGGAAAGAAAAACGAAAAGGCCCAACTGCAAAGATCGTTTTCTACGTGATTTCATAAGAGTTGATCTCCTTACTCAAAGCCCCCCTCATTGAAAAGGTCTTTTTTTAAAGCGGCCTGGGTATCCAAAAAGTCCTGGAGAATGACGGCTGCCGCTCGATGATCTAACGGCTCACGTTGCTTCCTCCGAGAAACCCCCATCTCACGCATTAAAGCCTGAACCCGCTGGGTGCTTCCACTCTCATCCCAAGTGGTAACAGGAATGTGGGTCATGCTCCGAATGGCCTCGGCTAGTCGGAGTGCGCGCCGCGCGGCGGGACCTATCTCCACCCCCGTTTGATAGGGAACACCAACCACAATCAAGCCTACTTCCATGGATTCGGCTAGAGTCACGATTTCGCGCGCGTCCTTATCTCGTGATACGTGGTTAAGAATCATCAAGGGTCGGGCAATGATCCCACCCGGATCACTGACGGCCAACCCAATACGCTTTTCACCCGGATCCACACACAGTACTCGCATGAGACAACCCTATCTCAAGACCACCTGAATCCGCCAGGGTAAAAACGGGAAACGCCCCCACCACGCAGGGGTCAGTGCAACCCGGGTCACCTTTCCTCCCTCAACTGCCGAGCCCAAAATCTCTGCCGCTTCCTCCACAGATTTACCCACCAGCAGCCGGGCTATCTCATCGGTTCGGATTGAGGGCACCAACCACCGACTTCCTCGCACCCTCAACCCCATGGAACCTGCCTCCACGTTTGCATGCTCTTCAAAGCGCTCTACTTTTACTGCATCGTTCAATGCCTGATATCCGGGCGGGGTCTGAACCCCAAGCGTCGCCCGGATCAGTTCTTCCAGATCGCTCTGCCTGATCGAACACCCGTGGTAAAGGCTTTTTGTTTTCACCAGGAACAGAGTCGCTGGTTCTCCAACATTGGGGAAAACACTCTCTTCTAAAATTTCCTGCAAGTGAACTGTGGATGGCACCAGGACCTCACCCGCTTCCAGGTTTTCCTCCATTATCTTGGTAGCCTCACGTTGCTGGATAATCAGCACACGCTCACGGGCCCGTTGTACATCCATCTCGCTCACCACCGTCACCATGGAGTCAGTTCCACCATGCGCCGGCTCGGGATTGGATACACGTACAACCGGGCTCAGTGCCCCCTCAACTTCCCAGGCAGTGCCAGCTGGCACGTTTCCTTTCCTTCCCGCTTGTAAAGCCCGCACCGGGACAGAAACTGTTTGGCCAATCCCGGCCGGAAGTACTATATCCTCAATGGTCTCAAAGCGGATTGGTTCTGTTCCCAACGCGACAAAGAGGCTCTCTCTCGGAATAAGTTGAGAAACCTCGGTCAGATTCTGGATCGTGACCACGGCCTGAGCATAGGTAGCAGGCCATTGGGCTATCCCGCTGGCGACCTCCTCCACTTGAGATTCAACCTCTACTTTCCTCTCCATGCAGGGCACCACACCGCTCATCTGTACAAACTGGGCCTGGGGTGAGAGCCGAACAAACATCTCTACCTGTTGCTCACGTTTGGGTAATTCCACCTCAAGAATAGCGCTTGGCAAGAGCAGCGCCATTAACACCAAGACAGCCCCTAAGCCAAATAAGAAGATCCCCATGCGTAATATTAATGGAAGACTTTTGGGGGTCATTTCAAGAAGTAAAGCCTGTGTTGCTTCCCGTTGACGTCGAAGGGTGTATAGTCGAGCAGAGAGCCAGGAGGATTTTCTCAAAACCGTTCCTGGAGAACGCCGCCACCGTCCCTTTTGGGCTGCCTCCACGGTTTTAAAAACGGGGATACCTACCCCCGCGCATACCCCAATGGTCTCAGACTCTCGGCTGACGACCGCAAGTTGAGCCCCCACGCTTTGAGCACCTCGCTGCAGACGCACCCAGTCCAAACGGGAAAATCGAGGTGAGCGTCTGAGCGGCAGGATCAGAATAATACGCTGAGCCTGCGTCCAGGTTATTTTATCTCCCACTGAGAGCACATCGTCATAAGGCTCGACCCGAATCACATAGGTCTTCATACGCGGCTATTATATCAATCCTGCTGTCAGCATCATCGCCGAGAAGCCTCCTGAAGGCGTGCAACTTCTAGTGGAGAAAGAAAGCGCCACTGCCCTGGCAGTAAACCTTCCAGGTTAATGGGACCAACGGCTATGCGCACAAGACGCAAAGTTGGAAATCCCACCGCCGCCGTCATGTGACGAATCTGACGCTTCATTCCCTCAAAAAGCACAATGCGCAACCAACTGGTAGGGCCATGGGGTGTGACCGGTTTCTCACGCGGGGGCAACGCCGGCTCCGGGATCACCACCACCTGACAGCGCCGCGTACGACGTCCTTTGATGATCACCCCCCGCTGCAAAGCCGCTACCGCCTCTGGCGTAATGATTCCCTCAACCTGCACCAGATATGTTTTAGCAACATGATGACGCGGGTGGGTCAAGCGATGAATGAGATCCCCATCATTGGAGAGAAGAAGCAGTCCTTCACTATCTAGATCCAACCGCCCCACCGGATAAACATCCGGTACCTGAATATAATCCTTTAAGGTGGGTCGGCCCGCCATATCGGTAAAGGCGCTTAACACACCATACGGTTTATAAAATGCAATGACTACGCAAGGCTTTAGCATTTATCCGAGATTCGGCTCTCAAATGGGGTCTGCCTCAATTTTAGACTATAATTCCCAATAAGATGAACCCCAAGGAGGCTCTTGTGCCCAAAGCAATTTTTGTGTTATTGGGCTTATTACTTCTCACAGCCCTGGCATGTAATCTCCCAGTGAGCACTGTACGTGCCACCCCGGACGAAATCGGTACTCAGGTGGCCCAAACCTTGACCCAATATGCCTTGCAACCCACTATCACGCCACCCTATACACCACCCATTCATGAAACCCCTTTGCCATCCCCTTCGCCAACCCCAGAGATATTACCGACCTCGACCCCCACAACAGCCGAAGACCCTCGTGCACACCTGGGAGATCCGATTTACGTGGATACTCTTGACAGTGGGCGCTCGTTTGGGCTTGAGGGCAAAATTTATGAGGACGAGAACACGCTTATCCGTGTTCAAAGCGGCTCTATGATCCTGACCAGTAAATATGCTACCGGATATCACGGCTGGCGCACGGGGGGGCGCAAGATTCAGAACGGCTACGTAGAAGGGCTATTCCGTACAGGGGACTGTGCCGGACAAGACACCTATGGACTGATTGTACGCTCGCCGGATTTTATCCGGGGTTACTGGTTTACACTCACCTGTGATGGGCAATACGGATTTGGATATTGGGATGGCGAAAAATACGTCAACCTCCTCACTCAGAAAGACGACCGGCTGATTCTCCGCACTGGGCCCGAACAAACCAATCGCCTCGGGGTATGGATGGAAGATAACACGTTTCGTCTATTTGCCAATGGGTCCTTCCTGAGCGAAATTAGCAATGCCCAATTCCTCGCTGAGGGCTATACTGGGGCCGTCATTGCCGCTCACAACACACCCGGCTTTACTGTATTTCTCGACGAAATCGCCTATTGGAATCTTCCATAGTGCCTATGAATGAGATGTCCTTCCGTAATCAGATTAGAGATTTTGCCAGACAGCAAATCGAAAAACGCCCTTTATACCTGGACACAGAAACCACTGGGCTGGATAAAAACGCCGAAATCGTTGAAATTGCCATAGTGGAGTATGATGGAAGCCTTCTGTTTCAATCTCTGGTCCGCCCATCCCGTCCGATTCCTCCGGAAGTAATTGCTGTACACGGCATACGAGACGAGGAGGTGAAAACAGCCCCACCCTGGCCAGTGGTATGGAACAGCCTGCGTCCCTTGGTTAGAGGTCGCCTGATTGCCGCTTATAATGCCGACTTTGATCGCCGCATGATGGAACAGTCTCTAACGCGTTACGGTTTGAGATGGCAAGACACTTTCAGCACCTTGGACATTATGCAAATTTTTGCCGAGTTTCGAGGAGAGTGGGACCCCGGCCGCCGTGCTTATCGCTACTTTAAACTCGAAGAAGCGGGACGCTACCTGGGCATCCCGCTTCCGAACAGTCATCGCGCTTTTGATGATGCCTTACTGGCGCGCGCCGTTCTCCATGCTATTGCCGGGTTGCCTTACTGAACTGGCGGCTTTCAGTCTGATGAACGTTTAGGGATCTTGGGGATCAACCAATCCAGAAAAGCGCCCTCGCTTCGAGTCTGCAACAAAACCTTTCCCGGGCCTGTCAGATCCACCACCAGCCCTTCACCACCAAACAAGGTGGATTTCAATCCCCCCACTGCCCGAACCCGAAACCCAACATTCTCTTTGAAAGCAACGAGATGTCCGGTGTCTACCGTGTAGGTTTCGCCGGCTTTGAGGTCAAGTTCATGAATAGCCCCGTAACTGGATAGCAAGAGCACACCGCTCCCACTGCAGCGGAGCATGATCAAGCCCTCTCCACCAAAGAATGTTCGCGCCCCCGACCATTTGGTATCTGTCTGGATCCCTTCGCTCGAGGCCATAAATGAGCCAGACTGCACCAAATAGGTCTCGTTATTCAGCGGCAATTCAAAAACATCACCCGGTAGCGTGGGGGCAAGCAAAATTTCCCCCCCTTGAGAGGGCGCCCGGAAGGTATTGACAAAGAACGACTCCCCGCCCAGCACAGAGCGGCTCAGGGATTTCAAAAACCCTCCACGCATTTTGGTTTCCAACTGAACCCCGGCTGACATTCCTACCATGGCTCCAGTTTCAGCCAGCAAAGCCTCATTCGGCGAAAGCCTCACCCGTGCCACTGAATAGGAAGGCCGATACAAAATTTCCACTTCCATGAGTCTCCTCCAGAATTGGCAAGTCAGAACTTCAACCATTTTAGCACGCCCTTGCGTTTTTAAACACCCTTTCCGAATCAAGAGATTCATAGTAAACTTGGGCTCGCCAAAGCAGACCTCAAGGCTGCTTTCCACCCTCCGTCTAAAGACGAAGGGCAAACCCAAGGAAAGTTAAGGAGGAATAACACTTACATGCGAGCGTACGAACTGGTTTTCATTGTCCAGCCTGAGCTGGACGAAGCCGCCCTTCAGGGCGTCATCGAAAAGGTCAAAGGGTGGATAACCGAAGCAGGTGGCACCATCAGTAAAGTAGATTTGTGGGGCAAACGCCGTTTGGCCTACCCAATTCGCAAACGCCACGAAGGCCATTACGTGCTGTTTGAAATGCAAATGCCCCCCGCCTATAGCGCCGAACTCGAGCGCAATCTACGCTATTTTGAGCCCGTTATGCGCTTTCTAATCGTCAACCGTGCATAGGACGTGTTTGTAGGGTAACCTCAGCGGAGTGTGAAAATGAGCCGGGGCTTGAATAAAGTCATGTTAATTGGCCATCTGGGGCGTGACCCAGAAATGCGCTATACGCCTTCAGGACGACCCGTCACCACATTTACCATTGCAACAACTCGTACCTGGAACACCTCCAACGGTGAACGCCACACTGAAACCGAATGGTTCAACGTGGTCACCTGGGGAAACCTGGCCGAAATTTGCAAGCAGTACCTGAGCAAAGGCCAGCAGGTCTATGTGGAAGGGCGTTTGCAAACACGCCGCTGGGAAGACAGTGAGGGCAATAAACACACCTCAGTGGAAATTGTGGCCAATGAAATGATGATCCTGGGCGAACGCCGCGAACCCCTCTCGAATAATCATTTCACTGAATCGCTGCAGGAAACCCATAGCACTGACGAAGAAATCGAGGAAGATGAATACCCATTCTAGGAGTTTGAAGCATGACCGACGTTGAATTAGTAGAACACGAACAGGTAGCGGCCCCGCGCCGTTTTGCTGCGCGACCTAAAATCTGCCAGTTTTGTGCTGACAAGAATGCCACCATTGATTACAAGCAGGTAGACTTACTACGCCGCTTCCTCACCGAGGAAGGCAAAATCCGCCCACGACGCCAAACCGGCACGTGCGCCAAGCACCAGCGCTTGCTGGCCCGCGAGATTAAACGGGCTCGTCACCTGGCCCTCTTGCCTTTTGTGGCCAAGGATCTGAGCGAGGGCTTGCTGTAAACGCATTGCGTATCGCCCCAAGGGCATGCAGCCAACTGCTCATGCCCTTTATTTTATGCATGTCGCTTTTGAGGCTCAGTCATGGCAAAGAAACCAAAAACCAAAGTCATCTCGCGTAAACAGCAAAGTCGGGTTGAGCGTGAACTGCGCAATCGCCGCCTTGTTTTGTGGGGAACCCTGAGTGTTATAGCCCTTGCGGTGCTGGTGATTGCTTACGGCTTACTGGACCAATACGTTTTACAACAGCAACGCCCCGTTGCCCGGGTTGCCGGTAGTCCGATCTCCTTGGCTGAGTTGCAAAAACGTGTAAAGTTCGAACGTTACCAACTCATTCAAAGCATTACCACACTGACCCAATACAAACAACTGTTTAACTTCGATCCTGTCTCCCAGGCTTACTTCGACGCCCAGATTCAACAGAGTGCCTCTGCGCTCAATGATGCCAATACCCTGGGCTCAAAGGCACTGGATGCATTAATTGAAGCCCGTATCCTCGAACACGAAGCAGCCTCCCTGGGGATCACCGTAAGCGAGGAGGAAATCACCCAGGCCATTCAAGAAGCCTTTGGATATTATCCAGCGGGGACTCCCACTCCGGCCCCCACCAGCACGCCTTACGCCACCGCCACGCTGAACGCCTTGCAGCGAACTCTCATCCCACCCACAGCCACCCCCACCGCGACAAGCACCCCCACCGAAGGTCCTACCCCAACGCCGGTACCGACCAGTACACCAACCGCCACCCCAGATCCTAACGCGACCCCAACCCCCACCGAGACTCCTTTCCCCACCCCCACGCCCCTCACCGAAGAGGGCTTTCGCACCAGTTACAACCAATACCTAGAGGGGCTAACCACAGCCACAGGACTAAGTGAAGCCGATCTGCGAGCGCTATTCAAGGCATTCCTGCTCCGAGATAAACTCATGAAAAAGTTGGATGCCGAAATTCCTTACGAAGAAGAACAGGTATGGGCGCGCCACATCCTGGTCAAGACTGAGGAAGAGGCAAAAAGGGTGCTGGATCGTCTTGCCGCGGGTGAAGATTGGACCAAGATTGCTGCCGAGGTCTCGCAAGATACTAGCAACAAGGACCGCGGAGGCGATTTGGGATGGTTCGGTAAAGGAGAAATGAGCCAGGCCTTTGAAGAGGCTGCCTTTGCCCTGACCGAAATTGGCCAGATCAGTCAACCCGTCCAGACAGAGTATGGGTGGCACATTATCCAGCTCCTGGGACGAGAAGTGCGTCCTATGTCTGCTGATCGCCGCCAACAATTACTGAACCAGAAATACCAGGAGTGGCTTGATGCCAAGAAAACCGAGCTCAAAGTGGAGCGCTACGATAATGTCTGGCAGGGCAAGTTACCTGCCGAGCCCACCCTTCCTCCGGGTATTCTTAATTAGAAAGTTTAGAGCCTCCTCAGGCCCTCGCAATTCAGCGAGGGCTTTTTTCTTGGATCCGGATCAGACCAGCACTTCAGCCAGGTTTTCGAGACGCAGGGAGATTACCTGACTGGTCATATCTTTCCCCATGGTTACCCCGTAAATCACATCCGCTGTTTGTACGGTGTTCCGGTTATGGGTGATGATAATAAATTGAGTCTCCTGGCTCAGTTCTTTGAGCATGTCACAGAAACGGCCAACGTTGGCTTCATCCAGCATCGCATCCACTTCATCCAGAATGCAAAACGGTGGAGGAGAAACTTTCAGCAAGGAAAACACCAGTGCCACAGAGGTCAAACTACGCTCTCCCCCGGATAACAGGGCTAAACCCTGCTCGCGCCTGCCGGGTAAACGCACTTCGATCTCAATGCCCGACTCGCCGGGTTTGGTTTCATCCTCCAGGTACAAACGGGCTTCGCCCCCCCCAAACAGGCGCACAAAATTCTGCTGAAATTCACGTGCCACAGCCTTAAAGGTTTTCAAGAAGGCTTCTCGGATCAATCCATCCAGTTCGGCTATGACCTCACGCAAATCGCTTTCGGCTTTTTTCAGGTCTTCCATTTGGTCACGCAAATAATCGTAGCGTGCCCTAAGTTCCTGGTACTCCTTAAGCAAGTCGGGAGAAATATGTCCGATGCGTTTCAACTGGCTTCGGTAACGAGCAATACTGTCTTCGATATCCGGAGGGAGTTGTTGAAGTGCCGGCAAGGCTTCTACCATCCCATTGAGAGGTAAGGGCTCCTGGCCGGCAACCGTTTCAATGTAGGTGAAGGATACCAGGCCTAAATCCTCCTCAATACGCCGCTGTAAAGAAGCCAGCGCTTCTTCCTCACGCATATGTTCAAGCTGAGCCTGCTGCGCCTGCTTCTCAAGAAGCGTGAGCTGCTGTTGCTGAGCCCGCCATTCTGCCATGACCCGCTCTTGATCAGCCTGAAGGCGGTGATGCTCGGTTTCCAAAGGCGCATATTGCTCACGCAACTCTGCTTCATCCCGCTCAAACTCACGCAGACGTCCTTGAAGTGCCGCCGCTTCCTGTTCCAGGGACATCAGGGTAGTTTGGATTTGAACGGACCTTGCTTCTAGTTCATTCAGCCGAGATGTCGTGCGTTGCAGAGCTTGCTGATAATCGCTTAAGCGTTGAGACAGATGATTCATGCGCTGAGTGGTCATCCGTTCCACAGAACGCCAGTGATTGATCTGGTCTTTGAGCGTACCCACCGCCAATGCCTGAATGGCCGCATTTATCTGCTCTAATTGAGCTTGCAATGCTTTGACTTCGCTCTGTGAGGCTTTCGCCGCCTGTTCCAGGGCTTGCGCTTGCTGCTCAATCACACTCTTCTGAGATTCCGCCTGACGTAAAGTTTCTTCTACCCGGCGCAAATCCTCTTCCTGACGACGAACTCGTCCCACCAGCGCCTCATATTCACGTCGCTTTTGCTCTAATTCTGCCCGCCGACGTTTAAGTTCTCGCTCAACTGCAACACGGTCATTCTCTACTTGCGCCAGGTCAGCCTCGTGGGCAACTCTGGATTGCCCCAAAGCCGCCAATTTCTGTTCCAGCCGCCGTAACGTTGCCTGGAGCTCGCGCTGCCGCTGGCTCCGCGTGATCAACGTCGTGCGCCGATCCAGGCCTGCAGCGATCACGCCATCCGAAGAAAAAACCTCACCCTGAAGGGTCACCAACCGTCCCCCTTCTGGAAGAGCAGGCCAAAGACGGCGAGCATCACGACGATGACGAACCACCCAAACATTTCCCAAAAGTGCCCGAAGCAGTCCTTGATTGGCAGGGGTTACTTGCACAAACTCAATCGCCCGACCAAGGCACGCCTCATCATTCAGCGAAGTGAGGTCATGCTGTAAAATCTCCCCTTGGCCAACCAACAGAATGGCGCGGCCTCTCTCACTTCCCTCTAAAAAAGCCAACAGCGTGTCCACGGCCTCTGGGTCTTCTAACACCAGACCCTCAATTCGTTCTCCCAAAGCCGCAGCAATAGCCTGTTCATAGTCCTGTGCAACGCTCAGCACCTGACTTAGACGCTTGACGCGAGCCGGAAGTTGCCCGTTCTGGATGGCTTGAAGCAGTGCCTGGGTACCCTGACTTAATCCCTCAAAGGTTGCCTCGGCTTGCTCAATCACAGAGAGTTCTGCCCGGGCTTTCAGAATGGCCGCTTCAACGGCATCTTGCTCCTTCTGGATTTCCCTCAAGGTCTCACGTGCTGCCTCAAGTCGCTGTGAAAGGGTGCTCAACTCTGCAGAGAGTTCGCGAGTCCTGGCTTCCAAAGCCTCTACTCCCTGACGCTGCTGCGCCAACCGCTCCTTTGCTTCCCCCAGGAGCCGAAGGGACTCTTCCTTTTGGTTTGTGGCGCGCTTAATTTGATCCTGCAAATCAGACAGCCGGCGCTTATAAGATTCACGCTCAACCTCATAAGCATATTGCCGTTTTTCCAACCCACTCAGCGTCGTTTGAAGTGAGGATCTCTGGGTGATCAACGCTCGTTCTTCCGCTTCCCGACTTTCAAGTTGCTGGCTCAGCGTTTGGATTTCTCGCCGCGCGGTTTCTAACTCGACCTGCACCTGTTCACGTTCGCGCTCCACAGCCAGAATTTGGACCTGGATCTCAGTCTGTTCTGCTTCCAGGCGCTCCCGATCGCTACCGAGGCTCTTCTGCTGAGCCAGTAAAGCTGCCCGACGTTCTTCAAGCACAGCAGCATTCCGTTCCAACTGGGTTTTCTCACGCTCCAGAGCAAGTGCACGCTCTTTTAAGGACTCAATCCGAGACCCTACCTCAACCCATGCTTCGCGAATTTCCTTGAGGCGATTTTCCTGTTCCTCGGTACGCGCGCGCTGTTCGGCCAAACGCTGCTCGATTCTGCGTACGGTTTCCCGGCTTTGTACCACCCGTTGCTGACTTTGGAACCAGTGATACCCATACCATTCTCGCAACAACAATTTCAAATCGGCAGAAATGCGCTCATATTCTTGGGCTCGTTGTGCCTGCCGTTCCAGGCTCTTTACGCGGGGCTCGAGTTCAATTAGGATATCCTGAACGCGCTCCAGGTTTCGGCGTGTAGCATCCAGACGAGTAAGGGCTTCCTCTCGCCGAATGCGATAAAGCCCAACGCCTGCTGCTTCTTCAAAGAACCGCCGCCGCTCCTCGGGACGCAGTGAGAGAGCAGCATCAATCAACCCCTGTCCGATAATCGTATAGGTGCGCTCTGAAAGCCCCGCGCGTGAAAGCAACTCGGTAATTTCCTTCAAGCGAACGCGCTGACCATTAAGCAAGTACTCATTTTGCCCATCCCGGTAGGCGCGCCGCGCAATGCTCACCTCGCTAAACTCCAGAGGCAGCCATTGATCCTCATTATCAAAGATAATGCTCGCCATTGCCATTCCGGCTCGCGGACGATGCTCTGAACCCGAAAAGATCATATCTTCGGTTTTACGCGCCCGCAATAGCGAGAACGATTGTTCGCCCAATACCCAGCGGATGGCATCGGCTATGTTCGATTTTCCTGAGCCATTTGGCCCTACAATTGCCGTAATCCTTCCGGGAAACTCAAACAAAATACGAGAAGCAAAAGTTTTATACCCTTGCAATTCCAGAGATTTCAGCCGAGAAGCCATGGAGAGCGCTTTCACTCCTTCACAACATGGTCTCAGGGACAATACCCAATCGTCGAATAGCGTCGCGCGCTGCCGACTTGGTGGCTGCATGTTTGCTTGACCCGCTACCCCAACCGCACACCTTGCCGTTAATCAGCACTTCCACTTCAAAGACCTTGGCATGTTCGGGGCCATAGACATTACGGGTCACATAGCGCGGCGCAGCAAATCCCTGAGATTGCGCCCACTCTTGCAACAGGCTCTTAGGATCCTCAACGCGATGGTGAAGAAGCACCTCCTCTGCAGCCTCCTCCAGAAATGGAGAAAGAAAAGCCTCTACCGCTTCTAGGCCCTGATCCAGATACAAGGCCCCGATAAGCGCCTCAAAAGTGTCACACAGCAAGGAAGGACGATCCCTTCCGCCGGCTTGGGCCTCACCTCGTCCCAAACGCATGGCCCGCCCTAATTCGATCCGCCGCGCGAACTCGGCCAGTTGCTCAGTATGTACCAGAGCCGAGCGCATGCGGGTGAGGTCACCCTCGGGCATCTCGGGGTAACGGTGGTAAAGCCACACCGCAACCAGAAAATCCAACACAGCATCCCCAAGAAACTCCAGACGCTCATTATCTTCGAGCGCCTCGGGATGTTCGTTAAGATACGAACGGTGAGTTAGCGCACGACTCAGCAGCAGCCAATCCTTGAATTTCAAGTTGAGGCGTTTGGCCAGTTCCTGAGGGGATTCCACTTTCTCCATGGGGATCTCGCTTCCCATGTTTCACCTCCTCGGAACCCGAGAAGCGCAAGCCTCCTACCCAATCAAGGTAAGTGAGTTGCGTTCCCCCGGTTCCTACAAAATTTTAAGATGCATATTTCAATCCCGAGCCAGTCATGATCAAAACCACAGGCTCCGGTAATTGTTCATTCAGATGTTCCAGCGCTGCCCAAACCAGGGCACTTGTGGGTTCCACGTAAATCCCGCTACGGCATAATGTGAGAAAGGCACGCTCAATTTCAAGCTCTTCAATTGCCAGAAAGGTGCCCTGGTCCGAAGCGATTTCTTTCAGCAGTGCCTCCATCCGCACCGGTTGACGCACTCGCACCCCTTCAGCCAGAGTTGGACGCTCTTCGACCTCGGGGATCTCTCCGCCTCGGCGTTGCTCAAAAGCAGCGACAACCGGCGCACATGCCACCGCCTGAACCCCCACGAAGTAGGGCAACTTAGAGATCCACCCCCCTTGCCGAAGGGCCTGGAATCCCCGCACCACTCCTAGCAGCAGTCCTCCGTGTCCCACTGGAGCAATCACTGTGCCCGGTGAACGCTGCCCCAATTGCTCCCATACTTCGTAGGCAATTGTAGCGATGCCGGTCAGTCCAAACGGTAAATAGGCGTGACTGGCATATACAGCACCTTGTTGAACAGCCTCTAACACGGCTTGCGCCGCGGCTGAGCGCGGCCCAGGCACGCGTATCAGGGTAGCCCCATAGCGTTCTATCTGCAAGCGTTTAGGACCCGAGGCGCTCTCTGGTACATAAACCACAGCACGTAAACCCGCGCGTGCGGCATAAGCCGCAAATGAGGCCCCCGCATTTCCTGAAGAGTCCTCAACGGCTTCCATTACACCACGCGCACACAACCAACTTACCAAGACAGCACTTCCTCTATCCTTGTAAGAACCGCTCGGATTGAGCGATTCTAGTTTCAGATAGACTTCTCGCCCCAGAAAGGGTTGCGGAACCAATGGGGTGTTTCCCTCTCCCAACCAGAATGCCCTTGCTTCTGCGGGCAAAGCCAATGCCCCCCAGAATCGCCACAAACCAGGGAGATCATGGCGTAAGGCATTCCGATCAAAGAACGGAGGAGAGTCAAAATCATAAATGCCACCGCAGTGAACACACCGATAAGGCACCCCTTGTTCAGGATATGGCTGACCGCATTGGGTGCACACAACCCGCCCCATGGGTTTACTCCCCCCGCTCTGGATGATAGTGTCCTTCAACCCAAGTCTCGCCCTGGGGACCAATCTCCTTTTTCCAGATCGGCACAATCTCCTTCAAGCGATCAATGCCGTAGCGAGCCGCCTCGAAGACCCCCATGTCCCGATGAGCAGCCGCACAGGCAATGACCACGGTTGGGTCGCCAGGGTTAAGCCGCCCAATGCGTTGCACCATAGCAATCCCTTCTACGTCCGGCCAACGCTGACGGATCTCATCCGCAATCTGGCGCATTTTAGCCTCGGCCATGGGAATATAGGCCTCATATTCTAATGCAACTGTCTGATGATGATCACCGCGTCGCGTTTCCCCACGCACAATGCCGGTAAACACACACACAGCACCTGTACTGGGCTGAACAATTTGAGATACCAATGCATCCAGATCAAGAGCCGCGTCCGTAACAGCGACAAATGTGGGCGGCAGCGATCCACCACTGACCGGAGGAAAGAGAGCCACCTCCGCTCCCTCCTCAAGGATATCTTCATCCCCAGAAAAGACCTGGTTGACCGCCACGATAACATTACTTAGCCTTGAGCCCAGTTCCGGATGGCGATCCAGGAGGGCTTGCTTCAGATCTCGCACTCGCGAACCCTCAGGAAGATAAAGCACCAGTTGATGATGCCCAACCGCCTCGCGCAAATGGGCAAAGAGAAGCACCCGCAGGCTGATCAAGGGCTCCGCCTGGTTTTGTGGATTATTCGTTGACGACATCGCCGCTTTGCCCACCGTGCTTTTCTACCAACCGGATATTGGTGATTTGGGCTGTTTTCTCAACCGCTTTCACCATATCATACACAGTCAAAGCACTAACCACCACTGCGGTCAATGCTTCCATCTCCACGCCAGTTTTAGCAGTAGTACGGGCTGTTGCTGTGATGAGAACACCCGGAAGCCCGTCTTCAAGTGTCAATTGCACATCTACCTGATGCAATGGCAATGGGTGGCACAAAGGAATCAATTCCGAGGTGCGTTTAGCCGCCATAATCCCGGCCACTTGGGCCACTGCCAGCACATCGCCTTTTTTCATCAGACCTTGCCGAATCAAAGCCAGCGTTTCAGGCTTGAGCCTGACCTCACCTTTTGCAACGGCAACCCTCACCGTATCGGGCTTGGCAGAAACATCCACCATTCGTGCCCGACCCTGTTCGTCCAGATGAGTCAGCGTCTCTCCGCTCATATGCCTAATTATACAATCTCTGGTGGAAGTACACCATATAGAGATCGCAACTCGCCACGAACCACCAAAAGGAACTAAACACGGCAAAGCATAGGGAAATCAGACCAATTCAACAGAGCAGAAAGTGTCGTGAGAATTATTCTCGGCAATTAATCTGTGGGGTGTGACATAATTGAAGCAAAGCACCACAAACTTTATTTTATTATGGAGATCAGCATATGGCATCTCTTCCCGAACAGATTGCTCAAATCGGGCGCCGAATGTCTGAACGACGCTTGACCGACATGTCCGGAGGCAACATCAGTGCCAGAGAAGGCGACACCCTCTACATCACCCCCAAATACAGCGGCAGCCGATACCACTGGCAACTGACCCCTCAGGACATCCTCAGCGGCCCCCTGACGTTGGACGACTGGCTCCATCACCCCCGCTTTTCCCGGGAGGGCAAAGCCCATCTCCTCATCTACCAAACCTTCCCGAACGTCCAGGCGGTCATCCACGCCCACCCTTTCCACGTCCTCCCCTTCTGCTCCCTCTC
>NZ_LGKO01000006.1 GCF_001306145.1 Thermanaerothrix daxensis
GCCCCCACCGCCACGGTCACCGCCCCCGCCTTCCCGCCCTCCCCCGGCCTGCTGCCGGGCCCGGCCGCCCCCGCAGGTCGGGGCGGCTTGCTGGCCGCCGCCTTCCTCCCCGGCGGGCGCGGCCTGGTGCTGGGCTGGGCGCACGGCCTGGCCTGGCTGGAGATCCACCCCACCGACCGCGGGCTGGAACTGCGCGAGCGCGGCTACCGCGCCCTGCCCGCCCCTTTGCTGGGGCTGGCCGTTTCCCCCACGGGGGAGCAGGCGGCCGCCGTGCTGGCCGATGGTCAGGTGGCCGTGCTCACCCTGGCGAGCGGTGAGGTGCGCCACTACGCCGTTACCGCGCCCGCGGCCTACGCCTGCGGGCTGGCCTGGTCGCCCCGCGGCGATACGCTGGCGGTGCAGTGCATCGGCCCGGCGCGCGGCGACCCGCTCCACCTGCTGGAAGTGCCCGGCGGCCGGCTTTCCACCCTCCCCAACTCACGCCTGCCCGCCACCACCCTCCCTCACCCGCTGTGGGCGCCCGATGGGCGGGCCGTGCTCCTGGCCGCCCTTGCGCCACCCTGCCCGCGCTTCCTCGACCTGACCACGGGGGAGCCCCGCCTGACCCTGCAGACCGATTCCACCTGCCTGCCCCCCTACGCCCTCGCCTGGTCGCCCGGCGGGCGGGCGCTGGCCGTGGGCGATGCCCACGGCGTGACCCTGCTGGATGGGCGCAGTGGGGCCGTTTTGGGGCATTTCGAGGGCGCGGTGGCCGGCTTTTCGGCCCCTCCCTTCCCCCTGCCCGCCCAGCGCCTGGTTTACAACGCCCGCGGCACCCGCCTGGCGGCGCTGGGATCGCTGGGGCTCGGCGCCGGTGCCCCTTCCCCGGAACCCCCCGCCACCCGCGTGTGGGAGGTGAGCACCCGCCGTCTGCTGGCCAGCCTGCCGGTGGGGCCCCATGAGCCGCTGGCGCTGGCCTTCGACCCCGCCGATGACGGCGTCCTCTGGCTGTTTTACGCCGATGGGCGCTTCACGCGCTGGCCGTATGCCCGGCGCAATGCCGCCGAGGAGGTGCTCTACCGCTGGCCGGTGACGTGGCCGCAGGCCCCGCTGGTGATCGCGGCAGATGGGCGGCGGGCGGCGGCCGACCTGATCTACGGCGGAGCCGCCATCTGGACCCTTTCTGCCGGGGAAGAAGCCCCCGTCCTGCGCTTTGAGGCGCCCCTCAGCCACCCCGTGCTCAACCCCCCGGGCACTCAGGCCCTGCTGGCCCACCCGCCCAGCGGCACCAGCCTGCTCTACGCCCTCGAAGAGGGGCGGGCGCTCCTGAGCCTGCCCGGGGCCGCGCGCGGGCCTCTGGGGGCTGCCTTCTCCCCGGATGGTCAGCGCCTGGCCTACGGGGATGGAGCACGCCTGCGCGTGGTGCGCCTGCCCGAAGGCCGCGAAGAAGCCGTCCTGACGGGCTTCCCCGCCGATCAGGTCATCACTCGCGTGGTGTGGAGCCCCGATGGGCGCGCCCTGGCCGCCGCCAGCGGCCTGGAGGGGCAAGAGGCCCTGGGGATCCTGCGCGTCTGGCGCCGGAGCGCCGGGGAGACCTGGCAGGCGGTGGGCGAAAGCCACTCCGTGCGCACGGGCTACACCGACCCCATCCTGATCGCCTTCAGCCCGGATGGGCGCCGGGTCGCCCTGGAGTACCTGCCCGTCTTTGAGGCCAGCGCCATGCGCGTCCGGGTGCTGGACCTTGCCGCCGCCACGCCGCCCCGGCTTCTGGAAGAACACGCCCTGGTGGGCTGGCTGGATGCCCGGCACCTGCTGACCTACCCGGCGCAGGGTGACCTCCGCCTGACCCTGTGGGATGTGGTCAGCGGCCTGGCCGTGGTAGGCCGGGCAGCCGCCCTGGGCGGCGAGGCGTACCTGCCCGCTCGCGCCGCGCTGGCCCGCCCCAGCGCCGATCGCCCCAACCCGGGCCGCGCCGTGGACGTGATCGCACTGGGCAGCGGCGAGCGCCTGGCTCGCCTGGAAGTGGGCGCCGACGTGCTGTGGGTCGGCTGGACCCCCAACGGCGAGCGCCTGCTGGCCCTGACCGCCACGGGCGCGCTCATCACCTGGCCGTTGACCTGGGAAGAATGAAAAGCAGGGGCGCCGCCGGGAGAGGCTCCCGCCCCGGCGAGGCTCTCCGCACCCCATTTTCAAGCCCACCCATCAAAATTGTTAAGCCCCCCTTTCAGCCCTCCGCGGCGGTTTTCGTTTATAATCCGGCCCAGGTATGTGGATTCACAGCCCAGTGCATCGCCTTCTGCGCGGGAAAAAGCACCTCCTGCTCACCGGGTATCTGCTGATCGGGCTGGGGCTGGGATGGCTGGGCCGACCGGCGCCGGCCCACGGCCAGACGTCAACCCACACCCTTTACCTGCCCCTGGTCATGCGCAGTGAGAGCACTGCCTGCCAGCCGCTCACCCCGCAAGAGCAGGCCGTTCTGGATAAAATGCGCAGTGACCCCAACCAGGGGCGACAGGCCTTCAACTGCGATCCCATCTTGCAGCGCGTTGCCCGTGAACGCGCCCAGGATATGGGCCTGCGCAATTACTGCAGTCACATCAACCCCGATGGCTACGGCCCCAACTACCTGGTTCGGCAGGCCGGCTACCCCCTGCCGACCTGGTACGGGCAGGAAGCGGGTGCCAACAACATCGAGTCCATTGCCTGTTATGCCTCGTCCACGCTCTCCGATTGGCAAAGCGTTTCGGTCACCATCTGGCAGAATTGGATGGCCTCCGAGGAACACAGGGTTCATCTCCTGGGGCTAAACAACTTCTACGCCGAGCAAACCGATTACGGCATCGGCTATGCCAACCTGCCCGGCGAGGGATGGGCTTACCGCTCCTACTGGGTTGTCATCACCGCCCGGCGTGGGCCGTGAGCAGGCCCCGGCGCGCCCCCCTCCAAGCCAGCATGCCGGCAGCCACCCGCGGTGGCACTGCCGGCACGCTTGGAGAGGTCACTCCACCCAAAGAACCCGTGCGTCTTACTCGCTCAACGGTTTCTTCACCAGGTACAGCATGGCCGTGGTGACCAGCGTCCCGACCAGGATGGCCACCACATAAAGCCCCAGGTTCTCCACGGCATTGGGAATGGGCAGTACGAAGATGCCGCCATGCGGTACGCGTAACCCACACCCGAAGATCATCGAGAGCGCCGCTGCAACCGCCGAACCGACCATGATCGAGGGGATGACCCGTAAAGGATCGCGCGCTGCAAAGGGAATGGCCCCCTCGGTGATGAACGAGATGCCCAGTACTGCCGCGGCTTTGCCCGCCTCGCGCTCATCGGAGGTGAAGCGATTCTTGAACAACCAGGTAGCCAGCGCCAACCCCAACGGAGGCGTCATCCCGGCCGCCATCACCGCCGCCATCGGCTGGTAGACCTGGGCAGAGATCAAACCTACTGAGAAGGTATAGGCGGCTTTGTTCACCGGCCCGCCCATGTCGAAAGCCATCATTGCTCCCAAAATCAGCCCCAGCACAGCCTTACTACCGCTCTGCAGGCTGTTGAGCCAGGCCGTCAGCGCATCCAGTGCTGCTTTGACCGGCGTGCCAACGACGTAAAACATCAAGATACCGACCACCAACGAACCCAGCAACGGTAGGATGAGCACCGGCTTAAGCCCCTGTAGATTGCGCGGCAGTTTGAGCGCCTGGTTCAACCACAGGGTGAAGTAACCCGCGATGAAACCCGCTACAATGCCGCCCAGAAAGCCCGAGCCGGTCAACCCGGCCACCACGCCCCCGATCATGCCCGGCGCCAGCCCCGGGCGGTCGGCAATGGAAAAGGCGATGAAGCCTGCCAGGATCGGCACCATCAGGCCAAAACCCCCCTGGGCTCCGACGGCAAAGAGATTGGCCCAAAAGGTTGTCCATGGGGTGGGGGTGATAGGATTGCCCTGCAAGTCCTTGGCCGAATCGAACGCGTAAATACCACGGGCGGCAAAGGCAATTGCAATGAGCAAACCTCCCGCTACCACAAAGGGGATCATGTACGAAACCCCGGTCATCAGATGTTTGTACACCCCGGTGCGCTCGGCGGCGCGCTTGGCCTTGGCCGCTTCCACCTCGGCCACATAGGCTTCGGTCTTATCCGGCGCTGCCACCACCACAGCCTCGCGCAGGGCGCGCTGGACCAGGGTTTTGCCATCATTGATTGCGGCATTGGTTGAGGTCTGGTAAACGCGTTTCCCAACGAAGCGCGCCAGATCCACCTTGGTATCCGCCGCAATGATGACTACGTCGGCCAGGCGAATGTCCTCCGGGCTGAGCGGGTTTTCTGCCCCGACCGAGCCCTGAGTCTCCACCTTGACCGTGTGACCGAGTTCGCGCGCCCCCTGCTCAATGGCTTCGGCAGCCATAAAGGTGTGCGCAATCCCGGTTGGACATGACGTGACTGCTACAATCCTTGCCATCCTCCTGCTCCTTTCTAAAAAATCTGATGGGATTAGGTAAGACCTGCGTCCGAATCGAGGGCCCTCACGGACACGCGGTTCACAAAAGAATCCAGGACGGCGCGCTCCGGCAGGTTAGCGCCCACGGTCGAAAGCGCCCCCAGAGCGAAGGCGGTCGCCAGGCGAGCGCACGCTTCCAGCGGCAGGCCCTGCAGGCAGGCCGCCAGCACCCCGGCCACCATGGCATCCCCTGCCCCCACCGTGCTGGTGATCGGGATGGCCGGGGGTTCGACCAGGTAGGTATGCGCCGCATCCACAAAGAGCGCGCCGTGCTTGCCCATGGAGACGATGACCATCTCCACGCCATGGTCGAGCAGTTCGCGCGCTTTGCTTTCAATCGCCTCCAGGGTGGGCAAAGACGCCCCGTTCAACTGCTGCAATTCCTCCAAGTTGGGCTTGAGAATGTGCGGCCCGGCCAACACCCCCTCGCGCAGCGCCTCCTGGCTGGTATCCAGGATCACCCGCTTGCCGCACGCCTTCAACTGGCGGATCAATTCCGCATATGTGGTGGGGGGCAGGCCGGGCGGTAAATTGCCCGAGAGCACGAACCAGTCGCAATCCAGCGCCAGATCTTCCAGGGTGCCGCGCAACTGCTGAAACGCCTGCGGGGTGGGCTGCAGGCCAGGCATGTTGATCTCCGTCGTCTGCTGGGCCGGCTCATCCACGATCTTGATATTGGTGCGCGTGCGCCCGGGGATGTAAATAAAGCGGTTGAGAATGCCCTTGCGGGCAAACCACTGCTCAAAAATGGCAGCATTATCACTGCCCAAAAACCCCGTCACGGCCACGCGCAGGCCGTAATCCGCCAGGTAAGAAGCCACATTGACCCCCTTACCGCCCGGATCGAGGTGCATGCTGCGCATGCGGTTGACCGCATTGATCTGAAAGTGATCCACGTAAAGGGTCTGATCAATGGCCGGGTTGAGTGTAACGGTCACGACATCCATCATCCCTGCACCTCATCCTCCAGGCCGGCCTGGATGGCCTCTCGCAGGGTGTTCAAAGCCGCCGCAGCATCCGGCCCCTCTGCCGAGAGGTGCAGGGTGGTGCCGCAATCGGCTCCCAACTGCAAGAGCGAGAGCAGGCTTTTGCCATCCGCCACCCGTTCACCCAGGCGCACCCGAATGGTGGCTTGAAACTGCTTGGCCAGGCGCACAAAAACGGTGGCCGGGCGGGCATGCAGCCCGTGCTTGTTGCGCAGAACAACCTCCACCCCCTCTTTCAGGTCCGGCGCAGGCGGAGCGGCCGGTTCGGCAGGCGGCTCACCCGTCAGTGCCAGGATAATCTCCCTCACGTCCTGGCTGTGAATCAGGCGCTGCACCTGTGTCCCATCCTGGAGCAGGCGGGTCAGCCGCCGCAGGACTCCCAAGTGCTCGTCCGAGCGCGCCGCAATCCCGATGATCAAATGCGCCGTGGCATCCGGGTGCCAGGCCACACCCGCGGGCACCTGCAAGACGGCAATCCCCGTCTTGAGGATCAGATCCCGATCTTCGGGCAGGCCGTGCGGGATGGCCACGCCCTGGCCGAGATAAGTATCGGCCACTTCTTCGCGCTTGAGCATGCTCTCGGCATAAGCGGGCTGAATGTGGCCGGAAGCAACCAGCAACTGGGCCACCGCGCGGATAGCGGCTTCTTTATCTGCCGGCTGGGCCCCGAGCGCCACCTGGGCGGGGGTGATTTGCAACATGTTAACCTCCTGAGGGGGGACGAACAGAGCAACTTCTGTAATCGTTTACAGACATTATTATAGATAATTCCGCAAATTTGTCAATACCCCACCCAAAAATTGCCTTAAAACGGCTCCAAAACCCCGTAGAAGGGGCAAAATTCGGGTCACAAATTAGTAAACGATTTCACAATTCCCCGCCTGCCTCTGTAAATCCATGCTATAATGATCACAGCCTTCATCTCCCTTGGAGGACGGACCGCCCATGACCAGCATCAAAGATGTTGCCCGGGCCGCAGGTGTTTCCACCGCCACCGTCTCGCGCGTGCTTGCCAACAAGCCCTATGTCAGCCCCGAGGTGCGCCAGCGCGTGCTGGAGGCCGTGGAGCGCCTGGGCTACCGCCCCAACCTGGTGGCACGCGGCTTGCGCGCCCAGCAAACCAACACCATCGGTTTGCTGGTCTCCGATATCCGCAATCCCTACTTCACCGACGTCAGCCGCGCAGTTGAGGACCTGGCTTATGAGCATGGCTTCACCCTCTTTCTGGGCAACACCGACGAAAACCCCCAAAAGGAGACTCTCTACCTCCAGTCCATGCGCGATCACAATGTCGCCGGCCTGATCTTCTCGCCCACCCGCCAGGCCTCGGAGCATTTCACCGCCCTCAACCTCACCCTCCCCACTGTTGTCATTGACCGCGCGGTCAGAGAGGGCGACGTGGACATGGTGCTGATTGATAATGTCGAGGCGGCGTACCGCCTGACCCAGCACCTCCTGGAACAGGGCTACACGCGCCTGGCCGGCCTGTTTGGCGAGATGAGCGTCACCGGCCGCGAGCGCCAGCGCGGTTTTGAAAAGGCCCTGCGCGAACACGGGCTTGCCCCCCTGCAAATGCGCTTTCTCCCTCCCTACATCCAGACCGGTTACGAGGCCACCCGCGCCCTGCTCCAATCTCAGCCCCGCCCGGATGCCATTCTGGCCACCAACAGCCTGCTGCTGGCCGGCGCCCTCAAAGCCATTCGCGAAGCCGGCCTGCCCCTCCCCGAGGCAATCGGCCTGGCCGGTTTTGACGAGACCACCTGGACGCCCCTGGTGGAGCCGCCGCTGACCGTGATCGCTCAGCCCACTTACGAGATTGGCCGCATGGCCATGCGGATGCTGCTGGAACGCCTGGAAAACCCCGCTCTCCCCTACCGCCAGGTGATCCTCAAAGGCCAGCTTATCCTGCGCCGCTCCACCCTGCGCCGCACCGAGGGATAAAAAGGCGCCAACCTGTGCGAGGCTCCTCGCCCAGACGTCCCTTACTGAGAATACCTGCGCACCGGGCCGGGCTCCTAGGGGTGTAACCCCGGCGCGCCCCGCCTGCGCCGGGAACCCCCCATAAATCGCCCCCGCGCCGGGCTTGCTATTTTCCACACAAGGCATAAACTGGTAATAACGGGTTAGGTTTCGGTTCTCACCCCCCACCCGGTAGAATCGCTCCGGGCGGCATCTCACCCCGCGAAACCCATCCCCCCATTCTTCCGCTGTGAGGTGCGCCGTGTCCGTTCACACCCCGCGGCTGAGGGGCATTGCCCTTTTGCTGCTTTTGCTTTGCCTTAGCGCTACTCTCTTTGCCCCCCGTGCCGCCTCCGGTCAGCGCGGGGCCTTCGAACCCCCTCCGCCTCACTACCTGATCCTCGCTCCCGTCGAATACACCCCCGCTCTACAGCCCCTGCTGGCGCTCAAACAGGCCCAGGGCTTCACCACCTCCCTGCTCACCCTGGAAGCCTGCGGGAGCACACCTGCCGAGATCAAAGCCTGCTTGCGCAACGCCTACCAAAGCCCCACACCCCCGGCGTATGTCCTCCTGGTGGGCAGTGCCGAGCGTCTGCCTCCCTGGCCCTCGCAGATCAACCCCAACCGGCAAACCGATCTCTACTACGCCACCATGGACGGCAGCCAGGATATCACCCCCAACTTTCACCTGGGACGGCTGCCGGTGCGCTCCGCCGACGAACTGAGCCGCATCATCGCCGCCTGGCAGGCCTACGCCGGGCTGGCCGGGAATGAAGCCTGGCTGCGCCGGGCCGCCTTCCTCGCCACCGATGCGCCGGATGCCCGCACAGCGGCAGAAGCCATCCTCAACGATGTGATCGGCACCTACACCGCCCCGCGCGGCTACCAGGGCGATTTTCCCTCCGCCGGGCAACTCGGCGGCGATCGCCTCTACGCCTACACCTATGCCGCCGATCGCGAGGCGGTCAGAACCGCGCTGAACAATGGGCGCAGTCTGGTCGTTTACCTGGGCGAGATGGCCTTCACGGCCCTGCCCGGCGGTAGCATGCTCAGCGCCTGGAAAGCCCCCGCTTTCGACCAAAACGACGTGCGGGCCCTCGCCGCCAACCCCGTCCCCCTGGTGCTCTCGCTGGCCGGGCGCAGTGCCGATTTCACCCTGGGCGAGGCGTTCGGCGAGACCTGGGTGCGCCAGCCGGAGCACGGCGCGCTGACCTTCATCGGTGCCACCCAGGAAACCCAAACGGCGCTGGATCATTACACGGCGCGCGCCTTTCATGCCGCCCTTTTCGCCAGCCCCACCCCCACCCTCGGCCAGGCCCTGCACACCGCCCTGGCTTCCCTGGCCGCCGATTACCCCGACAGCGCCCGCCGCTACTGGGAGGCCTACACCCTCCTCGGCGACCCGTCCCTGCGCCTGCGCCTCTTTTCGCTGGCCGGGGATTTCAGCCTGAGCGTACAGCCCAACGCCTTGGGCCTCTGCCGGGGCAGCCTGACCACCGCCCAGGTCGCGCTGGGAGCACTCAACGGCTTCAGCGCCCCGGTCAGCCTGGAACTGGCCGACCTGCCCGCCGGAGCACAGTACGCCTTCGTTCCCCCCTGGCGCACCCCGCCCGGGGAGAGCCTCCTCACCCTGAGCACTTCCCCAGCCACCCCCGCCGGGCCGTATCTTCTCACCCTCCAGGGCCGCGCCGAGGGCCTCTCGCACAGCCTGCCGCTCTCCCTACAAGTTGCGGCGGCGCCACCCGACCCAACCCAGATCATCCAACCCGCCCCCGGCGCAAGCGGCGTACCGCTCCAACCGACCTTCACCTGGCCGGCCAGCCCCACCGCCCAGACTTACACCCTGGAGGTCGCTCACGACAGCGCCTTCTCCGCGCCTGTGCTGAGCGTCACAGATTTGAGCACAACCACCTACACCCCCAGCACCCCCCTCCCGGCTCATACGTTGCTCTTCGCGCGCGTGCGCACCCACAACCCGTGTGGCGAGAGCCTCTCCCCGGTAATCTACTTCACCACTCGCCCGCTCCCGGGCACCTGCCCGCCCGACGCGACCCCGGTGGATCACTTTGCCACCAGCGTGGCCAACAGTGAACCGCAGTGGGCCCTGCAAGGCTGGTCCATCAGCACCCAACCGGCTCATTCCACCCCCTACGCCTTCTCCGCTGCCGCTCCCGCCAACCCCGCCACCGCCGGCCTGAACGCCCCCGTCATTGCCCTGCCCCCGGCCAGCCTCGATACCCTCCCGCTAACCCTGAGTTTCTGGCTGTACACCGATCTGGAAGGGAACGGCGCGACCTGCTTCGATGGGTTGGTGCTGGAAATCTCCACCGACAATGGCGCCACCTGGCAATCCCTTCCTCCCACGGCCTACCTGGAAGGCGGTCCGACGGGCATTGTCGCCACCTCCTCCGCCAATCCCCTGGGTGGGCAAACCGCCTGGTGTGGGCAACGCGTGTGGACGCAGGTGCGCGCCGACCTCACCGACTACGCCGGGCAAGACCTGCGCCTACGCTGGCGGCTGGGCAGTGATGATCGAAATGCCAGCCCCGGCGCCTGGCTGGATGACATCCGGGTCAGCGCCTGCCAGGCCAGCCCCCGCTACGCCCTGGCACTGCTACCCGCCCTCAGCACGAACACTGGCAGCCCTGCCGGGACCCTCACCCACACCCTGACCCTGACCAACACCGGCAGTGCCGTGGCCACCTTCGACCTGAGCCTGACCCCCGGCGCCTGGCCGACCACCCTGCGCACGGCCACCCCGCTCACCCTGGCCGCGGGGGAAAGCACCGCAATCCGGGTTGAAGTCTCCCTGCCCGAGGAGGGGAGCGTCGTGGAAGACACTGCCACCCTTACCGCCACCGCCCGTGAAGATGCCGGCATCACCGCTCAGGCCACCTTGCACAGTCGCCGCCGCTACGCCGCCTTCACCCTCGAAACCCCCACCACCGCCCTGACCACCCTCCCCGGCGTGAACCTGCCCATTCCCCTGACCCTGCGCAACACGGGCACACTACCGCTCAGGCTTGACCTGACCCCCACTCTCACCCCGGCTTGGGCTCACTCTCCGCTGAGCACCCAATCGCTGGAGCCCGGGGAAGCGCGCACGCTGGCGCTCTTTGTCAGCGTCCCTGCCAACGCCCCCGCCGACCAGGTGGCTTCCCTGCATCTCGAAGCCCATGCCGAGGAAACGCCCGCACAAATCCACACCCTGGATCTCACCCTCATCGTCTTACCTCTTGCCCACCCCCAGGTGCGCCTGCCAGCACCGCCCCCGTACCTCCCCCGCGGCAGCCCCGCCACCCTTTGGTTGGAAGTGACCAACCTCGGCAACCTGCGCGACCGCCTGGATCTGACCTTTCAGGTAGCGGCACCCCTGACCCTCGCCGTCCCCAACGACTGCGCCTCGCTGGATCTCGCTGCGGGGGCCAGTCAAAATTGCCTGCTCACGCTGAACGTGCCCCCCAACGCCCCGAAAGGCAGCGCCACCTTCAAGGCGTGCGCCACCTCCGGCCACGACCCCCAGGCGGTCGCCTGCCTCACAGCCGCGCTCAACATCACCGACCGGTTGCTCTTTTTGCCCCTGGTGGGGCGTTAGGTGCCCCAATCGCGCAAGTAGAGGAAATCGTAGCCCACGGTGCGGTTGGAGAGTTTGGCAATGATGGGGGGCACCCGCTTGAACTGGTTGCGGCGGATGCGCTCCGTCACCACGTGGACAAATTCCGGAGTAAACCCCGCCTCAATGCATTCTTCCGGGCTGAAGCGCTCATCCACCAGCAGGTAGAGCAGGCGATCCACCTCGGCGTAGGTAAAGCCCAGTTCGCCCTCGTCGGTCTGTCCCTTCCAGAGATCCGCCGAAGGGGGTTTGGTGAGGATGGATTCGGGCACCCCCATGGCCCGCGCCAGCTGGCGCACCTGCGTCTTGTACAGATCGCCCAGCGGGTTGATGGCACATGCCGAGTCGCCGTAGAGTGTGGTGTAGCCGAGCAGGATTTCGGTCTTGTTGCCCGTCCCCACCACTAGTCCGCCAAACGCCGCGGATTGGTCGTAAAGCACGATCATGCGCGCGCGTGCCATGATGTTACCGCGCCTGACCGCACTCATGTCGGGGAAGCGCTCAAACAGCGGTTCCACCATCTCGGTAATCGGGATGGTGATCGAGGGCACCCCCAGCGCGTCAATCACCTTCTGCGCGTCTTCCAGCGAATCGGGCGAGGAGGTGCGGTAGGGCATGCGCACGGCCAAGACGTTCTGCGGCCCCAGCGCCTCGGCCGTCAGGTAGCACGAAAGCGCCGAATCAATGCCCCCCGAAAGCCCCACCACCGCCCGCTCGAAGCCCATGCGGGTGATTTCCGTGCGGATGAAGCCGGTCAGGATCTTGCGCACCAGGTCGGTGTTGATGGTCAAATCAATCGTCGTCATCGCGTCCTCCCCTAGCGCCCGCTGTTGCTCTGGCGCTGCCCCAGAATGCGGTTCAACTCGCGCTGTACCAGCGCCGTGCGCTCATCCCGCAGCAGGGGCAGGCGGTAGCGCGTGCGGTGCAGTTGATTGAGGTCAATTTCGGTCAGCAACAGCGCCTCTTCGTGATAGGGGGCCTGCGCCAGCACCTTGCCGTTTGGATCGTACACCGCCGAGCCGCCCCAGAAGTTCAGCCCGTCCTCATACCCCACGCGGTTGGTGTGCGCCACAAAGGCGGTGAACAGGCTGGCGTAAGCCCGGTTGATGTGATCCACCCAGCGTGCCGATTCCAGGCGCTCGTCCTGGCTGAGGCCGCGCCCCGGGGAGGCCGAGGCGAACAGGAAAAGATCGGCCCCATCCAGCCAGAGCAAGTAGGGCGGGGAAGCATGCCAGAAATCCTCGCAGATGAGCATCCCCACCCGTCCAAAGCGCGTGTCAAACGCCTGGATCGCATCTCCCCAGGCAAAGTAGCGCCCTTCATCAAATAGCCCGTAGGTCGGCAGATAGACTTTACGATGGACGTGCCGCACCTCACCTTGCGAGAGGTACGCCGCCGCAATGTAAAAACGGCTGCGCCGATCCTCTTCCACAAAACCAACCATGATGTCGAGGTGGTGGCTGGCCTCCAACAAGGGGGCAAAGAGCGGGTCATCCGCCACCGGACGGTGCGCAACCCGGGGCACCAGGTCTTGCAGGACGTAGCCGGTCAGCGAGAGTTCCGGGAAGAGGATCAGGTCCGCGCCCTGCTGATGGGCATCGCGGATCAGAGCCAGGTGCTTTTCCAGGTTTGCTTGGGGCACGCCCAGGCGGGTGTTGATCTGAGCCAAGGCCAGGGTCAGTTTCATCGTACTGCTTTCCTCCCGCGAGAAAGATACGTACTCACCAGCAAGCCGGTGCACGACGCTCCCAGAATCAGGCACAAGGGCAGGTCCAGGCGCTGCCCGTGCCAGGCCGGCGGTACATCCGCGCGCCCCAGCGAGAAAAGCGCCGTGTGCGCGGCAAACCACAGGCCGCCCCAGCCCACGCGCCGCGCCGGGGGCGCCTCGCGCAGGAAGGCTTCCAGCAGTCCAAAGCCCCCCAGGAGGGTGAGCGCCGCCAGAGGCTGTAACGGCCAGCGCCAGTTCGACTGCCCCAGTTCATCCACCACAGGCAGTGCCCACCAGGTCGCTGGCGAGGCCGGGGCACCGTAAGCACACCCCGCTCCCCAGCATCCCAGCCAGGCCGCCGCTCCCACCGCCGGCAACAACGGCAGCAGGCGCTCGGCCAGCCCCAGGAAAGGCCGACGCAACCCCCAGGCCAGCCCTCCCAGGCCCAACAGTGCCCCCGGCAGCGCCCCCACCCACGTCAACCCTCCCTGCCAGACCTGGGGGACCAGGCCGGGCTGAGCGCGAAACGGCCCCAGGTGGAGCAGCACATAGCCCAGCCGGGCCCCGGCCAGCGCCGCCAGCAGCACCACCACTCCCAGGCCCAGGTGCACAAAGCGTTCGCGCGGTGGGCCGGTATGCGCCACTTGCCACAACCCCAGGGTCACCCCTAACGCCAGCCACAGGGAAAAGGGATTCATCGCGCCACCTGATGTGAATTATAAAGGCAGAGCCCCCACCGCGGGCGTTCTAACCCCCCATTTCCCAATTTTGTGTATAAGGCTGGCCCGCCGCGCCGATTTTGAACGGCTGTGGGAACACTGCGACTACTTCATCAAACTGGCCAACCTTGACCTGCTAGAACCCATCATTCTCAAGCACATGGTGCACCGCCGGTAGCCTTCCCCCGGCCTGCTCACCGTTCCAGCGCACTCAGCCCCTCCATCAGGCGCTGCAAGGCACCCAGGGTAGTCTCTGGGGGCAGGGCATACGAAAAACGGATCCACTCCCGCCCATAGGGCGAGAAGTAATCCCCCGGCACCACCGCCAGCCCAAACGTTTCGGCCAGAAAGCCCCCCAGCGCTTCAGCGCTGGCCCAGCCCCGACGCTCCAGCCAGGGCCGCACGTGGATGAAGGCGTAGTACCCCTTGCCCAGGATGTAATGCAGCCCCTGCTCATCCAGAAACTCCTTGAGCAGGCGGCGCGAGGCATTCACCGGCTCCACCAGCGGGCGGCTCGCTTCCGCAAAGCCCATCTCATAGGCCGCCACTGCCACCGCCATGGCGTAGTAAGTGGGCACGGTGCTGTGCGTCGCCCACACGGTCAGAAAGCGAATGACCTCCTGGCTGGCAATCAGGTGCGCATTGCGGATGTTGGAGCCCCCCAGCGATTTGGTGATCCCATCCATGAAGATCAACCGCTGCCGCTCCTCCGGGGTAAAGAGGCGCAGAAAGGCATTGAGGTCCATGGGGGATTCGTCGGTAATGTAGTGGTACATCCAGTCGAAGATGACGTAAGCCACCCCCGCCGCCAGGGCTGTGCGCGCCAGGTGGGCCTGCTGTTCCGGCGAGTAGGTCAAGCCGGTGGGATTATCCGGTGAGGTGAGGATGAGCGCGGCCACTTTACGCCCGTGTCGGGCGGCATATGCCACGCTGGCCTCTATGCTTTCCGGAGTATAGGCCCAGCCCTGCTCGGCTCGCCCCGGCGCCCACACCACATTCGCCCCCAGGCCGTATGGCCCCAGGTATAACACACCCAGGGCACCCGGGAGGTGATCACCACATCCCCTTGCCGCCCGTAGCCCAGGTAGAGCGCCGCCATGTACGCTTTGAGCAGCGCATCCCGCCCGCCGGCGGTTGCCATCACATTTTCGGTCGTGTACCCCAGGTCGGGATCCAGCCGCCAGTATTTTTCGATCACCGCGCGCCGAAACTCCAGCGTCCCATTCGGCAGGTCGTAGGCCGTGCCGTGGGCAATCTGCATCTGCGCTGCCCGTTCCAGCAGATGGCGGGGAGTGCCCGGCAGACTGGCCCCGCCATCCCCCTGCGAAGCATCAAAGGTGGGCGCGCCGGGGTAGCGGCGCTTGAAAACCTCCAGGGACTGGCGGATGTAGAACATGCGATTCGGTTCAAACGGCGCCATTCGGGCCAGATGATCGCTTACCGGTACCCGGTTGGCTTCCGGCAGGGCAAACACGGGCTCATCAGGTGGAGCCAAAACGGTCATGGTCGTTCTCCCACTCCCAGAGTGAAATCTGTTCCCCCTCCATTGTAGTCAATTCCAAAGGCGCCGGCGCCCGGAAAATCGCCCCAATAACGCTGCTCGTACCTACCCGGCCTCGGCCAACTCGGCCCAGCGTTGCCAGTGCTCCTCGAGCAGGCGCTGTAAACGCTCGTACTCGCGCCCCAGTTCGGCCACTTTTGCCGGATCCTTGGGGGGATGCTCCAACCCTTGCGTCACCCGCGCCAGTTCGGCCTCCAGGGCCGCAATCTGGGCCTCCAGCGCCGCCAGGGCTTGCTGCGTGCGGTGGGGGGGTTTGGGCTCCCGCGCGGGACGGCGCGGGCGAGCCGAAGGGGGCGTTGCCCTGGCCGGAGCACGGGCCGCCTCCTGGGCTTCGCGGTAGGCGCTGTAAGTGCCTTCAAACACGCGTAGAGTCGCTTCTTCTGGCACGACCTCCCAAATCTGGGTTGCCAGCGCGTCAATCAGGTAGCGGTCATGCGAAACAAGCAGGATCGTGCCGCTGTACTCGGCCAGCACCGCCTGGAGCACCTCCTGAGCAAAGACATCCAGGTGGTTGGTGGGTTCATCCAACAGCAGAAAATTGGCACCCTGCAGCGCCAAGCAGGCCAGCGCCAGCCGTCCCCGTTCGCCGCCAGAAAAGGCCGCCACCGGCTTGAAGACCTCGTCCTCACTGAAGAGAAAGCGTGCCAGGTAATTCCGTGCCTGTGCCGGCAACCAGGTCGGGCGCGCCTCCAGGATGATCTCCAGCGGGGTTTTTTCCACCTCCAGGCCCTCATGAGCCTGGGCAAAGTAGCCAATCTTCAGGCTGGCGCCGAGGATCACCTCCCCGGCGTAGGGCGGGACCTCACCCAGCAGGGTCTTCAAGAAGGTGGTTTTGCCCGCGCCATTGGGGCCCAAAATGGCGGCACACTCGCCGCGTTTGAGCAGCAAATCCGGGACGTGGAACAGTGGGCGCCCTTCCTCACGGTAGCCCACCGCCAGGCCCTGGGTGCGCAGCACCAAATCACCCGAACGTGTCACCTCGCCAAAGTTGAGGTGGATGCGCCGCGGCTGTGGGGGCGGGGGACGGCGCACCTGCTCCAACAAGCGTTCCAGGCGCTTACGTCGCCCAATGGCCTGGCGCGCGTTCTGCCCGGCCAGGTTGCGCCGGATGTACGCCTCTTCCTTCTCAATGCGCTCTAACTGCGCCTGATACTCCTCCAGCCGGCGCTGGTAGCGCTCCTGACGCTGCTGCCAGTACGCCGAGTAATTACCGCGGTAAATCTCCAATCCCTCCGGCGTCAGTTCCCAAATCGCTGTCACCACATGATCCAGGAAGTAGCGGTCGTGAGAGACCACCACCGCGCCCGACCACTCGCGCAGGGTCTTCTCCAACCATTCCAGCGCCTGAATGTCCAAGTGATTGGTGGGCTCATCCAGCAGCAACAAATCGGGGGATTCGAGCAGCAGGCGTGCCAGATACGCCCGCGTGCGCTGCCCGCCCGAAAGTTGCCCCAGCGGACGCTGCCACTCACGCTCGGAAAATCCCAACCCGCTCAGGGTCTGGCGCAGGCGCTGTTCGTAGGTGTAACCCCCCTGCTGCTCAAAGGTCTCCTGCAAGCGACTGTAGGCCGCCAGTGCCGCCTCCCCCTGGATCGGGTCGTCCATCTGGGCGGCCAGGCGCCCCAATTCCTCCTCCATTGCCAGCAGAGACGCAAAGGCCTGACGGCAGAACGCCCAAACGCTCAAATGGGGGTCGGGCAGGGGCACTTCCTGCGGCAGGTACCCCAGGCGCAGCCCTCGAGCACGCTCCACCTCCCCCTGATTGGGCTCCTCCAGCCCGGCCAGGATGCGCAGCAGGGTCGTCTTGCCTACCCCGTTGGCTCCCACCAGTCCAATGCGCCCATCGCGCGGGATACTCAGCGTGACCCCGCTGAACACATCTTGCGCTCCAAACGCCTTGGCCAGATCCTTCGCGATGAGGAGTGACATAAACACCTATCCTTCTCCCCAAAGTATAACATGCCCACCCCGCCTCCACACGCAGGCAATACCCGCTCGCCACGCTCCCGGGGTTGGCAATCACCAGCGCGCTCGCACCCGGCACGGCACCCTTTCGAACATCCATAAAGAGAAGGGGCACGGACAATCGGCGGCCCACGCGTGTGCCTGTATAATGTAAGCGCCCGCAATTCACTTCCCGGAGAGGATCTTCCATGACTCCCAACCTGAAGTTCCTCCGCTTCCCACGAACCGACTGGCCCATGCTCGTGCTGCTTGGGCTCAGCCTGCTCATCCTCCTGCCGCGCCTGCTCTCCCCCTCCTTCGGCTTGCTGGATGACGGGCGTACCCTGACCGTCGCTCACCAGATCACCCAGGGCCAGTGGCGGGTAGATTTCGATCTGGATGCCGGGCGCTTTCGTCCCGTCTACTGGACATATTACGCGCTGCTGTACCGACTGGCAGATGCGCATCCCCTGGGGTGGTTCGTGGGTAAACCTGGTTCTCCTGAACCTGGCGGGGGTACTTCTAGCACGGTGGGCGGGTCGGCGCTCCGGCCAACCCGTTCTGGGGTGGCTGGCGGCGGGCCTCTTCGTGCTTTCCGGGCCCGTCATCGAGAATGTGTACACCCTCTCCAAGAGCGAACTTTTACAGGTGGTGCTGATCCTGGGCGGGCTGAACCTGCTTGAAGCGAGAGCGGACCCCTTGCTTCGCCAGCGGCTCTGGCGCTGGGCGGGTGCCATGCTCCTCTTTCTCCTGGCCGCCGGGGTCAAGGAAACCACATTGGTAATCGGCCCCATCGGACTGGGCTGGGTGCTGTTGGGCTTCTGGCACGCGCGCCGTCATCCTGAAACCGGGTCGCCCGCGCCGGCCCTGGGGCTTGCGGTGACCGGTTGGCTCGCCGGGGGGCTCTTCTACGCCCTGCGCCGCCTGGTTATTCCCACGGCGCTGACTGCCGGCACCTACACCAACGCCTATGCCCTGACCGCGTCGGCCATCCTGGCCTCACTCACGCGCTGGGCGGGGTGGCTGTTGCGCGATTTTCTCTACCTGCTCCCCCTGGCAGCGCTCCTGCTCTACCTCTGGCTCAGACGCAAGCCCTTACCCGGGGCAAGCCTGGCCTTGGAAGCGCTGGTGTGGATGGCCGGCTGGATGGTCATCTTCCTGCCCTGGGTGTACATGGTTGAGTACTATATGCTGCCGTTCGGCGTCGGCGCCGCCGTTCTGGGGGCCGTTGGCCTGGTTGAAGCCGGACGGGCCCTGCGCACCCGCGAACAGCGCCCGCTGATGGCGCTGGGGCTGGGTTTGAGCCTGCTGCTCTTCCTTTCCACCCTGCCGACTCACCTTACCAACGCCCGCCTCCAGGTTGCCGTAGATCGGGCCAACGACGAAGCATTGCGCTACGTCGCCGCGCACCTTCCTCCCCAAGCCACTCTGCTGATCAATCTCCAGGATCCCAACGAGTACTATGAGCAAATCGGCCTGCGCTTGCGCACGCAGTACGCCCGCGCCGATCTTCACCTGCAGCCCTTCCAACCGGATACGGCGTATGCCACCCCCTATTACGTCCTTAGCCCGAGCATTCAGAATCAGCCTCGTCTGAGTGTGCGCCTGGGGGTGTATGAGCCCACCCAGGCGCATTGGAACGCCTCGCTGGCGCAATTCCTGGCCGCTCAGGCACCGACGGCCCATCCCATAGCCACCTTCACGCAAAGCCTGCGCCTCTTCAACGTTAATTGGCCGCGTGGGTTGTGCTTTGCCCTGCCCCACCTCAATTACTGCGCTCAGGCCGAGCCGTTTCTGGATCGCCGCCCCTTCACCTATGGATGGACGCTCTACGTCGTGACGGATGCAAGGTAACTCACCCGCCCCGCTGCACCCGCAGGACCGCGATTTTGGTGGGGTGATTGAACGGCGTTGGGTCCGCCGGCGGTGCGCTCACCCATGTCTCCGCATACCCGGTGACATCCTCCGGCACGGGGATGAGCCTCTCCAGGCGCAGATACGTTTCATCCGCCAAGGAACGGAGCAGATCCAGGTAAGCCTGCCCGCTGAGGAAAAGGGCGTTGTTGACCGCCACCAGATAGCCCCCATGGGCCACCAGCGGCCGCACTTTGTTAATCAACCGGTGATAGGCATTTTGCAGGTCCACCCGCCCGCTGTGATCTTCGGCAAAGAAAGGTGGATCGAGAATAACACAGTCAAAGCGCAGACCCTGCCGCCGCCAAACAGCCGTCTGGCGGTAAAAATCGGCCACCACCAGGTCGGTGGGGGGCACCTGCCAGCCGTTGAGACGGTAGGTCTGACGCGCCAGCGCCAGGAAGCGTGCGCTGCGGTCGGTCTGCACCACGCGCCGTGCCCCACCCGCCAGCGCCGCCGCGCCCAGGCTCCCGGTGTAGGCAAAGGTGTTGAGCACTGTTTTATTCCGCATTGTCGCCTTCAGCCAGGCGCGCAGGTGACGGGTATCCAGATAGAAACTGGCATCCTGATTCAGACGCACATCCAGCGCGTACCAGACCCCGTCTTCGCAGATGCGGTCATCCGGAGCGTCTCCCCAGATCCGGGTCCCGCGGCGGCGCTCAAAATCGGCGGCAAAGCGCTCTTTGAGCACCACTGCCCGCACCCATGGAAACTGCGCCACCAGCCATGCCTGCACCTGCGGAATCAGCCCCGCCAGCGCCTCGGGTGGCTCCGCGTAGTTGAAAAGCACCAGCGTGCGCGCGTACAGGTCCACTACCAGGTCGGGAAAGCCCTCGTAAAACCCGGCAAAGAGACGGCACGCGCCCAAATGCCCGGCCTGCAGGCCGGGCGCCCGCCGCGCCACCGCGCGTTCAAAAGCGGACCAGGGAAAAACGGGTAACATCGCCAGGATTATAGCAGGAACTCTCTCCCGGCAGGGGGCTTCTCTTCCCGCCGACCTCCCCTCATCTCCTGCCCCTGCGGCGCAAAGGGGCAGGTCCAGAGCACTGCTCCATGGTGGTTCTCTCCCTCTTCACCGGTAGACCCGCGCCGGGCGAGGAACCGCCGAATGACCGCTTCCAGTTTATAATAACCGGGGACCCTGCCTCCCCATGGCCATTCCGTTGTGTTGAGGTTTCCCCATGCCCCTGAGCGATTGGCTGGCTTTCTTCAAGTGGGTGCTGGCGCTGGCGCTGCTACAGGCCCTGGGCCTGCCGCTGGCGTTTCGTCTTTTCGCTCGCCTGCCCGAGCGCGGTTATGCCCTGGCGCGGCTGTTGGGCTGGCTCACCCTGGGGTACGCCGCTTGGCTGTTGGGCTCGCTGGGCCTGGCCGGCAACGAGAGCGGCGGCATCCTGCTGGGGGCTTTCGCCGTTGCCGGGCTGGGCGCGCTCTGGCTTGGCCCCCAGGGTTGGGCCGACCTACGTGCCTGGCTGCGGCGTGAGCGTGCCTACGTTTTTGCCGTTGAGGGGATCTTCCTGGCGGCTTTCCTTATCTGGACATGGGTGCGCGCCTACAACCCGCAGATCCTGGGCACAGAAAAGCCCATGGAGTACATGTTCCTCAATGCCATCCTGCGCAGCCCCAGCCTGCCGCCGCAGGATGCCTGGCTCTCCGACCATGCTATCAGTTACTACTACTTCGGTTACTACCTGGTTGCCCTGCTTACCCGCCTCACCGCCGTGCCCTCCGCCGTTGCCTTCAATCTGGCGCTGGCGGCACTCTTCGCCCTCAGCGTCCAGGCGTCGCTGGGGGTGGTGCTCAACCTGATCCTGTGGGTGCAGCGGGCACACACCGCCACCCCACCCCGCCTGCTCAGCGCCCTGGCCCCGGCGTTGCTGGCCCCCCTACTGCTACTGCTGATCGGCAACTTCTACGGCATCCTCGACCTGGCGCGCCAGAACCGCCTGCTGGCCGAGGCGCAGATACCGGCGCTGTACTACGATTTCGGGGATCTGGCGCAGGGGGGCAGCCAGATGCCCGGAGTGCGCTTTGGGCGCGTCAATCTGTGGGCCTGGCTCGATCTCAAACCGGATCCCCTACCACCTGCTACAACCCCCGGGTGGCGTTGGGAGCTGGGCAACTGGTTCTTCGCCGCCCGCACCCTGCATGACCGCGATCTGCTGGGCCGGGAGACCGAGGCCATTGACGAGTTCCCGGCTTTCTCCTTCCTGCTGGGCGACTTGCACCCGCACGTCCTGGCACTCCCCTTCGGCGTGCTGGGGGCGGGGCTGGCCCTGGCCTGGCTGTTGCGCGCCCAGGCCGCTACATCGCCGGTCTGGCGCAAAGACTGGCCGTTCGCCCTGCTCTCGGCGCTCATCCTGGGCGGGCTGGCTTTCCTCAACACCTGGGACTTCCCCATCTACCTTTTTCTGGTGGCGCTGGCAGATCTGGGCGGGTACGGCCTGCGCGCCGGCTGGGAGGCCCTGCGCGCCGCCTTTCCGCGCCGGGTGGGCGTCTGGGCGGTGCTGGGTATCCTCAGCCTGGCCCTCTACTGGCCCTATTTCCTGGTCACCTTCCAATCCCAAGCAGGTGGCATCTTGCCCAACCTGATTTACCCCACTCGCTTCCAGCAAGCCGTGGTCATGTTCGGCCCCCTCCTCCTGCCGGTCATGGGCCTCTTGCTCTGGTTGCGCGTTCGCGGGCGCGCCGCTTTCGACCGCCGGGCCGCCTGGCTCCTCGGGGGCGGAATGCTCGTGGGGCTGGCTCTCCTGGCGCTGCTGCTCACCCTGGTGCTGAGCCTCAACGCCAACCTGCGCGGCCTGATTTTCCAGGCACTCGGCCCCCTGAGCGTTTCGCAAGCGCTGGGATTATGGCTGCAACGCCGTCTGGTGGATGGGCTGACCTCGCTGGTCGCGGCCCTCGGCCTGGCCTGGGCCGGCGGACTGGCGGTGGGCTGGTTGCGCCGGGGGAATGCGACCACTGCCTGGCCGCCCGCCGAAGAGCGCCCGGCGCTGTGGATGATGCTGGCCTTCTTCTTCACCGGCGCGTTGCTTTGGCTGGCCCCGGAATTCATCTACCTGCGCGATAACTTCGGCACGCGCATGAACACTCTCTTCAAGTTCTACTTCCAGACCTGGGTGCTGTGGAGCCTGGGGGGCGCGTTCGGGCTGTGGTACCTGGCGCAAAAAGCCGGGCGGGTGGCGCGCACCTTGGGGTTGGGGGTGAGTGCATTGGGCATCTGCCTGGGGGCTTACTACCTGCCGGGCAGTCTGCCGGCCAAGACGGGCAACTTCGCCGGTTTGCCCACCCTTGACGGCATGGCTTACTTCGCCGCCGCCTACCCCAATGACTGGGCGGCCATCCAGTGGCTGCAGCAAAATGCCTCGCCCGGCGCAGTGCTCCTGGAGGGTTCGCGCGGCGCCTACTGGATTGAAGGGCGTTCCTCGCGCTTTGCCATGGCGACCGGCATCCCCACGCTGATGGGATGGGCCAACCACGAAGCCCAGTGGCGCGGCGAGTACTTTGGGCAGGTCAGCGGGCGTCAGGAGGACATTCGCGCCCTCTACCAGACGCGAGATGAGATCGAAGCCCGCCTGCTGCTCGAGCACTACCGGATCACCTACGTGATCATCAGCGACCTCGAACGGCAGTGGTACCGCCCGCTGGAAGAGACCAAGTTCGAGCGCCTGATGCGCCGCGTTTTCCAGCGTGGGGATGTGGTCATCTACCAACGCTGAGGGCGCAGCTCACTGGCAGGCACGCAGGTCCACCAGCCAGCGGAAATCACCCTTGCGGTTCTCCACCCTATCCACCTCACGCACGCATGCATCCTGCCAGGCAGCCCGGATCGCCGGTGAAAGTTGTTGCCAGGTGTGCGCATCCAGATACGCATAGGTGAATCCGGCAGCGCGCAGGGCATGAGGTTCTGGCGCTTCCACCAGATTCAGCCACTCGGGTTTGAAGTGATACCAGGTATCTCCCGCGCGGGTAAAGCGCCCAAACAACGTGGGTGCCCGCGAAGGCCGCGGATCAAAGATCAGCGCCCCCACCTCCAACCGATTCCAGTGCGCATTGAACATGCGCACATCCAGGCTGGTCAGGTCGTAAGAAGCCACGGGCTGCCCCACGGCCGTCATCTGCACTGCCAGAAAAACCCCTCCGCTGAGCATGGCTAGGCCGCCCAGGGTCATCGCCAGCACCGCCAGCCCGACCCACCAGCCCGAGAACGGCAGCAGGCGCCAGCACCCCCTGCAGGAGCAACCCCCCAGTCACGCCCACGACCAGGTCTTCGGCTGGCTGCAGTCGAAACGCGCGTCGCACCAGTGCGTAGCCCCCCAGCGCCCAGCCCAATGCCCATATCCCCAGTAAGCCGACGTGCACCCACTTATCCGGCATCGCCCTGATTTTACCCCCTTTTTTGCCACCCCCGGGCCTTAAAAACACCGCTCTCTAACCATCGAGGAATTGCCAATCAGGGGGTATCCGATTCCTCTAATGGAGGGGCAGGGACGGCGTTGAACCGGAGATCGTTGTTCTGGTCTTTTCCCCGCAGGTGTGCCACGGCAGTAGATTTGCAAACTCCGCCAGAGTGGTGCGGGCTTCAATAGGCCGACGGCTGAGATAGAAACGTGAACCAGGAGAATGCCGGTACGATAGGCCCAGCCCCATCCCTGCCTGGTAACCCGCCGCTCGCACTTTTTTCAGGATTTGCGGGTAGGCGCTTCCATAGGGATACGCAAAAGTCGTTATCGGCACCCCCAACAGCGCTTCCAGGCGGGCCCGCGAACCTGCCACCTCCTCCCATACTCTCCCCACATCCACATGGGTTAAATCAGGATGGCTGAGGCTGTGGCTTCCTACTTCCCAACCGGCTTCCAGCAGGCTCTGAACCTGATCCAGGCGCAAAAAGCCCGGCTTATCCAGGTAATCTACCACCAGGTAAACCGTGGCGGTAAAGCCATACCGCTGCAAAATGGGCAGGGCTTGAGTATAAACATCTTCATCCCCATCATCAAATGTAATTAGAACCGGACAGATGGGCAGGTCAGTCCCGCTTTCGAGGGCAGTCAAGAACTGCGCCACCGAGATTGTGCGGTAGCCCCGTTCCCACAGGAGCCTCATCTGGGCTTCAAACTGGGCCGGGGCGAGCGTATAAGGGTTGACCAGTGAAGACTCAAGCACATGATGATAAAGCAGAATAGGAAGAATGACCTCTCCCGGCCCCTGATGCACCAGCAGGGGCAAAGGGGAAGGCGTCATACTCGGCATTTGCGTGGGAAGTGGAGAAGGGGTGATGGAAACAATCGGGGATGGCGTGATGGACCTTGTGGGAAGGGGAAAGGAGGAGGGCGTAGAAATGGTCTCCGGCGTGGGGTAAGCGGGAACATCCACCGGCACGGT
Source organism: Thermanaerothrix daxensis (assembly GCF_001306145.1). Classification (GTDB taxonomy): domain Bacteria; phylum Chloroflexota; class Anaerolineae; order Anaerolineales; family Anaerolineaceae; genus Thermanaerothrix; species Thermanaerothrix daxensis. Next base: position 24,258 of record NZ_LGKO01000006.1, read on the forward strand.
CAGGGCAGACGAAGGTGCGCACGCGGTGAGCCAGCCCCACCCCACCCACAACACCAGATCCAGAACTACCCCTGTGGACCGCTTCTCTTATTCACATCCCAGGGGTTTCCAGCCACAGAATATAAATAGTAGATGAAGGTGTTTTCAGATACCCTAAGCCATCCGTGCATTGTCGTTATTCTACAGCACCCCCGCAGGGATCACAAGTCCACGCGGGGCGCAAGTTTAGCGGCCGTTTTCCCCATCCCCGGCCCAACGGGGTATAATTATTTTGAACTCGGTTAAATGGAGCAACGTATGGATCAACGCAAGATTCGCGTCCTGATCGCCAAGCCCGGCCTGGACGGTCACGACCGCGGGGCCAAAATTGTGGCGCGTGCTCTGCGCGATGCCGGCATGGAGGTGATCTACACTGGCCTGCGCCAGACCCCGGAGATGATCGCCGAGGCAGCCCTCCAGGAAGATGTAGATGTCGTCGGTCTTTCCATCCTTTCCGGCGCGCACATGACCCTGGTGCCGCGCGTCCTGGAATTGCTGCGGGCCAACGGTCAGGAGCACGTGCTGGTCTTCGTCGGCGGCATCATCCCCGAAGAAGACGTGCCCGCCCTGCTCGCCATGGGGGTCAAAGCGGTTTACGGCCCCGGCACCCCCACCCAGACCATTGTCGAGGACATCCGCCGCGCCGTGCTCGAAGCCCAGGGCAGCGTGGCTTGAGGTCAAGGGAACGTCCTATGCCGTTGGTGGATGAGGTGTTGGCGGGCAAGCGGCTGGCATTGGCCCGCCTGTTGTCCCTTATTGAAAATGATGCCCCCGAAGGCTGGGCGGCGCTGGATGCGCTTTACCCGCGCACCGGCCAGGCCCACCTGATCGGGGTCACCGGCGCCCCCGGCGTCGGCAAATCCTCGCTGGTCAATCAAATCGCCCGCGCCCTGCGCCGGCCTCAAGACGGCGAGCCCCCCCGAACCGTGGCCATCGTTGCCGTGGACCCCACCAGCCCCTTTAGTGGCGGCGCCCTGCTGGGAGATCGCGTGCGCATGCGCGATCTCAGCGGCGACCCCGGTGTTTTCATCCGTTCAATGGCCTCGCGGGGCGCGCTGGGCGGGCTGGCCCCCACCACTGCCGCTGTGGTACAGGCGCTGGATGCGGCCGGTTTCGAGGTCATTTTGATCGAAACCGTTGGTGCCGGCCAAGCCGAGGTGGAAATCGCGCGCCTGGCCCATACGACCATCGTGGTGGAATCTCCCGGCGGCGGCGATGACATCCAGGCCATCAAGGCCGGATTGCTTGAAATCGCCGATCTCCTGGTGATCAACAAAGCCGACCGTCCCGGCGCCGATCTGACCGAGCGTGCCCTGCGCAGCATGCTCGAATTGGGCTACCCCCACGGGCACCATCGCCCGGAAGCCTGGGCAGTGGCTGAGCCCCCGCCCGGCGAAACCTGGGTGCCCCCCATTCTGCGCACGGTCGCCACCGAGGGCAAAGGCATTGCCGAGGTGGTGCAGGCACTGCACGCCCACGCGGCTTACCTGCGGGCCACCAGCCGGTGGCACGCCCGCGAACAAGCCCGCCTCAAAGACATCCTGGACCACATGCTCCAGGCTGCCCTGCTGGCGCGCTGGCAGGCCAGCCTGCCCCAGGGCCACTACCAGGAAGTTGTCCAACGCCTGCTGCGTCGCGAACTCTCCCCGCACCAGGCCCTGGAAGCCCTGCTCAACCTGTCGCCCTTCCCGAGCGCGGAGACCCCGCGCCTTATTCCATGAAACGCCACCTTTTCTGAGGAGTGATCTGCATGGAACGAACACTTATCGCCCACCTTCCCCAGGCCATCGGTCAAAAGGTCAAAATCCAGGGCTTTTTGCACACCCTGCGCGACCAGAAGACGATGCAATTCCTCATCCTGCGCGACCGCAGCGGCATGGTACAGGTGGCTTTCTACAAGAAAGCCAACCCCGAACTGGCCGAGCAAATCTCCCGCCTGACCAATGAATCCGTGCTGACCATCACCGGTACGGTCGTGGAAAACCCCATTGTCAAACTGGGCGGCCTGGAAGTGCAGTTGGAAACCCTCACCGTCGAAAGCCTGGCCGAAGCCCCCTTGCCGCTCGACCCTACAGCCGAAGTGCTGCCCTCCCTGGATTACCGCCTGGACTGGCGCTTCCTGGATATGCGCCGCGCCCCGGTTACGGCCTTCTTCGAGATCCAGACCACGTTAGAGATGGCATTCCGCGAGTACTGGCTGCAACACGGGTTTGTGGAAATTCACTCACCCAAACTGATGGGCTCTGCCAGCGAGAGCGGCGCCGAACTCTTTGAAGTGCAGTACTTTGATACCAAGGCCTACCTCGCCCAGTCGCCCCAGTTCTACAAGCAGATGGCCATGGCCGCCGGCTTTGAGCGCGTCTTTGAGATCGGGCCGGTTTTCCGCGCCGACCCCTCGTTCACCTCGCGCCACATGACCGAATTCACCGGCCTGGACATGGAGATGTCTTACATCGAGTCACATGAAGATGTGATGCGCTTTTTGGAGAACATGCTCCATTACGTCTATCAGCGCGTCGCCGAAAAGCACGCCGCCGCCATCGAAGCCCACTTCGGCGTGCAACTCGAAGTGCCCAGCGTGCCCTTCCCGCGCATCCCCATGGCAGAGGCCGTTGAAATCCTCAAGCGCGAGGGCTACACCCTGCCCCCGGAAAAGAAGGGTGATATTGACCCCGGTGGCGAGCGTACCCTGGCCCAGTTTGTGCGGCGGGAGTACAACCACGATTTCTTCTTCCTCACCGATTGGCCCTGGACGGTGCGTCCCTTCTATCACATGCGCCACCCCGACCGCCCCGACCTCACCCGCTCCTTCGACCTGATCGCCAAAGGCACCGAGATCGTCACCGGCGCCCAGCGCGAACACCGCTACCCCATCTTGCGCGAGCAGGCCATCGAAAAAGGCCTTTCCCTCGAACCCATCCAGTTCTACCTGGATTTCTTCCGCTATGGCTGTCCGCCCCACGGCGGGTTTGGGCTGGGCCTCTCGCGCCTGATGATGGTCATGCTCAACCTGCCCAACATCCGCGAAGCGGTCTTCCTCTTCCGCGGGCCTAACCGCCTGCATCCATGAGCGCGGGCCTGTGCACTCGTTAGAATCCGACTCGGAGGGAATGCGTGATTATCGGCAACGGAATTCGTTTACGGGCCATCGAACGCGAGGACTTGCCTCGCTTTGTCACCTGGCTAAACGACCCCGATGTACGCCAGGGCCTGAGCCTGGTGTACCCCCTCTCGCTGGCCCAGGAGGAGCGCTGGTACGAGCAGATGCTTCAGCGTCCACCCGCCGAGCAGGTGCTGGGTATCGAGGTGGAAGTGGGGGGCGTCTGGACGCTGATCGGCACCTGCGGCCTGCACAACGTTGATTGGGTCAACCGCCAGGCCGAACTGGGCATCTCCATCGGCGAAAAGGCGTTCTGGAACCGCGGCTACGGACGTAAAGCCGTCATCCTGCTGCTGCGCTTTGCCTTTCACACCTTGAACCTGAACCGCGTGTACTTGCGCGTTTACGAGACCAATCCCCGTGCCATTCGCGCCTACGAGCACGCCGGCTTTGTCCACGAAGGGCGCCTGCGCCAGGCCCGCTACCAAAACGGGCGTTACGTGGATGAACTGATCATGAGCGTGCTGCGCAGTGAATGGCACGAACCCGAGGAGTAGGAGAGGAGGTCGGTAGTCTCATGCCCAACCACACCCGTCATGAACGCATGATGTACGGCGGCATCCGTTTGTTCGCCGGAACGGCATGCCCCGAACTCGCCCAGGCCATTGCCCAGTACCTGGGCCTGCCACTGTGCGGGCGCGATGTGATCACCTTTCCCAATGATAATCTCTTCGTCCGCCTGCATTCCAGCGTGCGTGGGCAAGACTGCTACGTCATCCAGACCACGTCGGCCCCGGTTCACCGCAACCTGATGGAACTGCTTATCATGATCCAGACCCTGCGCCTGGATTCGGCGGCGCGCATCACCGCGGTCGTGCCCTACCTGTGTTACGCCCGTTCCGACAAGAAGGATCAGCCCCGCGTGCCCATCACTGCCCGCCTGGTCGCCGATATGATCGAGGTGGCCGGTGCCGATCGCTACATCACCATGGACCTGCACGCCGGGCAAATCCAGGGCTTTTTCTCCATCCCCGGCGACGTGCTGACCGCCTTCTACCTGCTCACCGATTACTTCAAGACCCTGCTGCCGCAGATGTACAACCCGGTGGTGGTCACCGTGGATTTGGGTTTCGCCAAGAAAGCCCGCAACTACGCGCAGGCCCTGCACCTGCCACTTGCCTTCATTGAGAAGCGGCGGGTGGCCAACGATGCCCGCGCCGAAGCCCTCACCCTCATCGGCGATGTGTACGACCGCGATGTCATCCTGGTGGATGACGAGGTGGATACGGGCGTCTCGGTGGTGCAGGCGGTGAACCTCGTCAAAGACAACGGCGCACGCAATGTGTATGTCTCCTTCGTGCACCCGGTGCTCTCGCTGGATGCCGCCGACCGCCTGGCCACCCTGCCGGTGCGTCAGTTCGTCACCACAGATACCATCCCCATCCCGCCCGAAAAGCGCGCCAAATTCGGCGAGCGCCTCAAAATCCTGACCATCGCCCCCTTGCTGGGCGAGGTCATCCGCCGCACCAACGAGGGGCGCAGCGTCGGCGAACTCTTCAACGAGTAAGGGGAGCCCCCATGCCGGAACTGCCCGAGGTTGAAACCATTGCCCGCTGGCTGCGCGAAGGCAGTCCGGAGGGCCCGGCGCTCCTCGGGCGCACCTTCCAGGCTGTGGAGGTGCTCTGGCCGCGCACCCTCGCCGCCCCCGATCCCGCCACCTTCATCGCCCGCCTGCCGGGTCGGCGCGTCACCGCCATTGGGCGGCGCGGCAAATTCCTGCGCATCTGGCTCGACGATGGGGCCGTGCTCCTGCTGCACCTGCGCATGAGCGGGGATCTGCGCTGGCAGCCCCCGCCGGCCGCCGCCCCCCATCCCCACGACCGCCTGGTCTTCCACTTTGCGGATGGGTGGCGCCTGGGCTTCAACGACCCTCGCAAGTTCGGGCGGGTGTGGCTGGTCAACGATGAACAAACCGTCCTCGGCGATCTGGGCCCGGAACCTCTGGACCCCGCATTCAGCGCCGAGGATTTTTATGCCCGCTTGCGGCGCTCCCGCACCCGCCTCAAAGCCCTCCTGCTGGATCAACGCTTCCTGGCCGGGCTGGGCAACATCTACGCCGATGAAGCCCTCTTCCAGGCCGGACTGCATCCCCTGCGCCCGGCGCACACCCTCACCCCGCCGGAGGCGGAGCGCCTTTTTCACGCCATCCGCCAGGTCCTCCAGGCGGGCATTGCCCACCACGGCGCCAGCATTGACTGGGTGTACCGCGGGGGCGATTTTCAGAATCATTTCGCCGTGTACCGGCGCGCCGGTCAGCCCTGCCGGCGCTGCGGTACCCCCATTCAGCGTCTGGTCATCGGGCAACGCGGCAGCCACTTTTGCCCCCATTGTCAGCCCCCTCCCGAGGGGTAATCGGCAACCCCATTTTTCGAGGTAGGTCAGATGCAACAGGTCTTACTCCATATTCTGGTCGGTGTGTTCGGTTTTTTGTTGGGCGCACTGGTGGTCTGGTTTTGGAGCGAACGCGAACGCCGCGCTTCCCCCACCGCAGATGCCACTGAAGAGGCCGTGCCCGAGTCGGGATCTGAGTCCTCCTCGGCCACCTCACCCTTGCGCCAGTCGCCCTTCAGCGAGGCCTCCCACGTCTTTGTCGCCCGGCTGTGGCGCGATCGCAGCAGTGGTCAGTTGCTGGTGGAGGTAGATGGCATGCTTCATGCAACGCCAGATACGTTGACCGATGAGCAGCGCCAGCGCCTTAGCACCGCCGCCGAAGGGTGGACGTTGTGGCTGGGTCTGCACCCTCCCGCGCCCGCCAGCCCCACTCCTGCACCGCCCCCGCCCAGCGTCTTCACCGCCCCCATCGAGAGCCTGCTTACCCCACCCGAGTCACCCGCCCGCATGGGTAGTAGCATTGTGGAGCAGATCGATGCCATCCTGCAAGACTTACTGGTGGACTCCCCCTACGCCAACCACCGCATTCGCCTGGTTGAAGAACCCCACCACGGCGTGGTGGTGTGGGTGGGCCTGGAACGCTACGGGAGCATCGAAGAGGTGCCCGACGAGGGCATTCGCTCCATCATCCAGGAAGCCGTGCGCCGCTGGGAGGGTTGATCGCCTGCTTTCTTCACCCGCCCGGCGCCAGGACCACCCCCGCGCGGGGCTGCTCAAACTCGCTCCTGGAGGTGTGTTACCATGGCCAAATACTACCTTCTGGCGCTGGGGCTGAGCCTCACCGCTCTGCTCGTGGGGCTGCACACATCGGCTTTGGCCAGCCCGCCCCCGCCTCAACCCCAAACCACCCCCGTCGAATCCACCCTGGAAGCCGCCCTGCAGGAAAAGATCACCCAGCACGAATTGGAAGTGCTGGCCTTCACACTTTACCGGGTCAAGATCGAGCGCGTAGTAGAAGCGCCGGATGGCAGCCTGGCCGTGCTTTGGCTGGCGCTGGTGGACCCGACCACCGGAGAGGAGGTGCCGGCAGAGCCGGGGCTGGCAGTGGCCCGCCGCGCCGCTTTCCAGGGCCTGAGCAGCGACTGGCAGGTCACCCTGCAGGCCGATGCCGACTGGGCCCAAACGCTGGCCGAGGTTCCCGATGACCTGCTCGACCCGGAGGTGCGCGCCCGCTATGCCGCCCCCAGCGCCGATCAACTGCAAGCCCTGGCAACCGTCTACCGGGGCTACAAACTGCCCTGGGCCGGCGGGCTGAAAAAGCGCCTCAGCGGCTCCATCGGCCATTTCCTCTGGTACAACTCATGTTCCATTGATTACTGCCGCTACGCGTATGATTTTGCCGACGGCACCATGTTCCCCATCCTGGCCGCGCGCGGCGGGACGGTGTACATGGCCAAATGGGACTGCCCCAACGGCTCGGAAACCTGCAGCAACTACATCGTCCTGAAAGACGTTACCACCGCCCCCACCACCTACCAGCTCTACCTGCATCTGGCCTACGACAGCATCCCCGCCAACCTGCGTCAGGTCGGCGCGGTGGTGCGCCAGGGGCAGTACATCGGCAATGCCGATGACACCGGCTACAGCACCGGCCACCACCTCCATTTTCACGTCCACACCAACCCGACCTGGTACTGGGGGTCCTCGGTGGATATCCGCTTTGACGATGTCAGCATCAATGACGGCACCCCGCGCAATTGCTACGAAGCCAGCCGCTGGCCAGCCTACGGCACCCAATGCCAGGATGAGTACGTCTCGGGCAACTACGGCGCCTTTCCCCCCACCGGCAACCTGGTTCTACCCGCCGCGGGGGAGGTGATCACCAACGGGCGCGTGCTCATCCAGGGCACCGCCAGCGATGATATTGCCGTCACCCGCATCCAGCCCATCGTGCGCGGGCTGGATGGGCAGTGGCGCGAAATCGGCACGGCCTTCACCACCAGCCCCTTCGTGGGCGAGATTGATCTGTGCACGCTGGGTCTGCCCAACGGCCCGGTGGATGTGGCCTTCTACGCCTGGGATTACGAGGGCAATCGCTCCCCCGATCCCCTCGGCGTGCGTACCGTGCTCAACCGCTCCAACTGCGCCCCGCCCCCACCGGCCTGCTCCATCACCAGCAGCCAGGTGGCGCTTTTCAGCCAGCCCAACTACCAGGGCACCTGCGTTGTGCTGGGAGTGGGCAATTACAGCAATGCCGGCAGTTTCGGCAGTGTGGGCGATAACGCCGCCGCCTCCATCCTGGTGGGCAGTAATGTGCGCGCCCTGCTCTACGACCTGCCCAACTACGAGGGACGCACCGAAGCCCTGGAGGCTAACGACCCCGACCTGGGCGATAATCCCCTCGGCAGTGGGCGCCTTTCTTCCCTAAAAGTGCAGGCGCGCAGCACCGTTCCCACTTCGCCCAGCCTGATCACCCCCGCTTACGCCGCCGATCTCGACCAGCCCGACACGCTCTTCTTCACCTTCCGCACTGAGGGCGCCACCCGCTACCGCGTGGACGTGCGTCGCCACAGCGATGACCAGGCCGTATGGACGGCCGATAACCTGGCCGCCCCCGCCGCCGTCCTGGGTACCCTGCCTGCCGCCAGCCCAGCCACCAAGTACGTTTGGCGCGTCACCGCCTCCAACTCCGCCAGCACTCAGGCAGCGGAGCAATCCTTTGAGGTCTTTCCGCCCTACCTGAGCGGCGGTGACCTCCTCACCCTGCCCTATCAAACCACCTTCAACGCAGATAACGGGAGTTGGCTGGCCAGCGGGGTCTGGCAGTGGCGCACCCCGCCCCTGAGCGGTGCCAGCCCGGCCTGGGTAGCCGGCGGTAATGGAAAGGGCGACCTGACCTCCCCACCCATCACCCTCCCCGCCGACAGAACCTACTACCTGCGCTTCCGCTACTACGCCGATGCTGAAACCTCCACCCCCTATTGGGATCAACGCTGGCTGCAAATAGCCGGGAACGATGGCCTATTCCGCAATGTTTACGCGTTTTACGAGGACCCTCCTCGCACCTGGCTGGAGAGCCCTGCCATCTCCCTGGCCTCGTACGCCGGCCAGACCATCCGCATTCGCTTCCACCACAACTCCCTGGATGCGTACTACAACAGCAGCCTCGGCTGGGTGATTGACGATCTGCGCATCACCGCCGACGCGCCCCCGGCCTGCGCCGAAAGCACCCCCAACGACACACTGAGCACTGCTACGCCGATAAACCCGGGGCAAAGCGTGGCCGGCGTGATCTGCCCGGCCGGGGATGTGGACATCTACCGCTTCGGCGGGCAGGCCGGTCAGCGCCTTGCCATCCGTCTGGATGCCCAACGCGATGGTTCGCCCCTGGATGCCGTGCTCACCCTTTACGATGCCCAGGGCAACCGCCTGGCCGAGAGCGATGACCTGGTGGAGGGCCAAATGAACGACCCGGTCATCGGGATCACCCTGCCGGCCACGGGCACTTACTACCTGAAGGTGCGCGCCTGGGGTCACCCCGGCACGGGCGACCCCGGCCTGACTTACACCCTGCAAACACAGGTGGATGCTGCACCCCCCGGCCTGACCCTCACCCGCCCGACCGGCATCTGGCTGACCAATGGCGCCCCAACCGTGCAGGCCGAGGCCAGCGACACGGGCAGCGGCGTGGCCCTGGTCAACATCTACTGGCGGCCCAATGCCCGCAGTCCCTGGCAACGCCTGGCGCAGGACTGGAACGACAGCGACGGTTGGACCTGGACCACCAACCCCACCACCCTGGTAGAGGGCGACCTGTACGTAGAGGCGGTGGATTTTGCCGGCAACCGCAGCGGCGACCTGCGCCTGGGCCTGCGGGTGGATACAACACCCCCCAGCGTCACCCTGGAAGCGCTGCCGGCTCTCAACCGCAGCACGGCGGTCCGTCTGACCTGGACGGCCCAGGATGGGGAAAGCGGTGTGGCCGGCCTGAGCCTGCAGGCCAGGGGCGCCGACGGCAACTGGCAAACCCTCAGCGGTTCACCGAGCGTGCCCCAGGGCAGCGCCTGGTACCTGGGCGCGTTTGGGCAAACGCTGGCCTTCCGCGCCCAGGCACAAGACTGGGCCGGCAACCTCAGCCCATGGTCCGCCGAGCGCACCACCCAGATCGAAGCCGCCTGCCAGCCCGATCCGTATGAAGGCGGCGATGACACCCCGGCGGGTGCCATCCGCCTGGCCATGGACGAGCGCCAGGAGCACACCCTGTGCCGCGCCGGCAGCGGGCTGGGGGATGAGGACTGGCTGATCCTCGAAGCCGCCGACACGCACCCTCTGCTTGTGACACTGACCAGCCTGGGCGGGGGCGCGGCCTTGCGTGCCGAGATCTACGCCACCGCCGCGGGCGGCACCCCCCTGGCCACCTTTGCCGCCCCGGATTTAGGGAAATCCCTCTTCTTCGTCTGGACGCCCCCCCAGCCCGGCGCTTACTACCTGCGCCTGACCCCGCTGGTGGCGGGCTTGGCCGGCAGTGAGGCGCGTTACAGTGTGCAATACAGCTGCGCCCATCAGTTATACTTACCCTGGATCAGTCGCTAACCCAATCTCGCCCTTGGAGATTTTCCCATGATGCCCTCCTCCCTCTCCTCCGTTGATGACGAAGCCATCGCCTTCCTCCAAGACCTGGTGCGCACCCCCGGCCTTTCCGGGCAGGAAGGGGCCGTAGCCGACCGGGTAGAAGCCAAAATGCGGCAACTGCCCTTCGACCACGTCGAACGGGATGAGTGGGGCAATGTGATCGCCACCCGTCGGGGGCACGCCCCTGGCCCGCACCTGCTCTTCGATGCCCATATGGACGTGGTAGCCCCCGGCGACCCCAGCGCCTGGGAGGGTGGCGACCCCTACAGCGGTCACCTGAGCGGGGGACGCCTGTGGGGGCGCGGCGCCACCGATACCAAGGGCAGCCTGGCCGCAATGGTGATCGGCCTGGGGCGCCTGCCGACCACGGCCTTTCGGGGGACGCTGACGGTGGTGGCCAGCGTAGGCGAGGAGGCCCTGGAAGGTGCCGCGCTGGGGCAGGTCTGCGCCCGCCTGCGGCCCGACCGGGTCATCGTTGGCGAGCCCACCGACGGCCGCCTGGGCATCGGGCAAAAGGGGCGCGCCCGCCTGTGGTTCACCACCCACGGCCGGCCCGCCCATTCCTCCACCCCCGCAGAAGGCGTGAACGCCATCTACCTCGCCACCGAGGTAATCCAGCGCATTCGCGCCCTGCCCCTGCCCGCACACCCCCACCTGGGCCAAGGGGTGATGGAAGCCCTGGATATTCACTCCGAACCCTACCCCAGCGCCTCGACCGTGCCCTACGCGTGCCACATCCGCTACGACCGCCGTCTGGTGCTCGGCGAGACGCCGGAAAGCGTCCTGGCGGCTTACCGCCGGGCATTTGCCGGGCGCAGTGACCTCACCTTCGGCTTTGAAACGATTCACCTGAACACCTACACCGGGGCCACCCTGACGGCACCCGATTTTCATCCTGCCTGGCTGTGGGACGAAAGCACCCCCTGGGTGCAGCAGGCCCTGGCCAGCCTGCGTGCCGCCGGTCTGCGGGCCGAAACCTTCATTGCCCCCTACTGCACCAACGCCAGCACCACCGCCGGTGAGCAGGGCCTGCCCACCTTGCTCTACGGCCCCTCCAGCATTACCCTGGCCCACAAGGTGAACGAGTTCATTGCCCTGGAGGATTTTCTGGCCGCCTTGCGCGGCTACCAGGCGCTGGCCCAGGGGCTGAGCGCCGGCCCCGACCGCGATTGACTTTCCCCGTCGCTTTTCGTATAATGGAAATGTAAGTGCATGGCACAGCGCATGGCTGAGGTCCGCGGAGCCGGGCCTCCCCCGGAATCACGAAAGCGCGCACAGCCGTCCGTGGTGATGAAAACGGACGGCTGTGCCTGTTTAACGCCATGAAGGAGGTGCGCCATGTTGACCCTGGAACTGACCCTGGAAGAAGCCCGCATCCTGATGCAGATGCTGGAAGCGTGCATCTCGGACATGCGCATGCAAATCTCCAACACCGATAACATCCGCTACAAGGCCATGCTCAAGGAACGCAAGGCAACCCTGGAACGCATCTTGCAGACACTGCACGAACAAATGCCCCTGCCGCTGGCCGAGTAAAGCCGCATGTCGGGAGCCCCCTGTCCGGTCCATAAAACACACCACCGGCGCCGCTTTTGGCGCCGGTCAGGGGGAATGTTTTCCATAGTAGGGCGGGAGGGACTCGAACCCTCAAGGTGCTCCCGCACCGGTGGATTTTAAGTCCACTGCGTCTGCCTGTTCCGCCACCGCCCCAATTCTGGTTAAATTCTACCCCAAGCCGTCGGGACGTCAAGCACCTGACGGCGCATTTTCTACCACCCAGACGCCGCGCTTCATCACCCGCTTGACCGGGTTAGTGCCGAAGCGATACCCCAGGTGGCGGTAGTCCGCCACCTCCAGCACCAGCAGGTCCGCCTGCTTGCCCGGCTCCAGCGAGCCCAGGCGATCCGCCACTCCGATCGCCGCCGCGGCATTGATGGTCGCCGCGGCAATGGCCTCGGCGGGGGTGAGTTTCAGGTAGCGGCACGCCAGCGCGATCACAAAGGGCATGCTCTCGCACCACGCCGTCCCCGGGTTGAGGTCGCTCGCCAGTGCCAGCAGTCCCCCCGCCTCCAGGATCGCCCGCGCCGGGGTGTACTCAGGCTGGGCCAGGCCGAAGGGGGTACAGGGCAGAGCGACTGCCACCGTCGCACTTGCCGCCAGCGCACGAATGTCTTCCGGGGGTGTCTTGACCAGGTGGTCCGCAGAGACTGCCCCCAGTTCAGCCGCCAGGCGTGCTCCGCCCAGGGCCTCAAACTCATCCGCATGGATCTTCAGCCCAAAGCCCAGCGCCCGCGCCCGCTCTAAAATCTGGCGCGACTGCGCCAGGTCAAACGCAATGCGCTCGCAGAAGACATCCACAAACGGCAAAGGGCGCCCCGGCACATGGGCCTGCCACCACGCCCGCACCTCGGGCAGCATTTCGATGCAAATCTGATCCACATAGCCCTGAGGATCGTGCCGGAATTCGGGGGGCACATCGTGCGCCGCCAGGTAGGTGGGGATGAGTTCCAGCGGGCCTTCGGCATTCAGCGCTAGGATGGCTTCCAGCAGGCGCAACTCGGTGGCGGGCTCCAGGCCGTAGCCGGTCTTGGCTTCGGCGGTGGTCGTCCCGTGGCGCAGCATCGTCCAGGCGCGCTGACGCGCCTGCGCCAGCAGTTCCTCCAGGGAAGCCGCCCGCGTGGCGCGCACGGTAGCCAGAATGCCGCCCCCTGCCGCGGCGATTTCCTGGTAGGTCTTGCCCTGGGTGCGCCATTCGAATTCCTGCGCCCGATCCCCGGCCCATACCAGGTGGGTGTGGGGGTCCACAAAACCGGGCATGACCACGTGTCCGCTGGCATCCCAGGTCTCCTCATGGGGATAGGCCGCGCGCAGCACCGCGCTGGGGCCTACCGCCTCAATACGGCCGCCGCGCACCAGCACGGCGCCGTCTTCAATCAGTCCCAGGCGGCCCAGGTCGCGTCCGCGCTGGGGACCACCGGCCAGGGTCAAGAGCTGACTTGCCGAGTGAATGAGCATGGGCGGAATCTCCGTTTCTAGGGGGATGTCGTGAGGGTGGGGGTCGGGGTAAGCGAGGGTGTGGGGGTCAGGCTGGGAGTCGGCGTGTCCGTGGGGGTCACCTCCGGCGTGGGGGTGAGTGTGGGAGTCGGGGTCACGCTGGGGGTCGGGGTGGGGGTGCGGGTGAGGGTGGGGGTGGGCGAGATGGTCAGTTCGTACTCCAGCGTCAGCACCACCTGCGAGAACGGCACCGGGGTGAGCACGTAGTCAATGGCATCCTGGATCTCGGCTTGAAATGCCGCGCGGTTGGGCAGAAACACGCTGGTGCGCGGTCGCTCCGCAAGCAAGAAGGGGGTCAGTGCCTGCGCGGAGAAGCGAAAGAAGCCCAGGTGCCCCGGATCGCCCAGGCGCAGAGCCAACGGGATGCGGGCCAGCAGGTCCTCCAGGCCCAACGAGGTCTCCACGCTGGCCCGGTAAGTGCGGTACAGCATGGGCAGGCGTACCAGGTTGCCCCCCTGCACCAGCCGCAGGAAGAGCGCCTCCAGCACCTGCTGCTGGCGGGCGTTGCGCTCTGCCTCGGCCTCACCCTCGCGCACGCGCAGGTAGCACATCACCTGATCGCCGCTGAGGACGTGCGTCCCCACGGGAATGTCCCCGCACATGGGGGGCAGAGGGCCTGTGACCGTCAATTCCAGCCCGCCCAGGTCATCCACCAGATAAACGAAATCTTCCAGGTGCACCAGCACATAATCCTGCGGGCGCACCCCCAGGTTGTACGCCAGCGTCTCGCTCAGCAGGCGCCACCCGCCCAGGGCATACGCCACATTGAGGCGCTGCATAGACAGCCCGGGCAGATACACATATAGATCCGGCGGGATGGAGAGCAGGCTGGCGCGCCCCAGGCGGGGGTGGTAAAACGCCAGCAAGATCGCGTCCGTGCGTCCGATGTGGGGGGCAGGGGCATCACTGCCCAGCAGGACCAGCGTGCGCACCTCAGCGGGCAGGTTCACCCTCAGCGGCGGGGGAATGGGCACCTCCGCCGTAACCCGCGGCGTGGCAAAGGCGCGCGGGGTGTGGGTCGGCGAGGGGGTAGCCGTAAAAGTGGGCGCAGGCAGGCTGGGGGTTGGCGGCAACGGCGGAGGCGCAGGCTGGGCGGCACAGGCGGCCAGTCCCCCCAGCATCAGCCCTGCCAAGCCCAGGGATAACCACCTCAACCGGCGCAGTCCGAGAAAAGACCCACGGTATGCCATCCTGCCGGCATTATAGCACAGCCGCCGCTGCGCCAAAGCAACAGCGGGCCGTCACGACGACGACCCGCTGCCCAACCCCAGGAGGAGCAAAAAACAACCCTTACCCACCCCCCGACCCAACGACGGGGGGCATCACAGACCATGCACCGGCGAGATGCCCGCTGCCCACCACGCGACGCGACTCACTCCGAAGAACGTAACCCGAGCAACGTGCATCCCAGGAACAAGATGCCCACCAACGCAACCACCGCATATACGATGAACGCCATGTTGACTTCCTCCTTCCCCTCCCTCACGGGAGTCTGACCACCCAACCGCTTGTGCCTTTGCAGGGTTAAACCCTGATGCACCTCTGCGGTTACTCTCATTGTAGTTAACGGCCATACCGCCTTTCCCAACACTTTTGTCAGGCCGAACCTTCCCGGCCCAACAAATTTGTAAGGGCCACCTGCATTCGGCCCCTTCTTTATGGGGCAGATCAGCCCGGCATCTTCCCCGCCACTGCCCGGCGGGCCGGGGCGGGTGCGACGGCTGCTGAAAATTAATACGCTGAAAAGGGGCAAAAAGTTCCACGCCGGGCAGTCCGCCTCCGGGCAACGCGGCAGAGCGCGCCGTGCAAAGAACGTGCCCGAAATCATTTGTCGTTTTGCAATTCTGTTAATCTCACCCCTAGCCATGGGGGGTTGAAGTTTGTTATAATCAAGCAAACCCTAATCCTCACCGTGCATCGCGGCTTCATCGTCGTCCATCCTGGGGTAGTGCAATGTGAGCGACGAACCTGTTTGTACCCCGACCCCGGTTCGACCCTTCCGCCTACCCACCTGGCTGCCCATCCTGTTCGTGCTGGCCGCGTGGGGCTTCAGCCGCTGCGCACCCCTGCCTACGCCCACCACCCTCTCTCCCGCACCGGCCGCCTCGCTGATCCTGCTGGATTGGGAGGACGATGTCCCCCCCGAGATCCTCCAGGGCTTCACCGCCGAAACCGGCATCCCGGTCGAACTGCGCCACTACTACACCGTTGAAGAGGCCCGCCAGCGCCTGCTCGAGGGCGAGCCCTGCGATCTGGCCATCATCTCCAACGAGCAGGTACCCGCCCTGATCCGGGCCGAGCGTCTGCTCCCGCTTGACCTGACCCGGGTGCCCAATTTCCGCTACATTGCGCCGGCTTTCCGCGACCTGGTGATTGACCCCGGCAACCGCTACAGCGTGCCCTACTCCTGGGGCACCACCGGCCTGGTGTACCGCCCCGAGCGCGTTCCCCAGCCTCCGCAACGCTGGGCCGACCTGTGGGAGCCGGCCTACGGCGGGCGCATTTTCCTCTGGGATGACCCACGAACGGTCATCGGCCTCACCCTCAAAGCCCTGGGCTACTCGGCCAACACCGCCGACCTGCAGGCCCTTCAGATTGCCGCGCTCAAGTTGCGCCAGTTAGCGGCCCTCCCGCCCGTCCCTTACCAGCCAGAGGCGCTCGGTGAAGCCCTGCGCCAGGAGCAGGCCTGGGTAGCCGTGGCCTGGGTGGGGGATTACATCCTTGCCCGCCAGGCCCTGCCCGACCTGGTCTATGCCCTGCCGGCCGAGGGCACCCTGCTGTGGATGGAGCACTACGTCATTCCCCGCGGCGCCCGCTACCCCGAAGCCGCCTTGCGCCTGCTGAATTACCTCCTGCGCCCCGAGATCAGCGCGCAGATCACCACCCGCAGTCTGTGGGCCACGGCCAACGAGGCCTCGTGGTCACAGGTGCACCTGGAACCCGAGCTCCAGGCGCTGATCTTCCCGCCTGCCGAGGCGCTCAGCAACGCCGAACTGACCCTGCCGCTTAGTCCCGAAGCCGAAATGACGTATAATCAAATCTGGGAGCAGTTCCTCCGCGATCGCTCCACCTCTGCCCCCACCCCCTCTGCCTCGCCGGCGCCCCGATGAAATCCACCCCGCCTCCCCCGCCGATCCCGGCCCGCTCCCCCTCCCTGCGCCGCACCTTTCAAAGCCTGCTGCGCGGTTTAATCCTGCTCACCCTGGGCTTCGTCCTGGCCATGACGGCCGGCCTCATCTACCGGGCCGAATCCCGCGACTGGCAGCAGCGCCAGGCCGAGGTGACCCACAATCTGGGCCTGCGCATCCGGGCGTTTCTGGAGCAGACCACCAATCACCTACAGGCTTTTGCCCTGATCGGCATAGATGAGGCCACCCGGCATCCGCAGCAGGCCCAGCGCCTGTTCGATCTTTACCCGGTCTTCGACCGAGTACAGGTCTTCACCCCCGACGGCACGTTGGAAGCCACCTTGAGCCGGGAAGAAGTGCCCGCCCTGGGCCTGATCACCCTGCCCCAGGCGCGCTGGCTGGCCGAGGCGCGGGCAGGGCGCACCTACATTGGCCCGTTTCAGATCTCCCCCCAGGGCCGGCCTTACCTGCTCCTGGCCACCCCCACCCGCACCGGGCAGGTCGTGATTGCGCAGGTCTCGCTCGAGCCCCTGTGGGAGATGACGCGCACCACCGCCCTGGGCCGCAGCGGGGTGGTTTACCTGGTCGAGCGCAGCGGGCACATCCTGGCCCATCCCGATCCTCAGGTGGTGCTCGGCAATACGACCCTGCCGGCAGAGGTTCTCCCCTACCTTACGGATCTTACAGCCCCAATGCACTTTGATTTCGCCACCGGGCTCAGCGGCGGCTGGGTGGAGCGCACCCTTGCCCCCGTCCCCGCCACCGACTGGGTGCTCGTGGCCGAAACAAACGAGGCAGAAGCACACGCCACCAGCCTGCTCAGCCTGGGCATTCTGGGTGGCGGGGTACTGCTCCTGGCCGTGCTCCTCTCCCTGGGGGCCGATGCGCACCTGCGCCGCCAGGTGCTGGCCCCCCTGGAGCAGTTGCGTCAGGGAGCGCTGGCGCTCAGCGCCGGGCACCTGGCGCACCGCCTGAACCTCCAACGCCCGGAGGAACTGCGCCAGGTGGCACAGGCTTTTAACACCATGGCCCAGACCCTGCAGAGCCAGCAAGCCGCCCTCACCCGCCAGACCGAAGCCCTGACCCGGTTGTACCAGCTGAGCCTGCTCCTCAACGCCAGCCGCGACCTGGAAACCCTCTGCAACCACACCCTGGATAGTCTCTACGCCCTTTTCCCCTTCATCCGCGCGGCCTACATCTTCATGCGCGATGCCGCCGGGGGGCTGGTGCTGGTGGCCTCACGCCAGGCCCCCAACACTGCCTCTACCCCCTCCTCCCCGGACGCTCTCCCCCCCACCGCCCCCAACCCCCAGCGCTGGCTGAGCGGCACCATCCCCCAGGTGTATGTGGAAGGCCCGCGCGCGCTGATCGGATTGCGCGGGCGGGATGACCTGCTGGGCCTGCTGCGCGTGGAAGCCGCCGCGCCCGAGCAATGGGGCGAGGACGAACAGCGCTGGCTGGCCATGCTGGCCGACCAACTGGCCGCAGCCGTGCAGACGCTGCGCCTGCAGGAAGCCCTGCAGAAAGAACTGCACGAGCGCCGGCGGGCCGAAGAAGCCCTGCATCAGGCCCACGCCGACCTGGAAGAACGCATCCACCAGCGCACCCAGGAACTGCGCCGTCTCAACCGCCAACTGATGCTGGCCCTCAACGAGCAAAAATTCGCCGAAGAGCGGCTGCAGCGCCAGAAACAGCAACTGGAAGCCCTGCGCCAGGCCACCCTTGAACTTACCGCACACCTCGACCTTTCCACCCTGCTGAACTCCCTGGTGCGCCGCGCGGTTGAGATCGTAGATGCCGACGCCGGGGGCTTCTACCTCTACGAGCCCGAGCACGATCACCTCGTGCGCGTGGTCAGCCTGGGAGAGCATGCGCTCCCGCTGGGGCTGATCATCCGCCGCGGCGAGAGCCTCTCCGGGCGCGTGCTACAGAGCCGCGAGCCCCTGCTCGTCTCCGACTACCGCCACTGGGAAGGCCGCCTGACCAACCTGCCTCAGGAATCCGAAGTCTACGCCGTGATCGGCCTGCCGGTGCAGTGGGGGGAGGAGTTCCTGGGCGTGCTCAACGTGGCCACCTACCGCGAGCGTTCCTTCAGCCAGGAGGAGGTCAACCTGCTCAACCTGTTCGCCTTGCAGGCCGCCATTGCCATCCGCAACACGCGGATTTTGGAAAACGAGCGCCGCCAGCGCCGTCGTGCCGAGGCCCTGGCCAAAGTCAACGCCGCCCTAACCTCTTCACTGGAACTCAAGCCCCTGCTCCAGCGCGTGCTGGAAGCCGCCACCGAGGCCATCCCCGCCGCCGACCGTGGCAGTGTGCTGCTGCTGCTGGATGCCGAACGTGGGGAATTGGTCATCGAAGCCCTCTACGGCTACACCGACCCGCGCATCTACGAAATGCGCTTTCCGCGTGAGGCGGGCTACGCCGCCAAAGCCCTGCGTGAGGAACGGCCCATCCTGATCCCCGATGCCCGCGCGGATGACGAGGTGCGCTACGACGGTGAGATTGCCGAAGTGCGCGCCGTGCGTTCGGCCATCGCCGCCCCCATGTTCCTGCGTGACCATCCGGTCGGGGTCATCACTCTGGATTGCACTCGCGAGACCCATGCCTTCACCGCTGAGGACCTGGCCCTACTCAAGGCCTTTGCCGATCAGGCCGCCCTGGCCATCCACAACGCGCGCCTTTACGAGCGCGAGAAGCACCTGGCCATCACCGACGACCTGACCGGCATTTACAACCGCCGCTACGCCTTGCAACTGGCCGAACGTGAGATCGAGCGCGCCCGGCGCTACCGCCGCTCCCTGGCCATGATCCTGGCCGACATTGACCACTTTAAACGCGTCAACGATACCTACGGCCACCTGGTGGGCGATGAGGTCCTGCACGAACTGGCCCAGCGCTGTCAGCAGCAACTGCGCGATTTCGACATCCTGGGGCGCTACGGCGGCGAGGAGTTTTTAATCGTGCTCCCCGAAGCCAATGCCGAGGCCGCGTTGGGGGTGGCCGAGCGCTTGCGCCGGGCCATTGCCGAGACGCCCTTCAACGGCGGAGATCGTTCCATCCAGATCACTCTCTCGCTCGGTGTGGTGGCCTTCACCCAGGACCACCCCGACCTGAACGAATGGCTGAAGCAGGTGGATGCCGCGCTCTACCAGGCCAAAGAGCGCGGGCGCAACCAGGCCGTCTTGTGGAAGGGCCCTCTCGAATGATCCCCATCCTGCGCAATCAGCCCCACACCCTGCAGGTGCTGGGCGAGGCACGCGCCCAGGCCGTTGGCCGCATCCTGGGCGCGGCACTGCAGGCGGTCGAGCCGGCCCACGCTGTGCGGCAACACCTGGCGCGCCGCGGGGAGGTGCTCCTCGCCGCAGGCCGGACCTACGACCTGCGCCGTCTGCGCCATCTCTGGCTCATCGGCGCGGGCAAAGCCGCCGTGCCCATGGCTTGGGCCGTCGCCGAGGTGCTGGGCGAGGATCTCAGCGGCGGGCTGATCATCACCAAGTACGGCCACGGCGGCCCGCTGGCCGCCTCCCTGCGCGCGCGGGGGGTGGTCACCCATGAGGCCGGTCATCCCCTGCCCGATGCTCACGGCGTGGCGGCCACGCACACCCTGCTCGAGCACCTGGCCACCTGCAACGACCAGGACCTGGTCCTCCTCGTCCTCTCCGGCGGAGGGTCGGCCCTACTCACCGCCCCCGCCGAGGGCATCTCCCTGGAAGACCTGCAGCACCTGACCTCCCTGCTCCTGGCCTGCGGCGCCAGCATCCATGAGATCAACACCCTGCGCAAGCACCTGGATCGGGTCAAAGGCGGTGGGTTGGCCCGCCTGGCCGCCCCCGCTCACCTGCTGGTGCTCGTTCTCTCCGATGTGGTGGGCGATCCCCTCGATGTGATCGCCTCCGGCCCGGCCGTTCCCGATCCCACCACCTACGCCGATGCCCTGGCCATCCTGGAGCGCTACGGGCTCACCCCTCAGGTGCCTCCGGCCATTCTGGCGCACCTGCAACGCGGTGCCGCCGGCGCCATCCCCGAAACCCCCAAACCCGGCGATCCGCTCTTTGAGCGCGTGCACACCCTCATCGTGGGCAACAACTACCAGGCCGCCCAGGCGGCGCTGACCCAGGCACGTTCCGAGGGCTTTCACGCCCTGCTCCTGACCACCCACCTGCAGGGCGAAGCCAGCCAGGCCGGGCGCTTCCTGGCCGCGCTGGCCCGTCAGGTGGCTACCACCGGCGAACCCCTGCCCCGCCCCGCTTGCCTGATCCTGGGCGGCGAAACCACGGTCACCCTGCGCGGCGATGGGCGCGGCGGGCGCAATCAGGAAGTGGCACTGGGTGCCGTTGCCGACCTGGCCGGCCTGGAGGAGGTTCTCCTGCTCACCCTGGCCACCGATGGCGGCGATGGACCCACCGAAGCCGCAGGGGCCGTGGTCAGCGGAGCCAGCCTGGCCCGCGCCCAGGCGCTGGGGCTCAATCCCCACGCCTACCTGGCGCGCAACGACTCGCACACCTTCTTTCATGCCCTGGACGACCTGCTCATCACCGGCCCTACCCAGACCAACGTCAACGACCTGGCTTTCCTGTTCGCCTTCTGAACCCCTTTCGACCAACGGACAGCCCACCTGGCACGGGACTTGCATGCATGATACCCGGAGACACCACTTACCCCGGGGCGTGCATGAACAGCCAAACCATTGATCGCTGGGTCAACTACTGGGTGCGCCTGATGGAGCAGGAAATTCAGGAAACTTCCTGGCACAGTCAACTGGCCAGCCGTCTGGCGCTGCGCCTGGGGCGCAAGTTTGGGCTGCAGGGAGAAGCCCTGCGCCACCTGCGCCGCGGCGCCCTGCTCCACGACATTGGCAAACTGGCCATCCCGCGCGCAATTCTCTACAAACCCGGCCCGCTCAATGCGGAGGAGTGGCGCCTGATGCGCCGCCATCCGCTTTACGCCTACGACTTTTTCGCCCCCCTGCCCGAACTCCATCCGGCGCTGGAAGTGGCTCTCTACCACCACGAAAAGTGGGACGGCAGTGGCTACCCCTTCGGCCTGGCCGGCGAGGCCATCCCCCTGGTCGCCCGCATCTTCGCCATTGTGGATGTATGGAATGCCCTGCGCTCCGACCGGCCCTACCGCCGCGCCTGGGGCGAAGCGGAGACACGCGCCTACCTCCTGGCCAACCGCGGCCGCCAGTTTGACCCCCAGGTGGTGGATGCCTTTTGGGAGATCCTCCAGCGCAACGGACGGGATCTAACCCCTACCCTGGCCCCCCAGCCCGCCGATTAATCCTTCCCCCGCCTCTCCCTTCAACCCCTCACGCCAAAAACACCCTTAACCTGCCCCGCGAAGAAAACCGCCTACACAGAGAGGGGGTTCCCGCTGCGATAAGGGGTGCTATACTAAAAGTGCACTCCGGCCCAACCATGGGGCCGTGCGGGCGGGAGAAAAGGCCCATGTACCGCTTTTCCAACACCGGCCGTCCGTTAAGCCCATCCGAGCCGGGGGCGGCCCTTGCCACGTCCCCTCTGTCCTCCTTGCCCCTGCGCCGCGCCAAACTGCGCCCGCCCTGCCTGCGCCACGCCCGCATCCCCCGCCCACACCTGGTAGCCCAGATCCACACCGGCTTGCAGAAGGGGGTGGTGCTGCTCTCGGCCCCGCCGGGCTTCGGCAAGACCACTCTGCTGGCCGAGTGGGCAGAGACCTGGGCTCATCCCCTGGCCTGGCTGACCCTAGATGCCGAGGACAACGAGCCGATCCTCTTCCTGCGTTACCTGGGGGAGGCACTGCGCCAGGCCGGCCTGACGGACCTGCCCACCGAAGCCGCCACCTGGACCCTCCACGGTCACCCGGCGGCCTTTGAAAGCGCCTTCATCACCCTGACCAACGCCCTCGAGGCTCTGAGCACGCCGCTGGCCGTCGTGCTGGATGATTTTCACCTGCTCACCACCCCCCTTCTCCTCCGCGCGTTGGCCGACTGGATCGAGGAACTCCCCCCGCATCTCCACCTGCTGCTTGCCACCCGCCACGACCCACCTCTGCCCCTGGCACGCTGGCGGGCGCGCGGTCTGCTAACCGAACTGCGCGCCACGGAGTTGCGCTTCAGCCCGCAGGAGGCACATGCCTTCCTCACCCAGGTCATGGGGCTGACCCTCACCGAGGTCGAGGTGGAGAGCCTGCTCCAGCGCACCGAGGGCTGGATTGCCGGCCTGCAACTGCTCGCCCTGAGCCGCGGCGCCCGGCCTCCCACCCCATCCCCCACCGGCGGGCATGACTACGTGCTGGATTTCATGCTCGAGGAGGTGCTCAATCATCAGCCAGCCGGGGTGCAGGATTTTCTTCTGCGCACCTCCATCCTGGAAACGCTCAGCCCCGCCCTGTGCGCCGCGCTGGCCCCCACCCCCATGGACGCCGCCGAAGCCCAGGCCCTACTACACCGCCTGGAACATGCCAACCTCTTCCTGCAACCGCTGGATGCCGAGGGCACCTGCTACCGCTACCACCCCCTCTTTGCCGAAGCCCTGCGCCGCCGTCTGCAAGATACCCACCCGGCTCCCCTGCTGGCGGACCTGCACCGCCGTGCCAGCACCTGGCTGGAAACCCACGGCGATCTTCAACAGGCGCTGACCCACGCCCTGGCCAGCGGAGATGTGGCCTTTGTCGCCGCTTTCATGGCCCGCCAGGGCGAGGCTCTGCTCAAACACGGTCACCTGCACCTTTTACTGCGCCACCTGCGCACTTTTCCCCCTGCCCTGCTCGAAGCCGAGCCGCGCCTGGCTCTGCTCTACGCCACCTGCCTGACCCTGGCGCTGGATCTGGAAAGTGCCGCCGCCTGGGCACGCGTCGCCGAACAGCACTTGCAGCAAGCGCCCACCCCCGAAATGCAGGGGCGGGTGTGGGCCGTGCAGTCCATGATTACCGCCCTGCGCGGCGAGGGCGAGCAAGCCCTCGCGCTGGCCCGCCGCGCGCTGGAAGTGCTCCCCCCCGAAGACGTTTTCTCACGCAGTTACGTGGCTTTCAATCAGGCCCTGCACCACGCCCTGGCCGCCGAATTCCCCCGCGCCGAAGCGGCGCTCCGGGAGGCCATTGCCTTGGCAGAAACCGCCGGCAACTGGATGCTGATGATGATGGCGCGCTGTCACCTGGGGGAGGTGCAAGCCGCGCGTGGGCGGCTGGCACAAGCCCTGGAGACCTTCGAGCACGCCCTGGCCCTGACCACCGACCTGGCCCACGATCCGCTGGGCTTTCGCGGCGACCTGCACATCGAAATCGGCGAAATTCTCCTCAAACGCAACGAGTTAGCGGCGGCGCAAACCTACCTGGCACGCGGGCTGGAACTGTGCCAGCCCTGGCTGCCCACTTCCATTGCCCTGGAAGGCTACCTGCATCTGGCCCACCTGCGCCACTGCCTGGGCGACGTGGAGGGGGCGCAGGCAGCGCTCGAACGGGCGCACGCCATGGTCAGCCTGACCCAGAGCGAACTGGACGACCGCATCGTCCACCTCTACCGCCTGCGCCTGGGCCTGCTACGGGGTGAGTGGGCGCCAGCGCTGGAATGGGCGCACCGCGAGGGCTGGCTGAGCGCCACAGGCCCCAACCTCACAGCCTGCGCCGAACCGCCCATCCTGGATTTGTACATCCGCCTGAACCTGGCCCGCCTGTGCCTCACCCTGGCCCGCGTCCAGGGCGAGCCCCTCCCGGCGGCACAGGCCCTGCAGATTCTAGAAATCTTGCTGCCACGCCTGGAACAGGCCGATTTTGTCGAAGCCCAAATTGAAGCCCACCTCCTGCGCGCACTGGCGCTGGAACGCCTGGGGGAGCGCACCGACGCGCTGGCGGCGCTGAGCCACGCCCTGGCCCTGGCCGAGCCGGAAGGCTTCCGCCGCCCCTTCCTGGATGAGGGGCCGGCCCTGCTGCCTCTGCTGGGGCACTTGCAGAGCACACGGCGCCACCGCACCGCACCTTTCGCCCCACCCAGCCCGGCGTTCGTTCACCATCTAATGGAAGCCTTCACCACCCCCCCACACCCGGCGGAAGCCCCCGCACCCACCCCCGCCGCATCTGCCAAGGCGGCATTGCTCACCCCCCGCGAACGCGAAATCCTGCATTTGGTGGCCCAGGGCTACTCCAACGGCGAGATTGCCCTGAGCCTGTGCCTGGCGCTCAACACGGTCAAGCGCCATCTGAACAACATCTACCTGAAACTGGGGGTACGCACGCGTACCCAGGCCGTAGCGCGCGCCCGCCGTCTGGGATTGCTGAACTAGCCCGCCCCAGACGGCTCTTCTGGGGATGACGGGATGTCGCACCAGCCCACCAACGAGGGCGCATCGGGGTCGTGGGCCGCGTAGCGCCGCCCGGCTTGCTCAAAATTGCGCGTGGCGTAGCAGTACACACACCCAAAGCAGCAGGTGTCGTAAGCGCCGATGTCCTTGCTGATTACGCACCCGCACGCCTTACGCTGGTGGGGGTCCTTGCGGTGCGTCACCTCAATTCCGAAGACCTGACGGATGTACGCATCATCCACGCACTTGCCCGGGCGGACGCCGTAAGGACTTAGATCGCGCTCCTCGGCGCAACTGACGATCTCCATGTCGTTACGGGTGGCCGTCTCCGCCAGCGTGCAGATCAGGCGCTCCCATTCGCCCGGGGGAAGGCGCTCGTCCATCAGCGGGTAGCCCACGCGCGCCAGGCGCCGTTCGGCGGGCGGGTAGCGGTCCACCAGGCTGATCACCACCCGCCGGGTCGCCCCACGTAGTGCCTGCGCAATGCGGGCAAAGGTGGCCAGGTGAAACGCCACATCGGTGTGGGGGGTGAGCACGATGGGATCGTAGCGCCAGATGACCTTCTGCGGCCCCACCCGCTCGGCCAGACGCCGGAAGGTGGTCAGCGCCTGGGGCAGGGGCGGGCAGCGCGGGTCCAGGGCACGCGGGTTCCCCAGCACGGTGTATTGGAAGTAGTAGCGCAATCCGCGCGCATCCAGTTCATCCAGGTAGGGCAGGAGCGGAACCGGGTTGCGCGTCCAGAAGACGATGACCTCCACCGCCTCGGGTTGCAGCGAAACCCGACTGACCTGGCGGGGATTGAAGGGGTTGGGCACGGTGCAGAAGCCTGCCCGCACCCGGTTGATGAACCAGCGGGCGTAAAACGCCGGGATATCCGTGCGGCGGCTGGCGCTGATGATCATCCCTCCTCCTGAGGGGCGCGGACCGGCCCGCTCAGCCGGGCACACCCCGGGGCGGGAATGGGCGGCCACGGCCCCGCCCTCCATTGTAGCGCATCCTCTGCCTCCGTAATAAGGGTTTCCAAATCCGGCAGGATAAGAGCACTGGCGGCAGATTCCCATGCCGAAAAATGCCGCAACGCCGAAAATGGGTCCTAAAATCGCTAACCCTCACCTGAAAGGAGAGTCTAAAATAGAGCCGATAAGAACTCATCACATTCTGAAAAAGCGCTTTCCACAAAAAACTCGGTTGGATGAGGCGGGTCCGTAGTTAACAAGGTTTCCCTCATAAAACCAATGAACACTCATAACGAACCTGAGGAGGCATCGGTGATTCGCAATCAGTGGTATGTCGTCCTGGAATCCAGTGAAGTGAAAGACCGCCCCATCGGCGTAACCCGCATGGGAGAAAAAATGGTCTTTTGGCGGGAGAAGAGCGGCCGGGTCCGGGCCGCCGTGGATCGCTGCCCGTACCGGGGGGTAGCCCTCAGCGCCGGAAAAGTCGTACAAGATCATCTGCAATGCCCGTTTCACGGGTTTGAATATGACGCCTCCGGCGCCTGCACACGGGTGCCGGCATACGGGCGCCACGGCGTCATTCCCCGCGCGCTGCGCTTAAGCACCTACCCGACTTACGAAGCGCACGGCTTCATCTGGATCTGGTGGGGAAACCCCGTCCCCCAGGACCTGCAACCCCCCGAGTTCTTTGATAACCTGGATAGCAGTTATGAGTGGGCTTCGGCACAGGACCTGTGGAACGTGCATTACTCCCGGGTGGTCGAGAACCAGTTAGATGTGATGCACCTGCCCTTCGTTCACCGCAACACAATCGGTCGCGGTAACCGCACCGTGGTGGACGGCCCGGTGGTCGTCTGGAAAGGCGAGCAGAGGTTCCGCATCTACGTATACAACCGCGTTGACGACGGCCGTCCTGCCAGGCGCGCCGCGGAACTGGCGCCGAAACCGGAAGGCAGCCAATATCTTGAATTCCTCTTCCCCAATTTATGGCAGAACTACATCACGGATAAAGTGAGCATTGTGGCGGCTTTCGTACCGGTGGATGAAGAACACACCCTCCTTTACCTGCGTTTCTACCAGCGCTTCAACCGCCTACCGGTCCTTGGCTGACTTACGGCCAAACTCGCCATGCTAATGAACCTCTACATCGCTCATGAGGATCGGCGGGTAGTGATCACCCATCAGCCTCAGGTCAGCGGTTTGAAGAGCGGTGAGATTCTCATCCACGGCGACCTGCCGATCATCGAATACCGGCGCAGGCGGGCCGAATTGCAAAGACAAGCCAAGGGTGGGCAGTGAACCGACCTGCTCAGAAATGCCGGGCCGGGGCAGCCATTTCTCGCGCAAGAGTGCCATCCACGCAGTGACGTGCCAGCGCATGGGACCGGACATCTCTTGAGCCGTTCCTTCTCCCCCGCCTTCAAGCATGCCCCACCCTCACTCCTCCACCTTCAGCACCTCGCGCAGAAACACCTCTACGATGTGCGGATCGAAATGCTTGCCTGCCTGTTCCCGCAGGTAGGCAATTGCCTGCTCCCGCGTCCACGCCGGGCGGTACGGCCGATCGCTCGTCAGCGCATCCCACACATCCACCACCGCGAAAATGCGCGCCGCCAGCGGGATCTCCTCCCCCTTCAGCCCCCGTGGGTAACCGCTCCCATCCCACTTTTCATGGTGGCAGTAGGGGATCTCCAACGCCGGCCGCAGGTACTCGATCCGCGAGAGCATTTCGTAGGCAAACACCGGGTGCTGCCGCATGAGCACCCACTCCTCCTCGCTCAGCGGGCCGGCCTTGTGCAGGATGCTGTCGGGCACCCCCATCTTGCCGATATCGTGCAGCAGAGCCCCGCGCCGCAGGTGCACCAACACCTCGCCTTTCAGCCCCAGCGCACGCGCCAGGCGCAGGGTCAGTTCGGTCATCCGCTGGGTGTGCCCCTCGGTTTCCCGATCCCGCAGGTCCAGTGCATAGGACCAGCCCTCAATCGTGGCATCGTAAGCGCGTAAAAGGGCCTGGGTTGTATGCTGGAGATCCGAGAGCAGAGCCGCATTGTGGATGGCAATGCCCAGTTGACCGGCCAGCACCTCCAGAAAATCGCGCCACTCGGCATCCTGCTCCACGGCCCGGCGGTGGAAGAGTTCGAGCACCCCTTTCACCTGGCCCTCGGCCAGCAGCGGCACCGCGTAGTACGTCACAAACTCCTCGGCCGCAAATTCGGGCGAGTTGAAAAAAACCTCCGGTTGGGCGCGCAAGTCGGGGACGTGCACCACGCGCCGCTCCTGCGCCGCTCGCCCGGCCAGGCTCTTCCCCCAGGGCAGGTGGGTGTGCTGCAACGCCGCGGTGCGAAAGCCCCGCCCCAGGAAGTAATCCAGGGTGTTGGTGCGGGCGTCGTACAGCAGCACACAGGTCGCATCCACCCCCAGTTGGTCCATGATCTCATCCAGCGCGATCTCCAGCGTCAGGCGCAGATCCAGGCTGGCGGTGATCGCCATATCAATCCGCCGCAGGGACTGCACCCGCTCCAGGCGTCGCTGGGCCGCCTCATACAGACGGGCATTTTCCAGGGCCGCTGCGGCCTGGTGTGCAAATGTCTGCAGTGTGCTCAGATGCTCGGCGTTGAAAAAGTCGGGGCGGTCGCTGTAAAGCGCCAGCGCACCGATGATTTGACCGCGGTGGATC
Organism: Thermanaerothrix daxensis; assembly: GCF_001306145.1. GTDB lineage: Bacteria > Chloroflexota > Anaerolineae > Anaerolineales > Anaerolineaceae > Thermanaerothrix > Thermanaerothrix daxensis. The sequence continues at coordinate 52,511 of NZ_LGKO01000006.1, forward strand.
AACGGCAGGGCCGCATTACTGCGCAACCCCAGCCCCAGCGCCGTCTCGCGCCAGGGCGCAAAGCGCGGGTCGGTGGCGTGATCGGGGGTGATCTGCGGCAGCCCACTGCGGATGGCCCGCCCCACCGGACCCCGGCCTTCCGGAGTGTCGTCCCAGCGCACCCGAATACTGCGCGGGTACGGATGATCCGGTGGAAACTGGCTGAGCAACCGCACACGCCCATCCGGCTCCGCCACCCCCACCCAGGCCACTGCCAACCCGAAGAGTTCCACGCCGGCACGCGCAATCGTCTCGCCGATGGCCTGCGGTTCCAGGCTGGTCGCCAGGCGCTGGGCCGCCATGTACAGCGCGCGCAGGGTGTCCAGTTGCTGCTGGATTTGCACCTCGGCGGCTTTGCGGGCGGTGATGTCCTGGGTGTAACCCACCAGGCGCACGGGATAGCCGTGCTCATCGCGCTCGATCTCGACCTGCTCTTCCAGCCAGCGCGTTTCGCCATCCACCACCACGCGGAATTCCAGGTGGTAGGGCTGCCCCTCCAACGCCGCCTGCCAGGCGACCATCACCCGCTCACGATCCTCCGGGTGCACCCGGCTCATGAACTGTGCATCGGAGGGGTCAACCTCCGCCGGGTTCAGCCCCAACAGGCGGTACATCTCCCCCGACCAGATCAGGCGGTTGGCGGCCAGGTCAAACGACCAGGACCCCAAATGCGCAATTGCCTGTGCACGTTCCAGCGCCTGGTGCGCCTGGCGCAGGGCCGCCTCGGCTTCCTTGCGCGCGGTGATGTCGCGGCCAATCCCCTCAATGGCAATCAGGTTGCCGGCGGCATCGTAAACCGGTACATTGCGCTGCTCGAGCCAGACAATGTGACCGTCTTTATGCACCCAGCGCAGTTCCACGGGTTCGCCCGGCACAATTTCGCCGCGGGCAATCTTCTCCAAAAGGGGGCGGTCCTCGGGATGGATCAACTTGACGCCCAGGTTGGGATCGCGGTAGTGCTCTTCGGGGGTGTAGCCGACAATGGACCTCGCTGCCGGGTTGACGTATTCAAAGCCCGGCGTTGGGCGCAGGCGGTAGCGGTAGATGATATCCGGGGCGTTCTCGGCCAGGCGGCGGAAGCGCGCCTCGCTCTCGCGCAGGGCCGCCTCAGCCTGCTGACGCAGGGCCTCACGCTGCTCCAGCGCCTCGGCCAGCGCATCCGAGGCCACCCCGATCTGCCCGATCTCATCCCCACCGGCCGCAAAGCCGGTGCGGGCGCTCAGATCCCCCGCGGTCATCCGCTGCATGGCCTCCAGGATGCGCCGCACCCGCCGTGTCACCATCTGCTCGCCCCACCCCCAGGCCAGGAACAGGCTGAACAGAATCGCCCCCGCCATGAGCCCCAGGAACGTGCCTAGCGTGCGGTTCACCGCGGCATAAGCCACCTCCACCGGGATGCCCACAAACAGATAGCCCCAGCGCAGGCCGGCATGTTCCATCGGGACGTAGCCGTACAGCCGCGGCACCTCATCCAGGCCCACCTCTTCGATCACCCCGGGCCCCGCGTGCGCCAGGGCGGCCTGCATCAAGCCGCGCTCTCGCATCGAACGCCCAAACCACAGGCTCTCCTGCGGGTAGCGCGCCAGAACGGTCCCCTGGTAATCTACCAGCGTGAAAGTCGTGCCGGGCGGCATTTCCAGGTTAGCAAAGGTGCGGCTGAGCCAGCGCAGGTCCAGACCCAGAAACACTACCCCCTGCAAGCCGGCCGGGCCGGTTTTGAGCGGGAACGCCAGCGGCAAAACCGGTAGCCCGCTCACGCGCCCCACCACGTAAGGGCCCACCGTAAAGACACCCGTCTCTACCGCCGTTTGAAACCATTCGCGATCCGCGTAGTTCACTGCCTGGCCGACAGGCTGCGAGGCACACACCAGGTTGCCCTGCTCATCCACCACCCCCACCAGGGTATAGAGGGGGTGCGCGTAGTAGAGATCGCGCAGCAGTGCATTGCAGCGCGGCCGATCCAGGGTGCTCACGGCTTCCATGCGTGCCAGCAGGAGCAGGGTCTCATGCCCCTGGGTGATCAGAGCGTTCTGCGAGGTGGCGGCCAGCTGCGCCAGGCTGAGCGCAGTGGTGCTGGTTCGGGCAAGCGCCTCCCCCCGTAACTGCGCCGCCGCAACCAGCGCCAGGCCGATGAGCGGCAACGCCCCCAATAAGACCAGGGCCATCAGACGCACCCGCAGACTCTTAAACCGCCACATCTGCGCTCTTCCCCCGGTTTAGGCCCACCCCGCCTCCGCCGGGCCCGTTCGCTTGGGCCGTTCCATGCACTTCGCTCACCCCATCTCCATGCATCCACCGTTAATGAGAGTCGTGGTCGCGCTGACCAGACAAATAAGTAGATCGGCTTGATTATTGTGCCACACGAAAGCCCGCCCGGCAAGTCCCCTCGGCTTACAATCGCCTGACTCTTCATCCCCCGGCACGCTTGGATTAAAAGCACCCGCCCGCCTGCACAGCGGGCGTGCGCGAGGCGGGGAGGGCGGGATTCGAACCCGCGGTCGAGGTTTTAACCCCGACAACCACTTAGCAGGCGGCCCCATTCGACCTCTCTGGCACCTCCCCGGGTTCAGGGCCAGCGGAGGGAGTAGGATTCGAACCCACGGTGAGGCGTCAGCCCCACACCTGTTTTCAAGACAGGCGCCTTAAACCACTCGGCCATCCCTCCGGCTGTTGGCGTTCTAAATTTTAGCACAAATTGACCCGCTAAGCAAGCATGGACCACCCCATTTCCGCCGGCACCCACCCCGGCGCACTCCTTCCCGAGGGCATGGCACCCCGGGCCCTCCTCCGCAGCGCCGCGGGCCGAGCTGCGCCACCGCTCGGACCATCCGGGGGGTTAACAAAAATCACCCACCCATTAACAGGGGATTAATTTGGCGCTCTATGTATAATTCTCTCAGAGGGGGCAAAACGTCTCTATATTCTACTAAATGCGGGTGAATGGAGCGGGTTATGAAGCGACCTGGCGTTGGTTTGGTTATCCTCCTTTTCATGATCATGGGCACCTGGTTCGGGCTGGCCGGGTCTCGGGCCGCGCAGGCCCAGGGCAGCGCGCCCGCCGATGACCTGGTGCTCGGCGCCCGCCTCTACGATGACTGGACCGAGGTCAAGGGCGTCACACCCCCGGCCGGCAGTCACCCCATCTGGGCACGCCAGTATACCAACACCCTCAGCGGGCCGGAAACCTGGCGCTGTGTCACCTGCCACGGCTGGGACTACCAGGGCAAAGACGGCGCCTGGGGCAGCGGTGCCAATTACACCGGCTTTCCCGGCATCTACACAGCCCGCACCCTGCCCATCGAGACCCTTACCCGCCTGCTCAGCGGCAATCCCGACCCCGAGCACGATTTTTCGGCTTACCTGACCCCGGCCGAGATGCGGGCCCTGGCCGTTTTCATCCGCGAGGGGGTGATTGACGACCGCCAGTACATTGATCTGGTCAGCCGCAAGGTGGTGGGGGGCGATCCGGCACACGGGCAGGCCCTCTACACCCAGACCTGCGCCGCCTGCCACGGCGCGGATGGGCAGCAAATCACCTTCCGCTACCAGGGCATGCAGGTATCGCTGGCCTCGCTGGCCGTGCAGGACCCCTGGCGCTTCCTGCACCGCACCCGCTTCGGCGTGGCCCGCGCCCCTGAAATGCCCATCGGCTTCACCCTGGGTTGGAGCCCCCAGGACGGGCGCGACGTCCTGGCTTATGCGCAGAGCCTGCCCAGTGGCTTGGAGCCCCAGGTCACCCCGCCCCTGGCCGGGCAGGCCCCCACGCCGGCACCTCTGCCCGGCGGCCCCGCTCAGAACTTCTTGACCGGCATCCTGACCGCCCTGGGAGCCATGGCCACCAGCCTGGGCTTCGCCCTCCTGCTGGGCGGCTTGCTGGTGGGCATCTTGCTGGTGGTGGTGTGGATTCTGCGCTCGCGTAAATAACCTGAAACGCAAAGGAGTGAGACACGATGCAGGTTAAAAAACCCTGGTGGCAATCCGGTGGCGTGCGCATCGCCCTGGCGCTGGTCCTGCTGATCCTGTTCGGCGGCGCCGTCAGCGGTATTTACCTTTCCCAAATTCCCCCCGAGCAACCCATTGCCTTCCCCCACAAAACGCATGTGGCGCTCGGCGCCCAGTGCACCTACTGCCACCCGGCGGCGGCCTGGGGGCCCAATGCCGGCCTGCCCGGCATCTCCAAATGCTGGGGCTGTCACCAGCAGGTGCAGAAGAAATCTCCCGAGTTAGAAAAACTGGCCGGCTACGTCCAGCGCAACGAGCCCATCCCCTGGGTGCCGGTCGCCATCCAACCCGATTTCGTCAAATTCAACCACCAGCCCCACGTCCAGGCCGGCATTGCCTGCGAGACCTGCCACGGCCCCGTCTCTCAGATGACGGTAGCCCTGCCCCAGCCGCGCCAGAACATGGGCTGGTGCCTGGACTGCCATCAGCGCATGCGCCCGAACGACTTCGTGCGCCTCTCTGATTGCGCAACCTGCCACTACTAACCCCCACGCCATGAATCGAGGAGCAGCATGAGCGAGAAGATTACCCGGCGCGATTTCCTCAAACTCACCGCCATGGGCGCGGCGGCCACGGCGGTCATGACCGGCTGCGGCCCCATGTCGCGCTACGTGGTGCGCCGCCCCTACACCCAAATGCCCGAGTACAACCAGACCGGCGAAAGCACCTACTACGCCTCTACTTGCCGCGAGTGCCCCGCCGGCTGCGGTATCCTGGTGCGCACGCGCGAGGGGCGTGCACTGACCATTGAAGGCAACCCCAATCACCCGGTCAACCGCGGCCGCCTGTGTGCACGCGGCCTGACCGCCCAGCAGGGCCTCTACAACCCCGACCGCGTACGCGGGCCGCGCTTCCAGGGACGCGGCAAGCCCACTTCCCCGCCCCGCGACCTGACCTGGGAAGAAGCCGTGCAGGTGGTGGGCAGTGCCCTGCAAAAGCCCCCCGAGCGCATTGCCTTTCTGCTGGGGCTGGTGCCCGATCACCTGTTTGATCTGGTCAGTGAACTGACGCAGGCGCTGGGCGCCCCGCCCCCCCTGCGCTACGGTGCGCTGGCCGCGCTAGATGGGCGCACCACCCTGCTCGAAGCCACCCGGCGCCTTTTCGACACCCCGGCCCTGCCCTACTTCGATCTGGCCCAGGCCGAGGTAACCCTGGCCTTCGGCGCCGATTTCCTGCAAGCCTGGCTATCGCCGGTGACCTACACCCGCGCCTACGGGAACATGCGCCAGGGCAACCCACGCCGGCGCGGCGAACTGATCGTCTTTGAACCGCGCCAGTCCCTCACCGCCGGCAACGCCGACCGCTGGGTGCCCATTGCCCCGGGCAGTGAGGCCCATGTGGCGCTGGCGCTGGGAGGGCGCGTGGCCGAGTTGCGCGGCCTGCCCGTGCCAGAAGCGTTCCGCGCCGTCAGCCTGGAAGAAGCCGCCCGGGTCAGCGGCATCCCCGCCGCCCAACTCGAAGACCTGGCCGTGACCTTTGCCACCGCCGAGCGGCCCCTGGCGCTGGTGGGCGGCAGCGCCCTCACCCAGCCCAACGGTCTGGTCACCGCCCAGGCCGTCCTGGCGCTCAATGCGCTGGTCAATAACCTCGGACAGCCCGGCGGCGTGTTCCTCACGCCGGCTGAAGCCACCCCGGCCCCCCTCACCGCCGTGAGCGACCTGGTCCGGCGCATGCAGGCCGGCGAGATTGAGGTGCTCTTCATCCACGGCGTCAACCCGCTGTTTGAACTGCCGGCCGCGCTCGGCTTTGCCGCCGCCCTGGAAAACGTCCCCCTGGTGATCAGTTTCGCCCCCTTCCCCGACGAAACCGCCCTGCAAAGCGATTACATCTTCCCCGACCATTCGGCGCTGGAATCGTTCGGCTACCAGCGCAGCCTGGCCGGCGCCGACCGCCCTGCCTGGTCGGCCTCACAGCCGGTGGTGGTGCCGCTCTACAACACCCGCGCCACCGTGGATGTGCTGCTGGCCGCCGCCCAGGCCATCGGGCGCGCGCTGCCCTACCGCGATGAAGTGGATTTCATCCAGCAGAAGATTCTCCCCCTCCTCAACGCCGGCGGCTTCTACACCGCGCCCGAGATCCTCACCTTCTGGAGCCGCTGGCTGCAATACGGCGGCTGGTGGACGCCCGCCGCCGGTCTGCCGGCCCCCCGATCGCCCCGCCTGCCGGCCTCGTTTGGGACGCTTACCCCGCCACCTGCCCCCGCGGAAGGTCAGTTCTACCTGCTAACCTACACCAACCACCTCGGCGACGGCAGCGGCGCCAACCGCCCGTGGTTGCAAGAACTGCCCGATGCCATGACCACCGTCACCTGGAACACTTGGGTGGAGATCCACCCGACCACCGCCGAGCATCTGGGGCTGAAGGACGATGACGTGGTGCGCATCACCACCCCCTACGGCGCGGTGGAAGCCAGCGTGTACCGCTACCCCGCCATCCGCCCGGATACCATTGCCATTCCTTTCGGGCAGGGACACACCGCGCTGGGGCGCTGGGCCGAGGGCCGCGGCTGCAACCCCGCTCAGATCCTGCCTGCCGCCACCAACCCGGCTGGCGACCCCGCTTTTATCGGTACCACAGCCACCCTGATGCCCACCGGGCGCCGCCGCCCCCTGGCGCGCGTGGAAAGCAAAGACGGAGTTTACGGCGAACATTAGCCCTTTCGAGAGGAGACAACACCATGGCTGAAGAACGACCTGCAAAATGGGGATTAGTGGTAGACCTGGATCGCTGCACCGGTTGCAACGCCTGCATCGCGGCCTGCTCCATGGAAAACAACGTGCCCTTCGTCGGCGAGGATGAAGTGGCCTACGGGCGCGCCCTCTACTGGATCCGCACCCAGCGCTACTGGGAGGGGGAGTACCCCGCCGTGACTCCCACCTTCCAGCCGGTCATGTGCCAGCAGTGCGGCAACGCCCCCTGCGAACCGGTCTGCCCGGTTTATGCCTCGGTGCACAGCGAGGAAGAGCAGATCAACCTGGCCGTGTACAACCGCTGCGTGGGCACGCGCTACTGCGCCAACAACTGCCCCTACTTCGCCCGCGTGTTCAACTGGTTCGATTATGAACTGCCGGAGCCGATGCGTTCATACCTCAACCCCGATGTGACCGTGCGCCGCCGCGGGGTGATGGAAAAATGCACTTTCTGCGTCCAGCGCATTGTACGCGGGCGGCAGAAAGCCCGCGCCGAAGGGCGCGAACTGCGCGATGGCGAGATCCAGCCTGCCTGCGTCCAGGCCTGCCCCGCCGAAGCCCTGGTTTTCGGCGACCTGAGCGACCCCGAAAGCCGAGTCAGTCAACTGGCGCGCAGCCAGCGCCGCTACCACCTGCTGGAAGAACTCGGCACCCTGCCCCGCGTGACTTACCTGAAAGGAGTGGGAAACCATGGCGGTTGAGTCCAAGCCTCTGGAAACGGTCTTACCGGCGGCCCACGTCGAAGAAGATCCGCGCGAGCACCTGATGTTCGACCCGCGCCCGCGCGAGGAGATGAACCGCATGATCATGGAAGCCATGACCACCACCTCGCGCCGCTACTGGGCCTGGGTCATCGGCCTGGCGCTGGTGGTGCTGATCTGCCTCTTCGGCGCCTGGGGCAACATGATCCTCACCGGCATGGGCCTGGCCGGCATTCGCCGCCCCGTCTTCTGGGGCCTTTTCATCGTCACTTTTGTCTTCTGGATCGGCATCAGCCACGCCGGGACGTTCGTCTCGGCCATCCTGCGCGTCTTCAAGGCGGAGTTTCGCCGTCCCTTTACCCGCGCCTCCGAACTGATGACCACGTTCGGGCTGGCCGCCGGCGCGCTCTTCCCCCTCATCCACCTGGGGCGCGTGTGGGTCTTCTACTGGATGATCCCCTACCCCAACGCCCGTTGGCTGTGGCCCAATTTCCGCTCCCCCCTGGTGTGGGACTTCCTGGCCATCACCACCTACCTGCTCAGTAGCACCATCTACCTCTACCTGCCCCTGGTGCCCGACCTGGCCATGGCGCGCGACCGCACCACGGGCTGGCGGCACACCCTCTACCGCCTGCTGGCGCTGGGCTGGCGCGGCACCGAGGCCGAGTGGCACCGCCTGCGCCGGGCCATCACCATCTTCGCCTTCGCCATCATCCCGGTCATGTTCTCGGTCCACACCATCGTCTCGTGGGATTTCGCCGTGGGGGTGGTAGCCGGCTGGCACTCCACCATCTTCGGTCCTTATTTCATCATCGGCGCCATCCTCTCCGGCGTAGCCGCAGTGGTCAGCATCCTCTTCGTCCTGCGCAGTACCATGCAGCACATGGACTACTTCATCCGCAAAGAGCACTTCGACGCCCTGGGCAAACTCCTGCTGGTTTTCTCCATGGCCTGGGCCTACTTCTTCTTCAACGACTACCTGCTCACCTGGTACGGCGGAGAAGAGGCCGCGCGGCGCATCCTCACCCTGCACGCCACCGGCCCCGCCGCCTGGGTGTGGTACCTGATGCTCATCTGCAACGTGCTCATCCCCTGGCTCACCCTGTGGAACCGCACCATCCGCCGCACCCCCTGGGCCATGTTCATCATCACCCTGCTGATCAACGTCGGCATGTACGCCGAGCGTTACACCATCATCCCGCTGACCCTGGGGCACCAGCGCATGCCCTTTGACTGGGGCGTTTACACCCCACGCCCCACCGAAATCAGCATCGTCATCGGCACGTTCGCGCTCTTCCTCCTACTCTACCTGCTGGCCTCACGGCTGATCCCGCTGGTGCCGGTGTGGGAGGTGCAAGAAGGCCAGATGGCCCATACCCTGCGCAGGGTGGGCAAAGCCGAAGTGCCCAGCGTCACCGAATTGGAATAAAAGGAGGGCCTCTATGGGTGCAAATGTGGTTCACCTGGCTCTGTTCAAAGAAACCGAGATTGATCACGCCGCCGAGGCCATCTCGCGCCTGCACGCGCTGGGCGTGAGCGACCACGACATCTCGGTCATCTCCGGCATTCCCTACTCCGAGCGCATCCTGGGGCGTCCCATGGCCTGGACCACCGTCGGGCGCATCGGCCTGGCCGGCGCGGTAGTCGGCTTCCTGGTGGCGGTATTCCTGTCCTTCGGAACGCCCTTGCTCTACCCCATTCGCGTCGCCGCCATGCCCTTCCAGCCCATCCCCACTTCCATCGTGGTCATCTTCGAACTGACCATGCTGGGCCTGCTCATCAGCACCTTCATCGGGGTCTTCGTGGAAACCATCTCCCCCTCCTTTGGGCCGCGCGGCTACCATCCCAAGGTCAGCGATGGTCACATCGGCATCCTCTTCAGCAGTCCGGCCCAGATAGAGGAAGACATCCACGCCGCTCTGCGGGCGCTGGGCGCCGAGATTGTGCACAACGTTGAGGAGGAACGTCTATGGCCGTAATGAAGCGCCTGCTCATCGTCCTGGTGATCCTGGCCAGCCCGCTGGCAATTGGCCTGCTCTTCACCTACGACATTATCAAGATCGAGTGGATCAGCCTGATGGAGATTCAACCCTCCTACCGCGTCATGGAAGACCCCCTGCCCCTGCCGCCGCGCTCGGTGCCCGTGCAGGGTGCCGCCTACATCCCCGAACTGGGGGCGCCCACCAACCCCGTGCCCGCCGATGAAGCCTCGCTGGCGCGGGGCAAAGCCTACTACGACGTGGCCTGCGCCCTGTGCCACGGGCCGACGGGCAAGGGCGATGGGCCCTTCTCCGGCTTCCTGGTCAAGTACCCGCCGGCCAACCTGGTCGCGCCGGAGGCCAACGCGCGCCAATTAAGCGACGGCGCCATCTTCCTCACCATCACCAACGGCATCGAGGGGCGCATGCCCGCCCTGATCGAAAACCTCCCCGAGCCTCAAATGCGTTGGGATGTTGTCAACTACGTGCGCCATTTGCAGCAGCAAGCCGCGCCCTGATCTCCCCCCCGCTTCCTCCCCACTTTTGGGACCGACCCGCCGGTTCAGAGCGGGTCGGTTCTCTTTAGGCGTGAGAGATCCATTCACGAACGGGGCAATAAAAAAACCGCCCGGCACCCCGGGCGGAAGTGGCGGAGAGGGCGGGATTCGAACCCGCGGTACCTCATCGGTACACGCGCTCTCCAGGCGCGCGCGTTAGGCCAGGCTACGCTACCTCTCCGTGGGCGCCCGCGGGCCCATCCCTGCGCGGGCGCACTTTAATTATAACCGAATTTGCCGGCCGTGAAGCCCCGCGCACCGGGCAAGACGCAGAGAAGGTGCGCCCCATGCCCCTCAACCCGGACGCCCGGGAGCAGCACACGGGGAGTCACCGCCCCCCCAAACAATGCACAGATGGGAGTAGGGCACGACCTTTCATGCTATAATCTTAATCAGAGCATTTTGCTCAAATACATCTTACCAAGGAGTTGAACCCATGGCACTCAGCAAAACCCTAAACGAGGCCATTAATGCCCAGATCGGGCGCGAGTTCGCCGCTTCACTTCAGTACACCAACCTGGCCGCCCACTTCGACAGCCACGCCTACCCCAAATTGGCCGCCTTCTTCTACAAGCAAGCCGAAGAAGAGCGCGATCACGCCCTGCGCTTCGTCAAGTACGTGGTCGAAGCCGGCGGCTCGGTCGCCATCCCGGCGGTGCCCGCGCCCCAGCCCAGCGTCGCCAGCATTGAGGAGGCTTTCCGCCTCTCGCTGGATTGGGAGGAGGAAGTGACCCGCCAGATCCATCACCTGGTGGACCTGGCCGTGGCAGAAAAAGACTACCAGACCCGTCACTTCCTGGATTGGTTCGTTGAGGAGCAACTGGAAGAAGTCAACACCATGGACACATTGCTGCGCATTGCCAGCCGGTTGGGCGAGCAGAACAGCACCCTGCTCGAACTCTACCTGCCCGAACTGGCCGAGGAGGATTGAGGATTAATGCGCCAACCGCGGCGGGCACCCCCGGGGTGCCCGCCCGCCTTTTAAAGCGCCAGCCACCAGAGCAGCCACAGCCCGATCATCAGCAGGGCGATCAGCGCGCGCACCACCACCGCCCAGCCACACCCCACCGCCAGCCCGCGCGTCGAATCCAGGGCCTTACGCCAATCGCGCAGACGCAGGTACTCCACGGCAAAAATGCCCACCAGCGCCAGCCCCAGCCCGCCCAGCGGCGGCCAGAGCAGGCTGCCCACCAGCGCACCGAGCAGGGCCACCCCCACCGCCACCCAGGAGGCCCCACTGCGCCGTGCGCTCCCGCCCATCAGGAGGTTATCGGCCACACTGCCCACCAGCATCAGCAGGGTGATCAGCGCAAAGAGGACCACCCCCGCGCCCTGAAAGCCCATCACCAGGCCGTACACCAGCGCCGCCGCCCAGATCATCACCAGCCCGGGCAAGATGGGGATGATCACCCCCAGCAGCCCAACCAGCATGAACGCCAGCAGGACGAGGGGGAAAGCCACATCGCGCAGGGCCTCCATGCGGCTAGCCCTCGGGGCGGATGACCTCGATGCCGCCCATCCACGGGCGCAGCACCGGCGGCACCACCACCGAACCATCCGGCTGCTGGTAATTTTCCAGCACCGCGATCAGCGTGCGCGGCAGGCCCAACCCCGAGCCGTTGAGCGTGTGCACCAGGCGCGCCTTACCGCCATCCGCCGGGCGGTACTTGATATTGGCCCGCCGGGCCTGAAAATCGGTCACGTTGGAGACCGAGGAGACCTCCAGCCACTCGCCGCACCCCGCCGCCCACACCTCGATATCGTAGGTGATGGCCGCACCAAAGCCCAGGTCGCCGGTGCACAATTGCACCACGCGGTAGGGCAGACCCAGTTCGGCGCAGGTCTGCTCGGCATCCGCGCGCATCTTCTCCAGTTCGCGCATCGAATCTTCGGGCTTGCAGTAGATGTACATTTCCACCTTATCGAACTGGTGGCCGCGCTTGATGCCCCGCACATCCCGCCCGGCGCTCATCTTCTCGCGGCGAAAGCACGGCGTGTAGGCCGTGTAGCGCAGGGGCAGAGTCGCCTCTTCCAGGATTTCATCCATGTGCATGCCCGTCAGCGGCACCTCCGCCGTGGGCACCATCCAAAGGTCCTCCTCGATATCGCGGTAAAGGTTATCGGCAAACTTGGGCAACTGCCCCGAAGCGAAGAGCACCTCGCCCTTGACCATGAACGGGGGGTACTTTTCCAGGTAGCCCTGGCGGATGTGCAGATCAAGCATCCAGGCGATCAGCGCCCGTTGCAGGCGCGCCCCCGCCCCGCTGAGGATGTAGAAGCGCGAACCGCTCAGTTTAACCCCGCGCTCAAAATCCAGGATGCCCAGGCGCGGCCCCAATTCCCAGTGCGGCAGGGGGGTGAAATCGAAGTGCGGCGGCTCGCCCACGGTCTTGATCACCACATTATCCGCCTCGCCCCGGCCGTAGGGCACCGCCGGATCGGGCAGGTTGGGCAGGGTGGCCACCAGGTTGCGCAGGTCGCTTTCCACCTGGCGCACCTCCTCATCCAGCGCGGCAATGCGCTCGCCCACCTGACGCATGGCCTCAATCTTGGCCTGGCGCTCGGCGGGGTCCTTCAGCCGCCCGATCTCGCGTGAGACGGCGTTGCGTTCGGCCTTGAGCGCCTCTACCTCGGTGAGCAGAGCGCGGCGGCGCGCATCCAGCGCCAGCACCTCATCCACCGGTGCCGGGTCCATCTGACGGGCACGCAGGGCCTCGCGCACGGTATCGGGATGTTCACGAATGAGCGTTAAATCCAGCATTCAAGCCACCTCCGTGTGGAATGGAAACCCCCTCGCCTGCGCAGGACGAGGGGGGAAGCATCTCGTGGTGCCACCTGCCTTCGCCGATTGCCCCGGGTGGGGCTACCGGCCTCGTTACGGGGGGATAACGGCCCCCTCCACCGTCCTCCTTACCGCCGTAGCGCATCACGGCGCCTGCGGAGGCGACCGGCCTGCCTGAGCAGGCCACCGGGGTGGAAAGCATCCGCGTTTCGACCGGCTCGCACCTGCCGCCGGCTCTCTGCACGAGCGCCGGATGCGCAGCCCCGGGCGGGTCTTTGGGGTTTAACCGGATTATACCGGGGGCAGAGGGAATGTCAAGGGGCGGGGAATGGGCGGTTTCTCGCTCGCGCCGCCGCAGGGCGATTGCGGCGCGGGACGCGCAGTGCCCGACGGCGCACCTTTACTGCCCGCATCATTCAGAGAGGGGAGACGCGGCCGCCTGGCAGACGCAGTGCTACTGCGCCTCCGTTCGGTGCGGGTGGCTTGTGATCGAGAGCCGTTCGAACGGCTAAGCGGCACCTTTCCAGTTAATTCCCCCCCAGCAAATTCTGAATTCAGGGCATTTGAGCCCCTTCGTGCCATTCATTGGATTGTCATCCCAACGATTGGTGCGGCATCATGTAGACGCGCGTAATGAAGGCCTGTCTCCTACCAAATCCCTGGTATCAAACGGTAGCGCACCCGCTCTGCGTATTCGCGATAACCCGCGAGTTCTTTTTGCAGCATGCGGTCTTCCAACGCCGTGCGGATTATGGTGAGCGTGATGACCACGATAGACGGGATTGCTACCCAATACGAGCTGAAAAAGACCGGCGCCGCAATCCATGCCAATATGCTGCCTGCGTACCCCGGATGCCTCACCACGCGGTACGGACCAGCACTGACGACAGTGTGGCCACGGTCGGCCTGGATACGGACGTGGGATGAGAAGAACCGGTTGACTAGCATCGCCCAGGTGGCAATCATGCTGCCGAGGAACATCGCCCCAAGCGCAATGATCTGGATGAAGTCAGGCAAATCAGGCGTCCAACCGAAACGCTCGTCCAGCCCGGCGATGATCCAGGAAATTAGCGGCCCATAGATCGCAATCAACGGAACGAGGATCTTGTCCCAAACCTTGATGTCCTCTTTCTTACTGGCTTCTACACGCTCTCTTGCCAAATCCGGGTTCTTTAGGATGATCAGTGCCCGGCTCAACACAAGCACAAACAGGGTCATGCCTATGTAGGCCCAGCCCTCCCACCATTGCAGGCGTCCTGCTGACAAGAAAAGCACTCCCAGCATAAAGATGGTGGTGATGAAGAAGCGGATCCCCGCCTGCCATGGAATCCCGGTATTGACAGAGGACTTACCTGATTTTGCGCCCATCTCTTTTACTTATTGATTTGTAAGGTTTCAACCAGTCGCCCAACGGCTTGCGCTTCACCAGTGCGAGCGGAGCGGCGTCAGGTGGAGGTGCGGGTTAACCCGCATAAGGCATGATCAGAACCCTTATCTCACCCAAGTTCTGGCTTTTCGATTTGAAGAACTACTGGTCTCGTACTCAATCTCTCTACTGGCGGGATGGATGTCAAGCTTTGCTTCTTGGTCAAGCAATAAATCGGACAAGCAAACTGCATCTAAAGACCTATTTTGAAGGATCGGCAGTACACTTTGAAAATTCTGAACATCTTGTGCTCGAACGTGGAAGAGAACAATATCACCCCCTTGTGCGAAGTACACTTCGCGGTAGTCGGTCAAATGACTTGTACTCCAATTCGCAGACCACATAACTACGATAAGATTATTCTCACAGCATACTCTCAAAAAGTTGTAACTTATATCACCATAAGGAGGACGGGCGAATCTTACATTTGTGGCGGTCCCCAGAACATCTGTTAGGGTTTCTTGCCATTTTTCGAAGTCAATAGTCGACTGCCGTAAATCCATCGTTGATGGCATATCATGGTTATAACCATGATAGCCAATCTCGTGACCCTTAATGAGAAATCGTTTCCATATGCAAGGATCTTTTAACGAGGTTTGAATTAGCGCAATTCCTGTCGGAAAAAATGTAACCTTGACATTCGGGTGATCATCAAGAAAGTTTTCCATACAACTAAGCAGGGCGTAGTCATAACAATCATCGAACGTCAGAGAAACTGCTCGCATGTTCCTTTTACCATACCACACTATTGGGGGGCAGGTGAGATTCAGTAAAGGTTTAACAAAGGGATAACCAATGATCGAGAACATCAACTTTAAAAAAGATCGGCGTGATATATTCGACATACTGCACTCACTTATGAAAAAGGGCTAATTACTTACTTGAACCATTACACTTTTACGCATCATCACTCCTAGATAGCAAGGTCATTATCTAAAATTTGAAATATCCAACCACCTGCGCAGCCTTTCTACGATAGAGTATATACCACCCCCTTTTTAGAGACAACCATTTTCAACACCCCATCACCCTTCCTAAAAATCGCGAAAACGACCCGCTCCGCCGCGGAAAGTGCTGTGCCTGAAGCTCTCCTCTGCCCCCTATCTTCTCCGTCGTTTGTCGTCCATTTCGATGATCTTGCCGATGACGATCATAGTGATCATGGCAATCCAAAGAACACAACCCTCCCCCATCCCAGCCTCCTATTTGCGAGTGATTTTGCTTTCAAGAATCTATCTACGATCTCTCGGCACACTCTATCGCACCAGATGTTGTGCTGGGAGGCTGGAACGCCATTCTTGTGACCACCCATTATTTCAGTATCCACTAACGGATCGAGGGGATTGCAACAATTGGAGCAGCTATTTGAGTTTTTGTCCCCATCCGAATTTCAGTATCCACTAACGGATCGAGGGGATTGCAACATTGACCAGGTATATCTATCGATGGGAGTGTATTCGCGTTTCAGTATCCACTAACGGATCGAGGGGGTTGCAACTTGGCAGAACATACGCGCCACCCTAAAATCGTATTTCGAGTTTCAGTATCCACTAACGGATCGAGGGGGTTGCAACGCCCCCGCCAATCCACCACCACGTAGGTTGGTAGATATTTCAGTATCCACTAACGGATCGAGGGGGTTGCAACTTTGCCAGCGACTTTGACACGGCTTTCGGGTACGGCAATTTCAGTATCCACTAACGGATCGAGGGGGTTGCAACTCGGATTATTCAACTTGAATTATCCGACGACTTGGAGTATTTCAGTATCCACTAACGGATCGAGGGGGTTGCAACGATTGGTACCGGGACGAAGCCCATGCCCGGATTGAGATTTCAGTATCCACTAACGGATCGAGGGGGTTGCAACCTCCAGTCCCAGGCGCGCGAAATGTGCATGTAATGCAATTTCAGTATCCACTAACGGATCGAGGGGGTTGCAACACCCGCCGCGGATTAATTCCGATTATGTTAAATAATATTTCAGTATCCACTAACGGATCGAGGGGGTTGCAACTACCGAAGTAGTAGCCCAGGACCAACAAAAATCCGTATTTCAGTATCCACTAACGGATCGAGGGGGTTGCAACCTTCTTACTAAATAATACCCAAATATGCCGAAATAATTTCAGTATCCACTAACGGATCGAGGGGGTTGCAACCCCCCAGATTTTCAACCCCCATTATACCATAAAATCTCAAAAAAACGCTCTACGTGCTTCTAGAAGGCCGTTTTCAACCCCTTCCTTTTCCCCCCTCTGCACGGCGTTCGCAAATCGCATTTTGCTTAAAAAACCGGGGGATTTGCGAAAAACCACCTGTTCCTGCCCCCACCACCTGCCCCCCGCCAAACTCACCGCCCCCTGGACGTTGCTTTGCACTGCACTTTGGGCTAAAGTTAAAAGCGATGCCCGCTTTTGCCTCCCCAACCTGCATCGGCGTTGACCCCACCGGCGGGCGGCCGCCCTTCTGCTACGCCGCCCTGGATGCCGACCTGCGCCTGCTGGCGCTGGGCACGGGCCGCCTGGCGGATGTGCTGGCCTTCCTGGCCGGGCAACACCGCGCCCTGGTCGCCCTCAATGCTCCTCCGCGCCCGGCGCACCACTCCGGCACGGCCGACCCCCACCCCCCGGCCGCGCCCCCACGGCGTTCATCCGCCCCCCTGCGCCCGGTCGAACACGACCTGCGCACCCGGAACTTGCCCATCTACCTCACCCCCGCCCGCGCCGCAGATGCCCCACCCTGGATGCGCCGCGCCTTTGCCCTCTACCAGCGCCTGGACGAACTGGGCTACCGCCCCCACCCCCATCCCGAAGCGCCCCGCCAGTGGCTCGAAGTGCCCGCCGAAGCCGCCTTCACCACGCTCCTGGGGCACACCCTGCTCCCGGCCCACCGCCTGGAAGGCCGCTGGCAGCGCCAGATCCTCCTCGCCGATGCCGGCCTGGGCATTCAGGACCCCATGCGCTTTTTCGAAGAGATCACCCGCTACCGCCTGCGCCGCGGGCAACTCCCCCTGCACCTCATCCACACTCCCGGCGAACTGAACGCCCTGGTGGCGGCCTACACCGCCTGGCTGGTCCTCCACCACCCCGAGCAGGTGCTTGCCCTGGGCGATCCGGCCACGGGGCAGGCGTTCATCCCCCAGGGTCAGGTCGAATCGGCCGTCTAAGCGCGCGCCTGCTGCCGAAGCACCAGCAGGTCGCACAACTCGCGCACCGCGCCGTGCCCCCCCGCACGGGTGAGGATGAGATCGGCGGCCCGCAGCACCTCCGGCTGAGCATCGGCCGGCGCCACCGCACACCCCACCAGCGGGAAGCAGGGCAGGTCGTTGATGTCGTTGCCCATGTAAACCACCTGCGCGGCCTCCAGCCCGCGCTCGGCCAGCACCTGGCGCAGCACCGTCGCCTTATCCCGAATCCCCTGCAAAAAGGGCAGCCCTATCTTCCGACAGCGCGCCTCCACCACCGGGTTGGTCTCCGCCGAAAGCACCAGCGCCTGAATGCCCGCCGCAAAGAGCCGGTGCAGGCCGATGCTATCGGAGCGGTAGGCGGCCACAAACTCGTGCCCCTCGCCATCCACCCAGACGCGGTTATCGGTCATCACCCCGTCGAAATCAAACACCACCAGCGCCACCCGCTCGGGCAGAGGGCGGCGTGGGGTCGGCTGGACCATGTCCAGCCCGCCGAAGTAAACCAGCCACTCCGCGCGCTGCCAGTCGGCGGGGGTGTCAATATCTACCGTGTAGCGCGGGTCAATTTGCAGGGGCAGGATCACCGCCCCGCTCATGGAGTGCTTTTCCAGGATGGTGCTCGGGCGGATGGCATCAATGTGACCGGTCTGCCAGAAGACCGGCGGCAGGCTCTGGCGCGGCGCATTGTAGGGCTCGGGCACGCCGGGCAGGCTCAGCAGGGGCTGCAGGGCCCCGCTGTGGGGATCAATGCGCCACATTTTGAAAGGATTCTGCCCCGCGGGCACCACCCCACGCACCGAGTCGGCCTCCGGGTGGGCCAGCAGCAGGCGCACCGCGGCATCCACCAGCCCCCGCGGGCGCACCGGCGAGGTGGGGCGCAACTGCACCACCACCTGCGGCCGGTAGTTTTCCTGCTCGGCCAGCCAGCGCAAGGCGTGCTCAAAAACCGGCAGGTCGGTGGTTGCATCTTGCGCCAGTTCGGGCGGGCGTAGGAAGGGCGTCTCGGCGCCGTACGCCCGCGCCACCTCGGCGATCTCGGCATCGTCCGTCGAGACAATCACCCGGGTGACCGTCTCGGCCTGGCGCGCCGCGGCAATGCTGTAGGCGATGAGCGGGTGCCCGGCAAACGGGCGGATGTTCTTGCGCGGGATGCCTTTGGAGCCTCCGCGCGCCGGGATGAGTGCAAGCACCTCGGGCGCTACCATGCCGTCCACCCTCCGTCCACAATCAGGTTTGCCCCCGTCATGTACGAAGAAGCATCCGAAGCCAGAAAGAGCAGCGCCCCGTTCATTTCGTCCTTGCGCGCCATGCGCCCCAGAATGGTGCGCGCGGCGTAATTGCGCACAAACTCCTCATCGTGCTGGTTATAAACCCCACCCGGCGTGAGCGCGTTCACCCGGATCTGCGTCCCGGCGTAGTAGGCGGCCAGGTACTTGGTGAAGCCCAGCACCCCCGCCTTGGTCACGGTGTAGTAAACCGGCTTGTAGCCCACGCGCTGCCCATCCGAACGCACGTAAATGCGCTGATCGGGGCCGTTCAGCCCGTAGGTCGAGCAGATGTTGATGATGCTGCCCCGTCCGCCCTGCGCCAGCATGGGCTGCACACACGCCTGGGTGACCAGGAAAACCCCGGTCAGGTTGACTGCCAGCGCCTGGTTCCACAGGTCCAGTGGAAAATCCTCGAAGCGCCCCGGGACGATGCCGCGTGCCAGCGCCTCCGGGTCGAATTTGGGGTCCAGCGCGGCGCTGTTGACCAGCACATCCAGCCGCTCAAAATGCGCCAGGGTGGCTGCCACCAGGTCGCGCACCGACGCCGGGTCGGTCACATCCAGGCGCACGCCCTGCGCGGGGTAGCCCTGGGCGCGCAAATCCGCCGCCACGGCTTCTGCCGCCGCCGTTTGAATATCGGCCACCACCACCGCCGCCCCGGCCTCGGCCAGGGTGCGTGCAAATTCGCGCCCCAGCAGGCCCGCCCCGCCGGTGACCACGGCCACGCGGCCATCTAACCTGAACCGCTCCAAAATGGGGGTCATTGGCTTGCCTCCGTCATTGAAGTCAGAAACTCGCTCAGGCGCACCCGCCGCCCGCTGCGCGCCGCCTCGTGCGCCGCCAGCGCAATCGCCAGCGCCTGAATGCCGTCTTCCAGGGTGCAGTGGGGAGCTTCCTCCCCCGCCACCACCCGCCGGAAGTGGCGCAGTTCGTCCAAAAACAGATCGTTGCGCTCAAACCCGCTCGGCGGGGTGTAGGTCTCCCAGGTTTCGGTGCTGGCGCGGTACACGCGGCAGGTGCCGTAGGTGTTATCCCAGCGGATCATGCCCGCCGTGCCGATGATTTCCAGGTGGTGGTTGGGCGGGCGCTGGAGGTAATCCAGGTGCACCTGGGCCAGCGCGCCCGATTGAAACTGCAGGCCAATATCTGCCGTATCTTCCACCGGGATGCCCAGATCGCCCAGCGTGGCCAGGTTGGCGCTGACGCTCTCCACCTCGCCCAACAGCCAGCGCAGGTAATCGAAGGGGTGACACAGGGTGAGCACCACCCCACCCCCCAGGTCGGGGCGGGCGGCGTAACTGCGGCGGTAATCCTCCCAGGGGTGCCAGCCCGGCAGGTACTCGCCCCAGTGGGCACGTGCGTGCACCGGGCGGCCGATGGCGCCCTCCTCCAGCCAGCGCTTGATGCGGCGCAGGCTGGGGTGGTAGCGAAACTGAAAGCCCACCAGCACGCGCACCCCACTCTGCTCCACCGCGGCGCGCAGGGCGCCGACCCCCGCCAGCGAGTGCGAAATGGGCTTTTCCAGCAGCAGGTGGCAGCCGCGCTGGGCCGCCGGGATGGCCACCTCCAGGTGCAGAGCGGTCGGGTTGGCCACAATCACCGCATCCGGCCGGTGGGCCAGCGCCGCTTCCAGGTCCGTTTCCACCACGTAGTCCTTCAGTTCATCGGTGGGCAGGGTACTGCGCTGGGTGCGGTAGAAGATCAGATCCCGCTCCCCCAGCATGAGCAGGTTGCGAAAATGGCGCCGTCCGATGGAGCCAAAACCGGCAATCAGCACTCTCATTCCCAACCTCCTGCGGGGCGCTGCAACAGCGAAAACAGGAATTCGCCCGTACGCCGCCCCGCCGTGCCATCGGTGAAGGTGACCTCCTCGCGGATGAAGCGCTGCCGATTCTCGTGATCGGCCTGCGGGTTTTGCAGGTAGTGGTTGAGCGCCGCCGCCAATTCGCGCTCGTTCAGCGCCACCTTTCCCGCCCCCGAACGGCGGAAACGCAGGTGAGTGGGCCAGTTGCCGATCTTGGAAAGCGGCAGTGAGTACTTGCGCGGCACGTTCCAGCCGCCGGGCACATCCAGGCACACGCTGACAATGGGGCGGTCGTGAATGGCCGTCTCCACCACCATGGTCGAGTAAACCGTGGTAAACACATCCGCGTGCGCCATCATCGAGGCCTTTTCGGGCATGTCCTCGCCCGAGTAGTGCCCCAGTTCGCCCCCCAGCGGCACCGGCTCCACCACGTGCACGTGGGGCAGTTCACGCGCCAAGCGGCGGATCTTATCCGCCTCATCCCGGAAGAGTTTGACGTTCCAGAAGTGGTTGGGGTGCAGGCGCACCAACAACTGGGCCGGTTCGGCCAGCGCATCGCTGGCTACCAGGCGCGCCAGGGCCTCCACGTTCTGGTAGTTCGGCGAGAAGGACACGAAACTGCACGCGTAGGCAATCAATTTGCGCTGGGGGTCCAGGCCATGCAGGCGGAAGTACGCCTCGCGCGGGATCAGCCAGGTGCGGCGGAAGTAGCCATCGTAGGAGGGGATGCCCCCAATGTGCACCCGTTCGGGCGGCCAATCGGAGCCCAGCACCAGTTCGTCTTTCTGGATGGCCGACCAGCAGGTGATCCAATCCACCGGGGCGCCGGGCAGGCTGTAACTGCTGGGGTTGTCCCAGCCCACCACCACGGCAGCCGTGCGGATGCCGCGCGCCGCCGCCTCGCGCAGCAGGTAGCGATCCAGGCGCCAGCCCGGCGTGGCCGCCACCACCAGGTCGGGGTGGTAGCGCTCGAAGAGATCGGTGTACAGGCCGGGGGTGTAGCGCAATTGAGCGCGGCGCAGGGCCCGCCGTGCCGCCCGGCTGTGGCGCAGGGCCAGTACCGCCAGCAGGGCCAGGGGCAGGAAAAGGCGACGCCGGTTGCCCGATTCCACCATCACCTGGCGGATGTAACTATCGGTGGCACCGGTGTTGATGCGCCGCGAACTGCCCACCCGGCGCAAAAAGCCCAGCCACCACTGCCATTCGCGGTCGTGCTGCTGCTCGTAGGCGCGCGCCTGAGCCAGACGCAGGCCCTCAAAGGTCAGGCCGGGGCGCCCGAAGCGCCGGGCCAGTTGTTCGGTCAGGCTGTCGTCGCTGAGCACAATCACCTCGGCCCCCGCCTCCAACAGGGTGGGGACCACATCGCTTTGCAGGAAGTACACCACGGCCAGGCCGTGATCAGCAGAGATAAAAATACGCGGTTTCTGTGGGTTCAGGGTCATCGCTCCGAATAAATTTCATACAGGGCATTATAAAGACGTAAAAAGTAGCGCCGCAAACGCGGCATGCGGGCCAGTTTGCCCAGCCAGCGCCGCGGCAAACTGCCCTCCACCGCCGGGGTGGGCAGCGCCGGGGGGGCCAGCGGCGTGCCGAGCACGGCCTCCACCTCGGGCTGGAGGTGCGCATCCACCGTATTGCCCATGTGCACCACCCAGGGCCGCAGGGTGGAAAGGTGCAGCCGTCCCAGTTCGTCAATGCGCTGGTTGAAGACCCGGTCTTCCTCCGGTGAAAGGCCGCGCGTAGCCGGCAAGGGTAAGACCTGGCGCAAGACCTCGCGCCGGGCCACGAACTGCATGTGCGAAGCGCCCAGCACCGCCGGCACGCCCTGGGCATTGCGCACCACCGGCAGGGGCGTGCGCAGGTAGCGCTGGCGCAGGTCCTCCGGGGCATTGATGCCGCGGCAGTACTCCTCCACCACCTCGGGGTCGGGGGTGTAGGCTTCCACCTGGTGCGGGGCAAAGAGGCGCCCCGCAGCCTGCCCCTCGCCGCGCAAAATATCAAAAAAGCAGGGCTGGGCGGTCACAATGCCGGCCTGGGGGAAGCCTTCCAGCAACTCCCGGCTGGCCGGCCACCAGCCCCGCCGGAAGAACACATCCGCATCGGCATAACCGATGATCGGGTTGGGCATGGCCGCCAGAATCCAGTTCAGCGCCCCCGTCTTGCCCAGGTTGACCTCCGAGGTTACCAGCCAGCGAATCCAGCCCGCCGCCTGCATCTCGTGCAAAAACACCTTCACCTCGCGGCAACTGCCGTTATCGAAAACCAGCAGGTCAAAGGGCGCCTCGGTGTGGGCATGCAGGCTCAGCAGGTGCGCCTTTAAAATGGTCAGCCCGTGCTGAAAGTAGCCTTCCAGGTGGGGAATGAACACCAGCGAGGCCAGGCCCAGGGGCTGGGGGGAGTAAGCCGGAGTATCAATGCGAGCCGGGTTCTGACCGAGACGCATGGCTTCCTCTAACGATCAAAGTACAGGCGGAAGATGGCATCGTGCAGGCTCAGCAGAGCCTTGCGCACGGGTGCCCAATCCCACACGCGCCACCGGCGCGCCGGGCCGGATGCCGGAACTTCCGGACGGCGGATGCCGCGCAGGGTGTTGCTCATGTTCATCACGCGCGGCTCGGTCAGCATCAGGCGCAGGTAGCCGGCCTGATTCATGCGCTCATCCAGTTGCTTGACCTGCCCCATCGGGCGGTTCATGTCAAAGGGCAGAAACTCGGCCAGCACAGATTTGTAGGCCACAAACTGCCAGTGCGAGGCGCCCGCAATGGCGCTCACCCCGCGGTAGGTGATGCGGAAGCAGGTATCTTTCTCAAAATCCTGGCGGATGACCTCCGGCTCCTGACCCAGCGAGCGTGCAAACTCGAAGTAGGTCTCCCAGGGGATGAATTTGCCCTCCTCCACCCGGGCTTCGGGGTCGCTGCGCGCCCAGGCCAGGGTGTGGGTCAGGTACTCGGGCTTGGTGATGAAAGGCCGGCTGGTGACCATGCCCACGCGGGGGAAAGTTTCCAGCACGCGCACGCTCTCGCTCAGCCAGCCGGGGTAGAAAAGCACGTCGTTATCGGCGTAGGCAATGATCTCACCCGGCGCCCCGCTAAGGATGAGATTCCACGCCCCCCCTTTGCCCAGGTTCTTCTCCGAGAGCCACAGGTACTGGATGCGCCCGGCGCGCTGCTCGCCCAGCAGGTAATCCTGCACCTCTGCACAACTGCCGTTATCAAACACCAGCAGATCGAACGGCAGGCCGGCCTCGTGGCGCACCGACTCCAGGCAGGTACGCAGAACCTCCAGCATCTCGGCGTAAAAGCCGCTCAGGAAGGGAATGTAGTTGAGAATGGCCACGGTGATGCGCTCCGGGCGCGCCACCTCATGGACAAATTTGGCAGGGTTTTGACCAATGCGCATGTGCACTCCCGGCCCGCAAAAAGGCGACGGGCCGTCTTGTATTCTACCACACCCCGCCGCTCTCATTCCGTTGACAGTCGCGGGCGGGCAGGGTATCCTTGAATCGCCATGGTGTTGGAGCAGATCCCCCTCTTCCCGGCCCCGGCGCTGAGTGTGAGCGCCCTCACCCGGTACCTGCGCACCCTGCTGGAAAGCGATGCGCTCCTGCAAGATGTGTGGGTGCAGGGGGAGATCTCCAACCTCTCCCGCCCCACCTCGGGCCACATTTACTTCACCCTCAAGGATGAATTCGCCGCCCTGCGCTGCGTCATCTGGCGCACGCACGCCCAGCGCCTGCGCGTGGCCCTGCAAAACGGCCTGGCCATCGAAGCCCACGGCTACATCAGCCTGTACGAGCGCGACGGGCAGTACCAGTTGTACGTAGATGCCCTGCGCTTGGCCGGTGAGGGGGTACTTTTTCAGGAATTCCTGCGCCTGAAGGCCCGCCTGGAAGCCGAGGGGCTGTTTGAAGCCGCGCGCAAGCGCCCCATCCCCGCCTTCCCCCAGCGCATTGGCCTGGTCACCTCGCCCACCGGCGCGGCGCTTCAGGACATGCTCAACATCATCCGCCGCCGCTACCCCCTGGTGGAGGTGGTGCTGGCGCCGGTCAGCGTGCAGGGGGAAGAAGCCGCCGGCGAGGTGGTGCGCGCCATTGCCGACCTGAACCGACGCGAACAGCCCAGCGTGATCATCGTGGCGCGCGGCGGGGGCACCCTGGAGGACCTGTGGGCCTTCAACGATGAGCGCGTGGTGCGCGCCATTGCCGCCTCTCAGGCCCCCGTCATCACCGGCATCGGCCACGAAACCGACTTCACCCTGGCCGATTTTGCCGCCGACCTGCGCGCTCCCACTCCCTCGGCGGCGGCCATGCTGGCCACACCGGATGGAGACGAACTGCGCCAGCAGGTGCGCCACCTGGCCCACCGCCTGGCCGGCGCCCTGGCGGCTCAGGTGCAGGAAAACGCCCGCCACCTGCTGCACCTGCGCCAGCGCCTGGAGCGCGCCTCGCCCCTGCGCCGTGTGGGCGAAGATCGCCAGCGCCTGGATTACCTGAGCACCTGGGCCGCCCACCACATGGCCGGCGCCCTGCGCCTGCGCCGCCTGCACCTGCAGGGCCTGCAGGCGCGCCTGGAGTCGCTCAACCCCCGCGCCGTACTGGCGCGCGGCTACGCCATCTTACAGCGCCCCGACGGCCGGACCGTCCAGCGGGTGAGCCAGGCCACCGCAGGTGAGGTTCTGCACGCCCACCTGGCCGATGGCTACCTGAGCACGCGGGTGGAATCCGTGCACCCCCGCCCCCCAACCGCCCCGGAAGGAGGTAACCATGCCTGAGCCCTGGAAAACCGTGGAGTCCCTCTCCTACGAAGAGGCCTATGCCGAACTGGAGCAACTGGTGCAGCGCCTGGAAAGCGGCCAGCAATCGCTGGAAGAGGCCATCCGCCTGTTCGAGCGCGGGCAGGCGCTCATCCGCCACTGCCAGGCCCTGCTGGACCAGGCCGAACTGCGCGTGCGCGAACTCGGCCCCAGCGCGGCGCCGGAAGGCGAACCCCCTGAGGAGGAGGTGGCGCCCTGATGGTGTGGAACGAACTGCTGGCCAATCGCCCCCTGCTGGCGGGTTTGCTGGCGCTCTGGCTGGCACAGTTTCTCAAAGTGCCGATTGACTACTGGGTCAACCGGCGCTGGAACTGGAACATGTGGTTCAGCATGGGGGGCATGCCCTCCTCGCACGCCGCGCTGATGGTCGCCACCACGCTTTCGGTGGGGCTGTACTACGGATTTGACCACCCGGTCTTTGCGCTGGGGGTCGCCATCACCATGATCGTGCTTTACGATGCTGCCGGAGTGCGCCGTCAGGCCGGGGTGCATGCCCAAAAATTGAATGTCCTCCTGCAAGAACTGTTCAGCGGACAACCCCTCTCGCAGGAGCGCCTCAAGGAAATGCTCGGCCACACCCCCCGCCAGGTGGCGGTGGGCAGCCTGCTCGGCGCGGCCATTGCGCTGGGTATGTGGTGGTTGTGGCGGCCCTGAGGGTGGGTCAGAACCCCAGTTTTTTGCTCGCCTCTTCCAGGCTGGTCGGCAGTCGGTTGGAGGACCCCAGCAGGTCTTCCCAGAAGCGCGCGTCGTAGCGGCGGCTGCGGATGGGAATGGCCATGGGCACGCCCCAGCCCATCACCAGCACCTCCTCGCGCGGCTGGAGGTGGGCAAGCATGCCGCGCAACTGATCGCGGTCGGCCAGGCCGGAGAGCACCGCGTGAATGTCGCTCTCATCCCCCAGCCAGCCGCTGATGCGCGTGCCCAGTTGCGACATCACCTCGTCGTAAATCTGCGAGGGGCGCTGGTCCACCACCAGCAGGGTGACGAAGTACTTGCGCATTTCGCGGGCAATCGTGCTGAAGGTGGTCTGCCCGGCCAGTTCGCGGTTGAGCAGTTTGTGCGCCTCTTCCAGCACGATCACCAGCGGGCGCGGCGCCGGCGCCTTCTCCCGCCCGTGGGCGCGGTAGGTCTCGGCCTTCTTCACCCAGGCCTCGCGGATGTGGCG
Organism: Thermanaerothrix daxensis; assembly: GCF_001306145.1. Taxonomy (GTDB): domain Bacteria; phylum Chloroflexota; class Anaerolineae; order Anaerolineales; family Anaerolineaceae; genus Thermanaerothrix; species Thermanaerothrix daxensis. The sequence goes on from NZ_LGKO01000006.1 coordinate 78,925, forward strand.
GGTGAGCACATTGGTCACCAGCAGGTAATCCAGGTCGCTCTCGTACGTACCGAACGAGAGCACCACATGCTGCCCGGCTTCCAGGCACTGGATGATCTGCTGGATGGTGGCGCCGGGAGGCGGGTCGGGGACGATGTAGGGCTTCTCGAACAGGCGGCGCAGTTTGTTGTGCAGGCCCTCCGCCGCCATGACATTGGTGCCCACCGCGTTGGCCCATGCGGCCACACTGTCCGGCGCGGGCACCTTCTTGCCATCTTCATTCGGGATCTCCTTACCGACTTCCATGTGGCGGAACTCGTGGAACCAGTTCTCGCCGAAGGACTGCACCAGCGCGCTTAGCGTGGTGGGGGTGGTCTCTTTGAGGTTCAGTTCGCGCGTGAGCATCTCAATGTCTTCGGGCTCCAGGTCGCGTTCCCCCAGCACGAGGTTGAAATCGGGCGAGCGCCCGCGGATGATGGCGTTCTGCCCCAGGGCCACCACGCGCACGCGCGCCGGGAACTTGGTGCGCAGGCCGATCACCGTCTCGCGGGTGTCGGAGGCGATGTCGTCGAAGCCGTACTCGTTGTGCATGTCGAAAACCAGCACCGAAGCCTGGTTGTAGTGAATGAGCCCCGCCAGGATCATGCGGGTGAGGAAGGACTTGCCCGTGCCGGTGGCGCCGAAGATGCCCGCCGAACGCTGGACGAACTTTTCCAGGTCAATCGGGATGGGATGGCCCTGCTCGCGGGTGTAACCCAGGACAAAGTTGCGCTCGCTCGGCTCGCCGAAAATCTCGGCCACATCGCCGGCGCTGGCCAGGCGCACGGTGGCATGGTGCAGGGGTACCGTGCGCACGCTCATGATGCGCCCTCCCTCCGGATGCTCCCGCACCCAGGCTTCGTAGGCCGGCGTGCCCGGCTCCGGGCCAATCTCCGCCATCAGTTTGGGCAGCACCTCCAGATTGGTGTAGAGCGTCTGCCCGTGCAGCAGGTCCACCAGCCCGGCGGGCAGGCGCGCCTCCGAGGGTTCATCGGCAAAGCGCGGGTTGGTGGCGTCCAGTTTCAGGTCCACCACCGTGCCGTAGAACTGCCAGTTGCCCGAGCGGATGGTGACGAAACTGCCCTCCTGGATGTCCTGGGGCGGCACGGTCAGGCGCACGCGCAGGGTGCTTTGCAGGCTGCCGCCCACCACATAGCCGATGGTGCGGCCTTCGCGATCGGAAACCGAAAGTGGAAATGCCGTCATGCGGAAACCTCCCTAAAACTCCAACTGGGTATCGGCCAGCGTCTTCAGCACGTTGGTGAGGGTGGCGTAATCGTCGCGCAGCAGGGTAATCAGTTCGCGGGCGGCCTCGCGCGCCCAGGCGGTGTTGCCCGCCTGACGGTGGCAGGCGTGGGCCTGTTGCAGGTGCGCGGCCAGCAGTTCGTCAATCGGCTGGTCGGTGGCGCGCAGGATGTGGCGGAAGTAGCCGAAACGCCCGTGCGCGGTAAAGCGGCGCACCTCCTCCGGCGTGCAGGTGTACAACACGTGCAGCACCAGCGGGGGGCGCGGCGGCAGCAGGTGGCTGAGCGCACCGCTCCGCTCGTAGCCCACGAAGAGCACGCCGATCTCCAGCGGCAGGTTGCGGTTGTACTGGTTATCCAAGATGACGCTGGGGTCAATCGTATCGCTGACCACCACCTGGCGCGTCAGCCCATCGTCAAAAATCTGCACATTGGCCACCAGGCCGTAAACCTGGTAGGTGTCTTCAACCGGCAGGCGCACCAGACTGCCCAGCGCGGGCAGGTTAGCCTGCCCGGCACGACAGCCCACCACACAGCGGGTGTTGTCGGCGCGCAGCATGCGCCCAATTTCAAGAGACGTGGAAGGGGGTAGCGGGTACTCGCTCATCGAATCACTCCAACCTCAGAGAGTGGGGTCAAAAGACGGCAAATGGCGCCCTGCCCCTCAACGCGGCGGCGGGCACAGGGCCCGGGAGATGGGTTCATGCCGGGCTCCTCCGGCTGGTCATCTGCAAATCACGTTTGGCTTGCTGCTTGTCCGATTCTTCGCCCACGACCACCCCCTGGCGGTGCCATTCCTGCTCGATCATCGCCGCAACCGCCTGCCGGTCCTGGTGGGTCACCAGCGCCAGTTCGTGGGCGCGGGTCAGCGCATAGGGGTAGCGGCGGTTGGGGGTGATGCGCGTTTGCTGGAGCAGCACGGCGTGCAGGCAGGCCACAGCCGGCGCATCGGCGACCACCCAGCGCGGGATCTCCACCCGCACCACCTTGGGCTGGTTCTCCACCCCCACGTTCAGGTAGAAGAAGAACAGCCCCAGTTGTCCCCCTTCGTACTGGCGGAAGCGCTCGGCACTGGTGGATTGAATGCCGAAGATGGCCGAACGCTCGCCGGGCAACAGCAGCGTGTTGAAGAGCATGCGGTCGGTGACGCCGCGCAGGGGACGCTCCTGCCCGGCCTGGCGCAGGTTGGCTTCCTCCAGCAGGGCCAATTCCAGCAGGCGCACCACCAGGTCGGCCTGGGGCTTGTCCACGTAGCCGGCCGCCACGGCGCCGCGGGCGGCCAGCCCGGCCAGCACATCCAGGTACGCCTCAAACAGCGCCTGAAACTCCGGGTCGTTGCGCGGCTGGCGGTAGAGTTCCAGCGGCCCGTCGGTGAGGGTGATCAGCGGGGAGGTCGCCGCGCCTTCCAGGCGTTCCAGCAGGGCGCGCCGCTCGCGCAGGTCGCGTTCCAGCGCGATGCGCTCCTCGCCGATCATCCCGAACTCGTCGTAAAGGTCCTGGTTGAGCAGTAACTCGGTCTGGATGATCTCCTCCGGCGCACGGCGGTGGCTCAGATCCCAGGCAAACAGGCCGATGTTGATCAGCCCGAAGGGGATGCGGTCGTGATGGTTGGGGTTGGCCTGCGAGCCGTCGGCGGCCAGCAGCAGGCCGGCCTGCGGTGGGGGCGGCGCGGCAAAGCGGGCATTCAGCGGTTCCTGCCAGGGTAGGGCACAGCGCAGCGAGGGGTTGTAGCCCAGGGCCTGCGTTGCCCGCGCGATGAGGTCATCCAGGTGGTTCGCCCACGCTTCCAGCGCCTCATGCGCCTGCGCCAGGCGCTCCCGCAGGGCTTTCTGCTCCCGCCGGGCTGCCTCCCCGGCCTGCTGAATTTGACGATGCACTTCCACGAAATTGATCGTCATGCCCTATCACCCCTTGAACATTTGTACTAATTTTACCGCGAACCGCGCCGCGCGCAAGGTAAATAACCTTAAAAAATCGGCTTACCGGCCCCTTGATCGCGCCGCTCCGCGTGCTATAATGAAGCCAATCCCGCTCGCGATTGCGCTCGTTTGCCCATTCCGGCGGGCAGAGCCGGCGCCGCCGGGCGCACCAATGCAGGCCGTGTCACCCCTTCACCAGGACGACCATGGAAATTTTTAACGTCGGCATCTTAGAGTTAGCCCTGATTCTGCTGCTGGCCTTCATCCTGCTCGGCCCGCAGGGCATGGTTCAAGCCGCCCGCAACCTGGGCCGGCTGCTGCGCAAAATCCTGCATTCCCCCCTGTGGGCCTCCCTGCGCAAAGTAGACCGCGAAGTGCGCCAGGTGCCCACCCGCCTGATCCGCGAAGCCGGGCTGGACGAACTGGAAGAAGAACTCCGACGCTCCGGCCAGAGCCTTCTGCCATCCCAGCCCGCCGCGCCCGTCCAGCCCCCCGCGCCGCCACCGGCGCCCGACGACGGCCCTCCCTCCGGCAACGGCTCCGCCCCCCGCTGAGCCCTGCGGCTCACTGGCTGGGTGGGGTGGTCTCGTCCTTTTTATCGGCCGGCGCTTCGGGGCTTTCTTTCTTCTCCAGCCCCTCGCGGAAGGCGCGGATGCCACTGCCGAGTTCCCCGGCAATCTTGGTAATCCGCCCCGGGCCGAACAGCAGCAAAATCAGCACCAGGACAATCAGCAGTTCGGGTAAACCGGGTCGCCACATGGGTATGCTCTCCTTGAGTTAAATCGGATTTCCCCACCCCACCTCACCGCACCGCCGCAAACGCCAGCAGTACGCTCAGGCCGTAGAGGGCCAGCAGCGGCAGCATCAACAGGGTCATGTTGACCGGGTCGGGGGTGGGGGTGATGACCGCCGCCAGGACGGCGATCACGATCACGGCGATGCGCCAGTGCCGCGCCAGCAGGCCCGGCGTAACCAGGCGCAGTTTGGCCAGCACAAAGACCACCAGCGGCGTCTCAAACGCCACCCCGATCCAGAACAGCAGGTTGGTGACGAAGGCGTAGTAATTGGCCAAGCGCGGCGTGGTGCGAATGCCGATGAAACTGATCAGGAAGGGCAGCGCCGCCGGCAGCATCACCAAATAGGCAAACAGCACCCCCGCGATGAAAAGCGTGCTGGCCGCCGGAATGGCGATGAACAGCCCGCGCCGCTCACGCGGCGTCAGCCCGGGCAGCACAAAAGCCACCACCTGGTAGAGCAGGTACGGCAGGGCCAGGATGAACCCGGCCAGCAGGCTGACGCGCATGAACACGCCGATGTTCTCCGTCACCTCAATGGAAACCAGTTTGTCCACTCCCCCAATGGGGCGCGCCAGCAGGTCAATTAGGCGCTCGCCGAAGGCAAAACTCGCCGCCGTGGTGAGCCCCAGCGCCATCAATCCCCTGAGCAGGCGCCCGCGCAGTTCTTCCAGGTGCTCCCATAGGCTCATCGCCGCTGGGACCTGGGCCGTCTCCTCCGTGCGGGGCAGGGTTTCTTGCCACGTGGCCATGGCACTGCTTATTTTACCACACTCCCGCTCCAAATTCGCCGGCCTCACCGCGCTTGGGCAGTGCGCTTTATGCCCCACAGCATGACTTGCGTCATAAGCGGCCCGGGAAAAGTGGGGGTAGAATCTTTCATGGAGACCCCATTCTCAGCCTGCCTCAGGAGCGTCCTATGACCTACCCCGTTGCCTTGATCGCCGATAGCACCTGCGACCTGCCCCCCGAATGGGTGGAGCGCTACGGAATTTTGATCGTTCCGCAAACGATCATCTTTGGACGCGAGGTCTTTCTGGATGGGATAGACATGACCCCCGAAGCGTTCTACGAACGGCTGGAACGCACCGGTGAGCACCCCACCACCTCGCAGCCACCCCCCGAAGCCTTTGTGCGCGCCTTTCACCGCGCCGCCGAGCAAGGCGCCCGCGAAATCATCACCTTCGTGGTCAGCAGCCACATGAGCGGCACCTACCGCTCGGCCCTGCAGGCCGCCGCCGAATCGCCCGTGCCGGTGCACGTGGTGGATAGCTGCAACAATTCCATGGGCATGGGCTGGCAGATCATGGCCGCCGCCCGCGTGCGCGAGCAAGGCGGAGATGTGGCCGAGATGCTGCGCGCCGCGCAGAAAGTGCGCGAGGCCATGGTTTACTTCGTCGCCCTGGATACGCTGGATTTTTTGCAAAAGGGAGGACGCATCGGTGCCGCGGCGCGTCTGCTGGGTTCGCTGATTCAGATTAAACCGCTGGTGTACGTCAAGCCCAGCGACGGCACGGTGGCGCCTTCCATGCCGGCCCGCTCCCGCACCGGGGTCATTGAAAACCTCTTCCGCGAGTTCTTCAAGCGCCTGGATACCAGCCGCCCGTTGCACATCGCCGTCCTGCACAACCTCTGCCCGGCCGATGCCGAGGCGCTGGCCCGGCGGGTTGAAGCCACCTACCACCCGGCGGAGTTGATCATCCGCGTCCCCAGCCCGGTGCTGGGTGCCCACACCGGCCCGCGCGCCATTGCCCTCTGCGGCTACGCCGAACCCGCCTGAAGCGGGTCGCGCCCGTTCGTGCGCAGGCGCTCCAGCAGGGCGGGCACCTCGGCCAGCGAGCGCAGTTGCCAGGTGGCCAGGTTCACAATCTCCGCGCTCAGCGGCTGCACATCCGGGATGAGGATGCAGCGCATCCCCGCCGCATGGGCAGCCTGCACCCCAACGCTGGAATCTTCCAGCACCACGCACGCCTCCGGGGGTAGGTTCAGGCGGCGCGCCGCTTCCAGGAAGAGGTCGGGGGCGGGTTTGGCCCGCGGCACGTCCTCGCCGGTGACGATGACCTCAAAAAAATCGCGCAGGCCGGCACTGCGCAACTTGGCCTCGGCCATGGCGCGGGAGGTGGAAGAGGCCACCGCCTTGGCCAGGCCGCGCCGGGTCACATAAGCGAGCAGATCGTGGGCGCCGGGCTTGGGCGGCACCCCCTCGCGCGCCAGCGCTTCCAGAAAGTGCGCCTGGCGCAGGCGGGTCACCCTCTCAAAGGGAAAATCCGGGCCGAAAACGCGCTCAAACAGCGTGCGTACCTCGCTCTCCGAGCGCCCCACCATCTGCATAAACACCTCATCACTCAGGGTGTGGCCGACCCGGGCAATGACCTCGTTCCAGGCGCGCCGTGAAAGCGGCTCCGAATCCACCAGCAGGCCATCCAGGTCGAAGAGCAGGGCTTTAACCGTCATGCAGGGGCTCCTTTAGGTTCGCATTCGCCCGGATTATACCCGTTTTACCGGGCCGCGCTGCAAAATGCACGCCGGCCGTCCCGGATTCTTATTTTATTTTAATTTTTTTGGCTCCCAATTCCGTAAAATGGAGAAAGGATAAAACGTGTTGAAGCGTAGGGGAGCGAAGAAGAGCCGATCATGAGTGTCGAGACGCCCGATCTGACCCGGAAACGCGACCCCATGCCCGTTCTGCGTGCGCTGGCGGTCCAGCAAATTCCGCTGACGCTGGCCGTGCCCTACAAGGGCCTGGTGCTGGAGCAAACCCTTCAACCGCGTTCTTTCAGCGCCCACGGGGTGTACTTCCCACCCCCCAAGCCCCAGCTGTGCGCCGCCATCTACCAGACGGCCTACCTGCACAGCCGCTTTTTACCCGCCACCGTGCGCGGCCACGTGCAGTGGCTGATGGAAGAAGGCTGTACCCTGCACCTGACCGGTTTGCGCTTCCTGGCAGCGCCGTGGCGCCCCCGCCGTGAATCGCGGGTGCAGCCCGAGGGCAGTTTCCCCGTCACCGTGTGGGTTGACCGCCTGCCCTTCCAGGCCCTGATGACGAACCTGAGCGTGCACGGGGTGGGCCTGCTCTTCGACAGCCTGGTGGAGACCCCTCCTGCCGGCCTGGCGGCGGGGCTGAGGATGGATGTGACCCTGCAACTGGCCAGCCAGCACCGCATCACCGTGGCCGGCGAAGTCATCCACGCCCACTGCCGTGAAGAGCACCTGTGGCAAGTTGGCGCCCGCCTCTTCCCCACCCTGGAACAGGAGCGCTGGCTGGACCTCTACGTGGCCGAGCGGCGCGTGGCCATCTTCACCGAACTGGAACAGCGCGCCCGCGAACTGCGCGAGGTCGGGCAGAGCCTGGGCCTCTACTTTTAGCCGCGCTCAGGCGTAGCGCTGCTCCTTCCACACATCGGCTTCATTGTGGTAGCCGGCCTGTTCCCAGAAGCCGGGGCGATCTTCGGCCAGGAATTCCAGGCCGCGCAGCCACTTGGCGCCTTTCCAGAAGTAGGGCACCTTGAGATCCTCGCGGCCCGGGATGGCGCCCACCACCCCGCGCAGGGGGAAACCGTGTTCGGGGGTGAGCGGTTCGCCGTTGTAGTGGGTGGCCAGTAGGAAATTTTCCGCCAGCACCACCTCCAGCGGCAGGTTGGCGGTAAAGCCGTACTCGGCGTGCTGCACCACGTAGCGCGCCGTGGGTTTGAGTTTAAGCAGTCCCAGGTCCACCAGCGTGCGCACGCTGACGCCTTCCCACACGGTATCCAATTTGCTCCAACGGGTGACACAGTGAATATCCAGGGTCACGCGGGTGTGGGGCAGGCGGTTAAATTCCTCCCAGGTGAAGCGCAGGGGCTGTTCGACCTCCCCCCAAATGCGAAAATCCCAGGTGCTCAGGTCCACCCGGGGCACGGGGCCGTAATGCAGCACCGGGAAGCGCTGGGTGAGCGCCTGGCCGGGGGGCAGGCGGCGCTCGGCGCGCCAGCGTTGTTCATCGGCTTTGCGTCGAAAAATATCCTCAACCATGGGTATCTCTCCTGATCCGAATTATACCCACAAGGTCAGAATAACGGAATCGGATGCCGAAGGTTAGCCGGGGGAAAACCGCCCCGGCACGGAGCGCTCCCCCGCCATTCGCCCTAGGGCGCGCCGACGTGCCCCGCCGGGTCGCCCGGGGCCTCGTACGTGGCCCACTCGGTTTCGATGGCGTTGCCGCCCCGCCGCTTGGCGCGGTAGAGCGCGCGGTCGGCCCGCTCCACCAGTTGCTCCAGGGTCAGCGCGCAGGTGGCATCGCTCACCACCACCCCCACGCTGACCGTGCTCATGACCGCCCACCCCCCCGCTTCAATGGGGTGGTCGGCCACCTCGTGCTGAATGCGGCGGGTGATTCCCGCCACATCCTCCGGCGTCACCCCCGGCAGGATGGCCATCAGTTCATCCCCGCCGATGCGCCCCAGCACGTCCGTGGCCCGCAGTGCCCCCTGGACGCGGCGGCAGATCGCCACCAGCACCTCATCCCCCATGGGATGGCCGCAGGCGTCGTTGATGGCCTTGAAGTGGTCAATGTCCAGTTCCAGCAGAGCTAGCGGCTGGCCAGAGGCGCGGTGATGCGCCAGCGCCCGCGCCGCCACCTGCAGAAACATGCGCCGGTTCAACAGCCCGGTCAGGGCATCCGTCTGCGCCTCCTGCTCCACCGCCTGCAGGTAGCGCATCCGCTCGGTCTGATCGCTCAGCGTCACCGCGTAGCCCAGCACCCGCCCGCGCGGGTGGAGCAGGCGGGTCACCCGCACCTCGTAGTAGGTCGCCGCGGCCGACTCCCCATCGCGCAGGCACAGATCCTCGCCCACCGGTGCGTCACCGGTGGGCAGCAGGTCGGCATGCCAGAAGGGCAGCACCGCCCCTACCGGCGCCCCCGCCCAGGCGACCCCCTCCAGGCCGAAAAGGCGCCGGGCGGTCCGATTGAGGTCCACCACGCGCTGCCGGGCATCCAGCACCACCACCCCCTCGCCCAGGTCATCGAAGACGGCCTGGCGGGCAATCGGCGTCACCCCCAACCAATCGTAGCGCATTGCCGTGCCCCCGATGATTCCCCCGGCCAGCACGTACCCCAGCGGCGTGATCGCCTGCTGGCCCTGCGGCAGGAGAAAGAGGAGATCCACCAGATTGAAGAGCAGGGGAATCAGCGCCCCGATCACCAACCAGCGCGCTTGCCAGCGGTAGGGCAGGCGCGCCCCGCCCTGAGCGCGCAGAATCCAATACGCCCCCGCCGCCATCAGCGCGTAGGCGTACACCAGGTGCACCCAGAACCACGCACCGTACTGCCCCACCTGAAAGAGCACATAGCGCCCCCGCTCGATCAGGCTGTGGTCCGCCCAGATCAGCCCGTGCCGGGGGTTGGTCAGCACCAGCAGGAAGGTCAGCAGGGGAATGACGCCGAAAAGCCAGGCGCGCGCCGGCTGCAGCCACGCTCGCTGGCCGCTGTAATCCAGCGCGAAGAACAGCCACAGCACCGGCAGGGTGACCAGGAAGGCATACTGCAACTGAGCCCCCAGGAGGGCCGCCCCCGGCGCGGCCGCCAGCAGGGTGAGGCTGTGGGTTAGCAGGAGCGCGGCCCCGGCGATTAGAAACCAGAACAGCGCCAGCGGGGTATTCAGGTGCGGCATGCGCAAACGCACCCCCACCTGGCGCAGAAGCAGTACCTCTGCGGCCAGGGCCAGAATCAGAAACACCTCATAAACACTCATCCTCGGCCTGCCCGCCCCACCCAGGGGACTACTTTCATTTTACACCCGGCCGCCCCCACGACAAAGCGGCGGGCAAGTCGTGTGGGCGCACGGACGCCCGCGCGCCCGGAAGCCGCGCCACCCCGGGTGGGGGGACCGCCGGGGTGACGCTTGCAAGCACCAGGGCCGGGTTAGCGCATGACCGCCGGGATGAAGACGCGGAATTGGTCCACCGTGGTGGTCAGACTGACCACCATGCAGGCCGCGGGGTCATGGGAAGAGCAAACCTCGATCTGGTCCACGTGGCTCTCGCCCACGCTCACCCCGCTGGCCGGCACGCGCACCTGCACCTGCACCGTGCGCGTATCCTCATTTCCAGGGGCCACGTTCTCCAGCCCCTCGGGCAAGGCGCTGACCCAGGAGCCGTTGCCGGCATGCACATCCCGCAAGGTCAGGTCCTCGGCCAGATCTCCGGCATTTTGCACCTCGAAGGTGTAGGTCAGCGTGCTCCCCGGGGTCGCGCTGGCGCTCAGGTCGTTCGGGGTGGCCAGGACGCCGTAATAGGCCGTCTTGGCCCGCACGCCGATGCGCACGGTGCGCGGGCTATCGTTCGATTGGCGTTTGACCGCGAGCAAAACCTCGCCGGCGTACTCCTTATCCGGCACGCTTCCGCCGTTAAACCCAACGGTGAAGGTGCAGTGTTCGCCGCGCCCATACTCTTCGTCAAGTTGGCATTGGTGACTGAACGTGAAGGGATTCTCCCCGTTGGGAATATCCTTCGGGGTAAAGGTAACCCCGCTGACGTACAAATTCCCCAGGAAGCGCACGGTGAAGAGCCTGGGCTCCCCCCCTTGGTTCAAGTGCAGAATGCCCCAGTCCTGGAAGGTCGGTTGTACGTTGGGGTTGCCGGGGGGGTTGCCCATATCGCGCAGGTAAATCTGCAGCACGTTTTGGTAAATTGGGGTCTCGTTGTTGAGGTCCAGGTCGGCGTAGGAGGCAAAGAAGGCAAACTGGCCGGTGGCCGAGAGCCCGCCGTACACCGAATCCGGTGCCCCCTGCTGACCGTTTGAGGTCAGCGAAACGCGCCAGGTTTGCCGGGCGTTCCAATCGTGGGCAAACACGTCCGGGCAACTGGTCGTCGGGGTGCCCTCAATGCCCTCCCCCGTTGTGTAGGGACAGATGTTGTTGGTATCGCCCTCGATCAGGTTGTCGGCGTAGGAGTGGAAACTGATCACCAGCCCATCGCGCGAGATGGCCGGCGCGTAGGAAGCCAGGTTGGCCAGCGCGGCAGGCCGCTGGCTCTCGTCGTCCAGCGGCACCGACGGCACCGAGACCAGGTAGCGCTCCTGAATGGAACCGTTCGTCAGATCCCACTTGAAGAGATAGATGTCGGTAAAGCCGTTGTCATCGGCGCTCTTGCCTTCGGGGAGGTTGATGGGCGCCAGGTCGCTGGCGCGGGATTGGAACGCCACGTACAACCGCGGCTGTCCGTTCTCCTCCACGTAGGCCACCGCCGGGTACTCGCTGGTGCCGTTGGCGGGCTTGCCGCTCGCATTTTGCGAAATGAGGTAGATGCGCACGCCGCCCGGCTGATCAAATTCATCGTAGGTGCCGTTGCCGTCGTTGTCGCGGTCCAGCAGGAAGAGATTGGCCCGCCGCGCGTAGGGGCGCGCGTTCGGATCATCCGCCGGGTAGTGCTCCTTCAGCCCGCAGATCAGGTTGGTGGCCCGCGAGACGAAGAGCAGGTAGCGCCCATCTTGCGCTTTACCGGGCATATCCACGAAGACGGGGTGGTAAGAATCGCCGTCGGTCGGCCGATCGTAGGCGGTGGGCTGACCGCTCTGGTCGCAGGTCGGCGCGCGCGTCAGCAACTGCGAGCCTCTTTGCTCAAATTGGGGCTCTAGGCTGTGACCTTTATCCGAGGCCTGCCCGAGGAAGATGTCCTTGATGTGCCCATTACCGTCTTGAATGTCCAGGTTGCTGGCAATGGACTCAAAGGCCACAAAGACCTCGGTATAAACGTCCACCTGACCGTCGTTATTGAGGTCCTGCCAGTACACATCCGCCACCGGATGGGGGTACTCCACCATGGGTTTCGTCGTGCCGTTTGAGTAACGGTCGCATTCCGGCGTCTCGTCCGCAGTCAGGCGGCAGGCCACGTTGCCCGAATCGGCATCCACATCAGGGCCGGTGCTGGTATCGTGATTAGAAACCCGGTACGGCCCACGCAGATTGTCGGGGTCGCGCAGGTCCATCAGCCAGATATCCGTCTCGGGGGTATCATCCCCGCCCTCAATCTCCGCATATTCGCTGGCCGATTGGAACACCACCCAGCGGCCGTCTCGCGAGAGGGTGGGGAACATGGCGTCACCCTTGGGGTATTGGGTGAAACCCCCTCCCAGGGTCAGCGCGCGTACAACGTCCGAGCCTTTTCGGGCCAGGAAAATATCGGCGCAGTACACCGTCTTGCCCTCCGCATCCACCCCGCACGTTTCCTCATCCGACATGCCCTCAACCAGGTTGGTCGCGCGGGAGGCAAACGCCGCCCGCGGGGGCGCATCCAGCACGTCGGTGTTGCAGTAGGGGTTGTACGGGTCGTCCGAACGCTGAGAACCATCGCAATCCTCGTTGAACCACGCCACCGAAACGTAGTTGCTCATCTGATCGCCGCGGCTGAACCCTCCCCCTTCGGTAGCCACCTTCGAGACCAGCACGGTGGTGCCGAAGTAACTCGGATCCGCCGCCTGCACGGTCAGCAGGCCCAGCCCGGCCATCAGCCCCAGGCCCAACAGCGTGCTCCATTTGATATTTCGACGCAGGGTGCTCCACCATCCCATGATTACCGTCCCTCTGGCGTGTGCAGGATCGTGCCCCGCAGGCGGTCAAAAAGGAGGGGCGCGGAATCTGCGCCCCCCTGGGGTGTCGTTTTGGTGTTCAGGTGGTCAGCCCGGCCCGAAGACCGGGCTGCCACTATCTGCGGGGTTATTTGCATTGTAGCAGAAGAGGGGGCCGTTTTCTCTTACAGAATTGTTAGGTGCGGGGGCGCCGCGCCTTACAATTTTGTTGGGTGCACGCGCAGGCCCACCCCCGCCTGCCAGGTGAGGTGGCACAGGCGCAGGGGCTGCAGCGGCCAATCGCCCAGCGGCTGGGCCCACTCGCCCAATGCACTGCGCCCCAGCGGCCAGGGGGCGCCCAGCGGGGTGACCAGGCCGCCGCGCGCATCCAGCCCGACCGCCGGGTGGGGGCCGGCTTCGGGCAGGGCCTCCACACGGCGCATCAGCGCGCGCAAGATGCGGATCTCATCGCTGAGGGCACCGCCGCGGCGGCGCCGGGAAGGAACGGGGGGAAGGGGTGCGTCCATAGGCCTCCTCGGATTTAGAATGTTTGTTCTATCATCCTGCCCCAAGCATAGCGCAGAGGGGCGATTTTGGCAACCTGCATCTTTAACGAGGGTTAAGGGGGGCAAAGGGGCCACCCCCTCGTTAAAGTGACGACTTGACAAAACGGCAAATCTGTGGTGGGCACCCCAAAAAAACCCCGGTGGGGGGCTTGCGCGGGTGTACAGAATTCTCTATAATAAGAGCAGTGCAGTTCCACCGCACCTTAACAAGTGCATAGGGCGGAAAGAACGAGAGCCCATCCACGCGGTAGCGGGCGCCGCGCGAGGGGCATATTGTGAAAGATTTCACTTTTGCGTACCCCCCCTCGAAAATGAGCCGAAAACGGGCCCGAACGGGAGGGGGGTACGCAAAAATCGGCGTGGGGTAGAAAGGGTGCATCAAACGGCCGAAATTACCCCCTCGAGTGGGAGGAAAAGCGCTGTTTTGCCCCCCAAAAACGCTCGAAAGTGCGAATTTTCTCCCACTTTCAATTGTCTAGATGTCTGCAGTCTGAATCATCAAATGCCCGTAAGGGCATTAAGACTAAGGTTCTAGATTGCGCACCGCCTACGCCAATATGATAAGTCTGAATCATCAAATGCCCGTAAGGGCATTAAGACGTACAACCTGAAACCTTCTTTAGCCAGAATGAGCTACGTGCGTCTGAATCATCAAATGCCCGTAAGGGCATTAAGACGGAACACAAAGTTAAACTAATAGTAGTGCGTCATGTTTTATGTCTGAATCATCAAATGCCCGTAAGGGCATTAAGACCAGCGAAGGTAATGCTTTCAACGGCATCGGCAATGGTTAGTCTGAATCATCAAATGCCCGTAAGGGCATTAAGACGTACGAATTTTCATGATACACCTCACTTTGTTTTTTTTGTCTGAATCATCAAATGCCCGTAAGGGCATTAAGACATCTGCGCTATCAAATAGCAATTGCTCACTTATTCTAAATAGTCTGAATCATCAAATGCCCGTAAGGGCATTAAGACCGGAAAGCACGCGCAACGCCAGCCCGGAGGCGAAGCGCGTCTGAATCATCAAATGCCCGTAAGGGCATTAAGACATATTCAGGGCATGGCGGAATTCGTGGAAGGATTTCCAGGCGGTCTGAATCATCAAATGCCCGTAAGGGCATTAAGACAGGACAGAGTAATATTCTTCAACGCGACCGTCTGGCCATACGGTCTGAATCATCAAATGCCCGTAAGGGCATTAAGACAGGTGTAGCAGCATGATTGTGATCGATGGCCTAACCTATAAGTCTGAATCATCAAATGCCCGTAAGGGCATTAAGACTCTCCCTCTTCATTTCCTCAATGGCCTTCTCGAGCTCGTTTAGCCAGTCTGAATCATCAAATGCCCGTAAGGGCATTAAGACCTTCGTACCCTCTCCGCTTGCACGCTCTGGCAAACGATAGAGCGTCTGAATCATCAAATGCCCGTAAGGGCATTAAGACGTTCCTCGCGCCATTTGCTGATGTCTGCTATCGGCAACCACCAGGTCTGAATCATCAAATGCCCGTAAGGGCATTAAGACTAAAACTTCCATTCGACTTCATACCCTCTACGACGGCATTCATCGTCTGAATCATCAAATGCCCGTAAGGGCATTAAGACCTTGCGGATCTCGGCATCGAACAGCAGATACAGCAAAATGTCTGAATCATCAAATGCCCGTAAGGGCATTAAGACTTGGGGAATTCATTTCCATCCTCATCCTCCCCCCACGGGGTGATAGGTCTGAATCATCAAATGCCCGTAAGGGCATTAAGACCTATTATGTAGGTGCCGGCGCGGGAGCGCCGAGAAAAAAGTCTGAATCATCAAATGCCCGTAAGGGCATTAAGACAAAAACTCTGATTCGTCTGCTCCGATCTCAACCAGAGTTAAAGTCTGAATCATCAAATGCCCGTAAGGGCATTAAGACGTTTCGTAGTTGAACCCCAGTGCCTCGCGCGCCTCTTGCTTGTCTGAATCATCAAATGCCCGTAAGGGCATTAAGACCGAAAACAAAATTAACAAAGTGCCCCGAGCCTGTACGCCATTTTGTCTGAATCATCAAATGCCCGTAAGGGCATTAAGACGCCGGCCTTAAGGAACACACTGAACTCATGGAAATTGTTAAGTCTGAATCATCAAATGCCCGTAAGGGCATTAAGACACGGTTGTAAATTCAAATTCGCTTGTGGTCATGGTTACACCGTCTGAATCATCAAATGCCCGTAAGGGCATTAAGACCATCACCCTTCCGCGCATCGCGTCGAGAAACTCAGCTTGGTCTGAATCATCAAATGCCCGTAAGGGCATTAAGACCCCCATTCCTCGTACTCGCCCCGATAGCGCGCGTCGGGGTCTGAATCATCAAATGCCCGTAAGGGCATTAAGACGGACATCTAATGACCATCCACCCCGCCTTGTCAGTCCGAGTCTGAATCATCAAATGCCCGTAAGGGCATTAAGACCAAATTCACCCCCGCACTCACATATGAGCAGTGTATGTCTGAATCATCAAATGCCCGTAAGGGCATTAAGACTCAGCGAGGCGGGCTTCAGGGAACTCACGAGCAAATAATGTCTGAATCATCAAATGCCCGTAAGGGCATTAAGACCAACCTTTACGGTCTTGACCTTCAACATTTTGGCACGAATAGGTCTGAATCATCAAATGCCCGTAAGGGCATTAAGACCCACGTGCTGCGCGTACTCAACCGCGGCCTCCGGATCGGTCTGAATCATCAAATGCCCGTAAGGGCATTAAGACACTGTGGCAGCGTGAATGCCTACGCCATCCTTCACGCTGTGTCTGAATCATCAAATGCCCGTAAGGGCATTAAGACCAAGTCGCGAACGCCGCCCTCGACGATGCGGTCTAGGAGTCTGAATCATCAAATGCCCGTAAGGGCATTAAGACATGATTGCGACCAACTGCCGGCCGCTCCCCATCCTGCGTCTGAATCATCAAATGCCCGTAAGGGCATTAAGACTGCGTTGGGTATTCGAACTCACCTCCCGCACCGCACCTCTGTCTGAATCATCAAATGCCCGTAAGGGCATTAAGACTTTCACGGCCTGGTGCCAGGCGGCATAAGCGTTCATACTTGTCTGAATCATCAAATGCCCGTAAGGGCATTAAGACCTTGTGTCTCAATCCACACATCACCAAATGTCTTGCTGATCTGTCTGAATCATCAAATGCCCGTAAGGGCCCTCAGGCTCAAGCAAGCCTCTGCATGCCGATAATAAAAAGGGCAATGGCTGAAGCCTCCCATGCCCCAGGGCCTTGAGCCCCACCCGGCACTCACCAGGCTCAAGGGGTGAGGAGGTCCCATGCGTCGGCCCCTCATCAAACGGGTTTTTCACCCGCGCCAACCCCACCGCATACCCGGCCACACCGCGGGCGCACCGCCCGGGGCGCACCGGGTGCGCGGTGCCGCCCTATGCCCAGAGACGGCCCACCGGCCGTTGCAGGTCAAAACTCATTCTGTTGGGGGGGGTTATCACCATCGAAGGTCGCGTCATTACCCCTGCCGTGGTGGCCATGATCGTCATCGGCTTCATCATTAGGGACGGCCCGACGCCCCTCAGGGGGCGCGCAGACCCCCCTCCACCTCCCCCTGCACAAACCGCCCCTCGCGCAGGTCGCGCAGGGCCTGCTCGATCTCCTCGCGCGTGGTCATCACAAACGGCCCATAGGGGTAGATGGGCTCGCCAAAGGGGCGCCCGCCGATGAGCATGGCGCGCATCCCCGCCGCACTGCGCCAGCGCAGGCGCTCCCCCGCGCCGTACACCACCATCACCGGCGCGGCCAGGGTCACCCCGCGGCCCGTCGCCCCGTCTTCCAGCGTGCCCTCGCCCTCGAAGAGGTAGGCCAGCAGGGTGTGCGTCGGGTCGGTGGCCCACTCCAAAGCCCCGCCCGGCGGCACGGCCACCTCCAGGTAGAGCGGCTGAGCGGCAATCTCGCGCACCGGGCCGCGCACCCCGGCCACCTCACCGGCCACCACGCGCAGGCGCACCCCGGCCACCTCCACCTGCGGAATGCGCGCCGCCGCCACCTCCTGATAGCGCGGCGGGCTCATCTTCAGCGCCGCCGGCAAGTTGACCCACAACTG
Organism: Thermanaerothrix daxensis; assembly: GCF_001306145.1. Taxonomy (GTDB): domain Bacteria; phylum Chloroflexota; class Anaerolineae; order Anaerolineales; family Anaerolineaceae; genus Thermanaerothrix; species Thermanaerothrix daxensis. The sequence continues at coordinate 96,108 of NZ_LGKO01000006.1, forward strand.
AAAGCCCAGCACGCGTCCCGCAGGCCCGCGCGTGGGCATCTCCTCATGCAGAATGCCGCGCCCGCTGGTCATCCACTGCACATCCCCGGGGCCGATCACCCCCAGGTTGCCCAAACTATCCCGATGGCGCACACTGCCCTCGAGCATGTAGGTCACCGTCTCAATACCGCGATGCGGGTGAGTGGGAAAGCCGCGCAGAGGCCCCTCGCGCGGATCGTTGAACGCAAAATGATCGAACAGGAGGAAGGGATCGTAGGGGTTGGAGCGCTGGGGGGCAAACGAACGCAGCAAGCGCACCCCCGCGCCCTCGATCACCAACTGCGGCCGGATCACCTCACGAATGGGCCGTACCTCAGATGCCATGACCGCCTCTCTTTCGGATATAATTTTGATTGATTATATCCTATTTTAACCGCGGACGAGCACGCGGGTCGAAGGCCGTGTGGGCGCCGGCGGCGCGGGTGGATTGACACCCGGCGCAGAATCGGTATAATTAGGAATGCGAGAAAGCACCACATGGCTCACTAGCTCAACAGGTAGAGCAGCTGACTCTTAATCAGCGGGTTCGGGGTTCGAGTCCCCGGTGAGTCACACCCGCGCGCACTCATGGGGGAACGCCGCCCCCGCACTTTCGTGCGAGCCTGCCGCTGCTGGCAGGCTCATTTTTTATGCCCGCGTTGGGACCGCCACCCGCCGCAGGTGGCCCCGGCGCCCTCACTCCCCCGTGCAGGTGAGGCGGTACAGGCGCGCCCACGTCCCGGCCCGCACCACCTCGCCACAGCGCGGCAGGAAGACCGCCTCCCAAAAGGTCAGCGCGGCCCGATGGCGCCCCGTGGGATCGTGGTAAACGCTGAACAGCGCGCTCTCGCGGTCCAGCAGCACGTGGGTCACCCCCGCCGCGGCCAATTGCCGGGCCAGGTCCGTCACCTGCCCGGCAGCGGCTTCGGCCAGGCGCACCCCCCGCGTGTGGTCGGCATCCGGCAGGCACACCGGTGCACAGTAGTACCCCCGCCCCTCCCACAGCAGCAGCACCCGCGCCCCGGCGGGCAGGTTCTGCTGCACGGCAAAATCGGGCCAGGGGCGCACCAGCCACGCCTGCACCCGCTCCTGCCCCAGCCAGAGCCGCCAGGGTTGAAGAATTTGCCCAAAGGTGGTCACCTGGATCGCCAGCGTTGCCCCCAGGGTGCCCAGCACCAGCCCCTGACGCAACACCCAGCCGGCACGCGCCCCCAGGCGTTCGGCCAGCGCCTCCAACCCCGCCGCCGCCAACGGGCTCAGCCAGAGAAAAGCCGGGTAAAGGAAGCGCGTTTGCTGCGTGCCCGGCCACCAGGCCAGAGCGCGCACCAGCCCCAACCCCAGCAGCACCGCCGCGCGCTCCCTGCCGCGGCGCCCCAGCGGCCAGGTCAGCACCAGCGGCAAAAGCAGCGGCGGCACATCTGCCAAGCCCATAAAGGTGGCAAAACGTTCACGGGTCAGGTAAAGCGCCGCCGGCAGGCGGATCAGATCCACCAGGCGGCGCCCCAGCCCAAAATCGTAAAGGTAAACCGAGAGCAACTCCCAGCGCTCGGGCGGGTATCCGGCCCCGCCCCAGAACAACGGATAGACGGGGTTGCCCCCCAGGATGAGGTTCTTCAGGTACCACGGCGCCGCCACGCCCAGCGCGGGCAGGGCAAAGCGCAGGCCTGCTTCCACCGCCCGGCGCAAACCCACCCGGCGCGCCAGAAAGAGGAACAGCGCCCCTGCCGCCGGCAGTGCCGCCAGCGCCTGGTACTTACTCCCCAGCGCCAGGCCCATCAGCAGGCCGCTCAGGGTGGGCCAGGTGGTTGGCGGCCGCTCGGCCAGCCCCCAGCGCAAGAGCAGGTACAGCGCCAGCCCCTCCCAGGTGAACCAGATCAAATCAATGTAGGCCCAGCCCGCCAGCAACGGCAGGTACGGCATACTGCACAGCACCACCGCCGTCAGCACGCCCAGCCCCGGCCCGCCCAACCACCGCCCCAGGCACAGCCCCAGCCCCACCCACAGCACCCCGAACAGCCCGTGCAGCAGTTTGGGAAAGACATCACTGCCCAGGCTCAGCCCAAAGAGAAAGAGCATCTCGCCATTCGCAGGGCCATTGGCCTGCCAGAGTTCCGGCAGCAACACCAGCCGCCCCGCCGCCAGAAACTCCCGCGGCCCCTCCAGGTGGTACATCAGCCCGTCGTAATCCCAGGGCGGGGTCAGCGCGTTTAAAAAAGCCACCAGCCCGATCAGCCCCAGCAGGATCAGCCCACCGCGCAGGTGGCGCAGTTCGGGCAGTGCCCATTCCGCGCGCAGTGCCGCCACCGCACACCGGGTAAAGCGCACCCCCTCCGGCGCTCCCAGCAGGGCCAGCACCCCCAGCCAGGCCAGCAGGGCCGGGCGGTGCAGCCCACCCACCCCTCCCAGGACCAGCCCACCGCAGGCCGCCACCCCCAGCCCCAGCCCCAGCCCCATCAGACCCTGCTCCGCCAGCGTGAGGCTCGCCCCCTCAAAAAAGCGGCGCAGCAGGCGTAGCCCCAGCCCCAGGCCGCTCACTCCCAGGAGGAGGACCAGCCCCACCCCCAACCCGGCATTGAGCCCAAACGGCAGCATCCCGTTCATCACTTCGCCAATGAAGGCATCTCCCCCTCGCCCCGGGTGTAGTACAGCCGCACCAGAATGAGAATATGGGTGCACAGCACGAGCATTCCCAGCAGATTGTGGGCATGCCCCACCGCGCGCTGTGCATCCGCCACGAACACCAGCCCCGTCAGCAGGGTCCAGGCGAGAAAAAGCCAGCGCGTCCAGCCATCCCGGGCGCGGACCAACACGACCAGCCAGGGCACCCCCAGCGCCAGCGCCATGTACACATTACCGTGGAGCATCACTACCGTCTCAACAGCAAGCGTCGCCAGAAAGAGCACCGGCCAGCGGGCCGGCTCCCGGCGGCCGAGCCACACGCGCAAGATGGCCGCCCACACCACCAGCGCGCCCAGCGCAATCAGTCCACCCACCCCCAGCGCCAGCGGCGCGGGCACTCCCCAGAGGCTCAGGTGATCCGCCGCGCTGAGCCAGGTGATCCCGCTGGATCTAAGCGCCGTGGGCCAGTTTTGCAGGGTCTCAAACACCCCCCGCAGGCCCTCCATTCCCCCCAGCACCGCAGATGCCCCCACCACCAGCAAGGAGCCCACCCCAAAGCCGCGCCCAAAGCGCCACTCGCGGGCCACCAGCGCCACCGCCGCCAGGAGCAAGATCATCTGAGGCTTGATCCACCCCAGTGCCAGCCACAGTCCGGCCCGCCCGGGCCGGCCCTGCTGAAGGTTGCACAGGGCTTCCCCGACGGCAATGAGCAACAGCACGTTGACCTGCCCGAAAAACAGGTTGAGAAACCCCGCACTGCTCAAAAAGAGGGCGGCCACCGGCCAGCCCCCCGCCCACCCCAGCCCGAGGCGCCGCTTCCACAGGAGCAAATACCCCAGCGTCACCCCACCGTTGAGGGCCACCCAGACCCCAAAAGCCGTCAGCGGGGGCAACCGCGAGAGCAGGGCAAAGGGAGCCGCAAAGAGGGGCAAATACGGGATAGCGAGTGGCCAGAAAGGCATGGAGAGGCCCTCCGCCGGGCGCGCAAAGCCCTCGTACAGCGGCGCCTGGTAGCGCGCCTGCAGGGCCGGGTCGTAAATGCCGCCGGGGCCGTGGATGCGACAGATCTGCCCGCTGGCGTAGAACAGCCGAAAATCAATCCCCACGTACTCAAAGAACCCCCGTTTTTGGATCTGCTGAAGAGTGAAGAACGCGTAGCCCAGCAGGGCCAGCAGGCATAGCCCGGCCAGCAGGCGCAGGAAACGGCGCTCCTGCCAGGGCAGGGGGGCGGTCGGCGGGGGAAGGTCAGGGGCGCACACGGCATCCTCGACGGGCAGCAGCCACACGGCAGGGGGCTGGGTGATAAGGAATCTGCCCCTATTATAGAGGCAATGGGGCGGTGACGCCTTTGCAAATGGTTTTCAAATTTCCCCGCCTCACACCCGCACCACCCATCCCCGCCGCGGCCAGCCGCCGGGCGGCCAAGTTATGGTATATTAATCCCATCACGCTGACATCACCGTCATCTCTTCACGGATCGAGGAGCCCATGTTCATCGCCATTGAAGGAGTCATCGGCGTCGGCAAAACCACCCTGGCGCGCCTGCTTCAGCCGCGCTTCAACGCCAATCTGCTGCTGGAGGCCTTCGAGGAAAACCCCTTCCTGGCGCGCTTCTACGCCGACCGCGCCCGCTACGCCTTCCAGACCCAGGTGTTCTTCCTGCTCAGCCGCTACCACCAGTTCCGCCAGGCCGCCGAGTGGCTGAGCACCGGCCTGCCCCTGATCAGCGACTACACCTTCGAGAAGGATAAACTGTTCGCCCGCCTCAACCTGAGCGGCGATGAGTGGGAGGTGTACCTGCGCCTGCACGAGGCCCTGGCCGAGAAGATGCTCCCCCCCGATCTCATCGTTTACCTGCGCGCCGACACCGAAACCCTGATGCGGCGCATTGCCCTGCGCGATCGCCCCTACGAGCGCAACATGGACCGCGATTACATCGAGGCGCTCAACCGCGCTTACGACGCCCAGTTCCTGCCCCCGCGCCAGGGGCCGCCCGTGCTGGTGATTGACAGCGCCGACCTGGATTTTGTGCAGTACGAGGCCGATCTCGATACCATCGAAGCCGCCATCCGCCGCGCCCTGCGCCTGCCGCCCTATCAGCCCGAACTGCCCCTGGAATCCCCCCTTTCCCACCCTGCTTCTGACTGACGGAATGACCTATGCGCATTACCCGCGAGATGTTGCTCAACCTGGCCCGTGAGACGGCCGAACGGACCGCCCGCCGGCAGCGCGATGTGGTCTGCATCTTCCTCATCGGCTCCCTGCTGGATGAAGAGCCCCTGCTGGGCGGCAGCGGCGATATTGACCTGGTCGTCGTTCACGATGTCGAGCCGCCGGCCCCGCGTGAGGTCCAGCGCCTGAGCGATGAGATCACCCTGGATGTGGCCCACCTGGGCGTTGCGGCGTTTCAGCCGGCACGCCGCCTGCGCCACGACCCCTGGCTGGGCGCGGCCCTGTGGGGCAACCCGCTGGTGCTGTACGACCGCCAGCACTGGTTCGAATTCACCCAGGCCAGCGGCACCGCCCAGTTTAACCTGGCCGAGAACGTCTACGCCCGCGCTCAGAGCCTGGCCCAGGCCGCCCGCGCGAAGTGGCGCGATCTGAGCGAGAGCGCCCCCGCGCCGCTGGCCGCCGCCTGGGGCCTGCTGGATGCCCTGACCCAGGCGGCCAATGCCATCGCCTGCCTCAGCGGCGCCCCCCTGACCGAACGGCGCTTTGTGCTGAACTTCCCCGCCCGCGCGCAGGCCGTGGCCCGTCCTGGCCTGGCCGCCGGCCTGACCGACCTCATCGGCGGGGAGAGCGCCGCGCGCGAGGGCCTGCACACCTGGAAAACGGCCTGGCTGGAGGCGCTGGAGGCCGTAGCCCGGCACCCGGATGCCCCGCCGCGCCTGAGCGCCGCCCGCCGCGCCTACTACCAGCGCCCGGTTGAGGCCCTGGCCGCAGACCAGCCCCTGGCCGCCTGGTGGCTCCAGTGGCGCACCTGGACGCGCGCGCTGGTGCACCTGGGGCAGGATTCGCCCCTCTTTGCCCCATGGCAGGAAGCCGGCGAGGCGCTCGGCCTGGGCATGAGCCACCTGCCGCGGCAACTGGCCGCGCTGGATGCCTACCTGGATACGGTCGAAGAAACGCTGGATCAGTGGGCCAGCGACCACGGCGCCCGCATCTGATTCCTCCTCTCCCCCCTGACACGCAGAGATGGCCACCCACGCCGGGTGGCCTTTGCGTGCCCGCAGCACCGGCACACCGGGCCACGCCACCCCTGGGGGGCGCCCGGCAGGCCCATTTTCCCCATCTGCTGTGGATAACCGGGTTAAAACTGTGGATAAGCGGGGATACCTGTGGAAAACCGGCCGATTTTGGGGAAAATCCCCGCCCCGGCCAAATGCCCCTTACCCCCCATATGTGGGGGGCGGTCGGCGCTCCGCACCACATCCCCGCGTTAATGACTCTACGCAATTCCACCGCCTGCGGAGAGGGCAAAACGGAGGCCGGTTTATCCGTTTTTCATCCACAGTCGGCTGGGGATAAACAATGCCCCTTTGACCGCACGGGTGGAGCCCCTTGCACTGCACCACGCCAGGGATGGGGACAGGGGCACACTTATCCACATATCCCCAGGCCCTACGACGGCTACGAAATTATTAACTCACTTATGAACATGAATAAAGAATGGGGAGAAACAAACGCAGGGTGTGGTGGATAACACGCCCCGGGGCCCAAAAACGCCGATCCGGCCGTTGGAAGCGGGAGATGTATGGGGGAAGAGGGGAGGCAGGGAAACGGTGCATTAAAGCGCCACAGGCCGGGGTGAGGGGGGCACCTCGGCCTGTGGCAACTCTTATTATACATAAAAAAATTTAAACTTGCATTAAAAATAAAAGCAGAAAAATTTCAATTTTGTCTGACAAGTATGTGGCTATGGAGTATAAAGTCAAAAATGCATTACTGTCTCAATTTGTCATATTTCATTATGATCCAAATGGGTTTGAACCTTATTGCAATTCATTTCTGATAATGTCATAATGAAATTATCATGACCCGGCTAGATGCTCTACAGGTCTCGACCTTACTCGCCTTGCTGGATGCCGAACACCCTCTTTCGGCGCAGCGCCTAGGGGAGCGTTTGGGCATTTCAGCCCGCACCTTGCGCTATCGGTTGCCGCTGTTGCAAACCTGGCTATCCCGATATGGGGTTGAATTGGTAGCAAAGCCCCGCCAGGGATTGCAACTGAATGCACCGGTCGAAATTCGACAGCGCCTGCGGGTTGAGTTGCAACAAGGGGACTGCCTGCCTGTACTGCGCGGCAACGAACGTGCCACTTATATTCTGTTCCTGGTCTTAGTGGCACGGGAAAAACTCACGCTTGAAATAGTACGTCAGCGATTAGGCGTCTCACGGGCCACGTTATTGCGCGATTTGCGAGCCATGGAATCGCGCTTGAATGAGAAAGGTTTGCTTCTCAGGCGTTCACGTCGGCAAGGGTTGCAAATTTTCGGCCCAGAAGCAGTCCAGCGGCATCTGATAATCGAGATGTTGCTGCATGCCGGTTTGGATGAGGCCCTAACTGAACTCAGCCTGCGCGGCAAGGTTGACCTGACCACATACGCCGCGTTTCAACGGCTCCTGCTGGCAGAGGTGAAAGAATGGAATCTATCCGTAGCGCGCCGTTTCGTGGCTCGGTTAGAGCGCGAAATGGAGCTGACGCTAATGGATGATGATTTACTGTTCCTGACGCTGTATTGGGCGCTGGCGCTTCAACGAATTCAGCGTCAGCGGCTGGTCTCCCCTTTGGAGCGAACGGCAGAAGTCATCCTCTCGGCGCAAGAGGTGGCCCGAGTTGAAGCGTTGGTGAAAACTTTCTCGGCTGCCCATGGTACGCCAATTCCTCGTGACGAAGTGATTCAGCTGGTGGTGGAAATAAAAGCCTGTCAGGGGCAATTGACCCTGGCAACATCAACAAAAGTCGCTTCCGAGACCGATCTCAGTCGGTTGGTGGCTGAGCAGATGCTAAAAAGGGTGGGAGAACGACTGGGATACAACTTGTGCCAACCAGATATTCTCAATCAGATGGCCATGCACCTTGCACGAACCCTTACTCGCCTGCAGGCAGGACTACCCCTGTACAATCCACTCACTCAGGAAGTGCAACAAGCCTACGCGCATCTCTGGCAACCTTCCATGGAGGTCGTTCAGCAATTCAAGATGCAATTTGATTTGACCATTCCCGCCGAGGAGGTGGCTTACTTGGTCATGTACTTGGCGTTAGCGGTGCAACTGGCGGAGCAGAGTCAGAAGCCACGCTTTCGCGTTTTAGTGGCCTGCCCAACCGGGGGCGTCATGGCGCGGTTATTGGTGTATCGTTTGCAAAATGCATTCCCGGAAATTGAAATAGTAGATACCCTATCTCTGCGCCAGTTATCCCGCCTGGATGGACTGGCAGTAGATCTGGTCATCTCAACGGTGAAGATACCGGCAGGGCGGTGGCCGGTGCTCACGGTAAATCCTTTGCTGGGAGAGGAGGATATTCAACGCATCAAAGCGCAACTTAATGTCATTCACTCTCGACGTATATTAACCGCACAAAAGGAGCATGAGGTATGCCGGTGAAGCGTATTATCGTAGCGTGTGGTTCTGGGGTGGCCACATCGAATGTGGCGGCAGAAAAACTGCGCAACCTGCTCCGCGAACAAGGCTATCACAACGTGGATGTGCGAGCGGTGGATATCAAAAGCCTGGAGGCGGAGGCCAAAGTCGCCGATTTGCTTGTTTCCATCACCCCTTATGCCATCCGGGATAAGGAGTTGCCTATTCCTTCTATCAACGGCATTCCTTTGCTCACCGGAGTTGGTACGGCAGATGTGATCCAACAAATCAAACAGATTCTCAAACTGTAATTTCATCTCTGCCCATCTGAGATCTCAACCAAAGTCCGGATTCGACACCCCTGGAGAGAGGAGGTGAGGTAGTTTTTTGCCTGTAGCAGCCCTGAATCATCCCCCTTCCATCGGTAAACCTGTAACCAAACCGTTTTAGTTCCCCCCAAGGAAAGGAGTTAGGAAAAATGCAAGCCGCATTAGATACCATCCGTAGTTTTTTGGATTACGGCCCCAATGTTGCCCTACCGGTGATCATGTTTTTGCTGTGCTTGGTCCTGGGCATGCGGGTTGGAAAAGCCATTGGCGCCGGTTTGATGCTGGGTGTGGCATTTACCGGCATTTTCGTATTGTTTGACTTCGCCTTCCCGGTTCTCGGAAAGGCGGGGCAAGCCATGGTGCAGCGCATCCCCGGGCTGAAATTCGAGGCCTACGACATGGGATGGACGGTTGCCTCGGTAATTTCGTGGGCCTGGCCCTATGCTTTCCTGATGTTCCCCGTCCAGATTACCATTAATATCGTTATGTTGGCACTGGGGTGGACTAAGTGCCTCAATGTGGATATGTGGAACGTATGGCATAAGGCCACGCTGGGTGCGTTTGTCTCCGCTCTGGTAGGGCAGAGCCTGCCCGGGCTGGCCTTACCGTTGGGCTTCCTGGTCGCCGGCATCTGGGTGGTGCTGGAACTTATCAGCGCCGATCACACCCGCGAGCAGGTGTACAACCTGACCCGCATTCCGGGCATTGCTGTTTCCCACAATATGTTGTTGGATATTATGTGGATGGCGCCCGTCCTGGATCTGATCGAGAAAATCCCCGGACTGGGAAAGATCAAAACCAGCCCTGCCGACCTACGCCGCCGGATCGGGGTTTTCGGAGAAAACTACGTCATCGGGGCTATCTTGGGACTGATCTTTGGGCTGTTGGCAGGCTATGACTTTAAGGGGATCGCAACGCTGATGATCCAATGTGCTGCTATTGTGACCCTTTTCCCCCTGCTGGCGGGCCTGTTTGCGCGGGCTTTGGCACCGGTCGCCGAGGGCGCGCAGGAGTTTATGCAGAAGCGATTCCCCGGGCGCAGCTTCTACATCGGCTTGGATTGGCCGGTGTTGGCCGGCATTGACTCGCTATGGGTGACGGGCATTCTCATCGCTCCGCTGATCTTGCTCTTTGCCATCCTCCTTCCCTTCAACAAAACCCTTCCTTTCGCCAGTATTATTGCCGTTTCGCTGGTGGCTACCGTCACAGTGCTCACTCAAGGGGATCTGGTGAAATCACTCTTGCTCTCCATCATCGGTATTCCGGTTTACCTGGGAGCGGCAACTTACTTCGCTCCTTACCTGACCAACCTAGCCGTGGCAACAGGAGCAATTCAAGTTCCCGAAGGGTTCGGCATGGTTACATGGCTGGAGACCAATGCGGCGGGGATGCGTTTGCTCGTCTTTACCATCCTCGATATGCTCAATGGGAATATAGTGGCCGGTCTCATTGCGCTGGTCATCCTGGCATTCTGTGTCTGGTACTACTTCCCGGCGATGAAGCGTCGTGAGAATGCAGCGGCTCAGCAGAGCGGTGGCATTTCGGGCAATCCATTGCCCTATCCTGAAGCCGCACCGAAGGCGGCCGAATCCGCCTCTGCCGATTAGCCTCCCCGGGCTCCCGGTAGAACGGTTGGCTCTACCGGGAGCCCCGTCAATATGGAGTTGCTCATGATTCTCACGGTCACCTTTCATCCTGCACTGGATCGAATTTTAGCCGCCCACCAGTTGCGCCCAGATGCGGTAAACCGCGTGCAGGTGGTGCGTGAATACGGGGGCGGGAAAGGAAACAATGTGGCGCGGGCACTCCATCGCCTGGGAGCCCCCGTACTGGCATTTGGGTTTCAAGGAGGCTGGACGGGGCGAATTGCCCGCCGGGCTTTCAAGCGTGAGGGGGTCCCCACCCAGTTTGTGAGCTGTCGCGCATCCACGCGCATTTCCACTTTACTGATAGAGAATGCGACAGGTCATGGGTATACCCTGTACGAGCCGGGACAGGCGGTCAGCGAAAAGGAAATGCGGAAACTCAAGGCCCAGTTTTTGCAACTGATCGGCGGTTTTCAGATAGCGCTCTTTTGTGGCTCAGCCCAGAGCCCTGCGTTGGCCCGTTTGCTGGCTGATATGATTAGTGAGGCCAAGCAGCGAGGGGTTGTGTGCGTGCTGGATAGTTCGGGTCAGGCATTACGGGAAGGCATCCAGGCTCAGCCGTTTATGGTTAAAGTCAATCGTGAGGAGCTGGAGGAGTGGCTGGGCGAAACCCTGGAGACCCCGGCTCAATTGATTGAAGCCCTCTTGCGGGTGCATCGTCTGGGTATTGCGCTGGTGGCCGTCACCCAGGGGGAGGATGGGCTTATGGTCACCGATGGAAAAACCCTCTGGCAGGGTTCATTGAAAATGAACACCGTGATCAATGTAATGGGATGTGGGGATTCGCTGCTTGCTGGGATGACCTACGCGTTGATGAACGGACTGCGCCTGCCGGAGATCGTTCGCTGGGGAGTGGCGTGTGGAGCCGCAAACACCCAGGTACTCGGGGCTGGTTTCATTCACCGGGCGGATGTTGAGGCGTTACTCCCCCAGGTACAGTTGACCCACATCGAACTTTAGGAAAAGAAAGGCGCTTTATCATGGAACTTGCGTATTTTGAGTTGCGTCAACGCATTGCCGAGATCGGTGCGCTGATGTACGCGCGCCACCTGACCGATTCGGCAGGGGGCAATATCAGCCTGCGCGTGGACGAAGTGATCCTGATGACACCGCGTTATGCAGGCAGCAAGTATTTATGGCGACTGCGTCCCGAGCAGATTCTGGTGCTTGACCTGGCCGGCAATCGCCTGGAGGGCGAAGGAGAGGTATCTCGTGAGGTGCGTGTGCACCTGAAATTATTGAATGAGTTTTACCCCATCGGCACGGCAGTCGTTCACGGCCATGCCCGTAATGCCCTGGTCTTTTGCAGTCTTAACCGACCTATACCCTCCATGCTTTATGCAACCGACAAGTTTGGGGAGATTGGCCTGGTGGAAGATGCGCCGGCCCACACCCAAGAACTGGCCGATGCCATCGGCGCGGCGATGGCGGAGCAGTTAGAGCGGGTGCGTAAGCAGGCAGCCGCAGTACTGGCCCCACGGCATGGGGTTTTTGTCTTTGCACGTGATTTGGAATCTGGATACGATGCCTTGGAACGTATAGATGTAAGCGCCTATTGCGCTCTAATGGCGCGATTAATTCATTGAAGCCCCAGGGGGAATCTATGATGGATCAAGATGTGAGCATTCCACTCTCCGAAGACTTGGTCTTACTTAATCTAGAGGCTCACCATTTCCAAGAGGTTATCCAGAGGATGGCGGACCATCTTCTGACCCATGGCTATGTCAAATCTACCTACCCTCAGGCTGTCCTGAAACGGGAGCAGCAATTTCCCACCGCGTTGCCGACTCCTATCCCGGTAAGCTTTCCACATACAGATGTGAGCCATTGTCTGCGTCCTGCCATTGCCGTGGGGGTACTACGTCATCCGGTTAAGTTTGGTTTTATGGGGGATCCTACGCAGCAACTGGATGTGCGGGTGGTGTTCATGCTCTCGGTGACCCGTCCAGAGTATCAGGTCAAGACTCTGCAAAAACTGATTGATTTATGCCAGGAGGCGGAGAACATTGAGCGCATTTTGAACGCCTCAGTAGCGCGTGAGGTGGTGAAGGTGCTGAGCGCCCTCTTCGAGCCCGCCACCTCAACGACTGTGGAGGCGTCCGAGGAGACCGGTGCTAACTCCTGGGCGCGTAGGGAGGCGGTCATTCGCCATCCGGTGGGGTTGCATGCGCGCCCGGCCGCGCTCTTCGTCAAGACGGCGGCTAAGTATCCCTGTGAAATCCAGGTGGCGCGAGCCGATCAGCCAGATCGACGTGTCAGCGCCAAGAGCATTCTGAGCGTGCTGGGTTTGGGAATCAAGGCGGGGGAGCGTATTATCATTGAGACACGGGGTGAGCAGCATGACGCTGCTTTACGTGCATTGATGGGGTTGATCGAAAGTAATTTCGGCGAGGAGGAAAATGCCAGTCATGAGTGAGAATCCGACCCCTGCCTGTTTTGATCTGGTTGCCATGCTGGCCCAACGTTTTGATCCGGCGGCAGCGCGGGGGCAGGAAGGGGAGATCCAGTTCTTTTTTAGTGGAGCGGAAAGCGGCGCCTGCTACCTGCGGATGACCAAAACCGCATGCACTTTCCATCTCGGTGAGGCCCTGTATCCCAAACTGACTCTGCGGGTAGACTGTGACGTGTGGAAAGCGATTCTGCGCGGTGAATTGACGTGGGAGAAGGCAATGATGGAGCGCCGTTTCCTGGCCACCGGGAGTTTTCCACTACTGGCGCAAATGCCCCGTATTTTTAAATTCGGTTGAGCGCGCGTGTAAAGCGGAGATGAGCCGGGAGGGGCGCATGCCCCCGGCGCTGTATCGGCCCTTGCACCCCCCAGGCGCATCTCAACCCGGCAGAAAAGGAGGCCCTCATCCAGGGGCTGGGGCGCACCTTCGGTACGGGGGGTGCGGGCGGCGAGGATGAGGGCGACAAAGGCGATTAGCCCGCCGCAACGGGCCTCACGCGCCCCGGCCGTACCGGAGCGGGCCAACCGGGAAGGGGACGGCCCGCCGCTTCCGCCCGCCCCGCCGGTGTGCATCCCGGCGGGGTGCAACTTTTCAGCCCCTCCCCCATCTAAATGACAGAAAACCCATCTCAAATGTCCAGAAAGGTGCTCATGGCCAGACGAACCGCTGCATCATCAACTGCTCGGAAGCACTTCCCCGTCATCCCCGCCTGGGGCTGGCTGGTGGGGGTGCTCCTCCTGGGCCTGGGGGCCGTGCTGATTCCGGCCCTGCTGAACCCCCGCCCGGTCAGCGCCCTGCCGCTGGAAGTGGATGTGCGCCAGGCCGCCGCCCTGCGCGAGCAGGGTGCGCTGGTGCTGGATGTGCGCGAGCCGGAGGAGTGGGTGGAGGTCCACATCCCCGGCGCAACGCTGATCCCGCTGGGGCAACTGGCGGCGCGCGTGGAGGAACTGCCCCGCGACCGCACCGTGGTGGTGGTCTGCCGTTCCGGCAACCGTAGTCAGGAGGGGCGGGATATTCTCCGGCGGGCCGGTTTTACCCGGGTGACCAGCCTGCAGGGCGGGGTGCGGGCCTGGGCGGCCGCGGGCCTGCCCACCGTCTCCGGCCCGTAAGCACCCGCCATCCGCCGGGATATGACTTTCGGGGCGCCGTTGCAGGCGCCCCGAAGTGACAAAGGCAGAGGGACGAATGCGGCGCTAGCGCCGGGCCTGGAGGGCACCCGTGCTGACGGCCTGCAGGGCTTTCAACTGCGCCTGGCGCGCCAGGTCAATCGAAGCCGCCAGGATGCGCAGGGCCTCCTCGGGGTTGTGGAAGCCCATGCTGTTTTCGGCGGCAATGAAATCCCAGCGCAGTTGCGCCGCACGGTGCAACTGGCGTGCTTCTTCCAGCAGGGCGGGGTCGGCATTGGGGTTCTGGGACGCTGCCACGATGGCATCAATGGCCGCCACCAGGGCATCTTCGCTGGCGCTCATGGTCACCGCCACCTGGCGCTGGATCAAGCCGACCCGTGCCACCACGTAATCCACGTTGGTGTGGCAGGCGCCGCAGGCTTGCTGGGGGTTGAGCAGGGGGCTGTGCACGTTGTGGCTGCTGTACTTGACCGCGCCATCGCGCACGTAGGGCATGTGGCAATCCGCGCAGGCCACGCCGGCTTTGTAGTGGGTGCTATCGGCGGTGTAGAGTTCGTACTCCGGATGCTGCATCTTGATCATCGGGGCAGCCGTCTCGGCGTGCTTCCAGTCGCTGAAGCCCAGTTCGTTGTAGTACTGCTCAATGGCTTCCACCTTCACGCCGTGGTCCCAGGGGAAGGTGAGCACCTTTTCCTCCCCGGCGAAGTAGTACTCCACGTGGCAGTTGGCGCACACCACCGTGCGCATCTCCTGGCGGGTGAAGGTGCGCCAGTCCTTGCCCTGCTCTTTGAGCGCCGCCTCGAGCGCCGGGTTGGTAACGATCAGGCGCATCGTGCCGGCCTCGTGGCAGTTGGCGCACCCGATGGGCTGATCAATGCGCTGGCCGAGGTCCTTGAAGGGGGTTTTAGCAAACGCCACCGGCCCCATCTCGGCCCACAACTGGGGGGCGTTGGCGGTCTTGCACGAGTAGCAGGTGCCGGGGGTCTTTTCGTTGACGCGCTGGGTCTCGCGCACGTCCTGCAACGAGTAAACGTGCCCGCGGTCCTCTTTGTAGTCCTTGCTGAAGGCGTTGCCAGCGAAAAGGCGCTTGAGGCGCGGATCGGCGTCAACCTTCTGGTAGGGCTGGGAGCCGCCGAACTCGGTGCGCGCGGCGTTCTCGCGCATTTTGAGGAACGAGGTGTACTGGTTGGGGAAATTCAAGCCCCATTGGCTGCTATCGGGCTCCAGCGGGTCAATGGCCACCAGGGTGGGCAGGCCGCGGGTCTGCACGGGCTGGTTGGCCAGGAAGAGCAGCACGCCCAACGTGGTAGCGGCCAGAATGAGGATGATGACGGTCAGAGCAATGGGAAGCGCTTTGGAGGATTTGGGGGTTGTGCCCATGGGAGCAACTCCTTTGTCCGGGTGTGGAATTCAGGGTTGGGTGGGATGATAGCGCCCTGTATCCTGGTAGGGCAGCAGGCTGAGGCCGCGCGGGCCGTGGGCGACCTCGCGGTGGCACTCGAAGCAGTAGCGTCCGGCGTCCATCTGCCCATCGCCGATCATGGCGACCGTTTCGGCGTGGCAGCGCAGGCAGTTGGCCTGAATGATGCGGCGGGTGGATTCTTTGGCGCGGATGGGCTCGGGGATGTGCCCGCTGACGAAGGCGGTGACGTGGTTGAAGCCGGAGCGGGCTTTGACGAAGTACTTGGGGATGAAGGCGTGGGGGGTGTGGCAGTCATTGCAGGTGGCCCAGCGCTGGTGGCCGGCGTGGTACCAGCCCTCGTAGGCGGCATCCATGACGTGGCAGTTGTTGCAGGCCACCGGGTCATCGCCCAGGTAGGCGGTGAAATCGGTGACGACGGCTCCCACTATCAGCACCAGAGCGAGGGACACCAATCCAACGATGAGGGGCAGGCGCATGGTCACTCCTCAGGGATGGGATTAACCTGCCTTTAATTTACCATATACGATATATTAAGTCAAAATGATAAAAATCACCCGATGTTGTGACGTTCGTCACAAGCCCGGTCACCTGAGGCGCGCTAGGCGCATCTATAATAATAAATAGTCCCAATCTCCGATAAAGCGGTGGCAAACCCGCAGGAAGGTGAGTATGGTCAAAATCGCATTTCCCACTGAAGAGGATGAAACGATCAGCGCGCACTTGGGCGCGGCGCCCTATTTTACCGTGGTGACGTTGAACGATGACGGCAGCACCACCCTGGAACGGCGGGCCAAACCGGCGCATTCGCACGAACCATCTGAAAGGCACGCGGCCGGGGCGCACCAGGGGGGCCACGGTGCGGCCATGCTGGCGGCGATTGCCGACTGCCAGGTGCTCATTGCACGGGGTATGGGCCAGCCGGCGTATGAACGGGCGCAAGCGCAGGGGCTGACGGTCTACCTGGTGGCCGAGCGCACGGTCAGCGCGGCGCTGGCGGCCTACCGCGCCGGGACGCTGCGCTCCGACCCGCGGCGCGTGCACCGCCACGGTGAGGGGTGAAGGTTTCACGTGAAACCATGGGCTGGCAGGGGGCAATGTAAAAAAGCCGCCCTGCGGGCGGCCGGATGGCGCGTGAAGCCGGCGGCTCATTCCAGAATCTCAGGCGGCGCGGCGGGTTCATCGGTTTCACGTGAAACACTCACGGGCGGGCGCACCGTGGCCGTCCCCAGACGGCCGTTGTGCTCGGCATCCGGGTGCAGGAAGGCCACTGCCACGCCCTTTTCGTCGCTCATCACCAAGTCCAGATGGTGGTCGGGGCAGTAATCGCTGACGCGAATCAGGCGCAGGGCCTCGCCCAGGGCGTGGTGATTGGGCAGGACCTCGTGCAGGCGGTTGGGGGTCTCGTAGAAGAAGGCGCGCGCAAAGCGGGTGTGGCGGTCGTCCAGGTCAATGGCCAGCGGGTAAATCTGCGATTCGAGCAGGTCCTGGAAAAAGTGCGTGCCCAGCGAGGGCTCCGGCGGTAGTCCCAGGCTGTGCCCGGTCAGTTCCACCAGCGCACGCGCGTGGTACACATCCCCGTAGCCCACCGGCACCCCCAGATCGGGGTTGGAACTGCCCCAGCGCCCCGGCCCGATCATGATGAAGCACGTCCCGGCCAGGGCCGTGTTGAGCCGCCCAATCGCGCGCGCCAGTTCCTGGCGCAGCAGGTAGGCCGGCAGGGCAAAGTACGTCTCCGGCGGGATGAACACCACGTGGGTGATGCGCTCCACCGTGCCCTCCGGCACCACGAAGTGGGTGCGGAAGATGATCTGCTCCTCCGGCAGGGCGTGCGGCAGGGCCGCCGCGGCGCGGGGCTGTAACTGACTCTGCGGACGGCATTGGAGCAGGGTCAGGTGCAGGTGCGGGCCCTCGCCGCTTTCGCGCACCTGGGCGGTGAACTCCACATCCACCGGCACGCCGTAGTGCGTTTCCAGCGTGCGCAGCAACTGGCGCATGGCGGCGGCAAAGGGCGTGCGGCGCAGGAAGTCTTCAAAAGTCAGCACCAGGCGGCGCGGATCGCCGGCCAGGTAGCGCCCGCGCAGGGAGGTGAGGAAACCCTCTTCCTCCACCTGCGCCAGGTAGCGCAGTGCGGGGTAGTCGGCTTTGAGCACCTCCGCCACGGGCAAGGTTTTGAAGGTGTTATCTTCCAGGTCAATGACATCCACGTACTGCTGGGAGTAGCGCCGGATCATGCGCACGTCCTTGGAGGGGTGCAGGAGCGGGTGGCTGAGCGCCACCAGGCGCGGAAAATCGTTGCCCACGCGCTCCACCGCGCGCGTTCCCAGCCCCCACACCAGGCGCACAAAGCCATCCTCGCGCCGGATCTGAGGCGCCCAGCGGTAGAGGTTGCGGCTGAAAGCCACCCCCGCCGCCTGGGGCAGGAAGTAGCGCCCGTAGCGTTCGCCCTGCACCACCTGGATCAGAATGGCCATGCGCTCGTCGTAATCCAGCAAGCCGCGCTCCCGGCGGTAGAGCAGAGCATTGGGGTTGAAGGTGGAGGCGTAAACGCGGGCAATGGCGCGCGTGAGCGCGTGCAGGTTCTCTTCCGGGGTGCCCTGGTTGGGCAGGAAGATGCTCTCGTACTTGCCGGCGAACGCCGTACCGAAGTTATCTTCCAGCAGGCTGGAGGAGCGCACGATCAGCGGCTGTTTGCCCACATTGCTGAGCAGAATCTCCAATTTTTGCAGGACGTCCGGCGGAAACTCGCCCGCCTCGCAATCGCGCACGATCTGCGGGTACTCGGCGCGCATCTCGGCTTCGGTCTTGTACTTCTGGTCGTTCCAGTGGTAGAGGTTGTTGATGGCCATGAAGGCGTAGTGCACGTCCGCGCCGAGGAAGTAGGATTCGGGGATGCTCAGGCTCACCCCGGGCCCCAAATCGGCCACCGCTTGCAGGATGCGGTGGGCCAGGATCATCCCCGCGGCTTTGCCGCCGATGCGCCCGGGGCCGATCTTGCGCCGCCGGATGTGCAGCAGATCGCCCACGGTGAACCAGCGCCGCGCAATGGTCACGTAGGGCAACTGGTCGCTGATCAGGTGGCGGATGAGCACCACCTTGGTTTCCTGCAGGCGCGCCTCATAGCGGGCGCGCTGGGGTGGGGGCAGGCGCTCGATGGTGAGGGCCTGCTCGAAGACCAGGTCAATCGGGGCCAGTTCGGGATTGATGGAGAGCATCAGCCCGGCGGCATCCACGCCGCGCTCGCTGAGCACCTCGGCGATCAGGCGCTCCAGGTCATCCAGGGTGAGGTACTGGCTGAATTTGAGGTCCGTCAGTTGATCGCGCACGCGCGCCAGGCGCATCTCCCACACCTCGGCCGGCTCCTCGCTGAAGGGATCGCGCAGTCCCTCGCGGCTCTGTGAGCGCACCGCCAGTTCGCGCGCCTCCGCCTCAAACGCTGCCGGCGTGACCAATCCGCGGGCATATAATTCGCGCCGCATCCGTTCGCGGATGCGGCTGCTGAGGATCGGATATTGCCCAAGGGTGAGGTAAATCTCGATCAGGCGATCGGTCTGACTGGACGGAAACCCCATTGCCTCCTAACCTAAGTGCATCGGCATCAACACGTGAATAAACGATTCATCGCCAATTGGCCGGATGGTGACCGGGGCGTTGTTGGCGTTCATCTCCAGGGCGAAACTGGGGGTTTTGATCACATCCAGCACCTCGCGCAGGAAGCGCACGTTGAAGGCGATCAGCAAGCCCGGCCCCTCGATGTTGGCATCCAGGCTCACCTGGGTGGCGCCGGTCTGCTCGGATTGGGCGGAGACCTCCACCAGGCCGGGGGCATCCGCGCGGGGCTGCAGGTTCAGCCGTACCACGTTGTTGCCCTCGCGGGCGATGATCTCGGCCTGCCGGCAGGCCTTGGCGAAGGCGCCGGTCGAAAGCACGACGTGGGTGCGCGCGGCGCGCGGAATGATGACCTTGTAGTCGGGGAAGTTGCCCTCGATCAGTTGCGAAACCAGTTCGACCTCCCGCTGGCGGAAGACCACCTGGCCGCGCCCGGGCGGGACGAGCATGGTCACGGTTTGCTCGCCATCGGTCAGGATGCGCGCCAGTTCGTTGAGCGCGCGCGCCGGGACGATGAGGCGCAGGGGGGCCGCGGCAGGAGTTTCCAACGTCATCTTGCGCACCGAGATGCGGAAGCCGTCTGTGGCGGCAAAGGTCACTTCCTCACCGGCAATCTCGATCAGCACGCCTTGCAGCACGGGGCGGTTTTCGTCGGTGGAGGCGGCGAACACCACCTGCTGGATCATCTCCTTGAGTTCGGCGGCTTTGAAGACGAGGCCATCACTGCTGTCGGGGGCGGGCATGGGCGGAAATTCATCCGCCGAGATGCCGCGCAATTCGGCCTGGCTGCTACTGCACTGCAGGCTGAGGATGTTGCCGCTGCCGACTTTGAGGCCGAGGGCAATGCTTTCGCTGGGGAAGACGCTGACCATGTCGCTCAGCGTGCGCGCGGGCACAGTCAGTGCGCCCTCTTCGGCAATCTGCGCCGGGATCCAGCAAGAGATGCCCAGTTCCAGGTTGGTGGCCGAGAGGCGCAGGCGGCCCTCGTCGGTGGCCAGCAGGACGTTGGAGAGCACCGGCAGGGTGCTGCGCGTGGCGACTGCACGTGAGACCAGGCTCAGGCCATGGGCTAAATGGGGTTGCTGAACGGTGAGTTTCATGTTGGCTGCCACCCTCCCGCAAGATGCGCATTGAGAAACTTTGCCAAAAGTATACAACGAGAGTGCCCAAATGACCAGTCTTTCACGCTGCCCAAAAAACTCATGCTTGCCCCGGCCTGTGTGTTGTTCGGCCAGGTTGTATAATGGGCTTAGCACGGTCAATGCTCTGGTAGTGAGCGGATAAAAGAGGAGGCAGCGCAATGCATGTGAAAGCCCTGTTTCAAGACCTGGCTCATGCGGCGGGGATCATCTACAGCCTGATGGTGGAGTTTCCGCCGGAGGAGGCGCGTCAGCGCCCGGCGCCCGGGGCGTGGTCGGCGCTGGAAGTGCTGGGCCACCTGATCGAGGAGGAGCGCCACGACTTTCGCCCGCGCCTGGAGGGGGTACTCTTCCACCCCGAACAATCCTGGACGCCGATTGACCCGGCCAGCGCGCCCGAATTGGCCCACTACAACCAGCGCGACCTTGACGAGGTGCTGAGCGAGTTCATGCGCGAACGCGAGCGCTCGGTGGTCTGGCTGGACAGGATCAGAGAGACGGCGGACTGGGAGGCCACCTACCCGGCGCCTTCGGGCCCGATTCGTGCGGGGGATTTGCTGGCGGCGTGGGTGGCGCACGATACCCTGCACCTGCGCCAGTTGGTGGAATTGCGCTACGCGCGCCAGCGCCGCCTGGCCGAGCCGTACCGCGTGGATTACGCCGGTGAGTGGTGAGACCCCACCGCGGATCTGAAATACGGGCGGCACGGGCGTGCCCTGGGTTGCCCCATCCCTATCTGAGAAAGGAATTTTCCCCATGACTCTGCATGTGCTGGTGGCCTATGCCACCAAGTACGGGGCGACGCGCGGCATTGCCGAGCGCATCGCCGAGGTTTTGCGCCAGGCCGGCCTCCAGGTCACCCTGGCCGAGGTTGATCGGGCCGGCTCGCCCACTGCCTACGACGCGGTGGTGCTGGGCAGTGGCGTGTACGCCGGGCGCTGGCTGGCGCCTGCCGCCGCGTATCTGAAAACGCATGCCGGGGCGCTGGCCGAGCGTCCCACCTGGTTGTTTTCCTCCGGGCCAACCGGGAGCGGCGACCCGGTGGCGCTGATGCAGGGCTGGCGCTTCCCGCAGGACCTGCAAGCGCTGGCGGAGCAGATCCGTCCGCGGGACGTGGCTTTCTTCCACGGCGCCATCTGGCCGGAGAAATTGAATCTGGCGGAGCGGCTGATCCTCAAGGCGCTCAAAGCCCCCATCGGTGATTTTCGCGACTGGGCGATGATTGAGGGCTGGGCCCGGCGGATTACGGCGGCGCTGGCAGAAGCCTGAGGTGGGTGCGGGCCCCCCCACCGCCAGCGAGCGCAGAGAGACTTACCGCATATCTGGCGTCATTGGCCAGTATAACCGCCAGATATGCGGGGTTGGGCGGGCCGTCCACTCGGGGGTGGGGGTATAGATGAAGCGCATGAAGCTTATCTGGACGGCATGGAAAGCATGGGGGTTTGGCCAGAAAAGCACGCCCTCGCGCTGGCTGACGTTGACGGCCTGGCGGATCCTCCAGCGGCCGGCGCCCGCCCGGCCGTAGTTCGGCATGGCGCAGGCCCTTCTGCTCCGCGTGCCCGTGCTGGGCTTCGCCCCGCTGCTGCTCAGGCCGTTCATCGGCCCGGTGTTTCTCCTCCGGAAAGGAAAGGTGCCCTGTGAGACCGAAGGTTGTGATTTATGGGGGGTTCGGTAGACGGCCGGCTCACCCTCGGCCCGGAGGTGCTCCTGCTATTCGGCGATCCGCGATGGGAGGCTGTTGCCGCACCGGGTGAGGCACTTGCATGGTTCCCCCCACACGCACCACCCCCGGGCCTTGCTGGAGGGGAGCGGCTCTCTCGTTCCGAGCCACCATCGGGCGGGGGGTCGTTGTCCCGGGCCCGTGGGTGTGCTATAAACGAAGTGAGATGCGGAAAACCCTGTGTGGGCAGATCCCTGGTCGGAGCGCCCAACCGGACGGGTAAGCGCAGGCCAGGAAACGGCGGGGGTGAAAGCCCATCCACGGCGCGGGGTCGGCGGGCACCTGGGCCAGGCACCCGCCGGGACTGCCGGAGGGGGGCGGAGGATCTCCCTTGGCGTGGCGTGAATGCCCTGCCCGCGCGGCGTTTCCACCGAAGACCTGAGGTACTGGTGCTGAAAGGAGGTGGCCCATGCAGGCAATCCGGCTTTGGCCCACGGCGCTGGAAGCGCTCCGCGCGCTGGGCCGACAGTACACCCCCGAGATGAATCGGGTGGCGGCCGAGTTGCGCCTGCCCGACTGGCATGGCTGGTTATTGGAGGCATGGTTGTTCACTCCCGAACCCATCTCGGCGGCGCGCTTGCGCCTGCGTTCTCCCTACACGTCCCCCCAGTGGTACAACGAGCGCCTGGCCGCCGCGGCCGGGCAGGGGTTCCTGGCAGAGGTGCCCGGCACGCCGCAGGCCTACAGCCTGACCGAGTTGGGCCGGTGGGCCGCCGAACGGCTGGTTGAGGCCGGGTATGCGCAGATGACCACGCTCCAGCCCCTGCCGGAGGAGGCCTTGGAGCACCTGGCCGATCTCCTCATGCGTCTGGTGCGGTCTTGCCTGGCGGCCCCCGAGCCCCCCGAAAAGGAGTGCTTGCGGCTCTCGCGGAGGATGGACCCCGGCGCGGAGGCGTGTGGGGTGATTCGCATTGATCAGTATTTGAGCGATTTGGCAGCCTACCGCGACGACGCTCACCTGGCCGCCTGGCGCCCTCACGCCGTGGAAGGACCGGCGTGGGAGGCCTTCACCTACCTTTGGCGCGGGGAGGCCGCCACGCTGGATGACCTGTGCCAGAAGTTGAAGCACCGCGGCTTTACGCGCGAGGATTACCAATGCGCGCTGGCAGCGCTGCTCGAGCGCGGCTGGGTGGCAGAAAGCGCAGGGGCCTACCGGGTGACCGAGGTGGGAAACGAAATCCGCCAGGCGGCCGAGGAAACGACGGATCGCTACTTTTATGCCCCCTGGGCTTGCCTGAGCGCGGAGGAAGTGGCAGACCTGCAGAGCGCGCTGGTGCGCTTTCGCGACGCGCTGTAAAAGCCTGCGGGGTTGCGGCTTACCGGCCCGTTGGGCGGCGCGGTGGGACCATCGCCGCGGGGCCGGCGGGGTCCTGGGCGCATGCGGGGTTCTGGTGGGGGTGCCCCGTTGAACCGGTGGAAATGGGGGAAAACCGCTCTTCCCCCAGGGGGTGATCACGCTGACCGGCCACACCTACGTGGATGCCAACAGCCCGCGGGCGTACCTCGTGGACGAGGCGGGCCAAACTAAAATTAAAAGGTGGATAGCACCTGGATACCGGGATCTCCAATGGTAAATATGTGTTCGGACTGTCCGCCGGGGATGGTGATATTGAGGAGCATAATACAGGCGATAGCCTCAAGGCCTACCTGTATCGAGACGACAGCCCGGACCTCAAAAAACAAACGCGGTGGTTGACGGCGGACTTTGGCACTCACCAATAAGGACGAGAAATGGCAGGTGGATGTCTGGTGCTTTGATTGCACTGCGGAAGGGGTAGTGTTCGAGTACCGCGAATTTACCGGCCTGGAAGGGGGAACGAAGCACAATACGGGCCTGCTTACCGGGGACTATTCCCTTCTGCGGCATCGTCGGGCAGGCGGCGCTGTACATATAAATGCGGATGACGTTCAACTGGTGATCTGGGAGGCCTACATGGTATGGAAGCGGTCCCGAATGGCAGGCGGTGGTGGATTTTATCACGGAGGAAGGGGAGGAAACCCGGAATGTCAATGTGCTGTGTGTGGACAGGGAGTTTGTCAAGTTCGAAGTCCCGCCCTCGTGCTGGGGCTCTCAACGTCATCCCCCTTGCCCGGAACCCCTTTAGAAGGGCAAAGGGGGGTGACGCAGGGCTGGGGGGTGGCGGGGCCACGGTGCCGCACCCCCCGCCGATTTAAGGGCAGGGGGATAAGGCGCAAGGTGCGCCTCGAGAGCCGGCCCAGCCCCAAACCGGCGCTCAGCGGGCGGGCATTTGCTTTTCCGCCCGCGGGGGTGTTGACACCCCGGCGCGGGGCGCGGTAGACTAATGATAGGGCACCGCCCCCGCCCGGAGGCGTCGCTCCTTGCCGTGGGTCACGCACCCGGCTGGTGGGGTGCCCCTGACTCTTTAGAAGTCTTCCGGGTGTACGTAGGGTGCGCTCCACAGGGCCACCTGCATCACCACCGATTTGAACCAGGCCTGGTGCATCTTTTCCACCTCTTCGGGGCTGTGGCCTTTACGCGCCAGGAAGGGTTTGATGGTGGCGGTGATGGGGTAGATAAAAGCCACCAGATAGCGGTGATGCACGATCGGCACGGCCTCGACGCCGTCGGTGCGGTTTTTCTTACTGCGGTGGTGGCGCAAGCCGATCTCGTGCTGGTAGTTCAGCCAGTCCTGATCGTAGGGGCGGGTGCAGGTATCCAGGATCCACTGCCCAAACCGCCGGCGTACGGCAGCCAGGTATTCGGCGTTGGGGTTGCCGTGGCCATCGGTGAAGTAGTAAACCAGGTGGGGGTGAGAACCCACAAACCCGTACCATACGTCCAGGATCTCTTCGATCTGGTCGGCCAGCACCTCACCGGCCAGACGCAGGTAGTGCTCGTCTTCCGGGCCGAAGAGCACGGCCTGTTTGAGGTGCTCCAGATCGGTCGGGCTTAGCGGGGAACGCGCTTCCGTCAAGCCATAGGTGTAACCGGGAATGGCGCTCATGGTGAACCTCCTTTTGGGGATAGATGGGAATGCAGAGGGTTTATTCCAATGCGGGCAGCAGAGACAGTGCCCAATCTAGGTCGGTGGCTTGGGGTTCGGTCAGAATAATTTTGCGTTTGCCGGTCCCGATCACCAGCGTGGGGGTACTGCGGAAGCCGTGGTTGATGAAAATCACGAAGTGCTCGGCGGTAGGATCGTTGGCGATATTGACTTCGTGGAAGGGTACGCTCCGTGCTTGCAGGTCAGCCCGGGTGCGGGCGGTATCCTCGCAATCCTGGGCACCGAAGAGGGTGATCGAGACGGGCATGGGCATCACCTCCTTTCAGGGGGAACGCGGGATGAAATCGGGACACTCTAAGTAGGTATTGGGTTCGGGCAGGGGGGCATCCACGAAGGCGCAATGGTGTGGCGCAGTGGGGTCGTTGGGGTGGGCGTTGGGGCGGAAAAACTGACAGCCCCAGCACATTTCGTACACCACCACGTGGCCCGCCTGCTGGAGGACGCGCACCAGCGCCTGAGTGGCCTGGAGCAGGGCTTCCTGCTGGGTGGGCGGCAGGGTCGCCAGGGCCGCTTCGAGGTCATCGAGCAGGTCTTCGAGGGCATTCACCTTGTGTGCGCCGGCGGGAGTGAGTGCCAGGGTGATGACGCGCTGGTCGGCGGGGAGAGGCTGCCGCCGGATCAGCCCCTTGCGTTCGAGCGCATCGGCCACTTCACTGGCAGTGGCGGGCGCGCAACCCAGGCGCTGGGCCAGCCCGCCGATGGTGCGCACACCCGGGCGGGCATACTTGAGGAAAAGCAAGGCCTGAGCCTGAGCCGGGGAAAGTCCATGTGCCTGGGCCCGTTCGCGCAGGCGGTGCTGTAGCCCCTGGCTGAGGCGGTACAGCCCTACCAGGGTCTGTGCAAGGGGGGTGGTGCGGGAACGCGGATCTAAACCTGACATTATTTCGTACTCCTAAATAATTATAGGAAAATAGAGTAAATTTGTCAAGATATATCTGGGCAGGAGCACCGGCTCAAAAGGCGCGGTAGATGAAAGGGGAAAACGCGCCCGGACCAACGGGCCGTCGTCTGATGACCTAGAGGGCCGCCAGCAGGCTCTCCTTGATGCCACCAACCTGCCCTTCCTGGCGACGATGAGGCTCTTTTCGGTTCACTGCCACCCTGCTTCCGTTATAATACCTTAACGCCCGTCCTTCGTATGGACTAGATGGGAGTTCGTACGCAATGTCAGCCTTGGACGGGGTAGGGCGGTTGGCTGGTGGGCAGAGCGCACCCGGGCATTCCGGGCACCCGCTCAGGAGCGGCGCGGTGTGCCCCCCTCCCGCAGGGGTTGTGAGGAGCAGGTTTTGAACGAATACGTTCTGATTGGGGCTTCTGCCCTTCTCCTCATCAGTGTTCTGGCCAGTAAGATTTCCGACCGCTTTGGCGTGCCGGCTCTCTTGCTCTTCTTGATTCTGGGAATGCTGGCCGGATCGGATGGGCCGGGCGGTATCTACTTCGATGATCCGGCGGTGGCGCAGTTTGTGGGGGTGTGCGCGCTGATTCTGATTCTGTTCTCGGGCGGGCTTAGCACGGAATGGAAGAAGGTGCGCCTGGTGACTAAGGAGGGGCTGCTGCTCGCCACGCTGGGGGTGCTTCTGACGGCGCTGGCGGTGGGCTTTTTTGCCCACTGGCTGCTCAATCTCTCGCTGATGGAGGGGCTACTGCTCGGCGCCATCGTCTCATCCACGGATGCGGCGGCGGTTTTTTCGGTGCTGCGCTCCAAAGGGATAAATCTGAAAGGCAAACTCAAGCCCCTGCTGGAATTGGAGTCGGGCAGTAATGACCCAATGGCGATCTTCCTCACCATCGGTTTGATCCAGTACATCCAGCAGCCCGAGACCTCGCCGCTGGCGCTGGTGGGGTTATTTTTCAAACAGATGCTCATCGGCGCCGGCCTGGGGTATGGCATGGGGAGGGTCATGCTGTACCTGATCAACCACCTCAAATTGGGGTACGAGGGGCTTTATCCCGTCCTGACCCTGGCGCTCGTCTTCCTCACCTTTGGATTGACCGCGGTCTGCGGTGGAAGCGGCTTTTTGGCCGTCTACCTGGCCGGGTTGGTTCTGGGGCAGCATCATTTCATCCACAAGAAGAGTCTGGGACGCTTCCATGACGGGATGGCCTGGATCATGCAGATCATCATGTTCTTGACGCTCGGCTTGCTGGTCTTTCCTTCGCGCCTGGTTCCCATTCTGGGGCCGGGATTGCTCATTGCCGTTTGGTTAATGGGGGTTGCCCGTCCTCTGAGTGTGTTCCTTAGTTTGCTTCCCAGCGCGTTGCACTGGCGGGAAAAGGCGTTCGTTTCCTGGGTGGGCTTGCGCGGTGCGGCCCCCATCATTCTGGCGACGTTCCCCTTTCTCGCCGGGCTTCCGCAAGCCGAACTCATTTTCAATGTGATTTTCTTCGTCGTGCTGACGTCCGTGTTACTGCAGGGCACTTCCATCCCCTATGTGGCCAAATGGCTGGGCGTGGATGCGCCCCTTCTCCCCCGCCGTGTGTATCCCATTGAATACACCCCCATGGAGGGATTGAAGGGCGAACTCAAGGAAATCCACATCCCCCCTGATTCCAGACTGGTTGGAAAAGCCATTGTGGAACTGGGGCTTCCGGACGACTTTTTGATCATCCTGGTTGCCCGCGGGAAGGATTTTGTGCTGCCAAGCGGGGGCACCGTGCTCCAGGGTGGGGACGTGCTGCTGGTGCTCTCCGATCCGGGCTCCTTGAAGGATATCGTTGCCAGGTTCGGCTTGCCCGACCCTGAGTCGGCAGGCTGAGGGGGGTGGGCAGGCAGGGCCGGGATCGGGCAAGGGGCGCGGGGCATAAACCGCCGGGCAGCCTGAACATTCGGGCGCATGAAAGCATTGACCCGTGGAGCGCAGATAACTATAATGGATGTAACGATTAAGTTTTTCCTTAAACGTCATGCGCAAGGTGTTCCTCTGCTCCGATCCCGAGGTGGCGCGCCGGGTCAGCGACCCGCACCGGATGCGCCTGCTGGGCCTGCTCATGCGCAGGCCGGCCACTCTCACCCAACTGGCGCAGGCGGTGGGGCAATCCCCGGCCTGGGTGCGCCACCACCTCAGCGTGCTGGTGGAAGCCGGGGTGGTGGAATTAAGCGAGGTGCGCAAGCGCGGGCGTGTCACTGAGAAGTACTACCGGGCGTGCAGCGAGGGACTGCTTTTCCAGCACTGGGTACTGCCGGCGGTTTCTCAACCCGTGGTCATCTTCGCAGGGAGTCACGACTTGGCGCTGGAGCAACTGGCCGAAGCGCTGGAACCCCACCTCCTGCTCCTGGCCATGCCGCAGGGCTCGCTCAATGGGCTGGTGGCCCTGCGGCAGGGGCTTTGCCACCTGGCGGGGGCGCACCTGCATGAACCCGGAGGCGATTTCAACCTGCCCACCCTGCGCCACCTTTTCCCCGATCGCACCGTGGGGGTGGTCACCCTGGCGTACCGCATCCAGGGGTTGATGGTGGCTCCCGGCAACCCCCTCGGCCTGCGTGACCTGAGCGACCTGGCCCGCCCGGGGCTGCGCTGGGTAGGGCGCAACCCGGGGTCAGGCACGCACCTGTGGATGCAGCAGACGGTGCGGCGCCTGGGGCTGGCCCTGCCGGCCCCCCGGCAGGTGGTCAGCACCCACACCGAGGCGGCGGCACTGGTGGCGCAGGGGCAGGCCGATGTGGCGGTGGGGCTGGAAGCCGCGGCGGCGCGCTTCGGGTTGGTCTTCATCCCCCTGTTTGCCGAGCGCTACGACCTGGTCTTTGGCATGGAACAGCGCGAGCGCCTCGCGCCCCTGCTGGATTTTCTGCAAAGCGCGGCCTATCGCCGCCGCGTGCGCGCTCTGCCCGGCTACGATCCCGCTCAGAGCGGAACTCTTCTCTCGTTGGAGGAATGATATGAAGCGTTGGTGGTCTTTCCTCGTGAGTGTGGCCTTGAGCATGGGGCTGGCCGCCTGTGCCGCCCGCCCGGCGGGTGTGACGCCCCCGGCCACGCTGATCCTGGCCACCACCACCAGCACGCAGGATAGCGGATTGCTGGACGTGCTCATCCCCCGCTTTGAAGCCCAGAGCGGCTATCCGGTCAAGGTGGTGGCGGTGGGGAGCGGCCAGGCGCTTAAGATGGGGGAGCGGGGCGACGCAGATGTGTTGCTGGTGCATTCCCCGGAGGCCGAGGAGGCGTTTATGCAGGCCGGGTGGGGGAAAGATCGCGTGCAGGTCATGCACAACGATTTCATCCTGCTGGGCCCGCCGGAGGATGCGGCCCAGGTGCAGGGGGCAGATATCCTCACGGCATTGCGCCGCATTGCGGCCCGGGGGGCGCGGTTCGTCTCACGGGGGGATCAATCGGGCACCCACGCTCTGGAACTGCGCCTGTGGGAATCCGCCGGCCTCCAACCGCAGGGGCAGGCCTGGTACCTGGAGACGGGGCAGGGCATGGGCGCCACGCTGATGGTGGCGGCGGAGAAGCGGGCCTACACCCTGAGCGACCGGGGTACCTACCTGGCATACCGCGCGAAGATCGGCCTGCGCCCGCTGGTGGAAGGCGACCCCCGCCTGCAAAACATCTACCACGTCATTACCGTCAACCCCGAAAAGTGGCCGCACGTCAATTACGTGGGTGCGCGGGCTTTCCTGGAATTTCTGCTTGACCCCGAAACGCAGCGCCGGATCGGTACATTCGGGGTGGAAACCTACGGCGAACCTCTGTTTGTGCCCGATGCCATAACCCCCTGACGTGAGGAAGACACATGATCCCAGAGGCCGAGATCTGGCAGATTACCGCGCTCTCGCTGCGCATCTCCCTGACCGCTACCGGGCTGAGCCTGTTCCTGGGGCTGCCCCTGGGCACCTGGCTGGCGCTGGGGCGCTTCCGCGGGCAGACGTTTCTGCTCAGCCTGATCAACACCGGGATGGGGCTCCCGCCAGTGGTGGTGGGGCTGGTGGTGGCCATGCTGCTCTGGCGCTCCGGCCCGCTGGGTGGGCTGAACCTGATTTACACCCCCACTGCCATTGTGATTGCCCAAACCCTGATCGCCCTGCCGGTGGTGACCGGGCTGACCGCCTCGGCCCTGCAACAACTGGATGTGCGCCTACAGTGGCAACTGGCCGGGCTGGGCGCCTCGCGGGTGCAGATGGTGCTGGTGCTGTGGCGCGAGGCGCGTCTGCCGATCCTGGCCGCGCTAATGGCGGGGTTCGGGGCGGTGATCTCGGAGGTGGGGGCTTCGATGATGGTGGGGGGCAACATAAAGGGGCAGACGCGCGTGCTGACCACGGCGATTGTGCTGGAAACCAGCAGGGGTGCCTTTGATCGGGCGCTGGCGCTGGGAGCGCTGCTCCTGGGGCTGACCTTCCTCGTCAATTGGGGGCTCACCCTCCTGCAACAGCGAGGACGACGATGAAGCCTTTGCTGGAAGTCCACCGGTTGTGCGTACCGCGTAATGCCCATTTTGCCGTGCAGGTGGAGCGGCTGACGGTGTATGCCGGCGAGACCCTGGTGCTGATCGGCCCGAACGGAGCGGGGAAGACAACCCTGCTCCTGGGGCTGGCGCGCATTCTCAAGGCGACGCAGGGAAGCCTGCGCCTGAACGGCGAGGAAATCCGGGATGACCTGACCTACCGCCGGCATTTGGGGCTGGTGTTGCAGGATGCCCTGCTGGTGAGCACCACGGTGTGGAACAACGTGGCGCTGGGACTGCGGTTTCGGGGGCTACCCGCCGCGGAGATCCGCCAGCGCACCCGGCGCTGGCTGGAGCGCCTGGGGGTGGCGCACCTGGCCGGGCGGCCGGCAACCCAACTTTCGGGGGGTGAAGCCCGGCGGGTCAGCCTGGCGCGCGCGCTGGCGCTGGAACCCACCTTGCTGCTGCTAGATGAGCCGTTTGCGGGGCTGGACGCACCCACCCGCGAGCGCCTGCGCGAGGACTTTCACGCCATCCTGAGCGAGACGCGCACCACCGCCATCCTGGTCACCCACGAACTGGAAGAAGCGTGCACCCTGGCCACGCGGGTGGCGGTCATGCTCGCGGGGCGGGTGGTGCAGGTGGGGCCTGTGCAAGAGGTCTTTGCCCGGCCGGTCAATGCGGCCGTGGGTGCCTACCTCCGGCGCCTGGGGGCGGAGGAACGCGCGGCCTATTCCTGAATCTCGCGGAATTCGCCTTCGATCACCTCGGGCGGGGTGGAAGCCGGCGCCGGGCCCTCCACCAGGGCGCGCCAGTGCTCCGCCACTACCTCGGGTGGGCAGAGTTCCACAAAGATGGCCATGCCCAGCCAGACCACGGCGGCATCGTCGAGCGGGCCGATGACCAGGTCGGGGATGAAGAGGTAAGCCAGCGAGAGCACGGGGATGAGTTTGATCAGCGGATGCACGCGCCGATCGCGCAGCAGGCGCAAGATCAGGCGGGCGCGGGTGATCAGGTTACCGCCCTCGAAGGGCTGAATGGATCGGGGGAGTGAGCGGGGCATTTATTCACCTCCGCGTTCATTATACCGCTCAAAGAGGCGCCGGCGACGCCAGCGCAGGTAGGGGGCAACCAGTTTGCGCACCAGGTACTTGGCGACGATGGGAGAAAACCAACTGCCCCCATCGCGGAAGTGGACGCGTAGCATCTCCGGCCAGCAGCGGTCATCGGCCAGGATGGTCTTGGCGTCGCCGTGCAGGCGGAAATTGGCCCACACCCGCGGGACGTAGTGCAGGGGGGCCTCGCGTGCCAGCCGCACCCAAAGGTCGTAGTCCATGGCGAAGTAGAAGGTGGGGTCCAGCGGGCCGACCTTGCGCCACAGGGCGGCGCGGAAGAAAGCGGCCTGCTGGGGAATGTGCACGTAGCCGCGGCGCAGGCGGCGGTAATCGGTCTGGGCGGCCGGGAAGCGCCCGATGACGCGCCCGTGCTCGTCAATGTAGTGGGCATCCCCGTACACCAGGCCCACGTCGGGGTGAGCCTGGAGGTAGGCCACGGCCTCGCGCACGGCGCCGGGCTCGTAGGTGTCATCGGAGTTGAGCCAGGCCAGGATCTCGCCGTGGGCATGGGCAAAGCCCTTGTTGATCGCATCCGTCTGGCCGCGGTCGGGCTCGGAGACCCACCAGGCCAGGCGGTCGGCGTAGCGGCGGATGATCTCCAGGCTGCCGTCGGTGGAGCCGCCATCCACGATGATATATTCCAAGCGCGGGTAGTCCTGGCTGAGCACGGAGCGGATGGTGGCTTCCAGGAAGCGCGCCTGATTGAAGGACGGCGTGACGATGGAGACCAGCGGCAGGTCGTTCATGGGGTTCCCTTAGGATGACGTAAGTCAAAAATCAGATAGCCATCCCCCTGGTCCAGAAGTGTATAGTGTTGTTCCAGGGTTTGTTTAAGAACAGGCTGATTCTCATATTCGCCCATTAACGTGATCAAAAAATAATCAAAGCCTTCAATGTGGGCCTGGAATTCGTGCAAGATGTCTTCGGGGGAACCGCCACTCAACTGACGCAGGAAGAGATCCCCTTGAGTGGGCCAAATACCAGCATCTTTCCATCCCCAGTAGGCCAGGCGATAGCCATAATCATGGGTCAGTGCCATGACGCTGCCGTTTGCCAGTTTTTCACCCAGAGTTGCCCAGAAAGAGGCCTCATGGCGGTAATCGTTGCGCTTCAGGGTTACCCGGATATCCCACAGATTGTTGGCAAAAAGGATCACCAATACCCCGATCAGGACAGCCGTTGCAAACTTACTGAACGTTAATTCACGCAAGCGCTGATAAACCGTATCCACGACTGGGGAGATGGAGAGCGCCATGAGGGGGATCAGAGGAAGGTGATAGTAGTCGTGGGTCATGTAGTGATAAGAAAAGGCAAAACCGAGGGCAAAATAACCCAGCCACAAAATGAGTAACCAACGTCGGTGGGTGGGAGAGGCGCTTAAGAATATGCCGGCCAAACCCAGGGCGAATAAATACCGTGACCCAACCACATGTTCGATTTGCCCCAACCACCGAATGTAAAAAACGGGGTCAATCCACAATTGTGGGAAGAAACGGCCACTGAACTGACTTTTAAGAAAGCCGCTGATCCAGACCCCGTATATGGTGTAAACCCCTGTGGGCAGAACGGACAGGATGAGAATCACCCAGGCCTGGGGTTGACGCCAGATTTGCAAGTGGTAGCGTTCGAATAAGAGTAGAAGTAGGGGGGGTAGGACGAGAAAAACCACCAAATTTTTGACCAGAATGGCCAGTCCGGCCAGCAAACCTGCCACGACAGCGCGTTGGAAGGTGGGGGATTCGTACCAGGTATAGGCTCCCCACCAGGCCCAAACCATCAGGGAGACCATCAACGGGTCGGGTTGAAAGGAGCGGCTAGCGATACCGCCATAAGGGACGGAAAGGTAGACCCCCAAGGCAATCAGTCCGATGACCCAATTGCGCCCCAGCCGGCGTCCTAGCCAGAACACGGGAAGTCCCCCCAACACCCAGAAGAGGCTGGAATATATCCGTGCCACCCACAACTGTAGGCCCGTAAAGCGATAAGTTTGGGCAACCAGGAATTCCATGATAGGGGGCTCGATGATCCCGATTTCTCTCCATTGGCGTATGGCGATCTGGCGCTGCCATTCAGGCATATTGGTAGCAAAAGCGGCATAGAGGCCACGCGCTTTGAGGGCTGAGAACAGTTGCCGGGTGGCGTGGAAATCGAGGGGCAAATCGGTAAGGTCGTAGAGGCGAATGCCGAGCCCAATCAGGAGAAAGAGGCTGACCCAAAAAGTTATCCAGAAGGAGTTTTTGTGTCTCATTGTGATTCCTGACATTGATTTCACCAGCGGCAGGTCGTTCATGGGGCTTCGCTCACCCATTGGAAGCCGTTCTGCGTCAGCATCAGGCGCTTGCGCCCGTGCTGAGCGCGCCGCCGCAGAGCGCGGTAGCCGAGGAAGAGGGCCTGAAGGCCGACGGCGCCCCCCAGAGCCTGCACCACCTTGTACCAGCGCCGCAGGACCTGGCGCGGCTGCAGGCGCCAGGCGTGGGCAAAATGGCGCAGGGCGGCGCGGGGTTGGCCGGCATCGATCAGCCGGCGCGCCGCAAAGACATGCAGACCGGCGTAAATTCGCCGGCGGTGACGGGCAAAGGTGGGAGCAAAGGCGGGCATCTGCTCCAGGGATTGAATCAGGGCAAAGGCTTCGTGCACAAACGTGGCCGCCTGGGCCGTGGTCTTGGCCTGCGCGTGGGTGCGTTCCACCGCCCAAATCTCCTCGACATGATAAAGCGGGCCCACGGCGGCCAGACGAATCCACAGGTCGTGGTCGAGGATCAGGTGCAATTCGGGGCGCAGGTAGCCAGCGGCTTCCAGCGCGCTCCGCCGCATGAAGACGGTGGGCTGGAGCAGGACCTCAAAGGCCAGCAGGTCCACCAGGTCGTAGCGGGGGTAGCGGTGCCAGTCCAGCAGGTAGCCCTGGGCATCTACCATCACCCCATCTGCGTACACCATGCTGGCTTCGGGGTGGGCTTCCAGGGCCGCCACGGCTTGGCTGACCACTTTGGGCGTGTAGTAGCAATCGTCCGAATTCAGCCAGGCGACGATCTCGCCCTGCGCGCGGGCAAAGCCCTTGTTGATGGCCTCGGCCTGGCCGCGGTCGGGCTCGGAGACCCACCAGGCCAGGCGGTCGGCGTAGCGGCGGATGATCTCCAGGCTGCCGTCGGTGGAGCCACCATCCACCACAAGGTACTCGATACGCGGGTAATCCTGCATCAGCACCGAACGCAGGGTGGTTTCCAGAAAAGCCGCCTGGTTATAAGAGGGGGTGATGATCGAAACCAGCGGGTGCATCATGCGGTTGCATCAAACAGGCGGGTGTACTCCACCTTGGGGAAGATGGTCAATTTGCCGCCCACGGTGGCATCCAGGATGGTGCGACCGGCGGCCTCGTAAGCCGCGCGCGCCAGGCGGTAGGCGCGTTCGGAGCCTTCCAGATCGGGGAGTTGCCACTTGAAGCCCTTGCCAAAGTAGTTGGGGGAAAAGTGATTGGGGTCATTGCCCTGGGAGACCACCGCCGCGTTGGGCGGGCCTTGGGTGGCAAAGTTGTGGTCTACCCCGATCAGGATGACCTGCGAAAACCCCATGAAGAAGGCCAGTTGCATGGCAACGTAGGTGACTGTGAAGCCCTCAAACAGGCGGCCGGTGGCCTCGCCGCTGAAGGTCTCGGGGCCGGTGTAGTCGGTATCCAGGAACAGGGTGTTGGGGTCATCGGCGAACCAGCGCCGCGCACGCCAGGTGATGAACTTGGGCAGGGCCAGCGCTCGCATCTCCTCGGCACACTGCTGGAGCACCAGGTCGTTGACCGAAACCAGGTAGGTGGTGGTGAAGCCCACCTCGGGGAAGAGCAGGTAGATACGGTTGAGGCCGAAGGTGATCTCATGGCGCAGGGGCGAAAGGTCCATCTTACGCAGGCTGGGGCCGTTGCCGATGATGAAACAGCGCTGGCCGGCGTGACGGTTGCGGTAGGCTTCCAGGCGGCGCAGGTTGGCTGCCCAGCGTGGGCTGAGCCAGCGGGCCAGCACGTGCCGACCGCGGTTGCGCCAGCCCCAGTAAGTGCGGGAGCCCAGGCGCCAGAGAGGCGGGGGAATGAAGGGCTTGAGGGCGTCGCGCTTCACGGGCCTCACTCCGTGCTCAGGCGGGCGGTGGCGCCACCATCTACCACCAGGGCCTGGCCGGTCATGAACGAGGATTCGCGCGAGTCGGCCAGGAAGTAGATGGCGCGGGCGATTTCCTCGGGCTGACCTACGCGGCCGTTGACGGTGCGGCGGGCCAGGTTTTCCAGGCGCTCGTGCACATCCTCGCCGCCCACGTGGCCGCGGTTCAGGCCGGCGCGCAGCATGGGGGTATCCACGGCACCGGGCAGGATGGCGTTCACGCGGATGTTATCTCGCGCGAATTCAATCGCCATGGCGCGCGTCAGCGCCAGCAGGCCGCCCTTGCTGGCGGCGTAAGCGGCGATGTTGGCCGAGGTCTGGATGGCATGCACCGAGGAGACGTTGACAATGGCGCTCTCCCCGGCGGCTTTCAGCAGCGGGTAGGCCAGTTTGACCCCCAGGAATACCGAACGCAGGTTGGAGGCCATCACCGCATCCCACTCTTCCACCGTGGTTTCCAGGAAGGGCTTGGCGATCTGAATGGCGGCATTGTTGACCAGCGCATGCAGGCGGTCGGTGAAGATCTGGGCGCGCTCGAAGATGGCGGCAATGTTTTCCGCCAGCGAGATATCGGACTGGATGAACAGGCCCTCGGCGGGAAAATCCGCACCGAAGGGAGCGCGGTCCACGCCGATGACGCGCCAGCCGCGCTCGGCAAACAGGCGCACCGTGGCGCGGCCGATGCCGCCGGCGGCACCGGTGATCAGGACCACGCGGTTCTCAGGGGCAGTCGTTGAGGTCATGGCAACCTCACCTCCATCAAGGGATGAATTCACACCTCCGGCGGGCGCAGGCGCGCCTGCCAGGTGGCTAACGGCTCTGTGGGCAGTCCCAGGCCGTCGAACAGGTTGCGCAGGGTGTTCCAGTGCACGCGCTCCCAGGCCGCCGGGCTGGCATTGGCATTGTGGGCGGCCAGCAGGACGTTTTCCATGCGGCGCAGGGGCGAATCGAGGGGCAGGGGCTCCACCTCGAAGACATCCAGCGCCGCCCCGGCGATACGCCCGGCCTGCAGGGCGGCAATCAGCGCGGCTTCGTCCACCACCGGCCCGCGCGCGGTGTTGATCAGCACGGCGGTGGGCTTCATCCACCCCAACGTTTCGGCGTTGATCAGGTGGTAACTGGTGGGGTTGAGGTCGCAGTTCAGGCTGACGAAATCGGCGCGTTCCAGCAGGTGGCGCAGGGGAACCATCTCCACGCCGTACTCGGCGATGAAATCGGGCGCGATCGGCACGATGTCGTTGCCCAGCAGGGTCATGCCAAAGGCGCGCGCCCGCCGCAAGACGGCCTTGCCAATGTTGCCGACCCCGATCACGCCCAGGGTGCATTCACTGAGCGAGCGTGCGGCTCGTTTCTCCCAGCCGCCGGCTTTGAGCGTGCGGTCCATCCAGGGTAGTTGGCGGGCAAAGGCCAGGATGTAGCCCAGGACGGTATCTGCCACCGGCAGGGTGAAGGCATTGGGGGTGTTGCGCACCTGGATGCCCAGGCGCGCCGCGGCCTCGCGGTCAATCGAATCAATGCCCGTGCCCCACTTGGAGATGACCTTGAGGCGCGGGACACAGGCTTCCAGCACGCGTGCGCTGAAGCGGTCGTCGCCGCACAGCGCCCCATCGAACTGCCCGGCGTAGGCCAGCAGAGCGTCTTCCTCCAGGCGCTCGGTGACTGCCGGGGTGATCAGGTCCATCTGGTACGCCTCGAACAGCGGCCGGAAGCGTTCCAGCACGGCCAGGAAGTACGGCGCAGAAATGAGAACGGTGTAGCCCAAGGGTCGTCCCTCGCAGGTTGATGTGCGCCTGGGATTATACCATCAGGCGGCGGCAATTTACTTAACGTTCCCGGCGCGCTTGCGGTGGTACAATGGATCTCGCTGGCGATGAGGCTCGCCTGAAACCGTCGGTTCACGACTGATAGCCTCTGCCCCTGAATCCTCAGGTCGGTAGAGGCTTTGTGCTTAAGAGAGTGGAGAGGTCCATGTCGTTTCTGAGCGCTGTTTTCGACCTGAAAACCCTGTTAAATCAGCCGGGGTGCCCCGTTTGTAAAATCTACGATCGGGCGGCCTGGCGCTACGTGGAGAGCCTGCACTGGGAGAATATTAACGACCCGGCCACCCGTCAAACGTTTCTGGCCGCCTGGGGCTACTGCCCGGCCCATACGCGCCTGGTGGCGCAGGTAGAGCAGGCCATGTTCAACGACTGGTTGGGCACCAATATCCTGTATGAATCGCTCAGCCTGTATGTGCGCCAGGAACTCGCGCGGGTCCTGGAACACCTCCCGCGCCTCGAGCGACCACGCGGGCGTCTGGTGCGCTTTTTACGACGCTTGCGCACCCCCCGGCGGAGTCCTGCTTCTCCACCTGCCTGCCCCATCTGCACCACGGCTGAATCGAGCGCCCGCAACGCCCTGGCCGGGCTGTTGGAGGCGTTGGAGCACCAGGCCGAGGACTGGCAACCGCTTTACCGAGAATCGGACGGACTGTGTTTACGCCATTTGCGGCTGGCGCTGACCCTGGCAGAGACCTACCCCCAGGCGGTGAGGTTTGTGCTCCAAACGCGCCTGGCCCGGTTGGATGCCCAGATCGCCGCCATGGGCGAGTACATCCGCAAACATGCCTGGGAGTACCGCAATGAGCCGATGAGCGAGGCCGAACAGCGCGCCTGGCAGGAAAATCTGGCTTTTTTCAGCGGGTACGCTCCCTCGGACCTGCTCCATCGAAAGCCCGGTTAGAGCGGCGCGGCGGGCAGGCGCCGAATCAGCCGCGCGCTTCTTGCCCGGTGTGTTCCTCCGCCTCCCGGCTTTCCAGAACGGCGCGCACAAGGGACATCCGGGTGACCACCCCCACGATCTGCCCCTCGCGGAGGACCGGCAGGGGGTGCTTCCCGCTGTTGATCATGATTTCGGCAGCTTTCAGCACGGGGGTTTCTTCGGTGACGTAGAGCAGTTGTGAGTTCATCAGGTGCTCTACCCGGCTGGTCTCCCAGGTGCGGCGGAATTGAGTCAGGGCGCGCTGTTCGGGAACCATCATCTCGGCCACGCCGGCCCGCAGGACGGATTCCTGGGCGCCCATGCCCACCCCCCACAGCCCCATGCCCACCGCCGCGCTGACCGTGCCGCCCAAAAAAACCAGCGGGGCGAAGAAAGCGGTGAGGGCGGCCGCCAGGACCATGGTGACCCGGCCGAGGCGGTCGAAAAGGCGGCCAAAGAGCGGTGCCGCCAGGGCATCTACCCCCGTGGCAAGGGCGTAAAAGACGGGCACCAGGGTGGCCGGGACGACGGCGGCTTTCTGGAAATGGTAGGCGATGAGGGGAAAATCGGCAAAGCCGGTGGCGATGCCACCTGCAGCGAGCACGTAGATCCAGAAGGTACGGTCGAAGCCACCGAACCGCAGGGTTGGGGATGGGGTTTCCAGCGCCCGGGGGTTGGGGTAGAGCCGGCGTGCCACCAGGAGCACGCTGAGCGCCAGCAGGGCCGGCAGGGTCAAAATGGCATAGCCGTGGCGGTAGTTCCCCTGCCAGGCCAGGACGCCCGCCACCACCAGCGGCCCTAGGATGGCACCGATCTGGTCCAGGGCTTCGTGCAGGCCGAAGCCCCACCCGTGTCCCATCGGCTGGGTGGCAAAGGAGAGCATGGTATCGCGCGGCGGCACACGGATGCCCTTGCCGATGCGCTCGCTGATCCTCAACAGGGCGGCAACGCCCCAGTGGCCGCTCAAGGCCAGGAGCGGCACGCTCAGCCGGTTGAGGGCATACCCGATGAGCGTGATCAGCCAGTAGCGCCGGGTGCGCTGGCCCAGGTAGCCCGAAACCAGACGCAGCCCATACCCCACCGGTTCGCCCACTCCGGAAACTACCCCCACGGTGAGGCCGCTGGCTCCCAGCAATGCCGGGAAGGGCCCATTGATGCTACGCGCTCCCTCATAGGTCATATCGGCCAGCAAACTAACGCCCCCCAGCAGCAAGACAAAGCGCAGTGCCAGCGCGGAAGTCAGGCTTTGCGACGCTTGGGCTGAAGCCGAGAGCGGTGTCATGGGAACCTCCAAATTCGAAGCCAATAAAAAAGGCCTCTACCGTGGAATGGGTAGAGGCTATCATCGGTCATTCCGAATTTGTGATGCTTCGTGCGGGGCGGGCCTCATCGCCTCCGCGTCAGAGTGTTGAGGATAGAAGCATAATACTCTTCCCGGCCGGCTTTGGGGAGGGGCAGGTTTCGGCCAGAACACGCCTGCGTGCCGGCGCAGAATCGCGTATAATTGCGGGCATGAGCCTTTCACGTGAAGAAGTGGAACACATTGCCCATCTGGCGCGCCTGGAACTGAGCGAAGAGGAAAAGGAGCGCTACCGCCAGCAACTCTCGGCCATCCTGGAGTATGCCGCCCGTCTGCAGGCGCTGGATACGGCGGACATCCCGCCCACGGCCAGTGTCCTGCCGCCGCGCAGTGTGCTGCGTCCGGATGAGCCGCGCCCCGGCCTCCGCCGCGAAGATCTGCTGCGCAATGCGCCCCAGGTCGAAGATGGCCAGTTCCGCGTGCCGCCTGTGCTGGAGTAGCCCATGACCGCACTGACCGATCTCACCGTGCACCAGGCGTTGGAAGCGCTGGCGCAAGGACAGGTCTCCAGCCTGGACCTGACGCGCGCCTGCCTGGCGCAGATCGAGCGCCTGGAACCCGTCCTGCATGCTTTTATCACCCTGACCCCGGAGCGCGCCCTGGCGCAGGCCGAGGCCGCGGATGCGCGCCGCGCTGCCGCCCGCCATCATCCCGATGAGCCCCTGCCGCCGCTGTTGGGCCTGCCCATTGCGGTCAAGGACATTCTGGCGCTGGAGGGCGTGCGCTGTACCTGCGGCTCGCGCATCCTGGAGACCTTTGTGCCCCCTTACACCGCGACTGCCGTGCAGCGCCTGCTGGATGCCGGCGTGGTGGTGGTGGGCAAGACCAACACGGATGAGTTTGCCATGGGGTCTTCAACCGAAAATTCGGCCTACGGCCCCACCCGCAACCCCTGGGATACCGAGCGGGTGCCGGGTGGTTCCAGCGGGGGCAGTGCCGCGGCGGTGGCCGCGCGCATGGTGCCGGCGGCGCTGGGCACCGATACCGGCGGCAGTGTGCGCCAGCCGGCCTCGTTCTGCGGGGTGAGCGGGATCAAGCCGACCTACGGGCGCGTCTCGCGCTACGGGCTGGTGGCCTACGGCTCCTCGCTGGATACGGCGGGCGCATTTGCGCGCAATGTGGCCGATGTGGCCTTGCTCTTTCACCTCATGGCGGGCCACGATCCCCTCGATTCCACCACCCTGGATGTGCCCGTCCCACCGATTGAACTGCCTGCCGAGCCCGATTTACGCGGGCTGCGCGTGGGCGTGCCCCGCGAGTACTTCATCGGCGGGCTGCAGCCCGAGGTTGAGCAGGCCGTGCGCCAGGCCATTGCCGTGCTGGAGGCGCTCGGCGCCAGCGTCCACGAGGTCAGCCTGCCCCATACCGAGTACGCCCTGCCGGTGTACTACCTGATTGCCCCGGCGGAGGCTTCGGCCAACCTGGCGCGCTACGATGGTGTGCGCTACGGCCTGCGCGTGGAAAGCGACGCCCTGTGGGAGATGTTCCGGCGCACGCGCGGGCAGGGCTTCGGCGCCGAGGTCAAGCGGCGCATCATGCTGGGCACCTACGCCCTTTCTGCGGGCTACTACGAGGCCTACTACGGCCAGGCGCAGAAGGTGCGCACCCTGATCAAGCGCGATTTTGAAGTCGCCTTCGAGCAGGTGGATGTGATTGCGGCGCCGGTGGCCCCCACCACGGCCTTCCGCCTGGGGGAGCACACCGAAGACCCCCTGGCCATGTACCTGGAAGATGTGTTCACCCTGCCCACCAACCTGGCGGGGGTGCCGGGGCTGGCCTTCCCGGTCGGTTTGGATGGCCGCGGCCTGCCCATCGGCATGCAACTGATGGGGCCGCACTTCCGCGAGGAGGTGCTTTTCCGGGTGGCCCATGCTTACCAGCAGGTCACCGATTGGCATCTGCGCAAGCCACCCCTGCTGTGAAGCCGGTGCAACCCCCGGCGCGCGGCTGCGTAGATATAGGGGCTGACCGCCGTGGTCAGCACTACCGGCCTTAGTAAGGAGAATGCGCCATGAGCCAGACCCAACCTCCGGTGATGGTTCTACCCGAAGAACGCGGCCCCGGCTGCCTGATTCGGCTGTTGTATTTCGTGTTCATCGGCCTGTGGGTGGGCGGGGCGGTCACGCTGATCGCCTGGGTGCTCAACATTACCATCATCGGCCTGCCGCTGGGGCTGTGGCTGCTCAACCGCCTGCCCGTGATCATGACCCTGCACCCGGTGCGCCGCGAAACGCAGGTGGTGGTGGTCAATGGGCGGGTGCTGTTGCGCCGCCGCGACCTGCCCCAATATCCCTTCCTGGTGCGGGCGGCTTACTTCCTGCTCATCGGCTGGTGGTTCAGCCTGCTGTGGATGGGCATGGCGTGGCTGCTCACCGGCCTCAGCCTGGGGCTGGGCCTGCCCCTCGCGTTCTGGATGTTCGACCAGGTGCCGTTTGTCACCACCTTGGCCCGCCTGTGACCTTTACTTCATCACCAACTGAGAAGGAGCCCATGCGCATGATGTGGAATGCCCTGCCCTCCGATCCGCAAACCCTGATTACCTGGGAGTGGAAGGATTTTGAGCCGTACTACCAGGACCTGCAGCAGCGCCCTCTGAACGCCGCGAACGTGCAGGCCTGGTTGGAAGACTGGTCGGCGCTGGATGAGCGCCTGATGGAACTGCGCAGTCGTCTGCACGTGGCCACTGCCGTCAACACCGCCGACGAAGTGGCCCGCCAGCGCCTGGAGGCCTTCTTCGACCATCTGTTTCCCCGGGCCATGGCCGCCGAGCAAGCGTTGAAGCAGAAACTGCTGGCCAGCGGGCTGGAGCCGGCAGGGTTTGAGATGCCCCTGCGCAACATGCGCGCCGAGGTGGCGCTCTTCCGCGAGGAGAACCTGCCCCTGCTGGCCGAGGAGCAGAAACTGATTCAGGAGTACGACCGCATTCTGGGGGCCCAAACGGTGGAGTGGGAGGGTCAGGAGCGCACCGTCCAGCAGATGCGCCCGCTGTTGCAGGAAACCGACCGTGCCCGCCGCGAGGAGGCCTGGCGGCAGGTGGCCCAGCGCCAGTTGGCCGACCGCGAGGCGCTGAACGACTTGTGGGTCAAACTCTTTCGCCTGCGCCAGCAGATCGCCCACAACGCCGGCTTCGCCAGTTACCGCGAGTACCGCTGGCAGCAGTTGTTGCGCTTTGATTACACCCCCGCCGATTGCGAGCGTTTTCGCGAGGCCATTGCCGAGGTGGTGGTGCCGCTGGCGGTAGCCCGCTACGAGCAGCGCCGCCGGCAGATGGGCCTGCCCCACCTGCGCCCCTGGGATACCGAGGTGGATGCGCTGGGGCGTCCGCCGCTGAAGCCCTTCAACGAGGTTGAGGAACTGGTTGCCGGCACCGCGCGCATCTTTGCCCGTCTGGATACCACCTTGGCGACCTACTTCGAGACCATGCGCCGCGAAAATCTGCTGGACCTGGAAAACCGTAAGAACAAAGCCCCCGGCGGGTTTTGCACCGAATTTGCCATTCAGCGCCGCCCCTTCATTTTCATGAACGCAGTGGGCATCCACGACGACGTGAGCACCCTGGTCCACGAGAGCGGACACGCCTTCCACGTGTTTGAGACGGCACCCATCCGCCTGGTGCACCTGCTGGAAATCCCCATGGAGTTCGCCGAGGTGGCTTCGATGAGCATGGAGTACCTGACCCTGCCCTACCTGGAAGCGGCGCAGGGCGGGTTCTACTCGGCGGAGGACGCCGACCGCGCCCGCCTCAATCAAATGGAAGGCGCGCTGCTCTTCTGGCCTTACATGGCAGTGGTGGATGGTTTCCAGCACTGGGCGTACACCCACCCGGAGGAAGCGGTGGACCCGGCCCGCTGTGATGCGGCCTGGGGGGCGCTGTGGGAGCGCTTCATGGCCGGCGTGGATTGGAGCGGCCTGGACGATGAAATGAAGACCGGCTGGCAGCGCAAACTGCACATCTACGAGGTGCCTTTCTACTACGTGGAATACGGCCTGGCCCAGTTGGGCGCCCTGCAGGTGTGGCGAAACGCTCAACGCGACCCTGCGGAGGCGGTGGCGGCCTACCGCCGCGCCCTGGCGCTGGGGGGCAGTCGCCCCCTGCCCGAACTCTACCGCACCGCAGGCGCGCGCCTGTCGTTCGAGGCGGGGGTGTTCCGCGAGGTGACCGCGGCCATGCACGCGGCCATGCAGACCTGGGAGCGCAGTGCCTGAGGAGGGAGTGCCGATGACCGAACGCCCTACCGTTGTGGCCCTGGTGCCGATGCGCCACCATTCCGAGCGCGTGCCGGGCAAAAACTACCGCCCCCTGGCCGGCAAACCGCTCTTTCACCACATCCTGGAAACGCTGCTGAACTGCCCCTCGATCCACCGGATTGCGGTGGATACCGACTCGCCCACCATCATCGCCGGACTGCGCGAGCACTTCCCCACGGTGATGGTCATCGAGCGCCCGGAGCACCT
This sequence comes from Thermanaerothrix daxensis, assembly GCF_001306145.1. Taxonomy (GTDB): domain Bacteria; phylum Chloroflexota; class Anaerolineae; order Anaerolineales; family Anaerolineaceae; genus Thermanaerothrix; species Thermanaerothrix daxensis. Next base: position 139,979 of record NZ_LGKO01000006.1, read on the forward strand.
GCGCGGGGATGCCGTGCCGATGAACGAGATTCTGATGCACGATACGGCGCTGGTGGAGGCCGATTTTTACCTGCAAACCCACAGCACCAACCCGCTTTTGCGCGCCGAGACGATCGAGCGTGCCATCCAGACCCTGCTGGGGCTTTACCCGGCCTACGACAGCCTCTTTGGGGTTACGCGCGTGCAGACCCGCCTGTGGGATCAACTGGCGCGCCCGATCAACCACAACCCCAACATCCTGCTGCGCACGCAAGACCTGCCGCCGGTGTACGAGGAGAACTCGTGCATTTACCTCTTCACGCGCCAGACGCTGATCCAGCGGCGCAACCGCATTGGGGAGCGCCCCTACCTTTTCGAGATCCCGCGTGAAGAGGCGCTGGACATTGACGAGCCGTTGGATTTCACCATTGCCGATCTGCTGCTGCGCCAGCGTGTGCAGGGGCAGGCCGGTTAGAACATGCTCATCTGGGCGGTCTCGCGCCAGAGGGGCGGGTCGCTATCCAGCAGGGCTTCCCACAGGTCGTGGCTCAGGTCGGCCTGACCGGCGACGTGGTGAAGGTGGCGGAACTTGAGCACGTGCCAGCCGCGTTGCAGAGCGGTTGCCAGGCGCGGGTCGCGCTGCATTTTGTAGGCCAGCAGGCCGGCGCGACTGCCCGGCAGGACCAGCACGTGATGGCGCGCGGTGGGGTGCGGGGCCTGTAAAAAGCGCGTCACCATGGCCGAAGCCAGGCCGTAGAAGGCATAACTCACCTCGGCGCTGGTCGGGTGCACCCACAGGAGGGGGGTCTCGCCTTCGACGCGGTAGCCCAGGCGCTCGGCCAGGCGGCGTAGGGCCTGGGTCACGGCGTTCAGGTCGCGGCGGCGCTGGGCGGGCTGTTCCTGCGGGCGTAGTTGCCAGCGGTTGGGGTCGGCTTCCAGCGGCTGGGCGTAAGAAGTGAGGATGGCCTGCACCAGGGCCTGCCGGGGGGTCACCCAGCCGGGGAAGGCACGCCGGAGGGCCTGCGCCAGGTCTTCACGGGTCACTTCCGGCTGGTTCAGCAGGAGGGAAAGCACCGCTTTTTCCACCCGGTCGGCCAGGGGGGTGCCCTGCCAGGGCGTTTCGGCCAGCCACCAGCGCGGGCCGCTTTCGCCCTCGGCGCGGGCGTGCAGGCGGGTGACCAGGCCGGTGTCGGCCAGCACCTCATCCAGCATGGCCTGCAAGCGCGCCGCGTAGCCTGGGGTGAGATCGCCCAGGTGCGCGGGCAGGAGGCCCGCCCGCAGCAGTGCCAGCAAGCCGGCCAGGTAGAGCGGCAGGTAATCGGCGGGCTCGCCGAAATCGGCCAGGGTGCGGCGCACGGCCTGCTGAAGCACCGTCTTGGGGTTCTCCGAATTTTCTTTTGGGGCGGGTAAGCGTGCCTGCCAGGTGCTCTGCACGGCGGGAGCATCCGGGTCGAAAGCCAGCCCCACCAATCCCCAGCCGGAGGCATGCGGCCCCAGCAGGCCGGCCAGGGCGGTGGCGGGGGTCAGTTCATCGCCGAAGAACCACAGCCGTGCGGCGGGGTCGGCACAGCGGTGGGCCGGCTGCAGGGCATTTTGCAGAGCGCCGGCCAGCCAGTGCCAGGACTGGGTGCGCGGGTTGAGCAGGGGGTAGAGGGGGCGCGCGACCTCCTCGCCCCACAACCAACCGCTCCACAGCGTGGAAAGGCTCCAAAAGGCCGGGCTGGGGCGGGTGATGACCACCAGCACGGCGCGCACGGGGGGCAGGTGGGGCTGAGCGGCCAGCGCGCGCATGCGCCCGCGGAAGAGGCAGATGCCGCCGCTTTCGGGGGGCAGGTCCGGCCAGTGGGTCAGCGGGAGCGGAGTTGTCCCTGCCGTCCAGGCGGCCGGGCTGTGCTCCAGTTCCAGCATCAGGTTGTGCTCGATGAAGGTGGGCGGGGTTTGCAGGGCGCGCGGGCGCAGGGAGGTCTCGGGCCAGGGCCAGAGCGTGGTGGCGCGGTCGCACAGCGAGATGAGCAGGGCGGTCAGCAGGGACTTGTGCTCGGGGGTGACTCCCGGCCCTTCGATGCGGTTGAGCAGGGTGAAGAGCACGGTGAGGGCGCGGGGCGGGTAGAAGCGCAGCAGGGCCTCGGCGGCGGCGCGGGCTTCGCCGGTGGCTTCGGTGGCAATGCGAGCGAGGGCGCGGGCGCGGTGGAGGGCGGCATGGCCGATTTGGGCCAGGAGTTGCCCGTCTTCGGGGGCCAGGGTGTGCTCGCCCTGTTCGCCGCAGTGGGGGCAGTGGAGCAGGCGGGCGTAGGGCTGGGCGGCGCCGCGCTGCCAGAGGAAGCCCCGCGCCGGGATGGTGGCTTTGCAGCGCGGGCAGGGGGTCTGGTACAGGGCGCTCAGATAGACTTCCAGGCGTTGGTCGCCGCGGCGGGAGGTGAGCAGGTGCGCCAGCGCGGCTTGAAAAGCCGCGAGCGGGGGCGCCTGGGCCAGCACCTGCAGGATGAAGGCCATCAGCGGGTGGTTGCAGGCCACCAGGACGCGGTAGCCCGCCCGGGCGGCTTCCAGGCTGACCTGGGGATGCAGGCCCAACGGGTCGAGCACCCAGGCGCCGGGCGGCACGTGCGCTCGCAACCAGTGGCCCAGGCTGTCTTCGGGCAGGCGGGGGAGGTAGCGTTGCAGGGGAAGGGTGGGGAGGCGGCCGCTGCCGATGAGATATGGCTCGGCGCTGATATCCATACATTGATTTTAACCGATTGGGCAAGCGCGGGGTTGGGGTCGGGCATGTGGCGGCGAAAATCTTCATGCAATCTTCAAACGATATGTTTATAAATATGGTAAACTTTGTGCCAATATTGGCGCTCCATTCGGATTGGAAGGAAAACGGAGGTGTTATGAAACGCACGCTGCTCGTGACCCTGGGGGTGCTGATGGGAGTGCTGGTGGCCGCCTGTGCGCCTGCCGCTACCCCCGCGCCGACTCCCACGCCCCTGCCCCCCACGTCCACCCCTGCCGCGGCCATCTCACCCACCCCGCTCCCCACCGCCACGCCGCAGGTTGCCCCAACGGCTCCCACCGCCGGGGGCGGCATCGTGGTGTTCAAGATCGTCCCCGGTGAATCGCAGGCCACCTACGAGGTGGGCGAGACCTTCTTCAACCAGAACAACCGCTTCAACGTGGCGGTTGGCGTCACCAGCGCCGTGGAGGGCCAGATTGAAGCCAACCTGGCCGACCCGCCGGCCAGCCGCCTGGGGCCGATCACCGTGGATGTCAGCCAGTTGCGCTCCGACAGCAGCCGCCGCGACAATTACATCCGCAACAATGCCCTCGAATCGGCGCGCTACCCCATCGTCACCTTCACCCCCACCGCGGTGGAGGGCCTGCCCACCACCTACGCCGAGGGGCAGGACTACACCTTCCGCGTCAGCGGCAACCTGACCGTGCGCGAGGTCACCCGCCCGGTCACCTTTGAGGTGACGGCACGGCTGGAAGGCCAGACGCTGAGCGGTACGGCCACCACCACCATTCGCATGAGCGATTTCGGTATCGGTCCGATTGACCTGGTGGGCATCCTGCGCACCGAGGACGAGGTGAAATTGACTCTGAAGTTTGTGGCCCGGCCGTAAAAAACCGCCCTCCCGCTCCCCCTCTGCGGAGGGTATAATCAAAGGGTGCTGATTCCACAGCGCCCTTTGATGATCTAATAATAACTTTCGTGCAGGAGTAATGACCGATGAGTGAAGGCAAAAAAGTCCGCGTGGCCATCATTGGCGTGGGTAACTGCGCCTCCTCCCTGGTGCAGGGGGTCTATTTTTACCGCAACGCGGCCGATACCGACCGCATCCCGGGGTTGATGCACGTCAATCTGGGCGGCTACCACATCCGCGATATTGAATTTACCGCTGCCTTCGATGTGGTGGACACCAAAGTGGGCAAGGACCTTTCCGAGGCCATTTTCGCCTACCCCAACAACACCTACAAATTCTGCGAGGTGCCCCACCTCAACGTGCCGGTTTACCGCGGCATGACCCACGATGGGCTGGGCAAGTATCTCAGCCAGATCGTGCGCAAGGCGCCCGGCCCCACCGCCGACATTGTCAAAATCCTCAAAGACACCGGCACCGATGTGGTGGTGAATTACCTGCCGGTCGGCTCGGAGATGGCCACCAAGTGGTACGTGGAGCAGGTGCTGGATGCCGGGTGCGGTTTTGTCAACGCCATTCCCGTGTTCATTGCCAGTTCCGAGTACTGGTCCAAGCGCTTCCGCGAGCAGAATCTGCCCATCATCGGCGACGACATCAAGAGCCAGGTGGGGGCCACCATTCTGCACCGCGTGCTGACCAGCCTCTTTGTGGATCGTGGGGTGCGTCTGGATCGCACCTACCAGTTGAATTTCGGCGGCAACACCGACTTCCTGAACATGTTGGAACGCGAGCGCCTGGAATCCAAGAAGATCTCCAAGACCGGCGCGGTGACCAGTATGCTGCCCTACACCCTGCCGGAAGAGAACATTCACGTTGGGCCGAGCGACTACGTGCCCTGGCTGACCGACCGCAAGTGGTGTTACATCCGCATGGAGGGGACCACTTTCGGCGAGGTGCCGCTCAACCTGGAAGCCAAACTGGAAGTGTGGGACTCGCCCAATTCGGCGGGGGTGGTCATTGATGCCATTCGCTGTGTCAAACTGGCGCTGGACCGCGGCATTGGCGGCCCGCTCTACGGCCCGGCGGCTTACTTCATGAAGACCCCGCCCAAGCAGTTCAAGGATGAGGTGGCCCGCGAGATGACCGAGGCCTTCATCCGTGGCGAGAAGGTGTAGCGACGCATTCAACCCGTTCGCGGTGATGAATCTCCTCTCCTCTCCTGTGGGCCGGCACGGGCGACCCAGCCGATGGGCGCTCTGGCTTGTGATGAGCCTCTGGCTGAGCGCCTGTGCCACGGCCTGGGGGGCCACCCCCGTGGCCACCCCAACGGCGTTGGCGCCCCCGTCGCAGACTCGGGCCGCCACCCCCACGGCCGAGCCCAGCGCCGGCCCGTCTTCCGCCCTTTTCACACTCACCCCCACCCCCACTGCCCCATCGCCCACTCCCACCCCGCTTCCCACGGCCACCCCGCTGCCCCCCTTCCAGACCCGCCTGCTGCTGAGCGGGGTTACCCCGCAGACCTACCTGGATGCCTGCACCTACCTGCGCCTGCGCTGGACGCCCGGCAACGCCGCGCCGGGGACCATCGTGGTGCCCTTCATGTACCACAGCGTGCGCCAGAGCGGCCGCCCCATCCGCGATAACATCACCGTCAGCGCCGCCTACCTGGAAGCCAGCCTGAAACACGCCCACGAACTGGGCTTTCAGACCATTACCACGGCGCAACTGGCCGATTTCTTGCACCACAATGCCTACATCCCGCCCCGCTCCCTGCTGATCATCGTGGATGACCGCTCCCAGGGGTCGGTGCGCACGCATTTTCTGCCCCTTTTGGAAACCTACGATTGGACGCTGACCATGGCATATATTACCGGCGTGGGCAATGAACGGGAATGGCAGGAGATACGCGACCTGGTGGCGACCGGCCGGGTGGAGGTGCAGGCGCACGGCTTTCTGCACAATGCGGAGACCTACTTCACCGAGACCACACCCGAGGAGATCCTGCACCAGGAGATCGAGGGCCCCATTGCGGCGCTGGAAGCGCACCTGGGGGTGCGCCCGCGGGCCTTCATCTGGCCCGGCGGTAACTTCACCCCGCGCGCCATTCAGGTGGCCCGCCAGGCCGGCTACGACCTGGGCTTCACCGCCTACGCCCGCGGCCCGCTCATGTTCAACTGGATTCCCCTGGGGGCGCCCGAGCAGGCCATGCACGACCCGTTAATGGTCCTGCCGCGCTACTGGGGCACCACGGCCTACGTCAACCTGGATGCGGCGGTGGCCATCGGCGAGGAAGCGCGTGCGGCGGCGGAGGCCGGCCGTGCGCAGGAACTGGCCTGGTACCGTCAGAATTGTTCGGCTGCGGAGCCTTTGCCTGCGGAGTGAGACTCATGACCGATGTCTGGATGGAGGCATGTCCTTTCTGCCGTATTGTACGGGGACAGACCGATACCCGCATCTTGTATCAGGATGACCTGGTGACGGCGTTCCCGGATATTCGTCCCATTGCGCCTCTGCACTTCCTGATTGTGCCCAACGTGCACCTGGAATCGGTCAACGCCGTGGAGGCGGGGCACGAGGCGGCGCTGGGGCGGATGTTCACGGTGGCGCGCCGCCTGGCCGAGACCTACCACGTCACCCAGAGCGGCTACCGCCTGATCGTCAACACCGGCCCGCACGCCGGGCAATCGGTGTTTCACCTGCACATGCACTTCATTGCCGGGCGGCACATGCCGTTCCGCGCCTGAGGGGGAGGACGCATGCGCCGGCGGGGTTTCATCTTCGCGCTGGTGTGGGGGCTGGGCCTGACCCTGCTGGCCTGCGTGCGCTACGCGGATCGGGCGCCGCTGTGGGTGCCGGCGGCATCGCCCCTGCCGGCCGGCACCACGCCTGCTGGCATCACGCCGCTGCCCTTTCAGCCCCCCACCCGTCCGCCGGGCGCGCCCATCTACACCCCCACTCCCGACCCCCCGCGTGTGCTCCCCACCCTGCGGGTGGAAGAGGAGACCTACGTGGTCCAGGCCAACGATACCCTGGGGCAGATTGCGGCGCGCTACGGGCTGAGCCTGGATGCACTGATCGAAGCCAATCAACTGACCAACCCCGACCTGCTCTACGTGGGGCAGATGCTGGTCATCCCGGCGCCGACGCCCGCCGGGAGCGCCCCGGCCTTCAAGATTATCCCCGATTCCGAACTGGTGTACGGCCCGGCCACGGTGGGCTTCGACCCGGCCGCCTGGATCGCCGGGCAGGGCGGCTACCTGGCCGCTTACCAGGAGACGTTGGGCGAGGTAACGCTGAGCGGGGCGGAGATCGTGAGCGAAATCGCGCGCAATTTCTCGGTCAACCCACGCCTGCTCCTGGCGGTGCTGGAATACCAGAGCGGCTGGGTCACCCAACCACAGCCCGACCCGGCCTGGCAGGATTACCCCCTGCGCTACGTGGACCTGCGGCGCAAGGGGCTGTACCGCCAACTGGCCTGGGCGGCCAACAATCTGAACCGCGGTTACTACCTGTGGCGGGTGAACGCGCTGGGGCACTTTCTGCTGGCAGATGGCAGCATTGTCCCGGCGGCCAACACGGTCAACGCGGGGACGGCGGGGGTGCAGTACCTCTTCAGCCTGCTCTACGGGCGCGCGGAGTGGGAGCGCGCGGTGGGCGAGCAGGGGGTGTTTGCCACCTTCCAGCGCTTTTTCGGCTACCCCTTCGATTGGGCCGTTGAGCCGCTCTTGCCCGCGGACCTGAGCCAGCCGCCCCTCCAACTGCCGTTTGAGCCGGGGGTGACCTGGTCGTTCACCGGCGGGCCGCACGGCGGCTACGGGGATGGCTCGGCCTGGGCGGCGCTGGATTTTGCTCCCTCGGATGGGCGCTACGGCTGTCGCGAAAGCGATGCCTGGGTCACCGCCGCCGCGGATGGGCTGGTGGTGCGTTCTGAGCCGGCGGTGGTGGTGCTCGACCTGGATGGAGACGGCTACGAGCAAACCGGCTGGAGCCTTTTCTACCTGCACATCGCCACCGCCGACCGGGTGGCGCCGGGGGTGCGCCTCAAAGCCGGCGAGCGCATTGGGCACCCCTCCTGCGAGGGCGGGATTTCCAGCGGCACGCATGTGCACATTGCCCGCCGCTACAACGGCGAGTGGATTCCGGCGGACGGCCCGCTCCCCTTCAACCTGGATGGTTGGATTTCGCAGGGGAAGGGGGTAGAATATGAAGGAACGTTGGTGCGTGATGGCGTGGTACTCGAAGCCTCGGGACGGCGCATTCCCCAAAATCAGATCCAGCGCTGAGCGCCTGGGAATTCTGCTCATCCTGCTGGGCTGGGTGGCTCTCACGCTGGCCTGCGGCGGGCAGGCCTACCTGAGTTCCGCCGAATTGACCGCCACGGCAGCCCGGCACAGCGGTGCCGGCGGCGGCAGTGAGATCACCCCACCGCCGCCCGGGTTGCCCGGCGCCCCCGCAACGCCGCCGGCCCAGGCGGCCACGCCGGACGAGGCACCAACCCTACCGCCGCCCACGCCGACGCCCAGCCCCATTCTCACCGAGGCCGGCACCCCGCGCCCGCCCATCCTCTACTACGCCCAAGCCGGGGATACCCTGCCCGCGCTGGCCGTGCGCTACGGGGTGGCACCGGAGGAGATCACCTCCCCCGACCCGCTCGATGCCACCGGGCTGATCACGCCCGGCCAGTTGCTGATCATCCCCAACCGCCTGGATGGCCTGGGCCCCGATCAGGCGCTCCTGCCGGACAGCGAGGTGGTCAATTCCCCCTCGGCACTGGGGTTTGATATTGAGGCGTTCGTGAAATCCGCGGGGGGCTACCTGGCGGCCTACCGCGAGTACCTGACCGACCGCACCTACACCGGGGCCGGGGTGATCGAGCGGGTGGCCGTCGAGAATTCGGTCAACCCGCGCCTGCTCCTGGCGCTGGTGGAGTACCAGAGCGGCTGGGTGTACGGCCAGCCGGATTCGCTGGCCAAGGTGGATTATCCGCTGGGGTATGTGGCGCTGGAACGCAAGGGCCTCTACAAGCAGTTGACCTGGGCGGTGCAGAATCTCTTCATCGGCTACTACCGCTGGCGTGAGGGGCGGCTGACCACGCTGACCTTCCCGGATGGCAGCAGCCTGCGCCTGGCGCCGAACCTGAACGCCGGGTCGGTGGCCTTGCAGGTTTTGTTTGCGCAACTCTACCCCTATCCACGCTGGCAGGCGGTGCTGTACGGCGATGCCGGCTTCCCGGCCCTGTATGAGCGCATGTTCGGCAGTCCCTGGCTGCGCGCCCGGACGGTGGAGCCGCTGATCCCACCGGGCACCACCCAACCCGATTTCATCCTGCCCTTCCTGCCCGGCCACACCTGGGCCTACACCGGCGGGCCGCATTCGGCTTGGGGGCCCGATAGCGCGCTGGCGGCGCTGGATTTTGCGCCCTCTTCCACGCAGAGCGGCTGTGCGCCTTCGGAGGAGTGGGTCACGGCGGTGGCAAGCGGACAGGTGGTGCGCTCGGAGAAAGGCGTGGTGGTGCTCGACCTGGATGGGGACGGGCACGAGCAGACCGGCTGGGTGGTGTTATACTTGCACATTGCCAGCGAGGGCCGTCCCCCGGTCGGCACCTGGCTGGAACAAGGGGCGTTGGTTGGGCATCCCTCGTGCGAAGGCGGCTCGGCCACGGGCACCCACGTGCATGTGGCCCGCAAGTACAACGGTGAGTGGGTGCTGGCCGATGGCCCTCTGCCGTTCGTCCTGGATGGCTGGCGCGCCCAGGCGGGCGGCGCCCCCTACCAGGGCCGCCTGGTGAAGGACGACCGGGTGGTGGAAGCCTGCACCTGCGCCTCATCTGCAACCCACATTACCCGCCCCGCGCGCTGAGCCGCGGCGGGCGAGAACGAATTTTGATGCACCGATTGCACCTCTTGGGACTGCTACTGCTCCTCAGTGCGCTGGTGGCCTGTGCGCCTGCTGCACCTCGTGAGCCGCTGGTGGACCTGGCGGCCACACGTCTGGCGGCAACGCCAACCCCGGCCGTGACGGCCACCGCCTTTGCCACGCGCCCGCCCTACCCGCCCGGCACGCTGGTGGACTACACCGCCCAGACCGGGGATACCCTGCCCGCGCTGGCGGCGCGCTTCAACACCACCGAGACCGAGATCCGCGCGGCCAACCCCATCCTGCCCGAACGGGTGACGACCCTGCCGCCGGGCCTGCCGATGAAAATCCCCATTTACTACCGTCCACTGTGGGGCAACCCCTACCCGATTTTGCCGGATAGCCTTTTCATCAACGGGCCGGCCCAGCAGGGGTTTGACCCGGTGGCGTTCGTGGATGCCCAGCCCGGCTGGTTCAAATCCTACACGGCGTACCTGGGCGGGCAAAATCGCCGCGGCGGGGAGATCGTGGCGCACATTGCCAAAAACTACAGCCTCAGCCCGCGCCTGCTGCTGGCCCTGCTGGAATACCAGACCGGCGCGCTCAGCCGGCCCGACCAGCCCGCCGACCTGGGGCCCTACCCGCTGGGCTACCGCGACACTCGCTACCCGGGACTGGCCCAGCAACTGACCTGGGCGGCCAACACACTCAACAACGGCTACTACGGCTGGCGCAACGGCACGTTGATCTCGCTGGACCTGCTGGACGGGCGCGAGGAGACCATTGACCCCTGGCAGAATGCGGCCAGCGCGGCGCTGCACTACTACTTTGCACGCGTGTTGGGTGGGGAGGCCTACGACCGCGCCATTGGGCCGGATGGGCTGGCGGCGACCTACCGCACCCTCTTCGGCGATCCCTGGGAGGAGGTGCAGCCGCACCTGCCCGGCAGTTTGGAGCAGCCGGCTCTGCGCTTCCCCTTTGCGCCGGGCAAGCGCTGGTCTTTCACCGGGGGGCCGCACACGGCCTGGGGCACGGGCGATCCGCTGGCGGCGCTGGATTTTGCCCCACCGGCTGTGGTGGGGGGGTGCCGGCCCAGCGAGGAGTGGGCCACCGCCGTGGCAGATGGGGTGATCGCGCGGGTGGATACGGCCAGCGTGGTACTCGACCTGGACGGGGATGGGGATGAACGCACCGGCTGGACAATCTACTACCTGCACCTGGCGCAAGATAGTTTGCCGGCACTGGGCGCGCGGCTCAAAGCCGGCGACCCCATCGGGCGACCTTCCTGCGAGGGGGGCACGGCCACCGGGACGCATGTGCACATTGCCCGCCGCTACAACGGCGAGTGGATCCCGGCGGATGGGCCGTTGGCGTTCAACCTGGAAGGCTGGGTGGCGGTTAACGGCAGTGTGCCCTACGAGGGCTACCTGGTCCAGCGCGGCCAGCGCATTCGCGCCTGCCTGTGCTCCGACCGGGCCAGCCAGGTGGAATCCCGGCCGTAGGGTGCAGGGCGGGGCTTAGGCGGCCGCAGGGGGCGGGTTGGTGGGGGTCTCCCAGGCCGGCCAGGGCCAGCGGCGCAGGGTTTCCAGGTACTGATGGGCGGTCAGGTCGAGCTGGATGGGGGTGATGGAGACGTAGTTGCGCGCCAGTGCGCCGATGTCGGTGCCCTCTTCGGCCACGCCGCCCGGCGCGTCGCCGCCGATCCAGTAGTAGGGGCGGCCGCGGGGGTCTTCACGGCGGATCAGTTCATCGTGGTAGATGCGCAGGCCCTGGCGGGTGATCTGCAGGCCGCGGATTTCGGCAAGGGGTGCGTAGGGGATATTGACATTGAGCAGGACGTTGGGGGGCAGGCCCTGGGTGAGCACCTGTTCGGCGACCAGGGCGGCAATGTGGGCGGCGGCGGAGTAATCCAGGCGGTCGAGGTGGTTGCTTTCTTTGGAATCGAGCGAGAACGCGATGGAGGGGATGCCCCAGATGGTGCCCTCCATGGCGGCGGTCACCGTGCCGGAGTAGGTCACGTCGTGGCCCACGTTGGCATAGGGGTTGATGCCCGAGACCACCAGGTCTATCGGGTGGGGGATGAGTCCCAGCACGGCCAGGGCAACGCAGTCGGAAGGCGCGCCATCGCTGGCCAGGGCGGGGGTGCCATCGGCCAGGGTCACTTCTTTGACGCGCAGGGGGCGGTGCAGGGTTTTGACGTGCCCTGAAGCCGACCAGTTGTGGTCGGGGGCCAGCACCGTCACCCGGCCGAAGCGGCGCATGGCCTGGGCGAGGGCCAGCAGGCCCGGCGCGGTCACACCATCGTCGTTGGTTACCAGGATATGCGTCATGGGGGGGTCCTCCACGGGTCAATTATACCCGCAGATGGGGGCTCAGCCGTCCCCGGCCTCGGCCAGGTAGGCCTTTTCGAGGGCGCGGAAGAGCGCGGGCTACTCGGGCGGGTGGCGCAGGGGCACTTGGCGCCCGGCCAGGCGGCTCTGCCACCAGTCGGCGAGGACGGTGTGGGCGGCCTGGAGCAGGTTAATGCGCATGCCGCGCACGGGGATTTCCAGTTCGCGCTTGTCGCACACGGTGCTCAGGTTGGCCTGGTCCACCTCGGCTTTGAGCGCGCGCAGGGCCTGACGGCGCGGCTCGCCTTCGGGCGTGGTGGCGACGATGCGGTCAATCTCGGCCATCAGGCGGCGGGCACGGCGGATGCGCGCCGCGGTGGCTTCGGCCTGGGCCGCCTCGATCACCCCGTACTCCCCTTTGAGCAGGTTGAGGCGCAGGCCGGCTTCGTAGGTGGCCTCCACAATTTGATCGCGGTTCATCCAGACCGTTTCGTAATTCAGCACGTACTTCCACGAGGGCGCCAACAGGCGCTGGCGGTGCTCGGCCAGCGTGCGCGCAAAGAGGCGGTAGCCGTGCTTTTCGGGCTCTTCAAAAGCCCGGCTGCCGGGGTCGAGAAAAGGCGCCAGCGGAGAGATGAAGGGGATGAGGCGCGGGCCGTAGAGCGGGGTGAAGCGCTCCAACAAGGTGCGGGCGTAATCCACCGTGGCCATGACCGAGTCGTACGTCTGCCCCTTCAGCCCGACCATGAAGAAGATATCCAGGCGCTGACAGCCGGCGTCAAGGGCGGCTTCCATGCTGGCCTCGATGGCGGCGTTGGAGTAGGGACGGCCAAAAGCGCGCCGCACCGCCTCATCGTGCGATTCGAGGGAGATCTCCACGGTGAAATTGGGCAGGGCACGCGCCACCTGGCGGAAGAATTCCGGCGGGGCGGCGTCGAAGAGTTCAATGAATACCGGCTGATCGTAGCCGGCAATGGCTTCCAGGAAGCGCTGGGCGTAGGCCTCGCCCGGCTGGCGGATATCCCCGAGGATGAAGACCGGGCCGCGGCTGTACTCGCCGATACGCCGAATGTCCTGGGCCAGTTTTTCGGGGGAGCGAAAAGCCGGGCGGGTGCGCCCGTGGATGTGGCGGAAGGCGCAGGCCGAGCCGCCGCAGGTGACGCAGTTGTAGGAACAGCCGCGCACCGAAAGCGCCGCCGTGATGGGGTAGCGCAGCCAGTTGCGGAAGGGCTTGTAAGAAGCCAGGTCGCGGTAGCGCACCACCGAGCGCAGGACGTGGGTGTAATCCAGGAGTAGGTCATCCAGCGTCTCGGGCGAGTAGGTCAGCGGGTTGACGTGCGCCTCGCCCTCGGCATCTTTCCACACCAGGTTGGGGATGGCCTCCAGGGCACGCGCGGCAGGGCTGGTGGCGGCAGGGCGGAACGCGCCGCCGCGGCGCAGGTACTGCATCAGCAGGAGCAGGGGGTGCTCGGTGGAATCGCCGCGCAGGATGAAATCTACTGCCGGGTCGGCGATCAGTTCGCGGTGGAAGTAGGAGGATGAGAAGCCCCCGAAGATGACGGCGCGGTGCGGGTGCAGACGCTTGACCATGTGGGCGATCTCAATGGCGCCGTGGGCGTGAGGCAGCCAGTGCAGGTCAATGCCGAAGGCCAGCGCATCCAGGTGCCGGAGGTAGGGTTCGACCGCGAAGTCGGGGTCATCCAGCATGCGCACGGCCAGGTTGAGGATGCGCGTGCGCAGGCCGTGGCGTTCCAGGTACTCGGCCATGGTGGTGAAGCCAATGGGGTACATTTCGAAGACCGGGGTGGAGGGCACCAGATCACTGACCGGGCCGAAGAGGATGGCCTCACGGCGGAAGTCATAGACGCTGGGAGCGTGCAGGAAGATCAAATCGGGGGTTGCCATGGGCGTTTCGCTCCGGGTCGAACTAAAATGTGTTCCCCAGCAACTGGGGAACGTGCTTAACCGTGCTCCATTATAGCACTTTGGAACGTTTTCGGTTAAAAAATGTGAATACTTTCACAAGGTGAATCTGACGAATCTCCTACCTGCTCTCCCCCGCATTTGGAAGGCAGGGAGAGCCGTCCGATCTACCTGAGGGTGAGGCGTTCAGGCGCTTAGCGGGCGGGGCTGCCCATGGGGCGAGGCGCCTCAGCGCGATTTGATGAATTGACCCGTTCGCGCATCGTAGACGTCAAAGCGTCCGAAGGACGTTTCGGCCAGCCAGAGCAGAGGGTAGGTGGCCAGTTCGGCGTCCACGTCCTCAAACAGGTCGCTGGTGCGCAGTTCCAGGCCGGCGGGCTGGGAGGAGTGCCACCGGATCTCGGTAGAATCCACCCACCCCTCCCGGTCAAAAAGTTCATCCGGTCGAATCACCGCCAAATCCTCCGCGACCAACGTCACTTTGTCGGTTTCGACGTAGAACGCCCGGGCGGGGGAAGCGGAGGCGTCTTTGGCAAAAATGACCACCCAATGAGCCTGACGGCCGTCCGAGCCGATGCCCGGATCATCCTCGACCACGAGGGGAGAACATTTCGTGTTGCAGTAGTGGGAATAACGGCCCACAAAGGCCAGTTTTGCGGTGTCTTTCCACGCGTCGGGCAGGTTGGCATAGGCCAGCGCAACCGCCTCCCGGGCGCTGAGCCACCCCGCCGCACTTGCCTGGCCCGCCGGGGTGGCTGAGCCTGCAGGCGCGGGCTGAGATGGAGGGGGTTGAGACGGGGCGGGCGGCGCCGTCGCCGGCCCGGCGCAGGCCGCTAACCCCATGGCCAGGAGCAGAAACAGGATTGGCCATCGAGCCTTTGAAACCATGTCAGTTCCCTCCCTGAAAGGATGGTGAGATTTCCCGTCTTAGACGTCTCGCCGTGCAGGTTGCGCTGCGATCGTGGGGTGGGCCGTAAACCGCAAGTGGACGGCGCTCCGCTAAGATTTCCTGCTGAGATTGTAGCACGCGGAGATGGCGCTTACAATCGGGTATAATTCCCGGGGTGAACATTCCCTCGCGTTTCATCGCCGGCCTGGTGCTGGCGCTTCTGCTGGGGCTGGTGGGCTGCACGGCGGAGGTCTTCCCACTCTTTACTCCGACCGCTGCGCCGCTGCCCAGCCCAACCGCTACCCCCACTCTCACCCCATACCTGACCGCAACTCCCACCCGGCCACAGCGCAGTCCGACCCCGCTGCCTTCCCCCACGCCCACCCCGCGTACGCACGTGGTGCAGCGCGGTGAGGATCTCTTCGGCATTGCCCTGCGCTACGGGATCAGCCTGGAGGCCCTGCTGGCGGCCAACCCGACCGTTACCCCGCAGTTCCTCAGCGTGGGCACCCAACTGCGCATCCCCGCCGCCGTGCCCACCCCCGACCCGAACAACCCGCCCACCCCCACCCCCATCGGCCTGACTCTGGATGCGCCGTTCTGCGCCCCCAGCACGGAAGGCGGGCTGTGGTGCTTTGCCTGGGTGCACAACCCCCAGTCCTTTGCGGTGGAGGGGGTGACGGCCCAGTTCCGCCGCCTGGATGTCGAGAGCGGTGCCATTGAGGCTCAGAATGTGGCCCCCTTACTCAACCGCCTGCCCGCGGGGGAGGCCCTGCCCCTGGCGGTGTTCTTCCCGCCGCCGCTTCCGCGCACCTACCAGGTGGATGCCGAGGTACTGACGGCTCTGCCCATCCCCGCCGGGGCACCGCGCTACCTGGATGCCGAGGTGGTGGAGGTGACGCAGACGCTGAGCCCCGATGGCCTGAGCGCCTACCTGGAGGGGGAGGTGCAACTGGCCGCCGGGGTGAGCCAGACGGCCCAGCAGGTGTGGGTGCTGGGCATGGCCCTGGATGGCGCCGGGCAGGTGGTGGGCGTGCGCCGCTGGGAGAGCCCCGCACCGCTGGCGCCGGGTGAGCGCCTGCCGTTCCGCCTATGGGTGTATGCCAGCGGCGCGCCGATGGCCCGCGCCGAGGTGCGTGTGGAGGCCCGCCCCTGAGGGGCACGGCGTGCCGGGAGCGGGCACACCGTTTTCAAACCAAATTGTAAAGAAATCCTAAGGTAGCGCGCATTGACGCCCCCCCGGGCCAAAAGTATAATCGTTCGTGGATCGTAATCTGCATGATAGGTGTGGGTTTATCTCCTGCCGGAGGACCGGAGTCAGGGGGCAGGGCCGCGGGAGGCTATCCCCCCAATGAGGCACTTGCATGGCACTTAAGGGCAATCTGCGCGATTTCAGCATTACCCAGTTGTTCAACCTGATCCACCTGGCGCGCAAAACCGGCTTGCTGACGGTGCAGGGGGCCAGCGAGACGGCCCAGGTGTACTTCCGCGAGGGCAAACTCAGTTACGCGCAAATCGGCCAAACCCCCAGCGACCTGGCAACCGTGCTTTACCGCAACCGCAAGTTGAGCGCCAACCAGGTGCGCATCCTGCATGAGCGCGCCCGGGGGATGAGCGACAAGGAACTGGGCCTGCTGCTGATCAACGCCGGTTACCTGACCCAAAAGGAAATCCTGGAAAGCCTGCAGGCCTACACGCTGGAGATCGTGCGGCGCCTGTTTACCTGGGTAGAGGGGCTGTTTAACTTTGAGCCGAACGTACCCATCCCGAATGGCAAGATTCCCCTGCGCATTGACCTGCAGAACCTGATCATCGAGGGCACGCGCCAATTGCGCGAGTGGGAGCAACTGCAAGAGGAAATCCCCAGCCTGGACATGGCACTCAAATTCACCGACCGGCCGGGGCGCAACCTGCGCAACCTCAACCTCAGTTTGGAGGAGTGGCGGGTCATCTCCTACGTCAACCCGAAGAACACCCTGCGCCAGATCGCCCAGGCCACCAAGATGAACGAACTGGAAATCCGCCGGGTGGTGTATGCCCTGCTGCAGGCGGGGATTGTGGAACTGGTGCGTCCGGCCGGCGCCCTACCGGCTACCCGCTCGCTGCCCGCCGCCCAAAAGGAGCAGCAGCGCTCGCTGATCAACCGCCTGATAGAACGTATTCGCTCGATCTGATTCTTTGATCCCCGGAGAGCACGCTGGTATGCAAAATGTCAAGATTGTGGTAACCGGTCCCTTCAATGCAGGCAAAACCGCCTTCATCCGTTCGATCAGCGAAATTGACGTGGTTTCGACCGAACGCAAGATCACCACGGCGGCTGAGCGGGTCAAGGACCAGACCACGGTGGCCATGGATTTTGGCCGCATCACGGTGGATGACGACCTCGTGCTCTACCTCTTCGGCACTCCCGGCCAAAAGCGCTTTGACTTCATGTGGGAGATACTTTCGGAGGGCATGCTGGGGTTTGTGGTGATGGTGGACAGCACGCGCCCGGAGACCTTCCGCGAAGCGCGCAGCATCCTGGAGACCTTCCGCGCCTACGCGCCGACCCCCTACGTGGTGGCCGCCAACAAGCAAGATAGCCCCGATGCCTGGGACCTGGAGGATATGCGCGTGGCGCTGCGCCTGGACCGCAAGGTCAAACTGCTCCCCTGTGTGGCGACCCAAAAGGAGGCCGTCAAGAACGTTTTGCTGGAACTGCTGTACAGCATCCTGGCCGAGATGGAGGAGGGCCGGTCCTGAACGCGGGCCGGTGGGTGTGGCTGTGTCGTCCATTACGACCGATCAGGGCATCCTTCACTACGAGGTGTACGGCCGTGGCAAGCCGGTGATCCTGCTGCACGGCTGGTTGGGTTCGTGGGGGTTGTGGCAGGATACCATGGCCTACTTGGGACGCTACTACCGCACCTACGCCCTGGATTTCTGGGGATTTGGCGAATCGGGCAAGAAACTGGATACCTACCAGGTTAGCGATTTTGTGGACCTGGTGGATCAATTTATGGAGCGCCTGGGCCTGAGCAGTGCCCCGTTGGTGGGACACAGCATGGGCGGGACGGTCAGTCTGCTGGTGGCGATGCGCTACCCCCGGCGGGTGGAGAAGGTAGTGGTCATCGGCTCGCCGATTGCCGGCGCTTCGCTGGCGCCGGCGCTCAAACTGGCCGGCCTGCGCCCGATTGCCTTCTTGCTGTTCACCTTCTTCGGCCTTTTCCGCTGGGGAATGCGCGTGGCTTCGCCGCTCATCTGCCGCGATCCGCGCTTCCCGGAGATGATGGACCGGGATCTTTCGCAGACCACGCTGGAATCATTCCTCACCAGCATTGCCTCACTGCGGCGCACCGACCTGCGCTCCCACCTGGATCAGGTGCGCGTGCCGGTGATGGGGATGTACGGCCTGCGCGATAACATTGTCCACCCCTATCAGGGGCGCGTGCTGCGCCGGGGGGTGCCGCACGCCGACCTGGTGGAGTACCCCCGCGCGGGGCACTTCATCATGCTGGATGAGCCGCAATCTTTCATGAGCACCCTACACGCATTTCTGGAGCGCACCCCACAACCCCAGGAACCCGTCTATGAACCCCGACAACCGCCCGTTACCCTCTGAGACCTGGTACGCACTCCTGCGCCAGGGGGTGGAAACGGTGGCAGGGAAGGCCGTGCTTGCGGCGCTGGAAGCAGAAACCTCGGCGGGTCTGCTGGAAGGCCTGCCCATGCGCTACGGCCCGCCCACAGCCCAGGGATTGGCCTGGCGCGCCGGTCGGGTGGCCTGGAACGATCTGCGCCGGCACAACCCGGCGGCGCTGGGGCTGGAGGGGCTGGAGTACTGGCTGCTGCCCCCGCGGCGGCGCCTGAGCCAGGGACTGCGCGCGCTGGTGGCCTTTTGCCAGGCCGGGGGGTGGGGGGTGAGCCTGGAGGAGACGGCGCACGAGTGGCGGCTGGACCTGCATGCCGTCCCGGCACCGACTGCCGACCCGGCGCACCTGTGGTGCTGGTTCCTGGCCGGGTTGGTGCAGGAATTTCTGGCCTGGGCGGGCGGCGCGCGGGTGTATCCCCTGCGCGGGCTGACCTGTGCGGCCGACCCGACGGCCCGGCACCCCTGCCGCCTGAGCCTGGGGCGTGAGCCCCTGGATTGAGCACGCTTCTGCCGGATGAGGGCCTGCCATGCTCAAGATCATCCTGCAATCACCCCGCTACATTGCTCCGTTCAACGAACGCGCGCACGACCTGCGCATTCAAAATAAGCCGCTGTGGCTGGCCCAGCGAGATGTGCTGGCGCCCTACACCACCCACGAACTGGAACTGCCCCCCGATGCACGCCTGCCCCAGGTGCGCGAGCCCTGCCTGGTGTACCGGGATAACCTGTTTTTTGATGCCCCCTACATGGCCGCCTTCTTGGAAGAAGCGCGCAAGCGCCCCTACCCCTCGCGGGCAGCGTTTTCCATCAACGATCCGGCGTTTCGTGAGCACTGCCTGCCGCTTTCCGATTCATACACCCCGGCGGGCGATCTCTACCTGGCCGACCTGTGGTACTATCCCAACGGACCGGAGCCCTATGCCGAGCCGCTGGTGATTGACCTGCAGGCGCGCGAGATCGGCTACTACCACGTCCCGACCTACATGGCGGCGCAGAGCGGCGATCTGGTGTATCAGGTGCCGCTACGCAGTCTGATTGCGATTGACTCGTGGGTGCACATCTTCATTGCGGATTGCGTCTTCGGGCTGTTTGGGCGCGGGGCGCGCTTTGAGGAGCGCCTGAAGCACGACCTGGGCTTCAAACTTTCCATCCTCTGGCGGGCGCTCTACGAAGGCAAGCAGGTGCTGGAGTGCTCCAAACTGGTCCAGGTGGGGCGCAACTGCTCGATTGATCCCACCGCCGTCATCCACGGCCCCACCACCATTGGCGACAATGTGACCATCGGCGCGGGGGCGGTGATCGAGAACTGCATCATCGGCGACAATGTGAACATCTCGCAGGGCTGCCAGTTGATGCTTTCGGTGGTGGGTGATGGCACCTTTTTGCCCTTCCGCGCCTCGCTGTTCATGACCACGGTAATGGACAACTGCCTGATTGCGCAGAACACCTGCCTGCAGATGTGCGTGGTGGGGCGCAACACGTTCATCGGCGCCGGCTCGACCTTCACCGATTTCAACCTGCTGCCGACTCCCATCCGCGCGCGGGATGCCAACGGCAACCTGGTGCCCTCCAACCGCCCGGTGCTGGGGGGGTGCGTGGGGCACAACTGCCGCATTGGGGCGGGGATGATCGTTTACCCGGCCCGCACCATTGAATCGGATGTGATTCTTTTTGCCTCTAAGGAGCGGCGGGTAATTGACAAAGACGTGACCTACGAGCAAAGCGATCACCACCAATTGCCCATTGCGCACCTGCACCGCCGCCTCTACCCCCGCCCCGGTGAGGCCACTCCCGAGACGTGGTAAAACAGAGGTCTGGCACACGGCCAGATCTCTGCCGAAAGAAGGGGGAAGCGGGCGTTAGCGGCGCACCAGGGGCAGGGCGGGTGGGGTCTGCTTTGCGGCCTGAGCGGGTTGTGGGGGGCTTCAGGCCTGCGCGGGCAACTCGCTGGAAACGATGCAGCCGGCGCGGATGTTCCAGATGGCCGCGCGGCGGACAAAGGCGGGGGTGAACAGGTTGAGGTCGGTGGTGGTGAGCAGGCTCTGCTCGCCCTCGGCCAGGAAGGCCAGCAGGTCCTGGCGGCGCTGGGCGTCCAGTTCGGCCAGCACCTCATCCAGCAGCAAAACCGGCCATTCGCCGCTCTTCTGGCGCATCCAGGCCATTTCGGCCAGTTTGAGCGCCATCAGCGCCGTGCGTACCTGGCCGCGCGAGCCGTAATCCCCCAAGTCAATCCCGTTGCTGAGGATGCGAAATTCATCCCGGTGCGGGCCGATCAGGGTCATGCCGCGCTGGATCTCTTCACCGCGCAGGGCTTCCAGACGGCGCAAGAAGCCCTGCTGGATCTGATTCAGGCTGAGGTGATCGCGCCGCACCACGGTATCCAAGCGGAGGGCCATCTGGCCGTTCTCGGGGGCGGCGGGGTCGTAAGCGGGCTGGTACACCAGGCGCAGGACTTCCTGTCCGTGGGTCAGGCGGTCGTGAATGCGGGCGGCCAGGCTTTCCATCTCGTTCAGGGCTTTACTGCGGGCCTGGATGATCAGCGCGCCGCGTTCCACCAGCAGGCTGTCCCAGTAGTGCAGTTGTGTGGCGTCGCCGCCGCGCTCGGCCAGTTGTTTGAGCAGGGCGTTGCGCTGGCTGAGCACCTGGGCGTACTCGCTGAGCGCCTGGGCGTAGCCCGGCATGACCTGGGCCAGCGCCATGTTGAGGTAACGGCGGCGCTCCTCAGGCGCTCCCTCGATGATGTTGGTCATCTGGGGCAGGAACAGCACGGCGTTGAAGTGCCCCAGCGCCTCACGCGCGGTGCGCTTGACCCCATCTACCAGGATTTCGCGGCGCAGGCGGTTGCCGTTGAGGGCGGCGTTCTCCTGAATCAGGCGCACTTCCAGGCGGTGCAGGTGCTCGCCGCGCTGAAATTCCGCCACAATGCGCGCCACCGCCAGGGGTTCGCGCGCCGCCAGGAAGTTGATTAACTGGCGGTCGCTCTCGGTGTGGAACGAGGTCAGGGTGGCCAGGTAGTAAATGGCTTCCAGCAGGGTGGTCTTGCCCTGGGCATTTTCCCCCACGATGAGCAGGGTGGGGCGCGGGACGTCCACGTCCAGGCGCGCAAACGCGCGGAAGTTGGTCAGCGAGAGGTGTGTCAGGATCATCCACGCCTTGTTGAGCAGGGGCGTCGGCGCACCGGTGGCCGCCGCGCTCAATCCACCGGGATGGCTTCTTCGGGGCTGGGCTTCCAGACCCGCACGGCGCGGTCGGTGAAGAGGATGCCCTCCAGGTGGTCAATTTCGTGCTGAAAGATGCGCGCCACCCATCCCTGCAGTTTGAGTTTAATCGGCTGGCCGCGGCGGTTCTGGCCCTTGACCACGATGCGCTGGTGGCGTTCGACTTCACCCACCAGCCCGGGAATGGAGAGACAACCCTCCACGCCCATCTCGGTTTCCGGAGAGACTTCCACGATTTCGGGGTTGACCACCACGTAGAGGCGGGGCGGCCGGCTTTCATCCTCGTCATCGCCGTACTCCACCACAATCACCCGTTGCGAAACCCCCACCTGGGGAGCGGCCAGGCCCACGCCGGGCGCGGCGCGCATGGTTTCGACCATGTCCTCGATCAATTGCTGCAAATCGGCATCAAACTGACGCACTTTTTGGGCTTTGCGCCGCAAAACCGGGTCGGGGACGGTGACAATTTCACGTAATGCCATGAGCAGTTTCACCTCTAAATCATCGCGAACGAAGTACCCCTATTTTACCCCGATTCTGAGGCGGGTGGGGGCGTCTGGGCGGCGGGGGGTGGAGGGGGAGGGGTGTTGGTCACACGGTGGTACAGTTCAATCCACTCAACCAGTTGTTCGCGCTGGGCCTGTTCGGCGCGCTGTTCCTCGCGCTGGCGGGCCGCCACCAGGTGCTGAAACAATTCCCGCTGGACTTCGGAGGGGTTGTACACATTATCAAACGTGAACTGAGTATCCCCCACACGGATGTAAACCGTGCCGAAGTTGAGCAGGAGGTGGATGAGGGTTTTGCGGGCGTACTCGATGGTCTGGATGTTGCGCAAAGGCGCACTGCGCTTTTCTTCAACTCCCAGGGGCTTTTTGTACACGTCTATGATCATCTCGGGGGTGATGATGTAACGGTCATTGCGCCAGTCCACATACTGATAAAGCCACCACAGCCACAGGGCCGGCAGGCCGATCAGTAGGAGCACCCAGCCCAGGCGCTGGGGCAGCGGCAGGCGCTGGCTCAGGATGAGCAGGGCCAGCGCAAGGTCCAGGAGCAGGCACAGCGTGGGCAGAGCGGTCTTGGCCAGCAGGATGGCCCAGTGGGTGCGGTAGATGATTGTATCGCCTTCTTCCTGGCGCAGCATGAAGAGGCGCGCCAGGGTTTTGCCCAGGCGCTGGCCGGAAGTGGGAGGTGGGGGTGGGCTTTCTTCGGCAGGAGTGGGGACCGATTCGGCGGGCGGGGTGGGGGTGGGCAGTCCCAGGCGGCTGCGGATGGTGGCTTCGATGGCCTCGCGCTGAGCGCGGCGGCGGCCCCGGCGGGCACGTTCGCGCTGTTCGTCCAGCAGGGCCAGCACCCGCTGGGGCTCGGCCAGGCGATCCAGGATGATCTGCCCGGTGTAGGTGCGCACGATCAGGTTGCCGTAATTGATGAAGCGTCCGATCTGGTCGGTTTGCACCTCATCGGCCAGGATGGCTTCCAGGGGTACTTCCTGGCGGCTTTCGTAGAGCAGGAGGATGCGTTCCAGGAGTACCACGCGGCGGTTGGTAATGACCACGTAGTCGTTGCTCCAATCAATCACCGACCACGCCAGCCAGCCCAGTCCCCCGACCAGGCTGAGAACCAGCAGGAGGGTGGGCAGAAACGCCCCGTGCCAGACGACAATGGTCAGAAAGGCAAACAGGCTCACCAGGGCGGTCGTGACCAGTGCCGGCAGGGCGGCGCGCAGGAAGAGGAAAAAGGGGTGGCGGCGAGCCAGGTAGCGCACGGCCTCGCGTGGGCCGCGCCAGTGGAACGACATTCGGGAAGCCAGCAGATAACTGTTGAGGATCAGGCGGAAGGTGGGGGCCAGGTGGGGGATTTCGCGCACCAGGGCCTGGTAGTCGGTCGCTTCCAGGCGCAGGACGATGAGCGGCGCCGCGGCGCTGGCCGTGGCACGGCGCGCCAGCGGGGTGGGGCTGAGGGCTTCCTCGCCGAAGTAATCCCCCTCTTCCAGGTAGGTGATCTCTTCGCGGTCACCGTGGCGGTGGCTCAGGCGAACGCGCCCGCTGAAAATGAGGAAAAAAGCCGTGGCGTCCTGGCCCGCTTCGTAGAGCGTCAGCCCTTCCTCGTAGAAGAGCGCCTGCCAGCGTGCCGCCACGCTCAGCCGCTGTTCTTCGCTGAGGTTGCGGAAGAGGTGGCACTGCTGCAACAGTGCCAGCACCTGTTCCTGCGGGATTTCCATGCTCATAGTATAGCCCAATCTGCCGCGGCGAGAGGAGGCGCGGGCAACCCTAAATTATTATATGAGAATCCGGAGGTGTGAGGGCAGGGCGATGCACCCCGGCCCAAACGGGGGGCGAAGGAGGCCAGGGTTTTGCCCCGGCGGGGCTATAATCCTCTTGGAAATCCTGAGCGGAGGTACAGGGATGGAGAAGTACCGTGTCAAACCGGGGCAGAGGATTCACTTGAAGGACTGGGATCCCAATGAGACCGACTTGCTGGATGGCGATAAGGACGAGGGCAAGGAACGCCTGGAGGCGTTGAATCGGGACCTGGAAAGACTGCAGGAGTTGTTATACGCCGAGCATAAGCATAAAGTGCTGATCGTTCTGCAAGGGATGGACACCAGCGGCAAGGACGGCGTCATCCGCCACGTTTTTGAAGGGGTCAACCCCCAGGGCGTGCGGGTGGCCAATTTCAAGGTGCCGACGCCTGAGGAACTCGACCACGATTATCTCTGGCGCATCCACCGTCAGACGCCCGGTAAAGGCGAGATGGTCATTTTCAACCGCAGCCACTATGAGGATGTGCTGGTGGTCCGGGTGCACGGGTTGGTACCCGCAGAGGTGTGGCAGCGGCGCTACGCGCACATCAACGCTTTTGAGCAGATGCTGGCCGAGGAAGGCACCCTGATCTTAAAATTCTTCCTGCACATTGATTTGGACGAGCAGAAAAAGCGCCTGCAGGCACGCCTGGATGACCCCACCAAGCGCTGGAAATTCAACCCCGGCGACCTGCAAGAACGCGCGCTTTGGGCGGAGTACATGCGGGCCTATGAGGATGTGCTGAGCAAAACCAGCACCGACTACGCGCCGTGGTACATCGTTCCGTCGAATAAAAAGTGGTACCGCAATTATGTGGTTGCGAGTGTGCTGGTGGAGGCCCTCAAGGGTTTGCACATGCAGTACCCCCAGCCCAAAGACGACCTGAGCCGGGTGGTGATCCCATGAGCGGGTTACCCGGCTTTACGCTTGGTTGGGTGGGGGTTGTGCCCCCTGGGGGAAAGTAAGGAAGGCCCGGCACACCTGCTGAGGCAGCCCGCCGGCGAGGCGGAGCAGGGGCCCTTAAAGCGCCGCGCCCCGCAGGATCGTGCGGGGCACGGCAACCGGTGTGAGGATGGATGGGGCCGGAGGGTTTACAGCCCGTAAATCTCGCCGTACTTGGCCGTCAGGTAGCGCAGGTAGGGTTCGGGGGTGATGGGCGAGCCGGTGACGCGCTGAATCAGGTCCTGCGGCTCGAACTTGGCGCCGTGCTGGTGGATCTTTTCTCGCAGCCAGGCCAGCAGGTCGGCAAACTCGCCGCGCGCAATCCGGCTTTCCAGGTCGGGGAGGTCGCGGCGGATGACCTCCCACAACTGCGCCGAGACCAGGTTGCCCAGGGCGTAGGTGGGGAAGTAGCCGATCAGCCCTGCCGACCAGTGCACATCCTGCAGAACTCCCAGGCGGTCATTGGGCGGGACGATGCCCAGGTACTCCTGCATGCGTGCGTTCCATGCCTCGGGCAGGTCTTTGACCTCCAAACTGCCTTCGGCCAGGGCGATTTCGAGTTCCAGGCGCAGCATGATGTGCAGGTTGTAGGTGGCTTCGTCGGCCTCCACGCGGATGAAGGAGGGCTTCACTTTGTTGATGGCCTTGTAGAAAGCCTCCAGGCTCACATTGCCCAACTGGCGCGGGAAGAGCGCCTGCAAGCGCGGGTAGGCAAATTGCCAGAAGGGCCGCGAGCGCCCCACCAGGTTCTCCCACATGCGCGATTGGGATTCGTGGACGGCCATGGAAGCGCCATCCGCCAGCAGGGTGCGGCGCAGGTTGCGCCCGATGCCCTGGTGGTAGAGGGCGTGCCCGCACTCGTGCATGGTGCTGAAAAGGCCCGAGGTCAGGTTGCGGGGGTGGATGCGGGTGGTGATGCGCACATCCCCCAGGCCGAACGCCGTGGTGAAAGGATGGGCCGAACGATCCTGCCGCCCGGCTTTCCAGTCGTAGCCGAAGCGGGTGATCACCTCGACCCCGAAATCCCACTGCTTTTTCTCGCTGTAGCGCAGGAAGAGGAAGCCATCTTCCACCTGCGGACGCGTGGTGATCTGGCGCACCAGTTCAACCTGGCGGGGGCGCAGGGCGTTGAAGATGGCCTGCACCTCGGCGGTTTTCATACCCGGCTCGAAATCATCCAGCAGGGGGTCGTACACGTGGTCGTAGGGGGCAAAGCAGGCGGCGTAGGCACGGCGCAGTTCGACGATCTTTTCCAGGTGGGGGCGGAAGTGGGCGAAATTGGCTTCGGCGCGTGCCTGCACCCATGCCTCCTGGGCCAGCGTGGTGACCTGGGTGAATTCGGCCACCAGATCTGCCGGCACTTTGGTCTGTTTGTCGTAGGCGCGCTTGGCCTTGCGGATCAGGCGCGCATCGTCCGAATCGGGGGGCAGGGTCTCGGCGTAGGGGAGTAGGTCTTCAATCAGTTGGCCCACTTCGGGGGCGGTGGATTTTAGGTGGATCAGGCGCGAGAGGGTGGCCAGTTGCTCGCTGCGCTCTTCTGCCCCGGCCGGGGGCATGTAGGTCTGCTGATCCCATGAAAGCAGAGCGGCGGCGGCCTGCAGGTCCATCACCTCGGCCATCAGGGTTTTGAGTTGTTGAAGTTTCGCTTCCATGCAGTTCCTCAGGGTGTAGAAATGGGATGGGGTTCAGGCCACGCGCCAGCGCAAAGGTTTGCCTTCCAGAGCGGCAAGCACCTCGGTGGCAATATCTTCGGCGGCGCGGGTTTGGGCTTCGAGCGTTTGGGCGCCGATGTGCGGCGTACACACGACCTTGGGGTGGGTGACCAGGGCGGTAGCACCCGGGGGTTCGGTGGCAAATACGTCCAGGCCAGCCCCGGCGACTTTGCCCGAATTGAGCGCCTGGAGCAGGGCATCTTCGTCAATGACACCGCCGCGCGCGGCGCAGATGATGTAAACGCCGTCCTTCATCTTGGCGAAGGCCTCGGCATTGAGCAGGTTGCGCGTGTTTTCATCCAGCGGCACGTGCAGTGTGATGATGTCGGCGCGCGCCAGCAGGTCTTCCAACGAGACCGGCTCGCCCCCGCGTAGGCGGATGGCTTCAGTAGGGAGCAGGGGGTCGTAGGCGATGATTTCCATATCAAAGGCCTTGGCGCGGCGGGCGACTTCGGTGCCGATGCGACCAAAGCCGATGACGCCCAGAGTTTTGCGCCACAACTCGCGCCCTTCCAGTTCTTTTTTGATCCATTGGCCGGCCTTCATGGTGGCATCGGCGCGCGGGATCTCGCGCACAACCGCGAGCATCAGACCCAGGGTGAGCTCGGCCACGGCGATGGTGGTTGCCGTGGGGGAGTTGACCACGATGACCTTGTGGGCTTTGGCGGCGTTGAGGTCAATGTTGTCCACGCCCACGCCGGCGCGACCCACCACCTTGAGGCGGGCAGCGGCGTCGAAAACGGCGGCGGTGACTTTGGTGCGCCCGCGCACGATGAGCGCATCGTAGTCGGCCACCACTTTGAGCAGGTCGTCGGCGGAGATGCCGGCGCGGTTATCCACCTGCGCGGCGACACGCAGGATTTCCTGGCCGTTCTGTTCCAGGCCATCGGTGAGCAGAATCTTCCATTCGGGCATGGCATGTCTCCTTTGAGTGGGGTGGTTCAGGAAAGGACTGCGGGGGGTGAGTACCCGGCGTTAATATTCTACCCTAAATGGACCGGAGCGCAAAATTCCCCTCTTTGGGCGGGTTCGTGGGCACTTCGGGGCGATGGCGAGAGGGTTTGACAAACCCCATACAAAAGGCGACGCACTGGCGGGAAGAGTCTATAATGAAATCACAGCACTGGGTGCTTAAATTTTTTTCAAGTGAAAGGTTTCTCATGAATCGCGACACCCTTCGTCAATGGCTGACGCTTCTGCTCGTTCTGGCAACCCTGGTCGTCAACGGGCTGGCCAATGCCCTGCCCTTCAACAACCTGAGCACGGCCGAGATCTCAGACCGCTTTCAGGTTTACTTCGTCCCTGCCGGTTATGTCTTTGCCATCTGGGGGCTGATCTACCTGGGCCTGCTGGGTTTTGCCGTGTTCCAGGCATTGCCCGCCCAGCGTCAGAACCCGCACCTGCGGGCCATTTTCCCCTGGTTTGGGCTGGCCAGCGTGGCCAACATGACCTGGCTTTTCCTCTGGCATTATGAGCAGTTCCCGCTCACCCTGGTGGCCATGCTAACCCTGCTGATCAGTTTGGTGGTGATCTACGTGCGCCTGGGTGTGCAGCGCCGCGTTGTTTCGCCGGCGGAACGCTGGTTGGTGCACGCTCCCTTTAGCCTGTACCTGGGCTGGATCAGCGTGGCGACGATTGCCAATGTGACGGATGTGCTGTACGATCTGGGCTGGAACGGCGGCGGTCTGGCGCCGGAGACGTGGGTGCTGATCCTCTTTGGCGTGGTGGTGCTCCTGGCCGGGGTGATGGCCTGGACGCGCCGGGATGTCATCTACCTGCTGGTGCTGGTGTGGGCGTTGGCCGGCATTGGGGTCAAGCAAAGTGCGCTGCCGCTGGTGGCCACGGCGGCTTACCTGGCGGCGGGTGGGGTGGCTCTGCAGGCGCTCGGCAGTTTGCTGCTGCCGCGCCGGCGCGGTGAGGGCCGTGAGGCTTAGCCCCCTGTCATCAGGCGCTGAAACACCGCCTGTGCCCAATCCCACAGGGCTTTCTGCCCCGCGGCATCGGGAACGGCTTCACCCCGTCCGTTGAAGGCCAGCTGGTAGCCGAAGCCATCCGGGTAGGGCTCCTCTATCTCCAGCCCCAGCGGCTGCCATGCATCCACCCAGGTGAAGAGGGTTTCCAGTTCTGCGGCGGTCAGGCGCCGGCGGACGACCAGGGTGGGTTCGGCCTCGGGGCTACGGCAATCGTAGACCTCGGCCCAGCCGGATTCGTAGACGCGCAGGGTGTGGCACATCCCGGCGATGCCGCCACTGCGCCTCCAGGAGAGCACCAGGCCGATGCCCCCTTCAAATTCCAGGTTTTGGGCGGTGGCTACCAGCGCCATCATCCAGGCCGCCAGACTGCGCTGTTCGGCCGGGGTGGCGGTCTGGCGGCCCTTGCCGGCCAGGCTGACCCAGCCCAGCGGCGTCTCGGCTTCAAAAGGGGCGTAGGTCTGCACCCACTCACTCAGGTCGGCGGCATACTGGGGCGCTTTGAACGGCCAGCGCTGTGAGGTGGCGCCGCAGGCTCCGTAGGTCAGCCCCAGCAGGTCGGCGCTGGCCTGCAGGCAGGCGTTCGGCGTCTGACGCTGCCAGCGCACCAACGGCAGGCTGCTCTCTCCTCCGGGTTCCTCGGCCAGGCGGATGGCATTGCCGTTCTGGTTGGTGTGCAGGGTGTAGCGCTGGCCCTGGGCTTCTAACGTGATGCGGTAGCCGGGGGTGAGCACCTGGGCGCACATCTCACCGGGCTGGCTCAGGCCCAGGCAGGCATCCGGCCAGGTCACCTCTTCCACCGCAATCACCGAAATGGCATTGGGGTCGCTCAGGCCGAGGCGCTCGGCCAGGTAGCGTCGCGCGGCTTCCACCGCGGGCGACGTGCTGGTGCTCAGATTTTCCAGGCGCATTTGCCGGCCCTCCATGTCGGTTCGGTAGGTGTAGATTTGTCCTTCGGCCTCCAGGACCACCCGAAAGCCCTCTACGATCATCTCGGCGCAGGCCTCGTCGGGGGCAGGCAGGCCCAGACAGGCATCCGGCCACTGTGCCGGCTCCACAGAAAGGATGGTAACGCCTTCCGCCGGCAGTCCCAGGCGCTGTGCCAGATCGGCCTGGGCGGCAGTGACCACGCGCAGGGTGGTGGGTTCCAGCGGGGTGGCGGCGCTGGGGGGAGTGGGCAGACCGCCGGGCAGGGGGGTTTTGACATCGGGGGGCGGGGTCAGGGCAACCGGCTGGCAGGCGGCCAGCAGGAGCAGGGCCAGCCCCAGGATGAAGGGCAACGATCGCGACATGAGTATCTCCTCTCTTAGGGTTCGAAGTCTAGATTCTAGACGTCCTGAGGAGGCCGGGGGTTCCCCGGTCGGCCTAGCGCAGGAAGAGGATGCCGGCAAAGCCCGCCGCGACCAGCACCAGCGGTGCGGGCACATTGAGCAGGTAGGCGATCAGACTGCCGCCGGCAATGGCAATGGAGACCCAGTTGACCGAGGCGGTGGCTTCTCCCTGAAAGACCTTCCAGGCCACCAAAACCATCAGCACCGCCACGGCGGGGGCCAGGCCGCGCACGAAACCACCCACCCAGGCCTCACCGCTCAGCCAGCGTAACGCCGAGGCCACCCCCAGCATCAGCACGGTCGGCGGGAGGATGGAGCCCAGCAGCGCAACCAGGGCGCCGGGAAGCCCGCCGACGCTGTAGCCGACGAACATGGCCAGTTGCAGGGCGTCGCTCCCCGGTAGGACGCTGGAGAAGCCCACCGCTTCGACGAACTGGGCCTCGGTCATCAGCCCACGTTCCACGGCTTCTTTATAAAGCAGCCCAACCGACGCCGGTCCGGAAGTGGTCAGCAGGTTGATTTTCAGGAACATCCAGAAAAGCGGCCAGAGGTTGTTCACGCTACCGTCCTTTCTTACATCCTGCGGAAGGGGGGATGGAAAAAGGTCAAGCCAATCTTGAGGCGCCCATGCCCGCTGCGCCCATCTCAAGTAAAATTATAAAAGAGGTTATCATTTGCACATGGATGCTATCCGTGAAGAACGCCTGCGTGTGCTGGAGATGGTGGCGCAGGGCCTGATTACTGCCGAAGAGGGCGCGCGTTTGATTGAAGCCCTGGAGCGCCCAACCCCCGCCGTACCGGCACCATCCCCGGCCTCACCTGCGGAAAGCGGGCCGCGCTGGCTGCGTGTGCGCGTGACCGAGCTGGCCAGTGGGCGCACGCGGGTGAATGTGCGGTTGCCGGTTTCGGTGTTGGAAGCCGGGGCGCGTATTGGGGCGCGTTTTGCGCCGGGCATGGGAGAAAATGAGCGCGCGCAGATCCTGCGCGCGGTGCGGGCCGGCACCTACGGGCCGATCCTGGAAGTCGTTGATGCCGAAGAGGGGGAACGGGTGGAGATCTTTTTAGAGTGAGGCACCGCCGGGTGCAACCTCGACCGCCTCGACGGTTACATCGGGGAAGAACTGCCGCACCGTGCCCTCGACCCAGCCTTTGAGCGTCACCGGGGAGAGCGGGCAGCCCAGGCAGGCCCCACCCAGCCGCACCTGCACCACCTTCCCATCAAAGGCCACAAAATCCACCGAGCCGCCATGATAGGTTTCAATGTAGGCGCTGAGTTGCTCGATCAGCGCGCGGATCTGTTCTTCTGTGCTAAACTGGGGTGCTTGATCGCCCATTTTTAATCCTCCGCAGACAGTCGCCCTTAAGATCCATCCCGCGTCCAATCATATTTAACACGTCCCCGCGTAAATTGTCCAGCCGTTCGTGGATGAGGCTGGCCAGGCGCTCCATGAGGACGGCGCCAGTATCGGGGAACATCTCGCACAGGTGCTGGAGTTGCTCGCCGCGGATGCGCAGCACCCGGCTTTCCTGGGCGGTGGTGGCCGTTGAGGTGTAGGTCTCGCGCCCCAGCGCCGCCGACCAGCCGAAAACGCCCCCCGGCAGGATGCGCGCCACGACCAGGGGCGGCCCATCGTAGGGCTTGTAGCGAATGGTGACTTCACCGCAGAAGAGGATGTAGAAGTACTCGGCCCGCGCCCCCTGGGCGAAGATCTCGGTTTCGGGCGGGTAGGTTTGCTCTTCCATCAGGGTGAGCAGGTGCTCGACCTGTTCGGCGCTGAAGCCCTGGAAAAGCGGAAAAGCGAGCAGTTCCGGTCTGGACATTGACCTTATATTAAGCAAAGCCCTGCCGGGTTTGAAGTGGCAAATGTCATCTTCTGCAGGATGACCCCTCACGCCTTAAGCGGGAAAGGTATCGGGCGGCCATGGCGCCCTGGTGGGAAGCCCATCAGGTTTGTGAGGGGGGCAAAGCCCGGTTTTCAGGGCGCTGATGTCGCATTCAAAGCCCGGTGCAAGACCTGCAGGGCCCGTTCGGGGCTTTGAGCGCTCATGAGTTGCTCCAGTAACCCCGGCGATTGCAGCAACCCCACCACTTCTTGAATGAGTTCGACTTGCTTCTCACGTTCTTTGATGGCCAGCAGGAAGAGAATGTGCACATCCAGCCCGATAGAACCATCGGTGCCCATTTGCCCAAACCTGACCGGGGCTTTGAGGGTGCTGATGGCGACGGCGGTTTGCCGCACATGCTCCGGATCGGCGTGGGGAAGGGCGGTTGCCAGGGGCTGGGTGGGCAGGCCGGTGGGAAAAACCTGCTCACGCTGCCAGACATCTTCGGCAAAGGCAGGTTCGGCGTGACCCGTGCGGACCAGCGCGGCCACGGTTTGGTCAATGGCCTCCCTGGCCGAAGATGCGTCCAGGTTGAGGAGAATGTGTTCCGGGCGAAGGAGATCCTTAAGGCGATACTGCATGGCGCGAGGCTCCCGAAATGGCCTGCCGTAGGGTATGCAGGTTTTCTTGGATGGAATTATTTTTGAAAAGGGCGCGTCCGATCACCAGGGTATCGGCGCCGGCGGCCAGCACCTGGGCAAGGTTGTCTGAGTTAATGCCTCCATCCACGATCCACTCGAGGCTGTGGAGCGTGGGCTGGGCTTTGCCCCGGCGCACTTTTTCGAGCACCGCCGGTAAAAAGGGACAATCTGGAATCTCCGGCTCGCTGCTCAGGATGAGGACGAAATCCAGATAGGGGCGGAGGTAATCTAAATCGGGGAGGGGGGTGGCCGGGTTGAGGGCAATGCCGGCTCGGGCGCCCGCTTCGACGATCTTACGCAGGGTGCGGCGGGGGTAGGGACAGGCCTCGTAATGAACCGAGATGCGGTCGGCCCCCATGCGCACCAGGTCTGGAATCAGCCATTCTGGGTTGACCATCATTAGATGAACATCAAAAGGCAGGTGCGTCAGGGGACGCAGGTCCTGGATGATCTTGACCCCCAGCGTCATGGCCGGGACGAAGACCCCGTCCTCAATATCGAAATGCAGGTAATCCACCTGACCCTCGCTCAGGGCGGTCACTACGTCCTCCAGGCGGTGCAGGGGGGCCGCCGCCAGCGAAGCCGAGATTTTTACGCTCATAGCGCTGACCTTAACTCACGCACCCGGCTCATGATCGCCCTGACCCGCTCAACATCCACCGGATTCCAGGTGTAGCCGTCTACCTTGAAGGCCGAACCAATCACGGCGCCGTCGGCAACGCTGAGCTGTTCGACCACGTTTTCCAACCGCACCCCGGTGTTGGCAAAGACGGGGGTTTCGGGCACCGCGTCTTTGACAATTTTGAGGGTCTGGGCCGAGACCTGTGCGCCGGCGGTCAGGCCCGAAACGCACAACGCATCCGGCTGGGTGTTGAAGACCGTGGAGCGGGCAATGTCGGCGATTTGGCGCTCGCCCAGGTAAGCCGCCGACTCGGGCACAATGTTGAAGAACAGACGCACGTTCTGCGCGCCAATGTGGTGCTGGTGGCGGATGACCGCGCCGGGGTTGGTGTTCCACAGACCGAAGTCGGAGCCGTACACGCCGGTAAAGACTTCGCGCACGAATTGCGCTCCCGTGGCCATGGCCAGATCCAGCGAGGCGCGCGCGTCCCACAGCACATTGACGCCGAAGGGAAGGTGCAAATGGGGTTTAATTTGGGCAATGATCGCCGCCATGCAGGCCACGGTAATCGTATCTACCTGGGTGAGGTAGGGCAGGCTGAATTCATTGGAAAACAATACGGCATCTACCCCGCCTTCCTGGAGCGCCCGAACATCGGCCAAGGCGCACTCATAAACCCATTCCATCCCTTTGTGCGCATCATAACCCGGATCGCCGGGGAGGGCACGCAGATGGCACATGCCAATGATGGGTTTGGAGACACCGAACAGCTCTTTAAGCCACGTTTTCATGCAAAGCCTCCGATTTGGGTTGCTCGGGTGGGATGATGGTTGCGTAGAGTCCCAAATGATGATTTACCCCCGCGTGAGGTCGAGGTTGGGTGAGAAAGCCAGCGCCACTGCCTTTAATAGGTCAATGGCCCGGCGAATATCCGCTTCATGACACATTTGCACGGCCGAATGGGTATAACGTTGCGGGATGGACAGTCCCGCAATCACATACCCCTTATCTCCAAGGTAGAGCTGGAACGCGGGGTCGGTGATCACGC
Organism: Thermanaerothrix daxensis; assembly: GCF_001306145.1. GTDB lineage: Bacteria > Chloroflexota > Anaerolineae > Anaerolineales > Anaerolineaceae > Thermanaerothrix > Thermanaerothrix daxensis. The sequence continues at coordinate 173,881 of NZ_LGKO01000006.1, forward strand.
CGACAATGACCTCGCGTTGCAGTGGGATCTGGTGCTCCTGGGCAATGGCTTCGATAAAGCGGCGCAATTTGGGCGCCGAGAAGAGGCCGCCCAGGGTTCCCCGCCCGTGAAAATCCATCATCTTTACCGCCGGGCCCTTGCGCATGGCGACGGGGTGAAGCGGCGCTTCGGCGGGGGTATCTACGGCCACGGTAATGTCCACCGAAATGATGGCGTGGGGCTGGGTGGCATTTACAACCGGTAGCGAGCCGCGAATGCTGAATTCTTCCAAGACGGTAAAGGCAAACACCAACGTACAGGCGGGACGGTGGTTATACAGATATTTTAAGACCTCGAGCAGAATAAAGACTCCCACACGGTTATCCAGGGCTTTTGAGCAGATCATGCCATCGCCAAAGCGGGTAAAGTTCGGGTGGTAGGTGGCGGTATTCCCCACCTGAATGCCCGCCCTTTCGACCTCCTCACGACTGCTCAGCCCCACATCAATAAACATCTCGTGTACCGAGGGTACTTTGAATTTCTCTTCTGCCCCGGTCACGTGATGAGATTTGGCGCCCACGTAACCTGTAATCCGTTGCCCGGTTTCGGTTTTAATGTCCACCCGCTGGCCCAGCAGGGTTTTTTCGGGCATACCGCCAATGCGTTCAATCAGTAAGAAGCCATCGGGAGTGATATTGCGAATCATCAGCCCGAGTTCGTCCATATGCGCTTGAAGCATCAGGCGATGCTCGGGAAACGTGGTTCCCCGGAGAATGCCCGTAACGTTCCCCAGGTTGTCTACGGCGACCTCATCCACCCACGGGCGAATGAGATCGCGCACAAACGCCGTCATCTCATCTTCATGACCCGAAACAGCGTGAATGGCGCACAGAGTTTCCAGTAATTGCCAGTCGTATGAAGTCATGGGATTACCCTGGTTGAATAGGTTGGGGAAGGGGCATGTTGCCCCTTCCCCATGGAATTATAAACTAGCCTCCGAAGATGAGGCGGGTGAGGGTGGTCAGCACCCAGGCAATCCAGTTGCCGCCGGAAAGCCCGGTGATCTGGACGGCACCTTCGGGGATGGCGTAGCCGATGTCCTTGGCGATTTGGGTGAGCAGGGGTGCAAAGGCGCTGGAAATGTAAAGCACCATGGTCATGATCAGGATGCCGTAGAGGACCGAGCGGAAGAAGTTGCCGCGCGTCAGAGGCGGCACCATGCACACGAAGAAAGCGGTAGCGGCCAGGTCGGCGGCGGGCAGGGTGGTGTTCCCGGGCAGGATCGCCGCCAGGAGCAGGGTGATGGGGATGAGCAGGATACCGGTGGCGATGGTGATGGGGTGACCAATCAGAATGGCGGAATCCAACCCAACATAAAATTCACGGCCGGCGAAGCGCTTCTGCATGAAGGTGCGGGCGGCCTCTGAAAGCGGAGTAAGCCCTTCCATGAAGATCGCAATGATGCGGGGGATCAGGAGCATCACAGCGGCCATCTGGACGGATAGCATGAGCACTTTGCCGAGAATCTCGTTGAACGTCATCCCGGCTGGGTTAATGCCATAGGCCAGCACACCGAACAGTAAGCCCAGGATGGCGCCCATGATAATGGGCTGGCCGAAGATCCCCAGTCGCTTCTGCAGGGTTTCGGAATCCCAGTAGACCTCGCGCAAGCCGGGGATTTTCTCCACAACCCAGTTCAAGACCTTGATAATGGGAACCGAAGTGATGGCCCACCCCTGCGGGATGGAGATGCCCGGCAGTTTGAAGAAGCCCTGCACGTCTTTGGCCACCCAGTCTGCGATCAGCAGTGCTACCACCGCGTGGATGGCGGCGGCCAGCAATCCCAGCGCCAGGTTGCCCCCGCTGACCAGGTACACCAGGGAGCCGGTGAAGGCGTAGTGCCAGTAGTTCCACATATCCACGTTCAGGGTCTTGGTCCAGTTGAAGATCAGCATGATCAGGTTGACCCCGAAGGCTATCACGAAGACCAGCGAACCCACTACTGTACCGAATGCGATGGCGGCAGCGACTCCCCAGCCCACGTCCAGCGAGTTCAACTGCAGTCCGGTGGATTTTACTAACGCGTCAGTGGCGGGGCCCAACGCCTGGAACAAGAGGTTGATGACCAGACCCAGGCCGATGAAACCCACTCCCACCGTGAGCGAGGAGATGAAGGCACGGCTGAGCTTCTGACCCAGGATAAGGCTCAGGATGAAGATGACGATGGGCAGCATGACCGGCGACCCCAGGCCGGTGAGAAAATCGAAGATGGACTTGATCGCCTCCATTTTTTACTCCTTTCTTCCTTCCAACTGAATGAATGATGAAATTAGGGGGTTGGGGGGGATTGTCTCAAAATCTGCTCAATTTGATCTACCACCTCCTTTGTGCCGATGCCGGTTAAAAACGGAATCCCATCCACGACCGGGATGTTCACATCAAAAGGGACCTGAGCCGTCGCGACGATCAAATCGGCGTTCAATGCCATGCCGGGAAGATCCTGCACACGGCATTGAACGGTCTGGACGTCCAGGCCCCGTTCTCCTAATAATTCCTTGATCTTCAGCGCCACGTGGGTCGAAGTGGCAATGGCCGTTCCACAGGCCACCAGGATGGTGAAGGATCTGGGAGGTGTGGTGGTCATCATAGCCTACTCTCCGGAGAAGAGATCGCGAAAGGTGAGTTCAAACATCCAGATATCGTATTCATAGGCATCATCAAACGGAGGCGGCACGACAGCCAGGAGGCGAAACTTTTTGCTGGCGAGTTGCTCACGGAAGCGTTCGGGGACATTGCCGGGATTGCCGAACTGGGAATGCAGGATGATGGTCTCGGTGTTATCGGCCTCTTTGAGAAGATCGAGCAGTGCCTCGGTTTCGGGAGTGATGGAACCCGGTTCACAGATGGCGGCAATGAATTTCTCAGGCCCCGCGGCCAGTACATCCACAACAAAAGAGTGCTCACCCAGCAAGACGCGGGGCAAAATGTAAATGGTTTCCTCGCCGCGGTTGTACAACGCCCGCGCCATGTAAAAACGAAAGATGTGGCGCAGGTGCATGTCTTCATCCGGGGGTTTGAGAATGTCGCTGCGAAAGGCGGTGTAGGTCTTGGTGTGGGCGGGCAAAACCCTCGGAGGCTCAAACGTGGGATCGAGTTGAAGGTTCATCCCTGCCTCCAAATGCCATTTCAGAATCGGGTTCTGTTAGGTAGACCTGGATGCCCATTTTTTCAAGGGCTTCCACCATGGCGTGGGGGGCATTGGTGTCGGTGACAATCGCGTCAATGGCAGAAAGGGGGGCAATGGAAGCAAAGGCGGTGACTCCGAATTTGCTGCTGTCGGCGACAACGATTTTTTCGCGCGCTGTGCGCAACAGGACCTGCTTGATCTGTGTGTCTTCGAGGTTGTATTCGGTCAGCCCGTCTTCGAGGCTGATGCCCCCGACGCCGATAAATGCCTTATCCACATGCAGTTCCTGGTAGATGCGCTCGGCCATGGCACCGATCATTGAAAGCTCGCGCGGGCGCACGATCCCGCCGGTCAAGATCAGGCGTGCATCCACCTCCAGAGAAAGGTGATTGACCACCGCATTGGCGATCTGCAGGCATGAGGTGACAATGGTGAGGTTGCGCCGGGCTTTTAGATGGGGGACGATTTCCAGGGTGGTGGTCCCCACATCCAGGGCGATGCTGTCGCCGTCGTAGACGAGCTCGGCGGCTTTGCGGCCAATAGCCCGTTTGGCGGGCTGGTTCTTGGTGGCGCGGGTGTTAAAGGGGGGTTCATAACTGCGCCCCAGGTTGGCAATGGCTCCACCGTGGACACGGCGTAGCAGGCCCTGGCGATCCAGCTCATTCAGATCGCGGCGTGCGGTCATCTCTGAGACGTTGAACAGGCGGGCAATCTCCGCAATGGAGATGCTGCCCTTCTCGAGCACCCACTCCACAATTTTGGCATGACGTTCCGCCGTATTCATCATCCGATTTCCTTATGTTCGATTGTGTTTATATATTACAAATTTTTTGTTCGAATGTCAATTGGTTTTTTCGTAATTTTACTCTTGACATTTCCTTTTTTATGCTTTGTAGTAGTTGCAAACAGGTTTGTATTGCAAACTAGTATGTGGGGTTCACCTATGGGCCCTCAACCCCCGCTTGAAGATTGGCTGCGCCGCCCCCAGCGCTATTGGTACATTGATGGTTTGTGCTCAGCGGCGGAGGAAATTAGTTGATTTGTGGGGGTGACTCGTAGTTGAGGTGGGGAGCACCACCTGGATAAAGTCCCTAAATGCTTATGTGCGATACTCAGTGATCAGGTCTTGACGTTTCTGGTACCCCTCGCAGTGGTTTGAGATGGGACACTCGGGGCATTGGGGTTTGTCATGGTTGAAGCAATAATGCGTGCCAATGAAGATTAGCCCATCATCGAAATCCCCCGCCGAAAGGGGTGAAGCAGGATTTTCCTTGTTATGTAGCAATAGATAGGCGTGTTGAATGCGTTGAATTTCTATTTTTTGCGGTGCTTTGGTGTGGGTCTTTAAGTGCGTGATGCAAATTTCGTTATAAGCCTCACAAATTTCAGAGGGAAGATTTAATCTCCTGGAGGGGGACATTCCACGAATGTTGGTGACGCGCAAGTAATTTTTCCCACCTTTTCCCCGCCCTTTCTGAAGGACTGGGGTTTTGTGGTGAGTGTAGTCGTCTTCAGTGGCCCACTTCAACAGATAACCTGTGCGCCACAGAACACGCCCGGCGTTTGAGTCGAAAGGTACCTCGTAAGAGAGTCCTTGCCACGATTCCTCCTGACGGCGGATCAGTGAAAAGGAGGATACCAGCCACTTGCCAAACAAATGGGCTCCCTTGTCCCCAATGGCCTTCCCCAGGCCATATCTCGGATCATCCTTAATTTTTTGAGTCATCTTCTCTGTGGATGGATAGGTTTCAAGGTGGTCCAGCAGGGGTGTCGTTGAATCGCCCCGATCTTGGTGTAAAAGATGGATTAGCGCAAGCGGTACTCCCCAGCGGAACACAGCATAACCAAGCGCCTGCCGGGCATTATCCATGAACAAATTGTAGCGATTGGGATTGGTCCGATTGGACCTTGCCCAATCTTCTGCACGCAACTTCTTAACACACTCGTGTTGTTCCAATAATTTGTCAATGCCCACCCTTAATTTCTCAAAGAAACGTATGGGGTTATGCAAAAAGTCTATCTGCTGGCGATACAGGTCATTAGTAATCCGTTGAACCCATTGGCGCAGTCCCACCATGTCAGGGCCCTGATCCAGCACAGCGCTCAATAACAGAAAACGTGCTAAGAGCTCGCGTCGGGTTATGGCGCCGTCTAAATCATCGAGATGGTTTATGTCCAGGTTCCCATCGGCAAGGACGATACCAGCAAAGGGGTCAATGAATCTTAAGTCGGGGTGGGAGGGGTGTTCTTTTCCGATCTTGGCAATTTGCAAAATGAGTGTGGCGGTGGGGTCAGATAACGTTGGCATCAGGGTTCTTCAAATAGTGGGATTTGTGTGGTTTCCTCGGCGGGTTTATGCTGAAATGAGGCTGACTTGTTTAGATCCACTTTTTCAAAAACTGCTACAAGCTGTTGGGCTCGCAGTGCCAGTGGTTCATTAATGCGTTGTGTGGCTAATTGCACATACCTTTCAATGATCTCGTACCCCGCAAATTGGCGACCCAGGTGATGGGCCACCTTAAGCGTCTGGCCGGAGCCGGTAAATGGATCCAGGATGAGATCGCCCGGATATGAATACAACTGAATCAGGCGATAGGGAATTTCTTCGGGGAAGGGAGCCGGGTGGTCAATGACCCCAGGGGGGACGGGGGCGATGTGCCAGATGTTGTTGGCAATGTCAAGCGTAAAGAGACGATCAATGGGATAGCGCGCTGCCTCCTTCTCGGCCTGGGTGCGCCCCGCATAGGGCTTGGGCCCAGGTTTTTGGAAGACCAAAATGTACTCGTTCATGATGTTAGGGTAGTAGTAACCAGGGTAAGGGTTTTGGATGCTCACCCCCGCTCGCTTGACCCCTGCGGTGCACTTATGCCAGATGATGTCCTGATGAAACAGCCAGCCACTGGCGGTGAGACGGGCTACGGTGTCAAAAGGAACAGGGTACAACCGACCCTCAAGCAAGACGGTACCAATGACGATGGCGCAGAACCCTCCCGGGCGCGTGACACGATAAACTTCCTGGAAGATGCGCGTTAACCAATCCAGATACTCTTCGTAATCTCTGTACCCGTTAGCGTAGCGCCGTGTTCGATAATACTGCTCGCTATTAGTGGCGTGAATATCATAATCAATGGCGTTCCAGTACGGAGGTGATGTAACGGTCAAGGCCACGCAATCGTCTGGTAATTCCGGCATGTGCTCACAAGAGTGGCAGTAAATGGTATTCAAGTGCCCCATCCTTTTCGTGCTCTCTCATACTCCAGCCAATGTGCTTTGTTCTTCATCTTACTTTCAGGTTGGAGGTGTGTCAAGCAAGTGGCACGCACCCGTGGACGTTTACGTTTTGGTCAGATCAAAAGTTTAAACCATCGGGTCACTTCCAGAATAAAAAGACCTCATGGGATTTTCGAGTGGTTGAATGAGTCGCTAGCCGGTTACTGGGTCAAGCTCTTGACATTCCCTTTTTTATGCTTTATAGTAATTGCAAACAGGTTTGTAGTGCAAACTAGTATGTGAGGTTCATCTATGGCCCCTCAACCCCCTCTCGAAGATTGGCTGCGCCGCCCCCAGCGCTACTGGTACATTGATGGTCTCACCGAGATGGCAGTGGGCGGGGTTTTTGTGCTCGTGGCGCTGACCTACCTGGTCCCTTTGCTTCTGCCCTCGCACCAGGGCCTGGTCATGGGCATTTTACAGCCCCTGGTCGTCATTGGCGCCGTGCTCGGTGCACGCCCCCTGGTGCGCTACCTCAAGGAGCGCATCACCTACCCCCGCACCGGCCGGGTGAATTACCGTCAGCCCACCCCGGCGCGGCGGCGCTGGCTGATCGCCCTGACTTTCCTGATCGCTCTTGGACTGGCCGCCCTGGTCTCCCGCATCGGTGCCACCTTCGGGCAGCGCTGGTTGCCCATGGTCAGCGCCTTTATCATCGCCTTTGTCGCGGCGCTGGGCGTGCGCCTACGCCTGATGCGCTTTCTGGTGCTGGCCCTCTACATCCTGGGGGTAGGGGCGCTGATCACCTGGCTGGCGCCGGCGGAGCCCCTGGATGCCCTGGCTTTCTTCGGCCTGACCGGCCTGGGCTGGCTGGCTTCGGGCGGTTGGGCGCTGTGGCACTACCTGCGCCAGACCCATCCCCCGAGCGCGGAGGAGGTCCAATGACCCCGCCGCATTGGAGCGACCTGGATCGGGTGATTCACGAGCCGGCCCGGCTGATGATCGTGACTCTGCTCTACGCTGTGGAGCAAGCCGATTTCCTCTACCTGCTGCACGAGACCGGCCTGACCAAGGGCAATTTATCGGCCCACCTGAGCAAACTGGAAGAGGCCGGCTACGTCCGCATCGAAAAGACCTTCCGCGGCAAGATCCCGCACACGCTCGTCGCTCTGACCCCGGCCGGACGCGCCGCATTCGAGACCTACCGCCAGCAACTCAGCCACCTGATCCATCCCCCTTCTGAAGGAGCATCCTGATGTCTCTGTATGCCATTCGTACCGAACACCTCTCGCGCGCGTTTGGCACCCTGCGCGCGGTGGACGATCTCAACCTGGAGGTGCCTGCCGGGATTATCTTTGGCTTTCTGGGCCCCAATGGTGCCGGTAAAACTACCACCATCCGCCTTTTGCTGGGTCTGCTGCCCCCCACCACCGGCACGGCGTTCGTCCTCGGGTACGACGTGCGCACCCAGGCGGATGCCGTGCGAGCGCGTTGTGGCGCTCTGCTGGAGCATACCGGCCTTTACGAGCGTTTGAGCGCCGAGGACAACCTGGAATTCTTCGGGCGGGTGGCCCGCCTGCCGCGCGCCGAGCGCCGGGCGCGCATCCGCCAGTTGCTCACCGATGTGGGACTGTGGGAGCGCCGGGCTGAGCCGATTGCCACCTGGAGCCGCGGGATGAAGCAGAAACTGGCCATTGCCCGGGCGCTGCTGCACCGCCCGGCGCTGCTGTTCCTGGATGAGCCCACTGCCGGGCTGGATGCCCTGGCTGCCGCGGCTCTGCGCGAGGACCTGGCTGCCCTGGCCCGACAGGAGGGCATTACCATCTTCCTCACCACCCACAACCTCACCGAAGCCGAGAGGCTCTGTCAGCAGGTGGCCGTGATCCGCGAGGGGCGTCTGCTGGCGGTGGGCAGCCCGGAGGCACTGCGCCGGCAGCGCCAGGCCCCGGTGCACGTGGTGACCACAGGGCTCTCTCCGGCGGTGCTGGAGGGTTTGCGTGCCACTTTCGGTGCCGAGGTCGTCCAACCGGGAGCGGCTGACGGGCACCTGGTGCTGAACCTGGGGCCGCAGCAATCGGCGGCTGCGGTGGTGGCGTACCTGGTCCGGCAGGGGGTTGCCGTGGAAGAAGTGCGCCGTGAAGGCGCCAGTTTAGAAACGGTCTTTTTGAACCTGGTGCAGGAGAACGAACATGGGATATGACATTCAGACCATGCTTTGGAAGGAGTGGAAAGAACTCTTTGCGCGGCGTGCCGCCGGACGCGGCACCTTGCTTTCCACGCTGATCATCCTGGGGATGCTGGGCGTCTTCCTGCCTCTGCAGGTGGGTGCCGACTGGTTTACCCAGCCCCTGACGCTGATCGTCTGGGCGTGGCTGCCCATTTTCCTCACCCTGGGGATGGTGACCGATTCGTTCGCCGGCGAGCGTGAGCGCCACACCCTGGAAACCCTGCTCTCCACCCGCCTGCCGGATGCGGCCATCCTGCTGGGGAAGCTCCTGGCGGCAGTGCTCTATGGGTGGAGTGTGGCCGTGCTCAGCCTGCTGCTGGCGGCGCTCACCCTTAACCTGGCCCTGAAGAATGGGCCGTACTTCTACGCCCCCGGTTTTCTGGCGGCAGCGTTGGGCTTCAGTTTGCTCAGTACGGGGCTCTTTGCCGGCCTGGGCGTGCTGGCTTCCCTGCGCGCCGCGACGGCGCGGCAGGCTTACCAGCGCCTGAGCCTGCTTCTGCTGGTGTTTTACTTCTTGCCTTTCGGGGTGCAGTTCCTGCCTACCGATCTGCGCCTGCGCCTTCTGGATGCGCTGATGCGCCTGGACCTGGCGAGCGTAGCGGTGGGGGTGATGGGGGTGCTGCTGGTTCTGAATCTGGCCGTGCTGAGCCTGTGCTTCCGGCGCTTCCAGAGAGCGCGCCTGCTGCTGGATTAGCGCACGCGGAAGCGGAGCACCCCCGAGGAAGCGCGATTGCCGGCCAGGTCTTCGGCCAGCACTTCCAGGGTGTGTTCGCCGCGGGTGGCTTTCCACACCAGGATGTAGGGAGGGGTGCGGTTTTCACCCACCTCGCGCCCATCTACCTGCCAGATCACGCGGCGCACGCCGTAGGCATCCCTGGCCTCGGCATACAGGCTGAGCATCCCGTTGGTGGGCAATAGGAGATCCTGGCCGGGAGCGGGGAGGCGCACCTCCACCTGAGGCGGCGTGTTATCCACGGTCACCTGGAGCAGGGCCGTCTCGACGCGCTGATCCAGGTGCACGAGCGTCAGGCGCAGGATGTAGAGGCCCTCGGGCAGGCCGCGGGTGTCCCAGGTGGCCAGCACTCCCTCCTCCACCGGCCCACTGCTGGCCGGGGTGAGGGTCACCCAGGCGCGCGGGTTGAGGCCCTCGCCCACCTGAATGCGATACTCGGCAAAATCGGGGGCGGTGGCCGTGCCGCGCAGGGTGACCGTACCGCGCACGTAGGCAAACGGCGCGGGCTGGCTGAAGCGCACCTGCGGGTTGGTGGAGGGGTTTTGGATGTTATCGTACTGGGTGGGAGGGAGCGGCAAGCCGGCCTGCGCGGCCCAGGCGCTGACCTCGGGCGGGACAACCAAATAAACGCGCTCTTCCACCAGTTCCGGAGGGGTGAAGGCGGTGGCCAGGCGCCCGGTCTCGCGGTTGATCGGGTAGCGGCGGTAGAGCGTATCGTACTGGGTGGGCTGGTTTTCGCTGAGGAAGATCTCGCGCACCACCTGGGGACAATCAGGGGTGGGGAGCAACCCGGACGGATCGCACACATTCACCAGGGTCAGCCCCGGCGGAGCGGTCCAATCGCTGGCCGGCACCTCGCGGTGCAGGTATTGCATCAGGCCGTGCCACAAGGCAGCGGCCAGGCGGGGATTGAGCGCAGTGCCGCCGGCACCGGGGCGGTAGCCCACCCACACCGCTACCAGGTAGTGCGGGGTGTATCCCACCGCCCAGGCGGTCTGTCCATCGGCCACCTGGCCCAATTTGGCCGCCGCCGGGCGCCCCAGGTCCAGCCAATCCGGACTGCCGAGGCGCTGACGGCGGGCTTCGCCGTCGCTGAGCACGTGGTGTACCAGGTAGGCCAGTTGTGCGCTGATCAGTGGGCGCACCTGGGCCGGTTCTCCCTGCATCCACAGCACCCCATCGCTCCCTTCCAGGCGGCGCAGGGCCAGGGGCTGTGATTCCGGCCAGCCCGGCAGGCGGTAGCCCAGCCCCAGAGTGGCCAAAGGCAGATACGCCTGAGCCACCTCCGGGAGGGTGAGGGGGGCACCCTGGGTGAGGAAGGCGGCAGCGTCGCCGACGGTCAGGGGTACGCCCAGCGTGCGAACGGTTTGCGCCACGGTCGGTACGCCGATTTGCTCCAGCAGGCGGGTCAGCGCACCGGCATCATCGCCCGCCAGTGCCAGGCGCAAGCGTTCCGGGCCGTGGTAGCGGGAGGTGGCGAGGGGGCTTTCGTCGGAGGTCGGGGGCACATCCCACACCAGGCTGGCCGGGCTCATCCCACGGGCAAAGGCCGAGAGTGCCAGGAAGGGGGTGAGCAGGCTGCCGGTGGGGCGGCGGCTCAGGTTGGAAGTGGGCAGGCCACGGGCGTCTACCTCCACCAGCGCCAGCATCTCGCCGCTGGTCACATCCACCACCACAGCGCCGCCGGCCAGCTCCTCGGGGTGTGCGGGCCAGAGCGCGCTGGGCAGGGTGGGCAGGTCGCGGGCGGCCTCGCAGGTGGGGTCTTCTGCGGCGGCCACAGCCCCCAGGCTCTGGAAATAAGCGCGTAGCGCGCAGGTGACCTGCTGCTGTAAGGCCTCATCCAGGGTGGTGAGCAGGCGCAGCCCGCCCCGTTCGAGCACCTCTGGCGGGTAGTTCTCGGCCAGGGCCGCCTGGACCTGGTGGATGAAGGCATCGGTCGAGGCAGGGGGCACCTCACGGCGCGGGAGCAGGGTGGGGGGATGCTGGCGGGCCTGCTCGTAGGTGGGCAGGTCAATCACACCGGCGCCCAGCAGGCGTTCCAACACCTGCCGCTGGCGCTCCAGCGCCCCCTCGGGGGTATCCAGGGGGTTGAGGGCAGGGCTTTCCAGCGCCGCTAGGAGCAGAGCCACCTCACCCGCATCCAGGTGGGTGGCCGTTTTACCCAGGTAGCGCCGTGCGGCGGCTTCGGCGCCGTAGGTTTGGGGGCCGAAGCGGGCGCTGTTGAGGTACCACGCCAGCACCTGCGCTCGCCCGTAGTGCGTCACCGTCTGCCAGGCCAGCAGGCGCATGCGCAGGGTGCGGCGCAGGGAAGGCGGTTCGCGCCAGAGCAGCAGGTCGCTCACCAGGCGCTCGGCGAGGGTCTGAGGAGCGGGGTCCAGGGAAAGGGCGAAGCCGGGGCTGGTCCAGAAATCGGGTTGGGTGAGCGCCAGGGTGGCCTGCACCAGGAGCGGACTGAACGCCTCCGATGAACCGGGGTCCACACTGCGGAAGGTGCGCGCACCCACGCCGCCATCCAGGGCGGCCAGCAGGTGGGTGCCGGTGCGGTCGTAGAAGCGGGTGGGCTGGGTGAGCGTCCCCGTGGAGGGGGCCAGCAGGGTTTCCAGGGCTTCTACCGGGGGCAAATCGGCGGTCAGCGCCGCATAGGCAAACGCCAGGGTGAGGCTGAGCAGTGCCAGAACAAGGCTGAGGACCAGTGCCAGCCCGATGCCAGCGCGCAGAGCCCGGTGGCTGGGGCTGCGTCGCTGAACGGCCTGACGCTGCCGGCGGGCTTTGAGCCAGTGGTGCACCCACAATGCGCGCATCGGCTGCCCTCAGCGGATGGCGGTAGCCGCACGGGTGGGGGTGGCTTTGGGCGGGGTGCCGGTGGGGGTCGCAGAATACAGCGGGGTGGGTGTGGGGGTGGCCAGGCGGGCCAGGGCCGCCTGTGCCTGGGCACGCCAGGCGGCGGGCATGGCCGTCTCGGGCAGGGCCAGCAGGCGCTGCCAATCGGCGTAGGCCGCGCGGGGGTCAAGGGACTCAACGGCCTGGGCGCGCCAGTAGTAGATGGCCGCCTTGTCCGCCTCACTGCGTGCCAGCCCTTCGCTCTTGCTCAACTGCATGTAGGCATCGCCGTAAGCCTGCAGCCCCAACAGGGCGCGCCCGAGGCCCAGGCTGGCCGCCAAGGAGCGCGGGTTGAGGTTCAGCGCGGCCTTGAAATCTTCCAGGGCGTCTGCGTAGTTACCGGCTTCCAGGTTGACCTCGCCGCGTTGCAGCCACAGGGCCAAGTTCAGGCGGTCGGTGGCCAGGGCGCGGTCGAGCAGGGCTAGCGCTGGCCCGGTACGCCCCTCGCGGGCATAGGCCTGCGCCAGCCAGCCCAGGGCCTCTACGTCGGGGGAGGGCGGGCCGTAGGTCAGGTACACCTCCAGGGGAGGAATGGCCTGTGCAGGCCGGTCCTGGAGCAGGTAGATCTGCCCCAACAGGCGGTATGCCGGCAGCAGCGCCAGGTCACGTTGCAGGGCTTCCTGCACCTGGCGCAGGGCCTCATCCAGGTCGTTGGCCTGCAGGGCGATCCAGCCGCGGTAGTAAGCCACCAGCGGGGAATCCGGCAGTTGGGCGGCTGCCTGCTCCAGCTGGCGGGTGGCTTCGGCGAGGTCATTCTGTTCGGCAGCCAGCATGGCCAGTTCCAGGTGCGCCTCGGCCAGGTTGGGATCCAGGCGCAGTGCCTCTTCCAGGTTGCGGAGGACCTCTTTTTCGGAATTGGGCGCGCTCTTGCGCAGAGCGCGGGCACGCCCCAGGTAGGCCGGGGCATAGGTTTTATCGGTCTGGACGGCCTGGTTGTAGGCCTGCAAAGCCTGGGTGTAAGCCCCCCGGCTCAGGTAGATATCCCCGATGAGGGTGTAGATATCGGCGGCGGGTTGAATCTGAGCCGCCTGATCCAGGTACTGGATGGCGCGGTTGTAATCTCCGCGCTCAAAGGCGCGCAGGCCCAGGCCGTACGCCTCGATGATCGGGTGTGGGGTACGCCCATAAGCCGGGGTGGGGGTGTAAGTGGCGGCGAGGGCGGCCCAGGGCGGGGTGATGGTGGGGGTGAAGGCGGGGTTGGGAGTGGCGGCGGTCTGCGCCTGGGGCAGAGGGGTGGCGGTGGGCAAGGGCTGGAACGAGATGGCGGGGCGGGTGGGTTGGGCGCGCTGACGCAGCCGGTTGACGCTGAAAACGCCCAGCGTCACCAGGGCGACGACCAGAAGGACCAGACCGCCGTAGAGGGCGATGCGCCGCCACAGGTGGTGGGTGGCTTCATCGCGCGGCTTTTCCAGTTCAACCTGCCAGGAGCGGCGTTGCAGGGCTGCCGGGACCACCAGGCGCTCATCGCGCGGTAGGGCCCCCATGAGAATCAAACCGCGCCGCGCATCCAGGTTATCGGGATCCAGGCGCAGGACCTCGCGCAGGCAGTAGAGGCGCTCTTTGGACGTCTCCACGGCGGCGCTCATCCACAGCCAGTACTCCGGTTGGTTGGGGTCGCGGCGCAGCAGCCGGGTCAGCAGGTCGCGCGCACGGGCGCGCTGCCCCTGGGCCAGAGCGGTGCGCACTTCTTCGAGGATCTTTTCATCGGCCATTCTGGTGAAAAGTGTAGCACAGCCCGCCCGCAGGGGCAAGATGAGGTGCCCCAGTTCTGCTCTGGCAGGAGAAGCCAGGAGCCGCGGCATTGTGCCGTCTCGATTGTGAAAATTAGATGAAAAAATGGTGATAAAACCATGACAGTCACCTTACAGAATCCTAAGGATGGCTTGACAGTTGGGCCGGCTTTCGGCTATTGTAAAAACAGGCCGTACTGGAGGGAAAGCCCAGGCGGTGCTTAACCGATTGGCCTTTCTAGATCAATGGAGAACAGCCCTGTGAGACGTCCTTTGTTGTGTATTCGTACCCCCAGGCCGCGCGGCCAATCTTTCCTTGAGTTGGCGCTGGTACTGCCGGTGCTGTTGATCCTGCTGCTGGGGGTGGTGGAGGTGGCCTTTTTTATCGGGCGGTACCTCGACCTGCTCGACCTCACCCGCGAGGCGGCGCGCTTCGCTTCGGTGCGAGATCCCTTCCAGAGCGCCCACATCGGCGAGCGTTCGTGCAGCAATGTGGAGTACTACGACTTTTGGTTCACCACCTCCTGCGTCTTTTCGCCCCCGCAGGGGTCTTCGCTGTGCACCGATCCCGCCTTCTGTAATGGGATGAACCCCTTCATTTACCTGAACCCCGCCACCGATGATGTGGTGATTTCCGTGTATACCGTTTCCGGCAACATTGTGACCGATGTATGGCCCAAGCCGCAAGGTTTTTACTCCCTCTACGGGAACTGGAACAAAGATTGCCGGGGTAACGTGGTGCGCACCACGCCGCATTTCACCCGGGATGTGGTGCAAGGCCTGCTTTCGGATTATTCCACCCCCAATAAGGGCTTTGTGGCCGTTGAGGTGTATTACTGCCATGAGCAGATGCTTAAACTCCCCGTGTTTACCGCCTTTGTGCCGGACCCGTTCCAGGTTACGACCTACACCATCATGTCCCTGCCGGCGGCCCAACCCACTCCCACTCCTGGAGCGCCCTGAGATGAACGCCTCCCATCCGCGTGGTCAAATTCTGGTGGTTTTCGCCGTCACGTTGCTGGCGCTGGTCTTTTTCGTCGGTCTGGCAATTGATGCCGGCTCGCTCTACGTGACCTACGGGCATCTCAAGCGTGCGGTGGATGCAGCCTCGGTGGCGGCAGCGAACTCGTTCAAGCGCGGTGAGGTGAACCGCAGACCGGATGGCACCATGGACCTCACCCGCATGGTCGGTTCGGCGGAGGAAGCGCTGGAACTGCACAACCTGGATATGAGTCAGGTGGATCTGGTGGTGCGCATTTGCGATGCCGACGGTGTCCTTGGCCCCGACCCCAATTTACAAACGGAGGCGCCGTTCTTCTACACCCGCTGCCCGGATACCACGAGCGGTGAGGCCCCACGCCGCTTGGTGTATGTGCGGGCCACCCAATATGCTCCGCTGTACTTCCTGAGCCTGATGGGATTTCAGAGCATTCCGCTGACCACCGACGCCATTTCCGAAGCCGCCTCGGTGGACCTGGTCATCGTGATTGATATTTCCGAATCTATGGCCGAAGGCACTCCTGGCTTTGGCCCGGATTACGACCCGGATGGACCGGGTGGCTGCAATACGAACAATTCGTGCAAAGCCCTACGTGATGCCAAGGAAGCCGCCAAGGTGCTGGTGGACAAACTCTACGACGGTTACGACCGGGTGGGGGTGGTGACTTTCGACTCGCAGGCGGTGATCTACCCCATTCCGGATAAAAACGGCAACCTGGTCATGATGAGCGACGACCTGGATCAGGTCAAGGCGGCCATTGACCGCATTAAACTGCACGACGATCCGCCTTTTGGCAAGATGTGGGCGCCCTGGCGAAATTACAGGCTGTATAACCCGGTCAACCCCGAAGACCTGGATGGCGACGGCGCGGATTACGACAATCCGGCCAAACTGGGCTACACCTGCCCGCCGATGACCGACCCACGCGTGGCCGACCGCTGGTGGAGCACCGATGAGGGTGCTCCCAATCCCTTTGGTGTTGGCGGGGTGCCCTGTGATGATAACGGCAAACTGGATGCCTTTGATTGGGACGGGGATGGTGTCTTCACTCAGGCCGATCACGATGCCAGTATGGCCTACTACGACAAAGAGCGCGCTAAATACGGGGTGCCGGGCCTCAAACCCTCTTTGTCCTTCCTTTCGACCTGCACCGGCTGCGGCATACGTGCCGGCACGCGCGTTTTCGAAGATGCCCGCCCCGATAGCATCTGGGTGATGGTACTGCTCTCGGACGGGTTTGCCAACCTCAGTGATACCTACGGCAGCGGCGGCACGACCCCCGGTGATACCCCCAACACCGGCGGGGCCGTCCCGGCGGCCTACCCCAACGGCTTCTGCAACGGCAAACTGAACCAGGGTTGGTGGCCGGGCATGTGCAAAGACACTTCGCTGACCCCCCGCTACTGTATAGATGCCGACTCGGCTACCTGCCCACCCGGAACTACCTGGGTGCTTCAGAATCCCCAGGATTACCGCTACAGCGTTATGGACTACGCCATGGACATGATTGACCAGCTGGCGCTGACCAAATCCACCAACCCGCGCGAGCCCCGCGGCAACGACGTGGCCATCTACTCGATTGGCCTGGGCAATGTGGCCCTGGGCGAGAAGTTGCTGCGCTACGCCGCCGCAGTGGGCGATGATGGCGACCGCACCACCGACCCCTGCGCCGCCACCCCTGCCTACCGCAGTTGTGGGCAGTACTACTACACCAGCACCAGCAGTGGCCTGCTCAAGATTTTTGAGGACATTGCTTCGCGCATCTACACGCGCATTACCGACTAGAAAGGACTGCCGGATGGCTTCCAGGATCGGCTTGTGCATTCAACGACCTTTTTACCGTGTTCATCCCGTCTGTGGGATGGGGGAGGAGAACGATGCGACCTGAACCTGAGCGCTTCAAAAAGCGCGCCCCGCGCCGCCGCGCCCAGGCGCTGGTGGAATTTGCGCTGGCGTTACCCCTGCTCTTACTGCTCGTTTTTGGCATCATTGAATTTGGGCGCTTCATGCAGACCTGGCTGGCGCTGGAAAACGGTGCCCGCTTCGGGGTGCGTTACGCCGTCACCGGTGCTTATAACCCCGATTACTGCGATGAAGCGGATGCCATCTACGGGCTGGGCGATGAAGACCTGGCCGACGGTAAGGTGGACTGCAAGGTACCGCCCCGCCGGGATTGGAACGGCGATGGCAAAGTGACCTCCGAGGATGATCGCCTGGCTGAGGAGATGACCAACCGCCTGCAGGATTGGGCGCGCCTGCCTTCGATCCGTGATGCGGCGCTAGCCGGCGCCATGGGCATTGCCGCCGCCTTTGATGATTTCACCATCGCGCAGGATTACTTCGGCTACCTCAGTCATCCGTTTGGTTCGTTCAGCACGCAGTACCGCGGGAATCCCAACCGCACGGGGTACTTTGCCATCTCGGTTTGCAGCAGTCGCCATTACGATGACGGCAGCCCGCGCTTCGGCTTTCTCACCGCCGAGCGCCTCGACTCGCAGTACCACAGTTATCTGCCTGTGTGCATCGAAATGGACGAGAACGGCAATATCATCCGTTACATGGATGATCCCGGCGGGCCGGGCGACCGCGTGCGGGTGACCCTGACCTACCGCCATGCCTTGATCACCCCGCTGCCCAATGTGGCCGCCCTGTGGACGCCGGGTGCCAGCGCCTGGTGGGATGGGTTGCTGATCAGTGCACAGCGCGAGGGCATTGTGGAAAAGTTCCGCGTCTCACGCGTGACCGGCCTGGCCGGCGCGATCGGTATGGCGGCCACCTTCACCCCCACCCCCTCTGAAACGCCCACCTCCACCTCTACTCTGACCCCCACCGATACGCCCACCAGCACCCCTACCCGTACCAATACTCCCACCCCCACCCGCACGCCCACCCCACGGCCGGATTGCTCGCTACTGCAAAATATTGGGCCGGAAGGCCTTGCCTTCCAGAATCTGAGCAGTGGGGGGTATGTGCTCGAGTCTCAATTGCAGAACACCGGGCCCTATCTCATTCAATTTAGTGGGGCGGCGTTGAACTGGAATGGCAACTGGCACAACCAGATGCAGGGACCGCGTCCCGGTCATATCTTCAACTGGTACGCCAATAACAACAACAACACCAAGATTTTCGACCCGTCGGATACCGGCACCTACCCTTTTGCCCACACCTTCGTCAATCCCAGCAACCAGAACCTGGGGGCATTGGGGAGCACCTGGTTCAAATGGGTGTACGGTTCGCCCAACCCGGGTCAGAACACCTTTACCTTCTGGATTACGCCCTACGTCAATTCCTACCCGGTGGTTGGCCCAGGAACGCCCACCCCGCGCATGAGTGTGACGCCGGTTTCCGTGGAATCCCAGAATTTCTACTGGAGCGGTGAATTCAACGGCACCATCTACTACAACATCGTCCCACCCACGCCGGTGCCGACGCTGGCCTGCGCCATGAACGTCACCGGCTTGATGGGGCCGAACATTCAACCCACGCCGATCATTTCCGGGCTCAACTTCAGCCTGCGCGCCCGCGTGGAGGGCAACCAGGGGAGCGGTAAGTGGGATCAAAACGTGCGCTATGTGTACTTCTTCGTCTACGACAGCGCCGGTAATCTGGTGCACTACTTCAAGGATACCTCACCGATTTACTGTCTATTCGGTGATAGCAAAGGCAACTGTACCACACGGCGCGTCGGCGTTGATACCTGGTGGCAGGGGGCTTCAAGCCGCCCCGGGCAGGTGATCCAGAACGGTACCTACACCGTGGCGATCCTGGCGCGCAACAACGACACCCGCCAGAAATCCAGCCTGATTGTGACCACGCTGGTCCTGCAGGCGCCGACCCCCACCCCAACCTTCACCCGCACCATTACCCGCACGCCCACCATTACCCGCACGCCGACGCGCACCTACACGCCGGCACCGCCCACTGCCACGCGCACCGTTACCCCCACGCGTACCATTACTCCCACGCCCACCATTACCCGGACGCCCACGCGCACCCCTTCGCCGACGAACACGGTGCGTCCGACCGCTACCCGCACGCCTACGCCCTGCCTGACCCCGCCGGACATGGGCGGCTGCGGATAACCTCACCGGATCCCCCAGGGGCGGTTCCTCCGGCCCGGGTTTCCCCGACCCGCGCGCAGGAACCGCCCCCGCCTGCCGATACCGCCCGTGCCCACCTCTGCCGAACTGCGCCCCCTGCTGATTCTGCTGGCCCTGCTGGTGGGGCTTTTGAGCCTGGCGCTGGGCGGGTTGCGCCGGGTGCTGCGCTGGCTGCAGCGCCGGCCGCGCTGGGCGGTGGCGGGGGTATTCGGCCTGGCTTACCTGCTGCCCTGGGGGCTGTACTTGGGCGTGCTGGGGATCAGCACACCTCCGGCTGCGCAAACCCTGCCCTGGACGGCTCAGGTGCTGGTGCTGGGACAGCCCTGGCTGTATCTGTGGCAGATGCTGGCGCTGGCGCTGGCCGTGCCGTGGCCGCCCCCGAGCGTACTGCTGGCGCGTGGATGGGCTTCGTTGCGCCGGCAGGGCGCGGCCTTTTTGCTGGGGCTGGGGCTGGGGGGGCTGGCCGGGCTGGGGTATGCCCTGCTCCTGGCCGGGTTCGAGAGTCGCTGGCCCGGCACGGCGGAGCGCATTCCGGGCCTGCCCCCGCTGGCGCTGGGTCTGTGGCTGGCAACTGGCTTGCTTCTTGCACCGTGGGTGGAAGAGCGCTTTTTCCGCGCCACGCTGCTCGATGCGGCTGCTATGCGGTGGGGCCGTCCGCGCGCCGTGATGCTCTCGGCGGCGCTGTTTGCCCTCGGGCAGGGGCGGCCCCTGTTGCTCCTGCCGGCGTTTGTCCTCGGGCTGGCGCTGGGCGGGCTGGCGCTGCGCCGGGGATCGTGGGAAGCGGCGGCTTGGGCGCACATGGGCGTCAACCTGGTCCTGGGCGGCCTGGCCTGGTACCTGCTGATCTAATCCTCCCCCTTCCTCTTGTGTTAGAATGGAGACACTCCGCGCCGCGCGGGTCGGTCGCCCTTGCCCGGCGGCGCGCCGAAAGGTGAGACCTATGAGCGAGAACGAAACGCGCAACCTGGAGGATACGCAACCCACCCGTCCCGGCGAGCGTTTACGCCGATTGACCGCTGCGGCTCAGGAGGAGTCGCCCGCGGCGGTGCCACCCCCGGCCCCCGCGCCATCCTCAGAAAATCCGCCGGTGGAAACACCGCCCCCGCCGACAACGGCGCCGGCCCCCCCGCTGGCTGCGGAGCAACCCGCACCGGAGGCGCCCCCGGCCACGGAAGCACCCTCTACCCCGCCAACCCCTGCGCCGCCTGGCGCCGAAGCCGACGAAGCGGCTCCTGCGTCCCCACCGCCCCCACCGCCGCCAACTCCCACCGAGACCCAGGCCCTGCGGCATCACCCCACCGGACTGCCGGAGCGCACCGGCGGGTGGTTTGGTGAGGACCTGTTCCCACCGCAGACTCCGACCCCACCAACCCCCGACGCGCAGGGTGTCCTGCCTCCTTCCCCGCCGGCCACCGATGAGCAGGCTACTTTGCCGCCTCCCCCACCACCGCCGCGCGCCCCACAGCGGGTGACGATTGTGCCCGATCCCAACCTGACCCGCGTCAGCCGGCCAACCCCCCCGTCGCGTCCTCCCGCCGCCGGTAGCGGTGCGCCGGTGCGCCCCAGCGGCGGGCCGCCCCCGGCACGCCCGGCGGCCTCGGCCACCCCCTCCCGTCCGGCGCCGCCGCCCCCGCGTTCGGCGCAGACCCGCGTGCCCACCCAACCCCCGCCGCCCGCGACCAATGGCAGGAAGCGCGCCCTGGGCTGCCTGCTGCGCCTTGCCATTGCCCTGGTTTTTGCCGGGGTGGTGGTGCTGATTGCCATCGGCTCGTTCCTGGTCTACCGCTACTTCTCGATTGCCGCCAACCTGCCCAGCGTGGACAACCTGCAGGCGCGCGCCTCGCAGTTCGAGACCACGCGCATCCTCGACCGTAACGGCAACCTGATCTACGAGATCATTGACCCGCGCGCCGGGCGGCGCACCTACGTGCCGCTGGAGAAAATTTCGCCTTACCTCATCGCCGCCACGCTGGCCACCGAAGATAAGGAATTTTACAACCACCCCGGCTTTGACCCCTGGGCCATTGCACGGGCTCTGTGGCAGAACTACACCAGCGGCGAGGTGGTTTCGGGTGCCTCGACCATTACCCAGCAACTGGCGCGGGCGCTGCTGCTCTCCCCGGATGAACGCGCCGAGCGCAGTGTGGAACGCAAAGCCCGCGAGATCGTATTGGCCGCCGAGATCACCCGTAAATACTCCAAAGAGGAGATTCTGGAACTCTATCTGAACGAGATTTACTACGGCAAACTGGCTTACGGGATTGAGGCGGCGGCAGAGACGTACTTTCACACCAGCGCCGAAAAACTGACCCTGGCGCAGGCGGCTTTCCTGGCCGGGTTGCCCCAATCGCCCGCGGTGTACGATATTGAGACCAACCGCGAGGTCACGCTCAACCGCTTTCGCCAGGTCCTGCGCCTGATGTACGAGATGAGCCAGGAGAAGGGCTGCATTGAGGTCAGCACCAGCCTGCAGCCGGTATGCGTGACCCAGGAGGACGTGGCGCTAGCGGCGCGCGAGATGGAAAACTACCAGTTCCAGGCGCCCACCAACGTGATGCGTTTTCCCCACTGGGTGGTGTATGTGCGCTCACTGCTGGAGGCGCAGTACGGCGCGGATGCCATTTACCGCTCGGGCTTCACCGTCTACACCACGCTCGATCCGGACCTGCAACAGCAGGCCGAGGAGATGGTCAAGCGCCAGATCGCCCAACTGGCCGACCGCCACGTGACCAACGGGGCGCTGGTGGCCATCCGCCCCACCACGGGGGAGATCCTGGCCATGGTAGGCTCCGCCGATTTCTACAACGAGGCCATTTCCGGCCAGGTCAACATGACGCTGGCGCCGCGCCAGCCCGGCTCGGCCATCAAGCCGCTGACGTACGTGGCCGCTTTTGAGAAAGGCTGGACCCCGGCCACGCTGATCTGGGACGTGCCGAGCGAGTTTCCGCCCTCCGGCAACCCCAACGACCCGCGTGAGCCGTACCGTCCGGTCAACTACGACGGGCGCTTCCACGGCCCGGTGACCGTGCGCGTGGCGCTGGCCAATTCCTACAACGTGCCCGCGGTGAAGGCCCTGCAGTTCGTGGGCATCTACGATGACCCCAACACCCCCCAGCCGGACGGGCTGATCAACTTTGCCAAGCGCCTGGGCATTACCACGCTAACCCGCCCCGATTATGGTCTTTCGCTGACTTTGGGCGGGGGAGATGTCAGCCTGCTGGAATTGACCGCTGCCTACGCCGTCTTTGCCAACGGCGGGCGGCGCGTGCCCCCGGTAGCGATCACCAAAATTGTGGATTACAAGGGCAATCTGGTCTATGAGTACCAGCCTCCGGCCGGTGACCAGGTGGTGCGCCCGGAGCACGCCTTCCTGATTTCCTCGATCCTTTCCGACAATCAGGCCCGCGCGCCGATGTTTGGCACCAACTCGGTGCTCAATCTGCCCTTCCCGGTGGCCGCCAAGACCGGCACGACCAACGACTTCCGCGATAACTGGACGCTGGGCTACACCCCCGACCTGGCAGTGGGGGTGTGGGTGGGCAACGCCGATTACACCCCCATGCAGAATACCACCGGCCTGACCGGCGCGGCGCCCATCTGGGCCGAATTCATGCAGGCGGCCATCCAGAAACTCACCGATGGGCGGCCTACCCCCTTCATCCGCCCGGCGGGTGTGGTGGAGAAGATCATCTGCGAGGTTTCGGGGGCTGAACCCTCGGAGTGGTGCCCCTCCCAACGCCTGGAGTACTTTGCCTACGATCAGCTGCCACTGCCCAAAGAGGACGATCTGTGGAAGAAGGTGGTGATCGACACCTGGACCGGCCTGCGGGCAACCTCGGCCTGCGCCGATTCTATCAAAGAGGTGCTGGCACTCAACGTCACCGACCCCTTCGCCATCAAGTGGATTCGCGAGACCGAAGAAGGGCGGCGCTGGGCGGAGCAGTACGGGTTCAAGGATCCCATCGTCTTCGTGCCCGAGCGGGAGTGCCGGCCGGGTGACCCGCGCCCTCTGCTGCTTTTCTCGAACCTGAGCGAGGGGCAAACCATCACCACCAGCCCGCTGGAAATCTACGCCCTGGTGACCGTGCCGGAGCCGTTCCGCGAGTTTCGCCTGGAATACGGGCTGGGGGATGACCCCGGCGAGTGGACGACGCTGGCAACGGGCAACACCAGTGAGAACCAGCCGCGCCTGCTGACGACCTGGGACCTGCGTGAGGTGCCGCCCGGGCGGGTGACGCTGCGCCTATATGTGGAGAGCCAGCGAGATACCTACGCCGAAAAACGCATCCACCTGAATATTCAGGTGCCCACGCCCACCCCGACCCCCACCCCCACGGCCACGGTGACCCCCACCCCCACGCTGACTCCCACGGTCACGCTATCCCCCACGCCCGCCGAAACGCCGAGCCCAACTGCTGCCGGGGCGGGTTAGCCCGCCCCGGGGCTTCAGGCGGCTTCGCGCTGTAGGTGGCGCAGGGCCTCGCCCAGGCGCTGGATTTCTTCGAGCGTGTTGTAGTGCACCGGGCCCACGCGCACCAGCCCGCCGCGCTCTTCCAGGCCCAAGCGCTCGGTCACCGCCAGGGCGTAGAAGTTGCCGTCCCAGACGTAGATGCCGGCGCGGTCCAGTGCCGCCGCCACCGCGCGCGGGTGCCACCCCTCCAGGGTGAAACTGACGGTGGGGACGCGTTCATCCAGGCGGGCGCGGTCGCGCAGGCCGTAGAGGGTGACGCCGGGGGTGGCTTCCAGCACTTCCAGCAGGGCACGGCTGAGTTCGGCCTCGTAGGTGCGGATGGCCAGCATGGCCTGCTTGAAGACCCGCCGCCGTCCGGTGTAGGCCATCACCTCCGCACCGTCAATGGCGGCGCCGAAGGTGCGCCCGACCCACTCCAGGTATTCCAGCGCGCCCAGCACACCGGCAATGCCCTCGTGATTCTGGGTGCCGGTCTCGAACTTGCCGGGGGGCGTGCCCGGTGCCGGGCGCACTTTGTAGGCGGTGAGCGCCTCAAGGTGCTCGTAGCGCCCGTAGAGCACGCCCACGTGCGGGCCGAAGAACTTGTAGGCCGAGCAGACCAGGAAATCGCAGCCCAGCGCTTGCACATCTATGGGGCCGTGGGCGGCGTACTGGACGGCATCCACGTACACCCAGGCCCCCACGGCGTGGGCCATCTCGGTGATCTGCCGGACCGGGTTGATCGTCCCCAGGGCGTTGGAGGCGTAGCCCACCGCCACCAGGCGCGGCTTTTCTTCGAGCGCGCGGGCCAGGTCGTCCAGATCGAGCGTGCCGTCTTCGGGGTGAAAATCCACCCAGCGCACGCGGCAGCCGCGGTCCTGGGCCGCTAGCAGCCAGGGCGAGATGTTGGCATCGTGATCCAGGCGGGTGACCACGATGGTCTCTCCGGGCTGCCAGGTGCGGGCGATGGAGCGGCTGATGTGCAGGGTGAGGGTGGTCATGTTGGCGCCGAAGACGATCTCCTCGGCGCGGGCGGCGTTGAGCCAATCGGCCACGGCCTGGTGGGCGGTTTCCAGCACAGCATCCGACTCGCGGCTGCTGGCAAAGGCGCCGCCGTGGTTGGCGTTGTGCAGGGTGAGGTAGTTCATCATGCGCTCCAAAGCGGGCTGGGCGATCTGCGTTCCGCCGGGGTTATCAAAGTAGATCACCGGGCGGCGCAGGGCGGGAAAACGCGCACGAATCAGGTTCAGGTCGAGGGTCATATCACAAACCTCCGCGGCGAATGGGATAGGGGGATAGAGGAAACACCGCGCTCACGGGCGCGGCCTTCCGGTTGCAGGCAGGCTGGTGGGATTTGTTATACTTAACTGCGAAGTCCATGGGCATGGCGGTGGCTCGCGGCGCGACGGTGATGACGGCGCAATCTGGGGGTATAGGCGTTGGAACAATCGTAACAAATTTTAACCGCCTGTGCAAGCCGACCGCATTCGGTGGATGGTAGATTTTTGATCCAGGGCAGGGAAAGGCATGGCAGAGAAAACCACCAATGGCGCAACCCCCAGTTTTGAAAAGCACCTTTGGGGGGCGGCAAGATCCGCGTGCAGGATGCGGAACGAT
The DNA here is from genome assembly GCF_001306145.1 of Thermanaerothrix daxensis. Lineage (GTDB taxonomy): Bacteria > Chloroflexota > Anaerolineae > Anaerolineales > Anaerolineaceae > Thermanaerothrix > Thermanaerothrix daxensis. Next base: position 198,994 of record NZ_LGKO01000006.1, read on the forward strand.
TTTTGAAGGGGAGAGGCCTATGAGCGATTCTTGTACGGGCGCAGCGCCGCTGCGCCCAAAACGGCGGCCGCTGCGCCCCAAACGCCAGCCACTGGGCCCCGAACGGCGGCCACTGGGCCCCGGCCAGACCCCGCCGGGCTGCCATCACCGCCGCTCCATCCGCCTGAAGGGGTACGATTACACCCGGGCCGGGGCGTACTTCGTCACCATCGTCACCCAGGACCGGGCGTGTTTGTTCGGTGAGGTCGTGGAGGGGCAAATGCAGTTGAATGAATACGGCCGGATCGTCGAATTCACATGGCATGATTTGGTCAATCATGTGGCGGGAATCGTATTGGATGCGTTTGTCGTCATGCCAAACCACGTGCACGGCATTGTGATCATCACCGATGCCCCGGACGACGTGACTGTAGGGGCGGGTTCTGAACCCGCCCCTACCACCACGGACCCCGCCCCTACCACCACGAACCCCGCCCCTACCACCACGAACCCCGCCCCTACCGCCATGGACCCCGCCCCTACCACCACGAACCCGCCCCTACCACCACGACCACGGCGAAACCGAAACGACACGCATTGCCCGAAATCATTCGTCAATTCAAAACGTTTTCGGCGCGACGGATTAATCAATGCCGCCAAACCGCCAACGTTGCGGTCTGGCAACGCAATTACTACGAACACATCATCCGCAACGATGAAGCGTTGAACCGCATCCGGCAGTACATATCCGATAATCCGATCCGCTGGGAACTGGACCGGGAAAACCCGACGCTGGATCTCTGAAAGTCGGGGTGGCCGGTGGCGTACTTGCCCGTTCTGAGATCGAATCCACCGCCCCGGACTGGTTGAAGGCCCTCGGCTGGCAAATCCGGCATGGGGCTTGAACAGGCCGCTTTGTTAACCCAAAAGGCGATCATCTAGGCCTCAACGCTTTGTCGGCACCGGTGGGCCGGGGCGGGGTGAGCATCTCACCCGGAAACGCGCCGAAGCCGAATGCCGGGCTGGGTGCGGTGCCGGGGAGATAGGTGGCACCGGCAGGCTTTACAATTCCCTTACAATTACACTCCCTATTATTGAAATTAATAATTAGGTGCTTAGAATCATGGTTAATCCCCCATTAATTCCCCGATACCGAAAGGAGTAACTCTCATGAAAACGCGTATGCGCTTATTCTATCCGTTATTAATCGCTTTGGTGCTGGCGGCGGTGACCTTTGCCTACGCGGCGGCCAACACGGTGCCCGCTTCCTCCGCCGGCGATGGCAGTAACACCATCAGCGGTTACACCGTCAGCAATGTGCACTACGTTCTGGACACCACTAATCCCAGTGTGATCAGTGCCGTGGAATTTACCCTGAGCGGTGCGAATACTCCCCAAACGGTCAAAATCCAGCTGGTGAACGGCGGGGACTGGTACTCCTGCACGCTGAGCCTCAGCACGTACTCTTGCAACGTAGGGGGTGCGGTGAGTGCTTATGATGCCGCGTACCTGCGCGTGGTGGCGGCGCAGTAATCACCAAATCGGGTAAAATTGGGCGCAGGGCGCGCGGGCCGGTATGTGGGCGCGCCCTGCGTTCCATATCGGGAGGTGCCCCGGTGCGGTGGTGGTGGCGCGGTTCACGGGTGCGGCTGGCGGCGGCCCTGGCAGGGCTGGTGGTGTTGTGGGCCTTGCTGGCTCCGCGTGCCTTCGGCGGCAGTGTGGATTACCTGATCCTCAACGGCAACAGCATGCTGCCGCGCTTTGCGCGCGGTGATCTGGTGCTGGTGCGCCCGGCTCCTTTTTACCAGGTCGGCGATCTGGTGGCCTACCGCCACCCTGAAGTGGGCGTGGTCTTTCACCGCATCATTGACCGCGTGGGAGAACGCTTTCTCCTCCAAGGCGATCACAACACCTGGGTGGATGGCTACACCCCCACTGCGGCGGAAATCCTGGGCAAGTTTTGGCTGCACCTGCCGGGCGGTGGCACGGCCATCCTCGCTCTGCGCACGCCCGGCGCCCTGGCAACCCTGATGGGCCTGTTCATCTTCCTGGCTGGAGTGACGCTGATGACCCCTGAGACCCCTTCTCCCCGTGCGCGCCTGCGCCAGCAGGCCCGCCGTGCCCTCACCCACCTGAGCGGTGGGCTGGCCGATCACGCCGAGGGCACCCTGCTGGCCCTTTACATCCTGGGCTTCCTCTCCCTGGTGCTGGGGCTGTTTGCCTTCACCCGCCCGCTCAGGCTGCAGGTGCCTGAGGCGTTGCCCTACACCCAGCGGGGCGCCTTTGCGTATACGGCCCCCCTGCGCGTCAGCGGGGTGTATGATGCCGATCACGTGCCCAGCGGTGGAGCGCTCTTCCCCCATCTGGCCTGCACGGTCGCGCTGACCTTTGATTACCGCCTGGAGAGCCGTGCGCCGTTTGAGGGGGGTGGGACGTACCGCCTGCAGGCCGAGATTGCCGCCCCGAATGGCTGGCGGCGCACCTTCCCCCTGCAAGAGACGGGCTATTTCAGCGGCACGGCCTTTTCAACGCAGGCCGATCTCAACCTCTGCCTGCTCGAGCAACTTCTACGCCAGACCGAGGCCCTTACCGGGGTGCAGCCCCACCAGTACACCCTTTCGGTCACGCCGAACGTGCAGGTGATGGGAGCGCTGGCCGGTCAGCCCCTGGAGGCGACCTTTGCACCGGCGCTGAAGTTTGCGGTGGAGAAACAGCAGGTGTACCTGCTGCGCGAGGGTGGCCAGTCAGGCGATCCACTGGCCCCGCTGGCGGAGGGCACGCTCACGCGCTCGGTCAGCCGGCCCAATACCCTGTCCATCTTCGGGCTGGCGCTGCCGGTTGGGCTGGCGCGCTGGATGGCCGGCCTGGGGCTGGGGATGACCGCGCTGGGCCTGCTGCTCCTGGCCGGGGTGGAAGCCTGGACGACCCGCCAGGCGCCGGCACTGGCCGCGCGTCTGCGCGCCGGGGGCCAGGTGGTCGAAATTGATCGCCCGCTCACCTCCGCAGGACGCACGGTGATGCTCAAGCGCCACGCGGATCTGCTGCGCCTGGCCGAGAAGAGCGGCTTGCCGCTGTTCCTCTACGCCCAGCCGCCCCAGGTGGAGTACTACCTGCGCGATGGGGATACGCTGTACCTCTACCGGGAGACATGGGGCGCACCGGATGCGATGGCCTTGCAGCGCGCGCTGGAGGCGGGGGAGTTCGTGCTCTACTACCAGCCCGGTGTCTCGTTGGAAGATGGGCGCCTCACCCACCTGGAAGCCCTGCTGCGTTGGCGGCACCCCACCCAGGGCCTGCTGACCCCGGCGGCGTTCTGGCCGCAGGTAGAAGCCGCTGGCCTGGCCGCAGTGGTGGATGCCTGGGTGTTACGTCAGGTAGCGGCACACCTGCGCACTTGGCTGAATACCCAACCCGCCCATGGCGAAAGCGTACCGGCGGAGGCCGAAGCGCTGCCGGCGCTGCGCTACCGCGTAGCGATCAACCTTTCCCGCGCCAGCCTGCAATCTCCGGACCTGGTGGCGCAGGCCCGGCGCATTCTGGCGGAGATGGGGGTGGCACCGGCGCAGATCATGCTGGAAATTCCTCAGGACGCGCCGCTAGGGGACCCGGGAGTGGCGCAGACCCTGCAGGCCTTGCGCGAGGCCGGTTTTGCCCTGGCCCTCAATACCATCAATGAAGCGGATTGGGGGGCCTGGCGCAGTGTGCCGGCAGTGGATGTGGTCAAACTGGGCTATGCCACCCTGCAGCGCCTGGCGGCAACCGCCGAGGCGGCGGAGGCGGTGGGGCGCTGGATTGCCGCCGCCCACCAGGCGCAGGCGCGTGTGGCGGCTGTGGGGGTGGAGACCTTGCAGCAATTGCGCCTCTTCCGCGCCCAGGCCTGCGACCAGGCTCAGGGCTACCTGATCAGCCCGCCCCTGGCGGCGGAAGATGTGCCGCTCTTCATGGCGCGTCGCCAGTCCCTGCTGGCGCCGATTCTGCTCGATCTGGCGTGAAGGAGGTGGACATGCGCAGGCGCGGTTGGATGGTGCTGCCGGGTTTGGTGCTGCTTTTGCTGTTGAGCGTGGGCGTGGCGGCCAGCGCCGCTAACGTGGTCCCGCCGACCTGGCTGGGAGAGAGCCGCTTTGCCGTCACGGCCGATGCGCTCAAGCCGGAAGCCTGCGCCGCGCTCAGCCTGAGCAACCTGATAGTGGGCAGCGGCGCCTTCAATGGCACCAAAAACAACGATTTGATTTTGGGCAGTCCGGGCAATGACGTGATTAACGGGAACCAGGGCGGAGATTGTATTTTGGGCGGGGGCGGGAATGATGCCCTTTATGGGAACCAGGGTAATGACGTGCTGATCGGTGGCCCCGGAGATGATGTGCTTGACGGCGGCCCGGGTAGTGACGTGCTGATCGGCGGACCCGGGTATGATATCTGCTACGGTAGGGGTGGGGCCGATAGTTTCGACTCATGTGAGGAGATATACCCGTAGCCGACGCTTCTCTTAAAAACCCCCATTTTTTAAGCCCCCCGCCGGTGGGGCTTGGTCCCCCCATGCTATAATCTTAGCGTCCCCGTGATTCATCCCGAGCGCATGAGGTTTAGGGGTTCGGCATGTCTTTTGTCCATCTGCATGTCCACACGCAATACTCGCTGCTGGACGGCTTCAGCGATGTTAAAAAACTCGTTCAGCGCGTGAAGGCGTTGGGAATGCCCGCCGTGGCGATTACCGACCACGGCGCCATGTACGGGGTGATTGAGTTCTTCAATGCGGCGCAGGCGGCAGGGGTGAAGCCGATCATCGGGATGGAGGCCTACCTTGCACCGCGCCGCATGCAGGACCGCGATCCCAAAATAGATCGTTCCGCCTACCACCTGCTCCTGCTCGCCGAGAACGAGACGGGCTACCGTAACCTGCTGCGCATTGCCTCGGCGGCGCAACTGGAGGGGTTTTACCAGTACCCGCGCATTGACCGGGAGTTTCTGGCCGCCCACGCCGAGGGCCTGATCGCCACTTCGGGCTGTCTGGCCGCCGAGGTGCCCCAGGCCCTGATGAGGCAAGGACACGAAGCCGCCCAGCGCTGCCTGGACTGGTACTTTGAGGTCTTTGGGCGTGAGCGCTTTTTCATTGAGTTGCAGCACCACAACATTCCCGAACTCCACGAGGTCAACCGCGCACTGCTCGAGCTGCGCCAGCGCTACCGGGCGCATCTCATTGCCACCAACGACGTGCACTACATCAACCCCGAAGATGCCCGCCTGCAGGATATTCTGCTGGCGATCCAGACCGGGGCGCTGCTCAGCGACCCCAATCGCTTCCGCATGACCGACCCCACCTACTACCTGCGCCCACCCGACGAGATGGCGCGCCTTTTTGCCGAGGTGCCGGAGGCCCTGGAAAACACGCTGTGGGTGGCCGAGCGCGCCAACGTGGACCTCTCGCCCAAGGGCTACCACCTGCCGGTATTTGAGGTGCCGGGGGGGTACGATACTCAGACCTACCTGCGCAATCTGTGCGAAGAGGGGTTACAGCGGCGCTACGGCGCGCGGGCCAATGCCCCGGAGGTGCGTCAGCGCCTGGAGTATGAACTCAAAGTCATCCACGAGATGGGCTTCGATGCCTACTTCCTCATTGTATGGGACCTGTGCCGCTATGCGCGCAGTCAGGGCATTTGGTACAACGCGCGCGGGTCTGCCGCGGGTTCGATGGTGGCCTACGTGCTGGATATTACCAATGTGGAGCCGTTGGAGCACGGCCTGATCTTCGAACGCTTCCTCAACCCCGGGCGCATCTCCATGCCGGATATCGACCTTGATTTCCAGGATGACCGCCGCAACGAGATGCTGGCCTACTGCGCCCGCCGTTACGGCGATGACCGGGTGGCCCAGATCATCACCTTTGGCACCCTGGGGGCGCGCGCGGCCATCCGCGATGTGGGGCGGGTGATGGACATTCCCCTCAGCGAGGTGGATCGGGTCAGCAAGTTGATCCCCAACACGCCGGGCAAGCCGGTCTCGATCCTGGAGGCACTGGAGCAGGTGCCCGAACTAAAGGCGCTCTACGAGGAAGCGCCTTACCTCAAAGAGTTGATTGACACCGCGGCGCAGATGGAGGGCTCCATCCGCAACGCGGGTACCCACGCGGCGGGGGTGATCATCACCGACCGCCCGGCCATCGAGTACGTGCCCCTGCACCGTCCCACCGGCGGGGATGAAGACAGCCCAATCAAGACGGTCACCCAGTTCGAAATGTCCATTCTCGAATCGCTGGGCCTGCTCAAAGTGGACTTTCTGGGGTTGGCGACGCTGACGATCATGCAGCGCGCTTGCCGCCTGATCGAACAGCGCCACGGCGTGCACCTCGACCTGAGCAACATTCCCACGGATGACCCCCGCACCTACGAATTCCTCAGCGAGGGGCACACCGCGGGCGTCTTCCAGTTAGAAGGTGCGGGGATGACGCGCTACCTGATGCAAATGCGTCCCCGGACGCTGGCCAATGTCATTGCCATGGTGGCGCTCTACCGCCCCGGCCCGCTGGAATTCATCCCCTCCTACATCCGCCGCATGCACGGCGAGGAGCCGGTGACCTACCGCCACCCGGCCATGCAGCCGATCTTTGAGGAGACCTACGGCATCCCCATCTACCAGGAGCAGATCATGCGCGCGGCGGTGGAACTGGCGGGGTACTCGCTCTCAGAAGCGGATGACCTGCGCAAGGCCATTGCCAAGAAGCAGAAGGACAAACTGGAGAAGCACCGCGATAAATTCATCAAAGGTGCGGTGGCGCGGGGCATGGAAGAGGCCACAGCCCAAGCCATCTTCGCAGATTGGGAAGAGTTTGCCCGCTACGGCTTCAACAAGGCCCACGCTGCCGATTACGGCATCATTGCCGTGCAAACGGCTTACCTGAAAGCCCATTACCCGGTGGAGTACATGACGGCCCTGCTCTCGGCCTCGATGAACGACAGCGACAAGGTGGCGTTCTACGTGGCCGATTGCCGCAGCATGGGCATTGAGGTGCTCCCCCCGGATATTAACTTCAGCGAGTACGATTTTTCCATTGAGGATCGCCCGGACGGTCGGGCGGCCATCCGCTTCGGATTGGGTGCGGTCAAGAACGTGGGCCAGGGGCCGGTGGAATTGATCCTGGCGGCGCGGCGTGAGGGTGGCCCGTTCCGTGATTTGAACGATTTTGCCCGCCGTGTAGATCTGCACCAGGTGGGGCGGCGTGCCCTCGAATGCCTGGTGCGGGTGGGGGCACTGGATGCCCTGGGCCCGCGCAAGGCCATTCTGGAGGTGTTGGATCGCCTGGTGGCGCTCAGCCACAGCCACTTCCGCGCCCTGGCCAGCGGGCAACTCTCGTTCTTCGGCGCGGTTGCCGGGGTGGAAGAGCCCATCACCCTGCCGGCACTGCCCCACGTCAACCCGCGCGAGTACCTCGAATGGGAGCGTGAACTGCTGGGGCTGTATGTTTCTTCGCATCCGCTGATGCCCTACCTGGGGCGCTTGCGCCGTGAGGTGACCCACTTTTCGGCCGATTTGCCCAACGGCGCTCACCACCAGAAGGTGCGCGTGGCCGGTCTGATCAGCCAGTGGCGCACTTACCAGACCAAGAGCGGCAAGGCAATGGGGTTTGTCACCCTGGAGGACCTGCAGGGCACCCTGGAACTGGTGCTTTTCCCAAAAGCCTGGGAGCAGTACCGCGGTCTGCTGGCGCGCGATCAGGTGGTGCTGGTCAGCGGAACGCTGGACCTGAGCAAGGACGAGCCGGCCGTGTTGGTGGATACGTTGGAGGTGCTCTCGCCCGAAGCGGCGGAAGCCTCGCCGCCCGCTTCGCCGTTGCCCGAATCGCCGTTCGGCGCGGCTGTGGCGGTGGAGGACGAAGAGGGGTTGTCCCCTGTGCCGCCGCCCACCCTGCGTGAGGAGCGGGCGCCCTACACCATCCCACCTCCGCCGCCGGAGCCGGATGACTGGCATCTGCTCCCGCCGGTGGAGGAGGCGGAGAGCGAGGTGGAGTCCCTCTTTGCCGACGACGCCCTGCCCAAGGCCCTGCTGGAGGTGCGGGCGGGCCATGCACCGGAGGATGCGGTGGACGATTTGCTCCTGTCCGCGCCCGGCACTAACGGGACCGCGCGCCCCGCTGCCGAGCCGTCAGGCCCCTTTGAGCCGCCCCCGCCGCCCTGGATGGGCGAGGTGGATTACCTGCTGCCGCCAGCGCCGCTGGCCGCCGATGGCACCACCCTGCCGGTGGATCTGCGCATGATCACGCTGGTCTTCCGCTCCAGCGGTGATAAGGTGCGCGATGTGCGCCGCATCCGGCACGCCTACTACCTGCTGCGCTCCTCGCCCGGGCGGGATCGCTTTGCCTTTTGGGTCTTCGAGGGGGGCGCGCGCTACCTGCTGGAATTTCCCAACGAGAGCACCGGCATCACCCCGGAACTGATCCAGAGCCTGGTGCGCCTGGTGGGGCAGACCAACATCTTCATGGAAACCATCCGGGTGCAATGAGCACGCCCGATCTCACCCCGGCAGAGATGATCGCGGCGGCGCAGCGCCTGTGCTACCCGCGAGCCCTGGGTTTTGGTCACTCCGCCGGCTCGGTGGCCTGTGCCCTGCTCAGCGCCGGAGGACACCTGTATTATGGGGTGTGCATAGACGTGAGCAGTGGGATCGGTTTTTGTGCCGAGCACGCCGCCATTGCGGCGATGGTCACCGCGGGCGAAACGGCGATTGCGAAAATCGTGGCGGTGGGCGAAGGGGGACGCGTGCTCCCGCCGTGCGGCCGTTGCCGCGAATTCATGGCTCAGGTTGACGAGAGCAACCTGGCCCACACCGAGGTCATATTGGGCGAGCACTGGGTGGTGTGCCTGGCAGATTTACTGCCCCACCCTTATGTGGGTGTGTAGCGTCATCCCCCATGCCACGGGTTGGGTCATACCCGCCCCCGGGGATTAAATCCGCCACCCGTGCCCCTTCCACGCCGGCGGAGAGTCGGGTACAATCCAGGGCAACGCACAGCACGTTGATCAGGCAATTATGCAGAGGGAGAACGGCATGGATGCAACGCCGAAAATTCGCACGCTGGCCGTGATGACCGCCGGGGGCGATGCCCCGGGCATGAACCCGTGTATTCGGGCCGTGGTGCGCACGGCGCTGAATTACGAAATGAAGGTCCTGGGCGTGGTGGGGGGCTTTGATGGGCTGATCCGGGGCAACTTCACGCCGCTGGGCGCGCGCGACGTGGGCGGCATTCTCCAGCGCGGCGGCACCATCCTCCAAACCGCGCGCAGTAAGACCTTCCTGGAACCGTTTGCCCAGCAGGAGGCACTGCGTCAGCTCAACGCTGCCGGGGTGGATGCGCTGGTTGTCATCGGCGGTGGGGGCAGTCAGCGTGGGGCGCTGGCCCTGCATCAGCGCGGCGTGCCGGTGGTGGGCGTCCCCGCCAGCATTGATAACGACATCTACGGCACCGATATCTGCATCGGTGTGGATACGGCCCTCAACACCATCGTGGATGCCATTGACAAACTGCGCGATACGGCTTCCTCGCACAACCGCGCCTTCCTGGTCGAGACCATGGGGCACGAGTCGGGCTACCTGGCCCTGCAAGCCGGCATCATCAGTGGGGCCGAACTGGTGCTCATCCCGGAGATTGAAACCTCGGTGGAGGCGGTGGCTCAGGCCATTCAAGATGCGTACCGCCGTGGGAAGACCCACGCCATCATTGTGGCGGCAGAAGGAGCGCGCCCATCGGTCGCGCAACTGGCCAGCCAGATTGATGAGATGGAAGTGGGATTCACCATGCGGGTGACCATTCTGGGCCACATTCAGCGTGGCGGCAAGCCCAGCGCTTTTGACCGTTTGCTGGCCTCGCGCCTGGGCACCAGGGCAGTGGAACTCCTACGCGAAGGACGGCGCGGCGTGATGGTGGGGCTGAGCGGCCGCGAGGTGGTCGCGGTTGACCTGGCCGATGTTGCCAGCCGCAAGCGCGAACTGCCCATGGAATACTACCAGATGGCGATAACGCTGGCGCGGTAGCCCCTGATGACCGTCAGGGGGAGTGTAGCGCTTAACTCAACAACCCTCGTCATTCCCGCACGCATCCCGCCCCTTTCAAGAGGGTTTATGCGTTTTAGAGAACGTTGGGCGGTTGTATATGGCGCTTATTCTTTACCCTTCACCGGCGCCGGGAGATGGAAGCGTTCCCGAACGTTCCTCAGGGCGTCCATACAGGCACCGTTTTTAAACGGGGAGAGATAGAAAGTGCAGGTGGAATGTGGACTTACCCCTAGATACCCTGACCGGCGTTTATTCGCGCGCCGCATTGATGCCGTTGGTGCAGGCCGTGCTGGCCCGGGCCCAGCCCCCTGAGCGGCCTTGGGCGCTGTTTTTTCTGGATCTGGACGATTTTAAGTCCATCAACGATGCGTTTGGCCACGCTCGCGGCGATGCCATCCTGGCGACGCTGGCGGCGCACCTGCGCGCTTTTCTGGGCGATCGCGGCCTGGTCGTGCGTTACGGCGGGGATGAGTTTCTAGTCCTCTTGCCCAATCTGGAAGCCCGCGCCGCGGTGGCGCTGGGGGAAGAGCTGGTCACCAGCGTTCAAAATCAGGAGTTCTCGGGCGAGCCTCCCTTGCGCCTGCGCCTAAGCCTGGGGGTGGCCCTCTACCCGCAGGATGGGACGGAGATCGAGACTCTGCTGGGGGTGGCGGATCGGCGTCATTACCAGGCCAAGCGTAGCGGAAAGGGGCAGGTGGTCGGGCCGTACAGCCCGGCGCTGGAATGGCGCTACCTGCCGCTGGTGCCGCCGCGCCTGATCGAGCGCGAAGCGGCCCTGGGGACACTGCGGACCTGGTTCAACGATCTGGAAAGTCATTATCGTGGGGTTTTGCGCATTGAAGCCCCTCCGCAAGGGGGCCAGACGCGCTTTCTGGAAGAAGTGCGGCGCCTGGCACATCTGCGCGGGCTGGCCGTGCTGGCCCTGAACGGCAACCCGGCGCTCTCACGCCGCCACCTGGGGGCACTCAGCGAAGCCGCCCGCACCTGGCCGCTAGAGGTGCGCCCTGCGCAGGGGTTGGCGCCGTTTTTTGCCGCTCTCTTCCGTGAAGTGGCGCGCCAAAACGCGCGCGGCCTGCTGATCACGGTGGACAACCCCGCCTGGATAGATGCGGCTTCCCTGCAGGCGATCCGGGCCTTGCTGAGCGAAGAAACGCCCTGGCCGCTGGGGGTGGTCTACACCACCCAAGGTATGGCGGGCGATTTCCGCGCCTCACTTTTTTCCGTTATCCGTTTGGGTCCGCTTTCGGAATACGGCACGCGCCTGTGGGTGCGCCAGTCGTTGCAGATGGAACCTGCGCCGGATCTCCTGGCCTGGCTGCATGCGGCCAGCAGTGGTCTGCCCGGCGCGCTGGAAGATCTGATCGAGGGACTGATTGCGCATCAGGTGCTGCTGCCCACCCTGGCCGGGTGGCAGTTTCAGGCGCCTTTGGCCTGGGCAGGGCTGGATCCGGCGCAGTTGCGTCCGCCGCGGCCTCCGCATAACCTGCCTGAACCCCTGCTGTGGTCCCCGATTGTGGGGCGCGAAGAGGAGCTTTGGGCGTTGGAACGGATGGTGTTTCAACGCCGCCTGGCGGTGGTGGTTGGGCCGGGCGGGGTGGGCAAGTCCCGTCTGGCGATGCAGGTGGCCTGGGAGCACCTGGATGATTTTCCGGATGGGGTCTTCCGCTATTCGGTGGCGGAGGCCAACTCACTCGAAGATGTGGCCCTGGGCCTTGGTGAGGTGCTTGGTCTGACCTTCCATTATCCCGCTCTTTCCCTCTGGGAGCAACTGCTGGATCACCTGCGCCCGCGTCACCTGCTGCTTTTATTGGAAGATACGGAGCACTACCCCGAATTGCGCACCTTCCTGCTGCAGTGTTTGGATGGTGCGCCGCGCGTTCACCTGCTGGTCACCAGTCGGGAGACGCTGCACCTGCCGGCGGAGTGGCTGTATCCACTGCGCGGGCTGGCCTGCCCCCCTTCGGCAGTGGCAGAGGGGTTGGAAACCTATCCGGCAGTGGAATTGTTCTTGCAGCGGGTGCGCCAGCTTCAGCCTGCCTTTGCCTTGAGCGGGGATGAGCGCCAGCAGGTGGCAGAACTATGCCATTTGAGCGGAGGGCTGCCGCTGGCCATTCAAATTGTGGCGGCGTGGGCGGCTTCACTCGGCTGTGCCGAAGCCCTGCGCCTGATCCGCCAGCGCCCCCCCTGGTCGGAGGACCTGAGCCTGAGTCCGGGCGGGGAGCACCGCTTGCGGGGGGTGTTGGATTCGTTCTGGAATCTGTTCTCGCCGGAGGAGCAGCGCGTGCTGATGCGGTTGAGCGTGTTCCAGGGTGGCTTTACCACCGATGCGGCGCGGGTAGTGGCAGGGGCCTCAATCTTCTTTCTGGATGGGCTGGCGGGTAAAGCCTACCTGAGCCTGGAGCCGGAGGGCCGGTACCGGGCTCACCCGATCTTGCTCCAGTATGCCAGAGATCATCTGCACGCTTTGCCCGAGCTGGAGGAGGAAACCCGCTACCGCCATGCTGAGTGGATGCTGTGGCGGGCAGCACAAGCCAATGCCCGGCTGTATGGGGCCGAGCAAGCCCGGGCTCTGCAAACGCTGGAGCAGGATTACCCGAATCTGCGCCAGGCCTGGGCGTGGGCGCTGGAACGGCGTCGTTACGACTGGTTGCTCGCAGCGCTGGATACGCTCAGTACCCTGCTGGGCACACGCGGGCGCTTCCTGGAAGCGGCTCACTGGCTGAATGAGACCCTGCTGGCGCTGGCTTCAGAGGAGGTCGCCGTTGAGGCAGAAGCGCGGCGCTTCCTGGCTCAGGTATTGGTGCGGCGCGGGGAATTTGCCTACCACCTGGGACATTACGAGGAAAGCCTGGGCTACCTGGAGCAGGCGCTTGCTCTGCTGGATGCCGAGAATGAAGTCCAGGCGCATGCCCTGGCGCTGGATAGCCTGGCCAGCACGCTGCGCGCCTTGGGGCGGCTGGAGGAAGCCCAGGCGCGTTTGGAGCGGGCACTGCATCTTTTCCGTCGCGCGGGTAACCTGCGTGCGGTGTGTGAGGTCATCAATCACCTGGGGGTGGCGGCCTATCAGCGCGGCGATAATGCGCTGGCGGCGGCGTACTTCCGCCAAGCGCTGGATTTGGGGCGCACGCTGCGCTACGAGGGCCAGGTCGCTCGCGCGTTGAACAACCTGGCCAACGTGGCCCTGGAGGAGGGGGATTTTGTGCAGGCGCGCGCCTGGCTCACCGAGAGTCTGGAGATGGCCAGGCGGGTGGGGGCGGCGGCTCTGAGTGCGGCGGTGCTGGATTCTTTGGGGAAGGTCCACGCCGGGCTGGGGGAGTGGGAGGCGGCGGCCCATGCCTTTGGTGAGGGTCTGGTGGTGGCTTTGAACAGCCAGGCCTGGCCGCTGCTGCTGGAGATTCTGACCAACGTGGCCGCGCTGTGGGCGCGGCAGGGGCAGATCGCGCACGCCCTGGCGCTGTTGGAGAGCCTGAGGGGGCATCCTCAGGCCGTGCATGAAATTCGCCAACGGGCCGAGGTGGTTTACCGCGACCTGGACCGCGCGGCCGTGACCGAAGAGGCGGGGAACGCAGCACGGGCGGAGTGGCAGGGCCTTACGGTAGAAGGGATGGTGCGACGGGCGCTGAGTCTGCTCCACCCGCGCGGGACGGTGCACGAAAACGGGGGTGCATTGGCTTCCTGAAATTGGGGGTTTACGGTTAAACTAGGGCCGTTCATCTATCTTATTTTGGGAGGCCTGCATGGCAACGGCATCGGTTGAATGGATTGGCGGCAAGCGGTTTGTGGGGATGGATTCGACCCACCACAGCGTGGTGCTTTCGACGCCGGATGAGGGGGTGGGTATGAAGCCCTCTGAATTGCTCCTGGTGGCATTGGCCGCCTGCACAGCCGTGGACGTGGTGGAGATTCTGCGCAAGAAGCGCCTGGACCTGCGCGGCCTGCGCATCAGCGTACACGGGGAGCAGGAGGTTGAACCACCCTGGACGTTCCGCAAGATACACGTGCATTATGCCTTGCGCGGGCCGGATCTGACCCCGGAGGCAGTGGAGCAGGCCATTCGCCTTTCGGAGGAGAAATACTGCTCGGTTGCGGCCACGGTGCGCGGCAGCGCCGAGATCACCTACGATTACGAGATTGAAGAGGCCTGAGCAGGGGGCAGTGCTCTTGGGCGGATGGTAAAATTTGAGGATTGGTAACGTTTTGTTTTGAAGGAACGAGGATACTTCGGTAACATTTTATGTGAACTAACACGAAACCTTGACAATTTTGCGCCCTTTACGTAAACTTGAGCCAATCATGCAGTTGCGGATCGTTCGCTTCCATCATCATTTGCACGCACTCCCCTCCGCCTGATCGGCAGCGAGGTCCGCTCCTCTTATTCCCCTCCCGCACAAGCCTCCCTCCGCCGATCGGCGGAGGGAGTTTTCTATTCCCATGCGGAGTGTTGCGTATGGCGTCGTTTCGTATCTCCCTCCCTTCCAAAGGCCGCCTGGCCGAAGATGCCCTGGCGTTCCTGGCAGCCTGCGGCTTGCCGGTTTATAAACCCAACCCGCGTCAGTATGAGGCCCTCCTGCCCGGCCTGCCCGATCTCAAAGTCCTCTTCCAGCGCCCCGGCGATATCGTTGCCAGCGTGGCTGATGGCAGTGTGGATTTCGGCATCACCGGGCTGGATATGGTGCTGGAAAAAACTCCCCTGCCCACCCCCCTGCTGATCCTGCACGAGGCCCTGCGCTTCGGCGGGTGCAGTCTCTACCTGGCCATCCCCGAGACGTGGGAGGATGTGTGGACGTTGGATGACCTGCGCCGCCACGCGACCATCCTGGGCCGTCCCCTGCGTGTGGCTACCAAGTTTCCTCGCCTAAGTGGGGATTTCCTCTCCCGCCACGGCATCCCCCATACCCTCATCTCCGCCGAGGGCACCTTGGAGACCGCCCCTGCCATCGGCTATGCGGATTTGATCAGCGATCTGGTGGCTTCCGGGCAAACCCTGCGCGATAACCGCTTGCGTCCCCTGGAAAGCGGGCGCATTCTCGATTCTCAAGCCGTCCTCATTGCCAATTTTGCCACCCTCAAGCACAACCCCGCCGCGCTGAGCCTGGCGCGCCACCTGCTCGAATTCATCGAAGCCCACCTGCGCGCCGCCGATAACTACTCTGTGTTCGCCAATATGCGCGGTAAATCGCCCCAGGAGGTGGCCCAGCGCATTTTCGATCACTGCACCATCCGCGGTTTGCAGGGCCCCACCCTTTCCCCCGTCATCACTCCCGGTGGCAACGGCGATTGGTATGCCGTTCACGTGGTGGTGCGCAAGGACGAGATCTTCCAGGCGGTAAACCAGTTGCGCGCCGTTGGGGGGAGCGGCGTGGTGGTAACCCCGGTCACCTACATCTTCGATGAGGAGCCTCCGCGCTACATGGCCCTGCTGCGCGCCCTGGAGCGGGAAGCGCCCCCTCCCCTGCCCTACACCTTTCAGGAGGAGGCATGATGCAAATTGCACCCCACCTGGATCAACTCCCTCCTTACACCCCCATTGAACCTTTCGAGGTGCTCTCGGCGCGTTACGGGCGTGCCCCGCATGAGATCATTAAACTGGACGCCAACGAGAACCCGTATGGCCCCTCGCCGCGCGCCCTGGAGGCTCTGGCGCACCTGGAATGGGCGCACATCTACCCCGATCCGGAGAGCCGGGCTCTGCGCGCGGCCCTAGCCGATTTTCTGGGCGTGCCGATGGCCCACATCCTGGCCGGTGCCGGCGCCGATGAGTTGATTGACTTGCTCCTGCGCATCTTGCTCCGCCCCGGCGACCGCATTCTCATCGCACCGCCTACCTTCGGCATGTATGCCTTTGATGCCCGCCTCAATGCCGGCGAGGTGATCGAAATCCCGCGCCGCCCCGATTTCAGCCTGGACCTGGAAGCGATGGAGCAGGCCGTGTTCACCTACCGCCCCAAGGCCGTCTTGCTCGCCAGCCCCAACAACCCCGATGGCAGTCTGCTGGATGCCGGCACCCTGGCGCGCCTGTTTACCTGGCCCACGCTGATCGTGCTGGATGAGGCCTACATCGAGTTTGCCGAAGATGGCGGGCGCCTGGGGGAGCGCCTGAGCAGCATCCGTGCCCCGCTCGAACGCGAGAACGTGGTGGTCTTGCGCACCTTTAGCAAGTGGGCCGGGCTGGCCGGCCTGCGCGTGGGTTACGGCGTCTTCCCGGAATGGCTACTGCCCACGTTGTGGAAGGCCAAACAGCCCTACAACGTCAACGTTGCCGCCAGCGCCGCCGCCATTGCCTCGCTGGGGGACCTGGACACTCTGGCCGAACGTGTGGCATGCCTGCGCCGCGAGCGGGCGCGTCTGTTGGCTTTGCTCTCCACCCTTCCGTATCTCCGGCCCATCCCCTCACAGGCCAATTTCATCCTCTGCCGCGTTCTAGACCGCCCGGCGCGGGTGCTCAAGGAAGCCCTGGCCGCCGAGGGCATCTTCGTGCGTTATTTCGATACCCCCTATCTGCAAAACTACCTCCGCATCAGCGTGGGACGTCCTGAAGATAGCGACACGCTGATCGCGGTCTTAAGGAGGCTTGGCGATGATTCCCGATCCCGTTGAACCGGCAGGTCGGCGCGCGGAGGTGCGCCGCGAAACTGCCGAAACGCGCATCCGTGTGGCGCTCAACCTGGATGGCAGCGGCCGGCACCGCATTCAAACCGGCATCGGCTTTCTGGACCACATGCTGGCGCAACTGGCTTACCACGGTCTGTTTGACCTGGAGATTGAGGCGCAGGGTGACTTGCACATTGACCCTCACCACACGCTGGAAGATGTGGCGCTGACCCTAGGCGAGGCGTTCGACCGCGCTCTGGGTGAACGCGCCGGGTTAACCCGCATGGGCTTTTTCTACGCCCCCATGGATGAGAGCCTGGCACGGGTGGTGGTGGACTTTTCTGGCCGGCCCTACGCCGTGGTGCAGGTGCGCTGGCAGGCCCCCTTACTGGGGACACTTCCCACCAGTCTTTTTGCCCACTTCCTGGAGTCCTTTGCCCAGCGCGCTCGCTGTGCGCTGCATGCGCGCGTTTTTTATGGGCGGGATGACCACCACCGGGCCGAGGCCCTCTTCAAGGCTCTGGGGCGGGCCCTCTGCGCTGCCACTCGCCTGGAGCCGCGCCGTCAGGGTCAGATTCCCTCCACCAAGGGGGTGCTGGATGTCTGAGCCAATCCCGGTTGTGGTGGTGGATGCGGGGACGGGCAACCTGCGCTCGGTGGTGGCGGCGTTGCGCAAGTGCGGTGCGGTGGTCACGCTGACCCACGATCCCGAGGTGGTGCGCCGTGCCGAGCGGGTGGTCCTGCCGGGGGTGGGGGCGTTTGGCGAGTTCATGCGCGGCCTGCGTGAGCGCCATTTGGAGGAGGCGCTGCGTGAGGTGGCGGCCGCAGGGCGCCCCCTGCTGGGCATCTGTGTGGGCATGCAGGCCCTGCTGGAAGTGAGTGAGGAAATGGGGGCGCATGCCGGCCTGGGCCTGGTACGCGGGCGGGTGGTGCGCTTTGACCTGCCGGTAGGCTACAAAGTGCCCCATACCGGCTGGAACCAGCTCTGGCCGCAGCGCACATCCCCCCTCTGGCAGGGGCTTTGCCCCGGCGATTACGCCTACTTCAACCACAGTTACTACTGCCAGGTGTCCGACCCAGCGGTCGCACTGAGCCTGACGGATTACGGATTGGATTTTGTCAGCGCGTTGGCCCAGGATCATCTGTTCGGGGTGCAGTTTCACCCCGAGAAGAGCCAGGCGGTGGGCGAACGCCTGCTGCGCAATTTCTTGAGCCTGTGAGGGAGGTTCCCGATGCCTGAATTTACCGTGTTTCCGGCCATTGATCTCCGCCAGGGGCGGGTGGTGCGCTTGCAAGAGGGCGACCCGGCGCGCGAGACGGTGTTCAGCACCGACCCCGCCGAGGTGGCCCGGCGCTTCCTGACCGCCGGGGCGCGCTGGCTGCACGTGATCAACCTGGATGGCGCGCTGGGCGAGACGGCGGCGGCCCAGGCCAACGAAGTGGCCATTGCCCAAATTGCCGCGCTGGCGGCAGAGTACGATGCGCAGATCCAGGTGGGCGGTGGGGTGCGCTCGATGGAAGCCATTGCCCGCTTGCTGGGGATGGGAGTGGGCCGCGTCATTCTGGGCACGCTGGCCATCCAGCAGCCGCAGACGCTGGCGGCGGCCATTGCGCGCTGGGGAGCCGAGCGCATCGCTTACAGCCTTGACCTGCGCCAGGGGGAGGTGCAGATCCATGGCTGGCAGCGCAGCGCGCCGTATGACCCAGCCGAGGTGCTCGCGCGCCTGGCCGATTACGGCCTGCGTTGGGTCATCTTTACCGACGTACAGCGTGATGGTATGCTGACCGGTGCCAACCTGGATACCGCCGCGACGCTGGCACGCGATCCGCGCCTGTGCGTCATCCTTGCTGGGGGAGTAACCCACCTTGAGGAGGTGCGCCAGGCCCGCGCGCGAGGGCTGGCAGGGGTGATTGTCGGGCGCGCGCTTTACACCGGCGAACTCGATCTGGCTACCCTGCTGGCGGAGGCGTCCCATGCTGGCTAAGCGCATCATCCCCTGCCTGGATGTCAAAGGGGGGCGTGTGGTTAAGGGGGTCAATTTCGTCAACCTGCGCGATGCGGGAGACCCGGTGGAACAAGCCGCACTTTACGATGCGCTGGGTGCCGACGAACTGGTCTTCCTGGATATTGAAGCCACCCCCGCCGGGCGCGCCACGGTCGTCAACCTGGTGGCGCAGGTGGCCGAGCAGGTCCGCATGCCCCTAACGGTGGGCGGCGGGGTGCGTTCGCTGGAAGACATGCGCCGCCTGCTGCTGGCCGGGGCGGATAAGATCAGCCTGAATTCGGCGGCGGTGCGCCAGCCCCATCTGCTCAGCGAGGGCGCGGCGCGCTTTGGCAGCCAGTGCATGGTGCTGGCAATTGACGCCCGCCGCGTGCCCGGCAGTACCCCCCCGCGCTGGGAGGTGATGATTGACGGTGGCCGCACCCCCACCGGCCTGGATGCCCTGGAATGGGGGCGGCGTGGTGTGGAACTGGGGGCCGGGGAGATCCTGCTCACCAGCCTGGATCGCGATGGCACGCGCGCCGGTTACGACCTGGAACTGACTGCCGCCTTCGCTGCGGCCTTGCCCGTGCCGATCATTGCCTCGGGCGGGGCGGGGTGCGAGGCGCACTTTGCCGAGGTGCTGACCACCGGCGGGGCGGATGCGGCCCTGGCGGCGACGCTCTTCCACGATGGGCTGGTGCACATCCCGCACCTCAAGGCTTTTCTGGCCGCGCGCGGCATTCCCATCCGTCCCTTCCGGGAGGCCGTATGAACAGCCTGCCCGCTCTGAACTACGACGCGCAGGGGCTGATCCCGGCCGTTGTGCAGGATGCGGCCAACGGCGAGGTGCTGATGCTGGGCTGGATGAACGCCGCGGCGCTGGCCCACACGCTGGAAAGTGGGCAGGTGCACTTCTGGTCGCGCCGGCGCCGCGCTCTCTGGCGTAAGGGGGAGACTTCGGGGCACACCCTGGAAGTGGTGGAGGTGCGCGTGGATTGCGATGCCGACGCCCTGCTCATCCGCGTCCGCCCGGCGGGCCCCACCTGCCACACCGGCAACCGCACTTGCTTTTACCGTCGCCTGGAAGACCTGGCGGCCGATCCCTCCGTTGAGACAGGAGCCTGAACATGAGCATGCTGGAACGGCTGTATGAGATCATTTGCGAGCGCCGCGATGCTCCGCGCCCCGATTCTTACACCAGCCATCTGCTGGCCCGCGGCGAGGACCAGATTTTGAAAAAGGTTGGCGAAGAAGCCATTGAGGTGATTGTGGCGGCCAAGGGCCAGGGCGATCAGCGCCTGGTGGAGGAGGTAGCCGACCTGACCTACCACCTGCTGGTACTGCTGGCCCTGCATGGCCTGCGCCCGGCGGATGTGGAGGCCGAACTGATGCGCCGCCACCTGCAGCGGAGCGGCGGCACGGAAAACCCGGCTTGAAACGTTTTAAAAAAGGGGTGGGAGTAAAATAAGGCACAGGGCACATGCCTGCCTGCGGTGGGGATGCCATCTGCCGATCCTCAATTTTGCTCCCGCTTGAGCCCATCTTATGCCATCTGCGTCGGTCCGCTCTCATCTGGCTCGAACCTTGTTACGTCGTTTGGGTGAAGCAGCCTTAACCCTGCTGGTCATTGCCTACCTCACCATCCTCGGCCTCCTGCTGGCCGAACGCGGGCGCAGTGGCCTGCCCGCGCAACCGCTCCAGACAGCCGGCGAGGCGCTGGTCAGCCTGGCCGATTACCTGCTTCATCACCCCGGTACTTACGTGTGGAAGCACCAGGAGTGGACGGCTGCTGCGCTGGTGCTGACCATCTTTGGGCGCAGTGCCGGCCTGCTCCTTTTCTCGTTGGGGCTGGCGGCCATCCTGGGCTTTGCCCTGGGGGTGGCCATGGCCGAACGGCGCAGCCTGGGGCGCACCCTCTTGCTCGTGCTCTCCATCCTGGGCATCTCCACGCCCAGTTTCTTCCTGGGCATGCTGCTGTGGGTGTTCAACATCGCCCTGGCCCGCCGGTTGGGGACTCCGCCCCTGCCTCCTACCGGCTTTGGTTGGGATGCGCACATGCTCATGCCGGCGCTGGTGCTGGCCATGCGTCCGCTGGCTCAGATCGCTCAAGTCACCTGTGTGGCGCTTGCCGAAGTGGAGGGACAGGATTTCATGCGCGTGGCCCAGGCCAAAGGCCTGCCCCGGCGGCTGATTCGCGCCCGCCATGCGCTGCGCAATATTTGGGTGACCTTCTTCACCACCACGGCCACCTCCCTGCGTTACTCGCTGGCCACTCTGCCGGTTGTGGAATTCTTCTTCCTCTGGCCCGGCGTAGGCCTGACGCTGATCGAAGCCATTCAGGCGGGTGTGATCCCACTGGTGACCGATTTCATCCTGCTACTGGGGCTGCTCTTTCTGGGGGTCAATCTGATCGTTGAGGTGCTCTACCCCTGGTTGGATCCGCGCCTGCGTCAGAACGACCTTCACCAGGAAGAGGAGCGCCCCACCTGGGCACAGCGCTGGGCGCGGATGGTGGCGGCCTGGCGCGATCTGTGGCAGCGGGTGCACACGTGGCGCAAACCGCGCGAACGCATCGGGCTTGCGGCACTGCCTCGACGGACCGTGCCGGTGGTAATGGAGGCGCCTTCGGCGGCTACGCAGGGCGCTCGCCGGCGCTGGTGGGTGCGCCGCATTCTGGGCAACCCCGCGCTGGTGCTCGGCACGGGGCTTGTCCTGGGCTTGGTGGGGCTGATGGTGTTTGGCCCCCGCCTGACCCCGGCCAACCCGTATCAAATTCATGGGGTGATGATGATTGAGGGCAAGATCGGGGCACCTCCCTATCGGCCCTCTTCGGTTTTCCCCTGGGGCACCGACCACATTGGGCGGGATATTCAAGCCCTGGTGCTGTACGGGGCGCGAACTACCCTGACCCTGGCGTTCTGGGGCATGCTGGCGCGCATCTTGCTGGGCACACTGCTCGGCTTGCTGGCCGGGTGGTGGCAGGGCTCGTGGCTGGATCGTTTGATCTCCCGCGCGGTGGGGGTGTGGGCGGCTTTTCCGCTCACGCTCTTTGCCATGATCGTCATCCAGGCCCTGGGCATCCAGCAGGGCGCCTGGGTGTTCATCGTGGCGATCTGCCTGGTGGGTTGGGGAGAGATTGCCCAAATGGTGCGCGGTCAGGTGCTCAGCCTGAAGCCTCAGCCTTTCGTGGAGGCGGCCCGGGTGATTGGCGCCAGCACGCGCCGCATCTTGCTCTACCACATTCTGCCGCAGTTGTTCCCCGCGCTGATCACCATGGCCGTGCTGGAGATGGGGGGTGTGCTCATGCTCCTGGCCGAACTGGGCTTCCTCAATATCTTCCTGGGCGGGGGGTACCAGCTCGCCATTGCCGAAACCGGGCGGATGATGCCGGTGATTGCGCGCTTTTCAGATATCCCCGAGTGGGCCGCCCTGCTTGCCAACATCCGCGATTGGTGGCGCAGTTATCCCTGGATGGCCTGGTACCCGGGGGTGGCCTTTTTCCTCACCATCCTGGCTTTCAACCTGTGGGGCGAGGGACTGCGGCGCTTGCTGGCAGAGGTGCACCTGAACCTGATGCGCCTATTCAATCGGTATGTCCTGGCGGGGCTGCTTGTGATTGGGGTGGTCCTGAATTGGGCCACGGCCGGCACCACGCCGCTCAGCCAGTACAAGCGCGTGGCCGTGCAGTTTGATGCGCAGCGCGCCCTGACGCACATCCGGGCGCTTACCGACCCGGCCATGGGCGGGCGCGAAACCGGTACGCCGGGCGCTGAGTTTGCGGCCCGCTACATTGCCGATCAAATGAAAGCCATTGGCCTCCTGCCGGCAGGTGATAACAACACCTACATCCAGACCCTGGTGAACCCGCGCTACCATCTTACCCAGCCCCCCCGCCTGGAACTTCTGGATGCGCAAGGGCATTCCCTGCTGTCTTTCGTTTACCGTCAGGATTTTGCCGAACGGCTGGTGCCGCATGCCTGTGCGGGGGTGGCTCAGGGGCGCGTTATTGGGGTGACCACCGGGCCGTTACTGGAAGAGTCCCCCACGGATCCCTATGGGCTGAACCGGCGCAACCTGCGTGAGTACATCCTCCTGATGCGCGAGGAGGATTTTGAGCGCCTGCCCCCGCAGATTGCCGCGGGCATCCTGGTCATCAGTGAGGATGCGCATAACTTGCAGCGGCGCTTCCTCTACCCCCAGGCCATGCGCGGCCTGTGTCGCCAGCCCATCATGTGGATCAGTCCCCAGGCGGCTGAGGTCCTGCTGGCCACGGCGGGGAGCACCCTGGCCGATTTTTACGCCTCCGCCGCCGAACTGCGGGCGGGTGAGGTGGCGCTCACCCCACCGGGGGCGGTGGTGCAGATGCAGGTCCTGCCTACCTTGGATTCGGGGGTGGATGAAAACTACTACAATGTGATCGGTTATCTGCCCGGCAGTGGCTCGGAGGTTCAGGTGCCGGGAGGGCTTAACCTGGATCACTACGTGATCATGGTGAGTGCCTACTATGATGGGTTGGGGGTGGGCCCGGATGGCACGCTTTACCCCGGCGCCAATGACAATGCCAGTGGCGTGGCCGCGCTCCTGGAATTGGCGCGCCTCTTGAAAGAAAGCCCCTACCCACCCAAGCGCGCGGTGGTTTTTGTGGCCTGGGCAGGGGGCGAACGCGGTGAGGGCTTGAGCGTGGTCAACGTCATGAATGCAAAAACCGGCTTCAGTTCGCTCACGGTGGAGGCCGTGTTGGAACTCAGTGGGGTGGCTGCAGGCACGGGGAAGCACATGCTCCTGGGGGAGGGAAGCAGTTACCGGCTGGTGCGGCTTTTCCAGCGCGCGGCCAGCCGCCTGGGGGTGGGCCTCACCACCCGTGGGCGCGGTCCGCATGCCGATCTGCCCGTTCAGGCCGGCTTTGGAGGGCGCTCGGCGCTGACCGCCTACATCAGTTGGGATGGCGCCGATCAATGGGCGCATACCCCTCAGGATGATCTGAATTCCATTGACCCGGAGCGTTTGCGCAAGGTGGGTCAGACCACGGCGCTGAGCCTGCTCATGCTCAGCCGTGAAATGAGCGGGTGGTAGAAAAAAGGGCGCCGCGGGGCAACCCGCCGCGCAAGGGAGTGGGGGCTCTAAGAGTGGATGTGTCCGGAGAGCCCCACCCCGGTGCACAGGCGCTCGGCCAGGGCCAGGTACTTCTCGTGAATGCCCTCCCCGGTCTCTTCGTGTTCCAAGCGTTCAAAGCGTTCGACCAGTCGCGCCTGGGTTTCCATGGGCAGAATGTCCTCGGCCAGCGGGAAGAGGATGTGGTTTTCTTTCTCGATGTGCTGGCGCAGTAGCGCGGTGTATTTCAGGGCGTGGCGCACGACCTCGGCGCGAGCGGCAGGGTCACCCTTGGCCCAGCGTTCGGCGGCGGCAACCATGGCGCGAATGGCGCGCCGTCCCTGCTCGTGTTCGGCCAGCATCACCCCGATAGGGCCCCCCTCCACGGCCATGCCGTAGGCGACCATGGCGGGGAACAGCACGTCTTCTTCCTTCTTGTGGTGGCAGCCATCGGCGAAGCCGCGCACGAACTGAGCCGTTTCCAGGAAGAAGGTGGGCGGAAGATCCTGGCCCGCCTGCAATTTTTGGACGGCGCTTTCCAGCGCTGCGATGACGCGTTCGATGACCTCATGTTCTTCTTTAAGGATGTGAGTGGCTTCCATGGGCAATGCTCCGGGTTTCAATTTCCTGAATCATGGCATCGAGATCTAAGGGGTGGACTTGCGGACGCCTCGAGCGTGTTCGGCGCGGTTTCAATTTCCTGAATCATGGCATCGAGATCTAAGGCGTAGTAGCGACTGACATCTTCCAGGGTGCAGAAGCGCACCAGGGAGCACCCCACGCACTCGGTGCGCCACTCCAGGAAGAGCAACACGATCTCCCGCCCGAGGGCCAGGGCTTCGGCAACCAGGGTGTACGGAGTGATGCGGGGGCGTTCCATGGGGGCTCCTCCCTTTATTACTAGTGACCACTGCCGGGCACGAGTGTGGTCGCGAAGATCTCCGGGTTGGGTTCGCCCTCGACGATCAGGTAGCCGGCCAGGCCACGCTGGAGGCGTGAGAGGGCATGATCCACCGGGATGTCACAACCGGGCACCTCGATGTTGAATTCCACCATCTCTGCCGACTTGGCCTCATGGGCGATTTAATTCAGAGGATTCTTTCAGCCCTGATATTAAGTGAAAAAGCCCGCCGGCTCTTT
The DNA here is from genome assembly GCF_001306145.1 of Thermanaerothrix daxensis. GTDB lineage: Bacteria > Chloroflexota > Anaerolineae > Anaerolineales > Anaerolineaceae > Thermanaerothrix > Thermanaerothrix daxensis. The sequence goes on from NZ_LGKO01000006.1 coordinate 223,824, forward strand.
GCGCTGGGGCAAACTCTGGGCGGGTAGTATTCCGGTGGGCGGTGGGTCGCCGGGTGGCCGGTGAGGGGTCAGGGAGCGGGGGGCAGACTGCCCGCGGCCAATTGCGCCAGGGCGTGGGGGTGGAGGATCACCAGGCGTTCGCGCCCGGTCAGGATCAGGCCGCGCTTTTCCCAGCCACTCAGCACGCGGCTGACGGTGTAGAGGGTGGTCCCGGCGATCTCGGCCAGGTCCTGGCGCGAGAAGGTAAGTTCAATCCCCTCGGGAATGCGCCGCCCCAGTTGGCCGGCCAGGCGCACCACCACCCGTGCGATGCGCTGCTCCACCTGCTCGGTGACCATCTCGCGGTAACGTTCCTGCATCTCGCGCAGGTAGTCGGTGGTCATGTGGGTCAGGTCCAGCAGGAGCGCCGGGTTGTTCTGCAGGAGGCGGCGGAAATCGGAACTGGCGATGCCCCAGGCCAGGCTGTCTTGTAAGGCCTGGGCGCTGGCGGGGTAGGTGGCCGTGGGGTTCACCGCGCCGATGGCACCGAATAGCCGGTAGGGGCCGATGGTGCGCAGGGTGACCTGCTGACCCGCGGGGGTGACCTGGATCATTTTCACCCGACCTGCGAGCAGGATGTAAGCGCGCTCGGCCGGGTCATCCTGAAAAAAGAAGAAGCCGTCTTCTTCCACCGCGCGCGGCAGGCCCAGGCGAACCAGCGTGCGCACCTCCTCGGGGGAAGCATGGCGGAGCGCCTCCACCCGCTGAAGCATGGTTTCGATCTCGGTGGGGGTGTAGGTCACACTCCAAATATACCCTAAAATGCCGTTTTGGCCCAGATCAGGTGTGCAGGGCGCGGATGCGCGGCCAAACTCCCCACCCGAATATCAGCACGCCCAGTGCTTCCAGCAGGCGCCCCACGCCGCCACTGCCGGGCCAGGGCAGGAACGCTGCTGCTAGGATCAGCCCCAGGCCCAGGTTGAGCAGCCCCAGCGCCAATGCGACCAGCACCTCGTTGCCACGCGGGGCCGGCCCGGGCAGGCGCGGCAGAATCCAGAAGGCGATCCCCAGCGCAAATTGGGTCATCCAGCCGACCAGCATCCATTCCACGTGCGCTGGCAGAGTGGCCCAGGTCCACGGCAAGATGCCCAGCCCCTTCTGGACCAGGATCAGCGCCCCCGAGGTGATCCCCAGAGCAAGGTTGATCAGCGCCAGGCGCACCGCAATGCGGGAAAGCAGGGGCATGGCTTACCGTCCTTTGACCCGCACCCAGGCCTGAGCGGCGAAAACCACCCCGGCCAACCACTGCAGCCCCGCGGCGGCGGCCAGCGCTACCCCGCGCCAGGGGGCCAGGGCCTCCATCGGTAGGGGCTCAAAAATGGCCCGCAGTCCCAATCCCAAGTTCAGGCTGATGTAAACCAGCCAGTTGAGGCCCTCATAGCCACGCGGACGTTCCAGGCTGAATTTGGGCAGCATCCAGATGGCAATGCCGAAGATCAACTGGGTGAGCCAGCCCACGGTGAGCAGATGGAGATAGACGGGAAAAAGCCCGCCCACAGGTCGGCCCGGGAGGAGCAGGTAAACCCCCAGGGCCAGGCCGGCTCCCAGAAATACGAAGGAGGTTTTAACGAACCAGCGGGTGATGGTGGGCATCAAGCACCTCGCTTGCGCATGAGAGCGACCAGGGTGAAAAATAAGAACAGCAGGATGGCCACGCCGTTGAACAACCCACCCCAACTGCGCAGGGTGGGCTGCAGGGTCAGGTCACCGACCAGGCGCAGGAGGAGGGAGACGTGCAGGAGCCCCAGGTTCAGGTAGGAGAAGGGCGTGAAGCCCGATGAGCGTCCCAACAGGGTGGGCAGGATGATGGGGGCATGGGCGAAGATCATGGTGATCACGAAGCCGACGAAGAGGGCGTGCAGGGGAGCATCGTAGAGCGGCCCGGCGACCTGTGCGCCCAGGATGAGGAGAAGGAGGCCGGCCACGCTTAGCCAGATGAAGCCGCTGAAAAGACTAACGGCCATGTAGCGGGTGAGCGGTTGCGGGTGGCGCAGGTTGCGCGCCGCCAGGTCGTAGCGCAAACCCCACAGACCGAATACGACTGCTCCCAGCCCGAAGAGGCGGGCACCCCTATCCAGATTGATCCAAATGAGGCCTGTGGCGAGGGTCAGAAGCACCACAGCGGCCAGGAACGCGCTTATCTGAGCGGGGGAGGGGCGCAGGACGCGGCTCAGTTCCAGGCGCTCGCCGGCAATGGTCAGGACCAGAAAGGCCATCCAGGCGTAGACCACTTTGAAAATGGGCTGGCCAGCCAGCCAGAGTGCATTTCCCACTGCCAGGGCCAGCGCGCCCAACGCCATGGTGAGGGTGTGTGGGCGCGGCTCTTGTTTGAGCATGACCCCCAGGATGAGCACGGTGACCCAACTGCTGAGGGTGAGGAGGAACATTCCCGGGCGCGGGGCGATGAGCAAGGCCACCCAGCCAGCGCCGGCCATCAGCGGTGCGGCCAGCATCCAGGGGCGGCGCAGGGCGGCGGCGCGCTCCAGGGGGATGAGCGCTCCCAGAAATCCCAGAACCATCAACGGGCCGTGGGCGGTGGTCAGTGCCGGTGGGGTGGGCAATCTCCATCCCAGGCGGTGCCAACCGCCCCAGATGGCCGCCAGCAGTGCCGGGAAAGCCAGCAGCAGGAGAAGGCGGATCGGACGCATCGGTAAACTAATTTTGCGTTGATGAGAGGGAAACCGTCCTTGCGCTGCCGCAAAGAGAGGGACGAACCCGGCTGAGTAGGTGGCGCGGCACCTCCCGGGGGCAAGGGGGATCTTTTTTCGCAAATCCCCCCGGTTTTTTAAGCAAAATGCGATTTGCGAACGCGGTGCAGAGGGAGAGAAAGGAGTGGGTTAAAAATGGCCTTCTAGAAGCACGTAGAACGTTTTTTTGAGATTTTATGGTATAATAAGGGTTGAAAATCTGGGTTGCAACCCCCTCGATCCGTTAGTGGATACTGAAACTTACAAACGCGCCCCAATAGTCACCGTTGTATGCTTGTTGCAACCCCCTCGATCCGTTAGTGGATACTGAAACATTCGGAAGTTGCTGAAGGTGACTTGTATAAACTGATGTTGCAACCCCCTCGATCCGTTAGTGGATACTGAAACAAATAGTCCAAAGTATGGCGTATCGGTTGAAACATAGGTTGCAACCCCCTCGATCCGTTAGTGGATACTGAAACCCAGTCTCAGCGACTGGACTAAATCCGCCTCACTGGGTTGCAACCCCCTCGATCCGTTAGTGGATACTGAAACACTAGGACAACCTTGCTCTTAACCCCGACGCCAAGGTTGCAACCCCCTCGATCCGTTAGTGGATACTGAAACAGGCATAATCGCCGTTAACCAGTACATCCATGATGAGTTGCAACCCCCTCGATCCGTTAGTGGATACTGAAACTCAAGAGCCACTACGACTTCTTCGGTCGTTGATAGTGGTTGCAACCCCCTCGATCCGTTAGTGGATACTGAAACAGGTGGCCGAAGCAGATTGGTACAAACTCATCAACGGTTGCAACCCCCTCGATCCGTTAGTGGATACTGAAACATGAATATGGTCGCCTGCAGGTGTCGTTTGGCGGGGGGTTGCAACCCCCTCGATCCGTTAGTGGATACTGAAACAGTTTGCATCTAAATTGCTGTCCTACCAGGACACGAGTTGCAACCCCCTCGATCCGTTAGTGGATACTGAAACATTAACAGCGTCGCATTTGTCCCGACCGTCATCACGGTTGCAACCCCCTCGATCCGTTAGTGGATACTGAAACCTCCCTGAGATTAGGAGCGTGAGCAATGGCTAAACCTGTTGCAACCCCCTCGATCCGTTAGTGGATACTGAAACCTTAGGTTATTGATGACGTTACGCAGTGTATTGCTGAGTTGCAACCCCCTCGATCCGTTAGTGGATACTGAAACTTCAAGGCGGTGAGGGTGAGACCTTCACGATCCAGCGGTTGCAACCCCCTCGATCCGTTAGTGGATACTGAAACGTATTCATCAACCGACACCAGCCGCCGCTGGTGTGCGTTGCAACCCCCTCGATCCGTTAGTGGATACTGAAACGCGAAACTGGTTACAGTGAGCGGCTGAATGCTAACGTGTTGCAACCCCCTCGATCCGTTAGTGGATACTGAAACCTGCAGGCAGGCAGGGCATATACCGTGACGCTGGCAGTTGCAACCCCCTCGATCCGTTAGTGGATACTGAAACCGCAGAGGGACGGGTGGGGCGGCTCGAACGGCAATGGGTTGCAACCCCCTCGATCCGTTAGTGGATACTGAAACGCGAAGAGGCGTTTTTAGTGACGCGCCTGCATGTCTGTTGCAACCCCCTCGATCCGTTAGTGGATACTGAAACTCAGGTATCGCGCGTACCTGAGGGCTAATACCAATTGTTGCAACCCCCTCGATCCGTTAGTGGATACTGAAACTCCGTATTTGCTCTCGCAGTTTCGGAATGAGGGCTTGGTTGCAACCCCCTCGATCCGTTAGTGGATACTGAAACCATTGCGACAATGCTCAAGCCCGCGTCCAGCACCAGTTGCAACCCCCTCGATCCGTTAGTGGATACTGAAACTTCAGGGCGGTGAAGGTGAGACTTTTAATGTTCAGGTTGCAACCCCCTCGATCCGTTAGTGGATACTGAAACAAGGAAGCCTGCCGCGGGCCGTGACAGCCGGGAGAGGTTGCAACCCCCTCGATCCGTTAGTGGATACTGAAACGTGTTGTTCAGATTATATAGTAAGCAGGGAAAATGGTTGCAACCCCCTCGATCCGTTAGTGGATACTGAAACCCTCGACGGTTCGATGGCTGAACCCGGCGCAAGAGCGTTGCAACCCCCTCGATCCGTTAGTGGATACTGAAACTCGGGACGCCGCGCACGAACACCTGACGCCCTTTCGGTTGCAACCCCCTCGATCCGTTAGTGGATACTGAAACAGTTTGCAGTACAAAGCATCCCCACAGCGCGCCCAAGTTGCAACCCCCTCGATCCGTTAGTGGATACTGAAACATTGTAGGGCTGGGCAAATCCCAGTGCGCCGCCCAAGTTGCAACCCCCTCGATCCGTTAGTGGATACTGAAACACAATTCGCTGGCTAATTCGTCTCAATCCCTGCAATGTTGCAACCCCCTCGATCCGTTAGTGGATACTGAAACAATGGATTGTAGCATTCGAGGGCGAAGGCCCAGGTGGTTGCAACCCCCTCGATCCGTTAGTGGATACTGAAACAGATCTGCGAGCATTTCACGATATTCATCGGCGGAGTTGCAACCCCCTCGATCCGTTAGTGGATACTGAAACTGCAAATTTTCAGCAGGGCGCTTGTTCTCTCTCGTGGTTGCAACCCCCTCGATCCGTTAGTGGATACTGAAACCATCAAGCATCTGAGGCACCAAAAACTGGTTGACGAGTTGCAACCCCCTCGATCCGTTAGTGGATACTGAAACTCCAGGTAATCACGTAGGGCTTCCTTGCCTTGCTCAGTTGCAACCCCCTCGATCCGTTAGTGGATACTGAAACTTTCAGGCAGGCTACTTGGGGCGCATCATAAACAGGGTTGCAACCCCCTCGATCCGTTAGTGGATACTGAAACGGCAGAGGGGCTGAACGTGCAGGTGGAGGTCGGCAAGGTTGCAACCCCCTCGATCCGTTAGTGGATACTGAAACCCTGGCGGGAACTGGGGGAGCGCTGCCACCAGTAGTTGCAACCCCCTCGATCCGTTAGTGGATACTGAAACCGAGATTTGGATCGGAGTACATCATGTAGTCAATAAGTTGCAACCCCCTCGATCCGTTAGTGGATACTGAAACGTGAGCGGCTCGAGCAGTTACGGCAGGTTGATCCTGGTTGCAACCCCCTCGATCCGTTAGTGGATACTGAAACGTCAAAACGGCTGTGTTTTCCCCCACTGTCAACTCCGTTGCAACCCCCTCGATCCGTTAGTGGATACTGAAACTGCGCTGGGGGGATTGGACGCCGCAACCCGTTCCCGGTTGCAACCCCCTCGATCCGTTAGTGGATACTGAAACCTCAACATCAGGTATAGGATCCCAGTAAAACGCCAGGTTGCAACCCCCTCGATCCGTTAGTGGATACTGAAACCTACACTAACTTCAGTACCTTCCCTTAGTACATCAAGTTGCAACCCCCTCGATCCGTTAGTGGATACTGAAACCAAGGGCGAGTTTTGGCATCGCGACACCGGGGAGGAGTTGCAACCCCCTCGATCCGTTAGTGGATACTGAAACCTGTTGGCTTCTCCGGCGAACGTCCAGTTTTCGGCAAGTTGCAACCCCCTCGATCCGTTAGTGGATACTGAAACTTATCCTCAAACTCATGGCCGAGAAGAAGCCGGACAGTTGCAACCCCCTCGATCCGTTAGTGGATACTGAAACTCTGGTTATGACGGCGGGCTTCGCTTTTGCGACAAAGTTGCAACCCCCTCGATCCGTTAGTGGATACTGAAATCACCCCGTGCCCCGCCTGTGCAGAGGCGGGGCAACGTCATTCACTTTGAGGCGTTGGCGCGCCGCATTCGGGTCAGCAACAATTTTGTCGGCGGAATTTTGGAGCCTTTTCCACCCCACCCCGGTCGGTCAGATGAACCGGGGTGCCTCTCTGGCCGAATGACTCACCGCCGCATCCACAGGACTTTGGGGTAGATGACATTCCAGGGCGGGCGGTAGATCACCTCATACTGCTCGCGAAAGTCGTAAGACGGCGGGGTCAGCACAAAGCGCACCCCGGGGTCGCGGCGCACCTGTTCCTCCTCGCATGCCCGCAGGTCCTGCACCGGCATCTGCCACCAGTAGTAGCGGTAGACCGCAATGTCAAAATCCGGCAGGACGCAAATCGTCTCCCCCGGCCGCCAGTGCGCCAGCAGGGCCGCCCGGGTATCCACCACCTCGGTTTTGTGGCTGGCGTAGTACGGCGCCAGCGCAGGCAGAGCACATATCCCAAGCCCCACCACCGCCAGCACGAAGACCAGGCGATTGCCCGGCGCCGGCAGATGCAGCCAGCGCCGTTCGATCCACTCCAGCACTGCCGCCAGCCCCATCCCGGCGAGCAGGGCGAACCAGAAGGTCAAAAAGAGAATTTGCCGGCTGTGCAGGAAGTAGTGACGGTAGGCATTCATGAGCACCACCCCACTTGCGATCCCGGCGACGAGAAGCACCCACACAATGACCCGCCACGCGCGGCGGTACAGCGCCAGCCCGATCCCGAGCAGGCCCAGTGCCAGCCACTGGCCGTAAAAAATCCAACCGGCTCCCTGCAGGGGGTAAAGCGGCCACGCGCCGAGCCCACCCAGCACGAATTGCAGCAGGGTTTGGTAAGCAAAGAGGGGCACGGTGTAGCCCGGCACGGCGCCGAAACACCATACGATCAGAGCGAAGATGGTCAATAACCCGATGCTGCTTGCCAGCAACCCCCGCCAGCGCTGCTGGTCGTTACGCCACTGCGGATTCAGCAGTGCCGCCGCATAGACGAAAGCCAACCCCAGGATGACATACACGTGAAACAGACTGCCCACCGCGCCCACCAGGATCATGCTCAGCCAGTCGCGGCGGCGCCCCCGGCGCAGGGCGTTCAAACCGGCCGCGACCAGTGCCAGGTGAAAAAAGACCATCCCGCTGTAAAAGCGCAGTTCCTGGGCATATTGCACCAGGGTGGGTGAAAGCGCCAGCAGCCAGACCGTTAGCGTGGCCACACGGCGGTTGACGAGGTGGCCTGCCACGCGGTAGGCCAGGTAGAGGCTGGCCGTGCTCCACAGGGCATCCGGCAGGCGCAGCCATTCCCCGTTTAGGCCCAGGTGGAAGGCTACCCAGGTCTGAAGGTAGTGCAGGGGCATGGCCATGATGTGTCCCCTGGCCACGCTCAGCGCCCCCTCCAGGGTGGGCTGACGTGCGGCCAGCCACACCCCGATTTCATCCACCCAAAAGGTCTGACTGGTCAGATGGTAGAGGCGCAGCCCCAGCCCGACCACCAGGGCGGCGATCCACCCCAGGGGAGAGGAGTCTGTGGGGGTATCGGCCCGGGCTTCCCCGTGCATAGGCAATGCCAGTAAGTAAGATTAACGCCACCCGATGCGCAGGACTACCAGCAGGGTGAACACCAGAGCCACTCCCAGCCCGATCCACACCGCCTGCGTGCCCCGGCGCTGGTTGCTCAGGTGGTAGCCATCGGCCTGGTAGGCGGCCTCCCAAAGCGGCCCGGCCGACCAGGCAAACGCCAGCCCGCCGATCAGCCCGCCCAGATGCCCCCAGTTATCTATTTGCGGCGAGAGCCCCAGGATCAGGTTGATCAGGATAATGCTACTAATGTTGAACAGCATACTCCGCGCATTCTGAAACAAATGGCGGTTCTGGTAGATGAAGACCGCTTCGGCGGCAATCAGGCCGAAGATGGCGGTGGACGAGCCGACCGAAGGTTCGGGGGACATCAGAAAAGAGATCACATTGCCCGCGTAGCCGCTGAGCAGGTACAGCGCCAGGTAGCGCCCGTGCCCGTAGTAGCGTTCCAGGCCGGTGCCGATGACGTACAGGGCATACATGTTGAATGCCAGGTGCAGGATGGAGCCGTGCAGCCACATGGGGGTGAGCAGGCGCCAGTACTGCCCCTGCAGGATGGCACTGTTGACCTTGGCCCCCAGCGCGATCAGCAGATCACCGCCGAGCAGGCCCTGGCTGAGCCACTGGCCCAGGTACACCAGGATGCAGGTGACCATCATAAAATAGGTAACATAGGGGCGGCGCGCCGGCAGGTGCCAGTGGATGCGCACTGCGCCGGGCATGCCTTGTGAAGATTCGGGAGGGGTGGCGTTCATAGGGTGATCCGTCGGGGATGGACGCGCAGGTGCTCCACCTGGATGATCGCGACGATTTGGTCCACCGCCTGCTCCAGATGGTCCTGTCGGTTGATTACCACATAATCAAACATATCCAGGTAGGTCAATTCACGCCGCACCGCCTCGATGCGTCGTTGGAGTGTCTCGGGGGTCTCGCTGTGGCGGTTGATCAGGCGCTGATACCATTCTTGCACATTCGCCGGGGCGAGGAAGATGAGCACTGCCTCCGGGCAGAGCGCGCGCAGGCGGGCGGCCCCCTGCACATCCACGCGCAAGATGACGTCTTTGCCGCTGGCCAGCGCCTGGCGGATTTGGGCCTTGGGCACCCCCTTGTAGTCGCCATACACCACGGCATATTCCAACATCTCGTCGGCGGCGATCATGCGCTCAAATTCCTCGCGCGAGACGAAGATGTAGTCCACGCCGTCCACCTCGCCCGGGCGTGGAGGGCGGTCCGTGGCGGTGACCACGAAGTGCAGGGGCAGGTTGCGCTTTTTGAGGGCCTGTAAGACCGTGTCTTTGCCCACCCCGGAAGGTCCTGAGAGCACGATCAGCAGGGGTTGGGGGCGGGTGAGTTCAAAGAACAGCGGTTCGTCCAGCGGCGCAACCATGGGTGACGACCTCTCCGGGGGTGGGTGGCGTTTACGCTTTTCTGATACATCTCTGATTATAATTGATTTGATTCCGATCTGCTTGTAAAGGAGAACAACCCGTGCCCACTTACGAATACCGCTGTCTGGACTGCCGTAAACGGTTTGAGGTGTTTATGACCTATGCCGAGTACGGAACGCGCCCGGTGGCCTGCCCCCATTGCGGGAGCGGCAACGTCCAGCGGCGCATTGGACGGGTTCGAGTGGCGCGTTCAGAAGAGAGCCGGCTGGAAGACCTGGCCGACCCGGATAAACTGGCCGGGCTGGAGGATGACCCCAAGGCCCTGGGGCGGATGATGCGCCAGATGAGCAAGGAAGTCGGGGAAGACCTGGGGGATGTCTTCGACGAGGTGGTCAGCCGCCTGGAAGCCGGTCAGAGCCCTGAAGATATTGAGCGCGAGATTCCCGAACTGGGCAGTGAGGAGGGCGGCGACCTGGGCGGTGAGGATGAATTCTAGCCGCCCGGCTCAGGGGCCGTTTCCTCCACCAGGCGCTGCAAGTCTGCGTAGGACGTGACCCAGGCGATGCGGCGCAGGAAGGCGGCCAGGTTGGGGGAGCGGGCGCGCAGGGTGCGCACTGCCTCGCCCACCGGATCACGTCCCTGGGGGCCGACCGGCGTATCGGCGTAGGCGCCGTAGAACGCAAAATAGGCCTGGTTGAGGCGGCGGATGTGATAGCCGTGCTCCCAAAAGAAGCGCCGGCGCGCTTCCATGTAGGCTTCGGCTTCCTCGACCTTGCCCGCCGCCAGCAGGGCATCCACGGTGACCCGCGTGGTGTGCATCTCGGCGCGGAAGTCGAAGGTGCGGGCCGGAGGCGAACTGCCCGGTGCGGGCGGGTGGGCTTCGTTTTCCTGCTCCGGCGGCAGGAACTCCGGGTAGTAGCGCGCCAGTACGGCCCGGGCAATTTCCTTGCCGGCCAGGTTGGCAGTGGTCTCGTTGATGGTGCGCATTTGGGGCGAAGCGAAGTAGAGCATTCCCAAGGGGCGCAGGGTGAGGTAGTTGTGGATCCACTCGTGGGCCACCGTCTCCACCAGCCAGGCCAGGTCATCTGAGCGCATGACCATGCTGGGGTAAACGCCGATCCCGCCCACCGGCACTACCAGCGCCGAGACGTTCAGCCCGCGCTCCACGTTCTGCTCCAGGTGGGTGATGGTTTCAAGGGGCAGGTCGGGCTGAAGCGAGATATCGGCCTCCTGGCGGATCACGGTGCGCGGAGAGACAATGAGCGCCATGGGCAGCGGCGTGACGTGGTACAGCACCGGCGGCAGTGGCTGCCCGCCCAGGCTCAGCCCCATGTCTCCGATCACCGTGCTGATCTGGTGTTCCAGCACGGCTTCGGCCGCCAGGCGTTGGCGCTGCCACTCTGCCAGCAGGCGCGCGCGCCGTGCCACCAGCGGAGCGGTCAGCACTTCGGGGTTCTTGACTTCGGGGTGGGCGTAGAAATCGGCAATATCCGCTTCGACCCGGTCAAGTTGCCGCACCAGGTCCAGGTAATCGAGCACCACCTGGCGCTGCTGAGCGGGGGCGAGGTAGCGCGGCAGATCGAGGACGGCCTGGCGCTCCTTATTGAACAGCGCGCCCAGCGTCCAGGAAACATAGTCGAATTCCCAGGGGCGGGTGTACTGCCGCACCCGCGAGGCCGTATCTTCGATGGCCAGATCGCCGGCACGCAGGCTCAGAATCAGCAACAGCCACACGGCGGCCCGCAGGGCATGGCGGCCCACCTGCGCCAAGGTTCTCAGCAAAGGCGATACCACGGCACGAAATTCCCTCTCACCGCCTCGATTATACGCGATGCGGTTAAAGTCCGGCTTAAACCCGGCCTGCGCCGCCGGCCCTTACCCTTGCGTGCGCGGGGTGAGGCGTGTACGGGCGCGCTCGTTCTTCACGGCCGGCGTGCTATAATCCCCTCCAAGGAGAGATGGTGATGCGTACCTTGTTTCTGGCTTTCACTTTGCTGGTGCTTTTGAGCGCATGTGTGGCGGCTCCCCCCACCCCTACCCCTCCGCCCCTGCGCCCGACCTCGATTCAGCCGCAACCCCCGGCTCAGGTTTCCCCCACCCCACTGCCCCCACAGCCGACCACCACCGCACTCCCGAGCCCAACGGTTTCCCCCTCTGCCGCACCGGCCGCGTCGGCCCCCGACCCGGCACGCCTGATCTGGCGGCCTTTTGCCAGCGGGCTGGAGCGGCCGGTGGACCTCGCGGATCTGGGCAACGGACGCTTGCTGGTGCTGGAACAGGCGGGTCGGGTGCGCCTGGTCATCAACGGGCAGGTGCAGCCCGCTCCGTTCCTGGATCTGCGTGATCGAGTGGGCAGTCAGGGTTCCGAGCAGGGGCTGCTGGGCATTGCCCTGGATCCCGAGTTTGATCAGAACGGCCTCTTTTACCTCAACTACACTGATCGTCAGGGCAATACCGTGGTGGCACGCTACATGCTCACCCCAGATGGGCAGTTTGGCGATCCCGGCTCGGAGGAACGCCTGCTCTACGTGGAGCAGCCCTACGCCAACCACAACGGCGGGGGGCTGGTGTTTGGCCCGGATGGTTATCTCTACATTGGCCTGGGGGATGGGGGCTCGGCAGGCGATCCCCAGGGGCGCGCTCAAGACCCCAACACGCTGTTGGGAAAAATGCTGCGTCTGGATGTGCACGGCGCCCGGCCTTATGCCATCCCTGCCGATAACCCGTTTGCCGATGGGCAGGGTGGACGGCAGGAAATTTGGGCGCTGGGCCTGCGCAATCCCTGGCGCTACGCCTTTGATCCCGTCACCGGCGATCTGTACATTGCCGATGTGGGGCAAAACCGTTGGGAAGAAGTGGATTACCTGCCTGCCGGGTCGCCGGGCGGGGCCAACTTTGGCTGGAATTACCGCGAAGGCGCACACCCCTACAAGGGCACTCCGCCCACCGACCTGGTGCTGATTGACCCGGTTTGGGAGTACGGGCATAATCAGGGCGGGTGCTCGATTACGGGCGGATTTGTGTATCGCGGGCAGGCGCTCCCGGAATTGCAGGGGGTCTATCTTTTCGGTGATTATTGCAGTGGGGTGGTGTGGGGGCTGTGGCGCACGCCTGCGGGCACCTGGCAGGCCCTCGAACTGGCACGCACAAGCGCAAATATTAGTGCCTTTGGGCAAGATCGCCAGGGTGAACTTTACCTGCTGGACCACCGCAGTGGCACGCTTTACCGCCTGGAACGGCCTTAAACGGGAGAAGCGCCGATGATCCTCTACGTGGGTTTAGAAAACGGCATAGAAGGGCGTTCGCTGGCCTGGGCGCTGGAGCATCCGGGGTGCTTTGCCTACGGGTGCGATGCCACTGAGGCGCTGGTGGCCATTGTGCCGGTTTTTGTGGCCTATGCGGCCTGGGTCAACCGCCGCGGGCAACCCGGCTGGCTCCCCGAACGGGGGGATGTGGACGTGCGCCTGGTGGAAGTCTGGGAAGTTTACCACCTGGATGAGCAGTACGAGCGGGTGGCCGATGGAGGGTATGAAGTCAACGCCTGGTTCCAGCACGATTGGAAGCCCCTGACGCGCCTGGAGGTGCGCCGGGGGCTGCAACTGCTGGCCTGGAGCCGCGCCGACCTGCTTGAGTGCATTCAGGGGCTGGATGCGGTTGCGTTGGAGCGCACCTACCCCGGTGAACGCTGGAGCATTCGCGGCATTTTGGAGCACGTAGCCGGGACCGAATGGTGGTACCTGGATCGGCTTGAACTGGCCGGGATGCCGCGGGCGGCCCTACCGGAGGACCCTTTGGCGCGTCTGGCAGTGGTGCGCCAGCGCTTGGAAGCGGTGCTGCCCCAACTCGAAGGAGTGGAGCGGGTGGTGGGCAAACGCGGCGAATGGTGGAGCCCGCGCAAACTCCTGCGCCGCGCCCTCTGGCACGAGCGCGACCACTGCGCCCACATCCGCCGCCTGATTGCCACCTGAGCCGGGGCGAAAAACCTGGCGCTGCTTGGGTTTCAGGGGATTGCACCGGCACGGCTCCAGGCTCCCGGCGCCGGGGACCAACCCCGGGGGCCGGTGGAAAGTGCGTGGGGCATCGGTGGATTTAATGCGCCTTCAGGGGGCTCTCAGGGCCGATCACTCCCGTGAAAATGGGGCCCATCTTTGTATCATGAGCGTCCCTGTTTCGGCCTGTTGATCGGGAATTTCAATCCGGCTTCCTGACGCTGGGGCCAACTCACCCGTTTGAGATGGCGGAGCGCATCTGCGGGCTGATCAAGGAGGACGCGCGAATCAAGGCCGCCTTTCTAAAAATCGTGCCAGCGGTCTAGCCAAAAGCAGGCTGTTGCGTTCAGGGGAGGGGCATGCAGAAAGAGGCGTTTATCTGCCTCTTGCAAATCTCTAATGTTTTTCATATGTTAGGGGGCTAATTATAAAAATGCATCGGGGCGCATATGGATAGCCCCATGGTCATTCAATCCCAAGGGAAAGGAGGGATGAGCCTATGATCGAGCCCTTCGTGCCCTGGCGTGAAATTCGGCGCATGGAACGCGAAATGGAGCGCATGGAGCGCGAAATGGATCGCCTCTTCGAATCGTTCTTCCCGCGCCGTCGTCGCTTCATGGAGGTGGAATTCCCGCCCATGAACGTGTGGACAAATGAAGAGGGCGCTGTGGTCACGGTTGAAGTGCCGGGTGTGAATCCGGAGCAACTGGAAATCGCCGTGGTTGGGGATACTTTGACTCTGCGCGGGAAGCGCCTTGCCGATGATCTGCCCGAAGGGGCACGCTACCAGCGTCGTGAGCGCTTCCAGGGTGAATTTGCCCGCTCTCTGCAATTGCCCTTTACCATTGATGCTGAGCGCGTCGAAGCCCAGTACGAAAACGGCATTCTGACCATTACGCTGCCGCGTGCCGAGGCCGATAAGCCCAAGCGCATCACCGTGCAGGCGGCCTGAGGCACGCCCGGATCTCAGCCAGAAAGGAGGGAAGAGCCATGGCCGAGGAAACCCGTGCCCTACAAGTGCGTGAAGAGACCCGGCCGGCCCATGTCGAACGAGCGCGTCGAGTTTTTGCGCCGGCTGTGGATATTGTGGAAACCCATGAGGATATCTGGGTGCTCGCCGATATGCCCGGTGTCAATCAGGACAACGTGGAGGTAACGCTGGAGAAGAATGTTCTCACCATCCGCGGCCGCGTCCAGGGCCCCACGCTGGAAGGTTACACCCTGGATTACGCGGAATATGAGGGTGGGGATTATGAGCGCACCTTTACGCTGACCGAGGACATTGACCGGGAGAAAATCGAAGCCACGATGAAGCAGGGTGTCTTGCATTTGCGCTTGCCTAAAGCCGGTCCGGCGCGCGTGCGTCGCATTCCGGTGAAGGCGGTGTAAACACCCCAAGATGAGAAGAAAGGAGGTGAGCGCGTATGCCCATCACCGATTTGATTCCCTGGCGTCCAAAGCGCTCGCTGGCCGTTCGTCGCGAGGCAGAACGCTCGCCACTGGCGCTCATGCGCGACTTCGATCGCTGGTTTGAGTCCTTCTTTGAGCGTCCCTGGTCGCTGGCGCCGTGGGAGTGGTTGGAGGAGACCTGGGAGACCTTCACGCCGCGCGTAGATGTGAAGGAGCGGGCCAAAGACGTGGTCATCACCGCCGAACTGCCCGGCATGGATGAGAAGGACATTGAAATCTCGGTGGTCGGCGACTCCTTGATCCTCAGCGGCGAGAAGCGTCAGGAGGAAGAAGAGCAGGGTGAGGATTACTACCGCATGGAGCGCCGCTACGGCTCGTTCCGCCGTGTCATCCCGTTGCCCTGCGAGGTGGAAGTGGAGAAGGCTGAAGCCACCTTCAAGAAGGGCGTGCTGACCATTACCTTGCCCAAGACCCCCGAAGCCCAGCGGGCGCGCAAGGTCATTCCGATCAAGACGGCCTGAGCAAGAGCCGAAGCGGGGGTGGCACGCCACCCCCGTTAAATTCTTTCAGGAGGAATCCCATGATCATTGGAGCCAGCCGCATGCAGCATCTGTTTCGCCGTACTGCCGGCATTAACGTGGACAAAAGCGATCTGAAACGCATTTCGGACCTCATCAGCGACAAACTGCATGATTTGCTGATCATGGCCGAACGTGCTGCCGCCGCTAACGGGCGCGATGTGATTACCGAAGCCGATTTACCGCTCACGGCGGGCTTTCAGCGCAGTTTGCAGGCCTTTCGCGATCTCAATGAGGAGATTGAACTGCGCCCTGTGCTCGAACGCATGGCCACCTACCCGCCTCTGGACCGCACCCTCTCAGCGGAGGTGGAAGCCATGCTGCCCGACCTGGCAGGTGCGCTGCTGCTGATTATGGCGCGCAGCCTGAAGGTCCTTGACCCGAAGGTGGAGAATCCCGTGTCGGAGCACTTTGATCGCCTGGAAGCATTGCTCGAATTAACCCTGTAAAACCAGCCCTGCCTGCCCCCTGGCGGGCAGGATTTTTTAATGCCTGGTAGAAAGCGCAACGGCTCACAGCCCCAACTTGGGATAGAATCAAGAAGTCTTTACCTCGGGTTTCGGGATGGTGCTTTGATTCTCCCCTCTCATCCGGCGCGCTCCTGGCAACCTGCTCTGGCCATGATTGTGGGGGTGGCTTTGGTGGAACGGCTGGCTCTGGCGTGGCTGTACCCGGTGCGTGCTTTCAGCGATACGGGGGCCTATCGTCGCGCGGCGCAAAGTATTGCCAGCGGTTGGAGCCACTATGATGGTGTGCGCACGCCGGGGTATCCGGCCTTCCTGGCCCTGTGGGGCGGGGATGCACGGGTGTACCTGGCGCAGTTAGGTCTGGGGGTGACCATCACTCTGATTTTCTTTTTCCTGGGCTGGCGGTTGTGGCGCTCCCCGGTCCTGGGGCTGGCCGCAGCGCTGGCGCATACCCTTAACTTGGGGCAGCTCTTCTTCGAGGCGCATTTGCTCAGCGAGACTCTGGCCACCTTTTGGGTGGTGGTCAGTTTGGGATTGGCCTGGGCTTGGTTTGAGGTGGCTCCGCGCTGGCGACCCTGGCTGGGCCTGGGGGTGGGGATCAGCGCGGCGCTGGCCGGGCTGACGCGCCCGCTGTTCGTCTTTCTCCCTTTCTGGCTGGGGCTGGCGCTGGCGCTGATGCCGGTGCTAAGTGCCCATGGCGGGCTGCGACAGCGCTTGTGCTCCCTGGAATGGCGCACCCTGTTGGCAGTCGTGCTTCCGGCGGCCGTGCTCATCGGTGCCTGGATGGCCTTCATTCATGCCCGCTTCGGCATGTGGAACGTAACCACCATGACCGGCTACAACCTGATTCAGCATACCGGATATTACTTCGAGTATGTGCCGGATGAGTATGCAGCCCTGCGCGATGTGTACTTACGTTACCGTGATGCCCGAATGGCGCAATACGGCACCCAGACCAATGCTATCTGGCAGGCCATTCCGGAGATGATGCAGGCCTCGGGCCTGGGCTTCTACGATCTCTCGCGCACTCTGGCCCGGCTCTCATGGCAACTCATTCGCGAGCCCCCCACGCTTTACCTGCATTACGTCTTGAAGGGGTGGTGGCTTTTCTGGCGCGCGCCCATCGTCTGGGTGGCGGAAAACTTCAGGCTGCCGGCGCTGTTGCCCTGGGTGACGGGACTGATCTGGGTGGAGCGCGGCATATTATTTGCCACCAACCTGCTCTTTCTTGTCGGATCGGCGGGGTGGTTCCTGCTGCCACGGGTACGGCGGGGGTTGCCCCTGCACCCCTACCAGGCCCTGCTGGCGGCCACAGTGTGGGTCACTTCGGTGGTGCAGACCCTGCCCGATCACGGTGATAACCCGCGTTTTTTGGTGCCCATGCAGTCGCTGGTGGTGATATGGGTGCTGGGGCTGGGGGTGGCGTTCTGGAAGCGATGGCAGGCACGGCGCAAACCATAGGAGGTGCGCACGGGCAAGCGCATATGGGGGGCCTCCGGCGCTTGTGATTGCCTTTGTCCAGGGCTATACTGGAAGGTAATGATTTTCGAGGGAGGAGGGCACGATGGGCGTCGGTATCCTGGGATTTATGTGCTTTGGGCTGTTTTTACTGGTCTTTACGGGTTTGGGCATCTACATGTTCTACCGTTATGCGCGGGAGCGCAAGAAAACCGCTGAGGCCCAAGCCTGGCCTTCGGTGGTGGGCAGTGTGGTGGAGGCTGCGGTGGCGGAGAGCACGCAGGTTTCCACCGACCCCGAAGACTCGATGATCCAGGGTAAGGTTTACACGCCTCGTGTGGTGTACACCTACGCAGTGGACGGGGTATCCTACCACGGTGAGCGCATCCGGGTGGGCGCGCAAACCTTTGTCAGCAGCCGGCGCAAGGTGGAGCAGGAACTGGCGCGCTACCCAGTGGGGGGTGAGGTGCGTGTGTACTACAACCCTCAGAACCCGGCTGAAGCCCTCTTAGAGCCTGGGGTTCCCAGCCGGGCAACGCTGATTGTTGGCATTATCTTTCTGACCGTGGCGTTGATGACGGCCTGTCTGGTCGGTGTGGCCGTGTTGGCGACGCTTATGCAGTAGCCCGCGCCGGGGGGCGTTTTGTTGGTTTGAGAAAGATTTCCCCGGGCAGTTTCCAGGAAAAAATCCCGCCCAGTTGATATGTCATTACGATGAGTTTATGTTATGTACTGGCGCATGGCGCAGGCCTTCCCCATTGCGGGGTCGGTGTATTCTTACGCCCAGCGTGGCCTCAGTCCGCACGTGGGCTTTATGGCCGGGTGGGCCATTTTGGTTGACTACATCCCAGTGCCGGCACTGGTGTACCTGGTGGCCGGGTTGTGGCTCGCGGCGGAAATCCCCACCATCCCGGTTTGGGGCTGGATTCTGATGTTCCTGGTGCTCAACAGTGTGCTCAACCTGCTGGGCATTGATGTGATGGCACGCAGTATGTGGGTGATGCTGGGGATCGAACTGCTGGCGTTCTTTGCCTTTGTGGTGGCCGCGATCATTTATGTTGCCAAGGGCGGCGGCGTGGGTGCGTTCAGCCTGGCGCCGTTCTTCGATCCTGAAAAGTTCAACTGGCAATTTGTGCTTACAGCCACCTCGGTCTCGGTGCTTTCGTATCTGGGGTTTGATGCCATTAGCACCCTGGCCGAAGAAACCCGCAATCCTCGTGTGATGATTGGCCGCTCGATGATCGTTGCCCTAGCCATGCTGGCTTTCTTCTTTATGACCCAGACCTGGCTGGCGGCGCTGGTCTGGCCGGATTACACCACTTTCCCCAATACCGACGTGGCGTTCTTCTACATTGCCCAGGAGGCGGGCGGTACGGTGGTGCGTCTGCTGGCCCTGATCGGCACGGTGCTGGCCTGGGGGATCGGGGATGGTATTGCCGCGCAGGCTGCCGTCTCACGCGTCCTCTACGGCATGGCCCGCGATGAGCAACTGCCCAAGGCCCTGGCGTGGGTGCACCCCAAGTACAAGACCCCCTGGATCGCCATCTTCTTGGTCGCGCTGATCACCCTGCCCATTGCCACTTTGCTTGACCTGGAAGTCCTCTCTTCGCTGGTCAACTTCGGCGCACTGACCGCTTTCATGGTTCTGCATATCACGGTGATCGGCTACTACTTCTTCCAGAAGAAGGAGCGTTCGCCCCAGGGTATCTTGAATTACCTCATCCTGCCCCTGATCGGGTTGCTGATTATTGGCTTTGTGTGGGCCAACCTCAACGTCCATGCGAAGACCCTGGGCTTCATCTGGCTGGGGATTGGGTTTGTGCTGTTGCT
Source organism: Thermanaerothrix daxensis (assembly GCF_001306145.1). Classification (GTDB taxonomy): domain Bacteria; phylum Chloroflexota; class Anaerolineae; order Anaerolineales; family Anaerolineaceae; genus Thermanaerothrix; species Thermanaerothrix daxensis. Next base: position 243,041 of record NZ_LGKO01000006.1, read on the forward strand.
GATCGTCTCGCGCGGCTTCCGCAAAGTGCCGCCGGCCTTGCAGGTATAGGTATAATGTCATTTTAGGAGGTGGATGATGAAACGGTTGACTCGGGATCATGTGTTCTTTGCATTTGCACCCGATCTGAAGCCGGCATTGGAAGTTCAGCCGGGTGAGGAAGTCTGGCTGGAGACCCACGATTGCTTTGAGGGGCAACTGAAGAGTGAGAACGATTTGATTGATAGCCTGGATTGGAGCCACGTCAATCCGGCGACCGGCCCACTGTACATCCAGGGGGTCTCTGCCGGGCAGGTGGTGCGCGTGGACATCCTCGAACTGAAGATCGGCGAGCGTTCAACCATGGTCACGGTCCCCGGGGAGGGTGCGCTGGGCCAGCACCTCACCCACGTGGAAACGGTCCTGCTGCCGCGCGAAGGCAATACCGTGGTTTTCCGCAACCGTGTGCGCGTGCCGGTGCGCCCGATGATCGGTGTGATCGGTGTAGCCCCGCGTGAGGGCAGTGTCCCCTGCGGAACCCCCGGTCCCCATGGGGGCAACCTGGATTGTACCCTCATCGGCGAGGGAGCCAGCGTGTACTTCACCGCTCAGGTGGATGGCGCGCTCTTCGGGTGTGGCGACTTCCACGCCGCCATGGGGGATGGCGAGATCGTGATCTGCGGCGCCGAAACGCCGGGCGAGGTGCGCCTTAAACTCCAGCCCGTTCCAGACCTCGTGGGTCTGTCCACCCCGTTCGTGGAGACCGCTGACCGGGTGGCAACCCTGTACTCGGCTCCCACCCTGGATGAGGCCGCCCAAGGCGCCATCGAGGCTATGGCCAAATTCCTCACCGATAAGGTGGGGCTGAGCATCAACGACGCGGGGCTGCTGATGAGCCTGGTGGGCGAACTGAAAGTGTGCCAGGTGGTGGACCCGCTCAAGACAATGCGCTTCGAGTTCCCCAAGGCCGTGCTGGCTGACTACGGCTACCGCCTGCCGCGCTAAACACACGCTATCGCTGAGGAAAACGAGCCTGAGGGAGGTGAGAAGCCTTCCTCAGGCTGTTTTTTATCCGGAGGTGCACCAGGGGCGGAAATACGGGTACAATTGAGCCGGTTTTTTTAAAATGTGATCTTTAGATGGGAGAACGCTATGGGAATGGATTTTCAAACTCCTGCCTGGGTGCATGAGGCGGTCTTTTATCAGATTTTCCCCGATCGTTTCGCCAGCAGTCCGGCGGTGGAGAAGCCGGGTAATTTGGAAGCCTGGGAAGCCGCTCCTACCCCCTATGGCTTCAAAGGGGGGGACTTGCTGGGAATTGTGGAGCACCTGGATTACCTCCAGGATCTGGGCATTACTGCCATTTACCTCAACCCCATTTTCCAATCGGCTTCCAATCACCGCTATCACACCCACGATTACTTTCGCGTGGATCCGCTGCTCGGCGGGGATGCGGCCTTTCGCCGTTTGCTGGACGAGGCGCACCGCCGGGGCATGCGCATCATCCTGGATGGCGTCTTCAATCATGCCAGTCGGGGCTTCTTCCAGTTCCACCACATTCTGGAGGTGGGGGCACAATCTCCCTATCTGGATTGGTTTGTGATCAAGGGGTTCCCCCTCAATGCCTACGAGGGCACGCCCAATTACAAGTGTTGGTGGAATTTGCCCGCCCTGCCCGAATTCAACCATGCCAACCCCCAGGTACAGCGCTTTATTTTTGATGTGGCACGCTACTGGCTGGAGCAGGGGATTGATGGCTGGCGGCTGGATGTGCCTTTCTGCGTTACAGAGCCGGGCTTCTGGGCACGGTTTCGCGAGGTGGTCAAGGCTGCCAACCCGGAGGCCTATATCACGGGCGAAATCCCGGAGGCTGCCGATCCCTGGCTGCAGGGGGATCAATTCGACGGGGTGATGAATTACCTGCTGACTTACGCCTGCTGGGGCTTTTTCGGCGGAGAACATCTGCGGCGCGACCTGGTTGGACACTGGTACCAGCACGGCCCGGAGTTCTTTGTGAATGACGCAGCCGGTTTTGCGGAGAAGATCACCCATCTGCTGGAGCGCTACCCGCGCCCGGCAGTGCTGGCGCAGTTGAATTTACTGGATAGCCATGATACGGCTCGCTTCCTTTCGCTGGTGGGTGGGGAGCGTGCTCGACTGCGCTTGGCCGTGCTTTTCCTGATGACCTACCCCGGCGCACCCTGCGTTTACTACGGGGATGAGATTGGGCTGGAAGGAGGGCAAGACCCCGATTGCCGGCGGGCTTTCCCCTGGGACGAGCGGCGCTGGGATCAGGATCTGCGCGCCTGGTATCGTACCTGCATCGGCCTGCGCCGGGCGCACCCGGCTCTGCGCACCGGGACGTTTACGGTGCTCCACGCTCAGGGAGATGTGCTCATCTACGCACGTCAGTCAGGGGCAGATGCGGCTGTGATCATCCTGAATCGCTCGTCGCAGACCCTGCACCTGGATGTAGAGGTGGGAGCAGGCCTGCCGGAAGCCTCGCGCTGGCGCGATGCGCTGGGGGCAGGGACGGCCCAGGTCACACAGGGCCATCTGCACGGCCTCAGTCTGGGCCCGCTGAGCGGGGCCGTGCTGTTGCCGGCCTGAGAAGTCACGTTTTGTATAGCCTTTAAGGGCTCCATTCTGCTCTCGCCCCGCCTGCGGGCGGGGTAAAATTGGGGACGATCTTTTGGGAAACTTATGAGGTAGAGCGGAATGACGTGGATTAAGGGTAAAACGGTCTTGATTACCGTGGCGACGGATGGCATTGGTAGGGTCACGGCGCGCGAACTGGCAAAACAGGGCGCGCAGGTGGTCATTGTGGGCCGCAACCCCGAAAAGACGGCCCAGGTGGCCGAGGCGCTGCGTGAAGAGACCCGCAATCCCCAGGTGGATTTTCTGATTGCCGATCTGGCCTCACAGGCGGCCATTCATCAGATGGTGGCCGCTTTTCGCCAGCGCTATGCGCATCTGCATGTGTTGATTAACAACGCGGGGGCCTACTTTACCCGCCGCCAGCTCAGCCCTGAGGGCCTGGAGATGACCTTTGCCCTCAATCATCTGGGCTACTTCCTGACCACCCTGCTGCTCCTGCAGGTGCTCAAGGCCAGTGCGCCGGCTCGGATCATTAACGTCTCATCCATGGCGCATGCGGGTGCGCGACTGAACTTTGAGGATCTGCAAAACGAGCGCCGTTACAACGGCTGGCGGGCTTATTCGCAATCGAAGTTGGCCAATTTGTACTTCACCTACGAACTGGCGCGGCGGCTGGAAGGATCGGGGGTGACGGTCAATGCGCTGCACCCCGGTTTTGTGGCTTCGCGCTTTGCCCACAATAATCACGACCCGATTGCATGGGGCTTCCGCCTGCTGCAGCGCTTTTTTGCCATCTCCCCGGAGCAGGGGGCGCAAACGTCCATCTACCTGGCTACGGCGGAGGAGGTGGCCGGCGTCAGCGGGCGCTACTTCGTCAACTGCCGCGCTGTGCCTTCATCGCCGGTTTCGTATGATCGGGCGGCGGCTCAGCGCCTGTGGGAGATCAGCCTGCGCCTGTGTGGCCTGGCGGAGATCACGCCGGTCACCTTCACGGCGGTGGGGTAGCCGCCAGCGCCTGACGCACCGGTGCAAAACTGTGCCGATGCAAGGGGCAGGGGCCCAGGCGCGCCAGGGCGGCCCGATGGGCGGGTACGCCGTAGCCCTTGTGGTGAGCGAACCCGTAGCCGGGGTACTGTGCGTCGTACTCACGCATTCGTGCGTCGCGCGCCGTTTTGGCCAGCACGGCGGCGGCGGCAATGCTCAGGGCGCGCTGGTCGCCTTTGATCAGTGCCAGTTGGGGTAAGTCGAGCTCGGGCAGGCGCAGGGCGTCAATCAGGAGATAATCGGCGCGCCAAGCGGCCGCCTCCAGTGCCCGCATCATGGCCAGGCGTGTGGCGGGCAGGATGCCCAGACGGTCAATCTCTTCCACCGAGGCCATTCCCACCCCCCAGGCCAGCGCAATGCCGCGGATGCGTTCGGCCCAGCGTTCACGCTGCGCGGGGGTGTGTTGCTTGGAATCGCGCAGGCCGCTCAGATGAGCCAGGACCTTCTCCTCGGGGGGCAGAATCACGCAGCCCGCCGCTACCGGTCCCGCCCAGGCGCCACGCCCGGCTTCATCCAGACCGGCTACAAGGCGGGCGCCCTGTGCCCACAGGCGCCGTTCAAAGGTCAGGTTGGGAGAAGCGGGGACTTCAAAGGGGGCGAGGCGGCGCATCGTACAGCCCTCGCCGCGCGTTGCGGCGGATTTTCAGCACATCCAGGAACATCTGGCGCGCATCGCGCCACATGCGCACTTTACTCTCGGGGTTGAAGTACCAGGGAATGGGAATTTCGACAATCTTGTAGCCCTGCCGTCGGGCGATGAAGAGGATTTCCACATCAAAGGTCCAACCGTAAATGGTTTGGTGGCGGAAGAGGTCCTCAGCAACTGCGGCGCGGAACATTTTGAAACCGCACTGGGTATCTTGCAGGCCCGGCAGGGCCAGCAGGCGTACCAGCAGGTTGAAGGCGCGGCCAGCCAGATGGCGGAATTCCGGCTCGCCGTAGCGACGGGCGCCGGGGGCTTCGCGCGAGGCAATGGCAATATCTACGTCGCCGGGTAACTGGGGCGGGAGGAAGCGATTGACCTCGGTGATGGGCATGGAGAGATCGGCATCGCAAATGAAGCGGTATGCGCCCACCGCGGCCAGCATGCCGCGCCGCACAGCCCAGCCCTTGCCGCGCACATCCTCGTGAAAGACACGCAGGTAAGGCAGACGCGCCGCAAACCCCTGTGCCACGGCCAGGGTGGCGTCGGTTGAACCATTTTCTATCACCAGTACTTCGGCAGTGTAAGGCTGGCCGGCCAGAAAATCATGGATGGCCTGCAGAGTGCTCGGCAGGCGGTGCTCTTCGTTGTAAGCGGGGATGATGATGGAAAGCAGGGGTTCGGTCAAAGGTCACCTGCCCACGAGGGGTACCGCGGCGCGTGAAGGTCTAGAAAAGCGGAACGTTGAGGTGATCGCGCTCGCTGCCGTCGGCCTGCCCGCTGATCACCACTTCTTGCCCCGGTGCACCTGCCAGGCGGACCACCTCATACACCTCGAAGGCGTTGCCCAGGTAGGGCTTGCGGCGGCCGGTGACGAAGACCTGGCCCGCTTTGAGGCGACGGATCAATTCGTCTCGTGTGAGCAACACATGATCCGAAAAGACCAGCCCACGGCGCTCGTGCACACGTGCCAGTGCCAGCCGCCCATCCGCATCGTAGCGCACGGCCTCGACCACCCCATCAAATTTTTTGGGGAGCGATACAGCATTCGATTTCTTTTTCAAAATGGGTAGTGCCATCGGTGACCATCACCCTTTGAAGTTTGTACCCGGCTTGCGCTGCCCGCTTGCAGGAACAACCGCCGAGCATCCTCGGCGGTAAGCGTCCCAGTCGGGGTGGGCGGACTTGAACCGCCGACCCCCGCGTCCCAAACGCGGTGCGCTTCCATCTGCGCCACACCCCGCTGCTTCAGAGTATAATCGGAAGGGTCATCCTTCGTCAAGGACTCTGTGGGTTTGCAGGTCGAGGGTGGCGCGCGCCCGGAGACGGGCGCATTCTGTGCCTGATTTCATTGAGGAGGCGTTTGATTCATGAGCGAGTTTTCGCTGCCCGAAGTGGCGTCCCGTTTCATTCGCTATGCACGCATAGATACGCAATCCGATCCGCATTCGAACACTTGCCCCAGTACCGCCAAACAACTTGACCTGGCGCGCTTGCTGGTGCAGGAACTGGAAGCGCTGGGGTTGCAGGAGATCACGCTGGATGAGAACGGTTATGTGATGGCTACCTTGCCCTCCAATGTGAGTCACTCCGTGCCGACGGTGGGGCTGATTGCCCACATGGACACCAGCCCTGACTTCACCGGTACCAACGTCAACCCTCAGGTTCGCTTCTACCAGGGGGGTGACCTGGTACTTGACCCGGAGCAGGGAATTGTGCTCTCACCGCGCGAGTTCCCCGAACTAAGCCGGTATGTCGGGCAGTGGCTTATCACCACCGATGGGCGTACGCTGCTGGGCGCGGACGACAAGGCGGGCATTGCGGAGATTATTACGGCGCTGGCCCATTTGATATCTCATCCGGAGATCCCGCATGGGCGGATTCGGGTGGCCTTCACCCCCGATGAAGAGATTGGGCGTGGGGCGGATCGCTTTGATGTGGCGCGGTTTGGGGCGGATTTTGCCTACACGGTGGATGGCGGCGAATTGGGGGAACTTTCGTACGAGACTTTCAATGCTGCCAGTGCCACGGTAACGGTGCGCGGGCGCAGTGTGCATCCGGGTGCGGCCAAAGGCAAGATGATCAATGCGCTTGAAGTGGGCATGCAGTTCCACGCCTTACTTCCGGAGGCAGAGCGCCCGCAGTATACCGCAGAGCGCGAGGGGTTCTATCATCTCACTCACCTGCAGGGGACGGTGGAAGAGGCGCGCCTGCATTACATCCTCCGCGACCACGACCGTGCCCGCTTCGAGGCGCGCAAGGCCTGGCTACAGCGTGCGGCGGATTTCATTGCGGCCCGTTACGGGCAGCCGCTGGTGCAGGTGGAGGTGCGCGATTCGTACTACAACATGCGTGAGAAGATTGAGCCGGTGTGGCACATTGTCGAACTGGCCGAGGAGGCCATGCGCGCGTGTGGGGTGACTCCCAGGATTGTGCCCGTGCGGGGTGGCACAGATGGGGCGCGCCTTTCGCACATGGGCCTGCCGACCCCCAACCTCTTCACCGGCGGTCATAATTATCACGGGCGCTATGAGTACATTCCCATTCCCTCCATGGAAAAAGCCGTCGCGGTGCTGGTGGCGTTACTGCGCCGGGTGGCACAACCCCCCGCGTGAATGCGCCAGGTGGGGAGAATGGTATAATAAATCACGGTGATCATACAATCTGGATGTGGTGTCCAGAGATTTTTCATCACCCGGTTCTGGCCAGCCTACTGCCTAAAACGGCCTGACCGTCTTTGTGTTTAATCTTAGAAGAAAGAGGTTGATGCCTAGATGATTCCGATGGACGAGACCATTAAGCGGGTCATTCCTAACCACTTCAGCCTGCCCCGGCGCATCAATCGCCTGGGACAACTGGCTTACAACCTGTGGTGGACCTGGAATCCCGATGCTCAAATGCTCTACCGCCTGATCAGCCAGCGCTTGTGGGATCAGGTCAACCACAACCCGGTGACCTTCCTGAAAAGGGTGGAGCGCAGTCAGTTAAATGCGGTGACCAATGACCGCCACTACCTGGACCTGTATGACCGCACCATACAGCGCTTTGATGCCTATCTGCAGGATGCCGATACCTGGTTTGCACGCACCTATCCCCAGCACGTGAACGAGGTGATTGCCTACTTCTCGTTTGAGTTCGGCCTGCACGAGTGCCTACCGGTTTACGCAGGCGGGCTGGGTATTCTGGCCGGCGATCACCTCAAAGAAGCCAGCGACCTGGGTATGCCGGTGGTGGGGGTGGGGTTCATTTACAACCAGGGGTACTTTGTGCAGCGCATCACGGAGGATGGCTGGCAGGAGACCAGTACGTACTACCTGGACTATGACGAAGTGCCCCTCATCCCGCTGAGCGATGCCCAGGGTCAGCCGGTGCTGATCAGCGTGGAACTTCCGGGGCGGTTGGTGTATGCGCGCCTGTGGCAGGTGCAAGTGGGGCGGGTGGCGCTTTACCTTCTGGATACCAACCTGGAGCAGAATCAGGAGAACGACCGCCAGCTCACGGCACGGCTTTACAGCAGTGATCCTGAGGTGCGCATCTCGCAGGAGATCCTGCTGGGGATTGGTGGGGTGCGTGCCTTGCGCCGCCTGGGAATTTACCCCAAGGTGTGGCACATGAACGAAGGCCATTCGGCTTTCCTGGTGCTGGAACGGGCGCGCGAACTGGTGCAGAGCGGCCTGACCTTTGAGCAGGCGGCGGCTCAGGTGCGTAAGGGCAATGTCTTCACCACCCACACGCCCGTGCCGGCGGGGGTGGATCAATTCCCGCTGTGGCTGGTGGATAAGTACCTCTCGGCGCTGTGGCCGCAACTGGGCCTGACGCGCGAAGAACTGATTGCGTTGGGGCATCAGACCACGCCATGGGGGGAGTCGTTCTGCATGCCGGTGCTGGCATTGCGCCTATCAGACCATGCAAATGCGGTCTCCGAACTGCATGGAGAAGTCTCGCGGCGCATGTGGAACTTCTTGTGGCCTGACCGTCGTCCGGAGGATGTGCCGATCATTCACGTGACCAACGGGGTCCACACGCCCTCATGGCTGGCGCGGCGGCTGCGCCTGCTGTACGAACGTTATCTGGGGCCGGATTGGCTGGAACATCTGGATGAACCTGAATTGTGGGATCGCATTGCCAGCATCCCGGATCATGAATTGTGGGCGGTGCGTCAGCACCTCAAGCGAAAACTGGCGCTTTATGTCAATGAAAGGGCGCGCCAGTTGTGGATGCGCGGCAACGTGCACCCCTCGCAGGTTCTCGCCAGCGGGGTTTTCCTGGAGCCTTATTCGCTGACCATTGGTTTTGCGCGGCGCTTTGCCACCTACAAGCGTGCCACCCTCATCCTGCGCGATTACGAGCGCCTGCTGCGCATCATCACCAATGCGGATATGCCGGTGCAGATCATATTTGCCGGCAAGGCCCATCCGGCGGATGAGCCGGGCAAGTTGCTCATTCAGCAGGTATATCGGGCGGTCAAAGATCCGCGGGCGGCGGGGCGGTTGGTGTTCCTGGAAGATTACGATATTAACCTGGCGCGTCTGTTGGTGCAGGGAGTGGATGTGTGGCTGAACAATCCGCGTCGCCCGAATGAGGCCTCGGGTACTTCGGGCATGAAAGCGGCCCTAAACGGTGTGCTCAACTTCTCGGTGCTGGATGGCTGGTGGCGCGAGGCCTACAACGGCGCCAACGGCTGGGCAATTGGCGAGGATGCCGACCCGGTAGACCCGGCGCATCAGGATGAACTGGATGCTCTCAGCCTTTACGACACGCTGGAGAAGGAGATCATCCCGCTTTACTACCAGAATCGCTCGGCAGATAACATCCCCTCCGGGTGGATTGCGCGGATCAAGGAATCCATTCGCACCCTGGCGCCGCAGTTCAGCACCCGCCGCATGCTCAAGGAATACCTGAGCGAGATGTACCTTCCCTGCCTGGAGGCGGAGGAGGGGCTCGCCTCCGAGAGCGAGACCGCGGCTTCGGTGACTTCGACGAAAGCGAGTTGAGCCATGCACCTGACGCTGACCTGGCAAAGTTTGCTGGTGGCGCTGGGCATTTTTGCCCTGCGTGTGTGCGATATGTCGCTTGATACCATCCGGGTGCTCTTCGTCGTACGCGGGCGCAAGGGGTTGGCCTGGGCACTGGGCTTCATGCAGTCCCTAATCTTCGTTATTGCCATCAGTTCGGTGCTGGCCAACCTGGACAATCCGCTTAACATCGTGGGGTATGCGGCCGGTTTTGCGACCGGAAACGTGGTGGGCATGACGATTGAAGAGCGCCTGGCGATTGGGCATTTGCAACTGACCATCATCAGCCCGTTACGGGGAGCAGCCATTGCCGAGTTGTTGCGCTCGCATGGGTATGCCGTCACCGAGGTGGCTGGGCGGGGATTGAGCGGCACGGTCACCATTTTACACGTTGGGGTGATGCGTAAAAACCTCAGTGAGGTGGAGACGCTGGTGCTGGAAGCCGACCCCGAGGCTTTTGTGACGGCCGAGGAGATACGCCCGGTGCGGCGGGGCTACTGGCGCGCCTGATGGGTATGAAGAGGGACACCCCGGTCAGATGGCCGGGGTGTTTTTTATCAACATGCAGCCTTGACCATAATCCTTTTGTTTGCTAAAATGTCATCCGCAAGGCGACGTGGCCAAGTGGCAAGGCAAGGGTCTGCAAAACCCTGACCGCGGGTTCGAATCCCGCCGTCGCCTCCTCGTGAAGCACCTTACCAGCCCCCGGCTTCCCTTAAACAGGGATGCCATCCCTGTAGAACGGCAACGCACCCGATGGATTCCTGGGTGCGTTGTGCGGTTTTGAGAGGACGGGTGTGGCTGCACTTCCCACATTTCTTCCGGTTTCCGAAGCCGCCCGCAAGTACGGGTTGGATGAGGCGCATTTGCGCCGACTGATCGAGCGGGGTAAAATTAGGGCTGGAGTGGTAGCAGGTGAAATGGTCGTAAGCGAAGATGAAGTTAGGGTTGAAGCCATCGAACAAAAAGGTCTCCGCAAAGAGGATTTGCCGAAGTATTAGAAGCGTGCCCATCTAAAGGGGAGACCTATTTGGATCGCAAAAGCAGCCCGGGATTACCAAATTCCGCATCCTACAATCATAAAGTGGTTACGGGCTGGGATAATTAATACCCTTGGGAGAGAAGCTAAGCGTTTGTTGATTGATGAAGCTGATGTGGCTTACTGTGCTGAAATTTATCGGAGTCTTTCTTTGCCGGAGGCCCTTTTGGGCGGTTTAAGCGCGTCTTTGTTCAGGCATTGCTGAACAGGAGCAAGCAAAGAGTCAGGCGGGGTTGGGGGTGAACACCAGTCTCATAAAAAGGACGAATTTACGCCATCACCCATTCCTCGGTGAGGAGGGCGGCTTGTTCCAGGACGGTTTGGGTGGCTTTTTCTTGCTTGTCGGGCGGGTAATTGTGCTTGCGCAGGATGCGTTTGATGCGGACGCGCAACTGGGCGCGGACGTTCTCGCGCAGGGTCCAATCGATGCTGACATTGTTGCGCACCGTACGCACCAGTTCGCGCGCAATGGCACGCAGGGTCTCGTCACCCAGGACTTTGACGGCGCTGTCGTTGGTCTCTAGGGCGTCATAAAAGGCCAGTTCTTCTTCGCTCAAGCCGAGTTGTTCACCGCGGGCGTTGGCAGCGCGCATTTCCTTTGCCAGAGCGATCATCTCTTCGATGACCTGAGCGGCCTCGATGGCGCGGTTCTGGTAGCGGCGCAGGGTTTGTTCGAGCATTTCGGAGAAGGTGCGGCTCTGGACCAGGTTCTTGCGGCGCAGGCGGCTGATTTCACCTTGCAGTAACCGCTGGAGCAGTTCCACGGCCAGGTTTTTCTGCGGCAGACCGCGCAGTTCGGCCAGAAAGTCTTCGGAGAGGAGGGAGATGTCGGGTTTGCTCAGGCCCGCGGCGGCGAAGATATCCAGCACGCCCTGGGGGGCAATCGCCTGGGCTAGAATCTGGCGCACGGCGATATCCAGTTCTTCGGATGGGCGGCCTTCGGGCGGCGTGCGCTTGGAAAGGGCGGCTTGCACGCTCTGGAAGAAGGCGACTTCATCGCGGATGCGCAGCGCTTCGTCATGGGGCACGGCCAGGGCAAAGGCTTTGGAAAGGTCACGGGCGGCCTGAATCAGACGCTCTTTGCCGTTTTCCTGGGCGAGGATGTGTTCCAGGGCAGAAGGGAGCAAGTTCAGACGTTCCTGAGGCGTGCCGGTCAGCCAGGGGGTGTAGTCGAAGCCGTGGAACAAGTCGCGGCAGATCTCGTATTTCTCCAGCATCAGGCGCACGGCTTCTTCTTGCGGCAGGGCGGTTTGTCCCTGGCCGCCGCTCTCGGTATAGACCGCCAGGGCTTCCTTGAGTTCCTGCGCCAGGCCGAGGTAGTCCACCACCAGGCCGCCGGGTTTGTCGCGGAAGACGCGGTTGACGCGGGCGATGGCTTGCATCAGGGCATGGCCGCGCATGGGCTTATCCAGGTACAGGGTGTGCAGGCTGGGGGCGTCGAAGCCGGTCAGCCACATGTCGCGCACGATAACCAGTTTGAAGGGATCATTCGGGTCGCGGAAGCGGTTGGCGAGGGCTTCGCGGCGGCGCTTGTCGCGGATGTGCGGCTGCCAGTCGGCGGGGTCGGCGGCCGAACCGGTCATCACCACCTTGATCTGACCGAGTTCATCGTTGGGGTCTTCCCACTCCGGACGCAGGCGCACGATCTCGCGGTAGAGTTCGACGGCAATGCGGCGGCTCATGCAGACGATCATGCCCTTGCCTTCCAGGGCAGCCAGGCGCTGCTCGAAGTGTTCGACGATGTCCTTGGCCAGGAGTTCGAGGCGGCGCGGCGCGCCGACAATCGCTTCCAACTGCGCCCATTTGGTCTTGAGGTACTCCTTGCGTTCAACCTCCTCGCCTTCGGTAACTTCCTCGAACTGCTCGTCAATTTTCGGCTTGAGTTCTTCGGGCAGGGCAAGTTTCGCCAGGCGACTTTCGTAGTAAATCGGCACGGTGGCCCGGTCTTCGACGGCGCGCTGGATGTCGTAGATGCTGATGTAATCGCCAAAGACGGCGCGGGTGTTGCGGTCGTTGAGTTCGAGCGGGGTGCCGGTGAAGGCGATGAAGGAGGCGTTGGGCAGGGCATCGCGCATGTGCCGGGCGTAGCCGTCTATGAAGTCGTACTGGCTGCGGTGGGCTTCATCGGCAATGACGATGATGTTGCGGCGTTCGGAGAGGACGGGGTTGCGGTCGCCTGCTTCTTCGGGCAGGAACTTCTGGATGGTGGTGAAGACCACGCCGCCCGATTGGACGCCGAGCAATTGCCGTAAGTGGGCGCGGCTCTCGGCTTGCACCGGCGCCTGACGCAGCAGGTCCTGACAGCGAGTAAACGTGCCGAACAGCTGGTCATCCAGGTCGTTGCGGTCGGTCAGGACCACGATGGTGGGGTTTTGCATGGCCGGTTCACGAATGACCCGCCCGGCGTAGAAGACCATGGTCAGGCTCTTGCCGCTGCCCTGGGTGTGCCAGACGACGCCCACGCGTTTGTCGCCGGGCTGTCCGCCGGGTTGGGAGCGCGTCAGGTAGCCCGGCCGGTCTTCCTGAACGGCGCGTTGCAGGTTGGCAGCGCGCAGCGTCTCGGCAACGGCAACCTGCACGGCGTGGAATTGGTGGTAGCCCGCCACCTTCTTGACCAGGCGCGAGCGGTCACTCTCAAAGACGATGAAATCGCGCAGCAGAGAGAGCAGCCGTTCCGGCGCGAAGACGCCCTCCAGCAAGACCTGTAGTTCCGGCACGCGCGGCCCGGCGGCGGGGTCGCCGACCGGCGGGTAGAAGTCTTGGCCGGTGATGGTGCGCCAGGGTTTGAACCATTCCCGCCCGGCATCCAGCACGCCCAGGCGCGCTTCCAGCCCATCGGAAATCACCAGCAGTTCGTTGAAGGTGAACAGGGTGGGCAGTTCGGCGCGGTAGGTCTGGAGTTGCTGCCAGGCGGTCCAGATGGTAGCCTGCGCATCGGTGGGGTTCTTGAGTTCGATGATCGCCAGTGGCAGGCCGTTGACAAACAGGACGATATCGGGGCGGCGCGAATGGCAGTTTTCGAGAACGGCCAATTGATTGACCGCCAGATAATCGTTTTGGTGCGGGTTGTCGAAGTCGATCACCCGCGCCTGAGCGCCGCGAATGCCGCCCTCGGCGGCGCGGTATTCGACGTTCACCCCCTCGACCAGCATTTTGTGGAAGGCGCGGTTGCGCGTGAGCAGGTCGGCGCCTTCGGGGTGGGTGAGGCGGCGCCGGGCATCGTGCAGGGCCTCGGCGGGCAGGTGCGGATTGAGGCGCGCCAGGGCATCGCGCAGGCGGAATTCGAGGACGACGGTGGAGAAATCGGGGCGTTCGGCGGCGGGGCCATCGGGGGCGATTTCGTCCCCGTGCCGGATTTGCCAGCCGAGGGCTTCCAGCCAGGCCAGGGCGGCGGATTCGACTTCGGATTCGGTCATTGTGCCCATGCGTCCTCCGGCTCCGGTGTGGTGGCCGTCGGGTTTTCGCGGTCGAAGGCCCAGCGGGCAGGATTGTCGAGGATGTAGCGGCGAATGCGGTTGAGCGCATGTTCGTCACGGACGATGTGCTCGTAGTAGTTGCGTTGCCAGACCGCAACGTTGGCGGTTTGGCGGCATTGATTAATCCGTCGCGCCGAAAACGTTTTGAATTGACGAATGATTTCGGGCAATGCGTGTCGTTTCGGTTTCGCCGTGGTCGTGATGGTAGGGGCGCGGTCCGTGGTGGTGGGGGCGGGTTCCGTGGTGGTAGGGGCAGGTTCCATGGTGGCAGGGGCGGGTTTTGTGGCGGTAGGGGCAGGTTCCATGGTGGTAGGGGCGGGTTTTGTGATGGTAGGGGCGAGGTTCGTGGTGGTAGGGGCGGGTTTTGTGGCGGTAGGGGCGGGGTTCGTGGCGGTAGGGGCGGGTTCTGAACCCGCCCCTACGGTCACGTCGTCCGGGGCATCGGTGATAATCACGATGCCGTGCACGTGGTTTGGCATGACGACAAACGTATCCAATACAATTCCCGTCACATGATTGACCAAATCATGCCATGTGAATTCGACGATCCGGCCGTATTCGTTCAACCGCATTGCCCCATCCACGACCTCACCGAACAAACACGCCCGGTCCTGGGTGACAATGGTGATGAAATAGGCCCCGGCCTGCGAATAATCGTATCCCTTCAGGCGGATGCTACGGCGATGGTGTTTGGTCGGGTCGTATCTCATAGCCCGCGTTCCTTCAAAAACCGTTCGGCGTCCTTGACCCGTATCTCGCCACGGATGAGTTTGGGCAGCAGCGCATCGCGCAGGGCGGCAAGTGCGCTTGAATCCCTAACAGTAGCAATTATCTTATCCCGGAAACCAGCAATGTAATGGCTAAAAATTTCAAGTATAGGCTCTTGGGGAAGTATAATAGAAAGGCGACTCATTTCTTGAGCATTGAGACTGGCTCTTGTTGTCCCCGCTTGTCTGGCCGTTACCATTTCCCAATATAAGTCTGATCGTAACCAATACTGAATATAACGAGAGTAATATGATTTTCGAGGCCTAAATCGAATGAGATAAGATGCAAACACAGCATCTACTTCTTCCTCAACCATTATGCCGTGACCAGGATCAGCCATTCTTGCAATCAGGATATCACCGAAATGCAATTTATATTGTTGCAGCTCTGAATCTGATATTTCACAATATGGTACAGATTCCCACTCAATCCAAGGCAATTTGTTTATATCAGTTATGCGCAAAAATTTTGGACCAACAGGCTGATCCTTTGCAGAGGCAGTGAAACCATATTCTGGCTTGTAGCACAGTTCGCCCAATGTCACCACCTCCCACCCCTCCGGGATCTCGCCGAGTTCGGAGGGGACGAGGCGGTCGGGGAAGAGGTCGGCGTAGGGGCGGGTTGCGAACCCGCCCGTACCGAATCCGCCCGTACCGAACCCGCCCGTACCGGGCAAGCCGGGCAGGGACTGGCCACGCACCCATCGCCCTTCCATTTTGGCGCGCACCGGCTCGAAGTCCACGAACCAGGCTTTGAAGAGTGCCCGCGCCATGGCCTCCAGCGTCTCGCTCATGCGCCGGTTCAACTCGATTTTGTCGTCCAGCGTGCCGAGGATGTGCGCAATCGCGCGTTGTTCGGGGAGGGGAGGCACCGGGATTGTCCATTGCTCAAAAGTCCGGGTTGTTATAGTGTCAAAAACAGTTCCGTACGTTAGTGACCGCATCCAATCAATGCTTTCCCTTAGGGCATAGAATAGAAAATCGCGGTCAAGCCGTTCATCCTTTGGAACGATGGCATAACAAGTTTGATTAAAAGCCATGTCTTGACCAAGTTGGGCCAACTTACCGACAGTGCCGCGAGCTGTGATGACTATAGTGCCCTTGGGAAATAATTTCGCAGCGCTTTCGTGCAGTCCTTTCTCTGTAATAAATTCCTGGGTACAGTATAGGTAGCGACCGTTTGTTGTTGCAATATCACGAGCCGTAGCCCAGGGAATAGTGCCATTCCAATACTCTGGGACATTCCTGCTGGGTGTACCCCCAATAACGACATCAGCCAGGTTGGATATTGGGACTTGTTTCCACTCACTCCCCATACCCCAACTCCCGCAAATTGGCTTCAATGGCCGCGTCCAGGCGCCGGGCTTCGGCCTGCAGGGCGCGCCATTCGGCGCTCAGGCGGCGCATCTTCTGGTCGAAGGGTTCGTCGTCTTCTTCTTTCACGGCCACACCCACGTAACGCCCCGGCGTGAGGACGTAATTGTGCTTGCGAATCTCCTCCAGCGTGGCGGATTTGCAAAAGCCGGGGATGTCCTTGTAAGGACGGGGTTGAAACCCGCCCCTACATGGTTCGCCGCGCCACGCATGATACGTATCGGCAATTTTGCGGATCTCCTCGTCGGTCAGTTCGCGGTGGGTGCGGTCCACCATGCGGCCCATCTGGCGTGCGTCAATGAACAGTACCTGACCACGGCGCTGCTCAGGCTTTCCCCGCCGCAGAAACCACAGGCAGGCCGGAATTTGTGTCGAATAGAAGAGTTTGTCCGGCAGCGCCACCATGCAATCTACCAGGTCGTCTTCGAGGATGGCACGGCGGATTGCGCCTTCGTTGGACTGGTTGGAGGACATCGAACCGTTGGCCAGCACAAAGCCCGCCACGCCGCCCGGCGCCAGGTGGTAAATCATGTGCTGCACCCAGGCAAAGTTGGCGTTGCTCGCCGGGGGAATGCCGTACTTCCAGCGCTTGTCCTCGCGCAGGCGTTCGCCGCCCCAATCCGAGACGTTGAAGGGCGGATTGGCGAGGATGTAGTCGGCGCGCAGATCGGGGAAGCGGTCGTCGTGGAACGAATCGCCGTGCGCAATCTGGCCATCAATGCCGCGAATTGCCAGGTTCATCTTGCACAGGCGCCAGGTGTTGTAATTCGATTCCTGGCCGTAGATGGAAATGTCGGCCCGGGCGCGCCCGCCGTTGCCGTTGCCGGTGGCGTGGGCACGGATGAAATTGATGGACTGGACGAACATCCCGCCGGAGCCACAGCACGGGTCATAGACGCGCCCGCGGTAGGGTTCGATCATCTCGACCAGTAGTTTGACGACGCACTGCGGGGTGTAGAACTCGCCGCCCTTCTTGCCCTCGGCGCTGGCAAACTGCGAAAGGAAGTACTCATAAACGCGCCCCAGAATGTCCTTCTCCTGAGCGGTCTGATTGCCGATGCGGATATTGGTAATGAGGTCAACCAGTTGTCCCAGGCGCTGCTTGTCGAGAGCCGGGCGGGCGTACTCTTTGGGCAGGACGCCTTTGAGGGCCGGGTTATCTCGTTCGATGGCGGTCATGGCCTCGTCAATCACCTGCCCGATTCCTGGCTGCCGCGCCATGGCCTGAATCGCCGACCAGCGCGCTTCGGGCGGCACCCAGAAGATGTTTTGAGCGCGGTACTCATCCGGATCTTCGGGGTCGGCACCTTCGGCGCGCTCGGCCTCCAACTGGGCGCGGTACTCCTCGAAGGCGTCCGAGATGTACTTGAGGAAAATCAACCCTAGCACCACGTGTTTATACTCGGCAGCGTCCATGCTGCCGCGCAGCGCATCGGCGGCGGCCCACAAGTTGCGTTCAAAGCCCAGCGTTGCACCGTTGGAATAGGTTTGGGTCATAGCATCTCCGGTTAGAGGGTTTGTTGATAAGACTGAGTGATGAGTGCAAAGACGGCTTCCAGTTGGTCGGGGGATTTCAACATCACCTCAACATCGCCGGTGCCCCAATGCCCAACCTGACGCACATCACGTGCCAGGTGAAAGGGGTCTTGCAACGATTCCGGCGCAATGTCCAACCAGATTTTTAGTTGTCTGGATTGTACCCACACTTCGCAGAAATTCCTGCCATGCTTGTAAACGACATAGTGTTTGACAGCCTTTTCGGCCACTTCTTCGTCCAAGGCTAGAATCCGTTCGCGTAACTGTTCAAACAGGGCAACTATTTCAGGCGGTTTATCGCGCAAATGGTCCTCGACGTGATATTCCACCAGCAGTTCTTCTTCCTCATCAGCAGGCGCGGCCGCCTCTCGACGGCGCGGCGTCGGGGAAATAGCCGCATAGATTTGTTCCAGATACAGCAAGTCTTGCCCATACAGACGATAAATCCATAACTCGATGTTTGCGCCGATGCGATTGACCGCGTATTTGTCGTACTCGCTGAAATTCTCAGCGATCAGGATCAGGCGTGGGTTGCTCCAGTCAATCTCGATCGCTGTCCCCAACATTTCCTGCGCTTTGAGCGTGAAATCCCCTTTGTGGTCCACCAACCAATCCAGGTAGAACAAACCTTGATTGATGATGTTTTCCCTGCCGGTCTTTTTGAACTCAATGATGGTGGGAGTGCCGTTTTCATCAAGGCCAAGTGTGTCAATCCGTCCGCGCTGGCGGTCGCCGGTTGCAAACTCGGAGGCAAGAAAGCGTACACCGAGCAGAGTTTCACTATTCTGCTCAACCAATTTTTGCAATTGGCGTTCTCTGTCAAATACCCCCGTTGGGATTTGCCGGACACTTCCGTCAGATAGGATGCGATAGAGCGGCATTTTCTCCTCCTGCAGAGATATCAGAAATTTTATGCTTGCCGCAAATCAACCGTCTCCCACCTGAAAATCATCCATTAGGCCCATTGGTAGAAATCTTCAACACAATTCGCCCGCGGTAACGGTCATTTGCGCGGGCGACAAAATTTACTACGATAATATTTGCCGCTACGCGCCGTCACCGCGTAGCCATCTCAGCCTCGCCACAACCACCGGCGGGGCTGAGTTTGTCTCGATTAAGTATATCTATTTCTCAACAAGTTTCAAGCTCACATGACGGCTAATTTCTCTCGCATCCGATACCGTCTCCATCACCGTCAAACCGGTGCGGGTCGGGTGGTAAGACCCGGAATCGACGATAGGGAATATCTGGGCAATCTAAATCAGGGGGTGGAGGTGGAATACAAACATCCGGATAGGATGGGTGACAATTTCCATTGCCGCTACCGCTGCCCGGTGCAGGCAGCAATGGGAGAGGGGCGTAAGTCGGCGTGGGTCTCCAAAGACCTGCTCCAGAAATCTGTGCGGATTGCTGCGCAGAAACAAAAACCTCGGAACAGGCGACATCGGGTGGATAGGTGTAAGCGTAGGCATATCCTTGCCGGACCAATTCATAGTTGACAAATACATCACCGACAAACACATACCTCAACAAGCGATCGTAACGATCGACTTCGGACACATCCTTGACCAGGGTAACTTTTTTACCCTCGACCAAACGCCGATTGGCTTCGGTAGCCTGATAGTAGAAATAATCACCCCGCTCCGGCGTATCTACGCCGATATAGCGAACACGAAAAGTTTGATTACCAATGCGAACGTCAATCGTGTCCCCATCGATAATTCGAGTGACGGTTCCGACTTCGCGTTTGGTGTTTTTTGGAACACAAGATACCGGTGGTAAGGTCACCGTGGGGGTGGGTGTAACGGTAGGTTTTGGCGTGATCGTGGATGTGAAGGTTATCGTTGGGGTTGTGGTTTCCGTAAAGGTGGCGGTAATTGTCGGTGATAAAGTAATCGTTGGTGTGGTGGTCTGTGATGGTGTTGATGTAATGGTGAAGGTCGGTTTTGCGGTGTGGGTTACGGTCGGGGTGGGGTCGGGTATAAGGTAACTTGTCGCCAGGGAAAACAGGCAGCAAGACACCGCAATCCCAAGAAATCCGAATAACATCAGGATGGGTTTTTTTAGATGCCGACCACTCATCTTGCCAAGTTCGTTCGGATTTCGTTGATTTGCGTGATGAATAATTTTTTGCTAGGATGAATTCAAGAAAATCATTTCATCGTGCCCGAATCACAACCTGGCCGAAGTTCTTAGAGAATGGACTTGCCGACGCCGCTTCTGACCGCTGGCAAGTTGCTGGCGTTCCCAAATCGGTAAAAATTTCTTGCAAAAGTCATCGACATTGTAAAACAACTCGAGGAATCTGTCCATTGAGGGGCTCTTTCATCTTCAATTTTGGTTTTAGCAACGAAAGGTTGCTCTCCGGTATGGAGACCCTGAACCTATCCTCAACTTGCTCTTAATGCCATTGGTAGCAATCAGTGACATGCACCTTGACCTTTATGTCTTTGAAAGCTCGGTGATGCAATCTTACCTCTGATGAGTTGTGCCTTAATTACATTCTTTTCAACAATGATGACATGCCAAACTCTACCCCCAAGCATAAATACTTCATCGGGAGTTCCAGAAATTTTCCCAATTCCTATACCCGAAGCAATGTCAATTACCCTATAACTTTGAGGGTCCGGAATATTTGAATGGATACGTCCTTTTTGGCCTAAATCCGATAATTTTGTAGAGGCAAAGAATTGAGTATGCTGATATTCGATCCATCCTTTATTCTTCAGCTCGGAGAGGATAAGTTTTGAAGATTTCTCAGAGCACAACAGAGAAAGAAGTTCCAAGATCGATTCTTCATCTACCCCATTGGGGTTTTGATACAGGAATGAAAAAATCTGTTGCACTACTACAGATATATCAGGTTCATAATTTTCGTTGGGCAATTCACCAGAAATTGCAGCATTGAACATAAGGCGCATCATATTTTTTCTTGTGATTTTGTAATGGCCACTACATTTACGACACCTTGTCTACAATTTCCTCGATCAATGCGCTGAAGGAGTGATGAAATACTCCAAGGAAGTTCATAGAGGACGATTAGATCAATGTCCTCAATATCAATTCCTACCTCTAGTGTTGATGTGGCGACACAAACAGCCACATCTGCTTCCTTCATGATCATTTCGACTTCTTCTCGAGCCTTGCGAGAAAGATTGCCATGATGGGATAAAACAGGATAGGGATGCCACAACCTGGTAAGTTCAGCTGCTACGGTCTCGACAGACTCCCTCATATTACAAAAAATAGACATTTATACCAGCCATTTTTTAGCAAAAAGATATACCTCCTCAAGCGAATTCAAGAAATAATAATTTATTTCTCTTTGATCGGATACCTTTAGTACTTTGAATTCTCTTGCATGTCTCTTAGCAATCTGCTCTGGGGAAAAAACAATGTTGCCGAAAGCATGCAAATAGAAAAATGACAGATGATCTGCTGGTGTTGTCGGATTGGCTAATGAGTTATGGCATCACATACGTCGCCATGGAAAGCACAGGTGAGTATTTGGAAGCCGATCTACAATACCGAGGAAATGGCAGAACTTGCTTAAGGGCCGACGTAGCCCATCTTCCCGGCCTGAGGATGGGCGTTTCGGTGGCATCCCCGATTACAAACTCGGCGTCGGGCTGAAATAGCCACCGTAACAGGCTTTGCGGCTTGCTCTGCTGCAAGCTGCATGGGAAACCTCCTTTGCTGGGATTATTTTGTCAAACCTATTATCCAGCAATGGGGGCTTCTTCGTTTGTCCGATTTCATGCCTGAACTTCAGAATTAATACTTGACTTTGGGAATTCTTTTGCTATAATATTAATCGATAGTGAAAATTCTCTCATTAATGAAATAATTTTCAATAATTTGTTCCCTATGGCGCGACCTAAACAAGAAGAAGACCCGCGACTGCTTACAAAAGTTAGCAAGCTCTACTATGAAGAGGGCTTGAATCAAGACGAAATCATGACTCGGCTACAGCTCTCGCGCTCTAAGGTTTCGCGATTGCTTAAGCGTGCGAGAGATAGGGGAATTGTCAAGATCACTGTTGTGCCCCCACCGGGTCTTTTCCCTGATCTTGAGGCGGAATTGGAAGAACGGTACCACCTAAAAGAAGCCGTTGTAGTCGAGGTCCGTGATCCTCAATCTCAACCTCTGGTTTCTCGTGAACTGGGAATAGCGGCAGCCAACTATCTTATACGGACATTACAAGATAATGACGTAATTGGTGTTTCCTGGGGCACGACACTTAGTCATATGGTGGCGGCCTTGGAACCCCGTCCAGCAAATGGAGTCCATGTGGTGCAGATTATTGGCGGTCTTGGTCCTTCTGAGTCTGAGGTTCATGCCACTGATTTGTGCCGGCGGCTGGCTCAACTTCTCCAATGTCGGCTCACGCTCCTACCAGCCCCAGGTATTGTGGATCATGGAGAGGTCAAGGAAATTATCCTCTCGGATAGCCATGTTCGTCATTGTTTTGAACTCTTTTCCCGCATTACTGTGGCCTATGTCGGTGTAGGCGCCCCGACCCCTGATTCAGTCATAATGCGCGACGGCTCGATTATTACTCAAGAAGAGTTGGACGCTCTTCTACAAAAAGGAGCAGTTGGCGATATTGCTTTGCGTTTTTTTGATGCCTTCGGTCGCCCGGTTTTGTCTGAGTTGGACGAGCGGGTTATTGGCATTTCTTTAGAGGAGTTGCGTCAAATAAAACGCGTCGTCGGAGTGGCTGGAGGTCCGAAAAAGGTTGAGGTACTCCGGGGTGCTCTCCGGGGTGGTTTGATAAATGTGCTAATCACTGATCATGTGACTGCATATCAGTTGGTGAGGTAGCGTTTCAATGACAGATGCGCAAACTTTGTCGCCAGACACAATTATTGCTTTAGCTAAAGAGGTCATCCAGCGTGAAGCAGAAGCAGTGGCTTCATTGACCTCTCAGTTTGACCAAAGTTACGTAGAGGTTGTTCGGGTAATTCTGGCCTGTGAAGGGCATGTACTGGTGGCTGGGGCTGGTACTTCACATGCTGTTGCTTATCGTTTGGCGCACCTGCTTTCGTGCTGTGGAACACCGGCTCTCTTTATTCACCCGGGCGATGCCCAACATGGTGGAGGAGGGGCTGTTACGGCTCGGGACGTTCTCCTTCTAATTTCAAAAGGAGGTGAAACCCAAGAGATCAACAATTTGGCACATATTGCTCGACAACGCGGAGCAACGGTTGTTGCAATCACAGAGAATCTGGGTTCAACTTTGGCGCAACTCAGCGATTATGTCGTGCGTGTAAGTGCTCCCCCTGATGTTGATCCTTATGGAATGATTGCCACCGGGAGTTCGTTGGTCAATGCGGCTTGGGGAGATGCTTTGTGTGCTGTACTTCTTAACCTCCGAGGTTACACCAAAGAGGAATTTGGTAAAACCCACCCTGGTGGTGCCGTCGGTAAAAAACTTAGCGAGCAAGGCATTCTATAACGGGCAGATGAGCTTATGAAAGCAGCGTTTCTTACGAGTGTGATGCGGTTCGAGATTCGGGATATTCCCTTACCAGATTGTCCCGAAGACGGGATTATCTTGAAAGTTAAAGCCTGTGGTGTCTGTGGTTCGGATTTGCGTCGTTGGCGTGAAGGCCCCATGCTAAGCAGTATCCCTCCGATCCCAGGCCATGAGATAGCCGGTGAAGTGATTGCTATTGGAAAAAACATCACCGACTATACGATTGGCGAACGCTTGGCTGTGGCCCCCGATATACATTGCGGTAATTGTTATTACTGTGAACAAGGGCTTTATAACCTATGTGATAATCTGCGTTTGATCGGCATAACTCCAGGGTATGATGGGGGATTTACGGAGTACATGGTACTGACTGGCGAGATTCTCAGAAATGGCATAGTGCATCGTGTTCCGCCTGGGCTTTCCGACCTGCAAGCAGCACTCGCAGAACCCGCCAGCTCAGTACTGGCAGCCCATGAGCGTGTTGGTACAAGCCTCGGTGATACTGTGCTGGTAATGGGGGCTGGCCCGATTGGGTGCTTGCACGTCATAGTTGCTAAGGCTAGAGGGGCACGGGTATTGTTATCAGAACCCCATGCTGGGCGTCGACAACGAGGTGAGGTGTTTGGGCCCGATGGAATCATAGATCCTTCGCAGCAAGATGTGGTGGCTCAGGTCCGAGAGATGACGGATGGGCGTGGTGTGGACATTGTGATTTGTGCTAACCCAATTGCCGAAACTCAAACACAAGCGGTTGAGGTGGTACGTAAAAGGGGACGGGTTGTTTTGTTCGGTGGTTTGCCTAAGGATCATCCCATGACGGTACTTAACGCCAACTTGATCCATTATGGCGAAATTCAAGTTGTGGGTTCGTTCTCTTACCACCCGATTTTTCACCAGAGGGCTTTAGATCTGATTAAGCAAGGAGTAATCCCTTCCGATAAACTCATTACCCACACTTTCTCACTTGACCAGATAAATGAAGCCTTTCAAACAGCAGCTGGTGGAGATGCACTAAAGGTGATCATTACTTTTGAAACTGGAGCAGCATCATGATTGGACTCTACAAAGATCTTGAAGACATTGCCAAGGCAGGTAAAAGTGTGCGAGTTGGTTTGATTGGCGCCGGTCAGATGGGCACGGATGTGGTAGCCCAAACCACCATGATGAAAGGAATTGAAGTTGTAATTGCAGCAGATATTGACCTCCAGCGAGCCAAAGAGGCTTATCGTATTGGACAGGTGATTGGTGAAGTGGTTGAAGCCCGCACTCCAGCAGAGGCAGATGCCGCAGTTCAGGCAGGTAAGTTTGTGGTAACCCGTGATTATCGTGTGGTTACTGACATGCAGAGTGTGGATGTGGTGTTGGAAGCCACAGGCGTGCCCGAAGTAGGCGCTTCTGCAGCGTTGCGGGCAGCACGCAAAGGGCACGACTTGGCGATGATGAATGTGGAGACCGATATCACGGTAGGTCCAATTTTGAATTGGTACGCTTCTCAGAAAGGGGTATTGTACGCCTTGGCTGCTGGCGATGAACCGGCTGCGTGTAAGGAACTTTATGATTTTGCCAGGGCGTTGGGGTTCACCATTGTGGCAGCAGGAAAGGGAAAGAATAATCCATTAGATCGTTACGCCACTCCCACCGATCCCGCAATTATTCAAGAAGCATCGCGACGCGGGTTGAGCCCTAATATGCTGATAGAATTCATAGATGGCAGTAAGACCATGATCGAGATGGCTGCGGTCTCTAACGCCACCGGCTTGGTACCGGATGTTCGTGGAATGCACGGTCCCCACGCAACGCGAGACACTCTCAACCGCGTCTTTACCTTGAAGGAAGATGGTGGGGTCCTCAATAAGATGGGTGTGGTGGATTATGGTATTGGCCCTATTGCCCCCGGTGTATTTGTGATTGTGCGCACGGATCACCCTCGTTTACGTGAGGCTTTAATCTTACGAGATATGGGAACCGGTCCTTACTACACCCTGTTCCGGCCTTACCACTTGTGTAGCATTGAGGTTCCACTAACTTGCGCATTGCTTGCCATCCGACGTCAATCCAACATGATGCCCATGGATCGTCTGGTTTCTGAAGTTTTTGCAGTCGCTAAACGTGATCTCTTTCCCGGTGATGTACTGGATGGAATTGGTGGGACTAGCTTTTATAGTCTTATTGACACCTATGAACAGGCCAAGGCAGAGTGCATGTTGCCTATCGGATTGGCAAAAGGAGCTCGCGTTCTTCGTCCTATCGCCAAAGGTCAACCGATTTCTTGCCATGATGTTGAAATAAAACCCTCAATGATTTACCAGTTGCGTCAATTGCAAGATGCCTGGTTTGAGAAACGTATTTCTGAGGGTGATCTTTTGCTGGCTGTTGATCAACTTGCTAGTGAACCGATTGAATAACCCAGGAGGAGGAAAAAATGAGTCAGGCAACCCTTGCGGTCATTGTTGGTAATCGTGATTTCTTTCCCGATAGGCTTGTTACAGAAGCGCGCCGAGATATTCTGGCCTTGTTCAATGAGCTAGACATTGAACCCGTCATTTTAGATGAGAATGAGACTAAATTTGGCTCAGTGGAAACATACGCTCATGCGAAAGCATGCGCTGACTTGTTCCGCAAGCACCGTGATCGGATTGATGGGGTGTTGGTTACCTTACCTAATTTTGGTGATGAAAAAGGGGTGGCTGACACGATTAAGCTCTCTGGACTTGAGGTGCCCATCCTTGTTCAAGCATACCCAGACGATTTGTCCCAGTTTACGCTGGAACGGCGGCGTGATGCTTTTTGCGGGAAGATTTCGGTTTGTAACAACCTACGTCAATATGGTTTCCCGTTTTCCTTAACTCGCCTCCATACTGTTAATCCGCTAAGTGAGAGTTTCAAAGAAGACTTGCTTCGTTTTGTTGGAGTTTGCCGGGTGGTAAAAGGTCTGCGCAATGCACGTCTGGGAATGATAGGGGCGCGGCCCAATGCTTTTAACACGGTGCGTTTTAGCGAGAAGTTACTCCAAGCGTTTGGGATAAGCGTCTCCACTATTGATCTCTCAGAGATCTTTGCAGCAGCCAACAAATTAGCAAATGACGATCCTATGGTTCTGGCCAAACTTGACGAAATTCATGCTTATGCGAAGACCGAAGGAGTGCCCGGGGGTTCGCTTGTTCGAATGGCAAAACTTGGGATTGTGATATCGGATTGGATGCGTGAAAACGATCTTCAGGCAACGGCCATTCAGTGTTGGAATTCGGTGCAAAGGAACTTTGGCGTCAATGTATGTACATTGATGAGCATGATGAGTGAGAAGCTAATGCCAAGTGCTTGTGAGGCTGACATAACGGGCGTTCTTTCAATGTATGCTTTGCAATTGGCATCAGGCCGTCCAAGCGCCTTGGTGGATTGGAATAACAATTACGGCGATGATCCTGACCGCTGCGTCTTCTTCCACTGCGGAAACTGGGCAAAATCTTTCTTGCCTGATATTGCTGTAAAAACTGCTGAAATACTGGGAACTACTTTGGGAGAGGAGAACACCTATGGTGCTGTAGCGGGACGAGTTCCCGCAGGTCCGGTTACCTTTGCCCGGATCACAACCGATGACTTCAATGGGTTGATCCGTGCATATGTGGGTGAGGGTGAGTTAACGGATGATCCTCTCGACACATTCGGAAGCCGTGCAGTAGTGCATGTCTCGAACCTTCAAAAACTGCTTCAATACATTTGCAAGAATGGGTTTGAGCATCACGTTGCCATGAATGGTTCTCATGTAGCCGCGGTTCTTGTCGAAGCGTTTGAAACCTATTTTGGCTGGGATGTATATCACCATCAGGGTTAACGCGGTATGTATTTGATGGGATTAGACATAGGCACTACAGGTTGTAAGGCGAGCCTGTTTCGCGAGAATGGCGAGCTTGTGGCTGTTTCCCGTCGGGAGTATGAGATTTTGTTTCCGGCGCCCGGCTGGGCTGAACAGGATGCTGAAAATGTTTGGAGGCTTGCACAAGAATGCATTGTGGAGGTGATCCACACATCTAAAGCATACCGAGAAATAACGGCTATAGGACTATCAGTGCAAGGCGAAGCAGTTATACCGGTGGATGTAAATGGGAATGCGCTTCGCAATGCCATTCTGGGTATGGATACCCGTACAAATGAGCAAAATCGCTGGCTTGAGGAGCGTTTCGGGCGCCATGAGTTATACTCCCGCACCGGTATGCCAATTCACACCATTAATACCCTGCCCAAGTTGGTGTGGTTGAAAACTCACGAGCCTCAAACTTGGCAGCAGGCATACCGGTTTGTCCTTTATGAGGATTTTCTCATTCAAAAAATGACAGGACGGTGGGGGCTTAGTCGCTGCCTTGCTTCTCGTACCCAGCTCTACGATTTGCAAGAAGGCGAATGGTCCGAGGAGATTCTTTCGGCGATTGAATTAGAACCTGTCCGTCTCTCCCCCCTATATGACTCTGGCACTGCTGTGAGCACGCTACGCTCGGAGTTAGCAACTGCGTGGGGTTTGTCTAACCAACCTCTGGTGGTGACGGGAGGGCACGATCAGGCTTGTGGAGCCCTTGGGGTAGGCCTGGTGAGGCCCGGTTTATCTATGGTCTCTAGTGGCACAGCCGAAGTGGTTGAAGTGGCATTAGAGAAGCCAGCATTAGGGGAAGTGCTAGAAAAAGCAAACATCTCCTGTTATGTGCATCCCATACCAGGTTTATATTTGGCCATGACACTTAATCATAGTGGTGGTTTGCTACTTCGCTGGTTTCGGGATGCGTTTTGTGCCGATATCAAGGCGGAAGCCATCGCGCGTGGAGAAGACGCATATGATCTGATTTTCGGCAATTTGCCGGATTCTCCCTCTCCACTTTTGTTGCTGCCTCACTTCTCAGGTAGCGGGACACCGTGGATGGATACCACTTCGAAGGGGGCCATCCTGGGACTCACATTTTCGACCACTCGCGCAGATGTTGCTCTGGCTATTCTGGAAGGGTTGACATATGAATTGAACCTAAATTTGGAATTGCTGCGTGAGGGGGGTGTGATTATCAAGGAACTGCGAGCTATAGGTGGTGGAGCACGTTCAAAGCGCTGGCTTGAGTTAAAGGCTAACGTCACTGGTATTCCGGTTTTGGTTCCGAAAGTAACGGAGGCTGCGTCGTGGGGTGCTGCCTTATTGGCTGGAAAAGGGGCTGGCGTCTTTACAGATTTGACGCAAGCGGCCGAAGCCACCCTTGAGTTTACCAACCGCTATGAACCGAATCCCGAACAACATGTTGCTCATGCTCGCCATTATGCTTTGTATAAAGAGCTCTATCCTACGCTGATTCCCTTGCTAAGTCGAATCTCTGGAGGAAACCCGTGAGGGAAGTGGTTTTTTCTCAAGATGATGCGCGAGTAAGAACCGATGCCGCACTTAAGCGGGAGCGAGTTCGAATGTGGCTAGAGGAGCATGGGTTGGATGGTGTGATCATCTCTCGCCGAGATCAGTTTGCCTGGATAACCTCTGGAGGAGATAACCGTGTCTTAAACATCAGTGAAATGGGCGTTGGGCATGTGGTTATCACACCCACCCGGCATTATTTATTGGCGCACTCTATGGATGCCCTGCGACTGTTTGAAGAGCAAGTACCTGGGCAGGAGTATGAATTGGTAAGTCTTTACTGGTTTCAAGGAGATCCTCGCGTTGCTGCACGTGATCTGATTGGGGGGAGATGGGCATCCGATACTCCTCTTGATGGAGCAGCCTTTGATGCCCATCAATCCTTAAGCCTTTTACACTATCCTTTAACTGACCTTGAGATGGCCCGTTGCCGTTGGCTGGGAGAACAGGTAGGAAAAATTCTGATCCATGTTGCGCAATCAATTCGCCCTGGCGAAAGTGAGGAGGAAGTAGCATACCGTCTTCAGGTGGAATGCCTGAAGCTTGGTATTGAGTTAGATGTTTTGATTGTGGGGAGCGACGAGCGAGTCTTTCGATACCGCCATCCCTTGCCCACAACCAAAAGAATAGACCGATACGTGTTACTGCATCCGGCTGCACGGCGGTGGGGGTTACATGCCAATATCAGTCGAAGCCTGTATTTTGGCACCCCATCTGAAGACATTCGGCGCGCTTATGAAGCAGTTGCAACTCTTGAGGCTTGTTTGCTGAGTCAACTCAAGCCGGGGTTGTCGTTTGGCGAAATATTTGAATGGCAGAAACAAAAATATGCAGAGTTGGGTTTTCCAGAGGAATGGAAAAACCACTTTCAAGGAGGGCCAACGGGGTATTTGGTGGTAGATGCTTTGCGGTGTATGACCTCTACCCAGACGCAGATCAATCAGGCCTACGATTGGTTCATCACTGTGACAGGGGCAAAAGTAGAGGAGCTGGTTCTACTTTCCGAAAATGGAGTAGAAATTCCCTCCTTTCAATCGCCATGGCCATCGTTTAGGCCCAAAGCATCTTGTGACGGGGTTAGTGTACCCGATTTGTGGCAATTTTAGATGGATTAGACTATGTTATTGGCAAATGGCAGTACTTGTTTAGCATTGTTAGAAATAATAGGGGGTTACCGCAAGGCTTATCGGATTGGTATGTGGCCGATCACTCCCCGTCTTTGCATTTGGCGTTTTATGAGAGAAAACCAGAGTGGGCATCGAAAGGAGGTGAGGTTATTTGCCTGATAAGAATTTGATATCTCAGATTTCTAAACCCACTTGCAGAATCTCCAATTAACCCATTCTAGAAAGTAGGAGAAGAGAATCATGAAAAAGTTAATGTCTTTTGTGTCACTCCTTGTACTCCTGACACTGGTGTTGGCAGCCTGTGCACCGGCAGCCACCCAGGCCCCTGGCGAGCCTCAGATTATGGAAAAAACCGTAGTGGTTGAGAAAACGGTAGTGGTCAAGGAGACCGCGGAGAAGAAAATCACAATTGGCTATGGGGCGCCTGAATTGAGCGGAGGCCAAGGCGTAATCATGAATGGGATGGTCACAGGAGCCCAGATGAAAAATTGGGCAGTTGTGACCACGAATGCTAACTTCGACGCATCAGCCCAGGCCAACCAAATTGACTACTTCATTTCGCTAGGGGTAGATGCCATTGTGGTTGTCCCTGTTGATAGTCAGGCTATCTGTGCTTCGGTCAAAAAAGCTAAAGACGCGGGTATTCCGTTTTTCACCATTGACCGGGCGCCGATTGGTTGTGAGATCGACATGACTGTTCAATCAGACAACTACATGGCTGGCAAGCAGTCAGGCGAAGCA
The DNA here is from genome assembly GCF_001306145.1 of Thermanaerothrix daxensis. Lineage (GTDB taxonomy): Bacteria > Chloroflexota > Anaerolineae > Anaerolineales > Anaerolineaceae > Thermanaerothrix > Thermanaerothrix daxensis. The sequence goes on from NZ_LGKO01000006.1 coordinate 273,237, forward strand.
ATGGTCAAATTGCTGACTGAAAAATATGGTGAACCCAAGGGTACTGTGTTGGAGCTCCAAGGGGATTTGGGCCAGAATGTTGCCCAGTTGCGTGGGGCTGGCTTTAATGATGTGATTAAGAATTATCCGAACATCAAGGTAATCTCTAAACCCACTGAATGGAAAGCCGAAAAATTCTCACAGGCCACTCTGGATGTGGTATCAAGTGAGGCGATTGACGGCATCTACATGCATTCCGACTGCGTAGGCGTCAAAGTTGTACTGTCTGCACTCGAGCAACTGGGCAAGAAGTTCAAGGCTGGTGAGGAGGGTCACATCATCCTGACCGGCGTAGATGCATGCCCTGATATGCTCCAGGCCATTCGTGATGGTTATGCCGATCAGGCTTCAAGCCAGCCGCTTCCCGATTTTGGTGTGGTCATTGCTGATTACATTGAAAAGGTGCTCAAGGGCGAGCCAATTACCGAGGGAGAGGTGGTGAAGGAAGGCGCTCCGTGGTCCCCTGCACGTATCGTGAAGACTGACACTGGCTTCATGATGAATTTGGCAACCACAAGCGTCACCAAGGACAATGCGGCTGACCCTACTTTGTGGGGAAACCAGGCCAAATAAGGCTACAGAATGGTTGTGCTATGGGCGGCAGTTATTGCCGCCCATAGCACCCAAGGAGTAAACCGGCGCCCTATTTTCTAGCGATTGTTAAGAGGTTCGGTCAATGAAAAAAGATAAGTTATATGATATCTTCTTATTTATCGTTGACAACTTAATTTGGGTTTTCGTGGTCGTTGCTCTTTTGGTATTCTCTTTAATCTCTAAAAACTTTTTTACCCCTTTTAACCTGGTTAACATTCTTTCGCGCGTTGCTCCACTGGCATTGCTGGTAATCGGCCAATCCTTTACGCTTATCACTGCCAATTTTGACCTCTCATCTGAGTCCACGATGGGCTTTACCGCCATGGTGGCAGCACTCTTGCTGGCTAGTCAAAAAAATGGCGGACTTGGACTAGAAATCAACCCCTTTTTAGGGATTCTAATAATGCTTTTGGTGGGAGGAGCAATCGGGGCATTTAATGGCATTTTCATTACCCGATTTGGGATGAACAATTTCATCATGACAGTAGCCATGCTGATGATCCTGAGAGGTGCTACTTACGCAATTTCTCCCGGAAAAAGCGTTAATTTTCTCCCTCCTGAATTCGATTGGTTAGGGGGAGGGGCTTTGTTTCGCATTCCTTCCGGCGATGGCAAATTCTTGGCGGTACCTGTTTCTATGTTCTTTGTCATTGTAGCTTTTATTGTTGCTCACATTGTGACGAAATACACGCGCTTTGGGCGGGATATGTACGCGGTCGGATCAAATCGTCAGGCTGCTGAGGCGGCCGGGATTGACTCCAAACGAATTGTTACAATCGTATACATTATCAGTGGTTTATGTGCCGCATTAGCTGGTTTATTAGACGCAGGACGCATGGATAGCGCTACGCCTCGAACGGGAGCAGGGTTGATTTTCCCTGTTCAGGCAGCGGCTGTGATTGGTGGTATTAGCCTGTTTGGCGGACGCGGCAACCTGATCGGTGCCTTTGGGGGAGTGTTATTATGGGGCATTCTTGATACTGGTCTGAATATTGCTAAGGTCTCGCCTTTCTGGATTGAAGTCAGCCGAGGGGCTCTACTACTCTTTGCGATGTTCATTGATGCCCTTAAGGTTCGCTATCTCCGTAGGATGGCGTTACGAAAGGTGTTGGCTGCTTCTACGATTGGATTGAAAGATCCACTTCTCCAGGTGGAGTGATTCTTAATTAATGGACAGGGTAGAGCCTATGGAAACTTTATCCTCTAATGTCATCCTAGAAATGAAGGGAATTTCAAAGGCCTTTCCGGGGGTTCAGGCTCTGAATAATGTGGATTTGACCGTCCTCGAGGGGGAAATTCACGGTTTAGTTGGAAAAAATGGGGCTGGAAAATCTACTTTAATGGCCATTCTAATGGGTTTACATTCCTTGGATAGTGGTGAGTTAATAATCAATGGACGGCTGATTACTAATGTAACGCCACGTGAGGCCCTTGAAGCAGGGATTGCCTATGTGCCTCAGCAGGTGCGAATGATGGATAGCCTCACGGTGGCTGAAAATATCTTGGCAGGTAATTTGCCAGTGAACCGTTTTGGGTTGGTGGATTGGGAGGCGGCCTTCAAGGATGCTGAGGAGCGTTTACATCGCTTGGGACTTGAATTAGACGTACGTCAACGAGTTGAGGGTCTGGGTGTTGTGGAGCAGACGATGCTGGCTATTGCCAAGGCCCTTTTCAGTAATGCACGCCTGATCATCCTGGATGAACCTACTGCAGCATTAGCCCGTGCGGACATTGAGCGCTTATTCGGGTTTATCCGTTCCCTTAAGAATATGGGGGTGGCCTTTATTTACATTTCCCATCATCTTGAGGAAGTGTTTGAAATTTGTGATCGCGTGACGGTGTTGCGAAATGGTCAGCAGGTGGGTACTTATGAGGTTAAGGATCTGGACATTCCGCATTTGATTCGCCTTATGGTGGGTGAGGAGATCCGTGACTATGAACGCCAATCCACGTGCCAGGATGAAGTCGTTCTTGAAGTGAGAGGTCTCACGCGACGAGGGCATTATGAGGATGTGTCTTTTACGGTGCGTAAAGGGGAAGTAGTAGGTCTCTCAGGTCTTGCGGGAAGTGGTGCAGCAGCATTAGGGCGTGCCTTGTTTGGGCTTGAGCGACGCGGTGTTGGTGAGGTTTGGTTGAAGGGGAAACCTTTTACTGCGAAAAGTCCGCGTGAGGCGCTGGATAAGGGGTTGGCCTATTTACCCCAGGATCGTTATCGTTTTGGCCTGGTAGGTATTCGCCCGGTACGCGAAAATATCACCTATACGATTCTTCACCAACTTCTGAATGCATTGCGTTTTGTCAGTTTTCGCAAAGAGAATGAAGTGGTGCAAAAGTATATCGAGGCTTTGGAAATTGTTTGTACCTCGCCAGAACAGCGTGTCGGTCTGTTAAGTGGTGGAAATCAGCAGAAGGTAATTTTTGCGAAACTAGCCGCGACTCGTCCCTCGGTGCTTATCCTGCATGAGCCCACGCAAGGTATTGATGTGCGTGCTAAGCTGGATATTTACCGAATTGTAGACGAATTGGCTTCGCAAGGGATTGGGGTTTTGATCATCTCTTCGGAAGTACGCGAGTTGCTGGGGGTATGCGATCGCATCTTGGTTATGTATAAAGGGCGTATCAGCGCTGAATTCCGATCCGGTGAGCCTCAAACTACCCCTGAAAACATATTGCTGGCAATTGAAGGAGGCAATGCTCATGACCAAAGGCAAGTGGCTGCAGTTTATTCTTGATCGAATGATTTGGCTCATACTGATCCTGGTCGTAATATTCTTTACGATCAGGATTGGTGGAAAATTCTTAAGTGGAACTACACTAATTAATGTGTTGCTTCATGCCAGTGTGTTGGGGGTCTTAACCATTGGGCAGACAATTTGCCTCTTGAGCGGTAATTTTGATCTCTCTGCTGAGGGAATTGTTTCCCTGTTAACTGTCCTGGCGGCCTGGTTAATGTTACCCTATCGCGAGATGACACTTGCGCAAGCGGGGGGTATTGGATGGGAGCTATCACCGTATATTGTGATCCCCCTAATGCTTGTTTTAGGAACGTTCATAGGCTGGATCAATGGTATTCTGATAACTCGCCTGCGGATGAATAATTTTATCGTTACTCTTGCAATGCAGCTGTTTCTGCGCGGAATCGCTTATGTGATTAGCCTGGGGGCTATCATGCCGGGTACCCCTAAGGATTTTAATTGGTTAGGGGGTGGTAGGATTGGTGCCATTCCGGTCTCGGTCATTTTCACCCTTATTCTGTTTCTCGTCTTTGAGTTCTTTGTACGTTATGCCCGGTTTGGTCGTGAGCTCTATGCTGTAGGTGCTAATCGAGATGCGGCACGTGCCTCCGGCTTTAATCCTGAAAAGACGGTAACCCAGGCTTATATGATCGGGGGTTTTATGGCTGCTTTAGCCGCTTGGATGCTCCTCGGGCGTTTGGAGGTATCAGTGCCGACATTGGGGCAGGGCATGACCCTGGAAACTGTAGCATCTGCGGTCATAGGTGGGGTGGCTCTCTCGGGGGGCTCGGGGAGCATTATGGGGGCTTTCTCAGGTGTGTTGTTGCTCTCTGTAGTAGACACTGGGCTTAATATGATGGAAGTAGATCCCTTCTGGATTACGGGAGTACGTGGGCTGATCATTTTGGTTGCGTTGCTGTTAGAGGTCCAGAAGTCTCGAATTCGTGTGGATATGTTGGCCGGACGGGCGAAAAGTCCGGTGGTACGTTCTTAGTCAGGGCAAGGTGACATGTGTTCCCTCACCTAATGAAACGGCGGGTGTCACATACCCGCCGTTTCATTAGGATCACATACCCTCAAAAGGCGAGAGTTTTCCTTCAAAGGGATTTCGGAAGTTGTAAATGGGTAGATCAGGGACATGTACCTGGTCAGGAAGACTCAAAACCCACCGCACTGCTTGGGCCACGACCTCTGGTGGTATCATTCTTTCGATGACCTGGGGAGTTAAAGTGACAGGAACTTCGCGCCACCAAGGGGTATTTGTCGCCGCGGGCGAAATGAGATGCACATGAATGTTATAGCGGCGGAGTTCCTCAGATAGGGCTGCAGTTAATCCCTCTAACCCCCATTTGGCTGCGCAATAAGCGGTTCGGTTGTCTTCACCCACTTTCCCTGCCAGAGAGCCTATGTTCACAATTCGCCCCTCCCCCTGCTTTTTAAAGTGTGGGACCACCGCCCTCGCGCATAGGAAGGGTGCTTTTAGGGTTGTATCTAAGGTCTGATCCCAAAATTCCTCTGTGGTGTCCTCGAGGCTGGCAGGAGGGCCCCAAAAAGCAGCGTTAACAAGAATATCAATACGACCAAAGCGGGTTAATGTCGCTTCGACCATTTGGTTTACGGCCGATGCTTCTCGAATATCGGCCGAATACCAAGCCGTTTCACCCGCCTGTTCTCGAATCTTATTGGCAACTTTTTCCAGCTTTTGAACCGATCGCCCAACCAACATAGTGCGAACACCTGCTCTGGCTAATTCCATGGCAATACATTCACCGATTCCACCACTTGCACCTGTAATGATGGCCACCCGATTGGCTAAATCCATATGACCTCCTTACTTATCTATCAAGTCTCCAGCAGCAGTTGAGCGAGGGCTTGGTCCACAAAAAGATGGGTGATCAAGCCGGTTCGTAAAGCCGCAGCAACGGCTTGGTGTTTTTCTACACCACCAGCAGCGGCTATTACATTTTTGATATTTCGCATTTGCTCAACACTGATGCCTATTAACCGATCTTTGAATTCCTGCGATAATATTTGTCCGTTTTGGTCGAAATAATGAGCACAGATATTCCCAACTGCTTTTTGACGAATTAGTTCTGAGAGATTTTCTTGCCCAATGTAAACCACCTGTCCCTCAATAAGTGGAATCGGTCCAATCCCCACACACGCGTACGTTAGGTGGTTCCATCGGGAGATAACTTCCTGAGTGGTAATATCTGCCATCAGTGCATCGCGCAAGGATTTTGTTCCTACGAGCAAGGGAACTAGAAGGAAATAAGGGGTTGCATTGAAACTCCGAGCAGCCTGCAGAACGATTTGGTTGAGTTGGGTATAACTGCCGGTTGAACTGCTTTCTCCAAGAAGCGGTACAACTTCTATGTGGCGAGGGCGACTCGGCGCAAGAAGATTCACCACTTCCATTATCGTTCGCCCCCAATCCAGTCCTAAAACGTCTCCATCCTGAAGGACACGATCTAGATATTGTGCGACTGCATTACCCAATGCTCGTCGAGTGAGAACCGTGGAAATATGAGCGCTTGAGACAACCTCGGCATAGCGTAGACGATAGCGTTCCTGGAGTTGTAGAGCAAGGTGTTGAAATACATTCTGAGGGTCACGGATACTTATTTGAACAATTCCTTGTTCGCGAGCCTTCTTTAAGTAAAGCGCGATTAGAGAACGAGAAACGCCAAGGCGATCGGCTATCTCTTGTTGCGAAAGATTTTCTTCGTAATAAAGCTGAGCCACTTCAACCAATGTTGCCATCAACTCAGGATGTTCTAACACCTTTCTGTTCTCCATAAGATGGTTCTGTTTACGCCCCTAGTGCTTCTTTGATCACTCCACTACGAAGGAATACATCGGCTGCTGCACCGTAGAGTGCGGAATTGGTAAACGTTTCTCGCTCCAGACGCAAGTCACGTCGCGCTTCATCAGACATCAGGTACCTACTGATGTGATGCTTAATACGTTCTATCAGCTGCGGGCAAGCCTGAATCACGCCACCTCCCATTACAATCATTTCCAGGTCAAGGGTATTAATTAATCCGGATAGATTGATGGCGATTAGGCGAGCCACTTGCTCGATTATAGACACTGCCGCAGGATCATTCTGCTGGTAAGCCTGAATCACGGTTTGAGTTGTAACTCTTCCACTCTGGCTTAGCTCTGCCATTAGAGGGCTATGACCGGCGTCAACTGCGGCCTGACCAGCACGTGCAATGGCTGGTCCGGCGACAAAGGTTTCAAAACATCCACGGCGGCCACAGCCACAAGGATAACCCTCTTCGTCCCACGTTATGTGCCCAAAAGGCCCGGCAAATCCATGGTAGCCGTCATAGAGCTTACCATTCAGGAAGAGATAGCCGCCATAACCTGTGCCCACTGTACACCAGGCAAAAAATTGCGATTCTCGTGCTACTCCCCATAAACGTTCTGCCAGGGCTGCCGCTCGGACATCTGTTCCGGCAAAGACTGGAAGTTGAAAGGCATTTCTAACCATGCTACCAAAGGGTAAATGTCGCCAATGGAGGTTGGGAATTAAGACAGCCTCTCCTGTCTCTTTGTTGATGTTGCCACAAATACTTAGTCCAATTCCAATAAGTGGAGAATATCGTTGACGCGCTTCTTCTACATAAGGGGCAATTGCGAAAATCATTTGGTGAGCATCGGCTACTTTATGTTCGTCAAAGGAGACCGGGATGATTTGGGTATCGCCTTGCAATTGGCCTTCGCTGTTAAACACCCCTAGCGCCATCTTGGTCCCCCCAATATCTATCGCAATACAATAAGCGGGCCTCACGGTCATGGATTTCTCCCTGAACTTCGTCTCTGTAACTTATGGTCCTTCATTCATCAGGTCTGCCTGATAAGAGCCGGTTTGCCATCCACTGCATAGACTCGGTAAGAAAAGCCTTTTTGAGCCACAATTTCATAATCATGACCAGCGCTTAGATGAAAGACGCCGATAAAGACCAGCAAATCGGTGCCGGTGTTGATCACCCGGTGAGCCCACATGGGGGGGATGTGCGTGATTGTCCCAGCCCGCCAGGGAATGGCCTGAAATTCTCCTTCCAGGGTATCTAAAAGGAGGAAACCCTCACCCTTTACGCAATAGTATACCTCGGGTTGATCGTCGCGTTCATGTTTGTGACCTTTGGTCATGTGGTATTCACCACCGATGCTGCCGGGAAAAATGCGCGTAACCGCTAGGGCCATGTCAGATTTGGACGTGCGAAAAGGATAGTAACGAATTTCATAGATTAGCCGATTTTCTTCTTTTAGGATCTCATCCACTACCTGCTGATCTTTGAACATCATTTTGAGATCGCTCAAATAACGGGGGGTAATCTGAGGGCAAGGATCCAAAATGCCATTTTCCGGATCAAGAGTAAGAGTGATAGGAAAGTCAATTTCTGTTAACATTGTTCTTCTCCAATTAGAAAAACACATGGGCTACAAAAGTTCACGAATCTGGACCAGGGGGTAAAGGTTTTGCACATCTGTGAAGTGACAATCGGCGGTACCTTCGGTCAGCACGGTAGCGGCGCCGGTGGCAGCGGCCCACCTGAGCGCTTCCGGCCAGGGGTCACCCAGGGAGAGGCGCCAGGCCAGCGCTGCCGAGGTGGCATCCC
>NZ_LGKO01000003.1 GCF_001306145.1 Thermanaerothrix daxensis
CCCCCCAAACCACCCACCCCCTCAGAGGCGGCCCCGGCGCCGGATGTAGAGGCCCTACGGCGTGCCAGCCGTCTGCATTCACGCCCCCCTCTGGGGCTCATCCTGGCTCTGCTGGTGGGGGTTGGACTGGTGGCTTTCTGGTTCTGGCCGGGGAGCCCCCTGCCCGGCTGGGTGGCCGTGCTTTACCCCGCCGCCACGCCAACCCCGGAAGAACCCCCGGCACCTGAAACTGCCCTGCCCATCGCCACCACCGAGGTCGTGCTGACCGAGGAGGTTTTCCCAACCGAGACCCTCCCCGAGATCACCATTCCGGAGGAGGAGACGCCCACTCCACTGCCCGAAACGCCCATCCCCGAACCCACAGCCGGGCCGCCTCAGATTGCGCTGGGCATGCCAATTCTGGCCATGGATTGGTCCCAACGGGCTAATCTGATTGCGCTGGCCACACAAACCGGGGTCGGGCTGTACGATGCCACCGCGCTTGAGCGGGTACGCTACCTGGAAAACCCGGCCAGCCCACCCCGTCTGGCTTTCTCACCCGATGGGCGCTGGCTGGTTACCAACGGCGCCGCCACGCGCCTGTGGGAAGTCGCCAGTGGTGAGGTGGTGCGGACCTTGAGCAATGCACCGGTGACTGCACTGGCTTTTTCGCCCGATGGGCAGCAAATTGCCCTGGCCGAAGCCGGCGGCCAGGTGCGGGTGTTGGGGCGCGTGGAAGGCAGCCTACCCCCCATCCTCCTCTCCGCGGGCAGTGGCGTTTTTGACCTGGCCTTCTCGCCGGATGGCAACCGTCTGGCGGCAGGGTTGGAAGATGGCCGCACCCTGGTGTGGAACCTGAGCACCCGCACCGTGGTGCTGAGCCGCATCCCGGAAACCGGGCGCACCCTGCGCCTGGCGTTCTCACCTGGCGGCGACCTCCTGGCGGGCGGCAATGAGGACGGCGGTATCTGGCTATGGGATGGCGAGGGTAAAACCGTCCACATCCTACGGGGCCCCAGCGGCATGCTCTTCGCCCTGACTTTCGCCCCCGATGGCAAGCGCATTGCCGCCAGCGGCGAAGATCCGGCGCTCTACGTGTGGACGATTGGGGATGGGCAATTGCACCAGCGCCTGGAAGGGCCAACCCGCCCCGTGCACGGCCTGCGTTTCAGCCCCGACGGCAATCAACTGCTCAGCGCCGATGAAGAAGGCGTAGCGCGCTTCTGGACGCTCACCCCCTGATCAACCGATGGCCTGGCGCAATTGCCGGGCCAGATGGATGAATTCCATCGTGTAGCGTAGTTCCTCACTGCGCGGACGAGGTAACGGCACCGGCATATCCAGGCTGACCTGCCCCGGGCGCGGGGTGAAAACCAGCACCCGATCCGCCAGGAGCAGGGCCTCGGAAATGGAGTGGGTGACCATGAGCACGGTCTTGCGCTGAGCCTGCCACAGCGCGAGCAGTTCGGCCCCCATGCGCTCTCGCGTCAGGGCATCCAGAGCGCCAAAAGGCTCATCCAGGAGCAGAAGATCGGGGTCATGGATCAGCGCCCGTGCGATGGCAACGCGCTGTGCCATGCCCCCCGAAAGGTCGCGCGGCCATGCCGACTCAAACCCGTTCAGCCCCACCCGTTCCACCCAGGCCTGGGCTTGACGGCGCGCTTCATCCGGTGGCACACCCTGCAATTCCAACGGAAGCATGATGTTTTCAAGCACCGTCCGCCAGGGCATCAGATTGGCCTGCTGAAACACATAACCAATGCGCGGAGTCCGCCCGCCAGCAAAGCGAATTTCCCCCTGGGTAGGCGGCACCAGCCCCGCCAGGACGCGCAACAAGGTGCTTTTGCCACTCCCCGAAGGCCCCAACAGGCACACAAATTCCTGCGGCCAGACCCGAAACGTCACGTCCTCCAGGGCCTGCAATTCACCGCTGCCGTTTTCAAAATTTACGCTCAGGTGAATGACATCCAGCGCCGGCGTCGTTTCCACACTCATGGCTGTTCCCGCGGCAGGTAAGCATTGGTGTAGGCCTGGGTGACCTCCAAAGGCTGGTTGATCAGGCCCATCTCGCGCAGAACGCGCACCATGTTCTCCCAGGCTTGCGGATCACTATATCCCCAGGGATTTTGCTGCCAAAGCCCGATCGAAGTTTTAAGCACTTCCATTTGCACCGCACGATCGGCCTGATTCAAATTTTCAACATACTTTTCGCTAATGGCATACGCCGCCGCAGGGTCATTGACCACATCTTGCAAGCCGCGCAGCGTAGCGCGGATCATCCGCCGTACCAGGTCGGGGCTCTCACGCAGGGTGCGCTCATTGGTGATCAGGCCGTTCGACACCAGAGCCATGTAATCGGCCACGCGCAGCACATCCACGGCATACCCGCGGGCCTGCAACTGAATCGGCTCGTTCGTGATGTACACCACGGCTGCCTCCACCTGCCCGCTGATCAGCGCTTCTACCTGATTAAAGCCGATGGACTCCAAATGCACGGCCTCCTCGGGCACCCCGCCCGCCGAAAGCAAAGCCCGCAAGCCAATGTAACTGGCACCATACAGACCAGGAATGCCAATGCGCCGCCCACGCAAATCCGCCGGCGTGCGCAGTCCCAGACCGCTCGGCGCCGCTACTCCCACCGGGTAATCCCGGTACCAGGCCATCACGTAAACTACCGGCAGGCCCTGCGCCCGCCCTAACAGCACCTGCTCACCGGAGACAATTGCAAAGGGCAAGGTATTAGCCCCAACCAGGGCTACGTTGTCCGTCTCCATGCTGTAATCCAAGGTGATTTCCAGACCCTCATCTCGGTGGTAGCCCTTTTCAATCGCCACATACAGCGGGGCAAACTGAATATTAGGAATGTACCCCACCGGCAGGCGAATGGGAGTGAGCGTAGGGGTGGGCGAGACCGTCAGGGAAGAGCCACACCCGCCTGAGAGCATCCCTACCAGCGCGAGCGCCAGAACCCCACAGAACCAGGTGCGCAATCTTTTGGGCTTCCATGAAAAAACCATCGCCATTGCTCCATTGAAAGGAATTTTAGTGAAAATCGCGTGGACTGCCCTGCCAGCGCAGAAAGCGCCGTTCGGCCAGCATGACCAGTCCGTACAAAGCCAGTGCCAGGGTCATCAGGGTGAAGGTGGCCACAAAGACCAGCGCCGTATCGTACTGACCGCGTCCCACGTTGATCAGAAAACCCAGCCCGCGGTTAGAGCCAACCAGTTCGCCCACCACCGCCCCAATTACCGAAAGCGTCGCCCCAATACGTAGGCCGCCCAGAAAGAGCGGCAGGGCCGCCGGGATCTCCAGGTAGCGCAGGGTTTGCCAGCGGGTAGCATGCAACGTGTGCATGAGCGCGCGCAGATCGCGCGGCACTGCCCTTACCCCCACAACCGTGTTAACCAGCACCGGGAAGAACACGATGAGGGCGCAGATGAGCACCTTAGAGAGCATGCCCGGGCCAAACCAGATCACCAGCAGGGGTGCGATGGCCACCGTAGGGATGGCCTGGCTGGCAACCAGGTAAGGTCCGATCAGGCGCTCCAGTACCGGAGAGCGTGCCAGCAGGTACCCCAGAAACGTGGCCAATACCACTCCGAGCAGCAATCCGATGCCCACTTCCTGGAGGGTTGCCAGGGTGTGACGGGCAAGCGACCCATCGGCAATGGCCAGCCCCAGGCGCCGTCCGACCTGCCCTGGCGAGGGCAGAATGAACGGCGGCAAGTGCGTCAGACGCACAATGCCCTCCCACACCCCCACCGCCAGCAGTAGCGAGAATAACGTCCACACCCCCTGCGCCAGCCAGCGCGGGCGGAACATTTTCATCCAGGGGAAAGGTTTCGCCAGTGTTGCCATGGTCAAAGACTCCCGAAATCGGATAACGAAAAAGCCCCGAAGGCACAAACGTCTTCGGGGCATCTAAACACAACCCGGCTCAGGGGTTACCTTTACGCCTTCTCCCATCCGGACTATACCGTCGACTCCGGAATTCCACCGGATCCTGCGTCCTGAGACGCTCGTGGGTTGTCACCACCGATCGGGAATTGGGAGGCAAACCTCCCTCACCCTGCCCCGAAGGCGTGTTATGCACTTGTAACGCCCTTAGTTTACCCCGGCGAGGGGAGATTGTCAATCTTTTGTTCGACTTTGCACAAAGCGGCGCCGCCTCAGCCGCCGATTTCACTCATCACCCGGTTGGTGGCAACCTCGCCTTCTGCCAGGCCATGCCCCCAGGGCTTCTCCCAGATGCTCGTCACAATCAACTGACGCATCTCTTCCCAGGTGGCGCCGTTGCGCAGTGGGGTGAGCAAATCCACTTCCTTTTCCCGCAAGAGGCACAGCCGCAACCGCCCATCTGCGGTCAGGCGGGCACGGGTGCACGAAGCACAGAAGGGCAAGGTGACCGAGGCAATGAAACCCAGCGTGCCCCGCGCGCCCGGCAGGCGATACAGACGGGCCTCGCCATCCAGTTCGCCACCGTTGAGCGGCTCCACCGCCCCATAAACGGCCTCCAGGCGTGCCAGCATCTCAGCGGTGGAAACCACCTGAGAACGCTGAAAATCGGTGATCCCGCCCAGGGGCATCATCTCAATAAAGCGCACCTGCCAGTCATGCTCATAGGTCAGGCGGGCCAGGTCCACAATATCCACCTCGTTGTAACCTCGCACCACCACCGCATTGATCTTAATGGGGGTCAGGCCAGCTTCTTCCGCCGCCAGAATGCCTTCCCACACCTGCTGCAAATTGCCCCAGCGGGTGAGCTTGTGATAGCGTACCGGGTCCAGCGTATCCAGGCTGACGTTGACCCGCTGCAATCCGGCGGCCTTGAGCGGACGCGCCAGTTTATGCAACAACACACCGTTGGTGGTCATGCTCAGCGATTTCACCCCCGGTGTGGCGGCAATTTCCCGCACCAGGTCCACCACATGCGCGCGCACGGTTGGCTCCCCACCGGTGAGGCGTATCTTATCAAACCCCAGGCTGGCGAAGAGGCGCACCAGAAAGAGGATTTCGTCATCCTGCAGCATCTCCGCTGGTGGGCGGAAGGTCATATCTTCGGGCATGCAGTACACGCAGCGCAGGTTGCAGTGATCGGTCAGGCTGATCCGCAAATAGTGAATACGACGACCAAAACGGTCCAGAGCCATTTTGGGGTTCCCTCAACTCTACTATCTTGTTCTCATTATACAAAAAAGCCGCCTTGCAAACCACACTTTAGAGGGGTGATTCTTGCCCCTAATCCAGGATTTTTGCCCACCGCACCCTATACCCGACTAATTTAGTGGCAAATATCAGGATACTTGTAGTCTTTTCGGGTGACGCTTGACACTACCCAAAGCCCAGATAGGCGTTCCATAATCAAGATAGAACGCATCCCAGCCAGCCTTGTTGTATTTAACTTCCACACAAACCAGGAGGAACGGATGCCCCCCAAGGGACGAATTGTCGTTAATGATCTATACTGTAAGGGTTGTGAGTTGTGTGTCGCAGCTTGCCCGCAAGAGGTCATGGGGTTGGATATGAGCCGCATCACCACCAAAGGTTATCATCCAGCCACGTTGATCAAAGAGGGATGCACCGGGTGTGGGGTGTGTGCCGTGGTGTGTCCGGAAGCCGCCATCACGGTTTACCGCGAAGTCGTTCGTCCGCGCGTAGCGGCAGCGGCCTAGGAGGTGATCCATGGCACGTGAGTTGTGGAAGGGCAATATTGCCATTGCCGAGGCGGCGGTTCGGGCCGGGTTGGAGGCATACTTCGGCTACCCCATCACCCCTCAAACGGAATTACTGGAGTACCTTTCCATGCGCATGCCCGAACTGGGACGCGTCTTCGTGCAGGCAGAGAGCGAACTGGGGGCCATCAACATGGTTTACGGCGCTGCCTGCACCGGCGTGCGGGTGATGACTTCCTCCTCCAGCCCGGGTATCAGCCTGATGATGGAAGGGCTCTCCTACATTGCCGGCACGGAAGTCCCCGTGGTGCTGGTAGATGTGATGCGCGGCGGCCCCGGCCTGGGCAACATCGCTCCGGCCCAGGGCGATTACAATCAAATCGTCCACGGTGGTGGGCACGGCGATTACCGCCCCATCGTCCTGGCGCCTTCGAACATCCAGGAAGCCATTGACCTGACCATGCTGGCTTTCGATCTGGCCGAGGCGTATCGCGCCATCGCGGTAGTGCTCCTGGATGGCAGTTTGGGGCAAATGATGGAACCGGCAGAGATGCCTCCTCTGCGCCCCCTCAAAAGCACCTACCCCGACTGGGCCGTGCGCGGTGCCATTGGGCGCGAGCGGCGCGTGCTTTCTTCGATCTACCTCGACCCACCCCTGGAAGAAGAAGCCAACCTGCGCATCCTGCGCCGCTGGCAGCAGGTTGAAGCCAATGAGGTGCGCTACAAGGGCTACTACCTGGAAGATGCGCGCTTCGTGGTCGTGGGGTTCGGCACGGCCGGGCGAGTGGCGCTCTCCGCAGTGCGGGCCGCGCGCGCTGAGGGCATTCGAGTGGGCTTGCTTCGCCCCATCACCGTCAGCCCCTTCCCCAGCCGGGTGCTTCGCGAATTGGCCGACCAGGTCGAGGGCTTCCTGGTCGTTGAGATGAACACCGGCCAGATGCTTGAGGACGTCTTGCGGGCGGTGGAAGGACGCGCGCCGGTTGAATTTTTCGCCCGCCTCGGCGGGGTTATGCCCCTGCCCGAAGAAGTCCTGGACGAAATAAAGCGCATGGCCTCCACGCCGCTCAGCGTTGACGGCCATCCACGTGAACGCTGGTTACAACGCATGCTTCAGCCTGCTTAGGAGGAACCACGCATGACCCTAGCGGATATGGAAACGCTGGTTTACGCACGCCCGGCTTCACTGACCGAGATGCCCACCCACTACTGCCCCGGCTGCACCCATGGGGTGGCTCATCGCCTCATTGCCGAGGTCATTGACGAGATGAACCTGCGGGAGCGCACCATCGGTGTGGCTTCGGTGGGATGCTCGGTATTTGCCTACAACTACTTTGATTTCGACTGGGTGCAGGCGCCGCACGGGCGCGCCCCGGCCATGGCCACCGGGATCAAACGCGTCCTGCCGGACCGCCTGGTGATCACTTACCAGGGGGATGGCGACATGGCCTCCATCGGCATGGGGGAAGTCGTTCATGCGGCAGCGCGGGGCGAGAATATCACGGTCTTTTTCATCAACAACGCCAATTACGGCATGACCGGCGGACAAATGGCCCCCACCACCCTTCCCGGCCAGAAAACCACCACCTCCCCACACGGGCGGGATGTGGAAACCCAGGGCTACCCGGTCCGCGCCGCCGAACTGATTTCCACCCTGGAGGGCGCCAGTTACGTCGTGCGCCGCAGTTTGCACGACCCCAAAAACATCCGCCTGGCCAAGAAAGCCATCCGCCTGGCATTGGAAACCCAGGTGCGCGGACTGGGCTTTTCCATGGTCGAGTTGCTCTCCATCTGCCCGACTAACTGGGGCATGACGCCGGTGCAGTCGCTGAAATGGTTGGAAGAGCACATGATCCCCTACTTCCCACTCGGGGATTACAAGGTCCACCCCGCAGTGGCTGAGATTAAGGTCTAGGGAGGCAAGCCATGCAAACCGAAATCGTCATTGCCGGTTTTGGCGGTCAGGGGGTACTCTTTGCCGGTCAACTGTTGGCCTACGCCGCCATGGATAACGGTCTGGAAGTGACCTGGATTCCTTCTTACGGCCCAGAAATGCGCGGCGGCACGGCCAATTGTACCGTGATCATTTCCGACGAAGAAATCGGCTCCCCCATCGTGCGCAACCCCCAGGTGGCCTTGGTACTCAATCGCCCCTCCCTGGATAAGTACGAGCCACTGGTCAAGGTGGGAGGCTTGCTGGTAGTCAATGCCTCGCTGGTGGATCGCAGTGTGGGCCGCCGCGACATTCAGGTGGTGATGGTGCCTGCCAACGAAATTGCCGAGCAATTGGGAGATCGCCGCGTGGCCAACATGGTCATGTTGGGTGCAATGCTGGCCAACCATCCCGTCCTCAGCGTGGAAGCGGTTGTCAAAGCCATGGAAGCCCACATGCTCTCACGCCACCGCAACCTCTTACCGCTGAACGTGGCGGCGCTCCAAGAGGGTGCCAAGTTCCTGGCCGGGCAACTTCAATCGGCATGAGCACAAGGCGCGGGGGCTACCCGCGCCTTTTCATTTGAGATGCGCCAGGCTCAGGGACCGCCCATCGCTGGTGAGAATGAGGGTCCCGTGCAGGCCGGTTGCCGACCAGCCCGCCGGCAGGGTCTGAACGGGTGACCCCAACAGGATGCCCACCCCCGGCGCATTCAGAGCGGAAAACTCGGCCGCTGGGCCACGCAAGATCACCCCATCCAGCCCCTCCCCGCGCCGGGCCAGCGCGGCCAGCGTGGCTTGCGGCCAGGTTTCGCCAGCGATGAGCACGCGCAGATCCCCGTATCTCACCAGCAGTGGCGTCTGCCCCGCCTCCGAAGGCAAGATTTCCAGGCTCAAATCCGGCGCAAGGAGGATCACCTGCCCGGCAAGAAGGCGCGGTTGAGCCATACCCCGTCCGCGCGCCTGATCCGCCAGGCGTGTGTGGGTGCGGGTTGCGTCAGGAGCCACTCCCCAGAGGATCTGCTCCACCTCATAGCGCTGCAGCGTGAGGATTAATCCCTCTACCGGCGCGGCGCGCGGGCTGGTAATAAGAAGGGCATCCAGCCGCCGTGCCAGCGCCGGCTGGTAGCGCCCCAACGCAGCATCCAGAGCGTTGGCGGAAGGTGCCCCATCCACCAACAATGTTTGCCCGCCCGGCGCGCGAATGAGGATCGCCTGGCTCTGGGGCAGGTCGAAGAGCACCAGATGCAACTGCCCATCCGGCCGGAAAAGCGCCAGATTCCAGACCAACCCGGTCATCAACCCCAGCCCACCCAAAAGGACGCCCCCGCGCACATACGGGCGCAGGTTCATCCGCCGCCAGGCCAACGTCAGCCCCAGGAGCAGAGCATAGTAAAGCCCCACACTGCCCATCTCAAACGGCGGCACAGGCAATGAAGCCAGTCCACCCCGGCTAAGGGCCAGCACCAGGCGATTGGAGTAAGCCGCTAGCGGCCACGCCAGGCCGGCCAGCCCCTGCCCGAGCGCCGGCGCCAGCAAGCCCACCAGCACGCTCAGCCCTCCCAGCACCATCAATGCCGGTTGCGCCGGCAGGATGAGCGGATTGGCGATCAGCAGGCTGAGGGAAAGGCGTCGAAAGTGCGCCAGCAGCACCGGCAGGGTGGTCAGTTGGGCAGCCAAAGTGACCAGCAGGTACTCTCCCACCCAACCGGCCAGACGCTGGGCCAGCGGGGAGCGCCAGCGGCGGATCAGGGCACGGGTAAATCCAGCCTGCAGTGGCTCGGCGTAGAGAATCAAACCCAGGGTTGCCATGACCGAAAGTTGGAAGGAGACCTCCCAGGGCAAGGTGGGGTTAAACAAGCACAACCCGGCAGCACTGAGGGCCAGCGCATTCAAACCGGCAGAAGCACGTCCGACCATGCGCCCGCTTAGCGCCAGGCCGCTCATCAGAGCCGCCCGCAACACCGCCGGGTCGCCGCCCACGAGCAACGCATACAACCCCATCCCCAGTAGTGAGAGACCGCCAGCAATCTCCAACGGGAAAATTCGCCCCAGCAGGGCCAGCAAACTGCCGCTGAGCAGGGTCATGTTAAAGCCCGAGATCGCAATGATGTGCGCCGTACCGGTGGTCTGATAAGCCCGTTCCAGATCCGGCGGGAAATCCTCATCCAGGCCCAGCAGAATGCCGGCTACCAGAGCAGCCTCCGGTTGGGGGTAGCAGCGGTTGACCAGGTCGTAAGCGCGCTGACGCAGGGCTTCCAGCCCGGCCCGCACCGGGTTACCGCGCCAGCCGGGTAGGGCGCGTGCCAGCGGGTAAGCCATCTGGCTCAGAATGCCGCGTCGCTCCAGGTAGGCACGGTATGAGAACGCCTCACCCTCATCCGGCGCCTGCAGGGTTCCGTAGAGCCTCAGGCGCTGACCGTATTCCCAGGTCTGAAACGGCAGGAGCGTGACCAGCACCCGACCCCGCACCGTCTGCACCGTACCCGGTGGCGCCTCAACCTGCTCGGCGCACACCGTCAGCAGGGTCACCCGCTCACGCCGATCCGGGGGTGCGCACACCCACCCCTGCAAAGCCACCTTGCCCTGTTCGTGCCAGGCGGTCAGCGCAGCCGACCGTTCCAGAGCCGCGGTGTGAAGAGCGTAACGCGCTCCCCCCAGCCCCAGCGCCACCACCAGCGCCAGAGGCGGCAGGGGCAGCCAGCCGGGTCGAGGCCACCGGCGGGCTGGGCGCCAGAAAAGCACCACCGCTCCAACCCCTGCAATCATCACCCAGGCAGGCAGCGGCAGGAGCAGGCATGCCGCCAAACCGATCCCGCTCAGAAAAGCCAGCGCAAGCCAAAACAGCGGCACAGCGCCCTCACCAGCGCACCGAGGCGGGGGATGAACCCGGGCGTCTGACGGGCGTAAGCCGCATAGGCCGCGCCGAACTCGGCGTGGAGTTTGGCTTCTTCCAGCCGGGCGCCAAGGAGAAAGTAGAGCGTGGCAGCCATATTAAATGCCAGGAGATTGCAGGTCATCTGTGGCATCAGCCACAGTACGAGTAGGGAGCCGGTATAGAGCGGGTGGCGCATCCAGGCGTAGATGTCGTCGGTCACCAGGCGCGGCGGTGAAGTGGGATTCTGACCCAGAGCCTGGGGGATGCCCAGAAATGCCATGGCCCCAGTCGCTCGCAAGCCGCGCCAGACCACCCATACTCCCAGTCCCTGCCCGAGTAGCGCAAGGCCCAGCCAGGGCCAGGTCAGGCGATAAAGGACGTGATCGGGGAGCAGGACCACCAGCGCCAACACCGGAAGCAAAGTGAGCCCACCCACGACCGAATAAAGCAGGCGGTAGTAGCGCTGCACCCAGGCGGTGCCTAAAAAGCGCGCCAGAAAGCGCTTAAAAGCGTGAGTAGCGAGAGCGGAATGCAACCCACCGTAGAGCCCCATTGCCAAGAGAACCCAACCGAAACCGCTCTCGCCCATGGTTTCCTCGTTCAGGCCGGGAGGGGCAGGGCTTCCAGTTGCGCCACCAGGTCACTGAGCACGTCAAACCCACCCTGCCAGAACGCCGCCTGCGAGACATCCACCCCGGCTTCGTTCAGTATCTGAATGGGCGCTTTAGCACCACCCGCCTCAAGGATGCGCAGGTAGCGTGGGCGGAAGGCCGCCCCTTCACGGCGGTACTGCTGGTAAAGCGAGAGCACCAGCAACTGCCCAAACGCATAAGCATAGACGTAGAAGGGAGCTTCGTAGAAGTGCGGAATTGAAACCCACTCCCACTGGAATTCCTCGCTCAGGTCCACCGCATCGCCGAACTGCTCGCGCAGATTATCCATGTAAGCCGCGGCAATCGCTTCCAGCGAAGCATCCTGGCGAATCATCTCGTGGGCCTGACGCTCAAAGAGGGCAAAGAAGGCCTGCCGCTGAATGGTGCCGTAGGCATCGTCCATCTGGCGGAAGAGCAGGTCAGCACGCACGGCTTCGTCCTGCTCCTCATTGAGCAGGCGGTCCACCAGCAGCATCTCGCCAAAGGTCGAAGCCGTCTCGGCCAGGGGTAGGGTGGCATGGAAGGTGAGGACGCTGTGATGCTCGGCCAGCATGGAGTGGATGGCGTGTCCTAATTCATGCGCCAGGGTTGCCACATCGTGGGCCCGTCCGTTGTAGTTGGTCAGCACCCAGGGGGTCAGACCGGGGACGGCGCTCCAGCAAAACGCCCCCGCACGCTTACCGTGACGGATCTCGGAATCGAGGTGGCGCTGCTCGAAAACGCGTTGGGCCAGGCGGGCAATGCGGGGTTCAAAAGCCTCGAACGAATCCAATACCAGCCAGGCCGCCTGCTCAAAGGGGTAGATTTTATCCGCCTGCGTCACCGGCGCGTAGATATCATAACGACGCAGGTGCTCCACTCCCAACCAGCGCGCCTTGAGGCGGAAGAAACGGCGAAAGACCTCAGTGTTGGCCCGGCACACCTCGAGCAGTGTCTCCACCACCTCATCCGGCAAATCGTTCATGCGATTGCGGGCAGAAATGGGGCTGGAGTGTTTGCGTAAGGTGACCTGCTCGTTGTACCAATCGCGCACCAGTGCCTGGTAAATTTGCGCCAGGAGGGGCGCCTCCTCGCCGTAAACGCGGTAGAGTTCCTGGTAGGCGGCGGCGCGCAGGTCGGGATTGGCACCGCGCGCGTAGGCCATCAGAGCATCGCGGGTCAGTTCCTTCTCCTCCCCGTCCACGGTCAGCCTGAACACATAGCGGCTTGTGATGGATTCATAGAGACGCTGCAAGGCACTCTGGCCCGTCACGTTTTTAAGATTGATAATTTTCTCCTCTGGTTCACTAAGGGTGTGGGGGCGAAAACGACGCAGGGTCTCCAACCAGTAACGCCGATCCCCCGAAACCGCAAGCAGGCGCTCTGCGGCTGGATCGGGAAGCCCCTTCCACCACAGTTCAAAGAAGAGAGTGCGGTTGGCCAATTCGGCCAGGAATTGCTCCACCCGTGCCACCAGGGTTTGGGCCACCGGGTTGCGGGTGTCTTCGCTAAAAAGCAGGTTGGCATACCCGTACAGGCGGGAGGCCAGATCGTGCAATTGCTCAATCCGGGCCAGGATATCTTGGAAGGCGGACTCGGGCATATCCTCCCGCAGGGTTGGACGCAGTGCCTCCAGCGCAGCCGTTTGCGCCTCCAGTTGTTGGAAAGCGGCTTCCAGTTCAGGGCTCTGCGGGCCGGGGAACAGGTCCTCCAGCGACCAGCGAGTTTGAGTAAAGAGCGATTCCGTCATAGAAAAACAACCTCAGCCGAAGAGATCAATAACCACTGCCCTTGAAAGCAGTAGTCTTATTTTACTCCGGGAATGCGGAGAGGGCGAGAAAGGAAGTCTCTCCAAGATTATTCACCCTTGTCACCTCTCCAACCATTTGACTTTTCCCCCCATCGTGGCTATACTAGGCATAGACAACGGGGAGCCCGGTGAGGCCGGGCTGAGAGGAGGGCCGTCCAGCCCTCGACCCGCAGAACCTGATCCGGGTAATGCCGGCGGAGGGACGATAACCTCAGGTTAACCGCACCTCATCCCGCCCTCCGCCCTTGCTGGAGGGCGGTTGTGTTTATGGAGCCAATGCCATGTCTCGCGCCGTGATCTTTGCCAACGGTCAACTGGAACGCCCCACCGCCATCGCGGCCTGGCTGCAGCCAGAGGATTTTCTGGTCGCTGCCGATGGCGGCCTGGCCCATCTGTTGCGCCTTGGGCAACTCCCTCACCTCCTCATCGGTGACCTGGACTCGGTCTCTGCGGAGCAACTGGCGCAGATGCAGGCCCGGGGTGTGCGCATTGAGCGTTACCCCACCGCAAAGAATGAAACCGACCTCGAACTGGCCTTACAGTGGGTGGTGCGTGCAGGTTATACGGTGATCCGTGTGGTGGCTGCACTGGGTGGGCGCCTTGATCAGACCCTGGGCAACATCTTCCTGCTCATGCAGCCCGAACTGGCTACCTGCGATGTGCGCCTGGAAGACGGCGTCCAGGAGGTCTTCCTCATTCGCTCACAGGCCACGCTCGAAGGTCAACCCGGCGAAACGGTTTCGCTTCTGCCACTGGGTGGGCCGGCGCGAGGCATCCACACCCAGGGACTGCGCTACCCCCTGCACGGGGAAACGCTCTACCCGGAGCACACCCGCGGCATCAGCAACGAACTGGTGACCCCTCAGGCCCACATCCGGCTGGAAAGCGGCCTCCTTCTCTGCATCCACACCCACCGCCCCCCGCAAATCCTTACTGGAGGTGTGTAAGATGAAAAACCCCATGTTGCGTTTACTCGCCTTCTTTCTGGCACTCCTGGTGCTGGTGGCCTGCGCCCCTGCAACCACCTCCACACCCACCGCTTCACCCACCCCCGCCGCTCCCACAGAACTGCGCCTGATGACCCACGACTCTTTTGCCGCCAGCGAGGAGGTGATTGCCGAGTTCGAGCGCCAGCACAACGTTAAGTTGGTCATTCTGCCCAGCGGGGATACCGGCGCCATGCTCAGCCAGGCCATTCTAACCAAGAGCGCCCCCCTGGCGGATGTCCTTTACGGCGTGGATAATACCTTCCTATCCCGCGCGCTGCAAGAAGATCTCTTTGAGCCTTACACATCCCCACTGCTGGCCAACATCCCCGAGGAATTTGTCCTCGATCCGCAACACCGCGTCCTGCCGGTAGATTACGGGGATGTGTGCATCAACTACGATAAGCGCTACTTTGCCGAACACAATCTGCCCGTTCCTCAATCGCTGGAAGATCTGACCCGACCCGAGTACAAGGGCCTGCTGGTGGTCGAAAATCCAGCCACCTCTTCTCCGGGACTGGCCTTCCTGATGGCCACCGTGGCCCATTTTGGCGATCCGGGCTACCTGGATTTCTGGAAGCAATTGCGCGAAAACGGGGTGGTCGTGGTCAACGATTGGGAAACCGCCTACTACACCAACTTCAGCGGTTCCTCTGGCAAGGGGCCACAACCGATGGTGGTTTCCTACGGCTCCAGCCCCCCGGCCGAGGTGATCTTCGCCGAGCAGCCGCTGGAAGATGCCCCCACTGCCTCCATCGTCGCTCCCGACACCTGCTTCCGTCAGATCGAGTTTGTGGGCATCCTCAAAGGGACGCAGAAGCGAGCCCTGGCCGAAAAGTGGATTGACTACATGCTGGATCGGCGCTTCCAGGAAGACATGCCCCTGCAGATGTTCGTCTTCCCGGTCAACCCCCAGGCTCAATTGCCCGAGGCGTTTGTGAAATACGCCCAAATCCCCACAAAACCGGCCACGCTTGACCCGGCGCTGATCGCCGAGAAACGCGAAGCCTGGATCCAGGCCTGGACGGAAACGGTGCTGCGGTGAGCACAGGTGCGGCTGTCTTACCTGCACGACCCGCCCGAGGTTGGGCCGCCCTCGGGCTTTGGCTGCTGCCTTTGCTCTTCCTGCTCATCTTTTACTTCACCCCTCTCTTCAGCATTTTACGCCTGGCCGGAGAGGCCCTGCTCCGCGAGGGTCCCTCCCCCAGGCTGTGGGGGCACCTGGAACGCCCCCTGGTTTTCACCCTCTGGCAGGCCGGCCTTTCCACACTACTTACATTGCTGGTCGGCCTGCCGGGGGCCTATCTCTTCGGGCGTTTCACTTTCCCCGGTAAGGGCCTCTTGCGCGTGTTGACCACCCTACCTTTCATCCTGCCCACCGTGGTTGTCGCCGCCGGCTTCAATGCGCTCATCGGACCGCGCGGCTGGCTCAATATCTTGCTGATGCAAGGGCTGGGGCTGAGTGAGCCGCCCATCCGTCTGATGCATTCTCTGGGCGCCATTCTCCTGGCGCATGTTTTCTACAACACCACCATTGTCCTGCGCGTGGTCGGCAGTGCCTGGGCACAACTGGACCCGCGCTTGGAACAGGCGGCACGCGTGCTGGGCGCTTCGCCCTGGCGGGCGCTGTGGGAAATCACCCTGCCCCTGCTGCGCCCGTCCATCCTGGCTGCCGCTTTGCTGGTGTTTCTCTTCGATTTCACCAGTTTCGGCGTCATCCTGCTCCTGGGCGGCCCTCGCTTCGCCACCCTGGAAGTGGAGATCTACCTTCAGGCTTTGCAGATGCTCAATCTGCCCCTGGCAGGCCTGCTCTCAATACTGCAATTGGGCTGTACCTTGGTCTTCCTGGGGCTTTATCAGCGGATCGCCGCCCAGGTAAATGTGCCGATCTCCCCCCGCGTCCAGGGCGAGGGCCTTCACCCGCCCCGCACCCCGGCGGAACGCGCCTTTGTTGGGGTCATGCTCACCATGTTAATCGTGCTCCTGCTCCTGCCCATGGCCGCACTGCCTCTGCGCTCGGTCGTGCGCCTGGAGGCTGCCCGCGGCGAGCGCGGTGCGGTTACGCCGGGGCTTACCCTGGATTACTATCGCGAACTTTTCATTAACCGCCGCGGTTCCTACTTCTACGTACCCCCGATCCAGGCGGCGCGTAACTCCTTGCTCTACGCCGGCGCCACCATGAGCCTGGCGCTCAGCCTGGGCGGCTTAACCACCGCCGCCATGACACGCCTGCGCCGCCCGCCGCGCTGGTTGGACCTTTTGCTCATGCTCCCTCTGGGCACTTCTGCGGTAACGCTGGGGCTGGGCTTCATTGTGGTCTTCAACCGCCCGCCGCTCATCGCACGCGATTTTCCGCTCATGATCCCGATTGCCCACACGTTGGTGGCCCTGCCCTTTGTTGTGCGCACCCTGCAGCCGGCGCTGGCCACCATTCCCGCCAACCTGCGCCAGGCCGCTGCCGTCCTGGGAGCATCTCCCTGGCGCGTGTGGTGGGAAGTAGATTTTCCCATTGTCCTGCGCGCCGTCATTGTGGCAGCAGTCTTCGCCTTTACCACCTCGCTGGGGGAATTCGGCGCCACAATGTTCCTGGTGCGCCCAGAGTATCCCACCGTGCCGGTTGCCATCTACCGCTTCATCTCGCAACCCGGCGCGCTCAATTACGGCCAGGCGCTGGCCATGTCCACGATTCTCATGGGGTTGTGCGGGCTGGGGGTGGCTGTAATCGAACGCCTGCGCCTGCCGGGGCTGCCCCAAACCTGGTGAGGTTCATCCCTCTCGCACCAGCAGGCTGATGCTCTCAATGTGGTAAACCGTGATAAACCATAGACACAGAGGATTGAACCGGCACTACTCTGCCCCATTCCTTAGAAGGCTATAATAAAACAAACCTCATTGACCCCAAGGGACATGAAATTTACTAGGCTTTCAACCCCATCCATCTCCACTCTGACGAAAGCGCAAGCGACCCTACTGGTGATGCTAGCAACGCTGGTACTGACAGTATTATTTGCTAGCATCCCCTTGCCCGGTGGGGATGACTGGGAGGTCTTCCGGGCCGCAGTTCAGCGGACAATTCACAGACAGACCATTTACGGCGTTAAACTGGGGACTTTACAGACGAATTATTACTATCCACCCTGGGTTTTAGTACTTCTTCTTATCCCCGGGTTATTACCCTTCAACTGGGGCCTTGCCCTGACCCGTGCGCTGAGTTTAATCCTGGCCGTCGTGATCGCGTGGCGCTTTCGGACTAGCCTGATTAAACAAATTCTTGCCCTGCTCTCTCCACCCATGTTGTATATCATGCTGCATGGGCAGGTAGATGTCCTAATTTTAGCCATCATGATCTTTTTGCCCCCCTCCTGGTGGTTGATCGGTAGTATCACCAAACCCCAGGTCACACTGGCTTTTCTATTCGGCATCCCGCGAAAAGATTGGCTGCGCGCTGTGTTGATTGCTGCAATGGTTGGTCTTGTATCCTTTCTCATTTTCGGTCCCTGGCCATTGGCGTTGTTAAACCAACCGAGAGGGATCATTTACTTGGGTCATAACATCTGGGGAGGATTATGGCCTTACAACGTGCCCATTGGACTGGCATTGGTATTCTTCGCCACGCAAAAACAGGATCTCCGTTTCATTGTGGCGGCCTCACCCTTCTTCATGCCTTACGCTGCCATGTCAAGTCTGATTGGTCCATGGATCACCCTCAGTAACCTGTTGGAAGATTGGCAAGCCGCCGTGGTGCTGATAGCCTGGTGGGCAGCCAGTTTCTACCGTTTTCTCTTCTAAACCTGCCTCCTCTAAGGCAATATCTGCCTTATCCTCTACCTCACTGCCAACACTCTAGCCCACATCCACATGCAACTACAGCGTAGACAAGGTTAGAGCATTAGATGATCCGATAGCCTTGTACCCTGACCAGCCCTTAACCTTCTCTCCGGGCAAATCCACACACCGCGTCTTACGGCCTTGGAAAGAGGTTTTTATCGCACCAGCAGGCTGATGCTCTCAATGTGGTACGTCTGGGGAAACAGGTCAAACGGCGTCACGTGGCGCAAAGTATAACCCGCCTCCATCAGTCGGCGCAGATCGCGCGCCAGGGTCGCCGGATCGCAGGACACGTAAGCAATGCAGGTGGGCTCCAGGCGGATGAGTGCCTCCAGTGCTGCCGGCGCCATGCCGGCACGGGGCGGATCCACCACAACGACCTCCGGCCGCACATCCAACCAGGGCAGGACTTCTTCGGCCGCCCCCTGGTAGAGCGCCACATGGTCAAACTCATCCAGATTAACCGCAAAATCCTCGCAGGCACTGGGAGAAACCTCCACCCCCAGACAGCGCCCCACCCGTGGCGCCAGGAAAGCCGTGAACAACCCCACTCCGCAGTACACATCTAACAACGTCGTCTGTGGGGTCAGAGGCAGGTGCTCCAATAAATTCTGCACCATGGCGGCTGCCTGAGCGGTATTCACCTGAAAGAAGGAGGGCGCCGAAACCTTGAAGGGACGCCCCAACACCTCCATCACCAGGTAGTCCTCCCCCGCCAGCACAATTGTTCCCGCCGGGCTGAGGTGCACAGCCGAGAGGGGAAAATCCACGCTGAATTCCGGCGCTTGGGGATCCCGGCTCTCCAGGATCAGCAGCACCTCTTCCCCGCTGCCCACGCGCAGTTCCACCCGCTCCAGGCCGGGAATGGGCTCCAGATCCAGCTGTGGCCAGACCTGATTCAGCACCGGCTCCGGCAGGTGGCACTCGCGAATGGCCACCACCTCGTGCGAATCGGGGCGATGATAACCCAAACGGCCCTGCCCGTCTAAATGGAACTGCACCGTATTGCGGTAATTCCAGGCGTTGGGAGAAGGTACCAGGGGGCGCAGCGGCGGCTCGGGGATGCCCGCCAGGCGCTGGAGTTGCTCACGTAAAATTGCCTCCTTGAGAGCGCACTGCGTGGCGTAATCCATGTGCTGGTAATGGCAGCCTCCGCACTCGCCAAAATGCGGGCAACGCGGCGAAATGCGCTGAGCAGAGGGGCGCAGCACCTCCAACAACTCAGCACGGGCAAAAGTGCGCCTGGCTTCCACCAGGCGCACACGCACTCGCTCACCCGGCAGACCCAACGGTACAAAGACTGCCCGCCCATCCGGCAGACGCCCCAAGCAAGTGCCGCCATAGGCAGGCGAGAGCAGGTCAATCTCGTAAACCGCGTGCCTTAAATCATGTTGACCCAAATGTAATCTTCCAGGCTCTTGATTTCGGCGTCCTTCTCCACCAGTAAACGCTTGACCACATCCCCTATGGAGATAATCCCGATCAGTTGATCGTTTTCCAGCACCGGCAAATGGCGGAAACGGTGCTGGGTCATCAGCACCATGCAGTCTTCCACGGTTTGGTCGGGGGTGACGTAATAGACCGGCGAGACCATGATCTCGCGCACCGGGGTTTGCATGGTGATCTGCCCACCGATGGCCTTGCGGGCAAAATCGCGCTCGGAAAAGATGCCCACAATCTTGCCCCCCTCCACAACCACCACTGCCCCAATGCGCTTCTCGGCCATCAATTTCAGCGCTTCCAAGACGCTCGATGAGGGCGTCACATACCACACCTGACACGATTTGTCTTCAAGTAACTGACGGACAATGCCCATGACCTTTATCCCTAAATGGTGTGCGTTCGTCCGCGAATGTAATTCTCCAGGCTCTGGATGGTGATTTCTTTCTCTTCCAGCAACTGCTTGACCACATCGCCAATCGAGATGACTCCCACCAGTTGGTCCCCTTCCAGCACCGGCAGATGACGAATGTGCTTGGCGGTCATCAGCGCCATGCACTCCTCCACCGTCTGCTGAGGGCTGACGTAATAGACCGAACGGGTCATGAAATTTTTGACCGGCTCATCCAGCAAGAGGGACTCACGGCTGGCGGCATAGCGAGCGTAATCCCGCTCCGAAAAGATGCCGACGATCTTGCCCTCTTCCAGCACCAGCACGGCGCCGATGTTCTTCTCAGCCATGAGTTTCAGGGTGTTGCGTAGCGGCGTGTCGGGGGTCACCGACCAGACCTCTCGACCTTTCATATCAAGCAGATTCTTGACAATGGCCATCGCTGGGCTCCTCACGCAGACATTGGAGTGGGAGAAAGTGCTTTACATTGATTATCAACAAAAGCGAGGCTTTGTCAAGTTTTATGGCGAACCAACTCAAATTTGTCTTCTTTCTCTTATTCGAGCCCATCCAGCGCTTGCCGCAGGTCGGCGATCAGGTCATCCGCATCTTCCAGGCCCAACGAGAGACGCACCAGGTTATCGCGGATACCGAGGCGGCGGCGCTCTTCAGGCGGCACATCGTAGTACGACATCAGTGCGGGCTGAATGACCAAACTTTCGGTGCCCCCAAGCGAAGGGGAAATATAGGGGATTTGCAGACGATCAATAAAGCGGGCCGTGCGCCAGAGATCCCCCCGCACAGTGAACGAGACCACCCCACCGAAACCGCGCATCTGGGCCTGTGCGACGGCGTAGTCGGGGTGCGATGGCAGACCCGGATACCACACCTGCTCCACCTCCGGATGCTCGGCCAGGAACTCGGCCACGCGCTGGCCGTTCTGGTTGTGGCGCTCCACCCGCAGACTAAGCGTCTTCAGACCGCGCAGCAGCAGGTAGGCATTGTGCGGGTCGGGTGTGGCCCCGAGAATATTGTGCAGCTCCCGCACCGGAGTCACCCACTCAGCCCGACCAGCCACAAACCCCGCCAGCAGGTCATTGTGCCCTCCCAGGTACTTGGTGGCTGAGTGAATGACCAGGTCCACGCCCCATTCCAGCGGGCGCAGGTTAAAGGGGGTGGCAAAGGTGCTATCCACCACACTGATCAGGTGATGGCGGCGGGCAATCGTGGCAAAGCGCTCGACATCCAGGACGCGCAGATAAGGGTTGGTGGGCGTTTCAGAGAGCAGCAGGCGGGTAGTTGGGCGAATGGCGGTTTCCAGCGCCTCATAATCCCCCAGCGGTACCACTGTGGTCTCAATCCCAAAGCGGGGCAAGACCTCCAGGCAGAACTGGCGCGTGCGGCGATAACAATCATCCGTCATGATCACATGATCGCCTTGACGTAGCAGCGCCAGCAGCGTCGTCGTGACCGCTGCCATGCCCGAGGCAAACTGAATTGCCGCTTCGGCGCCCTCCAGAGCCGCCAGACGGGCCTCGCAGGCGGCCACCGTGGGATTGCCGTAGCGCCCGTATTCCAAGCGGTCGGTGGGCAGGCCGCGGGTGTGGGCTTCCTGATAGGCAACCACCTCCTCACTGTTGCGGAAGGTGTAGGTGGCCGTTTGCACCAGCGGCTCAATCAACGCGTGGTAGGGCTTACAGCGTTCGCTCCCGGCGTGGATGGCGCGGGTGGAGTCGCCCCATTCGGCAGCTTGGGCCGCCAGAGCCGGCAGGGTCGTGGTGGGAGTAGGGGTTTGGGTCATGGGATCACCTCCAGGGGTAGAGTAAGGATAAACAAAACGGGCTGCCCACTTTGGCAGGCAGCCCGCTGGTTGACTCCACTTGCGTTTCAGGGATAAGGATTCAGATCACTTTTCCCTCCGCAAGCGCTGCCTGCCGGGAAAAGCGGCGCATGACCATCGCCATCATCATGCCCATGGCGATAAGAAGAACGGCAGATGCAGCACTTGCGAATTGGATACTCATAGTCGTAATCGCGACCTCTTGCGCCTGATTATAGGCAGAATGTGGAAAAAGTCAATACTTTTGTGCCTAAAATCGGACACAATTTCAGATAAGAAGTCAAAAGCCGTCAGAGATCCCTGGGAAAAAGCAGATTGTTGTCTAAGCGCCCCTTCGAACCTCCGACGTCTTTTCTCAAATCTCAGTGTAGTTTCTCGACTCGGTTCAAAAGCGTCCCTTTCAGGTAAGCCTGCACGGCTTCATCAATACTGGCAATCTCTGTGATGATCGGCTGGATACCCTTTGAACGCAAATATTCATACGCACCCATACCCATTCCACGCGCCAGCAAGACCTGGCAGTCGGAGATAGCCTCGACCATGCGGGCATGTCGCGACTGCGCGGCGGGATCAAAACCATGGCCACGTGGGTCCTCACCTTCTGTGTGAGTTTCCCCACTAAATTGGGTGTGACCCATTTTGTCACGCTTTTCACGGGCAATTATGGCATCATTTTCAACCGTCACCACAACATAAAAAGGCGCCCGGCCAAAATGCTGACTGATGGTAACCCCATCTTCCGAAACCGCTGCAATTTTCATGGGTTGACCTCCTGACTCGGTTTGCTTTCGGCTACCGTTCGATTTTGACAACTTTTTCATATCCGGAACAGGGAATGCACACCGGCTGACCCTCCTTAATGCGCACGTAACGGTCGAACACGTACTCGCCACACACACTGCACTTGGTCTTGTTGAACGAGCCTTTGACCGGGGTATAAGTGAAATCGGGCTTTGATTCAACCTTGAAAATGGCCTCATCGGGCTGGTCATAGACCCACTGAAGCACTTCCCGGCGCACGTCCAACGGAATCTGAGAAGGCTCAATGCCCTTCTTGCGATAGACAAAGAATTCAAACCTGCCCATGGCATCAATAAACTCAGGTAGTAGCGAGTAACGAACAGCCCCCTTATTTGGATGATAGAATGTTGCTGCCAATTTGCCGTAGAAAGTCTTGGCCATCAACAACTTACCGTAGGTAGCCCCAGTAGCAATTTGCATCCCATCCATCATACACGTCTGAGGATGGCCTTCGCCTAGTTCAGGGAAGACAAAAAATCCATGATCGCGTTCCTTTTCAATCCCCAGGTATACAAGCGCAAGTTTACCCATGCGGTAGCCAATAGGCATAAATGGACACTCGTGGCCATGAAATTCAAAAGCCCATTCGGGGGGAATAAAAGGTGTTGTCATTATCTCTCCTTTTCGTGGTTAGAATATCAGCCAATCAAATCCAAAAACATCTTGATCGCAATACCCCATAAAAGCACTCCGATAATCTTCTTAAGATAGGCACTGGAAACCTTTGTTTTCATCAACTGAGAACCCAACACAGAACCAGCAACCGACATGATGGCCATGCCCCCCACAAACCACGGATCCAGACCGGTTATGGTAGCATGACCGAGGAATCCAGATAACGAGGAGAACACCACCACCAGAGATGTCGTCCCCGCAGCCACCTTGGCATCCAATCCCAGCCAGTTGAGCACCGGCAGAATGAAGTTACCTCCCCCCACACCCAGTAAGCCGCCGAGAAAGCCAGCCAAACCACCCACACCCGCTCCATAGGCCACCTCCAGTGGACGGCCCAAGGGCTTTTCCTGCTGCTTGGTTTTATAAAAAAGCATCATGAATCCCGCAAAAAACAGAAAAGCGGCAAACAATCCTAACAACAATGTTTTGTTGACCGTTGCAGACAATCTGGCTCCCAGGGGCGACAGGATGACCGCCGTGAGCAGCACCGGCAATCCCAGTCGCCAGTTAATCAGCCTGCCACGCCAATAGTTCATGGCTGCAAACAGTAAACTAACCACATTAAGCAGCAAGGCCGTGGAGGTGGCTTTAGCCAGGGGCACTCCCAAGTAATAAAAAAGAGGGACAAACAGAAAGGCAGCCCCCAAACCAGCCATACTCAACAGGCCCGAAAACGCAAAAACCAGGAGGGCACTAAGCAAATAGGTGGTAGCGGGCATCAAGGGTCCGTCCTTATTAGATATCCCAAGAAAATTCTCCTTAACCACATTTGAATTATTGAATGTTATTCTATTTCCTCGATAAATAGCCGTCAATAGTGACAATCGTCACCCATTTACCTGCTCATATTTGAAAGTTTAGACGGCAATGAGCCCACCTGAAATGCACCTCTTGAGCGGCAACCCGCCCATAACCCTGACGAGCAAGAGTCATGACCGGTCCTCTATGATCCAACGGTCGGTTTTCCGGGTGGAATTGGGTGATACATGACATTCTTTCCTTTCACATTATGACATATCTCACTTACAAATTGGGTGACTTCGATAAAAAATAATATTCAATAATTTGAATATAAAAACGAGATTTGCCTTTGTTTTCATGAATGATATACCCACCCGGCTTAACCCTTTACCCTCTTGTTGGTCAGCATAAAAACGAGGACTGACATGCGAAAATGTTGTCATCAGTGGAGATCACCACTTTGCCAGTGTATAAAAGGGCGTGGTTCCGGGGTTAAACGCCCGCCTCCAACATGTCGAACTCCGATTTCGTAATCGTGTCCTCAGTTTAACCAAAGAGTGAAGTTTCGGAGTTCACAAATCATCGGAGGTGCGAAATGGTAGTCAAGACAATATCTCGAGAGCGCAAACAAATCACTCGCGAACAAATCCCCATCCTCATCTTCTTACTCATTATCGCCGCGCTGGCAGTATGGGCAATCACAACAGGCACTGGTGCGGCACCAGGGGTGGCACCGATGGACCTGGCGGAAGGCACGATCCTCATTGTGGTCGGCTTTCTCGCAGGTTTACTGGGCGGCTTGATTGGAACGGGCGGTTGCAGTGTAATGCTGCCTATCATCCACTTTTGGATGGGCTATCCCGCCACAATCGCCGTCGGTACGACACTCTTTGCCGTGATCTTCACGGCGTTATCAGGCGGTTATGGACATCTTCTCCGTCGGAATGTGGACGTGCGCGCTTTTCTGCGGCTTGGTGGCGGCGGCATTGCTGGCGTGTTGCTCGGCTCGTGGCTGTTCACATTGCTCTCAAGTCAGGCAAAACTTCTGGGCCTGATCCTGGGACTGATCTTCCTTTGGCCGGCTTTTCGGATGATTTACGAAGGCGTGGTACAGCGCACGATGCCCAAACGTGAAGGCTCGGTGATCCAAGGATCGGGTTGGAGAATGGCTGTGTTCGGCTGCATCGTCGGCATAGCAACCGGTATTGCAGGCGTCGGCGGCGGCTATGCGCTGGTACCCGGGCTGATCTATCTGTTTGGCGCACCGGTGTACATCACCATGGGCACATCACTGGCAACAATGATCCCACTCGCGGCAGTGGGCGGCGTGATCAAGCTGATACAAGGGTTCGTTGACCTTCCGACAGGCCTGCTCCTCGCCGCGGGTACCATTGTCGGCGCACAGGTTGGCGCGGCAATCATCAAGAGGTTCAAGCCTGCGACATTGAAACTGATCTTTGGAGTGTATTTCCTCTACGTCTCGATCAAGTTTGTCACCGCGTTCTTTGGCATCCAAATCTGGTGATGAGAACGGCTCATCCGCGTCTCAGGCGCAGATGAGCCAATTCGTATTTTGATGGGTTCAGATATTATGCAACACAGAACCCCGTCCTCCCAACGGGGTTCTGTGTTGGCGTGCGAATTAGATAACACCCAGGCCATTTAACAGCACGATCAGGATGAGTACTGGGGCGATGTAGCGCACAATAAAGAGAAACAGACGCACAATACCTTCATTTTTCAATTTGCCTTCATTGGAAAGCGCCGCTTTCACCTGCTTACCGCCCCAGACCCAACCGACGAAGATGCAGATGAACAGCCCGCCTACCGGCAGCAAAATGTTAGAGGAAATGAAATCAAAAAGATCGAACATGGTCTTACCGAATAGTGTGAAGTTTGCCAGGGTGCTGTTGGAAAGCGCGGCGGTTGAACCGACAAGCGCCAGCAATCCCACGGTGAGTAGGGTGGCCTGGATGCGCGTCATGTTGAACTGCCCCTGTAGATATGCCACTGGCACTTCTAACAGCGAGAGCATGGCGCCGGTGGCGGCGATGCTGGTCAAGATGAAAAACAGCACCAGCATCAGGTGGCCCAGCGGCATGGATGCAAACACAGTAGGAATGGTAATGAACAACAGAGAGGGTCCTGCGTCGGGCTGGAAACCGTAGGCAAATACCGCCGGGAAGATAGCAATGCCCGCCAGGATGGAAACGCTGAGATCCGCCAGCATGACCCGCGTAGCGGTCATGGGAATATCTTGATCATCGCGGAAGTAACTGCCGTAAGTGATCATGGTGCCCATACCAATGGAGAGTTTGAAGAACGCCAGCCCCATGGCAATCAACAGGGCATCTTTGGTCAGTTTGGTGAAATCGGGTTTGAATAGAAATTCCAGGCCTTGCACGGCACCCGGCAGGGTTAAACTGCGAACGCAAACAATGATGAGCAGACCAAACAGAATCGGCATCAGGCGTTTGGTCGTGGCTTCAATGCCTTTTGAAACGCCGCGCACGATGATAAAGGCGACCCAGGCTAAAACAATCCACTGCCAAACCAGGGACCACAGTGGGCTGGTAATGAGTGAGGTGAATGCAGCCGTGGTCAGGGCAGAATTAGTGGTCAGGATGTTGCCACTAATGGCTTTGAGAATATAGGCAAACACCCAGCCGGCCACTTCGGTGTAGAACGCCATGATCAAGAACG
Organism: Thermanaerothrix daxensis; assembly: GCF_001306145.1. Lineage (GTDB taxonomy): Bacteria > Chloroflexota > Anaerolineae > Anaerolineales > Anaerolineaceae > Thermanaerothrix > Thermanaerothrix daxensis. The sequence continues at coordinate 26,306 of NZ_LGKO01000003.1, forward strand.
ATGCCAGGGCACCCGCCGCCCCGACCAGCCACCAGGGCCGTCCTTGGGGGGCCAATTTACGCAAAGTGGTGATGGCATCAGCCCGGGCTTTTCGCCCCAACATTTGCTCAGAGATCATTACCGGCAACCCCACCAGTACAGTGCTCAACAGGTACACAATCAAGAACGCTGCGCCACCGTTGGCGCCAGTTAGATAGGGGAACTTCCAAATGTTTCCCAACCCCACGGCGGAACCCAGGGTTGCAAACAGCACCCCCAGGCTGGTGGTGAATGCGTCGCGTTTGGCATTGCTTTCACCAGGCATAATAAGGCAATTCCCTCCCAAGAAGAATTTGTCCACTGTGCAACGGGTGACGGCGGCATAAAGAAACGCCAGGCAGAAAATCCCCGGCGTTTGAAAAGGCTGAACAACCTGCTTCTACAGCAAAACCGCCTTCAAACCCGCCGAATTATACCGCTGTGCCCGTCATGTTTCCAGGGCGCAGGCACCATGCAGAACAGGTTTTTTTAATTTTTTTTATGCTTGAGCCGTCCTGCGGCGCTGTATGGCTTTGTAAACCTCCACCACCCACAGCACAATCGAAGCCAGCACCCCCATGACCAGCCACTGCGTGAGGGGAATGGAAGATAACCGCAGCAGCGACTGCAACAAAGGCACCTCGGTTGCCACAACGTGCAGTCCCAGTGCCACCACCATGCCGATTGCCAGAACCGGGTTGCGTCGCCACGGCACCCGAAAAGCCGATTCCTCCTCGGAACGGCAATTGAGCACATGGTAAAACTGCATCAGCACCAGCAGAGTCAGCAACAGGGCGCGCTTGGTTTCAATATCCACATCCTGCCGGATGAGCCAGATCCAAGCAACAAAACATCCCAGGGCCATGGTCAGCCCACTGATCAATACCAATTCGATCATCTTGCGGTTGAAAATTCCCTCTTTGGGATCGCGCGGCTTCTGCTTCATCACCCCAGGCTCGCCCCCCTCAAAAGCCAGGGCCACATCCTGAATGCCGTTGGTTACCATGTTCAACCACAAAATCTGCACCGCCACCAGCGGCAGTGGCAGATTGAGCACAATCGCGGTCCCCAGAAGGACCAACTCTGCCAGGCCAGTGGAAATGAGCAGGAGCGTCACCTTCCGCACGTTGGCGTAGGCATAACGGCCCTCCTCGATGCCAGCCACAATGGAAGCGAAGTTATCGTCCGTGATGATAAGAGTGGCCGTGTCTTTGGCAATGTCTGTGCCCGAGCCCATGGCCACTCCAATATTGGCTTTTTTGAGCGCCGGTGCATCGTTCACTCCATCCCCGGTGACCGCCACAAATTCACCCAGGCGGATGAAGCCATCCACGATTTGTAATTTTTGCTCAGGCGTCACACGGGCAAATACCGTCTTATGACGAATCGTCTCATAAAATTCCGGTACTTCAGGCGTGCCGATCTCCGCTAACTCCTGGCCGGTAATGACCTCTTCCTGGGTTTCTGCAATGCCCAATTCCCGGGCAATGGCCAGCGCCGTTGCCGGGTGATCGCCGGTAATCATTACCACCTTGACACCTGCCCGATGCGCAGTCTCTACGGCCTCTTTGGCCTCGGGGCGAAGCGGATCAATGAAGCAAAGCAAAGCCTCGAATACCATGCCTTGTAAATCGGCTTCGCTCAGCGCGTGCGCATCGCCGGGGCCCAGATCCTTACCCGCCAAGGCCAGCACCCGGTAGCCCTCTCTGGCTTTACGCATGGCCATTTCTGCCAGAGCCTCTGCTGCCAGCGGTTGCTCACCCTCCAACGAACGGGCGCGCTCACAAAATCCCAACACCGTTTCTACCGCTCCTTTTACCACCAGGCGCCGCCCAGAGGGGGTGGCGTAAAGCACAGCCGAGTAGCGCTTTTCGGATTCAAAGGGAATTTCAGCCAGTTTGGGATGCTCTCGGCGCACATCCTGATTGGAAAGCCCCAGTTTTGCCGCCAGGGCCAGCAACGCCACATCCATGGAATCCCCTGAATATTTCCAATGCCCATCCTCACGCACAAAGGTGGCCTCATTGCACAAGATGGCGTCCACCGCCATGGCACGCAAACGCACCGCGTAAGCCTCGCTCAAAGGCTCACCCGTCCTCAGCCTTGCTTCACCTTCATCGTTGTACCCCTGACCACTGATGAGGATTTCGCTTCCCTCGGGAAGCACAATCTCCTTGACCGTTTGCTGATTCACGGTGAGCGTCCCCGTCTTGTCGCTGGCGATCAGCGTACAACTTCCCAGGCTTTCCACCGCCGCCAGTTTGCGCACAATGACATGACGCTTGGCCATCCGCCGCGTGGCCAGCGAGAGCGCCACCGTCATGGCAACCGGCAACCCCTCTGGAATGGCCGAGACCGCCATCGCCACCACCAGGATGAACACCTCATTCAGGGGTTCACCGCGAGAAAATGAGATTACCCCCAGCAAGCCGGCAAACCCCAGCACGATGAGGCTGATCTGACGCGCAAAGCGTTCCATGCGGATGACCAGTGGGGCTTTGGCGCCTTCTTCCTCCTTGATCACCCGCGCAATCTTACCTACTTCCGTGTACGCTCCGGTGGCCACCACCACCCCCAGTCCCCGCCCGGTGAGCACGGTGGAACCTGCATACGCCATGTTCACCCGCTCGCTAAGCGGCGTCTCTGCGGGGATGGGCTCAGCGCGCTTCACCACCCCCTGAGACTCGCCGGTCAGAAAGGCCTCATCCAGGGTCAGGTTATTGACCTGGAGCAGGCGCATATCCGCGGGCACACGATCGCCCGATTCGAGCACCAGTACATCTCCGGGCACCACCTCTTCACTATCTATCCACAACTGATGCCCGGCACGCCGCGCCCGCGCTCTGACTTTGATCATCGTTTGCAGGGCGTGTGCGCTCTGCTCAGCCTGCCACTCCTGCACCGTGCCGATTACGGCGTTAATCAAGACCACCGCGAAAATGAAAACCGCATCTTTGTAGTCCTGCATTAAGAGCGCAATCACCCCCGCGACAAGCAGAATGTAAATAAGAGGGCTGGCAAATTGATGCAGAAAGACCTGCAACAAAGTGGGGGGCTTGCGCTCGGGCAGTTCGTTGCGTCCAAACTCGCGCAGGCGCTCGGCCGCCTCCCCGGGGGTTAACCCATCCAGGCGGGTTTGCAACTTGCGTAAGAGCGTTTTTTCATCCAGCGCATGCCAGGGAATCACACGTCCGGAGGGTTCACGGAACTGTATGCCCGAAGTGACTGTGTCCTTGCTCATTTCATCCTCCTTTCCACAACCCTGCCCCCTGAGAGATATTATACAAAATACTCAAGGCCCTGGAAAAACCCCAGGGCCCTTCGTGTCCAATCATTCCGCAAACGACCTCGCTTATGTCAGGATTCCCGCCCGCTCCCCCACTGAGAACCCCGGCCACCGGGTTTATCACCCATTGAGCATGGCCAGTACGTCATCTGGCGTTTCAGCCGCAAGCAGGCGCGCAACTACCTCAGGTTGCCCCAGAAATTCGGCCAGGTGGCGCAGGGTTTCCAGGTGAGTACCCGCATCGGGCGCACAAAAAGCGATCACCACATGAACGGGGTCATTATCCGGGTTGCCAAATGCCACCGGCTGGGCCAGGGTGACCAGGGAAAAGCCCTCGCGCAGCGCGCCCTCTTCCGGTCGGGCATGGGGAATGGCCACTCCCGGCATGATGACGATATAGGGTCCCAATTCGCGCACCATGCGCAGCATACCCTCAATGTAACGCGGTTCGGCCGCCCCGGCTGCAACCAGTAATTGACCCGCCGCGCGCACGGCCTCTTCCCAATCCGCCGCCGGGACGCGCAGGGCAATTGTTTCACGGGTCAGCATAACCCACCCCCCTAGAAGGGTTTGCGCCGGCTGGGGAACTTTGCCAGCCACTGCTGATTGTAGCGATCCCCCTCAGGCAAGTTGGCCGACATCCACACTGGCGGGGGAGTGCCCTGCGTATGGTACCAGCGGGCTGCCACCTCAGCCACCAGCGCCTGTAAAATGGCCGCCCCCACCACGGTAGAAAGCGGAGCCACGCGAGGCAGCCCCGGTGCAATCTCCACCGCCGCATCGCCGGGGGGAATGTGGGTATCAATCACCAGATCGGCAATCTCAAACACCCGCTTGCCGCTGGAGTGGCGGCTGGCCTGGTTGCGCGATTGCGTCAGGGAGGTGATGGCAACCACGGTCAGCCCCTTCTCCTTACCGTACAGCGCCACCTCGACCGGCCCCGGGTTGATCCCAGATTGGGAAAACACAATCAGCACCTCACCCGGGCGCAGGTCATAACCTTCCATCAAGGTGCGGGCATAGCCCTCCAGGCGTTCCAGCGCCGTGGTGCGCGAAGGCGGATTGGCCATCAATGTATAACCAATATCCAGGATGGGGTTGACCGGCACCAGCCCGCCCGCGCGGTAACTGATCTCTTCGGCCAGCAAATGTGCATGACCAGCGCCAAAAATATGGAGCACCCCCCCCTGAGCCAGTGAGGTCGTGATCCGTTCAGCCACCTGGCTCATCGTGGTGGCCTCCGCCCGGCGCACAGTTTCCAGCGTTTGGAAGACGACCTCGAAATAGCGCTCCATTCCCGATGCTGCGTCCATGAGCAAGAACCCTCCTTGTGTGAACAGGATAGGCGGTCGGGGGGTTTCGCCCGACCGCCCATAAATGGACCTACCTGCTAGCCGCCGAAGAGCGGCAGGATCAGCGAGAGCAGTGGCTTGAAGACCCAGATGATGATGTACCAGTCGGGGTCGGCCAGCTGAGCCAGTTGCGGCGCGGTGGTGCTCAACATGGGCATGGTAATGGCCTGACCAATGGCCAGGAACAGACCATTGATCGCGCCACCCAGGATGGCCCCGCGCACACCACCGGTAGAATTACCAAACACACCGCAGGTACCGCCGGGGAAGAAGAGCATGATCATCGGCGGGACGATCACGGCCCACCCCAGTGCGCCGAAGATCACCATGAGGACGATGAAGACCACAAAGGCGGAGAGGAAGCCAAAGAGCACTGCCGTGGGAGCATAGTCGAACACAATGGGGCAGTCCAACGCCGGCTTGGCATTGGGAACAATACGCAGGGCAATACCGCGGAAAGCGGGGATGATCTCACCCAGCACCATGCGCACACCCACCAGCAGGACGGTGATACCCACCGCAAAGATCAACCCCTGCAGGATGGCGTAAACAATGTAGTTCAACGAACCTGCCTTGTCGGCCACCGCCGCCGGGCCGGCTACCAGTGCCGCAATGATCACCACCACGGCAATCACCACCCCGGTAGCCACCGTCACATCGCGGAAGAAGGTCAGCCACTTGGGCAGGCTCAACTTCTCGGTGCTGTCTTCCGGCCTGCCCACGTACTTGCCCAACACTGCAGAGAGGAAGGCACCACTGGACGAGGTGTGACCCAGCGCCAGATCATCGGTGCCGGTCACCTTGCGCATCCAGGGTTGGATATAAGCCGGCTGGAAGGTCCAGTACAGCGCAATGATGACTGAGCCAACCGCCACCATGGTGAACATGGAGATGTTGGGGTTGATCTCCAGCATAACCGCCACCAGCACCAACGCAATCCAGAACATCAAGTGGCCGGTCAGGTAGATGTATTTGAACTTGGTGAACCGCGCCAGCAAAACATGAATGATGAACCCGAACGCCATGATCAGGCTGGCCGCGCCACCGTAGGTGGCGATCAGGTTGTCCAGGCCCATGCCACCCAATTCCACCTGCGGTAAACCGAAGGCGCTTTGAAGAATGGGGGTGAAATTATTCAGCGCTTCAACCACAATGCCCGCCCCGCGCGACATGATCAGGAACCCCACTGCCGTCTTGATTGTCCCGGTGACCACATCGCTGAAGGGCTTCTTTTGCACCAGCAAGCCAACCATGGCGATCAAACCCACCAGGATAGCGGGCTGGCTAAAAATGTTATCGGCAATGAATTGAGCAATTTTGATCAGAGTATCCATAGGAAATCTTCCTCCCGAAGGGCATACGTATGAGATGATCGAATCTGCAAAGGCCGATTACTTTTATAAACCGACGAGCAAGCCGCAAGATGGGTCTCTCACCTTATGACAATAAAACCACCTCCTTTCTGTTCTTTGCGGGCTCCCCCCGTTCAGATCAGCCCCTTCTCCTTCAGGAACTCGGTCAGCACGGTGCGGATTTCCTCTTTATTGACGAACGACTTAATCGCCCGCACTGGTGCGTGCCCCCCCGAGCAAACCGGCACCAGCGCTGGCGAGGTGAGGATAAGATCCACCCGTGCCCCGCGTGCCTGCGTGGCATCCGAGGCCTGGACCTGGGCTTCAACGCCCAGTTCTTTGAGCACATCCTCGGTGTACATGCGTAAGAGCAGACTGCTTCCCATGCCGACGCCGCAGACGGTCAGAATTGTGAGCATGATAGGCCTCCTTAAGATCAGGGTTTATGCCCGAAGATGGGCGTAGAACTTATAGCGATCCCCACGATACACCGATTCCACATATTCAAGCACAACATCCTGAACATTGCGGGTGACCCGCTCCATACGCAGCACCGCCGCCGGGGGATGCAATTCCAGCAGACGAGCCTCTTCCACGTTGGCCAATGCCGCCTCCACCACCTGAAGGGCCGAGGTGGGAACCAGGCCGTACTCCTCCCGTAATACCGCATAAAGCGAGACCTGGGAGAAATCATGCTTCAGTAAATCGGGGCACAGATTTTGGGAGAGATAGGCTGTTTCAATGGCAATCGGCTTTTCGTTCGCCAGGCGCAGGCGCTTAAGTAAAATCACGCCGCTGTGAGGTGGAACTTCCAGTTTGCCCGCCACATAGGGTGCCGCCGGGATAACGGTGGCCTCCAACACACGGCTGGAAGCCCGCAGATTGGCGCGCTGCATCTGCTCGGAAAACCCGGTCAAGGCATGGTCCTGCTCAAAGAGCACCTCGCTCACGTAAGTGCCTTTACCGGCCGCGGTGTACAGCACCCCTTCCTTGACCAGCAGTTGCAGGGCCTGGCGAACCGTCATGCGGCTGATCCCGTACTGCTCGCTCAGTTCGCGCTCTGAAGGCAAGCGATCATGCGGGTGCAACTCCCCACGGCGGATCTGCCGCACGAGCAACTCTTTCAACTGAATATAGAGGGGGATGGGACTGTTGGCGTTAAGTTCCATACTGGTCAAGTCTGGTCTATACCACTATAGACTATACAAAAATTTTATTTCCGTGTCAAATTTTTTTAAGGTTAAGAAAGTTTCGGGGGCATTCACCCCAAAATCCCCCTTAGCCCCGGTTGCATTTGCCCCTTGGCTTGGGGTAACATTTATATATCAATCAAATACAGTCGCTTATCCAAACCGCGCTTTATTCTGGAGGTGTGCCATGAGTGTTACCCTCACCTGGTATGGACATGCTACATTGGGGCTAAAGATCGGAGACTACGACGTCCTGGTTGATCCGTTCTTCAGCGGGAACCCTGCCGCCAGCACCAGCGCCAACAAAGTACCGGCTCAGTTCATCCTGATCAGCCACGGCCATGGCGACCACATCGGCGATACAGTGAGCATCGCCAAACGCACCGGTGCGTTGGTCATCAGCAACTTCGAGATTTGCAACTGGTTGGCGACAAAGGGCGTCAAGACCCACGCCCAACACATCGGGGGCGGGCATCGTCATCCCTTCGGCTATGTGAAACTCACCCAGGCGCTCCACGGCTCTGCCCTGCCCGATGGCTCCTACGGTGGCAACCCAGCCGGCTTTCTGATCACCACCAACGAGGGCAAGAAGATCTACATCGCGGGCGACACCGGTCTATTCGGCGACATGCGCCTGATTGGCGAGGAGGGCATTGACCTGGCGGTCCTGCCTATTGGCGATAACTACACCATGGGGCCTGAGGACGCGCTACGCGCGGTTAAGTTGCTCCAGCCCAGGCATGTCATCCCCATTCACTATGACACCTTCAACCTGATCGCGCAGGATGCCCGCGCCTGGGCCGCACGGGTAGAGCAGGAAACCCCCGCCAAAGTCCATCTGCTGCGCCCCGGTGAGTCGTTCACCCTACCCTAGTGCCCGGTAAGATTGTAGAAGTTGTACACGGCCTGGCTCAGATTGGCGATGAGCAGGTTGGCCGGGTCAAACAGCAACTGGACCGGGTGATATAGAAAGATCACCAGCACGTAGTTGCCACCCGGCGTGTACACAATCCCGGCATCGCTAATGGTGTGAATCAGCCCATCGCGCGGGTCGGTCACCCACCCGTGCTTGTGGGCAATTTGCGTTCCTTCCGGCAGGCCAGCTTCGATAAGCACGGCAATGCGGTTGCGTGCCAGGTAGTTGATCATCAGACGGCATTCGCTTTGCGTGATGGCGCCCGGAAAGGCCACGGCAAAGGTGCCCCCGCCGGTCTGGGCGCATTGGTAGATATCGCCCAGCAGGGTGCCGGCATCCATGGCCGTGGTCTGGTTATAAGGATCCGGATCGGTAGAGACATCTGTGCGCTGGTTGGCGGGGGTTTGGAAGCGACGCAGCAAAGGCGCGCCGGGGTAGAAGAAACCGGCCAGGAAGGTGTTCTCCAGGCCCAACGTCCGGATATCTTCGGTGACCATGAGCGGCCCCAGGTTTTTATCCATCACCTGCTCCATCAGGCGATCGGCCGGGTCATTTTCCGAGAATTCAATCATGGCTTCCATCAGACTGGTGATCTCGGCCGGCAGGGGCTCTTCGAGGCGCCGGAACACCGAAACCATGATCGGAATTTTCATCGTGCTGGCGGCCGTGAATGCAATCCCCGGCGGTACTCTCTGCCCATACGCATAAGCCAGGTCCAGTTCTTGCCCGTTCTGCAGATCAAGCAGATAAATTTCGGCCACGCCGTCAAAATTGTTGGTGCTTAAGACCTGGCGCAGCATCACCTCCAGGTTCTGCAGGGAGGGGCGCGGCGGCGCGGTTTGGGCAAACACCACATTGACGGTGCGGCGAGTGGGACTGCGCAAGGCCGCATCCACCAGGGTTAACGTACGTTCCACGTCCATGACCGTCCCCGGCTTCCCCGGATTAAAGGTGGTGGTGCCGGGGATGGGTTCTGCCGGCGTAGGGGGCTGATCATAGCGCAGCGCCACCTCGCTTTCCAGGAAAGCGCGCAGACGTGCCTGTGAATAGGTGGCGCGTAACGGCACCTCCACCGCCCCGGGACGGCGATTCCACAAAAAGTCCCAGAACGCTTGCCAGAAGGACTGCTGCGTCAGGCGCTGTTGTTCGGCCGCCGCCAGCATCCCCTCCAGATCCAGGCGAAAATCTACCTGAGAGGGACGCAACTGAATGATGGCATCCCCGTAGCGCAGTTCAACCGGCAGGCCGTAGACCTGAGTGAGGCGCTGAGCGGCCTGCTGACGGTCTAACCCGCCCACCGGCACGCCGGCAATGCGCGTTCCCGCCGGGAACGTCTCCCGTAAGCGGCTAAAGCGCACCAGTTGAATGACCGTCAGGAGCACGGCCAGCAGGATCAGGATGACCGAAACCCAACGCAGGATGATGGGACTATTGCTTCTTCGCAATGCAGGCGCCTCCTAAATTACAGCCGCGGGTATTTTACCACCGGAGATTTCACGGCGTGATCCCGCGCTGATACAACAGCCACAGCCCGGCCAGATACACCACCCCAATCAGCAGCGCATCGGCCTCCAGCATTCCCCAACGACGCTCCAGCCGGATCAGATTACCCACCAGCGCCAATGTCGTCAGGATCAACCCCAGCAACCCAACCAGGACAAAGGCCGGGTCAATAACCACCAGAAAGCGCCCCGGCGTGTAGAAGAAATCCGCCAGCCCTAGCGCAAACATGTTAAACAGGTTACTACCAAAAAGATTGCCAATGGCCATGTCATCAGCACCTAATTGAGCCGCAGAGACGGTGGTCACCAATTCGGGCAGGGAGGTGACCAGGGCCACCAGTGTGGTCCCGATAAACGTAGTCCCCAACCCGGTAATTTCAGCGATTTCGGCACTGCTGCGCACCAGCCAGGGCGTCACATACATCAGCGCCGCGGTGGCCAATCCAAAGCCGAACAAGGCCACTCCCAGGCTGGGTGTGCCGGGAGGAATGATCTCCTCCTCCATGCTCACCCCGGCCATGTGCTGGTGGCGTTGCAGCAGGCGCACGGCCAGCAGGTAGGCTAGGATGATGAGCAGGCTATCGCCACCTACCCAGCCAATCTGCCAGGGAATGTCCGCCATGATGAAAAGGACCGCCATACCGATCATCAGCACGGCCAGACTGCCCGAAAGAGCATGTTTGAGCGCTGCCGTGCGCAGGATGCGCCGCCGGCGGAAGACCAGGTCCAGCACAGCCAGCAGGGCCATGTTAAACATATTGCTGCCCAGAAGATTGCCCGCCGCCAGGTTGGCCTGCCCCTGGGCAATGGCATTGACGGTGGTCAACACCTCAGGCAGGGAGGTGGCCGCCGCGATCAGGATGGCCCCCACAAAAAGCCGCCCCAATCCAGTGCGTAAGGCAATCACATCCCCATATTCGGCCAGGCGCACCGCTGCCAAAACGATCACGCCCGAACTGACCAGGAAAATCAGCCAGACCATGGCTAACCCTCATCCGCCAACCGTAAAGGGACCCCCTTAGCCAGAGCCAGAGGCCAGGCCGCGAAAACGCCGGTATCGGGCTGATCCAGGTCGCCAATCAGGGCCTCAGCCTCTTCGAGGCAGCGCCGGGCCATCACTTCATCCGGCACAATGGCCAGCAGAGTGTAATTGCCTAAAACCTCACGGCCCCCGCTCTGCCCATACAGGTAACGCAGGGCCAAAGGGCGCTTGCGACTACGGCGCGCCCAGCCCGTGCTTTCCACAATGGTGACCCCACTGACCCCGGCTTGCTCCCAGCGCGTCAACAAGGGATCTACAAAACGTTCGTCATCCACCACCATCAGCACCAGGTACATGCCTGCGCATCCTTTCGTAACAAAAAATATCGCATAGAACATCGCTCCCTGATTTTACCATTGCTGCATCCCCACACAGGTCTCTATGCTGAGCCCATTGGATAGAATGAAACAAGTGTTGCATATTTCCATGCCGGGTGTTATAATTCATGCAACATTTGTTTCAACGAGGGTATTCCGGTGCAGTGGTTGCTTTTCTTGCCCCAACTTCCGGCCACCCCTTCCAGCCTGCGGGTCATGGTCTGGCGTAAGATGCGCCAAATTGGCGCCCTGGGTTTGCAGAACGGCGTGTGGGTGCTGCCCGAGCGCGAGGATCTCTGGCAACAGCTGAATGATCTGCAGGGCTCCATTCGCCAGCAAGGCGGCGAGGCTTTTGTGTTCCGCGCCCAGGCCCATCCCCCTGAAGCGGAAGCACTCATCCGCGAGCGTTTTTGCGCCGACCGCGACGAGGAGTACCAAGAATTTTTGGGGCGCTGCCAGGATTTTCTGGCCGAAATCGCCAAAGAGACCCGGCAAGAAAAATTCACCTTTGCCGAGATGGAAGAAATCGAAGAAGACCTGCAAAAAATGGAGCATTGGCTGAACAAGATACGCGCGCGTGATTTCTTCGGCGCCACCCAAGCAGAGCCTGCCAGCCGCGCCCTGGAAGCCTGTCAACAGGCCTTTGCCACCTTTGTCAGTCAGGTTTATCGCCGCCAGGGGCTGGAACCCCCGGCGGTTTCCTCATCCCAATCCTTTGATACTGGAGATGCTGCCCCATGAAACCCACTTCATCTTCACCGATTGCTCAAAGTGAATCGCAACGCCAACGCCTCGCCTGGCAATTGATCCTCATTCTGGGCATTGTCAGCGCCTTAGGAGATGTGACCTATGAAACTGCGCGCGGTGTTGCCGGCCCTTATTTGCTCTTCCTGGGGGCCAGCGCCGCGGCAGTGGGCATGGTTTCCGGGCTGGGTGAATTCCTCGGTTATGCCCTGCGCCTGGTCAGCGGCTACCTGGCCGATCGTACCCGGGCCTATTGGGCCGCCACCTTCATCGGCTACGGCCTGATTTTGTGTATCCCTCTGCTGGCCTTTGTAAACCGCTGGGAATTGGCCGCGGCACTGCTCATTTTGGAGCGCATCGGCAAGGCCATTCGCTCCCCGGCGCGCGATACCATCCTTTCCCACGCTACTGCCCAAACCGGGCGCGGACGGGGCTTTGCCCTGCATGAGTTTATAGACCAGATTGGCGGCGTAGCCGGGCCACTGCTCTTCGGGTTGGTCTTTGCCGTGCGTCAATCCTACCGCGATGGGTTCAACCTGCTATGGATCCCGGCCATCTTGATGCTGATCACCCTGGCGCTGGCCCGCCTGCGGGTGCCCACCCCTGAACTCCTTGAAAAGGAAGGCCGCGCTGCCGATTTAACCAGCACGCGCCTGCCCCGTGCATTTACCTTCTACGCCCTGTTTACTCTGTTTAGTGTGGCAGGATTTGCCACTTTCGCCGTGCTGGCTTACCACTGGAATGCCATTGGCCTGTTTCCCCCCGACCGAATTGCCTTCCTTTACGCTCTGACCATGGGCGTAGATGCCGTTGCAGCGCTGGGAATCGGCCGCATCTACGACCGCATTGGCCTGAAGGGAATGCTGCTGATTCCACTGCTGACCCTGCCGATCCCCTTCCTGGGTTTTTCACACAGCATCTCGCTGGCGCTGATCAGTGTGGTGCTGTGGGGGGTGGTGATGTCGGCGCATGAGACGGTCATGCGGGCAGCCATCGCCGATATGATCGGTAAAGCCCGGCGTGCCTCGGCTTATGGCATTTTCAACACGCTTTACGGGGCCGCCTGGTTCATCAGCGGGACGGCCATGGGCCTGCTCTATGAACGGTCGTTGTCGGGACTCTTCATCTTTGTAGTCGGGGTCGAAGTCCTGGCTCTGGTGGCGTTCGGGGCGCTACAACGCTCCTACCCCTCGGCAGTTTCAACCGCCTGAGCGCAGGCGGCCAGCTCAACCCCCTCGGCCGAATCGCGCTGCGCAGGAATTTGAACCCCCGGCGCACCTTAAGGGCAGGGCAAGTCATGACTTGTCCTGCCCTTACCTAGCAGGATTGCCACTCAACGCCAAGCGCGCCGCGGGCAGGGAGGCTCCTTATTGTGCCACAGCAGGGACCTCCAACGTTTGCCCCTGCGTCTGCACCACATACACGGGGACCCATGCCAGCCCGCTAATCTCAAGGAAGATGTCCTTGCGCTGTGGGTTCAGCGTGATTTCAGTGATCTCCGCCGCCGCGCGCGCCCAGCGCTCCCGTGCCTCGCGAATCGCGGCTTCTTTCTGCCGGTTGAGGTCATCGTACTCATCCTTCAGAGCATCCAGCGCCTTCTCGGCGGCTTCCAGCTCGGCTTTGGCTTTTGCGGTCATGCGCCCTTTGGAGAGGGCGCTGGAGATGCTGCGCTTGCGCCCGCCGAACAGCCCCATCAGCAATTCTGCCCCCGTACCCAGTTCTTCCAGGCGGCGGCGCCCCACTTCATCCTCATATTTTTTGACAATGACTTGCTGGCGCTCCACCCGGCGTGCAAGTGCATCCAGTTTGGTTTCAAACTGGCGCTCAATTTTCGCCACTTCGTCTTTCAGCGCCTGCTGGGCTGCCTCCTCGCAGCGGGCACGGAAGGTGGTTTCCGTGTCTTCCGGTTTGCCGTACAGATTTAACGCCTTATTGACCAGCAAGCGCAGGCCGCTCCGCCGGTAGACCCAATCCAGGAAATCCTTCTGCGCCGCGGTAATGGTCCGGGCATTGGTAAATGCCGCCGGGAGGGGATAAAAGCGGGCCTCAGGCAACGGCTGGGGATCCAGTTTGCGAGGATCGAAGGGCTCGCGCTGGCACTCTTCCCAGGCAATGCGTGCGCTGTGCGGCTCATCCACCAGGCAGGTCACCCGCTGGGCAACATCAACGCCAGCGCGCCGATCCAGGTAGCGCACCTCGGCCTGAAAGAGTAGCGCCGGGCGGTAGATCAACCCTTCCGGTTTTTCCGATCCGCTCAAGGTCGCCCCCAGGCTGGCAAGCGCCTGACTCAGGCTTAACTCGGGAGGCAGGAAAAATGCCGCCACCCCCGCAGGTGGGGCCGGAGGCGTGCGCGTCAGCGGTGGCGGCGCGGTGGGACTGGCCGAAGGGGCTGCCGGTGCCACAGTGGAGACCGCAGCCCCCGCTCCAACCGGGACACGCGATGCTTCCGGCGGAGCGGTGGTCGTGATCGGCAGCGCGGGTCCTTCGGGCGCCGCGCCCAGCGCTTTCAACCCGCTCAGTTGGGCCCGGGTAAGCGGGCCCGCCAGGTAGTTCAAACACCAGCGGGTGGAGAAGATTTGGACCCCTCCGCGCTGGTGCACATTGTGGAGCAAGAAAGTACGCGGCTTGAGGGCCGAGATCATGCGCCCGTACTCCGCGCGATTCACCCCGCCCTCAATGGATTGCAAACCGTCTAGCAGGCGTTCTTTGTCCTGCTCGGTTTGCAGTCGTCCGATGAACCACGTCCCGGCATTGGACAGGCCCTTGTAATCCACATCTACCGGGTTCTGCGTGGCCAGCAGAAGCCCCAGGCCAAAAGCGCGTGCCTGCTTGAGCAGCCGTAAAAGCACCGGGCGTGAGGGCGGGTTGGCGACGGGCGGTAAATACCCGTAAATTTCGTCGAACGCCAGCAGGGCACGCAAGCCACTGCTTCCCCGCTGGGTACGCATCCACGATTCGACGTTCGCCAACAGCAGGGTGACGAAGAACATGCGCTCGGCTTCGCTGAGGTGTGCCAGGTAGAAAATGCTCATCCGCGGACGCCCTTCGGGGGTGTAGAGAAAGGCCTGCGGGTCCATGGATTGCCCGCGCACCCATGCCTGGAAGGAGGGCGAAGCCAAAAAGTTGTTTAGCAAAACCGCCAGTTCAAAGCGATCTTTCGGCGGGAAGAAGCGATCTACCGGGAACGCCCCCAACCGCTCAAAAGGCGGGGTCTGCACTTGGAAGATCAGTTCACTCAGGTCCAGCGCAGCCCCCTTGCTCCAGGCCGTTTCGATCAGGTTGGCAAGCAAAATATGCTCGCGCGAGCGCAGCGGATCGAGATCCTTCAAGCCCACCAGCCCCAACAGGGCGGTCACCGTTGCCGAAATGCGCTCGCGCAGTATTTCCCCGTGCTCTTCCCAATTCAAACCGGCCGGCGGGGCGAAGGACGAGAGCAGGTTGACCGGTTCGGCGGCGGTTGAGCCGGGTGAATAGAGCACGTAATCCACAGCCTGCTGAAGCGCCAGCAAATGATCGCGCCCCAGCCCCCAACTGCTCAGGCCGTTCCGCCATTTTTCCGCTGTTTTGGCGGCCATGTCGGCCGCGCTCATGTTCTCGCGGCGCGCGCTTTCGGGGTCAATCCACGGCTCAAAATCCTCCGGCTTGAGGTCGGGAAAGTGCAGAAACAAATTGGTTAAATCGCCCTTGGGGTCAATCACGATGGAAGGAATGCCGTGCAGGGCTGCCTCTTCCAGAATACCGATCAGCAAGCCGGTCTTGCCCGAGCCGGTCATGCCGACAATCACCCCGTGGGTGGTCAAATCATCAGGATCATACAGCACTGGCTGGGCCTGGGCGGGGTCCTCCACCACCGTGCGCCCGAGGAAAAACGGAGATGATTTCATGGGCTCTCCTAACCAAACAGGTTCTGGAATGATGATAAAGCATCTCCGGCTTTCACGCAATCGCTTGCCAACAGGAAATATGGAGATGGTCCCCCAAAATGCCCTCCGACCGCAGACATCTACCAGGGTGAGGACAATCTACTCCACACCGACCCGCCCCACTTTTCGACCTGCTACGCCCCCCAGAGCCCCCAGCGGCACGATACCCCCTCGCGATAAGGGGGCAGCCCCTGAAGGCCCCCTCACAAACGGACCACGGCAACAGGCCCTTTACCCCGCCAGTTGGCGGGTTGCTCAGAAAGGCCAGCGCCGTGCGCCGCGGCTGTGCTCCTCAATGCGCGGGCGCGCGCCGGCGAACCCAGGCACGTCCACCGAGCCGGCAACCTAGAGTCCGCCCTGGCCGCCCTCTTTGAGGCGGTCTTCCAGCGTGCTGATGATCCGGCGCTGGCGGCTGATGATATCTTTGACCACATCTCCGATGGAGATGATGCCCAGCAGGCGCTCTCCCTCCATGACCGGCAGATAGCGCGTGCGTTTATAGGTCATCAATTCCATGCATTCTTCCACCGTCTGATCGGGATGCACCGGGTAGAGCTCGGTGGTCATGATCTCACGCACCAGCGTGTCTTTGGAGGCTTTGCCATGCAGAATCACCTTGCGCGCGTAATCACGCTCAGAAATGATGCCGACCAGGCGATCACCCTCCATGACGGCCAGAGCGCCCACATCCTTGTTTGCCATCATGCGCAGGGCCTCATAGACGGTTGCATCCGGGCCGATGGACCACACGTAATCCCCTTTGACTTGAAGAATATGCCGCACTGTGTTCATCAAGGTAGCCTCCTGGAATTGAGTGGGATGGTGAGAGACGAACGCACAAGAGGATATTTTTGAACCCAATACCCGCCGCTTTGGGCCGATTAACTCTGCGGCGGACCCGAACGCCATTAGGGTGTTGGCGCAGATTCCTGCGCTACTCTCATCATATCACAAAGCCGCCGTGACCGCATTGGCGATGGGTCCTGGGTTGCACCGCTTTGCAGGTTATTTCTTTTGTAGATAAATCCTATCAAATTTACCCGTTCAAGTCAACCCCCAGACCCCAGGCAGCCCCTGCCGCTTGCGGCCCTGGAAGCAAAGAGCCCCCACCAGCGGCAGGGGCTCAAAAGGGCGTTATCCCAGAGGGGTTAGCGCCGGACTTCCACGCGCCGCGCCGCGCTCTGAGTGAGCAGACCCAGACCCAGCAGGGCCATTCCGAGGAAGGTCAGGAAAGACGCAATCGGCGGTGTGGATTGGGTTTGGTCGGCGCCGGTCACCGGGATGAGCAGGCCGGGTTGCCCGCTCGAAGGCGCAGGAGGCGGCGGTAAGGTGGGAGCGACGGAGGGTTGTGGAGTAGCCGTGGGATCCTGGCCCGTGGGCGGGACGATGGCCGTCTCGGTGCTTACAGGGGGTTCCTCGGTGATCACCGGCGTCTCAGTGGTAGGCACCACCGTCTCTGAAGGGGCGGGGGTGGAGGTATCTCCCGGTGGCAACACAGTGGCTTCGGTGGGGGTCGTCGGAACAGGTGTCTCGGTTGTCGGCTCGGGCGCCTCGGTCGTGGGTGAGGGCGTCACCGTCGTCGGCTCGGGCGTCTCGGTCGTGGGTGGGGGCGTCACCGTCGTCGGCTCGGGCGTCACCGTTGTGGGTGAGGGCGATGCCTGGGTCGGAGGGGTGCAGTAGGTGCCGGCATAACTCCCCGGATTGTGCAGAGTCACGGTCTGGCCGTTGACGCTGACCGAGGCCGCTGTCACATTGTAATAACCGGGCGCCCGATAACTGTAATAATGCCACACATTACCGTTTCGAGACCCCGGCGACACGGTGACCGTATGAGTGGACGTGCCATCGTTGTACGTAAAGGTCAAATTGCCAGGAGTTACCCCCTTCGGAACGTTTAACAACACAAAGTGGATCTCCACCCGTCCGTCCACGCATTTGATGTGGGAAAGGTTGAGTTGAAGATCCTGATCTTTTTGTGGCCCCTGGGCACCGACGGGGGTTGCCAGCAGGCTGAGCCCCAGCCCGGCCAACAGGGCCACCACTCCGAAGAAATAAAGGATACGGGAGAGGAGACGATAAGGTAAAACTGGTTGTTGGTTCATAGCGAAACCCTTTCTAAGGCAGTAGATAAAGCCGTTGCCGTGGAACTCCCCACACCCGGCACAACATGCTCCACGCCGCTTGGCGCAGAGGCCCCGCCGGGGTAACAACTGGCCGGTTTCGCTATTGGCTCGGCGCAGGCCCTCTCGGCAACAAACCGATAAGCGACCAAAAAACAGACCTGCGCGTCATCGCCGCCAATTGAAGATCATCTCCTTGCACGGCGGAAAAAACACAAACCGGCCTTGGATGGTAAGGCCGGTTTCGTCACTGGCTCCCCGGGGGGGTGGCCCAGACCTTTCGGGGTCTGGGCGGGCGACCATCACGCACCGCACCCGGCTCAACGCCGCCTGCAAGGAAGAACATCCACAACAGTGATTAGACTTTTGTAATTTCATTATAACGGCAAGCCACGAAAAGTCAAGAGGGCCGGTTAGATTCTTGGTATTTTATAAGTTTTTTAGAAAAAGGAGTAACTCACGGCCCCCCTACATTAACGACGCCTAAAGACTGCTTCTTCCCCTCTTGCACGTTTATTATC
Organism: Thermanaerothrix daxensis; assembly: GCF_001306145.1. Taxonomy (GTDB): domain Bacteria; phylum Chloroflexota; class Anaerolineae; order Anaerolineales; family Anaerolineaceae; genus Thermanaerothrix; species Thermanaerothrix daxensis. The sequence continues at coordinate 44,589 of NZ_LGKO01000003.1, forward strand.
AAAGGAGGCGAATTAACTTCCGGAGATTGCAGCGCCACCAGCCAATCATAATAAGCCTCTACTACCAGAATGTAATTTCCTGGGGGCAAATTATTGATGGAAAACCGTCCTTCTTCATCAGAACGCGAGACGATATCTCCCTTTTCTGGTTCAGGTCCGACGAATATGCGGGGAAAATCCCCACCAGTAATAGGTTTTAAATAAAAGAGGGTGTCCTTTAATACCATGTGGCTGGTAAAAGAAACCAGAACCCCGCTAATTGACCCTTTTCCGGGAAGTGGGTCTGGCGCAGTACCCGATAGAGCCGGGCTAACCGTCTCGGTGGTTATTGAGGCGTTGCCCGGAACCGGATAGGTTGTTAAATTACCCAATTTTTCTGGTACAGGATAGTCCCCCAAGACCTCTGTAGGAACGCTGGTGGTAACCGGAGAAGATACCGAATTGCATGAATTGAAAAACAAAAGAATCAGCAATGCAAGCAAAACCCGAAACTCTTTTTTCATAACAGCCCACTTTCTTTTTTACAACCCTCTCAACCCAATGCCTTATTTAAGGTATCTGGGTTGATATTACTCAACCCAGATACTCTATCCCACAAAGAGCTCTAAGGAAAACGCGTCATTTAGGGTAACGTAAAGGCATCATGAGCCATAAGTTTATCTCCAATAGGTGGATCTTGATAGTTGGTTAGCTGGACAAAACCAACAATTGGGCGGCCAGGTTGCCCATCATCTGGCTCAACCACCAAAGTACCATACCACCCATCTGGGATCTCCGACACTTCGCTAAAACGAAGGTTTTGTATCAAATTTCCCCCTGCAGGAATCGTTCTACGGAGCACAATGGGCGTTTGGCTGCCCGGGTAGGTAGGTGAGGGAGTATAGGTCAACTTCACCCTTGCCTCATTGAGGGGATCAAGATTCTGAATGGTGGCCACCGTGGAGAATCCATTAGGCTGACGCTTGGACATAAGGGGAATGACCACCTTGGTATCCCTGCTGTCCGTTCGGAACGCCTCATAAGCTGCTACCCCTTCGGTGATATTAGGGCGACGCATCTGGGCAATAACCACTACATTCTTGGGAGAAATTACCCGACAAGCCCCCGACCAATTACCCGGAATATTCAGGTCTTGAACCGGATTGAAGTAATAAGCAGCTCCATCGGTAACCTGTTCTGAATTTGAAATCGAAAAACTTGCTGGGGTTGAAATCGAAGATTTGCAATCCATTCTAATCTCCCCCACCCCTATAGTTGAGCCGCTCACGTTTTGAATAGATACCGTCACACTAAGCCCATTAGCGAGGCGGGAGGCGAACAATGGAACAGCCCACTCCGTGTAGGCCAACTCCTGAGGGAAGGCGCTGAAAGTTAAAAGCCCATTCGCTCCAGCAAACCGATTAGAAACCGCTACTGCTTTTTTACCATCACGCACATTAATAACGGCGGTACCAGTCCATCCATTGGGAAGTCCACTCTCTTCTGTGGCATCCCAGTAATAACTGCTACCCTGCTTAATAATAATCCCTGACTTAGTGTAGTCCGAGTAGCCACTCTGAGCAACAAACTGAATATCAACCATGATATCCCCAGTTTGCTCTATGTTCTGTATCACAATTTGAGAATTAACCGTCCCGCTGGCAGTGGCCCGGTTTTTAGACACTAACGGGACAAAAAGCCTAGAGCTCCCGCTCACAAAGCCACTATATGCTCCTGAAGTTGCGGTTTGATTTCGTGCTAATATCTGCACCACAGCCCCTAAAGGTTGGCTCGATTGAATAACGGCTGCCCCCCTTCCAGGGCTCATTGTAGTATCGAAGTATTGGGCAACAATTCTCTGGCCAAAGTTACCCGGAATAGTAAAACTGGTGCTATCGGGACTGGCCTGCCAGGTAGTACCGTCATCCTTGTAGTATTGTACATTCACAACAGCATTGTCTTTCCCCATATTTACCAAGGTATAGTTTGTAGAAAGGCTCTTAGGAGTAGCGGCGGATCGGGGAGCAGCAAGGACAACCACTGAACTTATTAGCACTAAAATTAAAGCAACTGTCACGGCTCGTGCAAATAGACGTTTCATTCTGTTTTCCTCCAAATCGAAAGATCTATTCATAAGTCTATATTTGTTCCCGAGTAAAATCAATAATACTTTCGGATTACCGGGTACAGGTAAAATAGATCTTCAAGAATCTTCGTAAGAAAAAACATTTAGCCTCCCGAAACCTACAGGAATATGCTAAATGCGGCTCTTAAAAGCATCCTCTTAGGTGAATCTTGACGCACTTTTTTTCTAAGGAGTATACTATCTTGCGCTTGCATCTTAAACCAACCTTTTTAGGAGACCATAATATGTACGTAGATCCGGGGACGGGAAGCGTTCTTTTGCAAATCATCCTGGGCGCCATTTTGGGCGGTGGGGTGGCTATTAAGTTGCTGTGGAAGAGAATCTCGGCTCTGTTTGGTAAAAAAGAACCTCATGACCCTCAGCCCTGAGCCTGGATCCGGCCAGGTACAACACACGGCTTCTTTTCGTGACCCGAGCGGATATATTTTTCGTCGCAGGGGGCAATTGTTTCGCCAGATCAATGCCGTTTATCGCCGCGACTACGATCTCTTGATGGCTTCCGGGTTATATCAGCGGTTAGTAGAAAGAGGTTGGCTAATCCCCCATCAAGAAGTGCAAGAGGATCCTTTAGAGCCCTCTAGTTGTTATCGGGTGATTCAGCCGGAAGAAATTCCTTTCATTTCCTATCCTTATGAATGGTGTTTCTCACAACTTAAAGATGCTGCCCTGCTTACCCTCTCCATTCAACGGGAGGCCTTGCAGGCAGGTATGATGCTCAAGGATGCCAGCGCCTATAATATTCAGTTCCACAAAGGCAAGCCCATTCTTATCGACACGTTGAGTTTCACCGCTTATGAAGAGGGTATGCCGTGGGTAGCATATCGGCAATTCTGCCAGCACTTTCTTGCCCCTCTGGCGTTGATGAGTCGGGTGGATTTGCGTTTGGGACGGCTTCTGATGGTCCATATGGATGGTCTTCCCCTCGATCTGGCGAGTCGGCTTTTGCCAGGCTCCACCCGTTTCAATTTTGGTCTGCTAACCCACGTTCACCTGCACGCCCGCGCTCAGCAGGTGGCGTTTACCGCGACTCCGGCTCCCAACAACCCCCGTTATCCTGGCAAGCGTTTAAGCAAGGCAGGGTTAATAGGGTTGATCGAGAGCCTGGGGGCAACGGTGCGTGGCTTGAACGCACCCATTCGAAAAACAGGCTGGGTGGAGTATTATCACCATACCAATTACACGAACACGACCTTTGAAAGCAAAAAGCGTTACGTTCAGGAAACAGTACAACGCCTGGCTCCCCGCCTCGTATGGGATCTGGGGGCCAATACGGGGGTCTTTAGCCGGGTGGCAGCGGGTTCCAGCAATGCATTGGTGATTTCAGCAGATTATGATCCCGAAGCGGTCGAAGTGAATTATCAGCAGGTCAAGCGAGAACACGATTCCTCTTTGCTTCCGTTAGTGATTGACCTCACCAATCCCTCACCTGCTATCGGATGGGACAATACCGAGCGCGAATCTTTTTACCAACGCGGCCCCGCTGATTTGGTGTTGGCTCTAGCCCTGGTGCACCATCTTGCGATTGGGAACAATGTACCATTGGAGCGCCTTGCGGCCACTTTTGCCCGATTAGGCAGGTATTTGCTGGTGGAATTCGTTCCCAAAGAGGATTCGCAAGTTCAGAAATTGCTTCAGTCTCGGGAAGATATTTTCCCCGATTACCATCTAGAGGGGTTTAAAAGAGCGTTTGCCCGTCATTTTCAGTTAGAAAAAGAGATGCCCATTGAAGGTAGCGCCCGTACGTTATTGCTTTATCGCAAGGTGTGAGAATCTATGCTCAGAAAACTCTCCCCATTTTCATCTGAAGAGCCAGCATGGTCTGGCTTATTCCTGCTCACATTTACCGCTTCAATTGTGTACACCTTTTCGGAGTGGTTGTTTATCATCACGAAACCCTCTTCGATCGCCATTTTGCCGCTTTTGCAAAAAGTGCGCATTTTTTTGTTGAGTCTTGGGGTCGTTAGTACGATTGGGTTTGCACTTCTGGCATTCATAGGGCTGCTCTGGCTTATTCTTAAGTGGAGATGGTTAAAACCCATCGCTACGCTTCTCCCCGCAGGAATTCTAAGTGGCACCACACTCCTGTTGGTGGATAACTTCACTTACACCCTCTTTCATTGGGGAATTGCCACCTCAAGCGGCTGGACCCGTGCGATGTATATGTTGGCTTTTCTGGGGATGCTGTACGGGTGGACGCGTAAGGTAAATGCCTGGTTGATTTCGGAAGAAAAACGCCGGCATAATCATTACTTCCGATTCGCACCCATTGCGCTGACGGGTTTGGTGATTCTTTTGCTGGCGCTGACATATGTGCCGCCCCATGCGGTACGTCCTCTCAACGCCAACCCGGATGCGCCGACAACCAAAAAGTTGCCCCATATTCTCCTCATCACAGCGGACGGTTTGAACGCCAATCATCTCTCAGTATACGGCTACCAGCGCGATACCACCCCAAATCTGCGTCAACTGGCCGAGCGATCTCTGGTAGCCGAGAATGCTTACTCAAACTGTGCTTATACGGCGGGGAGTGTTGTCTCCATATTGACCGGCAAGTATCCGACGACAACGCGGGTGATTTACCGTCCCGATAAACTTAGGGATAAAGATGCTTTCGAACACCTGCCGTATATCCTGAAGAGTTATGGTTATTTCGGTGTTCAATACTCCTGGCCACACCACGTCGATGCATATGCGCTCAATTTCCAATCCGGATTTGACATTGCCAATGGAGTGATCTTTGCGCAAAGCCCTGTGTTAACCAATCTTCAGAAATACTTGGATGAAGATAGCGCAGACTATATGTATGAGATCCTCAACCGCATCGTTGATCGCCTGCGCCATATTTTCTTTCTCAAGGATATGACGGATTATCGCCTTCTTGTACCTACCAACCCAGAAGTTTTTAGTCTGGAAGATCGAGACAAGCTAGAAAAGGCGATCGAAATATTGATTACCTCCGATAAACCAGTCTTTGCCCATATTCATTGGATGGGTACGCATGGGCCTAAATTTCATCCTGGGACCCAGATCTTTTCACAAGGGAAAAACATAAACGATCAAGAGGCATGGGATCCCGATTTCTACGATGACGCAATTCTGGAATTCGACCAAGCGATGGGACGCCTACTTGATACTCTCGAAACCCATGGTTTGGCAGATCAAACTGTTTTGATAGTTGCTAGCGATCACGGTCAGCAATGGAAAGCCACAACACGCCTACCGTGGATCATCCATTTTCCTCAAGACGCTTACCGGCGACGCATCCAGGACGAGGTACAAAGTCTGGACATTGCTCCTACTTTACTGGATTACCTGGGTATTCCTCAACCCATGTGGATGGAGGGTGCCTCCGTCTTGCGTGTCGATCCCGGTCCTCGGCCTATTTTTAGCACTGGCATAGGTGATGAAGTGAAGGTGGACAGCAAGACTCGTCAACTGATACCCGAAACCATCAAGCCACCATTTTACAATATTGATTATATCTCAGTCGTCTCCTGCAATTGGTGGTACCGACTGAAGTTGAATTCTCGCGTTTGGGAGAGCGGTCAAATCGAGGACAGCACAGCAACCTGTACCCCCCTACCTCCTGAACAGGTATTTACTCTTATTGTTGAACACTTAAAAGAACGGGGTTTTGATACCTCTGGTCTTGGAAGTTTTGACGATATTCAACACCCCTGAGTAGGGCATGCCTTCGAGGACTCTGAAGAATTGGGTGATATAACTGATTGACTGTCGGTCCGGGGTAGGTAAGACGGATTAGAAAGAGACCCCTTCCAAGAACCTTCGCCCTACAAACACTGGACTTAAAACCCTCGGAATTTCACTGTTATGAAAAGAGAGAAAAAATGAAAATCTCCCAGCGGAATTTCTATGAACGGCTCTACAATCAAAAGGAACCACCTAACCCTGCGCGCGATATATACAACCAGCTTCGTATTCAAACTATCAAAGATCTTCTCAGTAATTCCCAGGGGCCTTTTTTGATTGTGGGTTGCGGAAGCGGAAAAGATCTAGAAGTCGTTGCACCTGACCAAAAAGTTTTCGCCTTTGATCTTGCATATAATGCGATAAAACAAATCGAAGCAGAGCGAGGAAATTTATTTGTTGCAGATCTTCTCCACATTCCTTTCCCAAGCGATTTCTTCCCGACCGTGGTATGCTCAGAAGTCTTAGAACACGTTCCGAACGTACGCCTTGCAGTTCGCGAAATTTACCGTGTAATGAAAAAGAATGGCGTGCTCATAGTAAGCTCTCCCAACTGGTTGAGTTGGTTTGGCCTAGCTCGATGGATTGGAGAGAGGTTACTCAATCGTCCCTTCCACTCTTCGGGCCAACCATATGATGACTGGAAAACCACATGGAAATACAAGAAAGAGTTATCTCCGGAGTTCAAGGCCGAGATGGTAAGGGGAGTTTGGTTTTTACCACCGATGCATTATCGGGGAAAAGGACTCCCAGCGCATCTTACTCGTTATCTTTACAAATTAGTTTCCCCAATTGAGAAAATACTGAGCCGAGTGCTACCCCATTTCGCCCATCTTATAATACTGAAAGCGCGCCCTCAGAAGTGAACTATTCTGTTATTCGCAAGCCACCGGTAATCATCCCTCCAATAGCCCACACCAATTCAGAAAACATCATCGTTAGCCGGATTATAACAGCCATTAAGTTTGCTTGTGCTTGAGTTACGCTAAAGATTGTGCTAATACCTTTGGACAACAATAAATCTCTTGGACCAAGACCTGCAGGAAAGATCCATACCATAAACCCCCCCAACCAAGAAAGACTAAAAATTGTAGAGGTTTCCAGGATTGAGCGCATACCAAGAGGATACGAACCATAAAAATTCAAATATAAAATTGTGATCATTCCGTAAATAAGCCAATTACTCCATAATGCAGTTGTGGCCATTAACCATCCTTTCATACTAATAGTGAGTCCATAAAAAGGGTTTTTAAATACACCCATGAAAGGAATCCGAGATATTTTCTTAAGAATAAACCAGGACCCTAGTAGCACAAATAGCAAGATACTTGCAGGTGTCCACCACAATCTAAGCGGAAGAAGTGAGAATAAGTAAACTGAAAGCATAACCATACATGACTCTATCCCGATAACGACTTCAATTATCGAACCCCAGTGAGTTAATTGATATTCGACACCAAAACTCTTGTTAAGCCAAGTAGCCCGGCTTAGGTACCCCCAAACAGTACCGGGTATGTATCGAGGCAGAAAGTTTAATACATACCCTTTTATTGCGTCCTTCAGGGTAATGTTGACCCCTATTCCTCTCATAATGATTAACCATGCAAATATTTGACAAAAAATAGCCCACGTACTTAATCCTACAGAAGCAATCAACAATTTAGGCTGCAGAAGAATGTCCATGCCAGACACAGTGTTAATGCCATCATACATCTGGTAGAGAAGCACACTTAGCCCTATAAACAGCCCTAAGATTCTTAAGCGGTCTCGTAGTCTGCCCATGGGTTTGTAAAGCTTTCCTTATCAGCGAAAATGGCTTGCGCGGTAAACATGGAGTATCTTCATGGCCACTTTATTCCAATCATAGTGCTCCAGCGCCTTTCTTCTTGCGTTCTCTCCAATTTTCTTTAAGTCTTGTTCTAACAACTGGCAAATCGCTCTCACTAATCCGTCAACATCCCCCGGTTCAAATAATAGGCCTACATCAGGTGTAATAACTTCAGGTATTCCTCCCTCCCTTGAAGCCACACATGGCGTGCCTGAAGCCAATGCTTCGAGTAAAACTACACCCAAACCCTCAGATCGCGAAGGTAAAACAAAGATTTTGGCTCTTCTCATCCGTTTTGCAACTTCCTCACGGCTCAATGGGCCAAGAAACTCAACCTTTCTCTCCAATCCAAGGGTATGTACGAGAGTCTCTAACTCATGCCGGTAAGTTCCCTCTCCTGCAATTACAAGTCTATAATCCCATTTTGCCTCTAAATTGGCAAAAGCACGTATTAAGATGTCCACGCCCTTTAGGTAGGTAAGAGATCCCACATACAGAATCTCATTTTCCCTAAAATCACTTTCAGGGGGATGAAAGAACGAAACATCCACCCCATCGGGGATAACATAAATTTTCTCGCCGGGCAGATTCATCCTTTTCATATGATTTGCTAAGGCATCGCTAACCGCAATGATGTTCCTTGTTTTCGGACTAGAGAGAACAATTCTGGTCATTTCTCGGATTAATTTCGATTTTGTGGCCTGAAAAACATCACTACCATGAACGGTTACAACAAAAGGTTTACGATGCCACCAATAAGTGAGCCATGTTATCATGCCCGAGAGTGTCCAGTTAGCATGAACAATATCGGCATCGGCAGCATATCGCATAACAGCTAAAGCATGGGTAACCAAGAAGGGAATAATGGCTAATCTAGTCCATGGGTTTGTTCGCCACGCCTGAGGCAATCCGGCACTTTCTCTAGCCAAGATCTCCCATGGCTCAGGCAAGTAGCGAGGGCGAATTACCTCAATACCATCCATCCACTCATGTGTACTTGCTCCAGGGGTGTGCATGGCGATTACTCTCACATCCCACCCTTGCCCCTTGATTGCCTTGGCGGCTTCAAACACAAAATTCCCTCTGCCATCTCCAAGCCATCGAGGAAAGGCTGTTGTAACAATCAGAACCTTCACAACAACTCTCCTTAAGACATTCCCCTCACTTCTCGGCCAGGAGGCCGAAGGCGCGGGGGGCAGGGGTAAGGCGCTGGAAGCCGGCCTGGCGCAGGCGTTCGCGCACCCGCGCCGTGACCGCACGGCCGCTCTTGCTCTCCGGATCACCGATGTAGTGAAACATCCGCCCGCGCGGACGCAGCACCCGCATCACCTCGCGGTAAAACTCCAGCGTGTAAAGTTCGCCCGCCAGCGCAAAGGTGGGCGGGTCGTGAATCACGCACGAGAACACTCCACTCGCCAGCGCCGGCAGTAACTCAGCGCCATCGCCGATCAGCACCTGAATGCGCGGGTCGGTAAACAGCGGCTGCGACCAGGGGTTTTGACGCGCCAGCGCCACCACCGCCGGGTCCAGTTCAATCGTCAGCACACGCTCGGCCGTGCGCGCCGCCGCAATGGCCGTGTAGCCCAGCCCCATGCACGTATCCAGCACCCACCCGCGCGGGTTCGCCACGCGCACCTTGCTCAGCGTATCCTGCCAGGGATCCGTGCCCTTGATGCGGTGCATCGGGATGCCCGAAATAAGCAGGGTGGGTGCCGTGGGCGTGGGGTAAAGGCTGTAAGCCCGCCCGGTACGGGATGAGAACGCCTGAATGCGCACCAGGTCCTTCCCCTCCAGGCGGTAGCACCCGCTCAAATCCTCCGCCACCCGTGCCACCGCCGCCCAGTCCAGGTGCTCGCCGGTGGGCAGTTCCACCCCCTCCGCGCCCAAACGCACCTCTGCCTCGGTACGCCCCAGGTCCAGCGAGGTGCGTAGAACCGCCACTTGCCCGCGCGCCGCCAGCCACGCCGCCGCCTGATAGTGCGAGAGAACCACCGAACCGCTCATGCTTACGGCGCCACCGTGATCAGCCAGGAATTGAGGGCCACCGTCCCCGGAATGCGCGTGTCGCTCTCCTGCCGCAGGGTCAGGCGCACCTCGGTCGGCCCGCTCACCGTGTACGGCACATAGGCCTCAAAGGGCACATGACTCAAATCGCCGTAGGGCATGCCGGGGGTCACCTCGGCGGAGCCCACCACCTGCCCATCCGGCGCGATCAATTCGATCAGGACCGGCTTACCGGTCAGGGGACGCACCACCCCACGCACCACCAGCACACCGCCGCGCACCGTCTCGCCCTCGCGCGGCGAACGCACCAGGAAAGGCTCCACATCCACGCGCACCGGCTCCAACACGTTGCGCCCCAGTTGCTGCAGCACCACCTCGCTTGAGCACAAGTAGATCGTGCGTCCGAAGCGGTCCAGCGTGTAGATCACCAACCGTGCCACCTCTGCCGGCGTCGCGATCTCAAAGGGAATCTCCGGGGCAATGTAGAAGCGCCGATCGCGGTAGGCACGAAAATCCAACGCCTGGCGCACCAGGTAGCGCCCGTCCTCTCCAATCAGGTCCACGTAGACATACCCATCCTCGCCGGGGCTGATGAGCGCTTCCACCTGAATGGGCGAGACCAGTTTCGAATAGGGACCCGGGCGGTTAATGCGCATCGCCGGTGGGGGTGGCGTAGGGGTCGGGGTGATGGTCGGCGTGCGCGTCACATAACGCCAGCGCGTGGGCGAAGGGCGCCAGCCCGGCGGGTAAGTGGGGCTGGGGGTGAACGTGGGCTCGGGGGTGTCAGTAGGTGGCAGTGGAGTCGCCGTGAGGCTGGGGGTAGCGCTGGGCAGCGCGGCAAAGGGCAGGGTCACCGCCGTCTCCGGCCCGGCGGTTGTTGTCTCCCCCGCCATGGGGGTTGCGGGGGGCGAAGAGGGCGTAGGCAGCAAGCCAGAAGATGGAGAAACTGCCTGGCAGGCCAGCAGGCCCCCCAGGCCCCAGCCCAGCAGCAATGCCCATACCCCATGATGCCGTTTGAGCATGTCCGTCGTCCCTCTTTTTACGCTCCCGATCCCCGCAGGGCCGGCATCACCTCTTGGGCAAATCGGCGCAGGGCGCGTTCGCGCTCGGCCTGGGTCTCCGCCTGGAAGGTGATCACCACACCCGTCGCACCGGCTTCCCGGAAGGCGCGCAGTTGCCCGATGATTGCCTCTGCATCGCCACCTAGGTAGCCCTCTGCCGCCGGCGGCTGATCGAACATCAGGCGCGTGCGCACCACCACATCAAACGGACGACCTCCCAACAGAGGACGCACCTGCTCCAGCGCCGTAGCCAACGCCTGCGGTGAGAGCGCATTGGGGTGCCAGCCATCTCCCAACAGCACAGCGCGGCGCAGCGCGCGCGGCGAATCGCCAGCCACCCACAAGCGCGGCCCCCCGCTTTGCACCGGCGGGGGCGAGAAAACCACCTGCTCAAAGCGATAAAACGGCCCCTGGTAAGAAATCACCCGTCCACCCCGCCACAGAGTGCGCAGCACCTTGATGGCATCGTCCATGCGTGTGCCGCGGTTGTGAAACTCATACCCCAGATTAGCATACTCGCCCGCCGACCAGCCCACCGCCACGGCCAGGTTCACCCGCCCCCCCGAGAGCACATCCAACGTGGCAATTTGCTTAGCCACCTCCAGGGGATTGCGCTGAGGCAACACCAGGGCCGAAACTCCCAGCCCAATGCGGCGGGTACTGCCCGCAAGGTAGGCCAGCGTGGTAATCGCCTCAAAAATGTGCCCAAAACGCTCGGCATCGGCCTTGGGCAGAGCCAGGTGATCGGGCACCCATACGTGATCAAAACCCAGTCCTTCGGCGGCCAGAGCCGTATCCAGGATGCTCAGGCGCGTGGCTTGCGCGCCGTAAGAGGGTAAAGCCACCCCAAATTCCACGCCCTACCTCCTTGCCCCAAAGATTCACGACCATGCCGTATCTGGCTCGATTATAGCACGGCCTCACCCCCCTCTGCATCACCCCCTGATGCGGTTCTCTCAAAGCCATTCCCCCTGCGATTATGATGATATAATGAGATCAACTTCACAGGTGCGGAGGGTGAACCCCGGCATTCCTCTTGCACCGCACTGCGCTACATCCACACTGCTTGACCTCCCACCACACCACCCCGCAGGTTTGACGCTAACCCGGTGAGCTCCTGGCATTTTTCTCCGCTTTCCCTCTTCCTCCTGCTCGCAACAGGCGCAGCACTACTATTAGGGTGGCTGGCCTGGTCGCGGCGCCCCGCCCGGGGTGCCGCCGCCCTGAGTGCCCTCTTTATGGGGCTGGCGCTGTGGATGGGTCTCTACAGCCTAGAACTGGCCAGCCCGTCGGAGTCCCTCGCCGTTGCCCTGAACCACCTGGGCTTCATCGGTGTCGGCGTGGTCCCCGCAGGGTGGTTGCTTTTTGCACTGGCCTACACCGAACGCCTGCCCCGCCGCCCGGGGCGCCTGCTGGCGGCCCTGGCCATCGAACCTTTGCTGGTCCAACTGGCCCTGTGGACAAATGCTTCGCACCATGCTTTTTACATCCGCCTGGAATGGACGCTGTGGAACGGCCTGCCCATCCTCCAGCGCGCCTACGGCCCCCTGTTTTGGCTGCACACAGTCTATTCTTACGGGTTGCTCTTGGTCGGCACGGTTTGGCTCCTTTTCACCCTCATTCACCACTCCGCCTTCTACCGCGCCCAAGCCCCCTTCTTCCTGATCGCCATCGGCCTGCCCTGGCTGGTCAACCTCCTGCGCCTCAGTAATCTTCTGCTTCCCGTCTTACCCCTCGACCCAACCCCCATTGCCCTGCTCTTCTGCGGTGCCATCTTGCTCTTTGGACTTTACCGCACCTCTCCAAGCGCCCTCACCCCCCTGGCGCGCGAGAAGGTGATCGAGGTCATGGATGAGGGCTTGCTGGTGCTGGACTCCACCGGACGCATCCTGGATCTCAACCCTGCCGCCTGCCGCATGCTCCAAGTAGAAGCCCAAGCGGTCGTTGGGCAGTCGGTTGGCGAGGCGCTGCACCCCTGGCCGCAATTGGTCATGTGGATGCAATCCGTCTCCTCAGAATCCGCCAGTCTGGAGATTCAACCCCGTCCGGGCTGCTGGGCCGAAATCCACCACATCCCCATTCGCACCCCGGGTGGACACCGGGTTGGGGCGCTACTGCGCCTGCACAACATCACCCAACGCAAGGCAATCGAACAGGCCTTGCAGGAGAGCGAAGCGCGCTACCGCCGCTTGATCGAAGCCTCTCCTGAGACCATCTTCCTGCTCAATCCCGAGGGATGCTTCACCTGGGTCAACCGTCAAGCCGTGCATCTTTTCAGCGTGGGAGACGAGCAGGCACTCCTGGGCCGCCACTGGTCCGAATTTGCCGCGCCAGAAGAGGCCCCCTACCTGACAGCCGTCCTTGATGCCGTCACCCGGGAAGGAGATGTCAAAAATCTGGAATACACCGGTCAAGATGCCGAGGGGCGGCGCTTTTTTGCGCAGGCTACCCTCACGGCTTTGCGCTTTGGCCGTAACGGCGAAGAACGCCTGGAAATTCTGGGGCTGGTGCGCGACATCACCGCGTTTAAAACAGCGCAAGAGGAACTGGCATTCGTAGCGCAGGAGGAGCGCCGCCAGCGCGAACTGGCCCAGGCCCTGCGCCAGGCTGCGCTCACCGTCACCGCCAGCCTGGACTTCAGCGAGGTCCTCGACCGGCTTTTGGAACAGGTCGCCCAGGTCATCCCCTACGATTCGGGGAGTGTCATCCTCTTTCGCGAAGACGGCAAAGCCTACGTGGCGAACATGCGCGGCTACGAGCAGTTCGGCCCGGAGGTCGCCCAGGCAGTGCGCAATTTCGTCTTCAACCTGGAATGGGGGCAAAACTTCGTCTGGATGAGCCTGAACAAACAACCCCTGATCATTCCCGACGCAAGCCGTGACCCCAATTGGATTGTACTGAAGGAGACCAGCTACATCCGCTCGTGGGTGGGAGCACCCATCATCGCCCATGGCGAGGTGATCGGCTTTTTCTCGCTGGAAAAAACCCAGCCCGACTTTTACCGGCCCGAACACGCTGAGATGCTGATGATCTTCGCCAGCCACGCCGGGATTGCGTTGCAGAACGCACGCCTGTTTGCCGAAGCCCAGCGCCGCGCGTTGGAAGCCGAAACCCTGCGCGAGGCCACGGCAGCCGTCACAGCCGCCCTTGATCTGGACCAAGTACTGGATCTGATCATTGCCAATCTGCGCCGGGTCATCCCTTACGACAGTTGCGCCGTCTTCCTGCTGGAAAAGGGTTACGTCCGCCTGGTTCGCGGCTCGGGCTTCGCCCATCCTGAAAAGTTAATCGGCCACCGCTTCCCGGCCGGCAACCCCCTGGTGGAAGAAGCCTTCCGCACCGGTCGGCCAGTGGTGCTCTACGATGCTCAACAAGACCCGCGCTTTCAACGCTGGGGTGAGGTAGAAAAGATCCGCGGCTGGATCGGGTTGCCCATGCTGGCGCACGGTCAGCCCATTGGCTACCTGACCATAGATAGTTACACCCCCGGCGCCTACACCGAGGAGCACGCCCGCCTGGCTCAGGCGTTTGCCAACCAGGCAGCCATTGCCCTCGAAAACGCGCGCCTCTTCGAGCAGGTGCAGCAAGCCGCCACCACCGATGCCCTGACCGGGCTGGCCAACCGGCGCCACTTCTTCGACCTGGCCCAGCGCGAATTTGCCCGCGCTCGCCGCTACGGCTCCACCCTCTCCCTCTTCATCCTAGATGTGGATAATCTCAAAGAGGTTAACGACAGCGGAGGACACCTGATGGGCGACCGTCTGCTCCAGATGGTGGGACAGAAAATGCGCCAGCAGTTGCGCCAGCCCGATATTGCTGCGCGCTACGGCGGGGATGAATTCATCGTCCTGCTACCCGAAACGCCTCTGGATAAAGCCATCCGGGTGGCCGAACGCCTGCGCCAGAGCCTGGCTGAGGAAATAATCCGCAACGGCGAACAGGCCTTCCCCATTGCCACGAGCATCGGTGTGGCCGAGATGGATGCCACCTGTCTTTCCCTGGATGATCTGATTGAACGGGCTGACCGCGCCCTGTACTGGGCCAAAACCCAGGGCAAGGGACGCATAGCCCTCTGGCTGAACGGCGCCCCCGCCCTGCCCCCCTGGATCAGAACCCACGGGGCTGCCACCTAATCCAGGGGAATTTCCGCCACTGAGTTGAAAATCCGGTGGGGGCGGTAAGGGAACTTCTCCACATCTTCTAACCGCGTCACACCGCTCAGCACCAGAATGGTCTGCAGGCCGGTTTGGGTGCCGGCCAGAATATCCGTGTCCATGCGGTCGCCGATCATAACCGTATCTTCCGAATGCACCCCCAGGTAATTCAACGCCGAGCGCATCATGAAGGGATTGGGCTTACCAATAAAGAATGGAGAACGCCTGGTAGCGCGCTCGATCAGCGCCGCCATTGCCCCGCAGGCCGGCACAATGCCGCCCTCCCCCGGCCCGGTGGGATCGGGATTGGTAGCAATAAAGCGCGCCCCAGCCAGTACCAGGCGCACTGCTTTGGTAATGTGTTCTAAGTGGTAAGAATGGGTTTCCCCCAAAATGACGTAATCGGGATCAATATCCGTCTGAATATAGCCCACTTCATGCAGAGCAACTTGTAGACCGCTTTCCCCAATCACAAAGGCTTTGCCCTGAGGCTTCTGCGAAGCCACAAAGCGGGCGGTGGCCATCGCAGAAGTAAAAATCTGGTCTTTGGTGATTTCCAAACCTAGGTGCTGCAGGCGATGGGCCAGATCTGCCGGGGTGTACATGGAATTATTGGTCAGGACCAAAAACGGGAGACCTTTTTTGCGCAGGCGCGCAATAAATTGATCTGCACCGGGAATCATGGCTGATCCACTGATGAGCACACCATCCATATCAATCAAAAATGCCTTAGCGGTTGGCATAATGTCCCTCCCAAAACAAGAATGTAATAAAGCCAGATATAAAAATTATAGCCGAAAGTCCGTTCTTCACCTTTCCCCTCAAAGTAGCAGGTACAAGCCCCTCATACCACCAACTGAAAGGCAGATGTAAACTCCACAGCAGTTGAAAGCGCCTATACTGCTAATGGGTCATTGATCTGGCGGAGAGCGCATGCGAATTTCGCACCGGCATTCTCAATCCCTGGAAACATATTGGCTTGCCCTGGTGGGAGGGCTAATGCTCCTGGGGCTGGCCCTGTTCTGGGCATTCCCGCCTTGGCGCTTTGAACCGCCCACCCGGATTCTCCCGCTCGCCCTACGGGCCGATTTACGGGCAGATTACAGCGCCGAACGGCGGGTGGCGGCCGTGCCCGCCGTCTCGCTCAGCCTGATCCGCCAGGCCATCCAGGATCGCCAGTCTGATGGTTCACCGGAGGCCGCACTGCGCCTACTGGAGACCCCGATTCCCACCCCTACCCCCACCGGACCTAACCGCCTGGTCACACCTACATCCCCCATCACCCCACCTGCCCAGGTCCCCGCCCGCTCCTCGCCCACTCCAACTCTGACGAACACCCCCACGGCCACCCCAACGCTGGTGCTCACGACCACGCCCACCGCCTCAGCCACCTCGGAGGATCGCCCAACCCACACCCCTAAACCCACCCATACCCCTAAAGCAACGATTACCCAAACCCCAGCGCCCACCCAGACACCACTGCCAACGGCCACTGCCGCTCCGCCCACCCCCACGACACGCCCACCCACCGCCACCCAACCCGCTTACCCCCCTCCGGCCACACCCACACCGCCTTCCCCCGGGCCAACTTCGCCCCCTTACCCTGCCCCCTGACCCCCGCTCACGTGCGGCGGCAAAGCAACACGCCCCGATCCAGCGGCAGTACCAGCGCGTCCACCCGCGGATCAGCCAGGGCATGCTCCACAAAAGGACGGAGTACCTCGCGATGGCTGATCACATTATCGGCAATCAGCCAACCCCCACGCACCATTCGCGGGACCACCGCCTCGTAACACGCCCGATAAATCTCCTTTTCCGCATCCAGAAAACAGAACGCGATCTCCTCCAGGTGAGGGAGATACGCCAGCGCATCCCCCTCAACCAGGCTCACGACCTCCTCCACCCCGCTGACCCGAAAGGTCTCGCGAGCCAGAAGCACCTTCTCCGGCGCCACCTCAAACGTGATCACCCGTTGCCGGGTCACCTCGGCGGCCAGCGCAATCCACAGCGTGGAATACCCCCCGCCGGTACCAATTTCGACCCAGGTGCCTGCCGGTGCTGACGCAGCCATTAGCGCCAGCAGGCGCCCGGTCTGCGGAGCCACCTGGCGCAGGCGCTGAGATGCGGGCAAACCAGCCGCGCGTTCGCGGGCATCCCGCGCTTCCAATTCCTGCATTCGAGCCAGCATTTCGGGGCGAATAGCATAAAACACGACCAATCACCTCCAGTTAGGCTTCATTTTAGCCCACCCTGCGCAAACTCGCAAACTCTATCGTCCTCCCCCGCTCACCCGCAGGGGCGGGGGTATAATCGAGGCGATTATCGCCTTTTCATCCCATCCCGTTCTCCTCGAGGCTTGCAATGCGCATTCTTCGTCAAGGTTGGCTTTTCATCGGCTTACTTCTGCTGGCAGCGTGTCAGGCCGCTCCCATGGCAGACCCCGTCGCAGCCCCAACTGCCACCTTCACCCCCTTTCTTCCCCTCCCCTCGGCCTCACCCAGCCCCTCACCGCGCCCGGCGCTCACCCTCTGGCTGGATCCGGCTCTCCCCGCTGCCCTGCGTGCCCAGGTCAGCCTTCCGCCGGCGTGGGAATTTGCTTCCCATCCCGAATCGGCCACCCTGCGCCTGATGCTAGCGCAAAGCGAAGCGCCACTGGGGTATTGGGTCTATGCGTTGGTAGGACGTTTCCCCACCCTGCGCGATGCCCTCAGCGCCGCCGAATTACGTCAGTTATGGCAGGGAGATGCCAACGAGGGTGGCCCCCTGTGGATGGATGAAGACACATTGAACACTCTGAGCGCTGCCTGGGGAGCCCCTGCACCCAAAGCCGTGCAGGTGGTCAACCCCGAGCAGTTAACGGAAACGCTGTGGGCCCACCCCGAAGCCCTGGGCATTGTGCCCTTTGAGCGTCTGGAGCCGCGCCTTAAGGTGTTGGCCGTAGAAGAGCAGTCCCCCATCCACAAAGATTTTGACCCGGCCCGCTACCCCCTGGCCGTGCCCTACGCCTTGCTGGGGGAAGCGGAGGCTCAGACCGCCTTCCGGCAAGCGGCTCAACACGCCGACCTGACTGCCCCCATCCCCACCGGCAACCGCGACCCCAACTGCCTGACCGCGGTGGCTGTAACCGGGGTGACCGCCATTGTACGCGCCACCGCCTGGACGCTGGACCTGCGCGGTACCGATTACGCCATCGAAGAAATTGCTCCCTGGCTGCGCGAAGCCGACATCACCCACATCAACAACGAAGTGGCTTTTCGTGAAGACTGTCCCCATACCAACGACGGCCTGAACGCTCAAGGGGTGATCGTTTTCCCCTGCAGTCACAGCCGCTACCTGGCTGTTCTGGACGCCCTGGGGACGGATGTCGTAGAAATGACCGGGGATCACTTCATTGATGCCCGCCCCGAGGACGTCCTCTACACCCTGGAGCAGTACCACCAGCGCGGCTGGCAGACCTACGGCGGCGGCGCTACCCTGGAAGAGGGTCGCCAACCCGCCCTGTTCGAACACAACGGCAACCGCATTGCTTTCATTGGATGCAACGCCAAAGGTCCCGGCTACGCCCAGGCCTCTGCTACCCAACCCGGCGCCGTCTTGTGCGATTTTGACCGCCTGACCGCCGATATCGCCGCCCTGCGCGCACAAGGTTACCTGCCCATCGTCACCTTCTCCCACATCGAATACGAAACCTTCACCGCCAATCCCCTGGCCGTGCAGGATTTCCAGCGCGTTGCTCAGGCCGGGGCGGTTATCGTCTCGGGCAGCCAGGGACATTTGCCCCAGGCCATGGAGTTTTACGGCGGCTCTTTCTTGCATTACGGTCTGGGCAACCTGCTTTTCGACCAATGGAGCCTGGGAGCGCCCTTCGACCAGGCTTTCATTGATCGGCACATCTTTTACGCCGGACACTACGTGAGCACCGAACTGCTGACCCTGCGCTTTGTGGATTTTGCCCGCTCGCGCCCGATGACCCCCGCAGAGCGCCGTGATCTGCTTCAAACCGTGTTCAGCGCCAGCGGCTGGTGACGAGGGTCACCCTCTCTATTCTCCCACTTCCTTGCGCAGAATGTCTGCAGTCAGGTTCATCAGGCGAATCACCTCACGCAGGACGGCCTCTTTCTGCTCCACCTGCAGGCGCAGATGGCGGACCTCTTGTTCCAGGGCCTGTAAGCGCCGTGCTTGCTCACAATGCTCCCGCCAGTAGGTAAGGCCTATCCCGCGCCACAGGACCGGTTCGTCAGCCGCCGTGGGCAGGGCATCCAGATCCAGCGCCCAACCCTCGCGCCGACCCAAATCGGCCAGGTCCGCGCGCAGTTCGTCCCAATCGGCGGGGGCCGAGAAACGCATTTGCGGGAAGATCAAACGCAGGCGCTCTATCAGATCATCTACCGTGGTATCCTGCCAATCTGCGTAACGCGCCATTAAACGGTGGAGAAAGAAATAAGTGCCCTCCATGCCGAGCAAGGCCGTTTTCAGCATGGCCGATGACGCCAGGCTGATGTAAGCCCGGGGCGGGCTTCCCGCGGCCTCGGGGGTTATTTGCCCCAGCAGTAACAACGCCTCCCAGGGCCGATCAGCCCCGGCAAAGTTGTTCCCGACCTCGCTGAGGCGCGGATTGACCCAGGCCGGATGATTCTTGATCGCCAGGCGTACCGGCCGGAAGGCCGCGCACACGGCCCCATCCAGCCAGGCATCCACTTCCGGCGGGAGCACCTCCAGCAGTGGAAAGTACTGGCGAAAGAGAACGGCCTCAGCCTTCAGCGCCATCGCCGGCGAAAGATTGAAGAGGCGCCGAAACCGCTCTGCCAGTCCGGCCTCGGTACGGCAGGCAGCCACAAAGGCCCCCAGATCTATCTTGCGCACCGGGCAGCCGGGGGGTTCAAGCAAAAGCGCAGGTTCCAGCAACCAGATTTCGCTAACCGCCTCGAAGGCGAAATCCCGTGCCAGGAAGGCACCATCGTGCTTCCGGGCCACCCAATCGGCAAAACGGCGCCGTGGACTGTAGGTGAGCAGCCCCTCATCGGTCAGGATGACCGGCACGCCCACCGCATGCCCGCGCGCCATTAGCGTGTTGAAATGCGGAAACCCCCAAGTGAAAGTGTGCAGAACGTCGGCACGCCCGAGATGCTCGGCGAAGAGCGCTTCGTAAGCCTCCGCAGGCGCCGCAGACTCAATCAGGATGACCTCATCCCACACCCCCAATGCACGGGCGCGCTCCAGGTAGGGCCGGGTGCGTGGCGTGTCATAAAGCAAAAGGGTCTTTGGGCGCCCGGCATAAGCGGTCGTGGATAGTATCAGCGTCATCAAAAGGTGATATTCGGTACCGCAGGCAAAAAGGACGGAGCGCATCAGGAACCTCCCGCACATGAGTTGCCTTAACTCTAACCCAAAGGCAGCCAGATGGCAATCATCCCCGCCGGAAGATCGTCTCCTTTTTCAAAGGGGCATTTGCATCCTGGCGACCCTTGTTCTACAATTAGGGCAAATGCAACCGATGGCAATTAGGGAATCAACGCTCGTTACTCCTCCTTCCTGGCTGAAACCCCGCGAATGGACAGGTGGTGGGGCAATTTTGCTGCTTTTGCACCTAGCCTGGCTGATTTGGGGACGCGAGGATGCCTGGGAGCGCCTGTGGTTGGCCAGCCTGGTCACGCTCATCCCTACCTTGTTGGTGATTTGGCTGGTCTGGCAGGACGCCCCTAACCGACCGGCGGCCTGGCGCTGGCTGGCCCTGGGGCTGGCCATACGCCTGGCAGGGGATGGAGGACGCTGGGTCCTGGCGATTTTGCACCCTGCGCCCACCTTTCTCATCCCAACCCTCGGGGTCTGCTACGCACTGGCAGCCCTGCTCACGGCCTGGGGATTATGGCAATACACCCACCCGCTCCGTGCAACCACCTCGCGCATGCGCCTGGGGGTAGATCTCTTTCTCACCTCCGCCGCCGTGCTCACCCTGCTCTGGCTGCTGGTCCTGCGCCCCGGCTTGAATGCCACCCGCGGTCAGGCCTCCTTTCCGCTGTGGATGGGCTTGCAGATGGCCTGGCTGCCCGTGCTGATCGCGCTCAACCGCTTTTTGATCGCTGAGGTGGATCATTTCCCCTCGGCCCTGGGAGGGTGGGGGCTGGGCTGGCTGATCCTGGTCCTGAGCGATCAGGCATTTTTCAGCCTGTGGAGTCAGGATGCCTACCTCCTGGGCAGCCCCCTGGATGTGGGTTGGAACCTGGGGGCGGTCATCCTGGGAGCGGCGGCCTTGCTTGCCGGACCACCCATCTCTCCGGTACGCTCCCTTTCGCGCTGGCAGCGCGGGTGGCGCTACGCTAGCACCCGTCTGCAGAACCTGCTGCCTTTGCTCTTCACGCTGATCCTCGGTTGGATTGTGCTGATCGGGTACCAAATCCAGGGGCATGTGGACCTGCTCGGCGTGTGGGTAATGCTCTGGCTCACGGTGGGACTGATCGCTCGTCAGGGTCTGCTGATCGGTGAAACCGAGTTTCGCCAGTATGCAGGGCTGGTTTACAGCATTGCCGAGCCGGCTTTCATCTGCGACCGCCGCGGCGCACTTCGGCTGGTCAACCCTGCCTTCTGCCAGGCCGCCGGGGTGGAGCACGAACAAGACCTGCTGGGTTCACCCCTTTTGGAGTGGTTTGCCCCTGCTGAAAACCTGGCCGCCTGGGTCCGTACGACCCTGGATAAAGATACCGACACCGAGAAGACCTGGGCGGGAGAAACGTACCTGCTGGCTCGCGATGGGCGCCGCATCCCGGTGTTCCTCTCCCTGCGGCGCATTCTTCCTACCGAACGTGAACGCCTGGTGTTGGCAGGCACCGCACACGATCTAACCCTGCAGAAAACCCAGCAGGCGGCATTGCAGGCGGCGCTGGAGCAGATTGAAGCCGACCGCGCCCAATTAGAACGTCTCAACGCCGACCTGGAGCGCCGGGTGGCCGAGAAAACCGCCGACCTCAGCGCGGCTTATGCCCGCCTGGAAGCGCAAAACCGGGCCTTACGTGAACTGGATCGCCTCAAATCCGAGTTTGTTTCCCTGGTCTCCCACGAACTGCGCGCCCCCCTCACCAACATCAAGGGTGGGCTGGAACTGGTGCTCAGCAAACCTGCCCGCCTGCCCTCTGCCACCCGCGAACACCTTCTGCTGGTGCAAGCCGAGATTGAGCGTCTGGGTCGCTTCGTGGAGACCATCCTGGATCTTTCGGCTCTCGAGGCCGGACGGCTCCCGCTCTATCCTGCCCCCCTCGACCTGGAAGGCGTGGTGCATCGCCTGCAACGTCAAATGGCGCATCACCCGCAGGTAAAGCGCCTGGTCTGGCAGATTGCCCCGAATCTGCCCCCGGTGCTGGCCGACGAGCAGGCCCTTAGCAGCATCCTCTTCCACCTGATTGACAACGCGCTGAAATACGCCCCGCAGGGGGAAGTGCGGGTCGAGGCCCGGGTGCAGGAAGGTCAGTTGCACCTGCAGGTACTGGACGAAGGCCCCGGCCTCCCTGAAGAGGCCCTCCCACTGCTTTTCCAACCCTTCTACCGCGCCAGCGCCAACGATGCACAAGAGACCTACGGGCACGGCCTGGGGCTCTACATCGTGCGCCGCCTGGTCGAGGCCATGGGCGGTCAGGTGCAGGCCAGCAACCGCCCCCAGGGAGGCGCTTGTTTTCAGTGTACCCTCCCGCTGGCCGAGATCGAACCCCTCCCCGGGGAGCCCATCCCACTGGAGGACACCGAGCATGAAGCCTAAACTCCTGGTGGTGGATGACGATCCAACGCTGCTGCGCTTTTTGCGCGATTATCTGCAAGATGAAGGCTACACCGTCTTCACCGCAACGGGTGGGGCAGAGGCGCTGCGCGTGGCCTACCGCGAACACCCCCACCTGGTGCTACTGGATGTAATGATGCCCGGCATGGATGGCTGGCAGGTGACCACCCGCCTGCGCGAACTTTCGGACGTACCGATCATCCTGTTGACTGCCAAAAACACCGAAGCCGATAAATTGCGCGGCTTCCGCCTCGGGGTGGACGACTACATTACCAAGCCGTTCAGTTTCGCTGAATTAAAAGCGCGCATTCAGGCGGTGCTCAACCGCGCCCGGCGCACCCAGACCCCCGAAACCCAACGCCTGCGCCTGGGCGAATTGGAGATTGACTTTGACCGGCACGAAGTCCGAAGGCAGCAGCAGATCATCCCCCTCACGCCTACCGAGTTCCGCCTCCTGGAAGTCCTGGTGCGGGCTCAGGGGCGTGTGGTCGCCGAGGAGGAACTTCTGCGCGAGATCTGGGGCACCAACCGTACCGAAGATACGGCGCTGATTCGCCGTTACATCTGGCTGCTGCGCAAAAAAATTGAACCCAAGCCGGCAACCCCGCGCTACATCTTGACCGTGCGCGGCTACGGCTACCGCCTGGGAGAAGGAGAAACGACCTGACCCCCCATGCTGACCTACTACTGCCCCCATTGCTGGCACACGCTCGATGCCGGGGTCACGGTTTGCCCCGTCTGCGGCTACGACCTGACCGAATTTGAGCGCCTGCCGTATTCGCAGAAACTGATCCACGCCCTTCATCACCCCATCCCCGAGCGGCGCGTCATTGCTGCCCAGGTGCTGGGAGACCTGGGCGCGCGCGAAGCCCTGCCCGCCTTCGAAGCCCTTCTGGACGAGTTGCAGGGCGAGGCCTACGATTATTACCTGCTACGCGCGGTGTTGGAAGCCATCGCTCGCATCCCCGATCCGCGCCGCGTGACCCTGCTCCGCCGCGCCACGCACCACCCGGCCGACCTGATCGCGCGCCTGGCGCACGACCTGCTGGCCCGGATCGAGGCTTCAGAACGGCTCGATACGCCGCACCAGGCGCTCGGGGGAATAACCGGTGAAGAAAACCAGCACACGTAGCCAGGCCACGCGCTCTTCTTCGGTCATGGCCTCCTCGCGGTAGGCCCAGTTCTGCTTGCGGATGTATTCGCGCATGCGCGCGGCGAGCACATCCAGGCGGCTGAGCGTCTCCTCACGCAGGAAGCGCGTCGCTTCGGGGTACCGCTGAGCATACTGGTGCAGTGCCTGGCGCAGGTGGGGCAGGCACAACCCGTCCGCCTGGTGGTAAAGCGGGCGTGCGTGTTCTGCGTGCAGGGTCAGGTCTTCCAGCAGGGTAATGAGGGCGTTGGCCTGCACCTCTTCCACAATCCGACACAAGGGACAGGTCGGCGCTGGGGGAGGTGCGGCAGGGCGTCGCCGCAGGCGTTCCAGCCACCCCCACATCCCTTTGGGGGCAGGCTGCAGGCTGCCCCCTTTCTGCAGATCACGCATGGCTTGCCGGGCCAGCGATTCGTAAATCATATTCACGCCCAGCAAAACCCCACTGCTCTCCATCTCGGTAGCCACCAGCAGACGCGTATGCTCCGGGCAGAAGCCGTAAGCCTCTTGCAGAGGGCGACGCGATTCGGGGTCGTTGACATTCTCCCACAGAAAGGAATCCACGCTACGTCGCGCCGCCTCATCGCCCAGGCGGCAGATGGGACAGCCCGGCTTTTTCAGTGCCTCCTCCAAATGTACCAGGGTCAGAGCAAAAGGCATACTTGCCTCCCTTTCCAGGCGCGCAGTACTGCCTGCGGCAGCGCTCTTCCGACCGGGGGCGCTCCGCCCACCCCGCTCAGCCATTGTCTTTCACGCATGTCCCCCTCCATTGTCACCTAAAGCGTCAGCGGATGAGGATGCCGCCAGGGGCGCCGTCTCCCCTTCCCCCAACAGCCGGCTCAAACGCAGCGCATAGGCCGCCATGCGTTCAAGCGCTGCCCCCGCTTCTGCAACGACCTGCGCGCTCACCTCGCCGTATCCCTGCAGGCGCGCCGGATGGGCATCCACCAGTTCCGCCCAGCACACGCTAAACTGCCCGCTCAGCAGACGATTGATGCTCTCCTCGCGGGGCGCCAGCCCCAATTGCTCGCTCACCGCCGCCAGTTCTCGCAGGGCCGTCTGCAGCAATTGACGCACCTCCACCTCGCGTTCGGGAGAAAGGTGCAGTTGACTGCGATAGAGATAACCGCGCTCGGTCCGCTCACGCAACCAGCGCTCTGTCTGGCGCAGAGTCACCTCAAAAGTGTGCAAACTGGCCCACAAGAAATTTCGTTGTGCCGTATTTAACCCTTCCATACCCAACCTCTTATAACACAAAAGCCCCTGTCCGTGGAAACGACAGAGGCTATCAGCCCTGATGGGCGGTTTGGGTCTCCGGTGAGCCTCATCACCGCAAGCTGCTGGGGCGGGCCTGTACCCTGCTCCGGCTCTGGCTCGATTATACCCTCATTTGTCGTAAGGTTGTAGCCGGGCGCGTTAGTCCACACAAAATGTTACCGAGGCCGACGATGTCCGAAACCGATCCGATGTATGTGAACGAACGACGCAAATATCTCCAAAAAATGTGGGGACGCTACCGAAAAGCCGACGAAAGCGAAAAAAAACACGCTTGCCAGACGAGATCACCTACTTCTCTCGCGCAGCCGCCCTTACCACAAGAACGACAACCGTTTTGTCGAGGAAAACAACCCCTCCCTGCTCCGTGCCTATCTCGGTCACGGCCGCTTTGACACCCTGGCGCACTTACAGGTTCTCCGCCCGCTGTATGATCAACTGTGGCTCCATCACAACCTCTTCCAACCGGTGATGCGCTTACACTCCAAAGACGCCGTCGCTCCTTTACGCTACCGGCGTCAATTCGATCCTACTCAACCACCGCTTGATCGCCTAATCGAACTGCAGTGCCTGGATGACGCGGCCCGCCACCGGCTGGAGAAGTTACGGCAAACCACTAACCCGCTGATCCTGAGCGCTCAAATCAATGACCTCATCGGTCAATGGATGTCCTTGCCAACCCTCAAGAATCCCCAAACCGTAAATGGGTTTGATACCTTGATCAAGGAGGCGGACTTATCCCTACGGTAACATTTTCTTTTGAACCAACGATCTACTTTCGGTAACATTAATCTTTTGACTTAACAGGCCGGGTTATAATGGAAACATATCGAAAAGCCGTCCATTAACCTGAACCTGGGGGTCGCATGGCAGAAGTTATTGGCTACTTACGCGAAGATGCCACCTACGGCGAAAAAGAGACGCTCAAATGGCTGCGCAACAGCCTGCCCAAAGAATATATCGTCTTTGTCGAACCGCCCATCCGCAAAAAGCGCGAGATCCGCTACCCCGATTTCATCCTCTTGACCAATTACGGTTATGTGGTGTTCGAGGTCAAGGATTGGGTAAGCCTTGTGAAGGCCACGGCGCATGAGGCCGTCATCCGCGCCAGTGATGGCAAAGAGCGTTACGAGCGCAATCCGGTGACCCAGGCACGTGAGTACGCCCTGGCCCTGCACCAGTGCATCAGCGAGACGGCCGGCGCAGCGGGGTCCCCCAACATTCCTTATTCTTGGGTTGCCGTGCTGATCAACCTCCCCGCCTCCACCCTCTTGCGCTGCCGCCAGGCCTGGGGCGAAGATTTTATTCTGGGGCGGGAGGATTTGAAAAACCCCGACATCCTGCTCAATCGCCTGAAAAACCTGTTCCCCGCCGAGCGCCTGCGCCCGCTGACCCGCGAGGAGATTGACCTTGTGCGCAGGGTGGTTGACCCCGTGGTGGAATTTGAAACCCCCGATCGCGGCACGATTATCCTGGACGAGCAGCAGGAACGCATTGTCACCGAAGCGCCACGCGAGGTACCAACCCGACCCCGGCCTGAGCCCACCGAGCGGGCCGTCCAGACGTCCTTCCTGACGCCTACAGAGCCTGCCGAGGAGCTCCCCGCCGAAGGGCGCCGCCTCAGCCAGAATTTTGCCATTCGCCTGGTGCGCGGTTATGCCGGCAGCGGCAAAACCCTGGTGTTGATTCAGCGTGCCCGCTACCTGCGCGCCATGCACCCCGACTGGAAAATTGCCGTCCTAACTTTTAACAAACCCCTGCAAGAGCGCCTGCAAAGCGAACTGCGAGGGCAACAAATTGATGTGTACACCTTCCACAGCCTGTGCTACCGCCTGCTCGGTTACCCCAGTGAGCCGAAAGATGAGTGGCTCGAAAAATGGCTGGAAGCCCAACGCACCCAAAACCCGGCGATCCTTAAACTGGGTGAGGGTTTTCTGCGCACCGAGATCAACTGGCTGCGCGATATGGGCATCACCCGCCTGGAAGACTACCTGAGCATTGAGCGCCACGGCGTGGGTGCTACACAGCGCTTGCTCCAGGATCAGCGCCGCGAGGTCTTTGAAATCTACCGGGCTTACCGCGCGTACCTGCGCCAGCAGGGGCAACTGGATTTCGGGGAAATGGCCCTGCAGTTGCTGGAAGGCCTGGAAAACGGCAGTTTCAACGATCCTCCGCGCTATCATGCCCTCCTGGTGGACGAGGCGCAAGACTGGGCCCCCGCCTGGGTGCGCCTGATCACCCACCTGCTCGATCCCGAGGAGGGCTCACTATTCCTCACCGACGACCCCTCGCAAAGCATCTACCGATATTTCTCCTGGAAGGAGAAGGGGATCCACGTCGTCGGGCGCACGCGTTGGTTGCGCATCCCCTACCGCAACACCTGGGAGATTTACCAGGCGGCGTACCAGTTGATTGCCGACGTGCCCGAGATCCAACAGCAACTGACCGAGCAAGGCGAAGCAGTGCTGCCCGAGGTCTCCGCCGCTCAGATGCGCCACGGGCCGCGCCCGCTCCTGCGCCAATTTTCCAATTCCAGGGCCGAGATGGACTTCTTGCGCGAGCAAATCGAAGTATTGCGGCACGAAGGCCTGCGCGATGAGCAAATAGCGGTGCTGGTGCGCAACCGCCATGATGTTGATCCCGTCAGGAAGGCATTGCGCAATTTCAACGGGCTGGTGGATACCTTGCATCGCCTCAAGGGGTTGGAGATGGAAGCCGTCTTCATCCCCTACTTGGATAAAACCTTCCCCAAAGGGGAAGATGATCCGGCAGAGCGGCGCCTGATCTACATGGGGATGACGCGAGCGCGCACGCGGCTTTACCTGAGCGGCAGTGGGCGCCTGCCCCGCATCTACGAGCGCCTGAGCCAGGCCGGCTGGCTGGAGGCCATCTGACCCTCGCTCCCACCCATCCTAACCTCGATAGCGCCGGGCACGGGCGGCCTCGCGCACCGCGTTGAGGTTGAGGATTTCAGCCACCTCATAGCGCGGGGGAACGGTATTGAGCGGGCGCAGGCGGATGATTGGCGGAAAGTAGCCCATGCGTCCGTGCAGTTCGGCCAGGAGCAAGGCGGTGATGAAATTAAGGGAGGGGGGATTGACCAGGATGGAAGCCGTCTGCCAGGTTTCGGCATCCAGCGGGATCTGCGCCATCAGCGCCTCCAACTGGGGCAAGAAGGGCTGGGCGTTGTCAAAATGCACCCCCACCGTGATCACCTGGTCAACCGGTTCTCCCGTCAGGGCTTCAATTTGGGCACGCTGCTCAGCGGTCAGAGGATGGGCAAAGTTAAGGATAATCATAGTTATGGAAAGAAAGCCTCCGTATAAGTCAGGGAATGCTCAGCAGGCGTTTGAATTCCCGTACCACGTTGTTCAAGTCATACCCAGGGATGAGGGCGATTTCGTCGAGCTGAGCGCGACGGACGATGCCGGGGCGGGGGGTGGCATCGCGGTAGATTAGTGCCTTACGTGCGTAAATGCCGGCCACTTCGCGCCTCGAAAGGGCGCTGAGTTCATAAAGGTGTGTGGGTAGAATTTTACCCGTTTTGCACGAGCCGACCACCAGCATTCCGTTGTAGGTGGCCACAATGTCAAGTTCATTATCCACAAATTGACCGCGGGCATCCCCTTTGCGGATGTACACATTACGCTGCACATCATCAAAGCACTGGCTCTCGTACAACGCCTCAAAGACATCTTTCTCCAGCGCATGCCCCGGCGTGGGCTGGGGGGAGCGCGCGGCGCCCTGCGCCTCAATGGGCTTCCCCAGGCTCACCTCAAGCCCATGCGCCCGCAGGTAGATCTCCACCCCCACCCGCACGCGAATGGGCTCACGGCGGGTTTCCTCGCCCTCCGCGGTGTAGTGAATGATCTGCCGGAGTTCGGTGCTGACATAAAACCAGGGCACCTCCAGCATCTGCGCTGCCCGGAGCGCGGCCAGGCTCATTATCTTGGTACCTCCAGTGAGATTGAGGCAAACCGCTCGGCCGGCCTGCCGGGATTGCTCCAGAGCCCCGGCAAGCACCTGGCGGGTCTTGACCAGGTCATACGCCTCCACCTCCAGGGGTGGCAGCACGCGTATCCCCTTTAACGCCGGGTCATGCCGAATGACCACCTGCAACGCCTCGGCCTGAGGCCGGGTGCGCGCCGAGACAACAAACCCCACCTCCGAATACATCTGGGGCGCCTGCCACAGCGGGATCAGGTTGGGGATGGGCTGTTCACCGAGGAGGGTGTAGAGACGCATGCGGAGGACGCCTCCGAAGGAAACGAAATCAACCGCCAATTCTCGAGAAGGGTTTGCAAGCCTTTTATAATCTTCTCAGCCTTGGGTTTGATTTTTTGCAATTTCATGGATTCAACCTGATGTTGGGCATGGTTCAACTGATTACGCACCTGGCTAATTTCGTCGTATAACTCCGCGATGTTTTCCCATTCCTCCGGCCACTCATCGTAGATTCGACGACCGTACCGGTTCAGATCGTCTGGGGACGAAACCCGGTTAGTCGAGGCTTCCTCCGGATCACTATGGGCTTGAGCCTCTTTCTTTCCCGCCTTATGTCTTGCAATCCGTAACTGGGATAACCCAGAGAGAGCACGCTCCATAGTTTGGCGCTTGTCTTTTTCCAGATCGATGCGCTGTTCTAACCGATAGTTAACCACATCGATGAGAAATTCACGCGTCAACGTCAGCGCCTGGATTAACTGCCCATGATCATGGTACCAGCAAATAAGTTGCCATTCTCGCTCCAAAAACTCCCCGTAGTTATTCAGGGGGTTTTTCAGGCCAAAAGCCTCGAACGTCTCTAATATTCGTTCGCTCAACACACTAAAGGGTTGTGAGGTGATCTTAAAGGACTGTGCCGCCGCCTCAAGATTTGGACGTAACTCCGCCGCTTTTTCCATTAAAGTGATGGGCTGGCATAGAAAGGCTGCTTCGGAGATTTGTTCCAGTGTTTCAGCCGCCTTTCTTTGTTTGAGCAAATTGGCTAATCGGCTGGCATTCCCGGTTTGCACGAATTGGTCAGCGGCGTTAATCCATCTCAGCATCGTAGCAAAACTTGAAAGATCAACCACGGGGGCACGCTTTCGCTTTGTTTCTTCACTTATGACCCCAATCTCTAAAGCCCCATAGAGAATCGCCCGGATCTGGACCTGCTTGGCCGATTGCAGATAGGCTGCGAAAAGGAAAACCAAAAATGGGATGGAACGCAGCCCATGGGTAATATCAAAGGTCACCTCTTCAGATTCCGGCACGTGCCGAATAACCGCATCAAAAATCTCCCACATTTCGGCTTCGGTCTTGCCTGTGGGGATGGGCACCTCTTGAATTCGCGAATCCCCGTATTTTTGAAGAAGGGGAAAGGTTTTCTCTTTCGCCTCTGGGGTTGTCAGCACCAACATGCGATCAAACTTAAGGCACTGCACCAGCGCCTCGGCAAACACCTTGCCCGTATAGGTTTTTCCCTGGTACTCGTAGTCCACTTCCTGGGGGTTAACCCCTAGAAATGTAATCACCGTGTGCCCCATAAAAAGCGCCTCCCTTCTACTTGATCGCCTCCATCTCCACCAATACCCAACCCAAGGGCAACCAACCCAAGGGCAAAGCAGGGCGCTCACCTATGGTATTTCCATTTGCATCTTTCTGGGACTGCATGATCACACGACGGCTCTTGGGAAACGGATCTCCCGGCTTGCGTCGGCCGATTGCCAGTTTGTACTTCCGGATCACCTCTTCCATAAAACTAGCGGGGTTGCTCAGGCGTGTACCAAGCGTCTTACCCTCCCAACCGGTGCCCCAGCCCATTTGCATCAAAAAAGCATTTTCCGGCGGTTGACTTCTTTCCAACCGTTCGTAAAACTGGTGCACATGGAGCGCCTTAGGCTCCTTTTCAAACCAGGCTTTTTCTTCAAACCAGGCTTTTTCCCGCCGAATGCGTTCCTGACTGTGCTGGCGCACCACCCGGACCAGGTCTTGCAACCATTGCCCCCCCACCAGGTTCAGATTATGACGGCGCGCCCACTCCGAAAACAGGGCCCGGTCTATTTTCAGGGTGGTCTCAAAGGTCGTATCCGCACGAACTGCCTCTACCTCAATAGGAGACCCCAAACTGCCATCGCGATTGAGTACACGCACATTGATCAACTGCAAATGCTCATTGACAGGCAAGGGGTATGAATCGGCCACGATTAACGCCCGCAGTAAATCGTGGTTGGGATCCTGGCCCAAAAGGATGCGCTCGTAATTCTGCGCAGCGAAACGGGAATCGTCCTTCATCCGCCTCAGATCGGGTTGGAGGTTACGCTGCCCCCAGGCATACCAGAGCAACGCCGTACGCAGCGCCCCCTTAAGCGACGTGCCAGGTAGGTAGAGACGGTCGAAAGGATCTTTGAGCTGTTCGCGCACAATTGCCCCTTCCGCTGGCGAACGCGGCACTCCACGAATCACATAACGGAAGAATCGTGACTGGGGGGTAAAATCGCTCTCTTTGAGCAGGTGCGCGGGTGGGGTTTGAGCCAGCATATTAGCCGCCTGGGGATCATCCAGGGGCTGGGCTTCCAGGACCACCGCTTCGTTCAGTCGCCAGGTGCGCCCCTTGTAGAGTGCATAGTCATACTCGTGCATTAATTCCCGCCCGCTGCCAATGTGCAAAGGGGTGAGCAACGAGATTTTAAGGCGGTAGAGCTCATAACTGGTCATGCACACCTCCTAGTGGTCAGGACCCTGCGGCCAGGCGGTTGCCACCGCCAGCCCATAACGATAGACCGGGTGACGGAAAGTCACACCATTGTATTCCGGGCGCACGTCGGGCACATTTCCGATCAGCCCACCTTCTTTCCATCCCACCAAACTCCCTTCGTTCACCAGCCAGAGGCGCTTGCGACGCTGGGCTTTCTCATCGGGGCTATGCAACCAACCCCCCACTGCCACCAATGTGTAGGCGGTGCCCTCTTTCTGCAATGCTGCCGCCACTTCATCCTCTCGAGGGTGGTAGCGGCTGAGCAGAAGCGCCCGCCGATCGGGTTGAGGTTCGGGCAGGTCAATCTCCTCCGATGCTTTCAGCGAAAACGCGCCATAACCACTGCTGCGCTCTCCACCCACACCCTGTGCCTCCAGGGCCTTTAAGATTTGTGCCAAGACCGCATGGTAGGTGAGGCCAGGAGCGACTTCCTGCTCTGGATACCGCCATGCCACCCCGAACCACAGCCCACATTCCTGGGCAAAAACCACTCGGGCAGAGTGATAAATCACGGCGCCCTGCGACACACGATCTACCGTGACACGCGGCACCCTTTGCTCCCGCCAAACGTTTACATGGCGCAACGCGCGCAAAGGACGATCTTGATGCAGGGCCTTAGGTAGTAGACCGACCTCCTCCTTCAACAGCCATAGGGCACCCCCCTGCAGAGCCACACCCCGCTCGGGCTCGGCCTCTTCATCGGCAGGAAAGAGATAGGCATCCAGAGGCTCCCCCGCCTGGGCTTTGCGCATCAGTCCTTCGGAAAAGTAGCGGATGCGTTTAAGCATTTTGCCATAGGCAACATCCCGACGCCTTTGGGATGAGAAAACCACACCCCAATCTACCGGGAAGGGGTAAAAACGCACCCTACCAGCGTATGGAAAAGCCGAGGTGAGCAAGAAAGGCGGTTGCGGGGGGTCGCTAACAAACGGGTGGACCAAAGCGGTCGCATCGCCACCCAGGTGCCGCCAGGCACTCACCATGGCAGCAAAAAGGGTATCCGCGGGCAGGTAGGGGAGAGTTTCTTGAAGACTTTCTGCTCCCTGGCCCACATGCAACCCACTTTTAAAATCAAGAAAATACGCCGTAAAGCGCGGCATGTTACCCTCCCTGGACCTAGCCCAAACGCTGGCGAATCTGGCTCTGCAATGTGCCTAAACCCTTCACCAGATCCTGAAGACTGCCAAAGGCCCCCAGTTCCAGCGGTGCTTCAGCGTAAGTTTCGCCCACCCGCAGCATCACCTTAATGTCCTTCAAACATATCTTGCCCGAACCACGCGAGCCCAGTCCCCCGAGGTAATCGTCTTCCAGTAACTGCAACCCCTCAACCAGGGTGCGCAAGCGTTCGATGTCTTTGTGAACGCGGCAACCATCGCCATCATAGAGACTATAGACCAATTCTGCCGGGCCGAAAACCGTGCCCGCCGGCACGCGCTCCATCTGGCGTGGGTTCGCCTTCGAGGTCACGCGATCAATGGAGACCTCCGCCTTGACCTCGGTGTAGGGCAGATCCGTGCGTCCGCTCTCTTCCAGTGCCTTGGCACTTGCCTCGGTCATTTTCACATCCCGCACCACCAAACGGGTGGGAGTGGCAAAATCCCGTTCTCCGGGCACCCCAAAAACCTGACAAACATCGCAATTAGAATATTCATCTTTCTGATCGCAGGAATGAATGTATCCCTGCCCGATGCGCTGGTTTTGAGGCAACCCCTTATATTTCTCCAACAGGCTGCGCACCTTGCCTTTAAGCGAAGAGCCAGGAATATACGGACGATTGGTTAAAGGATCACGGATGACCGTCTTATCCACACCACCGATCTCAATCCCACTTTCAGTGCCTCCAATATGCAGTCCCGTTACCGCTTCAATGTTGAAGGTGATAAAAACCCGCCCTTTGAGTTGGATTTGTTTCCCGTTGGCCATGACATCCTCCTCATTCTGAAAATTACTTGCCGCCATAGGCCTGGTGGTAGGCCAGGATGGCTTCGAAGAATTGAACAAAGTGGTTGAAACGCTGTTCTTGGATCTTTTCGTCTTTTGCCTCAATGACCCGGTCCAGTGCTGGCTCCAGTACGCTCACCAACTCTTTCACTGCCTTGCCCCGCTCTTTGCGTGCGCGGTAACGCATTTTGGGCTTGAGCAAGATCAGACGACGGCGGGCGAGTTGACGCTGGTCTCCGCCCAGGCTCCATTGAGCCTGAATCTGACGCACCTCCCCAAAGAGCGCACGAATCTGGCTGGTGGTGAGTTCAGCCTCCTGCAACTGCCTGCCCAGATCATCCGCCACCTTGACCAGCGTTTCTGCCCCATTGGGATCGGTAATAATGGTTTCAATCTCTTTTGAACTAACGGGCATGGTTAACCTCCTTTTGACTTGATCTCACTTCCTCGTCTTTAACTCTGCCCAGCGTGCAGCCAGGCCCACCCACTCAATCCGTTGATGAAACGTAGCCCGCATTTCACTGCGCAAAGTGCGCAGATTTTGCAACAGCTGCTCCTTCTGGTACATCCGCTCCATGCGCGCCAGGTAGTACTCAAACAACCAATTCCAGGGTCCCCAAAATGCTTGAGGACGGCGGTCGGCCCCCAGATCCTTTCCAGCGCGGCGGCGTTTCTCGATCTCTTCCTGGTAGCGCTCATCCAAACGGATTAACAGGCGCACAAAGGCACGGTTGGCGCTTTTATCTTTCAATAACCCCTCCAGAAACACCCGCGTATCATAAGCCGTTTCAAACGAAACAGATTCTTGCAGCAGGTAGCCAAAGCGCGACCAGGGTAGCGCCCGTCCCAGGAAGCAGATGGCATCTTTTTTATGGGCCTTTCCTCCTTTATCCCACCATTTAAGGCTCTTAGCGCGTTCCTCGGCCTGGCCGGCATCACGGGCTCCCTGTGCCAGCGGGTATTTACCGCTGATCAGCACCACCCCAGCACTGGCATGTACGCCAGGATGTCCGGCCGCATAAGGGATCAGGTCACGCCGAATGTCCATAGCCAGTTCCACCACCTGATCCCATGCGCCCACAAAGAAGAGATCGTCTCCGCCGGAATAAATGGCGTACACACAATCTCCGTGCTTGCGGTTACGCTGTTGCGCCAGCACCCCCACCCAGCCCTCGAAGTAAAGACCAATTGCAAAACTGAGCGCAGCCACCCGGGAGAGGGTTGCCTTCTGCCCTAGCCCCTGGGAGAAAAGATGGCCCAGGTTGTCCACATCCATACGCAATACTCCCAGGCGCTTAATCCCCTCCGCTTGCATTTCCATCAATGCAAAAGGCTTGATCGAACCCTCTTGCAGATCCTGGCCGGTTTGCTTCTTATAGGCCTCACCAAACCCTTGAACGTCCTCCCTCTTAACAATCGGGCTGACGTTGACCAGGAAACGCCGCCCTACGGCCACGTTGGAGGCTGGACGCACGCTTTTTAGGCTGGCTTCGTCCAGCGCCAGCACCAACCGTCGGCCTTTGGGCGGATGCAAGCCGTTCAGGGCTTGCTCAATATGCACATGCAGTCCCATACTGCGCAACACCTCGCTCCACGGGCTGGAACGATCTCTGAGTGCTAATGAGGTAGGCGGTGTGGGTAGGGTTGGTTCAAAATCCCACACCAGATAACAGGCCTTACGTAAGGGATCGCCCACCTCTTTTTCAAATGCCAGGCAAGCCTTGCACTTACGCACCCCTGGCTCATATACCTCGACGTCTTCATACTCACGACCACATACCTGGCATTCCGTTGCTTCATTACCTCCATGCCCCTGAGGCGCAAAGAGGGAGAGCAGATCCTTCGGCGCCAACTCAGAAAAACGGCGCTGCTTGGCTGCCTGAAGGTGCTCCCCCAGTTCCTGCCAGCGGGCGCTGATACGGCCGGCGAAGAAATCACGTGCTGGCAAGGCCAGGCAAGCCACTGCCATATACAGGTCGCCCCGGTGATGTGTGTAGAGGATATGACTGAGATCCCGGCGGATCTCTTCCAGTGCTGTCTTGTCGCTAGCGCGTGCTAGGAGGTAAAAATTTCCCCCACCCACGTAGACAAGATTTGTGATGGGCAGGTCCAGACGGCGCAGGATATAACGCGCCGTCGCCTCGGTGAGCAATTGCAGGTAGAACGAACGCCCGCGCAGGGCGCTGGTGGCGCCCCGGCTGGTAATGGTGTAGATAAAGTCCTGCACTCCCGAAAGATCACCCCCCACCAGCAAAGCCACCTCGGTATCTTGGGATTCGGGGGCCTGCGCCAGAGCCATCAACTGCCCATCCGAAAGATCCGTCCCCGCCAGCACCGCAGCCAACGCTGCCGTCATACGACTGTGGTCGTACAGGCTAATATCCGGCAGACTACGGTAATACGCCGAGGGAACACTCCAAAAATAGCGCTGCATGAGCAAGAGCAAAGTTTCCAGATAAGTTTCTAAATCCCCCCCATTGGAATGAGCCTGCTTCAAAGTGAGTGCCTGATTTTTGAAATCCCCCCACAATTTGCCATAGGCTTGCGCAACCCTTTTGGAGTCCCATTCAGCCGCTGGGAACCATTGTCCAGCCGTCGCCCCATCGTTCAGATCAAGCGGGCGCAACGGCCAGTACAACGAATGGGGATTATCTTCTCCGTCCGCCTGAATGACACTAAAGATGGAGAGCAATTGCTTGGGTTGGGTCGCGGGCTCATCCTCTTTTTCGGTTTCGGTGCGCTCCCCGGAAGAGAGGCGATCCGCCAGGCGTACAATGTAATGCTCGCGTTGGTAAGGACGGTGGTGTTGGCCGGCCCAGTGCTTAATCTCCTCGCCCCCTAGTGTGGGCGGCACAAGCGTTGCCACCACATCATGGCTCAATAGTGCATGCAGGCGTCCGTAATCTTGCTTAGCCTCTGCATCCCAGGTGCGCGAGGCACCGGTATCCCCCGCACGCAGAGCCACCTTCCCAATATCATGGAGCAGGCCGGCCAGGGCCAGTTTCAGGGCACGTTCGCGGCGATCCTCACTCATGCAGCCTCCTTTCGACCCTCAAAAATGGTACGATGCCCGCCGGTAAGTCCTGCACCCCGTGTGGTTCTCCCCCTCGCAGCAACCCCCGTACGGGCATCCTTAAATTTAGTCACTTCCTTTCCATTCGTCATGCGGATTTTCCCGTATTTTCGGAATTTTGATACTGGAAATACAATCCCAGCAGCGCCACTAACTGCGCCCGGTTGACATTCTCCAGGCCCCAGTGCACCGCCGCCTTGGCATACGCCGAGCGCAGATGCTGCTCCACCGTGCGCCGCGAGAGATGCAGCGCCCGCGCCAGCGCTTCATCGCTCAGCCCCTCGCGCACCAGCCGTGCCACCACCCGCCGCTCTCCCTGGGTGAGATCCCTCTCCACAAACGTCTGCGCTTCACGCACGCGTTTTTCCAGGTCCAGCCGCGCCAGGCGCTCCAGTGCCTCATAGGGATCTTCCACCGCGCGTAGATGGGTCAGCGCGGGCGAAAGCGCCTCACGCAGCGGCACCGGAATGGGGATCAGGTGCACGTCGTCCCCACGCTGTGGGTGCAGACGACGGCTGGTGAGGAAATCTCCCCCCGAGTAGAGATGCCACAGGTGATCCCCCTCATCAAACAGCAACTGTGCCGTCACCAGCGCAAACACGCTCAGCGTCTTGCGCCCGCCTGCCAGCAATAAATGCAGGCGCTCCCCCTGCCGCTTGGCTTGCCAGACACTGCGGTAAAGCGCCCGAAACGCCCATTGAATGGCCGTAGGCGTCTCCACATCTTCTACGACCTGCCCACGCTCATCGCAAATCGGCGTCAGGTGCAGAGCGATGCGCCCGCGGTAAGGCGGAGCGGCAAATGCCTCGCGCAGAGCGTTTACGGCCTGCTCGATGGCCGCGTTCCCTCCGGTATGGACCACCTCCACCCGCCGCACCGCTTCATTCTGCGCCAGCAGCAGGTCCAGTCCGGCGGTTACAACCTGGGGCTCCGTACCAAGGGTGGCGATCAAGGTGCAATTGGGCGGCAAGGACATCCCCCTCCAATGACATTCCACAATAATCCAGCAGCAATGTTATTATAGCAAATCCCGCCCCGAAGCAACTTAACAATCCCCCTTCAAACCATGCCCTACCGATCCTGAAACAGATTCTGAAGCCCCAATGCGCACCGTGCCCTTTAGATGGTCCCGGGTCGCCCACTCCAACGTGCAGGGCGCATCCGCACTTCCTCACCATACTCCCTCCAGGCGCAAAAGGGGGTAAAATCATCCTGCCATGGACGAGAAGTCGCTCCACACCCTGGAATTTCCCAAAATACTGGATCGCCTGGCAGGTTACGCCGCCTTCAGCGCCTCGGCGGAACTGGCGCGCGCCCTGCGTCCCAGTGCCGATTTTGACGAAGTCAGCCGGCGGCAGACCCGCACCCGCGAAACCCGCCACCTGCTCAACCACTACGCCGAAGTCAGCATCGGCGAAGCCCGGGATGTGCGCCCGCTGGTGGAACGCGCCGCCCGCGCCGGGGTGCTGCTCGGCAGCGAGTTGCTGGACATCAAAACCACGCTGGAAGCCGCACGCGATCTGGCGCGCTTCTTCGAGCGCCACGCGGCCGAATTTCCCTACCTGGCGAGCCTGGCCGCCCGCATGCCCCCACCCCCCGGCCTGATCGAGGCCATCTCCCGCGCCATCTCCGAACGCGGCGAGGTGCTGGATAGCGCCTCTCCGCGCCTGGCCGCCCTGCGCGCCGAGATCAAAGTGGCTCACGAGCGCCTGCTGGCGCGCCTCAACGCCCTCCTCAACGACCCCAAAATTGCCCCCTGGCTGCAAGAGAATCTGATCACCCTGCGCAACGACCGCTACGTCCTTCCGCTGAAAGCCGAAGCCAAGGGCCATCTGCGCGGCATCATTCACGACCAATCTGCCTCCGGCGCTACCCTCTTCGTCGAGCCTCTCGCCGTGGTGGATCTGAACAACGCCTGGCACGAACTGCAACTGGCCGCACGCGATGAAGAGCGCCGCATCCTGGCCGCGCTCTCGGCCCAGGTTGGCGAACACGCCGAGGCCCTCATCACCCTCGTAGAGGCTCTCGCCGAATTTGACCTGGCGCTGATGTGCGCCAAATACGCCGAAGACCTGCGCGCCGCAGAGCCGGTGCTGGTACCTTTCCAAACCACCCGCCCCACTCACCCCGGCAGCACCCTGCGTCTCTACCGCGCCCGCCACCCCCTGCTCGATCCCAACCGGGTGGTGCCGATTGACGTGGTGCTGGATGACCAAACCTTTGCTGTGGTCATCACCGGGCCTAACACCGGCGGCAAGACCGTCTCCCTCAAGACGGTCGGCCTGCTGGCCCTGATGGCCCAGGCCGGGTTGCAGATCCCGGCCCAATCCGGCTCCACCTTGAGCCTCTTCGAAGACGTTTTCGCCGACATCGGCGATGAGCAATCCATTGAGCAGTCGCTCTCCACCTTTTCCGGGCACGTGACCAACATCGTGCGCATCCTTCAACGCACCACGCCGCGCGCCCTGGTCCTTCTGGATGAACTGGGCGCCGGCACAGATCCCCAGGAGGGCTCTGCTCTGGCCCGCGCCATCCTGGCCCACCTGGTGGCGCTACCGGTCACCTGCCTGGTTGCCACCCACTACCCCGAACTGAAAGCCTTCGCCCACGCCACACCCGGCGTGGTCAACGCCAGCGTGGAATTTGACCTGCAAACCCTGCAGCCCACTTACCACCTGACCCTCGGCCTGCCCGGGCGCAGCAACGCCCTGGCCATCGCCGAGCGGCTGGGACTGCCCCCGGAGATCATCGCCGCTGCCCGCGAGATGCTCAACCCCGCCGACCTGCGTGCCGAGGACCTGCTGGAAGAGATCCACCGCCAGCGCGATCTGGCCCGCCAGGCCCGCGCCGAGGCTGAACAGGCCCGCGCGGAAGCCGAAGCCCTACGTCAGGAACTGGCACGCCGCCTGGAACAAATTGAGGAGGAGCGCCGCGCCATCCTGCGCCGGGCCACCGAACAGGCCGAGGCCGAACTGGAAGCCCTGCGTCAGGAGATCGAGCGCCTACGCCGCGAACTGGCGCGCGCCCGCCTGCCCCTGGACGAGGTCAAACGCGCCGCCGAAGCCACCACCGCCCTGCAGGAACGTGCCGAAAAAGCCTTCAGCCCCGCCATCGCCCCCATCACCCCGCCCGAGCGCCCCGCCATCGGCGAACGCGTGCGCATTCGCTCGCTGGGATTGGAGGGCACAGTGGTGGCCCAAGATGACGACGAAATCGAAGTGCAGTTGGGTAACCTGCGCCTGCGGGCTGCCTTGCAGGATATTCAGCGCCCCGGCCAGGTTGAGCCGCCGCCTCCGGCCTCCCCCACCCCACGTCGCCGCAAACTCGCCCCCGCACCGGCCTCGCCCGGCCCAAGCCTCATCGCCCCCTCACCGGGCCTGGAACTCGATCTGCGGGGGCAGCGTGCCGAAGATGCACTGGTGGCCCTGGAGCGCCACCTTGAAGCCGCGTACCTGGCCGGCCTGCCGTTCGTGCGCATCATCCACGGGAAGGGCACGGGCCGTCTGCGCCAGGCCATCCGCCAGGCCCTGGGACAGAACCCCTACGTGGCTACCTGGGAACGCGGCCTGGAGGGTGAGGGCGGCGACGGTGTGACCATCGCCCGCCTGCGCAGCGAAGCGGCTTAAACCAAAGGGCTGAAAGTGCTCCGCTTGTCTTCACTTTCAGCCCTTCTCGCAGAGGGTCCCTCATGCCTCTGCCTGGGTGGCAATGCTCTTGCTTGAATTGAGTATACAAGGTCGGCGTTGCCAAAACGTGGACAAAAAGCGCTATAAGGCATGATTAAGCCACCGCTGGAGGCGTTCTTCAAAACGCGTGCGCAAGGATTCGGCAGCCACGTTTTGGAGCAAATGCTGGCGCAGGGCGTCCGCTTGCTGCCGATACATCTGCGCTGCGCCGTCATCCGCCCCCACCCGCAACGCCAACCCCAGCCCGAGAAATTCATATAGCGGAGATTGAAGATTCTTTGCGTGCTCGATCAACAAACGCGTATGGCGTACCATCAGATCGGTGGCCTGCTGAGCACCGGCGATATGGGCCTGTAAAAGATGGTAGCGCAGCACCAACGTCCAAATCTTCCGTTGCGCCGCCTCATCCGCCGCCCGCTGGGCCACGCGGCGCGCCTCCTCCAGTTCGCTCCGCACAAAATGCGCCTCGGCCAGCGCCATTTCTGCTGCCAGCGCCACATGCATCATCTCAGCGTTGCGCGAGAGTTCCAGCGCGCGGTTCAGGAAGTTCAGCCCACCTTGAGATTGGCCGCCCAGCACCAGTGCCCAACCCAGGCGGTAAAGGGCTTCCATCGAAGAATGCAGGTCCTGCGCCACCTCCAACGCCGCGCGGTATTCAGTTTGCGCCGCCGCATAATCCCCTAATGCCAGCCACAGGTCTCCTTGCGTGGTGTACACCTCCGCGAGCACCGGGTTGCGCCCCAACGAGGCCGCTGCCGCCCGTGCACGCTCCAGGGCTTCCCAGGCTGGCTGAACCTCCCCCAGATTCAACAGCACCTGAGCCCGGCACAGCCACAACCGGCCCGCCAGAGCCGCATTGCCCCAGCGTTCGGCCTCCCCCAACCCCCTCTGGCAAACCTCCAGCGCCGTCGCAAACTCACCCATCTCCAGGCGAGAAAGCGCCAACGCCAGCATTGCCCGCCCGCGGAAGCCCATCGTATCCAGGGCGCGGTTCTGCGAGAGGGCCTGCTCGGCAAAGATGCACGCCCGCTCCAGCCAACCCAGGATGTAGTACGTTTTGGCCAGCTGGTAGCGCGCATTGCCCAGCGCCCGCTGACCACTCAGCGTCTCCACCGCCTGCCCCATTTCCAGCACGCGCTGGTAGATCAGCACAGCGTCATAAAAGCGGTTGAGCAAAAGCAGTGCGGCCGCTTTGCGATTGAGCGCTTCCATCTGCTCTTCCAAATGACCACTTTTTTCCAGGTACGGGAGCGCCTGTTCTAGAAAGTTCATCGCCTGGCGTGCCTGCATGCGCACGGTGGCCACCCGTCCCAAACCGCTTAGCCCGCTCCCGATCAGTAGCGCCTCGTAGCGCCGTTCGCCGTGGCCCAGCAACGCCGCGTAACAGCGCTCACTGGTCTCCAGGTCATAGCGATTGAATGCCACCTCCGCCCACCCGGTGTACAGACGATGAATCAACTCGGGGGGTAGCGGGCGCTCCAGGTGCAGCAGTAACGCCTCCGCCCGCTCAAAAGCCCCCATGGCTTCATCACCCTGCCCCATCAGAGCCGCCTGGTAAGCGGCCTCAACCCAATAGTGGACTGCCTGGGCTTCTTCACCCCCGGCCTCAAAATGCCTCGCGATGGTCGCCGCCTCTGCGGGTGCGTACCCGGATTGCTCCAGCGCCCGGGCCGCGCGCAGGTGCAGGTACTGCAAGCGCGCCCCGCTCAGTTCCAGCAGCAGCACCTCACGAAGAAGTGGATGCTGGAAAAGATACTCACCCCGGATGTGCTCACTCGGGCGAACCAGGTAAGTGCGCTCCATCTCCTCCAGCGCCTCAATGATGACCTCAGCGGGTTCCTGCAACATGGTTTGGAGAATGCTCGTGTGGAAGGTCTCGCCCAGCACAGCCGCTGCGAGCAGGATCTGACGCGTCTGCGGGCGCAGCAAACGCAGACGTTCGTTGGCCAAAGCGCGCACACTTTGCGCTACCGGGAACGTGCCCGGCGGGTTTTCCGGATCAAGATCCGGGTGCGTTTCCATTAATGCGCGCATGGTCTCCAGAATGAAAAGGGGATTACCGCCAGTCACGCGTGCCAGCGCCTTCACCCATGCCGCAGGCGCGGGCTGACCCAGCGCATAACGGGTTATCTGCGCCACCGCCTCAGTGGAAAGCGGACCTAATGAGATCACCTTCACCAGCCAGGAGACCGGCGAGGTGGTCAGAAAGTTTTGCAGAGCCGCATTGGGCTCTTCGGGACGAGCGGCTATGACCAGCAAATTGCCGTGGGTGAAAAAGCGCTGATGAGTCAGATAGGCTAGCACATTCAAAGTCGCCACATCGCACCACTGCGCATCATCCAGGAAGAAAAGCACGTGCCCCCCGTGGCCCAGGCGGCGCAGTACCTGCTCAACTGCCGCCGCAAGGTGCACCTCACGGGTCTCCGACAGGGACGTCGCACCGGGGGGAACGTAGATGGCCAATTCAGGCAGAAGCGGGAGCAAAATTTGCAACCAGTGCGGCGACAGAGTTTGCCACTCCTCGGTGAGAACCGCCTCTTGCAAAGCCCGCCCCAGCGGGTGGTAGAGGATCTCCTTCTCATGCGCCAGCGCACTTGCCAGCACCAGACGTGGCGCCGGCTGCAAAGACTGGTAGAGTTCAAACATCAGGCGACTTTTACCGCTGCCTGCCTCCCCCACAACATCGCCACCCCACCCTGGAGCGCCAGCGTGCGGAGTGCATCCAGCACCTCATCTCGACCCACAAAGGGCACATGAAGGGTGCGCAGGCTGAACCAGGGAGCGGGTTCGGGCGGGCGAGGCTGTCGTAGCGCCAGATGCAACCGCTGACACAGCGATTGAAACTCCTCCGGCACCTCATTGATCCCCTCGGCCGCCAGATCGTTTTGCACCCGCTCACATTCTTCCTGCGCCGCTGCATACTGCCCCAAATCGCACAGCCAGCCGATCATGCGGGCGCGCAGGCGCCAGTGCGATTCGTCCATCTGCAGTGCCCGCCGCGCCCAGTGAATGGCCTCATCCAGGTCACCGCTTAGCGCAGCGTGCTCGGCCAGCACCTCCAGCGCCGTCATCAGAGCACTTTCCAGTGCGGCCGAGGTGTACGTCAGCCACTCATCAAACGCCTCGGTGGAAGGCAGTTCCACCCCGGCCAGAAAACGCTGCCCGCGCCAGAGATTGACTGCCTTACACAGACGCTGGTACACCGCCTCAGGCAGAGGGGCCGCAAGGGGCAATTTAAGGTAAATGCGCGCCTGGTGCATCAGGGTCTGGAACTCCCGCACGTCCACATATACCTGAGCGCGGTCCAGCCAGACCAGGTCTTGCGTGGTGTGAATCAGGGTCGGCAGGGGCAGTGCCGTGCGCAGTTTGCTCAGTACCTCGCGCAGGTGGCGGCGACCATCTTCTTGGTCCTCGTCCGGCCAGAAGAGATCGAGCAGGGTTTGCCGCCCCACCGGATCGGCCTGCGTCGCCAGGTAAAAAAGCAGCGTGCGTAGCAAGCGGCGCTGAATCCTCAGCGGATGCCCCCCATATTCAATTTGGGGTGGACCCAAGAGCAAAATACGTAGCGGCGGGAGAATTTCAGGTTCCATTCGAGACCCTGGCTTTCACCATTCCACTCCCACCACGCCCTGAGTCGGACTCACCAGCAAAGCCCTGGCTCGCTGTTGTGCTCGTTCCAGCGTCTCACGGGCCGCGCTCAAATGGGCAGCACTCTGCCCACCCAGCATGTGAGCCAGTTCCAGAATGCGCGGCTCACCTTCCAGCACCTGC
Organism: Thermanaerothrix daxensis; assembly: GCF_001306145.1. Lineage (GTDB taxonomy): Bacteria > Chloroflexota > Anaerolineae > Anaerolineales > Anaerolineaceae > Thermanaerothrix > Thermanaerothrix daxensis. The sequence continues at coordinate 88,869 of NZ_LGKO01000003.1, forward strand.
ACGCGGGTCGTGGTGCGCCCACCTTCCACCTGCTTGCGCACCCCGTAATGATGATCGCCGTAAGCCGCCAGTTGCGGCAGATGCGTCACACAAAGCACCTGATGCTGACGCGCCAGCAACCACAATTTCTCGCCCACCACACTGCCCACTCGCCCCCCAATGCCCTGATCAATCTCATCAAAAATAAGCGTCGGGATGGCATCTGCCTGAGTGAGAACGCGCTTCAGCGCCAGCATCAGGCGCGAGGTTTCCCCACCCGAAGCAATCTTAACCAGGGGTTTGAGCCCTTCGCCCGGGTTGGGGGCAATCAAAAACTCCACCTGATCCAAACCCCGTTCATCAAAGCGCACGGCGCGCCCGTCCTCCAGAGGTAGTCCCTCTGGATCGTCCACCTGATGAATGGCCACCTCAAAACGCGCACCCCGCATGCTCAAATCGGCCAGTTCGGCTTCCACCGCCCGGCTCAGGCCCACCGCCGCCTGCTGGCGCCGTGCCGAAAGCGCCAACCCCCGCTCGCGCAACTGGCGCTGAAGCACCTCGCGCTGGGCTTCCAGTTCGGCAATGCGCTCGGTGGCATGGGTGATCGTATCCAGTTCCTGGCGCGCCTTCTCCGCATATGCCAGAATGGCTTCAATGGTACCGCCGTACTTACGTTTGAGGCGCTGGATGAGATCCAGGCGTTCTTCCACCTTTTCCAAGCGGCGCGGGTTGTACTCAATTTGCTCCTGATAACGGCGCAGATCTCGCGCCATCTCCTCCACGCTCGCCAGCACCCCTTCGGCTTGCTCGCTCAACCCCTGCTGGCTTGGATCCAACCGCGCAATGACATGCAGGGCCTGAGCCACCCGCCCCAGCAAATCGGTCAGCGCAGGCGTCTCGCCCGCGCCTTCATCCAGTAGGGCCAGCGCCTGCTGAACCTGGCTGGCCAGATTCTCGGCATTCGCCAGACGATTGCGCTCCTGGCGCAGTTCTTCTTCCTCACCGGGCTGCAACGCCGCCGCTTCTATCTCGCGGATCTGAAAGGTCAGCAAATCCACGCGCTGGGCGGCATCTCGCTCGGCCTCCCGCAGGCGCTGCAGTTCGCGCTCCAGTTGGCGCCATTCGCGATAGGTCTGGCGGTAGGCCTCCACCCAGGGGGCGTTCCCGGCATAGCGATCCAGCAGGGCCAGATGCTGGCGCACATCCAGCAACGAAAGGTGCTCCGATTGACCGTGAATATCCACCAGCAGGCGACCGACTTCCCGCAGCAGGCTGAGGCTGACACTGCGCCCATTGATGCGAGCCACACTGCGCCCACCCTGGCGCAACTCCCGCGCCAAAACCACCCGCTCCCGCTCTTCATCCAGCAGATCCTCGGCTTCGAGCAAAGCCACCAGTGGCTCACGCACCGAGTCCACCATCTCGAAGGTGGCCTCGATGAGCGCTCGCTCTGCCCCACTGCGAATCAGGGTCATATCGGCGGGGCCGCCCAACACTGCCGCCAGCGCATCCAGCAAGATGGATTTGCCCGCGCCGGTTTCCCCGGTAAATACGGTCAGGCCCGGCTCCAGGGTGAGTTCCAGGTGCTCAATGATGGCAAAATTTTCAATGCGCAGTTCGCGTAGCATCCAGACCCGTCGGTTAAATCTTAATTCCGGTCAAACGATAGAAAACCGTGCTGCCAACCAGAGCCACATAAGCGCCTTGCCACACCAGCGGCCATAACGGGAACCCGTTCAGGCCGAAAAGAAAGCCCGCCACCCGCGCCAGAATCAGCACCGCCCCGCCGATCACCGCCGCCAGCGTCGCCGCGCGATACAACCAGCGCGAACGGCGCCGCCGGGTTGCCTCTCGCACGGCCTCGGCAATGATGACCCCCGCCACCGGAGCCACAAAGAGCGTGAAGAAGCCCAATAGATTAGCGATCAGACTGCCCAGGAAACTCAGCACGCCGGCAATGATGACGGCCAGCGGGTAGTCAAACCACTGGGCAGTGTCGAACACCTTCTGCTGGTTGCGGACGCAGTCCTTACAACGGTAGCCGGTTGGGGTGAGCACGGCACATTCGGGGCAAATCGGGCGTTCGCAACGATTGCAGCGCAGCAGTGTTTCACGGTCAGGGTGATTGACGCAGTAAAGAATCGTGGGGGCGTTCTGGCTCATGACTCGTTATCCATCGCGGCGGGATTGAGTTCCATATAGGCATTCAGGTTGCGGTAGAAGTAACCACGGTCTTGAAAACGCACAAACTTTACCGTGTTGTGGTTGGCTTCCACCCGCACCACATCGTCGTTCTCCAACGCCACCGGCGGCTGACCATCCACGCTCATCACCGCCTGGTGGCTGGATTGCACGGTCACGGTGACCACGGCTTCCTCCGGCAGGATCACCGCCCGATCCATGGAAAGGTGCGGCGCCACAGCCACAATGAGGATGCTGCGTAACTCCGGCGGCATGATCGGCCCGCCCACGGCCAGCGCATAGGCGGTGGAGCCGGTCGGGGTGGCCACGATCAGCCCATCGGCGATGTAGGTGCTCAGTGGGTAGCCATCCACCGCCGCCCTCAGGCGCACCGGCCGCACAATCTGCCCACGGCACACCACCACCTCGTTGAGCACGCTCCATTCGCCCAGTTTCTGCTCCCCGCGCAGGTGGGTGGCCCACAGCATCATGCGCTCTTCCAGCCAGTACTGACCGCTCAGTAACAACGGCAAACGACGCTGCCACTCTTCCTGACGCACCTCCATTAGGAAGCCAAAGCGCCCCAGGTTGATGCCCAGCACCGGGATCTGCAGGGGGGCGCACAGGTGACCCGCGCGCAGCATCGTCCCATCTCCGCCCAGGGCAATTAACACATCCACCTGCCCCGGCTGGAGGATCTGACGCAGGCTGGGTAGCGGCGCGCTGAGCACCTCTGGGTAGCCCTGGTGTTCCAGAAACTGGCGGATGGCATCAGCCACCAGCGGGGCTTCGGCCATGGTCGGATGATAACCAATCGCAAAACGCTGTGGAAGAGGGCGCGTGGTGGACATCTGTTCTTATTATACCAGTCCGGCCCCTTCCTTCTATGGCTTACTACGGCCTATAGACGCTGGTCGCAATGGAGACGGTATCCGCAGCGGGCACAGCGTGCCGTCTCTGCGTGTGAACGCGCAGGGGCTCGCCCCGGCGCAATCGCCTGCATCTCGGCAATGAGGGCGCGCAGGGTTTGCTCGGCCTGTGGGGTGTAATCAATGGCGAAAGTGCGGTTGCGGTAGCGCAAGATGCCGTAAGGTGGTCGGCGGCCGGTCTGACTTTCAATGAGCAGGCAGTATGCCAGCACCTGATAAACGTGGCCCAGGTAGGGCTGAAGCGGGGCTTCGCGGGCTTTCACCTCCACCGGGATGAGCACCTCGCCCTGCTGTACCACGTAATCCGGCTTACCGGTCAGGCCGGTGTGGGGGTCAAAGAAAGCCCGCTCAGTGGGCTGTAGCGGGTGCAGGTCGGTGTAGAGCAGGCGTCCCAGGGGCAGGCCGGCCCGGCGCTGCTCCCGTTGCCCCTGCCAGAGCAACACCAGCGCCAGCACAAACAAAAAAAGTGTCAGACCCAGCAGCACGCTCATCCAAGCCAGTAAACAACCGCCAGGGCAACCAGGGCCAGCAGAGCCACCAGGAGCAGCCCCCAGCCCAGCATTTGAAGCAGGCGCGCCCGAAAGACGCGCCATCCATGGGCCGTGTGAAAAACTTCGCCTGCCTGCATGGGGCCCACGTTGGAGGATTCATACCCTTGCAGGCGGTACCACCAGGCACGGTGGCAGTAAACATATGTGACCAGGTCAGAGGCGCGTATCGGGCGCGGGCTCATCCGTCGTCTCGGGCAGGCGCTGCGCCAGGCGTTCAAGGGCCTGCTGCAAGCGCTCCTCGCGCAGGCTCAGGGTCAAATCGCCTCGGGTGCGCTCCACAATGCCGCGCACCAGGTCGGTCTGACGGCGCAGGTTGTTGGTCAGAGCGTCCGGGTAATCCAGGGTGACCAGCAGGTTGTAAATCTCATCCATCCACCCCAGCAGGCGCTCGGCTTCTGCCGAATAGCCCTGGCGCAAAATATCCAGGCAGCGCCGGCGCAGTTCGCCCACCACCTCGGCCAGCCCGTTGAGGTAGATGGCGTAATCCAGGTGCATGGCCTCCGGGGTAGGCAGCGGGCGATTTTCAATGATCGCACAGGTGAGAGTGGCCTCGGCGTATTCTTTGAGCGCATCCTGGGTATAACCGGCGTAGAAAATCTGGGGATAAGTCTGAGCCAGACCCTGCAACTGCTCAGCCAGGGCGCGTGCCTGCTCCAGAAAAGCATCCGCCTGATCGGATTCTCCGCGGTGAATGGCGCGAATGGCATAGGCCGAAGCGCGCGTCAACTGGCGCGCCTGGGTGAGGGCGGCCTCGCGGGCCTGGTTTAATGCATCCAAAGCTGCGTGCACCTGACGGGCAAACTCGCCGAAATCTTCCAGATTCATGAATGCCGCCATTTAGAAGGGAATTCCTTCCTCGTCACTCAGCCCCTCGGCTGTCTCAATGTCGGGGATCACACCCTCTGCCGTCTCTCCCTTGCGATCCAGAAAACGCACCGTGGTTGCGCGCACCTCAAACGAGGCGCCCGCCGTGCCATCGCGGCGCTGGAAGATGCGCGGACTACCGGTGGCCGTATCCGGAATCAACGTCCCTTCCACCAGGACGCGCCGCCCTTTGCTCAGAAACTGGTTGCACAATTCTGCCTGTTTTCCCCACACATTGATCCGAAACCAAATGGTCTCATCCACCACCTGTCCATCCCCGGCCGTATAGCGGCGGCTGGATGCCACCGAGAAACTGGTCACAGGTTGTCCGTTGGGAGCATAGCGCATCTCGGGGTCGCGCCCCAGATAGCCCACAATAATGATTTTATGATACATGCCGGCCTCCTCTTTAGCCTTTTCCTCCTGCCCATGTCACCGCGGCATGCCCTTCGCCCCATCTCCTGGCATGCACTGAGGCAGGTGGTATGTGTTTATTATACTCCACGCCTGCCCCGCAGAATGGAATCGGCAGGTCCTACTCTCCCCCTACTGCCACCAGTAGCAAAAAATTCCGCCGATTACCCCGCCAGCGGCGCCCGCCTGGTTCTGACCGTCCGCCGCTGCTTGATGAAGTAATCCAGCATGACGGCCAGGATGAATACCAGGCCCTTGATCACCTGCTGATTGTACGAGGGGACTTCCAACAGATTGAGCCCGTTGGAGAGAACGCCGATGATAAAAGCCCCGGCCAGCGTGCCCGGAATACCCCCCACGCCGCCGGCCAAACTGCTCCCGCCCAGCACCGCCGCCGCAATGGCATCCAGTTCCAGCCCCACGCCGATATTGGGCTGGGCCGACCACAGCCGCGCCGTCAGGATCAGCCCGCTCAGGGCCGCCGTGGCACCGCTGATGACGTACACACAAACCTTGACCACCCCCACGTTCACCCCGGCCAGACGGGTGGTCTCCTCGCCGCCGCCAATGGCGTAAATGTGCAGCCCCAGGGCAGTTTGCGAGAGCAGGAGGTGCACCAAAACGGCAACGACCAACAGCACCCACACCGGCATCGGCACGCCCAGCAGACTCTCACTGCCCCAAAAGGTAAAGGCGCGGTCCAGCCCTGCAATTGGGCGCCCCTGGGTGTAGACCAGGGTCAGGCCGCGCGCGATGGCCATGCTCGCCAGGGTAGCCACAAAAGGCGGGATGCGCCCCCAAACGATCATCACCGCGTTGAGCAGCCCCATGCCCGCCCCGGCCATCAGCCCAATCAGCAGCCCCGGATAAGTGCCCAACCCACCTCGTGTGGCCAGCCCCGCGGCCAGAGCACCGCTCAGCGCCGCCACCGATCCCACCGAGAGATCAATGCCGCCGGTGATGATGGCCAGCGTCATCCCGATGGCCGCCAGCGCAACCAGGGTGGATTGCAGCGCCACGGTGAGCAGATTGTTCACCGTCAGAAATTCCGGCGCGAGCACGGCAAAGCCCAGCACAATCGCCAGCAAGATCACGTAGGTACTGTTACGGCGCAGGAACTCGCTCAGTTGAGGCGCATGATTGGATGATGAATTCATGCTGCTACCCTCCGTTCCAGTTGGCCCGTCGCCGCCTGCATGATCAGGTCCTGCGTGGCCTCCTCGCGGCTGAATTCGGCCACAATGCGCCCCTCCCGCATTACCAGGATGCGATCGCTGACGCCCAGAATTTCCGGCAATTCCGAAGAGATCATCAGGATTGCCATGCCCTGCGCCGCCAGTTCGCTCATCAGTGCGTGAATCTCAGCCTTGGCGCCCACATCCACCCCCCGCGTGGGTTCATCCAGAATGAGGACCTTGGGGTTGAGGGCCAGCCAGCGCGAGATGACCACCTTCTGCTGATTGCCTCCCGAAAGATTACGCACGCGCTGGTTCAGACTGGGTGTACGCACCCGCAATCGCTCAATGATCGCCTTGATGGTCTGATTGATGCGCCGAAAGTCAATAAATCCCAGCCGCGAAAGACGCTCCAACAGCCCCGCACCGGCGTTGAAGCGCACGCTTTGCCCCAGGAAAAGCCCCTGCGATTTACGATCTTCCGGCACCAGCCCGATGCCCAGGCGAATGGCATCGCGCGGTGAGCGGATCTCCACCCGCCGCCCGTCCATCCAAATCTCGCCCGCCTCAAGCCGATCGGCCCCGAAAAGCAGACGGGCCAGATTGGTGCGCCCGGCTCCCACCAGGCCCGCCAGCCCCACAATCTCGCCGCGGTAAAGTTCCAGGCTGACCCCCTGCACCTCGCGGCCGGCGCGCAGGTTGATCGCGCGCAGGACCGGTTCCCCCCGTTGCGTGGGGACTTTGGGGAAGAACTCGGTCAATTCGCGCCCCACCATCAGGCGTACCACCTCGGCCGGTGTGAAAGCCTGCACCGGCCCTACCGCCACCAACTGCCCATCCCGCATCACCGCAATGCGGTCGGCCAGTTCAAACACCTCCTCCAACCGGTGCGAAATGTAAATGAGGGCCACCCCCTGATCACGTAAGGCCCGCACCAAACGGAAGAGGGTCTCCGTCTCGCGCTCGGTCAGTGCGCTGGTCGGTTCATCCAGCGCAATCAGACGTGCATTGTACGAAAGCGCCTTGGCAATCTCCACCAACTGACGCTGCGCAATGCTCAAATCCGCCACCCGCGCCTGCACGGGCACATCAATCCCCAGCCGATCTAATTCGGCCTGCGCCTGGGCATACAGGCGCTTCCAGTCAATCCAGAAGCGCCACCGCCGCGGCTCCCGCCCCAGGAAGATGTTCTGACCCACGGTCAATTGGGGAATGAGCGCCAGTTCCTGGTGGATCATGGTGATGCCCAGTTCCAGCGCCCGCCGCGGTGAATCCATCGTTACCGGCTGCCCGTCCAGGTAGATTTTGCCGGAGTCCAGCGGCACCACACCGTTGATGAGGTTCATCAGGGTGGATTTGCCCGCCCCATTCTCCCCCACCAGGGCCAGAATCTCTCCGCCCCACACCTCCAGGCTGACATCGTTCACCGCCTGGACGCCCGGAAAGGCCTTGGAGACATGCTCTAAACGCAAGCGCGGGATGTTTTCGGTCATAAGCCCTCAGTAAAAGGAGGGTCTGGGTGGCGGAAAGAACCGCCCCCAGACCCTTTAGATGCGTGGTTATTTCACAGTCTCCTTGGTCACCAGCGAGAGCGGGACGGGGATGTAGGCTTCAACCTTCTCGCCCTTGAGGTACTTGACGGCCGTCTCAACCGCCAGTTGCCCCATCAGCGCAGGCTGCTGCGCTACCGTCGCCGCTAACTTGCCCTCCTTCACCGCCTGCACCGCATCGTCAATCGCGTCAAAGCCCACAAACACAATCCCGGTCCGCCCGGCCGCTTCTGCCGCCTGAATCGCTCCCAGCACCATCTCATCATTGTGCGCAAACACCCCCGCTATCTCCGGCTGGGCCTGCAGAATGTTCTCAAACACCTTCAACCCTTTGTCCCGGTTGAAGTCCGCCGTCTGCTGGGCTACGATCTTCGCCTCCTTGCAGTTCTGGCTCATGTACTCGTTGAACCCTTGCCCTCGATCGCGCGCCGCCGACGTCCCGGCGATCCCTTGCAACTCTACCACGTTCCCCTTGCCCCCAATCGCTTTGCACAGGAACTCCGCCGCCATCCGACCACCCGCTACGTTGTCCGAGGCAATGTGGCTCACTACCTCACCACCGTTCGCCCCACGGTCTACCGTGAACACCGGAATCCCGGCCGCATTCGCTTTCTGAATCGCCGGCACCACCGCATCCGAGTCGGTCGGGTTGATCAGCAGCGCCGAGACCTTCTTGTTGATCAGGTCTTCTATCCCCGCCGTCATCTTCGCCGAGTCGTCCTGCGCATCTACCACGATCAACTTCACCCCCGCAGCATCCGCCGCCTTCTGCGCTCCATCCCGTAGCGTCACAAAGAACGGGTTGTTCAGCGTCGAAAGCACCAACCCCAGCGTGATCTCACCGGCGGGCTTGGGCGGGGTCACACCCAACGATTCGGCGGTCACCAGGTTGAGCGGGACCGGCACGTAGGCTTCAACCTTCTCGCCCTTGAGGTACTTGACGGCCGTCTCAACCGCCAGTTGCCCCATCAGCGCAGGCTGCTGCGCTACCGTCGCCGCTAACTTGCCCTCCTTCACCGCCTGCACCGCATCGTCAATCGCGTCAAAGCCCACAAACACAATCCCGGTCCGCCCGGCCGCTTCTGCCGCCTGAATCGCTCCCAGCACCATCTCATCATTGTGCGCAAACACCCCCGCTATCTCCGGCTGGGCCTGCAGAATGTTCTCAAACACCTTCAACCCTTTGTCCCGGTTGAAGTCCGCCGTCTGCTGGGCTACGATCTTCGCCTCCTTGCAGTTCTGGCTCATGTACTCGTTGAACCCTTGCCCTCGATCGCGCGCCGCCGACGTCCCGGCGATCCCTTGCAACTCTACCACGTTCCCCTTGCCCCCAATCGCTTTGCACAGGAACTCCGCCGCCATCCGACCACCCGCTACGTTGTCCGAGGCAATGTGGCTCACTACCTCACCACCGTTCGCCCCACGGTCTACCGTGAACACCGGAATCCCGGCCGCATTCGCTTTCTGAATCGCCGGCACCACCGCATCCGAGTCGGTCGGGTTGATCAACAGCGCCGAGACCTTCTTGTTGATCAGGTCCTCTATCCCCGCCGTCATCTTCGCCGAATCATCCTGCGCATCCACCACGATCAACTTCACCCCCGCAGCATCCGCCGCCTTCTGCGCCCCATCCCGTAGCGTCACAAAGAACGGGTTGTTCAGCGTCGAAAGCACCAACCCCAGCGTGATCTCACCGCTCGGAGCCGCCGTGGGGGTTGCCGCCGGAGTCGCCGGCGCACAGGCGGCCAGCACCAGCGCCGCCAGGACCAGCAAATTGAGCAACCAGGTTAATCGTTTCATAGTTCTCCTCCTTTAGGTTCAGAATTTAGGTTAAGTGACCGAACCAGAAACATGTTACTGCCGATAGTTAAGGGATGCATCGTCTCTCTCTTTACCAACCTCCTTTCCAGGCCCTCCTCATCGCGAGGGTGGGCTGAACGCCTTGTACAGCAAAAGGGCCAGAGCAATCACCACCCCCTTGACCACCTGCTCCCACAGGGGCGAAACGTTGAGCAGGTTGAGGCCGTTGTTGAGCGTCTCGATCAACAACGCCCCCAGCAGAGTCCCACCCAAGCCCCCCTCACCGCCGGCAAAACTTGTCCCACCCACCACCACCGCCGCGATGGCATTGAACTCGTATCCCTGGCCGATGATGGGCTGGGCCGAATCCAAACGCGCCACCAGAATCAGGCCGGCCAGAGCCGCGCAGAATCCTGAAATGGCATAAACCAGAACGGTGATGCGTTCGGTGGGCACCCCCGCCAGCCGTGCCGCGGTGGGGTTATCGCCCAGCAGGTAGATATAGGCGCCGTAGCGCGTGCGGGTGAGAAAGAGCCACCCGACCAGGAAAACCAGCGCGGTTACCAGGATGGGCACCGGAATCCCGGCCACCACCCCCGTCCCGATCCAGCGGAAGGTAGCCGGCAGACCCGTGATGGGCTGCCCCTGGGTGTACATTAGAGTCAGGCCGCGCGCCACCGTCAGCATGCCCAGCGTGGCGATAAAAGGCGGGATGCGCACTTTTGTGATCATCAGTCCGTTGATCACCCCCAGGAAGGCTCCCAGACCCAGAGCCGCCAGCACCGCTACCCCCACGGGTTGCCCCTGCTTCATCAACGAAGCCCCTACCGTGACCGCCAGCGCCAGCACCGACCCCACCGAGAGGTCAATGCCGCCGGTCAGGATGACCATGGTCATCCCCACACTGACAATGCCGTTAATGGTCGCCTGACGCAAGATGTTGATGAGATTCGCAGCGGTGAGAAAGCGATCCGAAAGCAGCGTCAGCGCCAGCATCAGGAGCAGGAACGAAAAGGCCAGGCCAAAGCGCTGGACAAAAGCGCGGCGATCCATGGGGAGAGCGGCAGGCTGAGATTGCGTCATAACATGCTCCGCGCCGTGCTTCAGAACACCACACCTGCCACCAGAATCACGTTCGCATAGGGGGTAAATTCCCCCGTCCGCACCACCGCCCGCGCCCGACCGCACAGGTCTTTCAGCAGTTCATGGCTGACCCGTTCAAAAGGCACTCCGGGTAGCAAGGCCTCCAACTCCTGCAACACATGGGGGCTGACCCGCGCGGTTTCCTCCGCCACAATGACGCGCTCCACCTGCATCTCACTGAGCACCGTGCGCACGGTTTCAATGAAACCGGGCACCCCGCGTGTCAACGCCAGATCAATGCGGTAGGTCTCAGCCGGAATGGGCAGCCCGGCATCGCCGATGACCAGCATATCGCCATGCCCCAGGCTGGCGATCAATTCTGAGAGTGCCACATTCAGTAAAGGTGTTTTCTTCATGCCTGACCCCTTTCGGCAAGGAATTGCAAGAGTTCATCCCGCCGGGGCATGGAGGGCTGTGCCCCCGGGCGGGTAACGGCAATCGCACCCGCGGCGTTGCCCCAGATGGCCGCTTCGCGCACCGATTTTCCCTCGGCCAGGGCCAGAGCAAACGCGCCCGCAAAGGCATCCCCGGCGGCCACCGTGTCCACCACGGTCACCTTGTAGGCGGGCAAGTGCTCACGCTGGCCGTTCAGCGCCAGCAAAGCCCCCTCCTCGCCCAGCGTGACCACCAAGTGTCGCGCGCCCATCGCCTGCACCGCGCGGATGGCGGCCTCACGGTCGGTTTCGCCGCCGGCGAGCAAGGTCAGTTCGTGCTGGTTAGGTAGCAGGTAGTCCACACGTGCCAGCAGGGTCGCCGGCAGTTCCCGCGCCGGCGCCGGATTGAGCACCACGCGCAACCCGTAGCGGTGCGCCAGATCGGTCGCGGCTTCCACAGCGTCTAACGGGCATTCCAATTGCATCAACAAGACATCCGCCCCCTCAAAGGCGGCCTCCGCCGCCTGCACATCCTGTGCCGAGACACGCCAGTTAGCCCCCGACGCCACCACAATGGTGTTCTGCCCCGCGGCATCCAAGGTGATCAGCGCCACGCCGGTGGGGGCCTCGGGGTCACGGCGGATAAAGGTGGTATCCACCCCATCCCGGGCCACCGTGGCCAGGAGTGCCTCACCAAAGGCATCCTGGCCCACCCGTCCAATCATGCGCACCCTGCCCCCCAGGCGCGCCACGGCCACGGCCTGGTTGGCGCCCTTGCCCCCCGGGAAGGTCTGAAAATCACTGCCAATGATGGTTTCACCGGGTTGGGGGTGACGCGGCGCCCGCACCACCAGGTCCATATTCAAACTGCCCACAATCACAACCGTTCCGCTCATGCTACCCTCCGCGTTGTCTCCCGTTCGATCAAAGTCGTCGGAATGACCTGCCGCCGCGCCGGCAAGCGGCGATCGGCAATGCGTTCGAGCAGTAATTGCACCGCCGCCCGACCCAGCGCCACCTTATCCTGGCGGACCGTGGTCAGAGGCGGCGTGGTGTAGGAGGCCAGTTCGATGTCGTCAAACCCGACCACGGCCACTTCCTCGGGGACGCGCCGTCCCAATTCGGCCAGGGCGCGCAAGGCACCAATGGCCATCATGTCGTTGCAGGCAAAAATTGCCGTGGGGGGGTGCGCAAGGGTGAAGAGCCGCCGCGTCGCCAGGTATCCCGAACGGGGGGAGAAATCGCCCCGTACGATCAGGTCCTCATCAACCGGCAGCCCCGCCTCCACCAGCGCCTGCCGGTAGCCGATCACCCGCTGGGCGCTGGGGGTGAGGTGAGAAGGACCGGTGATGCACCCAAGCCGGCGATGCCCCAGACGGATCAGGTGGCGGGTGGCCAGCAGACCGCCCTGCAGGTTATCGGCAAGCACCGTATCCACCTCCAGGGCGATGAGCTGCCGGTCCACAACCACCACGGGCACGCCGCGGCCCACCAGGTCTTCCAGGGACTGGCTACGGTCGCCTGCGGCCACAAAAATCAGCCCATCCACCTGCTTGGTGATCAGCACGTCCACATATAGGCGCTCTTTTTCCAGTTCGTTCTCGCTGTTGCCAAGGATCACATTGTAGCCCTCGTGAAAAGCCGCATCCTCGATGGCACGAGCGATCTCGGCGAAGAAGGGGTTTGCGCTGTCGGGCAGGATGAGCCCCAAAGTGCGCGTTTCGCCGCGGCGCAGCGAGCGCGCCAGGACATTGGGCCGGTAACCCAATTCCTCCATGGCTTGCAGAACACGCTCACGCGCTTCGGGCGAGACGAAGCGGGTGTTGTTGATCACGTGAGAAACGGTGGTCGGGGAAACGCCGGCACGCGCGGCCACTTCACGAATGGTGGGCATAAGGCACGGCTCCGAAAAGGATTGCGCAAACCTTTGCGCAAACGTTTGCTAAAGACAGTATAGCAAATTGATCGGCCAAAGTCAATCGGGAAAACGCTTTTTTAAGGTATGATCATCTTAACTCAGGGGGTCCCGGAGATGCCGAATGAGCATCTTGCACCGGCCTCACCCCTTCATCTTCCAGATCGGCGCCCCGGCGAACCCCCCATCCCTGTGTGGCAGGACAGGACGCAGAAAAAACGGCTCGCGCTACGCTGTTTACCCTCGCTTGGTGCACCGTCCCCGCCCAATTCCCCCTGAGGCGGTTCCCTTTTTCTCATCCTCCCATGCCACGCCATCTGCCCAGCCAACCGCGAGGATCCCAAAATGAAAACTCGTCCACCTCTATTTTGGTTTTTTGGTCTGGCTTATGCCCTCTCATGGGGGTTCTGGATTCCCGAAGCCGTGGCCGCCTGGGGCGTGCCCCTGCCCCCTGCTCTCCTCCAATTCCTCTCCGGCCCGTTCAACCCCGCCGCGTTCGGCCCCCTAATCGCCGCTCTTGCGCTGAGGCTGACCTTTGGCGGCCGGAAAGAAACTCTCAGGTGGTTGCGCGACTCCCTTCACCTGCGCTTTAATGCCATCTGGCTCCTGCCCACGCTTTTGCTCCCCCTGCTAATCTTTGGGGGTGGGGTTCTGGGCAGCATCCTGATGGGGGCTACGCCTCTTGATCGCTCCATCCTTTCCAATCCGCCTTACGCTCTGATCGGTTTCCTGGTCATCCTCTTCACCGCCGGCCCCTTCCAGGAGGAATTGGGCTGGCGCGGCTACGCCCTGCCACGCTTGCAAAGGCGGTTTTCTCCCCTCGGCGCCAGCCTGGTGGTCGGAGTGCTGTGGTGGCTGTGGCACTTACCTCTGGTCTTCATCCCGGGAAAATTTATGACCCAAGACCCCCTGCTTTTTCTCGCCCTCTCCCTGGAGTTCATCCTGGTCTCCATATTATTCACTTGGATTTACAACCGCACCCAGGGATCTGTGCTGGCAACGATGCTCTTTCACGCCGCGATGAACGCCTCCATTTGGGTTTTTCTGCCCTCAATGACCATCAACGCCACCCTGCTCGCCTGCACCGTTCTCTTGCTGGCAATTGGGGTCGGGGTGGTGCTGGCAGGCGATAAAACCGCGCACCTGAACTCACTCCGGCGCCTTGAGAAGGAATAAGCGTTCCCACCCCATAAACAGGGTGGGAACGCCCCCTCCGAGATTTTGCGGATTGCCCAAGTGGATGGGCATGCGCCCGTCTAATGCGCGATCACGAAATCCAGCCCCAGGCTGTGCAGTTTTTCGGGTGTCGGCAGACCGGTCTGCAAATCCCAGCCCATCGCCTCAAAGTAGCTATCCAGCGCCTTCTTGAGATCCACCACCTGCCCGGCGCCGCGGCCATCTGGCGCGGGTTCGCTCAGGAAACGCTTGGGCAGGGTATCGTCCTTACGGTCGAAGCCCAGGCGGGCGTTGATCATCCGCTCCAGGTTGATCACACGTTCGGCCGCCAGCAGCAAATCCGATTTGCTCACCTCCTTGCCCCAGGCCAGGGAAAGCAACTTCGCCCATGTCGAGGCCTTAATCGCCAGCGTGATGGAGGCAAACAAGCACACCCCCAGCATGTTGGTGGCCATGGAAAGTTCCTGGAATGGCTTGATCCACCACTTATTACCATCTTCCAGGTAATCAATTTCTCCCACAATGCCCAGGTCCTCATCACGGTACCCAAATGCGTCAATAGCCGAGGCATATGGGCGCAGGTGATCTGCACCGCGTGCAGCGGTTGCGTGCACCACGGCCTCGCCCTTGCTGGCATGCACACCATCTGACGGCATTTCCAGCCCCTTGACATGCATGGCGGCTTCCGCCGCTTCGCCGCCCAATTGCTCGGCAGCCCGTTTGACGCCCTGGGCCAGCAGATCGCCGATGCCCTGGCGGTAGGCAATGCGCTTGACCATCTCCACTACAGCCTCGCCGTTGCCCCACTCCAGTTTCACCCCCTCGGTCATAGCAGGGGTCAGGATGCCCTTCTCGTACCATTCCATGGCGGTGGCCAGCACCTGCCCGGTGGAAATGACATCCAGGCCAAAATCGTTGCTCAGGTGGTTGGCCGCAACGATGGCATTCAGATCGGTAACCAGCAATTTGCTGCCAAATGCCGCCAGCGTCTCATATTCAGGGCCGCCTCCCTCCATCCCGGCAAAGGGACCTTCCTTGATGCGCGTGTAGCGGCCACAAGCAATCGCGCAGTTGAAGCAAGCTTTGGATTTGACCTCCAATTGCTCATGGTAGGCCTGGTAGGTTAATTTGCCCACCGAATCGGGGAAGGTAGTGTACTGCCAGTTCTTGGTCGGCAGAATGCCCAGTGCGTTGATGGCATCATAGAACGAAGGTGTGCCGTAGGGATGCAGTTCATCGCGAACGAACGCCTCGCTAAACAGTTCCTCGCGGGCGGCCAGGGCAGCCTGCTTAAATGCTTCGGGGTCAGCCACGGGGATCTTGTGAGTGCCGTGAATTACGATTGCTTTCAGGTTCTTGGCCCCCATGACTGCCCCGGCTCCGCCGCGTCCAAACGCACGGTACTTGTCGGTCATAATGCTGGCAAACATCACCCCATGCTCACCCGCCGGCCCGATGGAGGCAATTTCCACCCCGTTCAGGCCCAGGCGTTCTTTGAGAAGGTCCTCGGTCTGGCTGACGGTCTTCCCCCACAGATCGCCAGCGTCTCGAATCTCGACCCGGTCATCATCAATGAACAAATATACCGGATGATCGGCCTTGCCCACAATGGTGATGAGATCCCAGCCGGCGCGACGCATGGCCATGGAGAAATCACCCCCTGCATTGCTCACGCCGATTGTCCGGGTTGCCGGCGAGCGGAAGACCACACACGTGCGGCCACTGCACGGCGCCAGGGTACCGCTCAGCGGACCCGCGGCAAAGATCATGGGCTGGCGCGGGTCGGTGCCCTCGGCCTCCGGCACCATCAAGTCCCAGAACAAACGCGCCGCCACGCCTTCCCCACCCACGTAATCATTGACCCATTCGATGGGGATCGGCCGGCTCTGAATCTCCTGCTTTGAAAGGTCCACCCACAGCATGCTCTGGTTCATAGCACTCCCCTCCCTGGAAAAATATTAAGATTATCTATCATTTTACATAAATCAAATTAATGAGCAACCCGCGCAAGGCGAGAATCTACGCCTGCGTGATCTCCCGCCACCGAAAAACCCGGCCCGAAGTTCAGGACGCCGGCTCGCCCTCTTCCGGCAGAAGATCAATCCGCCCGGTCGAGCCGTTGAGCCGCACCCGCTGGCCGGTGCGCAGGCGTTGGGTGGCCCGATCCACACCCACCACCGCCGGCAGGCCGTACTCCCGCGCCACTACCGCCCCGTGGGTCATCATGCCGCCCACTTCCATGATCAGCCCACCTGCCGAAAGGAAGAGCGGCGTCCAACTCGGATCGGTACCCGGGCACACCAAAATTTCGCCCGGCTGCAAGCCCGCTGTGCGGGGGTCCAGCACCACCCGCACTCGGCCCTCAGCCATCCCCGGCGAGACCGGACTGCCCCACAGGGTGGGTGTGCCCTCTTCTGCTTGATCCATGCCCGCGTAGAAGGCGCGCCCATCGCTGAGCAAGAGGCGCGGCACCTGACGGCGACGCCGCTCACGCTCAAAGGCCTCCCGACGCTGGCGAATCCGTTCCCCCCAGGTTGGATCTTCTGGCCGCCGGGCGAACTCGCGCAATTCCTCCAGGGTGAGGAACACCCCATCATCCGCCTGCTCCAGATACCCCTGAGCGCAAAGCGCCTGACCCACGGCAAGGAAGACCTCACGGAAGGCCCCCATCGCCCGCACCATAAAGAACTTGGGGTACTCGCGCATGCCCATCAGGGCACGCACGCGGCGCGCCAGGAAGCGCACAAGATGCACCTTCAGCCATCCCCCTGGGGTGAGGCGTATTCCGGCTTCCAGACGCGCGAGGGCCTGCTGAGCCAGCACCTCGCCCTGTGCAAAGGTTTGGGCAGGCGAGAGCGCTCCTTCCGGCAGGCTCAAATAGGTTTTAAGCACCTCAAACACGTAAGTGGGATCCTCATTCCAGCGCGGCCGCCCCAGGTCAAACTCAGCCCAACCACGCCGCCCGTAGCGCGCCAGAAACTCCCCAACCCGTTGCCGGGTCTCGGCATGCAGGTGGCTGGCCTGGTATGCCGCCACCAGCGCCGCGGGAGTCTGGCGCTCAATCTCTGCACGCGCCGCCGGATTTTGGCGCAGTGCCTGGGCCACCTCCCACAGACTCAGGTCCATGAGGGTGGTGGGGTTATGCGGCAGCGCGCGGGTCAGCATGAGCACGTCCTCATCCCAGGCCGAGCGGGGGCGTCCCAATGTTCCCTCGGGAATGCACGCAACCAGCCCGCGCAGCAGGTTCAAACTGCCGATTCCGGTTGCCACCACCGCAACAAGCCGGCGCGCCTCCCCCGGCAGCCGGCGGAAAACGCGCAGAAACCCCTCCACCAGCGCCGCCAAGCGCGCCAGAGGCGGTTGGGGCAGGCGCGCCAGTTCGGCTTCCAGCCCGGCAAGCAGCCCTTCAAAGCGCGCCAGGACGGCCTCCCGGCGTCGTTCCGGCGCGATCAGATTCAGCAAGATGTGCCCCAATAACGGCAGGGCCAAGCGCACCAGGCGCAGGCGGGTGGAAAAGCGCAGCGGCGCATTCCACCCAATGCGCGCATCTTCCAGCAGATCCAGCACCACCCGCCGGGCGGAGGGCTCTACCAGCCCCAGCATTACCGGCACCACGCGCCTGCCGATCCGTGTGTGCAGAAGCGGGGTCAGGTTGGGCCACAGGCGCTCTCCGGCCACCCACACCGCGCGCTGGGTGGCCGGTGTGAGTCGGTAACCCAGCAAGCGCCCCCCGGCGATCAGCAATTGCAGGATGAACTCGCGCCCCAGCGGCGTGATGGGGTCCAACATCCCCTGCACCGCCCCCAGCGAAAAGAGCACCTGCAACGGCTGTTCCGGCAGTCCTTCCGGCAGGGGGTACAGGGCTGTGATCGGGCGCGACTGGAGGATGTAGAACGTGCCCTCAACCCAGGCCCACTCGATGTCCTGAGGGAAGCGGTAGAGTGCCTCAATCTGCTTGCCGAGTTGCGCCAGGGCCAGGATATCTGCATCCGGCAGGGCCTGCACCGGAGCACCCGGCACCGCGCTCTCCGTCTTATCGGCGGTCAGGGGCGCCTTCCGTCCTAACTGCCGGCCCACCACCTGCGGGGGCGCCATGCGCACGCGATATTCATCCGGCTCCACCCGCCCCGAGACCAGCGCCTCGCCCAGCCCAAACGCCGCATTGATCACCACCTCCCGGCGCTCTCCTGTGAGCGGGTTGGCCGTGAACATTACCCCCGCCACCTGGCTAGGGACCATTTCTTGCAGGACCACGGCCAGCGCCAGATCATGCTGAGGAATGCCGTGGTAGAGACGATAACCCATCGCACGGGCCGTCCACAGACTGGCCCAGCATCCCACCACGGCCTTGAGCAGGGCCTCTTCCCCCACTACGTTGAGAAAGGTATCCTGCTGACCGGCAAACGAAAGCCCCGGCAGGTCCTCCGTGGTCGCCGAAGAGCGCACTGCCAGGGTGGGCTGCCCGGCCTGCCGATACCAGGCCAGGATGGCCTCAGCCACTGCCGGCGGAAGCAGAGCCGCCTGGAAGGCCTGACGAATCGTCGCCGAGAGCGCCTCCAGGGCTTCGGGAGGCGTAGCAGCTTCGGCCTGCAGGGCCGGCTTCAGCACCTCCTCCAGGCGGTTGAGGCGCACGAATTCGCGGTATGCCCCGGTGCTCAGGATGACCCCCGGCGGAACGGGCAAACCCGCCTGGCTCAGGCGGGCCAGATTCGCGCCTTTGCCACCGCTGAGTTCCAGGCGCAGAGCCTCGGGGGAAGAGAAAGGCAGTAGATAGAGCACAGGCACCTCGCATCGTGATCTTCATTCCATTTTACAAGAATAAAGCAAAGCCCTTTTCCACCCCCCAACCTTATCCCTCACCGGGAACGCTCACCTCCACCCTGGTAAAATAGCGACATCATGAACGCCATTTATCTTCTGACCGCACTGACCCCCATTTTAGCCATTCTGATTCTGCTGGTGGTCTTGCGCCTGCCGGCACAGCGCGCTCTGCCGCTGAGTCTGGGGCTCACCGCACTCACCGCCTTCGCCATCTGGCGCATGCCCGCACTTTACATCGCCGCCTCTGCCCTCGAAGGCCTGATCATCTCCATCTCAATCTTATGGATCCTCTTCGGCGCCGTACTCCTGCTGAACACGCTGACCGCTGCCGGAGCCGTGGAACGCATCCGGGCAATGTTCTTTGCCATCTCCCCCGATCAGCGCGTGCAGGCCATCATCGTCGCCTGGCTGTTCGGCGCTTTCATCGAGGGGGCCGCCGGTTTCGGCACCCCGGCCGCCATCACGGCACCGCTGATGGTGGCCCTGGGCTTTCCGCCCCTGGCGGCGGTCGTGCTGGCCCTCACCGCCAACAGCAGCCCGGTCACCTTCGGCGCTCTGGGAACCCCCCTGCTCATCGGCATGGGGCGCGGCCTGCAGGTGGGGGAACAACTGGCGCCCGTGGTGGCCCAAGCGCTGCCCAACGCCTCATCAGCCGAGATCATCCAGCGAGTGGGCGAATACGCAATCCAGATGGACCTCGGCGTGGGTTTGTTCATCCCTCTCATCCAGGTGCTGCTGCTGACACGCTTTTTCGGCCCCAACCGCTCCTGGAAGGAGGGGCTGGCCATGTGGCGATTTGCCCTCTTTGCCGGGGCCAGTTTTCTGCTCCCCGCCTTCCTGGTGGCCCACTGGCTGGGCCCGGAATTTCCTTCCCTGCTCGGCGGGCTGTTCGGGATGCTCATCGTCATTCCCGCCGCACAGCGCGGCTTCCTGCTCCCCAAAACCACCTGGCAGTTTCCCAAGCACGTCTCCCCTCCGACCACCTTGCCCTCCTCTCACTCACTGCTCAAGGCCTGGCTGCCCTACCTCTTCTTGACCCTGCTCCTGGTTCTCACCCGTTTGCCTGCCTTGCCGTTCAAGTCCTTCCTTCAGAGCCAGGCCCTGCACTTCAACAATCTACTGGGCACCCCCATCAGCACCTCTCTCGAACTCCTGTACCTGCCGGGCACCATGTTTGTGGCCACGGCGGTGCTCTCATTCGCGCTCTTTCGCCTGCCCGCGGCAACTTGGGGCCAGTTGTTCGGCGCTGCCGCCCGGCGCCTGGTCGGCAGTGCAATTGCCCTGGGAGCCGCGCTGCCCATGGTGCGCATCTTCATCAATTCCGGCGTCAATGCGCTGGGGCTGGAAAGCATGCCGGTCGAACTGGCCTACCAGGCGGCCCGGCTGATGGGGACTGCCTGGCCGCTGGCCGCCCCTGCCATTGGCAGTTTGGGCTCCTTTCTGGCAGGCAGCGCCACCTTCAGCAACATGATGTTCTCGCTCTTCCAGGTGAGCGTGGCCGCTGAAGTCAATGTGCCGGCGCTGATCATCCTGGCCCTGCAGGCTCTCGGCGCCAACGCCGGTAACATGGTCTGTGTGCTGAACGTGGTGGCGGCAGCCTCACTGGTGGGGCTGAGCGGCAAAGAAGGCGCCATCATCCGCCTGACCCTGATCCCCATGCTTTATTACATTCTTTGGGCCGGCATCCTGGGCTGGAGCGTGACCCGCTTGCTGTTCTGAACCCCGGCCGTTTTCCGTTTTTTAAACTGGACGATTTGCAAAAACCTGTGTTATACTTGGACGGCTATCCGCCCAGGGTAGCCATCCATCTCTCACGCGGTCGGACCGTCCCTGGCGTGCCCCAGCGGGGTTGGGGGACGGGAAGAAGCCGCGGAGGAAATAACGCCAAACGAAAGGAGTTTCTGTAAATGGCTAGTGTCATCTCCATGAAAGCCCTCCTCGAAAGCGGTGTCCATTTCGGCCATCGCACCAACAAGTGGCACCCGGCAATGCGCCCGTACATCTTCACCGAGCGCAACGGCATCCACATCATTGACCTCCAGCAAACCGTCAAGGCCCTCAACGAAGCCTACAAGGTCGTGGTGGAAACGGTCGCCAAGGGCGGCATCGTCCTCTTCGTCGGCACCAAGCGCCAGGCCCAAGATACCATCCGCGAAGAGGCCCAGCGCTGCGGCATGCCTTACGTCACCGAGCGCTGGCTGGGCGGCACCCTGACCAACTGGATCACCATCTACCAGCGCATCCTCGAACTGGACCGCCTGGAAAAGATGCGCGATAGCGGCGAACTGCAGGCCCGCACCAAGAAAGAGCGCCTGCTCATCGAGCGCGAAATCGTGCGTTTGGAAAAACGCCTCAGCGGTCTGCGCACCCTCAAGCGCCTTCCCGACCTGCTTTTCGTGGTGGATGTCTGCCGTGAGGCCACTGCGGTGCACGAGGCCAACCTCAAGAACATCCCGGTGATCGCGCTGGTGGATACCAACTGCGATCCGCGCGGCGTGGACTACGTCATCCCCTCCAACGACGATGCCATCCGCGCCATCAAACTGCTGGTCGGTAAGATCGCCGATGCCGTGCTCGAGGGCAAAGCCCTGCGCAAGGAAGAGGCGGTTGAAGAAGAGGCACAGCCCGAAATTCTGCTCACCCCCGCCGCGCGCTACTCGGTAATTGAGGAAGAAGAGGTCACCGATGAGGACCTGCTCGGCGAGGCCACCCTGGCCAAACTGAGCCGCCCCGTCCGCAAGGTCATCGAGGACGAGGACCTTGAGGAAGAACTCGAAGAGATTGAGGAGATCGAGGCCGAGGATGAAGAAGAGGCCTGATCCTGACCCTGGCAATCAAGCGTAAATTTCTGGCTGAGAGGACAAGAACGTATGGCAACCATTACCACCGAGATGATTAAGCAACTCCGCGAGGCGACCAACGCCGGCATCCTGGATTGCCGCAAGGCCCTGGAGCAGGCCGATGGCGACTTCAAAAAAGCGGTGGACATCCTGCGCGAGAAGGGGCTTGCTTCGGCGGCCAAGCGCGCCGATCGCAAAGCCTCTGAGGGCGTGATTGAACTGTACTCCCACGGCAACGGGCGCGTGGGCGTGATGGTGGAAGTCAACTGCGAGACCGACTTCGTCGGCAAGAGCGAGAAATTCCGCCACTTCGCCCATGAACTGGCGCTCCAAATCGCCGCCAGCGCCCCCCTCTACATCCGCGAGGAGGATATTCCCCAGGAAGTGCTCGATCACGAGGCCCAAATTGCCGCCGCCAAGGCGCGCGAAGAAGGCAAGCCCGAGCACATCATCCCCCGCATTGTCGAGGGTGCGCTGACCAAATTCAAAGACGAGACCGTACTGCTGCGCCAGCGCTACATCCGTGACGAGAGCCTGACCATTCAGGACCTGCTCAACGACGTGCGCGTGGCCCTGGGTGAAAACATTGTCATCCGGCGCTTCGTACGTTGGGCACTCGGAGAAACGACCGAAACGGCGTAACCCGCCATTTGAAAGAGGCCAACCTGAACGGGTTGGCCTCTTTCTCTAACGTGTGGAGGTGATTGAAACAATGAGCGAACTCAAGTACCGCCGTATTCTGCTCAAACTGAGCGGCGAGGCCCTGGCCGGGCCGCAGGAATATGGCATTGACCCCAAAGCCGCCGATGATATTGCCCAGCGCATCCGCGAGGTGCGCGAGATGGGCGTGGATGTGGCCATCGTCATCGGGGCGGGCAACCTGTGGCGCGGGCGCGTGGGCCTGGAAGCCGGCATGGATCGCGCCACCGCCGATTACATGGGCATGCTGGCCACGGTGATGAACGCCCTGGCCCTGATGGATGCGCTGGAGCGCCTGGGGGTGGTGGTGCGCGTGCAGTCGGCCATCGAAATGCACGCCGTCGCCGAACCCTACATCCGCCGCCGCGCCATCCGCCACCTCGAAAAAGGGCGCGTGGTCATCTTCGGCGGGGGCACCGGCAACCCCTACTTCTCCACCGATACCGCCGCCGCCCTGCGCGCCATGGAAATCAACGCCGATGTGCTGATCAAAGCCACCAAGGTGGACGGCGTCTACGACAGCGACCCCAAACGCAACCCCAACGCGGTCAAGTTCGACCGCCTGACCTACATCGAAACGCTCAACCGCCGCCTGGAAGTGATGGACAGCACCGCCATCAGCCTGTGCATGGAAAACAAACTGCCCATCCTGGTGCTCAACCTGTGGGACCCGGAGGCCCTGCGCCTCTCCCTGCTGGGCGAGATCCGCGGCACCCTGGTGCACGCCGGCTAGACCGCCCGCGGCGGCCCCGGCGGGGCGCCACCCCACCCCAGCCCCCAAGTCGTTCACTTCTTACCTCTGTCCTCAAAAAACGACCCACCGCCCTGGCAAAGAGGGCGGTGGGGGTCGCTGTGGGGGAGAGAAGGAGGCTCAGGCCTCGCGGAATTCGCCTTCGACAACATCCCCTTCAGGGGTGGTTTGCCGCGTCTGACCATCGCCGCTGGTTGCCGTCTGCGGCGTCACCTGCAGCAGGCGCCCGTAAATCTGGTTGACCTGCTCGGTCAGGTTGCGGATGCGCTGGATGTCATCGCCGTTCATGGCCTGGCGCAGGTCGTTGACGCGCTCTTCGGCCTCACGGCGCAGGTCGGCCGGAATGGCTTCACCTCGCTCGCGCAGGGTCTTCTCGACCTGGTACACGGCATTGTCGGCAATGTTGCGCGCCTCCGCCAGTTCGCGGCGACGCCGGTCTTCGGCTTCGTGCTTGCGCGCCTCTTCGATCAGGCGGTTGATCTCCTCCTTGGAGAGGTTGGTCGTCGCGGTGATGGTCACCTTCTGCTCGCGCCCGGTCGCCTTATCGCGCGCCGAGACGTTGAGGATGCCGTTGGCATCAATGTCGAAGGTCACCTCAATCTGCGGCACACCGCGCGGTGCAGGTGGGATGCCATCCAGGCGGAAGCGGCCCAGGCTGATGTTATCCGCCGCCATGGGGCGCTCACCCTGCAGGACGTGGATGTCCACCGCGGTCTGGTTGTCTTCTGCCGTGGAGAAGATCTGCGAGCGGCGCACCGGGATGGTGGTGTTGCGCTCGATGATCACCGTCATCACACCGCCCAGCGTCTCCACACCCAGCGAGAGCGGCGTCACATCCAGCAGCAGGATGTCCTTGACCTGGCCGGAGAGCACGCCGGCCTGAATGGCCGCCCCGATGGCCACCACCTCATCCGGGTTAACGCTCTTGTTGGGTTCTTTGCCGGTCAGGCGGCGCACCAGGTCCTGCACCATCGGCATGCGGGTGGCGCCACCCACCAAGATGACCTCATCCAACTGGTCGGGGCGCAGGTTGGCATCCCGCAGGGCGTTCTCAAACGGCCCGATGCAGCGCTCGAGCAGGTCTTTGGTCATCTGCTCAAAGCGGGCGCGGGTCAGGCGCAGTTGCAGGTGCTTGGGCCCGCTGGCATCGGCGGTGATGAAGGGCAGGTTGATCTCCGTCTCCATCATGCTGGAAAGTTCGATCTTGGCCTTCTCCGCTGCCTCGCGCAGGCGCTGCAGGGCCTGGCGGTCCTGGCGCAGGTCAATCCCGTGCTCCTTCATGAACTCTTCCACCGCCCAGTTGACGATGCGCTGGTCCCAGTCGTCGCCGCCCAGGTGCGTATCGCCACTGGTGGATTTGACCTCAAAGACGCCTTCACCCACCTCCAGGATGGAGACATCAAACGTGCCGCCACCCAGGTCCCAGACCAGGATTTTCTCGTTTTTCTTCTTATCCAGACCGTAGGCCAGCGCGGCCGCGGTCGGCTCGTTGATGATGCGCAGGACCTCCAGCCCGGCGATCTTCCCCGCATCTTTGGTCGCCTGGCGCTGGCTGTCGTTGAAGTAGGCCGGGACGGTGATAACTGCCTGCGTCACCGGCTCGCCCAAGTACGCCTCGGCATCCGCCTTCAGTTTGGCCAGGATCATGGCCGAGATTTCCTGCGGTGTGTACTCGCGCCCGGTGACGGGAATGCGCACGCGCGCATCGCCGGCCGGCCCGCGCACCACCTGATACGGCACCATCTTGCGCTCCTGCTCCACCTCTTCAAAGCGGCGGCCCATGAAGCGCTTGATGGAGTAAACGGTGTTTTCGGGGTTGATGATGGCCTGGCGCTTGGCCGGAATGCCGACCAGGCGTTCGCCCGTCTTGGTGAACGCCACCACCGAAGGACACAGGCGCGACCCTTCGGCCGTGGTGATCACCACCGGCTCGCCTCCCTCCATCACAGCGACCACGCTGTTGGTGGTACCCAGATCAATACCAATAACCTTTCCCATAGGTGATTCTCCTTTCTTGTGGTTTAGGATCCATGTGGCATAAGTGCTTCGTCCTATACCATACCCCAAGATTGCAAGAATTTTATTAACGTCAGATTGATATTTTGTTGGAAACCGCCCACCACCTTGCCCCGCCCGGTATTTAAAGCAACTGACCCGCCGGGGGCTTCCCGACGGGCCAGCCACTGCCGTTCACGCCGCAGTTGTCAGATCAGGGCGTTGCCGCCAGAGCCGCATCGGCCGTCGCCAGGCCGGCACCGGTGGCATACTCATCCCAGCACACCTCCTCAGTGGTGCCGTAGGGGGTATAAATATTGCGGCAGCCGGGAGCGAGGTAAATCGCCGTACTCTCCAGGATGCTTTCCGTCTGGGCAGGGGTCAGATTATTGTACTTCTGCGCCATCAGCGCCACAATGCCGGCCACGTGCGGGCTGGCCATGCTCGTGCCGCCGAGGAAGTAGTACGAGGTCTTGCCGCTCTGCAGTTGGTACGGCCCCACCACCCACGAGCCGGGCGCGGCCACATCCAGGTCCTGGCCCGGCAGTTCGCGGCTGGAGAAATCGGTGATGTAGAAATCAGCCGGGTTGGTCGGATCGGGGACGTTCCGGTTATACCACCAAGCGCGGTTGCCCAGCGGTGTCCATTCCCCAACCCAGCCGGAGGCCGCCACCGAGATGACCGGTTCATAGGCGCCGGGGTAGCCCATGCCCGCCGCGCCGGAATTGCCCGCCGAAGCCACGAGGATCACCCCCTGGGAGATGGCGTAATCAATGGCCGCCTTTTCCACCGCATCCAGTTCCGGGCCGCCCAGCGACATGTTGATCACCACCGGGTAGTCCTTGAGCGGGCCGGCCTTCAAATCCGCCACGTAAACGATGCCGCGCGCCACCACCGAGGACCACCCCGAGCCGTTCTGATTGAGCACCTTGACCGGGATGATGGTGGCCTTGGGAGCCACCCCGTTGATGGGCGTGCCGCGCAGGCTGTAGCCGATGATGGTCGAGGTCACGTGGGTACCGTGCGAATTTTGGTCGTGCTCCCACTTGTTGGGCTGGCTGGAGACGTACCCCTGCTCACCCCCACCCCCACCGAAGGAAATGGCGTACTGGGTGGCGATGCGCTCCTGCGGGAAGTACTGCCGCCACGAATCCAGCAGGCCGGTATCCAGCACGGCCACGTACACGCCCGTGCCGTCATAAGCCACCTGGCGATTGTTGAAGCCAATGTCGGTCACATTGATGGCATCCAGGTTCCAGGTGCTCAGGCCATCGGTAAAATCCTCCACGGCCACGGTATCAATCGGCGCGCCGGTGCGCTCGGCATCCGGGTTGGCCGCGGCCACGTAGGGCAGGGCGCGGATGGTCTCCAGGTCGCGGGCACGGGCCTGCAGGGTCACCGCATGGATCTCGTAGATCACATCGCGCACCTTGCCGTACTGCCCCAGGTCGGCCAGCACCGCATCGGTCACCTCGCCCTTGAGCAGGACGTTGATCCCGAGGGTGCGGTTGTCGCTGGCGCCCATCGTGCCCAGACTGCTGAGCGCCAGGGCCAGCATCAATACTACGTAAAGCAACGAACGTCTCATCACGACACCTCCTTTTTGAGAAATGGATGGGAAAAACAAAACTGCCGAGGGTGTCGCCTTCGGCAGTCTGGCGGCCTGCGGGCGCCCGCAGGTCCATGACTTTGCGCCCCCATCTCGCGATGGGTTTGCCGTTTCGGGCGGAGAGAAAGGTTGAAATGGAGAGTGATGCACCTTAAATTTTAAGCCCGGCCGTGAAATTGGCAAGCGGTTGGGCAGGGTGAAATTTGCCCTCTTCCCCTATTATAATGAGGGCAAAGCGGCCTGGCCGCCTTCGCCCACCTCCCCGCCCTCCGGGCCGCGCAACCGCGCGCCCAACGTTACGGAGGTGCCCATGGTCAAGTTACGCCCGATGCTCCGTGTGCCGCGGCGACTGCCCCGCGTGCGCACCCTGCTGGGGCTGGGTGCGGCGCTGGGGGCCCTTCTGGCCTGCACCCTCGCCACCTCCACACCCTCCCCCACCCCCACGCTAACTC
>NZ_LGKO01000001.1 GCF_001306145.1 Thermanaerothrix daxensis
AAGTGACAATCGGCGGTACCTTCGGTCAGCACGGTAGCGGCGCCGGTGGCAGCGGCCCACCTGAGCGCTTCCGGCCAGGGGTCACCCAGGGAGAGGCGCCAGGCCAGCGCTGCCGAG
Source organism: Thermanaerothrix daxensis (assembly GCF_001306145.1). Classification (GTDB taxonomy): domain Bacteria; phylum Chloroflexota; class Anaerolineae; order Anaerolineales; family Anaerolineaceae; genus Thermanaerothrix; species Thermanaerothrix daxensis. Next base: position 118 of record NZ_LGKO01000001.1, read on the forward strand.
GTGGCATCCCCTGCACCGGCGGCGTTGACTACCGGCTGCCGGGGCGGGAGGGCATGAAACGTACCCGCATCGGTGCTGGCGATCATCCCCTCTTCGCCGCAGGTGATCACCAGGGCGGGTAGCCCGAACGAGCGGCGAATTTCAAGGGCCTGTTGGGCCAATGCGGTTGACGAGGCGGGGCTTACCCCGAAAGTTTGATGGAACTCCTGCGCGTTCATCTTGAGGATGGTGGGGCGAGCCGCGGCGGCGTGGAGGGCCGGCTCTCCCGGGCAGTCAACGAGCACCGGGATCTCGGCGCGGTGAGCGAGCGTGATCAGGCGGGCATAAAAATCCCCCGCTACACCCTGCGGCAGCGAACCGGCCAGAATGACCCACTGCGCATGTGGGAGGTGTGCGGTGAAGCGCTGAATGAGGTCGGCCTGGGCGGAGGGTGGGACCGCATAGCCTCCGGCGATGATGTGGCTGTGCCGCTGATGGGCCTGCTCGACGATCACCAGGGCGACCCGTGTTTCGCCCTCGACCCATACCAGGTCATGGGTGATGGCGTACCGTTCCAGGAGGCGCACCAGGGTCTGACCGTTCTGACCGGCGACGAATCCCAGGGCGGTGGTCGGCAGGTTGAGGGCGCGCAGGGCCACCGACGCGTCAAACCCCTTACCGCCCACGCTTTCGACGCATCGGGAAGCCAGCATGCGGGTGCCGGGGGAGAAGGAGTCAATGAAGTAGACCCGATCTAGGGCTGAGTTAGCCGTCACGGTGAGGTACATGGGGGCTTCTCCGGGGTGGGGCTCAGGCCAGCCAGCGGCTGGCCAGGATGCACCAGGCATTCCAATCAATGCGTTCGAGGGCATCCACGGCGGCCCAGAGATCTTTGGCGGCCACGATGATCCCGTGCTGAGGGATCAAGACGGCCGCGGCCTGCTGGCGGATCCGCTCTTCCTGACCGAGCAGGCCGGCCACGATGTTCTCAGCCAGTTCCTGGCTGTGGGCGGGGGCGGGGGGAATGACCTTGATCACACCGAACTTTTGGGTGTTCTCCAGGACGGGCGGGATGGGGCGGGAGAGGGAGCAGAAGGGGAGGACGTGGAAAGGGTGGGCGTGGATGACCGCCTGGACGTTCGGGAAGGTTTGGTAGATGAGGAGATGGGCTTTGCCCTCCCGGGAAAAGCGGGGGTGATGGAGCCAGT